>CAWJND010000001.1:0-490235 GCA_963844095.1 uncultured Solirubrobacterales bacterium
CACGAGCCGGCATCAGGTTGGCGATGAAGACCTGCTTCTCGCGGTCCTTGGGCTCCATCAGGTAGGCGCCGGGGGAGCGCACGAGCTGTGTCACGACCACGCGCTCGGTGCCGTTGATGACGAACGTGCCGCGCTCGGTCATCCAAGGGAAGTCGCCCATGAACACCGACTGCTCCGGATCTCGCCGGTCTCGCGATTGATGAACGCAACCGTGACCGTGAGCGGACGAGCGTAGGTCAGATCCTTCTCGCGGCACTGCTCCAGCGAGGCGACGGGCTCGTCGAAGACGAACTCGCCGAACTGCACGGCAAGGTTGCCGGTGTAGTCCTCGATTGGGGAGATGTCGTCGATCGTCTCGCGCAGACCGCCCTTTTGGGGATCGGTCAGCCACAGAAACGAGCGGCGCTGGATATCGATGAGGTTCGGTACGTCGACAGACTTGGACAGACGCGCGAAGGACCGGCGCGTCCGGAGAGCATCAACAGCAGCCAAGAAATGACTCCTTCGGAGGGCGAGAGACGGGCAAAGGCGGGCGCAAACGCGCGACCAGCAAAGATAGCACAGACTATCGGCGCCCTCAAGTGGGGCAGCCGGCGCTCACGGACCCCACCCCTGATCACCGCGTATGTGGCGCGGTGTCTGTCGCTTCGGGTGGCTGCGACTATCGGCCAGCGCGCGGATTCTACCGGAGATTTGCCGATTTTGGGAAAACCGGCGATCGGGCGGGGAAAGCTCGAAAAAGGCCTATGCCCCCCGCGCGCGCGGGGGGCATCGCATTTGAAAGCCATCACACCTCCAAGCCCGGAGCCACTCCGAGCCGGGCAGTAGCATGCAGGTGCCCAGTTTCGAGAGTCCACCAGGCCCGACAGCGCGGGTCCACCAGGGCGAAGTCCTGGCGCGAGCAACCTCGACGCCAGGGCGAACTCCAAGCTACTTCAACTCGACGCTGCCTCCGGCCTCCTCGAGTTCGGCCTTGAGCTTGTCGGCCTCCTCGCGCTCGATGCCCTCCTTGACCGGCTTGGGAGCCTCGTCGACGAGCGCCTTGGCCTCCTTCAGGCCGAGACCCGTCGCCGCGCGCACGACCTTGATCACCTGGATCTTCTTGTCGCCTGCCGCCGTGAGGATCACGTCGACCGTGGTGGGGCCTTCGTCCTCGCCGCTCGGCGCCACCGCCACCGCCTGCTGCGGCCGCCGGCGCCGCCACAGCCGCCGCCGAGACGCCGAACTCCTCCTCCAGCGCCTTGATGCGCTCGGCGAGCTCCAGCACCGAGATGCCCTTGAGCTCCTCGATCCAATCTTGTGTGCTTGTTGCCATCGGTCAGTCCTCCTTGGTCGCTTCGGCGCTCTCGGGCTCTTGCCCCGAAGCGTCCGTCTGGTTGTCGTCTTGTGCCGGCTCAGAAGCCGGCTCAGCTTGGTCTGTGGTCGAGGCCTCCTCGGCCGGGGCGGCCTCTGCCTCGGGCTGCTCCTCCGTTGCGGCGCTCTCCTCAGCCGGAGCGGCGGCGCTCGCGGAGCGCGTCTCCTCGGCCGGAGCCTCAGCGCAGCTCTCCTCGGCGGCTCGGAGCCTCCTCAGCCGCCGGAGCCTCCTCCACAGGAGCAGCCTCGGCCGCAGGTGCCTCGCCTGCCGGGATCTCGCCCGACTCCTTCTTCTCGCGCACCTGGCCGAGCGCAACCGCAAGTCCGCCGACGAGGCCGCCGAGCGTGCGCACCAGGCCCGAGATGGGCGATGCGACGATCCCGACGAGCTGGCCGTAGAGCACTTCGCGCGAGGGCAGGCGTGAGATGGCGCGGATCTGGTCGGCATCGACCACCTCGCCATCCATCAAGCCGCCCTTGAACGGCAGAAGCTGTGTGGCGCGAGCCTGGTCGGCGACCGCCTTGGCCGCCAGCGCGGCATCGCCGCGCACGAAGGTGAGTGCGGTTGGACCTGAGAGCAGCGCCTTGAGCGACTCGGCGCCGACCTGGTCGGCGGCGCGTTCGGTCAACGAGTTCTTAACGACCGTGAAGGTGGCGTCGGCCTCGCGCAACTTGGAGCGCAGCTCGGCCGCCTGGGCCACTGAGATGCCGCGGTAGTCAACGGCGAAGACGGCCTGTGACTCGTCTATCTCCGTTGCGAGCGCCTCTATCGTCGCTGCCTTCTGCTCTCGGTTCATCTCATCCCTTGCTCTCTTTGAAGAAACTCAGACGCCCAAAGTCCAGCGGGGCGTCGAGAGCGGGGGTGAACCGCCTTCGCTCGCTCCACCTGCCCCGGTCTTCTCTGCCGATGCCGATCTCTCCGATCAGCCGGCGACGCCGGGGGTCTCGGGCGGTGAGCCGTTGATTAAATCAGGCCGCGGCTGCCTCTTCGACGATGTCGCGGGTGCGGGCCGGGTCGACTTTGACGCCGGGGCCCATGGTGGAAGTCATCGTAATCGTGCGCAGATAGCGACCCTTCGCCGCCGAAGGCTTGGCGCGGACGAGCTCTTCGACGACGGCCGCGTAGTTCTCGAGCAGCTGCTGCTCGTCAAAGGAGGCCTTGCCGATCACCATGTGCACGATCGCGGTGCGATCGGTGCGGTACTCGACCTTGCCGGACTTGGAGTCCTCGACGGCTTTGGCGACGTCCATCGTGACAGTGCCGACCTTCGGGTTTGGCATCTTGCCCGACGGGCCGAGGATGCGACCGAGTCGTCCGACCACAGACATCAGGTCGGGCGTGGCAATCGCGACATCGAAGTCGTCGAAGCCCTCCTCCTCGATGCGCTTGGCCAAATCCTGGGCGCCCACGACATCGGCGCCGGCAGCCTCGGCTTCGCGGGCCTTATCGCCCTGGGCGAAGACAATGACCTTGACGTTCTTGCCCAAGCCATTGGGCAGCGCGATCGTGCCGCGCAGCTGCTCGTCGGCATGGCGCACGTTCAGGCCGGTGCGCACGTGGATCTCGACCGACTCGTCGAATTTGGCGCTGGCTAGGCTCTTGACGAGCGCAACCGCCTCGGCGGGGGCGTGCTCGCGATCGCGATCGATCTTCTGAAGACCCTCCGTGTGGCGACGTCCGTGAGCGCTCATGACGCCACCTCGACGCCCATCGAGCGGGCAGTACCGGCGATGATCTTGACGGCCTGGTCAACATCGTGGGCGTTGAGGTCGGCGAGCTTGCGCTCGGCGATCTCTCGCAACTGGGCGTCGGTGATCTTGCCGACCTTGTTGCGGTTGGGCTCGCCCGAGCCCTTCTCCAGTTTGAGCGCCTGACGGATAAGGACTGCCGCCGGCGGCGTCTTCGTCACGAACGTGAACGAGCGGTCCTCATAGACGGTGATGACGACCGGGATGATCGTGCCGGTGTCGCTGAGCGTCTGCGCGTTAAAGGCCTTGCAGAACTCCATGATGTTGATGCCGTGCTGGCCCAAGGCAGGACCGACCGGCGGAGCCGGGCTCGCCTGTCCGCCGCGCGCTTGCAGCTTGATTGTTGTCAATACCTTCTTAGCCATATCTATTCCCGCGCCTAGAGCTTCTTTACTTGATCGAAACCCACCTCGACGGGAGTCTCGCGACCAAAGATTGATACCAGGACCTTGAGCTTGGCGGCGTCGTCGTTGATCTCGGAGATCTCTCCGGAGAAGTCAGACAGCGGCCCGGAGACCACCTTGACGGTCTCGCCGATCGTGAACTGAGCGCGCGTGCGCGGGGCGGTCGCGACCTCCTTGTGCAGCAGACGATCGACCTCGACCTGGGTGAGCGGCACCGGCTCTTGTGAGGCGCCAACGAAGCCGGTCACACCCGGCGTGCCCTTGACGACACCCCAGGAGTCCTCGTTGAGCTCCATGTTGACGAGCACGTAGCCCGGCATGGTTCGCTTCTCGACCGTGATCTTCTGGTTGTCCTTCATCTCCGAGACGGACTCGGTGGGAACGACGACCGTGCGCACGGCACGCTGCTGGCCCAGCGATATGACGCGGTGCTCGAGATTGTGCTTGACCTTGTTCTCGTGACCGGAGTAGGTGTTGACTACATACCAACGAAACATTCAGCTTCCTGACAGCTCAAATTGGTGGATAAGACAGGGAAAGACTGTGGTGGACGGGGGCGGGACGGTATCGCTCTCGGCGCTCTGACGTTCGATGACCAAGCAGGTCAAGGACGCAGTGAGCGAAGTGTGCGCTAGCACATGAGCGATCGAGGACGCAGAGATGCGCAGGTCATCGAACGTCAGAGGATGAAGTTAACGATCTTTTGTGCTGCCCAGTCGGCAGCACCGAGATACAGGCCTGCGACGGCCACGAACCCGAGCACGACAGCGGTCGCTTGCGTGACCTGACGACGATCCGGCCACTGGACTCGCTGTAGCTCGGCCCAGCTGGCACGCAGGAAAGCGATTGCGCGACGCGGGAGCGGCTGCGATGGCTTGGCCGCCGGAGTCGCTCCCTCTGGGGACGCAGGCTCTGGCAGCTCGTCGAGGACCGACTCGTCGCCTCTGCCATTACGACCGCCACGTCCCCCGCCCGCTGGCACCAGGTCAGCTGAGGATGCCTCACGAGAGCCCTCGCCATTGCGCTCGACCTCAACGGGGCGCTCGACAGGCACCCCGCCGGCGCCGGCGATGAGCGCCGCGTCGAACTCATCGACGTCGCCTGCATGTGAAAGCGCCGCCGGGACGTCAGCGCGGACTGGGCGATTCTGGGAAGGGGTCGTCGCGCCCTCGCGGATGGGCCTAGAGCGACGTTGTCTTGCGCGCTTGCGGTCACGGGCCACGGCAGCGCTCCCGCGCTAGCGAGTCTCCCGATGGCCGGTGTGCCGGCGGCACCAGCGACAGTACTTGCGCAAGCTCACCCTGTCGGGATTGTTGCGCTTGGACTTATTTGTTTGGTAGTTGCGATGCTTGCACTCCTCGCAGGCGAGGGTGATAGCGATTCGAACGTCTCCGCGAGCCATAGCTAAAAAAGATCCCTGCGTGGTTGTCGACGGGCGCACCCGGACGAAAGAAAAACCCCGCCCAGGCGCGAGGTTGAGCAAAGTCTAGCGCGGCTGGGCGCTCAATGCGACGAACGTCCGCCAGGCCTGGCGCCAATTGCTCAGCGACGCAACACCGCTGGGGCGTCGGCGCTACTGATCTGCCAGCGAACCCCTGGTCCGAACTCGAGAACAACACCCGCCGGGCTGATCAACTCCCAATAGGGCGGATCGTTATCTGTTTCGGCCGCAGCCGGCTTGATGTCGAGCGACGAGCCGTCTGAGAGCTCGCAGCGAAGCTCGCCAGATTCCTCATCGATGCTGGCATCGTCAATCGAGCGACCGACCAGCTGCGTGGGGTCAGCTGGCGACCACTCAGCATCTTGGGTGGCCAAGCGCCAAAGCTCTCCGTGCAAGTCGCGAATTTCAACATGCAGGACATCTGGATAGGCGACGCGCGCATCGATGATCGACCCCCGCATTGAGCGCAAGACAGTTGTCGGTGATGCATCCAGGGCTACGACGGTCGCCATGAGTGCTTCCATTCTCGCAGCCACGCCAGCAGTTCTCCATAGCTCATATCCTCTTGGCCGCTCGACGCCTTCTCGGCGTGTAGCGCATCGCTCGCTTCGAAGCGCTCAGAGGCGGTCAAGCCAGCCTCCTTGCATGCCTGCAGGAACTGCTTGATGTCGCGCTTCCGGGTCACGGAACGGCGAGTCTAATCAGGCAATCGGAGCGAGCCTGCGCCCTTGCGCTCACTCATACAACGTCAACGTCGCCAGGATCACGTACAGCGCGACGAGCGCCCAGCCCTCGAACGCAGCCGCTTCGCCATCGCCGGTAATCTGCCACATGGCCAGCGCCATCACCAGTAGCGCGCCTATATAGACCGGCGCCAACGCAAATGTCAGCGTGGTGGCGAGCAAGAAGGAGACCAGTACCAGTAGCGGGAACAGGAACGCGGCGATCTGGGCCACCGAGTTCTTGACGACCGAGATCGCCAAGTCTGAGCGGCCCTTCCAGGCCAGCACGATCCCAGCGGTGTTCTCGACCGCGTTGCCGGCGATCGCGACAATCACGAGGCCCGCGAACGCCTGGGAGATTTTCAGCTGGAGGATCGCCGGCTCCAGGCCGTTGACGAACCAGTCGGAGACGAATGCCGAAGCTACGCCGGCAGTGAGCAACAGCGTCAGCGTCACGCGCAGCGACAGCCGCGGTCCGGCGCGCTCGGGTTCGGGCTCGGACGCATCCTCCTCTGCCCCGGGCAGCTTGCCTGTGCCCGGCAGGGTATCGGCACGCAGGTAGGGCACCACCCAGGCGAGATATACGACGAGCAGGCTCACGGCCCCGACCGCCGAGATCACATCCACATGGTGGCTGGCCGGATCGTGCGCGGCGAGCGACAGGCCCAGCAGCACGATGATGAACACACACACCAGCAGCAGCGTCGTCGTGTCGCGCGGCAGCCGGTGGGAAAAGCGCATCACGCCGTCCGGGGCGCGCAGCGCACCCACCACGATCACCAGGCCCAGCACGAGCATCGCGTTGGCGAAGATAGAGCCAACGATCGCCGTCTGCGCGACCACCAGCTCGCCCTTCTGCAGAGCGAAGATGACCACGAACAACTCGGGCAGGTTGCCAAGCGTGGACTGCATCATCCCGGTGACCGCCGGCCCGAAGCGCTCTCCGAGCTGCTCGGTTGCAAACGAAACGACCCAGGCCAAGCCCGCGAGCGCCAGCGTCGCCACGGCGAAACGTGGCACAGCGGGCCACTGCCCGTAGTTGGCCATGCCCGCGATCGCCGTCAAGAGCGCGATCGTCAAGAGCGCGACGCGCTCGGTCGAAGTGAGACGGCTCATCGCCTGCCGACAATAGTGTGGGCCGAGGCCGAGGCCCGCTTCGATGAAGCGGGGCTTACTCCCGCTAGGCTTCCCAGCCGATGCGCCTCGCCACCTTCCTCACGCCCGGCAGCTCCCACCCGCGTGCCGGCGAGGTACGCGGTGACCTCGTCGTCGCCTACGCCGACGAGGCCTTCACCGTGCTCGACCGTCTGCGCGACCCCGCCGCGCCAGCGGCGGACGGGCCGTCTTTCGCACTGGCCGATGTGACGCTGCTAGCCCCTGTCCCCCGGCCGCGTGCGATCTTTGGCATCGGCCTGAACTACGCCGACCACATCGCTGAGACTGGCGGCACTGCTCCTGAGACGCCACTGGTGTTCACGAAGCTTCCGGCCTCCGTCGTGGCGCCTGGCGCGTCCGTGCGCTGCCCAGCCGTCGTCAAACGTCTGGACTACGAGGGCGAGCTTGCCGTCGTGATGGGCGCGGACGGACAGGTGGGCGGCTATGCCGTCGCCGACGACCTCACTGCCCGCGACCTGCAAGGGCGCGAGGCGCAGTGGACGCGCGCCAAGGGTGCTGATGGCTTCTGTCCCTACGGCCCCTGGATCACTACGGCCGATGAGGTTCCCGACCCGCACGAGCTCTGGCTGCACACCTGGGTCAACGGCGAGCTGCGTCAGGATTCCTCCACCTCGAACATGATCTTCAAGATTCCCGAGCTCGTTGCGTTCATCTCAGAGACCTGCACGCTCTCGCCGGGCGACCTGATCCTCACCGGCACGCCGAGCGGCGTCGGCATGGGCCTCGACCCGCCGCGCTTTCTCACCACTGGCGACGTTGTTCGCATCGAGATCGAGCGGCTCGGCTCGATCGAGCACGCAATCGCCTGAAAGAAACCTGCGGTTGCCGCATGGGCCTCACCAAAGGCCCACGGACGAGGATCTAGTGCGGCTCGAGCACGCGGTCGATCAGGCCGTACTCCAAAGCCTGCTCGGCCGTGAAGAAGCGGTCGCGCTCCATGTCTTCGCGCACCTGCTCCTTGGATAGGCCCGTGTTTTCGGCGTAGATGTCGTCGAGGCGCTCGCGTACGTTGAGAATCTCTCGCGCATGAATCTCGATGTCGGTCGATTGGCCTTCGAAGCCGGCCGAGGGCTGGTGAATGAGGATGCGCGAGTTGGGCAATGCTGCGCGCTTGCCCTTTGTGCCGCCGGCCAGCAGTAGCGAGCCCATCGACATCGCCACGCCGACGCACATCGTGTGGATGTCTGGCTTGACGAAGCGCATCGTGTCGTAGATCGCCAGGCCCGAGTAGACGCTGCCGCCGGGGGAGTTGATGTAGATCGAGATGTCCTTGTCGGGGTCCTGGGACTCCAGGTGCAGGAGCTGCGCGACGACCAGGTTGGCCACCTGATCTTCGATCGGCGTGCCCAGGAAGATGATGCGCTCGTTGAGCAAGCGCGAGAAGATGTCGAACTCGCGCTCGCCTCTGGCGGTGCGCTCTATGACCATCGGGATCAGCGGCATGGGCACACCCTAGCGGGCCGGAGCCGGACATAATGGGTGGACCCGACCATGATGCCCTTGAACCTTCCCAATCTGTTGACGGTGCTGCGCATCATGCTTGTGCCAGTGCTGGTCGTTGCGCTGCTGGGCAACACGCCCTCCGGCGACGTGCTGGCCGCGGTCGTGTTCGCGCTGGCCTCGCTGACCGACTTCATCGACGGCTACCTTGCCCGCTCGCGCGACTCGATCACGACGTTCGGCAAGCTGATGGATCCCCTTGCCGACAAGCTTTTGATCGTGGGGGCACTGCTGTCGCTTGTGTCGCTCGACCGCCTGGAAGGGTGGGTGGCGATGGTCATCATCGCGCGCGAGCTTGCCGTGACGATGTGGCGCATGAACGCTACCTCCTCTGGGGTAGTGATCGAAGCCTCGATGTTCGGCAAGCTCAAGACCTGTGTGCAGATCGCGGCGATCCTGGCCGTGATCGCCGTACCCGGATCTCCTCTTTGGGTCTCGCTGCTGGTCTATCTGATGGTGGCGATCACGGTGCTCTCAGGCCTCGACTATTTCCGCCGAGCCACTCGACCAGCGTCGTCTGATGCGCCGCCGGCTCCCGCGTCTGAATCTCGCCCCGCAACTCGGCCATGAGGCATACCGCTCGGCTTATTAGGTTAAGCAGTCAGGCCAGCGAGAGAACACCAGGAAGAGCCGTAGAGTCCTCACCACTTTCATGGATCGCGGCGACATGAACGTCGATTACCGTCGGTGGAGTTTCTACGCCTGCATCGAGCAAGGCCAGCCCCAGCGCCTTCGACAAACGTGAGACCTCCTCGAACGGAGCGACCGAGGTAAACGAGAGCATCACCGTCAGCGTGCCGCTTGCCTGGTTGTGCGCAAGCGTCGGGCCCGTATCGGCCAGCCGCTCAAGCAGAATCGTGAGCAGCCGGTCGGGCAATTCGGCACGGTGGCCTAGCTCCGCAAACGTGATGGTGAGCTGATAGTCCATGGTCAACGGCCCTTCCACTTGAAGCCATGGCGGCGCATCAGGCTGATCAGATTGCGCAACGCGCTTGGCTTGCTCGGCGTGGAGCCTGTGGTGACGATGTTCTCGCCATCAGGAGCATAGAGCTTGTAATGACCAGATCGTTCCAACTCGACCTTCCATCCTTGCCGTTCGGCTGCCTCAAGGATCGCCTTGAGATCCTTCTTCAAGCTCATGATCCCGCTGGGTGCCGGGAATAGATCCAAAACATGCCAACGAAGCTACCGCGCGCTTGCGACGGTATTTGGCGTCGAGACCCAGCAGCGCTGTCCTAAGCGCGAGAATCTGCCTTCTGGCCACGTCCGCCGAGCCACTCGTCCAGCGTCGTCTGATGCGCCGCCGGCTTCCGCGTCTGAATCTCGCCCCGCAACTCGGCCATGAGGCCATACCGCTCGGCGATCACGTTGTGCTGGTGAATCGTCTCCAGGTTCTCTTGACGCGCTGAGACGAAGGCGCCCTCCGGCAAATCCGGGAAGCGCTCGACTGTGGCGGCGACCATCTCGCGCACGCAGTCCTCGACGAAGCGTGGGCGACGGTGGGCCTTTTCCACGACCTCCACCTCGTCCGTGCGCTTCATCAGCTCGTAGATCTCCGAGGACATCGAGCCCTCGACGATCTGGAGCAGGCTTGCCGCTTCGATCTCGGCCTCGCACTCCTCCGGGCAGCCGATGTGCAGCGTGCCGAGTCCGCGCTGGTTGTGTGTGGCCACCGGCACGCACTCGAGAACCTTCTCGATCTGCTCCTCGCTGAAATCCTCGGCTTGCAGGCGCTCGCGGGCGCGGGCGGCCACCAGCTCCTGCGCACACGGGCACGCGGTCATGCCCGTGGCCGCTACACCCACGAGCCGGCGTGTGCCGGAAGGCAGCGCGACGGCGCGCCCGAACAGCGTATAGATCTCCTGCGTCGCCACGCCCGACACCGGGGCCGGCTTGTGCTCTGGGTAGCGCGCGGCGATCGTGACCTCTGCTCGCTCGGCGCCCTGACGCTCGCGCACCAGCTCGGCGATGTGCTGCGCAAGCGTCTCCGCCCGGAACGGCGCCTCTTTCAGCACCACCTCGCCGATCGCCTCGTTGACGACCTCCTCGAAGCGCGACATGTGCGCGCCCTTCTGCGCCGAACCCAGGTCCACGAAGCACTCCAGGCGCGCGTAGAACAGCTCCTCGCGGATGCGGATGACCTTCTCGACTCCCGTAACCCCTACGCGCGAGAGCGCAACCGGGATCGACGGGACGCGCGCTTGCACGTCCTCAGCGATGGCCTGCGGCGATGGTGAGGCTTGGTGCAGGTCTGTCGTTGCGGCCATGCTCACGGCAAGCGTAGTACACGCACCCGGCCGCTCGGCGATTGTCCCGCCTGGCACCGGAGGTCGGATGAGAAGGCAGGATGCCACCCGCGGAATCGCCTGTCCCCACCGCTAACCTTGTTGCCGATGCGAACGTTGCTCCCAGACCCGCCGCCCGCCGAGCTACAAGCGCTGCTCGAGCGCCGCAAACGCCTCGGCCAGGACGGCAAAGACGAGGTCTGGGAGGGGGTGCTGCACGTGGTGCCGGCGCCTGCGCATAAGCACGCCGATCTAGCCCAACAGCTCGCCGAGCTGCTTGGTCCCGCCGCCCGGGCCGCCGGGCTGCAGCCGACCATCGCCGGATTCAACCTCGGCGACTCCAAGGACGACTTCCGCGTACCCGACGGCGGGCTGCACCGTCCCGGCGCCGCCGAGATGTGGCACCCCACCGCCGCGCTTGTGCTCGAGATCCTCTCCCCCGGCGACGAGACCTGGGAGAAGCTGCCCTTCTACGCCGCCCACCACGTGGACGAGGTCCTGATCCTCGACCCCGACGCCCGCCAGGTCCACTGGCTCACGCTCACCGCCAACCGCTACGAGCCAATCGAGCACAGCACCCTGATCGAATTCGGGGTCGCCGAGCTCGCCCAGCGCATCGACTGGCCCTAAACCGCCCCGCTGCCGGCCTCCAAACGCGGTCCGCGGCCGGCCGCTCGGCCAGCGGTCGTGCCAGTGTGAGTGCTTATTCGATGTCGAGAAACCTCACCCCACGCAACGGCGCGCGCCGCAGCGGCGCGTCTGTGCTCAGCAGCGGACAGTCGAGCGCTCGCGCGAGCGCCACGGATGCCGAGGCCCTAGTTTCGAGACGAGCGGTCCCGTCCGGCGCCGACCGTCGGAGGAGAAAGCAGGATGCCACCCGCGAAATCACCTGTCCTCCCCGCTAACCTTTTTGCCAATGCGCACACTGCTCCCCGACCCACCGCCCGCAGAGCTGCAGGCGCTGCTCGAGCGCCGCAAACGCCTCGGCCAGGACCGCGGAGACGAAGTCTGGGAGGGGGTGCTGCACATGGTGCCCGCGCCCTCCGGTGAGCACTCGGTGCTCGGCGCGCAGGTCAAGTCGCTGCTTCGCGAGCCGGCAGCGGCGGCGGGACTGATCGTCACCGACGATTTCAACGTCGGTGAGGGCAAGAACGACTTCCGCATCCCGGACGGCGGGCTGCACCGATCCCAACCCCGCGGCGTCTGGATCCCGACTGCGGCCCTCGTGCTGGAGATCCTCTCCCCCGACGACGAGACCTGGCAGAAGCTTCCCTTCTACGCTGCCCACCACGTCGACGAGCTCCTCATCCTCGACCCCAACACCCGCCAGGTCCACTGGCTCGCGCTCACCGCCAACCGCTACGAGCCAATCGAGCACAGCAACCTGATCGACCTCGGCCCCGCCGAGCTCGCCCAGCGCATCGACTGGCCCTAAACCGCCCCGCGGCCGGCCTCCAAACGCGGTCCACCGCGGCAGCCCGGCTCGGCCGGAACCCTTATTACCGCCCTTAAGCGCGCCCTATTCCACCCAATCCCGATCTTAAGTGCGTCAAGTTCCACTTAACTCGGACTATGTGTTCCGCTAAGCGTGTCAACTTCCCCGAGATCTTCATTCCCAAGGACAGGCCAGGCCGCGTCCGGTCAAGCTTCCCGGGTTGACGCTCAGACCACGCGGCCCAATGCTGGGCGTCGCTGATGAGCTGGCGCGAGCACGACGAGACGCTCGAGCTACTGCGCCAGACGAACGCGCTCGCCACGCCCGAGCAGACACATGAGTTGAACCTGCATCTGCTCGACCCGGCATGAGTGCCACGCGCGCAACCATCCGGACGGATGTCCCATCTGACCCCGGCCGTCGGATTAGAAAACAGGATGCCACCCGCGAAATCGCCTGCCCTCCCCGCTAACCTTTTTGCCAATGCGCACACTGCTCCCCGACCCACCGCCCGCCGAGCTGCAGGCGCTGCTCGAGCGCCGCAAACGCCTCGGCCAGGACCGCAAAGACGAGGTCTGGGAGGGGGTGCTGCACATGGTGCCGGGGCCCGCGCATAGGCACGGCAACCTCTCGCAGCAGCTCGCCGTGATCCTTGACGCGCCCGCTCGCGCCGCCGGGCTCGAGCCGATGATCGCCGAGTTCAACCTCGGCGACTCCAAGGACGACTTCCGCATTCCCGACGGCGGCCTACACCGTCCCGGCGCCGCCGAAATGTGGCACCCCACCGCCGCGCTGGTGCTCGAGATTCTCTCCCCCGGCGACGAGACCTGGGAGAAGCTTCCCTTCTACGCAGCCCACAAAGTTGACGAGCTGCTGATCGTGGATCCCGACACCCGCCAGGTCCACTGGCTCGCGCTCAGCGCCGGGCGCTACGAGTCGATCGAGCGCAGCGCCCTGATCGAACTCGGTCCCGCCGAGCTTGGCCAGCGGCTCGACTGGCCCTGAGCCGCCGCCCGCGAGCCTTCGAATACGCTGCCAAACCGGCTCAGCTTTTCCCTCCCCCGAAAAACCGCCAGTGCCGGCCGCGCCAACCCCCCGAACACATCCAGCACCGCCCGCGTAACCACAGCCGCCTCCCCCACGCCCGCCTCCGGCGCCGACAGGTAGAAGCTCGCCATCGCCGCCACGATCAACTCATGCCGACGCTCTGGCTCCAAGGCCCGCGCGCACTCAAGCGCCCGCTCGGCCAACATTCCCATCCGCGCGGCCGCCTCTCGCGTCGAGCCGTACAGCTCGATCAAGTTGTTCTGGCCCGCGCGTGCATCCTCTTCGACGTCGATCAGCTGATCGAGCATCGAGTGCAACGCCCCGATCCAGGGGAAGTAGGCCCGCTCCAACGCGTCAACGTACGCCTTGCCGATTCCCGGCTCGGCCGCCGCGGCGATCATCACGTGGACGCCGAGCGAGGAGCCGCCCGAGGCGGCTGTCTCCCACCAGCGCAAGGCGCTGCCCGGCGGCGTCTGTGCACGGCCCCACTGCTCGATCGCGTCGCGCTCGCGCCGGTTGAAGGCCTGGAAAGAGACGACGCGCTCCGCCGCGCGCCTTGCTGCCGGCGCGACCAGCTCATACGAGGGGAGCTCGCTCAACGCCTCTTGGCAGGTCTCGACCAGCGTCCTTAGATAACCGTCTTCGTTGTTTTTGGGGGGATGGATTTGGCGTTCGTGGTCGTGTCCCGACTCCACTGATCCCCCGCGGTCTGACCACACCCCGGGCCTGAGGCAGGCAAGTGCTGTCACTAGCGCCTCGTGCAAGACACCCGCCTCCGCCGGTCCGATCTCTCCAGACTGCTCGGAGAGCGTGTCGAGGTGGTTGTAGGCCGTCTGGAAGGCGACCGTGGCGCGCACGACGGCCGCGCGGTGCTTGCGCGGCGCGAACGTCGCGAACGCGGCGGCGCCCTCCATGTTGCCGCGCTTTGCCAGTGCCTGGAGCGCCTGCGCCTGCAGCACGGGGTCGTGTATTTCGTATGCCCGCTCCTGCCAGCGGGCTAGCTCGCGCACTACCTGCGGGAACACGCCCGTCCAATAGGCCCCGGCCGCGCGCGGGAACAGCGCCGCCAACGCTACGCGCTCACCAACGCCGCACACACGCGCGCGCGAGTGCATCTCAACTGCCCACCTCCCGCTTGCTTGCCCCCGATATGGGGGGTGGCCCCGACATGGGGCGCGAGCGTCCCGTCGCCCGCTCGATCTCGGCCCCCGTAGGCGTGAGCCGCCACGCGTTGGCCAGGCCCCGTTCGTGGCCGGCCCACGTGTTGGCGATCAGGCCAAGCCGCTCCAGGCGATGCAGCAGCTTCGAGACCTGTCCCTGGTCGCTTATCTCCGCGGCCGCGCCGACCTGACGGTTGGAGGCTCCCGGCTGTGCGGCGATCACGCTCAGCACGCGCATCGTGCGGTAGGTGATGCGCATCGGCAGGTCGTTCAAGAGGCTTGCTCCCTCGCCTGCCTGGGACGGCCGCCGCTCGTGCGCGGGCAGTGGCCGCGCCAGCTCCTTGCGCGCCGCGGCCGGGCCGAGGTAGGGCAGCACGATCATGCCCATCAGTAGGTTGGTCAACTCGACCAGCCGCGGACTGCGACTGCGAACCATGCGCGCGTGCACGACCGCCAGCACCGAGCCGACGACGCCCTCGGCCGTCAAGGGCGTCAGCGCGGCGCTGCGCCCGGAGTCGGCTCTGCCCGCGTCGACGGCGTCGATCAGCTTGTCGAGCACGCGCGCTCGGCGCTCGAGCGCTTGCGCGCCCGCGCCCGGCGCCTCGACGACGAGCAGCCGGCCGCTTGCAGGCTCGTCCTCCAGAAAGCACAGCAGCGCGTGCAACGCGACCCTGATCCGAATCTTCCACGCCGCCCGCGGATCGTCAACCTCCTGCACGCGGGAGCGGGCATGCGCGAGCGAATCCTCGAGCGCGGCCAGCAGGCAATCCTGGCCGTCCGCGAAGATCTCGTAGAACGTGCGCCGCGAGACGCCCGAGCGCGCTACGACCGTCGCCACCGACAGCCTGTTCGCGCCACACTCGGCGACGACTTCCACCGTCGCCGCGATCATGCGCCTGCGCTGGATCTCGACGATACGCTCGCGCTTGGGAGCGTGTTGAGCCGAGTTCACAGTTGTAGACGCCCCCATTCGTCAATTGTCTCTGGGCCTCCTGGGGGGAGCTACAGGAAAGTTGTGATCTTGAATTTCGGGATGCGCGCTTGGCGGGCGCGCTTGGCCGCACGCGTTTGACAACCGCTCACGTCGAGCTTTGTGCTCTTGCGAGAGACGAGCCCGTTCTGGGCGACCAGTTCGGTTCCCATCGCGAGGCTTGGGGTTACGCGCTTGCGTACCGAGACCGTGTGGCGAACCATGCGCCCGTGGACTCGCCGCGTGACACTGCGCTTGATGGTGACGGTCCGCGCCGCCAAGCACAGGCTTGCGCCGGCGCCCAGCGCCGAATGGGCGCCCTGCGGCAGGTACAGCTCGAAACTGCTCACCGGCACGTCGGGGACCGCCGCGAACGTCGCGCTCGTGACGTTTTTCGCGTCGATCTCGGTGGCGCCGCTCAGGTCGAAGCGAATGCCATCTCCCTGCAGCACGACGACCAGCGAGGGGAACGCCGCGCCGCCGTGGGAGACGAAGTACACCGGGCCGGCGAGCGGCGCTCCCAGCATCGGCGTCCGCACCCTGGCGGCCCCGACGATCGACGCCCGCGGGCAGGCGGCCGGGTTTGCCGCAAAGACGCTGTCTTCGCAGGCCCGCTGCAGCGTCGTCAGCCGCGAGGCGAGCTGCTTCGGCAAGGCCAGCTTGATCCGCTTGAGGTTTGCCTCGCTGCCGGGGGCACTCTTGGGGAACGCGAGCTTCACGTCGAGAGCTGCGCCGTCGCGGGCGCCCGCGCGCCCACTTGCGCTCGCCGTCAGCGCGGGCCTGAAGGCGAGTTCGCGGCAGCCGCCGACGGCGAACGGGCTGGAGACCTCCGCGCTCGCGCCGAGCGTGCCCCTAACGGTCGCCGTGATCTGTTGCGCGTCACAGTTCGTGGGGTTGAAGATGAAGCCGGGACGGTCGAGCTCGAGCGTTATGCGCCGCAGGCGCAACGGGACGCCGAGCACGATCTGCGGCAGCGGGTCGCTTGTGATTGTCAGCGCGCCGCTTTGCGAGTCGATTTCGACGCGCGCGCGGATCGCGATCGTGCCGAGGTCGAACGGGCCGACGAGCGCCGGGGTAACGATCGCCAGGCCGAACGGCGCGCCCTCGTAGGGGCCGGTCAGGTACACCGAGCCCGGCATTTCAAGCGGCGCGGAGCCCGCGCCCGCCGCAACCGTCGTCGAGCCGATCCGCGACGCCGCCGGACAGCCGCCCGCGGCGGCGAGCGCCGCTTCGCACAGCGGCACGCTTCCCAGCATCGCCAACAGGCCCGGCGGCGTGCGCACCTGGATCTGCGAGAGGTACTGTTCGCCGTCCTGGCGCATCACCGTCAGCGTGAACGGGCTGAAGGCGCCCGCCTGCGGATCGACCGTGCCGGCGAGCAAGCCGGGGCTCAGGGCGGGCGGCTCGGCGCAGCCGCTGACTTCATAAGACGAGGACGGCGTCGCATCGGGCGTGCCGGCGGCGAACAGACCTTCCGGGGTCACACCCGGCGCGCTCCAGGGCTCAAGACTTGCGCTCATCGCCCCCGGCGCGCACGTGGCCGGGTTGTCGAGCAGCGCGTGCGAGCCGCCGTACAGTTCGATTTTCAAGCGGCTCAGCGGCAGCTGCGGAGCTTCTTCGATCTCGACGCTCAGCTGCCCCGTCGCCGGGTTGACCTCGAGCTTGCCTTCGAGCTTGACGATCACTCCTTGACCTTCGGGTTCGCCGGCACCGCCGAGTTCCACGTACAGCCGGTAGAGGTTGCCGTCGAGCGCGTCAACTTCGCCGCACGCCTGCTGCCCAAGCCCGCCGCAGCCGGGCGTCGCCAGATACACGCGGCCCTGCAGCGGTCGCGCGAGCAGCGGCGTGCTCGCCTCAGCGTTGCCGAGCGTCGCGGCTTCCGGACAGTGCCCGCGCGCGAGCTGCGCTTCGCCGCTCGGCCCGGGCGCTTCGCCTTCCCCGGCTTCCGCCGGCGAGAGCGCTTCCCTGTGCCCGTTCAGGCCGCTCGGCATGTCGATCCCCTCCGGCCCGCTTGACGGGCAGGCCTGCAGGCCGGCGGCGCCGGCGGGGCTGATCGCCAGGCCCGGCGGCAACGTGATCCTCGCTTGGCGCAGCGGCGGCGTGGCGGGCGCTTCCGCGCTTTCCTGCTGGGGAGCTTCGATGCCGACTCCAAGGCCGACTGGCGCTTCGGCGAGCAGCGTGTCCGGCGCCAGCTTCACTTCCGGCACGAAGCTCAACTGCGCGCAACCCGTAACCGCCGGCAGCGTGCCCTGCGCCTGCACGAAGCGTCCGGCCGCTTCCCACGAGTCGGCCCATGCGCTCGCCTGTTGTGGGCCCGCCGCGCAGTCGGTGGACAGCGTCAGAAACGGCATCGGCGCCACCCTGGCGGATTCGCCGCCGCCTTCGCAGCTCCACGGCTGACTGGCATCCGCCGCGTTGCAGAACAGGCCGCGCAGGGGATCGTGATCCGCTTCCGCCGGCACGCCCCACAGCGTCGTTTCGACGCTGCGCACGTCGGTCAGCGGCAGGCCGACGATCGCGATCGCCAGCGCATAGCCGCCGGGGTCGCGCACCAGCCGCCCGCTGGCCGGGACGATGATCTTTTCCGCACTCGCGGTCGGGATCTCCAAGCCCAACGCCGCCGCCTGACCCGGGTTCGGCTGCAGGTTGAACGATCGGCCCCAGCTCGGCTTCGCCCCCATCCAGGCGGATCGTGAACACCCCGACCTGCGTCGCGGCCGGGCACGCGCGCGAGCTGAGTACGTAGACCGGCGGGCAGCGCGGCGGCGCCTGCGGGTCAGCGAGCAGCCCCGGCGGCAGCTCCACCAGCATGTCCTTCGGCCCGTCCGTCGCCGGCGACTGCCCTGTGGCGGGCGCTTCGCCGGCGAATTCGAGCGTGCTTGTCAGAGCGTCAGGGTGGCCGCCGGCTTGCGTAAACGCGTACGCTTCGTTGACGAACCCATAGCCGGGGATGCCAGCCCCGTGCGCCACTTCGCGCGCATGCGTGGTCTGCAGCGAGAAGCCGGTGATCGCGAACGGGCTCGCCCGGGAAGCCGCCGCCGCCGTCAACGACAAGCAGACGCACGCGAGGCTCGCCACACCGAACACGGTGCCTCGCCGAGCCCCCAGCGCATCCCTGGCCATACAGCTTGATGGTAGCGGCTACCCGCATTTCTATACGACTGATGTGCAGAGAGGGCGGCCTCACGGCGAGACCGCCCTCTCATGCCCTAGACCGCGATCACAGCGGTGCGGCTCAGAACGTCAATGTGCCACTCGCCGGGTTTTCCAGCAATTGAGTGCCTTCGATCGTTCCTTCGGTGCTGCTGGTGAGAGTGCATTTGAGCTTTTCCGATTTCGCTTCGAACGTTTCGTCAACGCCGCCACTGACGTTGCTGACGCCGGCGCTCGTTTTGCCGCTGCATTCGTCTATAGCTTTGAGTCCGTCGGTTAGTTTGCATTCCATCTCCCAACCTGGAACGCCGCCGCTGCCTTCGTAGACCATCTGCCTTGTCGCACCGCCAGAGGTCACCAGTTGCGTAAGCCAAGGCAGATGCGTCGCCGACATTTTCGCATTGGCTGCCGTTTCACTGCATTCCAAACCCTTTTTACCGCTGTGCAGGCTGGTGCAGCCGCTGAATGTCAAATGCGTGATCTCGCCAAGATTGTCCGAGCCCACGAGCTCTTCGCCCGTGGTCGCGCATTCCATCGCCTGCCCGCGCACCATCTGTTCGCCGCCGGTCGTACCAGGGTCGCTGACCTTCAGTTTGCCTTTCGTCACGACAGTCACAGCTTTTTCCAGCTGTTCGCCTTTGACCATCCACGCCGAGCCTTCCGGGCCGGTCCTCAGTTTGGCCCCGCTGGTCAATTTGATGACTTCCACGCCATCGTGGAAGAGCAACTTTCTGGTTGTGCAAGACTGACCGGTCAATTCTTCGAGGAGCGCTTCCACCGTCCCGCTGCTCTTGTTTTTGATCGTCGCTTCCGTGTCCGCGTTGCAGAACTCTTTAGATTTTTCGGTTTCGCTTTTGCACTGGATCAACCATTCCGGTTCGCCCGTGCCGCCGCTGCTCACCTTGTTTCGAACTTCGGTACCCACGCGGCTGAGCGTCGTGAACCACGGTAGATGGACCGCTTCCATCGTCACCGTTCCGTGACACGCCGCTTCGTTGTGGTTTTCACAGGTGATCGCTTTTTCGCCCGACCGGCTCGTGACGCTTTCTATGGTCCCAGCAGAAAGCGCGCCGACCTTGCCTTTCTCGAGCGTCTGACACCGTGCCTTGTACCCCAAACCGGTGTCTTCGACTTCGAAGCTGCCTTCGCCGGTGTCCGCCTTGGCGCTTGTGATTTTTACGCCATTTTCATACCATTGTGACGCTTCGTCCGCCTGCGCGACCGCAAGCGGACCGAAGACGAGCACGGCAACGAGCACCGCACCTGTTCTCATTATGTTCTTCATACTGTCTCCTCTTGGAAGAACGCTGCTTTAATATTTCCGGATTAGCCTATGCACAGCCCAACCGAGCGTCAAGACGTAACACATGCGCCCTGGTAGCGCCCACTGTGTTCACCGTATATCTGTCCGCAGCACGCGCTCGACCCGCACGCCGTAATTGCTCAACGACCACGCGTTCGGCGCGCCGGGGGCCCCCGCGCGCTTCACCAGCAGGCCGTTACACAACAGGCGCGCGAGCAGCGCCGACATCTGCGTGCGGCCGCTGACGCCGACAGCATCGGCGACCTCGCGGTTGCTGGCGCCGGGATTACTTGCCAGATACAGAAGACAGGCGCGCGCTCGATGCGCTCTGGGGTCACGTAGCAGGTCGGGTAGCTCAGGATGTCGCACGGGTTGCGTGGATTGCATGCGCCGTTGGTCGTACAGTCGGCGACCCATCAGCTCACCGCGCTTGATCTCACGGACGACGAGCCGTCGTTCGAGATAGGGCGCTGTGACGAGACCCATCAGCGGGCCGAGCAACGTGACCAGAGGCTCCTCCCGCGCCGTGACCAGGTGCGTGTGCAGCACGCCGAGCAGCGAGGCCATCACGCCCGCTGTCACGAGCGGATGCATGTGACCGTCCTGCGGAGCGCCCCAACGCGCTTCGATCAGCGCTGTCAGCGAGGCCAGGTGCCGCTCTCGCCGCTCTCGCGCCCAGGCTCCCGCGGCTGTCGCCTCGACGAGCAGCACGCGCGCCAGCACCCGCTCGCCGTCAAAGAACGACAGCAGCGCCGCGAGCGCGCCGCGGACACCGTCGAGCCAGTTCTCCTGCGCTGCGAACGCCTCGCTCATCAGTGCGTTCGCGCTCGCCGTGCCGTCGTCGAGCACCGCCAGGAAACAGTCCTCGAGCGAGTCGAACGCCTCGTGAAAAGCGCGCCGCGACACTTTTGCCCTCGCTGTGACGGAGCCGATCGACGCTCCAGCGTAGCCTCGCTCGCTTGCGACGAGGACCATCGCGTCTACGATCCGCGCGCGCTGGATGGCGACCATGGTCGGGTGGGGATCGAATGTCCCCGCCCGACCGCTTGTTGTACTCACCGCTCGCGAGCTATCGCATGTACGGTGGATTCTATTCGGCTAGTCGCCCGTAACAGCCCAGGCCCCGCCGGCGACAACTTCGCCGGTTTCGGTGGTGAATTTTTCGATCGTAAGCTTCAACGAGGTACCGGCCGTACCGGCCGCTTCAGGGCTGCCGAATCCCGTCTGCGAGTCGAAGAAATTGACGGACAATTCCACTCCAACCAGAACAAGCGTAAAGACGCACAACTGGCCATTGGCAGCTTCCGGTTTGTCGGCGTTGCCCTTGCACTTTCCTTCTTTGATCGCTGCGGCTTCGCTCGGTTCACCCGCGAGTTCTTCTTTATTGCCGATGAAGTGCGCCTGCGGGGCCGTTTTCAACGGAATACCGAACGAGATAGGTACAGTTTTTTCGTTGCCGCTAGCCACTTCCTTTGTATCGAAGTACGACCACACACCCTCCTCCGTGCTCCCGGCCGGCAGCGTGCCCCCAGCCACCCACGGCGACCCCTGTTTGCCGTTACAGGCGTATTCGCTCTTGCCGGCGACGGTGAAGCTGGCGCCGCCTTCTTTGCAGTGCGTGCCGCCATTGGGTTCGGCTTTCATCGTCACACTTTCGCCGTCGGCCCCGACTTTGCCTTCCGCGCCCGCTGTGCCGTTTTCGCCTTTGGCGCCACCCGGTCCCGCCGGTCCCGCCGGTCCCTGTGCGCCCGGCGTACCCGCCGGACCAGCCTTGCCCTTCAGCGTGCTCAAAACTTTGGGACTGATCTGTTTGGTGGAAGTGATCAGGTATTTGCCGGCGGCGTATGCGCCGCCACTCATCGCGAACACGAGCGCAAGCGTCATCGCGACGTTTGCGTAGGTGAGGCGCTTGCGTGCTTTCGAGAACATCGGGTTCCTCCCGTTTCGGTTCCTGGGTGCGTGACGCGGCCCGAGTGGGCGGCGCCGCTGGCTTGGCCGGCTCATTTCTGCTTGCTTTTCGCGCCGTACTGCTTGTGCGCCGCGCGCTCGCAGGCCGTGCGCTTGCCGCTCGGCTTCTTCCTGCACCCTTTCAGCGCGTTCGCGAGCTGCTGTGCGCGCGTGAGTTTCTTCGGCGTGGATTTCTTTGCAGGTTCTTCGGGGAACGCGATCGCCAGCGTGCTCAGCAGCGCAAGCGACGGGGGCGAGCTCAGCGCCGCCGGCAGCCCCGCGGTCGTGAATGTCAGCGTCGCGCCCGTCGCGGAGGAGCCGCTCACACTGCCATCGCCGAAGTAGATCGTGATCCTGTAGGCGTAGGTTGTACCCGGCTGCAGGCCGGTCAGCACGAGCGTCTCTTCGGCCGCTTCGCTTCCCGCCGCGGCTGAGAAGACGACGCCGAAGCGCGTGCTCGCGCCGTTGTAGACGCCCATTTCAAACGCGTATGTCGAGGGCTGCCCCTCGGGGTTGACGCTGCCGGAGATGACCGTGCTCGTCGTCCCCACCTGGCTGGCACCGCCCGTCTGCGCCGTCACGATGCGAGCGGGAGCCGTTTCGAACTCACCTTCGGGCAGCTGTGCCCCGCCGTTTTCGTCCACCGCCGTTTCGCCTGCTTCGTTGACAGCCACCAGTCGGTAGCGGTAGAGGGTCGCGGGTTGCAGGCTGGTCGCTTCCTGGGCCACCACCTGCGGCCCGTACCCGGAGGACGAGAGCGGACTGGCTTCCAGGCGCCCCGCGCACGCGCCTTCCAGTTCGGCGCAGCCCGCGGCCGGGGCGTATTGGATCGTGTAGCGCGTCGGCGCGTTCTCCGGGTTGAGCTCGCCGTACAGCACGACCGAGGACGGCGAGACGAAGGCGACGAACGGTCCGCCGACGATCCGCGGCGGCACCGTCGCGGTCGTGAACGACTGCTCGGCGCTAGTCATCGTTTCGGGCGCCTTCACGTTGCGGTCTTCGCCGGCGACATCGTCGTAGATCTTTTCGTCGGGGCGCAGACCACCTATCCCGGCGCTCACCGCCACCGGGATTTCTTCTTCGCCTTCGCTCAGGGTACTGTTGACCGGGATCGGCGGTTCGGTCCTGTTCGCAAGCGCTTCGCTTGAGCCCCACTGGAACCACACCTGGGTTCCCGGGACCCCCCACGAGTCCACTTCGCCCTTCAGCGTGCAGTCAAGCGTTACGTCGGTTTCCTGCACGCCGGCCGTAGCGCAGTTACCCGACGTCGCGACAAGCGCGCCGATCGAGACGGGCCGGTAGGCGATCACCTCCTCTCTGGCTGGATCCAAGGACGAGCCACCATCAAAAGCAGCGTACAGGTCGTTTTTGTCGTTGAACGCTAGATTGTCGGTGCCGTGGCTTGCGAACTGGCTGATCAGATGCAGGCTTGCGCCTACTTCGTAGAGCGAGCCGTGCGGCACACCGACCACGGATTCACTGACGGCTAGCAACCCCGTTGAATCCAACGCCATTGCGAGAACAGGACCGGCCACTGCCAAAGTTTTGAGTTCCGTGCCTGAGGCATCGAGTTCGTGGATCGCTTCATCACCACCAAATTCGTTGTCTTGATAGACAACGTACACGTCGCCCGTCGTCCCCTCGATGGCGAGCTGGGTCGCTACGAAGCCCGGTTTTGCCGAGATCGACGTCAATGACAATTCAGACTTGTAATGCCCGTCGCTTGTGCCGTTTTTCGTGTCGAACTCCTGCACGCGGTGTTCGTCGCCGACGTACAGCAGGTCGTCGGGACCACCGACCACGAGATTCCCTACGTTTTCGCTGAAATTGAAGGCGCCCGGTTCGGACGATGCACCGGCCGCCGGCGCAGTGCATTTCACTTTGTCAACTTCGACTTCTTCCTGACTGCACAGATCCTTTTCCGCACCGTTGGCCCCGGCTTCTTTGTCCTTGGTTTCGTTTACTTCACGCCCGAGCTCGAGCACGAATTGACCGCTTGCGCTGAACTCTTGTACACGCCGTCCACCCCCGACAAGTATTTCCGCGACGTAGACATCGCCATTTGCCGGGTTGACGGCGATGCTTTTCGGTAGGTAGAGCTGTCCGGGCGCCGTGCCTTCAACGCCAGCCTGGCATTCGCTTGCTTCGGCGGCGGTGCATACGTCGCCGCCCTTCTTGTTGACTTTTGCCCCGAACATGAGCACGAATTTGCCGTTACTTTCGAGCTCTTGCACACGGCTGTTGCCCTTGTCCACGACATAAATATCGCTTCCCGCCCCAGCGACACTTTCGGCATCCTCGAATCCGCCCGGTGCACTGCTCTTCATGCCCGGTTGGCATTCCTGTCCGGATTCAACCGTGCAGATGTCGCCTTTTGTGGTCTTGTTCACTTCCCAGCCGAAGTGACTTGTCTCGATCTCCTTGATCGGGGCGGCCGCGGCGGCGCGCGCGGTGCCGGCCAGAACCAACAACCCAAAGAGCAGTGCAACGCTCGCAAGCGTGAGCCTCGACCTGATGGCGCTCATTTGCCCGACCTCCCCTGCGCGCTCGCGACTCTTCGAGCTCGGCTCGCCTTACGCGCTTTGCTCGGCTTACTGGTCCCGCAGCCACTGACCGCGATCTTCGTCGTTTGTTTGAGCGCGATCCCGTTCTGTGCGACGAATTCGGTCGGCATCTTCAGCTTGCTCTGCTGCTTGCAGAGGTTGCCGTTGGCGGCCAGCGCCGAATACCTGCCCTCGGGCAGGTACAGCTCGAACGTCTCGACCGGCACGTCGGGCACCGTCTTGAACGTCGAGCTGGTGATTCCCGCTTTGCTGATGAAGGTGGTGCCGGTCAGGTTGACGCGCACGCCGTCGCCCTGAAGCACGACGATCAGCGAGGGGAACGCTTCGCCGCCGTGGCTGACGAAGTACACCGGCCCGGACAGGCCGACCGGCAGCAGCGGCGTCGTGGCCCTCACCGACCCCACGACCGACGCCGTGGGACAGACGGCCGGGTTCGCTTCGAACGTCGCCGCCGGGCACGCCTTCTGCAGCGTCGTCAGCCGCGAGGGTAGCTGTTTGGGCAGGTCCACCTTGACGCGCGCGATGTTCGCGTCGTTGCCGAACGAACCGGCTGGGTAGGAGACCTTCGCGTCGAGGCTGGCGCCGCCGGCGCGGCTCGTGCGCCCGCTCGTGGACACCTTGAACGTGGGTTTGAAGCCAAGGCTCTTGCAGCCGCCGACCGCGAACGGGCTCTGCACGCTGGCCGTAGCATCCTGGCTGCCCGAGACGCTGGCGCCGATCTGCTGCGCGTCGCAGCTGGTCGGGTTGAACATGAAGCCGGGGCGGTCGATGTTGACCGTGATCCGTTTCAGGCGAACCGGCACGCCGAACACGATCTGCGGCACCGCGTGCGGGCCCCTTTCGTCGGTCGTGATCGTCAGCGTCGAGTTGCTCGGGTTGACCGCAATCCGCGCCCGCACGACCACCGTGCCAAGGTTGAACGGTCCCGCGACCACGTGCACGACTACGCTCAGGCCGAACGGGCTACCGCCATACGGCCCTGTCAGGTAAACGTCGCCTTCGATTTCAAAGGGGTGCGAGCCCGCACCTGTCGCCACGCGCGTCGTACCGATCTTCGCGGTTTCGGGGCAGGTGCCTTCGTCCGCGGCCGGTTCCGCGCACAGCGGCACGCTCGATAGCATTCCAAGCAGCCCCGGTGGCGTATGCACCTGAATGCCCTTGACGTACTGTTCGCGATCATTGCGCGACAGGTTCAACGTGAACGCGCTGAA
This sequence comes from uncultured Solirubrobacterales bacterium, assembly GCA_963844095.1. Classification (GTDB taxonomy): domain Bacteria; phylum Actinomycetota; class Thermoleophilia; order Solirubrobacterales; family Solirubrobacteraceae; genus Palsa-744. The sequence goes on from CAWJND010000001.1 coordinate 25,421, forward strand.
CTGCCCCGCCTGTGGTGTCACCGTGCCCGCCGTGAAGCCGGGTTGAAAGGGCGTTGGATTTGCGCAACCGTTGACGTTGTAGAACGACGACCACGTCGCGTCCGGCGTGCCCGCGACGAACAGGCTTTCCGGCGCCGGCGTGATGCCGGGCGCGCTCCACGGCACAAAGCTCGCGGTCGTGATCGCCGGCCCGCACACGGTAGGGTTGGCAAGCGGCGCACGCGCGCCTTCGTTGAGGTCGATCTTCAGTTCGCTGAACGGCGTCTGCGGGTTGCCTTCGAACACCGTTGTCAGCTGCCCTGTCGCCGGATTCGTCTCGGTCCTGCCCTCGACCTTGATGTGCACCCCGGTCGATGCCAGTTCGCCTTCACCGCCCAGTTCCAGGTACAGGCGGTAGAGGTTCCCGTCGAGCGCGTCCGCTTCGCTGCAGGGACTCTGCCCGACCCCGCCGCACCCCGGACGCGCCAGGAACACGTGGCCGCGTACCGGTTCGGACAGCAGCGGGGTGATCGCTTCGGCGCTCCCGACGATCGAGGCGTCCGGGCAGTGGCCCGGCGCAAGCTGCAGTTCGCCTGTCGCGCTCGTGGTTTCCGATTCGGGACCGGTGATGTTGATCCCTTCCTTGCCGAATTCGTTACACGCCTGGATCCCGTTGACGATGCCGGGGTTCACCGACACCCCCTCGGGCAACGTCACGAGCGCATTGCGCAGCTGTGGCGTCGCGTTCGTTTCGGGTTCTTCGCTGAGCGGCACTTTCAGATTCACGTCCAAGCCGACCGGTTCGTCGGCCACTTCGGTCGTCGGCCGCACCGCGATTTCCGGGTGAAAGGCAAGCGCGTCACAGCCCGTCGCCGCCGGCAGCGTCGCGCTTGCTTCGACGAAACCCGTGTATTGCTGTTCGTGCACGCTGCCGGGTTTTTCCCACGAGTCGGCGCGCAAAGTTGCCGTCTCGGGGCCGGCGGCGCAATCGCTGCTCAACGTCAGGAACGGCATCGGCGGCACGCCGCTCTGTTCGCCACCGTTTTCAAACGCCCCACCGGTGATGTTTCCACAAATCAATCCATTTTCTTCTCTGCTGCTGCCGCATTCCAGGCCGCGCATCGCGTCGTGACTGGGATCGGACGGCACGCCCCAGAATGTCGTTTCGACGCGATACAGTTGGACCGCGGGAATGTTGTTGGAGGAGACCGTCAGCTCGTAGCTCCCCGGCGTGCGCACTCCGTCCGCGCTCACCTTTTCCGGCGTGCGCACCAGGTGTCCGGTCAGGTCGGCCGACGCCTTCGCATCGTTGACGAGCACGAACTCCGCCGACTGGCCCTTTTCCGGTGTTACGTCATCGATCGGTCCGAGATACTGTTTCCCGTCGAACCAGCGTACGCGAAAGACTCCCACCTGCGAGGCGCTGGGACACTTACCCAACCCGAAGGCGTCCGTCAGCGAGCAGCGCGGCACCGTCATCGGATTGCCGAGCAGGCCGGGCGGCAGGCTGACGACGACGTCCTTCGGTTCCTGCGTGGGTATATCTTCTTCCAAACTTTCTTTCGCATTCAACGGTTCATGTGCGAATTCGACCGTGGTCGTCAGCGCCCACGGGTGCGCGCCGGCCTGCGTGAACGGCGTTTCATACGCTTCGTTGACGACCGTCGCGCCATTCCCAATGCCGCCAGTCAGGCTTAGGTACGTCGCCCGTGTCGTTTCCATCGTGAACTTCGTGATCCGTAGCGGTGCTTTTTCGGGCGGTAGTTGGATCGCCAGCGCTACGCCCGAGCCCACCAACGAAAGCGCCACAGCCAGCACCGCCACGCCACCGTATGCCCACCGCCGTGCCCGTGTTCTCATCGTGACCTCCGCTTGTCGGCCGGCCGCGTAGCGCGCGCGCCATGAGAGGGACTGCTCTTGCCATGCGTCTTCGGTTTTTTTGCCTTGGTTTTCTTCTTCGCTTTGACGGCGTGTTTGGCGGCGGCGGGCGCGGCGAAGTTCCCGCCCGGCGCCTGCACGGCGCTGCCGGGCACGAGCAGTGGCGCCGGATTCGTCAAGGCGCCCTGGCACCCGTCGCTCGCGCACTGAACACGTTCGGCCGGGGCCAGTGGGAAGCCACCGCCGACACGCGCATCGTACACGTCAACGTCGTTTTCGGTGTCTGTCGGCACCAGGCCTTGAGAAGTCGTGAAGAACACATTTTCGCTGTCGGGCGTGATCACAGGGTCGGTGTCGTTTGTCAGCGAGCTGCCGGTTGAGATCATCGACACGCGGCCTTCGCTCCAGCTCGGTTCCTTATGCCAGATGTAGACGTTTTTGCGACCGTTGATCGCGCCGGGAGACAGCGGCTCGGACGAGCTGAAGATGATGCGCGAGCCGTTTTCGCTGATCGCGCGCGTGTCCAACTCGCGCTCAGTTGTCACCGCTGTGGTATTCGGGAGGACGCCTACTGCCATAATCGTCGCGTCGAAGCCGTTGCCGTTGCCATTCGCGTCGTAGCCGCCTTCGCCCAACGACACACGGTCGAGCACCCCCGTTTCCGCGTCATAGCTGTACACGTCCTTTGCGCTGTCGGCGTCGAGCTGCGTGCCGCGTTCGATCAAACGGCCATACGAGCTGAAGACAAGGAAGGCGCCATCGCCGGTTGACTGCACTTCTCCCTCTTGTTTGTATTCCCCCCAGAGGCTGTCGTCGTTCACGCCGTCTTCGTGCGATAGCCCCTTCGTGTGGATCAGCGTCGATGGGCAGCGCGAGTCCCCGCTGCCGCCCGAGGCGCTGGCGCCGGAACAGAGGTCGGCAACGAACGACACCTGCTGCGTTTCTGCGTCGTACACGTACAAGTTGTCCCCCCCCTTCACGGGCGCCTCACCTTCATCATTCGGATTAGTGGTCAGTACGCCCTGGGCGACGAAGTACACACGCGAGCCGTCGTTTGCGACGCTGACTACGCCCTGCACTTCACCCGTTTCGCCCGCGAGCTGGCTGTGCGACACGTCCGTCAGCCCGAGCACCCGCCTCGCGATCGGTTCACACCCCTGTTCGTCTTCCGGACAACCGATCCGCGCCATATACAACTGGTTCGTGCTGTCGGTGTCGCCGCTCACGAGCCGTTCCTCGCTCGTGAAGAACACGCGCGAACCGTTTTCAGAAGCCCCCTTGAAGAACGACGGCAAACGCGACTTCGCGCCCGCACATGGCACTTCACCCGGAACTTCGCCAGCATTTCCCCCTTCACCACAACCACCAAACGGCAACGAGGGATCGACCGGCCGCGATACTTCGACCGTCCGCCCGCCACCAATACGCACAAACAACTGCGGATGTTGACAACCTGAAGAATTTTCCTGAGTATCGGCAGTGAAGAAGATCTCGCTGCCGTCACCCGACACTGCGTTGAACTCAGCAAACTGTTCTTCTCCCTGCCTTCCATCTATTCCAGCGAGGTTTCCCCCATAACCGAGTACCGTGTGACATTCAGGTCCGAGCTCTTCGGGTTCTTCAGCAGGTCCATTTTTATTTCTAACACCGACCAACTTCGACCACGGGCCTTCACCCCGACAACCACGCGCAAGATCGTAAACCTCAAACCTATTAGGCGACGATTCTGGCAGGAGTAATGCACTCTGCACTACCACATGACACAAGTCATTGCTCGCACCGTGCTGTTCAACGATTAGACCAACGTTGGAGACTTCCACCGGTTTGAGCACCACATCGGAAAACGCTTCCCAATCATCCGGCGTATCAGGGCTGGAAAGGGAATGTAGTAGGAACTCTCCTTCATTTTCTCCGATTTTGTATGGACCTACGGCATATTCCAAATTCGAAGAGAATTCCGTGATTGACGCTAGGGGAAACGGCGGTTCCGCGGGAGATGTCGTCCATCCCTTGCCTACTTCACGGTGCGCCAGATAGTAGCTGCCGACTTTGGGAAGCTGCAGACCCGCGAACGCACCCAGCGAGAAGAAAACCACGTTTCCACCATTCGGCGAAGCGGCCACCGCGTCGGCGCCGTAACCGCCCTTGTACGGCGGCGTCACCATCTCATACACACGTCCTTCGGACAGCGCCAGCGAAGAGGCGGGCGCGAAGGCCAACGCACCGAGCGTCAATGCCAGCGCCACGAGGGCGAGCTGCGCCGACCGGCCCGAGAGCGCCGACAACCTGCGCCCGGCCGACATGCGCCGATCGAATCCGCCACCCTCTCTCATCCCCACTACTCCTCCTCAACGAGCCCGCCGCCGAACGCTCACGCGCCCGGCACCGATGCACCGCAAACCGCGGAGAGGACCGTCAGCCCTCTCCTGACGCTTCGTACCATCGACGATCCCTGCTGCCATGCCAAGTCAAAAGTGGGGTACTTGAATTTTGAGGCAGGGGCCCGTCCCGGCTCACTCTTGCAAGACAGCCCGCGGCGAGACGCGCGCTGCCGCCATCCCCGGCAGCGCGATCGTCGTCAGCGCGATCGCCCCGAACAGCACGATCGTCAACAGCACCTGCTCGGGGCCGAGCGAGAAGGGCGCCGGGAAGCCCGTACTCAGCTGCAGGAAGCGACCCGCGAGCGCGTGGCCCGCAACGCCCACGAGCGCGCCCACGAATACCCCCACACCGATCGTAACCCCGCTCTCCAACAGCACCGCCCGCCACAGCTGGCCGGCGTCGTAGCCTTGGATCTTCAGCGCGGCCAGACGCAAACGCCGCTGCCAGATCGCGGCGCTCAGCGCGGTGGCGACCGCCAGCGCCGCCGCGACCAGCAGCAGCGTGGAGATCTCTTCGAGCGTGCGCAGGCCCTGACGCGCGCTGGCTGCGCTCTGGGCGATGCGTTCGCCGGCAGTGCTCACCTGCAGGCCGGAGGCTGACCCGAGCGCAGCACGTTCGGCGGCGGTGCCCACCTGCAAGCCAGAGGCCGACCCGAGCGCGGCGAGCACCGCGCGCCGGCCGGCCGCGGGACTCACGCCGGGCTTCAGACTCACCTCCAGCGCTGCAGCTTCGCCGGTCTGCCAGTAGCGGCCGTAGTCGGCCGCGCCGAGCGTGATCGCGCCCGCCGGCCAACCCGAGTTGGTCGTGATCGCCGCCACCCTCAGCCGCTCGGCGCCCGCCGGCGTGGGCAGCGAGAAGGCGCCGCCGACGCGCAGGTGGCGTTCTTCGGCGAAGTCGCTCGAAACAGCCGCCCAACCCCCGGCGCGAAGCTCGCTTGTCGCGGTCGCATAGTCGCCGTGCAATAGCTGGCTCGCTTCGATCATGCTTGCGTCGCCCGCGGGCCTGGCGCGCACCCACATGCGCCGCTCACCCACGTCAAGCAGGCCGCCCTGATAGTCCCGTACCGCGGCCACACCCGGCGCGCGCGCGATCGCCGCGGCCGGCTTGCCCGGCGCGAAGCTGTTCGTGTCGAACACGTCGCCGCCCGTGTTGACCCACACCTGCGCCGTCGCGAAATACTGAGCGCTGGCGTTTTCGATGCCGCGCAGCAGGTCGCGCCTGGCGCCCCCGATCGCGACGCTCCCGTAGACCGCCAGGCACACGATTCCCGCGAGCGCGACCGAGCGCGTCGTGGTCGCGCGCAGCTCGCACATCGCCACGATCAGCGCGCTCGAACGGATGCGTTCGCCCGCATACGGCAGCAGCCGCGCCAGCGCCGCGAACACCGCCGGGATCAGGCACACGCTCGCCAGCGCCAGCATCACGCCCGCGACGACCGTGAGGCTGGGCACAAGCAGCGCGAGCGCGATCGCCCCCGCGAGCAGACACACGCCCGCGACGCCGAGCACCGCGATCGTGCGCTCACTGACCGTCTCGCTATGCGCGCCGGCCCGCCGCAGGTCGACGTCCCCCGCACGGCGCGCGCGCAGGTCAAGCAGCGGCGCAAGCGAGGCCAACGCCGTGGCCAGCACGCCGCAGGCGACCGCGGCGAGCACCGTGCCGGCGTGCACCGCCTCTTCGGCGCCGATCGGGAAAGCGGCCGTCAGGAAGCCGGGGACCTGCTGGAAGAACAAGCGCGCGAGCGCATCGCCCAGCGCGATCCCCACAAGCGAGGCGACCACGCCGAGCGCGAGCGCCTGCAACCCCATCAACAGCACGATCTGGCGCGCGTCATAGCCCTGCATCCGCAGCTCGGCGATGAAGCGGCGGCGCTCTGGGACCGTCAAGAGCATCGCGTTGAGCGCCAGCAGGAAGCCGATCATCACCGCAATCGCGCTGAATAGCGACGTGGACTGGCGGTTGGGCTTAGTCGCGACGCTCAACAGCCGCAGTTCATCGTCAGCCGGGCGCAACTCCAAGTGGCGGGCAGACGCCACGCGCGCGAGCTGCGCGGCGACCGTTGGCTCGGCGCCCGCGCGCGGGCGGATCATCAGCTCGCTCACCCGACCCGTATGCCCCGTGAGCGTCTGCGCGACCGACAAGAGCGTGACCGCCACCGGGCTTGCCGCCACGCCGGCCAGCGATTCGCCCAGCAACACACGCTCGCGCGATGAGCGCACCACGCCGCCGCTTGCCACGCCCAGCGGCTGACCCGTTTGCGAGCCGAGCGCGCTTGCCACGCCCGTCGGCAGCCCCAGTCCGCCCCTCAACAGCTGCGTGCCCACGGCCAGCTCCTGCGTAGCGCCGCCGCCGAGCGCTTCAAGGCTTGGGGTAACGCCGATCAGCTGCACCGTGCGCCTGCCGGCCGGGCCGATCAGCGTGACGTTCTCGCGCAGCACAGGCGCGGCCACCTGCACACCCCCCAGTTCGCCAACCTGCTGCACGACCCCTTCGCCGAACCCTTGCGAGGAGCGCGCGGTCAGCTCCCAGCGCGCCGACCCCGCCAGCCCATGAACAAGCCGGCCCGCGGAGCTCGTCAGGCTCGCGTTGGCCAACAACACCCCAAACACCAGCGCCACCCCAATCGCCACCCCACCGCCCGCCAACAACTCCGCAAGCGGATGCGCGCGCAAGCGGCGCCGGTACAGGTACAGCAGCATGTCCAGCCGCATGCCAAAGATCCGCGGGTTCATCGCCGGCTCATCCCGCGCTCGCGGGCGCTTGCGCCTCGACGGCGAGCGGACTTCGCACCGGCGTCCGCCGCACGGCGTGTGTGTCGGTCCAACTCATGGCTCCACCGCAACCGCCGCGAGCTGCGTCTCGAAGGCGGGCGAGCCTTCGTACAGGCGCCCGTCGCGCAGCGTGAGCACGCGGTCTACGAACGCGACCGCATCGGCGTCGTGCGTGACGAGCAAACCGGGCATCGCGCGCTCGCGGCAGATCTCGCGCAATAGGGTGAGGATTTCGTGCGTGCGTGCTGAGTCCAGGTTGCCCGTTGGCTCGTCCGCGAGCAAGAGGCCCGGTTCCGCCGCCAAGGCGCGCGCGATCGTGACCCGTTGGCGCTCGCCCATGGACAGGGACTCCGGGGCATGACCGGCACGCCCAGCCAATCCCACTCTCTCGAGCCATGGGAGCGTGTGTGCGCGTGCCTCGCGCAGGCTGAAGCCCAGTACCGGCAGCTTTATCATCGCGTTGTCCAGAGCGCTTGAGCCCGGGATCAGATGGAACTCCTGTGAGACCAAGCCCACCTCGTGGCGGCGGTACGCGGCCGCCTGACCCGCGGACAGGCGCGCCACGTCGCGACCGCCGAACATGATGCTGCCGGCGTCGGGCGCCAACAGCGCGGCGATCAACATCAGCAGCGTCGACTTGCCCGAGCCGCTCGGGCCATACAGCGCAACCAGCTCGCCCGGCTCAATCGCAAGCGTCACACCATCGACCGCGCGCACCGTCTCCTCGCCGCCGCGATAGTGCTTGACAACCCCCTGCAGCGCCAGCCCGCTCACATTCGCACTCGTATTCGTGCTCGTCGCATTTTTCGTGCTCGCCGTATTCGTATTCGTCGTACTCGCATTTGTACTCGCGTACTCGCCTCGCATTCGTACTCGCGTACTCGTACTCTCACGCGCGGGCGCGGACCGACCTCGCGCGCGGGCGCAGACCTACGCATGCTCAGCTCACCGACGTCCGCCGGCGGCCGACCGCCTGCGCGGGAGCTCGACGACCTTGCCCGGCCCCCGCGCCATGCACAGCTCCCCGGCCGAGATCGACGCCAACGCCGCAAGGCCCTGCAGCGCGCTCAGCTCCTCCGAGGCGACCAGCAAGGCGATCCCGCGCTCACGCGCGACCGCGCGCAGCAGCGCGCGGAAGCCGTCGCGCTCGAGCAGGCTCGGTACCGGCGCCGGCTCATCGACGATCAGTAGCCGTGGCTCGCGCACGAGCGCGCGCGCCAGCATCACCCGCGCGCGCAGCGATGAGGAGAGCGAGACGGTCATCTCCTCCGCGCACACGCCCGCCGCCTCCACCCGGTCGAGCGCGCCGAGCGCCGAGCGCCGCGCCTCGCGCAGCGACATGCCGCCGCTGCCGGCCGACATCGCGACGTGGTCCATCACCGTCTCTCCGGGACTCGGCAGCCAATCCTCAGCCGTCAACAGTGCCAGCGGTCCGCGCAGCAATCGCGACCGCTCACCCCCGGACATCGCGGCAAGCTCGCGACCCTCAAAGCGCACGCTGCCGCTCTCGGGGAAGTCCAAGCCCGCGGCCATGCGCAGCAGCGTCGACTTGCCCGAGCGCCGCGCACCGTAGACGCCCAAGCTGGCGCCGGCGTGCAGATCGAAGCAGACCGAATCGAGCACAACGCGCTCGCGTCCACCGTCGCGCTGGAGCTTGCTGACGGCCGAGAACGACAGCAGCGGCGCAGCGGCGCCGGCACCGTAGCGGGTGGAAGCCATGAGGCTCAAATCCTAGGCACCGCGCCGCTGTGGATCGCGGGCCGGTTGGGCATGGGGCGGGGGCCGGTGGGTGGGGGCCGGTTGGGCATGGGCCGGGGCGGGGATCGGCTGGGCGTGCCGGGCGGCATACTCATCGATCCGCGTCAGCGTGCGTGCCACCCAGTCGAGCTCTGTCTGCAACATCTGATGGATGCCATCGCGCGTGCAGTCCATCAGCAGCGCTCCCCACGAGCCAGGCTCGCCCTCGCCCGGGCACATCATCGTCGCGAGCTCGAGGCATTCGCGCCTGTGCTGCCTCAGCGCCGAGCGCAGACCCGGCAGGTCATGCTCGCGCGCGACCGCCAGCTTTGCGTGCAACCCAAGCCGGAACGTCTCGCGCGGCAGCAGCGTCTCGATCCAGCGCGTGAGCGCCGCGCTCGTGCGCTCCGTCGGGTGGTAGACGATGCGCGTCCCCGGGCGTTTGTCGCGCCGCGGCTCTTCGCGGACGCACACCAAGCCCTCGGCTTCCAGGTTCTGCAGCAGGCGGTAGATGTCGTTGGAGTCGATCCCCCACGTCTCGCCGAGACGCATCGAGAGGCGGTTGGCCAGCTCTCCCCCGTGGCTGGGGCGCTCGAGCACGAGACCCAACAGCGCACCGCGCAGATGCGACGAGCGGCCACGTATCCATTTTTCCTTCTCGGGTCCGATCGTTGCCGAATGAGCCATGTGACGGTCCTCCCCAGGACTCTTTCAAAAACATATCTTACACGAGAGTCAATGCCAAGAGGGATATATGCTTGTCTTCTATCTAGCATTGCCTGTTCGGCACGCGCTATCGTTATCGACACAAATGAGACGTCAGGATCGATGCTGGCGGCAGCTGTAGGAGGGGATCGCATGAAAGGCAGCAGCGAGACGCGCGCCGGCGGGCGTCTCACGGCCATTGGCACAGCGCTCGCGCTCGGTCTCCTCGGCGTACTGGTCGTCGCCTCATCCGCGCTCGGGACAGCGCATACCGAACAAGCACTCGCCGAGCGGGCGCACGACCAGCGGACCCTCGCGACCCTCGCCGAGCCGGCCGGCGCGGCACGCACCCTGAGCGTGGACGACACCGGCAATCTGCATCTCCTCAAAGCGTTCGGCTCAGTCCTTCTGGAGGAAGGGCACGCCGGCGGTACGCTGCCCGGCCAGGCCAACGTCCGCATGACCGTCGGCCCCTCGGTCACCGCTTCGTTTGCGATCAAAGCGCGCTCCGGGACGATCTACGGCAGCGGGCGCGCCGTTCTGCACTCCTCGGCCAGGTACTCCAGCTTCGCGGGCACGCTGTCGGTCAGCCATGGCACCGGCAGCTATGCCGACGCGCACGGCGGTGGCAAGCTGTACGGAGTGATCGACCGCCGTACCAGCGCACTCACCGTGCAAACCGTCGGCACACTGCGCTACTGAGCCGACGTGAGCTGACGTGACGGTACGCAAGAGCTTCGCATCATTCGTCTTGCCGGCACTTTGCATCGCCTGCACGTGTCCACTCGCCCACGCCAGCAGCTCGACCGTCGGCACGGCCCGCAGCCCCACCGTCGGCATCGCCCGCGAGTCCACCGTCGGCACGGCCCGCAGCCCCACCGTCGGCACGGCCCGCGGGTCCACCGTCAGGCTGAGCGCCGCATTCTCGCCCGAGCGGCTGGGCGCGGCAACCACGGTCACGACCTCGCTACGCGTCATACCCGCGCGTGCCAAGGGCGCTCTGCCCATCACCGAGATCGAATTGCTGTATCCCGCCGAACTCGGCTTTGGCACAAGCGAACTGGGCCTCGAAGACTGCCTGCCTGCCCGACTCGAAGCGCACGGGAGCGCCGCCTGTCCGCCCGACTCGCTGATGGGCCGCGGCAGCGCGCTTGTCCAGGTTCCCTTCGGACCGCGCACGGTGTCGGAGACCGCGCCGGTGACGATCTTCTCCCAACCCGTGCGAAATGGGAAGCTGGGGCTGCTGTTCCTGGCTAGCGGCACGCTGCCGGTGATCGCCAACCTCCTGTTTGGCGCCTTCGTGGGACACGCGGACGCTCCATTCGGAGGGGTGATCGAAACGACGCTGCCGCCCGTGCCGAGCGTGCCGAAAGGGCCCGACATAGCGCTTGTCGGCCTGCGCACGACGATCGGCCCTGCCGACATCGTCTACCGCGAACGCGTCAAAGGCAGGACCGTGACGTTTCATCCCAGAGGCATGCTCCTGCCGCGGCGCTGCCCGCGCGGCGGTTTTCCCTTCGCGGTGCACGTGAGCTTCAGCGACGGCTCAGGCGCCGGCGCGAACGCAAAGGTGCCATGCCCGGGCGCAGCCCTACCAGCACGTGTCCACCGAAACTACGGTTCCTGGCCATCTGAGCAGTTGGTCGATTTGCCATGTCCACCTGCACGTTGGTCGATGTTGCCATTCACTTGGCACGATTCGATTTGCCGTGTCCACCTGAGCACGTTGCCGAGCACGTGTTCAAGCAATCGGCGCGCGCCGACCCCCATATCTGGTATCAATCCGAACGTAGCTTCGAATCGGTTAGGGAGATATGATCGGGTTGTGGTTCGGGCGTGCGTATGAGGCGCAAACGCCAACACCGCAGGGTGTATTCGCAAGGAGGCAGCAGTCAAGACGGGGAGGTCGGAGCGGAGGATGCTCCGGCGAGGAGTCAGTAGGATCCTGGGGGGTCCGGCGATGAGCATTAGCACTGAGGGGCTGCTGGCGACTGCGGAGACTTCCGTGGTCGATTGGAAGAGGTACGGACGGCGGAGCGTAGGACGGGACCGACAGGAAACAGAGGGTTTGTCACCTCGGCCGCTTGGACGAGCTGCGCGAGACTGAGATCGACCTGACCGTCGATCCAAGCCTTGATTCTTTGCGCTTGTATCTGCACGCGATCGGGCGCGTACCGCTGCTGAACGCCGAGGAGGAGGTGTGTCTTGCCAAGCGCATCGAGCGTGGCGAGGTGGCGGCCAAGCAGCAGATGATCGAGGCCAACCTGCGGCTTGTGGTCTCGATCGCCAAGGGCTACATCGGGCGCGGTATGACCTTCCTCGACCTGATCCAGGAGGGCTCGCTCGGCCTGATCCGGGCCGTGGAGAAGTTCGACTACCGCCGCGGCTACAAGTTCTCGACCTACGCCACCTGGTGGATCCGCCAGTCGGTCACGCGCTCGATCGCTGACAAGGGGCGCACGATCCGTATTCCCGTGCACATGACCGAACGGCTCAACAATGTCGTCTACACCGAGCGCGCACTGATCCAGCGACTCGGTCGTGACCCCACCGCGGCGGAGATCGCCGCCGAGCTGGAGTGCTCCACGGGCGAGGTGCGCGAGGTGTTGCGTATGGCTCAGCAACCCGTGTCTCTTGAGAAGCCGATCGGCGATGAGGAAGATTCGGCACTGGCGGACTTCGTGGAGGACGCGACGGCCGCCTCACCGTTCGAGGTCGCCGCGGAGGAGCTGCGCCGCCAGAGCGTGGGGCGCGTGCTCGCCTCGCTCCCCCGTCGCGAGCGCGAGGTGCTGGAAATGCGCTACGGCATCGCCGGCGACCGCGTACGCACACTCGACGAGGTCGGCAGGGCATTCAACATCACACGCGAGCGAGTCCGCCAGATCGAGAGCCGCACGCTGAAGAAGCTGCAGGCATTACCAGAGGCCCAGGAACTGCGCGAGGCTAGTTGAGGAAGCCGAGTCTCGGTAGCAGGGTGTTGCGGCGAGGCATGACGCTCGGATAGACCTCGCCGCACGGTCAGCCACTACAATCAGCTCCTCGCCCGCGGCTCATCGCCGGGGACACCTGGTGGGGTGTCCGAGTGGTTAAAGGAGATCGGCTGTAAACCGATTGGCTCTGCCTACGCAGGTTCGAATCCTGCCCCCACCATCTGCCCCCGCCATCCTGCCCCCGCCATCTGCCGGTCAGGCCCCCAGTCGCCGCGCAAGCTCACGCGCCTCATTGGTACTGACCGTAACGCGCTCCAGCGCGCCCTGGTTGCGCACCGCAAACGAGAGCGCAGGGGCGCCGCGACGCACCGCCCAGGCCTGATCGAGGCGGATCGAGCGACACACGTAGTACAGCCACGGCAAGCGCAGGCCGATCTTCAGGCCGGAGCGCATGACCTCGCGCAGCGGGTCTTCGAGGACTTGCACGTCGCTGATGTCCGAACGGGCGACCTTGATGTTGCGCAGCAGTCCGAGCGCCTTCTCGGCCTTCGTCAGCCGAACTTCGATCTGATCATCTGATAGGTGCACGCGCATCGCGGGAAGGGTAACCAAGTGTTAGGAGAGCCAATCGTCTCGCCATCTCAAAGCGCAGCCATCGGAAGGGAGTTCCCAGCCATGGAGTCCTCCAGTCAAGCCACTCAACCAAAGGTGCTCATTGTCGAGCACAAGATCTCCGTTACTCAGCCGTTGCTAGATGCCGTCTCCGAGCGCGCCCGACGCGGCCCCTGCTCGTTCGCGTTGCTCGTACCCAACAGCACCCACGGGCTGCACAAGGTCGTCGACCCAAATGACCAGGGCGCCGACGAGGCGCGGAGCGCGCTCGATCGAACCCTTCCTGCACTGAGCGCGGCTACTGGGGTGCAAGTGGAAGGCCTGATCGGCGACCCCGACCCCATTGCAGCCATCGAAGACGCAATCAACCTGCATGGCTTCGACGAGATCATCATTTCCAGCCCCAGCCCACGCCTGGCGCGTTGGCTGAAGCTCGATCTAGCGAGCAAGGTGTCCGGCATGGGCATCCCGGTGACAACGGTGAGCTCTTCTCACGAGGCGCATGCCGTCGCGACCGCGTGATTGGCCGCGCCAATGCAAGCTGGACAGAGAATGCTCAAGACCAGCCCCATCGTCAAGACTGGCCCCGTCACACATGCCCCCGGCGGATGTTGGAGACCCGCGCGCCGACTTTCGTCTGTAGACCTTCCGTCTGCGGCCAGCGACAGTGTGCTCTATGGAGTCCGTCCGCGAGCAGTTCGCCGCCAACCTGCGCCGCCATCGCAGGCGCGTCGGACTATCCCAGGAGGCGCTTGCCGACGTGTGTGACCTGCATCGAACCGAGATCAGCCTGCTGGAGCGCTGCAAGCGCTCGCCGCGACTCGAGACAATCGTGATCCTCGCTCGCGGCCTTGAGCTCTCCTCCCCCGCCGAGCTGCTCGAAGGGATCAGCTAAAGCCCCCTCCAGGCCTCAAAGCTCGAGTTGGTCGAAAGTGGAGGCCGCTCGCGTCGCGAACACGTAATCGCCGATCCGGTGGATCAAGCCGGCTGCGTGCAGACTTGCCAGCCCGTCGATCACCTCCAGGCGCGAGGCGCTCAACTGGCGGTTGAGCTCCTCCACCGACCACAGACTGCCAGCCTCGAAGTTCAACAGCAAAGCGAGGATCGCGCCCTCCGCCTGCCGCTCCTGCCCTACCATGACGCAGCTACCGCGTCCGCTCATTCCACGGCCCTCCTTTACGTCGAGGGCTCAACCACCGCCACTACCGGCCACCGAGCCCGCCCTTTCATAGACCCCGACAAAACTACTCAGCAACCCGGACGGTATTTGCGAACGCACGTTCGCAAAGCCGGCTCAGAGCAAGCTCACCAACACGGTAGGATCTTGACTCGCGCCGACGTAGCTCAGCTGGTAGAGCACCTCCATGGTAAGGAGGGGGTCCGGGGTTCGAGTCCCCGCGTCGGCTTGCGCCTCGGCTTCTCAGCTGCTTACGTCTACGGGCTCACCGCCGGCAGCGACCGGCTGCTGATCGGCCTCGGCCGGAGGGCGTCTGCTGACGCCGACACGAGCGCGTAGTCGCGTAGCCCGGCGGGCTTCCAGGGCCATCGCCTCCGCAACCTGCCCACGCAACAGTTTGAGCTCGCGTTGGCGGTAGAGCAGGCGCAGCCCGAGCAGCACCACGATCACGAAGCTGAGCAGGGCGATCGCGGCTTCGATCTTGGCTTTGCCACTCGTGCCGGCGGCACTCGGCGTAGGCAGAGCCACGGCCAGGCGATGTGGGGCAGCGCTCACCGCCGGCACCGTCGCGCTCGAGCTGCCGACGGGCCGTGTGGTGCGTGCGATCGCCACCATCGCTTCAGGCGAGAGACTGTAGGTCAGAGTGTTTTCGATCCAGTAGATGCCGCGGCCTTCTCTCCAAGCGACAGTCTTGATGTGTTCGCCGTCGTAGAAAAGGCTGTACGTACGCGAGCCGATGCGCACGCTCTGACTCGGATCGCTCAACAGCGGCAAACCGGTCCAAGTGGTGCCCTGGATGTCGTAGTACTGGCCCAGTTCGCCGTCGTCGACGACGATCACATACGAGGGGTAGCGACGGCGACCGTTGGGACTCTGGATGCCATATAGCAACAGTTCATCTGGGGCCGATTCGGCGGTGGTCTTCTGATATTGGGGCGCCTCCAGGGGGAACGGCAGGCGCGGAGCAGCGACCAAGGCCTGGTCTATCGTCGAACTTGGCGTGGGCGTGAGCGACAGCGTCGATGCGGCCGAGCGATGATGAGAGCTCTTGACCGAGCGCACCGCGCTGTTGAGCTTGTGCTTGGGAATCGCGGCCGTGCCCGCCATGAATGAGTGCGCAGCTTCCTGCAACTGCTGCGGCGTGGCGGTGTCGTATGTGGGAAGCAGGTTGACGTGGAAAGGCACCTGACGTACCGGCTTGCCGGCCGATTCAGCCAGAAGCTCCAGTAGGTCGAGCACCTGTTCTTCGCCGTGCAGATCAGTTTGCACCGCCTTGCCGAGGACCTTCTCGAACTTTTCGCGGTTTTCAAAGAGCCCGGGGCCATACTGCGCCTTGGCGTCCAGCAAGAAGCGCTGGTCGCGAGCGTCGCGAATCAGCGAAGTGCTTTCGTGGCGGTTGGCGACGAATTCGAGCGCCTGCTGGCCGCACAGACGCTGATAGCCCGGCTTCAGGTTGATTTCGAAGTACTGTTCGGCGCCGGGTTCGCTGTTGCTGTGGAAGTAGCGCTTGTCTACCGTCATGTAGACGCAGCCCATTTCGTCGACCGCGTGTTCGAAGCGTTTGAAGTCGGTGACGAATACGTGGTTGACCGTGATACCGAGCAAACTCTTGATCGTTTCGAGCATCAGCTTGACGCCGCCCGAGGTACCGCCGCCGTCCTCGTAGCCGTATGTGTAGGCGGAGTTGATGCGGTTGGTGATCACTTCACCCGTGGGCGAAGTGAACGTGACGCGCAACTCGCGCGGGATCGAGAGCATCGAAATCGTGGGCTTGCCCGGGTCCACGCGCACCAGCAGCATCTCGTTGGAGTGCGGCAGCACCGCGCCCGACGGGTTGCCCTTCGGAGCCTTGCGTTCGTCGTTGCCGACCAGCAGCAGCGTCTCGGGTTGGCCCGTGCCCGTAGGGATCAGCACTTTGGGCGCGACCGTCACCGGCTTGTTCTGCCCAAGCGCGCTGACGACCTTGTTGACCTCGTTGCGAATCACCATGTAGGTCGCCGCACCGGCGAGCGCGACGATGCAGATCGTGGCCGCAAGGAAACGTCTGGCCAGCCACCAGCCACGGCGCGGTGGCTCAGGCGGAAGCGAACCCGGAGGAGTACCGTCGGGCACAGGCGGTGGCATGGGCGAGGTCGTGACGGTGCTCAACGCTGGCCTGAATGATCGCGGATCGCTCGGCGGTTAGCGTCAGCAGGCAGCGTCTGGGTGTACACCCTAAGCTGAGCGCCAAGCGTGATACCCGACCGCTCAACCGACGCACGCGCGAGCCGAAGCGTGGCCGAGCGTCTGGCCTCCTGGATCGTGCCGGAGCACAATCCGGCCGGCGCCGTCTACGGACTGATCACGCTCGGCGCACTGCTTGCGGCCGAGAGCGGCCTGCGCGACACCTACCCCGAGACGATCGGCTCGGCGGCGCTCGCCGTGGTGCTCTACTGGTTTGCCCACTCCTACTCCGATGTTCTTGGACTGCGCCTTGACGAGCACGAGAGCTTCAGCTGGGCCGAGCTGTGGCGGACGTTCAGCCGCGACTGGGCGATCGCCAAGGGCGCGAGCGTGCCGCTGCTGGTGCTACTGGCCGCCTGGGCCTTGGGCACCAGCCAGATCACCGGCGTGACGGCAGCTGTCTGGAGCATCGTGGTGAGCCTGATCGCATTCGAGCTGGCGGCGGGCATTCGCTCCAAAGCGCGACCTCTGGAGCTGGCGCTGGAGGTGCTCGTCGGGGCGAGCATGGGTATCGGGATCTTGGCGCTGAGAGCGCTGCTGCACTAACGATGGGGCGTGCTGTATAGCCTCAAGTACTTGACATTCCTCTACGCGAAGTGCGGGATGCTAGTAGACAATAAATCTCTGACATGGAATGATATTGTTTCCAAGACTCCTTGATAGTCGAGGGGGTATAAGCATTCGAGGAGATAGAACACGTTGACGGATGGCGGGAATAACCTCGGCGGGACGGCGCCACTGTACGAGCGGTTGCCCAGGGGGCCCCACCAGATGAAGCCGCTGGAGGTGGCCAAGAACCAGCGTCGGCGCATGTATGGAGCGATGATCGAGGCGGTTGCGGCCAGCGGCTATGGGCGCACGAGCGTCAAGCAAGTGGTGATGCTCGCCGGGGTCTCAAGGCGCGCCTTCTACGAGCAGTTCGCCAACAAGGAAGAGTGCTTCCTGGCAACACTCGACTTGATCGCAAGCCAGGCGTTGGTCCACATCGCCGCCGGCTACCGCTCTTCCGAAGGCACGCTTGAGGAGCGCATGGGAGCGGCACTGCGCAGATTCGCCGAGGTCGTCGCCAGCAATCCGAAGGGGGCGCGTCTGATGCTGGTGGACGCTCCTTCGGCCGGACCTGCCGGTTGGGAGCGGTTGACAGAGACGATGCGCATCTTCGAGCAGCGTCTCGCCGCCAGTTTTGCGCATGCGCCAGACGCCGCACCGCTGCCCGAGCCTGTGGCCCGAGCAATCGTCGGCGGCTTGCGCCGCGCCACTTTCGTGCGCCTGCTCGAGCAGCGCACCGACGAGATGCCTGCGCTGGTGGAGGACATGCTGAGCTGGACGCTCGTCTTCAGAACCGTCGAGCCGAGCCCACTCGGGGTGCGCCTCCACGCCGTCCCGAGCGAGACGTACATCGCCGGCGAGGACGAACGCGCGAGCGTGCTGCGCAGCGCCTTGGAGCTGGCGTCGCTGGAAGGCTACGGGAACCTGACGCCGATGCGGATCGCCGACGAGGCAGGTGTCTCGATCGACACCTTCTTCGACATGTTCGACGACATGGAGGAATGTTTCCTGGCAGCGATCGAGCAGCTCAGTGAAGATGTGCGCAAGACCGTTTCCGATCCCGGCCTCACCTCCTCGGAATGGCCCACCGCGGTGCGTCGCTCGCTGGAGCGCATGATGCGCTACTTCGCCGCGCGGCCCGCCTATACCCAGACGATCGCGACAGGCGTATTCGCGATGGGGCAGCGTGCCGTCGACCTGGTCGCCGAGCTCGCCAGCGAGGTCGCCGCCAGGCTGACCGCGGGCGCCCCCGGCCCGCCGCTCACCGGCCTTGCTCATGAGGGGATCGAAGGAGCCATATGGCACACGATCTACGCTCAGACCACAGATGGTGGGACAGGCGCACTGCCCGAGCTCTCAGATTATCTCGCCTACGTAGTGCTGGCACCGTTCCTCGGCGCAGAGCAGGCCGCGCAAATCGTGACCGAGCAGCGCTCCGCAGAGAAGGTGGCTTAGGGTCGCGTCATCAAGCCTGTGGCTTTTGCCAAGACAGGGGTGACGAGGGTCATCCGCCTAACAGTGCTGAAGATGCTCTAACTGACGGTGCGAGGTGCTCTAGCGCTGCTTACGCCGGTAGCGCAGCTCAGCGAAATGCGTCAGCAGGATGCCCACTAGCAGCGAGACCACGATCACGATGATTAGCGGTGTCGAGCTCTTGCCGAAGATCCAGTTGACCTCGACCTGTTTGACGTTGAGCACGGCAAACAGCGTCATCAGCACGGCCAGCAGGACCACCGCCCCCAAGCGCGCCGTTTCGCGGCGGCTGCGCTTTTGGACTTGCGCCTGCGTGGAATCGGACATCGCCACAGTTTTATGCTACCCGCTGGGCCGGCCCGCAAGCTCGTCCTGTACCCACGAACAGCCCGCGGACAGCTCGGCGACGCCCATCGCAGCCGCCACGTTCAGGGCCATCCCGTGGCGAAAGAAGTCATCCAGGCGCTCCGGCTCGGCTTCGGAGAGCTCGCCAGCCAGCGCCATTAGCTCGGCCGAGCGGCGACGTACGCGCGCTCGCACTAGCTCGTCGTCGCAGGCAGCGTAGGCCTGATGCTGAAGCATCAGGTAGTCGCGGTCTGTAACCAGCAGTTGCTTGTAGGCAGTCCCCATCGCCATCAGCACATCCTCGCAATGCGCAGGCGCTCGTCCGGCACGATACTCGGCGGCCGCCTGCGTAAACGCTTCAGCGAAGCGATCGAAGCCGAATTCGACAGCAGCGATGAACAGCTCGCGCTTGCCTGCAAACAGGCTGAAGACGTACGGCTGGGCTACTCCCACTCGCCTTGCTATGCGGTCCACCGGCGTGCCGTGCAAGCCGCTGAGCGCGAACTCGTGCACGGCGGCGACGATCAGAGCCTCGCGCCGCTCGGCGGCCGGGACCCTTCTGCGGACGGCATGCCCCCCGCGCGCGCGGGGGGGATCGCCAACCACGGCGTTCCCCTGGACCGCGTCCCCAGCAGCGGCATCCTCCACAGCGACGTCCCCCCCTGCGGCATCCCCCACAGCCCGATGCCCCCCGCGCGCGCGGGGGGCATCGTCCTTTTGCGAAGAACCCACGCTCACGCCGGCTCCCCCACCAGCACCGCGCCTTGCGGCTCGACCAAGAGCTGCCCTGCCTGCTCGTGCTCCGCGGCGGCAAGCGCTGCCGCCTCCGCCGCGCGCGGTGTGCGAAACGGCAACAGCAGGGCCACCAACGCTCCGCCGCCGAGCACGGCCACGCCGACCCACATGGCTGGGATCAACCCGTTCACGAACTCCTGCGGGGAGCCGTAACCGCCCGCGCCCGTGAACACCGTGGCGAGCACCGCGACACCCAAGACACCTCCAACCTCGCGAATCGCGTTGTTGGCGCCCGAGGCTTGGCCTGCTTGATCGACTCGCACCGAGGAGAGCACTGCGTTGGCTGAGGGGGCGAAGACGAGCGACATGCCTGCACCCGCCATGATGAACGGTATGACCATGTGTGTATAGGGCACGTGCGTGGCGGTGATCAGAGCCAGCCAGCCAAGCCCCAGAGCTTGCAAGGTCAGTCCCGCCACCATGAACGGGCGTGAGCCGAAGCGCTCGGAGTAGATGCCGGCCAGCGGGGCCACGACCATCGAGGCGCCCGTCCACACCAGCAACTTCAAGCCCGCCTGCAATGGGGTGTTGCCGAGCACATCCTGCATGTACTGGGAGAGGAAGAAGATCGAGCCGAACATGCCGAAGTACATTGCCAGCGAGACGACATTTGTGACGGCAAAAGAGCGCTTTGCAAAGAAACTCATCGGCAGCATCGGATAGCGGGCGCGCCGCTCCCACACGACGAACGCGGCCAGCAGCAGAACGCCCAAGATCAGCGAGGCCAGGATCGACGGGGAAGTCCAGCCGAGCGACTGTGAGCGCACAAGTCCGAAGACGACTCCGAAGGCACCGGTGCCGGCCAGCAGCAGACCCGGTAGATCGAGCGTGCCGTAGGGGCCGCGACTCTCCGAGAGGCGACGTACGGCCGTGGGCACCAAGACGATGCCGATCGGCACGTTCAGCCAGAAGATCCAGTGCCAGGAGATGCCCTGCACGACGGCGCCGCCCACCAAAGGGCCGATCGCCACAGCTGTGCCCGAGATGCCCGACCACACGCCCAAGGCGATGCCGCGGCGTTCAGCCGGGAAGGCGTCGGCCAACAGTGTGAGCGTTAGCGGCGTGACGATCGCGGCGCCGGCGCCCTGCACGGCACGGGCGGCGATCAGCAGGTTGCTTGTCGGCGCCAACGCTGCTGCCGCCGAGGCTGCGGTGAACACCGACAAGCCGATCAGGAACATGCGCTTGCGCCCGAAGCGGTCGCCCAATGCTGCGCCCGTCAGCAGCAGCACGGCGTAGGAGAGCACGTAGGCGTTGACGGTCCACTCCAGCTCCTGGATCGAGGAGCCGAGGTCGCGGTGGATGCTTGGCAGAGCGACCGATACCACGAGGTTGTCGAGAACCGTCATGAACAAAGCGACCGACACGATCCCCAGCGTCCAGTTGCGGCTTGTTGGCTTTATTGGGGCTGTCATCGCTGGTCTCCCATGCTCGCGGATTGACTCGTAGGCGTAGCTTAGCAGTCGCTAATAATATTTTGGGAGAGATTTCCCGTGAGACGAACACGCTCACGCAAGGTCAGGACGGCGAGCCTCGCGCGGACCTGCCAGGCGGCCCGTCCAGCGCACCGGTTTTCTCGCCACCTCCCACGATTGAGCCGGCGCGCAACGGGCAGACCAATGCGAGGATGCAAGGCCGTAACGACGAATAGGGGGAAGGATGAGCGCGAGAAGACATCTACCGCTGCTGCTCACCATGGCCGTGGTCGTGTTGGCGACCAGCGGCTGTGGATCTTCAGGCACGAAGACCGTGTCTGTTTCCAGTGCCCTGCCATCCGAAAGCGCGACACAGCGCACGACCACTACCGGCACGACCAAATCCTCCCCCACCACCACTACGCCTCCTGCCACTACCACCAGCACGAACGGGACCGGCGGCGTGGAAACGACACGCACCAGCAGCGCGCCCGCATTCACCAAAGAATCGAGCGGCGGCGAAGGCCTTGGGGCAGCCGTGGCGCTCGTCAAAGCGCACGGGTACACCGCCGGCGAAACCTCCACCTATCGCCCCGAACAAACCCTGCGCGTGCTCGTCGGCACCCGCACCGGATCGAGCGACGGCTACGGTCAGCAGGCCTTCTTCTTCGTGGACGGGCGCTACATCGGCACCGACACGAGCGAACCTAGCTCCAGCGTCAAAGTGGTCGGCCAGAGCGACACCGAAGTGACGCTCGCCTATCCCGTCTACAAAACCGGCGACCCGCTCAGCAAACCCAGCGGCGAAAAGACAGTGCGCTTCCAGCTGAACAACGGCCACCTCGTCGCGCTCGGTCCGATCCCCGCCGCCTCCGCTCGCAACGGCGAATAGACGCTTGCACCCCCGGAAAGGGGCGCCCGCATCCAAAAGGGGAGAAGATGCCCGCCTGTGGGTAGATTCATTGCTTGGGGACCGCACCGCCGTCCCTGACCACTCCAACCGGAAGGGGATCCGATGAGCCAAACGATCGAAGGTCGCGCCGAGGAGCTACTCAAAGACAAGAACTTCGTGCTCGTGTCCACCATTCGCCCGGACGGTTCTGTGCACGCCGCGCCGGCCTGGGTGGACGTGCAGGACGGGCGTCCGGTGCTGAACACCGCCGAGGGACGTGCTTGGCCTCGCAACCTCGAGCGCGATCCGCGCGTGACGCTGACCGTGCAGAACATGGAGAACCCTTACGAGTACGTGACGATCCGCGG
Organism: uncultured Solirubrobacterales bacterium; assembly: GCA_963844095.1. Classification (GTDB taxonomy): domain Bacteria; phylum Actinomycetota; class Thermoleophilia; order Solirubrobacterales; family Solirubrobacteraceae; genus Palsa-744. Next base: position 47,652 of record CAWJND010000001.1, read on the forward strand.
GCGCGTGGCCGAGCGCACGACCGAGGGGGCCGACGCACACATCGACTCGCTGGCGATGAAGTACATGGGCAAGGAGTCCTACCCCTTCCGCCAGCCCGGCGAACAGCGCGTGATCGTGCGCGTAGACCCGGAATACGTGCACGTCAGCGGCTGACTACTCCCCTTTAGCGCGTCCCAGCAGCCGCCGCCACAGCGAGGGCGGTCGCGGCTGGGTGCGCAGCCAGTCTTCGCGCAGCAGCAGCTCCCCCCGCTGACGCGCCGCCAGCACGCACTTCGTGTGGGCGTGGCGGCGCCTGCTTTTGTCATCTTCGGGGAACATCAGCACGTGCTCGCTGAGCGCCGGTAGATGCCGGCCGCAGACGGGACAGCGATAGGTCGCGGGCTTGTTGCTGTGGGTGCTGCGCACCGTCCACCAGCGCGCCGCGGGCAATTTCGACATAGGAGCATTCTCGCGGCGATCGCCTCGTTGTGGGGAGCGCCTTGCCAAAGGCCGTAGACCTCCACATTGGCGGTCGCACACAATCGCTATAGCCTCCAAGTTGGCGGAGGTGCACTTTGGCTATTGGAAGCAACCCAATTGAGGACGATCGGACGGGCTCGCACTCGGCGGATCCCGCCGAGCTCGTGCACGAGGCGCGCAAGGCGATCAAGCGCATGCGCGCGCTCGCGCGACTGTTGCGCGACGAGCTCGGCGAGCAGGAGTTCGCCCGCGTCAACGCCTCACTGCGCAGCGCCGGCCGGCGCCTGGCGGGGGCGCGCGACGCCGATGTGCGACTTGCGACGCTAGCGCGAGCTGATCGAGCGCTACCCGCGGGCACTACCTCACCAAGGGAGCCAGATAAGCATGCGCTCGGACCCTCACGGGGACCCTCCGCGAAGGGCAGGCAAGGGCGCGAGGGGATCCGGCGCCTGGAGGAGCAGCTACAGCGCGAGCGTCTGAGCAACAGCCGGCCGTCGGACATCGACGAGGTGCTTGCGGACATTGCCGCGATGCGCGATCAGCTGGCGCGCTGGAGCCTGGTCGATATCGACTTCGACACGCTCTCCCCGGGCCTGCGTCGCATCTACCGCGAAGGCCGCCATCGCTACACGCGTTGCACGCGCACGGACGGGCGCGACGAGCAGGACGTGCACGACTGGCGCAAGCGCGTCAAGAGCCTTTACTACGCGCTTGACATGCTCGGCGCCAAGAAGGCCAAGGGCGCGCGTCGCGCTGCTCGCCGCGCCGACCGCCTTGGCGATCTGCTCGGCAGCGAGCACGATCTGTGGATGCTTTGTACCTACGTCGAAGAGCACCCTGAGGCCTTCGGCACGGACACGGCGGCCAAGGACGAGCTGTTGAAGCTGATCGAGCAACGCCGCCGGCGTCTGCGCAAGCGTGCTCTCGCTCAAGGGGCACGCCTGTACAAGCGCAAGCCGGGCAGGTTCACGCGGCGTATCGGTCGCGCGCTTCAACGCTGATCCGCTCAGGGTTTTTCCGGGAATAGCCGATGTAACTGGCGACCCGCATACCCGATGCGCGCACTACCTCGACTCCACCCCTCGACGCTCGTCCTGGCCTCCCTGATCGGAGGTTTGGGTGTGTATGCCCTGCACACGACCGTCGGCTTCGGTGGCCCAGGGGGCGAGGGTCTCTTTCAGGACTGGATCTACAACGTCCTGATGCTCGGCTCGGCGGTGGTCGTGCTGGCGCGCGGGGCCTCAGTGCGCGAGGACCGTGCGGCTTGGCTGACGATGGGCGCCGGGCTCTTCTCTTGGAGCCTCGGCGAACTGTATTACTCGCTCTACATCGAAGGCACGAGCGCCGAAGCCGGCGGCAGCGTCTCCTTCGCCGACGTGCTCTTCCTGGCGATGTACCCGTGCTTCTACGTCGCGCTGGGGCTGCTCGCCAGGCGCCATCTGCGCGACTTGCGCGTCGGCATGTGGCTCGACGGGCTGATCGCCGGGCTCAGCGCCGCAAGCGTCGCCGCGGCCCTGATCCTGCCACCGATCCTGAACGGCGCCACCGGCACGCACAACTCGATCGTCGTCTCGCTGGCATACCCGATCGGCGACATGCTGCTGATGATGTTCGCCGTCGGCGCGCTCTCGATCACCGGCTGGCGCGCCGGCAACATGTGGCTGCTGATCGCGCTCAGCATGCTCGTCAGCGGCATCGCGGACTCGACCTACGTCTACCAGACGGCGACCGACTCCTACCGGGCGGGCACGTGGCTGGAATGCCTGTGGCCGCTGGCCGCGATCCTGCTGGCGACCGCCGCCTGGATGCCGACGACGCGGGTGCAGCCGCGGCACATGAAGAGCTGGCAGATGATGTCGGTGCCGGCGCTTGCCCTGCTCAGCGCGCTCGGGGTGCTCGTGTACGGCAACGTCGGACCACGCCTCACTCTGCCGGCCCTGATTCTCGCCGGAGCGACGGTGCTGGCGGTCGGCGTGCACCTGATCTTCACGCTACGCGAGAATCTCGTGCTGCTCGCCCATTCGCGGCGCCTGTCGCTCACCGACCCGCTCACCGGGCTTGGCAACCGGCGCCTGCTGATGGGCGATCTGCGCCTGGCCTGCAAGTCGGCCAACCAGCATGAGCCGTGGGAGTTGGTTCTGTACGACCTCGACGGCTTCAAGCTCTACAACGACACCTTCGGTCACCCCGCCGGCGACACCTTGCTGGTGCACTTGAGCGCACGCTTGAAAAACACCGTGGAACCCCACGGCAGCGCCTACCGCATGGGCGGCGACGAGTTCTGTGTGCTGTTCGACCGCTCGCAACGCCACGAGGAGAACCTCGTGCAGCTGAGCGTTGCGGCACTCTGCGAGCACGCCCCCAACTTCTCGATAACCGCCTCACACGGTTCGGTGATGATCCCAGCCGAGGTGGCCGACCCGGCTTCGATCCTGCAGCTGGCCGATCAGCGCCTGTACCGGCGCAAGGAGGAAGCCGCGGCACGACGTGCAACCGCGCGGTTGCATGTGAGCCCGTACTTGGGTATGGGCTCCGCCAACCTCAACGACCTGGACGCCCACCCGGCCAACCTCGACCGTTTGGACGCCAACCCGGCAAGCGAGCTGCTCGCCCCGCTGGCTCAGCCGACGCTGACGACGGTAAGGACGCTCTCGCCCTTGGGGAGGACGACGGCGGCCCGCTCGCCGGCACGGCGTCCGAGCAGCGCGCGGGCAACCGGCGAGTCCGCCGACAGCCGCCCATCTGACGGCGAGGCGTCGTGCGAGCTGACGATCTGCCAGCTGCGCTCCTTGCCCGCCTCGTCGCGAACCACCACGGTCGAGCCGAACGCGACGGCACCGTCGCTGGCCTGCGTGGCCTCGACCACCTCGGCGGCTGAGATCCGCTCGCGCAGTTTCGCGATCTTCGTCTCCAGGTGCGCCTGATCGTTCTTGGCGTCGTGATACTCGCTGTTCTCCTTGAGATCGCCCCACTCGCGCGCGGTTTTGATGCGCTCGGCGATCTCACGACGACCCTCGCCCTCGAGCGCGGCCAGTTCTGCTTCGAGCTCTTGCAGGCCCGCGGCGGTGACCATGTTGGCGGCGTCGGCTGTCATCTGCCGCCTAGCCTACTCGGCCTTGCCTCGCCGCGCTCAGGGGGTGCGCCAAGTCCTTCCAAAACCGCGATGCCCCGCGCGCGCGGGCGGGGCATCGGCCGATTCTCGATCTCTCCTGCCGCCACATCCTGGGCCTGCCCATCCCAAAAAACCGATGCCCCCGCGCGCGCGGGGGGCTTGCCGCTCAGAAGTACGTGCTGGCCGGCGTGGACAGCAGCGCGTAGATCTGCACGACCGCCGCTTGATCGAGGAGCTGCGTGGACGGCGGCGAGCCGAACGCGAACAGGTTGTCGCTTAGGCGCTGGTGGACCCATACGCTGTTGATGTATTCCTGGGCGAGCCTTGGGCCCGGCGGGTCATGCGTGACCGAGTCGAGGTACATCAGGTTGCGGAAGTAGACCGACGGGAAGAACGGGTTTTCCGAGAGCATGCGCGGGATCGTGAAATAGGCGAGTGCCGCCTTGGCGGTCTGACGCGCCTGGTAGAGGTAGGCGCCGTTGCCGGTCACCTGGTAGAGCAGCGTGCCGGCGCCGATCATCGAGCCCTGGTTGTAGCTCCACAGCGTCGTGTCGAGCACGCCGTGCAGGCGGATGTGGTCGTAATACAGTTCGCTCGGCGAGCGCAGGCAGGTGCGCACCCATTCGTAGGCCTGCTCGGCGAACTGCAGGTACGTCGCGTCGCCGGTGAGGCGATAGAGCTGCACGCCGAGCTCGGCGGCCGGGCCGTCGGTGACCGTGTTGCGTTCGGTGTTGCTTGGCGAATCCGAGAAGGGGACGCCTCCTGGACAGGCGAGCTTCGGGTTGCTCTGCCAGGCCGCCATCACGAACGCCATGATCTGCTCGGCTTTTTCGAGCATCGCCGCTTCGTGGTGCAGCTTGTACAGACGTGCCAGCTCGATTCCGACCCACTCGTTGTCGTCGTAGTAGCTGGCGCCGCCTGGGGGCACCACCTCGCCGTTGAACGAGGGCAGCGCCGGTGGCGCAATTCCCGCCGCTTCGGTCGGTTCCGAGCCTTCGCCTTGTTCTTCGCTTTCGGGCTGTTCGCCGGTGCCCTGGCCCGCGACCGGCGTGGGTTGGCCCCAATACTTCTGCAGGCCGACGATGCGTGCTTTCAATTCGTGCGAGTTGGTGCTCGCCGCGCTGGCCGCCTGACCAGGGATGTTGGCGACGCTGACGGTCGCCGCCAACGCTTGCGAGAACGGCCACAGGTAGGAGTACGGTTCGCCCTCGTACAGTCCGGTGCCGGGGATGTAGAAGCTCTGCTGCATCGCCTGGAAGGCCAGCAGCGCGCGTGCCGGGTTGCCGTGCAGGCCGGGCTTGGGCTTCTTCTTCGCCGGCGCCTTGGTTGTCTTGCTGGTCTTGCTCGGCGCTTTGCTGCTTGGGGCACTCGCGGGAGTCGAGGACCCCGATGAGACACCGCCAACGCCATTGGAGGAAGTGTGCGCGTATTCGCTGGGACGCACAAGCCTGCGCGGGTTTTGGGCCGCGGCAGGGTAGGAAGCGGCGGCCGGATAGGGCGATACAGACGACCCTTTGTGGCTCGCACGAGCCATCGCTCCAGCGGGTGTCTCAGCGCAGATCAGAACGACCATCGCGATCGCCACGACCACGATCAATCTGGCGGAGATCGCCGGCATGCATCCTTTGCTGCTCATCGCTTCAGACCTCCAAGACAACGTAGCTACCCAACGCTTTGGGACGCTGCGACGGCGACGCAGCGCAGCCGCCGTACAGGCCGGTCCCGAGCTTCAGAACAGACCACCATCGCAAACGATTCGCTGAAGGTATTGTCCCCCAGCTAAGAACCTCCTTCAAAAAGGGGCGGCGCATCCCATCCGGGAGCCAGCGGTGACGGCATCGATCACGCGAGGAGAGATACGTGAAGACAGTTAGAGAGGCGACGTTCGAGCTGCTTCGCGAGCGCGGCATGACCACCCTGTTCGGCAATCCCGGCTCCACCGAGCTGCCGATGCTGACCGAGTTTCCCGCGGACTTCCGCTACGTGCTCGGCCTGCAGGAGGCGACCGTCGTCGGTCTCGCCGACGGCTATGCGCAGGCGAGCGGACGGCCGACGCTTGTCAACCTGCACACTGCGCCCGGGGTCGGCAACGCGATGGGCGCGATCTTCAACGCGCAGGCGAACAAGTCGCCGCTTGTGATCACCGCCGGCCAGCAGTACCGCTCGTTGATGACGTTGCAGGCTAATTTGACCAACCGCGACGCTGCGCGCGTGCCTGCTCCGCTGGTGAAGTGGAGCTATGAGCCGCCGCGAGCCGAGGATGTGCCGCATGCGCTGGCGCGGGCGATCCACATGGCGACGCTGCCTCCGCGCGGGCCTTCGTTTCTGTCGATCCCGATGGACGATTGGGGTGTCGAGGTCGACGAGGACGCCGTTCGCCATCAGACCGGCCGCACAGTCGGCGGCGCGGCGCGGCCCGGGCCCGAGGCGATCGCACGGCTTGCCGAGCAACTGCGCCGCGCTGAGCGTCCCGCGCTGATCGCCGGGCCCGAGATCGACGCGAGCGGCGGTTGGGAGGCCGCGATCGGGCTCGCCGAACTGCAGCGTCTGGCCGTGTACGCGACGCCGGCCACCGGCGGCGGGCGGCTTGGCTTTCCCGAGGATCATCCGCTGTTCCAGGGCATCCTTCCGCCCGCCGTTTTGCCTCTCGGCGAAATGCTTGCCGCGCACGACTTCGTGCTTGCCGTCGGCACCTCCGTCTTTCCCTACTACCCCAACGTGCCTGGGCCGCTGCTGGCCGAGGGGACCACGCTCGTCGCGATCACAAGCGATCCCGACGAGGCGGCACGCGCGCCGATGGGCGACGCGATCCTGGCCGACCCCGGGCTCACGCTTGCGGCCCTTGCCGACGCCGTCGGCGAGTCCGACCGGCCTGCGCCCCCGGTCCGGCCCGCGCCCGAGGCGGCGGCGATCACCGATCCGATCAGTCCCTCGACCGCGGTGCGCGCGCTTGCCGAGGTCTTTCCCCAAGACGGGATCGTGGTGCTCGAGTCTCCCTCCGCAACGCTTGCTCTGCGCAACCAGCTGCGCCTGTCCAAGCCCGGCAGCTACCTTTTCTCCTCCGGCGGCGGGCTGGGCTTTGGCATGCCGGCAGCGATCGGAGCGCAGATGGCACAGCCGAGCCGGCCCGTCGTGTGCGTGATCGGCGAGGGCTCTGCCCAATATGCGATCCAGAGCCTGTGGACCGCTGCGGCCTATGACGTGCCTGTGACGTTTTTGGTGCTGCGCAACGACGAGTACGCGATCCTCAAGTGGTTCGGCATGCTTGAGGACATCGTGGACGCGCCCGGGCTGGATCTGCCGGCGCTTGACTGTGCCGCTGTCGCCAGCGGCTATGGCGTCAACTCGCGCGTGGTGGACGGTGGCGAGGACGACGCGCTGAGCGACGCTCTGAGCAAGGCGCTCGCCTCAGACAAGCCCGAGCTGGTCGAAGTCAAGGTCGCGCCCGGAATGGCGCTGCTATGACAGACAAAATGCCGAGCGCCGGGAAACACAGGACGCGTCTAGGCCGTAGACCATGTGCATAACGAAAAGCTTCTGCACGGATTTATTGGGATTTTTTGTATGAGCAGCAAATCATTTGGTACCAAATGATTACAACCAGACACAACAACAGGGGGTGCAACCTGGACATGCCCCCAGACAACCCACCACCAGCACAACCCCATGACCAAACACAACCCATGACCGAAAACACGCCCGATGTGATCGTCATCGGGGCTGGCCTCGCCGGCCTGGTCAGCACGCTTGAGCTGTTGCGAAGCGGCCACACGGTGCTGCTGCTCGACCGCTGTCAGCCGCAAGAGATCGGCGGACTTGCCCGTGAGGCGTTCGGCGGCATGTTCATGGTCGACTCGCCCGAGCAGCGCCGCTCGCGCATTCCCGATACCGAGGCGCTGGCGCTGGAGGATTGGCTGCGGATCGCCGAGTTCGACCCCGAGGACACCTGGCCCCGGCGCTGGGCCGAGCAGTACGTGACGCGAGCGCGCGACGATGTTGGCGGCTGGTTGCGCCAGCTCGGCGTGAAGTTCTTTCCCGTCGTCAACTGGGCCGAGCGCGGCAACTTCGGCGACGGCAACTCGGTGCCCCGCTTCCATTTGACATGGGGAACCGGCAAGGCGCTGGTGCAAGCTGTTTGGGGCGCGATCGAGTCCCATCCGCGTCACTCCGCGCTCGACCTGCGGCTGCGCTCGCGGGTCACTGGGCTCATCTCCGAGGAAGGACGAATCGTCGGCGCGCGTGTCGTCGCCGAAAGCTCCGAGCAAGGCGACGAGTACGAGGTCCGTGCCGCCAAGGCCGTCGTGATCGCCGCCGGCGGGATCGGCGGCAACCTCGAGCTGGTCCGCCGCGAATGGCCGACCTCGCGACTTGGGCCGGCGCCGAAGAAGCTGCTGATGGGCTCGCACTACTACGCCGACGGGGCGCTGCACGAAGAGGTGCGCCGGCTCGGCGGGGCCGTCACCCACCTGTCTCGCATGTGGAACTACGCCGACGCTGTTCGCCACCCCAAACCCCAGCGCGAACACCACGGGCTGAAGCTGATACCGCCGCGCTCGGGGGTCATGCTCGATCCCGACGGGCGTCGCTACGGGCCCGTGCCGGTGATGCCGACGTTCGACGCTTACTCAGCGCTCGAGCGCATGTGCGAAGACGAGCGCAAGTACTCATGGCTGATTTGTAACTTTCAAGATCGCCAAGCGCGAGCTGGACGTGTCTGGCTCGCAGCACAATCCCAACCTGCGCGAGAAGCGGCTCGTACCCTTCCTGCTCAGCGTGTTGCTGGGCAAGCCTGGCCTGGTCAAACACTTCCTCGACGGCTCGCCCGACTTCGTGGCCGCCGGCTCTCTCGAGGAGCTTGGCGCGAAGATGAACGACGTGACCGCCGAGCTGACCGGCGAGCGCCCGATCGAATCCGCTGTGCTGGAGCGTGAGATCGGCCGCTATGACGAGACGATTGCTCGCGGCAAGGGGCTGTTCAACGACGACCAGCTGCGTCGTATCGGCCAGCTGCGCAACTGGCGCGGCGACCGGCTGCGCACCTCGCGCTTTCAGCGCATCGTCGATCCCAAAGCGATGCCCTTGCTTGCGATTCGGCTGCAACCGATGGCGCGCAAGAGCCTTGGCGGCATCCAGACCGACCTCGGCTGCCGCGTACTGCGCGCGGGCGAGGGAGCGCCCAGCGGCGAGGGGCTACCCCGCAACCCTGGGGGCAAGCCCGATGACACCCAGCCGGGCGCGGACGGCGGGGCGGCAGGCGAGCCGATCCCTGGCCTGTACGCGGTCGGCGAGGCCGCCGGCTTCGGCGGTGGCGGCGTGCACGGCAAGCGGTCGCTGGAGGGCACCTTTCTCGGTGGATGCGTCTTCACCGGGCGCCTGGCGGCCGCGACGATCGCCGGAGCCGAGCTGCCCTTGCGCATACCGCCGCCGATCGACTGAGCCTCGACGTAGCGAGTCGCTGAAATTGGCTGCGCTCACGCCGACATGTAGCCCAGCGATACTCATGTGTGTCTCATTTTTACGCAATTCACTATAGTGACTACTATTTGTAGTTACTATAGTAGTCCCTCAAAAAAATAGATACTACCCACCCTCGCAATGGACGACTCGCAAAGTAGCCACCACGACTACATCGCCGTCGGCCACGTCACGCGCGACATGATCGAGGACCGCGCCGGCAAAGCCGTGTCCCAACCCGGCGGCGGCGCTTTCTATAGCGGGCTGCAAGCCGCGCGGCTCGGGCTACGCACCTTGATCGTCACCCAAGGCCGTCCCCAGGAGATAACGGCGCTGCTCGAACCCTTCAGCGACGAGTTCGAGCTGCACGTCATCCCCGCCGAGCACACCACCACACTGAGTACACGCGGCTCGGGCGCTCAACGCTCGCAGCGGCTGCTCGCCTGGGCTGGGCCGATTGTGGAGCCGCTCACGCTCGACACCCGGATCCTGCACCTGGCGCCCGTCGCGCGCGAGACACCGACCACCTGGCAGGGGCACAGCCACTTCGTCGGGCTCACGCCGCAAGGGCTCGTGCGCCGCTGGGAGCGTGGCGAGCAGCCGCCGCTGGTTCAGTTGGACGCCGGCTCACTACTAGGCGACGTGCCGCTCGCCACCGGCGCGCACGAAGCGCTCCTCGGCGACATCTCGCCCGTCGATTTGGACCCGCAAACGCTCCCTGAGCGCTTCAGCGCGGCCGTGATTTCCGAGGACGAGTGTGAGAGCTGCCACGCGCTGTTCACCGTCGCTCGCCGCGGTGGAGCGTATGTCGCGGTGACCGCCGGATCGCGGCCGGCAACCGTTCATCTGCCCACGCCCGCCGCTGGATCGGTTCTGCAGACCGAAGTGCCGCGCTTTGTCGAAGCGCGCGACGATCTCGGCGCCGGGGACGTGTTTGCCGCCGCCTTCTTCGTGGCGCTCCATGAGGGCCACGGCCCGCTCGAAGCCGCCACATTCGCCAACGCCGCCTCGGCCATGCGCATCGCCGAGGTCGGTGCCGGTGCGATCGCGACTCGCAGGCGGATCGAAGCAACCATGAGTATCGACCGACCCCAGCTGGCCTGAGCGGCCGAGTCATCCGGCGACGGCTTGCTCGACGCTCACAACCGCGCTCTTACTCCCTGAAGACACTCTCTTGCGCCAGCGCACGCTCCAGCAGTGACTTCAGCTCGGCTGCGTCGACCGACGCGCGCCGGCCCGCGGCTCGCGCGGCCAGCAGCACACAACCGCCGACAGGGGCCATTTCCACGACCGCCACCTGAGCTTGTGGTGCGAACTCGTGGATCGCATCCGCCAACGGGGCCACGAACAGCTCGCCCGCCTTGAACGCGCTTCCGATTAGGCCAACCGGGAACTCATCCCCGAGGCCTGTCTGCTCGACGACCGCGGCGATCTGCCTTGCCAGCTCCGCGGCGGCGCTTGTGTATAGACCACGCGCTACCTCATCCCCTGCGTACGCCACGCGCGCCGTCTCGATCGCGAAAGCGGCGATTTCGCCCTTGGACAGCGGCTTGGCGTAGACGAGCGTGGCTAGCGCCTCGACGCTCTGCACGTCGAAAAACTCGATCGCAGCCGCACTCAATGCCGTCTGCGGCCCTGAGGCCTCGCGGTCGGCGAGTGCTGCCTTGATCGACTGCAGCGCCAGCCAGTAGCCGCTGCCCTCGTCGCCGAGCACGTGTCCCCAACCGCCTGCTCGCCACGCTCGTCCCTCCTTCCCGATACCGAGCACGTTGCTGCCGGTGCCCGAGATCACACCCACACCTGGACGGGCATCGGTCGCAGCGGCCCAGGCGCCGACCACGTCGTTGACCACCAGCCATACGGCCGGACAGCGCTCGCGCACGTGTGCCGCAACGGCGTCGGTGTCTGTGCCCGCGATCGCCAGCACCGCGGCGTCGAGTTGCTCGCGTTCGATGCCGGCACGGCCGATCGCCTCGTCGGTCGCCTTCACCAGGGAAGCTGTCGCCGCATGCGCGCCGACGGCGTCTGGGTTGCTCGAGCCGCCGTGGCCGAGGTGCAGCGTCTGCTTCTGTAGATCCAGCACCGCCGCCAGCGTCTTCGTCGCGCCCCCGTCGACGCCCATCACAAAACGCGCCCCGAGCGAATCTTGTGGGGAGTCAGCGCCACCGCCGCCGTCCATCGCCGGGGTAGCGAGCGGTCCTCCGGAACCATCTGGCCCGAGCCCGGACGCGATCAGTGCCCGTGGCAGTGTGACCAGTGATTCACGCTTCATGGCGTGATCCTTCCAGAGAAACCCCTCCCAGGAGTTACGATCGCGCGAATGGATGTGCACGCGCAATTCCCTTCCGCTTCGCTGGACAGCGGGATGTACGAGTCTTTCTACCTGCGCGCGGTCTCCCCGGACGAACCCCTGGGAGCTTGGATCCGCTACACCGTCGAGAAGGCTCCCGGGCTGGCTGCGCGCGGGTCGCTGTGGGTGAACCTCTTCGACGCGGATGCCGGCGCGCCGTTCATGCACAGGCAGAGCAGCGACGAACTGACCGCGCCCCACGACGGCTGGATCGCGATCGGGGATAACTCACACTTTGGACCCACACTTGCGCAGGGGTTCATGGAGATGGACTCGGGCGCGATTCGCTGGAAGCTGAACATCCGCTCCGACGCGTCCGAACTCAGGCATTTCAAGCAAGGGCTGCTCTACAGAAGCCCGCTGCCGAGCACCAAGCTCACCAGTCCCATGCCTGCCGCCCGCTTCGACGGCACGATCGAGCTGCCCGGGCGCACTCTGCGGCTGGACGGCTGGCGCGGCATGGTTGGGCACAACTGGGGTGGCGAGCATGCCGCGCGCTGGATCTGGTTGCACGGGATCGACTTCCGCGAGGACGCAAAAGCTTGGCTTGACGTCGCGCTTGGACGCGTGCTCGTAGCCGGCCGCCTGACACCCTGGATCGCGAACGGCGCGATCTGCATCGACGGCCGGCGCTCGCGCCTCGGCGGGCTGGGTGCGCGCGGGCTGAAAGTAGCTGAGAGCGCGGGTCGCTGCTCGCTGACGCTGCCTGGCGAGCGCGGGCTGCTCGTCGAAGCGCACGTCGACACGCCGCCGGGCTGCTCCGCGCAGTGGCGCTATGCCGATCCCGGAGCGCATGGCCCAGCCGGCGAGCACGATGTCGTTAACTGCTCGGTGGCCGCACTCGCGCTCAACGTACGGGGGCGTGGCGAAGCCGCGACCACGCTGCACACCGCTCACGGCGCCGCGTACGAGCTTGGCGGTAACTGACGCTTTGGCTCAGCGCAACTGCTGGTAGATCAGGAAAGCGTTCAGCAGTGTGATCGTCGCGGCGATCGCGAACGCCGCCGCGGTTGTCAGGCGACGGTTGACGTGTACGCCCATCACGCCGCGGTTGCTCGTGAGCATCACCAGCGGCACCAGCGCGAAGGGGATTCCGAAGGAGAGCACCACCTGGCTGAGCACGAGCGCGGCCGTCGGGTTCATACCGACCGCGAGGATCGCGATCGCCGGCAGCATCGTGACCGCGCGACGCGCCAGCAAGGGGATCTTCACCTTGATGAATCCCTGCATCACGACCTGACCCGCGTATGTGCCCACACTGGAGGAGGAGGCGCCTGAGGCGAACAGGGCGACGGCGAAAGCGAGTGCGGCGCCACCGCCGACCAAGTGTCCGAGCTGTGCGTGGGCCACGCTGATCGAGTCGAGACCCGACAGCGCCGGCGTGTGAAACAGCTTGGCGAAGACCGCGAGCATCGCGATGTTGATGAGTCCGGCACAGCCCAGCGCGATGATGACGTCCACCTTCTCGAAGCGCAGGACGCGGCGGCGCTCGGAGTCGTTGCGACACGCCATGCGGCCGTTCGTGAGCGCGGAGTGCAGATAGATGACGTGGGGCATAACGGTCGCGCCGATGATGCCCACCGCCAGATACAGCGAGCTTGTGCCGCGCAGTCCCGGGAGCAGGCCGTGCAGCGAGCCGCTCGCGGACGGGCCGATGCGCAGGGCCTCATACAGGAAGCCGAGGAAGACGATGCCCAGCAGGGCGCTGACCGCCAACTCGAAGCGGCGGTAGCCGCGCGTCTGCAGCTCGAGGATCGCGAAGGCGATCGCGCCGGTCATCAAGCCCGCCGGCAGCAGCGGCACGCCGAACAGCAGGTTCAAGCCGAGCGCGGCGCCGAGGAACTCGGCGATGTCGGTCGACATCGCCATGATCTCCGCCTGCGCCCACAAAGCCCACGTGACGGCGCGGGGGAAGCGCTCACGGCACAGCTCGGGCAGGTCGCGGTCGGTGGCGATGCCGAGCTTGGCCGACAGGTACTGGATCAGCATCGCCATCAGGTTGGCGACGAGCACCACCCACAGGAGCAGGTAGCCGAACTGCGCGCCGCCCTGCAGGTTGGTGGCGAAGTTGCCTGGGTCGACGTAGGCGATCGCCGCGACAAAGGCGGGGCCGAGCATCGCGAGCGTCGCCCGCAGCCTGCCGCGTGCCAGCAGTTGCTCGAGTGCGCTCGGGGCGGCGCCGTCGGGCAGCGCGACCGAGGCGCCCTCCAGGGCGGCGGCCGGTCGCAGCGCGGTGACGGCGTCGCTCACGCAGGAGCCTTCCGTCACCAGAACCTGCAGAGTCAACGCTGATGCGCATCGCTCGCGGCAGCGCGCCGCCGAGCGTGTGCTCGCGTCCGTCGACGTTGACGAGCAGAGGGCCGCCGAACGGCTGGCGCTCGAGCACCCGCAGGCGTCCGCCTGGCAGCACACCCTGTTGAGCCAGGTAGCGCAGCATCTCCGGGTCGGCGTCGGAGACTCGCACGAACGTGCCCCCGTCGCCTGGCACGAGGCTCTCCAAGGTGCGCGTCGGGCTCTCCTCCAGCTCCAGGTCGGCGCTTGGGATCGGGTCGCCGTGCGGGTCGATCGTGGGATTGCCGAGCTTCGCCGCGATCAGCGCCTCCAGCTCGTCGGAGAGGACGTGCTCGAGCACCTCCGCCTCGTCGTGCACGCGATCCCACGGCATCTGCAGGGCCTCGGCCAGGTACAGCTCCAGCAAGCGGTGGTGACGGATCACCTCGAGTGCGACGCGACGACCCTCCTGGGTCAGTCGCACGCCGCGATATGGGACGTGCGAGATCAAGCCGAGCTCGTCGAGCTTCTTGAGCATGCCCGAGACCGAGCCACTGGTCAGCTCCAGGCGCTCGGCCAGCGCGTTTGTGGAGACCGGCTCGTCCGCACGAGTTTCAAGCGTGTAGACCGCCTTGCAGTAGTCCTCGATCGCCGGCGAGCGAACGCTTTCCTTGGTGGCCATGCAGAAATGATAAGGCATGCCAAGACATTCTTCAAGCCCCGCCGTGAGACGTACGTAGACACATGCAAAAAGGCCGATGCCCCGCGCGCGCACGCGGGGCATCGTCAAAATCGGAGACCTCATCCGCCCCAGACCGAGCGTTTTGCAAATTCCCTCCGACACCGACTGGCTGTCTAGCCAAATCCCTTCCCGGAGCTGTACCATCGGAAGTCGCATCCCTGCTGGCGACTGGAGGCTCCCGATGACAGCGACCGACACAAAGCTCGAGGACCGGCTCGTGCTCGAGCGCGAGCTATGGACCGAGGGGCCTCCCCACGCTCTCTTCAAAGAGCTGCGCCAAGGCTGTCCCGTGCACTGGACCAAGGAAATCAGCGAATTCCCCGAGGAGGGCGGCTTCTGGTCGGTGACCAGCGCCGAGGACGTGCACACCGTCAGCCGCGACTGGGCGACCTATTCATCTGAGGCCGGAGGCATCACGGTCATCTCGAACATCTTTCCGCTGGAGCTGACGCGAGCGATGTTCATCGGCATGGATCCGCCCAAGCACGATCGCGTCAAGGCGCTCTTCCAAGCCGGGTTCACCCCGAAGCGGATCGCCGCCCACGAGCAGGCGATCCGCGAGATCGTGTGCAAGACGCTCGACGGACTGGACGGGCGCGAGACTTGCGACCTCGTGAACGATGTCGCGCAACCCGTCGTCTCGCGCGTGATCGGGAGCTTCATGGGCATCCCCGAGGAGGACGACGCCACCTGGGCGCGGCTGATGAACTCGACCCTCGGCGCCGGCGATCCCGACCTCAATCCCGCCGGCATCGAGGCGGTCATGGAGAAAGAGGTGCCCGAGATATTCGAGCGCTGCGGGCGCATGATCGCCGCGCGCCGCGAGCATCCCACAGACGATTTGACGAGCGTGCTCGTGCATGCAGAGATCGACGGCGAGCGGCTCGAGGAACACGAGATCGTGATGGGCTTCTTCCTGCTCGTTGCCGCCGGCAACGACAGCACCAAGGCCACCTACTGCAGCGGCATGCGTGCGCTGATGGAAGATCCCGAGCAGCGCGCGCTGGTGCTCGACGATCCCGCGCTCGTGCCCGGCGTGGTCGAGGAGTCGCTGCGCATGTTTCCCGCTTTCGCGCACTTCAGGCGTACCGCGACCAAGGACACCGAGCTCGGCGGCAAGCAGATCAAAGCCGGGGAGCGGGTTGTCATGTGGTACGCCTCCTCCAACCGCGACGAGTCGCGCTACGAGGATCCCGACCACTTCGACGTGCGCCGCACGACCGAGCACCAGGCCTTCGGCGCCGGCGGACGCCACTTCTGCCTCGGCACCGCGCTTGCACGGCTGGAGCTGCGCATCCTCTTCGAGGAGACACTCAAGCGCTTTCCGAAGATGGAGATCGTCGGCAAGCCGTTGACGGTCGAGTCGGCCTTCATCAACCAGCTCAAGACGCTCCCCGTCAGGTTGAACGCATAGTCGACGATCGCGGAGATAGTGCTCGCGGACGAGCCCGAGCGCTGGGAGACCCTCGGCTTTGCCGTGGCCGATGCGACGGTGCGGCTGGGCTCCGTGAGAATCAGCCTTGCCGGAAAAGACGCGGGACGCGGGATACTCGGCTGGTCCCTGCGCGATCTGCTCAACGCACAGCTCGATGGCTTGCCGACCAAAGCCGCGCAGCGTTCGCCGACCTCCAGCCCGACCCCGGCCTCACTCCAAGCCCCGTCCCTAACCCCGGCGCCGGCGCCGGCCTCAACCCCGGCCTCAACCCAGGCCCCAACCCCAACCCCAACCTTGCCCTCGCCCTCGGAAGGGCCTATGCACATCGACGGAATCGTTGGCATCGACCACCTCGTGGCGATGACGCCGAACCTGGACCGCAGCGTAGAGGCGCTCCAAGCAGCCGGGCTGGACCTGCGTCGCATCCGCGAGCAGCCCACCCCCACCGGTGCCCCACGCCAAGCATTCTTCCGTCTCGGTGAGGTGATTCTGGAGGTTGTGCAAGAGCCCGAAGAGGTGCTGGCAGCCCGCCCCGACGGCGCAGACGGGCCGGCGCGCTTCTGGGGCCTGGCCCTGCTCAGCGACGATCTCGAGCTGACGGTCGGACAGCTCGGCGAACACGTGAGCGAGATCCGCGCAGCGGTCCAGCCAGGTCGACGCATCGCCACGCTGCGGCGTTCAGCCGGGCTGGCGGTGCCGATTGCGCTAATGAGCACTACCGAGAACTGACCTGGCTACAGTCTCTTGGGCGGGCTCCTCACATGCGAGGAGTGATTCCCGTGACGGGTAGGCCACAATACGCCAGGTGGCGTCCTTTGAGGACAGGGAGGCGGGGTTCAGGTACGGCGTTGTATTCCTGCTGACGCTCACGCTGCTCGTATTCGTAATCGTCGCGCCCGGCGCGAACTGGTCACGGGCCGTTGCATGCGCTTTGCAATGGCTCGCGCTGCTGACGGTCGTCGCCACCTCGCGCGCGAGCAACAACGTACGCCGGCCCGTGGCGATCGTGCTCTTGGGGCTCACGAGCTTCACGGTCGTGGGCGAGGCCGCTGGCGCGCTCTCGTCGGCGGTGCTGTTTGCGATCAGCGGCCTGTTGTCGGCCGCGATCCCACTCGCCCTGGTCGGCGGCTTGATACGGCTGGTGCGCCTACACGGGGTGACTCCTCAAGCGGTTTCCGGAGCGCTCACCCTGTACCTACTTCTTGGGCTCGTGTTCGCTTGGGTGATTGGCTTCGTCGACAAAGTCGAGGACGTCTCCTACTTCGCCCAGACGGCGCACGCCTCCACTAGCCAGATCGTCTATTTCAGCTTCGCGGTGCTGACCACCACCGGCTTCGGCGATCTCACGGCCGCCACGAACGTGGGGCGTTCGCTGGCGGTCGTGGAGATGCTGCTCGGCCAGCTCTATCTGGTCACCGTCATTGGCGTGCTCGTCGGCAACTTCGCCGGGCGCTCGCGACGGGCCGCGGAAAGCTCCCCGCCGGCTCCACCCTCGCCCGTGCAACCCGACGCCGGCAGTCCCTGATTCGTCAGTTCTCAGGCAGCACGCCCGGGTGAAGCCTTTCGTAGGCGATGCGCTGTTCGATTAGTCGCTCGTTGTCTTCCAAGAACGCGAGTCCCCGCCGCTGCACCGCTGACGAGTTGTGGCCATTGGCTCTCGTGAGCGCGAGTTCGCGCTTGTCTCTTTGCAAAACCGCCGCCAGCGACAGTTTCGGCGGGGCGCTGCCGACGCTGTCGGGCCTCTCCAGCACCTGCTGGGTCACCATCCGCCGATCGCGCAACAGGATCGTCGCTGTAATCGCGCCGCGGAAGAACTGGCCGTCGTAGACGACCATGAACACGTGCTGCGGGCCGCCGGGGCGCAACGTGCGCACGTCGCTTGGAGTCGCCAGCGTGACCGACACGACGTCGGGTTCCGCGCGCGCGGTGATGATCGTGTGGCCTCCAAGTGTGCGCCGCTGTATCTGCGGCGACGTGAGCGCGGGAGCCACACCTTCGAACGGTTCTTCGCCGCTCGAGCTATGCACTTCGAAGTGGACCGCGAGCGGGTGACGATCAGCATACGGGCACACGCGACTACGACGACGGCCGAAGCAAGGTTCGCCACTACTCCAGCCCATCGCGCCGTTCCTTACGGCCCCTTCGCGCTCTGAGAGACCGGCAAGGCGTCCGTCGATGATCCGTCCATATGCTGAGGAACCATTGGCGTCCGCTGCATAACCCCAGGGCGCGCCGCCATCCGGGTCGGGAGCGCGCGCCTGTGGGACCGTCAACGCCGACGGTACCGGCGCGCTTGGAGCAGTTGTGCGTGCGTGCTCGACCACGGAGACCCGCAAGGGCGAGTGCCAGTAGCGACCTGGCAGAACCGCTAGGAACATGTGGTTGGCATCGGTGGGCAGCGCCCGGGGCCTGCCAGCGCCGAGCAACAGCGGATGAGTCGCGTCCGGCGGGAGCATGCCGGCGACGACCGTGCGGTCGGGCGTTGGCGTGTAGGCGTAGGGATGGTCGGTGTAGCTTCCGACCATCGTTACTGGAAGATGGTCGGCCACATAGGCGGTTGCGTTGCAACCCCCAACTTCTGTCCCCTCTTCTTGACCAACCTCCAGCGGACGCGAGCTCGCCCCAGAACGAGGCTCGAACAGCGATGCCCCGCGCCGGATGCCTACCTGGAAGCAGACCAGGCGAGCTGGAGGATGTTCGCCGTAGCGGGCGCGGGGGTTGGGCCGCCCTTGCCAGCTGCGCAGCGCCCATTCGGGACCGCCGGTCGGATCGCTTGCGTGCAGGGTCTCTCTTACCGTGCTTGAAATCGGTACCGAGCTCGGCGGGAATTCCTGGCTCGCCGGCACCGGTTCGCGGTAAGGAGGGTCGTCAGGTTCGCTCAGCCAGCGCTTGGCCGGCGCGTTATTGAGCATCACTGCGGTTGACCCTTCTTCACGCAGATTGGTCGAGCGGATGTAGGAGACCGAGCGCCCATCGCGCAGATGTGCGGTGAGCGTGAGCGAGTGCGGGTCCACGTGACCATCGAGCACCGCGACGAAGACGCCGCCGTGAGGATCAATCGGCACCGTCCTCGGAGCCCCGGCGCCGCTCAGCGCGAGCGAGGCTACTCGCCGCGAGACCGCGCCGTAGACCAGTGTGCGGGCGGGTTTGTTGCCCCAGGGGTACCCGGTGCCTTCGCCGCTGCCCGGCACGAAGCGACGCATCAGCACGAACAGCGGCCGCTGGCCCAGTCGGCCGCAAGCCTCTGGCGTGAGCGAAGCGCCGAACCGGTTCTGATCTGTGCGTCCCAGCTCCTGAGAGATTTGGGCGCAGTTCTCGTCGGGATAGGCGCCTGGCGAAAGCGCGGGACCGCCGCCACTCACCTCCCATGGCGAGCCGCCATCGGGATCGGCCACTTCAAAGGCCACAGAAGACGCAAACGCGATCGTGTGACTGCGTCCGTCGGCACTGACCACGACGATGCGCGGGCGCACGTCTTCGACATAGCCCCGATAGATGGCGATGAAGCTATCGTCCGGCCCGAGCGTCAGCTTTCGCGCGCCTTCGGGGCCGTAGGCGGTAACAGAGCGCGCACCTGCACCCGCGAGCCCGTTGACGATCGTGCGAGCTTCGGTGCTCGCGTCGCCGAGAAACACACGCGCGCCGGCGAGCAGGGGACCACTCGGTGATTGCACGCCGCACGCGTCCACCCCGCCGAGCGGCAGTGCGCGGAAGACGTGATCCAAACCGACGATCCCAAATTGGCCGTCGAGCACTTGACCGACCGCCGTGCACGTCTCGCTCGCGCGCGTGCGCGAGATGCGGATGTCCCACGGCGGCGCGGCGGGGTCCGGGTCGGGAGCGTCGAGCCCGGCGAGGTGCGCACTGCCGGGTATGGGCACGCCACTGGAACTCAGGTCGACCGCATTCGGCGCCGGCAACGGCGCGCCACGCGTTATGAGGATCGCGGCAGCCGCGGCGCCCGCCAGCAACAGCGCGAGCGCCAGCCCGATCACGAGCGCCCTTGGCAGCGGATTGCGGCGCGGCGCCGGCGGCTCTCCGAGCTGGCGGAAGCGCGCACCGAGCACGTCTAGTGGAGCCAGTGGCTCGGTCATGGAGTGTCCTTTCGAGCGAGTTGGTGCATCGCCCATGCGCGAACCGATGTCACCCGCGATCCGAGCACTCGCGCCATGAGCGCCGATGCCGCCGGCGATACACGCGGTAGGCGCCGTTCGGACAGTGATCGCATCACCATCACGATCCCCTCTGGGTCAGCGGTCGCACATCCAGAGCCCGCCCCAGCGTGCGCAGGCCACGCGAAACGCGCGCGCGGGCCGCTGGCTCGGAGATGCCCATCTCGCGCGCGACCTCCTCATACGGTCGTTCCTGCACCACACGCAGCTCCAGCGCGCGGCGCTGCTCGGAGCTAAGGCGGCCCAGCTCATCGCCCAACGCGCCGCGCAGCTCGGCCAGCTCGGCGCGCAGCTCGATCGAGCGCAGGTCGTCCTCGTGCGCCACCGGTACCTGGATGCCCAGGCGCCCGAGCCCCTCGCGCTCGACGCGCCCACGCCGCAGATAGCGCGACAGCTGCCGGCGAGCGATCGTGTACAGCCACGCTTGGCGCTCCTCGCGCGAGCGCCCACGCAAGCGCCGCCAGCCGACATAAGCCTGCGCAAACGTCTCGGCCGTCAAGTCGAGCGCGATCTCCGGATCGAACGTGCGCCGCGTAAAGAACACAAGCACCCCTTCGCTCTCTCGTCGGTAAAGGTCATCGAACTCCCCTAGGTCGGCCATCGCAGTCAATGTGTCATCAGGCAAGGAGTTGTGACGCTGCTGTTGAACACCTGCCTGAGTGGCGGGCCTAGCGAGATGCCTGCTTTTTATGCCTATAATGCAGGCATGAATAGCATTCAATATACTGTTCGTGGCGTATCACCCAAGCTCGATGCAGAGTTGCGCAGGGAGGCCCGTACATCCGGCAAGACCCTCAACTCGCTGGTAGTCGAGACGCTGGAGCAGGCAAAGCTGCCCTCCTCAGATGTGCTCTATGACGACTTGGACTGGTTCATCGGCAGCGCTCCGGACGAGGGAGGCGATTTCGATGCCGCACAAGCGTGGCTGAATGATCTGCCGGCCGAGCCGGCGTGAAGCTAGCACTCGACACCAACGCCTACAAGTTGCTTGGCGAAGGCGATCCAGACCTTGTCGAGGACATGCGCCGAGCGGAGAGGATTGGTCTGCCTATCACCGTACTGGGCGAGCTCTGGTTCGGATTCATGAACGGATCCAAGCTGCGCCAAAACACCGAGACGCTCGAACGCTTCCTCGCCACACCACGGGTACAGGTTCTACAACTCGACGAGCAGACGGCACGTCTATTCGGCGAGATCGCGACTCTCCTACGACAGGGCGGCATCGCGATTCAGCAGAACGACATCTGGATCGCCGCTCTATGCAAGCAACACGGCTTTGCCCTTGCAACTCGCGACCGCGGATTCCAGCACGTACTTGGACTTGAGCTTCTCGAGATCAGCCCACAGTGACGTAAGGTGACGAATATGTCCGCGCTCCGGCCCGATGCCCCCTCTCCCCGCACACGCCTGCGGCGGATGCCGGCTCGCGCCGACTACGAGCGCGAGACGATCGAGGCGATCCTCGACGAGGCGCTTGTCGCTCATCTCGGCTTCTCGGTGGACGAGCAGCCCTATGTGATTCCCACACTGCACGCGCGCGTCGGCGAGCAAGTCTACTTCCATGGCTCGAGCGCCAGCCGTACCGTGCGTGCGCTGGCGGCCGGGGCGCAGATGTGCTTGACGGTGACGCTGCTCGACGGGCTCGTGCTTGCTCGCTCGGCGGTGCACCACTCGGTCAACTACCGCTCGGTCGTCGTGCTCGGGCAGGCGCGTGCGATCGTTGAGCCGGCGGAGAAGATGGCCGCGATCGAGGCGTTTACCGAGCGGTTGATACCGGGCCGCTGGGACGAGGTACGCGGCCCCACGGCCAAAGAGCTAAAGGCGATCCAGGTGCTGGCGCTGCCGCTCAATGAGGCATCGGCCAAGCTGCGTGTGGGACCACCCGTGGACGACGAGGAGGACTATGCGCTCGACACGTGGGCGGGTGTCATCCCACTGAGCACGATCGTGGGCGAGCCGACTCCCGACGAGCGCCTGTCTGAAGGCATCGCTCCGTCACCCGCCGCGCGCGCTTGGATCGCCCGCCGAGACGGCAAGCTATGAGCCGTGTAAGGCGAATGTAGGAGTTCTCCGCAAGCGCTTCGCAGCACGGCAGAATCGTGCTCATGAGGATTTTGGTGGTAGAGGACGATCGGGCGGTGCGCGAAGCGTTGCGCCGCGCGCTGACCCTCGGCGGCTACGAGGTACAGACCGCCGAGGACGGCGAGCAGGCGATCGAAATGGTCGTTCAAAACGTCCCGGACGCAGTCGTGCTCGACATCGGCCTGCCTGGCATCGACGGCCTGGAGGTGTGTCGCCGCCTGCGCCTGCTCGGCAACCGCGTGGCGATCTTGATCCTCACCGCACGCGAGCAGGTGAGCGACCGCATCGACGGTCTCGACGCCGGCGCCGACGACTACCTCGTCAAGCCGTTCGACGTCGAGGAGGTCAAGGCACGCCTGCGCGCTCTGCTGCGCCGCACTGGCTCAGCCGGAGACCCCGACGCGCTCGCCTTCGCGGAGATCCGGCTGGACAGCGCCCGCCACGGCGCCGAGGTCGGCGAGAGCTTCACCGAGCTGACACGAACTGAGTACCAGCTGCTCGAGCTGCTGCTGCTCAATCCCAAGCGCGTCCTCCCCCACAGCCTGATCTACGACCGCGTGTGGGGCTATGACTTCGGCCCGGCGTCGAACGCGTTGCGCGTGTATGTCGGTTATCTGCGTCGCAAGTTGGAGGGGGTAGGGGCGCGCCCGTTGATTCACACAGTCAGAGGCGTCGGCTATGTGCTGCGCGAGCCGTGACGTTGCCGATGGCCGATATCGATGGCCGGTACCGATCGTTCCGATGCCGGTGATTCCCGGACGGGGCGTGCCCCGACAATGACCCGCTCCCCGGAAGACAGGGCCATCGTTACTCCATACGGCATGACCATCGTTACTCCATACGGCATGACCATCGTTACTCCATACGGCATGACCATCGTTACTCCATACGGCATGACCATCGTTACTCCATACGGCATGACCATCGTTACTCCATACGGCATGACCATCGTTACTCCATACGGCATGACCATCGTTACTCCATACGGCATGACCATCGTTACTCCATACGGCATGACCATCGTTACTCCATACGGCATGACCATCGTTACTCCATACGGCATGACCATCGTTACTCCATACGGCATGCCAGCAATTACCCGTCATGCAACCTAACGGTTGCATGACATGGCAATATGGCACCAGTTTCGGCGATACGCAGCACCCGAACGTCATGACACTGCACGCCCATAAGCAGGCTCGTCGTCATTCGTGGAGCGCATGCCAGCAATTAGCGGTCATGCAACTAAACGGTTGCATGACACTCGCGACGTGGCACCAGGTTTCGGCGATATGCAGCACCCAAGCGTCATGACCCTGCGTGCGCGCATAGCGGCCGCAGCCGGGCTGGCAGTCGCGTTGGCCGTGCTCGTCGCAGCCATCGGGCTGTACGTGGCGGTGCGCTCGGACTTGCGCAGCGAAGTCGACAAGTCTCTGAATCAACGAGCGGCGGCGTTTGCGGCACCTGCCTCTGCGGGCGGTCACGCGGCAACCGAAGGCGCCTCCGGTCTGCCCGGCGCATCTCCTCCGCCAGGCGGCCCGTCACCGGATGGGGTACCTCCGCCGCGGGGTGGTTTGTCCGCGCATAAAGGCGAACAATCCTCCGGCGACCGCGACGGCGGTGGATTCCCCAACAGCGTCGAGCCTGCACCCCTCGGCGGACCCTCTGGCTACGTGCAGTTCGTCTCACCGGACGGGACGGTCCACGTACCCGCTGGCCAGGGCTCCTCCACAACGATCCCATTGAGTGCGACGGACAAGGCGATCGCACGCAGCGGCAAGGGTCAAGCCCTGAGTGATCGCACTGTCAAAGGCGTTCAGCTGCGCGTGCTCACGCAAGGCAATGGCGCACGGGGCGCGGTGCTCGTCGTACGACCCCTCACCGAGGTGAACAACGAGCTGAGCCGGCTGCTGCTGATCCTTGCGATCGTCGGCGTCGTCGGCATCGCGCTCGCGGCTGCGCTGGGGGCGCTGGTCGCGCGCGCCGCGCTCGCGCCGATCGCGCGCTTCACGCGCCGCACCGAGACCCTCGCCGGCGGTCTCGATAGCTCACAGCGCCTGCCCGACAGCGGTCGCGACGAGCTGGCGCGGCTTGCCGCCAGCTTCAACGCCACGCTCGATGCGCTGCAGCGCTCGGTCGAGTCTCAGCGCAACCTGTTGGCCGACGCCAGCCACGAGCTGCGCACGCCGATCGCCAGCCTGCGCGCAAACATTCAGGTGCTGGCCGACGCCGAGCGCTTGCCACCTGCGGATCAGGCGAGCCTGCGCGCGGACATCGTCAGCGAGCTCGACGAGCTCACGCGGCTCGTGGGCGACGTGGTCGAGCTGGCACGCGGCGCCGAGCCCAAGGGCGAGCTGCACGACGTGGCCTTCGATGAGATCGTGCGCAGCGCGGTGCAGCGTGCACAGCGACGCTCGGATGCAACTTTTCAAGTGAACCTTGAGCCGACGCTTGTCCGCGGCGAAGCCGAGCGCATCGATCGCGCCGTGTCGAATCTGCTTGACAACGCGCGCAAGTGGAGCCCGCCCGAGCAGTCGATCGAGGTCGATCTGCACGGCGGCCTGCTCAGCGTCCGCGACCACGGTCCTGGCTTCGAGCAGGCCGACCTGCCGCACGTGTTCGAGCGCTTCTACCGCGCCGACCGCGCCCGCAAGCTACCGGGCTCGGGGCTCGGCCTGGCGATCGTGCGCCAAGCCGCCGAGGCACACGGCGGCTATGTCGAGGCCGAGAACGCGCCCGGCGGGGGCGCGCGCGTGCAGATCAGCTTCGGGGCGATCGTCGATACCGCCAACGCGTGACTGTTCGCCGAAGCAGCGCTGACGAGCACGCCTTCCTCACGCATGCACCCCAACCCACCTAGCAACCAAAGCTGGTCTTTCGAGGAACCTACGCCTGTGCCGTAGGGCCCTGCTGCTCGTCGCTGCTCGCGCGACGGGTACTCCACCAACTCCAGCCGCCTACGGCCACCACGGGCACCACGAACATCGCCGAGGCGTACCAGTGCATCATGCAGGCGAGCACGGTCATCTCTACGTAAACTACCACGCTCGCCTGCCGTCCATACATACGCTTGGGCTCAAGCGGCGCTCCGAGGCCGCCGCGCGGCCAGCAGACCTCCGACCCCCGCAATCAGGCCGAGTGCGCCGAGCACGAGCGCTGTGATCGCAAGGCCCTTGCTCGCGCCCCCGGGAGTGCTCGCGGCTGCGTTGGAGCTTGTACTCGCCGGCGTGAGCGCCGCGCCCTGGCCCGTCGGCGTCTCCCCCGGCGTCGGCCCGGCCTCGCCACCGGCGACTTCCTCGATCACACCGCCCTTGGCGGTGATGTTGACCGTGGGAGCCGGGTATTCGGCGCTCGGCGGGCCGATCCAGTGGATCACCTTGCCATTGCTGTAGTACTGAATCGTCTTGAACGCGAGCGACTGGCCGGCGATATCGCTGGGCATCGCAATCGACAGCGGGAACTGGATGAAACTGCCGTTCTCGAGGCGCCCGAGCTTCGAGCGATCGCCGGTCCAGACGATCTGAGAGACCTCTTCGTCGACGGGCCCTTCTGGCGTTTGGATCGGGGTCGCGGGTTTGACGACGACCTCCTTGATGCTCCAGCCGGGCACGTTCTGCGTATCGATCTCGGTGAAGCCCGGCGGAACAAGCATGTCAACCTTGTAGGCATAGGCGCCTTCCTGCTCACCGGGCACGCGCACGTCGAGCGTGACGAATGCCCCCGCGGGGATCGTGTTGGGGTGCAGGCTGATGTGGGCTTGTGCGCTAGCCGGGAGCGCCAGGACCCCGCTCGCAAGCGCCGCCACGGCGATTCGCTTCATGTGTTCCTCCTTCGAATGGATGGGTGACCCCGCTGGACCGCGACTATGCATCGCGCGCGGCTTTGCTCCGGGCAATCGTGGTAGAGCGTTCTCATCGGATGGGGACCGACACAGTCTTTTCGTACTCTTCGAATTCCGACACGCGGTCGAGGATGTGCAACTGCCAGGTCCCGCCCGGACTGAGGTCGGCTGAGCTGAGCACGTAGTGACCGGGCCCCGCCAGGTTGGACTGCAGCGGCAGCGGCCCGATCCCCTTAGCGGGGAGCTTCGCGGTGACTGTCAATTCCTTGGTGGCGGTGAACTGCGCCCCAGTCTTCGCGTCGATCAGATACATATGGACCGTGTTCAACCCGACTCGCGCGGGTTCGACGGTCAGCTCGAGCTCCGCCTGTCCGAGTGTGGTGTCGATCGAGAACGGTCCGCTTGCCGCGTCGATCGGCGGTGCGTAGCTGACGAGGGCCGCCGTTACGCCGAACACGACGAGCATCGCGGCAAGCTCGCCACGCATCGTGCGCCGCGCGAGCACGCCGGCTGCCGCAGGCGAGCCGCCGGCGCCGACGATCCTCTGCAGTGCGGGAAGCACCCGTTCGCGATTGATCCAGCCGAGCCCGATCAGCGTCGCTAGCAACACGACCTTGACGATCACGAGCGCTCCGTAGGTCGAATGGAAGAGCCCTTCGAAGCTGCGCACATCGATATAGGCCTGCACAACACCCGTAGCGGCAATCGCGATCACGCACGCGAGGGCAAGCGGCGAGAAGCGCGCGAGCGTCGCCGCCAGCAGCCGGCTGCGCTGAGGCGCCAGGAGCCGATGCGTCGCGGCCGGCAACGCCAGGAGCAGGCAGGCAATCCCGCCGACCCAGACGCTCGCCGCGAGCACGTGGACGACGTCGACGGGGAAGAACACCCAGGTCGGGCTCTGGACGCTCGCGTGGCCGCTGAGCGCGGGGGTCATGGCGAGGAAGGCGCCACCAATCCCTACGACGACGAGCAGAGCGCGTGGCGCGGACGATCCGAATGTGGCGGAGCCGGTAGCGCTCGCCGGCGTCCCGTCCGTGGCGCCGTCGGCGCTCGCCGTGGCTTCCTCGTCCTGAGCCCTGCCGGCGCCAGGCCCGGCAGCGCAGAGCAGCGGTATCGCCTCGCGCCCGGTCACACGCACGCCGAGGAGCATGGCGCCGAACACGACCCACACGATCCCTCGCAACCCCCAGATCTCGCCGAAGCGGCTTTTCAGGGTGTCGCTGACGATCGTGCCCTTCAGCGACGCCCACAGCGACACCCCGGCGGCGTTCGCTCCCTGCAACAAGATGCCCAGCACGCTCACAGCGATGCCCAGCACCGCAGCGAGCATCAGCAGCAGCCATAGGCGCCGCGCGAATGCACGCGAGGCCGCAAGCCACTCGTCCTGCGCCTCGGCCGCCGACCGCTGCCTCGCGGCCACCGGGGCCACCGGGGCCACCGGGGCCACCGGGGCCAGGCTCACGGAGGAGAGGGCGGGCAGCCATGCCCACAGCAGGAACACGAGACCGCCGATCCCCAGCGCGAGCGAGGCGTAGTCGAGGCCGCGCACGACCCCGAAGGCGACCTGCGTGACTCGGCCGCTCTTGTTGCGATCGATCAGCCCCGCCACCGTGAACTTCGGCGCCGCGCCGGCGTGGCCGATGTTGAACACGAGACCTCCGTAGACGATGTGCGTGTCAGCCGAGATGACGCGATAGGTGCCGGTGTAGGTGCCATCCGGAAGCTTCGGCTTCAGCCCGACGCCCATCCAGTGCTGTTTGCCTTCAGGGTGGCCCACGTCGAGGTTGTCCACCTCTTCGCCCTGCGCGTTGTACACGCGTACCGCCCCGAGCGTCCCCCCGATCGCCTGGTTGAACTTGAAGATGACCTCGGCGGGCTGCTTGGGAACGGTCGAGCCCGACAGCGGCGAGGTACCGAGCAGCTGCGCGTGAGCGAGCGCCACAGGCGCAGCCGCAAGCAGGGACGCACCCACCAACGCGATCGCCAAGCTCAACTTCGACAGGGCCCGCCAACGCGCATGGCGCTCTCCCGCGGTGCGCGCGTTGTGCCCTATTCGCGTAGGCATCGTCGGGCCTCCATTGGCATCTGCATTACCAGACCTCCATTGGCGTCTGCATCACCAGGCCTCTTTCTGCTCAGAGGTATCTCTTGTCTCTCCGCTACTCGGACTTGTCGGGGCAAGTCCCGCCCGGTGACGTCGCACGACGAGCACGAAGACAAGCGCGAGCAGGACGATCGCGACAAGCGCGACGATCGCCGCGACAGGGGCTTTCGAGCTCTCGGGCACCCAGAACAGCTGTCCGTCAACCACCCCCTTCTGTGCTCCCACCGAGATCGGCACGCTCCAATGGAAGATCAGAGTGCGCTTGCTCTTGTCCTTGACCTGCGGCGGCGTCACGGGACTCATCCAGTGGATGCGATGGTCGTGCCATTCGAAGCCGCCGCTACGATCCACCACGACCCACTTGGGCGGATCGCTCGCGCTCGCCGAGGCCGGCACGGTGACGTTGCCATAGAAGTTCGTGTTCAGATAAACCGCCGGCGAGCGCACGTTTTGTTCGGTTGTGCCGTTCGCTTGTACGCGCGCGTACGGTTCGCCCGAGTAGCCATACACCGTCACCGTCTTGCCCGTGTGATTGGTGAGCACAAGCCGGTCGGCAAACTCGAGCACTTCGATGCCGAGGCCTGTGACTTTTGGTGAGATCGACGTTATTTCCGAGCGATAGTTGTAATTGCTGCCTTGGTCGTTGATCGGGTTCTCGCTCTCAGCGGACGAGCCCGTTTGGCCGGTATTGCTTGCGAGCGCGCTGCCGCACGGTGCAAGCACAAGAACGCCCAGCAGGGCGAGAATCGGACGACGTGACATGAATGCTCCCAGGAGCTCGAAGGGACACACGGATAGCAAGGAGAGCTCACGGTCCGGTGGACAGCGAGACAGGCACTTGTCAAGACAAGGAGTGCGTGCACACGCCCAAGCGGGCCCTGCACCGACACTCGCTCGCGGCGAGTTGGCCGCGTCCTCCTCGGACGCGGTGCTCTAGCTCGCCGAAACGAACGCGGGAGGCGGACGGACCGCGAGCGAGCGTGCGATCAACAAGCCCCCGTGCACGGCCACCGCGAACGTCCTTGCGGCATGCGGCACGCTCGCGCGTGGGCGTGCCCAATTTGCGCGGGGCGGAGCCGAAAGACGGGCCAACGTGCGCTCGCCAGGATAACGGCGTGCGAGCAGCACCAGAGCCAGCACAAGAGCCGGCAGGAGAAACAAGATTCCCGTCAACACGTCGGCCACTCTACTCCCTCGCTCACGTCCCCACCGCCGACAGCAGCCACAGACCGAAGCTCGTGAACGCCACCATCACCGCAAGCATCCAGTATTGCGAGCGAATCGCCTGCTCTTGGTTGGGGTAGATGCTGAGCGCGCGGTCGTGCGCGAGCGCTAGGCCTCCCACGTGGCCCGCGATCAGGGCCGCCACCTGCACGTACCAGATTGCCGCATAGGAAATGATCGTGTAGTCGATCTGGTAGGCGCTCGTGCCGAGGTAGTTGGCGCCGTTACCGAGCGGGTCCGATGCCAGATAACCGATCGCCTGGCCCTGCCAGATGAACAGCGAGAAGTAGTGGGCCAGCACGTAGGCAAAGCCGATCGGCACAAGCGTGTGGGCAAACGTGCGGCTGAGCTGGGGCTTGTCAAAGCGCTTGCTTACGCTGTGCACGCCGACGATCCCGAGGCGGTAGATGCCGGCGACGAGCAGCACGCACAGCGCGAGCCCGACCGAGTAGGTCAGCTCGAGCGACGGCGTCTGGTTGAAGCCGAGGTCGGCCACCAGGCTCTGCAGGCTCGGCTCGTTGGTGCGCCAGATTCCCCCGTTTGAGAAGCCGTCGAAGGTGGTGGTGCCGATCACGGCGCACACGAGCCCGATCGTGCCGGCGCGGATCGGCATCTCGGGCAGACCGCTCAAAGGTCGGCGCGAGTACACCACACCGTGCTCGTCCTGGTCCAGGGTCTGTCCATGGGTGCGCGCGCCCGGGTCGTGCTGGACCCTCGGCTGCTCGCTCTGGCAGAGCACCGACATCCGTGAGAGCAGGTTGAAGTAGGCGCCGAAACCGTCGGCCTGCTCGCTCCAGTCATCCACGCCAAACAGTGTCATCCCGGCAAGCATGGTCAGGAAGTAGGCGAGCGACAATGCCGCCAGCGTGGAGGGCTGATCGCGGTCGGGGAAGATGTAGACGAGCTCCATCCAGGCGAAGCCGACGATCACCGCCACAGCAGGCCACATGCCCAGCCACTCGGGATAGCGGAGCGGAGCCTTGGCAAACGCTCTCGGCGCGAGCTTCCCACCGATCCAGCGGACCGCGCGCGCGGTCGAGCGCCACGGGCTGAACGCCCGGAAGATGTCGCCGAAGATCACGCTCGCCAGCGGCAAGCCGACCCAGAAGATCACGTAGATGAACGTCGGGTCGAAGTTGGCCGACCACACCTGTGTGCCGTCGAAGCCGCTGTAGAGCACCAGCGCGAACAGCGCCAGACCGACCAGGCTGGCCAGGTGCGCAAGCACAGCCGGCATGACGAGCAGCCGTTTGCGGTGCTCGCT
Organism: uncultured Solirubrobacterales bacterium; assembly: GCA_963844095.1. Taxonomy (GTDB): domain Bacteria; phylum Actinomycetota; class Thermoleophilia; order Solirubrobacterales; family Solirubrobacteraceae; genus Palsa-744. The sequence goes on from CAWJND010000001.1 coordinate 78,163, forward strand.
CTGCAGCTGCGGGCGCATCCACAGCGTCGAGAGCGCCACGAAGGACACCACCAGCACGATCGCCGCGGTCCAGCTGAACAGCCATACTGGGATCGGCAGGTCTGCCCTGCCCACGATCCCGTGCGCCGATGCGGCCGCCGGGAACGCAAGCGCCGCGATGCCCAGGCCGCCGAGGGCGGGTGGCAGCAGACGGCGCGGAGTGACCATGCGCGCGCCAGTGTATGCCACGAATGTCGCCCTTAGGCGCGGTCACGACGCCAGGTCCCACGTCGTAGGCTCCATTCTGATGGCCACCGTCCTCGCCACATCGACTGCCTTCGCAGCGCTCGCGCAGCTCGGGCCGCTTGCCCTCCTCGGCCTTGCCTATGCCAAGCGTGTGCACACGCTTGGGCGCGCCAGCCGACCCGTCGAAGGGTGGCGGCAGGCCTGCTTCTACGGCGGCTTCCTCACGATCGGAGTCGCGCTCACCTCGCTCGGCGGCGACAGCCAAGAACTGCTGAGCGCGCACATGGTCGAGCACCTGCTGCTGGGCGACATCGCCGCGCTCTTGATCGTGCTCGGCCTGACCGGGCCGCTGATCGCGCCGATCCTGCGCATCAAGCTGTTCGACCGGCTGCGCATCCTCGCCCATCCCCTGATCGCCTTTCCTCTTTGGGCGATCGACCTGTACGTGTGGCACCTGCCCGTCTTCTATGAAGCGGCGCTGCGCCATGCGGGCGTGCACGCGCTCGAGCACACGATGTTCCTCGGCTTCGGCATCAACATGTGGATGTGCCTGTTCGGGCCGCTGCCGATGCCGAGCTGGTTCGGCAACGGCGCGAAGCTCGGCTACATCGTCGCGGTGCGCCTCACCGGCACTGTGCTGGGCAACGTCTTTTTGTGGTCAGGCACTGTCTTCTACCCCTATTACATCCACGGCGACGCCGTCTGGCACATATCTCCGATCGCCGATCAGAACCTTGCCGGCGCGGTGATGATGATCGAGGAGAGCATCCTCACGCTGTGCCTGTTCTGCTGGTTGTTCTTGCGCACCGCCAAGCAAGGCGAGGAACGCCAGGACCTGCTCGACTTCGCCCAATCCCAAGGCCTGGAGCTGAGCGAGGAGCGCGCCGCGCGCGCCGTCGGCGCCGGTCGCGGCCCGGAGCTGCGCAAGCGTTTGGAGGAGAGCTCAGCTCGAAGCTAGCAGCGGCACGTCGTGGGCGATTTCCTGCGGTGTGAAGCTTGCTGCGTACAACGTCGTGACCTTGCCCTGGGCGCTGATCCCGTACACCAGGCCGCTGTGGTTGACCAGCTGCGGCTGCTGGGCATCCTGTTCGGCGCCCACACCCCATGCCTTCCATACGCTGCCCAGTTCTTTTGCCGAGCCGATCAGGTACTGCATGCGACCCGTCATGTCGTGGCGCGCCAGGAACGTCGACACCGCCGCCGGGGTGTCCCCACGGGGGTCGACCGACACGGCGATCACCTGCACCTTGGCTGCCTCGGCCGATCCCAGCTTGTTGAGCGCAACCGCCAGGTTGGAGGCGATGATCGGGCATACGTCGGGACAGTGGGTGTAGAGGAATGTGAGCAGCACCGCCTTGCCCTTGTACTGAGCGATGTTGACGGGCTGACCCTTGTAGTTGCGCAACGACAAGGGGAACTCTGGAGCGGGCGGCGAGGCCAGCGAGCCTGCGTACTTGGTGGAGGCGATTCCCTGAATACCGGCCACGCTCGGGCGCTTGCTTGGGCTCCCGGTGGTCAGCAACGCGACGCCACCGGCGATCACAACGATCACTACGAGCGCGAGCACGATGCGTAGGCTCAGCGCCCCACGCGGAGGCGGCTGCGGAGGCTCGGCCGGCGATGCTGGCTCTACTGCCATGACGAGTTGAACCTAGCACCATGGGGCCTTGCGAGCGTCGCATCAGCGCCCACTTGGTCGAGGCCCGATCAACCCCAAAACTAGAGCTTCCAAGCCATTTGCGCCGAGGACCGGCCGGCCTGGCTAGAGTCATTGGCTTGCGGCTTTCCCCCACACCAGCCCACCGCCAAAAGGCCTCGCAGGCCGACCGCTACAAGTGGATAGCGCTGTCGAACACGACGCTCGCGGTGCTGCTGGCGACGCTTGACGCTTCGATCACGCTGATCGCGATGCCCGACATCTTCCGTGGCATCAAACTCGATCCGCTGGAGCCGGCCAACAGCTTCTACCTGCTGTGGATGATCCTCGGCTATCTGGTCGTCTCGAGCGTGCTGATCGTGAGCCTCGGCCGGCTCGGCGACATGTTCGGGCGTGTGAAGATCTACAACCTCGGCTTTGTCATCTACACGATCGCCTCCTTGCTGCTGGCGGTCGACTGGATGACAGGTCGGGCCGGTGCGGACTACCTGATTGTGTTTCGCATCGTGCAAGGGGTTGGCGGGGCGTGTCTGCTCGCCAACGCGGCCGCGATCATCACCGATGCTTTTCCCGTCCACCAGCGCGGGATGGCGCTCGGTATCAACAACATCGTCGGTGTCAGCGGCATGTTCGTCGGTCTGATCCTCGGCGGGCTGCTGGCGCCGATCAACTGGCGGCTGGTGTTCTTGATCTCGGTGCCGGTCGGCCTGTTCGCGACGGTCTGGGCCTACTTGAAGCTCGAGGAGCGCAGCCAGCCGAAACGCTCCTCGATCGACTGGTGGGGCAACGTCACCTTCGCGCTCGGGCTGGTGCTCGTGATGGTGGCTGTCACATACGGGATTCGCCCTTACAACGGACATGCGACCGGCTGGGGCTCGCCGCGCGTGCTTGCGACTTCTGGCGGCCGCGATCGTCTCGCTGACGGCGTTTGTGGTGGTGGAGAAGCGCGTGGCCGAGCCGATGTTCCGCCTTGCGCTGTTTCGCATTCGCGCCTTTACGTTCGGGACGCTCTCGACGTTCCTCTCTGCGATCTCGCGCGGCGGACTGATGTTCATGTTGATCATCTGGCTGCAAGGGATCTGGCTGCCGCTGCACGGCTATTCCTTCACCGAGACGCCGCTTTGGGCCGGGATCTACATGCTGCCGCTGACGCTCGGGATGCTGGTCGCAGGGCCCACCTCGGGCTACCTCTCAGACCGCTATGGCGCGCGCTGGTTTGCCACCGGGGGAATGCTCGGCGCTGCATTCAGCTTCGCGCTGATGATGCTGCTGCCGACCGACTTCAACTACTGGGTGTTCGCGCTGGTGCTGCTGCTGACCGGCATTTCGATGGGGATGTTCGCCTCGCCCAACCGCGCGGCCGTGATGAACAGCCTGCCCGCGGCCGACCGCGGCGCCGGGGGCGGCATGAACCAGACCTTCCAGAACTCTGCCCAGGTGCTTTCGGTCGGGATCTTCTTCACCTTGCTGATAATCGGCCTTGCCTCCAGCCTGCCGGCGGCCGCGCAGGCCGGGCTGCAGGCCCACGGATTGTCCGCGGAGGTCGCGGGACGCGTTGCGCATGCGCCGCCGATCTCGATCCTGTTCGCCGCCTTCCTCGGCTACAACCCGATCCAGCAGCTTGTGGGGCCCCATGCGTTGAGCGGGTTGAGCGCACACGCCCAGGCGGCCCTCACCGGCCATGCCTTCTTCCCCCACCTGATCTCTGGGCCCTTCCGCGACGGCCTGCACGCGGCCTTCCTGTTTGCGATCGTCGCCTGCCTGATCGCGGCCGGCGCATCTATGTTGCGCGGCGGGCGCTACGAGCACACCGAGGAGCAGCCTGGCGAGCCGGCCGCCGCTGAGACGACCCGCGATCTTGCTCCCGAGACATCCCGAGTGACGGCTCAGACTGCCATCCCTGCACCAAGCGTCCTTGAGAAAATCCGACAACTGGAGGAGCAGCATGCACGTTGAGTGGTTCGGTCAGTCCGCCTTCGCCCTGACGGCGCCCGAGGCGAAGGTGTTCATCGATCCCTTCGGCGATCTCTCGCCGATGGTCGAGCGCGGCATTCAGTTCGACTATCCCGCGATCTTCGCCGACGGGGTCGACCTGCTGCTCGTCACCCATGAGCATCTCGACCACAACGGCGTCGAGGCGATCGCCGGCGAGCCGACCACTTTGCGCTCGACCGCCGGCAAATTGGAGTCGCCAATCGGCGAGGTCGTGGCGGTTGCCTCCGAGCACGACGAGGCGGCAGGCACACAGCGTGGGCCGAACACGATCTTCGTATTCACGCTCGACGGCGTGCGGGTTGCGCACTTCGGCGACTTTGGCCAGAGCGAGCTGCGAGCCGAGCAGGCGGAGGCGATCGGCGAGGTCGACCTGGTCATCCTGCCTGTCGGCCACGGGCCCACGATCGGGGCGAGCGGAGCCAAGGCGATCGTCGAGCGGCTGGCGCCGAAGTGGGTCGTGCCGATGCACTACCGCACTCCGCGCATCAGCTTCCTGGATGACGCCGAGGAGTTCCTAGGGCTGATGGACCACGTCGAGCGCCTGGATACGCCAAGCTTCGAGACAGGCGATCTCGCAGCCGCGGACGGACCGATCGTGGTGGTGCCCGCGGCGCCGTAGGCATCGGCGCCGTTTTACGGGCGCGCCTACCAGCCTCCCCACCGGCAATCGCTACCAGCCGACACCCCCTACCGCGGGCACCCCCTACACGCGGTAACCACCCGGCGCTGCGACGTGCGACCGCGATCCGCCACGATGCACCGATGCCCCCGGCGCGCAACCTGCTCAACCTGAAGGATGTCGACAAGGGCTACGGCAGCCGCTCCGTCCTGCGCGACATCACGCTCGGGGTGTCGGGCGGCGAGCGCATCGGCGTGGTAGGGCAGAACGGCGGCGGCAAGTCGACACTGCTGCGGCTGATCGCCGGCGTGGAGCAACCGGACGCAGGGGCGCTCACGCGTGCCGGGGACGTTGGCGTGGCGCTGCTCGACCAGCAAGACGAGCTAGATCACTACACAACGCTCGGTGCGGCGCTTGTGGGCGAGCGCGTCGAGCACGAATGGGCGGCGGACCGCGCATTTCGCAGCGTGCTCGATGGGCTGATGGGAGGGGTGGGACTGGAACGCTTTCCCGCCGGTATGGACACTGCGATCGACGGACTCTCCGGAGGCGAGCGGCGGCGCATCGCGCTGGCACGCCTGCTGCTCGATCCGCCCGAGCTGCTGCTGCTGGACGAGCCGACCAACCATCTGGACGTCGAAGGCGTCGACTGGCTTGCTCGCCACCTCGCCCAGCGACGGGGCTCGATGCTGGTCGTGACGCACGACCGCTGGTTCCTGGACGCCGTGTGCACCGCTACCTGGGAGGTTGCAGACGGCGCGGTGCATCAGTACGAAGGCGGTTATGCCGCATATGTGCTCGCGCGGGCCGAGCGCGACCGTCAGGAGAGTGCGAAAGAGAGCCGGCGCCAGCAGTTGATACGCAAGGAGCTTGCGTGGCTGCGGCGCGGGCCACCGGCGCGCACGACCAAGCCGAAGTTCCGCATCGAGGCCGCCAACACCCTGATCGCCGACGAGCCACCTGCCCGCGACCGTGCGGAGCTGTTGCGCTTTGCCGGTGCACGTCTCGGCGAGAAGGTGCTGGACGCCGAGGAGGTGTCGCTCACGCTTGGAGCACGCGAGGTGTTGCACGAGTTGACATGGCGGCTTGGGCCGGGCGAGCGAGTTGCGCTTGTCGGCGTGAACGGGTCGGGTAAGACCTCGCTTGTCAGGATGCTTGCCGGCGAGCTCGCGCCGAGCTCAGGCCACCTCGAGCGTGGCGCGACGGTACGGATCGCCCATCTTTCGCAGGACACCGTCGAGATCCCTGGCCAGCTGCGCGTGCTCGAGTCGCTGCAAGAGGTGCGCAGCAACGCCGTGCTGAGCGACGGGCGCGAGATAACGGCTTCGCTACTTTGCGATCGCTTCGGCTTTCGCGGCGAGAAGTCGCGCACGCTCGTTCAGGACCTATCCGGTGGCGAGCGACGGCGCCTGGGATTGATGCGACTGTTGATGGGTGGACCCAATGTGCTGCTGTTGGACGAGCCCACGAACGACCTCGATATCGACACTCTGACTGCGCTCGAGGATCTGCTCGACGGCTGGCCTGGCACGCTCGTCGTTGTCAGCCACGACCGTTACTTCGTGGAGCGAGTGTGCGACGACGTGTACGCGATCACCGCCGCCGGCGGATTGCGCCACGTTCCCGGCGGGATCGACCAGTACCTGAAGGAGCGCCACTCATCTGAGGAGCGTCAGCCGGCGTCCTCAGCGCAGGAGGCCCGTCAATCTCCCGGGGCCGCAGCCCGTGCCGCGCGCAAGGACACCCGTCGCGAGGAACTCGAGGTCAAGCGCTTGGAGCGCTCGATCGAGAAACTGGCCGAGCGCGAAAGCGGCCTGACGGAGGAGATGCACGCGAGTGCCAGCGATCATACCCGCCTCGCGGAGCTGCAGGCGGATCTGGAGAAGCTCCTCGCCGAACGCGAGCGGTTGGAGACCACTTGGCTCGAGCTGTCTGAGTCACTCGAAGGGTAAGGTCAGCGCATGACCTACATCCCACCCAAAGAGATTCTCGAACGATACGCCTCGGTTTTGATCGACTTCGCCCTTGGTGGTGGGACCGGCGTGCAACCCGGCGAGGTGGTGCGCGTCGCTGCACCGGAAAGCTCAAAGCCACTGTATGCCGAGCTGCGCAAGGCCATTTGGCGCGCCGGCGGGCATGTGATCGGCGCTTACGAGCCTGACGACGACCGGCGCACCAACCTCTCCCGTGACTTCTATGACGCTGCCGACGACACGCAGCTCGACTATTTCCCGGCCAAGTACATGCGCGGGCTGATCGATGAAATGGATCATCAGGTCTCAGTCCTCGCCGACAGCGATCCGCATGCGCTGGAGTCGGTCGACCCCGGGCGCATCATGCGCCGCGGCGAGGCGATGCGTCCCCTGCTCGACTGGCGCTCGAAGAAGGAGAACGCAGGTCGCTTCAGCTGGACGCTCGGCCTGTACGGGACGCCTGCGATGGCGGCCGAGGCCCAACTGAGCATCGAGGAGTACTGGGAGCAGATCGTCCACGCTTGTTTCCTTGACATGGAGGACCCGATCGCGCGCTGGCGCGAGATCGGACAGCGATTGGATGAGACCAGGGAGCGCCTGAATGCGCTGGACATCGAGCGCGTCCATGTGCTTGGGGAGGATGTCGATCTGTGGGTGAGCGTCGGCGAGCAGCGGCGCTGGCTGGGCGGGCGCGGGCGCAACATCCCCAGCTTTGAGATCTTCACCAGTCCCGACTGGCGCGGGACCGAAGGCTGGATCCGCTTCAACCAACCTCTCTACCGTTATGGAAATCTCGTCAAGGGCATCCGCCTGGAGTTTGCCGATGGGCGTGTGACACAGGCGAGCGCGAACGAGAATGAGCGCATCCTGACCGAGATGATCGCCACCAAGGGGGCCGACAAGGTCGGCGAGTTCTCACTGACGGACAAACGCTTTTCACGGATAACCCGCTTCATGGCGCACACGCTCTACGACGAGAACGTCGGCGGACCGTTCGGCAACACTCACATTGCGCTCGGGCGCTCCTACCAGGACGCCTACGCCGGCGATCCTTCGGCGGTCAAGAGCGAGGAGTGGGACCGACTCGGCTTCAACAATTCGAGCGTGCACACCGACATCGTCTCCACCAGCGACCGGGTCGTCACCGCCCAGTTGCGCGGCGGAGAGGAGCGTGTGATCTACCGCGACGGGGAGTTTCAGCTCGACTAGGCGCACCCGCCCGCGAGCTCGACCATCGTCTGCGTCTTCGACTTTGACCATACGCCTCACGGCTGCCGCTGCTCCAGAGAGCTCGCCAAGGCTCTAGGAGCCAGCTTGAACGCGATAGATTCTGCCGTTGCTCCAGTCTCCGACGAGCAGTGATCCATCGCTTGTCAACGCCAGCGCCAGCGGATTCTTAACACCCTCTAGGAGAGGTGTAGCCGAGCCCTTGTAGGTGGATCCAGTTCGGGTGAGCGCCACCTTCATGACCCGCCCGGTCTGCCACTCGGCTACCAGCGCCGCGGTTCCCACGCTCGAGCCGAGCTGCCCGATCGCAATCGCTACGGCTCCAGACGCGGCGTGCTTGTCGAGCACCGCGACAGGTGCCGGCACGCCCGCACACGCGGCGCCTCCCTGGCCATAGCAGCCTGGGAAGCCCCAGTCCTGGCCTTCCTTGACAAGTCCGAGCCAGTCGCCTGGCGTTCTCGCGCCGAGGTCATCCCGCTGGTTCATGCTGGCGAAAAGGTCACTGGTACCCGGAAAATAGGCAAGGCCGAATGGTGCGCGGATACGGGTCGCATAGAGACGCAGATCGCTGCCGTTTGGACGGAACGAGACGATCGACCCAGAAAAAGGCGATCGTGGTGTGCAGTGGTCGCATGTGGCCGTGACACCCATCACAAGACGACCGTCGGGGGCCGCCGCGAGCAGGTTGTTCTCCGCCTTTGCAACGGGGCCATTCACGATCCGCCGGTGTTGAACGAAGCGCGTTCCTTGCAAGTCGCCGAACTCATCCACGCGGCCGATCGATGCGACATAGAGCTTGCCTTCGTGCCACAGGATCCCGAGCGGGTTCTTCAAACCGGAGACGATCCTCACGGCTGGGGCGCCCGCTTTGGCGATCATGTACACGCCATCGTGGGCGTAGTTTTCCAAGCCTGCGGCGGTCAGCCACAGCCGTCCATACGAGTCGAATGCGAACGCGGCAGTGGTCGGCGGCCCTTGGGCGTAGACACTCGCCCGCAAACCGGCCGGGCCCTTCAAACCGGCCCCAATCGAGACGAGCGCTGGAGCCCGGACTGTGGCGGTCGGGTGACCGGCGGACGAGCCGCAACCGCCCAATGCGAGCAGCGAGAGGCCAAGGATGCCGAAACGCAGCACGATCTCGAGAGGGTGAAATCTGGTCACGTAGAGGGAGCAACAACAGGCTCAGGCGGGTTCGCCTCGGCCCATTCCACAATCGAGCCCGAGCCGGCGATCACACTGCCGTCGTCGAGCACGAGGATCGGTACTGTGCGCTGTCCGCTCAGCTGCTCGACCTCGGCGCGGTCGCGGGCGCGGCTCGGCAGTGTCCAGAGCCTGAGCATGCTGCCTTTGACGGTCTTACGCTCGTAGCTGTGACCGGCATCCTCGAGCGCCTTGGCCGCTCTGCCGCAGGGATGTGCGATCGGCGCCGGCAGACCTCCGAACGACGTGCCGCTCGGACATACGTAGAGGATCACGGGACCATCTTAGGAGAGCGATCCCGTGTTAGGTTCCGTGGGTGACCGTGAGGGTCAACTACGAGCGCCACGGGCGCAACTATGCGGCGCATCGATGTCCGGACCCGCGCATCGCTTCACGTATCCATGCCGCGCTCGGGGACGCGCACACCGTGCTCAACGTGGGTGCGGGCGCCGGCTCATATGAGCCGAGCGATCGCTGGGTGCTTGCCGTAGAGCCGAGCGCGACCATGCGTGCTCAACGTCCTACGGCCGCCGCGCCGGCAATCGACGCACGGGCGGAGGCCCTGCCCTTCGACGATGACAGCTTCGATGCGGCGATGGCGTGCGTGACGATCCACCACTGGGAGCCGCCGGAGGCTGGACTGGCCGAGCTTCGTAGGGTGTCCCGCGGGCCGGTGGTCGTGTTCACGTTCGAGCTCGACGCCCTGCCTGCCTGGCAACGGGAATATCTACGCGAGGGGGTGGAAAAGGAGCTACCACGGTTCCCAGCGATCAACGACGTAGCAGAGGTCCTGGGCGGGCGCATACGCGTAGAGCGGATTCCTACTCCGGGCGATTGTGTCGATGGATTCTTCGAGGCGTTTTGGAAGCGGCCCGAGGCACTCCTGGATCCGAAGGTCCGCGGCGCTCAATCGGTTTGGGCGCTGCTCGATCGGGGCGTCGAGCAGCGGATCGTCGAGCGGCTCGCCGCCGCACTCAGCTCCGGCGCATGGGATGCCGAGCATGGCCACCTGCGCGAGCAGGACAACTTCGACGGCGCGCTGCGACTGGTGATTTCCGAGCCCGCCTGAAACGGATCACGCCTGCAGATGCGAGCCGAGGTCGCTTCGCAGGCTCTTGCTCGCGACATACCGAGTACTGCGACCGTTGCCTTGCCGAACGACTAGCCCGGCATCGCGCAACCGCCTTAGGTCATTGCTCGCTGTCTGCTGCGAGACCTCAGCCTCGACCGCATAGGAAGCCCGGTCGGCTCCATGGAAAAGGCTTTGCTCCAGTGCGACGACAATCCGCTCGGGCCATCCGTGCCGCTCGACGAGCGCCTCAAGGAATGACCAGCGCTTACCCGCCTCGGCGATCTGCGCCAGACGACGTTGTGCCTGCTCGATGTGAGCGTCAACGCAGAACCGCACCCACGGCGCAGCGTCACGCTCAGGCCGGTAGCTGCCGCCCTGAACTCTTTGCAGAGCCGCGTAATACCGGTCGGTGTTACGGCCGAGATACTCCTCGATTGAGACGAACTCGGGCGCTAGCAAGCCTCCGCGGGCCAGCACAAGCGACTGCACGATGCGTGAAATCCGGCCGTTGCCGTCGCTGAACGGATGCACAGACACCATGTGCAAATGGGCCATGGCAGCGCGGACTGCGACGTGCGCGCCGAGGTCGCCACGATCCAGCCAGGCGACGACCTCACGCATGAGCTTTGGTACTTGCTCATAAGGCGGCCCGACGTACGCCGGCGGACCTCCACCCGGACTGGTTACCTCGATGCCACCGCGACGATACTGCCCAGGGTCCCTGTCCTTCTGGAAGTAGCATGCGTCGAAGTGCAAGTCCAATACGACCCGCTCGACCCAGCGGAAAGCCTGGTCCTCAGACATCACGCCCACGTGGTCCATGGCTCTGGCGTAACACGACAGGGCCATGGAGTCCTCACCGTGGGGATCTGAAGGCTCATTGCCGCTTGCCACCGCAATCGCTTCCTCCGCGGAAACCTTGAAGCCCTCGATTTCGATCGAGCTTGTCGCCGAGGACGCGCGCCATTGCCGTCGCAGACTGCCCAGCCACAGACCGGCAATGCCGGCCTGATCGCCGAGGTGCTGGCGCAATTCATCGAGATCGCCGAGCTTGCGCGCGAGCGTGCTGCCGACTTTAGGCGTCTGGAAGATCACGCCTATAAGTATATTCGATTATACGAATAATCTCCTAAACGATTTTTCTACTATTTAATTTGCTAATCGCCCTTGGCCGTAGATAAAGAACTCACGAGTCGTTTCGACTTCCAGGCTCCAGCCAAGTCCGGCGAGCCGTGCCTGCAACCTGCCCGGCTCATAGAACTGCTTGACGATCCGATACTCGCGCCCGTCGGCAAGCCGACGCAGCATCGTCGGGTCATCCGGCTCGGAGAGCCTGTGGTCGACCGCTGAGGCCAGGTCGTGGCGTGAGCTGTCAACGAAGAACACTCGACCATTCGGCTTCAGTGCACGCGCGACTTTCTCCCAGAAGGCATCGAAGCGCTCGTCGGGCACGTGCGAGAGCCAGAAGCTGAAGAAGCACACGTCGTACCTCCGCTCCCGCTCCCACTCGAAGAGGTCGGCTTGTACGTACTCGATCCCCTTCTCCCCCACGCGCGCGCGGCACAACTCGAGCATCTCCGGCGAGCCGTCGACGGCGCTCACGCGATCGGCGTGCGCTACCAAACGCTCGGTCCACAAGCCCGTCCCGCAAGCGAGCTCCAACACCTCACCGGTCGGCTCGAACAGATCGAGCGCCGCCTGCACTTCCGCCGCATCGGAGAACCAGCGTGCGTTCGTCTCCTCACCGTGGTCGTAGCGTCCACGGCGCAGCCACCAGTCGTCGTACTCGCCGGCTCGTTCCCGGTAGTAGTGGGCCTGCTCGGCGAGCAGCGGCTCTATGTCTTGCATGTCGTGGTCCTTCCGTTTGCGCGAGTGGCGGTGAGCTTGTTATTCAGATTAGGCTCTGCGCTTGGAGATCGAGCGTCAGCTGAGCAGCCGCGAGGCGCTATCGGACAGCAGCCTGCCGCTGCCGGCCGCCGACCTGGCGCTGATCCTACGCGCGCTTGGCATCGGCCTGGCCGTCGAGGCGCTCAACCAGCCCGGCGAGATCAACACGCGCCTATATGGAGATTTCGTGGCGCTCGTCGCGGGCCTGCTCGACCCCGCATAGCGCGGGCTTTTTACGGATGGCGAGCGCCCGCCCGGCTGGTTGACTCGCCTATTGAGCGTCGGTGCGATCAAATGGATTGGCCATGCGCTCGAACCCAACCGCGAGCGATACGCATACGCGCCGCTCGAACAAGCCGAGAGAGAAAAGCGAGACGCGATGAGCGACAAGCCGGTTTTCATCTATGCAGCGACATATGCCAGCCAGGCGGACGCCCTTGCCGATTACGACAGCCTGATCGAGCTGCATCAGGCCAAGCTCGTCGGCACTTACGACGTTGCTCTCATCAACAAGGACTCAGAGGGCAAAGTGCACGTCGGCAAGCACGAGAAGCCGACCCAGCACGGGGCTTGGGGTGGGATCGCGGTCGGCGCGCTCGTCGGCGTCCTGTTTCCGCCTTCGATCATCGGCGCGGCCGCGGTCGGCGGCGTCGTCGGTGGCGTTGGTGGTCACCTGCGCAAGGGCATCTCGCGCGGCGACGCCAAAGAGCTTGGCGAGCTGCTGGAGAACGGTGAGGCAGCGCTGGTCGTGATCGGTGAGTCTCGCCTGGAAGAGCAGCTCGACAAGGAGCTGCAGCGCGCCGAGAAGTCGATCGAGAAGGAGATTGACGCCAACGGCGAGGAAATCAAGCAGGAGCTGCGGCGCGAGCTCGACGAGGTCGAGACTCCCTCTGCCGGGTAGGACGGGTCGAGCACGACCGGCGCCCTGGCCGGTCGTGCGCCAGACCTAGCCGGTCGTGCGCCAGCGGTAGGCGCGCAGCGTCGCCGGCACCACGACGGCGAGCAACGCCAGGCACCAGAGCACTGAGGAGATGACCGGATGCTGTAGCGGCCACGCGGCGGCGCTCGGGATCGCTGTGGGGTTTCCGAACAGGCTGCGGATCGCGGCCGCCCAGCAGCTGATCGGGTTGTATTCGGCGAACTGGCGCAGGCCCGTCGGCAGACCCGCGACCGGGACAAAAGTCGAGGCGATGAACGTGAGCGGGAAGACGATCAGGAAAGCGATGCCCGTGACCACGTCGGGCGAGCGGGCGATGATCCCCACGAGCGTGCCGACCCACAGCATCGTCACGGCGAGCAGAGCGAGGATCGCAAAGGCCGCAAGCGCATCCGAGGGGCTGCCCTGGATGCGCCAGCCGACGATCAGGCCACTGATGACCATCACCGTGATGGCTAGCACCGAGGCGGCCAACTCTGCCGCCAGATGCCCTAGCAGGAAGGCAGAGCGGTGCATCGGCAGCGAGCGGAAGCGGTCAAGAATGCCCTCGCCAAGGTCGGTCGCCATCGAGGTTGCCGGGCCGATGATGCCGAACGTGAGCGTCTGCACGAGGATGCCCCCGATCAGATAGTCGCGGTAGTTGCCGCCCGGGACGGCGATGACGCCGCCGAAGACAAAAGCGAACAGCAGCACGAACATCAGCGGCTGGACGGTCACGTCGATTAGCTTCTCTGGGATCTGGCGGATGTGGGAGAGGCTGCGCCTGGCGATTACGAGGCTGTCGGCTGCCAGCTGGCGCAGCGGCATGGAAGGCTGCTGAAGGATCGGTTGCTGCTGAAGGATGGGCTGCTGGACTGAGCTCATGAAGCGAGTGCCTCCTGTGCTTGGGGAGAATGGGTGATGGATAGGAAGACGTCGTCAAGCGTTGCCTCGCGACGGTGCACGTCCTTGGCGTCGACGCCCGCTTCGTCGAGCGCACGCACGACCTCGATCAGACGCGTGTCGGCACGCACTGGGACCGTGAGCAGCAACTGCTGCGCATCGGAGGAGCAAGACCCATCGGCGAACGACTCGAGCGCTGCCTGCGCAGGCCCCAGCTGACCCGCGTCGGCGACGGCGACCTCGATGCGCTCGCCTCCATAGCGGGCCTTCAACTCCGCCGGCGTGCCTTTCGCTGTGATGCGTCCCTGCTCGAGTAGGACGATGTCGTCGCTGAGGCGGTCGGCCTCCTCCAGATACTGGGTGGTTAGGAGCAGCGTCGCCCCCTCCCCTACCAGCTCGCGCAGCAGCTCCCACAGCTCGTTGCGACTCTCGGGGTCGAGGCCGGTGGTCGGCTCGTCCAGGAACAGCACCGGTGGAGCGGCGACGAGGCTGGCGGCGAGGTCGAGCCGGCGCCGCATGCCGCCGGAGAAGTCACGCACGAGCCGATCACCCGTGTCGGCGAGGCGCAAGCGCTCGAGCAGCTCGGTTGCTCTCGTGCGAGCGAGGGCACGTGGGAGGTGGTAAAGACGGCCGATCATCTCCAGGTTGGCGTGAGCGCTCATTAGTCCATCCACGGTGGCGGTCTGACTGGCCAAGCCGATGCGGCGGCGCACCTCGCCCGGTTGGGTGAGCACGTCGAAGCCCGCCACGGTGGCGCTGCCCGCGGTGGGCATGGCGAGCGTGGTGAGGATGCGGATCGCTGTTGTCTTTCCGGCGCCGTTGTGGCCTAGCAGGCCTAGCACCGTGCCCGCGGGGACCTCCAGCTCGAAGTCTCGCAGCGCCCATTGTTCGCCGTAGAGCTTGCCGAGGCCCTGGGCGACGATTGCCGATGAAGAAGCTATCTGGTTCATTTAGTACCTCGTACGTTGATCTCGTACATCGTACGCACAAGACTAGCAGTACGCTGTACTAGATGTCGTCACCTCCCCAATCCGACAAGTCTCCCGCCCTGATCTGGCTGCGAGAGGAGCCTGGGACACGCCGCCCAAGCCACTCCCGGGCGCAGATCGCCACCGCCGCGGTACGGATCGCGGACACCGAGGGCTTCGACGCCGTATCGATGCGCAGGGTCGCCCAAGAGCTTGGCGCCGGGACGATGACGCTCTACCACTACGTGCGTAATAAGGACGAGCTGGTGATGCTGATGAACGACACGGTCATGGGCGAGGTGCTCGTGCCCGATGGGGAGCTGCCGAGCGGCTGGCGCGAGGCGACCACGACCATCGCCCGGCGTTCCCGCGCCGCCTTCGAGCGCCACCGCTGGACGCTTGACAGAGTGACCGACATATCGATCGGGCCAAACGGGATTAAGCACTTCGAGCAGTCGCTTGAGGCGGTACAGGACACCGGGCTCCCCGCCGAGAAGCGACTGGGTCTGATCAGTCTCGTGGACGAGTATGTATTCGGATACAGCCTGCGCGAGACGATCGACTTCGGCGGCGAGGCGGGCGACGAGCAATGGCCCCCAGGCACGCTCGAGCTGTTCGAGCGCGAGCTTGAGAGCGGCGCCTACCCCCGCATCGGCTCCCTGATCGCCGACGAGTTGCACACCGACAACGTCGCCGACGGCACGCGCCGCGTAATGCAGATCATCTCCCAGCCCGAGCGCTTCGAGGAGGGCCTGCGCCAGCTCTTGGACGGGATCGAAGCCGGGATGAGTGGCACACCCAAGAGCCGCTGATCGCACACCGCCGGCTCCCAAGACGATAGCGCCTTATCCAGGAGCGTCTCTAGCCGCGTACCGCCTGCGCCTCAAGCGTCTGCTTCACCACGCTCGTCCCCTGCTGCATCGCCTCACCAGTCGGCGCGGCAAGCTCGTTGGGTAGTAGATCAGCGATCCACACGAACCTGCAGGCGTTCTCCCTGTCGGGGAAGACTTGGGCATAAGCGTTGTGATGGGTGTAAGGCCCACCGACGATCGACCACACAAGTCTACGAGCGTCGTCATCGAGATCGACAAGCACCTCCCGGACGACCGTGCCGTTGGCAAAAGTGACGATTCTGTCCTCTCCGTCGAGCTGAGTGTCCACCACGAAGCCCGGCACGAGGCGCTCATGTAGGGCACCCCAGTCGCGGAGCGCGTCCCATACTGCCTCCGGGCTTGCGTCGATCGAGATCTCCTTGTGAATGTGAGCCATCGTGTCTCCTGTCTGTGGATTGGTCCAGGTACGATCGCTGAGCCCGCCGAGAGCGAGCAGCAATTGCACCCACAGGCAGGTAGAGTGCCCGCCGGCGCACGGCGGGTCTTGGATGATCGTGCTCGCATGAGACAATCCGCCCATGCTGAGCACTCGTACGATCGCGAATCTCGACGGCGTGGAAGTCTCCGATGTCGCCTGCCGACATCCCCGCGGCCGCGGCCGCGCCGACGAGCTGACGAGCGGTCACACGATCGTGTTCATCCGTCGCGGTTGCTTCGTGCGCAGCGCCGACGGAGTCGAGAGCCTGCTCGACCCGACCGTCGCGTATTGCATGAACGCGGGCGAGGAGCAGCGCTATGACCATCCTCACGACGAGGGCGACGATTGCACCTCGCTCGTCCTACATCCCGACCTGATCGCATCGTTGTGGGGCGGCGAGCTGCGCCTTCCAGCAACACCGTTGCACACCTCGCCGGAGATCGACCTCGAGCATCGGCTGCTGCTGAGCGCCGGCCGCAGCGGCGCAGACCCGCACGAGCTGGTGGAGCAGGCGCTCAAGCTGGCCGCCGACGTACTCGAGCAGAGTGACCCTCGACCCGTCGCCTCGGGGCGCCCTGCCACGATCCGAGCGCAACGAATGGCAGCCGACGGAGTTCGCGAGATCCTGGCGGACAACCCCGAGCGCTCGCTGCCCGAGCTCGCCCGCGAGCTTGCCGTCTCCCCACACCATCTCAGTCGCGTATTTCGCTCGTTCACTGGACACAGCATCTCCCGCCATCGCATGCGCCTGCGCGCCCGCGCCGCGCTGGAGCGTTTGGCCGGCGGCGAGAGCGATCTCGCGCGCATAGCCGCCGATGTGGGCTTCGCCGACCAGAGTCACCTGTGCCGCGTGATCGGCCAGGAGACGGGGTACTCCCCTGCCGCGCTGCGCCGAGCCTTGACCTGAGCTTCTGTCACGCCCAGAGAAGACCCCGTAGCGACCATGACAGCCACTCGAGGTGACCCTTCACTCTGCCACGCTCCCTTGCAACTGACATATGAACCATATGTTCCGGGTCGTGCATGCACGACCCGGCCGGACCGTACATGTACGGTCCGGGACAGCGCCGCATGCGGCGCTGTCTTCTTCAAGGTATTTTTTTAACGTCGAAACCCACAACTTTTATACTTTCGTAACATTCTATTAATCGGGGCATCTATCAAAGATATATGATGACCAACATGAACTGCCGTTGCGGGCATCCCAAGCACGAGCACCAGCAGCACGAGCACCAGCATTACCGGCGCGGCACTGACTGCGCGCGTTGCTCCTGCGTCAAGTTCCAGTGGCGCTGGCTGTCGTTCTCCTCCGACCCCAGCCGCTCCAAGCCGAAGACTGCCCGTCGTGCTCAACCGGCCTCGCGTGTCAAAGCCGCCATCAGCTCACTCGCAAGACATCGACGCTGAGCTCGCCGACACTCTAACCGCAGCTACCGCAGCGCGCCCACGGTCGGCGAGGCGTCCGGCTCGGCGGCGCGCAGCGCGCGCGTCAACAGCCGCCACAGCGTCGCTCGTTCGTCCGCGTCTAGCGCTTGGAGAACCTCGTCCTCGATCGTCTCCTGCGCGCGCTCGGCGCTTACCAGCGCGCGACGTCCCTGCTCGGTCAGCTCGACGCGATGGCGACGGCGATCCTCGGGGTCGCGTCGGCGGGCGACGTGGCCCAGGTCCTCCAGCTCGTTGAGCAGCAAGACGACGTTGTTGGCGTCCATGCAAAGCGCCTCAGCCAGCTCCTGCTGGGGGGCACCGTCGTGATCGCGCAGGTAGCTGAGCGCCATCACGAGCCGCATGTGGATGCCCAAAAGCTCCTCGGTGCTGCGGCGGTAGACCTGCTTGGCCAGGCGCGTCAACAGGACCATCGAGCCTAGATCGGCTGCTTGATTGTGATCACCCATAACGAGCGGATTATACCACGATGCAGCAATCATCACCGCTAACAAGATGATACTTGTTAGATGGATTATCCCTGCTATGTTGTTCCCCTGACCCAGACCGGAAGGAGCAACATGAGCACCGCCACCGCCCCACCAGAAAGTATCCAGCGCACAGCAAGCGCCCCGCAGACAACCGCCCGCGGCGAGGCCAATCACAGCGAGGCTGGCTACGCAGAGGCCGAGCGCAAGCGCGAGCGCCGGCGCTGGATCGCGCTTGCCGTGCTTTGCCTTGGGCAGCTGATGATGGTGCTCGACGCGACGATCGTGAACGTCGCGCTGCCCTCGATCCAGCGCGAACTGCACTTCTCCCAAGGGAACCTCACCTGGGTTATCAACGGCTATCTGGTCACATTCGGCGGCTTTTTGTTGTTGGCCGGGCGGATGGGCGACCTTGTCGGGCGCAAGAAGGTCTTCTTGACCGGGCTCGTGATGTTCACCGCGGCCTCCGTGCTTTGCGGGTTCGCCCAGGACCAGACGATGCTGATCGTCTCGCGCATCATCCAAGGAGTCGGCGGTGCCGTCGCTTCCAGCGTGATCCTTGCGATCATCGTCACCGAGTTTCCCAAGCGGGCCGAGCAGGCCAAGGCGATGGGCATGTACGCATTTGTCTCAGCCGGCGGCGGCTCGGTCGGGCTTTTGGCCGGTGGCGCGCTCACCCAGTCGCTTGACTGGCATTGGATCTTCTTCGTGAACGTGCCGATCGGCGTCATCGCATTTTTGTTCGGCTGGATGTTGATCGAGGAGAACGAGGGGATCGGTCTTGCCGGCGGCGTCGATGTGTTTGGCTCGTTTTTGATCACACTCGCGACGATGCTTGGCGCGTTTGCGATCGTGAAGTCCAGCGAATATGGACTGCTCTCGGCGCGCACGCTTGGCATCGGCGGCGCATCCCTGGCCCTGCTGGCCAGCTTCCTCCTGCTCGAGTCGCGGCTTTCAAACCCGATCATGCCGCTGCGCATCTTGCGCCAGCGCATGCTGATGGGGTCAAGCCTCGTGCGCGGGCTGCTGATCACCGGCATGTTCTCGGCCTTCTTCCTTGGGGCGCTTTATCTGGAGCGCGTGCTCGGCTACAACGCGATCGATACGGGCCTTGCGTTTCTACCGCTGACGTTCTCGATCGCGGTGATGTCGATGGGAGTCTCGGCTCGGGCCGTGCAGCGCTTTGGCGCTCTACAGACGCTGATGGCCGGCCTGCTCGGGATCGTCGTCGGCCTGCTGCTGCTTGCCGTACAAGGCCTGCACGCTGGCTACTTCCCTGGCCTGTTCTTTGCGTTCCTCACGCTCGGGCTCGGTGCCGGTGCTTCCTTCCTGCCGCTGCTGACTATGGGGATGTCCGATTCGGCTCCGCGCGATGCCGGACTTGCCTCGGGCATCATTAATGTCTCGGTGCAACTGTTCGGCGCGATCGGCCTGGCGACGCTTGGAACGATCGCGACCGACCACACCAACTCGCTGAGCGCAAGCGGGGATTCACTGGCCAGCGCGTTGACCGGTGGCTATCACATGGCCTACCTGGTTGCGGCTGTGTGCGTCAGTCTGGGGGTCCTTGCGGCATTCCTGGTGTTGCGCCCACCGGCGGTCGCACAGCCGGAGACCCTCTCGGCCGAAGTCGAGCGTACAGCCGAGACGGAGCTGGTCGCCGCGTAGATCGATCCCCAGCATGTGCTTGTCGCTCCGGTCTCTCTGGTGGCCATGACTCCATTCGACAATCGGCTCCGGCGAGCCGCCTATCCTCTGGAGCCATGGCCACCAAGATCGCCGATGTGCTTGCTCCCGCGTCGCTCTCTGAGAAAGAGCGCCGCACGGTCGAGCGCCTCGTCGAGCTGCTGCCCGAGGAGCTCGGCTGCGATGTGCACGCGATCTGGCTGTATGGCTCGCGCGCGCGGGGGGAGCCGCCGCACCCAGAGTCGGACATCGACCTGATGGTGCTCGCCGACGGCGTCTCCTTCGACGAGAAGATGAGAGCCACCGAACTGGTCAACAGGCTGGCGCCCGCCGAGGGGGTCAGCCCCGTTTGGTTCTCGTTTTTCTTCAACACGCCGGAGTGGTTGCGCGGGCGGCGTGAGATCCGCTCGTTTTTCATCGCCGAGGTCGATCGCGACAAGCTCGTGCTCTACGGGAGCGGCCTGGAATGAGCCCGCGCTCGATCGAGTTCATGGATCAGGCGCGCGACCGCGCGGTCCTGGCTCGCGAGGCCCTCGCCGGCGGACATCTCGAGGGGGCCGTCAGCGCCGCTTACTACGCGATGCTCTACGCCGCCCGCGCCGCGCTGTCGGAGCGCGACGAATACGCGCGCACGCACAGCGGGACTTGGCACCTCTTCCACGAGCGCTACGTGACCACGGGGGCCTTCGACCAGCACCTCCACACGCTCGCGCAAAAAGCCCAGGAAGTCCGCGAGCAGGGCGACTACGAAGCGATCACGCCGGACCCCGCCGAAGCTGAGCGGCTCGTGACCGGCGCGGCCGACTACATCGCGGCAATCGAGGCGATGCTCGATACGCAGGTGCGCAGCGACTCAGATCTGTGACACCAGATCCGGTCGGCGCCTACCCGCCACTGGTGTGGACGTCCGAGAGCGCCCGGCTCGCAACATGGGCCGCGGCGACGCGCGACTTCACGCCGAGCTGCCGGTAGATGTCCTCCAGATGGTGGCGCACGGTGTGCTCGCTGATGCTCAAGGCCTGGGCGATGTCGGCGTTGGTGTTTCCCTGCCATAGGAGATCCAGCACCTCCGCCTGGCGGCGGGTGAGCCCAAGCGCGCGAAGGGGCTGTGTTTGCGGGACGCACGGGAGGCGCACCGCGACGGCGTCGAGATTCCCTGACGAGCCGTGTATGTAGCGCGCCCACAGCTCGCATCCGGCGATGGACAGGGTCAATGGTTCGGAGACGGCGAGTGGACCGCGCCGACGTTGGACGGCGACCCAGGTGCTCAGCACTTCGATGGCGGCCTCCTCCACTGACAGCTCGCTCAGCAGCCGCTCCGCGCGACCGTGAGCCGGGGAGAGTCCGCCGCCTGCCTCGACTAGCAGGATGGCCAGCGGACCGTCTTCGATCTCATCCAAGCCGCGCAAGATGACCTCCAGGCGCGCGCGATCGTCGAGATTGCGATGGGCACTCAGCGCGATGTGCTTGGCGGCCTCGAAGAGGGCCAGCTCCGCGTCGGAGAAGTCGCGTCCCGCACGGCTCACGGTGACTCCGACCAGCCGACCGCGAACCGGGACAGTGAACGCGAGCTGATACTCGGTGGCGATGTGGCGATACACCAGGTCATACAGGTCCAGTTCGTGGAGTTTGCGAGAGCTGATGAAGTCTGACATTCGCAGCGCTCGGTCATCGCCCGTGCGCTGGAAATGGGCCGCCAGCGGGTTCTGCATGACGAGTGCGGCAAACGCCTCATACATCCCTCCGCGATCCACAGACATGGCTGGATCGGCATTCACCAGCACATCCTCAGGCCCCGAGCCAATCTCGTTGTAGGAAGCGATCTCGCAGTTCGACCAACCCGCGCATCCGCCCGGGCAGCTCTGTGCGGAAGCTCGCGAGATCTTCCAATTCGACCAGGCTCTGGGCTGCGTTCGCTAGCGAGCTGGCGCCCATCTGGCGCGACCGTGCCATAGCTACCCAAAGATAGGCAGAACGTCCCATACACGCAAGCGCGGGCCGCGGCTAAGCTTCGGCGGGCCGGAGCGCCGGTCGGTAGAGGCTGGCCTCCCACGGCGTGCCTTGCGTCACCCAACCTGAGCCCGGCCGCTGTCACCCGTATCCCCTCCCCCCTAATACGACCACCAGGAGACCACGTAATGAAGCGACTCACCCTGCTTTTCACCGTGTCCGCAAGCGCTCTGCTCGCGGCGGCCACGATCGCCGTTGGCCCCGCCGCGGCCAGCTCGACCCTGCCGACGCTCTCGCTGACGATGACCAACTCCTCGATCGTCGTCGGGGGCTCCACACAGTCGGGCGCCGTCAACGTCGTGTCGAGCGCCACCGGCGTCAAGGAAGCTAACGTGATCCTGTTTCTCCTGAAGCCCGGCGCGACCTTCGAAACAGTCGAAGCAGCCATCCAGAAAGCCCACGGCGACACCAACGCCACGAGCAAGTACGGCTCGATCGTGTTCGACGCCGAAGTTGCCTCCGGGCAGTCAAGCGAAGCCCAGACCTACCTGGAACCCGGTCAATATGTTGCCGTGCTCCCCGGAGAAGAAGGCAAGGGCGCCAGGGCACACGCGAACTTCACCGTGACCGCCTCCGCATCGCCCGCGGCGCTGCCGACGCCAGAAGCGACGATCCGCTCGATCGAGTTCGGCTTTCAGGGACCGAGCACCCTGCACGACGGCGAGCTCGTGCGCTTCGAAAACGAAGGCTATCTCGTACACATGGACGTGGCGGCACCCTTCAAGAACATGAAGGCCGCCAAGCAGGCCATCAAGGACCTGCTTGCCAACAAGGAAAAGCCCTTTGAAAAGCTGATCTCCGGACCACCCGTCGGTTTCGTAGGGCCGGTTTCACACGAAGCCTTCCAGCAGGAGACGATCACCGCCAAGCCAGGCATCTATTTGGAGCTGTGCTTCATGGACACCCAGGATGGGCGCAGCCATACCCTGCTCGGCATGGAGCGCATCATCCATATCGTGAAGTAGCAACCCCGGGAACACGAGTCGGTCTGGTCAAAAGATTCGTCGTGGCCAGACTACTGTTGTTCCATCTGGCGCATGCGCCAGATGGCAGGGCCGCGCATGCGCGGCCCTGTTCCGACTCGTGCATGCACGAGTCGGCCGGACGGTGCATGCACCGTCCGGGCCGGCGCCACATGTGGCGCCGGCTTCAGAGATTTGAGTGTCCCTTTCGCGGCTGGCTGTCGGATTAGACAGAGAGCCAAGCAACGAAAGGGAGCTAATGTCTGAACACGTCGTCCTCATATACCTATTCACCATCATCGCAAGCATCCTGACGTTCTTGGTACTCCGATCGGGCGAGAACCTGCGCTTCGAGTCGCCCTCGGACCCGCGTCGCATCGTGATGGCTGCCGTTGCCATCGTCGCCACCAAACGCCACTGGCAAGTAATAACGCAAAGTGAGGACGGCGCCAGCTTTCGCTATCACCGCAGACCCCAAGCGCTTGTCGCGGTCGTGCTGCTGTTCTTCTTCTTGATTCCAGGGATTGTCTACATGGCGCTCGCCGGCAAACGCGAATCGCTCGTCTTGAATATCTACAGCGACAAGGCCGGGATGACCGTCGCGCAACTCAGCTCCAATGGCTTCCGGGGCAAGTTCGCCGGACGGGCGCTTGCGCGACAGGTTTCCGTGCGCGCGGGGACGATGGCTATGAGGGAGGCGCCGCTAATCAATGCCGCTCGTAGAGCAATGCGACAACCGCTCAACAGCGGGTGGAAGGGATAAGCGCTAAGAACGTGTTTCAAAATAGGCGGTGCGTCCGGTGCGTTCATGGACCAAGCTGGTCGTCGCGGGACGTCGCAGCGCGTACTGGTAGTACGTGCAAGACGTCACGTGGCGATCCAGAGCAGTGTCCAGGGATGCACCGGACGTGCCGACCTTTTTGAAACAAGTTCTAAACACAATTTATCGTTGTGTGCTTGTGCTGACCATCCCTTAGCCGGAGGAGACCGCTTCGGCGAGGCCGGACTTTGGATGTGCCACACACGCGGGACTCTCCTGCGTCCATCTCCGACCGCGCGTGACAGACGGGACGCGCATTCCGGATGTGTCTGCTTCTCGCGCCCATATGTCGTACGATCTCAAGCGTGACTTTGCTGCGCTTCCTTTCTCGGCCATTTCGAGCTGAAAACAACGGGATGTGCGGGACATGACGACAGCGCAGCAATCCCGCGAGATCGATGGCAAGGGCAAGACAATACGAGAGTTGCTGGCCGGTCGGAAGTACTCAATCGACTACTACCAACGGGAGTACAAGTGGCAAACGAAGCAGGTCACCGAGCTGACCGATGACCTGGCAGCTAAGTTTCTTGCGAGCTACGAGCCAGGACATGAACGCAACGCTGTTGCCGCATACGGTCACTACTTCCTCGGCTCCATCATTGTCAGCGACAAAGATGGGCATAAGTTCATCATCGACGGACAACAGCGACTGACAACCCTAACGCTGATTCTGATTTTCCTTCAACATCAGCTCGAAGACAGCGACCAGAAGGGCCAGATCGCCGAGCTGATCCTCTCCCAGCGCTTTGGAAGGCGCTCGTTCAACATGGACATTGAGGAGCGTGCCGCCTGCATGGAAGCGCTGTACACAGGTCAAGAGATGGTCTCCGACCAGACATCGGAGTCGATCCTGAACATTCTCGGACGCTATACAGACATCGACGAACTCTTTCCTGCCGAACTACGCGATGGCGCGCTCCCGTACTTCGTGGATTGGTTGATTGAGAACGTTCATCTCGTCGAGATCACCGCCTACTCCGACGAGGATGCATACACGATATTTGAGACTATGAACGACCGGGGGCTGTCACTCTCGCCCGCAGACATGCTCAAGGGTTACCTGCTTGCGAATATCACAGACCCGGACGGGCGCGCACAGGCGGACATTGTGTGGAAGCGCAGATCGACGACTCTCCAGGCGCTCGGCAAGGATGAAGACGCCGACGGTATCAAGGCATGGCTGCGGGCCCAGTACGCCGACTCGATACGCGAGCGCAAGCGCGCCGCCGCCCCCCAGGACTTCGATCTCATAGGAACAGAGTTCCATCGCTGGGTCAGAGACCACAGGGATCGCTTGGATCTTGTGAGGAGTCACGATTTCGTTCGTTTCATCGATCGTGATTTCGTGTTCTACAGCCAGTGGTATGAGCGACTTCGGAAAGCCTCCAAGTCGCTCACGCCAGGGCTAGAGTCTGTCTACTTCAACGCAGAGCACAACTTCACACTGCAGTACCCCGTGTTGCTTGCGCCACTACGGGCGGAAGACGCCGAGGAGGAGCTTCTCCGCAAGGTTCGGGTTACGGCTGCATACATCGACATCCTTATCTACCGAAGGATCTGGAATTGGCGCGCGATCGACTATTCGACCTTGCAATACGCGATGTTTGTCGTGATGAGAGATATTCGAGGGAGAAGCGCCTCAGAGCTGGTAAGTCTCCTTGGACAACGGCTCAACGCGGAGACGGAGACCTTCCTGAGCAATGATCATTTCCGTCTGCATGGGATGAATGGCCGTCAGATACACAGGCTACTGGCGCGCATGACCGACTATGTCGAGACAAGATCCGAGATGCCATCGAGGTATGTTGACTACTCAAAGCGCGGAGGCAAGGACGGTTTTGAGATCGAGCACATTTGGGCAGACCACCATGAGCGTCACGCCGATGAGTTCACGCATCCCAATGATTTCGCGGAATACCGCAACCGGATAGGCGACCTGCTTCTCTTGCCGAAGAGCTTCAATGCAAGCTTCGGCGATCTGCCCTATGCACAGAAGCGAAATCACTACACCAGTCAGAACCTCCTTGCGAGGAGTCTGCACGAGAATTGCTACGACCACAATCCTGGTTTCCGACGTTTTCTCGAGCAGACCTCCCTGCCTTTCCGACCGCACGCCAATTTTCTCAAGGCAGACCTTGATGACCGCCAAGAGCTGTACCGGATACTTGCCGAGCAAATCTGGAGTCCGAAGAGGCTCGAAGAGGCCGCGGCGTCGCGTCTGAGCTCCTCGTCAGACTAGCCGCCCTCGCCTGCCCGACCAGCCACCCGATTCCGGCCGGTCGAAACCTGCCCTTCCAGGCAGACACCCCTCCAGATGTAGAGGAGGCGCGACGAGCGCCTCCGGAAGGTTCGGTAGGGTCGCGCTATGCCTCAGTCTGCGCTCCACAACGATCACATGATCGCCTCGGCCGTGGATGCCTCAGTGGCAATGTTGCCTCCGCCGTCCGCACCGGAGCCGGGGCAGCTTGCCCGCGTCCGTGGGCGCATGTGGGTCGTTGGAGATGTCTTGCGCGATACCCAGGCGGAGATGGACGATCGCGAGGTCCAACACCTTGTATCGCTCGTCTCCGTCGAGGACGATGCCATTGGCGAGGAACTCGAAATCGTCTGGGAGATCGAGCCGGGTACGACGATCATCGAACGGGCGGAGCTTCCGGAAATCTCGGCGGACGCACTCGACGAGCCCGCCGAACTGGACGCATTCCTGGACGCGGTGCGTTGGGGCGCCGTGACTAGCGCCGATCAACGCGCACTACAAGCGCCATTTCGCAGCGGGATCGTCATCGAGGACTACCAGCTCGAGCCGGTGGTGCGAGCGCTGCGCTCGCCGCGAACGACACTGCTGATTGCCGATGACGTTGGACTTGGCAAGACGATCGAGGCCGGGCTCGTCGTCCAAGAGCTGCTGTTGCGCCACCGAGCACGAACGGCTCTGGTTGTCTGCCCGGCCGCGCTTCAGTTGCAGTGGCGCGACGAGATGCATGACAAGTTTGGGCTCGAGTTTCGGATCGTCGATCGTGAGCTGCTGGGGCGCTTGCGCCGGACCCGTGGAGTCGGCGCCAACCCGTTTGCCCACTTCCCGAGGCTGATCGTCTCCGTCGAATGGCTCAAGGGCGAGCTCGGCATGCGACTGCTGCGCGAGGCACTGCCTCCACATCCGGAGATCCCACGGCGCTACGACATCCTGATCGTCAACGAGGTCCACAACTGCGCGCCCGCGGGGGCGAACGTACGCTGGGCGCGGGACACGCTGCGTACCCAAGCGATCCGAACGCTCGCGCCGCATTGCGAGCACCGGCTGTTCCTCTCGGCCACCCCGCACAACGGCTACGACAACTCGTTTTGGGCGCTGCTCGAGCTGCTCGACCCGCATCGTTTCGCGCGCGCCATTCGGCCCGCTCCCGAGGCGGTGCAAGAAGTGACCGTTCGCAGGCTGAAGCAGGACCTCGTACACGAGGATGGAACGCCGCGCTTCTCGCGTCGCAGGGTGGTGATGCTCGAGGTCGAGCACCCGGAGTCCGAGCGCACCGTGCACAACGACCTGGTGGCCTACGGCGCCCTACGCGCGCGCCGGCTGAAGGGCAGCGCGTCAGAGACGGCCGCCGCCGATTTCGTCGTCACACTCCTTAAGAAGCGCCTCTTCTCCTCACCAGCGGCTTTTCTACACACACTGGAGGTTCACCGCGAGACGTTGCTTCGAGAGCGACAGCCGGTGAAGCCACCGACCTCGACCGTGCTGCAGCAACTGTTCGACGAGTTGGAGTCATCCCTCGACGAGGAGAGCGCCGAGGACGGCATTGGGGGCGCCGGACGTGAGGCGCTCGCTGCCGCCGCCGATACCGAGTCAAGCCGGCCCGACACCGAGGAGATGGCTCTTCTCGAGCGCATGATCGTCTGGGCGGAGCATGCGGCGGTGACGGAGGACGCACGGACAAGGCGGCTGCTCGACTGGGTGTGCGAGCACGTCAAGCCCGGCGCGCGATTCACCGAAGAGCGCGTAATAGTCTTCACGGAGTACCGTGCGACTCAGCGCTACTTGCAGGAGCGCCTGGCGGCCCGAGGTATCGCCGGATCGCGCGTCGCGCTGCTTGACGGCACGACACCCGATGACGACCGTGAGCGCATAAAGAGCCAGTGGCAGGAGCCGCCGAGCGATTATCCCGTGCGCGTCTTGCTCGCCACCGATGCCGCGTCGGAGGGCATCTCGCTACAGCGTCACTGCCACCTGCTTGCACACGCCGAGATCCCATGGAATCCGAACCGTATGGAGCAGCGCAACGGCCGCGTCGATCGGCATGGCCAAACGGCGCCGGAGGTACTTGTCCACCATCTCGTCAGCGGCGGCTGGGAGACAGAGGGGCGCGGATCGCTTGAGGGCGACATCGATTTCCTCGCCCGCGTCGTACGCAAGGTTGAGCAAATACGACTCGACCTCGGCAGCGCCGGGCCGATCATCGCCGCGCAGGTCGAGCAAGCGATGCTCGGGCGTCGCACCGCGCTCGACGAGACACGGCTGACCGAGGCCAGTCGCGGCGGCAGGCTGCTCACCCAGGAGCGACGAATGCGCGAGCGCCTAGCGGCGCTGCGCGACGAGCTGCATAGCAGCCGCGAGACGCTGCATCTCACCGCGACGCGCGTGCAGCGACTGGTGGAGACCGCGCTGACGCTCGCGGGCCAACCCCCGCTTGAGGCTGCGCCCGAAGCCGGCACCTGGGTCGTGCCGGCGCTCACCGGCAGCTGGGCGCGCGCGACGATCGGCCTTGAGCATCCGGCCCGACCGGAGCAAAGACGACCGATCACCTTCGACCACGAGCTCGCTGTCGCGCGCACAGACGTGGTGCTTGCACACCTGGGTCATCCGTTGGTGAGGCTCTCGCTAGCCCTGCTGCGCGCCGAGGTCTGGGGTACCGGCCATCACCTACATAGGGTCACCATGCGCTATGCCGAGCCGACATTGACAGCACCAGTTGCCGTGGCCCACGGCCGTCTTGTGATTACGGGGCGGACTGGTCACCGCCTGCATGAGCAAGTAATCGCAGCCGCGGTGCGTCTTGGCTCAGGGGGTCCTGAGCGACTGAACGTCGAGCAGACGGAGGAGGCGCTCTCCACCGCACGCGACACCGGGATCCCGGTGACACTGCGAGATCGTCTGGTACCCCAGCTCGCCGATTCCTCTGACGCGCTGCGCAGCGCGTTGCAAGCCCGCGCCGCCGATCGAGCGCGCCAGCTACGAGCGACGCTCGAGCTGCACTCGCGCGAGGATCAGGAGCGTGTTGCGGCGACGCTCAGCGAGCTTGAAAGCACAATCCGCCGCGAGGCCTTCGGCGACGCTGGCACCCAGCTACAACTCATCACGGGCTTGGAGCTAGACGCGGGCGATCGGCGTCAGGTGGCCCGCGACGTCGAGGCGCTGCGCGAGCGCCTCGATCAAATCCCAGCGGAAATCGATGCCGAACAGGAGGCGATCCGAGCTCGCTACGCGGAGCCCACGCATCGCCTGTTCCCGGCTGCCGTCACATTGCTGATACCGGCGCAGGGACAGCTGTAGATGGCACGCCGTCAGGCCCGGATCGAGGACCGCCACGCGGAGTGGCTATCTCTGGTTGAGACGAGCGGGCCTTTCCTGACGGTGCCCGTGCTCAAGCGCGCCTTGCCCAATGGCCTTGAGGCGACGCCCCCCACGGCAGGGGCACTGCGCATCGCCTACGACGAGTGGCGCGAGGACCCGACTTTGCAACACCGCTGGATCCGCTGGGTCCTCGACGAGTTGCTCGAGCTCGGTGAATCGGTCGCCGAGGCCACCGAGGCCGACCCCTCACACCGCGTCGGTGAGCACGCGACCAACCTCCGTCCAACGTTCGTGGTGCGCGATCGTGCGCGCGCCGGTACACCCGCGGTGCTGCTCGTGCACGCTCTCCCCGTCGGGACGGCGCTCGACAGGCCCCTTCCTGGGGAGAGCTGGACCGCAAGCCCAATCGAACGCGCCGCCGAGCTTGCGCGCGCAAGCAAGATCGAGCTTGCGCTCGTGACCGACGGAACTCACTGGACGCTTGTGTGGGCACGCGAGGGCGAGACACGGGGCACCTGCAACTGGCGTGCCGAGCTGTGGTTCGAGGAGCCACTCACCCTTCGTTCCTTCTCCACGCTGCTCGGCGCGCGGCGATTCTTTGCACTGCCGACTGAGGAGAGTCTGCAGACATTGCTCGCGGAGAGCGCCGGGCGCCAGCAGGAGGTCGCCGACCAGCTCGGGGCGCAGGTCCGGCGCGCCGTCGAGCTTCTGATAACCACCCTCGACCGCGAGGATCGCGAGCGCCACGGCGCCCTACTCAGCGAACTCAAGGGCGCCGAGGTCTACCGCGGCGCAGTGACCGTGATGATGCGCCTCGTGTTCCTGTTCGTCGCCGAGGAGCGCCGGCTGCTACCGATCGATGAGTCCCGCTACGCAGAGACGCTAGCCGCGAGCACGCTGCGCGCACAGCTACAGGAACGCGCCGATCGCGACGGCGAGGATCCCCTGGAGCGCTCGACTGCCGCATGGCACCGTGTGCTCGCGCTCTTCCGCGCGGTGCACGGCGGGATCGAGCACGACGCGCTGCGATTGCCTGCCTATGGCAGCGGGCTCTTCGATCCAGACCGCTATCCATTCCTTGAGGGTCGCGCCTCAGGCACCCGCTGGAGGGATATGGCGGCGAAACCGCTGCCGGTGGATGACCGCACGATGCTGCACCTGCTCGACGCGCTGCAGGCGCTCGAGCAACAGGGTGCCCGCGTGCTGCTGTCCTACCGGGCGCTGGACGTCGAGCAGATCGGACATGTCTATGAGGGCCTGCTCGACCACACGGGCGTTCGCCTGCGCGATCACGCCCTTGCGCTCGGTGGTCGCAGGGAGCCCGAGCTCGCACTCGGGGAGATCGAAGGTTGGGCATTGCTCGGCGATGATGTGCTCACCGAGCAACTAGCCGAGCAGATGGGCCGCTCCGCCAAAGCGATCGCGAAAGACCTCGCCACCGAGCTGTCCGACGAGCGCCGGGCGAGGCTGCGCGCGGCATGCGGCAACGACGAGCCGCTGCTCGCGCGTGTGGCGCGCTACCACGCTCTTTTGCGAGAGGACCTGCGGGGTGACCCACTCGTGCTATTGGCTGGCTCACTGTTCGTAACACAAGCGCTTGATCGCCGCGCGTCGGGCACCTACTACACGCCCCGCCATCTAGCCGAGGAGGTAGTCAAGCACGCGCTCGACCCCGTCGTCTACTGGCCAGGGCCAGCCCAGGATCGTGAGGAGTCAGCTTGGCGATTGCGTCCGGTGGCGGAGCTACTGGAGCTGAGAATCGCCGACATCGCGATGGGCTCGGGAGCCTTCCTAGTCGCCGCCTGCCGATATCTAGCCGCACGCTTGGAGGAGGCATGGGAGGCCGAGGGCATGTCGGTCGGCAGCACTCTCGCAGAGACGCATGCGCAACTACGAGACCTGTTGCCCGCCGACCCGTTGGAGCGGAACCTGTTCGCCCACCGCCTCGTCGCCGAGCGTTGCCTATACGGCGTGGACAAGAACCCGATGGCGGTCGAGATGGCCAAGCTCTCGCTGTGGCTCCTGACCCTCGCCAAGGACAAGCCATTCTCGTTCCTGGACCATGCGCTGCGCACGGGCGACTCGATGCTCGGCATCACCGACCTGCGCCAGCTGCGTGGGATGCACCTCGACCCTGATCGGCCACGTCAGGCGAGCCTCGACCTCGGCGTCGAGGAGATCGAGGCCAGCGTAGCTCGCGCGCTGGAGCTGCGCCAGGAACTAGAGGCCTTTGTCGTACGTGACCCAAACGACGCCGAGCGTAAGGCTCAGCTGCTTGCGCGAGCCGACGGGGCACTGGAGGACGCGCGTTTGCTGGGAGACCTGGTCGTCGGCGCCGCACTTACCCAGCGGGACGACGCCGATCCGCTTGCCGGAGCCGACACCGCAAAGCTCGTGCGGACACTGCTTGACCGGGACGCGGACGACATCGATCGAGACGTGGCGCAATCGCTGCTGCGCGAGTTGGCGGCCGATTGGCTTGTTGAGCAGAGACAGGCGACAGGCGATGTCCCGGAGGTTGAATTCGCAGACCGCGACCCATTCCATTGGGCGCTTGAGTTTCCTGAGGTGGGCGAGCGTGGAGGCTTTGACACGATCGTGGGGAATCCGCCGTTTCAAGGAGGAAAGAAGATCAGCGGCGCGTTGGGCGGCCAGTATCGCGATTATCTAGTGACATGGATCGCTGGAGGTACACGCGGTAGCGCCGATCTTGTGGCGTACTTTTATCTACGTGCAGCTCAATTGCTACGGTCGGACGGGGACTTTGGATTGATCGCAACGAACACAGTGGCACAAGGCGATACTCGCGAGGTCAGCCTTGACAAGCTGATCGAGTGCGGCATGACGATATTCCGTGCGATTGCAAGCGAGCCTTGGCCAGGCGGAGCTAGCCTACAAATGGCGACGGTGTGGGCAAGACCTGGCCCATGGGACGGGGCTTGTGTTCTCAATCGATCGGAGGTCATCGGTATCACACCGGCACTGATGATGCGCAGCCGCGTTGATGGATACGCGCAACGACTTAAGGTGACATCAAAGAGATCATTCCAAGGCTCTGTGGTTGTGGGTCTCGGATTTATATTGTCGCCCGATGAGGCCAAATTCATGATAGCCGCCGACCCTCGCAACGCCGAGGTCG
The DNA here is from genome assembly GCA_963844095.1 of uncultured Solirubrobacterales bacterium. Classification (GTDB taxonomy): domain Bacteria; phylum Actinomycetota; class Thermoleophilia; order Solirubrobacterales; family Solirubrobacteraceae; genus Palsa-744. Next base: position 110,212 of record CAWJND010000001.1, read on the forward strand.
TGCGCCCATATCTGATCGGAGAAGACCTCGACCAACGTCCAGATATGTCGCCCTCGCGCTGGGTAATTGACTTTCGTGATTGGGGCGAGGAGCGAGCTCGCGAGTACCTTGTGCCGTTTGAACGGATTGAGCGACTTGTTCGACCACAACGTGCAAAGGTAAATCGGCGAGCCCATCGCGAGTATTGGTGGCAATTTGGTGACGTACGGCTACAGCTCTACAGAGCAATCGCTTCCCTTGACCGCTGCATAGCGATAACACTGGTGAGCAATGTCGTCCAACCCGCGTTCGTGCCGATTCACCTCGTATATGCACACAAGCTTGGGATATTCGCCTATGACGACGACGCGCACTTTGGCATACTTTCCAGCGCTTTCCACCGCGAGTGGGCTATTTCACGCACCTCCACGCTCGGTGCGGGGATCAACTACAGTCCGACCGATGCATTCGAGACGTTTGTCCAACCCAATCTCACGTCTGCGATCGCTGAACTTGGCGGAACACTCCACGAACACCGCGGAGCCCAGATGCTGCGCCGTCAAGAGGGCTTGACGACAACCTATAACCGCTTCCACGACCAGGACGAACGCGCTGACGACATTGTTCGCTTGCGCGAGCTGCATGTCGAATTGGATCAGGCAGTCCGCCACGCCTACGGCTGGGACGACCTCGACCTCGCCCACGGCTTCCACGACACACGCTTCGGAACCCGCTTCACGTTCGCTCCGACCCCGCGCCAAGAGGTGCTCGACCGGCTGCTCGAGCTCGACCACGAGCGCTACGCCGAAGAGCTTCGCCAAGGACTCCACACCAAGAAGAAGACGGCGCGGAAACCTAAGGCGCCCGAGACGCTGACGCTGGAGCTAGACGGTGTCTGAGCCACGCATCGGCAAGAGCGGGCATGAGCTGCGTGAGGAGGTCGAGCAGCTGATCCGCGACGACCTGATCGGGCCGCTTGGAGGCCCTGAGGAGGAGCTGCCCGAGGCGCCGGTGGACCGCTACCTGCTCGGGCTGCTCGCTCCCCACTTCGGCTCGATGGCGCCCTCCTCCGCAACCGCGACAGAGGAGCAGGAGCACGATCCGATCGCCGCCGACGCTCAACCCGAGGACCCGCTTGCCAACAGCAGCGTCAGCTCAGATTCGGGCTGGGAGGGTACGCCCGAGGATCGCCCGCCAGCGATCAATCAGCTCGTGCCGTCGGCGTTTGGACTCACCTTTTGCCTCGACTCTGACTGCGAGGCGTTGCTCGTTGAGGCATCGTGGGGCGCTTACTCTCGGGTGGTCAGCGAGGAGAAGCTCGACTACAACGGGCACCCGGCTCAGGTCTGGCGACGGCGCCAGTGTGGCGGCACGCAAACGATCGTGCTCATGGGTCCTGGGCCGATCGCCCGGTTCAACCCGGACCCTGGGGAGCCCGAGGTCGTCGTGCGCGGCCTCGTGCGCGAGCGCCAAGGGCAGCGACTGGTGTCGCTGTTTCTCGTCAACGAACAACAGGCTGACGGCGGGCGCTCGGTCCCGCTGTGGCTGTGTCAGGCCTCGATGACGGTGCGCTCACCGGAGGAGGAGCCGGTCTTCGTGCGACGGGCGCTCGACGCGGTGGCACTTGCCCCAGAGGTGGATCGATCCGAGCTTGCGGGACTTGAGATGCTCTACCGGACCAACGTCGAGCTGGCCGTTGGCCACGGCATAGCGGTGCAGGCTACGCCAGCGCCGCAAGCACCCGACCGGGGCGTCAAGCTCTGCACGGCGGCGATGCCGACGGAGGACGTGCCGCGCACCGAGGCTCCTGTCGCCGAGGATTTCGAGGAAGAGGCCGTCCGCGAGCCTTTCACAAGGGCACTCGCTGCCCTTGACATGCAAACCCTCAGCCGGGCAAGCGATGCGAAGCTGACGAGCTTGCTCACGCCGCTCGTGGAGGCCTATGAGCGCTGGATCGAGCAGCAGGCCATTCGGGTCGAGGAGCCTGGGGCAAATCTCGCCCGACATGCCGATACGGCGCGTCGTCATCTTCGGATCGCTGGGGATACCGCTCGGCGTATGCGTGCGGGTATAGATTCACTCGGCGACGCCGACGTGGCAGACGCATTTCGCTTCGCCAACCATGCGATGTGGCAGCAACGTGTGCACACGATCGCCGCCGATATCCGCCGTCGCGAGCCCGCCCTCAAGCTGCACGAGGCACTCGAGGTAGCCGACATCGCCAGCAACCGCTCATGGCGCCCGTTTCAGCTCGCGTTCGTACTGCTCAACCTGCCAGCGCTCGCCGACGCCCGCCACCCCGATCGTACGAGCGAGGGCTTGGTTGATCTGCTGTTCTTCCCGACCGGCGGCGGCAAGACCGAGGCCTACCTCGGTCTCACCGCGTTCGCGATCGCGATCCGGCGCCTGCAGGGTGTGCTCGCGGGTCGAGACGGGCGAGACGGCGTGGCTGTGCTCATGCGCTACACGCTGCGCCTGCTCACGCTGCAACAGTTCCAGCGTGCCGCCGCTCTGCTGTGCGCGTGCGAGCTGCGCCGCCGCCAGCTGTACGGCAAGGGCGATACGGAGAGCCGGCGCCGTTGGGGGTCGACGCCGATGCGCATCGGCCTATGGGTCGGGCGCGCGTCCACGCCGAATTCGACCGAGGACGCCGACCGTTGGGTGAAGGCCGCGCGCCAGCGCAACGGAGTCGGTCGTGGCGCCTCGCCGCTGCAGCTCGCGCGCTGTCCGTGGTGCGGGTCGGAGCTCAATGGTGGGCGCGACGTCGAAGTGGATGGCGGCCGCGGGAGGACTGTGATCACATGCTCGGACACAACTGGGCAGTGCGCGTTCACCCCACGGAACAGCCCCGGAGAGGGATTCCCCGTCGTAGTCGTCGACGATGAGGTCTATCGACTCCTGCCGGCGCTCGTGATCGCAACTGTTGACAAGCTCGCACGGATGCCATGGGAGGGGCGTGTGCAGGCCCTGTTCGGACAAGTCTCCAGGCGCTGCGAGCGTCACGGCTACCTGACAGCCGGCGAGAAGCACGTTGGTCAGCATCCCGCGCGAGGGCCGCTTGCGCCGGCGAGCGTCGTGCCGTGTGAGCCGCTGCGCCCGCCAGACCTAATCATCCAGGACGAGCTTCACCTAATCAGTGGCCCACTAGGCAGCCTTGTGGGCCTGTACGAGACGGCCGTGGACGAGCTCTCCAGTTGGGAGTTCGACGGTATGAGGGTGCATCCAAAGGTGGTCGCATCGACCGCTACAATTCGCCGTGCGGGCGATCAGGTCCGCCGGCTGTTCGACCGCGGCCTGGCCGTGTTCCCACCGCCAGGCCTCGATGCACGCGACTCCTTCTTTGCGCTGCAACGCGACCGGCCCGGCGACGACATCACCCGCCCCGGACGACGGTACGCCGGAGTGTGTGCTCCCGGAAGGCGCTTCAAGCAGGTGCTGATCCGCGTCTACGTCGCCCAGCTACGTGCCGCTTGGACCGTCCTCGGCCGTCAGCCGGGGGAGAACGCTGACGCCTACATGACGCTTGTGGGCTATTTCAACTCTCTGCGCGAGCTGGGCGGGATGCGCAGGCTCGTCGAGGACGACGTGCAGAGCCGTCTGTTTCGCGCTGAAGAGGAGGGCCGCGGTCTGTTGATAATCGAGGAGCTGACCTCGCGTAAGTCGGCCTCGGAGATACCCCAGGTGCTCGACCAGCTCGGCGCTCGCCGACTCTCCCAAGCCAAGCGCACGGGGCTGCCGCGCAAACAGGGCGAGCCATACGTGGCGCCCCCGATCGATGTGCTGCTCGCCACAAACATGATCTCGGTCGGCGTCAACGTGCAGCGTCTGGGCGCGATGGTTGTCGCGGGACAGCCGAAGAGCACAAGCGAGTACATCCAGGCAACCAGCCGCGTCGGGCGTTCGCACCCAGGCCTTGTACTGACGGTTTACAACTGGGCGCGACCGCGCGACCTGTCGCATTACGAGACCTTCTGCCACTACCACCGCACGCTCTATCGACAGGTCGAGGCACTGTCGGTCACCCCGTTCGCCCCGCGCGCGCTGGACCGAGGCCTCACCGGGGTACTGGCTTCGCTGCTGCGGCTTTGCGGTCCGGACTGGAACCCCAACGATGGGGCGCAGAGAGTTGATCCCGCCGCCCCGCGTGCGACCCGCGCCCGCGATGCGATCCGTGAGCGCGCCGACGACCAGGTCGGCCACCCGGCGGCGGATGCACTGGCAGAGCGAGTGACCCATCTCTTGCACGAGTGGCGCAGGGAAGCCGACGTCGGCCAACGCAATCTTGTCTACCAGCGCCGCGGACGCAGCGACGCGGATGTCTCGCTGCTGCAGGAGCCGGGGATCGAGGGGTGGTCGATCTGGACTGTCCCGACTTCGATGCGCAACGTAGAGACGGCTGTACCACTGGCCTTGCGAGTGGATGCAATCGCGGTTGCTGAGGCCTGGGAGTCACCGGAACGCTCTGCGCCCCTGCCCAAGGAGAAGGGCAAGACATGACACCGCGCAACCACGTCGGCGAGCTGCGACCGAGTCAACTCCTGCATACCTACGGCGTCGGGGCGACCGTCGAGCTGCCCGAGCTCACGACGCTTGTGCTCGGCCTGGACGAGTGGCCGCAAGTGCTCGGCGAGCCGGTCGCCGAGCCGCGCCTGTTGGCAGCCGTCCGCGCTATCGAGGGCGCTCAGGTCGGGCAGTTGCTCAGCCCTCCAGTGGTGCCCGAGGGGGACTCGGCCGGTGTCCCAGTGGCCCCCTTCCCACGCTGGCTACGCTGCCCGCTGTGCAGTTTGCTGGCATCGATCGAGCTCGGTCTGTTTGAGTTTCGCCCGGATCCGTGGCGCCCGGAGCGCACCACCTACGTACATGCCGGGTGCCCGAAGATCGGCTCCGCGCGCCGTCCACCGACGGCATTCCCTGCCCGCTATCTGATGGCGTGCGCCAATGGTCACCTCGACGACTTCCCTTGGGTCGAGTTTCTCCATGGTGGGATTCCATGCTCTGGAACCCTGCGACTCCGAGAGCTGGGAGAGGGCGGGCGCCCAGGCGACGTGCAGCTCTCCTGCGACGGATGCGGTCGTCGTCGTCGTCTCTCGCAAGCTTTTGGTGAGACCTCTCACCCGTTCCTCCCGCCGCGCTGCCGCGGACGTCACCCGCATCTCGGCGTGTCGGATACCTGCAATGAGGAACCAAAGACCCTGATCCTCGGCGCGAGCAACGCCTGGTTCGCGGTCCAGATGTCGGCCCTGTCGATCCCCACGCGCGAGGGGGAGCTCGCGCAGGTGGTCGATGAGGCAGGGGCGATTCTCGAGACGCTTCCCGCTGGACTGGACGCGCTGCGCTTCGCGCTTATAAACGTTCCGTCGCTGCGTGCCCTGCGGACCCTCACCGAGGATGTCGGCGAGCAGGCCGTCCTCGAGGCGATCGAGAAACGAGACTCAGATGTCGGGGATGAGAGCGCCGAGGACCTGCGCACGCCGGAGTGGCGTGTCCTTGGCTCGCCGTCCACAGCCCCGGAGACGCCCGACTTCCGTCTGCGTTCTGTCAGCGTGCCCGACGAGTTCGCCGATGAAATCGCGGAGGTTGTGCTTGTCGAGCGGCTGCGAGTGGTGAGCGCACTGCGGGGCTTCACGCGCCTGAACGCGCCGGATGACCTTGCAAGCCGAGGTGGGACTATCGTGCGCCTGTCCCGCGAGGCCCCCCGCTGGCTCCCCTGTAGCGAGGTCCGCGGCGAGGGCATCTTCGTGCGCTTCCCGGAGGAGCGACTGGCCGCTTGGGAAGTCCGCTACCGCGAAGCCGGCGATGCCAGTCGGATTCACGAGGGTCACCGAGCATGGCGCTCGCGTCGGGCATTGGATCCCGAAGACGGCTGGCCGGGAGAGCGCTACATCCTGCTTCACAGCTTCGCCCACGCACTGATCCGCGAGTTCGCGCTCGAGTGCGGCTACACGGCGTCGTCGATTTGTGAGCGCGTCTACGCGGCTACCGCAGCAGATGGCGAGCCAATGGCAGGAGTGCTGCTCTACACCGCCGCGCCAGACAGCGAGGGTACGCTCGGCGGGCTGGTGTCGCTTGGGGAGCCCCAGCAGTTGGGCCCGCTCCTGCACCAGGCGCTGGAGCGGGCACAGCTGTGCTCCTCGGACCCGCTTTGCGCCGAGCACGACCCAAGGTCTGACAGCTCAGTGCACGCTGCGGCGTGTCACGCCTGCCAGTTTGCATCCGAGACCTCTTGTGAGCGCGGCAATCGCTTCCTCGACCGCGCCACTCTCGTACCTACCCTTGCTCGCTCCGATGTCTCGTACTTTGCCGTTCAATGAACGTCGAGCAGGCTGTACGGCGGGTCCTGGACCGCCTTAGCGACGCACAGGTCGTGACACTGGCCGACGTCTGTTTGCGGACCGAATCTCCCTCGGGGTTCAGGGAAGCGGTGACTGGAGCCCAACCCGACAGTCACGCAGCTGTGGCAGAGCTTGCCGACGCTTGGGCGACGAGCTCTGAGCTGACAGGCGCCGGTATAGCGCTTGCGCTGCGCATCGGTCTTGGAGCGCGACGTGAGGCGGACGCACGTCGCTCGCGAGCCGTGTGGACCGGGCCTGGCGCTACGGGCGAGCAACGACTTACCGCAGCCGTGCTACGCGACCTTGCCTGCGACGCCCGCGAGCGCATCTTGCTTATGAGCTTCGCGGCATTTACGCTCGGTGACCTCGCCCGCGATCTCGAACAGGCCGTCGAGCGAGGCTGCCAGGTCGATGTGGTTTTCGAGACCGCGGATGACAGCAGTGGCACCTTCTCGGTCGCACACTCCACGCCATTCGGGGCGGTCAAGGGAATCCAGCGGTGGCGCTGGCCGGCTGACCGGCGCCAAGCCGGAGCGCTCATGCACGCCAAGGTACTCGTGATCGATGGGCGCCGCGCACTTGTGGGCTCGGCCAATCTCACTCTTCGGGCGCTGACAGCCAATCTCGAGGCAGGCGTGCTTATCGAGGATTCCGACCTCGCCTCCTCAATCGAGCGGCACGTACGGACCTTGATGACTGAAGAAGCGTTGTTGCGAGTATGACGCGCAACGCTCCTTAGGGTGAGGGTGAAGCGAGTACTAGCGGAGTGCTACCGGATGACCGCACCTTTAGAGCCTTCCCTACGGCCTGCTGGGCCAAGAATCCAACGATATGATCGGCAGCATCCACATCATCTGCAAGGCTTCGGCAAGCGTAGAGGTCTCCCGCCCCCAGGCGCTGCAACATCTCCGCGTACTCCACCTGCTCAGGACTCGGCGACAACACGCCCCTCACGTAGCGCGCGATCGACCATCGTGCCCCGAACCTTGGAGCGCCGCTCCACAAGCGCCTCATCCATCACGATCACATCCACAGGAACGCCAAAGCCTCGCAAGGCGCGACGTAGCTTGACGGCCTCCGCGAGGCGATCATCGACCTCTTTCTCTATCACCAAGAAGTCGAAGTCACTGCCCTCGTCTGCGTCGCCGCGGGCATGCGAGCCAAACAGGATCACTCTGGCAGGTGCCGACGCCGCGTCGGCTAGGGCGTGGCCAGCGCGCTCGATCATCTTCGTTGCGGCGACCGCGTCCAAGTAGCGGGGGCAGAATTGATACGGGATCCTGCGACCGCATTCGCCTACCGTATAGAAGAGCTTTGGAACCTCTGATGCGGGTTCCAGCTGACCGTCAACCGGGTGTTGCCGAGGTCTCGTCATCACCGGACTGGCCAGCTTTGGCTTGAGGCGGCGGCGCCTGTGGCTCGGTGACCAGGCGTCCTGACCAGTCCTGCAACTCCGATACGAGCGTGCGCGCGGCGGCACGATCGAGCACCTTCTCAAACGTGCCGTCGTACCGGGCCGCGACAGCCCACGGCGTCAGTCCTTCGATCTCCTCGCGGCAGCCCGGGAGGTCGATGCCCTGCTGCTCAATCATCCCGGTCAGATAGCTAACGCTGTGCGTGTGCCCATACTCGACTTCGTTGAGCGCGAGCACCGCCTTCAAGCGCTTCTCGACCGCCTGCTGGACATGAAAGCGAGCACGTCGTCAGGTACATCGTGGTCGTCCAGAAGCCTGTCGAGGATCTGACTCGTCCCCTTCGGCCTTCCGTACGAGCAGCAGCGCCAGCTCGTACGCCTCAGGACTCGGCAATGACCTTGCCTCGACTCATTGCCTCGTGGACCAGCGTGCCGTTGACCGGCGCCCACTTCTCGGCGTACTGCTCGCTGACGACAACGACGTCGGCCGGGATCAAGAGCCGCCCAAGGACTCGCCCCAGGCGCACCATCTCGGCGAAACGATCAGCGACGTCGCGCTCGACAACGAGAAAATCGAAGTCGCTGCGTTCGGTTGCGTCCCCACGCGCGCGCGAGCCGAACAGGATCACCTTGGCCGGCGCCGATGCGGCGTCGATCAGCGCGCGTCCCGCGAGGTCGATCGTATCTTCCGCTACCGCAGCGTTCATTGCCGCCGATTGTAGTCAGCTCGGAACCATCGATGCCGGGATCGACCAGGATCAACCCATCCTCCCCGCGCACCACGACGGAATTGGTCCAGACCCACTCACTCTGCCGGACCCAGACGCCGTCGGCCACCAGAGTCAGCATCGGTTCATCCCGTGAGGTATCTCCCCGGCGCAAGAGGATGATGGCCCGCGAACAGGGACCACAGCCGACAGAGTCGAGGAGTCGTGCCGCATGAGCGACCGCCAGAAAGCTGACGCCGCCCCAGACCGAAGATCAGCTCCTCACCCCGCCCGCCGGTAGCGAATGTGCGTGGCGAGCTGAGAGTGAAGCACCTCGACCGGCTCGAACCCGAAAGACTCGACTCCGTCGAACAGCCGCTCGCCGGACCCAAACAGGACGGGGACCACGTCGAGCGTGATCTCGTCGATCACTCCGGCGGCGAGCGCCTGACGGACGGTCGAGGCGCCGCCCGCGATGTCGATGCCATCCTCACCGGCCGTCTCACGCGCCTGCGCGTAAGCGGCCTCGAAGCCCTGGGTGACGAAGTAGAAGCTCGTGCCGCCCTCCATCTCGATCGGCTCGCGCGCGTGGTGGGTGAGCACGAAGACCGGCGCGTGGTAGGGCGGCTCGGAGCCCCACCATCCATCCCAGTCCTCATCCCACTCGCCGCGGATCGGCCCGAACATGTTGCGGCCCATGACGTAGGCCCCGCGCGGTCGCATGAGCCAGCCCTCTGCCGTCGCGTCGGCGTCGTTCGCGCGCTCGTCGCCGAGGTGCCAGCCGTGGACCTCCCTGCCGCGCTTCCCCAGCGGATTCTCCCGGCCCTGGTCCGGCCCGGCGACGAAGCCGTCGAGCGAGATCGACATGTGGCAGGTGGTGTCCGGCATCGGCGTCCTCCTAGTAATCGCGATGTGCAAGCCTCGGCACGGTACCGGGCCAAGCGGCCCGCCCGGCACCACCCCGACGAGATTGTGGCGATACTCGACGCCGTGCCTGACCTGCGCCAGGCGCTCAACGCCGCGAGCGAGGAGGAGCTTGTCGAGATTTTCCGGGCTTCGACTTGACGATCACCTACGACAAACACGAGCAGCGACTGCACCTCGCGGTGGCGATCACGCCCGAGTTGCTGCCCGTTCTTTGCCCAACGAAAGCGACCGCCCGAGGGACGGTCGCAGATTAACAACATAGCGGGGGCAGGATTCGAACCTGCGACCTTCGGGTTATGAGGTCGCCCAAGGGGGGTCGGGTACGGTGGGATTGCCCGTGGTTACTGGGGTTGCGTCGGGCTCCACGGGGTCTGTTTTGCTCAAAACGGAACCTTGAATGGAACCTTGGAACGGGCTCATCGGCGGCGACTCAGGCACAAGTCCATCAGCCGCATCATCACCCGGCGCGTCGCCGTTGGCGGGAGCAGGCAGCATATGGTCGGCAGGCGTAAGCGGCAAGAGGTCGGGCGGCGATGGGGGGTCGCTACTGTCGGCCACAGTAGGCTCGGGGCGAATTTGCGGCGGCCGAGCCTGCCATGCCTTCAGGTTCTGCACAAGGTCGCGGTAGAACATCACCGACTGTTCTCGCGTCTCGCGTACGAACGAGCCCTCGTCGCGGCCTCGCTTCTGGCCCATTGGCCGGCTGAGTGTCAGCACGAACGATCGAGGCTCGCGCGTGGTTTCCGCGGGGGAGATAAGGATCTCTGGACGCTCGCGTGCTTGCTCAAGGGTCGCCGCGACCGTCTCTCTGGCGTGCGGATACCAGACCTCGACGCGCAGATCCGGCCAAGCCTCGGTGAGCTGACGTAGCAACCAACTGATGCGGGACTTCGGCCTGCCCTCTGAAGGAGCAGCCATATCCACGCTGAGCGACGTTTGCCGAGACTTGAGGTCGGCCCGTATCTGAATGTCGCCGACGGCATCTGGGACGCGGATAGTTGCACGAAGGTCTCCGTCGGTAGCCAACGCCTTTTCCAGCTCGTCGAGCCGGGCGCCGGTCGTCTGCTTGCGCGGTCGAACCGACACAACATTGCGCCCAAGTTCCTGCGACAAACTGAGACATAGATACTCGGTGAGCTGGTCCCATCGCTCCGCTACCTGACGCGCACGTGGATCTCCACTACGCAGCGTCCCGTCGTGAGCTGCGGTGCGCACCGGAACCCAGTCTTTGCCCATGTCCTCGAACCCGGCGACGCCCGACGCACGACCAGTCAAGTAATGGATCAACTCTCGAAGAACCCAAGCCTGATCGGAATCCGACACGCCCCTGCGACTTAGCACCACTGCCTCGGTCAGGATGCGCCACCACGAGAAGTGCCAGAGGGTTGTTTTGCGGAGCTTGCGGCCGTCAACGACAACCGGAGATTCGGAGGCGCTGTGGGTGATCTGGTTTGAGATCGTCAACACGCCGTCGAAGCAGTGATCGCGCGCGATGTCGAGATATTTGCCGACCTGCTCATCCTTCAACATCGCGGCGCCGGTCTTGACCTCCACCAGACATGTCCAGCGCTTCGCGCCTCGCTGGCACACGATTGCTCCATCTGGGATGTCCACCTTGCCGTCTGCATTCTTGAAGCGAACCTCGGCAAAGGTGTCGATGCTTGGCGACTTCGGCGCGCCCAACTCTCGGAGCAGGGCATGACCGAACTCAGGAACGCCGTGCATCACCGCGAGCAGGCATGAGGTCGCGCGCTTCTCCTGCTCGTCCTGACTCCGAATCCCGTAAGTTGGGATCAGACGGGCATGCAGCCAGCCCTCCGCACCCGGGCCGGGCTGCGTCCCATCGCTGACAGTTGCCATGGGCGAAACTTATCGAGAATGCGCCCAGCGCGCTTCCTACGGCTTGGGCTCATCAGGGCTCGCGGCAAGCTCGCGCGCCCGACGGGCGGCAAACTCCGCGACCTGCTGCTCCACGCGGCGCATGCCCTCCATCTCATCCTCAATGCCCTCCGTGATCTGACTCTCCTCATCGGCCATCAGAACTCCACGCTCACCAACGGTGTAACGCGTCACAGCAATCGGCGTGACGATGCCCTGCAGCGTCAGGTGGGCGACCGCCTCGTCTCGGTCGGTGCATAGGATGAACCCGACAGTGGCGCGATCCTCGTCGTTAGCGATGAGTTCGTTGACGGCGTTGACGTAGAGATTCATCTTGCCGGCGAACTCTGCCCTGAAAGGTCCCATCTTGAGGTCGATGACCACGAAGCGACGGGTCGGATGGTGGTAGAAGAGCAGGTCGAGGATGAACTCCTCCTCGCCAATTTGGAGCGACCGCTGGCGTCCGGCGAAATAGAAGCCCTCGCCGAGGGCGAGCATGAAGCGTTCGATGTCGGTCAGGAGTGCAGTTTCCAGGTCGCGCTCTCTGGCGCCGTCGGCTAGGCGCACGAAGTCGAGAACCACGGGATCGCGGGTGATTCGCTGCACAGTCTCGATGTCGCCGTCCGGTAGCGCGCGCTCGAAATTGGTGATTGCCGCTGCCTGGCGCTCATGGAGGCGGCTTGCGATGTGGTGTGCGAGTTCCGCGTTGGACCAGCTCGACGCCCGCGCCGCGTACCAGTCGCGCGTCGGCCGGTCGGAGAGCTTGTCAAGCAGCAGCGTCACATGGGCCCACGGCAATGCTGCAATATCGGACTGCAGCATTTCTCGCTCGGGCCATGCCGCAGCGAATGCCCGCATGTAGCGCAAGCTCCTCACTGAGAAGCCTCGCGCACCGGGGAAGGCCGCTCTCAGGTCCGCGGACAGCCGCTCTACGATCTTGGGACCACCGCGTCCACGGCGATTGCCCTCTGCGGTTTGGCGCCGCAGGATCTCGTGGCCAATCTGCCAATACACGTCGATGAGCTCCGCGTTGATCGCGCGTGCAGCCCGTGCCTGCGCGCTACGGATGCGCCCCTTGATGTCCTCAAGGAACTCCTCGTAACTCGGGCTCGGAGACTCCGGTGTATCAGTGGAGGACGTGGAGGGAAGATCAGACATGAGGTTCCCGAGCGTACTGGTCAGATGCGATGGTTCGCGGCTCATCGCCGCCGCCAAACGCCCGCTCCACGAGCGCCGCTCCATGGGTCGGGTCGGGCGCGTAGTGGCGGTAGATCTCTGTTGTCTTGGCGTCGGCGTGGCCCATCCACTCCTGGATCGCGCGTAGCGGCGCTCCGGCTGCCGCCATCTGTGTGCCGAACGTGTGGCGCAGCTCGTGGAAGGTGATCGTGCGCGCCCCGGCCTCCACGAGCGCGTCCTTGAAGCGCTTGCGCATCTTCGACGGGTCGAGCACGTGCCCTGTCTCGGGATGGCAGAAAACAAGATCGTCGTCTTGCTTGAAGTGGGTACGCTCGCGCATCGCCGCCAGCTCGCAACCGAGACGAGCGGCCATCGGTACCGAACGCCCCTCGTGGGACTTGGGTGTGTCCATCTTCCCGCGCGTGAAGTTGTCGGCCACGCGCACACGGGAAGCATGGAAGTCGATGTCCAGCCACTTGAGCCCAAGCAGCTCTCCCTGACGTAGGCCGGTGAGCGCCGCCGCGAGGTAGAGCACTCGCTCGACAGAGCCGAGCATGTCATCGGGCGCCGCGTCGATGAGCGCGTCGAGTTCGGACGGTTGCAGGAAACGGACGCGCTGATGCGGGGAACGGTTCTTCTTGGGCCGGTCCACATACGCGACGGGGTTGCTCTGCGCCCAGCCGCGCTTAATCGCGAACGAGAAGACGCCGTGCAGAAAGTTCAGGTGGTTCTGGACGGTCTTCGCGGACAGTCCGTCGCTGCGCTTGCGCTTGAGGTACTGCGCGACCTGGGCCGGCCCGATCTTGTCGATCGGACGCTCACCGAAGAACGGCACGAGATGGCGGCGTAGGTGTCCACGGTAGTCCTGGATCGTGGAGCGCTTGCGCTCCATCACCTGCTCCAGATGATCGACATAAGTGCTCCCGGCCTCCCCCAATGTGCGTCGCGCGGCGGTGGCCACGATCACGTCGCGCTCGATCCGCTTGCGTAGCTCCTTCTCGGCTTGGACACGGGTAAGCCCGTCCGCCGCACCGGGGGTGCGCTTGACGGCGATCTTGCGCTTTACGCGTGTACCTCCCGACCACCACGACCCGTACCAACTGATTCGCCCCGCTTTGTCGGCTACCTCGAACAGGCGCCCGCTGCCGTAGGAGCGCCTATCCGACATTGCGTCCCACTCCCAAGGTCTCCATCAGGCGTCCCCGTTCTCCACGAGCCACTTTTCGAGCATCGTGCGCGTGAACCGGATGTGACGACCGACGCGCAGGCAGGGCATACGCCGCGCTCGCACGGCTTCGTAAATCCAGCTCGGCTTGACCGACAGCAGCCGCGCCGCATCCTCGGGACGCAGCAACGGCTCGTCGGCCAACAGGGCCGATCCGACGGTCGAATCTGAGGTCATTTTGTCCGGGGTCACTACTACTAATGACCGCGAACAGGGCAAACCGGCCACAAACTTTTCGATTTGCCCTGTCCACGGTGCCCACCACGCTTCGTAGATCGTTGCCGTCGCCAGTGCTCAGCGGATGATCTGGTGAGAGCGAATCGCGGCGCGCGTAGGGAATACAAGCTCGCCGGAGCGATGGATCAGACCGGCGGCGTACAAGCTCGCGAGCCCGTCCTCGACCGCCAGCTTGTCGCCCAGGTCGCGCGTCAGCTCCTCAACCGACCACGGCCACGAACTCCCCGAGTCCAACAACAATCCGATGATCGCGGCATCGATTCGGTTGGCCTCTTCTGCCTCTGTGCGGGTAGTCTCGTCCTGCATGCGGAACTTCCTTTCCGTTTGCCACGGTCCCCGGCAGTTAGCGCTGCGCGGGGGCCAATTTCTTTGTCGTAAAGGGACTTATAGCCCGTGGACCGGACGGCGTCAAATCGTGAGGGTGGCGGCATGGACATCCAGTCACCCGCGCACGCCGTATTCGGCCAGGCGATCCGCGCTGTACGTAAGGAGCGCGGCATCTCCCAGGAAGGGCTCGCACTCAAGTGCGAACTGGACCGCAGCTACTTCGGCGCGGTCGAGCGAGGCGAGCGCAACGTGTCGCTCGCCAACATGCTCAAGATCACCAGAGCGCTTGGCATCCTGCCCTCCGAGCTGTTCGCTCGCGCCGAGACGATTAACAAGAAGGCCCTCAGCTAGCGCTCCAGGCCGACTTCGATGTCGGCGATCTCGGGCTCTCGTGACTGATCGAGCCCGTCCAGGCGCGGAAGGTCGTCGTCGGTGCGGAGCGAATCGAGCGTGGGGTCCCACTCGGGGTCGCTGGCTTCTCGGTAGGCGATGGATGGCGTTTGCGCCCTGCTGTCACTCATCCGATCAGCGAGGCGCACGATCCTGTCGGAGTCTTGGCCTTCTTCTCCGAGTTGGTCGCGTGCGAGATACCAGTCGGTGCCGTGGCGGGCGCGGGTGGCTTGGACGTAGGCGCTCTCCTTACTGGTCTGCCATCCCCCGGTGAGCACAACTGAGCGCTCGACAGTCGCGCCTTGCTGGCGGTAGACGTGTTGGGCGTAGGCGAGACGCAGCGAATCGATGTCGCTGCCCGCGAGCGTGATCTCGCGCCGCGACCCGTCGAGCGTGAGCGTGACGTTCCCATCCCGGCTGATGCGGGTGACTTCGCCGAGACTGCCGTTCTCGACTCGTGGTTGTCGTGGTGGTCGGTGTTGGGCGATGAATGCGACGTGGTCGCCTTCGCGGATGGGGTAGTGGGTGTCGGTGAGGTAGATCTCGCGTGGTCCGAGTTCACCGCGCTCGACGCGTAGGTGTTGCGCGCGGGCGTTGAGCCTGTCGATCTCCTTGTTCGACGCGTCCGCGATCAACGCGACCTGGCGCATGTCGTGGGTTTCGGTGAGGCGTGCCCATGTTTGGACGGCATTCTCCGCTGCCTGGTCGCGGGTGTCCGCAAGATGCAGATTCCCCTTGGCTTGGTAGTGCGCCATCGCTCGCTCAGGTTCGCCGGCGCGTAGCGCCTGCCACGCCCGCCGCTCATCCGGGTCTGTGGTCCTGTGGATGTCTTGCAGTTCGACGGTCGGCGCGTGCTGGGTGAGTCTGTCGAACATGCCTCCGGGACCGATGGATGGAAGCTGCTTGCCGTCACCGGCCGCGATCAGTTCCGCGCCCGAGCGCTCTATGAGGTCTGTGAGGTCGTCGAGGCGCCTGTGGTCGGCCATTCCGGCCTCATCGAGAAAGACGGTCGTGTCGGGACCGACATGGACTACGCCGGTCTTGGCGCGCGCGATGAGCGCATCGAGTGTCAGCGTGCTACCCACGAGCGCGGGACTGTCGGTACCCAGTCGCTCGGCGGTTGATCCCGAGACGGCGATCCCGAGCGTTTCGCGTCCTGCCAGTTGCTCGGCTCGCGCGGCGGCATCGACCACGACACCCTTGCCTGTTCCCGCTGGCCCGACGAGCACGCTCATGCGCTCGGGACCGGTGAGGACGAATAGAGCCATCTCCTGCTCCTCGGTCAGCGGACTGCCGATGCGCTCCGCGACTTCACGCGCAGCGGTCGCCCTCGCCGCATCGCCGACATCCCGGTTCGCAGGTTCGGCGAGGTTCGCAGCTCGGCGTTCGATGGCTTGCTCTTGGGCACGCACGGCGAGCGTCGTCATCCGCCCACCCTCCAACGTGAGCACCCGCCGGTCACGAACCATTCCTCGGGCGATGTTGAGTGCCTCTCGCGGCGATAGCTCACCAGCGGTCTGCTCCAACGCGACGGTGTAGAGGTCGCGCGTCTCAAACACGGCATGACGGTCGGTCAGGTGCTCCTCGATGCGATCCTCCACCGGTCGCGCGTTCGGCGGTTCCTGGCGCTCGCCAAGCAGTTTCAGAGTCTCGTTCGGCCCAAACGCATGTCGGTCGCCCGTCTCGTGCCACGCGGCTTCAAGATCGTCGCGGGTGGTGAGTTGCTTTGACCGTCTGTTCTCCAGCGCGAGGTCCCGCAGCTCGCCACGCTCCGGCGCGCGACCGTACCGCGCACGGAAACGCTCGGCTGCTCGCGCGACCTCTCGGGAGCGGCCCGAGAACGTATCCCGCAACTCCTCGGGTACTCCTGCGATCTCGAAATACTTGCCGTCCTTCCCGGTCGCCTGGTCGATCGGATAGCCGACGTTCGAAAGCTCTTGGGCGAGTGCAGATCGGTAGAACGCACCAACCTCGCCAGCCGAGCGGAACACGGGACGCGACCAAGTTGCCGCGATCCGATCATCCTCACGCACCACGCCTGTGATGACGACGTGGCTGTGTAGTTGCGGGTCGGGAGCGGTCGCGCCGGATACGCCGCGGGCTGTGGTGTGGCGGTACTCCACGGCGATCACGTCCTTGGCCAGCTCCTCCACGACCTGGCCGCTATAGCGACGGCGCACCACCGGCACCCGCTCCCGCAAATAGCCAACGGCCTGCTCGACAGCGTTCGCGTGGGCTTGTTCGATCTGTTCGCGCTGCCAAAGGTCAGCGAGCGCCCAAACGACCGATACGGACTTTGGTGCACTGAACGTCGCGTCGATCCCGCCACCACGACCTCCGCCCGCGCCCTCTGGTCGCAACCATGCTCCGGTTTGGGGGTCGCGTCCCTCCATGAGCGCCACGAAGTCCTCCCCCCGCGTTGGCTCTCCCTCCTGGATGCCAAGTCGTTGAAGCGTTTCAGGGTCCGCTAGCCATCGTCCCGGTGCCTCTGTCAGCTCGCCGTCAGGAGAGAGGTAGTAGTCGCCGCGCTCTGGCGCGACGGTCTTGCCCTCCAAGTAGCGGGCATAGCCGCCAGCACGGTCAGCCGGGATGCTCGATGCGCTCATCACTACACCTAATGACCTCGAACCCGGCAAACCGGCCAACAAAAATTGAGCATCCGGACGGATGCTCGGCTGATGGCCGTGTATCTGATCTGGCGCGCGCGAGCTCGGTGTTGCGCGCCGCGACGGCCGCGTAGCCAGTGTTAGTCGGCGCCATCGCGGACTTGCGCGGAGCTAGTCGTAGCCCGCGTAAGCCGTTCGTGGGCGCTGCGTGCAAACTTCTCGAGCTGCTTGAGCTCGGTCACGATCTGTTCGAGTGCGGCCTTTTCGGTCACCGGAGAGTCAGCCACTGCGCGTAGCAATCCGCCCTCGAGCCGCCATGCGGTCACAAGCGTCTGGGCAATCATCTCGACTGCCTCAATATCGTCGTCGCTCACACCCTCATCGTTAGCAAGTAGGCTGGCGAGCTTCGTAACATTGTGCTCGACCACGTGCGGGCCTCGCCGCATCGCACAAGCGTCCCACGCAGCCTCCAGATCCTCCGCAGCCTCGCCAGACAGGGTCAGGATTCGATCGTTTGGGCATACGTCGCGCGCGTCGACCATAAAACAATCCCGCAGCTCGGCCACGCCACCGTCGAACTCCCGCTCCTTGTCCTTCGGGAGCGGGAAGCGTCCAAAGACGCGTCTCTCCTCGAGCTTGACAATCTGAGCCTCAGTCGCCGGAAGGACCGGTGCGAATAGCAGCCGTCCCTGAGGGCGACGCCCGCGCTCCGTTCCGAGGGCCGTATCCACTGTGCAGCTATCGGAAAGCAAGATCGCACGCAGAGGGCCGTCGCCCTTCATCCTCTCGCCGCCGAACGCCAACGCGTGAAAATTCTCTTTGAGCGGTGGAAGCGCAGGCGAGTAAATTGGGACGGCCTCAGCGGTTCCTGTCAGAGGGCGGTTAAACTTCTTGAGGATCCTCTCGGTAGTGACGCGGGGCGTATCACCGCCACCCAGGGGCCTTGTCTCGAGTTTGGCGTGTACGTCGATGAAGTGCTTGCCCTCGAAAATGTCGCCGAAGGAGATCGGGTCCTCACCGGGATCCCGATACACGACTAGCGCTGGCGCATGGTGCCACCACCACGCCATGATCGCGTCAAGACAGACCCACTGCGCAGGGTCAGCATCACGTCCTCGTCATCCTCCTCGAACTGCACAGACTCGACAGGATTCTGTTCAGACTGCTTGGCTGCGGCTTCCTGCTCAACGAACCACTGCACGATCACGTCGTCATCTTCATCGTTCTTTTCACGCGCAGGCACCACAAGAGCGACATCGGTCACCTCGCGCCGCAGCAGAACACCTGCAATGTCGCAGTCAAACGCGCGCCCCGGAATGGGCATGACGACGACCTTAAACACATGCGACCCCGAAACTGTGAAGGGAGCCTGGGGTGCCGCGATCTCCAAGAGTTCCCGGCTACGCACGAGCGCTTTCCCGAGGTACTCAGCGGCTGACGCAAGAGAAGCGTGAATGCTCTCGGCTACTAGACGTCCTGCACGCACATCGTTGAACTCGAGGTGCCTGATCCTGGCTGGTGGTGACGGTGGTGGGCACACCTCATTAAGTTCTCTCTCTGGCGTAAGGACATTCATGCGTCAGCGACCTCCTTTTCGAGCTCGAAGTACGCGAGATCCTTCTCGCTGAGAAATGCCTTCAACGTCGCCGTCTTGCGCAGAGCTCGCTCAACTGTCGACTTCAGCTGTTTGAGATCGGTCTCGTCCATCGAGACGAAGATTGCCTCCGACTCGCCGTCCCGGGTCCATGTCTGTAGCTGTAGAGTCTCCACGATCACGGCACCTGACGGCTGCGCGTCCGGATTGTCTTGGAACACCGGCCGGAGATCTGTGACGATTCGAGCTGATTGGTAGTTGCGTGCGTTCTGCGTCTGAAGATCAGTAGCGACCGCTGTCGTCCCATACACTGGAGTGGTAAGGATCGCCGCTGCGCGTGAACGGAGGTTGGCGCGCGCGGGTGGATCAAGCTCAAGTTCGGTTCGACTCGCTCACCCGCGCAGCGATCTCCTCTGGAGACGCTTGGCGGTACTGCCCTCGCAGCGCAAGGAGCGGAAGGCCGAGCTGCCGTTCAGCCGGGCTTGCTCCGGTTCCGAGAACGTCTATGGTGATCTCCTGGACTCGCGACACGGGCGAGTAGGCGTCAAGCGCAGCAAGCGCGGTAACGAGCCGCTGGGCAGTGTCGTCCGGCAGCTTCGCGAGGGCAGTAAGCGCTTCGCGGTACGGGAACGGAATCCAGATCTGCGCCACGATCGATGTCCGATCAGCCGCAACCCGGCGCAGCGAGCGGAAGGTGCTCCTCGGAGTTGGAGAGCCGGGGTGTGTGGAGCGAGTGGCGCAAGATGAAGAGAGGTCGCCGTCCCTGTCCGTCCCTGTGTACTGCAACGACTTTTGCAGAGCGACCGGCGGCAACTGTACCAGTGGACGGCAGGCTACGCCACTGGTTCGACAATCACCCGGGTACACCTGCTCAGAGTCCGCAGCTCGTGTCTTCCCGAGCTGCATCTCCAGCGATTACAGTCCAGGAGCCAAATCCTGGCATCGCAGGCCGTCTCAGCGGTACCAGCGTCCATCAGCAACTATCGGGGAAGCAGAATCTCGAAACCTGCGCCCTCAGGCATCCGCAGGCTACGACAGCGGCGGCTTGCAGTGGTTGTTCAGCGTAGACCAAACGGAACCCTATTGGAACCTCGGCCCCCACAGACCGCCTTCTCTCCCCAAAGAAAAGCCCCGCATTTGCAGGGCTTTTTCGAGTAGCGGGGGCAGGATTCGAACCTGCGACCTTCGGGTTATGAGCCCGACGAGCTACCAGACTGCTCCACCCCGCGTCGCTCCCCATGTTCTAGCAAAAAGCTTGCCCTGCCAGAAGCCCTGGGCGCTCAATCGCACTCGCTCACGTGCGGCCCCCGCGCCCGCGCGCGCGGGGCATCGCCCAAAATCGACCAAAACCCATCCGCTCCGCTTGGCCTCTACGATCCTCCCCTTGCGCACCGCCGTAGTAGACATAGGCACCAATTCCACGCGCCTGCTCGTCGCCGACGTAGACCAAACGACCGGCACCGTCGAAGAGCTCCACCGCGAGTCACAAGTGACCCGCCTCGGTGACAAGGTCGACGCGGGCGGGCGGCTCTCCGACGAGGCGATCGGGCGCGTGCAAGCCACGCTGAGCAATTACCGCGCCACAATCGACCGCTACCGGTGCGAGGCCAACCTAGCCGTGCTCACCTCGGCTGTGCGCGATGCCGTCAACGGCACCGAATTCACCGAGCTTGTCCGTTCCCAGTTCGACCTCGACGCGCGCGTGCTCTCCGGCGACGAAGAGGCGCAGCTGACGTTCCTCGGCGCGATGAGCGACCGCGACACAGCCTCCGCGACCGAGCCGACAGTCGTGATCGACATCGGTGGCGGCTCGACCGAGTTCATCGTCGGTGCCGACCACACAACGAGCTTCCACGTCTCCGTACAAGCCGGCGTGTTGCGCATGAGCGAGCGCCACATCCACAGCGACCCTCCATCCCCTACCGAGCTGCAGGGTTTGGCCGCCGACACCCGCACGATCTTCCTCGACGGCTTGCCGGCCGAGCAGCGCAAAGCCGTCAGGCGCGCCATCGCGGTTGCCGGCACCGCCACCTCGGCCGCCGCGATCGACCAAGAGCTCGAGCCCTATGACCCTGAGCGCGTGCACGGCTACGACCTGCTGCTTGCCACCGTTGAGCTGTTGATTGCACGCTTGGCCGACATGACTGAAGCTGGGCGCCGCGAAGTGGTGGGGCTGCATCCGGACAGAGCGCCGACGATCGTGGCTGGGATGATCTTGTTGGAGGAGGCGATGAAGGCATTCGACCTCGATCATGTGGAGGTGTCCGAGCACGACATCCTGCGCGGCGGCACACTGCGCCTGGCTGGCCTCGGCTAAACGTTCTAAAGCGCGAAGACGGCGCGGTACCTGAGCTGCTCAGCTGACTCGCGAGGAGCCGACTGGACAGTCGTTGGAACGAACCTCAATCCATTAATCCGTTTGCCGTCCCCAGCCGAAGAGGAGCTACCGGCAGTGGAGGCATGGGGCTGTGCCGCATACCCTCACAACCGGTCCATAGGCCCGAGCACTGTCGAGCGATCGGCAGTCCCGCTTTCGGGCCATCCTACCCCGGCCTCCGAGGCTCGCACCCCTGCCAATGTCTCGAGGTCAAGCCCCCGAGGAAGCCGCCCACCAGGGCGGCTTCCTTGTGCAGGCTCTGCCGGGGAGAACCGGCATGCCGGGTGCCGCGACATTTCTGCGCCGCCCGCGCGGCGTGCCACGCCTTCCCGCCCGCGGCCTCTAGGCCAGGTTCGACTTGCGCGGGTAGGCGACGCTCGGGTCGGTGAGCACGTTTACAAGCGCTGGCCTGCCAGCCCCAAAGGCACGCTCGAGTGCAGGCACGACATCTTGCGCTCGCTCGACGAGCTCGCCATAGCCCCCGAGCGCCTCCACCACCTGGTCATAGCGCGTGGCTGGGCGCAGATCAGCCGCCACCGAATAGCCATACAAGAACTCCATCGGGTGCTTCTCCAAAGCCCAGATGCCGTTGTTACCCATCAAACCCACGACGTTGACTCCGTGACGAGCGAGCGTGTCGAACTCCATGCCGGAGAAGCCGAAGGCGCCGTCGCCTAGCAGCAGCACGACCTGGCGCTGTGGGTAAGCCAGCTTTGCCGCCAGCGCATAGCCTGGGCCTGTACCCAGACACCCGAACGGGCCCGGGTCAAGCCAGCAGCCTGGGGCGTAGCTGTCGATCACACGGCCCGCGTAGGAGACGAAGTCGCCTCCGTCCCCGATCACGATCGCGTCGCGGTCGAGCACCTTTGCCAGCTCCGCGTAGAGCCGCATAGGGTGTAGCGGAGAGCGATCGTCGGATAGCTCCGCGAGCTCGCCGGCACGTCGCTCGCTCTCGGCGGCGCGCAGGTCGTCAAGCCAAGCTGCGCTTGCAAGCGCCTTGCCGCCAGCAGCCGTGCGCAGATCGTCGAGCGTCGATGCCAGCTCGCCGTACAGCTCCACAGCCGGTTCGCGCGGATGCGCACGCCCGGGCTCGGCCACGTCGATCGCGACAATCGCGGTGTCCTCGCCGAAAGAGCCGCCGAAGCCAAGGCGGAAGTCCATCGGCACACCGATCACCAGTGCCACGTCAGCGTCCTTGAGAGCCTGCGAGCGAGTACGCGAGAAGAACAGCTCGTGGTCGGCCGGCACGCAGCCGCGCGCCAAGCCGTTCAGGAAGACCGGAATGCGCAGCGTCTCGGCCAGCTCGAGCAGATGGCGCTCGCCGTGCCCCCAGTAAAGATCGGTGCCGGCCATCACGACGGGGCGCTCGGCCTCGGCAAGTAAACGCGCAGCGCGCTCGATCGCCTGGGCGTCGGCTCTGTGCGGGCCATGCCCCCCGCCCACGCGCGGGGCATCGACTTCTGGAGCGCTCATGAACACGTGGTCCAGCGGGAAGTCCAAGAACGTCGGCCCACCGTGCGGGGCAAGTGCATTCGCAAGCGCTTCGTCCACCAAGCCCGGAATCTCCGCTGTGCTCTGGGCGGTCGTTGCCAACTTGCACAGGGGACGCACGAACGGGACGTGGTCGATCTCCTGCAAGGAACCCTGCCCCCAGCGCATCGCCGGGGCACGCCCGCCGAGCACGAGCATCGGCGAGTGGTTGGCCTGGGCGCTGGCCATCGCGCTCATCCCATTTGTTACGCCTGGCCCGGCCGTCAGCGCGCAGACGCCCGGCTCACGCGTGACCTTCGCCCAACCCTCGGCCGCGAAGGCAGCGGTCTGCTCGTGGCGGACGTCCACAATCTCGATGCCCTCCTCGCGGCAGCCATCGTAGATCGAGAACAGGTGGCCGCCGGAGAGCGTGAACAGCTTGCTCACACCGTGCGCCTTCAGGCGGCGCGCAATCAAGCGTCCGCCGTGCAGCTCCTGGGCCTGGTCGGTGCTCTCCTGGGTGCTCTGTGTGGACATCTGCGTCCGCGACTTTACTTGAGCGGCATGCCCGGGGTGGGACTCGAACCCACACGCCCTTGCGGACTATCGATTTTAAGTCGACGGCGTCTTCCAATTCCGCCACCCGGGCGAGCATTGGCACTCTAGTCCAGTGGATGTCGTGGATGTCTAGCATGGACCGCAAATAGACACTCCGATGAGTCGATGTCTTTTTTTGCGGAGGTTATGCGTGCTTTGACCGATCCGCTCGGCCTGAGCACGTCCCGCGCGAGATACCGCCACTCGGCGGCGGCGTGCGTCCTCGCGTTTATCTGGGCTTGTGCCGGGACAGCAATACTTCACAAAGACCGCAACTAATACCGCGCTAGCGTGTATTTAGAAGTGCAAGCAGCGAAAGGACCGCCGTGGAGGTCTCAGCACTAAAAGCCCCAGCAGCAACCGGCCTGAGAAGCCCCTCTGCCCTGTTGCGGCTGCAGTCCGACGAGCGCCTGATCGCGCTGATCCGGCGCGGGCAGCATGCAGCCTTCGAGACGCTGTTCTCACGCTATCAATCGCGCCTGCTGGCCTTCTGTCGGCACATGCTCGGCTCCAAGGAGGACGCCGAAGACGTGCTGCAAGAGGTGTTCGCGGCTGCCTTCAACGCGATCTTGGCCGACGAACGCGAGATCAACGTGCGTCCCTGGCTGTATCGGATCGCGCGTAACCGCTCGCTGAACCATCTGCGCAAGGCGAGCGCGATCGGCGTGGACTCGATGGACGTGCATTTTGCAGAGAACGGTGTGTCCACGGCCGACAAGGTGATGCGCCGCGAGAGCTTTCGTCAGCTGATCGGCGACGTGCAGGAGCTTCCTGAGACCCAGCGCACCGCGCTTTTGCTGCGCGAGATCGACGCACTTTCCTATGAGCAGATCTCAGACGCGATGGAGACGACGGTGCCGGCGGTCAAGTCGCTGCTGGTACGCGCGCGCATCTCCCTGGCGGAGGCCGCTGAGGCGCGCAAGTTGACTTGCGATGAGGCCCGCATGGAGCTTGGCGAAGTTGCCGAGGGCCTGGTCAAGTCGAGTCCCGCGGTACGCCGCCACGTGCGCGACTGCGAGCGCTGCCGTGCGTTTCGCAAGCAGCTGAAGGAGAACAACGTGGCGCTTGCGGCGATCATGCCCGTTGGGGTCCTACTGATGCTCAAGAAGCTTGTGCTCACAAAGCTGGGGTCAACCGCCGGCGCCGGGGGGGCCCATGCGGCTGGCGCCGGCGGAGCAGGCGCAGCTGCCGCCGGCGCGGGGGCTGCCGGCGGAGCCAGCGCAACCGGCAGCTTCGTTACCGCAGGCGTCGGCGCTCTGGCGACCAAGGCCGCGGCTGGACTGGCGGTCGCGGCGATCGTGACGGCCGGCACGGTGGCGGCAGACCATGGCACAACCACTCCCCGGCGCCGCCATCATGCGCTTGCCGCCACAGCCACACTCCCGGTTGTGCATGCGAGTGAGCCGGTCATCACACGCTCGAGCGCTCAGCCGGTGACGGTTTCCTCCTCTGTCCCGTCCGTGAACCGTGCCGCCGCTCTGGCACGACGCCGTCCGCCCAAGAAGCCAAAGACCCCGAGCAACGCCGCTCCGACGACTGTTGCCGCGGTGGTTCCCGCTTCGACGGTTGCCGCACCGACGACCGCGCCGACGGCTGTCCCCAAGCCGGTGCCGCCGGTGACCGAGGTGACGACCGACTCGACCCAGCTGCCGAGCGCCCAAGCGCCCAGCACCGCTGCTGCTCCCGTCACGGTCACGCCGACCGAAACGACTGCCACGACACCGCCCACGAGCACCGAAGCAACCGCGACCACACCGCCGCCCGCCACGACCACACCGACAACGCCAACTTCCCCGCCGCCCAGCGAAGAACCCGCCAGCGAAGTGACGACTCCGAACGTCGTGGTCAGCGTTCCTCAGCCGGTTACGCAGACGCCGCAGGACACGCCGTCCACAGACAGCGCCGGCGAATAAGCCTCCGGGCTATCCGAACGCGAACGTCTTCAGCGGCGTTTCGAGAATCCCCGAGCTTGCCACCGGCTTTGCGACGCTTGCCGGTTCGCTGCTGAGCATCTCGACGACTACGCCCTCGCTTGCCCCGTGGTGCGGCGGGATCAAGATCACGTCGCGCCCGTAGAGTCTTTGTCCGTCGAGGAGCGCGGTGTAGAGCACCTGATAGCCGGCCAGCGTCGAGCTGATGCGTGTCTTGCCCTCGCCTTCCAACTTGAAGGCCGGGAAGCGGGTTGCCAGCGTGCGTGTGTAGGCAGCGGCGGCCAGCGGCAGCTCGCCGGTGACGCTACCGCGATACGGAGCGATCACGATTGGCGCTACAGCGTAGGAGTCCTCGAGCTTTCCCCCGGAGCTGCGCGCGACCTTCACGTAGCCGCCCGGGTTTGGGGCTGTCTTGTAGAGGCCCCTGTATTCGAAGCTGAAAGGTACGGCGCCACCCCGCGAATAGGAGGCATTGAGCAGGCTCAGCACGAGCGCGACCATCAGCGCAAACAGGCCGACTCCGGCCGCGATCACAAGCCCGCGCACGGTCGGAGCCGATGAGCGCCAGCGCGGCGCGAACAGTCTTCCTAGCGTGGGGCCGTATTGGGGCTTCAGCGGGATCGAGGTCATGGGTGTTGGCTGCTGTGGGCGGTGACTGCGATGAGTGGTGAGGGCCAGAAGCGATAAAGGCCAGAGCGATGAGAGCAGGGGCCACGGGCTGCTCGCAGGCGCGTCTACTCGCCGATCGAGAAGAGCGCCTCAAGGTCGTGCTTTGAGAACGCGGCGAAGGCGACCATCGTCTGCGTGCGGACCACACCCGAGAGCTGACCGACCCTGTCGGTGACGACATCGGCGAGCTGCTCATGGTCGGGGACGCGCACGATCGCGACGAAGTCCCATTGGCCGGTGACCGAATAGGCCTCGGCGACTCCCTCGATGTCGGCCAGCTCGCCACCGAGCGTCGAGAGCGCGTCACGCTCGGCTTCGATCAGGACGACGGCATGGGTCATGCTCATGGCGAGTGGGTGTCTCCAGGCGCCAGCACGACCACCTCTGAGGAACCCGCGGCCTCGACATCTGCCTTGAACGCCTGTGCGTCGGTCTCGATCGGCGGGAACGTGTCGTAGTGGCATGGGATTACCTGCTTGGCGCCGATCATCCTTGCCGCCTCGACCGCGTCGTGGCGATCCATCGTGTAGTGGCCACCGATGCACATCAGCGCCACGTCGATCTCGCCCGCCTGCTTGGAAATCAGCGCCAGATCGGAGAACAATCCGGTGTCGCCGAGGTGGTAGATCGTCTTGCCGGCGAATTTCACGATCAGCCCGGCGGGCGTGTTGGCCGTACCTTGTGGGGTCGTCGAGGTGTGCCAGGCCGGAACTAGCTTGGCCGAGCCCCACGGGAGCTCAACCGTGCCGCCGATGTTCGGGTCGTGGACGTTCTCGAGGCCTTCCTCGCCCAGCTCGTTCGCGATCTCCACGATCGCCACCACATGTGCGTTCGTGCGCTTGGCGATCGCCACGGTGTCGCCGATGTGGTCGCCGTGACCGTGCGTCAGGAGGATCGCATCGGGACTCAGCTCCTCGGCCGCGACGGCTGCCTTCGGATTGCCCGTCAGGAACGGGTCGATCAACACCGATGTGTCGCCGTCTGAGAGCTCGAAGGCCGCATGGCCGAGAAAGCGAATCTGCATGGTCAATGCTCCTCTGTCGATGGTTGGTCTTTTGACGATTGCGCGCCGCCGGCGGCTGTGCCACCTGTAGCTACCCCGCTTGGCGCTCCTCCCACCGGCTCCTCAATCGGCTGCATGCTCGCGGCGGCAAGCTCGTGCGCAAGCTCGAAGCCTACGGCGACGCCTACGAACATGCCAAGCCTGGTTTGCTCGGCAACCAGCGTGCTGAGGGCACGAGCGCACTCCTGCTCATCCTGCTCGCGCGCGATACGGCGCACCTCGGCGTCGTGCGCATCCCCGAACCAGCCGCCTTCGCTGAGCGCTTCGGCGAGGATCCGCTGGAGAGCGGGTGCCGCGTGCACGACGACGTCCTGTGCATGGGCGAGGCGTCCCGGTTCGACCAGCGCCTCGAGCGCGGTGTCAACTTCGGCAGCCGTATAGGAACGGTCGGGCAAAGCCGTTCCATCATAAGCAGCTGGGAGCCGTCTGTCCTCCACTGTCGGACCCGCTGCCATTGCCGTTCAAACCGTCCTCGTGCGACTCAAGCCGAAACCGAGCGTCAGGCCGAGCGCCGCACCGGTGACTCCCGCCAGCCAGCTGACCTCTGGGCGGGCGTATGGCATCGCCAGCAGCACTGCCGCGATCGCCGCGGTGGCCAGCAGGTCTCCGTCGTAGTACTCGCCGGCTCGCGCGGAGAGGAGCTTGGGCGCCGCCCAGGCCCCAAGCAACGCGAGCGCGCCCGCGTTTGCGCCGCTGACAATCGGAAACGTGTACACCGCCTCGGCAACCAGGCCGCCAGTGATGCCGGCCAAGAAGAACAAGATGAGCACTACGAGCGGACCATGTCGACGCTCGATCAACGCGCCGAAGACAGCTACGCAGAGCAATGTGGCGAACATGCACATGCCCGCGGAGAAGCCGCTGCTATAGACGAACTGGCTACTCAGCAACCTCCACCAATCGCCGTTTAGCGGACCGAAGATCACAAGCTTGCCCAGATTCACGTATGCGCCCTGGGAGGCGATCCATACACCACAGCTCGCAGCCACGAGGGCGATCGTGGCGTATGGCGAGCCATCAACGCGCACGCCCGCTATCTCGCCGCTACGCAAGCGGCCGAGCGAGGCTCGGCGCAGCGGGCTTTTGCCTGGCTCTCGTAGACGATCGCGCGGCAGCTTTGGCGCCCGACGTCGCAGTCTGTGTCCGCAATAAGGGCACTCGGTGACGTACGGACTGACCTCTGAGCCGCACTTCTTGCAAACCACGAACAGATCGGCACCTGAGGGCATCGGTCCATTCTAAGGGCGTCTCTCGGTTGGCCTTCCTCATGTGCGCCCAACCGGGATCCCAGCCGATGACGCTGCAGCTGTGCGATCCGTCGGATCACGCGCCGCGGCGTTTGGTAGCCGCGGCGAGGCTACGGCGATAGAGTTCTGCGATCCCTCGCCCGCTAACGGAGAGCCCCGCGCGGGTTCCGGCGAGGCGGTACAAGCGACAGCTAAAGGAAACCGATCGATGCAACTCGGCTACGAGAAGAAGCTCTACATCCTCGCGTTCGACCACCGAGGCTCCTTCCAGAAGAAGTTCTTCGGGATCGAGGGCGACCCTGACCCTGAACAGACTGCGATGATCGCCGACGCCAAGCACCTGATCTTCGAGGGGCTGCAGCGGGCCGTGGCCTCGGGGGCGGACGCGTCGGTGACCGGTGTGCTCGTGGACGAGCAGTTCGGAGGTTCGGTACCCGAGGAAGCACGCGCCCAGGGGCTGAAGCTCGCGATGCCAGCCGAGCGCTCGGGCCAGAATATGTTCGACTTCCAGTACGGGGATGAGTTCGGTGAGCACATCGAGCGCTTCGACCCGGATTTCACGAAGGTGCTCGTCCGCTACAACCCCGAGGGCAACGCTGAGGAAAACGTGGAGCAGCTTGGCAAGCTCAAGCGCCTCTCGGATTGGTTGCACTCAAAGCAGCGCAAGTTCCTGTTCGAGCTGCTCGTGCCGGCCGAGGAGGCCCAGTTGCTGGCCGTGGGGGGTAGCAGCGACCGCTATGACGCCGAGCTGCGCCCCGAGCTGATGCGCGGCGCCATCGCGGCGATCCAGGATGCCGGCATCGAGGTCGACATCTGGAAGATCGAGGGCGTCGACGAGCGCTCGGACTGCGAGATGCTCGTCAAGCAGGCCCGCAGCGGCGGGCGCGACGGTGTCGTGTGCGTCGTGCTTGGGCGCGGCGCCGACGACGCCAAGGTCGACCATTGGCTCGAGCAGGCTGCCCCCGTCGATGGCTTTATTGGGTTTGCGATCGGCCGCTCGATCTGGTGGAACCCGCTGAAGCAGTATGTCAACGGCAAGATCGAACGCTCCGAGGGCGCCCGCCAGATCGCCGAGAATTATTCACGCTTTGTGAAGGTCTACGAGCACGCCGAGGGCAAGGCACCCGTTGCATAGAACGAGGCTCAAGACCGCCAGGGGCCTTGGCTGGTTTACGGGCCTTATCCAACCTTGCCGGAGCCTGCCACGATGAGGATGAGGCAATCGCTTACCGAGATCGAGCGGGCCTTCGCCCGTGAGATCTCGATGGAGCGCCACCGGCGCGCGTCGCTCCGGCGCACCGCCGAGCAGCGTGCGATCAAACGCGAGGTGGATCGCCGTCACAAACGTGGCTCGGTCCGCTTCGTGCTGCTCGTGCTGACGCTGGTGCTGACCGCGGCCGTGGTGACCGTGGTCATGTTCCGCACGCTTTACCTGCTGCTCGGCTAAGAAGACTCGCCCAGCTTGCCCAGCGCGTCGTCCACCTCTGTGCGGACGGCCTCGCTTGAAGGACTGGTCTCTTCGCTGCCTTCACGCTGGATCTCGACGTAGATCTCGGTCCGAAATACTGGGATGTCATGCGGCGCGTGGATGCCGATCCGCACCTTCTCGCCGACGACTGAAAGCACCGAGACCTCAATGTCATCGCCGATCATGATGCTCTGGTTGGGCTTGCGCGTCAGAACCAGCATCGGTTGCACCCTTCTAGTTGGCCATGGACGAACGGCGAGATCGCCCCCGGCCCCGCCCTATCGGCAAGCATAGTCATCCGTTCCACTGAACGCTAGCGAGAGGCTTAAATGTGCGATCCCCTGGCTTTAGAAGATCATGCGGGCCTTTGAAAGCTACTCGTCCGCGAGCGTATTTGGGACGTTCGACGTGGGACGTTCGACGCGAGCCGGCCGAGCATGCGCTAGTCTCCCGGGCCGTTCATGGCTCGAAGATCACTGCGCCCGCACCTAAACCAGATCCGAAGTTGGGTACGACAAGGTCGTACCGATGCTTGGGTGGCCCATCAGCTAGAGGTCACCGTTCAGGAGATCGAGCAGTTCAAGCGTCAGAACGACCTGCTCGGCGAGGACAGCCCCTCCGATGGCGCCCCGACGGCCGTCGCGTACCCCGAGGAGATCGATCTGCGCGCCGAGGACGACGAGCTGATCGCAGCCGAACTGGAGGCCGCGATGGAGGCTGAGCGCGAGAAGGCCGAGGCTGAAGCGGCGGCTAAAGCCGACGGTGATGGCGATGGCGAGGACAGCGCCCCCGCGAGCCCCCGACGCAGACGTAGTCGCCGTGGACGCAGATCCTCGCGCGACTCGGGACCGCTCGAGGGCACATTCGACCACGGCGAAGAGGGCTACGGACTATGGCTCGATCCCGCGATCCAGGACAACCCGATTTACGCTGAGCACTGGGCTGGGCATCGCCCGATCGAGGTCACGGTCGAAGAGGACCGTATAGTGATCCGCCGCACCGGCTCCGACGACTAGGACGTCCGCTGAGCGGCGCGATACTGCGTCCTCGCTCGCTTGTGTGCAGAGCACACTGCGCGTCCTGCGTCCTCATATGGGGGTTGGTTTGTCAAGTGGGCGTGTTGGGGTTGCTCGCGTTTTGGCGGGTGTGGGTGTGGGGCGTGCGGTGTTCTCGGGGCGTCACGGGCGGTGTCTGGGCGTGTCGAGTGCTGTTTCAGCCTCATATGCGAGGGCTGGGTACCTCATGACCGCCGATTCGTCGCGGGGCGCGCAGTCTTGTGGCGGGCGCGGCCAGCACCTTGGTGGTGTTGGTTGCCCGAGGACGCAGCGCGGGCCCGCTAGCCGCGACAGGCCAGGTCCCGGTGGTTCCCGTGTCGCCCCGACAGCACCGTCGTTGCTGGCGGGGAGTGGTGTTGTGGGTTGGTGTTCAGGTGAGTTGGCCGACCTCCCAGGCGAACGCGGCGAGCTCGCGTGCGAGCGCGATCGTGACGATGTTCGCGGGCTTACCGCGCTCCAGGCGCAACCGCTTGTATTGGTGGTGCAGGCGTCGTTGGGCACGCCACGCGATCTCGCACGCGCGGGGGTCTTGGCCGTCTTGGCGACGCTTGAGGACCGTCCCGATCGCTGGGGTGTGACGGTAGTGGTGTGCTGCCTCGACGAGCAGTCTGCGGGCGTGTGGGGAGCCGGCCTTGGTGATCGGACCGCGACGGGTCTGCTCGCCGGAGGAGTGCTCGCTGGGAACGATCCCGAGATAAGAAGCGAGTGTGGCGGGGTGCTTGAAGCGGTGGAAGTCGCCGATCTCGGCGCACAAACCGAACGCGGTAGTCGAGTTGATACCGCGCATGCAGCGCAGAGCAGCGATCGTGGTCGCCCATGGGCTCTCACCCCAGGTCTCTTCGATCGCGCCATCGAGCGCGCAGCGACGTTGTTCGAGCGCACGAACACCCGTCACATAATCGGCGAGCACCGCACGCGAGGGAGCGTCATCGAACTCCAGTTGGTTCAGCCACTTCCAGTGCGCGAGCGTCCAGTTGCTCCCCGGGCCGGGAAAACGTATGTCGCGGCGCAAGAGGAGCTTCCCGAGACGGTGACGGGCGCGCATCAGATCACCACGCGCTGCCTCTCGGCAACGAGCGAGGTCACGGTAGCTCTCTTCCTCAATGGTGGGTACGCGCACGAAGGAAAGCTCTCCGGCGGCCAACAGCCGCGCCAAACGCTCCGCGTCGCGACGGTCGGTCTTGATCCGCTCGTGCGGGCGACGCAGGATCGAACCGGGGGCGCAGACACGAACATCCAGTCCCAGCTCGGCGGCTGCCCTCGCGAGCCCGTACCCCATCGGGCCAGCCTCATACGTCGCAAGCACTCTCCCTCCGAGCCCCCGCAGATACCCAATAGTCTCGCTCGGCGGCCCGTTGACCCTCCGGAACGTCAGCTCGCCCGTTGCGAGTTCCAGCGCAGCGGCCTGCGTCGCCGTCCCGTGCACATCCAACCCGACGACCGTCCTATCGTTCAGCATGTCGGCACCTCCCATGACTCAGGGTGTCGGCCGGAGGGCCATCCTCCAGCCCAGTCCCCGCACACTCATGCGCGGGGTGCCGACCATCACTACCGCTCACACCGGTTGACACAACCCATACGGTCTTGTCTCGCTTGCCCAGCGGACGTCCTAGATGCATGTGGTTCAGACAACGCCTTTTGCTCTAGCTCTATGGTCCTTGCCGCGCCTGCTCATCGAACGTCCTAGACGCCCTGGGTTCGATGACGTCTTGCACTAGCTCTCTGTGGGGATCAGGCGGCCGCCGGCGTAGTCGACCGCCTCGCGCAGGTAGCGCGCGAAGGCTGCGTCCACGACGGTCCGCGAATCCCACGCCCAAGGGTCCTCCGGGGCGATTTCCATCGCAAGCTGCAGGCACCATGAGGTGCCCTTGCCGTAGAGCTCGGCCAGTTCCTCGGCGGAGAAGCGCCCGCCAAGGCGTTTGCGCAGCTCGACCACGAGCGTGTCTGCGATGCGCTGCAGCACGTACGATTGATCGGGGCTTGCTCGGGAGAGACGCCGCTCGCCCTCTCTCCACTGGTTGATGGCGTTCTCGAAGCCGGACACGAGGGGCGAGGCTAGCAGCGACACTCCGAACCATTACATGGCCACCCCCGGCGCTGAGCGAGGCCGGCATGGACGCACCGACACTGAGCGAGGCGAGACTGTCAAAACTCGCATCCCAGAAGCCACCCCCTTGCACAGACACGAGCAAGGTATTTAGGTGCCTAAATATCTGGTCTGGTACTCAAAAATGCTGGGAGTTCAGGACCACGCAATTTTCGTTCCTTCAGGACCACGCAATTTTCGTTCCTTCAGGACCACCCAATTTCAGTTCCCCGGCAAGTCGCTCACGATGTAAGCCTGCTCCCCTGGATGGATCATGCCTAGCCGCCGCGCCTCTGCCTGCACGGTGCCGGGACTTGAGAGCAACGCGTGCTGCTGCTGCAGAGCCTTGTGCTGGCGTTCAAGCACGCTCGCCTGGGCATCATCGCGCTTTGACTCACCCCACGCGGAGAACAGCCGCACGCCGGCACTCAGGTAGAGATAGACGATCGCCATCATCACGCCCAGCATCGCGATACGTCCCAGCCGATCCCAGCGTACGCGCGGCACAGGTCTGGCCGAGGGTGCGCGGCGGGCGCGCGGCGCTCTCGAAGCGGAAGCGGAAGCGGAGGCAGTAGGCATAGGGTCGCATTCGCGCCCGCAGGCGTTCCTCCTGCATGTCAGCTGCGGAACACCGAACGTCCCGGAAACTCGGCGTCGCCACCAAGCTGCTCCTCGATACGCAACAGTTGGTTGTACTTGGCCACCCTGTCCGAGCGTGACGGTGCGCCCGTCTTGATCTGACCACAGCCGGTAGCCACAGCCAGATCGGCGATCGTGACGTCCTCGGTCTCACCGGAACGATGGCTCATGACCGCGGTGTAGCCGGCCTCGCGCGCCATCGCGATCGCCGCGAAGGTCTCGGTGAGCGTGCCAATCTGGTTGACCTTTATGAGGATCGAATTCGCCACGCCAAGCTCGATGCCGCGTGCCAGCCGCTCAGTGTTGGTGACGAACAGGTCGTCGCCCACGAGCTGGACACTCGCGCCGAGACGGTCGGTGAGCGCCTTCCAGCCATCCCAGTCCTGCTCATCCATGCCGTCCTCGAGCGAGACGATCGGATAGCGTGCCGCCAACTCGGCCCAATAGTCGGCCAGCTCTATCGCGCTGAGCGTACGACCCTCGTGCTCGAGCACGTAAGCGCCGTCCTTGAACAGCTCGCTGGTAGCAGGGTCTAGCGCAATCGCGACATCGGTGCCTGGCTCATATCCCGCGGCCTTGATACCCGCGACCAGCATCTCCAATGCCTCCTCGTTGGAGCCAAGGTCGGGAGCGAAGCCGCCCTCGTCCCCGCCGGCGGTGGACATGCCGCGCTCGTGCAACGTGCGCTTGAGCGAATGAAACACCTCCGAGCCGATGCGCAGACATTCTGAGAAGCTGGAGGCACCGCAGGGGACGATCATGAACTCCTGGAAGTCCACCTTGTTGTCGGCGTGGGCACCACCGTTGAGCACGTTCATCATCGGCACGGGAAGCACACGGGCGGTCTGACCGCCTAGATAGCGCCATAGCGGCAGCCCCTCCTCGGCGGCCTGGGCATGGGCGACCGCGAGCGAGACGCCTAGGATCGCGTTGGCGCCGAGGCGGGACTTGTTGGGCGTCCCGTCGAGCGCGATCAGTGCCTCGTCGAGGCTCTTCTGGTCGGCAGCATCCATGCCCGCTACTGCGCCGGCGATCTCACCGTCCACGCTTGCCACGGCGCGCGTGACGCCCTTGCCCTGCCAGCGCTCGCCGCCATCGCGTAGCTCAGTGGCCTCGAACTCGCCGGTGGAGGCGCCTGAGGGCACAGCGGCGCGACCGTGGACCCCCGAGCGCAACACGACTTCGGCCTCCACAGTCGGGTTGCCCCGGCTGTCAAGGATCTGACGGGCATGGACTATCTCGATCTGGCTCATTGCTCTCCTTGGGGTCCCAACTCTTGTGGTCCTGTCTCCTGGGGTCCGACACTCTCACGAAATCGCTGTGCCGCCGCACGCAAAGCCAGCTCGGGATCGACGTGCGCCAAACGCGCCTCGTCGACGAGCGCGAACAGGCGCTCGCCGATCGCGTCGAAGGATTGCTGATCCACGCCGTCGGTGTCCGGCGCCCGGTTGCTGCCTATAAATGCCCTCTGCGCTCGATCCTCGCCAGCCGGAGTCCCGGCTGCATAAGTGCTGCCAGCGGCTCCAGCCGTCGCTAGATCCCCACCTGAGGGCCGCGCAGAGGGGGACAGCCCCGCCGTGGCCGCCCTGCGCTGCAGCTTGCGCGCGTACAGCAACGCTGGGAGGTTCTCCGGCACCTCGCCGAACACGCCCCGCTCGCGACCGGGTTCGTCTGCCTTGATCGCGTCCCAGTTGC
The DNA here is from genome assembly GCA_963844095.1 of uncultured Solirubrobacterales bacterium. Taxonomy (GTDB): domain Bacteria; phylum Actinomycetota; class Thermoleophilia; order Solirubrobacterales; family Solirubrobacteraceae; genus Palsa-744. The sequence goes on from CAWJND010000001.1 coordinate 145,301, forward strand.
GCAGCACCTCCCCCGCGTCAGCCACCTGGGTGTCGCTGAAAACGTGGGGGTGGCGACGGATCAGCTTCTGGCGACAGTGCTCGGCGACCTGTCCAAGGTCGCCCGCGCCGCGCTCCTCGAGTAGCAAGGAGAGAAACATCACCTGGAAGAGCACGTCCCCCAGCTCGTCGAGCAGCTTGGCGTCATCCTCTTGATGCGCGGCATCGGCGAGCTCATAGGCCTCCTCGACCGTGTGTGGCACGATCGAGCGCTCATCCTGCTCGCGATCCCAAGGGCATTCGCGACGCAACAGGTGCGTCAGCTCGTCGAGCGCTAGTAGCGGCTGTGAGGAACCTGGCGCTACGGCGTGGCCGTCGTGGTACCGGTGGAGGTCTTCGGCGCTTTGTAGGACTTGCAATCCTGCACTGAGTATTCGTTGCGGCATTCGGTGCGTGCCGTCCACTTCTTGCGGAAGTTCTTGACGAATTCGCTGACCGCCTTCTGCTGCTTTTCGGCGGTGATCTGCTGCTTGATTGTGGACTGCACGCTCGAGAGTGCCTGCTGATTACCCGGGATCACCTTCGTGACCTGGTAGATGTAGTAGCCAAACGGTGTCTTGATCGGACCGCCTAGCACCTTCACCTTTGCGCTGAAGACTGCTTCGTCAAGTGCCTTCTCCTCCTGGCCCTTGACCACGCCGGGAAGCGATCCGCCGGCGGCCTTACTGACCGGATCGATCGAGTCGGCCTTGGCGACGCTTGAGAAGCTCTTGCCCGATTCAATTTCTTTCTTGGCCGCTTCAGCCTGCGCCTGCGTCTTGGTAAGGATGATCAAGATGTTGCGCTTTTCGGGCTGTCCGTACTGAGTTTTGTGCTCTTCGTAATAGGACTGGATTTCCTTCTGAGAAGGCTTGGCGCCCGCTTCCTTGCTGATCTTCTGCTGAAGCTTGGTCGAGAGCAGATCGAGCTTCACGCGCAGCAGCACATCAGAGACCGTGTAGCCGGTACTGGTCAGGAACTTCTGGAAAGCCGCTTCGGTGGGGAACTGCTGACTCTTGATCTGATTGAACTGCTTCTTTACTTCCGCATCAGTGACCTTGACGCCACGTTCGGCGGCTTCGGAGAGCACCCAGTTGGCAGAGATCAGATAACCCAGCACCGACTGCTTTAGCGAGGTGTACTGCTGTTCGCACTGCGTCTTCAGCTGCGCGGCCGTGGGCTTCTTCTGACCCTTGGCGGGCTTAGGCGCAGTGGCTTCGAGATGCGCGATGCAGTTTGTATAGGCGGGCGGATCGGGCACCGGGACTTTGGGAGTCGCCGCACCGGTCGTCGTCGAGGCCGAGCTTGCGTTGGCGGCGACGGTCATCCAGTGGTTGAACGTGGAGACCGTGATCGGTGTGCCGTTGACGTTGGCGACAGCATTGCCGGGCACGCCGCTGCTTCCGCATGCGGTGAGCACCACCCCTGTAACCAAAACAGCGCCGAGCGCTGCGATTTGACCCGTTAGCTTTGACACGACGCGGGCACTCTAGCGGAAACTTCCCATGCTGTGCTTAACGACTTCCTTAAAGGTGCCTAAGCGCCCTGCCAAGATGTGATGCGTCCCCGGCGGGAGCGCACGTTTGAAGAGGAAGGGGCGCCTCTAGGATTTGACGTGCACCCCTGTTAAGCGGCCTCGCGCACGATCGCAAGCAGCACGTCGGCGGCGCGCACCACTGTTGGGAAACGTTGCTTGCCCTCCTTGGGAACACGTACCGAGACTTGCGAGCGTCCGGACTCGTACAGCGCCTCTGGCAACTCCTCGCGCAGGCGCTTGGCGCGCACCGAGTCAAGCTCGATCGGCGTCACCGCGAGCCTGTCGCCACGAAAGCTGACGGCCTGCGCGCCGGCCTGGCCGAACTTGATGCGGGCGCGCTGTAGAGCCAACAGGTTGGCGAGCGGCTCTGGCACCGGGCCGAAGCGATCCTCGAGCTCCTCGCGCAGGCGTTCGACGTCGGCGACCTCGAGCGCCGAGGCGACGCGCCGGTGGACCTCGATCTTGGCCTGCTCGTAAGGGACATAGTCAGCCGGAACGTAAGCGTTGACGTTGACGTCCAGGCGCACAGGCTCGGGAAGCTCCTGCCCCTGCTCGTCCTCGGCTGGGCCTGCTTGGCGCACCGCTTCGTCGAGCATCTGCATGTACAGCTCGAAGCCGAGCGCGGCGACGTGACCGGACTGCTCGTCGCCGAGCAGGTTGCCGGCGCCGCGGATCTCCAGGTCGCGCATCGCGACCTTGAAGCCGGCGCCCAGCTCGGTGTAATCCGACAGCGCCGACAATCGTTGGGCGGCCTCTGGCGTGAGCGCCGCGGCAGAGTCGTAGAGCAGGTAGGCGTAGGCGCGCTCGCGGCTGCGTCCCACACGTCCGCGGATTTGGTAGAGCTGGGACAGGCCGAAGGCGTCGGCGTGCTCGACGATCAGCGTGTTGGCTTGCGGAATGTCGATGCCCGACTCGATGATCGAGGTGCACACGAGCACGTCGGCGCCGCCCTGCAGGTAGTCCATCATCACCACCTCGAGCTCTCCCTCGCCCATCTGGCCGTGGGCTACGGCGAAGCGCACGCCAGGGCACAGCGCGCGCAGGCGCTCTGCCGTCTCGTCGATCGACTCGACCCGGTTGTGCATGAAGAAGGCTTGACCTTTGCGCTCGTGCTCACGCAGGATCGCTCGCTTGACCAGCTCCTCCTCGTACTCGCCAACATATGTCTTGACCGGGCGGCGTCCCTCAGGCGGCGTCTCGATCACCGATATCTCGCGCAAGCCCGCGAGCGACATCTGCAGCGTGCGCGGGATCGGGGTGGCGGACATCGAGATCACGTCCACCTTCAGCTTGAGCTGACGCAAGAGCTCCTTCTGCTTGACGCCGAAACGCTGCTCCTCATCCACGATCAAGAGGCCCAGGTCCTTGGCGCGCACGTCGCGCGAGAGCACGCGATGGGTGCCGATCAGGATGTCCACGGCGCCGCTTGAGAACCCGGTGAGCGCGACCTTCTGCTCGGCGGCACTGCGAAAGCGCGAGACGTGCTCGACCGTGAACGGGTAGTCGGCGAGGCGCTCGGTGAAGGTGCCGTAGTGCTGCTGGGCGAGGATCGTGGTGGGCACCAGCATCAGCACCTGCTTGCCGTCGCCGGCGGCCTTGAAAGCAGCACGCAAGGCCACCTCGGTCTTGCCGTAGCCGACGTCGCCGCACACGAGCCTGTCCATAGGGCGCGGAGCTTCCATGTCGGCCTTGACCAATTCGATTGCTTCAAGCTGATCGGCGGTCTCTGTGTAGGGGAAGCGCTCCTCGAACTCGCGTTGCCAGTCGGTGTCCGCCTCGAACGCGTGGCCGGCCCGACGGCGGCGCTCGGCGTAGAGGCTGAGCAACTCGCCCGCGAGCTCCTGTGCGGCGCGGCGCGCGCGCGCCTTCATCGCCTCCCAGCGGGTGCCGCCGAGCTTCGATAGAGGTGGGCCCCCATCCCCTCCGGCGCCCACATAGCGGGAGATCTTGGCGAGCTGGTCGGTGGGGACGAAGACCTTGTCGTCCCCCTGGTATTCGAGGTAGAGGTAGTCGCGCGTGACGTCGGCGACAGTGCGCGTCTCAAAGCCCGCGAAACGAGCGATGCCATGGTCCTCGTGCACCACGATGTCGCCTGTCCGCAGCTCTGTGAAGGAGCGCAGCGCGCCGCGCCGCGTTGGGCCACCGCCGACACCATCCGCGCCAGAGCCGCCGGGACGCTCAGCGCGGCGACGGCGCAATAGCCGATGCTCAGGGAAGACGGCAAGCTTCAGCGACGGGGCAACGAAACCCTCCCGTAGGGATGCAGCGGCAAAGCGCAGCGAGGGCTCAAGTGGGGCACGCGTGACATCGACGTCAGCGTCGAGCCAGTCGGCCTTCATACGGCCGAGGTTGTAAGCGGCGCGCTCGCCTTCGCCACGTCTTGGGAAGGCGACAACGGTGCGATAGCCCGAGCGCACCAGCTTCTCGAGCTCCGGCTCGGCTTCCGCCAGCGAGCGCGCGGCGGTGTCCGCGGCCGATGCCCGCAGCTCAATCTCCTGACCGCTCGACATCGAGGACAGCCAGATCTTGGTGCGTGTGGCCAAACTGGACTGCACCTCCTCGGGGCTCACGTAGAGGTGGTGGGCATCCTCGTCGGCGAAGGCTGCGCACACGTCGGTCCAGTGGTCTGTGAGGGCGGCTGCCAACTCCTCCTCGGCAGCCACGATCACCTGCGTGCCCAACGCTGCGCCACCCGAGCTGCCGTTGTCCGAGCCACCGTTGCCCGAGCCACCGCCAGAATCGGAGCGGCCACCGCCGGACGTGCCGGAACCCGCCCCATCGATCAGCTCGAGCAGTGCTCCGAAGCGCTCAACCGGAAGCAGCTCTGCGATATCTGGCCGGCCCTCTGCCTCATCTCCCTCGCTCATGCTGAACGCGCCTGTGGCCGCGGCGATCTCGGCGAGCTCGCGATGCTCAGGCGCAAGCTCGGCCGCCGGGGCGATCTCCACCTCTGCGATATCGCCGAGCGAGCGTTGCGTGAACGTTGAGAACCAGCGCAGCGATTCGATCTCGATGTCGAACATGTCGACGCGCACGGGGTGCTCCTCGGTGGCGGGGAAGACGTCGAGCAGCCCGCCACGCATGGCGAACTGGCCACGCTCCTGGACCTGGTCAACACGCTCGTAGCCAGCGCCCACCAGCTCGGCGGCGCACTCGTCGAGGTCGAGCAGCTCCCCCACACGCAGCGTGAATGAGCGTGGGCGCAGCTCAGGGTCGGGGACCTTCTCTGACAGGGCCACAGCGGAGACGACGACCACCGGCGCATCAGCGTCGCTCGTTGGGGACAGCAAGGCATCGAGTGCCGCGACTCGCAGACCTACAAGGTGCGGGGGCGGGGTCAGGTGTGACTCATAGGCCACGCCACGAGACGGATAGAAGCGTACGCGCCGCGGTGCCAGCCAGGCACGCAGGTCTCCTGCCAGGTCACGGGCGGCACGATCGTCGCCAACCACTACAAGCGTCGGGCGCGCAGCGTCTCGGTCTGCAAGTGCGGCAATCGCGTATGGGCGCAACGAAGAGGACACGAAAGCGTGCCCTCCCTCGTTTGCGAGTCGAGCAGCGCCTGCGTCCTGGTCGATGGCGCCGAGCAGCGCGCGCAAAGCCATGGCCTCAGTGCCCCTCTCCTCGCGCCGCGCGCCGTCGAGCGCCGGCTGTGTGCAAATGGGCGTTCATCGGCTACTGCTCTTCACTTAGCACGACACGCTCGACCGCCTGGCAAGCCTGGTCGATCAAGTCACCGACTTCCTCGGGCGACTCGCGAAAACGCCCGAGCACGTAGGCAGAGACGACCTCTGGATCGGTCGATTTGGGTCAACCAACGCCGACCCGTACGCGCATGAAGTCGGCGCTGCCGAGCTCCCGCTTGAGCGACTTGAGCCCGTTGTGACCGGCAAGCCCCCCGCCGAGGCGGGTACGCACGTCGCCGAACGGGAGGTCGATCTCGTCGTGGACGATCACGACACGCTCAAGTGAAACCTTCAGCGAGCCGCGTGCCGGTCCGACCGAGCGTCCCACGTCGTTCATATAGGTCTGTGGCCAGAGCAATGCAACGCGATGCCCCCCGCGCGCGCGGGGGGCATCGCGCTTTGCGGATATGCCGCCTCGCGCTCCACCCAACTCGCCACCGCCCGCAATTCCAACGCCTCCAGCAGGCGTTCGACCAAGCACGCCCCCCTCTGCTCCTGCCGGCGCCCGACCCTCGGCGATGCGGCCACGAAAGCGGTCCTTCGGACGCGGAAAACCCCAGCGCGAAGCGAGTTCGTCGGCCACCATAAAGCCAACGTTGTGACGAGTATCGGCGTGCTCGCGACCGGGATTGCCCAGCCCGACGATCAACCAGTCAACTGGCGCCCCACCGCCAAAGGGGCGCAGAACTACTCCTCGGTGGAGGCGCCGCCGTCACCAGAGGCCGCCTCGTCACCGCCGGACTCGCCGACGAGCTCGGTCTCAGATTCGATCTCGGACTCCTCCTCGGTCTGTAGGCGAGGTGCCGAGACCGAGGCCACCGTTGTGGCCAGGTCGTCGAGCAATGTGACGCCCTCCGGAACCGAGATCGCCTCCAAGGCAAGTGTGTCGCCGATGTTCAGCTCGCCGAGCTCGTGCACGATCGACTCGGGGATAGCGGTCGGAAGCGCTTCGATGTTGAGCTCGCGCATGAGCTGCTCGAGGATGCCGCCTTCCTTGACACCTGGTGTCTCCTCCACTCCGGTGAGCTCCAGCGGCACGACCGCGTGAATCGGCTTGTCCAGGCGTACTCGCAGCAAGTCGACGTGGGTGGTTTCGCCACGCACCGGGTCGCGCTGGGCCTCCTTGAGCACGACCGGCGTAGCCGTGGCACCGTCGATGCTGAGATCGACCACCGCCCCGGAGCCGGCGAGCGCGACTCGCAATTCGCGCGCATCGACGCTGAAGCTGACGGGCTCGCCGTCGCCGCCGTAGAGCACGCCTGGGATGCTTCCGGTGCGGCGTAGGCGCCGTGCGGAGCGCGAGCCCTCGGGGTCGCGGCTTGCTACATCGAGCTTTGTGGTTGCGGTAGCCATGAGGAGGTCGAGGACTTTAGCAATCCGCATCGCTCGGGTCCGGGTCCACCCCCCTGTCACCGGATCATCTCAGGGCGATTGGACCGTCTCGCAAGCCTGAGATCAGCCCTGCGTATTCAGCAGTTCCCTTCGTTTGGAATTGGTTTGCTGAGAACCAGTAGCGAGACCGAAATACCCGTTACAAAACTGCCGGTACGCCTGACGGTGGCGCACTGGACTACCGGCAGGCGCCCAAGCACAACCCAGGCCACGCGCGTGTGGCCGGTTGCGCCGGTGAGCGAGTAGGCGGTGGCGGAAGTGAGCGAGACGATCTTGATCGAGCCACGACGTCGCAGATTCGTTGAGTTCCACTTGACGTCCGACACGCACCGGGGAATCGCGCGACAGCCTGACAGCTGCGAGAAGAGCGCCCGTTCGTTGCCTGAAGTCTCGGCTTCCAGCGCTGCGAGCACATCGTCGCGTTCGACGTTCTCGGTCGAAAGAAAGCGGGCGAGCATCGCGCTAAGGACGAGAAACACTGCGAGCACTAGGAGGATTGGCACGATATGCCGGCGGCGCAGCCGACCGAAGAGGTCGCGCAACGGCGTCGGCCGTGAGGCCGATCCCGTCGGCGGCGCCGAGGGAGCAGGCGGCTCGGCCGAGCCAGCGGTCGTCATCGCGCGCGGGCCAGCGGGCGACGGTCACGCCGCAGCGAGGCGAACGCGGTCGATTGCGGCAAGGCCACGGTCGCTCCCGCGCAGCTCAGAACAGCTGGTTCTCGCCGCCGAACACTTCGCTGACGGAATCGTCGGTGAAGATGCGGCGGATCGAGTCGGTCAGCAACTCGGCGCACGGCAGCACGCGAATGTTGCTTGGATAATCGGTCCCGCCCACCCGCGCTGGGATCGTGTCTGTGACGACGATCTCCTTGAAGTCCGAGGAGGCCAGGTTCTCGAACGCATCACCGGAGAAGACCGCGTGGGTGGCCGCCGCGTAGACGCTCTTGGCGCCGGCGTCGAGCACCGTTCGAGCAGCCGCCTTGAGTGTTCCGGCGGTGTCGATCATGTCGTCGACGATCACGGCGGTCTTGTCCTTCACGTCACCGATCACGTAGCCGATCTCTGCCACCTGCTGGGCGGGTCGCTCCTTGTCGAGGATCGCGAGCTCGGCGCCGATCTTGGAGGCGAAGCGCTTGTTGAGCTTGACGCGGCCGGCGTCGGGAGCCACGACCACGAGGTCAGAGAGGCCGAGGTCGGAGAAGTACTGGGTGAGCATGAACAGTGCTGTCATGTGATCTACCGGCTTCTGGAAGAAGCCCTGGATCTGGCCGGCGTGCAGGTCCATCGTGAGCACGCGGTCGGAGCCGGCGGCCTCGATCATGCGCGCTACCAGGCGCGCGGAGATCGGCTCGCGGGGGGCTGACTTCTTGTCCTGACGGGAGTAGCCGAACCACGGCGTGACTGCGATCACGCGGTGCGCGGAAGCGCCGACGGCGGCGTCGATCATGAAAAGCAGCTCCATCAACGAGTCGTTCGCAGTCACCCCGGTGGTGGGGTTGCCGCAGGTCGGCTGCACGATGAACACGTCGGCGCCGCGGATCGACTCCTCGTAGCGACAGTACACCTCGCCGTTGGAGAACGTTTTTAGCGTCACTGGACCCACATCGACGCCGAGCTTCGCCGAGATGTCCACGGCAAGCTGCGGGTTGGCTCGCCCGGAGAAGAGCATCAACCGCTTGTCGTAGTCGATCGGCAGGCTCGTCGGGGCCACCTGCGTGCGCGTATCGATCACGCTCATCTCCTTTGGGAGTGTAGAGACATCACGCTTCGTTCTCCCGGCGGCGTGCATAGCCCTCCACGTTCTTCTGGCGGGCGCGCGCCACCGCAAGAGCGCCTTGAGGAACGTCTTCCGTGACGACCGACCCCGCGGCTGTGTAAGCCTCGTCGCCGACCGTGACCGGCGCGACGAACGACGTGTCCACCCCACCACGCACGCCATTGCCGATCTTGGTGCGGTGCTTGGTGTGACCGTCGTAGTTGGCTGTGATCGTGCCAGCCCCCAGGTTCGTGCACTCACCGACGTCCGCGTCTCCTATGTAGGAGAGGTGCGGCACCTTGGTGCTCTTGCCGATGTCGGAGTTCTTGATCTCTACGAAAGTCCCCGCCTTGGCGCCGTCGCGCAGCACGGCCCCGGGCCGCAGATACGCGAACGGGCCGACGCTCACTCCGTCCTCGAGCACGCAATCGACCAGATAGGAGCAGCGCACGATGCACCCTTCGCCGATCAGGGTGGCACCACGAATGGTGGTGAAAGGCTCGATCGTCGTGTCCTGACCGATCTGCACATCGACGTCGATGACGGTTGACAGCGGATCGACGATCGTAACCCCCGCACGCATGTGGCGCTCGGCAATCGCCTGCTGGGCGAGCGCACGCACTTGCGCAAGCGCGACGCGGTCGTTGACGCCAAGCATCAAGCCCTCGTCCTCGACGACCTGTGCCGCGATCGACTTGCCGTCGGAGCGCAGCAGGTCAAGCGCCTGCGGCAGGTAGAACTCGCCCTGGGCGTTCTCAGAGGTGAGTCGCGGCAAAACTTCAAGCAGGGCCGAGCCATCGAACACGTATATGCCCGAGTTGACCTCGCGAATCCGAAGCTCGGCCTCGGTGGCATCGCCAGGCTTCTTGGTCTCCACGACGCGCGCCACCAAGCCATCTGTGTCACGCACCACGCGTCCGTAGGCGCTGGGATCGTCCAACAGCGCAGTGGCCATCGTGGCTGCCGCGCCACTGTTCGCGTGCGCCTGAACAAGCTCTTCAATTGCCTGCGCGCTGACGAGCGGTACATCCCCGCTGAGGATCACGACCGGCACCCCGGGGTCGATCAGCTCTGCCGCCGCTCTCGCAGCACCGCCAGTGCCGTCGGATTTCGGTTGCACCACCAGCTCGACCCAATCGGGCAGCACCTGCTGCAGAGCGAGCGTCGGCGAGTCGACCACAATCACCCGAGCCGCGCCAGCTGCTTGCGCCGCTCGCACGGGCCACAGCAGCATCGGCATGCCGCACAGTTCGTGCAGCACCTTGGGCGTGCTGGAGCGCATGCGCGTGCCCTGGCCGGCGGCCAGGATCAGGACGGTGGGGGCGGCCATCGCAATAGACTCTAGATGGAGCGGACGCTGGCGGTGAACTGGGGAGCCTGGACTCGAACCAGGACTTGAAGAGTCAAAGTCTCCCGGGCTGCCATTACCCCACTCCCCACCGCCGGCGGTCGTGTCCGTTGATGATGTCATGGGCGTCCCCGACGCGGCCCAGCGGGGCATCTCGCAAGACCTGATCGCGCACGGGAGATGCTGGATAACACGACCGCTACATCCCGTCATGCCTTCCTGCAAGAATCATTGCCGTGTCATGGGGTAGGGGCTCCGTGGTAAAGCGATTGAGGCGCACGGCGATTGTCGCGGTGCTGGCATCGACGACCACGGTCATGTTGTTTGCGCCGGTTGCGCTTGCGTGCAAGGGCACGAGCTTGCAGCCCACACACGCTGACCTGACTCGCGTGAGCGCGGCCACGCTGTGCCTGATCGAGCACGAGCGCTTGGCGTATCGTCTCGAGCCGCTGCATTCCAACGGTTCGTTGCAACGCATCAGCAGCAAACAGGCCAGCGAAATGGTGATCGGCGACTACTTCGGCGATGACAGCCTGTCGGGCTGGACTCCGATACAACGCATCGAGGCCTCGGCCTACGCCGCACGCGCCCGCAGTCTTTCGACGGGCCAGAACATCGGCTGGGGCAGCGGCGCGCTCGCCACGCCGACCGCGATGGTGCGCGCGTGGATGCTCTCACCGCCGCACCGAAAAATCATGCTGAGCGGCGGCTATCGCGACATCGGCGTCGGTATCGCGCCCGCGGCACCGCAGAGATCGACGGGCGGCCTGCCTGGAGCCACATACGTCGTGGAGTTTGCTTCGCGCGGCTAGTGGCCTCTTGTGAACCGTCGCGGTCGGCGGCCGGCGCTCATGCCCGCAAGCCCAGCGGCGACCAGGAGCACCCCGGACCGCTGGTCCACCACTTGCTGTGCCGCTCGATCAGGAAACGTCGCGGGACGCCGGTCCAGTACTAGCCGTGCAGGCCGATCAGGAACGGCGCGGGACACGTCCCCCTCGAGCGCCGTCCTCAGATGCCGGGCCGCGTGCGGAGGAGATGCCCAGCACACGCATCGCCTTCAGACCGAGGCTCAGCTTCTCGCGTCCGTCGCTGGAGCTGACGTCCAGGCCTGTCAGCTCGCGCACGCGCTCCAAGCGGTAATAGATGGTGTGCCTGTGTGTGAACAGGCGCTGGGCTGTGCCGGCGACGTTGCCATCGGCCTCCAGGAACGTCTCCAGCGTCTGCAGCAGGTCGGTCTCGTACTGTTCGTCGTAGGCCACCAGCGGCTCGACGGTCTCGGCGTAGAAGCGCTGCAGCTCGCTCGGGTTCTCGCTCATCGCGCTCAGCAACAGGCGGTAGGCGCCAGTCTGCTCAAAGGCCAGGACCCCCTCTTGCGAGCTGCCCTCGGCGACGTTGGCTGCAAGCAGCGCCTCGCCGGCGGCACGCGGGAACTCGCCCGGATCCTCGGCGATGCGGCTTCGCCCCAGCGCGAACGTGTAACCAGACAGTGCGCTTTCCATCTCGCGCAGGACCGCTTCGGCGGCACGGGCAGCGACGGGCTCCTCGCTGCCTGGTACCAGCAGCAGGATCTCGACGCCGGCGGCGCCGTCGCGCTCTGAGAGGGCGGCGATCGAACGACCGACGACCGCGCGGGCTCCACGCTCGGCCACCGCGCGGGCACGCGCGCGCCAGCCCTCCTCGGTCGGCGCTTGAGGGTGTGCGCGAGCGACGATCACACTTGCACCATCCTTCAGCTCCAGCGACAGCTCCGCCCCGCGAGTGATCAGCTCCTCGCGGGGGATCTGGTTGCGGGTAAGCGCGACACGCAGGAAGTCGGCAGCGGCGTTCTCAGAGGCCAGATCAGGGGCGCGCACGCGCTCGACCTCTGAGGCGATCATCGTCACCAGCAGCCTGCGCACCAGCGGGCTTGGGTCGGTGCGCGCGCGCATGTGAAGAGTTCCGACGATCGCGTCGGCGACGCGCAGCGGCAAGCTTGTGACATCCTCGCCGCCCGCCAGCAGCGAACGCTCATCGGCACTCGAGCGTGCCGCTACCGCGATTGTCGCGCCGGCAGCGTCGGTTACCGCGAGGCTTGCGTCAAGCGCGCGTGAGGCAGCGCGCACCACCTCAGGCAACCCTGCGCCCGACTCCACCGCCTCTGTGACGGCATCCAAGCCACCGAGCTCGGACATGCCTTTAACCCCAGAGATAGACGGCCAGGAGTGCTGCGAGCACGCCGGCGCCGACGAGCACACCCAGCACGTACAACGACAGGACTGTTGCCGCCACGCGCTCCCACACACGCGAATAAGAGCCCCACGCCGGCACCAAGATCAGCCCGACGTACAGAGCGAACCCGAACACGCCTGCACACGCGGCCACGAGATAGGTGATGTCGTTTGTGCTCACGGAAATCGCATTGTTACGTACCCAGAGGCTGTACGCGCGCGAAATCACCGTCCACGGACACCGCTGCGAGCGCTGCCGGCTCGCGTCCGAGGAGACCGGCGGCGGCACGCTCGGCGCGGGACAGACCATTTGCGCGTCCAAACAGAGCTACTACGGTAGGCCCGGAGCCGCTGACGAAGGCCGTTTCCGCGCCTGCCTCACGAGCCTCCAGGAGCGTCTTTCCGATCGCTGGGCAGAGCTTTACGGCTGAGGCCTGCAGATCGTTGTGCAACAGAGATGTCTCGGCGGGCAGAGCCGAACCGAGCTCGAACGCTTTCACCAGCATTTCGCTGCGTTCCTCGATATTGCACGCATCGCGGGCTATGCCGATCCGATCCGCTTCGGCATATACCTCGGCCGTGGAAAGCCCAGAGCCGTGCGCCAAAACCAGCACACCGAGTGGCGAGACGGGATCGGGGAGTGGTTGCAGCTGCTCACCAGCGCCGGTTGCAAGCCAGCGTCCCGGCGTCACTTGAGCCGGGACATCGGCACCCAGCTCGGCAGCAAGCACGAACAACAAATCCAGATCCCCCAGCCCCGAGGCAGCTGTGGCCAGGCGCAAGGTCGCAGCCGCGTCCGCGGAGCCACCGCCCAGGCCCGCGGCTATGGGGATGCACTTGCCGATTTGCAGCTGCAGCGGAGGGGCATCCCAGCCCGTGGCGGCACGGAACAGCTCAAGCGCTCGCGCCGCCAGGTTCTCGCCGGACACTGCATCACACACAACTTCGTCGTGCTCGGCGCCGCTCGGTGCGGCTTGCAATACGAGCTCGTCGGCAAGCGAGATCGACTGCATCACGCTTGCCAGCTGGTGGCGCCCGTCGGGACGTGTCGGACCGACGAACAGGCCCAGGTTGATCTTCGCGGGAGCCAGCGCGCGCAGCGGCAAGGCAAGCGGTGAGACGTTCACAGGCCAAGCACCTTCGCCAGCTCGACGAACTCCGCCGGCGCCAGGCGCTCGGCGCGCTCGTCTGCTGGGTGACCGAGCTCGACCAGCGCCGCGCGGATGTCCTCGCGCGTGCGGTGCGTACCCGAGAGCACGAGCGATCTCGCCAGCGCCTTACGGCGGTGCGCGAAGGCACCAGCAACAAGCTTGCGTACCGCGGGGGTCGGTGCGATGGCCGTGCGCACGATCTTCACCAACACCGAATCTACATTTGGCACGGGGCGAAACACGGTTCGAGGAATTGCCCTTACCACTTTCACCTCACCTGCCAGCTGCGCCAGCACAGAGCTGACGCCGTACACGCCACCGCCAGGCGCCGCCGCCAGCCTCTCGCCTACCTCGCGCTGCACCATCACCAACCACAAAGCCACATCTTCAAGCTCCTCGATCGTGCGCAAGATGACCCCGGCAGCGATTCCATAAGGCAAATTGGCCACCATCTTGGTCGGCACCGGCCGCATCGCGGAGAGGTCGATGCGCATCGCGTCGCCCCACCACAGCGAAACGTTGTCGAATTCGGCAACGCTCTGCTCCAGCACACTGCGCAAACGCTCGTCGAGCTCCACCACGTGCACTCTGCTCACACGCTGCGCGAGATATGCCGACAGAACCCCCTCGCCTCCTCCAACCTCCAGGACCACATCGCCTATCGACAACTCCGCCTCACGCCCTATTACCTCCAGGATGTTCGGGTCACGCAGGAAGTTCTGTCCCAGCTCTCTGCTGCGCCGGCTGGCCCTGCTTGCCGTGTGACCTTTGGGGGTGCCGGTTCCCCCGCGGGTGCCCCTGCCCCCCGTATGGGCGCTCACCATCCGAAGACGCGCTCGGCGTTGCGCTCCACGGTCGCGTCGAGCTCGGCCACGGACACGCCTCGCAGCTCGGCGATGAACTCCGCCGTGTGCGCTACGAAAGCGGGCTGGTTGCGTTGTTTGCGCACCACCTGCGGGCTGAGATACGGCGCATCGGTCTCCACCAGCAAGTGCTCGGCCGGCACGCGCCGTGCCGCCTCGGCCAGGTCCGCGGCGCTTTTATAGGTGACGTTGCCGGCAAAGGAGATCATGTAGCCGCGCTCGACGCACTCATCGAGGCGGTCGGGCATCGAGAAGCAGTGAATTACGACACTCAATCCCTGGGCCTCGGCAGCCAGCTGCGCGAGGGTGTCCTCGTCGGCGTTTCTTGTATGGATTGTGAGGGGCGTGCCGTTAGTTCGAGCCAACGCTATTTGCGCGGAGAAAGCGCGCTTCTGGTCCTCCCTCGGCGTGTCTTCTCGGTAATAGTCGAGCCCCGTCTCGCCGATCGCGATGCAGCGCGGGTGCGCGGCCAGCGCCTGCAGCTCGGCCAGGTCGGCGTCGTCGAAGCCGCGCGCTTCGTTGGGATGGCGGCCGATGGCCGCGTACACCTGGGGAAAGGCCTCGGCGGCAGCCAGCGCGGCACGACAGGAGGTGCTGTTGGTGCCGACAGTCAGCATGCGCGTGACACCGGCCGCGACGGCTCGCTCGACCAGCTCGGCATCGGGCTCCTCGCACAGGTACAGATGGGTGTGACTGTCGATCATGAGCTCTTGGGGAACAGCGGCTCGAGCTTTTGCGCAAAACGGATTTCCCCTTCGCCAAAGCCGGCGCCGCCGAAGGAGAGGTCGGGGGCGTCGAGCGCGTCGAGCAGCTTCTCGGTGGCGTCAGGAAGGTAGGGGTGCAAGAGCACGGATACGACCCGCAGACCCTCCGCGAGCGTGCGCAGCACGCGGTCGAGGTCCGCCGCACGCTCAGGGTCCTTGGCCAGCTGCCATGGCGCCTGCTCCTCCACGTAGCGGTTCAGACGGCGCACGCGCTGCCAGATCTCATCGAGCGCATTGGTCAGCTCGACGCGGTCGAGCAAGCTTGCCACTAGCTCGGGCAAGCCGGCGAAGTCCTCTTGGAGCAGCTCATCCGGGTCGCCTCCAGCCACGACGCCGTCGCGATAGCGCGCGATCATCGCGATGCTGCGGCTGGCGAGGTTGCCGTAGTCGTTGGCCAGCTCCGACTCGTAGCGCTGCTCGAAGGATGCCGTGGAGACCGAGCCGTCCTGGCCGAAGGGCACATCGCGAAGCAGGTAGAAGCGCAGTGCGTCGGAGCCGAAGCGCTCGATCACCTCGAAGGGGTCGAGCACGTTGCCGAGCGACTTGCTCATCTTCTCGCCGTCCATCAGCAGGTAGCCGTGCACGAACACGCGCTTTGGCAGCTCGATCTCTGCGGCCATCAAGAGCGCCGGCCAGTAGACGGTGTGGAAGCGCAGGATGTCCTTGGCGATCAGGTGCACGTCGGCAGGCCAGAAGCTGTCGGTAAGGGTCTGTGAGGCGGCATGCCCCCCGCGCGCGCGGGGGGCATCGCGGTTTTCGACACCAACCGCCGCAGCGTTCTTCTGTGCTTGGACAGGCGCGTAGGACAGCGCCGAGTAGTAATTGAGCAACGCGTCGAACCACACGTAGAAGACGTGCTCTTCATCCCAGGGAACCGGCACGCCCCAGGTGAGCTTGTGGCGCGTGAGCGGCACGTCGCGCAAACCGGACTTGATGAAGGACAGCGCCTCGTTGTAGCGGCTACGCGGCGCCACGAAGTCCTCGTGCTCGGCATACAGGCGTTCAAGCGGCTCTTGGAAGTGCGACAGCGCGAAGAAGTAGTTGTCCTCCTGCTCGCGCGTCAACTTCACATGGTGGATCGGGCAAAGCTCGCCCTCATCGACTTCGTTCTCGGCCTTGAAGTCGGCGCACTTTGGGCAGTACCAGCCTTCATAGGTGCCCATGTAGACGTGACCGTTCTCGCGGACCCGCGAGAGGACGTCCTGCACCACCTGCATATGCTCGGGGTCGGTCGTGCGGATGAAGAAATCGTTGCTCGCTGCGATCTTGGGGGCCAGCGCCCGGAAGCGCTCGGAGTTGCGATCCGCCAGCTCCTGCGGCTCCACACCGAGCGCATGCGCCGCGTCGGCCACGGGCTCGCCGTGCTCGTCTGTCCCCGTCAGGAAGAACACGTCCTCGCCGCGCTGGCGATGATGGCGCGCCAGCACGTCCGCGGCGATCGTCGTGTAGGCATGTCCCAGGTGGGGCGCCGCGTTGACGTAGTAGATCGGGGTGGTTACGTAGAAGGAGGACATAACCCCTCCCAGGCTACTGGCGTACTGCGACGGTACGCTGCGCGGGCAGCCTCAAGAGGAGTCCGTGAGCGCCTTGTACAACTCGTTCGCAGCGACCCCCGTGAGCTTGGCGATCACACCTGCGGCCGGGCGTGCACGAGCGCCGGCGTCTACCAAGGCGCGTAGCGCGGTCAGTGCCTGCTCGTGGTCGGCGCTGCCCGGCGCGGCGGCGCCGACGACGAGCACAATCTCCCCGCGCGGAGGGTGTTCAGCGTAGAAGGCCGCCAGCTCAAACGCCCTGCCGCGCCGGACTTCCTCGTGCAGCTTGGTCAACTCTCGACAGACGGCCAGCGGGCGGGCGGGATCGTGCTCGGCGAGCGACGTCAAGGTCGCCGCAAGGCGCTGGGGGGACTCGAACGCCACCAGCGTCTGCGACGCACTGACCAGCATTCGCTCCAGCTCAGAGCGCTTGCGCGGCAAGAAGCCGACAAACGACCAGTGCTCTGAGGGCAGGCCCGAAGCGACGATCGCCGTAAGCACACTGCTCGGGCCCGGCAGCACCTCAACCAACAGGCCTGCCTCGATGCAGGCCTGCACTAGCTTGTAACCAGGGTCCGATACAAGCGGCATCCCGGCGTCGGACACGAGCGCAACCACCGCACCCCTGCCGATCCGCGCGACGAGCTCCTGCGCGCGCTCGCGCTCGTTGTGCTCGTGATAGCTCACGAGCTTGCCCGCGATCTCGTAGCGGTCGAGTAGCACGCGCGTGCGCCGCGTGTCCTCGCAGGCAATCGCATCCGCGTCGCGCAGGGCGTCGAGCACGCGTAGCGTCACGTCTCCCAGGTTGCCGATCGGGGTCGGACACACCACCAGCCGCCCTACTGCGCCATCCGGGGTGCTCATCCGAGGAATATAGGGTCCCGCCGCTCGCCGGCGAACTCCCAAGCAGACCGTGCCCCGCGACCCTGACGACAAACCGCAGTACAAGCGCTACCGCGCCGTTCCCCGCCTGCCTGGACAGCGCGAAGATGCGCTGGAGGAAAGCGTCACGCCGAAGGGGCCGCGCCGCCCGCGCAAGCCTGGTGAGCAACCAGCTGGACGCATTGCGCCCCCGCGCGCGCGGGGGGCAGGCGCAAACGCGACAACTAGGCGCCCCTGGCGAGAGCGCATCACACCCAAGCGCATCGTCCTTGGCCTGCTGGCACTGATCCTCGCCTGGCTGCTGCTGTCACTCGTGCTGTTCCTGATAAGCGCCCACTTCGAGCGCACCTCGCTCCCGTCCGATGTCTCAAGCGTGCTCGACCCTTCGGGCTTCCCGTTGACTTCGGCCAACAACATCCTCGTGCTCGGCTCCGACCGCCGCCAAAAAGACAGCAAGGAACCAGGAGCGGAAACGACCGGGTACGGACGCTCGGACACGATCATGCTGATCCGCACCGGCGGCGGGCACGCAGCGCGTCTGTCGATCCCGCGCGACACGGTCGTCGAAATCCCCGGTCACGGCCTGCGGAAGATCAACGCGGCGCATGAGTACGGCGGGCCGGCCGAGTCGGTGTCGGTGATCAAGCACTGGCTCGACATCCCGATCAACCATGTTGTGGAAGTCAACTTCGAAAACTTCCCGCAGCTGGTCGACGCGATGGGCGGCGTCACCTATAGCGGCGGCTGCATCATCTCCAAGCTCGACGGCGGCTCCGCTGACGGCGGCTTCACGCTGCGCCTGCACGCCGGCACCCACCACATCGATGGCAAGCAAGCGCTCGCCATCGCCCGTACACGCGAGAACCTGTGCGCTCCCAACGAGACCGACATCCAGCGCGAGGAACACCAGCAGGCACTGTTCAACGACATGAAGGACCAGCTGCTCTCGCCTTCGAGCTTCCTGCGCCTGCCTTTGATCGCCTGGAACGCGCCGCCGGCGATCATCTCCGACATGAGCGGGGCGGAACTGCTGGGGATGTTCGCGGCGCTGGCGGTGACCGGTACGCCGCCCACGCAGGTGCTCAAGCCCACTGGACAGACGACGTTGCCGGAAGGCGGAGAAGGCTTGACGGTCTCCGAAGCTGCTCGTCGTGCTGACGTGGCGCGGTTCATGGTCGGTTGAAGCCCCCGTAAGGAACAACAGCTCCGTACGTGATGCACCAATCGCGAGTTCCCAGAACGCCAGCTAATCCGCCAGGCACCTAATTAGTTGGTACCTAACTAATAGTACTTTGTCGGTTCGGCAGTTTGAGCCGATTTCGGGGCACTTCGGACCTCGAGATTCCGCTCGACCAGGCCAATGCAGGATTCTCGCCGTCAATGTCGTGTAGAGCTAAATCCGGCTGATCGAGGCGAACCGACAAAGTACTACTAATCACCCGTCCCCCCGAAACCCACCCCCTTTTCGGGACCCACACTTTCGAGAACATTAGCCCGCGCGCGGACTGCCCGACCAGGTCCCCTACTTCGCCTACTTCGTGGCTGCGACGGGCTTGGCCTCGGCTTTTTTCTCCGACTTGCCGACAGACCCGCTGGTCTTGCTCTCCTCTTGCTGCATCGCTCTTGGCAGACGAGTCGCCCGCAGAGGAAGAGTCCGAGGAAGATCCCTCGCTCGAGGAAGACTCCCCCGAGGAGCCGGAGGAGGAGGACGAGTCACTTGACGCCGCGTTCTCACGCTGACGCTTGCGCGTCCCGTAGTCGGTGTTGTAGAAGCCTTTGCCCTTGAAATGGACCGCCGGCGCGTGCAATACACGCTCGACCGGGACTCCGGTCTCGGGGTCGACGGTGAGCGTGTCGTCGCTGAAAGACTGCTGCAGCTCGAACGTGGTGCCGTCCGGTCGTCTGTACTCGTAGATGGGCATGAGGCCCGATTATAAGAGGGTGGCCCCGTTGTCAGTCGGCGGGGAGCCAGCGGGCGTGATCCGGCCTCAGTCGGCGACGAGCGAGCGGGCACACTCGATACCCGCCTGAATCGACGCGCTGAAGTCGCGATCGGGCTCTGAAATCATGCGCAATGCGAAGCCGTCGCCGAGCGAGAAGAGGATGTCCGCGACGGCGTCCGGCTCGGCGTGCAGACGCAGCACGCCCTCCTCCTGGGCAACGGCCAGCATCCCGGCGAGGCGCTCGCGTGTGCGGCGCAGCAGGCTCGCGTACTCGACCGCGATGTCGGCGTTGCGCCGCGAGAGCGTGAACAGCTCGAACACGAGCGTCACGAAATCCTGGTCCTCTGAGATCGTCTCCTGCAGGTTCTGGGCCAGCAGCGCAACGAAATCGTCGGCCGTCTGTGCGCCCGCCAAGCGCTTCTCCAGCGCCTCGATGCGCAGCTCACAGTCGCGGCGTGCCGCCTCCACGAGCAGCTGCTCCTTGGTGCCGAAGTAGTAGTGCAACAGGCCGCGCGAGACGCCCGCCTCGCGCGAAACGTGGTCGAAGGTCGAGCCGGCGACGCCGCGACGGGCGACGCTGTGGCGCATCGCCTCGACGATGCGCTGGGCCTTCTCGCCCGAGAGCGAGCGGGTCGACGAGCCGGTCGACCCGCCGACCTCCCGGCTCACAGCCGCGTCCTCAGCCTGAGCACTGTCGATGTCAGCGGTTGCGGTGTGCGTCATGTCCAGGAGAAGCGCTAAGCGTCCGTGCTCACGCGGCGGGCACATCCGCTGGGGCTGGAGGGGCCTCCTGCACCGGCATCGTGGTGGAGCTGTAATCGAACTCCTCCTCGGCGCCGAACAGCAGATCGAGCACCTTCGAGCGCAGGTCCTCACTCAGGGCCAGCGCCAGGACCGTACCGACGACGATCAGCAACAGGGCGCGCCCGAGGCCACCTTTGCGTTTTGGTTTGGATGCCGGCTGCTTGATCGCATACGAAGCGTCGCGCAGCGCAGTTGCCGCTTCGGAGAGCTCCTTCTGCAGCTTGCGATCCTCAAGCAGTGCCTTGCCCGCCGGCTTGCCGTTGCTGACACGCCCGTAGGCGCTGCGTCCTGCCGTGTATGCGGCAAGTAGGTTGTCGCGCAGCTGCTCGTCTTCGATTAGACGTTTGAGGTAGTCGCTGGAACGCACCGCCTCGCTTGCTTTGCCGATTCTGTCTTTTGCTGCCATTTGGCCACCGCCTCTACTCATGAGCTTTGAAGATTCTGTCCAATATACCCCCGTTGATCGGGGCCATACTCTTTCCGTTTGACGTACCCGACACATGAGAAGCTAAGCGCGTGCCCACCTTCCAGGCTACCGCCGCCTTCCTCGGCGGGCTGCTGATCGTCGGCGCGCTGGCCTCGGGACTGGCTCAGCGCTCATTCCTCTCGCTTGCCGCCCTGTTCGTGTTGGCCGGATTTCTGGTCGGAGACGGCGGCCTGGAACTCGTCAGCTTCCGCGCCCAGTCCGGGTTCGTGGAGGACCTGGCGTTCGTCGCCCTGATCGTGATCCTGTTCCGCGACGGGCTGGAGGTCGAGGGCGAGATGCTGCAGCGAGCTTGGCATCTACCGCTGCGCAAGCTTGCGATCGCGATGCCGCTCACGGCCGGGATCGTCGCGGTGGCAGCGCATCTGCTCGTCAAACTGTCGTGGACTGAGTCGCTGCTGTTGGGTGCGTTGCTCTCGCCCACTGACCCAGTGTTGACCTCGAGCATCGTCACCAACCCGCGCGTTCCCCGGCTCGTGCGCCATTCACTGAACCTGGAGTCCGGCCTGAATGACGGCCTTGCGCTGCCGGCTGTGCTCGCCTTCCTTGCCGCGCTCTCCAGCCAATCGCAGAACTTCGTGTGGTGGCACTTCGTGTTGCAGGACATCGGCCTTGGCCTCCTCTTCGGCGTCGTGCTCGGCTATCTCGCCTCACTGCTGATGCCGCGCGAGCACAAACGCCCACTCGAGCACCCGATCCCCGCCCATCAGAAGTCGCTTTATGCACTTGGGGTCGCGTTTGCCACGTATGGCGTGACGGTGCTCTCCCCGAAGGGCAACGGCTTCATTGCCGTGTTCGTCGCGGCGATCGTGCTCGGCGTGCGCCGTCCCGATCTGCGCCATCACTTCGAGCAGCGTGCCGACGACCTCGTTGAGATCGTCAAGCTCGGCATCTTCGTCGTGTTCGGCTCGCTGTTGACGTTGCACGCGTTGGCGAGCAGCGGTTGGGTGGCACTGGTCTTCGTGGCCGCCACGTTCCTGATCGCCCGCCCGCTTGCCGTTTGGATCGCTCTGATGGGGACGGATACCGACAGGCAGACACGTTTGTTCATGGGCTGGTTCGGCCCCAAGGGTGTGGCGACGATGACCTTCTCGCTGCTCGTGCTCGACCAGCACATAGCCAACGGCCAGCGCATCTTCGACCTGGCCGCGCTGGTGGTGTTCTGCTCGATCGTGGTGCACGGGCTGAGCGACACGCCCGGGGCGAACTGGATCGCGCGGCACGCCGAAAGGTCCCGTCCATAATTGGGAAGGGAGGGCCGCATGCGGCCCTCCCCCGGGCCGCACATGTGCGGCCCGTCCGGTCGGTGCATGCACCGACCGGAACAGCAAATGAATTAGGCGTGCAGCGCCGCTTGTTCCTGCGCCGAGGGGAACGCCCACGCCGCCCGCGAGCGGCGCTCTTGGCGAAAGACGAAGCGCAGCTGCTGCGGAGGCGCGAGCTGCGCCTCGTTTGGCCGGAATGTGGCGCAGGGCTCGGCTAGCTCCAGCGCACACAGCATGTTGCACCGGAAATAGCACTCATCGCATGTGACCTTGCGGGCTGCCCGCTTGCTCTGCGTCCTCGGCACTGACTCCCCTTTGATTCGCGGCTTGACTGGTGGGCAGCGATCAAAGCACTAGCCGGGCGCCCGCTCAAGGGCAACTGAGAAGCCTTCCCCGCAAACCGCGAGGAAAACCGTAGGGACGTCATCATGAAGTGGTGCGCATCCTCCTGACCGGCGTAAGCGGCTTCGCGGGCTCGGCCCTGCTGCCTCGCCTGCTCGAGCAGGGCCACGACGTGCGCGCACTGGCACGCGATCGCACCCGCGTCGAGTCGACGCTTCAATCGATGACGCTCGAATCGGATCTCAACGCGACGCTCGCGGACTTCGAGCTCGTGATCGGGGACACGCTCTCCGGGGCGGGGATGGTGCAGGCGATGGGCGACGTCGAGGTCGCCTATTACCTGATCCATTCGATGGAGCCCTCCAGCGGTAGGGCGAGTGGAGTCCCGTTCTCCGCGCGCGAGCGAGCTTCGGCTCAGACTTTCGCCGATGCGGCGCGTGCCGCCGGGGTGCGGCGCATCGTGTACCTCGGCGGCCCGCTCCCGCCCGAGCGGGCATCCACTCACCTCTCCAGTCGCTATGCGGTAGAGCGCATCCTGCTCGACGAGATACCAGGATCGGTGGCCCTACGTGCATCAATCGTGATCGGCGCACGCTCGCGCTCCTTTCGCTTTCTCGTACGTCTGATCGAGCGCCTGCCGATAATCGCGCTACCCGCCTGGCGGCATTTTCGTACGTGTCCGATCGACGAGCGCGACCTTGTCGAGATGCTTGCGGCCTGTGCTTCCAACGAGTATGTCGCCGGACGGGCTCTTGAGATCGCCGGTCCCGAGACGCTCACTTACGGGGAGTTGGTACAGCGCATCGCCGAGCTGATGATGCTGTCGCGCCCAAGCGTCGGGCTTGGGGTGAGTGTCACGCCGATTGCGGCGCGCCTGGCTGCGGTTCTTACCGATGAGCAACCGGAGCTGGTGCTGCCGCTTATGGAAGGGCTCATCGGCGACCTGCTACCCGACGGGCATGCCGCCGCCGCGACCTTGAATGTGGAACTGCACTCATTCGACTCAGCCGTCGAACACGCGCTATACGAGTGGGAAAAGCGCGAGCCGCTCGCTGCCCGCTGATCGCTCACGTGGGCAAGCAGGCCTTAAACAGTTGCGCAAGCTACGGTTGGGCTTCGCGATGAGCACCGTTTGCGCCTCGATCGAGATCGCCACCACACCCGCCACGGTGTGGGAAACCGTCATGGACCCTGAGCGTCTGGGCGACTGGGTCACGATTCATCGCAAGCTACGCCACCATGACGACGGGGCTCTACAGGTTGGCTATCACATGGATCAACAGATCCACCTGAGAGGAGTCAGCGTCGATGTTCACTGGACACTGGTACATTGCGAGCCGCGGGAGCGCGCCGTGTGGGAGGGTCGCGGGCCGGCCCGCTCGCGCGCCCGCACCGAATACTCGCTGCAACCCCTTTCCAGTGGCTACACCCGCTTCGACTACCGCAATGAGTTCCACCCGCCGCTTGGCCCGTTCGGCGCGATCGCGAGCCGTGCGCTGGTCGGGGGAATGCCCGAACGCGAGGCAACCCACACGCTGGAGCGCCTGCGTGCACTACTCGAGCGCTGACACTCCTTAAATCTGCAACCGAACGATGGTAATTCGCTTGCATGTGCCCTATAGGTGTACGTGTAGTAGGGCAACTTGTGTAAAGTGAAGCCACATAGACCGTGCAACTCGACCCTCGGGTTGCATTCACACCCCAGTGAACAGGACACAATCGTGACTGACTTCCTTGACGAGAAGCGCCGAGAGATAAACGACCGACTGGCTGAGCTGAAGCCGCTGATCGACGAGTACACCCGCCTCCAGGACGCCGCAGCGGCCCTCGCGGGCGTCGGCGGAGCAGCTCCCCGTGCGGCCGCCAGCACTCCGGCTGCCTCAACCGCCACACCAGCCCGTCGCGGCCCAGGTCGCCCACGCGGCTCCAAGAGCCGTACGACAGGCGCGCGACGTGGACGTCCGCCCAAGGCTGCCGAGGCAACAACAGCAGCTGCCCCCGCAGCCGCCGCTACGTCCCGTCGCCGTGCAGGCCGTCGCAAGGGGAGTGGCACGCGTGCCGCGCAGGCCTTGCAGTTCGTCAGTGGGCAGCCCGGGATCACGATCCCCGAGCTTGCCGCCAAGATGGGCATCAAGCAGAACTACCTGTACCGAGTACTCCCGGGTCTTGAGCAGGAAAAGAAGATTAAGAAGCAGGGCCGCGGCTGGCACCCCCAGTCCTAGCCTCGTCGTCCCTGGCTGCGTCCTCAGTCGCTCGTGTGCAAAGCACACTTCGCGACTTGCCTGTGCCCCGCATGGGGTACGTCCTTGCCAGGAACGACGATCCGTCGGACTGGACCTTGTATCAACGACGATCCATTCCGACGACATCTGACGAACGAAACGGCCGGGGCGCATTTGCGACCCGGCCGTTTCGTTTAACGGGACGGTTTAGATAAGCCCCTGGCTCGAAACCGTGTCGCGCTCGCCCGTGAGCTCTGCCACCGATGCGTCAATCTTCGAACGGGAGAAATCGTCGATATCGAGGCCCTGCACGATCGACCACTCTCCATTCGAGCAGGTGCACGGGAAGCCGCTGATGAGGCCCTCAGGCACGCCGTAGGAACCGTCGGAGGGGACGCCCATCGATACCCAGTCGCTGGTGCCGCTCACCCAATCGCGCATGTGATCGATGGCGGCGTTGGCGGCCGACGCAGCGCTGGAGGCGCCGCGAGCCTCGATGATTGCAGCGCCACGCTTGCCGACATTGGGCAGGAAGTCGTTTTCGATCCAAGCCTGGTCGTCGACGACCTTCGCGGCCTGCTCGCCTTTGATCTCCGCGTGGAACAGGTCGGGGTACATGGTGGGGGAATGGTTGCCCCACACACCCATCTTGCTCACGTCGCTGACCGAGGCTCCAACCTTGTTGGCAAGCTGAGCGACCGCACGGTTGTGATCCAGGCGCAACATCGCGGTGAAGCGCTCGCGCGGAATGTCCTGCGCGTTGTTCATGGCGATCAGGCAGTTGGTGTTGGCGGGATTGCCCACGACGAGCACCTTCAAGTCGCTTGCAGCATGCTCGTTCAGCGCTCTGCCCTGTCCGGTGAAGATCTTGCCGTTCTCGCTCAATAGCTCGGCACGCTCCATGCCCTTTGTGCGCGGACGCGAGCCGACGAGCAGCGCGATGTTGACACCGTCGAACGCTTCCTGCGGGTTGTCGTGCAGGTCGAGGTTCTCAAGCAGCGGAAAGGCACAGTCGACAAGCTCCATCGCCACGCCCTCAAGCGCGCCCATCGCCGGAGGAATCTCCTGCAGCCGCAGATCGACCGGCTGATCGGGGCCTAGTAGCTGCCCACTTGCTATGCGAAACACGAGGCTATAGCCGATCTGGCCGGCTGCGCCTGTAACAGTGACTCGTACGGGATTGCTCACGGATTCTCAGCTCCTGATTGGGGTCGATTTTCAAATGGTCGCGGGAGAAAGCTCGATTACGCTCACATGGCGGCGCTACATACGTACAAAGCAGCGCTGCACATATCGATCATGCCATCGCACGCTTGAGGTTCTCGTCAATCGATGCGAGGAACTCCTGCGTGGTCTGCCACTCCTGCTCGGGACCAATCAGGAGGGCGAGGTCCTTGGTCATGTTGCCTGCTTCCACCGTTTGCACGCAGACGCGCTCGAGCGTATCCGCGAACTCGCTCACCTCGGGGGTGTTGTCCATGCGCCCGCGCGCCGCGAGCCCACGTGTCCACGCAAAGATGGAGGCGATCGGATTGGTAGAGGTGGGCTTGCCCTGTTGGTGCATGCGGTAGTGGCGGGTGACCGTGCCGTGCGCGGCCTCGGCCTCGACGGTCTTGCCGTCAGCGCTCATCAACACGCTCGTCATCAACCCGAGCGAGCCAAAGCCCTGGGCGACGGTGTCCGACTGCACATCGCCGTCGTAGTTCTTGCACGCCCACACATACCCGCCTTCCCACTTCAGCGAGGCGGCCACCATGTCGTCGATCAAACGGTGTTCGTATGAGATCCCCGCGGCCTCGAAGTCGCTCTTGAACTCAGACTCGTAGATCTCCTGAAACAGGTCCTTGAAACGTCCGTCATAGCGCTTGAGGATCGTGTTCTTGGTCAACAGGTACACCGGGTAGCCACGATCCAGGCCGTAGCGCATCGACGCGCGTGCGAAGTCGCGGATCGACTCGTCTAGGTTGTACATTGCCATCGCGATGCCTCCGTCTGGGAAGTCGTACACGTCCAGCTCGATCGGCTCACTGCCATCGGCCGGTGCGAAGGTGAGCATCAGCTTGCCTGCGCCCGGCACGACCATGTCCGTGGCGCGGTACTGGTCACCGAAGGCGTGACGGCCGATCACGATCGGCTTGGTCCAGCCTGGCACCAGGCGGGGGATGTTGGAGATCACGATCGGCTCGCGGAAGATGACCCCGCCGAGGATGTTGCGCACCGTGCCGTTGGGCGAGCGGTACATCTCCTTGAGGCCAAACTCCTCTACGCGCGCCTCGTCGGGGGTGATCGTGGCGCACTTCACTCCGACGCCGTACTGCTTGATCGCGTTGGCCGCCTCGACCGTGATTGCGTCCTCGGTGGCATCGCGGCTCTCGATCGAGAGGTCGTAGTACTTCAGGTCGATATCCAGGTAGGGCAGAATCAGCTGCTCCTTGATAAAAGACCAGATGATTCGCGTCATCTCGTCGCCGTCGAGCTCGACGACGGGGTTTTGCACCTTGATCTTGGCCATGTGTCGGTCCTCGGTTTTAGCTGACGGACGGGATCCCACTGCCCCGGCGGGCGATGCTATCGCGCGACGGCTGGAGGTCCCTGGTTGAGCCGATGCCCCCTGCGCGCGCGGGGGGCATCGCCAAAACGAACACTGCCCGCCCCGCTCTCGCAAGGGGTAACCTCTAAGCCGATGGCGGCCGTAGGCGACCAAACACTCGCGGGGCAGTGGCAGACCCACGCCGTCGCCAACCAGGTCCCTCCGCTGGAGGGGGTGGACGTCTTCTCCAGCAACCTCCCACTCGTGGAGGCAACCAAGCGCGAGGGTGCCTCTTGGGCGCTGGGGCGCGCGGCTGAGCTTGGCAAGTTCGTTGGCGGCGACGGGGTGGGTGGGAACCCAATCCTTTGGGGACGTCTGGCCAACGAGAACAAGCCGGTGCTGAAGACCCATGACCGCTACGGACATCGCATCGACGAGGTCGAGTTCCACCCTGCCTGGCATCAGCTGATGAAGATGGGGGTCGAGCACGAACTGCACTCGCTGCCCTGGACCAGCACGGAGCCCGCGCCCCACGCGGCGCGCGCGGCGCTGTACATGACCGCGATGCAGGCCGAGGCGGGCTTTGCCTGCCCGATCACGATGACCTTCGCTGTGCTGCCGGCATTGCGCACGCAGCCTGAGCTGCTGGCCGAGTGGGGGCCATTGGTAACGGCCAACACCTACGACCCACGCCTGGTCCCGGCGAGCGAGAAGGGCTCGGCGATCGCGGGCATGGCGATGACCGAGAAGCAGGGCGGCTCGGACGTGAAAGCCAACACCACGATCGCCCAGCCGATCAATGGCGGTGGTGCGGGAGCCGAGTACGAGATCACCGGCCACAAGTGGTTCTGCTCGGCGCCGATGTCCGACCTGTTCCTCGTCTTGGCTCAGACCGATGACGGCCTCTCCTGTTTTCTGATGCCGCGCGTCCTACCCGACGGCACACGCAACGCTTTTCACATCCAGCGCTTGAAGGACAAGCTCGGTAACCACTCCAACGCCTCCAGCGAGGTCGAATTTCATGGCGCGTGGGCACGTATGGTGGGGGAGCCGGGACGCGGCGTGCCGACGATCATCGAGATGGTCGGCCACACGCGGCTTGATTGTGTGATCGGCGGCGCCGCCGGTATGCGCGCTGGGGTCGTTCAGGCCACCCACCATGCCGCACACCGCTCAACCTTCGGCAAGTTGCTGATCGACCAACCGCTGATGCGCAACGTGCTCGCCGACCTTTGCGTCGAGTCCGAGGCCGCGACAGCGCTGGCGATGCGTCTGGCGCGTGCCTACGACGAAGCCGGCGCCGAGGGGCCCGCTCAGGGCGATAGTGAGTTGAACGATGCTCACCTGTTCAAGCGCCTCGCCACTGCCGTCGGCAAGTACTGGGTCTGTAAGCGTGCGCCCAACCACGCCTTCGAGTCCTTGGAGTGCCTCGGTGGCAACGGCTACGTCGAGGAGTCCGGCATGCCGCGCCTGTACCGCGAGGCGCCGCTCGCCTCAATTTGGGAGGGCTCGGGCAACGTGATGAGCCTCGACGTGCTGCGCGCGCTCGTGCGCACGCCGCGCAGCTTGGAGGTGTTCATGCACGAGGTCAAGCAGGCCGAGGGTGCAGACACGCGTCTGGACGAGCACGTCAAGAAGCTGGAGCGCCAGTTCTCAGACCCGATGACGCTCGAGGTGCGCGCACGACGCGTGGTCGAGGGCATGGCGCTGGCGCTCCAGGGCTCACTGCTCGTGCGCCATGGCGCACCGTTTGTGGCGGACGCCTTCTGCGCCTCGCGCCTCGGCGGCGATGGCGGGCTCGAGTACGGCACGCTGCCTGCCGGCAGCGACTTTAAGGCGATCATCGAGCGGGGTCGCGTGCAGAGTATTACGTAAATTTTCCGCACACCACAATAGTAACTACACTATGTAGCCACTATTGTGAATCACAGAAAACGGACACTCCTCGTCCCCACCCCTCAAATCGCCCACGCCCGATGTGGGTGGCAATCTCCGGCCCGGCGTGGAGCAACCTGAGCGAACAGCCTAAGATCAGTACATGGCCACAAGAGCACCGCGGCGCATGCCCGGCAACATTCAGGTGGCGCGCATCTTTGGCATCAGAGTGGGCGTCAGCATCAGCTGGTTCTTTGTCCTCTTCTTTCTGATCCTCTACCTGTCCCAGTATTTCCACGACATACTGGGCGGATCGAGCAGCACGGCCTATGTTGTGGCCGTCGTCGGCGCGCTCGGCTACTTCGCCTCGTTGATCCTGCACGAGCTGGGCCACGCGCTCGTCTCGCGGCGCCTGGGGATACCGATACTCGGCATCGACCTGTGGTTCTTCGGCGGCATGGCGCGTCCGGCGCGCGAACCGGAGACGCCGGGCGAGGAATTCAAGATCTCCGCCGCCGGCCCCGCTGGAACGCTGCTGGCGCTGCTCATCTGTGCGGTGGCGACGCTTGTACTGGCCCCCGGCGGGCACTTCTTCGGAGCGCTGCTGCTGGAAGAAGGCTTCACGATCACTCCGGCCGTGGCCCTCTTGGCCTGGCTTGTATTCATCAACGCGGCACTGTTGCTATTCAACCTGGTGCCGGCCTTTCCACTCGACGGTGGGCGCATCGCGCGAGCCGTCATCTGGTGGCGCACCGGTGACCGCCATCGCGGCACGCGCATCACCGGCCGGGCCGGCCAGGGCTTTGCGATGGTGCTCGGTCTCGTGGGCCTGCTCGCGCTTTTGGAGGGCAACAGCTTTGGCCTGTTCACGCTGGTGCTCGGCCTGATCCTCTACCAAGCATCCGGTGGTGCGGTGATGCAGGGGGCGATGGGCCAGCGCATCCAGAACGTGCGCGTGAAGGACATCATGGACCGCGAGCCGACCACGATCCCAGCCGAGCTGAACCTGCTGGACGCCCAAGAGCAGTTCTTCGCCCGCTATCGCAGCCCCTGGTTTGCGGTCGTGGACCATGCTCGCCACTTCCTCGGCGTGGTGCGCTCCGAGCGAGTCGACGCGGAGATCGCCGCCGGCCGGCCGGCGCTTGAGATCGGCGACGTGCTCGAGCAGGACCTGCAAGTGCGCATCGACGAGCATGAGCCACTGGAGTCGCTATTGCGCAGCGAGGCTCTCGGCCGGCTCGGCGGGATGGTTGCCGTGGACGCCAACGGCATCCTGCGCGGCACTGTCACCGTCGCCCAGATCCGCCAAGCGCTCAACCCTGCCGGTGGGCTTGCCGGCGGGCGTTCATAAAAGCGCGATGCCCCGCGCGCGCGTGCGGGGCATCGCCATTTTGGGATGCCACAACACCCCAGGTACGGACAATTTCGCAGAGCGCTATGCCCCCTGCGCGCGCACGGGGCATAGCCATTTCAGAACATGCGACACCTCTGGCACAACGGCTTCTGTGACGCATGTGGCGATCCCCGTCCGGTCCCGCGTTATAGAGTCCAGGCCGCAGACATCGCCCCTCTCCTTCGAGCCCCCAGGAATCCATGCCAGCACATGACGTATTGATCATCGGCGCAGGTCTCGCGGGCCAGCGTGCAGCGCTTGCCGCCGCAGAGGCCGGCTCGAGCGTCGCAATCCTCAGCAAGGTCCATCCGGTGCGCTCCCACTCGGTGGCTGCCGCTGGCGGCATCAATGCGGCGATCAATGTCGCTGACGATTGGCGCTCGCACGCGTATGACACCGTCAAGGGCTCCGACTTCCTCGGCGACCAGGACGCGATCGAAATCATGTGCTCGGAGGCGCCACAAGAGGTGATGCATCTCGAGCACATCGGGGTGACCTTCCACCGCAACGACAACGGCGAACTGGACCTGCGCGCCTTCGGCGGCGCTTCGATGAAGCGCACCGCCTACGTCGCCGATATCACCGGGCAGGCGATCTTGCACGTGCTCTATGAGCAGTTGATGAAGCACCACGAGCAGGTGGACCGCTACGAGGAGTGGTTCGTCACCTCGCTCCTGCAAGACGATTCGGGACGCTGCTGTGGAGTGGTCGCGCGCGACGTGCGCTCGGGGCGCATGGAGACCCTGCATGCCAAGAACGTGATCCTCGCCTGCGGCGGCGCCGGGCAGGTCTATAGCCCGACGACCAACGCGCTGATCGTGACCGGCGACGGGATCGCCCAGGCGTATCGCATCGGGGCTCCACTGATGGACATGGAGATGGTCCAGTACCACCCGACCACGCTTGTCGAGAACGGTCTCCTGATAACCGAGGGGGCGCGCGGCGAGGGGGCCGTGCTGCTGAACTCCGAGGGCGAGCGCTTCATGGAGAAGTACGCGCCCAACAAGATGGAGCTTGCCTCTCGCGACGTGGTCTCGCGCGCCGAGCAGACCGAGATCCTCGAGGGTCGCGGCGTCGGCGCCAACAAAGACGGGATCTACCTGGATATCACGAAGGTGCCGCGCAAGCGCACCTTGGAGGCCCTACGCGAGATCGTCAACATCGGCAAGGACTTCGCCGGCGTGGACATCACGCGCGAGCCGATCATGATCCGTCCCGGCCAGCACTACATCATGGGCGGCGTGAAGACCGACGTGAACGGCGCCACCTCGGTCGAGGGCCTATACGCCGCCGGCGAGGTCGCCTGTGTGTCGGTGCACGGCGGCAACCGCCTCGGTGCCAACTCGCTGCTCGACACCCTCATCTTCGGCCGCCGCGCGGGCGAACACGCCGCCGCGCGAGCTGCATCGATGGGCGTGCCCGACGCTACCGACGCCCAGCTACGCGAGGACGTGGCCATGATCGACGCGATCATCGCTCGGCCGCGCACGGGCCGCAGAGTGTCGGAGATCAAGCAGGAGCTGGGCGAGACAATGAACCAATACGTCGCCGTGTACCGCGACCAGGAGGGCTTGGACAAGGCACACGAGATCGTCAAGCGCCTGCAAGCGGAGTCCAAGGACGCCTACATCGACGACAAAGGCACCGTCTTCAACCAGGACGTGCTGGGGGCGATCGAGCTTGGCTACATGCTCGACTGCGCCGAGGCGACCGTCGTCGCGGCGATCGAGCGCAAAGAGTCGCGCGGGGCGCAGTTCCGCACCGACTTCCCCGAGCGCAACGACGAAGAGTGGCTCAAGCACATCGACATCAGCCTGAACGGGGATGGGCCTGAGATCAGCTACTCGCCTGTGACCTTCACCCAGTGGGAGCCGGAGGAGCGTAAATACTGATGCACTCGATATCCCCCTTGTCGAGAACTGCCTTTTCGCTCGATACCCCCCTTGTCGAGAACTGCCTTTTCGATAGGTACCGCCCATCGAGAACTTTCCTCTCGAAAGGCGCCCTTTCGACACCTCCCTGTTCACATGCCTCCCGCGCGCGCGGGGGGTCCGCCCGACAGCAAGGAAGGCAAGCTGATGGCCGAAACCCATAAGCCGCCGGAGCAGTTCACGCTGAGGATGCGCCGCTATGACCCCGAGTCCGGCGAGGCGCCCTATTGGGACGAGCACACAATCGAGCTGGAGCCCCACCGATCGGTGCTCGAGGGCATTCTGCAGGCCAAGGCGAAGTTCGACGGCTCGATCGGCATCCGCTGCTCTTGCCGCGCCGCCATCTGCGGCTCTTGCGGCGTGCGCATCAACGGCGAACCCGGACTTGCCTGCCACACCCACTTGGACCATGCGCGCGCGTCGAGCAAGGACGGCGTGATCGAGGTCGAGCCGATGGGCAACATGCCCGTGATCAAGGACATGATCGTGGACATGGACGCTGTGCACTGGAAGAAGGTCCAGCGCGTGACCCCGTGGCTGATCAACGAGGGGGCCCAGCCCGAGCGCGAGCACATCGTGCCGCGCGAGTCGATGGTCAACATCACGCAGACGATGGCCTGCATACAGTGCGGGGCCTGTGTGTCGGACTGCCTGGCGATGGAGGTCGATCCCGGCTTCATCGGACCCGCCGCGCTTGCCAAGGCCTACCGCTTCGTCGGCGATCCTCGCGACGAAGAACAGCGCGAGCGGTTGCTCGACCTGAGCGAAGACCCACAAGGGCTCTATGACTGCACGCACTGCTTCAAGTGCGTCGAGGCCTGTCCCAAGGACGTCAACCCGATGGGGCAGATCATGCGGCTGCGGCGCATCGCTGGGGCCGACCAGCACATCAACGACCAGAACAACGGTCACCGCCACGAGGAAACTGTCGTGACGCTGATCAAGGACTACGGGCTTTTGCACGAGGCGGAGATGCTGCCTCGCTCATACGGCGGCAACTCTTGGTTTGGCAAGTTCCATCCCGCCGCCGGCAAGGAGCTACTCAGCTCGCTTCCCGTCGCGATCCGCGCTGTGATGAAACGCAAGATGAGCATCAAGATCGCGGTCTTCGGACACAAGATCCCTAAGCAGGACCTGAATGCGGTCAAGCGGATCTACGAGAAGATCGAGAGCAAGCCTGAGCGCTATGAGCTGAACCTGTATGTAAGCGGCGAGGATGAAGAGAGCGAGACGCTCGCCGCCGTCGGCGCGAACGACACCGCGTCCACACAGCCACAGGCAAACGCATGAGCGCAGACGCTCGCAAGGTCCTAGCACCCGAAGGGAGCATGAAATGAAGGTCGCCTACTGGCCCGGCTGCGTGAGCCGCGGCTTCACGCCGGAGCTGCACGGCTCGATGGCAAAGGTCGCGCCGCTGCTCGACATTGAGTTGGTCGAACTGGAGCGCGCTAACTGCACCGGCTGCGGTGTGATCGCCGAGCACAACCAGGAGCTTGCCGACACGCTCAATGCGCGCACCTTCGCACTCGCCCAGCAGGTGCAAGGGGCGGAGCTGATGATGAACATCTGCTCCACTTGCCAGGGGGCCCAAGGCGAGTGCCAGGAGCGCCTGGACTCGAGCGCCGAGTACAGGGCCCAGGTCAACTCCACGCTCTCCGACGAGGGGTTGAGCTACGAGAAGGGCCTCACCAACAAGAACTTTCTCTGGCTGCTGGTCGAGGAGATCGGCCTGGAGAAGCTAAGCGGGATGGTCAAGCGTCCGCTGACCAACCTCAAAGTTGGGCCGTTCTACGGCTGTTACATCGTGCGACCGCGTGATCGCCTTGGCATCGACGCCGAGCATCCTCGCGACCATTACCTCGAGCAGTTGATCGAGGCACTTGGCGGCACCGTGATCGAGTACGCCGGGATGCGCAAGTGTTGCGGCTTTCCGATCGTCACGATGAACAAGGAGGCCTCGTTCAAGCAGGCCGGGCGCCACCTTGGCGATGCGGTCGACGCCGATGCCGACTGCCTTGTAACTCCCTGCCCGCTCTGCCACCTGAACCTCGATATGCAGCAGCCGCTTGTCGAGAAAGTGGTCGGGCGCGAGCTGAACATGCCGGTCCTTCACCTCCCCCAGCTCGTCGGGCTCGCGCTCGGCCTTGAGCCCAAGGA
This sequence comes from uncultured Solirubrobacterales bacterium, assembly GCA_963844095.1. Classification (GTDB taxonomy): domain Bacteria; phylum Actinomycetota; class Thermoleophilia; order Solirubrobacterales; family Solirubrobacteraceae; genus Palsa-744. The sequence goes on from CAWJND010000001.1 coordinate 179,381, forward strand.
TCTGGGGCTCTCCCGCCATGTGGTCAAGCCGACGTCGGTGATCGACTGGTCCACTTCCGTGGTGGGCGCAGCGGCCTGATGCCCCGCGTGCGCGCGCGGGCACCCCGAAGACGGGACATCCCCGCCCTGCGCGTCGCCCTCCTGGCACATAGGCTGCACCTGTGCGTGTCCTCACAGTCGTAGGCAACCGGCCGCAATTCATCAAGGCAGCCGCTGTCTCTGGGCCACTTCGCGCCGAGCACGAGGAGATCCTTGTGCACACGGGCCAGCATTACGACGACTCGCTCTCGAGCGTGTTCTTTTCAGAGCTTGGGCTGCAGGCGCCCGAGCGAGAACTTGGCATCGGCGGCGGCTCGAACACCTCGCAGACCGCGCGCATGCTCGCGGCATTGGAGCCCCTACTGGCGGAGGTCGAGCCCGACGCGACGCTCGTCTACGGAGACACCAACTCGACGCTCGCGGGCGCGCTGGCAAGCGCCCAGCTCGGCGTACCGGTGGTGCACGTCGAGGCCGGCATGCGCTCGTTCGACCGTGCGATGCCCGAGGAGCTCAACCGCGTCCTGACCGACCACATGAGCGAGCTGTTGCTGTGCGCGTCTGAGACGGCGGCGGAGAACCTCAGGAAAGAGTCGGCGCACGGAAAGATCGAGGTGGTTGGGGATGTGATGATCGATGTTGCGTTCAAGTGGCGCACCGCGGCTGGAGCGAACAACGAAGCTCTTGCCGGGTTTGACATCGAGGCCGGCGACTACCTACTGCTGACCGCCCACCGTGCTGGAAATGTGGACGATCCACGGCGCCTTCAGATATTCGTAGATGTCGTGGCCGCACTGCCCGGACGCGTGATCTTCCCGGTGCACCCGCGTACACGTGCGCGCCTACGCGAAACGGGACTGTTGGAGCGGCTGCAGGCGCTCGACAACGTGACCCTCTACGAGCCGCTTGGCTATGTGCGCTTCAGTGCGCTGGTCCAGAATGCGCGCGCGGTGCTGACCGACTCCGGTGGCGTCCAGAAGGAGGCGTACCTTGCCGGGGTGCCCTGCATCACGCTCAGGTCCACCACAGAGTGGGTGGAGACCGTCGATAGTGGCTGGAACACGCTCGTCGATCTCGATATTGAGCGTGTTCTCTCGGCCCTGGCACGACCCATCCCCCAAAACCATCCCCAGCTCTATGGCGACGGCAAAGCGGCCGAGCGTTGTGTGGCCGCGATTGGAACATTTACGTCAGGCGCGGATAGAAAGCGGCCCTCTGACGTGGGAGCGCAGTAGTGAGCGACATGGGCACGCCAAAAACACCCCCCAACCCTGGACGACCACAGGTTGTCCGATTCAGCGAGCAGCCCGTCAGGATAGGCGTTGTCGGCCTCGGCTACTGGGGGCCCAACCTGGCTCGCAACTTCGCGGCAATCGAACACTGCGAGCTCACCTGGCTCTGCGACGGCTCCGAGCAGATCCGCGTGAAGCTGGCCGATGCATTCCCTGGAGTGCGCACCAGCGCCGATATCGACGAGCTGCTCGCCGATTCCGAGCTCGATGCGATCGTGCTCGCCACGCCCGTGCCCACACACGCAGAGCTGGCTGCGCGCGTGCTTGAAGCAGGCAAGCACTGCTTTGTCGAGAAGCCGCTGGCCACGACCGTCGCGGACGCACAGCGTGCGGTAGACGCCGCCGAGAAGGCTGGGCGCATCCTGATGGTGGGCCATCTGCTCGAGTACCACCCAGCCGTCACTCGCCTGAAGGAGCTACTCGACGCGGACGAGCTGGGCTCGCTCTACTACGTGTACGGCAACCGCGTCAACCTCGGCAAGCTGCGCGCCGAGGAGAATGCGCTTTGGAGTCTGGGCGCGCACGACGTGTCGGTCGTCTTGCACCTGATCGGCGAGGAGCCGGTCGAGTGCTCCGCGCATGGAGAGTCGTATGTGCGTGGCGGCGTCCAGGACGTCGTCTTCTGCTACCTGCGCTTTCCCTCGGGGCAGGTCGCTCACCTGCATCTCTCCTGGCTCGACCCCCACAAGGAGAGGCGCATCACCGTCGTCGGCTCCAAGCGCATGGCGACGTTCGACGACATGCGGACCGAGGGCAAGTTGACCGTCTATGACAAGGGCTTTGACGAGGACGCAAGTTCATGGGGCGAGTACATAACACGCGCCGGCGAGTCCTTCTCTCCGCGCCTTGCCAACGCCGAGCCCTTGCGTCTTGAGTGCCAGCATTTCATCGACTGCATCCGCGAAGGCAGGACACCGCGCTCGGATGGGCACAGCGGCCTGCGCGTGGTGCGGGTGTTGGAGGCGTTGCAGCACTCGCTGGAGGGGTAGCGCAGGCCATAGCTACCCACCCCCGGTCATGCCCCCAGAGCAGCTATAGGCAACGCCCAAAGACGATCCCCTAGCGGGATCGTCTTTTCGCGAGGGTGAATCACGGCCCCCGCGACGAACCTGGGACCACAACGCTCGCGGAGCTTGAGCAGCGACCTGTAGTCGTGGCCCGTTATCGTCGGGCCACGCGCGTCTCGTCAGCACCCAGCAAACTGGCGAGCAGCCCCGAGTCCACGACATACACCTTGGGAGTGCTTGTCTCGCGCGTGCCAAGCCCTGGGCGCCACGCCTGAAGTCTTCTCACGAGAAACAGCTGCTCCAATAGACCAAGGTAGGCCTTCACGGTTCCAGCGCTCAGCTCAAGACGCGAGGCGATGTTTCGGTACGACAGGAGATTTGCGGCCTGAGCAGAGATCAGGCGCAGCAGCCTCGGCATCTCCTCCACCTTGATTGCATCTGAGATGTCCCGCAGATCGCTGTCGAGCGCGGTATCGACATAGCTCTCAAACCAGCGCTCGCGCCGGCTTCCAGCGCGCTGGAGGGCTTCGGGGTAGCCCCCGGCAGTGACGATCGTGGCGAATGCGTCGCGGCCAACGGTACAGCCGCTCTCTTGAGGCGGAGCGCCGGCAAAAAGCCATCGACGAGGTTTGACCTTGCCGCCTCGCATCTCGCTCTGGGCAAGCGGCCAGAGATTCAATGTCTCGATACGACCCGTGAGCGCATCCTTGACCTTCTTGGAGGTCAGGATGTTGGCAGAGCCAGTAAGGAGAAACCGTCCTGGTCGAGTATCCGCGTCAACTGTGCGCTTGATCTCCAGAAGCAGATCCGGAGCATGCTGGATCTCGTCGATCAGCGTAGGCCCGGAGAACGCCGCGAGAAAGCCGGCGGGGTCGCGCAGCGCGGCATCGCGGGTCGCCGTCTCGTCGAGGCTCAGGACCCTCATCGGGTGCTCGCCGACGGCTATCTGGCGCGTCAATGTCGTCTTGCCGACCTGACGCGCGCCCGCAACAAATACAACCCGCGTATCGGCAAGCGCTTCGAGTAGCAAAGGGCGTATGTGGCGCGGATGCATGGTCGTCATGGCCCGGGCGAGCAGCGAACGTGGAGACTAGGCTGCGTAATTGCACAATCTAACATGCGTAAACGCTCAATACAGTCTACGTAAACGCTCAATGACCCGCGTGCATCGGCGACTGCCACGGGCCCCCAAACAAAATGGATTTTGTCCACTTGGCCAACGGCTTTCCGCTAGCCCCAGACGAGCATCACCGCGAGACTCCCATCCCAACTGAGCAGTCGCTCGACGCAGAGCACTAACCTGCCGAGCGACGCACCCCTACCGCGGCTGGCCGTTCTCACATCGCCTCAGCACCCGACGCACTGCAGCACTCGTTGGAGAGCCGCTAGCCTGATCCTCAGCCAGCTCTGAAAGCCACAGACCTTTGCCAATCTCCAACAACATCAACTCCGACACGGAGTCGCCCCTGCGTAGCGAGACCGAGGTCCCGGACGCTGCTCGTCCCGCGGAGCTTCCCCGGCGCGGCCAGGAGCACAGCCCCAACGTTCGTTGGCAGCGCACGGCTCTCACGCGCGGTCAACGCTGGGAGGCGCTGGGGCATGTCGGCGCCACGATTTGGTTCACCGGACTGCCGGCCGCCGGCAAGTCAACGATCGCGGCTGCGCTTGAGGAGCGCCTTGTCACCTCTGGGCGCCCAGCTTTCATGCTCGATGGTGACAATCTGCGGCACGGACTGAATGGCGATCTCGGCTTCAACGAGGCGGCACGCAGCGAGAACGTGCGCCGAACCGCACATGTCGCGAGATTGCTCGCTGAGTCCGGGACACTTGCGATCGTCAGCCTCGTCAGCCCATACGCCCAGGATCGCGAAGCGGCGGCCTCCCTGCATGCTGACGCCGACCTGCCTTTTCTGGAGATTTTCGTCGATGCTCCGCTAAGGCTGTGCGAGCAGCGCGATCCAAAGGGACTCTACGCGCGCGCGCGCGCCGGCAAGCTCGCTGGCCTGACAGGCGTTGATGCGCCGTATGAGACGCCCCTGCGGCCTGATCTCATTCTACGCTCAGGCGATGAGACGGTCGAGAGCGCGGTCGAGCGTGTCATCAAGGCGTTGTCCGCCTGCGTGCGCAACCCACCAAGCGAGCCTGGACTAAGCTAGCTAGTCGGTGCTAAGCTTGCTCCATGACGCGTGTAGGCATGCACGAAGCTAAGACGAACTTCTCGCGACTGGTCGAAAGCGCCCGCCACGGTGAGGAGATCATTGTCGAGCGCTCCGGGCGCCCAGTGGCCAAGATCGTGGCCTATGACGAGAAGTCACGCGGCCTGCTTGCTCTCAGGGGCGTGTGGAAGGGTCAGGTCAAAATCGCCGATGACTTCGACGAGCTGCCCGAGGACCTCCAACGTGCCTTCGGCATGATCGACGATTGAGGCTCCTGCTCGACACGCACGCCCTGCTGGCGTTGCTTTCTTCCGACTACCCGTTGTCGCCTCGAGCCGACGAGGCGATGGAGCGGGCAGACACGCAGTCGCTTGTCAGCGTCGTGAGCATCTGGGAGATCGCGATCAAGCGCGCGATCGGCAAGCTGACGGCACCCGAAGACCTGGTGGCGCGCATCGACGAGACTGAGACCGAGATGCTAACCATCACCGCACGCCACGCCAATGCGACCGGTGAGCTTCCCCTCCATCATGGAGACCCCTTCGACCGATTGCTGATCGCTCAAGCCAAGCTCGAGGGCTGCGCGATCGTCACACGCGATCGCGCTTTCGCCGCCTACGGTGTGCCGGTCGTGTGGTAGCCAAGTGACCCAGCCCAATCTCCCGCCGTCCGACCCAGCACCGGCACGCACCGATCTAACCGTCGTCGGCGGGGGGATCGTAGGCCTAGCCGTGGCTCGCGAGTTGGCACGACGCTTTCCATCCTCATCAGTATGCGTACTCGAGCGTGAGAGCGAGCTGGGCCAGCATCAAACCGGCCACAACTCCGGCGTCGTACACGCGGGCGTCTACTACAAGCCCGGCTCTTCCAAGGCGCGCCTGTGCGTACAGGGAGCCGCGGAGCTCTACCGCTACTGCGAAGAGCACGAGATCCCGCACGAGCGCTGCGGCAAGCTGATCGTCGCCGCGAGCGCCGGGGAGGTCCTGCGACTGGAGGAGCTGCAGCGGCGGGGCACGCTTAACGGGGTCGACGGGCTGCGCCGCCTCGACGCCGAGGGCATTCGTGAGTTCGAGCCGCATGCGCGGGGCGTGGCGGCCCTTTACTGTCCGCCGACCGGGATCGTCAACTTCCAGGCCGTCGCCGCCGCCTACGCCCGTGACCTACTGGAAGCCGAGGGAACGCTTGTGACCGGGTGTGAGGTTCGCGCTGTGGAGCCCAGAGGGCGGGGCCTGCGCCTGCTGCACGCGCACGGGTTCACGGACACCAGACACGCGGTCTTCTGCGGCGGAGCGTGGTCGGACCGGCTCGCTACAGCGGCCGGCGCCAATCCAGACCCCCGCATCGTGCCTTTTCTCGGCAGCTATCTGCGCCTGGCCTCAGAGCGTCGAGACCTCGTGAAATCGCTCATCTACCCCGTTCCCGACCCTTCGCTTCCCTTCCTGGGGGTACACTTCACGCGACGCATCGACGGCGAGATCCTGATCGGGCCAACCGCGCTGCTCGCCGGAGCCCGCGATGCCGAGCACCCTGCCCAGCTGCGTCGCAGAGATCTCGGCGACACGCTCAGCTGGCCGGGTTCGTGGCGCATGTTCGCCCGCTGGTGGCGTACAGGTCTCACCGAATTGCACCATGCGGCGTCGCGTGCAGCGCTAGTTCGCGATGCGGCCCGCTACGTACCGGAGATAACCGCAAAAGATGTGAAGCCCTCTTTCACAGGCGTTCGCGCGCAGGCGGTCGCGCGCAGCGGTGATCTGGTGGACGATTTTGTCTTCTCCGCCACCGAGCGGGCCCTGCATGTCCGCAACGCGCCCTCGCCGGCGGCGACGGCGTCGCTTGCCATCGCGCGCGAGATAGCAGACCGCGCGCAGCGCCTCTTCTGAGCCCAAAGCGGGTCGGACGACGCTTAGACCGTGTCCCCCCCGACAGTCCAGCCGAAGATTTGTAGGTAGTAGTCCTGCGATTTACACCAACATCTTTACCAAGCGAGAACAAGCACGCGCGTTGCACATGAACGCTCGCCCCAGGCGCAAAACACCCGTATTCATGCGGTATTGGCGACCGAGCACGCAGACATGCGATCAAGCAACGACACCCGTCAAGTGGTGGGTATACGCGTTCATCACATGAACGGAGATAACGACGATCGGGCCATTGTGGTAGCCGCGCTGGTTGCCGATCATCGTTCGCCACAAGCCCCCTGAAGACCGGATTCGGAGGGGAGCCACCACCGCCAAATGGGGAACAACCTATGCACCACCGCCTTAACGCCATGGATGGACATGTGGGCTTCCGTCGTCGCATCACTCTCGACGACTCGCCTGAGAACGCACGCGAAGTACGCCTGGCGATCGCCCGTACAAAGCAGGGCGACCGCGATGCCCTGCGGTTTCTGTACATACGCTACTCCGACAACGTGTACGGCTACATCTGCAGCATCGTGCGCGATGAGCAGGAGGCCGAGGACCTAACCCAGCACGTATTCATGAAGCTGATCACCGTGATCGCGCAGTACAAAGATCACGGCGTCCCGTTCACCGGCTGGCTCTTGCGAATGGCTCGCAACGTGGCGCTCGACCACTTGCGCCGGCGCCGCCCGACACCTACTGAGGAGGTGTTCAGCGCCGATGCTCACGCCGACGACGGGTCACGCGAGCGCGCGAACGACCTGCACGCGGCTCTCGCGTCGCTGCCGAACGAGCAGCGAGACGTGATGGTGATGCGCCATGTGGTCGGGCTCTCACCAGGGGAGATCGCCGAGGAGATGGGTCGCACCGAGAGCTCGATCCACGGCCTGCACCACCGCGGCCGTCGCGCCCTCCAAGAAGAGCTCGCTCGGCTCGGCTCGGCGCCGTCGACAGTCACCGCCAACTCGATGAGCTTGGCATGTTGAGCGCTCGCCAAACCGTCACTGAGACCAACTCGGTGCCATTCACAAGACTTGACTTTTCCGACGGTGAGCTGTTGGAGGAGCTGATGGGCGCGGTACGCGAGGTCGCCGAGCGTGGCGCCTTCACACTCGGCGAGCCTGTGGAAACGTTCGAGCGCGAGTTCGCCGCCTACTGCGGCACCGGCTTCGCGGTCGGAGTCTCCTCCGGCACCGAGGCGCTCGCGTTGGCCTTGCGGGCGCTGGAGATCGGCCCTGGCGACGAGGTGATAGTGCCGACCAACTCGTTCATCGCCACGGCGGAGGCGGTAAGCGCGGTCGGTGCCACGCCGAAGCTCGTGGATGTCGACCCCGACTCGCACCTGATCACCGCGGAGATCGTCGCCGAGAACCTAGGCCCGAATGTGCGCTGCGTGATCCCAGTGCACCTGTTCGGTGCGACTGTGGATCTCGATCCGATCCTGGAGCTGACGCACGAAGCCGGCATTCACGTGATCGAGGATGCCTGTCAAGCGCACGGCGCCCACTATCGCGGCCGCCGGGCCGGCAGCATCGGTGTCCTCGGCTGCTTCAGTTTCTACCCGACGAAGAACCTTGGGGGGTGGGGCGACGGGGGGGCTGTCGTGACCGACGTCCCAGAGCTCGCCGAGCGCCTGCAGCTGTTGCGCTCTCACGGCGAGCGGCCACGCTACGACCACCGCGTGGTCGGGACGACGGCACGACTGGACGCCCTGCAAGCCGCGGTGCTGCGGCGCAAGTTGGCGCGCCTGGACGACTGGAACGCGCGGCGGCGCGCGGCCGGCTTGGGGCTGCGCGAAAAGCTCGCCGGCGCCTTGGGGACTAGTGCGGGGGGGGCACGCGGGATCGAACTCACCGAGCTGCCCTTCACCGAGGCCGATCACGTGTACCACCTGTTTGTCGTGCGCACCGACGCACGGGACGAGCTGCGCGAGCATCTGGCCGCGTGTGGGGTCGCATCGGCGATCCACTACCCGACGCCGATCCATCTCACCGGCGCATACGCCGATCTCGGCATGGAGCCTGGGAGCCTGCCTGTGAGCGAGCGACTGGCGGAGAGGATGTGCTCACTTCCGCTCTTCCCAAGCATGACCGACGCGGAGATTCAACAAATCGCCGACGCGGTCGCGAGCTTTGCGCAAGCTGGATCCTCTAACAACGTTAATTAGCCATGAACTCGCCGGCGACAACCTGGAAGGGGCCCTGAGGCGATGCTCGACGGACCGAACGCACCTGTACAGGACGTACAACTAAACGGACGCACCCGCATCATGCCGCGACCGGCACCGATCGGCGCCGCGCTCGTCGGCTGCGGCTACTGGGGCCCAAACCTGGCGCGCAATCTAGCCGAGCATCCTCAGTTCCAACTGCGGGCGCTGTGCGATCGCGACCCCGACCAGCTCGAGAGTCTCGGGCAGCGCCATCCCGACGCAATCGCGCTCACCGAGTTCGACGCCGTGCTGTGCGACGACAGCGTAGAGGCGATCCTGCTGGCCACCCCGCCGCACACCCACCACCCGCTGGCCAAGCGAGCGCTGCAAGCGGGCAAGCACGTGCTCGTCGAGAAGCCGCTGGCCACGCGCCTGATCGACGCCCAAGAGCTCGCCGACATCGCCGAGGAGACTGAGCTCGTACTGATGCCAGGGCACACGTTCATCTACAGCCCTGCCGTGAACGCGGTGCGCGATCTCATCCAAGAGGGCGTCATCGGCGACATCCACTTCATCACCTCCTCACGAATGAACCTCGGCAAGTACCAGAGCAACGGAGTCGTTTGCGACCTCGCTCCACACGACCTCTCGATCCTGCTCTATTGGCTCGATCAGCCTGTCCTCGGGGTGGCAGCGTCGGGGAGCAGCGTGTTTGACCAGGACGTGCCCGAGACCGCCTTCATGACGCTCACGTTCGCCGGTGGCACCACCGCCAACGTGCAACTATCGTGGCTGGCCCCGCGCAAGGTGCGCCAGATGATCGTGGTCGGCAGCAGGCGCATGGTCCAGTACGACGACACCGCCTCCGACGAGCCGATACGTATATATGACCGCGGCATCGAGGTCGGTCCCCCCACGAACTTCGGAGAGCACCAGCTCACCTACCGCTCAGGCGACGTGATCAGCCCGCGGGTGCAGGCGCAAGAGCCACTGCGCTTGGAGCTGGACGACTTCGCACGCGCGATTCGCACGGGAGAGGAACCGCGTTCGAACGTGGCGCTCGGCGTGCAGATCGTGGCGGCGATCGAGCTCGCGCAAGAATCGCTTCGCAGCAACGGGGTGCCGCTCGCCGTTGCACCCCGCCGCCAGCGCGCCGTAGCCTAAACGTCGCTCGCCGCGCAGCTGAGCGCCGCGCCATACGAATTTTGCGCAGGCCACGGGAGTATGGGGCCTTGGCATGCGTTGGTTCGGTGTGCTCGCCAAGGGGATCGTCATCGTTCCCAATACGACCCGTTGGAATGGGCCGTGGCTCAGCGCTACACGGATCGCCTCGCTGCAGCAAGTGGCCAACCGGGCGATCGTCTGCCACGTGCTCGACGCGCTGCTCGCGGCCGGCGTGGACGACGTCGCCGTCGTCGCGCCGTCTGATGTGATCGACGAGATCGCCACGTGCATCGCGAGCGAGGGCCCGACGGGCGTGCGGACGCGCTACATCGAGCACGAGCCCGAGCAGAGCGGTGAGGCGCTGCTCGAGGCCGCGCGGTTCGTTGGCGAGGAAGCCTGCATTCTGCACCGCGCCGACGGCCTGCTCGGACAGGCGCTGCCGCGCCTCGCCGAGCTGACGCTCGACGAGGAATCCTGCGACGCACTGCTGCTACTCCAAGATGTCGAAGGCGAGGTACAACGACTCAGGCTGGTGCCCCAGCGCCCGCTGCGCGCCGGCGAGGACGGCACGATCGCGATGCCGCCGGGCGTCGCGGGAGTGTGCCTGTTTGGGCCAGGTGCGCTGCGGCGCATAGCCCACCTCGATGGTGAAGAGCAGAGCTTGGATTTCGCCGCGACGGCGCAACGGCTCGCGATCGACGGTGGGCGCGTGCAGGTGCGATTCGTCAACAGGTGGCGACACTTCGACGGCGACGCGCTCGACCTACTCGACATCAACCGCAAGGTGCTGGACGCGCTCGACCCCGAAATGAGCCTCGCCGCGCTGAGCGCGACCGACGGCAACCGCTTTGAGGGCCCGGTCTCGATCCACCCGACGGCGCTGGTCACCTCGAGCGTCATCATCGGACCGGTGATCATCGGCGCCGACGCGATTGTGGCGGACTCCTATATCGGCCCACACACGTCGATCGCCGAACGGGTTCACATCGAAGGAGCCGAGCTCGAGCGCTCGATCGTGCTCGCCGATGCGAGCGTGCTCCACGTCGGGGGCCGGCTCGTCGCAAGCGTCGTCGGGCGCCGGGCGCGGATCTTCCGGGATTTCTCGGTGCCGCGCGCGCTGCGTTTGCAGGTGGGGGATGGGGATGAGGTGGCGTTGTGTTGAGGGAGACGTGCTGAGAGCCAGATCAAGACTGGGAACCCTGACTCAGCGTCCTCGGATTCTGAAGTACCGGGCGCTCTCGACTTGCCGAAGGGTGGATGGCACACCAGTCGCTCTGCAGCCGGTGCTCTTGCTGGGAAGCGGCACGATCGTCCTGGGCAAGAATGTCGAATTTGGTTGGCAGAGGTCAACTTCGTTCTACACGGGCTACTGTCATCTCGAGGTCGCGACGGGGGAGGCGAGGATCGAGATCGGCGCTGGAGCCCAGATCAACAACAACGCCTTCATCAAGAGCGAGGGACCGGGTATCCAGATCGGCGCGAATGCTCTGCTCGGTTCAGAAGTGACGATCTACGACAGCGATTTCCACGACTTGCGACCGGGTTGTAGGCGCGGCGGGCTGCCGTCCATGGCCGCCGTGGAGCTGGCGGACAATGTCTTCATAGGCGACCGAGTCTTGATCCTCAAGGGCGTGCGTATCGGAGCGGACTCTGTCATCGGCGCCGGCAGCGTCGTGACAAAGTCGATTCCAGACGGCGTGATCGCGGCCGGCAACCCAGCGAAGGTGATCGGAGCGCTTCCTGATACCGACACGAAGGGTCTCCGCCAGACGCGCATGGGCGACTCCTAGCGAAATCAAGCAGAGGAGCGCGCGCCCACCGCTGTCAAGCGCCGCCTCACAGCCCCCAGCCGGCTGGACGAGGGGACAATACGATGCAGGATCTCCCGCTGGCTGCGCCAAGTCGCGGGAAAGCAGACGCGCAGCGTCAGCAGATACGGCGGGACAGCGATGAGCCCAAGCGCGGTCAGCCATAGGAAGGGGGGCGTGTGGGCAGCCGTCAAGGCCATGCTCGCCGGCAGGGCGACCGCGGTGAGGCCAAGGCAGGATATGGCGGCCGGCATGATGTCGTCCCAGAGACGATACAGGGCGCGCTCGGTCGACTCACGTAGCATCACGATGTAGGCGACCATCATGAAGGTCGTGTGTACGACCGCTGCGTCGATCGCGACCGCGACGATCCCCAGACGCACGACAAGGAGCACAGTGAGCCCGTATACGACGAAATGCGCCACTCCGTAGCCTAGAAGCGTACGCGTTCGACCGGTAGCCATAAAGACCGCGCCAACGGCGTTGATGACAAGCGTCGAAGCTCCACCTAGTGCCAGTATCTGCGTCGGCACCACGGCGAGCGCCCACCGATCCCCGAAGAGGAACGGGACGAGCACCGGCGCCGCTATCGCCAGCAACACAAGCAGCGGGAAGATGGCAATCGTCAGCAGGCGCACCATCTGTCGGTAATACCGGTTCAACTCGATCGAGTCGCGCGTCCGTGCCAGCACCGGAAACCCCACCTGGGTCATTACTACGCTGATCTTGCCCTGATATTCGACAGCCAGTGTGTAAGCACGGAAATAGAAGCCGGTGGAGAGCACCCCGAGGCGCGCACCAATGATCGCGTAGTCAACGTTGCTGAACCCCACCCAGCTGATCGACGCGAGCGACATGGGCAGTCCGTAGCTCAACAGTTCGCGTGCGGCTGTCCGCTGCAGGCGCGGCGGTGGCGGCGGCGCGCTGGCCCAAGCGATCCCGGTCGTCGTCAACGCTCCGACGATCACGCCGAGCACCAGCGCCTCGCCACTCAGGCCGGCCAACGCAAGGGAAATGCACGCGGCTACCCGAGTCAAGGTCCCGATCACTTCGATCTCGCTCAGCCGCCGAAACGCCATTCCTCGACGCAGCGTCGCGGTCGGCACTGTGCTCAGTGCAGAGATCAAGCACAGCGGCGCCATGAGCCTGACCAGCACCGCGGTACGCGCACCGAAGACCGGTATGACGATGAGATTGGCCCCGACGATAGTCAGCGCCGTCAAGCCTATCCCGCTTATCAGCGCAAGGCCCATCGCCGTCTGTTGGTGCCGGCGGTCGACGATCTTGCGCTGCACAAGAGCGTTGCTGAGCCCGCCCGCAACGACCATATAGGCGATTTCCTGAGCGATGAGCGCAATCGCGTAGCGGCCAAATTCGGCCGGCACGATAAGGCGAGCAAGGACGATCACCGAACCCAGCTGGATGATCTCGGTCGCGGGACGGGCAACCGCAGACCAGCGGATGCCATGGGCCGCTGCCGCGCGGAGCTCCTGCTCCGACGGCGAGTCGTCGGTCATGCCGATCGCTTCCGGGATACCCATCTCAAGAGCATCCTCTGACCCCACCCGCTGGACTCGAGGGCGGGAATCGATGGTTGTGTATTGATAGGCATATCCTCGATATCAACGACCGCTGGCCTGTCATTCTCACGTGGCGGGCGCTCGTCGACGCGTGCGATCCCCGGATGTGCCGAGGAGATGCAAAGCAACGCAGAAAATACTCGGCGTGGCGAACGTTGTCTGACCATGAGTGTCTTTACAATGGAAGGTGAGCGAGCACTAATAACGGGGGGCGCAGGCGCGGTCGGCTCGAACATCGTCGACCAGCTCGTGCGGGCCGGAGTACGGGAGGTGGTCGTGCTCGACAACTTCGTGCGCGGCCGCCGCGAGAACCTCGCGTGGGCGATCGAGAACGGCCCAGTGCGGATTGTAGAGGGCGATATCTGCGATCGTGAGCTCGTCGCCGAGCTGACGAAGGGCATCGACGTCGTCTATCACCAGGCGGCGCTGCGGATCACCCAGTGCGCCGCCGAACCGCGCCTGGCGCTCGAGGTGATGGTCGACGGCACCTACAACGTGATCGAGGCGGCGCTCAAAGAGAACGTCCGCCGCATCGTGGCCGCGTCCTCGGCGTCGGTGTACGGGCTGGCCGAGCAGTTCCCCACCGACGAGTCCCATCACCCCTACGCCAACGACACACTCTACGGCGCCGCCAAGACCTTCAACGAGGGCCTGCTGCGCAGCTTCCACTCGATGAAGGACCTCGACTACGTGGCGCTGCGCTACTTCAACGTTTATGGCCCGCGGATGGACATCCACGGCGTCTACACAGAGGTGCTCGTGCGCTGGATGGACAAGATCGCCGCGGGCGAAGCTCCGCTGATCCTCGGCGACGGCTCGCAGACGATGGACTTCGTCTACATCGGCGACGTCGCGCGCGCGAACCTGCTTGCCGCTCAAGCCGACGTGAGCGACGAGGTCTTCAACGTCGCCAGCGGGACCGAGACGAGCCTGCTCGAGCTTGCCCAGCTGCTGCTCGAAGTGATGGACTCGGATCTCCCGATCGAGCACGGCCCTGAGCGCTCGGTCAATAAGGTTCCACGCCGGCTGGCAGACACGACACTCGCGCGCGAGCGTCTGGGCTTCGAAGCTGAGGTCGATCTCCAGGAGGGCCTGCGACGACTCGTGGACTGGTGGATCTCCGAACGCGCCGAGACCGTTCCCGCGACACTCGCAGCGCCATGATGCAGATCCCGATCACCCGCCCGTACCTGACGGGCGCCGAGGGGGAGGCGGTCGCCGAGGCCGTCGCCTCGGGCTGGATCTCCCAAGGTCCGCGCGTGCGAGCCTTCGAGCAGGCGTTCGCCGATCGCGTCGGGGCCGCCGACGCGATCGCCACGACAAGTTGCACGACAGCGTTGCAGCTCGCTCTCTACGTCTCGGGGGTGGGACCCGGAGACGAGGTGATCGTCCCCTCGCTGTCGTTCATCGCGACCGCCAACGCCGTGTGGCACTGCGGCGCACGTCCCGTATTCGCCGACATCGACCCACTCACCTACAACCTCGACCCCGCGTGCGCGGAGCGCGCAATCACGCCGAGGACAAAGGCGATCATGCCGGTGCACCAGGTCGGCCTGCCAGCCGACATGGACCGCTTCTTCGAGATCGGCAAGCGCCACGGTGTGGCGATCGTCGAGGACGCCGCCTGCGCGATCGGCGCTCTCTACAAGAACCGTCCGATCGGCTCGCTCGGCTCGCTCGCCTGCTTCTCGCTGCACCCCCGCAAGGTCATCACCACGGGCGAGGGCGGCATGATCGCAGTCGAGGATCCGGCGGTCGCGGAGCGGCTGCGCCGCCTGCGGGCGCACGGGATGGACATGTCCGACTTGGCTCGCCACTCTGCCGGCGACGTCGTCTTCGAGGCCTACCCCGAGCGCGGCTGGAACAGCCGCATGACCGACATCCAGGCGGCCCTGGGGCTGTGCCAGCTGGAAGTGCTCGACGAGATCCTCGAGCGCCGCCGGCTGCTCGCCCGGCGCTACACCGACGCGCTCGCGCAGATCCCCCATCTGGAAGTCCCCTACGAGCCTCCGTACGCCAAGCGGACGTGGCAGTCCTACTGCGTACGCGTGCTCTCCGGCTCCGCCCAGGGGCGCACCGATCTGATGCGTGCGCTACTGCACGACGGGATCGCGACTCGCCGCGGTGTAATGGCGATCCATGAAGAGGGGGCATACGCCGATCGGCCTGCGGTCAGCGGCCGCCTAGGACTTGAGCACACCGAGACCGCGGCGCGAGAGACGTTGATGCTGCCGATCTTCCCGGACCTCTCAGAGCAAGAGCAGGACTATGTCGTCAAGCGGCTCGCTGCGCACGTGCTCGAGCGCGCCGCATGATTGGGGGGCAGGATGCCCGATGTCACAATCGCGAGCGTCTGATAGTGAGCCGCAAGTTGGGGGCGAGGATGAGCGTTCGTTGGTTGTGGCCGCCCAAGCTATCGATCGACAGGGCCCCTGGCTCGACGCGGGCGGCCCCGCTCCCGCCCTTGGCCCCGTGCCCGGAATCGGCTCGAGGTTGCCCGGCGACTCCATCTCGCCAGGCCGCGGCAGGGACTCTAGGCTCGTCGATGCGAGCTGTAGGACACTGGACATGATCGGCGCGCTGCTCCTGCTGATCGTTCTCTCGCCGCTGCTCCTTATCTTGGCCGTCAGCGTGCGACTGGATTCCCCCGGCCCGGTGCTATATCGCCAGCGGAGGCTGGGTCGCAACCTCGAACCCTTCACGGTCAACAAGTTCCGTACGATGCACGACGGTGCCGCTCACGACAGACATCGAGAGTTCGTCCTCGGATTGATCAAAGGCGAGGACCCGCAGCCTGGTAGCCCGCAAGGAGAGTCCTCTGGTCCACGCTACAAGATGAGCACTGACAGGCGGGTGACGCGCGTAGGTCACGTCCTCCGACGGTCAAGTCTCGACGAGCTGCCGCAGCTGTGGAATGTATTGCGCGGCGATATGTCGCTCGTCGGCCCTCGCCCCCCGATTCCTTACGAGGTGGAGCATTATCCAAGTCATTGGTTTGCCCGCTTTGCCGTCAAGCCGGGGATTACCGGCCTATGGCAGGTCAACGGACGATCTGAGGTCCCACTTGAGGAGATGGTCCGCCTCGACATCGAATACACCCAACGGCGTTCGTTTTGGCTCAATTTGTGGGTTCTGGCACGCACGGTGCCCGCAGTGCTAAGCGGACGGGGTGCATCGTGAACAGCACACGCGCCGGCGCGCCCCGCCTTTGGCTCGTACGGTCGCTGCTGCTGGCTTGCCTAGCCTTCCTCACCACCCTCGCATTGCTGCCGACTTCCTCGGCGGACGCAGAAGGCGAATGCGCGTCAGCCCCCAATCCAATCGTGTGCGAGAACGCGCTCCCAGGTGATCCTGCCGGCAACTGGCAGATCCAGGGTGTAGGCGATCCATCGATCACGGGTTTCGCGACGTCGATGAGCGTCAACGTCGGACAAACGGAGTCCTTCAAGATCAAGACCCCGGCAAGCGCATACCACATCAACGTTCTGAGGCTTGGCTACTACGGTGGCGACGGCGCACGACTGATCGCTTCCAACATCCAGCCGAGCGCACAACTGCCACAGAATCAGCCCGAATGCCTCACCAACTCATCGACGGGCCTGATCGACTGCGGAAACTGGGGCGTTTCGGCCTCGTGGACGGTACCCAACAACGTCGTGTCGGGTGTCTATATAGCCGAGTTGATTCGCAACGACACCGGCGGCGAGAGCCAAATCCCGTTCGTCGTGCGCAACGACGCGAGTCACGCAGACATCCTGCTGCAGACATCCGACGCCACATGGCAGGCATACAACGAATACGGCGGCAACAGTCTGTACACGTGCACAGTCGAATGTCCGCCGGGCAATCCCAAGGCGTACAAGGGCGCCTACTCGGTCTCTTACAACCGTCCGTTCGCCGGAGCGTTCGTCACCGACCACGGTGCATCGTATCTCTGGTATGCCGAATACCAGATGATGCGCTGGCTCGAAAAGAACGGCTACAACGTCAGCTACACGAGCGAGTCGGAAGTCGACAGCAACGGCGCGCTCCTCAAGAACCACAAGGTATTCATGTCAAGCGGTCACGACGAGTATTGGTCGGCCGGCCAGAGATCCAGCGTACTGGCCGCACGCGAAGCGGGCGTAAACCTCGCGTTCTTCAGCGGGAATGAGATCTTCTGGAAGACCCGTTGGGGGCCGAGCATCGAAGGGTCGAATACCCCTTACCGGACCTTGACCACATATAAGGAGACCCACTTCGAAGCGCCTGTCAACCCCGACGATCCGCCCACATGGACCGGCGCTTGGCGCGATCCGCGCTGGAGCCCGCCCGCCGACGGCGGCGTGCCGGAAAACTCGCTCACAGGGCAGCAGTTTGAGGTCAACTCCGGCACATCGGACATCACCGTGCCTTATCAGTACAGCAAATTGCGACTGTGGCGGAACACGGCCGTCTCCACGCTCGAACCTGGCCAAACGCTGACGCTCGCGCCGGGTACAGGCACCCTCGGTTACGAGTGGGATGAGGACGTCAACAACGGCTTCCGTCCTGCAGGCGAGTTCGATCTCTCATCCACCACTGTCAGCGGAGTCCAAGCATTTACCGATTACGGCAGCACGCTCAACGACAACACGACGGCTACCCACAATCTCACGTTCTATCGCGCTCCGAGCCGGGCACTGGTGTTCGGCGCAGGAACGGTTCAGTGGTCGTGGGGGCTTGAAAACGCCAACGGCTGGGAAGAGCCCGACACCGACCCCAGCCACAATCCGCCAGACCCCAATATGGAGCAGTTCACCGTCAATTTGCTCGCGGAAATGGGAACGCAGCCGGGAACGTTGACTCGGGGACTCTCTGCCGCTACACAGTCAACCGACACGTCCCCGCCGACCTCCACGATCACTTCACCCACGCAGGGACAGACTTTTGAAGACGGAAGTCAGACGACGATCACTGGAACCGCCACCGATAGCGGCGACGTGGCCGGCGTCGAAGTATCCACCAATGGTGGCGCCAGCTGGCACCCCGCGACATTGACCTCGCCGGTTGGGACGAGCGTGACATGGTCCTATGCTTGGGTCGCGCACGGCAACCCAACGACGACGATCAAGTCTCGTGCGGTTGACGACAGCGCAAACCTCGAGAAACCGTCCTCAGGCGTGACAGTTAATGTGTCCTGCCCGTGCTCGATCTGGGGCACCGGAGTCACCCCGCCTACCACAGACTCGGGAGACCCGCTGTCGGTGAACGTCGGCGTCAAGTTCACCTCCGAAGCCTATGGCGCGGTCACGGGGATCAGGTTCTACAAGTCGGCGGCCAACACCGGCACACACGTGGGCAGCCTATGGACCGCAGGAGGCCAACAGCTGGCAACAGCCACCTTCAGCGGCGAAACTGAAAACGGCTGGCAACAGGTGAACTTCTCCTCGCCGGTCTACATCTCCCCGAACACCACCTATGTCGTCTCATACTTCGATCCCTCCGGCCACTACGCGGCGACGCCATCCTACTTCTACAACCCGCCCCCCACCGGCGGCAACGCGCTAAACAGCCCGCCGCTGCACGCGGTCCAGGCAAACGCAATGACCGGCAACGGCGTCTACACCTACAGCACCGTCAATGCTTTCCCGACCAGCAGCAACAACGGAGCAAACTACTGGGTTGACCCGGTCTTCGTTCCCGCCGCGGTCCCCGGGCAGGTGACTGGGGTGAGTGCGGCCGCCGGCCCCGGCTCGGCAAGCTTGAGCTGGAGCGCTCCCTCCAGCGGCGGCCCGGTGACCGCCTACAAGATCACGCCTTACATCGGCTCTACAGCGCAGCCAACGACCACCGTGACCGGAGCGCAGCCCCCGACCAAAGGCACGGTGATGGGCCTGACGCCAGGAACCGCATACACCTTCACGGTCGCCGCTTGCAATCCCAACGGAGCGGGGCCAAACTCGGAAAGCTCTGAAAGCGTCACGCCGACCGCGCTGACGGCCCCCTCGCCGCCGACCAACGTGACCGCAAGCGCGGCGACCGGACAGACACTGGTCAGCTGGAGCGCTCCTGCGAGCAACGGGGGTGGAGCGATCACCGGTTACACGATCACACCCTACGTAGGTTCGACCGCACAAACCTCTGTGGAAGTCTCGCCCAGCATCACCTCGACGATCGTCAAAGGGCTGACCAACGGCACAGCGTACACGTTCGTCGTTTCGGCCACCAACTCACTGGGGACCAGCCTGCCGTCCGCTCCCTCCGCGGCGGCCACCCCCCAGAACACGATCTTCGACTTCTCGACACCGACGACGCTCGACTCAGGCGACTCCAAATCGACCGAGCTCGGCGTGAAGTTCAGCTCCGAACTCGCAGGCTACGTTACCGGAATCCGTTTTTACAAGGCCACCGCCAACACCGGCACCCACGTCGGCAGCCTCTGGAGCGCAAACGGCACCCTGCTCGCCTCAGCCACATTCACAAGCGAAACCGAAACAGGCTGGCAACAGGTCAACTTCTCGAGCCCAGTCGCGATCAACCCGAAAACGACCTATGTCGCCGGCTATATGGCCCCCAAAGGCCACTACTCCGATACCCCGTCGGGCTTCGCCTCCTCCAGCGTGAGCAACGCTCCACTTCAGGCGCTGGCAAACACCAGTAGCGCCAACGGCGTGTACGCCTACAGCTCCGCCAGCGCGTTCCCCACAAGTACCTACAAAGCGACCAACTATTGGGTTGACGTGGACTTCCTGCCGGTGCCACCGCCGGGCCAGGCGACGAACGTTACGGCGACCTCCGATCCGGGCTCCGCGACGCTCACCTGGACCGCCCCGGCCGAAGGTGGACCTGTCACCAGCTACACGATCACCCCATACATCGGCTCGGAAGCGCAGACCCCCACCGTCCTAACCGGCTCTCCCCCGGCAATCACCGCGACGGTTCGCGGGCTCACCAATGGCACCCGTTACACGTTCACCGTGCAGGCCGCCAACGCCAACGGAGCGGGAGCGGTTTCGTCCCCATCCAACCCGATCGTGCCCACGCCGCCGACGGTGACCTCACAGCCGCTCAACGTGGTCGCCAGCGCGGCCACACATCAGGCGCTCGTCAGCTGGAGCCCGCCGGCCAACGAAGGCGGCAGCCTGATCACCGCATATACAGTTACGCCGTACTTGGGCTCAAACCCACAGACGCCGATCGAAGTCCCCGAGAGCACCAACTCTGTGATCGTCAAAGGGCTAACCAACGGGAGCAACTACACCTTCGCGGTCACTGCGACCAATGCTGTCGGCGTCAGCGCACCATCCAACCCCTCCAGCTCGGTGACGCCGCAGGATACGATCCTCGACTTTACGACACCGACGATTGTCGACTCTGGCGATGGGCTCTCGAGCGAGCTCGGCGTCAAGTTCACATCGGAAACGGTAGGGACGATCACCGGGATCCGCTTCTACAAGGCCGCCGCCAACACCGGCACCCACACCGGCGGCCTCTGGAGCGCCAACGGCACCCTGCTCGCCTCAGCCACATTCACCAACGAAACAGCCACCGGCTGGCAGGAAGCACGGTTCTCGACACCAGTCCAGATAGCTGCGAACACAACCTACGTCGCCGGTTATTTCGCGCCCAAAGGTCACTACTCGGACACCCCGGCAGCCTTCTCCATAACCGGTGTCAGTAACCCGCCGTTGCAAGCGCTCGGCGAACCGACCACTACCAACGGTGTCTACGCGCACAGCTCGACCAGCACGTTCCCGAGCAACACCTTTAACGCAACCAACTACTGGGTCGACGTTCAACTTCGTCCCCTCGCCGCCGCCAGGCTCGGTGAGCAAAGTGACAGCGAGTGCAGGCTCCAACTCGGCGACCGTGACCTGGAGCGCTCCCACCGAAGGCGGCCCGGTCGGCTCCTATACGATCACTCCCTACATAGGTTCTCAGGCGCAGACCTCGACTGTGCTGGGCGGCTCGCCGCCGAACACTGAAGTGACGATCAAAGGACTGACCAGTGGCACGACCTACACGTTCACTGTGCAGGCGTCGAACACCAACGGCTCCGGATCGGCATCCGAACAGTCAAACGGCGTGGTCCCATTTGGTACCTCGCCGCCTTCGGCGCCGACCGCTGTCGCCGCCGGTCCCGCGACCGGTCAGGCGCTCGTCAGCTGGAGTCCCCCAGCCAATGAAGGCGGCAGCCAGATCAGTGGATACACGATCACGCCATATCTGGGATCGACACCCCAGACCGCGGTCCGCGCCTCTGGCGCCGCCACCTCGGTGGTCGTAAGTGGCTTGACAAACGGCGCCGGCTACACCTTCACGGTCGCGGCGAGCAACGAACTCGGCGAAGGTCCCGCATCGAGCGCCTCCAGTCCGATCACCCCGGAGAACACGATCCTCGACTTTGCCACACCGGCGACAATCGACTCCGGCGATTCTTCTTCGGTGAATATCGGCGTTAAGTTCAGCTCCGAATTGGCCGGCAACGTAGTAGGGATCCGCTTCTACAAGGCGGGCACCAACACCGGCACCCACGTCGGTAGCCTCTGGAGCGCGAGCGGGAAACTGCTCGCATCAGCCACATTC
This sequence comes from uncultured Solirubrobacterales bacterium, assembly GCA_963844095.1. Taxonomy (GTDB): domain Bacteria; phylum Actinomycetota; class Thermoleophilia; order Solirubrobacterales; family Solirubrobacteraceae; genus Palsa-744. The sequence continues at coordinate 201,024 of CAWJND010000001.1, forward strand.
ACAAGCGAAACCGCAACCGGCTGGCAGCAGGTCAATTTCTCAACGCCCGTATCGATCGCCGCCAACACCACCTACGTAGCTTCATATCTGGCGCCGAAGGGTCATTACTCGATTAGCGCGTCGGCCTTCAGCCCGGTCGGCACGAACAATCCGCCGTTGCAGGCGCTGGCAAACTCGGTGAGCGTCAACGGCGTATACACCTACAACTCTACAACGGCGTTCCCGGTCAGCAGCTTTAACGCCACCAACTACTGGGTGGACCTATTGTTCGCGCCGATGCCGCTGCCCGGGCGTTCGACCAACGTGACCGCTACGCCTGAACCAAACGCCGCCAATGTCTCCTGGAACGCTCCCGTCGAAGGCGGTCCTGTGAACTCATACACGATCACGCCATACATCGGCAAGGAAGCGCAAACGCCTACCACAATCACGGGCTCGCCGCCGGCGACCGGCGCCACAGTCAAAGGACTGACCAATGGCACGCACTACACGTTCGTTGTGCAGGCATCCAACGCCAACGGATCCGGCCCCGCGTCGGCCGAATCAAATGAAGTCACGCCGATGCTGACCGTTCCCGGCGCACCCACCGAAGTGAGCGCCACCGCGGCCACAGGTCAGGCGCAGGTCAACTGGAGCGCCCCGACCAACACCGGCGGGACCGCACTTACCGGTTACACAATCACGCCATATCTTGGATCGACTGCACAGACACCGCTCCAGGTCGGCGCCCCGACGACATCGGCAATCGTCAAAGGATTGAGCAACGGGACCGCCTATACATTCACGGTCGCAGCGATCAACTCGATTGGCGAAGGCCACCCATCGACAGGATCCAGCCCACTCACTCCGCAGAACACGATCTTCGACTTCGCCACGCCGACGACGCTCGACTCAGGCGACACCAAATCGACCGAGCTCGGCGTGAAGTTCAGCTCCGAACTCGCAGGCAACGTAACCGGAATCCGTTTCTACAAGGCCACCGCCAACACCGGCACCCACGTCGGCAGCCTCTGGAGCGCAAACGGCACCCTGCTCGCCTCAGCCACATTCACAAGCGAAACCGCAACAGGCTGGCAACAGGTCAATTTCTCGAGCCCGGTAGCGATTTCAGCGAAAACGACATACGTTGCCGCTTACCTAGCGTCAAAGGGCCACTATTCCGACAGCCCATCGCAATTTGCGACCGTCGGTGTTAGCAGTCCGCCGCTGCAGGCGCTCTCGACCCTGACAAGCGCCAACGGCATATACTCCTACAGCGCCACGAGCACATTCCCGACCAGTACATATAAAGCCACCAACTACTGGGTTGACGTAGAGTACGAACCGTAAGCGATGTCCACAGAAGCCAACAAGCGCGCCTTGCGTCGAACAGGCGCGTCCATGCTAGCCGCCGCCGCCCTGCTGTCGGGGTGCGGCGAATCCTCTCAGCAGCCGCGCTCCAGCGCGGCCGACTCTACCGCTGCGGCAATCAGCAAAGTGGCCGCTGCAAGCCGCCTGGCAGGCCGCGACACGGTCGGCAGGTCCGGCACGGTACAACGACCGCTCCGCGGCACCGGTGGGACCGAAATAAACGACGACAACCCGTCGAACGCCGATACGGGCACCCGCGGCGACACACAGCTTGACCCCTGTACGCTCGTGTCCAAGGAACAGGTGGAACGAGCGGTCGGCGGCCAAGTCAGCGGTCCGCAGGAGGCTCCTCTCGGTCCGACCTGCATCTTCCAGCCGCACGGCGCGGCGGTCGCCATAACGATCGATGTCGAATCGATTGACTTCGCTAAGTTGCGTCCTCAAATTCGCCATATCACCCAAGTCACGGTGGCCGGTCAGAAGGCCATCTGCGGCGAATATGGGCATCCAACCACCTTCGTTCCCTTGGCACACGAGAGGGTTCTGAGCATCTCTGCACGGTGCCGCGTCGGCATCCGACTTGCGGAAGAGGCTTTGCCACACATGACGTTGTGAGATCAGTCAGTCACTGCTAGGAAGCACAAAGGGGGAGATCAGATGTGGAGAGGACATAACCGCCTCGCGGTGCTCGTCGGACTGGCGTTTTGCCTGCTGCCAACTAGCACCGCCATGGCTGCCCGGGATACTATTTTTGGCTCAGGTGTGCCGGCGACCTTGGACTCGGGCGACGGGCGCTCAGTCGAGTTGGGTGTGAAGTTCTCCTCCGAAGTGGCGGGCTCGGTGACGGGCATCCGCTTCTACAAGGCCACCACCAACACCGGTATCCACATCGGCAACCTCTGGAGCGCAAACGGCACCCTGCTCGCCTCAGCCACATTCACAAGCGAAACTGGATCGGGCTGGCAGGAAGTCAGCTTCTCGACCCCCGTAGCGATCAGCGCGAACATGACCTATGTCGCCGGATATTTCGCGCCGAAAGGCCACTATTCGGTCTCCTCATCCGGACTGGCCAGCGCCGTCGCCAGCCCACCACTGCAAGCACTGGCCAACTCCGTAAGCGCCAACGGCGTATACGCCTACAGTTCCATCAGCACCTTTCCCACCAGCACCTTTAAGGCAACCAACTACTGGGTAAACGTCAACTTCGAACCCACACCCCCCACACCCCCGGGCCAGGTCACAAACGTCACCGCCACAGCCGGGAACGCATCCGCCACCGTCAACTGGAACGCACCCACAACCGGCGGAACGCCAGCCAAGTACATCATCACCCCCTACATCGGCACAACAGCACAAACAAACACCACAATCACGGGCACACCACCAGCAACCAACACCACCATCACCGGACTAACCCCAGGCACCACCTACACATTCACCGTACAAGCAGCAAACAGCAACGGCACCGGCCCAACCTCAGAACCATCAAACCAAATCACGCTGCGGGATACTATTTTTGGCTCAGGTGTGCCGGCGACCTTGGACTCGGGCGACGGGCGCTCAGTCGAGTTGGGTGTGAAGTTCTCCTCCGAAGTGGCGGGCTCGGTGACGGGCATCCGCTTCTACAAGGCCACCACCAACACCGGTATCCACATCGGCAACCTCTGGAGCGCAAACGGCACCCTGCTCGCCTCAGCCACATTCACAAGCGAAACTGGATCGGGCTGGCAGGAAGTCAGCTTCTCGACCCCCGTAGCGATCAGCGCGAACATGACCTATGTCGCCGGATATTTCGCGCCGAAAGGCCACTATTCGGTCTCCTCATCCGGACTGGCCAGCGCCGTCGCCAGCCCACCACTGCAAGCACTGGCCAACTCCGTAAGCGCCAACGGCGTATACGCCTACAGTTCCATCAGCACCTTTCCCACCAGCACCTTTAAGGCAACCAACTACTGGGTCAACGTCAACTTCGAACCCACACCCCCCACACCCCCGGGCCAGGTCACAAACGTCACCGCCACAGCCGGGAACGCATCCGCCACCGTCAACTGGAACGCACCCACAACCGGCGGAACGCCAGCCAAGTACATCATCACCCCCTACATCGGCACAACAGCACAAACAAACACCACAATCACGGGCACACCACCAGCAACCAACACCACCATCACCGGACTAACCCCAGGCACCACCTACACATTCACCGTACAAGCAGCAAACAGCAACGGCACCGGCCCAACCTCAGAACCATCAAACCAAATCACGCCGACCGAAACGACCGCTCCCGCGGCGCCAGCGGCGGTCAAAGCAACCGCGGGTAACGCCAGCGCAACCGTGTCTTGGACCGCCCCTTCGAATGGAGGAAGCCCGATCATCCGCTATACCGTCACGCCATATGCGGGCTCGACCGCCGGGACGCCGACGATCGTCACAGGCTCGCCGCCCGCGACGGGTACGACGGTCAATAGCCTGACAAATGGCACCAGCTACACATTTACGGTCAGCGCCACCAATGCGGTAGGCACGGGGTCGGCCTCCACTCAGTCAAGCCCGGTGACACCGAGCTCCGAACCGATCGCCTATCCCGACATGCGACTGCTGATGCCCACGAGCGAAATCACGATCATCCACAACTCGACCACGCGGACGCTCGAGTTCTCCCACATCACCTGGAACGGCGGGGCCGGGCCGTGGGAGCTACGACCGGAATACAACGAATCGACGGGCATCTCGCAGGGCCGTCAGGCGCTATACACAATGCCAAGTCCCGGCGTGTGGAAGTATGCCTACAGCGCGCCGATAGTCGGGCCGATGTTGTGGAAACCGCCGAGCGACTACAACTTCCCACTCGACAAGTTTGGCGTCTACACGGTGGCCGGGGGCGGCGGCGTCGGAACACTCGTCACCAGCAGCCCGAAGGTCAACTTCTGTATGACCTCCGACACGTTTGTCGGCGGCGTGCCAAACCCGCCAAACAAAAACGGCTACCCAGAGATTAACTGCTCCTCTCCGACCGGCACGCTCGGCTTGAGCGTCGGCTACGGCGACAAGTACGAAGCGACCGACGGCGGCGAGGGCATCGAAATCACCAACATGCCAAACGGCACGTACTGGCTCCAGGGCGTCGTCGATCCCTACCACTACTTCCAAGAGTCCAACTACTCCAATAACATCGTGGACACCAAGGTGCAGATCGAAGGCGACACCCTGACCGTGCTGGAACAAACGTTCCCGACCGTGACGCCACCGACGGTTACGTTGAACAACCCGACGCCGGAATCGACACTGTCGGGGACGGTCATCCTCGAAGCCAACGCCGGCGGTCCCGCGCCGATCTCCTCGGTGCAGTTCCTGCTCGACGGGGAGCCGATCGGCACGCCGGTGACGAGCCCTCCCTACACGCTCAAATGGTCCGTCGGCAGCACGCCGCCCGGCAATCATTTCATCAGCGCCCAAGCGGTCGATGCCAACGGCTCGTATGGAACCGCGGCAGACGTGCCGGTCAGCACCGAAGCCAAAGAAGAAAAGAGCAACGAACCGCCGGTCGTCTCGGTCGTCAACCCTGTCGCGGGGCAGAAGCTGTCCGGGACTATGCAGGTGAGCGCCAACGTCACCGGCAAAGCTGCGATCAAATCGGTGCAGTTCTACCTCGACGGCCAACCGCTCGGCTCCGCCGTGACCACGGCCCCGTACGCGGTCAGTTGGGATACGACGACAGCGAGCAACGGACCGCACAAGCTTACGGCCTCCGCCACCGATACTTCGGGCAATGTCGGCAATTCGCCTGCAGTAGAAGTCACCGTGCAGAACCCGCCCGAAGAACCGCCCTGCTACGTGATCGACGCAAACAAGACAATGGAGGGACACGGCACCGTCACCACCGAACCGTTGAACACGGTGGAAGCGGAGCAGCTGTTCGCGTTCGTCTCCTCCGACGGTCCAAAAGGCGCGGGTCGCCAGTCGACGACAGTCTCCGGCGCTGGGCTCACCTGGAGACTGGTCGCCCGAGCCAACTCCCAGTCCGGCGACGCCGAGATCTGGACAGCGACGTCGCTTGGGCCGCTGAGCGAAGCGACCGTGACCTCGACACCGGCAGTCGGAGGCTACGATCAGACGCTGACCGTAATCTCGATGGAGATGTCGCAGGGCGCCGGCGCGTCGGCCACCGCCGGAGGGACAACGGGGGCTCCAAGCGTTTCATTGAACACCACCGAAGAAGGCTCGCTGGTGTTCGGCGTGGGCAACGATTACACCAGCGCGACCTCGCGCACGCTCGGACCCAATCAAGTCATGCTCTCGCAATATCTCGATACGAAAACCGGCGATACATTCTGGTCTCAGTACACGGGCCAGATCATAGGCGCCGCGGGGAGCACCGTCACGCTGAACGACACCGCCCCCACTGACGACGAATGGAACATGGCGGCTGTGGAGGTACGAGGCGACGGCGATTGATAGGCGGAAGGCGCCGCGCCACCAGCGACGTCACACGGGGAGGCGGCGGCGATCTACGCACCGCCGCCTCCTTGGTAGCCGGCTGTGAATGGTAGGCCGAGGGGTTGGTATTCGGTGGTGTTGGTCCAGCTCGGCGTCCAGTTGGCAAGGGAGTTTGCGTCGCTGTCCTGTGTTTGGGCAGTTTCGTCTGTGGTGACGTTGTAGTCAACCGTGCAGTTGGTTTCGCAGGCCAGTCCCTTGCCGGTACCGTCGTAGCTGAAGTCGGGGGCTTTCGTCGTTTCGGCGAAGATGTTGTGGCTGATGTCGTAGTTGGCCCCCGGACCGCAGTGGGATGTTGATTCAGACCCTTCCGCTGCGCTGAAGTGCGCTCCCCATACCGACCCGACGATCGTGTTGTACTTGAACGACAGGCCGTTGATCGGGCAGATCCCGATCGTCTCTCCATCGGTCTCGTGATCCCACAAGTTGTTTTCGATCGAGACGTCCGTGAACACAGCCGCTTCCGGCGGAGTGCTCTCGATCAACAAGCTGTTGGCGTTGGTGCCCGTATCCCGGATCACGTTATCCGAGAACGAGACGTGATCGGAGCTACCGAAGATCTGCAGGATGTTCTGGTGTACACCCGGCCACGCATACCGAGCCGACGGACCGAGGAACGTGTTGTGGTCCTCTTCCAGATAGCTCACACCACCAGTCTGCGTGTAATGATCCGCGATACCGGGACCGCACACATTGTAATCAATCGTGATGTGTTCCACCGGACCGACAAAGGTCACGCACTGTCCAGACGGCGACGAACACGATTCGACACAACCAAGATGATCCATCGTGTTACCAACCACCGACACGTGAGAGATCGTCACACCGGCATTAGCCAACACGTAATACGCGCTGATGTTATTCACATTACTCGTAGTATTATCTTCAAAGGTTATATACGAGCCATGACCAACCACCATCGCCGAACCGGTAAACGTGAAACCCTTCACCGTCAAATTCTTATCGCCAGGATTACCATTGAACGTCAACCCACCCAACGTGACCGACGCGCCGGGCACGGCCATCAACACAGAACCAGACGACGGCGCCACATCAGAAATACTCTCCGCCGGATATACACCAGCACTCAAACACACCACCGAACCGCCAACAGACAACGCACCGACCACCGACGACCAACTCGACGACGGACCAAACGCCACACCACACGAACCAACGCCGGCAGCCACAACCGCCGTCACCGCCGACGTGACACTGACCGAGCCACCGGCATTCGACGCCGTCACGACCACACGCATCGTATGCCCCACATCAGCGCCGGAAAGCGTGTGTTCGACTTCATCAGTTCCCGCAATACTCGAGCACGCTCCGCCCGAAGCATTGCAGTCCTGCCACTGGTAGGCATAAGCCGTCGGCCCACCCGACCACGAGCCTGTGCTTGCCGTGAGCGCGTGACCTTCCCTGGCGCTGCCCGCGACCACCGGGGGCGATGTCGCAACGAGCGGCGCGGGCGGCTCCGATTCGCCGTTTGGCTGAGTCGGGCCGGAGACGGGCAGCGGAGCGGCTGCTGGAGCGAGCGCGACCGCCGATGGCACTCCAATCGCCGAGGGCGCGCCGGGGGCTATGGCCGGCGCGGTCTTGGCAGCCGGGGAACGCTTCAGGAGTCGCTGATGGCGCGCCTTACAGCTCGCCCGCCTGCGCCTGTGTTGAAGCTTGCGAAGCTTGCGCGCTCGTCGCGGAGCGGCGACTCCCCGACGGACCGCCGCGCAGGGACGTCTCCGGCCGACCCTGTTGTGGCGGACCGACGGCGCGTGCCTGCCACGGTCGGTGGTTCGTCGTTCGGCGTGCGATTCGGACAATGGCCGCATGCCGTGCCCGGTGACAGCGGCCGCGACTGCGGTGAGCAGAAGGACGGCGGTCACCGCACAGAGCGCCATAGCGCCACCCCGAGCGAAGATTGGCCGGTTTCCGCTGGTCTCGGATCTGCTTTGTCCGGGTTCGTAGCGCACTGAAGGCATCACTCCTGCTCTGTAGGCAAGCCGCGCCGAAGCACGGCAGTTCAAGGCTCCCTATCCTGCTGCGACTTTCGACGCGCCCTGTAATGCCCAATCGGCAAGCGCGGGAAACACTTTACTTACGCGAGCGGGATACCTTCCCCCAACGGAGAGCAGACCGCTCGTTCGGCGGGCGCGAAGCTCAGCTGCCGGCTGTGCGAACGGCGCTGGCCGGAAGGCGCCGGCCGGCAGGCACGAGCACTCGGTCCAGCGCTCGGCGGGCATAGAACATGCCCGTCCCCCCAAGCAGCGCAGGCAGGGATGCGGGGTCGGCCGGCCGCGGCGAGCCGGCTTCTGCGACCACCTGGCGCAGCTTCGCGCCGATTGCGCTCCACTGGTGCCGACAGGCAAGGCTGCACCCCGCCGCGCGCGCGGCGGCGAGCGCGTCCGGCCGGTCGGCGAGCGCGCGCAGCGTGTCGGCCAGCTCGTCTGGAGCCGGGGACTCCAACAGCGTGGCAAAGCCGGCCGCACCGAACTCCTCGGCCATCTCGTCGCCGCGCCCGAGCACGCACGGAAGCTCGGCCGACAGGTAGTCCATGTAACGGGCACGAGCGGCCAACCTGGCCTCCTCGGCGTGTCGATGTAGGGTCAGCCCGATATCGGCGTCGCGCAGGTAGTCGTGGCGGCGCTCGTAGGGGATCCACTCGTCGAAGAAGAGTACGGTCCGCCCGAGCACGCCGAGCCGGTCGGCCAGGGCACGGACTTCCCCAGCGGCGTTGTAGTGGCGCTCAGCGCCGTCCCGAGCCGGTCGCCCCGCGGTGATCACCAGCTTGATGTCGCTGCGTGAGTCGGCCATCTGAGCGAACGCGCGAACGGCTGTCTCCGCATCGAGCCAGCGCCATACGCTTCCCCACCACAGAACGAGGGTGTCGCTCTCGGCGATCTGTGGGAAGTGCTCGCGCAGCGGCCTGTTGCCGGTGGCCGGTGGCGGGTCGGGGATGCCGAACGGGATCACGACAGGATCGGCGTGCGTGACACCTCCCAACGCTCCGAGCGCGTTCGATAGCTCGGCGCGCTGGCGCTCGGCCGCGCACAGTACAACGTCGGCGTAGCGCAGTTGCAGCGCCTGGATCGCGGCGCGCGACCGGAGCTCGCGCGCGCGTTCGCGCCCATCTCGCTTGGTGGCTATCTCCATGTCGTGCGGGTCGTACTGGTCGCAGATCGCCACGAAACCCCGCAACGCCTTCAACGCCAACAGATACGGCGGCAGGCACGCGGACAGGACGGCGTCGTGGCGCGCGCTCTCGCGGAGCAGGCGCTCCCTGCTCGACGGCACAACTGGGATGCCGGCGTATTCGCTCTCGGCGGCCTGCTCAGCCGCGAGCGTCACACGACAGCTGGCGCTCAGAGCTTGTGCGAACTGGGCGGCTCTGATTTCGGGGCCTGCGAGACGTTCGCCAAGCTTGCCGGGCACGTGCACCAGCACGCTGCCGATGCCACCTCGTCTCACGCGCCCACCATCTGAGCCCGCGGCCGAACCACGCGGCGGCGAGCCTCGCGGACCGAGACCACGTTGCCGGCCGGACCCGCCGAGACGATCGTCGCCAGGGCAGCCAAAACAAAGAACATGTACGGCGCCTGGGGAAACGAGACCGCATCGAACAGGACGTTGACAACGAGATAGGCGACGCAACCGCCCGACGCAGCGAGCGCCAGCGGGGCGACTACGGGGTCGCGCGCGCGTATCGCGGGCCGAGCGATGGCGATCGGCGCCAGGATCATGAGCACGTACGCGAGCAACCCGACCGCCCCCACTTCCCAGATCTCGTCCAGATACTGGTCGTCGTTGATGCGAAACTGGTTGGGCTGTTCGCCGTTGACCGTGCCAAAGCCGCGACCGAGCACGGGACGGGCGGTGATGTCCGGCATCAGATTCGGCAGGTCAGAGGTCCGGTGCGTGGTCGATTTGCTCGACACGTCGCGGTTGAGGTCGAGGATCGTTCCGAGCGAGCCGGGCGAGGCCAAGTGGACCATCGCGCCGACCACGATCACTCCGACCGGCACGAGCCGCAGGGCTTGGCGGGGACGGTAGAAGGCGAAGTAGAGGATCACCGCGATCGGTACGAGCAACGCGGTCTTGCGGTCGGTGGACATCGCCGCAGCGAACATCAGCACGAATGCGGTCGCGTTCAGCAGCCGCGAGCGCAGCGAAGAAGGCTCGAATATGCGCACGAGGGAGAATGGCATCACGACCACCAGCAACGTGGCGGCGGCGAGTCCGTGGCGGGTGGGTCCCACGACGACGATCCGGCTGCCGTTTTCCCGATGGATGTTGGTCAGGGGTTCACCGACCGCGGCGATCGGTTTGAGGATCGACGAGCTCCAGTTGAAGAACAGGTTCGTGCCGGTGCGCCGCTCGATCAGCATTCCGACCGCCGCGATCGTCGCCAAAACGATCAGATAGCTGGCAAAGCCGCGTACGTCCTCGAAGCGCAGCGCCGTAAGCGCAAACCACGACAGGATCAGAAACGACGCCAGCAGGCCAAAGCGCTTCTCGGCAAGGCTCAGCTCTTCCATGTTGATTATCCTTGGTGCCTGCAACAGCACGCTGGCGACCGCGACGACCGCGAAGACGACGGCGGCCGTCACGTACAGCTTGGACCGGCGCGTTCGCATGAACGCGCGCTGGTCGCCTCCGAAGAGGATCCAGGCGACGAGCAGCGCGATGATCCCGAAGCGATCGATGTGTGAGTCAAACGGCAGGCTTACCTTCAACTCGGTGGAGTCGATCGGCACCAGGAACAGCATCGCCACGAAGGCCGCCAAGAACCACGGCAGCGGCCGTCGCGTGTAGGGGAACCTGTCGGCGGGAAGCGCTGCCACACTCCCCCGCTCAGTCCGTGCGGCATCCCGTCGGCGGTGCCCGGCGCGAGCAGCAGCGCCGCTCGCCGCGAGCGCGCCTGCCATCGCGCTCACCGCCTTCCGGCCAGGTGCGGCAGCGTGGCGTTGCCTTCTCCATGGGAAGCGCCGCTGATGGGATCGCCGGCGACCCCACCCGACGACGCGATCGTGTCGCTCGGCAGCGGCGGTCGACCTACGTCGTTGCTATCGGCCGCCGCGCCCGCGCCGGGCTCGAATTCGCTCATCCGCTGCTCGTCGGTCTGTTCCCTATAGGCAACTCCGCTCGCCCGCCAACTGGCTCGGAAGCGAGCCCCGACAAGAACCAGTACGCACCACAGCAGCAGCATGGCGGCGAACACGAGCGCCGCCAGCGACTTGCTGATGCCGCTATTGACGACGCCGCCGGTCGCCGTGCCCAGCTGGCGAATCGCGATCCGAGACGCCGCCGGCGTATTTTCGGCCTTCTCGATCCCGGTGACGTACTTCTGCAGCCCGACGACCGAGGCATTCGCCAGCGCGATCGCCACGCTGGTCGTTGGAGCCTGAGCGTAGACGCCGATCGTCGGCAAGTTCGTGACACTGTTGAAGTTGAGCCGGTATGGCGCGCTTTCACCGGTGACCTGGATGTTGCGGCTCAGTTCGGTGGGTTCCTGAACGGTGCGTGGCTGCAGCGTGTCCACTGGGCCGGCCGCATAGATCTGATCGCCGCGCAGCCCGACCTGCCTACTGATCAGTTCCAGCACAACCGGGCTCGTCATGAAGTTGGCATAGACGATCGCACGGGAGTTCAGCGGTTCAAACGAGGGCGATACGTTAGCGAGCACCGAGGACTTCGTATCGACGAGGATTTGCGTGGAGGCCCCCGAGTGCTGCAGCGACCGCGCCTTCAGTGTGAAGCCATCCAGGCGATATACGCTAAGGACTGCGGCTACGGCCGCCACGAGGATGCCGAGCGCGACGATCCAGCGCCGCCGCCAAAGCTCACGAAATGCGAGTGCGAGTTCCATTTGACTCCAAACGTCCAGCAGGGTATTTTGTCCGACGTGCGCCCGGTCAGCCCTTCGTGGAGGCGCCACACATAAGACCAACGCTCACAGCCAGCCGTTCTTTCGCGGTGCTATCGCGATTTTCTAGGCAGCGTGAGAACTACGGGTGCAGGCACGTTCATCTGGTGCATGCAGGACTCGGCGCCAACCTCGAGCAGCGTTCGGATGACGAGCGAGCCGCGGATCACGGCCGTCTTGGCGGCCTACAACGCCGAGGATTGGATCGGTGAGACGATCGCCGCAATACTCGCCCAGACTCGAGCGCCCGACGAGGTTATCGTCGTCGATGACGGCTCAACGGACGCGACGTCACAAGTGCTCGCAGGCTTCGGTGAGCGAATTCGCGTCGTAGCCCAAGTCAACGGCGGCTGCCCGGTCGCCTTCAACCGAGCGTTCGCCGAGGCGAGCGGCGACTACGTGGCGATGTGCGGCGCGGACGACGTGTGGGAACCCATCAAGCTCGAGCGGCAAGTGCAGGCGCTTGCACGTCACCCGCAGATCGATATCGCCTTCGGTGGCGCGCGGATCTTTGGCTCTGAGGAAGGATTCTTTGACCCACCGCCCGAAGCCGGCGTGCTGGACTCACAGCTGTTCTTTCAGACGCTCTACCGCGGCAACATCGTGTGCGCCTCCTCGGTTCTGATCCGCCGCAAGCTCTACCTGAACCTCGGCCCGTTCGTAGAGCACTGCGAAGGCGAGCCCCACTGGCGCTTCGCCTGCGACGACTATGACTACTGGCTGCGAGCGCTGGCCGCCGACGCCACCTTCTACTACGACAGCAGGATCCTGGTCGGCTATCGTCGCCATGCAGGCAACGCGACCAACAACGCCTTGTTCATGTACCGCTCGCAGCACCAGATGCACGGCTGGTACGCAGATCGGGTCGAGGACCGGCGCGTCGTACGCTCAGTGCTGGCCAGAGATCTGTTCTCGATCGCCCGCGGTCATGTGGATGCCGGCGATCGGACTGCGGCGCGTGCTACGTTCGTCGAATCGCTGCGTCTGAGCGTAATGCCACGCGCAGTGGCGTTTGTTCTGATCCTCTCGATTCCCGAGCGACCCGGAAGGCGGATCGTGGCTTGCTTGGTGGCGATCAAGGGGGCGCTGCTGGGCCTGCGGCGCCGCGTTACCCGTGCCACCAGCGCGCGCACGACTCGACCCGCCATTGTCGGCGAGGACCCCGAAGGCATAACGACGAGATGACAGCCGCGGCGCGATACGACCTCAGCGTGATCGTAGTCACGCACAACCGGACCGACCTAGCGCTCGAGACGCTACAGGCTGCCCGGGCGGGGAGCGACGGGCTGCTCGTACAGTGGATCGTCGTCGACAGCGGCTCTAGCGACGGGACGCCGGAGACGATCGCCCGGACGTGGCCGGACGTCCACGTCGAGCGACTCGAGAATGTGGGCTTTGCGGCAGCCAACAACATTGGCCTGCAGATCGCAAGCGGCCGCTTCGTGCTACTGCTCAACCCCGATTGCGCGATTGCAGATGGGACACTCGCGCAGCTGATAACAGAGCTCGAGCGGCGACCGCGTCTGGGCGTGGCGAGTGTCATCCAGCGGGCGCCGGACGGCGCACTGCAATACTCGATACGCCGCTACCCATCGCCACGACTGGCGCTCGGCGAGGCGCTCGGGGCGGGCCGGCTGCTGTCGAGGGACGCCTGGCGCGAGGAGGAGACCGACCTGGACAGCTATGCCTCACCCCAACCAGCCGATTGGCTGGTTGGCGCCTTCCTGATCGCCCGCGCTGAGGCGGTACGCGAAGTTGGCCCACTCGACACACGCTTCTTCCTGTACTCGGAGGAGATCGACTGGTGCTACCGGTTCCACCGAGCCGGCTGGGGAGTGTGCCATCTGCCGTCGATGACCGTTACGCACAACACGGGCAGCGAGCCACGCCCCGACCTGACGGCGCAGCTAAGCTACGCCAAGGTCCTGTTCGCGCACAAGCACTACGGCGCGCGCAGCGTACGTCGGATCCGAGCGGCGCTGATGCTGCGTCACGCGCTGCGGGCCGCGGCGTTTGGCGTGACGGCTCCGCTGCGGCCGTCTTCGCGGCGACGCCATCTGGCCGAGCGCCACGCACTGGCAGTGCTGCTCGGGCTCGTCAACCCGCCTTTCGGCGGCGAGCGTGTCGGCCGCCTGGGCGCGCCGGATACGGTCACGCTGGCGTACTAGCCGCAAACCGGCGCTACCGTGGTCGCTCGGCCCGACATCGAGGCTTGACGCCTCGAGGAGTCAAGCCTTAACGCAGAGGAAGATTTCGTCCTGTTGGAGAGCTCGCTGTCGCAGGGCAGGCCCAGCTACTGCGCCTGCCCTGCGAGGAGCTCGGCGAGATAGCGGATAGTGTTCACGGAGAAGCCCTCGGCGGCGACACGCTCGGCGAAGTCGCCGTAGCGGCGCAGGTAATCGCTCTGCCCAAACACGCGGTGTGGTGCTTGAGCACACCGCCACATGGGCACTTGGCATACCGGCGCCCGCGATGCTCCGTCCCAATCGGGCTTATGTGCCCGCGACCACCCTCTACTCGAGCGGCGCTGCCGGCACAGCGCTCGAGCGGCTCATGTCGAGCGGCTCATGATCACGATGAACTCGTGGTCGTTGCGCTCCAACGCCTCCACCTCGAGCGGCAATCCCCGCTCGACGCGGCAGTGCGCGATCAGCTCCGTGAAGGAAGTGGGGGTCCATACGTGATAATGGATCGAATACTTACGACGTTCGAGGTCCTCGGCTTGGCGGTGGACATCCTCGCCACGCGCCCCCTCGACGAACCGCGCCCATTCCTCGTAGTGTGCCCGCCGCGACCACTGCGGCCCCTCATCGTGATCGCGCTGCAGATGGGCAAGCGGCGTCAGCGAACGTTCGCGGTCAAAGGTGTGGCGGCAATCGGGTACCGCCATGTAGAGCGCGCCCCCCTCTCGCAGCACCCGCAGATGGCTTTCGAGCGTGCCGATCGGATCCTCGCAATGCTCGATGAAATGGTTGGCGATCACGAAGTCAACCGAGCCGTCGGGAACGGTCGCGAGCGTCTCACCGTTGTCGATTACATTGGGGGTGACGAGGTCGAAGCCGTCGAGCTCCGGATAGTGCTCGCGCAGCTCGCTCACGCCGAAGCGATCGACATAGAGGACGTCGGCCGTCCGTGGAACGTCGAGCGGCAGGAACAACGCACCGATCTCCAATCCTCTGCCGGATAGGTACTGCGCGGCGAGGCGACGGCGCACGGCCGCATGGCGCCGCTCGCCCGCGACTACCATCTGGCGCGTCTGGCGCTTGGCACGCGCGAGCTTGCGCCGGCGCCACACGTCCAGCTCCTGCAATTGCGTACGCGAGTCTGCGATGTCCATCGAGCAAGCAACGCGCCGGCGCGCTCCAGGTTTGCACACTCGCGCGCCGTCTCTGCCAAAAGAAGCGCCGGTGACCAGTCGTTGCGTGGAGTGCCGTGGGCATACGTATCCTGCAAAGCTTCCCCCACAAGATCGGCGCAGCGCGAATCTGCACGACGGCTTGGCACCAAGCCGCGGGCGTTGCCGCCGCGGGCGGCGATTTGAGCGTCTACGCGGGCGTCGTGCACCGGCCGCTGCCGGCCGGGATCGAGGTGCGAACGACGTTGTCCAGGGGTCAACTGCGCGTCCCGTACAAAGCGTTCGGTCAGTTGCGAGCGCTCGCACTGCACGACCGCATCGTCGCTCGGGCCCTGCCGCGGCTGGCTGGACGCATAGATGTCGTACACGCCTGGCCGCTGGCGGCGCGCGAGACCTTGCGCACGGCACGCGCGCTGGGCATCGCCACCGTGCTTGAGCGTCCGAACGCCCATACACGCTTCGCCTACGAGACTGTGGCGCGCGAGTGCGAGCGGCTGGGCGTCAGCCTGCCGGCCGACCAGGAGCACGCCTTCAATCCCGCCAAGCTGGAGCTTGAGGAAGAGGAGTACGAACTGGCGGATCTGCTGCTTTGCCCCTCGGACTTCGTCGCCAGGACGTTTAGAGAGCAGGGCTTTCCGCAGCGCAAGCTAGCCCGCCACGCCTACGGTTATGACGAGCTCGCCTACCGTCCGGCAACCGGCCCGCGCCGGCCGCGCGAGGGGCTGCAGGCTCTGTTCGTCGGGGTGTGCGCGGTGCGCAAGGGCCTGCACTTCGCGCTGGAGGCATGGCTGCGTTCACCCGCCAGCGAGACCGGCCGCTTTTTGATTGCGGGCGAGTTCCTGCCCGGTTACCGGGAGAAGCTCGCTGGAATGCTTGCGCACCCGAGCGTCCACGTGCTCGGGCACCGCATGGACGTGCCCGAGCTGATGCGCGAAAGCGACCTCTTGATGCTCCCGAGCATCGAGGAGGGCTCCCCGCTGGCGTGCCTGGAGGCGATCGGCAGCGGTTGCGTTCCGCTTGTATCCGACGTCTGCGAAGGGGTGTGTGTCAACGGGCAGAACGCCCTGATCCACCCCATCGCCGACGTGGACGCACTCACACGTCAGCTTGATGCGCTCGACCGCGAACCGGGGCTGCTCGCGGAGTTGCGAACCGGCTGCCTGCGCAGCGCGCCGACGCTGACCTGGACGCAGGCCGGACGCAGGCTGCTTGCCGTCTACGAGTACGCGTCGGCCTCGGACCGCGAGCTGGCGGGAGCTGCGTGAGCTCGAGCGCATCCACACCGACTCGAATGACCGCGCCCGAGCTGGCCGCGCCGCGCCCGCACCTTACGGTCGCCGGCGAGGATCGTCCTGCGCGGGTGCTGATGGTGTCCGAGAACGAGTCGGTCCCGACCGACCGTCGCGTCTGGGGCATCGCCACGACGCTCGCGACCGCGGGCTGCGACGTATCGATCGTCTGTCCGCAGGGCCACGATCGACGCCACGCCTCGGCCGGGCGGCTCGCATTCGAGGTACTCGACGGCGTGCGAATCCATCGCTTCGCGCTTCCGTTCGCCGCAGGTGGGATCGGCGGCTACCTCAGGGAGTATTCCTCGGCGCTTTGGCGAACCTGGCGGACCGTCGCCCGACTCACGCGCGAGACACCGTTCGACGTGGTCCACGTATGCAACCCACCGGACTTCATGTTCCTTGCGGTCTGGCCCGCGCGACGAGCGGGCGCGCAGCTGATCTTCGACCACCACGACCTTACTCCCGAGCTGTTCCAGGCCAGGTTCGGGGACGGCCACAGGCTCCTTCACCGACTCACGCTGATGACGGAGCGGGCGTCGCTGAAAGCTGCCGACGTGGTGCTCTCGACCAACGAGTCCTACCGTAGGATCGCGCACGCGCGAGGGGGGAGGAGCGCAGAGGACGTCTTCGTCGTTCGCAACGGCCCGGACACGCGACGCTTCCACCCGACCGAGGCGGACCCGTCGCTCAAGCGCGGTCAGCCGCTGTTGGTCGGGTACGTCGGTGTGATGGCTCCGCAAGACGGCGTCAACCACGCGTTGCGCGCGCTGGCGGTGGTGCGCGAGCGCCGCCAGGACTGGCACGCCGTGTTCGCGGGCGAGGGCGACGCCAGACCCGCCCTGGAACGCCTCGCCGAGCAACTCGGGCTCGGCGACTGTGTCGAGTTCGTCGGCTGGCTCGGCGACGAGGCGATTAGGCGCCTGCTGTGCAGCTGCGACGTGTGCCTGGCGCCCGAGCCGAAGACGGGACTCAACGACGTATCGACGATGGTCAAGATCGCCGAGTACATGGCGATGTCGCGTCCGGTGGTCGCCTACGCGCTGCAGGAGTCGAGGTTCACGGCCAGCGACGCGGCGCTGTACGCGGAGCCCAACGAGGTGGAGTCGTTCGCGGGGCGAATCGGCGAACTGCTCGACGACCCGGATCGTCGGGCGGCGATGGGCGCGGTCGGGCGCGAACGCGTGCAGCAACTGCTGTCGTGGCAGTGCTCGGAGGACGAGCTGTTGCGTGCCTACCGGCACGCGCTCGCCTGTGCAAGAGCGTAGGCGCGCAATCCGTTGCTTTGACGTGAACCAACGCCTGCTCGTCATATCCCCGGTGCGCAACGAGGGCGCCCATATTGAGCGGGTCGCGCGCGCGATCGCCGCGCAGACCCGCTCGCCTGACGCATGGGTGCTGGTCAACGACCATTCCACCGACGACACGCGCTCGGTGCTCGAGCGCCTGGACCCGCCACCTGAGTCGATGACCGTGATCGACGCCCCCGCGAAGATCTCAGCCGTGGTCAAGGATCGGTTGGCGGCGGCGGCGGCGCCGAAAGCGTTCAATGCCGGACTGCACAGCGTCGATTGGCGCAGCTTCACGCACATCGCCAAGCTCGACGGCGACACGGAGTTGCCACCGCGCTACTTCGAGGTGTTGCTGTCGCGCTTCCAGACCGACCCGGGCCTCGGCCTGGCCGGCGGCGTGCGTGTCGAACAAATCGGCGAGCGCGAGCTCTTCGAGCGCGTGCCGGTACGCCATCACGTCCCTGGAGCGCTCAAGTGCTACACGATCGAGTGCTTCCTGGCGATCGGTGGCATGCAGGAGCGACTCGGCTGGGACACGATCGATGAGGTATACGCCAGGATGCACGGCTTTCGGACGCGTGCCTTTCCCGACCTGGTGGCGGTCCATCACCGTCCATGGGGCAGCGCCGACGGCCAGTTGCGAGGACGCGCGCGCCACGGACGCTGCGCCTACATAGTGGGCTATCCGCTGCCTTGGGCGCTGCTGCGTGCGGCCAAGACAGCCGGCTCGCATCCGCGCGGCACCTCCGGGCTCGCCTATCTCGGCGGCTACCTGTCCGCCGCCGCTCGACGTACCGAGCGGGTGCGCGATCCGGAATTCCGCGCCTTCTTCCGCCGCGAGCTGCGCGACCGTGCGCGCGAGGCGATCTTCGATCGCAAGCAACATCGGAGCGGACTTCGGCCACTAGCCGAGCGCGAGGGTTGAGAAACCTCTGATGTGCGGTATAGCCGGCATTGTGCGCGGCGGTCGCGGGCCGGTGGAGCGGGAGATGCTCGAGCGGATGTGCGAAGCACAGCGGCACCGAGGCCCCGACTCGCGCGGCCTGCACGTCGAGGACGGCGTAGGCCTGGGAATCCAGCGTCTACGCGTGATCGACCTAGTCAGCGGCGACCAGCCGGTCCACAACGAGGACGGCACGGTGACCGTCGTCCTGAACGGCGAGATCTACAACTACCGCGAGCTGCGCCAGCGCCTCCGTGGCAACGGCCACCGCTTCAGCACCGAGGGCGACACCGAGACGATCGTTCATCTTTACGAGGAGCTTGGCAGCGACTGCGTACGCGAGCTGCACGGCATGTTCGCTTTTGCTCTGTGGGATCGGCGGCGACGGCGCCTGCTGCTGGCCCGTGACCGGGTCGGCAAGAAGCCTCTGTTTTACAGCGAGCGCACCGGCGAGCTGAGCTTTGCCTCAGAGCTGGCGGCGCTGCTCGAAGACCCGAACGTCCCCCGAGAGATCGATCATGGCGCCCTGGACGCCTATATGGCCTACGGCTATGTGCCTGCCCCGGCCAGCGCATTCGCGGGTGTGCGCAAGCTGATGCCCGCCACCTTGCTCACATATGACGACAGTGGCGTGGCCACCGAGCGCTACTGGCACCTTGACTACTCGCGTAAGCGCGCGGCACAGCCGTCCGCGGAGATCGACCGGGAGCTGCGCGCTGAAATCAAGCGCGCGGTCGAGCGGCGTATGGTGGCCGACGTGCCGACCGGAGCGTTTCTGTCGGGCGGAATCGACTCCTCAGCTGTGGTTGCAGCGATGGCCGAAGCATCGAGCGAGCCGGTGAAGACATTCTCGATCGGTTTCGATGAGGCACAGGTCAACGAGCTGCCGCGCGCACGACTGATGGCGCGCCGATTTGCGACCGAACACCACGAGCTTGTCGTGCGCGCCGACGCAATCGAGATCCTGCCTCAGGTGGTGCGCCACTACGGCGAGCCGTTCGCCGACCCCGCGGCGATCCCATCCTTCTACCTGGCGCGATTCGCGCGCGAGCACGTCACGGTAGCGCTCAACGGCGACGGCGGCGATGAGAGCTTCGCCGGATATCAGCGCTACACCACGAACCTGGCCTTGGCGCGACTTGACCGTGTGCCCCTCACACTACGTCGCAGCTGGGCGCAACTTGCCGGCCACCTGCCCGAAAGCGACCCGCGAGCGCTCTACAGCAAGCTCAGGCGCTTCGCTCTTGCCAGCCAGCTTGACCCCGCAAGCCGCTATCTCGCCCAGCGATCGATATTCACAGACGCCGAGCGGGAACAGCTCTATACCCCCGAGTACGCCGCCTTGCTCGGACCGTCGAAAGCGTCGGCGGCGCTGCTGGCACCGTGGCGAGCGTCCCGTACAAACAACCTGCTTGAGCGGATGCTCGACGTCAACGCGAGCGGCTACCTACACGACGACCTGCTCGCGAAGATCGATATCGCTACGATGGCATACTCTTTGGAGGGTCGCTCGCCCCTGCTGGACCACGAGCTGATGGAGTTCGCCGCTTCTTTGCCACCTGAGCTCAAGGCTGCAGGCGTACAGCGAAAGCGCGTGCTGCGCTCGGCGTTGCGTGGCTGGGTGCCTGACGAGATCCTCGACGGTCGCAAGCAGGGCTTTGAACTTCCATTGCGACATTGGTTTCGCGGCGAGCTGCGCGATTATGCACGAGAGGTACTGCTGGACCCCGCTGCCCGCGCTCGCGGCTGGTGCCGTCCCGAGCGGGTCGGCGAGATGCTCGACGAGCACGCCCTCGGTTCTCACGACCACGGCCGCAAGATCTGGACTTTGATGATGCTCGAGCTTTGGTACCGCGAGACGAACAAGTCCGCGCTACGCGGCGCCAGTGCCGCGCACCTCAGCGTCGGGTGAAGCCGCGTGGAAGCCGTCCGCTGCCGCCGCCTCCTTGGTAGCCGGCTGTGAATGGTAGGCCGAGGGGTTGGTATTCGGTGGTGTTGGTCCAGCTCGGCGTCCAGTTGGCAAGGGAGTTTGCGTCGGTGTCTTCTGTTTGAGCTGTTTCGTCTGTGGTGACGTTGTAGTCAACCGTGCAGTTGGTTTCGCACGCGAGCCCCTTGCCGGTCCCACCGTATTCGAAGTCGGGGGCTTTTGTCGTTTCGGCGAAGATGTTGTGGCTGATGTCGTAGTTGGCACCCGGACCACAGTTCGCGGTCGTGCTCGACGTCGGGCTGAAGTGCGATCCCCATACCGAGCCGACGATCGTGTTGTACTTGAACGACAGGCCGTTGACCGGGCAGATCCCGATCGTCTCTCCATCGGTCTCGTGATCCCACAAGTTGTTTTCGATCGAGACGTCGCTGAACGTCGCGTGTTCCGGAGGGGTGCTCTCGATCAACAAGCTGTTGGAATTAGTGCCCGTATCCCGGATCACGTTATCCGAGAACGAGACGTGATCGGAGCTACCGAAGATCTGCAGGATGTTCTGGTGTACACCCGGCCACGCATACCGAGCCGACGGACCGAGGAACGTGTTGTGGTCCTCTTCCAGATAGCTCACACCACCAGTCTGCGTGTAATGATCCGCGATACCGGGACCGCACACATTGTAATCAATCGTGATGTGTTCCACCGGACCGACAAAGGTCACGCACTGTCCAGACGGCGACGAACACGATTCGACACAACCAAGATGATCCATCGTGTTACCAACCACCGACACGTGAGAGATCGTCACACCGGCATTAGCCAACACGTAATACGCGCTGATGTTATTCACATTACTCGTAGTATTATCTTCAAAGGTTATATACGAGCCATGACCAACGACCTCCGCGCTCCCGGTGAACACGAGACCACTGACCGTCAAATGACTGCTACCAGGATTCCCGTTGAACGTGATACCACCCATCCTGACCACCGCGCCCGGAGCCGCGATCAACGTAGAATTACTCGACGGCGCAACATTAGTAACCGTCTCCGCCGGATAAGAACCAGCACTCAAACACACAATCGAACCGCCAACAGACAAAGCACCAGTCACCGACGACCAACTCGACGACGGACCAAACGTCTCACTACACGAACCAATATCACGAGCTCGCTCGCGGGCGCTCACAGCAGGCGAGCCGGAGTGGCCGCAGCCAGAGAGGGTCGCAACGAATGAGAGGGCAAGCCAAACCGAGATCGTAAAGGGGCCAAGTCTGCCCACGCCACCCGCAAGCCGCATCCCAAGATCATAGTGAGAGCCGACCAACATCCTATCGATGCCAAAGATCTGCCAGCAGTCCGTCGCTTGACGGAGCCACCGGCGCCCGACTACGCGCTGCCGCCGCCTCCTTGGTAGCCGGCTGTGAATGGTAGGCCGAGGGGTTGGTATTCGGTGGTGTTGGTCCAGCTCGGCGTCCAGTTGGCAAGGGAGTTTGCGTCGGTGTCTTCTGTTTGAGCTGTTTCGTCTGTGGTGACGTTGTAGTCAACCGTGCAGTTGGTTTCGCACGCGAGCCCCTTGCCGGTCCCACCGTATTCGAAGTCGGGGGCTTTTGTCGTTTCGGCGAAGATGTTGTGGCTGATGTCGTAGTTGGCACCCGGACCACAGTTCGCGGTCGTGCTCGACGTCGGGCTGAAGTGCGATCCCCATACCGAGCCGACGATCGTGTTGTACTTGAACGACAGGCCGTTGACCGGGCAGATCCCGATCGTCTCTCCATCGGTCTCGTGATCCCACAAGTTGTTTTCGATCGAGACGTCGCTGAACGTCGCGTGTTCCGGAGGGGTGCTCTCGATCAACAAGCTGTTGGAATTAGTGCCCGTATCCCGGATCACGTTATCCGAGAACGAGACGTGATCGGAGCTACCGAAGATCTGCAGGATGTTCTGGTGTACACCCGGCCACGCATACCGAGCCGACGGACCGAGGAACGTGTTGTGGTCCTCTTCCAGATAGCTCACACCACCAGTCTGCGTGTAATGATCCGCGATACCGGGACCGCACACATTGTAATCAATCGTGATGTGTTCCACCGGACCGACAAAGGTCACGCACTGTCCAGACGGCGACGAACACGATTCGACACAACCAAGATGATCCATCGTGTTACCAACCACCGACACGTGAGAGATCGTCACACCGGCATTAGCCAACACGTAATACGCGCTGATGTTATTCACATTACTCGTAGTATTATCTTCAAAGGTTATATACGAGCCATGACCAACGACCTCCGCGCTCCCGGTGAACACGAGACCACTGACCGTCAAATGACTGCTACCAGGATTCCCGTTGAACGTGATACCACCCATCCTGACCACCGCGCCCGGAGCCGCGATCAACGTAGAATTACTCGACGGCGCAACATTAGTAACCGTCTCCGCCGGATAAGAACCAGCACTCAAACACACAATCGAACCGCCAACAGACAAAGCACCAGTCACCGACGACCAACTCGACGACGGACCAAACGTCTCACTACACGACACACCACCAGCCACCACACTTATACGCGCTGACTCAACACTCACCGACCCACCGGCACTAGACGCAGTCACGACCACACCCAACGTATGGCCGACATCGCCTTCCGTGACCACATAGCTCGACGCTGTCGCTCCGCTGATATTGGAGCAACCTTCACCCGACCCATTGCAATCCTGCCACTGGTAGCCAAAGCTCATCGGCGTGCTCCCACTCCATGTCCCGTTGCTAGCCGTCAGCGTCTGCCCAACCCGAGGAGTGCCGCTCACGCTCGGCGCCGCCGTATTGTTTGGCGGAGTCGGGGGCGCCCCTGCTTCGACGAGGATGTTGTGCTCGACGGTGGCCGACTGGCCTCCCGCATTGGTTATGACTAGCCGCACGTACTTCGTGCCGGCCCCCAAGAAGGAGTAGGCAAAGCTCTGTCCCGTCCCGAGTGGCCACAATGCCGGGGTCGGCCGCGTTGGGGAGCCGTCGTCGGACCATTCGTAGGTGCATGGGCCATCGGTGCACACAGAGCTCGACCCGTTGAGCGCGATCGCCTGGCCCACAACCGGCGAGGCCGGTGTGAAAGTGAAGCTTGCGCTAGACGGCAGCGCAAGCACGGGACCGACGTCGGCGCTTGTAGCCGAAGTGCTGCCGCCCGGATTAGAGGCGCTCACCACTACGCGCACCTCATGGCCGACGTCACCTGAAAGCAGCGTGTAAGTCGAGCTCTTGGCCCCGCTCAAGTTGGAGCAGTTGGCACCCGACGCTTCGCAGATCTGCCACTGATAGGCATAGGAGCTCGGAGCGCCACTCCAAGTGCCGCTCGTGACATTCAGTACCTGACCTTCTGTGGTCGTGCCGGCGACAATCGGCAACACCAGGTTGCTCGGCGCAAGGGGAACCGGTTCGACCGGCGGCGGCTGCACCGGTGTCGGTCCGACGGGCACAGGCTGCTTGGGCGTCGGCCCCGACGACTGCACAGGCGCCGGTTCAGTCGGCGGGGGATCGAGCACGGGAGCAGCCGCGGTCACATATGCGGACATGGGGCAAGTCGGATATACGCGGCCGGTCTTCCACGAGGCTGACAGAGCGCCGAGGTTCGTCTGCGCGCTGGTCTCACTTGGGCAAGGCCCTTTTTCGCGGTCTCGGTAGCGCAGCGTGCCCTGCTCCCCGAGCACCGCCAGCCAGTAGGTGTCGCCGCTCACGAGAGAGACAGGAGTCAGCGCCACCGAGTCCCAGGCCGCGGACTGGACTGCCGAAATAGAGCCGCTGCTCAGCAACGTGCCCGGATGACCGGAGACATCGCTGTAGAGCCCCACGGTCAGCGTACGTGCCGCATTGCGTGAATCGATGTACACGTGTGCGATGCCCGCCAGGGCGGACGAGCTTGCCTGCACACGAAAAGCTTCGGCTTGTCCTGCGATCACATAGTCAACATGGGACTCCACGGTCCCCTCTCCCACAAGTGTCGAGGAAACCACAGCGGCGGTCGGTGTGCTTACGAGACGACCCGGTCGTTTCTTGTGGAGCCTCTTGCGGTGTGTCCTGTCACGGTGTGCCCTGTCGCGGCGCTGGTTCGTGCGATGATTCTCTGCATGAGACGTTGCACTATGTGAGCCTTCAGATCCCAGCGCCGATGGAGCAGCGAAGGCGAGAAGTAGGGCAGCAGCAGTGATGAGATTGCGCGTCAGGTACTTGAGCATTGAGGCCTCTCACGAAGTGTTTGGGGCGTGTGCTCACTTGTGTCGGTCCTCCCCGAGCAGCTCTTGACTCTTTTGGGCTACGCTGGACACACTCACCTTGAGTGAGGAGGGCGTCCAGTTAGATCACGGCACGAGACACTCCGGAGGAGCACCTACAGGAGATCCCCGATCGCGCCTAGGCCCGCCCACACGCCAAATGCCGGATTCGACTATGTTCGGCATGTGAATCACTCCAGCGATGCTCTACGAGTTGTCCTCGCCGACGATCACCACTTCTTCCGCGAAGGTCTGCGAGACATGCTGGAGAACGCCGGTGTACAGGTCGTGGGCGAGGCCAGAGATGGTGCCGAGGCTATTGCGCTCGCGGGCGAGCTTGAGCCGGACCTGGTCGTCATCGACCTCGGTATGACCAATACGGTGGGCGCCGAAGCACTGCAGCGCCTCGCCGACGCGAGTCCGCAAACGAAAACAGTGGTCTTGACCACCTCGGCTGAGGATGTCAACGTGATTGAGGCTCTCCAAGCGGGTGCCTGTGGCTACATCCTCAAGGACACGCAACCTGAGGAGCTCATCGACGGCATCCGTCAGACAGCCGGCAGCCAGGTAGTGCTCTCGCGCGAAGTGGTTCGTGTGCTTGTAAAGCAAACGAACGCGAACGGCCATTCCTTCAAGCAAGCGCGGTCCGTCAGCGACCATCCGGCCCTGACGCCACGCGAGCAAGACGTCCTTCGACTCATCGTCGAGGGAGCCGACAACGCCGCCATCGGCTTGGAGCTGTCTATCAGCCGGCACACCGTGAAGCAGCACGTGACGAACATCTTCGAGAAGCTCGGAGTCCGAACCCGCGTCGAGGCTGCCGTACATGCGGTGCGAAGCGGGCTCTGCTGAGCCGCTTAGTAGGGCGGGTGGCCGGGGGCGTCGCAACCCCCGGCTCCCTCGGATCCCGGCGTGACAGTCTCCCGTCACCGGGCTCTTCTCACCAGCCGTTCAGGGCGTGGGGACCCATTGCCAGTGGGCGAATAGGCCGGGCTCTCGTTTGAGGAGCCTGACCCACCACTGCTTGAACCGCTTGTAGGTCCGCAGCCGCTTGTACTTCTTCCCAGCCCTGTGAGCCATCCTGGGTTTGGCGGAGGCTTCGATACCAGGTTTTCTCTGGCGGAGGGAGAGGTCTGTGGTCATGCCAAGAGCGAGGAAGTATCCCGAGGAGTTGCTGGAGCGCGGCACGCGTGTGGTGTTCGAGTCTGGGCGTCCGATTGCGCATGTTGCGCGTGATCTGGGGATCCCTAGCGAGTCGTTGCGTAAGTATGTGCGCCAGGTCGAAGCGAACGAGGGGCGGCGCAACGACATGGCGACCGTCGAGGAGCGTGAGGAGATCCGCAAGCTGCGCCGTGAGAACTTCGAGCTGCGTAGGGCGAATGAGATCCTGAAGGCCGCGAGCGTGTTTTTCGCGGGCGAGCTCGATCCACACCGTCCGAAGTGAGCGCGTTCATCGACGAGTATCGTGAGCGCTTCGGGGTCGAGCCGATCTGCGAGATCCTGGACGTGTCGGCGTCCGCCTACTACCAGCGCGCTGGCGGCCAGCGCTCAGCACGAGCGATCGAGGACGAGCGGCTTCTCGGCGTGATCGAAGAGCTGCACGAAGAGAACTACTTCGCCTACGGTTCACGTCGGATGTGGAAGGCGCTCCTGCGGTCCGGGGAGAGCGTCGGCCGTGGCCGGGTGGAACGTTTGATGCGCCAGAACGGTATTCAGGGCGCCAAGCGACGCGGCAAGCCGTGGCGCACGACCAAAGCCGACCCGACCGCGGTTCGCCACCCTGACCGGATCAAGCGGGATTTCACGGCTCAGCGGCCGGATGAGAAGTGGTTTGCGGACTTCACGTATCTGCGCTGCTGGGAGGGGCTGGTGTTCTTTAGCTTTGTGATCGATGCCTACAGTCGGATGATCGTCGGCTGGCAGTTCGCCGCATCCAATATGCGGACCGACCTCGTCCTGGACGCTTTGCGGATGGCGCTGCACCAGCGGGCGCCGGGAGCAGACGTCTCGCTCGTCGCACATTCGGACGCCGGCAGCCAATACACCTCATATGACTACAAACAGGTCCTCGACGACCACGACGTCCTAGGATCGATCGGAACTATCGGTGATGCCTACGACAACGCGGCCGCTGAGAGCTTCGTTGACAGCTTCAAGACTGAGCTCATCGCAGACCGAACGTGGGCCAGCCGCAGCCAGATGGAGGTAGCGATCGTCCGATACGTCGCGTGGTTCAACAACACCCGTCTGCACGAATCCCTCAGCGACCGGCCACCCAGAGAAGATCGAGGATCTCTACGCTGTGAAAACAGAGCCAACCATCCCCACCAGAAGAAGATAGGGAACCTACAAACACGGTCTCCGTCAAACCCAGGGCGGCTCATCGGTGGTATTGCCACGACAGACGCTGTCCTGGGGCGACCAAGAGCAACTTCGGACTGAGCGCCAAATGCCCGTGCGCGTCCCGTAGGTCAGCGGCGGGAAAGTAGGCCCGGATGAAGTCTTTGACGTCTGGCTGGGCGATCAGCAGGAACCCGCCCCACGGGCGTGCGAGATCCTCACCGACGACAGTCAACCCGGCCGTGGCTAGGGATGCTCTCGCTCGTGAGAGGACTGCGTCGATCTGCGACGGCATCTCAGCTCCCGATTCGTTGACCGGCACCGTGACCGAGAATGGCCACAGCTGGGTCGCTGAGCAGTGAGATCGTGAAGTCGGACAGGGCTATGCCGGCGAGCTGGTCGGTCGTAAACGACGCGACATCGATCGTCTCCTCACCATCGGCGCGCGGATCGCCGTCGATGATACGCGCGTCGAAGATCGTCGAGACGTAGCTGACGAGATCGCCATTTGGATATGTCATCCGAAACGAGGGTCCACCAACCACGCCGCGGATGCCGATGATCTCAACGACGATGCCAGCCTCCTCGGACGCCTCGCGGATCGCGGCTTGCACCGGAGATTCGTCGGGCTCGATCGCTCCGCCGACCGTCTGCCACAGACCCGTTTCGGCCTCGCGAACCATGAGCAGTCGACCATCCTCATCCCACGGGAGCACGGCCACCGACGGAAGCAGCACCAAGTCGTGGCCAACCCGCTCGCGCAGGCGACGCAGATACGGGGAGATGCCCACAGCGACGCGAGCTTACAGACCATCAATCACAGAAGATCCGGCCCGCCCAATATGCTCGCCCCCACTGTGCTGTCGAGACGCAGGCTGATGCTGGCCAACAGCATGTTCCGCATGGCCTACGGCTTGGGTGCGCTGTTCGCCCCAGGAGCAATGGCGAGGTTCAGGCTAGCTGCCGACACCGGCGAGCACCCGCAGGCCCGACTGTTCGTACGTGGCTTCGGCGCCCACCAGATCGCTGTGGCAGCGCTGGGGCTTACCAGTCGACGGTGGCGCACGATCGAGCGGCCAGCCGCGCTTGCTGCTATGACGATCGACGTGGCTGACATGATCTCAGCCGTCGTGGAAGGCGACGAGCGCGAACGCATGGACCCTGACTTGACGGGCGGCCTCGTATTCTCAGCGGCCGGCGTAGCTACCGCTGCCGGCGCTCTCTGCGCGCCACACAACAGCTGAAGCAGGGGGGCGGGATGGCCTCGTCCCCGACCCACCCGACCGGTACACCAGCCACTGCTGGGCCTGACTGGCCAACGGCCTACACTCCGTCTATGGCTACACGAGAGAGGATCGTCCATCTGCCAGAGGCATCCTACGATCTACTGCTGCAGGAGGCCAACCGACGCGGAGTTGACCCTGATGCCCTCGCCGATGAGCTGCTGCGTACAGACCTCGGGGCAAGCGCCGGTGATCTGCAAAGCGCACTCGCGGGGCTCGCCGAGCTGCGAACGAGGCTGCCGGACATAGACGGCGTGACGCTCGCGCGTGAGGCACGCACCGAGCTAGAGCACCGCGGCACTTGAGCATCGTCCTTGATGCCAACGCACTGGTCGTGCTCGTGCTCGACCGACACCGTGCTGGCGCCGTGGAACTCCTGCTACGCGAATGGGACACCCAAGGCGAGGATCTACACGCGCCCAGCCTCCTGACCTACGAGGTAGCCAGTGCGCTCTCCCGAGCCGTAGCCGCCGGCCAGCTCCCTGCGGGCGAGGTGCCTGAAGCTTGGCAGCGCCTCGCCGCAATCCCCATCGTCCTGCACCAACTCCAGAATGTTCCAGCCGTGGTGGCGATGACCGAGCGTCTGCAGCGCAAGAGCGCCTACGACGCCGCCTATATCGTTCTCGCCGAACAACTGGGCGCTGAGCTATGGACCCTCGACGGCCGGCTCGCGCGCAACGCGACTCCCCGCGGACTACCCGTCAAGCTCGTCCCAACCGTCTGATATGAGCCAACTCGGTCAAGCCAATAGGCTGGCGGCGGACTCCCTAACATTGTCCTTCTCGGGCGCGTAGCTCAGCGGGAGAGCGCTCCCCTCACACGCGAGAGGTTCACTGGTTCGATCCCAGCCGCGCCCATTTCTTCCCGCAGCTCGCAGGACCGAAAACTGGACCACGATCTAGCGCCGGCCCTGCGGGGACTGGGCAGCTGGCTTTGGCGTCTCAGGAATCCATGCTTCTGATGACGTTTCCACCCACATTTTCAGAATGGCGCTCCTTGCAGCTCGACGCGTCCGGAGGGCCACCTGGCTTCGTCGTCGAGCGCCTTCCACATCGCCTGCAGGGGCATCTCGATCCGCCCGCCGGGCTGGTCGGCCCATACCGGCGCGTCGATCGCCACGAACCCGAACTCGCGGTAGAACGACATCAGCTTCGGTACGCAGAAGAGCATCGCTCGCCGCACCTCGAGTTCGCCCGCAAGCTCGATCAGGCTCTTGCAGAGCATGCGCGCCAGCCCGCGCCCTCTCGCGCTGCGAGTCACGATCAGGCCACCGAGGCCCGCGACCTCGAAAGATGGCTCCTGTTCGATGCTGACTTCCGCCAGGACCACGCCGGCTGCGGCGACCAACCTGCCATCGTCCTCACGAACTCCGATGTTCCGAGTCTTATCCCGCCAGAGCAGATCTTCGCCGATCCCACCAAACGGCCCGCGCTCGCCAGCCACCAGCTCCTCCCAATAGGGCTCAGCGAGCCTGTCCAGCTCAACCAGCCGCATCGCCTCACTGTAGTGTGGCCGGCCCACCTATGATCCGACCGTCATACAGCACGACCAGCGGCCAAATCGACTTGACGCCCGGCTTGCCTGCAACAAATCCGCACCTCGTCGCCAACACCGATGCAGCGCCGTCACGCCGTAGACGTGAGCGTCTGCAAGGGGCTACACAGGACGCCGTATGGACGTCGCTCGACTTTAGCCCACCGGAGCCGTTTGGTGGGCTAAATCCACGGGGAGCTCCAGGGTATCTACGGGGATCAACGGATCGGAGCGGGTTCTGCATGTGGCTTGTTAGAGCCGTTTCTTGCGCTTCCTCAAGCCTTTCCCAGGCCGCTTCACACGCGAGAGGTCGCAGGTTCGAAACCCGCCGCGCCCATATAAATGCCTGCTCACAGGCGGTTTCTGGTAAGCGTTCAGTGGGTGGGGGGACATAACTCTGTCCTGTCGAATTTTGGTGTGTGGAGCGTGTTGAGGCGGAGGCGATTTACGATGCTGGGCGTGAGGTCGTCGTTGAGGTTCTTTTGCGGATGGATCGTCGTATCCAGCAGTTGGAGGCGCATGTCGCTCGCCAGGATGAGCGGATCGCGCAGCTCGAGCGCAGGTTGAACCGCAGCTCCCGCAACTCTTCTATTCCCCCGAGCGCTGATCTGTCCGCGAGCACGCCGAAGCGTGGCAAGGATCCATCGGGTCGCAAACAGGGTGCCCAGCCCGGTCACGAGGGCAGGGGTCGGCCGCTTTGCCGGCATGGGCGGTGGATGACGTCATCGAGGATTGGCCCGAGCGCTGTCGCTGCGGGCACGTCTTCGCGTCCAGCGAGCACTTCAGTGTGGGCGAGCCGGTGCGCTGGCAAGTCGAGGAGCTGCCCGTGATCTCGGTGACGGTCAACGAGCATCGCTGCCAGCGGGCGTGTTGCCCGGGCTGCGGTGAGCATCCGCGTGGCGAGTTGCCGAGCGTGGTCGCCCAGAGCGCTTTCGGTCCCCGCTTGCAGGCGGCCGTCGCGACTCTGTCGGTGCGCAACCGGATCTCTCGCCGCGACATTGTTGAGTGCTGCGAGCAGTTGTTCTCCTGCAGGATCAGCACGGGCACGGTGGACGCGATTCTCGACCGTGCCGCGCAGGCGTTGGCTGAGCCACACGCCGATCTGCTGGGGCGGCTTCGTGAGGCTGGCGCGGTAAACATGGACGAGACGGGCTGGCGGACCGCCGGTGAGCGACGCGCGCTGTGGGGCATCTTTGATCAGCGTCACGCCTATCTGCGGGTCGCGCCCGGCCGTCATGAGGATCACGCTAAGGAGTTGCTTGGAGACACCAAAGCGATCGTGACCTCCGATCGCTGGTGGGCCTACGCGCACCTCCCGCTCGCGCGCCGCCAACTCTGTTGGGCGCACCTGAAGCGAGATTTCGCCGCGCACGCCGAAGGCTTGGCCGCCGAGAAGGAGTTCGGCGAACACGGCCTCGCGCTTTGTGAGCGTGTCTTCTGGGCGTGGGAGATCTTCCAGCACACAAGCGACCGGGCCGAGTTGAAGCAAGCGATCCGCCGGTGTCAGTGCGAGTCCAAGCCGATCATCAGCCGCTACGCCTCAAAGCGAGCGCGCAACAAGTACTGCCGCGGGATGGCGCGCAACCTCCTGAAGGCATGGCCCGCGCTGTGGACGTTCGCCGCCCACCCCGGGGTCGAGCCGACCAACAACCACGCCGAGCGCTCCCTCCGCAGCGCCGTCATCTACCGCAAGCTCAGCCTCGGCAGTCAATCCAAAGGCGGCGAACGCCGCATCGAGCGCCTGCTCTCCGCACACACCACCTGCCGCCTACAGGGCCGATCCCTGCTCGTCTACCTCACCGAAACGCTCACCGCACACGCCCCCGCGGCGACCCCATACCACTACTCACATAAACACCCCAACCCACTGAACGCTTACGGTTTCTGGCCTGCTTGGAGCTTCGCTCAGGGGTAACTCCCGGGCCGTTTTGCCCGTCTCCTGCCCTTTCGGTCTGCCCTCTCGGTGCCGTCCACCTGCGGTCGTATGGCTCAGTTTGAGACCTCTCGTTGCACTGAAGGTCGCTCGCGTATGGCAGAGAAGGAATTGCCTGCGCTTGAGCGGTTTTTGTTTTCACGCGTCTTCCCACGTGGCGAGAGGTCGCTCACTGAGCTTGCGGATATTCGGCGATCCGCCATCGATGGCCTGGGACCGTTTGCAACCTGAGCCTAGGTGACGACTCCTATTGATCCATGCCTGCTACCATGACATCATGCGTCAGCTGACACTTCGAGTGCCCGAAGAGCTCGCTGAACGGCTCAAGGGAGCAGCACGTGATCATGAGGAGAGCGTCAATGGTTACGCCGTCAAGGTTCTCTCAGCCGCGGTCGACCCAGACCTCGCGGGCGATGAGATCACGGGCTTGAGAGAGCGCCTTGGGCGAGCAGGGCTTCTGCTGAGTCCTGAGCGCCTCCCGACTCAGCGCCCCTCAGAGCGCGCGCTGAGTCGCGCCCGCGCCGCCGCCGGGCGTGGCAGACCACTGTCGGACTTCGTCGCGGAGGGTCGTCGCTGAGTACCTTTGCCGATTCGTCGGCGCTCGTGAAGCTCTATGCCGACGAGGCCGGGCATCGGGCGATCCGCGCGCTCGACGCGCTTGTTGTTTCGGCGCTCGCGCGTGTGGAGGTGCCCTCCGCGCTGTGGCGCAAGGCACGAACGGGCGAGTTGGAGGATGCAGCCGCCAGCACCTTGGTCAGTGCGTTCGAGCTCGACTTCCACGGCGATCTCGACTCGGGCTCGCGCTTTACGATCGTCTCCCCGACCGAGCCAGTACTCGTCGCGGGCGCACGAGAGGCAGCGCGCCACGCGCTGCGAGCATATGACGCGGTGCAACTCGCGAGCGCTCTCGCAGTCCGCGAGCTCGACCAGCGCTGTAGCCACTTCGCCTGCTTCGATACCGAGCTGCGGCGCGCCGCCAGCCGCGCGGGCTTCGTGCTGGTACCAGAAACGGAATGACCGGAGCGCACGCATCGCTGGACCGTCCTCGACCACCGAAGTACTCCCTCTACTGGCCGAGCCTCAAACGTCTAATTTCTCGGTCCTTGAAGCGACGGCTGTCCTCTCCTGAACGTGATCGTGAGGAGCGTCGAGGTGGAGGCATGGGATCGTTTGCGCGCCACCCCGCGTCAAGCCTGGTGACCGTAGAGGAGGTGCGGCTCTGCAGCTTCTTTTTCCTTTGTTCGCCTTCGACGAGAATCCGTAGTCGTGCTGACTCTCCGTCGCGGCGGCTCATCTCCCGGGCGTAGAGCGCGAGTGTCAGCATCGCCGTGGCGTGCCCTAACTGGCTCATCACGTATGGTGGGGACTCTCCTAGCGCGAATAGCAGCGAGGCAACGTACGACATAGCGAATGCGGCGCGTCAGACCAGCAGGTAGCGGCTCAAGCCCGTTCTCCCGCAGCTTGGCGCTTGCCCGCTCTGCTGCCGCCCGCAGGACTCGCCGTCGTACATTCGTCGCTCCGAGCGGCCGTCCGATGCGCGTGGCGAACACCAGCCCATCGGCTCCGTCTTGAACGCGGACTTTGTACTCGAGAAGCTCGTCACGCAACGCAGGTAGCACGTTCACGATCCGCACTCCGGCATCAGTCTTTGCCTGACCAACCGAATCGTGCCGCGGGCCACATCGACGTCGCTCCAGCGCAGCGCGAGCACCTCGCCAAGACGCAATCCGGCGAATACAAGCGTCGCGAGAAGCGCCCGCCGCTGCCCCAACCCAGCCTTGAGCTTCCCGGTCGATCTCTCTCCAGCGGCATCGAGCAGAGCCCGGATGTGATCCGCTCTGTCGAGCCATGTACGCCGAGGCTTAACAACAGGCAGGCGCCGTCAACGCCCCTTCGCCGGGTTGCGATCGATCAGTTCGTATTCCACCGCCAACTCAAGGACCGTTCATCGCGCTGCGCCGCACCCTCCGCGACGAGGCAGAGGAGGTGGCTGTCTGCGTCCCCCACACCGAGATGGAGATCATCGGGCTCGGCGGCGCGGTCCTCCACACCGGCGCGACGAGATCCGGGGAATAGCCGACGCCACTCGCAGTGAGGACCCAGCATCCTGCCGCATCCTCACTCCGATCATCGTCAAATGATCGACTGCATGAGACGCGGCAAAGAGCCTTGCCTACCCGCGCGGTGGTCGAGCTTATGAAATCGATGCTGGATGCCGATCTGTTGAATTGCTATGTCTACTCAACGCTCGAGCCTGACAATGGATGAGATGCGTGTCTCGGTGCCGCCGTCCGCTTCAGTGGATGAGCTCGCGGCGGATCTCCGTCGTCTCGGCGAGGCGCTGAACGCTCGCGCCAAGGACGTGTGTGCTGGAACAGTCGCTCGAACCCGAGCATCGAAGCACGTTCTCGACACGGCCGTCGAGGAAAGCTTCGAGCGCATCTGTATGGCTTCGACGGCGGCTGTCGCCAGCTGGATGGCGGGGGAGGGCCTGGAGGCGGCTCGCGAGGTCGGCATGGAGACCTGGCACATTATTGGCCAGCTCGCCGCTGACCGGGTCGCGCCGCTGAACGAGGTGCTCAAGCGCTGTCTGCGCTGGCGCGATGCCGCGGCTGATGTGCTGCACGAGAGCGCGAAAGAGCTGGGCGTCGGAGCGGAAGTGCTCTCGCTGGCGCTCGCCGCGTTGCAGCGCACCCTGGACATCACACTTATCCAGGTAGGCGAGTTCTTTGAGTCAGAGCGCCACCGCGCGGATGAGCAACTTGCGTTCCTGGCGACCCACGACCCGTTGACGGGTCTGCCGAACCGGACGTTGATCCTGGATCGCGTCGAGCAGATGCTGGTGCGCTCGCGTCGCAGCCAAACGCCGGTGGCGGCGCTGTTCGTCGATCTCGATAACTTCAAGAGCATCAACGACACGCTCGGGCACGCTGTCGGCGATGAGCTCCTGCAAGCGGTCGTCGCTCGACTTGACGGCGTCGTGCGGGCCACCGATGCCCTCGGGCGCCTCGGCGGGGACGAGTTCGTCGTCGTCTCCGAGGAGCTCTCGCAGGGAGCGGGCCCTGAGCTGATCGCCGAGCGGCTGCTGGAAGCGCTCAAGCCCCCGTTCAAGCTCGGAGGGGACAACGAGACTCGCGTGAGCGTGACGGCGAGCATCGGGATCGCGGCGGGAGAGCACAACTCGGCCGAGGAGCTCCTGCGCGACGCTGACATCGCGATGTATCGGGCCAAGTGGGACGGTAAGAATCGCCACGTCGTGTTCGAGACGGGGATGCAGGGCATGGTGCAGAACCGCATGGAGCTCGAGATGGACCTCCGCGAAGCATTGGAGAAGGACGAGTTCTTCCTCGTCTACCAACCCACGATCGACCTGCGGGATATGAGTCCCAACGGAGTGGAGGCCCTGATCCGCTGGGAGCACCCGACGCGCGGCGTCGTCCAACCCGACGACTTCATCCCGCTGCTCGAGGAGACCGGAATGATCACGGAGATCGGCAAGTGGGTCCTGGAGCAGGCCTGTGCTCAGGGCGCCAAGTGGCGTCAGGCCTCCTATCCGATCGGCATGGCCGTCAACGTCTCCGGACGCCAGCTCGACACCGATCAGCTGATAATTGACGTAGAAGAAGCGCTCTCCCACAGCGGCCTGGATCCAGCAGCACTGACGATCGAGATCACAGAGACCACGCTGATGCGCAACATCGAGGAGACCGCGCGGCGCCTTGCTGCGGTCAAGCAGCTCGGCGTGCGGATCGCGATCGACGACTTCGGTACCGGCTACTCCTCGCTGGCTCACCTGCAGCGGTTCCCCGTCGATGCGTTGAAGATTGACCGGTCGTTCATCCTGGGCTTGGAGCACAACCAGGAGGGCGAGACGCTGATCCGCACGCTCGTGCAGCTCGGTAAGTCGCTCGCGATTGAGACGTTCGCCGAGGGCATCGAGCAACAGCAAGAGCTCTCTCTGCTCAGAGGCGAGGATTGCGACAGCGGGCAGGGCTTCCTGTTCGCCCGGCCCCTCGATGTGGCCGCCACCGAGGCGTTCCTCCAGAACTGGGCGGAGAACACCACTCCCGCCCTGGCGCAAACGCCACAGCACTCCTAGAGTGCGGGCCCCGCCATCGACCTGCCGCGTGCGCTCAGACGGGTGTGGCTGGGGCCTTGGCCCGCTTGGCCGCATACATCGCCCGGTCGGCCTCGACGAGCACCTGCTCGGCGCTGAGGGTCTGTTGATCGATCATGGCGACGCCAACGCTGCCGGAGGGATGAACCACGCTGTCGCCGACGTCGACGCTGCACGCGGCAATCACACGGGCGATACTCTCCGCGACGAGGGCCGTGCCCTGCTCGTCGGCGTGTGGCAGCAGCACCGCAAACTCGTCTCCTCCCAGACGGGCCACGAGGTCGGTTTCCCGCAGGCGCCGGGTCAGTGCCGTGGCGACGGCCTGCAGCGCGTCGTCGCCGACCTTGTGACCGTGCAGGTCGTTGATCTGCTTGAAGGCGTCGAGGTCCACCATCATCACGGCGGCGCACTCGCCATAGCGCCGGGAGCGAGCGACCTGTAGTTGGAGGTCGTGCTCGAAGAGCCTGCGGTTGCGAAGTCCGGTAAGGGGGTCGTGGTCGGCGAGATGGCGCAGATATTCCTCCAAGAGCTTGCGCTCGGAGATGTCCTGCAGCTGAGCGATGAAGTGCACGGGCGCGGCCTCCCCGTCACGCATGAGCGACATCGACAGGATCGCCGACAGGGTCTCGCCCGCGGCATTGAAGTAGCGCTTCTCGGTCTGAAACGCCGGAATCGCACCGGCCAGTAGTTGGGCGTACTGCGCCGCGTCGTTGTGCACGTCATCGGGATGTGTGATCTCGGCAAACCGCTGGCCGATGAGCTCCTCGTTTGTGTAGCCCGTGATCTCGCACAGCGCGCGATTGACGAGCGTCCAGCGGCCCTCCAAGTCGAGCAACCCCATCCCGATCGGGGCCCGTTCGAAGACCTGCTCAAAGTCATCGTGGGACGATCTTGCAATCTCGTCCGCCGCTCGGCGTGCGGTGATATCGAGAATCACCGCCACGCCGCCGGCGACGGGGGAAGATCCCGCACGAGCAGGACTGTCCTGGAGGGGCAGCGGTCCCACGTCGACCATCAGCGTCCGGCGGTCATCGGCGATCTCCCTCGAGCGCGTCTCGCCCTCGAGCGCCGAACGGCACAGGGGCTCGATCAGCTTCCACAAGCCTCCCGGGAAGGCGTCCCCGACGAACGCTCCGGCACGGCAGAGCACCGACTCGCTGCCCGCATCGTGTTCAAAAGTCTGGCCAGCGGGCAGGATGAAGCGAAGCTCGCGATCGAAGACGAGCATCCTCGCCCCCGGCAGCTCGTGGAGAGCCGCCACCGCAGCACCCTCAGAGCTCACTGCCACCCGATCAGGATCGGCACTCGGCTCCATAGGCATCGTTCCAAATATCGGCTGCGACAACGGATCACTTGACGACAGGCCGACACAGCAGCCATAGGTGCGCCCTGCTGGAGCGCGACCCGGTGTCGCGTGAATACCGGCTCGCGGCGAGAGAATGAACGAACGCGGCGCTACGGCGTTAGCTTTACGGGGAGTGTCTCAGCTGGTTGAGGAACACCGATTCCACGCCCGTGGGGGCGTCCGCGAGCTCTACTTTGGGGTAGCGCTCGAGCGTCTCCTCGAACAGGATCTTCAGCTCGAGGCGCGCGAGCGCGGTGCCGAGGCAAAGTGCCGGCCGCCGGCACCGAAGGCCTGGTGCTCGGCATTGCGATTGACATCGAAGCGGTCGGGGTTCTCGTGGCGCGTCTCGTCGCGGTTCGAGGAGACGTACCACATGACGACCTTCTCGCCCTTCTTGATTTGCTGCCCGTGCAGCTCCGTGTCACACGTCGCTGTGCGACGGAAATGAGCAAACGCCGGGAACATCCGCAGCGACTCCTCGACCGCACCCGGGATCAGCGACGGATCCTCGAACAATAGTCGCATCTGCTCGGGGTTCTCCATCAGCGCGCGCATCCCGCTGCAGTAGGTCGCCTTCGTTGAATCGTTGCCGGCGGCCATCAATAGGAAGAAGCCCATCACGATCTCGTGTTCCTCCAGGCGCTGTCCGTCCACTTCGGCGTGCACCAGCAAGCTCGTCAGGTCATCGGTGGGGTTCTCTCGGCGGTCGGCGATGAGCTTGCCGGCGCGCTCGAACAGCTCCGCCCTGTTCCTCTCGACCCCCTTCTCGACACCGTCCGGGTTCAGATCGGGGTCGGTCACTGCAAGCGTCGCATTTATCAGCCGTGCCCAGGCCTGATCGTCCTGCGGCGAGACACCCATGAAGCTGCCAATCACCCGCGAAACCACCGGCTGGGCCACGTCGGCGACCAGGTCGCACGTATCCCGCTCCTCCAGCTGGTCCAGAACCTTCACGACGATCGTTCTGATCGCGTCCTCGTGGGCCGCGATCCGCTTTGGCGTGAAGCCTGCCTGGAAAAGCACCTTAACGCGGTCGTGCTGAGGCGGGTCCATGCCGATGAACATCGCCCGCGTCAGCTCCAGCGGGAAGGCGATGTTGGTCGACGTCACGCCGCCGACTTCAAAGGAATAGGTCTTCCAGTCGCGGCTGACCGTGTGGACGTCCTCCGCGGTCGTAACCGACCAGAACCCTGCCTGCTCCGGGAACTCGGTCATGCGCTCGGTCCAGTGGACCGGACACTCCTGGCGCAGCTGCGCAAACAGCTCGTTCGGGGGACCGTCCTGCCACAACTCGCGCTCACCGACGAGCACGTTCTCGAGATCGCTGCCAACCGCCGCCATCGACACCTCCTCGCTCGCGTTTGAGGTGATGCTACATCGACCAGAAGCGCAGCGCTAGCTGCCATGGAGCCTTCTGTGGGACGCCGGCCGGCACCTGGTTAATATTTGACGTGGGCTTCGGCTTCCGTGTAGACGGTGCCTTCTTCTGACTTGAGCTTCAGGACGGCTTCGCTGGTGCCGGATGCGGGGCTTGTGTATTCAAAGATCGTCGAGGATTCGGCCAGACCCGATGTCGGGATGGTGAGACTGGTGGCATTGGTCAGCGTGCCTTCGCCGCTTGTCTTTTCTATCTTCGCCTTGCCGGCGCCGAGGAGGTTGCTCACGATGTTGCCGTACTTGTCGGTGACGCTGGCGTGAGCCGTGAACTTCTTGCTGTTTTTGATGCTGGTTGTCGTACAGGTATAGAGACAGCTCCCTTCGATGCTGCCGGCAGTTACTGCGACGTGAGCCCAGGCGAAGCGTTCCGGGGTGCTCGCCCTGACGGTGAAGGAGCCCGAGGCGCCTGCTACGGCAGCTCCTTCTTTGATCTTCAGCGTGGTGTTCTGGGCGTCGTAGAGCTTGACCTGAGAGGCCGTGCCCACACCTTCGGTGAAGGTGACCGTCGTCGCCGAGGCCGGGTATTCGGGCGCCTGCCCGCTGGGCGAGTTGGCGGGTTCGCTGAGGGCGAGCGTCTTTGACCCCGCATAGCTGTTCGTCAGGTTGCCCCATTCGTCGGTCGCAGTCAAAGTCACGTTGAACGCGACTCCGGCTTCCTGTTCTGACGGCGTCGGCACGCTGAACTTTTTGGTCGCGCCCGCTTTGACCGTGAAGACGCCCGTTACGCCTTCGAGGGTGCCTTCCTTCGCCTTCAGCGTCGTGCTCTGGGCGTCGTACAGTTTGATCGAGGCTGTGCCCGCGCCCGTTGTGAAAGTGACCGTCGCGGGGTAACTGGGCGCCTGCCCGCTGGGTGAGCTCGACGGTCCGCTCCAGGTGAGCGTCTTTGCGCCCGCATAGCTCTTGGCGGTGTTGTGCCAGGCATCCAGGGCGGTCACGGTCACGTTGAAGGCGGTGCCCGCTGTTCGTTCGCTCTGCGTTGACACGCTGAAGCTGCTGGCGCTCCCCGCCTTGATCGTGAAGGTGCCCGAGGTGCCTTCGATCGCGCCTTCTTTCGACTTCAGCGTGGTGTTCTGGGCGTCGTAGAGCTTGACCTGAGAGGCCGTGCCCACACCTTCGGTGAAGGTGACCGTCGTCGCCGAGGCCGGGTATTCGGGCGCCTGCCCGCTGGGTGCGTTTACCGGGCCGCTCCACGTCAGCGTCTTTGACCCCGCATAGCCGTTCGTCAGGTTGCCCCATTCGTCGGTCGCGGTGAGCGTTACGTTGAACGCGACTCCGGCTTCCTGTTCTGACGGCGCCGGCACGCTGAACTTTTTGGTCGCGCCCGCTTTGACCGTGAAGGAGCCTGAGGTGCCTTCGATGCTGCTTTCCGTCGCCTTGAGCGTGGTGCTCTGGGCGTCATAGAGCTTGATGCCGGTCGCTTTCCCCACGCCGCTTGTGAACGTGACGGTCGTAGCGCCGGCCGGATATTCCGGCGCGTGCCCGCTAGGGGAGTTCGCGGGGCCGCTCCAGGTGAGCGTCTTTGAGCCCGCATAGCTCGTCGTCGTGTTGCCGTATTCGTCGATGGCCGTCAGTGTCACGGTGATGGCGGTTCCAGCGGTCTGTTCGCTCAGCGCGGATATGGCGAACTTCTTGGTGGCGGCCGCTTTGACCGTCACAGCCAGTCCGGTGCCGTTGTTGAGCGAGCCTTCGCTGACCTTGATGTGCGCTGCTTCGGCCTTGTAGAGCTTCATCACGCCGTTCGTCGCGCCCGATACCGTGGCCCTGCCTTCGCTGAACGTGATTTCGGTGGCTTCGCCGAAGCTCCTTTCGACGCCTGACTTGTCGAGGACGACGGGTTCTTCGCCGCCCGGCGCAACGCTTGAGCCTTCGAAGATGAGATTGTGGGTGCCCGAGTAGGTGCCGACCGTGTTGTTGCTCGCGTCCTTGGCCGTGATCGTCAGGTTGTCGGCTTCGCCGGCGGTGGGCGTGGCGCTCACAGCTTCGAGCTGGAAGTGGGTAGCCGAGCCGAAAGCGACGGCCACCGATTTGGCCGTGCTCGTCACTGTCCAGGTACGCCACACAGCGGTGACCGTGTATTCGTGCGTGCCGACCGACACGCCCGTGTCGGTGCAGCTCGTCGCGGTCGAACGTGAGCTCGAGCTCGGACAGCCGCTGCCGGAGACGCCACCGTCGCGAGTCACGTAATATTCGACCATGCCACCGCCGGGTGGAGTGACGGCCGACCACTTCAGTTCGACCGTGCCGGCACCCGGCGTGGCGCTTGAGATCGCGGGCGCCGACAGCGTCGCCAGGCTCGCCGACGCGCTCCCTTCGCCGGCGTTCGACCAGTACGCGACGGCGCCCGGGGCCAGCAAGTTCATCGCCGTCACGGTCGTCGCCGCGATCCGCCGGAGCCTTCTGAGACGATTCGATCTCATGAGCGCGTGCTCCTGAGTGGTGGGGCGACGACCGTGGCCGTCGCCCCTACCCTTGAGCTGCCGCCGCTTGTCCGCAGATCCCGCCTATGACGCCTTGTAGTGCAGCGTGACCGACGCGCCCTTGCACGCGTTCTGGTTGACGGCGGCTTCTTCTTTCATTTTCAGGCTCACGGTGTATTCCTTGGTTTCACCATGTGCGACCACGACTTTCGGTTCCTGCGAGGCGGGCGTGACTTCGAACCATTCCTTCTTGCATTCCGCGACCGAGGTTTCCTTGACTTCCGCTTCGAGCTTGGTCAGGTACTCGTTCTGGTTCGCATCGGCGTCCTTCACCTTCACCGTGACTGTGGCGCTGCCACCCGGGTAGAGGTTTTCGGCCAGGCCGCTGCTCACTTCGAACGAGGCGCTGGAGTAGTTGGCCTTGACGGT
The DNA here is from genome assembly GCA_963844095.1 of uncultured Solirubrobacterales bacterium. Taxonomy (GTDB): domain Bacteria; phylum Actinomycetota; class Thermoleophilia; order Solirubrobacterales; family Solirubrobacteraceae; genus Palsa-744. Next base: position 242,691 of record CAWJND010000001.1, read on the forward strand.
GCCCGACCCTTCGCCGGAGCTGGTCCAGTAGGCGAACGCGGCGGCTGTGGCCATGGCCAGGACGACTACGACGACACCAAACACGAGGCGGTACTTCTTTATATTGAAAAAGCGAAACATAGCGGCAAGAGCTCCTTATTCAGATTTCACAGAACTTGCCGGGCAGCTGGGCGATCTGCGAGAGACCCCTGGCTTTGCGAACCCGCCTCGCGACGGGTGTGCCTTTTTCCATATAGCGACCCGGCGCCCCGTGAAGCGGAGCTAGTCGCGCTTTACCCATCGGTAAGTCCGCGTGCGGCTTTAGCACGCCAGGCGGGAGCTGGACGAACGTCCAGCGGAGCCGCCTGTGAGAGTTAGTTGCAGACGTGACAGCGTCCCACGGCGCAGCGGCACGCGGACGGGATCGGACCGGGATGGGACAGCCTCATACCGGTCGAGGCAAGCGTCGCAGAGCTCGCGATCTCTGGCCTGTCCAACCTCCAGATCGCCAAGCGGCTGTTCGTCTCACGTGGGACGGTCAAGACCCATCTCTCTCACATCTACGCCAAGCTCCACATCGCCAACCACACCGGGCTAGCCAACTCCTGCCAGCGCCCGCAACCGCAATTGACCGGCCGCGAACAAGGACTACTTGTCAGGCGCTTGGCGTCTCGGCGTCGGCCAGCTTCGCCCTTGCCTTCTCGGGCGTCACCCTGACCACGTCCCAGGCGAGGCCGATCTTCGCCAAACCGAGGATCAGCCAGCCCGACGGATCGAGCTCGTACCAGCGCAGCCCGTGGAACGCCGACTGGGGGAAGGCATGGTGGTTGTGGTGCCAGGCCTCGCCGAGCGAGGGCAGCGCCAGCCAGAACACGTTGGTGGACTCATCGTCGGTGTCAAAGCGGCGGCTGCCGAAGAAGTGGCAGATCGAGTTGATGCTCCAAGTGATGTGGTGCACGAGGAAGATCCGTACCAGCCCCGCCCACAGCAATGCGCTGAGCCCCCCGTCGACGAGCGAGCCTCCGCTCAGCACGAGGCCGAGCACGAACGGCAGCGCCAGGCTGCCCAGCGCGATCAGCGGAAAGCTCTTGTTGATGCGGCGCATGGTCGGATCTTCGACGAGGTCGCGAGCGAACCGTTTCGAGGACGCCTGGCCGTGCGTCTGAAACAGCCAGCCCACGTGCGCGTGCCATAGGCCGCGGACGATGCCCGTGAGGCCGGCGCCTTGCCCCGCGTGAGGGCTGTGCGGGTCGCCCTCTTCGTCGGTGAACGTATGGTGCTTGCGATGATCGGCGACCCAGTCAATCACCGGCCCCTGCAGCGACATCGAGCCCAGCACCGCGAGCGTGTACTTCAACCACGGGCGCGTCTGGAACGCGCGGTGCGTAAGCAGCCGGTGGAAGCCCACCGTCACACCCATCGCGGTCAGCACGTACATCACCGCGAAGATCGCCGCATCGCGCCAGCCGAGGAAGCTGTCCCACAGCAACGCCCCCACCACGATCACGCCGAGGAACGGGATGACGACGGCGACGATGTTGACGTTACGCTCGAGTCTGGTCACGGCTAGTTCCTATCCGCAGAGGCTGCAGGATTTGCTTGGGGAGGATCGGGTCCCGAGATCTTCTCCGTCGCGAGATCATTCTCCGCGGACCCTCACCAGGGGACTACCCCGCCTGCGGGGCCTCGGTTACGGGGGGTTGGCGGAACCGAGGGCTATTAACGGCCACGCTCGCGCTCGTAGCCCTGTCTCGCTCTTCTGTGGTGGCGTCGCCGACGCATCGACAAGCACCTTCCACAAGTGCCACCCCAATCCGGGGGATGGGCCGATCTCTAGCCTCACAACCTCAAAGTACGCAACATCTCTCCGCGACCAACACCGCCTCGACCGCCATCAAGCAGCCGCCGCGATCCAGTAGACTCATCGGCAGAGGGCATCGGTGTGCGGTCGGTCTCTTTGCGGGGCGGGCAACATGACGTGACTTCCGAGGTTTCGCCGCCATGTCGAGCGATACGGAGTCACAGTGCCCCAGTCACATACATCTCTGCCAGATTCGCGCCGGAGCGTCGTCGCGTGATGATCGTGTTGGCGGCCGTCTTCAACTTGAATCATCCCGCGCATGTAGTGGAATGGCATTTCATTCAGTTGTCCGTCGCGAACCTGATCGTGATCGCGCTGATGCTCGTCGTCTTTGCTCTGGCGATCGCGCTGCCGTTCCCCGGCGCGCGTGCTCGCGCGATCGCCCGCCGGACTGCAGGGGACATCGAGTGAGCGCCGCCGAGGTACCGAAGCCCACCTGGACTGGCCGCGTGCGGGAAGTCGCCGTGGAGGCGCTACCTCCCGAGAAGCTGCTTCCCGACGGCCAGCCGACGTATGTCGCGTCGTGGATCTACATCTTCGGTGTCGCCAGCATCGCGGCGCTCGTGGTGGTCGTCGGCTCCGGCACGATCCTGGCGCTGAAGGGCCCCTCCTGGTGGCACTACACGGGCATCGGGCATTTCTTCAACAGCATCCACCTGTGGGCGGTCGAGCTGTTCTTCTTTGCGATGGTCGTGCATCTGTGGGGTAAGTACTGGATGGCCGCTTGGCGCGGGGGGCGCACACGCGTCTGGATCACCGGCGCCGTCACGTTCCTGGTCGCGGTCCCGACCGCGTTGACGGGCTATGTCTCGCAGCAGAACTTCGACGCGCAGTGGATCGCAACCCAGGCCAAGGATGGCCTGAACTCCGTCGGCGTCGGCGCGTTCTTCAACGTCACGAACTTCGGACAGATGTACAGCTATCACGTGCTGCTGCTGCCGGCCGCGGTGATCGCACTCGTGATTGCGCACGTGCTGCTCGTGCGCCGCCACGGCGTCGTGCCGCCGTTCGAGCTCGACAGGCCCGCCCTCGCCACGCGCCCGCCGCAGGCCGGCGGCACGCCGCCCGCGGTCCCCGTCGGCGAGCCCCCGCCGGCTACACCGGGAGTGGGGTCGTGAGCTTCCTTCGCTCCAAGGACGACACCAGGCCGTGGCAGGGCGCCTACGCCTCCTACGACCTCGTCAAAGAGCTGTGCATAGCAGTCGGTGTCGTCGCGCTGCTGGCGATCCTGCTGGCCGTGCTGTTCTCATCGCCTGACGAGAAGCCGAGCACGGTCGCCCAATGGTCACGAGCAATGCCGATCAACTTCGTCGCGACCGCCGCCAAGGAGCTCGACGGCACCAGCGACACCGCCGAATACGGCCCACCGTACAACCACAACTCGGGCAGCGTGCAGCACTTCCTCTTTCTGCACCCGCAGCGGTGGCTCGGTGTGAGCCACCCGATCGACACGGCCCAGGACTACGTGATCGGCCCACTCGAGACAGTCCCCGGAAACCCGGTGCTACAGAGCGCCCTGGCTGCATACCGGGCGGCTCCGGAAAAGACGCAGAAGGCGTGGGGCGAAGCGTATGCCAAGCCGCTGGAAGAATACGAAACGGCTACCGAAGAAAAGAAGACGCCGCCAAAGACGGTCGCCCTCGACCCCTCGAGCGACGCAGTCACGGTGCAGGCGAGCGGAGCCGGACCGGTCCCGGCGCTGATGGGAGGGCTGCTGAGCCTCGCCCAGAGCGGGGGACTCGACGGCGCCCTGTTGACCAGCAACCAATTCTTCCAGACCGACTACACCAAGCCGCTGCTGTTCATGGCCGACGGCGGCCTGCTGGGCGAACGCGCCGAAGGCGACCACCTGCTCGGCGAGCAGTGGGGAATGATGAACGAGACCGGCAGCTACCCGGGACAGGTGTGGCTGTGGCTATACACCCTCTGGTACCAGGTGGAACCGATCAAGTCCTCTTCCAACGCCGATATCCAGGTGATGCTGATCATGGGCCTTCTCAGCCTGGCGTTTATCTGCATACCGTTCATCCCGGGCGTGCGCGACCTGCCCCGCCGCATCCCGATCTACAAGCTGATCTGGAAAGAGCACTACCACGCACAGAAAAGCGTGTAGCAGCACTCTGACGAAGGAGGCTTGGTGAACAGCTGGGAGCTCAAGACACTTGACCTGGAGGTGCGGTTGCCGGAGATCCTCTCCTCAAGCGAGGAGGCACGCGCGATCGTGCTCGACCTCGCGGCGGGCGAGAGCCTATCCGAACATGAGGTCCACGAGCGCGCGTGGCTCCTCGTGATCGATGGCGCGATCGAGCTAACCACGGCCGCGGGCGAGCGCGCGAGTGGCGAGGCTGGGCTACTGGTCGAGCTCGCCCCAGGAGAGCGCCACGAGGTCATCGCATCCTCAGCTACACGGCTGCTGCTGCTCCTGACACCCTGGCCCGGCAGCGGACACCCCGGTGCGATGACGATCCAGCAGAAGCTCTATACCAGGCGCCACGCAGCCAAGCGAGCCCTGTAATAACGCGCGTGACAAAGCGTCAGCGACGCGGAGCCGGCGTCCGCTTTCGGTGGTGGGTGAGTGTAGTTGAGCTCGTAGTGGTGGTAGAGGGCTGACTCGTCGGCTTGTGAGAGCTCCTCTCCGTGCTGCTCGATGTTGGGTGCGTTTTGGACCTGTGATGGCCACCGCCCTCGCCGAGGAAGACGCGCTGTGGGCGGCGGTTGCCGACCCGACACGCCGGCGCGTACTAGACGCCCTGCTCGAGCGGGGCGAGACGACCACCACGGCGCTGGCCGAGGGTCTGCCGGTCACCCGGCAGGCTGTGGCCAAGCACCTAGTCGTGCTCAACCGCGTCGGCCTGGTCGAAGGCCAGCGGCGCGGCCGGGAGGTGCGCTACACCGTGCGGCTCGAGCGACTCGATGCCGCCAGCGAAGCTATGGCTCGCGTGGCGGCGCAGTGGGACAGACGCCTGACTCGGATCAAGCGACTCGCCGAGTCCGCGCAGGCGGGGACCCGACCCGATTTGTAACGACCTAGAAGGAGGGAACGATGACCGACCACAAGACCGGTTCACACAAGGAGTGGCTCGCGGCGCGGCTTGAGCTGCTCGAAGCAGAGAAGGAGCTCACACGGCGTGGCGACGAGGTAGCCCAGCTGCGGCAGGAGCTGCCCTGGGTTCCAATCAAGAAGGAGTACAGCTTCGAGACAGACGAGGGCACGGCGTCGCTCGCGGATCTCTTCCGAGGACGCTCGCAGCTTCTCGTCTACCACTTCATGTTCGGACCCGATTTCACGGCAGGGTGTCTGGCGTGACCCCCTGAGTTCGGTCCGGTGCTTGTGAGAGTTTCTTGCGTCCATGATGATGGGCGAGGAAGGAACTCCAACGATGAAGCGACGCAGGCATACGCCGGAGCAGATCATCCGCAAGCTGCGGGAGGCTGAGCGGCTGCTCGGCGAGGGCAAGACGATCCCGGAGGTCACGAAGGCACTTGAGGTCTCCGAGCAGACCTTTCACCGGTGGCGTAACCAGTACGGCGGGATGAAGGCGGACGACGTCAAGCGGTTGAAGGAGCTGGAGCGCGAGAACGGCCGTTTGAAGGCGATCGTGGCTGATCAGGCGCTGGAAAACCGAGCGTTCAAGGAGATCTCCTCGGGAAATTGGTAGGCCCGGTCCGCCGGCGCCAGGCGGTCGCGATGCTCCGCGACCGTCTCGGCGTCAGCGAGCGCTGGGCATGCCGGGTCGTCGGGCAGCATCGCTCCACGCAGCGCCACGAGCCCAAGCGGGCCGAGGATGACGCGGTGTTGCGCGCAGAGCTGCGCAGGTTCTCGGCGCAACGGCCGCGGTGGGGGTACCGGCGTGCGCATCATCACCTGCGCCAGGAGGGCTGGGAGGTCAACCGCAAGCGGGTGCAGCGGCTGTGGCGTGAGGAGGGGTTGCGGGTCCCTGTGCGCAAGCGCAAGCGCCGGCGGCTGGGCGACTCGACCGTCCCAGCGAAGCGGCTGCGGGCCGAGCGGCCCAACCACGTATGGGCGTTTGACTTCCAGTTCGACCAGACCGCCTGTGGGCGGGCGTTGAAGATGTGCAACATCGTTGATGAGTTCACGCGCGAGGCGCTGGTGATGCTGGTGGCGCGCAGCATCAACGCAGACACGGTTGTCCAGGCGCTACAGCGACTGTGCGGCGAACGGGGCGTCGCCCCCGAGCTTTTGAGGATGGACAACGGGCCAGAGATGACCGCGCACGCGCTCAGAGACTGGTGCGAGCACGCCAACACCGGGACGGTGTTCATCGAGCCCGGCTCGCCGTGGCAAAACCCGTTCGTGGAGAGCTTCCACTCCCGCGTCCGCGACGAGCTCTTGGACGTCGAGGAGTTCTCCTGCCTCACCGAGGCACGCGTGGTGATCGGCGACTGGCGCGAGGACTACAACACGCGCAGGCCGCACAGCTCGCTCGGGATGCGCTCCCCGGCCACGTTCGCCGCCGAGTGGACCGACAACGACGCAGCGCTCGCGGCCTAACCCCACGGACGGGTGTCGGCGCCGCGCGCCGCGGCCATTGCCGCTCGGCACTCGCTACGCTCGCGCCTTCGCGACAACGGCCGCGAAACCTCAGCGCAGTCCTCTACCCGTCCGGACCAGGCACTACCTTCACACACGTCATATCCACCACCCTCTCACTCGTGGTGGACCGACAAACGGGGTCCGGCCATGTCCATCTTGCTCGGCGATCGCCGACGGCTTCGCCGGCTCCGTCGTGCATCTCGCCAATCACGACGTGGCGTTCACAGCAGTGTCGCGAGCACCGCTCGGAAAGCTGCAGGCATACAAGCGACGGATGGGCTGGAACTTCCCGTGGGCGTCCTCATTTGAGAGCGACTTCAACCACGACTTTCACGTCTCGCACACCCAACAGGAATGGCAGTCGGGAGCCGTCGAGTACAACTTCAGTACCTCGGACTATCGGCCCGCCGAGAAGAGCCCAACGCTGATCGAGATCGCGTCGGGCGTCGGAACGGACCCGGCGACGTACAGGCAGGAGGGGCCGGGCATGAGCGCGTTCGCGCTCGAGGATGGCGTCGTATTCCGCACCTACTCCACTTACGCACGTGGAGTTGACGGGCTCTGGGGCATGTACTCGTGGCTCGACCGCGCACCGCTAGGCCGCAACGAGACCGGCGTCTGGTGGCGCCGCCACGACGAATACGAGGAGGACTGACACTCGAGCCACGCGATCGCCCGCCTGACAGCCAAAGCGGCCGACGTGCGGTTCTTATCCATACGCGAGAGGTCGCAGTTCGAAATCCGCCGCGCCCATCGTTCCCTGCTCCTCGACACAGAGGTAGCCAGGCTCGACAGGGCGCAGTATGGTGGCATCTTGAGCCCAATCCACGAGGAGGCGTCATGAAGAAGCTGCTTGAGCTGATCCTCTGCATCCTGCACCCGATTGCGGTGATCCTGATCTGGATCTACCTTCTCCTTGGTCGGGGCGACTTCGGTCTGATCGCACGGCTCACATGGGCCGTTGCAGTGATCGTACCTTTCGTTCCGTTCGTCTACGTTCTTACCGGGAACGACTTCATTTAGGTTCCTGTGGAGGTGCCCTCCACGCTGTAGCCACTTCGCCTGCTTTGATAGCAGTGAGTTATATGCGCTCGGCTGCTGCCAGTACGTGTGGTCCGAGCTTGGTTGTCATTGTCGCGACGGACATGCTCTTGGCGGGTACGGTGACGCTGAGCGCCATCGGCCGTGAGCGTTTGGTGTGGGTGATCGCGGCTGCGATCGAGCGCACACCCTTCGCCTGCTCTTCATCGCAGACAGCTATCCCGACAGAATCGATCGCTAGAAGCTCTTCTACCAGGATTCGCTTCTTTGTGATCGTGTTCGGTCCGTGAGACACGAGCTTGAGCCTGGCAACCGCTTGATGCTGCTCTGTAGGACCGATGCTCGCCAACAGTATCTTGCCTATCGCGGTGCAATACACGGGAACTGAGACACCTACGCCGAGTTCGAGATCGGCTTCGTACTGTCCGGGTCCGTGTGCGCACAGACGGTAGGTGTAGAGCACACGTGCCCCGTCCAGCACGCCCATGCTGACCGTATGACCCGTCACATCGCGTAGATCTTCGAGGACCTCCCTCGCCTCCGGGGTCTCCAACCGTAGTGTGTCGATAAACGCTGCCCCCGCACCGGCGATCCCGCGCGCGAGTCGGTAGTGATGTTTGCGATCTCGCTCAAGACAGCCAAGTTCGACGAGCGTATGCGCATAACGATGAGTGGTGGGGCGGCTCACTTTGATCATGTCGGCAAGCTCACTAATACGCAACACTGACCTCTCCGCGGTGAAGCAACCGATTATCGCCAAGCCGAATTCAAGCGAACGAGAATACTTCGGCTCCGCCGACGGCTTGATGTCAGGTGCAGGATCAGGCATACAGATATGGAGCCCTCATATGGGCAGGGTCTTTCCCACGGCTACCGACGGGCCTTGCTCTTGAGTGAGAAACAATGAGAACACCAGGCCAACGATGCCTGATCGGAAAACTCAAGACTAGAGCAGACTCGAATATTCCAACTTTGACTATTGATCGTTTCCACTCCCGTGCGCGAGATGTCTCACGGTGTGCCTGACGCGCAGTACGAACATTGCGGGAGCGGCATGATCGCCAAAAACAGTGAGAACACCTTCGGCTGCCAGCTTTACACGGGGATCCCCACCTTGGGGGCTGGCCAGATAAAAACTGACCATAGCCGCGAGGATCACCATGTGATGCTCGCTATCGGGAAGCGCCTGTATGCGCTCCTTAGCTCGCAAGGCGAGTATCTGGAGTCGGCTGGCCGTTTCCTCGTCGGAGGCATAGCGAGCGGTTAGGCAGTGTTGGTCGGTCAGGGTGTCTTCTCGCTCATCGATGAGGCTGTCGAGAAGGGTGTGCAACGAACCTATCCAAGGAAAATATGCGTGCTCCAACGCGGCCGCATGCGCTGCCTGGAGCGTCGGCTGAGCTGCCGCTGAAATCAGTGCGAAGACGGAGAGTGAGGAGCCCGCCGCGGCACCTGTCTCCCACCATCTCAGATCGCTGCCTGGACTCGTTTCCCTGCGTGCCCAGCATGCGAATGCGCTATAGGACTCGCCGGGTCGCTGATGGTTGAGGCATTGATAGGCAACGATGCGACTCGCCGCACGCTGTATTTGCAGCGCCACAGCGGAGAACGAGGGCAAGCAACCGACGGCCGAGCGGCATCTGTCGATGAGACCATCGAGATAGCCGCCGTCCTCACACTGAGCCTGGTGCTGGTAGTAATCCGGATGTGTTAAGCCGCCGGGCTTGAGCGCGACGAGTAGAGCTTGATGGAGTCGATGTATTCCTGCAGGATCGCTATCTGGCTGCTCGGAGAGAGCGTCCGTATAGTCGTAGACTGCTTGAAAGGCGATCGCCGCACGCGCTACCGCGGGTCGGTATAAGCGCGGAGTGATCGCTGCGTAGGCCGCCGCTCCCTCCAGGTTGCCACGCTCCTCACGCAGGGCTTTCAGCGCGAGCGTCCGTAGCAGTGGGTCTGGGATTTTTTGTGCGGCCCGCTCCCATTCGCGTATCTCACGGCATACGGAGGGAAATACGTCGATCCAGTAGCACGCCGCCAGGGCGATGAACATCTTGTTGGCGGCGGCTCGATCTGAAGCGAAGATGCGCACGGATACAGCATCGCTTGAGCAGCCCCCTCCGACAGCTCATTCCTGAAGAGCCACGCGTGAGGGGACGCGGGCAGCGAGAAATCCGGGAATCGCGATCACGATCAGCCCAATCCCCGCTACGAGCGCGATGTCGAGTAGCACTCGAGGCACACCCAACGAAAAGGGGGCCGAGAAGCCTGTGGTAAGCGTTAGCCATCGGCTCGCGAGCACGTGTCCGTATACCCCTAGGACAGCGCCGATGATGCAACCGAAACCCAGCACGATCATGCTCTCCAAAAGTAGTGCACGCCACAGCTGATGGCGGTCGTAGCCTTGGATCTTTAGGGACGCAAGCAGTGCGCGACGCTGCCAAATCGTGGCACTCAAGGCCGATGCGACCGCAAGTGCTGCCGCGATCAGCAGCAGGGTCGATATCTCGCCAAGGGACTGCAGGGCTTCACGCGAATTGGCCGCATATCGTGCTTCGCGTGTTTGACGTGTTTGCGCCGCAAGACCCGGATAGTCGGCAAGGACGCTGTCGACCGCCCGCTTGCCCGCGGCTGAGCTTACCCCGGGCTTGAAATTGACCTCGAGCGCCGAGGGTTCCGAAGTTTGCCAGTAGCGACGGTAGTCGGATGTGCTGATGATCAGCGCGCCGGGTGGCCAACCGACGTTGGTGGTGATCGCCGCCACTCTGAACGATCTCGTTCCTGATGGTGTCGGCAAGGCGAAGGCATTTCCGACTCGCAAATGGTGTTCGGTGGCAAAGCTGGTCGAGACGGACGCCCAACCACTGCCGCGCAGGAGCTCATCGCCTCGCGCTAGCTGGCCATGAAGGAGCTGGCTGGCAGGGATGATCGTGCCATCGCCGGGTGGACGGGCGATCACCCACATGCGGCGTGTGCCCACATCCATTAGCTCTCCTTGGTAGGTGCGTACCGATCTGATTCCTGGAGCCTTTGCGAGCTTTGCTTGCAAGCCAGGTGCTTGGAAGCTGTTGGTGGTCAGGTCGTTGCCGCCGGTGGTAACCCATACTTCTGCAGTGCCGAGATATTCGCGGAAGTTGGTGTCGAGACCGGTAAGCAGATCGTGCCTTGCTCCGCCTATAGCGACACTGCCGTAGATCGCTAGTGCGCCCACGCCAGCGAGCGCGACCAGTGGCATGCTGGTAGTGCGTAGTTCTCTGACGGCGAGAACAAGCGCGCTGCTGCGTATGTGCTCGCTGGCCCGTCGAAGGACCTGTGCGGCGCCTTTGAACGCGACAGGAATCAGACAGAGTGTCGCGAGCGCAAGCGCAGCACCACCGACTAGCGTGAAGCTGGGATCGATCAGAACCAGAACACTCGCAAGCGCAATCAGGAGCAGTCCGGCCACTCCGAACACGACTGTGGTTCGTCGACCGATAGTCTCGCCGGCGCCTCCGGCCTGCCGCAGGACGGCATCGCGGGCGCGGCCCGGCCGTAGATCAGATATCGGCACCAACGATGCGGCCAGTGTCGCAAGCACACCACAACCGAAGGCCAGCAGAACGAGCGACACTGCAATGAATTGCTGGTCGCCTACTGGAAACGCGAATGCCAGATAGACGGGGACCCGGTGAAACAACGTGTGCGAGAGCACATAGCCGAGAGCGATACCCACGATAGACGCGATAACACCGAGTGCTAGCGCTTCGAATCCAGTTATCAGCAGCACTTGGCGCCAGTCATACCCCTGCATGCGCAGGTCGGCGATGCAGCGACGACGCTCGGGCACTGTCAACAGCATCGCGTTGAACGTCAATAGGAAACCGACCATCGCACCAATCAAAGCGAACATCGTCGTGGCTCGATTGTTGGGCTGGGCGATGGCGCGAAGCAAGCGCAATTCGTTATCAGCGGGCACAACATCCAGACGCCCGGCCGCCAAAGTGCGCAGCTCCCGAGCCACTGCCTGGTCGGCCCCCGGTTGTGGCTCGACGAAGACTTGCGTGACTCGATCGGGTCTACCGGACAACCGTTGCGCATAGCCGAGCAACGCCAAAGCCAGCGGACTTTCGGCAACCGATCCAATCACTTCCGCGCCAACGACCGCGCGTACCTTTACGAGATGGGCATGCCCGTCAGCCAACAGCGTAGCTGTGTGTTCGGGTCGAACGCCAATCGCGTGAGCGACGCCAGAGGGGAGCCCTACGCCTTCTCCGATCAGAGATGGTCCCGCGCTCACGTTCTGGGTGAGCGCCCCGCCGAGAGTCACCAACGTTGGAGTCACACCGATCAGGCGCACCGACACCCGGCCTCGCGGACCGATAATGGTGGCGTTCTCTTGCAATACCGGGGCCGCTGCCTGTACTCCATTCATAAGGCGCACGCGGTTGGCCAGCTGTTCGTCAAACCCGCCATTCGACCTTGCGGCCAGCTCGAGCCGTGCCGAGCCGATGACTCCGTGCACGGTCTGTTCGGTGGAACCAAGCAGGCTCGCGTTCGCCAGTAGCACACCCAATACAAGCGCTACCCCGACTGCGATCCCGCTTCCGGCCAACAGCTCCTGAACAGTATGCGCTCGCAACCGGCGCAAATACAGGTGGAACAACACGCTTACGCGGATATCGAAGATCGCCGGTCGCATCCCGTTGCTCACAGCGAAGCCGCCGCCAACTCGCTGTCCAAACCGTCGCTGAGACGTCCGTCGCGCAGCGTGTAAACACGGTCTACGAACGCGGCACCCTCAGCGTCATGGGTGACCAGCAAACCCGGGATATGCTGGGCATGACAGACGTCGCGAAGCAACGCAAGCGTTTCGCGTGTGCGCTTTGAGTCAAGATTGCCGGTCGGCTCGTCCGCTAGCAGCAGACCAGGTTTGTTGACGAGCGCACGAGCGATCGCTACGCGCTGACGCTCACCCATCGAAAGTTCGTTAGGCATGTGCTCCGCTCGGTCGCCCAAACCAACGCGCGCGAGCCACGGTCGCGCTCGGTCCCGTGCGGTTCGCAGACTCAGGCCTTCCCCGATCAACTTGGTCGTCGCGTTGTCAAGCGCAGTTGCTCCATTAGCCAGATGAAACGACTGGAAAATGAAGCCAACATCCTTAAGGCGGTAGCGCGCACCATCCCGCTCGGAAAGCCGGCCTACGTCCTTACTGCCGAAGTGGACGGTCCCGCTATCGGGCGCCAGCAAACCTACCGCTAGCATTAGCAACGTCGTCTTACCGGAACCGCTGGGACCATAGAGAGCCACGAACTCTCCCGGCGCGACCGTCATTGATACGCCGTCTACAGCACGAACAGGCTCCTGTCCAGTCCGATAGTGCTTTACGACCTCGCGCAGCTCTAGCGTGTTCACGGCTCAAGACGAGGAGCCGGTGTGCCACCGGGAAAATAAACGACCGTGCCGCGCTCATCGGTAGAGCACAGCTCGCCATCGCCAACCGACATGACGACCTCAGCACCATGCAACGGTGCCATCTCTTCAGAGGCGATCACGAGAGTCGTCCCCGACGCCCTCGTAATCGCGCGAAGCAGCCCGTATAGAGCGTCACGTTCAGAGAGGCTCGGTACCGACGCCGGCTCGTCTACCAACAACAGACACGGCTCGCGCACCAACGCCCTCGCGAGCATCACCCGCATCCTCTCGGTCAACGACAGCGACCCCGTCAGATCGTCTGCATGGCCGGCCATACCAACGCCATCCAGTACACGCCGTGCCCTACGCCTGGCCTCAGACATCGACGACATGTTGCTCCCCAACGACAGCGCAACATGCTCGACGACCGTCTCCCGCGCGACTGGATGCCAGTCGCCCACGCTCATCAAAGCGATCTCGCCACGCAGAAGTTGTTCGCGCTGGAGGAGAGACATCCCAGCCATATCGCGACCCTTGAAACGTACCTGTCCTGAGTCCGGCGACTCGACCCCGGCCATCAATCGCAGCAACGTTGACTTGCCCGCACGCCGAGCACCCCATACACCAGTGAATACACCCTGATCGATCTCAAAGAAGGCACCATCTAGGACCACGATCTCGCGCGAACCATCAGGATATCGCTTGCCTACATTCTCAAAGGACAGCAGCGGTGCCACAGAGATGTCCTTCTACCCTCGTCGTGCGAGGTATTCCTCGACCCGTCGACGTGTGCGCCTCGCCCATTCGACCTCGAAACGCAACTGCGCGTCCACCGCATCACGCGTGCAGTCAACGAGCAACCCCTTCCACGACGGCACACTCCCCGCCGCAGGAGCAAGCTTCAACAGCCCCAGACACTCCTGCTCATAGCTCCGCAGCGCAAGCAGCAACGAACGTGCATCTTGCTCGCGCGCAACCGCTACCTTCGCGCGAATACCGACCCGCATCGGCTCCTTGGGGACGAGCGTCTCCATCCAGCCGCTCACTGCCTGGGCCGTTAAATCAGTCGGGTAGTAGACCAAGCGTGCACGCTTCCGACCTGGCTCTCGCTCCTCACTCAGCGAAAGCAGCCCATCTTCCTCCAAGCCCTCCAGCAGCCGGTAGATGTCCTTAAGCACGATCTGCCAGGTCTCGCCAAGCCTGTCGGCCAATCGATTCGCCAGCTCATAACCATGCCCCGGACGCTCCAACACCAAAGCAAGCAAGCCACCGCGCAGCGAAGTCGAGGACCCGCGCATCCATCCGTCGTTCTCTAATGCCTCGCTACCTTTAGACCCCGCCACAACCATCTACCCCAACAATCACAGATATCGGGCTACCCAGTCGATGGGCATCCTGTCGCATGCTTTCCAATGTATTGATCTATCCGGTTCACGGACAACACCAACCGTAGCCTACCCCCATCCCGCCCTACACGCCAACCTCCCGGCAAGCTGTTGGCTCACATGCCTTAGGCCGCCCTCACTCGACCGGGCACCACCGACGCCAACTTTGGGGCGCTAGACGACACGTCGATCCGCCTCCGGCGCTTCAAGTAAGTTGGGCGACAACCAGCAGACAGACTGAATCGAGCCCGTGAACCTGACTTTCCTCCACATCCTGATCGGCGACTCCACGCCATGCCGGGCATCAGAATCTGGATGCCCCGACCAGAACTTCGTCGGAGTCATCCTGCTCATCGTTCTGGGAGCCGCGTTCATCATCCTGGTCTTGGCATGGATCTGGATGCGATGGGGACGTGGACCGCTTCCTTAGAACGTCTTTCAAAATGAACTCTGCGGCGGGGTGTTCATTGCGTCATGAAGCTGGGTGCATGACCCAGCTTTTGAATGATCTGCCTAACACCCCCCTTTTGCGAAGGCTTAGGTAAAGGTTAGGTGCCAAAATAAATCCTCCGCTCCACCCCAAGGGGTATCGAGCGTGCAGGTCATTTTGAAAGACCTTCTTAGAACCTGTTTCAGAATGAAGGGGTGTCTGGGTGGGCGGCGAAGTCTTCCGGTAGGTGTGGTCGACTATCGGGGGTGTTGGAGGTGCCATCACGGTTTGAGGTGGATGACGGTTTGTGGGCTGAGGTTCAGTCGTTGTTGCCTGTGGTCGAGCGTCGCCGGCGTTATCCGGGGCGCAAGCGTTTGGACGATCGAGCTGCGCTGAACGGGATTTTGTTTGTGTTGCATACTGGGATTGCGTGGCGCGATCTCCCAGCAGAGTTTGGTTACGGGTCTGGTGTGACGTGCTGGCGACGACTACGGGAATGGCAGCAAGCCGGGGTTTGGGAGCGTTTGCACCAGGTGGTGCTGGAGCGGTTGAACGCGGCGGGCGAGATCGACTGGTCACGGGCTGCTGCTGACGCGAGCCATATTCGTGCGCTTTTGGGGGGCTCCTCACCGGCCCCTCGCCGGTCAACCGTGCCCGCACGGGCTCAAAGCATCACCTCCTGACCGACGGTGGCGGTCTACCGCTGGCACTCGCGCTGACCGGCGGCAACCGTCACGACGTCACACAGTTGTTGGTGCTGTTGGACGGCGTGAAGCCCGTCGCGGGGAAGGTCGGCCGTCCACGCAAGCGTCCTGACGCGTTGTTCGCAGATCGTGGCTATGACTACGACAAGTACCGTCGCGAGGTCAGCGCCCGCGGCATCAAGCCCGTGATCGCCAAACGCAACACCGATCACGGCTCCGGGCTCGGCCGCCACCGTTGGGTCGTCGAGAGGACCTTCACCTGGCTACACCAGTTCCGACGACTACGAATCCGCTGGGAGCGCGACCCCGAACAACACCTCGCGTTCCTCCACCTCGCCGCCGCAATCATCTGCTGGCGACGCCTCAACTCATTATGAAACAGGTTCTAAGTGAGAAGTAGAGCTTTGCTCAACGCGACCAAGTCCCCACCAACGCAAGCAGCTCACTCGCCACCCACCAATGCCGCGGACGACCTGGCCTCCGTTGCTCGGGAGCGAATGGCTCAAGGATGCCGTGAGCGCCCAGGGTGTCCAGCGCTGCCCGGGCGGCTCTCTCGCTTACGCCCAGCTCGCTTGCCACGATGTCCCCGCCGAGGACTGGGTGTGCCGGCAGCAGCGCCAAGACGCGGTGGGCGACCGCATCCTTGCGCACCTTGGCCAAGCGCTCGCTCCATTGTGCGCTCAGCCTCTCCACTGCGCTCACAAGATTCGTGGCGGCGTCCCCCGAGCCTTCGACAATCTCCGCGAACCAAACTACCCACGGGTCCACCTGGCCAAGTCGGAAGAGCGTGAGGCCAGAGAGATACCCGCCCCTGTCGGTCGCGATCCGCACGCTCACCGGGGACGGAGTCGCAAGCTTCAGACGACGGGTGAGAACCCAGGCGATCAGGATTCGCCCTACGCGGCCGTTGCCGTCGGCGTAGGGGTGGATCAACTCGAACTGAGCGTGCACCACTGCGGCCTGTGTCACCGGGTCGATGTCGCTGCGGTTTGCGAACTCGATCAGGTCGGCCATCAGCTCCACGATCAGGTCGGGGGGCGGCACGACAGCGGCCGCGTCCAACGGGCTCGTACCACCGATCCAGCCGGGAAGGTCGCGCCAGGCGCCGAGCTCGCGCTCGGGCAAATGGGCGGCCCCTGCCATTAGGCGACGGTGCCAATCGTGCAGTACTCCCGCGTCCAGCTCGCCCCTGTGTGCCTCGTCGATCGCGGCGAGCGTGGCCGCCGCGTTGTCCGCGATCCACGCGGCGCTCTCGCCCACGCTCGGGTCGAGCTCGGCGGCCGCCACCTGCGCGAGCGGGGCCTGCACTCCCTCCACATAGGAGGAGGCCACGCCCTCGGCGCGCAGCAGCAATTGCGCCAATGCGGTCCAGTCAGAGGGCATCGAGTCGCTGCCACGGCGGGCTGCGGCCACTGCGCGCTCGGTCCGCCTCGCCGTTGACTCGGTCAGCGTCAGGTCGCGCTGGGGCAGGAGGTCCGGGACCCAGGCTTTGACCTTGCGGCCCCTCCATTCGATCGTATGCTCGCGGCCCGACATCGCTTCCTTCCGTAACTGGTGGTGTTTTGGAAGGTTAGCTCGTTAGGTTTCCAAAACCACCGGGACTGCCTACGACAGCTCAAGACCTCGCCCCCGCACCAACCTCACCCGCCTGGTAGCGCCCATTGGCCCGCCGTAGATACACCAGTGTCCACAGCGCAAGCAGGATCGGCAGGATGTGCGGCCAATGCGGCAGCAGGACCTCCACGGTGCCCAGCACTCGCGTGAGCAGACCACTGAGACCTGGCCCAACATGCAAGACGGACTGGTGCAGCGCCGAGGGTGAGCACAGCCAATGCACCCACGCTGGGGTCTGCGAGGCGTGCGCCAGAAGCACCGACCACTCGCCGATCCCAACGACGGCGAGAACCGCTGTGAGGCGGATCAGTCTCTTATGCGCTTGGCTCTGCACCACTCTCAACTTCTACAAGCGCCTTGCGGACCGCCTCCACCGCCGCTGCCCCTGCAACCGTCATCGGCTCGGTCGAGCGCAGCGCGCGACAGAAGATGAACGCGCCCTCGAGCAACGAGAGCATCGCGAAGGCGAGCTCTCGCGCGCGCACACGCGAGATGCCTAGGTGGGCGAAGTACGCGGTCGCTCCGTCGATCCACTCTGTAAAGACATCAGCGGTAGCAAGCCGCAACGTCTCGTTGGTGCTTGCTACCTCCAGCGCCACCGTCGCTATCGGGCATGCGTCGGCATAGTCGGTCTCGCGCAGCGTCTGGGCTGCGCCGGCAAAGAAGTCGTGGACGGCGCTCAGCAGGTCGGGAGCCTCGCTCGCAATCGTCGCGAACAGCTGCGAATACAAGCGTCCCGAGGTGCGAATCGTCTCGGCACCCAACTCCTCCTTGCCGCCGGGAAAGAAGTGGTAGACCGAGCCAAACGGGGCCGCCGCCTCAGCCGCGATCTGCTTCATCCCCGTGCCGACATATCCCTGGCGGCGAAACAGCTCGGCCGTGGAGTCAAGAATGCGCTCCTTCGTGGTGCTTGGCATCTGGTCCGTGGAGTCCTTTGGTTGTGGATCGCCCTCACTTCTGACAATATCCGCTCTAGAACGATCTATCAACTAGATGTCGGAGGTGCCCGTGCAAGCAGATGAGCGACAAGCATTGACGCTACTGAAGGCGATCCTGGCAGCCAGCATGCTGTCCACCGCCATCCACTACACCGACAACTTCGTACAGGTCAATCGCTATCCCGGTCCTGGAGGCAGCTTCTACACGGTCGTCCGCGTCGCGATCGTGCTCGGCTGGCCACTGCTCACCGCGATCGGCCTGATCGGCTATCGCCGCTATCGCGAACACCGCTACCAGGAGGCGCGAGTCTGCCTGTGCGTGTACTCGCTCACCGGCCTTGCCACCTTGGGCCACTTCGCCTACGGCAACCCCAAAATCCCGGTCTTCTTCTATGCCACGCTCTTCACCGACACGCTCGCCGGCCTGGCAGTGCTCGCTTTCGTGCTGTGGTCGGCCAATGTCTTCGAGCCGCACCGGCGAGAACTTGTTGACGCCGTGTGATTTTTAAGTTCCAATATTGCGACGAAGTACGTTGAGTCGTATTATGGCCGACCCAACCAGATGGCTGTCCGAGGCGCGCCGAGGCGGCCCCAAATAATTGGAGGTTTCGCCATGGCAAGCTCTGCTGGCGTCGCTGAATCCAGCCCAGTAACCGCCCTCACCGAAGACGACTTCACACAGGCAGCGGCACAGGCTTCGCACTTCATGAATCCGGCCACGTTCGTACAGACCGAGGCTGCCAACCAGGGCCTTGGTGCTCCCGTCGCCCCGGCTCCGGTCAAGGGGCCTCCACCGGGGGAGCCCCGTAGCGGCGGCGAAGCCACCGACAGCGAACTGGGCGTACTCGCGGGCCTTCGCGGCTCCTGGGTTGGCAAAGGCTTCAACTTGATCGCACGGCCCGACAAGCAGGGCGGCCTACCGTTCTTCCTCGAGCTCAACGCGACAAAGGAGACGCTCGAATTCACCTCGATCTCCGGGCCGATCCCCAATCGCGGCAGCGAGCAGGACGATATCTTCTTCCTGGGTCTCACCTATCTGCAGCGCATCAGCGAAGCAAACGAAAGCGGCGGCCTGCACATCGAGCCGGGAATTTGGATCAACGTGCCCGCAACTGAAGTGCCCAAAGCGCCCCCGAGCATCGTGCGCCTGGCCACCATCCCGCATGGAAACGCACTGCTTGCACAGGGCAATGGCTTTGAAGTCCAAGGGGGACCGAAGATCTCCCCGGCCAGCTCGACTCCAGTGCAAGATAACGGCGAACCTATAAAAGGCCTTGGCTATCTGGACCCGTTCCTGACCGCGCAACCTCCCGCAGGCATCCCCTTAGGTGCCATCGCCAACCCCAACCTGGTGCTCACCGAAGCCATCAAGGGTCAGTCGATCGTGAAAACTGTCGTGCTGCTCGTGGCTAGCGAACCGGTCGGCGGCATCGAGAACATTCCCTTTCTCACGGCCAACGCAACCGCGATCAAGATGAGCGCGATCTTCTGGATCGAGACGATCGAGCTACCTAACGGTCAGACCCGCCTACAGCTTCAATACTCACAGACCGTCGTGCTGAACTTCGAGAAAATCAACTGGCCGCACGTGTCGGTAGCTACCTTGGTCAAGTTCTAGAGATCGTGGCCGGCGTGGTCTTCGGCCACGCCGGTCCTGTTGAACAGAGCTAACTGACCTCGAGCACGATCTTCCCGCGCGTGTGCCCGGCCTCGCTCAGCTCATGAGCTTGACGAACCTCGCTGAGCGGGAACGTCTGCGCGATCTCAACACGCACCGCCCCGTCGGCGACGAGCCCGGCGATCCGTGCAAGCTGCTCAGAGCTCGAGCTCATCACGAGCAGCACGGCACGGGCGCCGCGCTCGGCGGCAAGCTGCTCCGGCGGCGCGTTGGCGATCGTGACAAGCACGCCCCCTTCGCGCAGCGTGGGCACCAGCGACTCCGTCGTCTCGCCACCCACTGTGTCAAACGCCACATCCACGTCGCTCGCGGCCTCGCCAACGTCCTGGCTTGAGTAGTCGATGTACTCATCCGCACCGAGGCCGAGCACGAAATCGCGGTTGCGCGCCGAGCCCGTGGCGATCACGCGCGCGCCGGCGTGCTTGGCGAATTGAACAGCGAGATGACCGACACCACCGGCGCCGCCTGCGACCAGCGCAGTCTGCCCTGCTTGCAGGCCACCGCTATCGAACAGCGCCTGCCAAGCGGTCAGGCCGGAGACGGGCAGCGCTGCCGCCTGCTCATGGCTCACACCCGCGGGCTTCTTTGCGATCAGGGTTGCCGGAACAGTCGCGAACTCGGCGTAACCACCGCTGGAGGCGACGCCGAGCACCTCATCCCCCGCGGCAAACCCATCCATACGCGAGGACTCGACCACTCCGGACACATCGTTGCCGAGCACCGCGGGCAGCTGCGTCTCGCGCAAGCCGCGCCGGATCTTCCAGTCGATCGGGTTCACCGACGCGGCACGAACTTCAATCAAAACTTCTCCCTCACCCGGCGTAGGCCGCTCGGCCTCCTCGTAGCGCAGGACATCCGGGCCTCCGGTCTCGTGGATCAGCACGGCATGCAATGGGATCTCCTTTCCGAGGGGAACGAGCGAACCCAGTCTAGCCCTGCGACGAACCTCCACCTTGCGGCGATTCCCGCGGCCGTGGCGATGTCGGTGCCCCGGGCGAATCCTCCTCTTTGGGCGAAGCCTCTACGGCAGACGTAGCGGTATCCGCTCGGACCTCCTCGATCGGAGCCGAAGGCAGCGCGTCTGCCTGCGCCTCCGCTGCCGCCCTGTTCTCCTCCTTGACCGCGAGCCATATCTCCTCGCGAAAGATCGATACCCCGCGCGGCGCCTCGATCCCGAGGCGCACCGTGCTGGCGCTGACCTCCATCACAGTCACGAGGATATCCTCGCCGATCACGACGCGCTCTCCCGGACGTCGCGCCAGTATCAGCATGCTTCAGATTATGAAGCTATTCGCGTCGTCTCGTCTGAGAGCACGAACAAAGGGGCCTGCAACTGGGCCTCGGAGTTGGCGTTGATCACCTGATAGCCGCGCCCTTCATGGACCACGAGCGGCGCGCGCAGGTTGGCGGTGATGTCAAGCGGGTTGGGGGTTGCGCGCACTGTCACGTACAGCGTCACATCCTCTGCCCCCGCCTCGATGCCGGTACGCTCGACGTCCTCGGGCGCCATGTGCAGCGAGAACTCCGAGAAGAATGGCTCGGGGCGCACTACGGGCAAAGCAAGCGCCGGCTCGTCAACCGAGTGCAGCCACAAGAAGCCGGTGCCGGGGTTGCGATCGAGCAGCGTATAGCGCGCGCCCCCGAGGCCGATCAAACCGAAGGGGAACTCGATCACATCCTGCTCGGCGACCTGCACCTCTCCGAAACGGATGCTCTGGAATGTCACAGACACGTTGGCTCTCTCCTCGGCTCTCTACTGCAGGAACTGCAGTAGAGATTCTTGGATGATGCTCGCACCGGCACGCAACGCAGCCTCGTAGGCGGCCTGCTCCTTGGAGTAGGCGATCGACGTCTGGGCGATATCCGCACCGTCAACGTTGGACAAGCTCGCAGTGATCGAACCCTGCAGCGATTCGATGCGACTCGTGGCCGTCTGCAGCTGGTCGGTCACGCTTCCGGCCGTCGCTTGCAGCTGACTCAACGTGTTGATGCTCCCTTCCAGGTTTTTCAGGTCGCCGGAGCCAAGCGCGGCGATGTCTTCGGTGCTGCCGCCGCGCAGGTGTTCTGAGATCGTGCGTAGCGTGTCGAGCAGCTTGCCGTCGCCCGAGCCCTGTCCGTTGCCGAGCAGCGAGGAGATGTTCGTGCTGACGTTAACCGAAACGCCCGGGCCGATCGCGCGCGTGACCGTGCCATTGTCGCCCTGGTAGGTGTCTTCCGCTCCCTGCGCGTAAGGTGGGGTTGTGGTGGCGGTGCCCGAGAACACGTACTGCCCGGCGTATTGCGTGTTCGCGTCCTGCTTGACGGCTTCGGTCAGCTGATCGACCTCGGTGGCGATGCTTTCGCGGTCGCTCTGGTTGACCGTGCCGGTCGAGCTTTGCACCAACAGCTCACGTACGGTTTGCAGCACGTTTGAGATGTTCGACATCGCCCCACTTGCCGTGTTCTGCCAGGAGATCCCTTCCTGGGCGTTGGTCGCGTAGGAGCTCAGACCGTCGAGCTGGCTTTGCAGGTCGATCACCTGGCTGGCGCCGTAAGGGTTGTCGGACGGCTCCAGGATCGTCTTGCCCGAGGACAGTTCGCTGGAGGTGCGCTCGAGGTTCGCCAGCGATGAGTTGATGTTGTTCAGCGTCGTGGCCGTGACCATCGCCGGAGTGATGCGTTCGGTCATGTGCGAGCCTCTCCGGATCGAGCGATCTCATCCTCGCTCGAAAGGCCGCCTGCGCGGATGTGAGGAGAGCACATCGCTACAGACCCGCCACGCCGGTGTGCTCGATCAGCGTTTCGAGCATGCTGTCCATCGCGGTGAGCGTGCGCGCCGAGGCTTGGTAGCCGCGTTGGAAGCTGATCAAGTTCGTCATTTCTTCGTCCAGTGAGACGCCCGAGACGCTCTGGCGCTGGTTGGCGATCGCGGTGACCGTCGTCTGCAAGTTGGCCTGCTCGTCCTTGGCCTTCTGCACACCTGAGCCGACCTGCTCCACAAGCGCGGCATAGCCTTGTTCGGCGCCGCCCGCGCGTAGCGCCGCGATCGCCTGGGCGACGTCGTTACCGCCGGGAGCTTCAGTCGAGGAAGTCTGCACCTGGGCAGCCGTGACCGCCACCTGCAGCGTCGCGGCGGTTGTGCCGGAGAAGAAAGGTGTCTTTGTGTGCAGCGCGTTGACGCTGCTCGCCAATGTGCCCGCGACGTTGTCCAGCGCCGTCCGGTAGCTACTGAGGGCACCGGTCGGGGCCGTCAGGCCGAGCAGCGCACCGAGCTTGCCACCGGCGGCCTGCGTCAAGGTCTGGGGCCAGTTGACGGTCGTGCCTTCGACCAGTGGCTTGGCGGCGTCGCCGAAGCTGACCGTATCGGTGCCATTCGGTTGCTCGCTGACGGTGACCTGCGCGAAGCTCGAGAGCTTGTCGAGCAGCAGATCGCGACGGTCGAGCATTTCGTTTGGCTTTTGGCCGGCTTCTTCGGCGAGCTTGATCTGGCCGTTGAGCTGAGCGATCTGGTTGGCGTCGCTTTGCACTTCGCCTGAGGGCCCGGTGAGGGCCGCGTACTGCGCTTCGGCCTGGTTTGAGATGGTCGCCAGTTGCGCGCTCAATTCGTGGAAAGTGTTCGCCAAAGCAATGCCCGCGGCCACCACACCCTGCTTGGCGG
Source organism: uncultured Solirubrobacterales bacterium (assembly GCA_963844095.1). Taxonomy (GTDB): domain Bacteria; phylum Actinomycetota; class Thermoleophilia; order Solirubrobacterales; family Solirubrobacteraceae; genus Palsa-744. The sequence continues at coordinate 265,898 of CAWJND010000001.1, forward strand.
GAAGGCTCGCCGGAGCGTTGGCGAGTTCGCTCCAGGAGCTCCAGAAGGCCGACATCTGGCTGGCAAGCCCGGAGCTCGAGGGTTCGTTGAACGCCGCTTGAGCTTGCGTCAGCTCTTCGGACTGGGTGCTTGCTTCGCTCAGCGAGCTGTTTTGCGTGCGGTACTGAGCGTCCAGGTAGACGTTGCGCACGCGCGTGATCGTCGCGACGCTGACGCCGGTGCCGAGCTGTGCGCCCCGGCCGGTCAGCGGTGAGATCGCGGGAATGACGATCGGCTCGTTGGTCTGCAGCACCGCCCTCTGGCGCGAATAGCCTTCGGTGTCCGAATTGGCGATGTTGTTGCCCGTGACGTCGAGCGCCGCTTGCTCGGCCACCAGCCCGCTGAGCGCGGTTTGCAGGCCTTGCAGGGTTGGAATCGACACGGGCTTAGGCGTGCAGGTCGAGGACGTGCAGGTTACCGTTAGGGCGCGCCCGCGTGATCGGCGTGGAGGAGCCGTGCGTGTCGTAGCCGTTGACTCCGTCGAGCGCCAGAACACCCATCAGATGGTCAAGAAAGCCCAGTTCGATCTGCATCAGCGCACGGTTGCAGGAGTGCTCGCGCTGTAGCTCACGCAACAGCCCGCGCAACTCTGCGCTCAAAGCCGAGGCACGCTCGGCGAGAGCCGTATCCATCAAAGTGCACAAGCGCTCGAGCGTCACGGCCTCGGCCGCGATCCCAAGCCGCTCGCCGCTGCGAGCGAGCAGGCGTGAGCGCTCCTCCTCGAGCAGTTGGCGACGACCCATCTCCCCGCGCAGGATGCCTGCCAGACGTACGACTGTGTCCACATCGCGCGCACGGATCGCCTTGCCCTGCTCCAGCACGACCGCAAGCAGGCTCCGCGCGGAGCCGATCTGCGCGTCCAGGTGCGCGAGCACTTCGACGGCAAGCGCACGATCCTGGGCGAGCTCTTCGGGTGCAGCCAGCGCGGCCAAGCTCATGCGCTGGTGCCCCCGGTGGCGGATGGGCCTGGGGGTGTTGTGACAGATGGGCTTTTGTTTATTGGGATTGGCGTGCTCGTGCCTGTACTTGCGCTTGTACCACCTGTCGTTGCTCCACCTTCCCCAGCGCCCTGCGCGGCTGCTCCTGCCAGCTGGCGGGTCATCTGAGCGGCAAGGCCGAGGCCACCGGCGCTCATCACGCCGCTGGTCAAAGCCTGCGGCAGCATCGAAGCCAGGGGACCGCTTGCGCCGCCACCGCCCGCGGAGCCTTCTGCGGATTCGCCTTCCGCGCCGCTTTCGCCGCCGAGGCCACTGCTCGCCGTCAGCGATTGCGAGAGCTCTTCGACCAGCATCTGTTCGAAGGCAAGCGCTGTCTCGTAGGCCTTTTGCGTGGCGGCGGAGCCCTTGCGCACCCAGGTGGGCTCGAGCGTCTGGTTGACGGTGGGCAGGCCGCTCGAGGACAGCGGCGAGCCCGAGGGCAGCGAGACGCTCACGACGGGCGCAGCTCGTTGGCGATCGACATCATCTGGCTCTCGGTCTGGATCGCTGAGCTGCTCATCTGGTAGGCGCGTTGGGTGCTCACCATTAGCGCCATCTCCTTCGACATGTCTACGTTGGAGCCCTCCAACGCGCCTTGACGAATCTTTGCGGCGCTCGCTTGCACGGCCTGTGGTGCACCGCTGGCCGTGGTCGGCGTCAGCGTACCGTCGCCGCCCGCGAGCAGGTGGTCCGGCGAGGCGACGGTGACAAGCTTGATCTGGCCCAGCGTGCGCTTGCCGGCGCTCACGCTACCGTTGACGCCGATCTTCACCTCGGCGGCCGAGACCCCTCCCGGCAGTTTGATCGGCGGTTCCAGCGAGTTGCCTTCGGCGTCGACGATCGTGCCGCTCCCATCGACAGCGAAGCTGCCGTCGCGGGTAAGCGCCGGCTGGCCACCCGGGCCCTTGACCTGGAAGTAGCCCTCGCCTTCGATCGCCAGGTCGAGTGGATCGCCGGTTTCCTGAATCGGCCCCTGAGCATGGCTACGCCCGATCACCTGCGCGCTTGCGCCGGCGCCGATACTCGATTCGGTGCCGGCCTCGTCCACGGCGTTGTAGAGCAGATCGCTGAAGGCGACGCGCTCGGATTGGTAGCCCGTGGTGGAGATGTTGGCGAGATCGTTCGAGACCGCGTCGAGCTGTTCCTGTTGCGCGGACATGCCCGCCGCCGCTGAATAGAGGCCTTCGAGCATCAGGCGCCGCCATTCAGCGAGCCGACCTGAGAGGCGGACTCCTGCAGGGTCTGGCCGATCGACTGGATCGCCTGCTGGCCCGACTGGAAGCTGCGCAGCGAAGTGATCATTTCGACCATGATCTTCGCGGCGTCCACGCCGGAACCCTCCAATGAGCCTTGGCGCACCGTGCCAGTCGGCTTGCCGGAGGGGCTGCCGGTATAGAGGTTTTCGCCTTGCTTGACGGCGCCGGGCACTTCAAAGACGCCGAGCGCGCTCGGCGCGACGGTGCCATCCGCGCCAACCTTGACCGGCGCTCCGCTCTGGTCGAGCACGGGGTCTCCGCTCGCGTCGGTCAGCACCCCTTGCGCGGAGCTCGTGAACTGCCCGTCGCGGGTGTAGCGCACACCTTGAGCCGTCTTGACCGCAAAGAAGCCGCTGCCGGAGATCGCGAAGTCGAGCGGTTCGCCGGTTTCCTGTAGCGAGCCTTGCGTCATGTCCGTGTATGTCTTGCCAAGCGCGACGCCGGCGTCGACCGATCCGATTGACGGCCCGCCCTCGCTGTTGGCGAGCAGCACGTCGCCGAAGCTGTGTTGGGAGGATTCGTCGGGCTTGTAGCCGGGAGTCGAAGCGTTGGCCAGGTCGTTTGAGAGCTGGTCCTGGCGGACCTGCTCGGAAACCATCCCGGAGGCGGCGATATACAGGCCAAGATCCATGTCCCCCCGGGTGTTCGACCGCGGGCCGCGATTCTTTAGGCTTCAGCCGACGGCGCTGAACAGCGATAGCTCGTCGGAGAGCTTGTCGTAAAGACGCCGTCGCAACTGGGTGTGGATCTGCGAGACCCTGCTCTCGGACACGCCCAGTCGTGCGCCGATGTCGCGCAGTGTCCAGTGCTCCAGATAAAGCAGCACGGCCACTTCGCGCTCTACGGGCGGCAACAGGGCAAACGCGGCGCGAAAGCGTTCCTTGGCTTCGCGGCGCTCGGCGCACACGATCGGGTCGCTGTCGCTATCGGTGCTCTCCAAGGTGTCGATCCGCTCGATTGTCGCGTTCTCGTCCGAGCGCACCGTGCGGTTGAGCGAGCCGACCTCCGCCAGCGCGACCTCGTCGAGGCGGCCCACCAGTTCTCGTGGATCCATGTCGACTATCGCCGCTAGCTCCTCGCGGCTTGGCTGGCGGTCGTGGTTTGAGAGGAACACCTCGCGTGCATGGTTGATCGCGCGCTCGTCGCGGCGCAGCGAGCGCGGCGCCCAGTCGTGGCGGCGCAGCTCGTCCAGCACGGCGCCGTGGATGCGCGTCCAGGCGTACTGCTCGAGCGTCGCGCCCTTCTCCGGGTCATAACGCTCGATCGAGCGGATCAGCGCCTCCAGCCCGCAGGAGAGGAAGTCCTCGACGTCACACTGAGCCGGCACCTCGCGCACCTTGCGGTAGACGATGTAGCGCACCATCGGCGTGAAAATGAAGATCAGCTGGTCACGCAAGCGCAGATCGCCGCTCTGGCGATACGCGCGCCACGTCCTGAGGGCCTCCGCCGCGGAGATCCTCACGGCCCCTTTTGCGATCGTTTCCATTTTGCGACTCCGATTTCGAGGGAACTGCGAACAGGTGCCCCCGCGTGCGCCAAACCTGCCCGCGGTCCGAGATGCGCTATTTGCGAAGATTTCGGCGCGGACCGTATCGACCGCTCCGGTCGTGATCGTTTGATTGGCTCAATGGGGACCAGTTAGCCGACTCTGCACATATCTACGCATAATCACCACATCTGCCACCTGTTAAATGAGGTATTTCGTGCGTGCGCACTCGCAGGCTGCACGCTGCGGAGCGCGGCCACGGTCGCGGAGCATGAGTCGTGCGCGGCAGGTCGCGAGCCCGCGGGATCGCTGCTTGCGCTCGCTCAGATATCGGCCAACCCGGTCGATGACCATGCGTGAAGATGACCTCCAGCTCCCCCGCCCCTATCCCTCCCGACAACGATGCAGCCAAGGCCGCCGACCAAGGCCCATTGCCAATTTCGCCGCACACAGACCGCAGCGCCACACTTGCAATCGAGCTCTCCGCGCGCGCCCAGCGGCTGCTCGCCGCCGGCGAGCTCGACGGCTACCTGTGGCTGTTCGACGAGATCGACTCGATCGCCGACCCCCACCGCCGCTATCAGGCCGGCCTCGGCCTGATCGAGCGGGGCTTTGCCGCAAGCGGCGATGCCCCCCGCGCGCGCGTGGGGGGCCTGTTTTCGGCAATTGCCGCCGGCGCGGTCGAACTGCTCGACCAACAGCCGAGCGAGCCCAAGCTGCTCAACTACGCCGGCGTCGCCTTTTACGAGCTGTGGAGCCTCGACGCCGCCCGAGCCCTGTTCAAGGCCGCCAAGCGCCTGGACCCTCGCTCCGAGCAGGTGGACGGCAATTTGGCCGCACTCGCTGGGCGACGACGAACGCTGCGCAGCGCCGATCGCATAGCGCCCGAGCAGCCTGCGCTCGTCGAGCTGGCAAGTCGTGGGCTCGATATCGCAAAGCGCGCACGACCCGCCACAGGCATGCGCCTGAGCCTGTGCATGATCGTGCGCGACGAGCAGGAGATGCTGCCGCGCTGCCTGGCCTCCGTGGCCGATGCGGTTGACGAGATGGTGATCGTTGACACCGGTTCCACGGACGCCACGGTCGAGATCGCGCGCTCGTTTGGCGCACGCGTCCTCTTCCACGAGTGGACCGGTTCCTTTGCGCAGGCGCGCAACGTCTCCTTCGACGCGGCCGAGGGCGACTGGCTGCTGTGCCTGGACGCCGACGAGGTGCTCGTGGAGGAGGACGCACCGCTGTTGCGCGCGCTCACCGGGCGCACCTGGCGTGAGGCGTTCTACCTCTCGGAGACCAACTACACCGGCGATCTCGAGGACGGCACCGCCGTCACACACAACGCGCTGCGCGTATTCCGCAACCGGCCCGAGTACCGCTTCGAGGGACGTCTGCACGAGCAGATCGCCCACTGCCTGCCCGGCTACCTGCCAGAGCGCGTCGAGGCAAGCGGCGTGCGCATCGAACACTACGGCTATCTCGGCGCCGTGCGCGACAGCCGCGAGAAGTCGCGCCGCAACATCGAGCTGTTGCGCTTGCAGCAGGCCGAAAGCCCGCCTACCCCGTTCCTGCACTACAACCTCGGCTCCGAGTACGCCGCCGCGAACGAAGCGCAGGCCGCGCTCGCCGAGTTCGAGCGCGCCTGGAAGTTGCTGCAGAGCCTTCCCGATCGCGACAGCTACCAGTTCGCGCCGGCCCTGATGAGTCGCATGGTCAAGGCGCTGCGCGCGTGCGGGCGTCCGACGGACGCAATCGCCCGTGCCGAGGAGGGGCTGCTGCGCTTCCAGGGTTTCACCGACCTAGTGCTAGAGCAGGCAATCGCCGCGATCGCACTCGAGCAGAACGAGCGCGCGATCGAATTGCTCGAACGCTGCATCGAGATGGGCGACGCGCCGCGTCGCTACACCGCAACACAGGGCAGCGGTAGCTATCTGCCAAGGCTGAAGCTGGCCGAGCTCAGGCAAGCCGCGGGAGATCACGAGGAGGCAGCTCGGTTGCTCGAGCGCTGCCTGCGCGAGCATCCGCACTTCATCGGCTCGGTGCTGCCTTACGCGAATCTGCTGCTGAGAAGCGGTGTCGAGCCAAACGAGGTTCTGGCGCGGGTCGAGCGACACATGCCAGACCCGCCGCCCGCGGCCCGTTTCATGCTCGGCACAGCGCTGTACGAGTCCGGCGCCACGACAGCCGGCGAGCTTCAGTTCAGGGCGGTGCTCGAGCGCCAGCCGCATTCGAGCCGCGCGCGGGTGGCACTTGGCGAGGCGCTGCTTGCACAGCGACGCTACGACGAGGCGGCTGAAGTGGCCTGTGAGCTTGCAGATGACGATCCGCTGGCGGTGATCGCCCGCCGCACGGAGCTGTTCGCGCGCATCGCCGGCGGCGAGGGCGATAGTGCGGTAAAGACCATCGAAAGAGCGCGCGCAGCGGGCATGGCGACGTACGAGCTCGATCTGTTCACGACTTGGCAAGAGCTCGCGCGTGGCGGGATCGACGTTACCGCTCTCCCCGAGCAGGCCGTGGCGCCGCTTGAAGTGATGCTCGAGGCACTGCTGCGGGTGCACGACTTCAAGAGCTTCGAAGTGCTGCTCGGCGCGCTCGAGCTCACGCCGCTACAGCCGCGTGAGCGACGCGAGCTGCTCGCCCACATGTATCTGCGGCGTGGGTTCCCGGCATCCGCGGCTGGGGAGTGGATGGCCGTCTGCGAGCAGGAGCCCGACGTCCAGGCACTGGTGGGGCTGGCTCGCGTTGCCGCCGTGAGAGGCATGGCACACGAGATGAGCGACTTCGCGGCCGCGGCACTCGCGCGCGACCCCGACAACGAGGATGCCGCAAGCCTCCTCTCCCAAGCACATGCCGCAACCGCGTAGACGTTCCGGGCCCTGCCAGCGCGGCGCTCGCCCGTCGGCTCCTTGCCAAGCGACGCATATGCGCCCGGACAGGTGGGTAAGCCTGACCAAAGTAGGCAGGCGGGTAGGCCCGAATAAAGTTTTCGCGAAAGACGCCGATCACTTGAAGAGATATCAATCGCGAGGCGGCCCAGGGATTGGGTCGTCGCACACGTTTTCAGGGAGAAAACGCCATATGACCTCGTCGATCCTGCCATTCAGTGGCCCGCGTTCGTCTGCGGGCTTGTCGTATCCGATGTCGCTCATGAGGGACACCGGCGATCCAGCCGCGCCTCAGTCCGAGCTCAGCGCGAGCGATCGTCTGCTTGCAAGCGAAGACGGCAGCGGCACGCCGCCACCCGAGGTGCTCGACCAGGTCGCTGCCGCGGGAAGGATAAGCCGCGAAATGCGCGAAAGCGGACATGAGCTGCGCTTCTCCGGAGGCCAGGGGGGGCGGGTAACCGTCGAGCTTTCCGATCGCAAGGGCAAAACCGTGAAGAGCATGTCCATTTCAGAGGCGCTGGAGATTGCAGCCGGAAAGCCGGTGCAAGACGTCACCGGGAAGCCCTCGGTCTAAGCCCCATGTCATCGCTTGCAGTCAGCTCGGCGGCCGGTTCGCCGATCTCCATCTCGGGGCTCGCCTCAGGGCTTGACACGAGCTCGATCATCTCGGCGCTGATGGCCGCGGAACGCGAGCCTGTCACTCGCCTTACGGATGCCCAGGAAAAGTTGCAGGGCCAGCAGAAAGAGCTGACAAGCATCCAGAGCAACCTCCAACAGCTTGCGCTGGCGGCATCCGAATTCAGCATGCCCTCGCTGTTCGAAAGCTCACAGGCCGTAACTTCAAGCGAACCCACGCGTGTGAGTGCCGCCACGAGCAGCGGGGCCGGCATCGGCGGCTACGAGGTCGAAGTCACTCAGCTGGCCAACTCCGCCCAACGCACCTTTATATTCACGAGCCCGGCCGCCGAAGACACACTCACGATCGACGGCAACAGCTTCACCGTCAAGGCGGACGAGAGCGCCAAGGAATTGGCCAACGCGATCAACTCGGACAGCAGCGCGACGGTGTACGCGGCCGTGCTCGAAGGCGGCACGCTGGTGCTGTCCAATCGCGCGACGGGCAACACGGGCACAGAATTCATCGCTGTAGCCGACCCTGGCGCGACGCTCGTCGAAAAGGCCGGCACCGCCAAGGAAGGCAAGAATGCCGAATACTCTGTCGACGGCGTCGCGGGAACCTCGACCTCGAACACCGTTACCAACGCGATCGCCGGCGTCACCTTGACGTTGGGCGGTCTGACCACAACGGGCCCCGTCACGATCGATGTCCAGGCTCCAGGCGCCAGCGTCAGCGCCGTGGAAGCGCAGGTCCAATCCTTCGTCAAGCTCTACAACTCGACGGTCGAAGCGATCCAGAAGCAACTCTCCACCAAGCCGATCACAAAGCCCACCAACGCCAGCGAATTTGGCACCGGCACTTTGTTTGGCGACGTCGAACTGGAGAGCCTGCTGGGCAACATGCGTCAGAGCATGTACGAACCGATCGCTGGGCTCGCAGCCGAAATGTCCAATCCGAGCGACATCGGCATCAGCACGGGGGCGGTCTCCTCCGGTGGCGCCTCCCAGGCTTCGATCGAAGGGCTATTGACACTCAACTCCAGCAAGCTCTCCGAAGCGGTCAAGACGAATCCAGCCGGCGTACAGCAGATGCTCGAGAAGTGGTCGCAGGCCTTGCAGAGCACCCTTGAAAACGTGGGCGGACCTGGGGGGACGCTCGAAGCGCGGACCAACGGCGACAACACCCAGATCACCCAACTGACCAGCCAGATCACAACGATGAACGAAATGCTTGCCGTGCGTGAAAAGGCGCTGCAGGCAACTTATGCGGAGCTTGAAAGCGCAATCTCGCGCAACACCTCACAGGCCAACTGGCTGACCAGTCAGGAAGCCTCGCTGGCGGCCAACGCCCCATGAGCAACCTGACCGCGACGCCGAATGCCTACCGTCAGGGGGCTGTGCTTGCTGCCACGCCCGGGGAGCTTGTTGTGATGCTCTACGACGGCGCGCGGCGTTTCCTGCGCCAGGCGAACGTCGCGATGCGCGAGGGTCAGATTGAGCGCGCACACAACACGCTGCGCCGCGCGGAGTTGATCATTGCCCACCTGGACGGCATCCTCGACTTCGAGCAAGGCGAAGTCGCCAATCGCCTACATGCGATCTACCAGTTCTGCCTTGCCCATCTCAATGCCGCGCGCAACCACCAGGATGCCGGCAAGCTGGAAGAGGTCAGCGATCTACTGGGAGAGTTGCGTGAGGCTTGGGCCCAGGTAGCCGAGGAGATCGCCCGCGCGTGAGCGAGCAAGTGGCGCTGCGGCCCTACGAGACCATCCATGAGCACGCCGAGCTTGAACTTGAGCTTGTCGGCCGCGGCGAGATAGAGGGTCTGGCCGCGCTCGGCGAACGCTGGGAGCAGCTGACATGCGACTTGCCGGCAAACCCGCCGACCGAGGCAGAGCCACTGCTGCGCCAAGCCCGACTGATTCACGAGCGTACGCGCATCGAGCTGATTCGTCTGCGCGAGTCGTTGCTGGCTGAGATCGGCGCCAGCGCACGCGCGCGGCGCGCGGCCGACGGCTACGCCGGGCAGCTTGCGCGCCGTCCCCGCCTGGATCGCAGCGCCTGACTTCGCACGCTGGCCTAAAGACCCAGGCAGGGCGGCCGATTACCAGGGACGGTATATGGCTCCCATCGATTCGACCCAGCAGCTGCTCGAGGCCGCGATGCGCGGCTCCTGGCAGCGCCAGACTGCCCTGACAAGCAACATCGCCAACGCCGACACACCCGGCTACAAACGCCAGGAAGTCAACTTCGAGTCCGAGCTGCAGAGCGCGATGAACAGCGGCGAGGCGCCCGAACAGGTTGAGTTTCAGACCGAAGTGCAGCCCGAAGAGGACGGCCCGAACGGCGCCAGCGTCAGCGTCGATCAGGAATCGGCGAAGCTCGCCGAAAACGGGCTCGACTACCAAGCTCTCACGCAAGTGCTCGGCGCCCGCAACAGCATCCTGAGCGCGGCGATCGGAGTCACCTCGTGACCAACGGAGGATCCTGATGGGGCTCTTCGAAGCGATCGGCATCGCCGGTAGCGGACTGACCGCCGAGCGGGTGCGCATGGACGTGACCTCCGAGAACCTTGCCAACGCCGACACCACGAAGGCCGCGGGCGGACAGCCCTATCAGCGCCAGGAGGTCGAGCTCGCACAAGCAGGCGTTGGTGGCTTTGGCAGCGCGCTTTCAGGAGCCATCCAGCAGGCGGAAAGCTCGCCGCCGGCCGGCGGCGTCCAAGTAACAGGGATCGTTAGCGACGCCACTCCCGACCAGCAGGTGTATGACCCCGGCAACCCCGAAGCCGACGCCCAGGGCTACGTGAAGATGCCGAACATCAGCACGGTCACCGAAATGACCGACCTGATCTCCGAGTCGCAGTCCTACCAGTCCGATGTGACCGCGATGCAGACCGCGAAGTCGATGTTCAGTGCCACGCTCGGGGTGCTGAAATGATCGTCCCGGCGGTCAGCGGACTGGCGAGCAAACTCTCCGAAGGCCTCTCCAACAGCGCCTCGCCACAGACGGTCGGCGGCCTGACCCAGGGCGGTCAAAGCGCTCAAGCCACAGGCTCAGGGTTGGGGCTGGAAGGCAGCAGCGGCCTCGAAGGGGCACGCGGGGTCGAAGGAATCAGCGGGGTCGAAGGAACCGGAGGTGTCGGCGGCGCATCGAGCGGCGGGTCTGGCAGCTTTGGCAGCGAGCTCTCAGAAGCAATCTCCTCGCTCGAAGGCACCCAGCTGAGCTCCGACAGCGCGGCCCAGTCGCTTGCTACCGGCACCGCCAAGGATCCCGAGAGCGCGGTCGTCACTGTCGAGGATGCGCAGATGGCAATGGACTTGGCCTCACAGCTGCGCACCAAGGCCACCGAAGCCGCTCAGAACCTCTTCCAGACGCAGGTCTGATCGGTGGCATTCGCACGACCCCTCTCGCGGCTCACGACTCGCGGATCGCAGGTCTAGGCCGTGCCGCTTTCCCAGCTCGCTTCGCGGCTCACGACTCGCGGATGGCTGATCGTCGGCGCTGCCGCGATCGGCGCGATCCTGTTCATCTACCTGTTCTTGCACATGGTCTCCGCGCCCAGCTACACGACGCTCGTCAGCGGCATCGATCCCTCCCAGACCGGCAAGATGACGAGCACGCTCAGCGAGCACGGCGTCAACTACGAGCTGCAGAACAACGGCACAGCGCTTGCCGTTCAGTCCAACCAGACCGCCGAGGCGCGCGTTGCTCTGGCCGGCGCGGGCTTGCTCGGCAACACCCAGCCCGACTTCTCGCTATTTGAAAAACAGAATCTCGGCGAAAGCAACTTCCAGCAAGCCGTCACCTACCAGCGTGCGCTACAGGGACAGCTGGCGGAGACGATCGACTCGGTACAGGGTGTCTCCGGAGCGCAGGTCGAGCTCGTGTTGCCCAACTCCCAGAGCCAGATCTTTGGCGAAAATCAAGGGATCTCCTCGGCCGCCGTGTTGCTCTCGGGGACCACGTCGATGCCGCAAAGCTCGGTGCAGGGGATCGCCCAGCTGGTCACCTCCAGCGTGCCCGGTCTGCAGTTGAACAAGGTCACGATCACCGACGCCTCGGGACAGCTGCTGTGGCCGCAGGCCGCCGGCAGCGCAGGCGGCGGCGGCAACGGAGTGCAGGAAGCCGAGCAGCGCTATGACCAGAGCATGGGCGCGAGCCTCGACGCAATGCTTGCGCAAACCCTTGGGGCCGGCAAGGCGCAGGTACTGGTGTACGCCAACATGAACGTCAACTCGACCACCCAGGAACAGCTCAGCTACGGCAAGGCCGGCGTGCCCCTGCAGCAGAGTAAGGACATCGAGACGCTCACCGGCAACGGTGCCGGTGCCGGCGGCGCCACCGGCACCGCGAATCTTCCGACCGGGACCAGCACAGGCGGTAAGTCCAACTACAAGCACGAAACGACGAGCAGCACGCTCGGGGTCAGCAAGACAGTGTCCCACACCACGGTCGCCCCCGGGACGGTCGAAAGCCAGCACGTGTCGGTGCTGCTCGACCACTCCGTTCCCCCCGCCTCGCTGCCGGCGATCCGCGAAGCTATCACCAACGCCGCCGGCATCCAGACCAAGCGCGGAGACACGATCTCGATCGGACAGGTCGCCTTTGCCAGCCCGACGACCAGTGCCGCGAGCTCGACCAGCAGCATGCTCGGCTACGCCAAGTACGCACTGCTCGGCATCGCTTCACTTGTCTTCCTGTTCTTCACTACGCGCTCGCTGCGCCGCCGCGAATCGGACACGATCGACGAGCCGGTCTGGCTACGCGAGCTGGAGACGCCGATGCGCCTCTCCGAGCTACAGCGTGAAAGTGCGCCGAGGCCGGTACCGGCGATGGCCGGCGTAGCGCCTCCCAATGGGAACGGCAATGGAAATGGCAACGGAAACGGGAACGCCAGCGGCGACCATCTGCGCCGTCAGGTCGAGCAACTCGCCGACAGCGATCCCGATCGTGTCGCCCAGCAGCTGCGCAACTGGATGCAAGAGGATTAGGCGCGAGTGGCCGATTCACCGTCAGAGACGGCGCCGACACCGCCGGGCACGCTGGCCGAGCGCGGGGCGGCTAGCCCGTCCACGCCCTTGCCAGCCTCCCCAAGCGAGCGCTTGCCAGGCGCGCGCAGGGCGGCCGTCCTGATGGCAGCGCTCGGGCCCGAGCGCGCGGCGAACGTAATGCAGCGCATGGACGAGGAGGCGATCGAGAGCCTCTCGATGGAGATGGCGCGGCTCAGCTCTGTCGGCGCGGAGACGACCGAGTCGGTCTTCGGCGAACTGGCCGCCGAGACCGGCGATGGCCAGGGGGCTGTCAGCGGCGGGCTGGACTTTGCGCGCGGGGTGATCGAGCGCGCGCTCGACCCAGAGCGCGCGACCGACCTGCTCGGGCGCCTGGAGAGCGCCAGCGAAACGCGACCTTTCGAGTTCCTGCGTCGCGTCCCGCCCGAGCGGATCGCTGCGCTGCTGCGTGGCGAGTCGCCCCAGACGGTTGCGCTCGTGCTCGCCAGCCTGCACACGAATCTCGCCGCCGGCGTGCTCGCCCGGCTGCCCGAGTCCGAGCAACCCGACATCGCGCTGCGGATCGCGCGCATGGGCAACGCCGGCACGCGCGTCATCCAGCAGGTCGAGCAGATGATTCGCCACAAGCTCGGGGCGACCGTCGAGCGCAAGTACTCCGCCAGCGGTGGGGCCAAGACGCTTGCCGGCATCCTCAACCATGCCGACCGCACCACCGAGCGCAACGTGCTCGAGCGCCTTGCCGGAGCCGACAAGGCGCTCGCCGAGGAGGTGCGCGGGATGCTTTTCGTGTTCGAGGACATTGTCAAGCTCGACGAGCGTGCGATCCAGCAAGTGCTGCGCGAGGTCGACCAGAAGGATCTTGTCCTGGCCTTGCGCGGGGCGCCGGAGAACGTGCTGGAGATCGTGCTCACGAACATGTCGGAGCGCGGCGCGGCGATGCTCAAAGAGGAGATGGAGATCCAGCCGCCCCAGCGCCAGCGCGATGTCGACGAGGCGCAGAGTCGGGTTGTCGCGGTCGTGCGTAAGCTGGATGAGGCCGGCACGATCGTGATCGCCGGCGGCGACGAGGAGGAAGGCGAAGCGGTTGTCTGATCTGACCGTGGCCGCACGCGACGCTCAGATCGAGGAAACGTCGCTCGAAGCTGGCGTGGGGCGCAGCGAGCAGAGGCCGAGAGCGTTGTTCGAGGCCGCCGTAGCGCGCAGCCGCCAGAGGGGCACAGCAGTTGCCTGACACCGCGGTCAGCTACGCCTTCGAGCAGCTCGAGCCGTCGCAGCCCCAACCACGCGACGCGCCCGCGCGCGCGCTCGCCCAGGCCCAGCTCGAAGCCGAGCAGATCCGCGAGCAAGCCCGCTCCGAAGGTCATGCCGAAGGGCGCAGCGCCGGCCACGAGCAGGGCGCCACCGAGATCGCCCTCGCGGCACGCGCGCTCGGCGAGGCCATGGACGGCATCGAGTCGCTGCGTGTCGAGCTGGTGCAGGCGATCGAACACGACGCCATCCAGCTGGGGTTGCAGCTGGCCGAGAAGATCCTTGGCGGCACCCGGCAACTGCCCAGCGAGCGCATACTCGAAGCTGTGCAGGGGGCGCTGCGGCGCGTGACGGACAGACGCAAGATCGCCGTACTCGTCAACCCCACGGAGTTCGAGGAGGTGAGCTCGGCCATCGGCGAGCTGGCCGGGGCGGGAAGCGGGGTCGAGCTGTGCGACATCCAGCCCGACGAGCGCGTCGCGCCCGGCGGGGCGATCGTGCGCACCGCCGAGGGCGAGGTGGACGCCGGCGTAGGCACGCAGCTGGAGCGGGCGCGCGAGGTCGTCGAAGCCTCGCTGGCGGCCGAGCGGGCGGCGTGAGCGAGTCCTTCGATTTGGCTGCCCCCCCGCGCACGCGCGGGGCATCGCCTTTTCAGAGCACGCCACCGAGCGCGCTGCTGGCGAGCGCCACACAAGCCGTCCGCGAGGCCGATCTTGCGAGGCGCCACGGGAACGTCTGCAACCTGATCGGTCTGATCATCGAGGTGACCGGGCTTCAGGCGGAGATCGGAGAGGTGTGTCTGGTCGATAACCGGATTCCCGCCGAGGTCGTCGGGTTCCGCGACGGGCGGACGCTGCTGATGCCTTTGGGCGAGCTGCACGGCATCGGCCCCGGCACGCGCGTGCTCGCGACCGGCGCCCCGTTCCGCGTCGCCGTAGGGCACGGCTTGCTCGGACGCGTCGTCGATGGGCTGGGAGTGCCGCTGGACGAGCTTCCAGCACCCGCCGGCGTCGAGCGCTCCACGATCGCCCCGCCCCCAAGCGCGCTCTCCAGGCCCCGCATCACAGAGCGCGTCGGGCTGGGTGTGCGGGCGCTCGACTCACTCGTGCCCTGCGGCCGCGGACAACGCCTAGGTATCTTCGCCGGCTCCGGCGTCGGCAAGTCCTCGCTGATGGGCATGATCGCCCGTTCCACAAGCGCACAGGTGAATGTGATCGCACTCGTTGGCGAGCGCGGACGCGAGGTGCGCGAGTTCATCGAGCGCGATCTCGGCGACGCGCTCGAGCGCTCGGTCGTCGTCGTCGCCACCTCCGACCAGCCGGCGCTGGTGCGCATCAAGGCCGCCTTCACCGCCACGACGATCGCCGAGCACTTCCGCGACCAGGGTCATGACGTGCTGCTGATGATGGACTCGGTCACGCGCTTTGCGATGGCCCAGCGCGAGGTGGGCCTGGCGATCGGCGAGCCGCCCGCCACGCGCGGCTACACACCCAGCGTATTCGCTTTGCTCCCGCGCCTGCTGGAGCGCGCCGGCACCAGCTCCAGCGGTTCGATCACCGGGCTGTACACGGTGCTGGTCGATGGCGACGACATGAATGAGCCGATCGCCGACGCGACGCGCGCGATTCTCGACGGGCATGTGGTGCTCACGCGCTCACTCGCCCACGCCGGGCACTACCCGGCGATCGACGTACTCGAGAGCGTCTCGCGGTTGGTCGGCGAGATCGTCACGCCTGAGCTCTCACTGGCGGGCCAACGCCTGCGTGGCGCGCTGGCCGTACTTCGCGAGAAGGAAGACCTCGTCGCGATCGGCGCCTACCAGCCGGGCAGCGATCCTGCGCTTGACACGGCGCTGGCGCATCGCGCCTCGATCGAGGACTTCTTGCGCCAGAGCGTGGGCGAGCGCAGCACGCCCGAGCAAGCCGACACGCAGTTGCTCGAACTGGCGGCCTCCCTAGCCGGCGAGGCCGCGTTCAGCCCTGAGGACATTCCCGACGGCGAGGAAGTGACCGCCGAGCGAATCGACCCCGAAGCCGCTCCGGCTGCCAATATCGCGGCCGATGTGCCGGCCATACCGGCGCTCGGGCTCAGCATCTAAAAATCGACGATGCCCCCCGCGCGCGCGGGGGGCATGCCACAAATCCGCACACCCATGCACCCCTGCCTGTCCCCGCCTGCGCCATTCAGGATGCAATGAGGGTCGCCCAGGCGAGGACCCACCACACACCGCCATCCTCGCGCCGGCACAGCCCTAAAGAAAGGCACGCCGCGTCCGATAACCAGGCCGTGAACGGACCCGTTTTTCGCTTTCGACTCGAGCGCGTGCGTGCGCTGCGCGAGCGCAAAGAGCAGCAGGCCCAGCAGGAGCTGGCACAGGCGATCTCGCTACGCTCCAGCGCCGAGGCCGAGTTGCGCGCAGCCGAAGACCATCTGGAGCAAGCGCATAGCGAACACCGAGCCCAGGCAGGCGAGCCTCAGACGCTCGACGCCCGCGAGCTGGTGGGACGCCAGGCGTTCCTCGAGCGCATCGAGGCACAGCGCGGAGCCCACGCCCAGGAGCTAGAGCAGCGCGACGCGACGGTGCTCGAGCGCGACGCCAAGCTCACCACCGCCGCAAGCGAGCACGAGATGCTCAAGCGCCTCTCCGAGCGCCACCGCGACGAGCACGAACGGGCCGCCTCCAGCCGCGAACAGGGCGCGCTGGACGAGATGACCGCGGCGCGTTTCGGCCGGGGCGAGATATGAGCACCGTGATCGCCCCCACCGCCGGCATACCTGAAGACGAGCAGGCAATCGCCCAACGTGTGCAACAACTGCGGGGCCTGATCGAACAGACCCGCCAGGTTGGCTCGGGAATCGCGACGACGAGCACGGCCGGCGCATCTAGGACAGCCTCACAAGTGCCCGCGGACGACTTTGCCGCGGCACTGCAGGCCGCGACCGCGGCTGACGCCTCCTCGCCTACCACCGCACATGGCGAAGGCGTGGCAGGTACCGCAGGCGACGGCGGCGAATATGACAGCGTGATCGAACAGGCATCCGAGCGCTATGGCATAGATCCAGCGGTGTTGCACGGCCTGATCCAGCAGGAGTCGGGCTTTGACCCAAACGCCCAAAGCGGCGCCGGCGCGAGCGGCCTGACACAACTGATGCCTGGCACCGCTTCCTCCATGGGTGTCGCAAACCCACTCAACCCGACCGAATCGATCGAAGGCGGCGCGCGCTACCTGAGCCAGCTGATGAGCCAGTTCGGCGGCAACACCGAAGACGCCCTGGCCGCCTACAACGCCGGGCCCGGAGCCGTTCAGCAATACGGCGGCATACCGCCCTACGCCGAAACCCAGAGCTACGTCTCCAAGGTGCTCGGCTACGCCGAAGCCTACCGCCAGACTCACCCTGCTTCGATCTCGGCCGGGGGCCTGGCGTGAACGCCCCGATCGCACTCAGCATGCCACCGGCTTCGCTGCCCTCCGGCTCGCCCTCCAGCGGCGCGAGCCGATCGAGCCCGTCCTCAGGCGCTCCACCGGGAGCCTCGGAGGGGGCCCCGCCGGGGGCTCCACCGGGCGTGCCGTTCCAGAGCGCGCTCGCCACACATTGGGCCCGGACCGCCGCCGCGGAAGGCCATCCAAAGAGCAGCCCCAGACAGGGCGCTGGCAAAATGCCGCACCCCTCGCGCGCAGCGGGCACCCGTGACAACGTAGTCAGCACAAACGGAGCCGGCGCAGATGGCGGGATCGTGACATCCCACGCGTCGGAACCCGGCGCCTCGACACCAGGTGCAGCAGCAGCTTCGGCAAGCACCCTGGCGGGCAACCCGGCGGCAGCCGCGATAGCCACCGGTACCACCGGCACGGCGACGCTTGCCGCGCCCGCAACCGCCACGCCGACATATACGCCCGAGACCATCACTGCGGCCGTCCCACCGTCGGGGCTTACCTCGCCCTTGGCAGATGCTCCGGACTCAACCTCGGCTGCCGGCGTGCTCCCACCCTCGCCTCCCGCCTCCTCGCCGGTCGGCGCGGCGGCATCGGCACCCGCCATCGCATCACCCGTCGGCGCGGCGGCATCGGCACCCGCCACAGCCTCACCCGCCAGCGCCGCTGCCTCGCCTGCCACGACCTCTTCGCCGGCAGCCGCATATTCCCCCAGCCCTGACGCTTCACTCGCGAGAACATCCTCATCCGCGGCGGCACCCTCCGCCGGTCCCGGTACCTCGCCTGCCACGACTTCCTCACCCGTGGCGGAATCCCCCGCCGACTCCGGTACCTCACCCGCGACGGCATTCTCGGTCGGCCCCAGCGCCTCGTCCGGCTCGGCATCCACTCGCACTCCACCGGCAACCCCGGGGGTTACCGGCGCTGCCGCCGGCGCCGTGAGCCCAACACCCGCGCCCGCGCCCCTGTCAGCGCCCACCGCGGCGGCTCCTACATCCACGGTCGCGTCCAATCCCGCAAGCAAACCGAACGCATCAGGCCCAGCAGAAGCCGAACAGTCCAGTACAGCAACAACCCAAGCCGCTGAGGGCTCAACGACCGCACCGTCCCCCAGCCAGTCGGACTCGACCCAGATGCCAGGGACAAGCGCGTTCAACGCGGCCACGCAAGCCCAAAACGCCACCCAAACCACGCTCTCCTCAGTGCGCACGCGCACCGCCGGCTCTGCCTCTTCTCAGAATCGGACAGCGGCTTCGCCCGCACCAAACAACAACGACACGCCAAACTCGACAGCAGAGCTCACCGGCCGGTCCTTGGCGGCCGCCAACCAGGTAGAGGCAACAAGTGCGCAGTCGGCTACGCGGACCGCTACCGAGGCGCCCGCACAGACAGCAGCCTCGACTACAGCCCAGGCAAGCCTCGACGCCGGGATGAGCACCAATCCCGAAGCGGACGGCGGTGTCGGTGCGAGCCCCAACGCCGGCGCAAGTCCGCTGTCCGTTCCTGGGGTGCCGATGCAGGAGATGATCGACTCGATCGGCGCGACGATCGAGCTCGCCGCCCGCCAGGGCATCGCCAAGGCGCGGATCGAACTTCAGCCCGAAGAGCTCGGCCACATCAGCATCCGCTTGAGCCAGACCAGCGAAGGGCTGCGCGCGCGCGTCACCGCCGACACGCCGGCCGGCGCGCAGGCGCTCAGCCAGGGCCGCTCGGAGCTGCGCCAATCGCTCAGCTCGCTCGGATTGTCGCTGCTACAGCTCGATATCGGCTCCTCCGGCCAACCGCAGACCGGCGAACAGGACGGGCGCTTTGCCGCCAAAGCCGACGGGGGGAGTGCCGCTGGCGCTCCAGGCACAGCCGAAGAGAGCGAAGCGCTCGCCGAGTCGCGGGACAACACACGTCCGGCCGGTACCCCTCTAGGTGAAATTGTCGACGTGCTCGCATGAGAAAAAGAGAGCAGCTTCACTCGACGACCTCAGGTTGCCCTGTGAGCGACCCCCACCACCCCACAACCGAAGGTCGTCCTATGAGCGAACGAAAGGACAGAAAACCGTGACAACTCCAGTCGCACAAGCCGCTACCGCCCCTTCCGGCAACCCCGCACCGGCGGCAAGCCCCGAAAACCCGAACAGCGTGCTCGGGCAAAACGACTTCCTGAAGCTGATGATCGCTCAGCTGCAGGCGCAGAATCCCCTGGAACCGGCCAACGGCAACGAATACGTGACCGAGCTGGCGCAGTTCACACAACTCGAGCAGACGACCAACCTCGCGAGCGCCAGCGAGCTCTCAAGCGCCGTTCAGTTGATCGGCCACAGCGTCAGCTACAGCGATCCCTCCACCGGCGCCGCGGCGACGGGGAAGGTCGAAAGCGTCCAGTCCACGACAGCCGGCCCGACGCTCACGATCGAAGGCGTACCCGGTGTGAAGATGGCGAGCGTCAGCGAAGTCAAATGAACCCGATCTCAAACCCAGCGCTGATCCCGCCGGGGGGATTGAGCAACCCGCCGGTCCCGCGCGACGCCCCGGTGGCGCCCGCAGGCGCGCCGACCGCCCCGGGCACGACCAAGTCGGCGGATGACGCTACGCGCAAGGGCACCGCGAACGTTGGCGCCGACGCAGCTCCCGGCCAGTCTTTCGCTGAGGCACTCAAGCAGGCCGGCGGCTCCCAGCCGCTGCAATTCTCCCGCCACGCACTCGCGCGTGTGCAACGTCGTGGCATCGAGCTGAACTCCACCACGCTCGGGCGACTTTCAGAGGGAGTGGGACGCGCGGCAAGCAAGGGCTCGCGCGATTCCCTAGTACTTGTTGACGGCACCGCCTTTGTGGTGTCGGTAAGCAACCGCACGGTCATAACGGCCGTGGGATCCGAACAAATGAAAGACAACGTATTCACCAACATCGACAGCGCGGTGATCGCATGAGCGCCGCGAGTGGAGAGGAGATCGCACGTTTGTGAGGCGATGAGCGGACGACCAGAGGACGAATCCACCCCGCCGTGAGCATGTGAGCGCAACGACGGGACAACACACTTGACACGGCCGTACCGCGCATGCGGAGCGGCTACACGACAACGGCTGGACCTCACAGAGGGGGCCGCGAAAGGAAGGGCAGTCACGATGATGACTGGAATGTATGCCGCGATCAGCGGCCTAGACGCAAACCAGGCGCTGCTGAACGATACAGCGAACAACCTGGCGAACGTCAACACCACGGGCTTCAAGGCCTCCAGTGTCACGTTCTCCGAATCGCTGACACAAGAGATGCGAGGAGCATCAGGCCCGACAGCGACCAACGGTGGCTCAAACCCCGTCCAAATCGGGCTTGGCGTGCAAGTCGCCGCCACCCGCAACGAAATGACCGAGGGCTCCTTCCAAACCACCAACAATCCGTTGGATGTCGCGATCGAGGGCAACGGCTTCCTGCGTGTGGGCGCCGGCACACCGCCGGCAAAGGAACCGTACACAACGGGTTTGCCCGCCAAAGTCAACTACACGCGCGCCGGTGATCTGACGACCAACTCACAAGGATTCCTCACCACACAGGCCGGTGAATACGTGATCGGCCGCAACGCCGTGGCGACCGAAACCGAAGCCGGCACCACCTACGCGGCGGGCAAGGAAGAAAGCTACATCAGGATTCCCCCAGGCTCCAGCAACGTGGCCATCGGCCCTGACGGATCCGTCGCCTACACCGACGAGAATCCCGAATCCAAGACCTACCAGCAGCGCGTAACCGCAGGCTACCTAACGCTTGCAACGTTCCCAAACGAAGATGGGCTGGAACGTCTCGGAGGCTCGCTATGGGGACAGACCGCCAACTCGGGCACGCCGATCGTCGGCACTCCAAATACCCCGGGCTTCGGATCGACCATCGGCGGGGAGCTCGAGATGTCAAACGTCGATCTTGCCACCGAGATGACCAACATGATCACAGCCGAGCGAGGCTTCCAGGCCAACTCACGCGTGATCTCGACCGCCAACGAAATGCTCGGAACGCTGGTCACGATGGTGCAGTAGGACACATCGCGGGCCGCGATTTGAGACGGTCGTGCACCATGTTCGATAGGCCGTCGAGGACGTGAGTTCGACAGCCCCAGCCGGTGTGACGGTGTCCTGGCAAATCTTTACAGCGCGACCAAGGAGGTCGAAGTAGAGCGGACAACTCCGAGGAGCATGGGATGGGACGGCGCGCCTGCGTTGTCCCATCCCATTCGCTATTTTCCGATCCGACGCCAGCCGCTCATGCTGCCTGGCGGGCACACCTATGTATTCCAAAACATGCTGCACGCCCCACACCCCTAGAGTGGCGCTTGGATAGATATTTAGGTACCTAAGCTTTAGGTACTCGCTCAAATTTTCTAGGCTTTTCGTGCAAGCGCATTTTCTAAGCAAACGCATCTTCCAGATTTTCCGCGCAATGCAAGGGAGGTAGAGATGATCACGCTCAACCGGCTCGGCCACAGCGACGAGCCCTTTCAACTGAATCCGGACATGGTCGTGACCGTCGAATCGACTCCCGACACGGTCATCACGCTCGCCACGGGCGCGAAGGTGGTGGTGGCCGAGACACCTGAGGAGGTCGCGGCCGCCCTGCACAGCTATCGCGCCGGAGTGCTCAGCGAGGCGCTGCGCAACCGCCGCCCGCCGCGCCAGCCCGGCCCTTCCGGCGGCACACGCGAGCAGGGCCGACTCTCCGCGGTGGAGGACGATCCGGCTTAGCTCATCCCAGCTGTCAAGGATTTTTCCGCAGCGCCCGATGAGTTGAGCAAATGAAAGCTTCAACCGCTATTGGGATTGGCGCGGCTTTTGGCGCGCTCTTGCTTAGCTCGATGATGGACGGGACGAGTCCCGCGTCCTTCATCAACATCCCGGCGCTGATGATCATCATCGGCGGCACCTTCGGCGTCACACTGGCCAGTACCGGCATGGACGTCATGAAGCGCGTGCCGAGCCTCTACAAACTCGTCATCTCGGCCGACCCACCCGACATGCGTGGACGCCTCGACCAGCTCGTGGGGCTAGCCGACCAAGCTCGCCGCGAAGGCCTGCTCGCGCTCGACGCCCAACTGCCCGAGGTCGAGGACCCCTTCACCCGCAACGCCCTGCAGCTTGTCGTCGACGGCACCGACCCGGAGATGGTGCACACGATCCTCGAGGCCGAGGTAGACGGCATGGCTGCCCGCCACGCCGTCGGCGCCTCCCCATTCGAGAAGGCCGGCGGCTTCGCGCCCACAATGGGGATCATCGGCACCGTCCTCGGCTTGGTGCACGTGCTGCAGAACCTGGCGGCGCCCTCCACGCTCGGACCGTCGATCTCCGCAGCCTTCATCGCCACGCTGATGGGCGTCGGCTCGGCCAATGTGATCTTCCTGCCGATCGCCAACCGCCTGAAGGCGATCTCCGCCGAAGAGGTCGAGCTGCGCATGATGACCGTCGAGGGCATCCTCTCGATCCAGGCAGGCGACAACCCGCGTCTGGTCTCCGAAAAGCTGATGTCCTACGTGCCACCGGCCGAGCGCTCAGACGACGACGAGCAGGCCGTCGCACAGCCGGGCCTTGAATCCAAGGCGGCCTGAGCATGGCTCGCGGGCGCGGGCGCCATCGCGGTGGAGCCCATGGTGAGGAGAGCGAGGAGCGCTGGCTTTTGACCTACGCGGACATGATCACGCTGCTGATGGCGCTGTTCATGGTCCTGTTCTCGATCTCCTCGGTCAACATCTCCAAGTACCAGACCCTGCAGCAATCGTTGAAGGCTGCCTTCTCGGGCAACATCCTGCCCGGCGGCAAGGCGGTCGCCCAGCAGGGCTCAACCGCAAACTCGAGCCAGGTCCCCGCAACCGTCGAACTGCAGGCGATCGAGCCAGTCACCACACAGGGCGCCGCCAGCCTGCAGAACAGCAACGCGCACGGCACGCAGAGCGCCACAGCAGCCGCACAGCAGGAAACGCCCGCCCAGCGCGAGAACAACGAGTTCGCACAGATCAAGCACGAGCTCGATGCCTATGCCAAGTCGCATGGCTTCAGCTCCAGCGTGCAAACCTCGATCGAACAGCGTGGCCTGGTCATCAAGGTGCTCACCGACGACCTGCTGTTTCCCTCGGGCCAAGCGACGCTCGATGCAAAGTCCTACGCGCTGCTCGGGGAGATCGGCCAGCTGCTGAACATCGACGAAACGCATCCGATCAGCGTCGAAGGCAACACCGACAGCGTCCCGATCCACAGCGCCCAGTTCTCGAGCAACTGGGAGCTCTCGACCGCCCGCGCCAGCGCCGTCGTGGAATTCCTGGCCGAACACGGGGTCGCCGAGCACAGACTGACAGCGAGCGGCAACGCCGACCAGAAGCCGGTCGATAGCAACGCGACCGAAGGCGGCCGCGCGCGCAACCGGCGCGTGGAGATCGTGATGCGCCGCATCTACGGCGGAGAAGGCGAAAGTCACCCCAGCAGCGAACCATAGGAAACGACCATGCTCAAAAACAAGAAGATCCTGCTCGTCGCGATCGTCCCGATCCTGTTGTTCGGCGGCTACACGATGACCAAGGCCAAGCCAGTCGTCAAGGAGAAGGTCAAGGGCACCATCTACGTGATGCCACAGTCCTTCCTGCTCAACCTGAGCGACGGACGCTACGCCAAGATCAGCGTGGCACTCGAGCTGGCGCCCGGACAGAGCGACGGGGCCAGCGCGACAGCCGCCTCCAGTTCCGAAAGTGGGCCCGGTACTCTGCCCGAGGAAGCGATCGTGCGCGAAATCATCACCAATGCTGTGACCGGCCAGAGCGGGGAAACGCTCATAAGCAGCCACGGCCGAGAAGCGATCAAGCGTCAGATCCTCCACACGATTCAGCAAAAGACCGACGTCAAGGTCGAAGAAGTGCTCTTTCCGGATTTCACAGTTCAATAGGAGGCAAAGTGGCTGAGGCAATCGAGTACGAGCAGTTCGATCAGAACCCGTCGGGTGGAGCCACGAGCACCCACCTTGGCGGAGCCTCGCCCTCCGATCCCGATCTGAGCCGCCTCAGCGACATACCGATGGAGTTGAGCGTTGAGATCGGCCGCACACACATGACCGTCGGAGAGACGCTCGACCTGCGCGTCGGCTCTGTGGTGGCGCTCGAGCGCCAGGCTGGCGAGGCCGCCGACCTGCTGGTCAACGGCACGGCGATCGCCCGCGGCGAGGTGATCGTCATGGACGAGCGCTACGGTCTGCGCGTCACAGAGATTCTCGAGAGCAATCAGATTTCGGCCTCCACGGGAACCGGCGAGGCCACGGCGAGCGAGGCCGTCGCCGCCAATAGCTGACCTAGAACACAGAGGAGCACAGTTGAGCCAGAAGAGCCGCGCCGGCGCTTCCAAGGACGAGCCACCAAGCTCCAAGAAGTCCGCGAAGAAGCCTGCGTCCTCGACCACAGAGGAGCCGGGCGGCCCGGCGGGCGGGCGCATACGCACGCTCGACTTCTCCCAGCCGACCAAGTTCACGACCGAGATCAGACGCCGCATCTCGGGTGCGATCGAGCAGTTCTGCGAGGCGCTGTCGGGCCGTTTGACGAACGAGCTGGCGGTGGAAGTCGAGCTAAGTGTCGCCGAGGTCAACCAGCACACTTGGGCGGCCGCCAAGGCACGGCTGGCCGCGGACGCCGTCGCGGTCGCGGTCGAAGCGAAGGCGATCGAGCGCCAGATGCTGCTCAGCGTCGAGCAACCGCTCTTGCTGCAAGTGCTCGAATGCCTGCTCGGCGGCCAGGCGGCACAGGCCCCGTCAGAGCGCCACCTGACCGACATCGACTGGGTGCTCGCAAGAGGCTTGTTCGATGGGATCGTCGCTGAACTCTCAAGCTCCTGGGGCGAGCTCGGCGGTCCACAGCTGACGCGCGGCGAGGTCGATTTGGAGGCCGACGCCGGCGTCTTTGCACCAGTCGGCGAGCCAACCTTCGCGGTCACGCTCGCGAGCAGGATCGACGGCCAGCCGGCCACGATGTCCCTGCTGATTCCCTGGGCGGCAGTCGAGCCGGTCGCCGAGAGCATCCGTGGCGGCGCCGGTCCGCCACTCGCGGGCGACGTGCGCGATCCCGATGCGTTGCGGCGCGGTCTCGCCCGCGCCCAGGTGCTCCTGCGCGCCGAGGTCGGCTCGGCGCAGATGCCGATCGAGCAGATGCTCAAACTGGTCCCGGGCACGCTCGCCGAGCTGCAGGGTCGCGCAGAGGACGGCGTGTCGCTGTTCGCCGAGGGCGTGCTGCTCGGACGCGGACAGCCCGGACGCTCCGGTACGCGACGGGCGATCAAGTTGCACTCCACAGGCGGTACGCCTACGCGCGCCGACACTTACGCCAAGCTCGGCCGAGCCGAGCTTGAGCGTGCGCGAGCGCATGTGGACGGTACCGGCGAGAGCGCCGAGGGCCGGGCGATCTTGCGCAGCATCTTCGTGCGTGTATGGGCCGAGCTGGGACGAACGCACCTTTCGCTCAAGGACGCCGTCGAGCTCGCGCCGGGCGCCGTCGTCGAGCTCGATCAAGCGGCAGAGGCGCCGGTCGAGCTGTTCGTCAACGGGCTGTGCTTTGCCAACGGCACGCTGGTGGTTACGCCAGACGGCGGCTGGGGCGTGCAGGTCTCCGAGCTGGTCTAGCTCAAGACCTGCCCTCGCGGGCCGATAACCGGGGGCGACTCTTCCTCGGAGTCGTCCCTCGATGACTAAGCTGACCCTTCCCCGTGCGGCCACACAAGTGGCCGCCTTGCTGTGTTGCTGCCTGCTTGAGTGGGCCGGTCCCGCGTCGGCGTTCACCGCCGCCCACACCAAGAAGGGCACAGGCGAAGAGACACCGCTGAACCTCGGCTCGCCCAGCACCGGCTCGCACACGAGCTCCGGTGGAGCCAGCATCGTGCGCACGATCGTGGGCCTGGCGATCGTGCTTGGCGTGATCTGGGGCCTGTCCTGGATCCTGCGCCAGGTCAAGGCCAGGCGCGATCCGCGCGTTGCCGCGACCGGCCTGGCGAACGTCTCAGCGCTGTCGCTCAGCTCCGGGCGCTCGGTGCACCTTGTCAGAGCCGGTAACGACTATCTGCTGCTGGGTAGCGCCGAGCACGGCCTGATGCCGATCCACCGCTACACCGAGCAGCAGGCGCTCGAAGCGGGTTTGCTCGCGCCCGAGGAGCCTGTGCGACCGCGCAGACGCCGCATCAACCTTGGCCTGCTCGCCCCGCCCAGCCCGCGCGGTGACAATCCTCAGGCGGGCCAGCATGAGGGCGAGCACTGGTTGAGCGCACATGAGGGCAGTCGTTGGCCGGAGCCGCCGGCAACGGCGCGGCCAGTAGCTCCGCCCATGGCGGCGCTCCCCCAGAGCACACCTGAGCGACCCCGCCCCACAAGGACGCTCGAATCCGGCGAGCGCCAGAGCGACCCGATGCACATGCCCTCGGTGTCCTCCAGCTTGATCGAGCGCCTGCGCGAACTGACGGTGCGTCGTTGAACCTCAGCTCCAACAACTCCGTCCAGATCCTGCTGCTCGTCGCCGGCCTGACGCTCGTGCCGGCGATCCTCTTCACGGTCACCGGCTTCAGCCGCATCCTGATCGTGCTCGGCTTCATCCGCTCGGCGATCGGCACCACCACCGAGCCGCCCAACCAGGTGCTTGTCGGGATCGCGCTGTTCCTGACGATCTTCGTGATGGCACCGACCATCGCCGCGATCAAGCGGGAGTCGGTGCAACCGCTGATGGCTCACCAGATCAACACCATCACGGCGCTCGAGCGAGCCGAGGAACCGATGCGCGAATTCATGTTCCGCCAGACGCGACCACAGGACATCGCGCTGTTCATCAACCTCGCCAAAGCAAAGACGCCGCACACCCGCGCCGAAGTCCCGACCGAGGTGTTGATCCCGGCCTTCATCGTCTCCGAGCTCAACATCGCGTTTCAAATCGGCTTCTTGATCTTCCTGCCGTTCTTGATCATCGACCTGATCGTCTCGGCGACGCTGATGAGCATGGGGATGATCATGCTGCCGCCGACCTTCATCTCCTTGCCTTTCAAGATCCTGCTGTTCGTGCTCGTCAACGGCTGGGATCTGGTCATCAGAGCGCTCGTCCAGAGCTTTCACACCTAGGAGGCATCGTGCCGTGAACCAGGACACCGTCGTCAACCTCGCCTCCCAGGCCATGAGCCTCGCGCTGAAGATCGCCGGTCCCCTGCTGATCGTCGCGCTCATCGCTGGGCTGGCGGTCAGCATCTTCCAGGCGGTCACCCAAATCCAGGAGCAGAGCCTCACGCTGATCCCCAAGATCATCGGCGTCGCGGCTGTGATGATCGTGCTGGGACCCTGGATGCTGGGCCAGCTGGTCGCCTACACGACCGCCCTGTACACGTCGATCCCGACGATGGTCGGTTCGTGAACGAGCTGCTCAGGAAACTGGCGGCCGGCGAGCTCGTCGGCTTCATTCTCGTGCTGGCGCGCGTCACGCCCCTGTTCATCATCGCGCCGCTGTTCTCCTCGTCCCTAGTCCCGCCACGGGTGCGCGGCATCATCGCCGTCGGCATCTCGATCGGGCTAACGCCGATCGCGATGCACGGCCAGCACATACCAAGCCAGCCGCTGCTCGTGACAGAGCTCGTGATCGAGGGATTGCTCGTCGGCTTCGGCTTTGCCTTCACACTCTCGATCCTGCTGGCGGCCCTCGAAACTGCCGGCGCGATGATCGATGTCGTCTCGGGCTTTTCATACGGAGAACTGATCAACCCGATGACCGGCCAGAACGGCGCCGTCATCTCACGCTTCTACTCACTGGTAGGAACGATGATCTTCCTGGTCATCGGCGGCGAAGCGTGGACGTTGCGCGGACTCGGACGCACTTTCGAACTCGTCCCGCTGACGAGCGGCCCGCGCATGTCCTCGCTGATCGGCGGCGCCGAGCAGGCATTCGCCGGCCTCTTCACCTCGGCGCTTGAGATCGCCGGGCCTGTGCTTGTCGCGCTGCTGATAACCGACGTGGCCTTCGGCGTCGTCTCGCGCGTCGTGCCACAGTTGAACGTATTCGCGGTCGGTTTCCCGGTAAAGGTGGCGGTGGCTTTGCTCGTCGTCGCGGCCGCATTGCCATTCACGGCCAATTGGATCTCAGACGAGATGTCGGTGAGCGTGGGCGCGGCGCTGGGCGCGCTGCACGTGGCCTAAGGACATGGCGCGCGACGAACGCACAGAGAAGGCCACACCCAAGCACCGCCAGCGCGCGCGAGAGAAGGGTCAGGTCGCACGCAGCCCCGACCTCAGCGGCTCGCTCGTCCTGATCGCTGGCCTGCTCGCGATCAGCATGATGGGCCCGAAGATCGTCGAATCCGGGGCCACGACCTTTCGCGAAACGCTGCGCGACATCGCCAACCCAGCCCATGCCACAAGTGCCGCCGGCATCAGCGAACTAATACACACGGCGCTCTCGACGATCGTGCTCGCCGTGGCCCCGGTGGCCGGGGCGTGCCTACTCGCCGGACTGCTGGGGGGAGTAGCGCAGGTCGGCTTCAAGCCCACCATGAAAGCGCTCAAATTCGACTTTCGCCGCATCAACCCGTCCGCGGGAGCACGCAACCTGTTTGGCCCCAACGCGATCTTCGAAGCGCTCAAGGCGATCGCCAAGGTCGCCGTCGTTGGGCTGGTCGCAGCCCTTGCCGTGCTGCCGGGCCTGACCACGCTGGCAGCCAAGGTAGGCATGCAGCCGGCCGCGCTTGGAGCCTTGATGGGCGCAAGCGCCCTCTCGGTCGCCCAGCGCGCAGCCTTCGCCTACCTGGTGATCGGACTGCTCGACTACGCCTGGCGGCGTCATCGCCATGAGAAGCAGCTGCGCATGACCAAGCAGGAGGTCAAGGAGGAGACCCGTCAGTACGGCATCTCCGCCGAGGTCAAAACGGCCCAGCGCCGCCGCCAGATGCAAGCCGCGCGGGCGCGCATGATGGCCGCCGTGCCCAAAGCCGACGTGGTCGTGACCAACCCGACCCACTACGCCGTCGCGCTCGTCTACGACGGCTCGCATACGGCGCCGCTGCTGGTCGCCAAGGGCAAGGACCTAATCGCCGCCCAGATCAGACGCGTCGCCGAGGAAAACGACGTGCCCGTGATCAGCGATCCGCCGCTTGCCAGGGCGCTTCACTCCTCGACCGAGATCGGCCAGATGATCCCTCGCGAACTGTACGCGGCGGTAGCGCAAGTGCTGGCCTTCGTCTACCGCCTGGCCGGGCGCAGGAGGCTCGCCTCGTGAGCGCCCGCGCCGTCAGAGGAGCTTCGCGGCCTGCCGGCTTCTCGCGATGGGTTACCTATTCACGACGGGCCACCTTCTCGCCAGCGGCCACCGTCTTGCAATCGGCCACCTTCATCCACGATGGCGTGCTCCTCGGCGCCGGAAGGCCCCGCTCATGAACAACCCCACCCTCAAGCGCCTCCTGGGCCACAGCGATCTGCTCGCCGCCGTCGCCGTCGTCTGCGTCGTGACGATGCTGGTCGTGCCGCTCCCGCCGGCGCTCCTGGACCTGCTGATCACGCTCAACATCTCCGCGGCACTAACCATCGTCGTGGCCACGATGTACCTGGGCAAGGCGCTGGACTTCGCCTCCTTCCCAAGCCTGCTGCTGCTGACGACGATGTTTCGCCTGGCTATCAACGTGTCGGTCACGCGTCTGATCCTCACCACCGGCGACGCCGGCAGTGTCGTGAAGGCCTTCGGCTCGTTCGTCGTCGGCGGCAACGTCGTCGTCGGCCTCGTCATCTTCCTGATCCTCGTGGTGATCCAATTCGTGGTCGTCACCAACGGCGCCGGGCGTGTGGCCGAGGTGGGAGCCCGCTTCACGCTCGACGCGATGCCGGGCAAGCAGATGGCGATCGACGCCGACCTGAACGCAGGTTTGATCTCAGATGACCAGGCGCGTCAGCGGCGCTCGGAGATCGGGCGCGAGGCCGACTTCTACGGCGCCATGGACGGTGCCTCGAAGTTCGTCAAGGGCGACGCGATGGCGGCGCTCATCATCACAGCGATCAACCTCGTCGGCGGGATCGTCGTCGGCATGCTGCAGATGAATCTCGGCTTCGGCGAAGCCACCCAGAAGTATTCGCTGCTGACGGTCGGCGACGGGCTCGCGGCGCAGATCCCGGCGCTGTTGATCTCGGTCGCCGCGGGCATCATCGTCACGCGCGCCGCTTCCGACCGCGACCTGGGCAGCGACATCGCCGGCCAGATCCTCTCCCAGCGGCGCGCGCCGATGGTGGCGGCCGGCGCGATTGGCCTGTTCGCGCTGATCCCGGGTCTGCCGAAGCTGCCGTTCCTGTTCATAGCGGCGATCTTCGGCGCGATCGGCTGGGCGGTGCGCAACGGCATGCCCGAGGCGCAGGAGGCCGCGGCGGCACAAGCCAAGGTCAAGGCAGCGGAACTGGCCGCACCGGCGGCCACTCCGGAGCCGCTGTCGGAGGTGGGCGTTGACGCACTTGAGCTGGCGATCGGCTTCGGCCTCGTGCCGCTCGTCAACGGCGGCGCGCTGCTACGCCGCGTGAGCATGATCCGCCGCCAGATCGCCGGCGACCTCGGCCTCGTGATCCCGCCGGTACGCATCCACGACGAGCTCGGCATGGAATCGCACGAGTACGTCTTGAAGGTGCGCGGCTCGGAGGTCACGCGCGGACGCATCATGCCCGGCCACCTGCTGGCGATGGACCCGGGCGACGCGAGCGCAACGCTGCAAGGCATCCCAACGCGTGAGCCGGCCTTCGGACTTGACGCGATGTGGGTGCACGACTCCGGGCGGGCCGAGGCCGAGGCGCTCGGCTATACAGTCGTCGACGCCGAGTCGGTGATCGTCACCCACCTGACCGAGACGATCCGCTCGCACGCCGCCGAGCTGCTCACACGCCAGGATGTTCGCGCGCTGCTGGACAAGCTCAAGGAGTCAAACGCTGCCGTCGTCGAGGAGGTCGTGCCCGACACGCTGTCGCTCGGGGAGATTCAGCGTGTGCTGCAACTGCTGCTCTCCGAGGGCGTGCCAATCCGCGACCTGGGCACGATCGTGGAGGCGATCGGCGACAAGGCGCGAATAACGCGAGACACGAACCTATTGTCCGAGTACGCGCGCCAAGCCCTCGGCCGAGCGATCACCGCACCCCATCTAGACGAGGAGCTGTGTTTGCGCGCGATCACCTTGGACCCAGCGATCGAGCAGGAGGTTGCGACCTCGATAACCCAGACGGCAGACGGAGAGTATTTGGCGATGGACCCGCCAAGGGCACAGGCAATCGTCGGCGCATTGCGGGCGCAGGTAGAGCACGCAAGCGGACGCGGCGTCAGACCAGTCCTACTGTGCTCAGCGCGCGTGCGCCGCCACCTGCGTAGGCTGATCGCCCAAGCTCAGCCGCACCTGCCAGTCTGCTCCTACAACGAGATCGCACCCGGAATCAATGTTGAGACCATCGGCGTCATCCACGCATGAGTAGGACTTCGGTGGCCGACCCACGCACCTACCGCGGGCGCACCGTCGAGGAGTTGCTGCCCAAGATCCAAGACGAGCTGGGTGCCAACGCGATCATCGTGCGCCGCCGCGAGGGTTTGACAGGCGGCATCGCCGGCTTCTTCCAACGACGCTTCGTCGAGCTCGAAGCGACCGAGGGCGGGCCACAGATCGACATGTATGACGAACAGGGCAGGAGCGCGCCAGCACCCTTCACGCCCGAGCGCGAACCTTCGCTCCACCGACGCGCCACGCCGGAAGCAGAGGCGTTGAGCCCCCTCAACACTGCCTATGTGACCGAGCGCCTGGCTGCCCTTGCACGAGCTGGGCCACTTCAGCCGGCACGCCTACCCCAGGCAGAATCGACCGCGCGCCTGCCTCGGGAAATGACTGGCCCCGTAGATCCCAGCGATCCGTTTGCGCTCATGCTGGAGCGCGCCTCATCGCACGACGACGAGCGTATGTCGGTGCCGTGGTCCGGGCCAAGCGCAACCCAAAGCCAGAGTCCACACCTCAGCCAGAGCTCTGCCTCCGGCCCGAGCACCAAAGCGCCCGTGCCGGCTTCAGCCCAAGGTCAAGCACCCAAGTCATCGCGTGCGCGGACCAAGATCCAGGAGGGGCTGCTCGCGCTCGGAACCAGCGAGCGGTTTGCCGAGGAGCTGATCGACGGCGCCGCCGTTCACATCCGCCCTTTCGCGCCGAGAGCCAGCCTGAGCCAGTCCGTGCGCTCTGCGCTCACGGCACGCATCCCGGTGGCGCCACCGCTACCGGCGCGTGGCGCGGCGATCGTGCTCGTGGGCCCCGGCGGCGCCGGCAAGACAAGCTGCTGCGCGGCCTTGCTCAGCGCCTACCGCAAGGGTTCGGCATTGCCGGCAAGCTGCGCGACCCTGATCAAGGGACATGCAAGCGGCGAGTTGCAGATGCTGCTCAGCCCATACGTGATGAAGCCAACGGCGATCGACACCACCCGCGCCGTGCGCGCGCTGCGCAAGACCAAGAGCGAGGGCCTGCTGGTGATCGACACACCCCCCCTCTCCCCGGGAGACCGCTCGGGGATACGCAAGCTGGCGCACCTGCTCGCGGGACTCGAGCCCGAGCGCATTGTCGTGGTGCTGCCAACCACGTTGAGCGCGGTCGCCGCCGGGCAGCTGCTGGAGGCATTGGCACCCCTGAAGGCAAACGCGCTGGCGCTAACGCACGCCGACGACACCGACCAGATCGGCACGGCGATCGAGGCGGCTTGCAAGTTCGGCCTGGCCCCCGAGTACATGCTGGGCCGTGCCCGCACGGGCGGCTGGATGGTCGGGAGGCTAGACCCGGCCGGGCTAGCGGCCAAGCTGGTGCAGTGAGTCAGCAGCGGGACCACGTTCGCCTCCAGGCCGACCGGCCTGTGCTCGTCTACATGGGCAAAGACCGTCAGCCAGTTCACACTTACGCCGTCGATCTATCAGGCGGCGGCCTGCTGCTCGCCGGCCCGCATGTGCTGGAGGTCGACGAGGAGATCGAGTTCAAGCTGACTTTGGCCCCAGATCGCGAGCCGATTGTGGGGATGGGTAGGGTCGTGCGTAACGATCCGCGAGGGCGTCGTGCCATAACCTTCAGCCAGATGAGCGACGGCAATCGTCGCCGTCTGGTGCGCTTCATCTTCGAGCGCGAACGCGCCGAGCGGCGGCGTATGCTGGAAGCCGATGAGCGCGACGGCAACTGAGGCACAGGCTCTCGTCGAGCCGCCACCGGCGAGCGAGGCGCCCGTGGCGGCTCCGCCGACAACGCCGCAAAAGTCGGCGGACAAGCAAGCCAAGGGCAAAGGCAAGGAATCCAAGGGGAAGGACGCCAAGGGCAAGAAGGGCAAGGGCGAGAAGGCTGCGAGCGCGGAGGACTCGGGCTCGCCAAGCGTGGCCGCCCACCCACGCGCAGCACGCGCGGTGGCACAGGCAAAGGGCTGGGGCGGACTGGCGGGTTTCTTCATCGCCGGCTACCTGTCACTGCCGACCGGCACGCTCGCCCAGGCGGGTTTGCGAGCACTAATCGCGGGCAGCGTCTGCTACGTCGCAGCCTGGGCCGGGGCGGTGTTCGTGTGGCGAAGGCTTGTGATCGTCGAGATCAAGGGCCGCGAACAAGCTTTGCTTGCCGACGCACAGGCCGCCCTCATGCCAGGCGAATCAATTGGCGCTCCCGCTGAGACCCAACGTGCGGGGGCTGCCTCGCCGGGACGCTAGCCGAGGATGGACGCAATCCCGCCAATCTCCCGCGGCCTGCCGCCAGTCGTGCGCGCGACCAGACCGCCGGTAAAGCGGGTCGAGCGGATCACCCGCGAGGACGAACGCCCGGAGCAGGACGAAGGTAAGCGCGAACGAGAAGAGCAGGCGGCGGCGTTCGAGCCGGACGGCCCCGACGGGGACGAACGTCCACACATCGACATCCGCGTTTGAGGCAGGCTCGATGTCTAAACACCGTGCCCTGCCCGCGTACGCGGGCAGGCGCTACAGGGCGGCGTGCAAGGTATGTCCGAAAGGGCGATGCCCCCCGCGCGCGCGGGGGGCATGTCGGTTTTGGGCCCATCCAGCCCGCCCCGCACTGCAGGAAATGTTGCGGATGGAGGGAATCGAGCTAGTGGAGATGAATCCAGCTCAAGTTTCGTCGCTTGTCGGCGATAACCAGGTATGAGCCGACACGGAGTCGGCTCGGGACCGACCAACAAATCGTCATCAAGGAGATGAACGCATGTCCCTCATGATCAACACCAACCTGTCGGCGATGGACGCCAACAGGAACCTCAACAGCACTGAGAGCTCACTCTCTCAGGCGATGCAGCGCCTTTCCTCGGGTCTGAAGATCAACTCGGCCGCCGACGACGTCGCCGGCTACGCGATCAGCCAGAACCTGCAGGGTCAGGTCAATGGTCTTAATCAGGCCACGCAGAACAGCCAGGACGCCGTTTCGCTTGCGCAGACGGCTCAGGGCTCGTTGAACGATGTCGAGCAGATGCTTCAGCGCGTCCGCGAGCTTGCGGTGCAGTACGCCAACGGCACGACTTCAGAAGCTGACAAGGAAGCGATCAACTCCGAGGTCACGCAGTTGTCCTCTGAGATTGAACGCGTCGGTGAAACGACTCAGTTCAACGGCATCGACCTGCTCAGCAAAGAAGCGACGATCTCCTTCCAGGTCGGCGCCAACGACGGTGAAGTCATCGGGGTCAAGACCGCCGATCTGAAGACTTCGATCGAAAAAAAGATCGAACTCAAAGGTGCCGAACCGATCAAGGGCATCGACGAAGCGATCGACAAGGTGTCGGCGCTCGCGGGTGAATTCGGTGCAGTGCAGGATCGTATCCAGTACACCGAGTCGAACCTGGAAACCTACAGCCAGAACCTCTCCTCGGCTGTCAGTGGCATCACCGACGTGAACATGGCAGCGGAAATGACCAACTTCACCAAGCTGCAGGTTCTCGAGCAGGCCGGTGTGTCGGTCCTCGCGCAAGCCAACGCACAGCCGCAGGCTGTCCTGAAGCTGCTGCAGTAGGCATCTCTCTTCCTCAGCGGTGGCGCCTAGAGGACGCCACCGCTGCAGCGAAGCTCACCTGACAGGGGGTCGCTCGCGCGGGTACCGGGTCAGGCGGGTCATATCGCTTCGGCGGTCCAAGCGACCGGCGCGGCTACATTACCGCCGCTTCATCGAGGGAACGGTGGTGGAAACGGGCGGCTTCGGCTGCCCGTTTCCCGTTTGTGTCCAAGCTGGGCGGGTGCGTGGGGCTTGGATCCCCTTTTTTCCGAGCGCAAAGAAGCCAAGGTGTGTCCCACACGAGTGCAGAGGACTAGAGCCCAAACGTGCTTACGCGTATATAACCCTAAGGTTATTCGAAAATACAACTTAGAGATTATATTTCCGAACAACCTAAAAGTTATATTTGCAGTACGACCCAAGGGAATAAGCGGCTGACGCGATTCTGTCTGTGGTGGCTACTCAAATGCCCGCTTCGACTGCCGATTACCCGGGCGATGTCCGTCGAGTCCACACTTGCGCAGGTAAGCGCAATCAGACAGGCGCTTGCCAACCCGGCGACCCTGATCAGCTCGAGCGCCGCGCTCAGCGGCGGCGCCGAAGCGCCCTCCGCCGGCGCCGAGGAATCCTCGTTTGCGGACGCGCTCGCGCAGGCAAGCGGCAACTACCAGAGCAACGCCGCCCCGACCACGACCGTCGGTGAACCTGGCACATACGGCGCCGCCGGGCTCACGGGCACCAGCGACCTCGCGGGCACCACCGGCCTCGGCTACTCGAGCCAACTACAGAGCGCGGACGGCATCGTCGGCTCCTCGCTCGGCGCCCAGGGCGAAAGCGCCGGTGCTCGTATCGTGGCGGTCGCCGAAAGCCAACTGGGCCAAACTGAGCAGCCACCAGGCTCCAACGAATCGCCGGCGATCGCCCAGTACCGCAGCGCGACCGAAGGTGCGATCCCAGGCGCTCCGTGGTGCGCCTACTTCGCCTCCTGGGCAGCGCACCAGGCGGGCGAGCCGCTGGGTGCACAGGGTCAAGGGATCGGCGACGTCTCGGACATCTGGTCGTGGGCACAGAGCACCGGCCGTGCAATACCCAACGGACCGGGCGTCATGCCCAAGCCGGGCGATTTGATCGTCTTCGGCGGCGAGCACGTCGGCATCGTCAGAGGGATCCTGCCGAACGGCCAGATCGCAACGATCGAGGGCAACTATGAAAACAAGGTAGCCGCCAACGTACGTAGCCCCACCGAAGCGACGGGTTATGTGAGCATGAGCTGAAGTGAGCCTCGGGGAGATCATCGCCATCGCCGCTGCCGGGCTGGCGGCAGGCATGATCAACACGGTCGTCGGCAGCGGCACCCTGATCACATTCCCGGTGCTGCTCGCCTTTGGCTATGCACCGGTGACTGCCAACGTGTCGAATACCGTCGGGCTGGTTCCGGGCTCGATCTCAGGTGCGGTCGGCTACCGGCGTGAGCTCAGCGGCCAGCGCAAGCAAGCGGTACGGCTGGGAACAGCATCGGTGCTAGGCGGCATCACCGGCGCGGTGCTGCTGCTGGCGCTGCCGGCAGCAGCCTTCGAGGCGATCGTGCCCGTGTTCATCGGACTAGCGCTCCTCCTGATCGTGCTGCAACCGCGCCTGAACCAGCTGCTCGCCAAGCGCGCCACCCATTCCGCGCACGCGGGGCGCATCTTGCTGCTGGCGCTGTATGCGACCGGCGTCTACGGAGGCTATTTTGGCGCCGCCCAGGGAATCCTGCTGCTCGGTATCCTCGGGCTGGCGCTAACGCAAGACCTGCACCGAACGAACGCATTGAAGAACGTGCTCGCCGGCCTGGTCAACGGCGTCGCAGGCGTGTTCTTCATCTTTGCCGCACACGTCGAGTGGGCTCCAGCGGCGATCATCGCCTGCAGCTCGATCGTCGGCGCGCAGATCGGGGCGAGGTACGGACGCCGCTTGAACCCAGTGGCGTTGCGAGGCCTGATCGTGGCAGTTGGGATTGCGGCGATCGTGCATTTCGTGGCGAGCTAAGCCCCAGAGCGCGACGCGTTACATACGTGCCAGCTATCTGGATACTCCGCACGGTTGAGCCATAAGCCACAGTGAGAAACACGCCTGGCAAAGCCCGTTCGCCAGCCTAGACTTGGATATCGCCAGGCAGTAACGTTCGGAAGGTTCATAGACGGATGGCGAATTGTGATGGTGGGAGAGAGTGAACGTTGGGTCAGCTGGTTGAAGGGCGGGTCCCCGTGGAAGGGACCTCTGCTTGCGCTGCTATTGGAGCGTCCAGGCCACCCGTATGACTTTGCCAATCGGCTTGTCCACCGCGTCGGTCCGGCGTGGCGTCTGGACACCAACGACGCCGGGCGCGTACTTCGACGTGCCGAGGAGCTTGGTTTGGCCTCATCGTGCATGGTCAACTCTAAACGCTCGCACCATCGCGTTCGCATGTATCAGCCGACCGAGCTGACCTCCAAGGCCGTCGAGCACTGGATGAGCAGCCCCGTGCCGGCAGAGCCGGTACGGGCTGAGCTGTGGACTCGGATGGTGGTCTCCGCTCCCGAGCACGCCCCAGCCCTACTCGAGGCGCTCGATCACTTCGAGCGTCAACTGTTCGAGCTGCTCAAAGAGCACAGCATGCCGTTCCCTACGAAGACATGGAAGGGTCTGGAGTTGGAGCTCGCGCGACGGGGCGTGGTGATGCGGGTCGAGGGAGACCTGGCGTGGATCGAATTGGCCCGCGGTCATATCCTCGAGTTCACAGGCGCTCTCCGTGCCCCTGCTTGAAGTCACAGACCTCTGCAAGCGCTACCCGGACGGCTCACGCGAGTTCGTCGTGCTTGACGATGCCTCATTCGAGATCTTCGAGGACGATTTCGTCGGCTTGTGGGGCCCGCGCCGCGCCGGCAAGTCCACGCTGCTGAGAATTCTCGCCGGTCTTGAGGCGCCCGACAGAGGCAGTGTGCGCTTCGACGACGTCGAGTTGACGGAGCTCGCACCCGACGCCCGCGTACGGCTCTTGCGTAACCAGTTGGCACTGGCATCTTTCGGCTGGCAGACCCATCGCAACCGCTCGGTCTGCGAGCACGTTGCCCTGGCAGCCTGCGCCGACAATCGCACGACCGGTCGCAGCGCTCGCGTACTCGCTCGTCGAGCACTTCATCGGCTGTCGGTGGTCGAGTGCGCCGAGCGCCCCCTCGACCGGCTATCACTTGACGAGCAGATCCGCGTGGAGTTGGCTCGCGCTATCGTGCGCGGCCCGCGCCTGTTGCTGATAGACGACCCACCCGTGCTGCAAAGCCCGACCGAAAACACCGAGCTGCACCAGCTTTTGCGCTCGCTGGGTGAGGAACCTGGCCTCGCAGTGATGCTGAGCGCCTGCGACACCGCGCCTATTCAGCACGCTCAGCGGATGATGGCGCTCGGAAGAGGCCGCCTGCGCACGATGGATGTTCCGGGCACCGTCCTACCATTCCCGGATCGCACCGGGACCGGCGGGCCGTGAGCCGCCTGCAACTGTGTGAGCTCGTCAAGTACTACGGGAGCGAGGGCGAGACTGTCAGAGCTGTCGATGGCGTCTCGCTGAGCCTCACACCCGGGGAGTTCGTGGCGCTATATGGCCCCAGCGGCTCTGGCAAGACGACGCTGCTGCTGCTGGCGGCCGGCCTGTTGAGCCCTGAGAGCGGTCACGTGCTCTTCGAAGGGCGCGACATCAACGATTACTCGCCGGCAGAGCGAGCCGCCTACCGCCGCCGTGAC
This sequence comes from uncultured Solirubrobacterales bacterium, assembly GCA_963844095.1. Taxonomy (GTDB): domain Bacteria; phylum Actinomycetota; class Thermoleophilia; order Solirubrobacterales; family Solirubrobacteraceae; genus Palsa-744. The sequence continues at coordinate 304,563 of CAWJND010000001.1, forward strand.
GTGGGCATCGTCTTTCAGTCCTTCCATCTGATGGCGGGAGCCTCGGTGCTGAACAATGCCGCGATCAAGCCGCTCGCCGATGGCATGAGCCCCAAGAAAGCGCGTGAGCTGGCGCGCCCCTGGCTCGACCGGGTCGGCTTGGTCAACCGCCACGACCATCGTCCACGGCAGCTCTCCATGGGCGAGCGCCAGCGCGTGGCTATCGCCCGCGCCCTGGTCAACGAGCCGCTGGTGCTGTTGTGCGACGAGCCAACCGGCAACCTCGATTCGAAGCGCAGTCGCGAAGTCCTCACTCTGCTGAGAGACATCTGTCACGACCGCGACATCCCCGGCCTGTTGGTGACCCACGACCCGCAGGCGGTCGAATACGTGGACGACGCCTACACGCTCAGCGACGGAAAGCTCCAGGAGGGCATCAGCCCAGAGCTTGCCTTGTCGTGAGCTCTCGGTCCCTACAGACCGCTAAGCAACTCCCAGCTCGGCTGCGGGCACTCTGGGACCTGTATGGGTGGAGAGTCCGCCAACACCCTACGCAAGAGCTGATGGGTGTCGTCGGGATCGCCATCGGTGTGGCGCTGTTCTTCGGTGTGTTGCTCGTAAATGTGGGAGTGACCGGCCCCAGCGCTCGACTCGTTCACGAGCTCACGGGCACAGCCCGCTACACGCTCTCGGCGCGCTCCTCCGAAGGCTTCGATGAGGGACTCATCACCGCCGTTAGAGGACTTCCAGACGTGCAAGTCGCCTCTCCGATCCTGCGCAAGACGGCCACGGTTGTGGGCCCGCGCGGCCGCGAACCGGTCGAGCTGGTCGGCGTGACCCCGACGATTGTCACACTCGAAGGCGAAGCGACCCGAAATCTCGGCGCGGGCGCCCAACTGCTGGCTGGCGGAGTCGGGCTGCCAGAAGAAGTAGCTCGACGAATCGGTGCGCGAGCAGGACACCCGGTCACGATCCTCGCGGGCGGTAGCGCCAGCACGGTACAGATGCGAGCCGCACTGGGATCGCAAACGATCGGAACGGTGGCTGACAGCTCGGTTGCGATTGGGCTGTTGCCCACGATCCAGCACATCAGCGGCGTGGGCGACCGGGTCAGCTCGATCCTCGTAAGGCCCGCGCCCGGCACAGACCAGACGGTCCGCGAAGAGCTCATAAAGATCGGCGGCGGACGTTTGGACGTGACCGCCGCCGACCACGAGACGCAGCTGTTGCAACAAGCCGCCAAGCCGAGCGATCAGTCAACCAGGCTGTTCGCTGCGATCGGCGCGATGGTCGGCTTTCTGCTCGCGCTCAACGCAGTGCTCATCACCACGCCTGGGCGTCGCCGCTTCACCGCGGAGATGCGGACGCTGGGATTCACACGCCGCTACATACTCATGATCCTCGCTTTTCAGGCAACGATCCTCGGTGTGGCAGGATCGGCGATTGGGATCGGCGTCGGCTACCTGCTCTTCCAAACGGTCTTTCACAGCACACCAGGCTTCCTGGGCTCCGTCTTTCTCGTCGGCTCTCAGCAGCCCTTTCAAATCGCGCTCGTGCTACTGGCACTGGCCTGCGGTGTGCTCGCCGCGCTGGCGGCCTCGATTCCATGTGTCTTGGACCTGCGCTCCGACGTGGCCGACGCAGTGCTTCGCGAGCCGGGCGAGGCTGGACAGCAGGTGACCTCGGCGCTGACGCACAGACTTGCGCTGGCGGGAGTGGCACTGACGGCAGCGATCTCGCTTGCCGTAACGATCGCCACGAGCCTCACGATCGTGGCCGGAGTGCTGCTGGCGGTGGCGACCCTATGCTTCGTGCCGGCAGCGCTCAACGGCGCTCTATGGCTCATTGGCAAGCTCGGCGAGAACCTGCGCAACAGCGCCCTGCCACTGACAGCTGCCGAACTCTCAGCGACCGCCACCCGCTCGGTCGCGCTCACCTGCATTGTCGCGCTCGCCGTCTACGGCAGCGTCGCGGTTGGCGGCGCGCGCCACGATCTGTTGCGCGGCTTGGACCAAGCGATCGCCCAAGAGTGGAGTGCCGCCGATGCATGGGTCACGCCGGATGAAAACATCTTCGACGCCGACAGCTTCGCTGCCGGCAACTCATACCGGCAGTTGGCGGCCGTACCCGCCGTGGCCAGCGTCTACGCCTATCAGGGCGGGTTTCTCGACGTCGGCGACCATCGCCTGTGGATACGCGCAAGACCAGCAAACAACCCGGCGATGATCCTCTCCAGCCAGCTGGTTGCAGGCAACCTTGCGCTTGCCACCGCTCACTTGCGCGAAGGCGGCTGGGCGACAGTCTCGGGCGGATTCGCAGGCGAACGTCACCTGAACGTGGGCGACTCCTTTGTGCTGCCAACCCCGACGGGAATGGCTCGCTTCGCCGTCGCCGGGATCACGACGAACATCGGCTGGCCCTCGGGAACGATCACGATCAACACGAACGACTACCGCCGCCACTGGGGCAGCATCGACCCCACCACGCTGGCCATCAATTTCAAGCCCGGCGTCAACCTCGCCGCCGGTGTCGCCGCAGTCGCCGCTGCGCTGCACTCGCACCCCGGCTTGCGAGTGCAAACGTCGGCTGCACGCATCACGGGAGTCGAGCACACCGTCAGCGAAAGCCTCAAGACGCTCGGCCAGATCTCAACGATGCTGCTCGTTGCGGCTGCACTCGCGGTCGCCTCGGCGCTCAGCGCCGCCATCTGGCAGCGCCGCGCGTACCTGGCCTCGCTCAAGGCCCAGGGTTTCGACCGTCTGCAACTGTGGCGTGCGATCGTGCTCGAGGCCGGCGTGCTGATCCTGATCGGCGGAGTCGACGGGACGGTGTTCGGCATCTACGGGCACGCGCTGGCAAGTCGCTGGCTCAGACAGTCCACCGGGTTTCCTACACAATTCTCGCTGGCACAGCTACAGGTGCTCGCAACCCTCGGACTCGTCGTCGGCATCGCCCTGCTGGTCATCATGTTGCCGGGCCTCTCGGCGGTGCAGGTACCGGCCCGCGAGAGCTTCCAAGAGTAGATCGGCCTACATCAGTTTTCGAGCACCTCAGAGCGCGCCGCGACAGGCACTCGATCAACTCACGCCGCGGCCTCGCCACCGGTATGGGCGACTACCGGTGCGACCATTTCCTCCTCCCCTCATCGGCGAGCGCCTGGTTGCGAATAGTCGATATTCCTCGTAGGCTGTTTACCCTAAGGTCCTCACCAACAATGCGAACAGTTCCTAACTCCCTCATCGGCTCCGCGGGCAGTAGATACGCAAAGGTGGTGTCCGCGCTCTCGCAGGGGGACGGGCGCGATGACGTCTGGGGGGAATCGTTCGTCGGTGCGAGCCTACAGGCAAGCCTCGTGGCAAAGGTGCTCGCCACGCTTTTTGCCGCCGGCGCGAGCCTGTCCGCCCTGACCGTGGCCCTGCCCCATCCTGCGCGCGCCAACGAGCTGGGCCTGCTCGTGATCGTGGCGAGCGCCTACCTGACCGCGGCGATCCTTTATACTTGGGCGGCCGCCTTGCCCGCCTGGACGCTTCAGACCATGCTTGCCTGGGGCAGCACATTGATCACGGGCGTGGCCTATTTCTCCGGCGAAGCACCAAGCCCGCTCGTGTTCTTCTACCTGTGGGTCTTCCTTTACGCCTCCTACTTCTTCAGCCACAGGCAAACGGCCGTGCAGATCCTCTATGTCGGCCTGGCCTACGGCGTGCTCCTCGCGACCACAGCTCCGGCAAGCGCGATCCCCACATGGTGGTTGGTCGGCATGGGCACACTGCTAGTGGGCGCAATGGTGATCATGGTGATGCGCTCTCGCGTCGAACTGTTGATCGCGCGTCTCTACGATGCGGCCCGCACCGATGCGTTGACCAAGCTCACCAACCGGCGTGGCTTCCGCGAGCAGCTCGACCTCGAGCTCGAGCGAGCCCGCCGTCACGGTAGTGCGATGACGGTGCTAGTCGGCGACCTCGACGACTTCAAGGACGTCAACGACCTGCGCGGCCATCATGTCGGCGATCTAGCGCTGCAGCGCGCAGGCCGCCTAATGTCCGAGGGCAAGCGCTTAACCGACACCGCCGCAAGGGTGGGAGGCGAGGAGTTCGCGCTGATCCTGCCCGACACCGGAGGACAGGCTGCCTTCGCACTGGCCGAGCACCTGCGTATCGACCTGCGCGAAGCATTCGCAAAAGACCCAACTCCGTTGACAATCAGCTTCGGCCTGTCGGTCTACCCCGAGCACGCAGAGACAGCCGCGTCACTGATCCACGCTGCCGATGAGGCGCTATATGCGGCTAAGGAGAACGGGCGCAATCAAACGATGCTGCACAGTGCCACGCTGAGAGCAGAACTGCGGACACCCAACGACGCACGCGACATAGGCGGGGAGCGCTTCGTCAGGGCGGTGCTCGAGATGGCCGAGGCCGTAGATCTGCGCTTCAGCGGCAGTGCTCGCCATTCCGAGACGGTGGGTCGCTACGCCGAGATGACAGCCCGCGAGCTGGGTCTCCCCGAGCATCGCGTCAGCCGCATCCGGCTCGCCGGAATCCTGCACGACATCGGCAAGGCCGGCGTCCCCAACAGCATCCTGCACAAGCCGGGCCCGCTCAGTGAGAACGAGTACGAGCAGATCAAGCGCCACCCGCAGTTGGGAGCGCAGATGATCGAGCATGTCAGCCTCTCCGACGTGCGCGAATGGGTGGCAGCCCACCACGAGCGCCCCGACGGCCTCGGCTATCCGCTTGGACTACACGCCGGTCAGATCCCACTGGAGGCGCGCATAGTGGCGGTTGCCGACGCCTACGAGGCAATGACCAGCGACCGCCCCTACCGCGATTCGATCGGCTACGAGGCCGCGCTCGCGGAGCTGCGCCATTGCGCCGGTACCCAGTTCGACGAACGAGTGGTACAAGCGTTTATCAACGTGCTGTCGCGCGAGGTGGTGCGCGGCGGCACAGGCGTCGCCGCCGGCGTGTAGAGGCCGGGCTTCTAGGTGCCCAGGTGTGAGGATTCAGCCACGCCCAGCCAAGCAAACAACTCGAGCGTCGCGGCATCTGTCTGCAGCATGAACGGCTGCGCTTGATGCTCGGTGATCGGCGTGCCATCCCATGCGCGCAGATACAGCCCCTGGGCGTTGCGCGCATGTTCTTGGGCGTCCCCCGCCATCTCTTCGGCAAGCCCCTGCCAGCGCGTTTCTCCAGCTTGGCTGCCATATATAAGCATCCAGTGCAAGTAGATCGTGTCGAACTGTGGCCCCATGTTCAGACGGTTGGAGAAACGTTCAGCTGAGGCGTCCGCAAGCTGCGCAGCACGTTCGCAAGCGTCGGAGATACCTATTTCGCAGAGCACCTGATGGGCCTCCACGAGTGTCCCCTCGATGTAGGGGGTGGGAGTCGGATCGGATTCGGTGCGCTTATAGAGGTGCCGTTCGGTGAGAAAGTCCGTCTCAGCCCAATCCAAAAACTTAAGGACTTCCGTGCGGTAGTACTGCTTGCCGGTGAGCTTCAAAAGCTGCGCACCCAGAAGCGACCCGGCGGCAAGCGGCTCGCCGGCGATGTAGGGATGAGCGGTATTCCACCACAGCCCACCCCCACTGGAGTTCCAGCCGGCCTCGGCGATGAACGCAAAAGCGCGCTGCGCTTCGTGCAGATAGCGGCTCACGCCGGTGGCGCGGTAAGCATCGAGAAAGGCAAGCCCCCACCAACCGTTGTCGTCGAACCAGGCGGTCGTCTTACCCCGGTCGCCCGGGTAGGGTGCAAACCCTGGGTGAGGCCTCAAGCCTGCGTCCCAGTAGCGCTCAGCCCCCTTCGCGAATGCCTCCACGGCCGCGCGATGCGCGGGCGAGGGCGCAGCGATGTCGATTGCGTCGAGGGCCTCGAACAGCGGCGTTGAATCCCAGATGGTGGCCAGCGGATAGCGTTCGCCGTCGTGCAGACGGCTGTCGTACCAGCCCAGCCGCCGGTTCCACCAGAGTTTCTCGGCGCGCTTCACACCGGCTTCGGCGACCTGTAGGTAGGTCTGAGCTTGTGAAGCAAAAGCGCCATGCCCCCTGTACGCCTGTCCCCGCGAGGGGGCGCGAGGGGCATGCTCGATCGAGGACTGCCGCGCGAGCATTTGCTGCTTGATCGCGGGGGCGTTATCAGCCCGCGCCATGCTTGCCCGCGCCAGCTCGAAGGAAAGCCACGAGAAACAAGCCAAGAGCGCCAACACCACAGCTGGAAGACCTAGGGATCGGACGGTCTTTGATCTGGGCACGCTTGCCATCGTCCCAGTCTCTATCGACTGTCACGCCGCTTGCCTAAATCAGTTGGCGTCCCTCTCACTCGAATGGTCTCATGTGGAGCTATGTAACGACCGATACCTGGGAGATGAGGGTAGTAGCGGGCGAGGATGGGCCTGAGGGGGCGCTTGGCGGCTTCGTCGCGGGCGCAAGCTTTCAAACGAGCCTTATGGCTGAGGTGCTCGCGGGCCTGTTCGCGGCCGGCGCCACGCTCGCCGCGCTCACCGTGGCGCTGCCACATCCATCCAATCAGAACGATGTCGGCCTGCTCGCAATCGTCGCGGGCGCCTATGCGGTAGCCGGCGTCCTGCATTGGCGCGCACGAAAACTACCGCCTTGGACACTGCCGCTGGCCCTGGCCTGGGGCAGCAGCCTGATCACGGGGGTCGCCTACTTCTCGGGCGCGAGCCCAAGCCCGCTCGTGTTCTTCTACCTGTGGATACCCCTCTATGCCTCTTATTTCCTCACGCGCAGAGAGGCAGCACTGCAAGTCGCCTATGTGGGGCTTGTATATGCAGTTTTGCTCGTGCTGAGACCGCCGACGAGTGGCGCGCCGGCCTGGTGGATCGTGGGCATGGGCACGCTGCTGGTGGCGGCAATCGTGATCACGACGATGCGAGTACGCGTCGAACTGTTGATCTCAAGGCTCTACGACACAGCCCGCACCGACGCGCTCACGTCCTTGGCGAACAGGCGCGGCTTTCGCGAGCTACTTGACCTCGAGCTCGAACGGGCGCGTCGCGGCGAAACCGAGATGACTGTGCTGGTTGGCGATCTCGACCGCTTCAAGGAAGTCAACGACCGCGCCGGCCATCAAGTCGGCGACGCCGCTCTGCAGCGTGTGGCGCGGCTACTGGGTGAGGGCAAGCGTCAAATCGACTCGGCCGCCCGCGTCGGCGGCGAGGAGTTCGCGTTGATCCTGCCCGACAGCGACGCAGACGGCGCCTTCGTACTCGCCGAGCACCTGCGCAGCGCACTGGCGGGAGAGTTCGCTGAAGACTCCGTCGCGATCACGATTAGCTTCGGCCTGGCCACATACCCCGAACACGGCGAGACAGCCGCATCGTTGCTGCGCGCAGCCGACGAGGCACTTTACGCCGCCAAGGACAGCGGCCGCAACCGCACAGTGCGCCACAGTCCGCTGTTGCGTGAGCTGGTGCAAACGAGCGGAGGAGACATCGAAGGCGAGCGCTTCCTCGCCGTGATGCTCGACCTCGCCGAGGCCGTCGATCTGCGCTTCAGCGGTAGCGCCCGCCATTCCGAGACGGTCGGCCGCTACGCCGAGATGATGGCCCGCGAGTTGGGCCTCTCCGACCGCCACGTCAGCCGCGTACGGCTTGCGGGCTTGCTACACGACATCGGCAAGATCGGCGTACCAGACGAGATCCTGCGCAAGCCAGGTCGCCTGACCGAGCAGGAGCTGCTCGTCATCCGCCGCCACCCTGAGCTTGGCGTGCAGATCCTCGAACACCCGAGTCTCGCCGATGTGCGCGCCTGGGTCGGCGCCCATCACGAGCGCCCCGACGGCCTGGGCTACCCGCTCGGTATCTCAGACGATGAGGTTCCGCTGGAGGCGCGCATCGTGGCGGTCGCCGACGCCTACGAGGCGATGACCAGCGACCGCTCCTACCGCGACTCGATCGGGCATGCAAACGCCCAAGCCGAGCTACGCCGCTGCGCCGGCAGCCAGTTCGACCTACGTGTCGTCGAGGCCCTCCTCGCGACGCTGCAGCGCGAGAGCGAGCGAGCCCAGGCGTTGCTTGCCGTCAACGTCGACGGTTGAGCAATCGCGCCCTCGCCGGCCTGGCGCAAGGCGCAGTCCTTACCGCAAGCGCTGCGCTACGACGCTAGACGGAGAGGCTTGACTGGCGCTCAGGCTTTGGTCGAGTACGCTGATTTGCCGCTGCAGTTGGAGAAGCCGACGTAGGAGGTCGTGAGCGTGCCTCGCTCCTTGCCGCCTTTGAGGAACTTGCCCGAGATCTTCAAGTTGGCCCCGACCTGACCCTTCTTGGGGCCTTCCAGGATGAGGTACTTGCCGGTGCTGGAGAACGTGGCCTTGCTCGAGATGACGGCGTTCTTGAAATGGACGGGGATCGGCTTGCCGCCGCCACTGCAGTAGAGCGGGGTATTGGAGGTGCTCAAGCCGGTCACCTGCTTGCCGTTGGCGGAAACCTTGAAGCTGACCGTCACGCCGTCCCGGGAGGGGACCAGGCTGCCAGCGTAGGAGCCGCCCTTGACCAGACCGGTGGCAAGCGCAGTGCCCGCCACGAGCAGCACAGCCAGCACGACCAACGTCGCGAGCAGACCCTTCCACTTGCCAGTCATGAGCGTCGCCTCCTGTTCGTGATCGGCTCCGCCGGCCGGAGCACAACCCAAAGATAGCCAACGACGCCCACCGTCGAGGATTCCAGGGCCGACTCAGAAAACAGTCGCCGTGGACGGCGGCTAGTGTGGCTCGTGGCTGAGGGGTCGCGCTGCGCGCCGCCGCCCATTCGTGAAAGATGCCTTTACATGGAGCTGGAGTACGAGCTGCAAACACACCGCGCCGAGGACCGCCACTGGTGGTACCAGGGGCGCCGCACAGTGCTGGAGCGCGCGATCGGGCGCCTCGGGCTGCCGGCACATGCGCAAATTCTCGACGCGGGCTGTGGCAGCGGACGCAACATGGTCGATCTGGCCCGCCATGGCACCGTCACCGGCGTCGAGCTGTCTGATACGAGCGTCGAGCTGGCGCGCGCCCGCGGCGCAGGCGAGGTGATCGCCGGCTCGGTCATGGACATGCCCTTCGACGGCGACGCCTTCGACTTGACCGTCAGCCTCGACGTGATCGAGCACCTCGAAGATGACGTTGGCGCCCTGCATGAGCTACGCCGCGTGACCAAGCCGGGCGGCGCCTTGCTCGTGACCGTGCCCGCCTACCAGTGGCTGTGGAGCGGCCATGACGAGATCGACCACCACCACCGTCGCTACAACCGGCGCACCCTCCTCGCCGCGGCTCAGGGCGGCGGCTGGCAACTGGAGCGCTTCGCCCACTTCAACTCGCTGCTGCTGCCCGTCGCGATCATGCTGCGCGCACTGGAGCGCTTCAAGCCCTCGACCACCAAGTCGAGCCTCGACCTATGGGTACCGCCTGCGCCGCTCAACTGGGCCCTGCGCCAGCCACTGAACCTGGAGGCATCGGTGATCGGGCGCGGAGGCTCGATCCCGGCTGGGCTGTCGCTACTGGCTGTATTCCGCTGAGAGAAGCGGATGGGGAGGGGTTTTGGGCGTGCCCTTCGGGTCTCGCGGGGCCTATGTATCGCCCGCCGCATCGACCAGCACCGGCGCGGCGCGGCCTTTGAAAGTCCAGGCGCGATTGACAAAGAACGTGATTACGGTCACAACCACAGTCGTCAACGCCTGGCCCACTAGCTTATCCAGACCGGCGCCGTCCACGAGCGCGTACACCAAGCCGAGGTCCAGCAACAGGCCGCAGCCCTGCACCACGAACCAGCGCACCGGCGTCAGCGCGTCGCCAACATGACCCTTGAACGTCCACGCGCGATTCCACAGAAAGCCGTTGACCGCGCCGATCGCGAAGCCGATGCCAGACGCTGCCACGTACCACACCCCGAACACCTTCAAAAGCAACGTGTACACGGCAAAAGCAATCAGCGTGTTCGACACGCCCACGATCCCAAACTTCACGAACTGCAAAACCAAGGGCATTCTCAGGATTCGCGAGGCCCGGTCCCCTACTCTTCTCATGGCCACTACTTAACCAGCTTCGTCACTTCGGAAGGAAACATGCCGGACACACAAGTGCGCGTCCCAGCATTGCTAAGCGTCGTAGCCCCCGTCTACAACGAGGAGGAGCTCGTCGAGGCGTTCGTCAAGCGCACCTGCGCTGCCGTAGCCGACTACACGTTCGAGCTGGTGCTCGTCAACGACGGCAGCTCCGACTCGACGCCCGTGCTGCTCGACCGCATGGCCGCCGCCGACCCACGCGTACGGGTCATTCATCTTTCGCGAAACTTCGGACACCAGGCCGCGCTCACGGCCGGCCTGGAGCACGCAGCCGGCGATGTGGTGGCGATGATCGACGCCGACCTGCAGGACCCGCCCGAGCTGATCCCGCGCATGATCGAGCAGTGGGAACAGGGCTCGGACGTCGTCTACGCCGTGCGTAAGCAGCGCGAGGGCGAGACTGCCTTCAAGCTCGCCACCGCCTCCTGGTTCTACAAGTTGTTCGACCATCTCGCCCAGGTCGACCTCGAGCCGAACTCCGGGGACTTCCGCTTGCTCGACCGTCGCGCTTTGGACGCTCTGCTGTCGATGACCGAGCGCTCGCGCTTTTTGCGCGGCATGACCGTGTGGGTCGGCTTCACACAGACGGCCGTCCCCTACGAGCGCGACGCTCGGACCGCGGGCGAGACCAAGTACACACTGCGCAAGATGCTGCGCTTCTCGCTCGATGCGATCGCCTCCTTCTCGCACCTGCCCTTGCAGCTCGCCACCTACGCTGGACTGCTGTCGGCGAGCGTCGCGTTCATCGCAATCCCGATCGTGATCGCGCTGCATTTCACCGGCTCCTATCTGCCCGGCTTCAGCACCCTCACGATCGCGATCCTGCTACTCGGCGGTATCCAGCTGATCGCGCTCGGCGTGATCGGCGAGTACGTGGGTCGCATCTATGACGAGGTCAAGCACCGTCCCTTGTACATCGTGCGCGAGGAGCGCAACGCACCCGCGGGCAGCGCCGAGGCGGCGGCCCCGATCACTCCCGTGCGCGCAGGGCTGCCGGCACGCGTGGCCGAGCGTATCGGCTGAGCCGTACCGCTCCTTCGGAGCCTTCCAGTGGTTATGGATGGCAGGCCCAGCCACCAACCGGGAGAGATTCATGCGCCATCGCACCCTCACACTGCTAGCCACCCCCGCCGTGCTCGGCGCTATGACTGTCGCCGTGCCGGCGCTTGCCGGAGTCGATATCGGCCCCGCTGCCCACAGCTCATCCAGCAAATGCTTTGTCGCGCGTATCGCCAAACACCGCGTGCGTGAGTGCCTCCTTCAGGGCCCACGCGGGCTACGTGGACTGCCGGGACCGGCCGGTCCACGCGGATACACCGGAAAGACAGGCAAAACGGGGGCCACCGGGAAAACAGGCGCTACAGGCAAAACAGGCGCTATAGGATCAACAGGGCCTGCGGGACTCGCCGGCACCGCGCGAGCGTACGCCGTCGTACAACCGACTTCGCCCAGCCAAGCCAACTTGATCGCCGCACAGACTTCGGGGATCACCGGAGTCAGCGAGCCAAGCCCGGGCGTCTTCTGCTTGGCGCCAGCAGCTCCGATCAACGCTGGAGCCGAGGCGCCGGTGGTCGCGCCCGAGGTCAGCTACAGCTCCGGCAAACAGCCTGGCCTGATCGCGGTCAACGCACAGCGCAACGGCGGCTGCCCCGCCACCGACCTCGAGGTGGACACGTTTACGCCGGCCGGCGTGGCGTCGAGCGACTACGCGTTTACGATCATCGTGCCGTGAGAGCCCCCATAATGGGGGCATGAGCACCAGCGGTGGCGGCGAGCCAGACTTCGAGGACAATCCTCACGGCGCCGAGGAGCGCCGTGAGCGTATCCGCCTTGAGACACCCCGCCACCGCATAGAAGGCTCCTTGATGCTGGCTCGCGACGGCTACCGTTCGCGTGTGTCGGACATGCTCAACGCCTCCGAGCGAGATTTCCTCACGCTCACCGACGTCACGCTCACGCCGCTCGACGGTGGGCCTACCGAGCGACATGCATTCATGGCGATCGCCCGTGTACACATCGTCTATGTGGTGGCGCCTGGAGCAGACGCGTCAAGCGCTTAGGCGCCTGGGGCTAACTGGGCTGCGGCGCCGGGGTCAAGGCCGGCGCCACCGCTGGCACAGGCGCCACGGCCGGAGCGGTTTGCTCGGCCCAACCCTGCAGGAACGCCTCAGTGGCCGGGGCGTCAAGCGGACGGGCAAAGAGGAAGCCCTGGCCCGTATCGCAGTCCTCGTCCCTTAGCAGCGAGAGCTCGCGCTGCTGTTCGATGCCCTCGGCGAACGTCTCGATCGAGAGCGCCTTGCCGAGCTGCACGAGTGTGCGGACGAGCGTTTCGCCCTCCAGATTATGTTGCAAGCCAGAGATGAACGAACGATCGATCTTGAGCGCGTCGACCGGGAAGCGCTGGAGGTGTGCGAGCGAGGAGTAGCCGGTGCCGAAGTCGTCGATCGCGATCCGCACGCCGAGCTCCTTGATCGCGGTGAGCCGTCGTGAGGTCTCCTCGGCGTTGCGCATCAGCGTCGTCTCGGTGATCTCGATCGTCAGCGCCGTAGGCTCCATGCCGCTATCGACCAGCGCCCCTTCGATGTCGGCAATGAGGTGATCTGTGTCGAGCTGGCGCCCGGACACGTTGACCGCCATACCGATGGAGTGCCCGGCGGCTCGCCACGCTGCGCCCTGGACACAGGCCTCGCGCAGAACCCACTTGCCGACCTCGCAGATCATCCCGGTCTCCTCGAGCAATGGGATGAAATCGTCGGGCTGGACCACGCCGCGCACGGGGTGCTCCCAGCGGATCAGCGCCTCCACGCCTGTAGGGCTCATATCCCTCAGGTCAATAGTCGGTTGATATGCAAGGAAGAACTCTTCATTCTCGAGCGCTTCGCGCAAGTCCATCTCCAGTTCCATGCGGTTCTGCATCGTGTCCTGCATGCCGGTCTCGAAGACCACATAGCGATTCTTGCCGTCCCACTTCGCGCGGTACATCGCGATGTCCGCGTCGCGCAGAAGATCCTCGGCCGAGATCCGCTCTCCCATGGCGATCCCGATGCTTGCGGTAACCGTTACGCGCGTCTCCTTGTCGGCGCCAAGGTTGAACGGGTGCTTGAGCGCATCGAGCAGCCGCTCGGCGATCAGCTCCGGGCCCACGGACATCGAGAGCTCTTCGGAGATCACGACGAACTCGTCTCCACCCAAGCGCCCCAAGGCGTCGGCGTCGCGGATCACACCGTCGAGCCGGGCTGTGACAGCCTTAAGAAGTTCATCGCCGACGGCATGGCCGAGCGTGTCGTTGATGCCCTTGAAGTTGTCGAGATCGACGAACAGCGCCGCCACTGGGGTCTGGTTGCGAGCCGAGCGGGCGAGCATCTGCTCGACTCGGTCCAGGATCAACGTGCGATTTGGCAGGCCGGTCAGCGCGTCGTGGGTAGCAAGGAAGCCAAGCTCCTCCTCGCGCCGTGCCAGCTCTTCGTCGGTGCGCTGGCGCTCTGACTCAAAGCACTCACACATCCGCAAGAGGCTGAACTCGAGGCTCAGCTGCAGAATGTTTAGAGCCTGCGCGAGAGCATCGGAGGAGACGGCCAGTTGAGTGGCGCTCTCCTGCAGGACCTCCGCCATCACGTTGCGCCACCAAAAACAGCGCCAAGTCACCTCGTTCAGCGACGCCGCGCGATGGGCGGCCAGCTCACCGAATATCTCCCAAGTTTCTTTGCCGGCCTCGATCGCGGTCGCCATCCCCTCTCCGGAGATCCAGCGGGCAACCGCAACCGTCGAGCTGCGGCTGATGCGTTCAAAGCTCTCCTGCACAAGCCCATCGACTTCGTGGCCCGGACCGGATGTGCGCTCGACGGTCAGGCTGAGAACAGCGCCGGTGCGTGCCTTCAACGCCTCGCCTAGGCGCGCAAGGTCGTCGCCGCATTGACCCAATGCGGCATCTGGTGGTGAAGGGACTTGCATCTCATAACCCCCCAAGTCTGAGCGTTGTGCAGACATCTTCGACTTCTGATCGACCGGGGAGGCTCGCACCTTTAAGAATGGGAAACCGGCGGTAGAACAGACGCACCACCGAAATCGTCATCCTCATCGCCCACCGCACTACCAAACGCGGTTAGAGCTCTACGGTTGTTCCTCGATCGCGTCAACGCGGTCGGGGTAGAAGGCAACGTGGTTCTTGATCTCGGCGACCGCTGCGTGGGGGTCTCGATATGTCCAGATGGCGTTGACCGAGCGCTCTCCTCCAGTCGGGATGCTGTAGTAGCTGGCGTTCCCCTTGAATGGGCAGTAGCTCGCGTGGTCGGTCTCTTTGATCAGCGACCGGTCGACGTCGTCGAGTGGGATGTACTGGACCGGCGGGTAGTCGGCCTCACGCAGCGTCAGCGCGTTGTGCGTGTCGGCTAGGACTCGTCCCGCGATCGAAACGACAATCCGCGCTGGGTTCGGCTCGATCGTGATTGGGTGGTCCGGTCCGGGTTGCTTGATTGGCTTGTCGGTCATGGCTTTGCCCTCCCGTGTTTGATCCGCATGAGACCGGGCCGGGTGGCGGATCGACCGCCCATCGCCGGCCCTCTCACCTTAGTCGTCCCGTGTGTGTGGTGGGGATGTTTTTGGTGCGCATCCGCGCAGCCAACGGTTGGGACTGGCGCCCGTGGGGCGGGACATCCACGGCAGGCAAGGCTGGCAAGAACACAATGCCCTTCGATGGCCACACCTCACGCTCGCACAAGCTTGGGTCGGGGGATTACACGCTCGAGATCAAAGCTACCAACGCACTACACGATCCCACCACGGAAATGCAAATAAATGGAAAGAATTTGTATAGTAAAAAAGATTCCATTGCGTAGAATGGAATGCGCCTAGCGACACGGCAGTTGACGCATTGTTTCTTGAAGCCTTCCCGTGGCCTTCCGGCGTGCGCCAGCGCGTCCTCGGACGAGCCTGCCTGGCGTGGGGCTACTGCCGGTCGAAGCTCGTCCGTTCGTCCAAATACTGGATGGGGACCGTGGTGAGGTGCTCCAGCTAGGTGGCGAGATGGATGCTTGAGGGCGCTGGCGCCGCGTCAACCACCGCTTTGCGAACCACCCCACGGCGTGGCGCTACTCATCTAGGCTATCCGCGTCCATCTAGTACGAACAAAACAAAGGAGGCAAGTGCTTGTTATGTCAATCTTCAAACCAGGTGACATGTTCTATCCTAAAGGCCCCGATGTGGCGTGCTTGCTGTGCTCCGAGCCGTTTACTGGCGATGAGCCGATCGTCATGTGGTCAGGTATCACCGACATCTACCTGCACGGTGGCTGCGCGGGTACATTCGTTCTACGCCTCGCGCGAGATGCGTGGCAGGTTGAAAATGAAACAAATGACGGCAAGTACACGCTCACTCTGCGTGAGCCGGGATGGATGGCGTGACCCCCTGAGTTCGGTCCGGTGCTTGTGAGAGTTTCTTGCGTCCATGATGATGGGCGAGGAAGGAACTCCAACGATGAAGCGACGCAGGCATACGCCGGAGCAGATCATCCGCAAGCTGCGGGAGGCTGAGCGGCTGCTCGGCGAGGGCAAGACGATCCCGGAGGTCACGAAGGCACTTGAGGTCTCCGAGCAGACCTTTCACCGGTGGCGTAACCAGTACGGCGGGATGAAGGCGGACGACGTCAAGCGGTTGAAGGAGCTGGAGCGCGAGAACGGCCGTTTGAAGGCGATCGTGGCTGATCAGGCGCTGGAAAACCGAGCGTTCAAGGAGATCTCCTCGGGAAATTGGTAGGCCCGGTCCGCCGGCGCCAGGCGGTCGCGATGCTCCGCGACCGTCTCGGCGTCAGCGAGCGCTGGGCATGCCGGGTCGTCGGGCAGCATCGCTCCACGCAGCGCCACGAGCCCAAGCGGGCCGAGGATGACGCGGTGTTGCGCGCAGAGCTGCGCAGGTTCTCGGCGCAACGGCCGCGGTGGGGGTACCGGCGTGCGCATCATCACCTGCGCCAGGAGGGCTGGGAGGTCAACCGCAAGCGGGTGCAGCGGCTGTGGCGTGAGGAGGGGTTGCGGGTCCCTGTGCGCAAGCGCAAGCGCCGGCGGCTGGGCGACTCGACCGTCCCAGCGAAGCGGCTGCGGGCCGAGCGGCCCAACCACGTATGGGCGTTTGACTTCCAGTTCGACCAGACCGCCTGTGGGCGGGCGTTGAAGATGTGCAACATCGTTGATGAGTTCACGCGCGAGGCGCTGGTGATGCTGGTGGCGCGCAGCATCAACGCAGACACGGTTGTCCAGGCGCTACAGCGACTGTGCGGCGAACGGGGCGTCGCCCCCGAGCTTTTGAGGATGGACAACGGGCCAGAGATGACCGCGCACGCGCTCAGAGACTGGTGCGAGCACGCCAACACCGGGACGGTGTTCATCGAGCCCGGCTCGCCGTGGCAAAACCCGTTCGTGGAGAGCTTCCACTCCCGCGTCCGCGACGAGCTCTTGGACGTCGAGGAGTTCTCCTGCCTCACCGAGGCACGCGTGGTGATCGGCGACTGGCGCGAGGACTACAACACGCGCAGGCCGCACAGCTCGCTCGGGATGCGCTCCCCGGCCACGTTCGCCGCCGAGTGGACCGACAACGACGCAGCGCTCGCGGCCTAACCCCACGGACGGGTGTCGGCGCCGCGCGCCGCGGCCATTGCCGCTCGGCACTCGCTACGCTCGCGCCTTCGCGACAACGGCCGCGAAACCTCAGCGCAGTCCTCTACCCGTCCGGACCAGGCACTACCTTCACACACGTCATATCCACCACCCTCTCACTCGTGGTGGACCGACAAACGGGGTCCGGCCATGGAAGCTACAGACGGAAGCGTAAACATGGCGGCGAAAGCGAGCACGGACTGCACTGGTCCTGCGAGGGCGTTCTGTCGCGGCGCAGCTAGCACGGCATGGATGGCCGAGACATCCGCATCATCGACCAACAAACCGGCCAACTCATCCGCGAACTCACACTCGACCCCAACCGCGACTACCACCCCATCAACCAACCCTAAACTGTCCACCATCTCCCGAGACACGTGTCCGGGATCACCCGAGACATCACACAAACGGAAGGGGGGGGATTCGAACCCCCGTCAGAGGCTTAACCCCTGAAACGGTTTTCGAGACCGCCGCATTCAACCGCTCTGCCACCCTTCCAAGCTACGGCCTCAAGGCTACCGGTATGAACCTGCTATTGGGAGGCTCGTCTGGTTTGGACCGTAGCATCGGTTGAGCAGGAGGGCGTGCGTGCGCAGGACCGCCCTATGAATCCAGTTCTTCGATCGCCACGAGAAACCGCTGTGCCAGCTCGATGGCCTTGTTCGCGTCGGCTGCTGGAGTGAACCAGGCGTCGTAGTCGGCCTGCTCGCGCTCGGGCTGGATCTTTTGGACCGCTGAGGCAAGGTCGGCGTCGAGCTCGCCAGTATCCACGAATACGCGTCGCAGCTCGTGCCAGATGCCACGATGGGTCTTGGCGGTGACATCGCGCTCGCTGAGGGCGGCCCTCGCCGCGTACAACATCGCGTAATAGGCGGCGCTCAATGCCGCCGAGGGATCCTCCTCGACTACCACCGACGCGGCGGCGAGCCGCCTGCGAGCGGCTTGGATCAGCTCGTCGCTGCGGGGACTCACGCCGCGACCTTGTCGCGGTCTACCTCGGCAATGAAGAACGATCGAATCTCCCGCCTCTGCACGAGCCACCGTGGCGTATGGATGTGAATCGAGAACGACCATGTGAGTGGTTGCAGTCGCAGGGCGCGTGCCGCCGCCTGCAGGGTGTCGTGTATGCGCTCCTTGGCCTCCCACGAGTCGTCCTCGACGAGGACGAGGACGTCCACGTCGGAATCCTCTGAGGGGCTTTCGCCGCGAGCGCGAGAGCCGAACAGCCAGACGGCGTGAAGCGGGTTCTCGCCCTGGGAGCGAAGCTCGCCCGCGAAGCGTTCCAGCAGCAAACGCTCCTGTGGGTTAAGCGAAGTCTCGTCGAGTGAGACCATGAGTTTGATTGTAAGGCGGGCGATCAGGTCACGCCAGCGAGGACACGGGAAATGTCACAGCCGAACTCCAGCTCCTACGGGCCAGCGGCGTATGCAGGGACAGCTCAGCCCCAGAAAGACCAGTCAACTGACAGGACACGTCCGGTCTGAGCGGCTCAGCGCCGCGAGGCGAAGAACTCGCTGAGCAGAGCGCCGCACTCCTCGGCAAGCAGCCCCGAGGCAACGTCGGGACGATGGTTGAGGCGTGGCTCGTCAAGCACGTCGAGCACGCTTCCGCATGCCCCTGCCTTCGGGTCGCTGGCCCCGAACACGACTCTCGGGATGCGCGCCAAGACGATCGCGCCTGCGCACATCGCGCATGGCTCCAGCGTGACGTAGAGGACCGCGTCGAGCACGCGCCAGCTGCCGAGCACGCGAGCGGCCTCGCGCAGAGCGATCGTCTCAGCGTGGGCGGTCGGATCCTGGCGCAGCTCGCGCTCGTTGTGCCCCGCCGCGATCAGTTCGCCCGCATGAGCCACGACCGCGCCGATCGGCACGTCGTCGTGCTCGGCGGCGCGCTGGGCCTCACGCAGGGCCAGGCGCATGAAGTATTCGTCGCGTGCGAAGAAGTGGTGGCGCATCGTAGATTCTTGTTCGGCTTGGTTAGGAGCGCAACCTCAGTGGCTCCCAACACTTCATGATTACGAAGGAACCAACTTGCCGCCGACCGCTCGAACCCGATATCCAAGTTTGTCCGGCCGACGGCTGAAGGTCGGTGCCGTATGCACGCTTGTGCTCGCGGCGATCGCGCTCGCCGGCCTTGCTGGCGGCGGATCGCCAAAGGCCGCGGCGGCGGCGACTGCCACGTCACCGAGCCCGTCGACGCAGAGCCTCGTACCACCAAGCTTCATCGCGCAATCCGTCATCTCGCCCAGCCCAGCGGCGAAGCCGACCGAATCGGTCACCGGCGCTTATGCCCCGGACCGGATCGTCATCAAGTACGCACCGAGCGCTCAGGCGGCGCGCGCGGCCAGAGCCTCCGCCGGCGGGGAAGGCGAATCCGGCGAAGAAGCTTCCAGCACGCACCTGCTGGCAGTGCAGACCGGCGCCAGCCTCGACGCCACGCTCGCAAAGCTACGCCGCGAGAAGAACGTGGTGTGGGCGGTGCCGGACTATGTAGCGCACACGACCTCCGTGTCGATACCCAACGATCCCGGCATAACCGGTCACACCCCCGGAGATTGGCAGCAGGCGCAGTGGAACTTCGACGGGACCAACGGCATCAACGCCTCCCAGGCTTGGGCCAACGTCGCGGCGGACGGGGCGCCGGGCGGGGCAAAGGTGATCGTGGCCGTGCTCGACACCGGCGTGGCCTATGCCAACCGTGGCAAATACCGCCGCTCGCCCGACTTCAGTAAGTACTCGTTCGTGCAGGGTTATGACTTCATCGACCGCACGCCTTACGCCAACGACCACAACGGCCACGGCACGTTCGTGGCCGGCACGATCGCCGAGGCAACCAACAATCATTACGGCCTCACAGGCCTCGCATACGCCGCTCGGATCATGCCCGTGCGCGTGCTGGACAGCGCCGGCGAAGGCGACGCCTCGGTGATCGCCGAAGGAGTTCGCTTCGCCGTCAACCATCACGCGCGGATCATCAACCTCTCACTCGAGTTTTCAAGCGACGTGGGTGCCTCGGACATCCCCGAGCTGATCGAAGCGCTTCGTTACGCCTACCGCCACAACGTGCTAGTGGTGGCCGCGGCCGGCAACGAGGGCTCTACGACAATCCCCTACCCAGCGCGAGCTGGGCATGTGATCGCCGTCGGCGCAACGACAGAACACGGCTGCCTTGCCAGCTACTCAAACGACGGTCGCGGCATAACGCTCGTGGCACCCGGCGGCGGACCGGACGCGAGTCTCCCCGGCGACCCGAGCTGCAACCCCGAACTTCCCTCGGGCCGCGACATCTTCCAGATGACCTTCACGGGCACGAACCCGCGCGTGTTCGGTTTTCCCAATGGCTATGAAGGCACGTCGATGGCGACTCCGCATGTGGCCGCCACGGCGGCGTTGATCATCGCCGCCGGCATTCTTGGGCGCAAACCTACCGTTGCACAACTGACGGCCCGGCTGAAGGACACCGCACGCAAGCTCGGCGGGCCGCAGGACCAGGCGCTTTATGGCGCGGGTTTGCTGAACGCGGCGGCGGCGACGGCGCCGGGTGGTCCCGGGGCCGTGGGGTAGGCGAGCTTCGTTTCCAGCGATGTCCATTTCTCGTGGCCGAGTAGAAAACGGATTTCGATAGAATATATCGATATGTGTATATTTAGCTTATGGAGGTTGCCGGCCTGATCAAGCAAGCCCGCCGCGACGCAGGCGTCACGCAGCTCGAGATGGCCCACCGCGCCGGTACGGCTCAGCCAGCGGTAGCAGCCTATGAGTCGGGTGTGCGGACACCCACCCTCGCCACCTTGGAGCGACTGCTCGATGCATGCGAGCACGACCTCCGGCTCAACGCATCTCCCCGCACGCGACGCGGCGCCACCCCGCTCGAGCAACTCGCTCCGGAAATTGCCGAGGATCTCGCGCAAGCGCAAGAGCACGACGCGCTACGCCTGCTGTTCGGTTTCGCGGACGACTTCAGAGGGTCGTCGCGGCCCGGGAAGATCTCGCTTATCCGCGAGGTGCCACCCGGCACGGGCGATCCCCGCTTCGACGCCGCTTTGGCCGGGACAGCCGAGTTCTTTGCGCGCGAGAGCGAAATCACCGCGCCCGGTTGGGTGGAGGAATCTGATCGCTTTGTCGAGCCTTGGTGGTTTGTGACAGACAGGCCCGCGTTCGAGGCCTACACATTCGCTCACACCCCGGCCGTGTTCGCACGTCACGGCGTGTTCATCGCGAGAGAGGTGTTCGATCGTGCCTGAGAGGGCCTCCAAAAGATTCTCGCGAGCAGAGATCCTCGAGGCGTTGCAGACACTCGGCGACGAGCTGTCGAGGCGAGGCGTGCGAGGCCAAATCTTCATCGTCGGCGGCGCTGCGATGGCGCTCGCCTACTCGACGAGGCGCGTGACGAAGGACATAGACGCGGTCTTCGAGCCCAAGAGCTCTATCTACGATGCGGCCGCAAAGGTCGCCGAGGAACTCGGCCTGCCCGAGGATTGGCTGAACGCCGTGGCCAAGGCCTTCATGCCGGCGAAGGACCACGATGCCCGACCCCTACCGGACATCGAGGGCATCGAAATCACCACGGCCTCACCCCAGTACCTGCTCGCGATGAAGTTGATGGCGATGCGATTCGGCGAGGACAATCAGGACATCGAAGTCTTGATCGAGGAGTGCAGGTTTGGAAGCGCTCAGGAGGTATTGGATTCGCTAGAGCGCCTCTATCCCGCGCGCGAACCTTTGCCAAAGACGCGGTTCTTTTTGGAAGAGCTATTCGGACGCGGGTCGGGGGTCTGATCGGACCGCCGCCCGCCCGCCCGCCCGCCCGCCCGCTCGCCAGTCGCGTCTGCACACGGAAACTAGTCACGCGCCCAAAGCTCTGTACACAATTATTGTGTACAGAGCTCACACATAATGTGTCCAGGCTCCAGCATGACCGCTAGTACCACGACCGCCCTGCACAAAGGTCTGTACACGTAATCTGTGTACAATGCTTACATGAAGCGTGTACAGTCGGCCGACCGTCAGGCAAGCGGGGATCTGTTCCCCACCGACGAGCCGATCCCGGCCAGCCAGATGATCGGGCGGGCGGAGGACGTCAAGGAAGTGACAAGCGCCTTGACCGCCGGTACCAACATCGTGCTTGCCGGTCCGCGACGAACCGGCAAGACGAGCGTATGCGACGCCGCCTTGACGAGGGCCAAGGCACGTGGACTTTACGTCGCCGCAATCGACCTCTTCGCGATAGCCGACGACGCCGAGCTGGCCGAAGCCTTGGCGAGCGCTGTCCTCGGCAACCGGCCCGCCGTGCGCAAGCTGCTGCCCAAGGCAAGGCGCTTCGGCAGGCAAACGCTCACAGCCGCCCAAGGAGCGCTCGTCATGAAGATGCAGAGTCAGCTCGGCGACGCCGTCGAGCTGGCCGTCACACCCGGGCTGGCGGCCCGTAACCCGCAACGGGCGCTGAGCGACGCATTGGAGCTTCCCCAGCAGGTGGCCCTAGCCGACGGCAAGCGATGCGTGGTGTTCTTTGACGAGTTCCAAGAGATCGCGAGCAGCCGCAAACCATACGGCGATCCAGACGCTTTGACCAAGCGTATGCGAGCGATCTTCCAGCGCTCCACCCAAGTCAGCTATCTGTTCGCCGGCTCCATCGAGCACGTCATGAGGGACCTGTTCGCGCCCAACAACCGCGCATTCAGCGGCTTCGGCGGCTTCTATCCCCTGCGTCCCATTGCCGAGGAGGACTGGCAGAAGGGACTCGGGGAGCGCTTCGAGGCCGACGGATGCCAGATCGCGCAGAATGCCCTGCAGAGGATCGTGGACTTGGGCGAGCTGCACCCCCGCGTGACCATGCTGATCGCCCAACAAACCCACTTCCTGAGCGTTCTGCTGAACCGCCGCACAATCGACAGCCCGCTGGTGGAGCAAGGCTACGACGGAGCCTATCAACGCGACAGCGCCTTGGTAGACCAACTCATGGAGCAGATCCGCTCAAGCCACAAGCAGGCGCTTCGGATCGCGCGCCGGATCGCCGCCGGGACGACATTGGCGTCCGGCATGCACCGAGGCGAAGCCGACCGAGCTTTGAAAAAGCTGGTGGAGGCAGGGCTGATCGAGCACACCGGACGAGGCGATTACCAGATCATCAATCCGCTGCTTCGCCGGCGTTTGGTGGAGCAGGCGGGGGTTTGAGGGGCGAAGTGGCTAGCAGGATTTCAGGCGGTGCGTGCAGAGTTTCGCATCCGCCGCGTACTCGATCACCTCGACCATCTCCACGAGAGCGCTACGCCCGAAGCGCTCGACATTCGACGGATCGCTTCCTCGTCAGAGCCCTCTAAGCGCTCCATCGCGGCGGCGAGCCCAAGCGAAGACGCAGCTCTTTTGTCCACGCGGATACACCGATCACCCGCGCGATCGACCGTCGACAAACGGGCTAGGTCGCTCGACCGCTCCTCTCTGAAGAGCGCGATAGATGCAGGTCTACCTGGACTCCTCCATCCTCTCCCGTGCGTATCTCGCCGACGTAGACAGCCACGAGTCGTCGGGCTGACGGCCGACGCGGCGGTCGCAGACCCTAAATCTGAGAGCATTGACGCTTGATGTCTATGCGCGTGGGAACAGACCTGGTATCGGTGGACGTTGTTCGACAGTCGATCCGAGTACATGCCGAGCACTACCTCAAACGCGTGTATACCCAGCGCGAGCTCGATGACTGCCTGACACCGCAGGGGATCGATCCTGAACGTCTCGCCGGACGCTTCGCCGCCAAGGAGGCAACTCTCAAGGTGCTGCGACCCCGTGATGAGGCCGTGCCGCTGAACACGATCGAGGTCTGTCGCGATCCATCCGGCTGGATCGAGCTCGAGCTGAGCGGCCCAGCCGCGGCACTTGCCAGCGCCGGCGACCTCGAGGAATTCTCGCTCAGCATCGCCCACGAAAGCGGCTTTGCCACAGCGGTGGTCATCGCCCGCTGCTCTTGAGGAACTCGCGCTACCGTCCGATGGAACACAAATGAGCGACCTCGACAGCGAAATCCGTCAGATCATCGCGGAGCACGGACGCCTACCCATCGATGTCGATTCGCTCTCCAGCCAACAGGACCTCTACCAGGCCGGAATGACCTCGCATGCCAGTGTCAACGTGATGCTCGCGCTGGAGGACCATTTCGACATCGAGTTTCCGGACTCCATGCTCAAGCGCAGTGTCTTTGAGAGCGTCAACGCAATCTCGACGGCACTCGCCGAGCTTCAAGCGGCGACAGCCGCATGAGCATCGCCGTCGATCGCGACCAGACCTTCCTCGCCGCGATTCGCGCGATCGCCGAGGAGGTTGCAGGGCCGAATGCCGAGGATGTCGATCGCGAGGCTCGCTTCCCCATCGAGACGGTCGCGGCACTGCGAGACAAGCATGCGCTTTCTGCTTTTGTGCCAGATAAGCTTGGCGGCGGAGGTGTCTCCTTCGAGGCGTTGGCACGTGCCTGCTTCGAGCTTGGCCAGCGCTGCGGCGCGAGTGCGATGGTCTTCGCAATGCACCAGATTCAGGTAGCGACAATCGTGCGCCACCTCGATGACGCTCCGTGGTTTGAAAGCTACCTGCGCGACCTCGCCATCGAACAGCGACTGATCGCTTCCGTCACGTCCGAGGTTGGCACTGGCGGCGACATGGGGCGGTCGATCGCTAGCGTCGAACCGGCTGGCAACGGCTGCGGGCGCTTTGAGAAGCAGGCGCCGACCGTCAGCTACGGAGCCCACGCAGACGACCTGCTGGTCACGCTGCGGCGCTCACCCGACGCCGAGCCCGGTGACCAAGTGTGCGTGCTCACGCGCAAGGACCAGCACACACTCGAGCCCACCGGCACTTGGGACCCGCTAGGGATGCGCGGCACCTGCTCGCCCGGAAATGTCGTTCGCGCGGAGATGCCTCTAGAGCAGGTGCTGCCGGCACAGTTCGCGCAGATCATGAACGAGTCCATGGTCCCGATCTCCCACATCCTCTGGTCTCACCTCTGGCTTGGTATTTCCACCGATGCGTTCGAGCGTGCACGGACCTTCACGCGAGCCGCGGCCAAGCGCAAGCCCGGTGAGCCCCTGCCGGCGGCGATTCGCCTCTCAGAACTGATGAGCCAGCTGTCGCTGCTACGGGCAGAGGTCTCCTCCGGTCTGCGCGAGTTCGTGGATGCCTCTGCTGGAGATCGCGCCAAGCTCTCTGAGATGGCGAGCATCCTGCGCTTCAACAACCTCAAGATCGCCGCGTCCGAGCAGGCGCCGCTCATCTGCCAGGGAGCGCTCGGCGTGTGCGGCATCGTGGGCTTCAAGAACGACACCCCCTTCAGCGTCGGGCGTCATCTGCGCGACACGATGTCAGCCTGCCTGATGGTCGCCAACGAGCGCATCCATCAGACGAACGCGAACCTGCTGCTGATCGCCAAGGAGGTCTAGCTCCGTGGCCGAGTTCCGTCCCGGGACATCGGAACAGACCAAGTTCCTCTCCGAGCTCCTGGCCGCTGGTCTATTGATCGACAGCGGCGTCCCAGGCATCTACGGGCGCGGCGCCCAGTTTGAGCTGGTTCGCATCGCATTCGATGCGATGGTCACCCGTGCCGCCGTTGCAGACGAACCCGAGCGGATGGCCTTCCCGCCACTGCTTCCGCGCCGCCAGCTGGAGCAAATCGGCTACCTGAAGTCCTTCCCGCACCTGGCGGGCAGCATCTTCGGATTCGCGGGCGACGAGCAGCAGGCGGGCGAACAGGAGCAGCGCGCGAGCCACCACGAGGATTGGAGTGAGTTCCAATCGATGACTGACCTGGTGCTCACGCCCGCCGCCTGCTACCCGGTATATCCCGCAGTCGCCGCACGCGGGACGCTCCCGGCAGGCGGGATCACAGTCGACGCCGGCGGCTCCTATGTGTTCCGCCACGAGCCCTCGGGCGATCCCGCGCGCCTACAAATGTTCCATCAGCGCGAGATCGTACGAATCGGGGAGCCTGACACCGTGGCCGCCTGGCGCGACACATGGCGTGATCGCTCGGTCGAGCTCCTGCGCGCCACCGGGCTCGAGGCGCGCTTCGATGTCGCCAACGATCCCTTCTTCGGACGCAGCGGGCGCCTGCTCGCGCGCAGCCAGCGCACCCAGGCTCTGAAGTTCGAGGTGCTCGTGCAGATTGCCAGCCCCGAGCCGACCGCGGTGGCCTCGTTCAACTATCACCAAGACCACTTCTCCTCGACCTACGGAATCGAGATGAGCGACAGCGGCGTGCCGGCGCACACGGCGTGCCTGGGGTTTGGGCTGGAGCGGATCACGCTGGCGCTGCTGCGCGCACACGGCCTCGACGTGGACGCATGGCCGGCATCGGTGCAAGAGAAGCTGCAGATCGTATGAGCACCGCGAGCAACGGCTTCGTCAGCCTGCTCGGCCTCGACCTTGCCGCCTACCAGCCCCACTCTCTACACGCGCCGGAGCGCGCCTACACCGAGACCAACTGCTACACGGACATCTTGATCGAGTTTCTGCACGCATGTGGGCACCAGCCGCTCGCGATGATGGGATGCGTGCTGCGAGTGGACTTCGAGGGCGACCAGTGGACTTTCTTCAAGCCGCTGCCCGAGCACGTGCAGCTGCTGTACGGCGTCGACATCCACGAGATGCAGCCGTACAGGCCGTTGCCCGAGCAGATTGCCGAGCAGCTCGCGTGCGAGCGCACGATCATCGTCGAGCTCGACTCGTGGTACCTGCCCGACACCGCCGCCACCAGCTACCGCCAGGAGCACGTCAAGAGCTCCGTCGTGGCCGAGGCAATCGACCGTGAGCACGAACGTCTGCGCTATTTCCACGGCCCGGGCTATTTTGAGCTCGAAGGCGAGGACTACCGTGGCATCTTTCGCCTCGGACGGCCCTTCTCAGAGGACGTGCTGCCGCCCTACACTGAGCTCGTGCGCATGGACGCCGGAGCCGCGCTGCAGGGCGATGTCCTGCGTGCAGCCGCGCGTGAGCTGCTGGCCGAGCACCTCGCGCGCCGCCCACAGTCAAACCCGTTCACCCGCTTCGGCGCGCAGCTCGCGCTCGATCTCCCGCGCCTGCTGGAGGGCGACCACGCGGGCTATCACGACTACGCGTTTGCGACGGTGCGCATGGTCGGCTCGGCATTCGAGATCGGCGGCTCGCATGTCGAATGGCTGCTTGGCGAGGCGGGAGATCCCGCCGCGGCGGCGATGGGACGAATCGTCGAGGGCTGCAAGACACTCTCCTTCAAGCTCGCGCGGCGTCGCGCATTCGATCCCGAGCCGGCGATCGCGGCACTCGTGCAGGCATGGGACGAAGCTTTCGCAGGATTGGACGGTGCGCTTGCCTGAGCCGGCGGGGCCCGCGCCGATCGCACGCGCTCGCGTGGAGGGCCACGAGCGGCTCGTGCTCGACGAGGGCTGGGAGGTCGCGGCCTCTCCCCCCGATGCCCACACCGACACCAGGGCCCTCGAGCAGCTGGCGTGGCTGCCCGCGCGCGTGCCGGGCACGGCGGCCGGCGCGTTGCGCGACGCGGGTGAGTGGCGCCCGGGCGAGGAGCGCGACTTCGACGCCGAGGACTGGTGGTTTCGCACGCGTTTTCACGCCGCGCCGGCGGCGCAGGGCGAGGAGCTGGCACTCGAGCTTGACGGCATCGCGACGGTCGCCGACGTATTTCTCAACGGCGAGCCGCTGCTGAGCAGCGAGACGATGTTCGCCTCCTACTCGCTCAATGTTGTGCCGGCCGAGGAGAACGAGCTTGCGATCCGCTGCCGGGCGCTTGCGCCGTTGCTGGCTCAGCGGCGCAAGCCTCGTGCCCGCTGGCGCACGCGTCTGGTCGAGGGCAATCTGCGGTTCTTTCGCACGATGCTGCTCGGCCGGGCCCCCGGCTTTGCGCCAGGTCCCGCGGCCGTCGGACCCTGGCGGCCGGTGCGGCTGGTGCGTCGCCGTGAGATCGCAGTGGAGCAGCTGAAGCTGCGCACCGCACTGGATGGCGAGGGCAACGACGCAGCCGGCATGGTTTCGGTACGTGCCCGCCTGCGCCGGCTCGACAACCGCTCGATCGAGACCGCCGAGCTGGAGCTGTCGGGACCCTCGGGTATCCACACAGCCACACTCGAGCTACTGGCCGATCGAGGCGGCGCCGGCGCGATCGCACAGGGCAACCTGAGCGTGCCCCGGGTGGCGCGCTGGTGGCCGCACACGCACGGCGAGCCCGCGCTGCACGATGTCCGACTCCATTTGAGGACAACCGAAGGCCCCGTCACGGTCGACGCGGGCCGCGTCGGCTTTCGCACGCTCGCGGCCCGAGCGCGTCCGGGTCACGACATCGAGGCCGACGGGCTCGACCTGCACGTCAACGGCGTGCGGGTGTTCGCGCGCGGCGCGGTCTGGACGCCGGTGGACCTCGCGGGGCTCGCGCCCGAGCCGCAGAGGTTGCGGGCCACGCTCGAGGCTGTGCGCGACGCGGGCATGAACATGCTGCGCGTTCCCGGCACGAGCGCGTATGAGAGCCCCGCCTTCCACGATCTCTGCGACGAGTTGGGATTGCTCGTGTGGCAAGACTTCATGTTCGCCAATCTCGACTACCCGATTTCCGACGAGGGCTTCCGCGCGAGCGTCGAGCGCGAGGCCCGCGCCCAACTCGACGAACTCGGTGGGCGCCCCAGCCTCGCGGTGCTGTGCGGCAACAGCGAGATCGAGCAGCAGGTCGCGATGCTCGGACTGGACCCCACGCTCGGCCGCAGCGAACTGTTCGGAGAGCTGTTGCCCGGGCTCGTCGCCGAGGCCGGCACCGACGCGCTCTACGTGCCCTCCTCGCCATGCGGCGGCGAGCTGCCATTCCGCCCCGAACACGGCATCGCCAACTACTACGGAGTGGGCGGCTACCGCCGCCCACTCGAGGACGCGCGGCGCGCCGAAGTGCGCTTCGCGGGCGAGTGCCTTGCGTTCTCCAACGTACCCAACGAGGCGGGTGTGGATGCGCTCTTGCCCGAGGGACCAGCACACATGATCGTCGGCCATCCGAAGTGGAAGGCCGGCGTGCCACGCGATGTCGACAGCGAGTGGGATTTCGAGGACGTGCGCGACCACTACCTCGAGCTGATCTTCGGCGTGGATCCGAGTGAGCTGCGACGCTGCGACCACGAGCGCTACCTGGAGCTCTCGCGCGCAGTCACCGGCGAGGTGATGGCAGAGGTATTCGGGGAGTGGCGCCGTGCCGGATCGCCATGCGGCGGGGGTCTGGTGCTGTGGCTCTCAGATCTCGTGCCGGGCGCGGGCTGGGGAGTGATAGATCACCTCGGGATGCCAAAGCCGGCCTACTACCACCTGCAACGCGCGCTCGCGCCCGTGGCCGTGTGGATGATCGACGAGGGGCTCGGGGGTATCCACACGCACGTCGCCAACGATCGGCCCACGCCGCTGATCGCGAACCTACGCGTCACGCTCTACCGAGACGGACAGCAACCGGTCGAGCGGGTCAGCGAGACGCTCGAGCTGGCAGCCCACGACACATGCACGCGCGACATCGAGGCGATGCTCGGCCGCTTCGTGGATGTTTCGTGGGCCTACCGCTTCGGAGCGCCCGGTCACGATGTCGTCGCCGCCACGCTCGAGCGCGAGCGTGAATCCGATGCCCCCGAGGTGCTCTCCCAGGCATTTCGCTTTCCCGCCGGACGGCCGCTGTGCCGGCACTCCGCCGAGGAGCTGGGGCTGGAGGGGACCGTGCGGCGCCTCGACGATCGCACACTCGTGCTGAGGCTGCACAGCCACCGTATCGCCTACGGCGTGCGCGTGCACCTGCCCGGCCTGCTCCCCAGAGACGACGCGCTCACATTGGAGCCAGGCGTGGCTCGCGAGATCCTGCTGGAGCCTGCTGCCGACCGGCTCCCGGACCTTGCCGCGAGCGGTGCACTGACCGCGCTGAACCTCGATGGACGGGTGCGCGTCCGCGTCGAGGAGCAAGACGAGTGAGCCGCCCACCAACGCGAGCTTTCTATCTGACTCAGGACCAGGAGTCGACATACGCGCTGTTCGACAGTCCGCAGGGCGCCCACAATTCCTTGGGCGTGCTGCTATGCCCATTGTTCGGCAACGACGACCTGTGTGCCTACCGCGCGCGACGCCAATGGGCCCAGACTCTTGCGGGCGCTGGCTATCCGACATTGCGATTCGACTTGCCCGGCAGCGGCGACAGCGCCGGTGGACCACACGATCCGGGCCGAGTCGAAGCATGGACGCGCGCCCTTGCGGCAGCTGCCGGCTGGCTGCGCACAGCGGGCGGCAGCACACGCGTGGCGGCGATCGGCATAGGGCTGGGTGGACTGCTGGCATATCGCGCCGCCGCCGCCGGGGCAACCATCGACGATCTCGTGCTGTGGTCGGTCCCCGTCAGAGGCCGAACATTCGTGCGCCAGCTGCGCGCGCTTTCACAACTGGAGGCATCGCGCGAGACGGCCGCGCAGGAGCGCGATCCGGCATTGGAGCCGGGCGCGCTTGCAAGCGCAGGATTCGTGATGAGCGCCGAGACGATCGCCGCGTTGGAGGCACTCGATCTGACGACACTCGAGCTACCGAAGGGCGCGGCGCGGCGGGTGATGCTGCTCGAGCGCGACGGGCTCGAAGTTGACGGACGGTTGCGTACAGTGCTCGAGCGCTCCGGCGCCGAGGTGACCACGGCCTCTGGGCGAGGCTACGGAGCCATGGTCACGCCGCCGCAGAAGTCGCAGCCACCCACGGAGGTGTTCGCGACCGTCGCCAGGTGGCTCGCCGCCGGCGCGACACTCGCGAGCGCAGCGCCTGCGACGCCCGCGGCACCCGCGGCGGTCCCCGTTGTAACGACGGACACAACACTCGAGCTGGAGGTCGAGGGCACACGCGTGCGCGAGCGGCCGCTGGCGATCCCCCACGGCCACGGCCTGCTCGTGGGCGTGCTCGCCGAGCCCGAAGGCGAGGCCCGTTATTGCGCCGTGCTGCTCAACGCGGGCGCATTGCGCCACATAGGCCCCAACCGGATGTGGGTCGAGATCGCGCGGCGCTGGGCCGCGCGCGGGGTGCCCACCCTGAGAATCGATCTGGCGGGGATCGGCGACGCCGACGGCGACGCGGCCGCGCTCGAAGAGGACGAGGGCTTCTACGTGCAGCGCTACGTCGATCAGACCAACGACGTGCTGGCCGCGCTGGCCGGGCAGGGCCTGCCTACGCGCTTCGTGCTCGCCGGGCTGTGCTCGGGCGCCTACTGGGCCTTCCAGGCCGCGCTCGAGGACGAGCGCGTGCGCGGCGCGTTCATGATCAATCCGCGGGCGCTCTTCTGGGACCCGAGCGTCGACGGAGTGCGCGAGGCGCGCAACGTGCGCAAGCTGCTGCGCCTGGAGACCTGGCGTAAGCTCGTAGCAGGCCAGATCGAGGGCGAGCGGATCGCCGCGATCGCCCGGGGGGTCGCTGTCGCACTGGCGTCCTTGCCGAGACGCCTGCGCGCGTATCGGCGCGAGCGCCGCGCGAACGACGACGAGCTCGGGCGCGCGCTCGCTCGGCTCGACTCGAGCGAGACCGAGCTGCTTGGTGTGTTCACGGCGGGGGAGCCGGTGTTCGAGGAGCTCCAGCGCGACGACGGGCTCGAGCGCGCGCGAGCGCACGCCAACGTGCGCGTGGAGTCGATCCCGGGTCCTCTCACCTCCCACACGCTCGAGCCCCTGGCGCTACAGCGGGCCGTGCACGCGCTACTCGACAGCGCCCTCACCCGCGTGCTGGAGCGCGGCGAGCAAAGCTTGTCAAGCGCCGAGCCGGGGCGCCGCGCGTCCACGGGCTGAGTCGAGGCGGTGCGTATGACACCATCCCGCTCGGTGGATGCCCAGCCCGAACCGGCGCCGAGCGCCGGCACGCAGGTTCGCGTCAACGAGGAGATGTGGACCCACGCCGATCTCGTGGACCACTACTCCGCGCGGACACTGCGCCCGCCTGAGGTCATGCTGCTCGTGCGCTACCGCGAGGCGCTATCGGGGCGCGTGCTCGAGCTCGGCTGCGGCGGCGGTCGCCTGAGCGGCTATCTGCTCGAGCTCGCGAGCGAGTTCCACGGCCTGGACATATCGCGGGCGATGGTCTCCCACTGCCAGAGCGCCTATCCAGGTGGCGTCTTCGAACAGGGCGACCTGCGCGAGCTCTCCCACTACGGCGCGGGCGGCTTCGACGTGGTGTTCGCGCCGTTCAACGTGCTCGACGTGCTCGACGACGCCGAGCGGCGGCGCGTGCTGGGAGAGATCCGTCGCATACTCACCAACGACGGGCTGATGATGATGTCCACGCACAACCACGCCCACGCACCGCACATCCCCAACCCGATGCAACAGCTGCGCTCCCAGCACCCGCTGCGCGCCGCGCGCGAGTTGCGCTACATGCCGCGACGGCGGCGCAACTGGCGCCGTGCCCTGGCCCTACAAAGCTTCGCCGACGATCACGCGATCCTCGTCGACGAGGCCCACGACTACACGATCCTCCACTACTACGTAGGACGCGACGCGCAGGAGCGCCAGCTCCTCGAGCTTGGCTTCGAGCTGCTGGAGTGCTTGGACCTCGACGGTCAGCCGGTGGGGACGAGCGAGCAGGCAAGCTCCCACCCCGAGTTGCACTATGTGGCTCGCCGAGTCGAGGGCGCCTGAGAAATGCGCAGCGTAGGAGTCTTCCGCATTGGCCTCGCGCGCAGGGTCGTATTCATCGCCCGTGCGTCGAGAGGCATGTTTGTTGTCGCGCGCACGTCGCGGGGTGTATTCGTGGCAAGCGCGCTTGCGATGCTGTTGATAGCTGCCGGCGTGGCCTCGGCCGGCGCCGCGACTCTGCAGGTGAGCTGCACCAACCTGCAGCAGACGATCACCGACCTTGCTAAAGAACCTCACCACGGCGAAGAAGACACGATCGTGCTCGGCGAACTCTGCGACGCAAGCAACCTGAACAGCTCAAGCGGAGTGACACTGCCCTCGGACTCGGACTTCGCGATCGAAGGCAAGCCGGGCACGACCGCCGGCTTCGCCGGCCCCTCCATAAATGGCCCACTGATGTCGACATCCGGCTCTGAAGAAGTGGGTGCGATGACCCTCGCCAACCTGACCTTCGAGCATGCGCAATCGGCGAGCGCCCTGTCGATTCGCGCCACACGGCTGAACCTGAGCCACGACAGCTTCCTCGAAAACGAAGAGCAGGGAGAGGGCTCGCACGCCGTGTTCGTGTATGTGGGCCAGTCGCAGACGAACTGCCCACCCGCCGACGGCCCGCCGGCCCTCGCGGTCACCGGATCGAGCTTCATCGACAACAGGCTTGCGCTTGGGAGCGCCGAAGGAGGCGGCGCGGGCGCGTTGCTGCAGGACAGCTGCCCGCTCTCGCGCAATGTGCTCGAAGACAACATCTTTGAAGGTAATACGCTCGAAGCAACCGGCACTGCCGAAGGTGCCCAGGTGACCGGCGCAGGCCTGCGGTTCGTGGGAAGCGCCACGCTGGCCGTTCCGGTGAGCCAGAGCGCAAACGTGTTCGACTCAAACAGGATCCTCGCGGCGACGCCCTCCGTGGGCAACTACGGCGGCGGTGGCGAGTGGCTGGAAGGCGCGAGCCTTCTGAGCGTCGACGATCGCTTCTCGCGCAACACGATCGCCGGCACCAGCAGCAGCTCCTACGAACGCTGGAGCTGGGGTGCCGGGCTCGGTATCACCAACCTCACCTTTGCCTGCTCGCAGGCGCAGTTCCCCGAAAGCACGCTCGAGAACGCAGTCGTTGCGGGCAACGCGATCGGCCCGGGGATGGAAGCCGACCTCGGCGGAGGCGGCGTGTGGGTCGGCTGCACTCATCTGCACGTGCTCGACTCGACGGTGACGCTCAACAGCGCGCCATATGGGTCTGGGATCGAAGGCGAACCCGGCGACCAGCTCGAACTGGACAATTCGATCGTCGCCGATGACTCCCCCGGCAGTGAGATCGCGGGCTTCGAAGGTGAAGCCGGGGCGTCGCTGACGGCCAGCTTCAGCGACGTGTGCGTCGCCGCCGACTCGAGCGCGCCGCTGGCGGGCGAAGGGAACATCTGCGCGGATCCACTGCTGGTTGACGGAGGCGACCCGTCCTCCGTCAACGTCCACGAGACCGAAGCGAGCCCCACGATCGACGCCGGCTCAAACGCGCTGCTCCCCTCCGGCCTGACGGCCGACTTCTATGGAAATCAGCGCGTGCTCTCCGGAGCCTCCCACACACCAGTCTGCAACCCCTCGGAATTCGTCGCGCCGATCATCGACGCGCCGGTGGTCGAACATGGGAGCAAGCGAGTACGGCCCGATCGCAGTACCCGCGATCGCAGTGCTCTGCAAAGTCACGCCCACCCCGCCGTCAACGCCGGGCCCTCCGGGCGTCGAGGAGAACAAAGAGCCCACGCCGGGATCCATCTGGCCGCGCACATCCACTTTGCCGCTCCTCTCCGTCGCGCAACGGACAAACGGCCGGTTGACACTCGCATTCAAGGGGTTGGCCGCAGGCCGAATGCGTGTGTACGCCAGCTTCGATTCGACCCGCGGCGTCGTGACGCTCGTCAAAGGACGGCGCCGGCGCGTGCGCAAACTGCGAACGCTCGCCTACGGTGAAACGGATCGCTCGATCGGATCGCCCGGCAACCTGACGCTCGAGCTCGAGCCAAACAAGCGCGCGCTCGCGAGCCTCGCCCACAGCAGGCGTCTGCGGGTGCGACTGTCGATCACGTTCACCGTCGCCGGCGCCACGCCCGCGACGCGCTCGGAGACGATCACCGTCGTCTACCGCGCAGCTCGTCAGTAGCGCAGCGACCGAACCCTCTATAGAGACGCGGCCGCGCGCGGGAACGCCATGTCCCGCAACACGAGTAGCTTGTCTCTCGCGACCAGCCACAGCACCCCGAGGTAGACCGCGCCCCCAACCGGGATCCCCACGAGCAGCAGCGGCAACGACGCGGAGATCAGAGCGGCGACTCCCACCAGCACAGCGGCCATAGCCCCGGCCGCGAGCGTCGGCGGGATCAGCTCGCGGACTGAAGCCCACAGCGGCATGGCGAGCTGGCGAGAGACTACCGTGGCCTGCACGGGCGCGACCGTCGCCTGCAGCGCCGTCGTCGCGATCGCCACCGCGACGATCCCCTGACTGGTGAAGATCAGCAGCAGCGCGGCGAGCACGAACACCATCGGCACCGAGAAGATCACCATCAGCTTCGCGCGCCGAGTCACCTTCAGCACGGTTCCCGGCGGGATCGCGAGCGTTGCAAACAGGGTGTACAGGGCGATCGTGCGTGTCACAGGAATCGACCCGACCCACTTGTGGCCGAACACGACCAGGATCAATGGCCGCGCCAGCACCACCAAACCCGCCGCGAGTGGCAATGTGAGCATCGTCATGTAACGCAGCGCGGTTATGTACCCCTCTCGCAGCCTGGTCCGGTCGAGCGCCGAGTAGGCCGGGAACAGCACATCGGCGGCCACGTGCGCGACGTTCAGAATCAGCAGTTCGGGAATACGAAAGCCGATCGAATACAGCCCCAGCGACGCCGCCCCCAGCACTCGCCCGATGAACAGGTAATCGGTGTTGTAGAAAACCACCGCCGCCACGTTAACCAGCGTCAGCACCCCACCGAAGCTGAGCAGGTCGCGCAGGTGAGTATTGGTGAGACGCGGGCGTGGGCGAAAGTTGACCAGCAGCCACAGCACCGCGGTGTTCGATGCGACACCCAACACAAACCCGATCACAAGGCTCCAGGCCCCAAAACCGTCGAGCGCGAGAGCTATTCCCACGACGCCACGCACGCCCGCTTCGACGATTTCACTAATTGTGCGCACACGGTAATTGAGGTGCTTGCGGGCAAGCGATTCGTGGGTGCTGCCAAGTGCACGCAGCAGGAACATCGTCCCGAGGACAGGCAGCAGACCGGTCAGCTGCGGCTGGTGGAAGAAGCTCGCAACCAGTGGCGAGATAGCCGCCGTAACCAGTGTGAGCACGAGCCCCAGCACGATGCTCCATGCGAATACGGTCTGCGCGCGCGGCGCCTCCTCCTCCGGGCTCGCGACGATCAAAGCCTGACTCAGACCCAGATCCTTGACCGCTTCCAGAAATGTGATGAACACGATCGCGAGCGCCACCACGCCGAAATCGCTGGGCGTCAGCAGGCGGGCCAGGATCGCCGTCGAGACGAGCACCAGCGTCCGGCCGCCGGCGTAGGCGCCATAGGCCCATGCCATGCCGCGAACCGTGCGCGTTCCGAGCCCATGCTCACTCATCTTTGGAGGGGATCGCCTGGGCACACAAGCGTGGAAACTTGCCGTTACTGTCGGCGCCCACTTCGGAGGACCGTGGACAGGGGTCCATTGCCGCACAGCCTAACTCATCCAACCTCGACGGCGACTATGCTGGAGCGCGACGCGGGCGGGCACGATCCCGGCTGCGTCGCCACAAATATTCTCCTGGGCGCCTGCGCGCGACGGTCCTCTCACGTTCGGGCCGCGGTCGGTCGATGACCGCAGTGATCGCCTAGTTACGACCCGTCGGTCATTCGATCAGACCACAAAGTGACCATGACCCCCAACCGTCAGTTCGAGCACGTGGCTCCCCTGAGTCGGCCCAACCGCGATTTCTGGGTCGCTCAAGTGCGCCGGATATGTCGCACGCGATCGGTGATCCTCGGCTACCACGGCGTCGCTCGCTCGCCGCTGCGGGAAGACCTGAGCATGTTGCAGGTCCGCCCCGAGCGCTTCCGTGCCCAGCTCGAGGTGATGCTGAGCGCCGGGTTCGAGTTCATTACGGTCGCGCAGCTCGCGCGGCTGGCAGACGGGGGAGAGCCGCCGCCAGGGTACGCAGCCGTGTCCTTCGACGACGGCATGCGCAACAACCTCACGACCGCGTTGCCGATCATGAGCGAATACGGCATTCCCGGCACCGTGTACATGACCATCGGCTTCATGGGAGGCCGCAGCCCGTGGGTGCGCGCACAGGCCGACAACCGCATGATGGATGAGGCGGAGCTGCGCGCCGTGGTTGCCGCTGGCTGGGAGGTGGGCGCGCACACGATGACCCACGCAGACTTGTCGAAGCTCTCCTACGAGGAGTGCCGCGGCGAGATCCACGAAAGCAAGGTCCGCCTGGAAGAGATGCTTGCCACGCCGATCGAGACGTTTGCCTATCCATTTGGGCGTCGCTCCGCGGTCGCCGTGCAGGCGGCACGCGACAGCGAGCTGCGCGCGGCGGTCAGCACCGGCCTGGGCAGCTGGGACCCATTCGAATTGAAGCGCGCCATGATCGGGGCGCTCGATCCGATGCCGATCGTCGTCATGAAGCTGGCCGACCGCTACGAGCCGCTCCTACGCTCGGCGCCCGTCGATCTGCTGCGCCGAGCCAGCAAGCGGATACGGGCCCATCATGGACAGAGCCAGCACGCGCCCGCCTGAGCGTGCACGGAGCACTGCGGAGAGAACGAACGGTCCTATGAGCAGCCGACCGCGAGTGCTCATAACCAACGCCGAGGAGCGCTCGATGCTCGCGACGTGTCGCAGCCTGCACAGGGCCGGGTATGAGGTCACCGCGGCATCCTCCACGGCGCTGGCCGCCGCGCAGTGGTCTCGCTCGTGCTCACGGCGCCTGCGACTCGCCGACGCGCGCGAGAGCTCCAGCCGCTTCGTCGAGCAGCTGCGCGAAGAGCTGACCAGCCGCCCCTATAGCACGTTGATCGCCGGTAGCGATAGCGCGCTGCTTGCGGTCTCTCAATTGCGCGGGCGCCTGGAGACCTTCACGACGCTCGGCCTGCCTTCGCCGTCGATCGTGGAGCGCGTGATGCACCGCGAGTGCCTCTCGCGGGCAGCCGAACAGGTCGGGATGCCCTCGGCCACCTCGATCCGCTGCGCCAACATCGAGGAGGCGCTCGCCGCCGCCGCCCAGCTCGGATTCCCGGTGGCGCTGAAGTCAGTTGACGCTGCCGAGTCCCGCGCTCAATCCGTTGAGAGCGTCCCCAAGGGACAAGTTGTCTCCTCGGCCGCCGAGTTGGCCACGGCAGCGGCGCTGTTCAAGGGCGACATGCTCATTCAGCGATGGATCGCGGGTGAGGTTGTCTCGCTCGGCGGCGTGTTCGCCGAAGGGCGCCTGCTGGGCATCGCCACATCCCGCTACCTGCGCATGTGGCCGCCGGAGAGCGGGAGCGTCGCCTCCAGCGTGTCGATTGCCCCCCCGCCGGAGCTTCTGGAGGCGGTGCGCCGGCTCATGCTAGTTATCGGATGGCAGGGAATCTTCGAGCTGGAGCTGATCCAGTCCGGACCCGCAACGTTCGTACCGATCGACCTCAACCCAAGGCCGTACGGCTCGATGGCCCTGGCCGAAGCTGCCGGTGTGCCGCTGGCAGCGCTCTGGTGCGATTGGCTGCTCGGACGCCGAAGGAGCCATGTGCACGCCTTGCCGGGACAAACCGACACGCGAACGCCACGCGACCCGTCGAGCACGTCCGCCACACTGCTATCCCGTACAGATGTGCGCTACCGCTGGGAGGACGGAGACTTCCGGCACTTGGTCTCACAGCTGTGTCGCGGGCGCTACCGGATCGTGCTGCGCGCTCTGCGCCCGCGCCGCCGAGTCACACACGCGCACTTCCAGCGCGCGGACCCACTGCCGCTGCTGGCGCGCGTGGCATATCTCGGCAAGCGGGCGATCGTTGGCCCGGAGGCGGTCAGCTCGCCGTGAGCTGCCGGTAGCTCTGCTCGTAGGCATCGAGCATTGTGGCGGTCGAGAACTGCGTCTCGATCAGGCTTCTGCCGGCGGCGCCCATACTCGCGCGCCGCGGCCCGTCGAGCAGTAGATCGGCGAGCCGCTCCCCGAGGATCTCGCCATCGTCGAGAGGGACCACCTCCCCAGCACCGTCGGCGAGCAGCTCGCGCATGCCGTGCACGTCGGTCGACAGCACCGGGGTTCCGGCCGCCATCGCCTCGAGCGCCGCGATCGACAGGCCCTCCCAGTCGGAGGTGAAGACCAACACGTCCGCCCGCGCGATCAGCGCGGTCGCGTCCGAGCGCTCGCCGGCGAACACAACCCTCCCGTCCAGGCCGCTCGCCCGCACGTCCGCTTCTGTCCGCGCG
Organism: uncultured Solirubrobacterales bacterium; assembly: GCA_963844095.1. Lineage (GTDB taxonomy): Bacteria > Actinomycetota > Thermoleophilia > Solirubrobacterales > Solirubrobacteraceae > Palsa-744. Next base: position 343,321 of record CAWJND010000001.1, read on the forward strand.
CGCAGCGGTCCGTCGCCGACGATCAGAAAGCGGGCCTTGGGAACGCGCTCGGCGGCCACGCGCACTGCACCGACGAAGCGCGCGTGCGCCTTCTGGGGCACGATCCTGGCCACGATCGCGGCGACCGGTCCCTCCAATCCCAGCTCCGCGTCGAGCGCTGCGCGGCGCTCTGCTGTGAGCGGCTCGGGCGCCCTCACGGCATTGTGGATCACGCTGACCCGTGCGGCGGATAGCCCCGCGGCCACGATCTCCTCGCGCAGATCGCCCGACACGCATGCGACGTGATCGGCGAGTCGCAGCAGCCGCGCCGCACGCGCGTACTCGGACGGCAGCACACCGTGGAAGGTGGCCAACACCGGCACCCGCGCAGGCGGGCGGCCCATGCGAGCGGCGATGCTCGCCATCGCCGCCATCTTCGCGTTCTGGGCGTGCACGACGTCCGGTCGCAGCCTGCGTATCGCTCGCGCCAGCTGGACCGTGACACGCACGAAGCCGTAGAGTGAGCGTCCGCGATAGTCGAGCGTGCCCCGCACGTGCGGCACTCCCGCCAGATCGGCGTCGTGCAGGCCGTGGGGAGCGACCAGGGCTACCTCGTGTCCCCGCTCGGCGAGGCCCGCTGCCAGCAACGCCAACACACGCTCGGCGCCACCGGCGCCCATCGAGGGGCTGACCAGCAGGACCCTCATCGGGGGATCGGAGCGACCTCGCCGTAGACACCGGTGAGGCGGTCGAGCATCAGCTCGGCGGTGAAGCGCGCTTGAAAGCGCGCGCGCGCGGCGTCGCCCATGCCGGTCCCGCGGTTCACGTCGCTGAGGGTATCGGTCAGCGCCCGCGCCAGAGCGTGCGTGTCGCCGGGCGCCACCAGCAGGCCGCTCTCCCCGTCGACAACCGCCTCACCGATCCCCCCCACGTCGCTCGCCACGATCGGCACGCCAACCGACATCGCCTCGAGGATCACGTACGGAAACGACTCAGCCAGCGACGGGTGCGCGAACACCCGCGCGCCACGCAGGACCGCGAGCGGGTCGGAGCTGGCGCCGGGAAAGTGCAGCGCCTCGCCGACCCCCGCGGCCGAGGCCCTGGAGCACAGCGACTCCAGCTCTGGCCCGTCGCCCCACACGGCGATCTGCAGGTCTGGATGGCGCTCGAGCACGCTCGGGACCGCATCGATCAGCGTCTCGATCCCCTTGCCGGCGCGCAATTGGGTCAGCGCACACACGACGGGCCCCCTGCGAGCCAACTCCGCCATGAACGGGTCAACCGGTCCGGCCCCGGCGGGCTGGATCCCGTTGTAGACGACTCGCACGCGCCGCGCGGACCCCACCGTCGCGGCCAGCCGGGCCTCGGCCTCGCATACGCACACCACGCGACTGGCCAACGGCGCCAGCGCGCGCTCGACCTCGCGGTACGCGCGACGCTCGTGCTCGCTGGAGAAGAACCCGGCGAACGCGTAGCCGTGCGGCGTGTAGAGGACGGGCACGCGGGGTCGCAGGAAGCGCCCCAGACGGGCCACGGCCCCCGCCTTGGAGCTGTGAGCGTGGACGATGTCGGGCCGCGTGTCGCGTACTACGCGAGCCAGCTTCCACAGCGCAGCCATGTCCTGCGCGGGCGCGACCGCGCGACGCAGGTCGAGCGGCACGTGTCGCACACCCTCTGTGTGTGGGGACATCCCCTGCGGCAGCCGCGGGCCACACAGAGTCACCTCATATGCACGCGCGGCCAGGCCTCTCGCAAGGTCCGACACGTGCCTGCCCACTCCGCCGTCGATCGGCTGGTGGACTAGCAGGACGCGCGTCACGCGGCGATCGTAGCGGCCTCAGCCGCATCGATGGCCTAACTTGTCGTTCACCGGTGGCACAGCTGAGAACACGCGTGCTGGCCGCTGCCCAGCGCGCCGAGGCCGAATCGATCTGGATTGGACTCGAGACGCGAGTCGCCGGCGCGGGCATCATGTGCTCGTGGGCCTGGACGGGCACGTGGCTCGATCACTACGGCGACGTGGTGCCCCACCGCTTCGTCGTGGCCGAGAGCGACGGAATCGCCCGTGGCGTCGCACTGGTGACCGAGCCGGTCTCGCACCGGCTGCGGCCACCGACGATCGCGCTCGGAACCGCCGGCGAGCCGGCCGGCTCCTCGGTGTTCGTCGAGCGCAACCGACTGCTGATCGATCCCGAGTCTCGCCCCGCCTTCGCCGCCGCGCTGATGGCCGAGCTGGAGCACGACGATCGCTGGCAGCGATTGCGATTCGACGGTATGAAGCCGGAGGACGCCGAGCTGCTGCTCGACGGTCGAGCGGGTGTGAACTGGCGGATCGACGAGTGTCCCGTCGCGGATCTGCGCGCAGGCGGAGAGCACGACGTGCTCTCCGCTCTACCCTCAAGCAAGCGTCGGCGTGTGCGCCAGGCGATGCGCAATCTGGGAGAGCTCGATAGCCACTGGGCCGAGAGCCCCGCGGAGGCCGATTCGGTGTTGGACGAGCTGATCGTCCTGCATACCAGACGCTGGCAGGCTGACGCACAGCCGGGCGCATTCGCCAGTGCACGCTTCACCGCGTTTCATCGCGAGCTGATCGCACGGCTCCTGCCGACAGGCAGAGCGGCGCTGTTCCGCGTCCGCCGCGACGGCGAGACCATCGGATGCCTGTACGGGTTGATCGAAGGCGGCCGGATGCTCTTCTACCAGGGCGGGCTACGACGCTTCGAGGACAACCGGCTGCGCGTCGGCATCGTCGCGCACGCGCTGTTCATGCAGGCCTGCCGCGACCGGGGCCTCTCCGAGTATGACTTCCTGGCCCCCGCCGCTCGCTACAAGAGCGACCTGAGCACCACCTCGGAGAAGCTGGTCTGGGCCGAGCTCGAGCGTCCGGGGACCCGCTTGCGCTTGGAGCGGACGGCGCGCAGAGTCAGGCGGGCGATGGCGCGGCGCCACAACGGCTCATCCTAAGGAACCGAGCCCGACAGCTGCACGGCCAGATATCTGCCAAGCCCAGTCGCCGGCTCGACGACGGTGCGATGAGTACCGAGGATTTTCACCTGATGCATGAGGGCAATCGGCCGGAAGCCCACCTTGGCTACGGTCTTCAGCGAGGACCGATTGGTATCCACGATCTTCATTGCGACGCTGCTGTGGCCCTCACGACGCAGGTTGTCGGTGACCACTTTGAGCATTGCCGGCATGAGCCCGAGGCCTCGCTGCTCGGCGGCCGTCACTCCGTGCTCGACGACGACGACGCCAGCGGGCAGATCGAGCCACGGGTACAAAGGCATCTGAGTACGGAAGACCCACAGCGCGGCCGCGATCCGTTCGTCATTCTCAACGACGCACAATTCGCCGCCGCGATCGCCGAACTCGTCGAAGCGCTCGAGCATCGGCATCCCGATCCTCACCAGCGCTGGCAGATCGGCCGCAACCGCTGCCCTCAAGCAAGCCCCCTGCGGAAGCGGAGGCGCGGGGAGCGGATCCGCGCTCAAGTCGAGCTCGTGCCAAACGTAGCGTTCGCCGGGGTAATAGGCCCACCCGGCGATTTGGCCGAGGACCAAGCGCAGCCATGAGCGGCGACGGTCGGGGTTCGAGGCACGCGTCACGCCAATCGCGATGCTAGCGCGAGCCGCGGGCGATCAGGCCGCGAGCGCGCGCACGACCGCGTGCGAGCCGCGGCCTGATGGATCCACGCCAGGCGTAGGCCGCCAATTCTCGAGGATGCCTCCCGTATACGTCGACGGCCACGTGCGCACGACTGGAAGTGGAGAACTTGCGCTTCCATTCCGAATCGTCGCCGAGCAGCTCATGGGCCGTGAGGCCGAGCTCGAAGCAGCGTTCGATCACCGACAGGCGCATGACCAGGCCGGGCGCCAGACGACGCCAACGCTCGTCGAAGCCGGTCTTCAGCAGATACAACCGCCCGTCTCGCAGCAACGTCAGATCGAACGCCGCGATCTCACCGTCGAGCGCGATCGTCGAGAGCCTCAGCTCGTCGCGCGCAGTCGCCGCGTGGGCAACCTGCGTGTAGAAGCGCTCGGTGCTCGGCGAGGACAGGATCGCCGTGCCGGAGCTCCCCTTCCAACCGCTGGCCTCCACCGCGAAGCCGCGTACCAGTTCGACCTCCAGATCCTCTGGCGCCCGCACCACCCGGATCTCGGCGTCGTTCTCGCGCAGCATCTTGCGACGGAAGCGCTCCAGCGGCGCACCCCAGCGCGGGCGACTGCCGGCGCGCCAGGCGTCGAAGTCGCCGCCAGTATCGACGATCGGCGACACGTGCAGGGCGGAGCGCAGCACGTGGGCGCCGCACTCGTCGGCGCCGCGCTCGAGCCCGAGTAGCGCGGCATCCTGCACGGCCAGCGGTCCGACCACCAACCGCGATGAGCCGAGGTGCAGCGCCGCCTCGCTCACCCGTCGGAGCGCGGCCGAGTCGCGCGCGAGCGGACTGAAGAGCGGCGAGTGCACGTTTGTCATCGCCCTACACAGGCCGCCCCCGAGATACAGCGGATAGACGGCCGCCAGATCCTCCGCATCCCACAGCAGCACGACGCGCAACTGCCCGTCCTCGCCAAACGCATTCCACCACGCAGAGAACCAGGAGTGCGAGCAGAATGGAGTGGGCTCGCGCTCCGCGAGTCGTTCCCACGCACCGGCCACCTCGGCAAAGCGACCGAGGTTCTCCACAATCTCGAGCCTGGAGGAGGAATTGTCGGCGTCGAGTACCCCAAGCGCGCTCAATTTGGACACGATCCTCTCTTGCTCATTGGAACCTGTCTCGGAGCCAGATTCTCAGATCGGCACGAGCAAACGTCGCCGACGACTGGGATCATATCCGCCGGATCACTCCTCTCCCCTCCTCATGAGTACCGGTAAATCTCCCCAACGCTCACGACGCGAGCGCGCAGCCGCAACGCTCACCAAACCGGGTGTCAGGAGCGTCGTGCGGCGGGCACCAGGATGGCACGGAGTGCTCGTGCTCAACTACCACCGCATCGGCGAGCACACAGACCAGCCCTGGGACCACACGCTCTGGAGCGCGAGCGCGCCGATGCTCGACGCGCAACTCGAGGCGCTGGCAAGCGAGGCGGAGGTCATCGGCCCGGGCGATCTCGAAGCGGCGCGACGCGACGGACGGCGCGGACGGCGAGTGCTGCTGACCTTCGACGACGGCTATCGAGACAACTTCGAACTCGCCTATCCGCTGTTGCGCCGGCACGGGCTCACAGCAACGTTCTTCCTCCCCACCGGATTCCTTGACCATCCGCACGTCGCCTGGTGGGACGAGCTCGCCTGGATGGTGCGCCGTGCACAAATCGACACGCTGGCGCCCGCCGAATGGCTGCCAAGCGGACTGGTGCTCGACAAGGAGACGTGTCACACCGCGATCGCCACGCTCGTGGCTCACTACAAGGCGCTGCCGAGCGAGCGCGCCGAGACGTTCCTGGACGAGGTGGCCCAAGCCACCGGCAGCGGACGCTGCAACGGGGATGAGGCCGACGAGCTATGGATGACCTGGGAGATGGCGCGCGAGCTGCGAGCGGACGGTATGACGATCGGCGGTCACACCGTCACCCATCCGGTACTCGCACAGATCTCGCCCGAGGCACAGGCACAGGAGATCTCGGGCTGCGCCAAACGCTTGGAGGCGGAGCTCGGCGAGCCGATGCGCTGGTTTGCCTATCCGGTCGGTGGCCATGGTACGTTCACGGTCGGGACCAAGCGAATCCTGCGCGAGCAGAACGTGCAACTCGCGTTCAGTTTCTACGGGGGCCTGGGACGCTTCTCGCGATGGGATCCGTTGGATGTGCCCCGCGTGCACGTGGGACGGGAATCCGGACCGGATCGGCTGCGCGCGATGGTGTGGCTCCCGCACGTGTTTACACGTTGAAGAAGTGCCATACGATTCGGCCGCATGACTCAACGTACTCTGCGTGTGCACACGCTGATCGATTCGCTGACGTGGGGTGGCGCGGAGATGCTGTTGGGGGATCTCGCCATCGCGGCTCCGTCGGCCGGCATCGAGATGTCCGTGGGGTACCTGCACGACGTCAACGGCAACCCGGCGTTGCCGCGCCTGCGCGAGCAGGGAGTAGAGCCGCAACTGTTGAACGTCGCGCGCATGGCGGACGTCCGCTCACTAGGGCGGGTGCGTGCCCATCTGCGCGCCGTCAAACCGGACGTCGTGCACACGCATCTGGCCATTGCGGATGTCCTGGGGGGTGTGGCGGCGCGTTCGCTGAGCATCCCAGCCGTGTGCACAATCCATCTGATCGGCCGCCCGGTGAGCGACCCCCCGGGCGCTCGCACGACGGCCAAGGGGGGCGTCACCGCGCTCGCACGACGAATCGGCGACAGCCGCATCATCGCCGTGTCGGAGGCGACCCGTGAGGCATATCTGAAGCGCTACCGGGAACAGCCGGAGCGCGTGGTCACGATCCACAACGGCATCGCCACCCCTCAGCCCAAGCTGGGCCGGGCACAGACGCGCGCGACCCTCGGGATAGCCCCTGACGCGCTGGTGGTCGCGATCGTGGCGGTGCTGCGAGAGGGCAAGGGCCACCATCTGGCTGTGCAGGCCATCGCACGTCTGCGGGAGCGCTTTCCCAGCCTCACTCTCCTGATCGTGGGCGATGGGCCGGAGCGCACCCAGATTGAGACGCTCGCCTCGTCACTGGGCAAGAGCGCGATCTTCACAGGCCATCGTGGGGATGTCGCCGAGCTGCTCGGGGCCGTGGACGTGCTGCTGCACCCAACGAGCATGGATGCCTTCCCAACTGTGTTGCTCGAGGCTTGCGCCGCGAGTCTGCCAGTGCTCGCCACGAGCGTTGGCGGGATTCCGGAGATAGTGCTCGACGAGCACAGCGGTCTGCTGCTCGATGTGCCCACGAACGCGGCGGCAGTAGCTGAGGGGCTGGAGCGCCTACTTGGCGACACACAGCTGCGGACGCGAATGGGGATCGCAGCGCGGGCTCGCTTCGAGCAAGAGTTCTCAGCCGAGCGGTGGGCAAAGCGTCTGCGCAGCCTCTACGACGAAGTCGCGAACAACGACGGGATGCTGGCGCCATGACGTCATCTGTGGCTCCGCCAATACGCATCGCGATCATTGAGCCGCTGCCGGTCGGCGGCCTACTTCACTACGCGACCCAGCTCGCCGATGCCCTCGCCCAGCGTGGCAACGACGTCGATTTGATCGTGGCGCGGAACAACGAGCTCGCCTCGCTTACGGGACCGGCGAAGCGCCGCGCCATCCTCCCATCCGAGACAAGAGCACTACCAACGAACCCTTCGCCCATGCAGAGAAAGCTGCGACGTGCGCACAACGCCAGACGCCTCGTGTTGACCTGGTCTCAGATCTTGCACGAGATCCGCTCCGGCGATCACGATGCCGTCCTGCTCGACGGTAGCTTCGACATGGCACTAACCGCTGGCGCGGGCCTGCTCGTCACACATCTGAAGGGCGGCAGGCCTCTCGTCCACGTTTGCCACAACGTACGTCCGCTGAACCGCTGGAGCGCGGGCGAGCTCTACGTGAGCTCGAGATCCACGCTCGGGCTGCTACGTCGCCTATACCCGAGCTTCGACTTGGTGTTCGTTCACGGCGAGCGCAACAGGCGCGAGTTCGAGGCAACCTGGCCTCCCACACCGCTAGCGGTCATCCCTCACGGCGACGAGCGTCTGTTCGCCAAGGATCCGCCACCACCGGCCCAGGAGCCGCGCATCCTCTTCTTCGGAGCTTGGAGCAAGATGAAGGGTCTACGTGTCCTGATGCAGGCGTTTGACGAGCTCGCCACGCATAAGCCGGATGCGCGCTTGACGATCGCCGGGCCGACGGTGTCCCAGGAGGGCGAAGCAGATGCTGTGCTCGCCTGGGCTGCCAAGCGCCCAGAGCGCGTTGAGACCCTGCCAGGCTACGTACCAATCGAGGATGTGAGGGACCTGTTTGCGCGTGCGCGGGTCGTCGTGCTTCCCTACGTGACCTCATCCCAGAGCGGTGTACTGCACCTGGCGATGACCATGGGACGCGCGGTTGTCGCAACCGATGTGGGTGGCCTGCCCGAAGCTGTCAGCGACGGCGTCTCGGGCCTATTGGTCCCGCCGCGCGATGCTCATGCACTCGCAGCGGCGCTCGAGCGAGTCATCAGCGATCCCGATCTCGCCATGAGCTTCGGTGCCGCGGGACATGCCCGAACACTCGAGGGATCGGGGTGGGCGACGGTCGCAGAGCTTGTGGAGGCTAGCCTACGGTCGCTCGTGTCGAAGAGCTCGTAGACACCCACCTCGATCCACCTCTACTGGCTGGGCGGCACCAGCACGCGCAGGTATTTTTCCCATTCGACGCCGCTTGCGATGTTGTAGACATACCGACCTTCCCAAGTCGGAAGGCCGTCTTGCTGGCCAAGCGTCGTGAGCGGATCCGGTAGGCCCAGGGCGGTATAGCTGGTGCTCGATTCGAACATGAAGCCAAAGCCGGGTCCACCGGTATCGCCCGCATAGCCTCCGTAGTGTGCGAGCGCCGTGAGGATCGCCTTCTTCCAGATCGGCACTGCAAGCGCCTGAATCTGCGCTTCACTCATCGCAAGCATGAAGTGGGCACCAAGTGGTGGCGCGTTTGTTTCACTCGCGGGACAGGTGCTGCCGCCGCTTGTAGCCGGGTAGACATAGCTCGAGGTCTCGGTGCCGGCAACCATGGCGTTACCGAAGCTCGTATTGCCGGATGCGCACCTGATCGTGATGAACAGTGCGTGATTGATCTTGCCGGCTGCGAGTTCTGGGGCACGGATCATGCCCGCCAGGTTGCCGAAGCCGGATGCCGTGCCACCACTACCGAGCCCGCTTCCGTCGATGCGCGTGCGCCCACCCCACGCGAAGCTGAGCGTGCCACCACCGGCCGGGAGCACCTGGGCACGCCACAGGTCGTACTCCCAACCTTCGGAGGTCACGATGGTCATGTGGCCATCTTCGCCGCCTGCGGGCCGTGCGTCCTGCGGCACCCGGATCTGCATCCCATCGAGGGAATTTGCGCCCCATGGTTCTGTGGCATGCAGGGTGTACAGCGGGTCGGTCGAGGTCGAGAAGAAGGTCGGATGACCCCAGTCTTCTGAGGTTCCCGCCTCATTGGATGCCTGATTGCCGGGCAGACTCCAGGAGAGCACTTTCTGCACGATCGCGGCCGAGTCAGAGGCCACTGCGACGCCTTCGGTGCTTGTGTTGAACGGCGATGTGCTCGCGTAGGGGCGCCAGTTTGCGCCCGGCAGGCTAGAGCCGCCGAAGCCGTCCCAGCCCGTGCTCGTCCCAGGGGATGACAGCGGACCGGGGGCCGTAGCTAGTTCAGTCGTGGGAGGAATGCTTTCCGGCGGAAGCGTTGTCGCGGGAGGCGCGGAGGACGTGACTGTTGTCGAAGACGTCGTTGTTATGGGGAGCGCGGTAGTTGTGGAGGGCGTCGTTGCTGTGGGAGAGGTAGTCGCTGTGGGAGAGGTGGTCGTAGGGAGCGTCGTGGTATGGGGCGTCCTAGTAGCAGCCCGCCTCTTGCTCTTTTCACGGGATGCGCGCACCGCGTTCATATCCACCACGCAGCGTCGTGTCTCATGCGTGCGACGCGCATGGCAGACAGCGTGTGTACTGGGACGATGATGGACAACTGAGGTTCGTTGCGCAGTGGCCGTCGAAGCGAGGATCAGCCACGCGGATACGAGCGCGAGTGCCAGTGCGGCGAGGCGAACAGCGGCTCCGATATCTGCTGGAGCAAAAGTCTCTGTGGATCGCGGACGCACTGGTGCGACTCCTTTCGGTGGCCGGGCTGTCTCGGGGAGACCCCTGGCTTTGCGGCCCCGCCTCGCGGCGGGTGTGCCTTTGTCGTGAGCGCGCGTCGCGCGGCCCTCTTTGCTCTCTTAGTCGTGCGACTACTGCTGCATCGGCTGATCGCCGTCAGAACTAAAGTCCAAGCGGCCAAAGCATGGATCCGCTGCAGATAGGCGCGGTAAAGCCGCGCGTGGACGCGTACTAATCCAATGCGGATAGCGACAACGCGGCACGCTTCTGACGCACGGCGATCGCCGCCAGCACAGGTCCGAGCGCAAGCAGGATCCAAAGCTCGGCGTTGACGATGTCCGAGAGGAAGAACGACGCCGCAAGAATCCCTACAAGCGCAAGAACCGAGGAACGAGCCAGCGAAGACATCTCTATGTCGCCCTGTACATCGAAGCTCTTCGTGGCACGCCATCCCGACGCGAGCGAGGCGGCTACAAGAGCCAGGAACAACAGCAGCGCGACGATTCCGCCTTCCACCCAGAGAGCTAGGTAGACGTTGTGCACGACGATCTGGTTTTCGACGATCAGACCGATGTACTGGAGCGCGCCCGGCTGCAACACGTAGTGGATTGACACCTCTGGGAACTGACCAAAGCCGACGCCCACAAACGGGTGGGCGTGGACGATTCTCCACGCGATCGTCCAAATATCCACGCGCCCGCTGCCCTGGTTAGATTCCAAGATGCGCGTCCATGCGTTGGGCTTCAGCAGAAAATACGAGCCGGCGGCGACGCCCGCCAAGGCGATGAGCCCTGCGATCAACGCCCTGCGTTCGCGCCAGATGACCAACGCCACAACGGCACATACGGATGCAGCCAGCAGCCCACCGCGAGATTGAGTGGCCGCGAGGCCGATCGCGATGATGACCGTGGCGAGCGCCAGCAGCACACGCTGCACGGGCGCCTTGTGGACAGCCAGCCCGCCGGCCAACATGATCGCCGGCACGAGCACAGCGGCCAGGTAATTGGGATCGCCGGCGCCGCCCTGGAAACGGCCGGCCGAGTCGGCGACTTCACTTGCTGCCCCGGTCGGCATCGAGAGACCGCCTTTCGCCGCTCCCCACAAGACCGACGCGGTCGCTCCGGCCACAAATGCCGCCGCAAGCCAACGTGCTTGGCGACGCTCAACGATCGCTCCGAGCAACAGCAGCACGCTGAAGCCTCCGTACAGCAGCTGCTTGAGGCTGGTGCCCACTGCTCCGGGCACCGGCGCCCAAGCAAGGCTCAGCAACATCCACGAGATGAAGATCACAACCAATGCGACGAGGCGATAGCTCTCCGCCACCGCGCCACGGACTCGCATACGCCGGCCCGCGAGCAGGCCTATCCAGCTGATGCCAACGAACAACAGGACCCTGTTCGGGTAGGCGCCGATCGTGGAAGCGCTCGAGAGGAACACCAAGACCGTCCAAGCACAGACGCCGAGCGGTAGCCGCCACAGCGCAAGCGGGACGAAGCATGCACCCAGCAGGATCACCACGCCGAGCTTGGGGTCGTAGGAGAGCACGCCGGCGAACGCGCAAGCGATAACGAGCGCGCCGATCGAGATGCCTACTGAGGAGGCTGTCGCTCGCGCGCTTAGCGCGGGGCGCGCCAGCGACAGCGCTCGACTCGCCATGCCTAAGTCCTAGCGGCGCTGACCCGAGCGACGCTGACCGGAGCCGGCCAACGAGCCACTAGTCTTAGGTGGCCTCGAGAGGTCGCGCTCGACGACGACTGGAGGATCGTCCTCTCCCGTGACGCTTACAGGCCAGTCGCCGCGCCCGACGGCCGCGTCGTGACCGTATCCGCCATAGACCTCAGCTGCCCCTGACTCCCCGATCAACAGCAGCCCGGTCGGCGTATGGCCCATACGATCGAGTAGCTCTCGCGTGTGCGTGAGCTCGACGCGATCGGTGTTGCCTGGACGCGCGACCAGAACTATCTCGTCGACCATCGTTGCCGCCCGCAGCGCATCGCTCACCTGCCCAAGGGGAGGGGTGTCCACGATCACATAGTCGGCAAGCTCGCGCGCTTCGCGTAGAAGCTCGGGCAAACGCCGGCTGACGGCTTCGAGTAGCGGCGTCGCATCTCCCTGAGCGTGCGCGCTCAGGACCCTCAAACCGGGCGTCGAGCGCGATTGTGAGAGGACCTTGTCGAGCCCGGCGTTGGAGCGGAAGAAATCGAGGTAGTCGGTGTCCGCGCCAAGCCGCTCGGCGATGTCCGGCTTACGCAGGTCGAAGTCAAGCAGGATGACGCTCGCCCCAGCCCCCGCGAGCACGAGCGCGAAGTCAACCGCTGAGGAGGTCTTGCCGTCACGTGGCGAGGGGCTGGTGAACATGATCGCTCGGCCACCCTCTCCCGGCGTGCTTGGCTCGAGTTGGATCTGAAGCGTGCGAAACGCCTCGCGAATACCCGGCGGCATGAGCTCCGATGAGGTGACTTCGAGCGCGCCACGCGGAAGCGGCGGGACACGCGCCAGCACCGGTAGCGGATAGAGCGAGAGCACCTCGTCCTCGTCGCGCACCTGCCGGTTGAGGTACTCGATCGTCATCGCCGCGCCAACTCCGATGAGCAGGCCCGCGAGCAGGGCCAACACGAGGATCAGCTTCGTCGAGGATCCACTCGCTGAGGTCGGCAGGATTGCTGCCTGCAACAAGGAGAAGTTGGGATCGTGGCCGGCCGCCACAGCGCTCAACGCCACCAGGCGTTCGGCGATCTGACTAGCGCCGGCCGTTTCGCCTGCTGGAAGGCTCTTCTGACGAGCCTGCAGCTGACTTATCTGAGCAGCCGCTTCACTACTGAGTTGACTGACGTGTACGGCCAGCGAATTGCGCGCATAAGTGTTGGCGACGCGCGCAGCTCCAGCGGCGCTGCCTGCATTGCCGGTGATCGAGACGACGTTTGCTTCGCCGCGTGGCTGAACGCTTATTGCTTCATCGACACGCTTCTTGGTCCAGCCATGACCCAACTGGTTCGCTGTGGCCAGCGTCGCGGCAGGCGATTCGAGCACGGACGTGGCCGTCTGCATGGTTCGGGAGGGGTCAGCCGAGGATTCGGTGACCACCGGAAGCCCGACGTAGGAGCCGGCGTTTGGCAGGGGCGTGACGAGCACCTGTGCGGTCGCTTCGTACTTGGGGGCGCGTGTCTTTTGCCACACGCCCGCCGCCAGGACCGCAACCACCGCAACCGCAACGACCAAGAGCGGATGTGCACGAACAGCGCGCAGGTAGGGCATATGGGCACCCTGCTCTTGGGCGTTGCTGGGGGAAGGTCGGTAGGACAAGATATCTCCGCGGTAGGTTTCCCGATAGTAGTCGTCACCTACCCGAAAAAGCTGTAGCGTAATGGTCGGGGTCAGCGGGGTCGTACCGGCTCGAAGTCCGTCGCCCGCCTGGAGATGGATCGTTTGAACAACCAAGCTGAGCGGGAGGCGATGGCGCTGAGCGCGACGGCGACCGCCGACGGCACAGAGACAAAGCACATGATCGACCTGCATTGCCACGTACTGCCCGGCATCGACGACGGGCCGCGGACGATCGACGAGTCGCTCGCGTTGGTAGGAGCGGCAGAACGGGCGGGCACACAGACGATCGTGGCGACGCCTCACGTCAGCCGGCGCTATCCAAACGACGCCGAGACGATTGGGCGCCTGGCGGCCGAGCTGAGCTCGCGTCTGCGGAGCGAGGGGATGAACGTCGAGATCCGCACGGGCGCCGAGCTTGCCATCGCACAGATACCCGAGGTTCCCAGTGAGGATATGGCCCGCCTGGGACTGGGGCGAGGGAGATGGCTGCTGGTCGAGCCTCCCTTCAGCCCGCTCCTCCCCGAGCTGGGAGATGCCGTGAGGAATCTGCAACGAGCAGGGCATCTGGTGGTGCTTGCTCATCCCGAGCGATGTCCGACATTTCACCGCGATCCAGCGATGTTGGAGTCGCTCGTACGCAACGGAGTCCTTACCTCGGTCACGGCCGGTGCGCTGGTGGGTCGCTTCGGCAAGGACGTACGCAACTTCGCGCTCGACATGGCAGGAGCGGGGATGCTCCACAACGTCGCCTCAGACGCTCACGACCTTCGCGGTCGCCCGCCCGGGGCTAAGGACGAGCTCGAGCGCGCCGGGCTGGGACGAATCGCGGGGTGGCTTACGCAGGAAGTGCCGATGGCGATCCTGGACGGCGATGAGATCCCGCCACGACCGGCGGTGGCGCCGACACACGCTGGAAAGAGGTGGCGAGGCCTGTGGCATCGCGAGTCCTCGCCCGTGCGAGTTTCGCGATGGCCGCAATCGTCTGCTTGACCGGTCAGGTGGTCCTGATGATGAGCACCGAGCAAGGCGCATGGTGTGAGACCTTGTTCGGCACCGATCCAAGCAAGAACCGCTTGGCCCCGGTCATCCCCTTGTTGCCGACAACGATCAGGTCGGCGCCCTGCTCCTCGGCCACATCGAGGATTGCGTCGGCGGGATCGCCTTGGCGCGGATAGACGTTTACCGCAACACCAGCCTCGCGGGCCACGACGGCGGCCGCCTCCAGCGTCGCGTCCACGTCCTCGCGCGGGCTGACTGCCCACTGCAGATCCTCTGGCGCGTCGCGGCGCTCCTCGCGCAGACGCTGCGCCGGCACCGGCTCATACGCGCTCACCAGCTCAAGCGTTGCCCCCACGGACTTGGCGAGGTCAACTGCTTGGCGGACAGCCTGACCGGCGGTGTCCGAGCCGTCGGTTCCAACCACGATCGATCTGAACATGACCCTCCCTTGGCTTCGGTTCGAGCAGCACTGCGACTCAAGTGGAGCCGATCATATCCGCCATGACCCGGCAACGAAAGCAGAACGCTCGCTTATCGTTAGGCGCGTTGTGATCGATCTACACACCCACGTGCTTCCGGGCATCGACGACGGCCCCGAGACGACCGAGGGCTCGCTTGCACTGGCGCGCGCGGCCGCGGCGGACGGCACGCGCGTGATGGTTGCCACGCCACACGTGAGCTGGCATCACCACAACAACGCCGAGGCGATCGCGCGCTTGACGACCGAGCTGAACGAGCGCCTGCGCGCTGAGGGAGTAACACTCGAGATCCGTACGGGCGCCGAGGTCGCGATGACGCGCGTCGATGACATCGAGCCGGATGAGCTCGAGCGACTGCACCTGGGCGGCGGCCCGTGGCTGTTGCTCGAGCCGCCCTTCACTCCGATCGTGACCGGCCTGGATGGAGTTGTGATGGCGCTACAGAGCGCCGGACATCGCGTGCTGCTCGCCCATCCCGAGCGCTGCCCGGCGCTGCATCGCGAGCCGCGGATCGTGGAGTCACTAGTGCGCGGTGGAGTCCTCACGTCGGTCACCGCCGGCTCGCTGACGGGGCGCTTCGGTGGCCAGGTGCGGCGCTTCGCGCGGCATTTGCTCGAGCAGGGCCTGGTCCATAACGTCGCCTCCGACGCACACGACGCGACCAGGCGACCGCCCTGTATGTCCTCGGATCTCGCCGAGGCGGGTTTTGCCAACCTTGCCGACTGGCTCACCCAAGCGGTGCCGGCGGCGATCCTCGGCGGCGAGGAGATACCCGAGCGCCCTGAGCCGCCCGCGCTGAGCGAACGCCGACCACAGCGCATTCGCTGGCGCCGGCGTTGAGCGACCACCCAGGAAGGATGTGCCGGCACGCTGGCGGCACATCGACCACGGCCTCAGGCGAGCTTGGTGATCGCGATGATCATCCCGATCACGACGAACACGATGATCGCGCCCTGCAGCCAGATCCAGGTGGGTGACATACCTGCCAAAGCCTAGTCATATAGCGGGAAGCACACTTGCAGGTGCGATTTCTCATACCGAGCGCGACTATCGTGTAGGGATGAGGAGGCGATTCAGCAAGCTGATGATGGCACCGGCGCTCGCGGCGGTGCTGGTTGCTCTCCTCGCCCCATCCGGAGCTCAGGGTGTGGTGGCGCCGGCGGCAGGGCCACCGCTTGGTGGCGTGAATACGGTGGGTCTCTCCTTTGGCGCATCCTCGGCAAAGGTGGCCCAGGAGATCGCGTCGGCACGCTCGCTTCACGCCCGTGCAATTCGCCTGGAAATCCGCTGGGCGACACTCGAACCAAAGCCAGGCCAGATCAACCAGCGTGCTCTGGCGTTCACAGACGGAATCGTCAACCAGGCCGCGGCCGCGGGGATCAAGGTGGTTGCCCTCGTGCTGAGGACACCCTGCTGGGCCTCCTCGGCGCCCCGATCGTTGTTGCGTGCCTGCAGCGATGTAGGCACCGGCAGGGCCAATGCTTGGCCGCCGACTAACGCCGAAACATATGGTGCGTTCGTTGCGATGCTTGCCTCGCGCTATGGATCGGAGCTTGCCGCGATCGAAGTCTGGAATGAGCCCGATCAAGCTAACGAAGATTATTTCGCGGGTCCAAACAAGGCCCAGCACTATGCCGAGCTGCTGCGCGCCGCCTACCCGGCGATCAAGCACGTCGACCCTGAAATGACGGTGCTTGGAGGCTCGCTCGTGGGCTCCAACGGAGCTTTCCTACGTGCGCTCTACGCCGCCGGAATCAAGGGCTACTACGACGGGCTCTCCGTGCACTTCTACACGCTGGTGCTCGGCTCGTTGCGCTACCTGCACGAAGTGCAGCTGCAAAACGGCGACCACACTCCCCTGTGGCTGAACGAGTTCGGCTGGAGCAGCTGCTGGCCGCGTCAGAGCATCCAGCAGGAACAGGCCTGCGTTACCGACCAAGCACAGGCCGCCAACATCGCCAACGTCTTTCGCGAGACCGCGCGTACCTCGTGGATCGCCGCCGAGATGCTGTACTCGCTGCAGGGTTCACGCAGTGAAGACTTCGGGGTGCTCAGTGAAACCGGTGCGCGTAAGCCAGCGTTCGCGGCACTGCGCAGCGTGCTCGTCTCGCCCTTTGGCAAGCCGAGCCCCGTGACAGTGCATTTGAGCCGTCGCGGTGTCGGCGTCCTAGCAAGCGGGTCGGGGCCCGTCGGCGACTACCTGCAGCTGGAAGCGTTCCGCGGCGGGCGCGCCGTCTATAGGGCACAGTTCACCCTCAACCGTTTCAACCGCTACTCGATCGCGCTACCACGGGTACTCGGGACAAAGCTACGGGTAAGCGTGTTCCAGTACTGGATGGGCACGGCCAGGGCTGCCAGCGCCAGCATCTGAGGTTCGTCGGCAATCCACCGGCGGCCAGGACGCCAGACCGGCACACGAGCGCAGCGTGCTGGCGGTACATCAGGCTGGTGAGACAGCCATCCCAGCGTGGCGAAGCCTTCTGCCGGGCTACTCGGCGTTGCGAAACAGCGCCACGAGCGTCAACAGCGCGATCTTGAAGTCGAGCGCCAAAGACCAGTGGGCGATGTAGTAGTTGTCCCACTCGACGCGTTCGGCCAGCGATGTCTGCCCACGCAGCCCATGTACTTGGGCCCAGCCCGTAATGCCTGACTTGACGCGGTGGCGGTCGCCGTAGCGGGCGATGTCGCGCCCGAACAGCTCGACGAACTCTGGACGCTCGGGGCGTGGCCCGATCAGGCTCATCTCGCCGCGCAGCACGTTGAGCAGTTGCGGCAGCTCGTCGACCGACGTGCGGCGCAGGATGCGCCCCACGAGCGTGCGGCGGTCCTCGCCGTTCTCGACGCCGCCCGGCGCGGTGTCGAGGGGAAGCATTCCCTCCAAATCAACCGCGCTGACCACGGCACCCAGGGGCTGGGGTACGGGGAGCTCGTCAAAACGCATCGAACGGAACTTGTAGAGGTCGAATTCAGTTCCGTCGCGGCCGACGCGGCGCTGACGGAACAGCACGGGGCCGGGCGAACTGGCGCGCACGGCGAGCGCGGCAAGCGCGATCACGGGCGAGAGCACAATCAGCAGCAGCGTGGCCGAGACGCGGTCGATCACGTGCTTGATCGCGAACTGCACCCCCTTTGGGTTGATGCCTGAGAAGGACAGGAGCGGCAAGCCGCCGACCGTGTCGTAGCCGACGCGGTCGTTGATCGTGTCGAACATGCGCGGCACGACCGACACCTCGATGCCAAGCTCCTGGCAGCGTTGGATCAAGCGGCTGATGCGCGCGTCCGCGACAGAGGAGAAGGCAACGATCAGATTGCGCACACCTGTGCGCTCGACGATCTTGTCGAGATCCTCGGCAGTGCCGAGCACGGGCACGTCGCGGCCGCCGACCTCGGCGATCGAGCGAGGATCATCGTCGAGGAAGCCGACCGGGGCCAGGCCATACTCGGGATGGTGGTCGAGGCGACGCGCCACCTGGGAGCCGACCAAGCCGGCACCCATGATCAGAACGGGCTTGCCCACCAGCCGGCGGCGACGCGCAACGCGCTGTGCGAGTGTCAGCGCGATGCGACTCAGACCCAGCCCGAGCAAGACGAATAGCCATGCCTCCAGCCAATCGTCCTGACTCGGCATCGTCCCGTTGACCGCCACGCCGACCATTGCGACCGCGACCGCGCCGACAGACACGGCGCTGATGACCGGCACAACCCCGTCGAGCAGCAGCGCCCGCAAGCGCGAGCGGTAGAGGCCGCGCAGATAAAGAAGCAAGAGGGCGACGGGCGGCAGCACCAGCAGTGGAGCTCGCACGGCAGATACAGAAAAGGTGGAACCAACTCCGCCGAGTGCCACGAACACTCCGGCATACATCAACAGCAGGTCCACCGACGGGCGCAGGATGCTCCAGCCAACCCCCTCCAGCAGCCACTGCAGGGGGCCCTTGAAGGCGCCGCGGTGCAGGCTGTGCGGGAAGGGCGAGTCGCGCCTGACAGGCAGCTGGCCTGTAAGCGGGAGCGAAGTGGATGTCTGGCGTGAAATCTCCATGGGGCGATGGTTCGAGGGACGTCCTAGTGATCTATCGGTCGCTCGGCATTAGCTCTGTAGCCGGGAAAGCCGCAGGGTGAGTACCGCCACCAGCCCAAGCGTGGCAAGGATCCCGACCAGTAGGAGCACGTCACCGCCTGAGATGCCTGTCAGGGCTGAGGCGCTTGCGACAGAACCCTGAGAGGTCGCGTAGACGTAAGCGCTCGCTGAGCCGGCACCGGCACCGGTCGAGCGCCCGCGTTGTGGGGCGCGCGGAGTGGCCCCGCCCTTGGCAGTCGCGCCATGCGAGCTCGACCCGGCGTTTGCGACGCCTACCCCAGAGCCAACGGCCGATCCCGAGCCTGTCGAGGACGCACCAGCCGTGCCGCTCGCCGACACTCCGGCCGAGCCAGAGAGGCTCGCGCCACCCGACCCGCCCGAGCCAGACGATCCGCCGGAGCCAGACGATCCGCCGGAGGCACCCCCGCCTCCAGGCCCTCCGATCAGCGTCGAGCCGATGACGGCCTGTTCACCGGCACCCGGGCCTCCGTAGCCACTCAGCAACGGGCTGCCGGCAAACGCCGTCGTGGGAGCCAAGACGAGCATTGCGGTCGCCAGAGCCAGAGCCGATGAGATCCATATCTTGCGAGTCATTCCCAACCTTGGGTTCCTTTTCATCGGCGTGAGCAGCGGCGGCTGCTCTCCTTGCCTAACTCCCTGCCACATGGATCAGGCCATCGGTCCCGACGGTGTTCGATTTTTGGGCCGACCGACGCGCCTTCGAGCTATTTCGCTCGAGTCGGACGAACCGATCACACGCTAGCGAAGCCAGCGCCAATTACATAGTTCAATAACCCGCAAACCCGAGATGTTTACGCAAGTTGCTCAGCCTTGAGCAGGATTGAGTTGTTCAGCGCTTGCACACTCACGCGTTTGCCGGCTCGCACTGTGGCCAGGGCTTCGCGCGCAAGCGGATCGCGTGGATCGAGTCGGACCGCTCTTTCGAGCAGCACGAGCGCTCGCGTCCGCTCACCCGACTGCGAGGCGATCGCGCCGAGCTCGAGCGTGGCGTAGGCGTCGTCGGGCACGCGTACGAGTGCCTGCGAGAAGGCGTTCTGGGCGCGCGCGAGGTCGCCGTAGCGCAGCGCGATGCTGCCTTCCACGAGATAGGGCCGATCGCTCAAGGGGTTCAGCTTGGCGGCCTCTCCCAGCCGGCCATAGGCCGTCAGAGGCGCGTGCGGCCAAATTTGGGCGGCGCTCTGGATCTGGCGTTCGCTTAGCCAGGGCGCGGTCAAGGAAGCCGCGGCGACCAGCCCGAGCAGACCTGCCACCGTCGCAAGCACGAAGGGAATCCTGCGCGTCTGCCTGGCCGCCGTGGCGGATGGTCCTTGCGAAGGGGCTGTAATCGAAGGGCCTTGTGAAGGGGCGTTCTGGACAGGCGTATCCGGAGCGCCGTCAACTCTCCCCAAAGCGCGATGCCCCCCGCGCGCGCGGGGGGCATCGCGGTTTTGGACACCACGAACCCCCGCCAGCGAGCATCCGATGCCGAGCAGCGCAAACGCGCACGAGCCGAGCCCCGCGAACTCCCAGAACCAGTCGAACGAGCCGTGGACAGCCCAGTAGGCAAAGCCGGCGAGCGCGGCGGCGGCGACCGTGCGGGCCAGGGGGTCGGGGCGACGCATCGCGCGCCAGCCCGCCAAGAGCGCCGCGCCGAGGCCCACGACCGCCAGCAGAACGCCAATCAGGCCTGTCTGGGAGAGCGTGCGCAGCTCGACGCTGTGCGGATAGCGCGGCGTCTCGTCGCTGCGACCGTGGAGGAGGTACTGCTGGGCGAAGTTGTCGGCGCCGATGCCAAGCACCGGATGAGCCACGAATTCGTCCAGCGCCACGCGATAGAAGTCGTAGCGGTTGCTGCCGAGACCGCCGAGCAAACGGTTGCTGCCGGCCGCTTCGGCTGTGTAGCCGCCCTTGAAACTGTCCCAGGCGTGGCGGACACGAGTAATGAGATTCCCCCCACCCACCCCATTCCCACCCACCCCATTGCCTGCCACGGACAGGCCGCCCACCACGACCGCGAGCAGCGTCGCCAAAGCGACGACGGCGACACCGCGGCGCAACCCCCTGGCCACTCCCGGCGAGACGCCGCGGCGGCTCTCGAAGGCCGCACCCGCGGCCACGAGCAGACCGACGAGTAGCGCGGCGGCAAACATCGCGAGCACGGCTGTGTGCGTGGCCGCATGAGCGCTCTGCCCGGCGCGAATGCGGTCGCCGACGTGCAGAACCAGCGGAGCCGTTGCGCCGATCGCCAACGCTACCGGCGCCGCCGTCGCAAACGTGCGCAGGCGCTCCGGCACAAGCGCGAAGACCAAAACGATCATCACCGGCGTCGCGTACAGAGAGCCCCTGCTCAGGCTGAACAGTGCCACATCGGCTAGCACTACCGCACCGCCCGCCAGCAACCCGCGCAACCCCCACGGCAGACGCGTCCCGCGCGCCAGCAGCAAGGCCGGCCAGAAAGCCATTAGCCACTGCGCAGCCGTGGCGTTTGGATAGCCCACCGGATAGGCCAGGCGTTCTCCGGAGAACAGCGCCGCGAAGCTCTTGCCGCCGGCAAGGTCCAGGCGCAGCGCCACATAGACGGCGAGCCCTATCAGCGCAAGCGTCCACACGCCGAGCAGCAACGCGGCGCTCGCGCCCCGGCGCGGCCACAGTGCGAACAGCGCGAATACGAGCAGGTAGAGCAGCGTGCGGTTGGCGCCTTCCCACGCTTCGGCTGGCGCGGCGGCCCACAGGATCGAGAGGAAGCTGAGCGCGGTGTAGGCCGCCAGGCAGGCGAACGCTAGCTTGACCGCCACCGGGATCTCGGCAAAGCGCAAAGGGACAGCCAGGAGCGCTATCGCCAGCAGCACCAGCACGATCAGTGCTCCCGGAGCCCAGTGGGTGAGCGGATAGCCGGCCTGGCTCGTCGCCCACACCACGAACAGCACGATCGCCGCCAGCGCCGGGACCGTGGCCGGCGTCTCGCGCAGCGACACCGTGGACCATCGCATCATCGTCGTGAGGATATTCGCCGTGATTCCCGATTCCCCCACGGGCCAGTCGATCTTCCGCTAGATTTCCAAGGACTGGCTGTCCAGCCAAATCCACGGCCTAGAGGAGCAAACACATGGCGAGCACAGCTACAACACCTGCGGGCGAAAACATTGGCAGCCTGCCGGTCGACGCCATCTCCTACGAGGACCTGTATGCGCGTTGGGAGCGCGGCAACTGGAGCGCGACGGAGCTGGACTTCACAGAGGACGCCAAGCAGTGGCAGGAGCGCTTCACCGACTTCGAGCGCCAGGCCGCGCTCTGGAACTACGCGCTGTTCTTCTGGGGCGAGGACGCCGTCGCCGACAACCTCTCGCCCTACATCGACGCCGCGCCGCGCGAGGAGCAGAAGTACTTCCTCACGACACAGCAGGTGGACGAGGCGCGCCATGCCGTGTTCTTCAAGCGCTTCATGCAGGAGGTGTGTGGCATCGGGACAGGCTCGATGAAAAGCGGGCTGGAGGCGATCAAGCCGCAACTGACGCCCGGCTTTCGCAAGATCTTCGACCGTCTGGACACGATGGCCGACGAGCTGCGCAAGGATCGCTCGCCCGCCAAGCTGGCGGCCGCGGTCACGCTCTACCACGTCGTGATCGAGGCGTCGCTGGCCCAGCCCGGGCAGCACTTCATCTGCAGCTACCTGGAAGAGCGCGACGTGCTTCCCGCCTTCCGGACGGGGATGCAGAACATCGCCGCCGACGAGCAAAGGCACATCGGCTTCGGCGTGAAGCTGCTTGCCGACCTCAGGCGCGAAGACCCCGTCGGCGTGCCAAAGGCCGTTGCGAAACTCTTGAACGACGTGACGCGCTACACCGCGCAAGTGTTGATGCCGCCCGGCTGGGACGAAAGCTACATCACCGTGTTCGGCGCCACCTACGACGAGGTGGGGGTCGAAGGGTTGACATCGATGACGACCAAGCTGCGCTCGGCTGGACTCTCCGTGGAGACTCTGCCGGGGCCTCCGATTCTGCCAGCCGGGCTCGAGCCGCTCGAAATATCCCGGCAGGGCCGCGAACTGGCCAAGGCGGGGATCATCGGCGTACGCGAAGGGCCCAGCAAGCGCGATCCCGAGACGCTGGCGCTGCTGTTCGACACGGTCCGCCGCCAGGTGAATCCCAGCCACGGACTCAAGCGCCCGACCACCTTCCAGTGGGAGTTCACCGATCCTGACGTGGCGGCTTGGCACCTGCGCGTGGACAACGGGTCCAGCAGCGTCGAGCAAGGGCTCGCAGCGAACCCCGACCTGCGCCTGAAGGTCTCCTACCAGGACTTCGCCGACATCGTCGGCAATCGCCTGGACCCGCTGCGCGCCATGGCCACCGGCCGCTTGCGCCCACGCGGCAACCCGCTGGCGATGAAGCGGCTGACGCAGGTATTCCCGCGCGGCTGAGCGATTCGTAAGGATTTTTTGGGCTGAGCTGGGCCGCACGGGCGCAGCCGGCACGTTGGAGCGGAAGCTCGGCCGCCCGCGCGAGTGCGCTATTCAAAGCCGAATTCTCCGGCGGGCGAGTTGGCACGTGGCCCCGTGGGTTGAGTTGGCGCGGGGCCGGATGCCCGCTCAGGCCCGAACTCGCGCGAGGCCGCCGCTTCGACACGAGAAGTAGCGCCGCGGACCAGCGCCGCATGCGAGTGCAACCGAGCAGCGGCGGTTGGTCTCTGTTTGGAACGTGCCCCATGTGCGTTTTCCGGTTTCCCGGCATAAGGGGGCCTTACAAGAAAGGGCGTAGTAGGCAACACAAATAGGGCTTGCGAGGGCGCGAAGACAGCGATCGGCGCCGGCGTGAGCGCGGCATGCGAGGGACGGCCGCTCTGACTGGCATGAGCGTGGCTGCCGAGCGCCGCATAACCGACGCCGACAATGACAATCGCCGTGACCGCGAGCTTGGCCGTGAGCGAGCCCGCGAGACCGCTCCAGCCGCCCACCCCGAGGCGCGAGGTGTTCGCCACTTCTGCGGCCGCAGGCCTTCCGCGCGCCACCAGGCGCCTCGCCGAGGCCCAACCACGAGCCGACGCCGATGCGCCCCCAGCGGCCGCAGCCAACGTCGGCAGTAGCGGCAACGGCAGCACGCTGGCCAGGCCACGCAGCGAAGCCACGTGAGCGCGACAGGCTGGACACTCGTGACAGTGGGCAACCGCCAGCGCGTGGCGCTCGCCGCCAGGCTCGAGGATGCCGAAGGCATAGGCGCGCATCAGCGAGGACTGCTGCTCACACCAGCCGCCGGCCTTGATCGTCTCGAGCAACTCCCCTACCTTGCCGGCCACTCCCAACCTTCCCGCGCCGGCGCCCTCCATCAACTTGCGCATGCGCGCCTCGCTGACACCCATGCGCTCGGCCGCCTCCGCCCGTGAAAGCCCCTGCAAGTAGCAGAGCGAGGCGGCTTCGCACTCGCGGGCGGAGAGGCGCGAGCGCAAAGCCTCGAATACCTCGCGCAGGCGCGTGCGGTCGTCGAGCTCTGCAGCGAGGTCTGTGCGAGTGGCGTCGAATCTCGACGGGTACGAACCAATTTCCCCCAAACCGACAACCCCGGTACGCCCGCCGGCGCGGTGCTCATCGATCGCCCGCCTAAAAGTCACGAGCACGAGCCAGGCCGAAGGGTTCTCGACCTGCTCGCCTTCCAGCACCGTCGCGTAGAGACCGTGCCAAGCCTGGGCGTAGGAGGCCTCGAGGTCGGCCGGGTCGAGCGCGATGCCCTTGGCTCGCAGCTGTCCGCGCACGATCGCGAGCACCTTCGCGCGCAGGCCGGCGAAGTCCTTGCGCAGCAGACGCTCGGCCCGATAGCGGCTCAAGCGCGACCCCCCATGTCGGGGAGCAGGAGGGCTCATACGCCGCGCCGCCTGGGATCGCGCTCGGGGCCCGACGGCACATGCCTGATGTGAAGATCACGAATCGTGCGGATCATCCAACGAGATCCATCGGATATGCGGGGGCAAGAGCGCAGTCCCCGGATAGGCTTTCAACCAATCTCCGGTTCGGCACCACAGTGCACCTCGCCTGAGCCCCGACCATCCTCCTCACTCATCGTCGAACCAGCCCCATCCAATCCGCCACCCTCGCCGCCCGCGCGTGCCGAGATCCTGGGCATACCGTTGGCGATCTCCGACTACGACGAGGTCGTCGCATGGATGGACGCGATGATCGCCGGCGATGCGCGCGGCTGGCTCACGGCGGCGGCGGTCAACCTGGTCATGTCTGCCCACGACGATCCGACCACGATGCGAGCAGTGCTCGGCGCCACGCTGGCGGTGCCCGACGGCCAGCCGCTGGTTTGGGCTCTACGCCTGCTCGGCCATGCGCGCGCGACACGCGTGTACGGGCCCGACCTGATGGCCCATTACTGCGCGCACGCGGCGAGTACGGGCACGCCGATCTACCTGTACGGCGGACGCTCCTCGCAAGCGCTCGAATTGCTTTGCAAGCGTCTGCGCGAGCGCTTCCCGGGGTTGCGCATCGCCGGCGGCTGGTCACCGCCATTTCGCCCGCTGAGCGCGGAGGAGCAGGCACAGGTGATCGAGCGGATCGACGGCTCGGGCGCGAAGGTCGTGTGGGTTGGCACCGGCCAGCCCAAGCAGGAGCTGTGGATGAGCGAGATGCGCCCGCGCTTGGCGGCTCCGCTGCTCGTGGGCGTGGGCGCGGCATTCGACTTCCACGCCGGCATCGTCTCGCAGGCGCCGGCATGGATGCAGCGCAATGGGCTCGAGTGGCTGTATCGACTTACGCGGGAGCCGAAACGACTGTGGCGGCGCTACTTGACGCAGAACCCGCGCTTCGTGGTGGGCTTCGCCCGCCAGTGGGCACATGAGCGTCGCCGCGGCTGAGAAACGCGGAGGGTGTCTGTCTCATTTGTATGTGCCGCTAAACACCCCCCTTTGCGTGACACTTGCGAAATCGTGCCGCCCCGCATACACGTGGCCAAATCGTCCTGCCTCACATGCACCCCGGTCAAGTCGTGCCGCGACACGCGCACCCCGCGCGGAGGCGCGGCCCGACGCCGATAACCTCTGCGCTGCCCATGCCTGACCCAGACACAACCGCCGACGTCGCGGTGATCGGCCTCGGACGCGTCGGCCTGCCGTTGGCGCTGTCCTTTGCCGACCGCGGCCTGCGCGTGATCGGGATCGACAACGATCCGGCGCGACTGGGATCGCTGCGCGCGGGCACGATGCCCTTCCAGGAGACCGGCGCACAGGAGCTGCTCGACCGTGTGAGCGCGAGCGACGGCCTGATGCTGTCCGAGCGCGTGGTCGACGCCGCTACCGCCAAGCACATCGTGATCACGCTCGGCACCCCCTCGTTCTCGCACATCGAGATCGACATGCGCGATATCCGCTCCGCCCTGGATAACCTGCTCGGCGCACTGGAACCCGGACACGCGCTGACACTGCGCTCGACCGTCGCTCCGGGCACGACCGAGTTCGTCGCCGGCTATCTGGCCAAGCACCGCGGCTTTCAGGTCGGCGAGGACGTATACGTGGCACACGCCCCCGAGCGGATCGCGGCGGGGCGCTTCTTGGAGGAGATCGACTCGCTGCCGTGCATCATCGGCGGCGTGGGCGCACACTCGGGCGAGGTGGTCGCCGAGCTGTTCAGCGTGTTCGACGCACCGATCGTGCAGACCACCCCCGTCCAGGCCGAGCTGGCAAAGATCTGGGCGAACATCTTGCGCTACACGCTGTTTGCGCTGCCCAACCTGCTGATGATGGACTGCGAGCGCTACGGCGCGAACGTGTTCGAGGTGATCGACCTCGTCAACCGCGACTACCCGCGCGGCGGCCTGGCCCAACCTGGGCTGACCGCCGGCACATGCTTGCGCAAGGACTTCGCCTTCTCCGAGGAGCGCTCCAATGCACCCGGAATGCTGCTCGCGGTCTCACGTGTGAACGAGTCGGTGCCGCTGTTCCTCGTGGAAGGCGTCCGCCGGCGACTAGGCTCCCTCTCAGGGCGCAAGGTGGCTGTCTTGGGCCTGGCCTTCAAGGCCGACACCGACGACGAGCGCGATTCGCTAGCGCACAAGCTGATCCGGCTTCTGGAGCGCGAGCTGGCCGATGTGGTCGCGCACGACCCACACGTACCGACCCCGACCGTGTCTTTCGAGGAGGCCGTACAGGACGCGGATGTCGTGGTCGTGGCAGCCAACCACCACGAGTTCCGCGAGCCGACAGCGCTGGCCGCCATCGCCACAGGAGCAAGCGCTGATTGTCTGGTCGTGGATCCCTGGAACTGCTGGGGTGCCGGTCAAGTGTTCGCCTACGCCGCCGAGCTGTCCGCTCTGGCCACGCCGAGCACATGACCCGTGTACTCGTCACCGGCGGCGCCGGCACGATCGGCGCCGCGGTCGTCAGACGGCTGCTGGCCGACCCGGCGTACGACGTGCGGGTCTCCGACCAGCGCCCGGCGCCGCAGTGGATGCGCGAGGGCTGCGAGGTACACACCGGCGACCTGCGCCAGCTGGAGCAGGCACGCGCGGCAATGGAGGGCTGCCCGCTCGTCATCCACCTGGCCGCGATCGTCGGCGGCATCGGCAACTTCCACAAGCTGCCACACACGCTCACCGAGGTCAACAACGGCCTCTACAACGCCGTCTACCGCGCCGCGCTCGACCAGGACATCGAGCGCTTCACCTATGTGTCCTCCTCGATGGTGTTCGAGCGCGCCACGGAGTTTCCGACGACCGAGGCGCACCTGCCCGATTGCCCCACGCCACAGTCCGCCTACGGCTTCTCAAAGCTCACGGGCGAGGTCTACGCCCGCGCGGCCCACGCCGAGCACGGCCTGCCCTTCACGATCTGCCGGCCCTTCAACGCCTACGGCCCCGGCGAGATGCCCGAGGACGAGCCGGGAATCGCGCACATGGTGCCCGACCTGATCAAGAAGGTGCTCTCCGGCCAGCATCCGCTTGAGATCTTCGGCTCCGGCGAGCAGACACGCACGCTCACGCACATCGATGACATCGCCGACGGGGTGGTCACGGCGATGTCCTCGCCGGCCGGCCTGAACGAGGACTTCAACATCTCCGCCTCGCACGAGCTGACCGTCGCCGAGACGGCACGCATCATCTGGGAGGCCTGCGGCGAGGATCTGAGGAAGTTCGAGCTGAAGCACCTGCCCACGTTCGAGGTCGACGTTCCCAGGCGCTGGCCGTCGGTCGAGAAGGCCAAGCAGCTGCTCGGCTGGGAGTCCAGGATCGGCGTGGAGCAGGGCATCGCATCGACCGTCCGGTGGCTGCGGTCGATAGATTCCCGCTCATGAACAACAAACCCTCCGCGCTCGTCACCGGGATCACCGGCCAGGACGGGTCCTACCTAGCCGAACTCCTGCTGGAGCACGGCTATGACGTGCACGGGATGGTGCGCCGTGCCTCCACCGAGAAGTTCGACCGCATCGAGCACATCCGCGATCAGATCACCCTGCACCAGGGCGATCTGCTAGACCAGCGCTCGCTCGTCGACGCGATGCGCGCCGCTAAACCGGCTGAGATCTACAACCTCGCCGCGATGTCCTTCGTCGCGGTCTCCTGGATCCAGCCGACGCTCACCGCCGAGTTCACAGGCACCGGCGTGACACGCATGCTCGAGGCGATGCGCGAAGTCTGTCCCGAGGCGCGCTTCTACCAGGCCTCCTCCAGCGAGATGTTCGGCAAGGTCTTGGAGATACCGCAAACCGAGACGACCCCCTTCTACCCGCGCTCGCCCTACGGGGTCGCCAAGGCCTACGGCCACTTCATCACGGTCAACTACCGCGAGTCCTACAACCTGCACGCGACCTCGGGCATCCTCTTCAACCATGAGAGCCCGCGCCGCGGCCTGGAGTTCGTTACACGCAAGATCACATGGCACGCCGCCGCGATCAAGCACGGCCTGACCAAAGAGATACGCCTGGGCAACCTCGACGCCGAGCGCGACTGGGGCTATGCCAAGGATTACGTCGAGGCGATGTGGCTGATGCTGCAGCGCGACGAGCCCGAGGACTATGTGATCGCCACCGGCGAGTCGCACTCGGTGCGCGAGTGCTGCGAAGTGGCCTTCGACGAGGCCGGACTCGGCGACTTCGAGCAGTACGTCACGATCGATCCCGCGTTCGTGCGTCCCGCTGAGGTCGATCATCTGATCGGTACCCCCGCCAAGGCCGAGCGCGATCTCGGCTGGAAGCCGCAAACCACCTTCGAGCAGTTGATCCGCCTGATGACGCGCTCCGACATAGAGCTGCTCGGCAGCTGAGCGCCGGTCCTCAGGGTGAGCGCTCAAGCACGATCGCGACCGAGCCGGGGATCGTCGGGACGGCCGTGAGCGTCCCCCTGTTTGACACTTCGACGGTGCTTGAGCCGCTACGCGAGAAGCTGCGCGCGGCAGTCGCGCGGGTGCTCGACTCTGAACGCTACATCCTCGGCCCGGAGGTGCAGGCGTTCGAGCGGGAGTTCGCCGCCTACTGCGGCGCGAGCCACGCGGTGGGCGTGGCCAACGGCACAGAGGCGATCACGATCGCCCTCCGCGCGATGGGGGTGGGACCGGGCGACGAGGTGCTGGTGCCCTCGTTCACGTTCTACGCCTCGGTCGAGGCGATCGCGCCCACAGGCGCAACGCCGGTCTTCTGCGACGTGGATCCGCAGACGTTCTGCATCAACGCCGAAACCGTCGCCGAGGCGCTCACCCCGCACACCAAGGCCGTGATCGCAGTACACCTGTTCGGCAACCTGGCACCGGTCGCCGAGATCGAAGCGCTGGGCGTGCCGGTACTCGAGGACGCCGCGCAAGCCGCCGGCTCGACCACTACGCGCGGCCACTTCAGCGCACACCCCTCTTCCCCTACACACACGTCCAGTGCGGACCCCGCTTCTCGTGCACAACCCCCCTCCACCACACACCCCCCTTTCAGCGCACATCCCCTTTCCGGCACACAACCCCCCTTCACACACGTCCGCCCCGGCGCACTCGGCATAGCAGCCACGTTCTCGTTCTTTCCCTCCAAGAACCTCGGCTGCTTCGGAGACGGAGGCATGATCGTCACCGACGATGTCCGCCTTGCCGACGAAGCGCGCGTGCTGCGCTTTCACGGCTCGCGCGACAAGGTCTCATACGAGCTGCTTGGCTATAACTCGCGCCTGGACGAGCTGCAAGCGGCGATTTTGCGTGTGCAACTCCCCCACCTCGACGACTGGTCGGACGGGCGTCGCCGCGCGGCTGGACACTACGAGCAGGTAGGGCTCGGAGAGCTCGTGACGCTGCCGCGCCCGACGCTCGGCTCCGCGCCGGCATGGCATCTTTATGTCGTGCGCCACCGCGAAGCCGACCGTCTCGCTAGCACGCTCACGCAGGCCGGCATTGGCTGCCGCGCCTACTACCGCACCCCCGTGCACGAGCAGCCCGCGATGCGGGCCTGGGGCGAGGGCCTGAAGCTGCCCGGCACCGACGAGGCGGCACGAACCCATCTTGCGATCCCGATCAGCCCCGTGCTCTCAGACGGGCAGGTCGAGCAGGTCGTGGCCGCCGTGCGCGCGGCCAGCTAGCGCGTCAAGGAGCACAGACCATGACAATGGCCACCGTGACCACCGATGTCGAGAAACCGAAATCGCGCGCGAGCTCGCTCGTCGAGCTCGTGGTGGTCATCGCGGTGGCGGTGGGCCTTGCGCTGCTGATCCAAGCGTTCGTCGTCAAGCCTTACCGGATTCCCAGCAGCTCGATGGAACCGACGCTGATCGTCGGCCAGCGTGTGCTGGTCAACCGCGTCGCGATGGACTTCAGCGAACCGCATGTCGGCGGGGTCTATGTGTTTCACCCTCCAGCAAACGCCGAAGAACAGATGTGCGGGCTGGCCTCCCACGCGGTCACGCCCGGCGGCGCGGCCTGTGCAATGCCCGAGCCGCGGGAGGCAAGCGTCAACTTCATCAAGCGATTGGTCGCCGGCCCTGGAGACGAAATCTATGTCAAGGGCGGGCACGTCTTCCGCAAGGCTGCCGGCAGTAGCCATTTCGTGGCCGAGAAAGACTCCTACATCGCCCCTTGCGGCGAAGACTCGGAGTGCAACTTCCCCATCCCAATCAAGATCCCGCCGGGTCACTGGTTCATGATGGGTGACAACCGCGGCGAATCCGACGACAGCCGTTTCTGGGGTCCGGTTCCCACGGGCTGGATCATCGGGCAGGCGATCGTCACATACTGGCCGATCGACCGGATCGGGATCCTCTAGGGCCCCTCAGCGCCAGCGCTCGAGCAGGTCCTGCTCGCCCACTTCGCGCACTACACGCGCGGGCACGCCCATCGCCACCGCGCGAGCCGGCACGTCGCGCGTGACGACGGCACCAGCGGCGATGAACGCCTCTTCGCCGATCTCGACACCCGGGGTGAGTACCGTGCCGCCGCCGACGCGGCAGGCGCGTCGCAACGTGGCGCCGCGCAGCGGGGTCTCCTCGCCGTGACGAGCCATCGTGTCGTCGTTGGTCGTGGTCGCTCCGGGGCCAACGAAGACGTCGTCCTCGATCTCCGTGAAGGCGGTCAGATAAACGCTCGTCTGCACTTTCACGCGGGCGCCCACGACAACGTCGTTGTCGACCACGCTGCCGCGTCCGATCACCGAGCCTCTGCCGATACGGGTGCGCTCGCGGACGAAGGACTGGTCGCCGAGGATCGCTTCGTCGTCCACGGTCGCACCCGCGAACACCACGGCACTGGAGCAGATCGTTACGCGCGCACCGATCTCCAATACGCCGACCTCGCCTTGCGCTGAGGAGCCGCGCGCCAGGCGCGGGCGCTTGCCGAGCACGGCGTGATCCTCGATCAAGCAGCCGTCGCCGATGACGGTGCCGTCGTGCACGACGACGTGCGCACCAAAACTGACGCCCTCGCCGATCTTCACGTCCTCGCCAAGCACAAGGCCGGGGGCGCGGTCGCTCATAGGAGCGCCTTGATTTGTCCGAGCTTCAGCCCGGAGATGGCCAACCCTGCGCTCACAGTCGCACCACGTTAGTTGCCTGGCTCCCGCGTGTCACGCCACGGAGGTCTACCACGATCGGCGCGCGCTGGACGAGCAGCTCGTAGTCCACGCCCGGATGCACGGTCACGACCAGCACGAGGTCGGCGCCGTCCAGCGCCTGCTCCGCCGAGACGCTCGCGAGCTCAAGCTCGGGGATGTCCGGCACGTAAGCGTCGTGGTAGAAGAGCTCTGCGCCGAGCTCGCGCAACAGCTCCAGGATCTTCAGGGCCGGCGACTCGCGCACGTCGCCGACGCCCGACTTGTAGCTGACGCCGAACACCGCGATACTCGAACCCCTCACCGCCAGACCCGCGTCGTTGAGGGCGCGCTGCACCAGCGCCGCGCAGTGATAGGGCATCTGCTGGTTGACCTTGCCCGCAAGCTCGATGAACTCGGTGCTCATATCGAACTCGCGTGCACGCCAGCTCAAATAGAAGGGATCTACCGGCAGGCAGTGGCCGCCCATGCCGGGCCCCGGCTCGAAGCGCATGAAGCCATATGGCTTGCTGGCGGCGGCCTCCACCACCTCCCAGATGTCGATCCCCATGCGGTCGGTGAGCATCGCCAGCTCGTTCACGAGCGCAATGTTGACCGAGCGGAAAATGTTCTCCAGCAGCTTCGTCAGCTCGGCCGCCTCGGGACTCGACACGCGCACAATCTCGTCGCACACCAGCTCGTACAGTGCTTGTGCGCGGTCCGCACAAGCCGGCGTCAGACCGCCCAGCACCTTCGGCGTTGTACGCAGCGTGAAGTCGGTCCGGCCGGGATCCACGCGCTCGGGGGAGAAGGCCAAGTGGAAGTCCTTGCCGGCGGCAAGCCCAGACTCTTCCAGTAGCGGCGCCACGCGCTCACGCGTGGTCCCTGGATATGTGGTCGACTCGAGCACGACCAGCTGACCGGCCTTCAGCACGCGCGCCAGCTCGCGCATGCTCTCGACCAAGGGCCCGAGGTCGGGCTCGCGATTGACGCTCAGCGGCGTGGGCACGCACACCAGCACCGCCTGCGCCTGTCCAAGCTCCGCGTAGCTGCTCGATGCGGAGATCCGCTCGAGCACGGCCACCAGGCGCTCTGAAGAAATATCGCCGATATAGGACTGCCCCGCTGCGATCGCCTCGATCTTGCGCGGATCGAGGTCGATCGCGACCACGTCGGACCCTTGCTCGGCAAAGGCCACCGCGAGCGGCAGCCCGACATAGCCGAGCCCGATGATGCCGACGGTCGTCATCTGCCCGGGAGTCTAGGGACTTTGATGTGGGTTTTGCCTGACATCAAGTGCTGTCCAAGTGCGCAACCTGTTGCCATCTCCCTGACTTTGACGATCTTCCGGCAGCCGGACTATCCGATATTTTGCCATCGACATTCTTCTGTATAGTGGTCAGATTCAGTCAACGTGACTCCCACTGGGACAATTGATATGTGCTTCAAGAGATCCGGCTTGGGCTGGGCGCAGTCCTAACAGCGCTGCTCTCAACGCTCCCCTTCCTTTTGCTGGCGGTCGCGTCGCGCGGCCCGTCTGATCGTGGCGCTCGCCCAGCACTCGGATCCGCATCGGCCGCACCCGCCGTCACTGCGCAGCCACCGACCGGCGAACGCACATTCGGGCAGTGCGGCCTCCCGGGCGAATCGAGTCCTCCTCGTGCATCGGATTGCAGGGAACCCCTGGAAACATCGATACAGCTGCCTGCTGAGCAAAGAAGAACATCAAAATGAGACTAAGGTTTTCTGCCGCCCTCGTAGCACCCCTTGCGGTAGCCTGCATGGTGGGCGGGGCGGCCCCCGCTGTGGCTGCGACGTCGGAAGCAGAAGCGCTGACGACTGCAGTCGCTCAAGCGACCCCGAACGGACTGACTACGGGCCCTCTTGTAGCGAGCAGTGCCGGACGGGCGGAATATAGCCGCGTTCAGTCGGTCTTCTATAGCGGCGAAGTGACGCCTGGAGGGCCAAAGTCGAGCGCGCCAACGTACGCGTTTGTCATGACAAATGGATCGACCTTCGAACCAAACGTGCCAACACCTCGAGGTCGATCTCTACCCCCTGAGCGATACCTCGGCCTTGGAGTCGATGCGGCTACAGGTTTGGTGACCCAGGCCTACTTCGGCCTCACAGCACCGCCCATAGCAAAAATCGGACCGGTCGTCACCATCGACATAACACGCAACCAAGCGACCGCCGCGTCAACGACGTGCAACGTAGATGCTCTACTGGTTGCCGCTCTACGGCGCAAGCACTTCGGCGCGCGCTTGGCGAGCGCCGAGCACTCGCTCGGCGTCTGCAAGGCTCGACACAGGTAGCGCAGACAACATAACCGTCACCGTTACGAGGATGTCCCGACCGCTTTTGGGCAACCGGGACATCTTCTGTTGCTTAGAACCTGTTCCAGAATGAAAGGGGGGGAGGCGGTTTCTAACAGTCGTTGCGAATCAGAGCGGGACGCGACGGACCAAGGCATTTATCCGTGGAAGTGACTAACGGTGAGCGGCGACGGCCTGCAGCTCGCGCAGGTCCGCGTTGACCATGCGCTCCACCAGCTGCTCGAAGCTGAGCCGAGGCTGCCAGCCGAGCCGCTCGCGCGCCTTGCGCGGATCACCGACGCTCGCGGTCCGCTCAGGCTCGCGCATAAGCTTCTGGTCCACGCGCACGTAGCGCTCTGCTTCAAGGCCCACATAGGCAAACGCCGTCTCGGTGAGCTCCGCCACCGTATGACCTATCCCGCTGGCGAGCACGTAGTCCTCGGGCTGCTCCTGCTGCAGCATCAGCCAGGCCCCATACATCACGTCTCCGGCAAAGGACCAATCGCGCACGGCACCCAGGTCCCCAAGCCTTACCTCCTCGGCCAGCCCCAGCTTGATCTGTGCCGCGGCACGCGTCACGGTGCGCGTCACGAAGCGCGGCGGCCGCCGCTCGGACTCGTGGTTGAAGACGATCCCTGAGCACGCATATAGACCGTCGTGCGCGCGCATCGCCCCCACCAGCTGGTGTGAGGCGAGCTTGCCGATCGCGTACGGCGAGGTCGGCCTGCACGTTGTGCTCTCGTCTTGTGGACTGTGGCGCACGTCGCCGAATATCGCGCCTGAGGCCGCGACCCAGACACGCGCCAGCGGGTCGCTGTCGCGCACCGCCTCCAGCAGTACTGCGGTCGAGCCGACGATCGCTCGCATCGTGTCCGCAGGCCTTTCCCAGGAGGCGGGGATGAACGACGGCGAAGCGAGGTGATACAGCTCGTGTGGTCGGGCCTGCTCGACCGCCACCCTCAGCGACGCGGGTTCGAGCAGATCACCGCCCATCAGCGCCAGGCGCTTACGCAGATGCTCGGAGCAGCCGAGCGAGCGCTCCCGCGGGTCGCCGTGCACGAGGCCGGTCACTGCGTAACCCTTTTCCAGCAGCAGCTCCGCCAGGAACGAGCCGTCCTGGCCGCTAATGCCAGTAATCAGCGCGCGTCTTGGATGTGTGTCCACGCCGGGAGCTTACGGTCTCCTGCGCTGAGGCTGACGCTTTAGGCAGATCAATCCAGATTCGACACGGGACCCGACGGGTCCGCGAGCGTGGACGGGTCTGCATGTCCAGCCAGCGGGT
The DNA here is from genome assembly GCA_963844095.1 of uncultured Solirubrobacterales bacterium. Lineage (GTDB taxonomy): Bacteria > Actinomycetota > Thermoleophilia > Solirubrobacterales > Solirubrobacteraceae > Palsa-744. The sequence continues at coordinate 378,512 of CAWJND010000001.1, forward strand.
CGAGCCGTGGGCCCGCCTCGCGAGCTCGCAGGTCGAAGTAGAGGACTGCGAGAGTCAGCGCCCCGAAGGAGGCGATAATCGTGTACACAACGATCCCGATCAACACCGAGGCGATGCCCGTATTGTCACCGCCACCCGCGAGCGCGCCGGTGATCGCGGCGATCAGGAACGTCAGGAGTCCGATCGCCAACAGCACTCGGAAAATGTGCCAGTAATGGCCCGCCGAGAGCTGGGCACTGCGGCGCAGCGCCGGCATCCAGCCCTCGTGATCCACGGCCGCCGTCTGGGCGACCACCGACCAGCGCAGGCTCAGGATGATTCCGGGGACGATCAGGGCGACGAAGCCGAGGCCGATCAGGACACCGGCGACGATCTCAGCGGCGACAACGACCGCAAGCACACGTATTCCCCGTATTGCTACCGGGCCGATCCGCGGTCTGCGGCCCTCGCCGATGTCGATTACAGCATGCACATGCAATGCCGAAATCAGCGGACTCACCAGCACGTAATAGATCAGCTCGAACAAGAGGAACGTTCCCTCGTTCCCCACCTTGCCGCTACCAAGCGGACCCACCCCGGTAACCGCGAGCCGGACCAGCTCAAACGGCGCGATCACGCCGATAGCCAGAGTGGCGAACAGCAGTGGGTAGCGCCGGTACATGACCAGCGCCGTGCGCAGGATCTCCAAGGCCGAGCGTTCGCGCCCGAGATCGATTTCCGACGATGCCTCCACCGCGTCGGAGCCTAGTGCCTACCGCTGACGGCCAGGCGCCCGATCCGTCCCATATATCGCTTCCAGCCCTGCGGCCACCGCTGACGGCGCACACAGCTCCAGCACTCGTGATCGCCCGCGTTCTGCCGCGGCCACGTCCCGCCAGCGGCGCCCGATCGCCTCGGCAAGCGCCACGGCGTCGCCAGGTTCGACAAGGCCCCGCGGCTCGACAAGCTCTGGCAACGCCCCGATGCGGCTCGCAACCACGGGCACGCCTGCTGCCATCGCCTCGGCTGCCACCATCCCGAACGTCTCGGCCGAGCGGGAGGGGACGATCGCCACTGCAGCGCCCCTGCGCAGGCGATCCAGCTCCGCGCCGTCTACGTGTCCGACAAAGCGCAAAGCGCAATGCCCCCCGCGCGCGCGGGGGGCATCTGCCTTTTTCGGAGCAACCGCTACGGCGGGGCCCTCCAATTCGACGCCCCCCCCATGCGGGGACTCAGCGCCAAATTTGGGGTGCCCGGCTCGCGCTTCTAGATTTCCCCGCTCCGGGCCACCCCCTGCCACCACCAGCGGGATACCCGCCATTTGGCACGCCTCGATCGCCACGTCCACTCCCTTCTCCGGGGCGAGCCGTGACACGACCAGCGCGTAGCTGCCTGACTTCGCGTCCGCGACCTCCTCCGGGAATCCCACCGGCGGCGGGAGCACGTGCACGCGTGCCCAGTCAAGCGGCGCTCCCAGCTCGCGCAGGCGCTCGCGCGCGAACTCGCTCGGCACGATAAACGCGTCTGCCTGCTCTATGAGACGCTGCTGCCACAGCGCGAGCGAGGTCCCATACGCCAATGCCTCGACGCGACTGCCACGGCAATTGCGCACGATCCCAGGCAGCGTGTTGCGACCATGACAGCGCGTACACTCCTGACCCCCGGTGAAGCACACACCCGTGGCGCACACCAGCCGGTATTGGTGCAGATGCAACACCACGCGCGCGCCCTGCTCGCGAGCGGCCGCCAACGCTCGCCAGCCGAACAGTGGACTCAGGTTGTGGGCGTGCACTACGCGCGCGCCCGTCAGGCGCACCGCCTTGGCAACCTCGCGCGGCGCCGCACCGCCACGCAACAGACCTGTCGCCGCGCTTAGCTTTCCCAGCTCAGCCGAGTCGCGCTCGAGCAGCTCCGCGGGCTCCTCCAAACGCTCGCGCACGAGCGCCAGCAGGTCGTCCACCACGCGCTCCTCGCCGCCTGTTGTGCGATAGCGGTTGTGCAGAAAGAGAACCATCGCCTGCCCAAACCTAGACTGTTCGGATCATTGCCTCCGCTTTCAACCCACCGTCGGCCTCGATCGTCGTTCCCACGCGTGCGCGTCCCGACTACCTCAGGGTCGCGCTGAGCTCGATCTCGGCGCAGGCGAGCAAGGCCGGGGTCGAGCTGATCGTCGTGGACGACGCCGGGCCCTCCGAGGAAGGTCGCGCGCTTGCCGAACGCTTTGGCGCTCGCTACGAGCCGCATGTCCGGCCGCTCGGCCTCAACGTGGCACGCAACACCGGGGTCGCGTGCTCGAAAGGTGAGCTGGTCGTGTTCGTCGACGATGACGTGGAGGTCCGCGAGGGCTGGCTGGACGCGCTGCTCACAGCCGCTGGCGAATACCCCGAACAAGAGGTCTTCACCGGCCCGATCCTGCCGCGACTGGAAGGCTCCACTCCTCACAGTTGCGGGCGCGAGGGACCGCCCATCACCGCCCTGAACCTTGGCCCCGACGACATCCCCACGCGTTTCGCCTGGGGAGCCAACATGGCGATCCGCCGCCCTGCGCTGGAGCGTATTGGGCCCTTTGACGTGTCGCTCGAGTATGGCGGCGACGAGCAGGAGTGGCAGGAACGGCTACGTTCCGAGCCAGCCTCGCGCAACGGTTCGCAGGAGAGCGCTCACGAGCAGGCTGCCGGCAGTGGCAGCGCAAGCGAAACCGCCCTATATGTGGCGCACGCAGCGCTCCACCATCGGCGCAGCCCCGCTGACGCGCGCCTGAGGGCCCTGTGCCGGGCCGCCTTCGCGCGCGGCAAGGCCGCCCGTCGCTTCGACGCCTGGCGCGGTGTCCCACCATCGATCAGACGCGAGCTCACTACGCTCGCGGGCTGCCTCGGCCACGTCGTGCGTTACCGCTGCCCGGCGGGTCTTACGATGGTCGCCCATAGCGCCGGACGTATATACGAAGCGATTCACACAAGAAACGCATCGCCGCCACAGGCACACCCATCCGACGATTTCCTCTCTGGCGAAAGCGGCACCGTCGGCGGGCTTGACGGTTTGCGCCGAGCCGCGCTCGACCTCGCCGACGATGCATTGGAGATCGCCTCAGGTAGACGCCGACGCTTGGACATCGCCTCGCGTAGCAGCCCGAGCCCACAGCGCGTGCTTGTGCTGTGCGTTGCCCGCCCCGAGCACAGCGCGCTGGTGCGGGGCATCGGCGTAGAGCTGGAGCGTTCGCGCCACCAAGTTCAGCTTTGCCTTGCGGCGCCAGGCGACCGCGGCAAGTTCGAGAACCTCAACCAGCTGCTCGATTCGCATCCTGCCGACGCCTGCGACTGGCTGTTCGTCCTCGACGACGACATCGTGCTCCCACACGGGTTTCTCGATCGCTTTCTGTTGCTTGCCGAGCGTTTCGAGCTCGATCTTGCGCAGCCCGCTCACCGCCGCGCTTCGCACGCTGCCTGGCAGGTGACTCGCCGCAGGCGCCACAGCCTGGTGCGCGAGACAAGCTTCGTGGAGATCGGGCCCGTGACCGCTTTTGCTCGCTCCACGTTCTCCACGTTGCTGCCGTTTCCCGACCTGCGTATGGGCTGGGGCCTTGACATGCACTGGGCGGCGCTGGCCCGCGAGCATGGCTGGCATTGCGGCGTGCTCGACGCCGTCCCGATTCGCCATCGCGCCGCTCCCGCTGCCAGTGCCTACTCGCGCGATCAGGCACTCGAGGAGGCACGTGCCTTCCTTGCAAGCCGGCCGTACCTGAGCGCAAGCGAAGCCCAGCAAACCCTCGTCACGCACCGCCGCCTGTGAACACCCCCCTCACCACACCGCAGGCCGCGTGGAGAGAAACGTCCCTCCTCCAGCACTCCTCCACGCCGCCCCACACGGCGCGGCGGAGGGAACCACCATCCCTTCCCCCAAACTCCACCATGAAGGAACCATGAAGGTCCTCGTCGTCTCTGAGTTCTACCCGCGCCAGGAGGATCCCGTGTTGGGTGTTTGGGCTCATCGCCAGGCGCTGGCAGCTCGCGACGCTGGAGCTGAAGTTCGCGTGATAGTGCTCCACCGGCTCGTTCCCCCGCGCGCGTCGCTGTCGGACGGACCCGGTGGCGCGGCGCGCGCTTTGCGTGCACTGACTAGAGAGCCCAAGCATCAGGTTCACGACGATCTAGACGTGACCTACGTACGCTATGCGTCTCCGCCGCGCTCGAGCTCCTACCCAGCCTGGGGCACGTGGGCGGCGCCCGCGCTCGGACTGACCCTACGCCGACTGCGCCGTTCGTTTGCCTTCGATCTGATTCACGCCCACAACGCGGTGCCGGCGGGCGACGCGGTGCGGCGCACGCGCCTCAAGGTACCCATGCTCGTGTCTGTCCACGGCGGCGACGTGCTCTACACGGCGCCGCGCAATGAGGCCGGGAGCGAGGCCGTGCGCTGCACCCTCGAAGCGGCCACGACGGTATTGGCCAACAGCCGTGGCATCGCCGAGCTCAGCCGCTCCTACGGTGCCGGAGAGGTGCGCGTCGTCCACCTTGGCGCCGATCTGGCATCGCCCCGGCCACGAGGAGCTACCGTCCGCCGCGATCTGAGCCCATCCCTGGTCACAGTAGGTCACCTCGTCGCACGCAAGCGTCACGCTGACGTGATGCGCGCACTTGCTGTGCTTGCCAAGCGCCATCCCAGCTTGCGCTATGTGATCATCGGCGACGGTCCTGAGCGCGTCACCCTGGAAGGGCTTGCCGCGCGACTCGAGGTCGCGGATCGCGTCGAGTTTCGCGGACAGCTTGCGCCGGCGGAGGCCATTGAGCAGGTGCGTCGCTGCACGCTGTTCGCTATGCCTTCCACTGAGGAGGCGTTCGGCGTCGCCTACATCGAGGCGATGGCCGGCGGCCTGCCGGCCATCGGCTGTCGAGGCGAGCCCGGGCCAGAGGAGATCGCGGCTGCCGGAGACGGCTTCATGCTCGTCCCCCCCGGCGACATCGAGCGACTGACACAGCGCATCGACGAGCTGCTGTCCGACCCGCAGCGACTGCGCGAGGCCAGCATTCACGCGAGGGAGACCGTCGCCGCCAACTTCAGCTGGGAGCGTTGCGGTGAGCAGACCGTTGCCGCCTACGAGCACGCGCTTCGATGAAGCCCGTCCTGTTCGTCACTGGCCACGCACCGGCCTATCGTGTCGGCGCGTTCGAGCGTTTGCACCAACGCGAGAACGTCGAGTTCGCGCTGTTCGGCGGACGCCTCAAGCACGGCGGTGGGTCGACAGCCGAGGATCTCCCATTCCCGCACAGCCACGTACGCGAGCACAAGCTTTACGCGCTTGCCGCCAGCGGCCACTACCGCGCGGTCGTATGCCCAACCGGTGGGCGTGTCGCGCCGCTGGCGAGTTGGGCTGGAGCGAGGCGAGCGCGTGTTCCGCTGATCCTCTGGGCATCACTGTGGGCACACCCACGCAGCGCTGCGCACGCGCTTAGCTATCCGGCGTTGCAGCGCCTCTACCGAAGCGCCGACGCCGTCGTCACCTACGGCCCGCACGTCAGCGCCTATGTGCGCTCGCACGGGGCCAAACGCGTACACATCGCGCCGCAGTCGGTGGACAACGAATTCTGGAGCTCGCCCGATGTGAACCTGCCGAACGATCCTAGATGGCCGGCAAAAACCGGTGTGACATTTTTGTTTGCCGGACGGGCTACACGGGAAAAGGGACTGGGGGTGCTCGTGGAGGCTTGGAGTACGTCGGGCCTGCAGGCACCAACCGCCGCGCTCGTCCTCGTCGGCGCGGGATCCACCCCCCCTTGGGTCCCGGCCGGCGGCGCGGTGGTGGGCCTGGAGCCGGTGCCCCCCCAGCAATTGCGCAACTTCTATGCCGCCGCCGATGTTCTGGTGGTGCCGTCGATTCCGACGCGCACTTTCCGCGAGCCGTGGGGGCTGGTGGTGAACGAGAGCATGAACCGTGGACTTCCCGTGATCGCAAGCGACGCCGTCGGGGCCGCCGCCGGAGGGCTCGTCCAGGACGGCCGCAACGGCCTCGTGGTGCCTGCCGGCGAGCCCGTTGCGCTGGCTGCCGCGCTCAGAGAGCTCGCCGGCGATCCGGCGCTGCGCGCGCGCATGGGGGCCGCCGCACGCGCGGACGTGAGCGCCTATACGTACGACGCATGGGCACGCGGCTTCTCGGATGCGCTCGCCGAGCTCGGCATGTCGGGGGGACGGTGAGGTAGCGTTGGGCTCCTTGGAAGGGCTGCTGGTCAAATTGTGGAGGGGCTTTGCGCTGGCGCTTGTGGCGCTCGCCATGCTCGGGCTTGCCTCCACCGCCACAGCAAACCAGGCACAGACGATCCTCGATAAGTGCGGCCACAACGAACCCTTCAGCGGCTACAGCCAGAAGGCGTATCGCGAAGCGCTCAAACAGATGACAACCACAGGGATCGAGTATGGAGAATGCGAAAGCCTGATTCGCAAGGCCGAGGAAGCGGCGGCTGGCGGGGGCGCCGGCGCTACGATCGGCACTCCATCTGCGAACGTTGCCGTGCCGCTTACCCCTTCCGAGCAGCATGCCGTGCAGAGCGCCCATCGCAACGGCTCGGCGCCGGTGCAGGTCGGCGGCGAACCGGTGCGCCCGGGCGTCGTGCATGCAGACATCGCCTCGGCCGTGAACACCTTGCCTCACTCGCTGTTTGCAGTGCTTGCATTGATGGTGGCCGGCGCGGTCGTGCTCGCAATCGGGGAGGTGCGCAAGCGTGTCCGCTCACGCCGTGACAGCTGAGCATCGAACGATCGAGATCCCACTCGAGCCGTTGCGAGAGCCCGTGCCCGCGGGCAGCCGACCGCAAAGGCAGGGGACGACGATGCTGGCCACACTTGCCGTCGCAGGCCTGCTCTGCTTCGCCACGTTCCTGGCCGGCGGAGGGCTGAACCTCGCGCCGACGACGACGATCGAGCTGGTCTTTACGTTGATCGCGGGGGCGCTAGTCGCTGTTGTGCTCGCGTTGGCTTCACCCGGTATCCGCTTCTACGGTCTGTGGTCAATCGGCCTGCTGCTGGCTTTCACGGCGCTCACGGGGCTGTCGGTCGTATGGTCGGTGGCGCCGGACGCCAGCTGGCAGGACGCGGGCAGGATGTTGGCCTACAGCGGAGTGTTCGCGGCCGCCATGGCGCTCGCTTGGCTGGTGCCTGCCGGCTGGCGCGCGCTGTTGGGGGGGATCGTGCTCGCGGCCGTCGTGGTGTGCGCTTACGCGCTGCTGACGAAGGTGCTGCCAAACGAGCTGACCGTCAGCCACGAAGCGAGTTTCTACGCACGCCTGCAGGAACCATATGGCTATTGGAACGCGATCGGCCTGACCGCGGCGATGGGCGCAATCGGCTGTTTGTGGCTGGGCGCACGGCGCGCGGGGCATGCGCTTTTGACCACACTGGCCTACCCCGTGATGGGCCTCATGATCGTCACATTGATGCTCGCCTACTCACGCGGCGCGCTGGCGGCGCTCGTGGTCGGCGTGATCGCCTGGATGTGCATCGTGCCGCTGCGCCTGCGCGCAGCGCGAGTGCTGCTCGTCGGTGGCGTCTGCGCCGCCCCGGTCGTCGGCTGGGATTTCTCCCGGCACCCACTCTCCAGCGAAGGGATATCGCTGGCAATGCGCACCACCGCCGGCCACCAGCTCGGCGTGCTGATTGGCGCCATGCTGGTCGTGCTGACGCTTGTTGGGATCGCGATCGGCTTCTTCGGCGACCGTCGCGCACCATCCGCCGGTACCCGCCGCGCCGCAGGAGTCACGCTGGCATCCTTGCTGGTGCTTGTCCTGCTGGCTGGAGCGGGCGGTTTGGCCGCTACCAAACGCGGATTCACCGGCACGATCTCGCACGACCTCTCCTCGCTTACGAACCCCAACGCGACGGTGCCGAAAAACACGCCGGGACGCTTGACGGCAGTGGGCAGCGTTCGTGCGCGCTACTGGAAGGAGGCACTGGAGGTCTTCGAAGCTCACCCGGCACTGGGAGCTGGGGCAGCCGGGTACGGCACGGCAAGATTGCGCTACCGCACCCAGAACCTCGATGTTCGTCAAGCCCACGGGTACATCGTGCAGACGCTTGCAGACCTTGGCATCGTCGGCTTGGCGATCAACTTGGCGCTGCTGATCGCTTGGATGGTCGCCGCCGGACGCTCCACGCATCTCCTCGATCGCCGCTGGCGCGCCAAACGCTCGCCGCCGTCTGTCGCTTGGCGCAAAGAGCCGGTCGCCTACACGCCGGAGCGGATCGGCATGCTCGCGATGCTCTGCATCGTCATCGTGTTCGGTGTCCACTCGTTCGCCGACTGGACTTGGTATGTGCCGGGCGACGCCTTTGTGGCGCTGCTGTGTGCCGGCTGGCTGGCCGGACGCGGGCCGCTGCCCGCCGGCAGGCTTGGCGTGCCGGCGGGCTCGCCCGCGGCGGCACTCCCGCTCGATGCGTTGGCACCAGATCGGTCCTCTGAAAGCACAGCTGGAACCGCGATCCCTCTTTCGGGCGAGCCGACCGCGCTCCCCGCGGGGGACAGCTCACGCCTAGGCCGGCCTTCCGCGCCTGTCTCCGTCCGGGGGCGGACGCTTGGGCCGCTGCGTATCGGCGTGGCGATCGCCGTCGTCGCCGGGGCGCTGCTCGCGGCCTGGACGGAGTGGCAGCCACAGCGCTCTGTCGAAGCCTCCGAACAGGCGGTCGAGGCGATCAAGCAGAACCCGCAGGCGGCGCTGCGCGCGGCGCAGGCCGGGGTCGAACGCGACCCGCTTTCCGCCGTTGCGCTGTTCAGGCTCTCGTCCGTCGAGCACGCGATCGGCGAGAGCGTGCTCGCGCGCGCCACATTGCAGAAGGCGGTACAGATGCAACCGTCCAACCCAGAAACTTGGCTGACCTTGGGCGAATACGACCTGAAAAACAATCCACGAGCCGCCGTCGGGGAGCTACGCGCCGCCGTATATCTCAACCCCGAGTCGATTGCTGCGCAAAACGCCTATGTGCAGGCGCTGCGGGCGACACCACAGGCGAGCGCGGCAGTGAGCCGGACGAGTCTCACAGGCCATGCAGGCGTTGCGCTACGGACAGACCACCGGCGCATCGCCGGGGGGGCCGCTCAGAATCGCTTGCGCTGAGCGCTCGCCAGCAGGACACGGCGTGCGAGCGGCAACCCGCCCACGTTTTTGACAGCTACATCGGCAAAGCCGAAGTCGGTGAGCAAGTCGGTGAGCAGTTGACGCGTATAAAAGCGCAGGTGATCGGCGCGCGGGTCGAAGCGCGCCTGGAACGCCGCCCGGCTCAGCCCGATCCGCAATCTCGACAGCGGGCCGTGATCGGGGGTGGTGATCAACAGCAGGCCGCCCGAGCGCAGCACGCGGCGCAACTCTGAGAGCCACTGTGCGGTGTCGGCGATGTGCTCGATCGTCTCGCCGGCCCACACAACGTCGAAGCTCGCGTCTTTGAGCGGCAGCGGTGTTTCGGGCTCCACCAAACGCAAGTCCAGCGAGGGATGGCGGGAGTGTGTGCGACTTAGCGGCTCGGCGGCGACGTCGACTGCGACCACCTCTGCGCCCGCGCGCAGCAGCGCGGCAGCGAAGTGGCCCTCGCCGCACCCGATGTCCAGTACACGCGGGACGTGCCCGATACGCTCGGCCGCTTCCGCGACGTGATCGAGCAGGAAAGCTTCGCGTAGGCGCGCGTAGGCCGGCGGGAGCCCTTCTGGGATGCCCTGCCACAAACTTTCGTGGTAGGCACGTGCAGGCATCGCGTGGCAAGGCTAGCGCGGCCCGGAACGAGCCGTTTGTGAGCACGCGGCCGTACCCAACGCTCGAAGCGTGCGCCGGGCACAGCGCGCAAACATCGGAAACAGCGTGGGCGATTCGTTGCCGATCTACCCAAGCGGCGGTCGGACCGACTATGTTCTGAGCCAGTGCGCGTGGGTGCGACAGACGTCAAGGTGCCTCGTGGTCTGAGTTCCCGGACCGGGACGAGCGACGTCATGAGGGTCGCTTTCGACAGCCGGCCGGCTGCCGACGTGCGCGGCGTCGGGCGCTATACGCGCTCGTTGCTGACCGCGCTGCGCGAGACGAGCGCAGGGAACGTGGAGATCGTTGAGACCCACCGGCCAAGACGCGCCGCGGTCTTTCACTCGCCGTGGATGGAGGGGGCGATCCTGCGCAGCCCCTGCCCGATGGTTGTGACATTGCACGACCTCTCGGCGCTCAAGCGCGCCAGCGAGCACCTGCGCATGGGCGTGCGCCTACGCTTGCGCCAACTCGCGGTACAGCGCGCGGTGCGCGTGATCGTGCCGACCGAGGCTGTGGCAGGCGATGCGGTCAAGCGTCTGGGCCTAGAGCGCGAGCGCATCGCCGTGATCGCCGAGGCGCCGGACCCGATCATGTTCGCGCGCTCGGAGGAGCAGATAGCTCGCGTGCGCGCGAGCTTCTCGCTACCGGAGCGGTATCTGTTGTGGGTCGGCTCGCTGCGCCATCCCGACCCGCGCAAGCACGTCGCCAAGCTTGCCGCCACGCCACGCGAGCTGCCGCTCGTGCTCGTCGGCCCGACACGGCCCTGGGCGCACGAGTTGCAAGACGTGATCTTGACCGGCGAGGTCTCCGACGAGCAGCTGGCCGCCATCTACAGCGGAGCGCACGCACTGGTGCTCGCCTCCGAGGACGAGGGCTTCGGCCTGCCGGCAGTCGAGGCGCTTGCCTGCGGGACGCCGGTCGCCGCGTGCGAAGTGCCGGCCCTGCGCGAGGTACTTGGCGAGCGCGCCGCTTTCGTCGAGCCCGGCGATCTACGTTCGCTGATCGAAAGCGCCGAGCGCTCGTGCCGCCCTGCCCCGGCGCCGCCACAATGGACCTGGCAGGACGCGGCGCGATCGACTTGGCACGTCTACCAGCAGGCGATCAATTTCGCCGAGGACGAGTCACGACCTGTCGGCTGGGGTCTGGCCGAGCCACAGGCTGGGTTGGAGCTGGAGTAGGCGCGACATGGCCGCGACCATGTGCATGAGTCGCGCGCTTGCCGGTAGGCGCCTAGTAAGCCCCGCGCTGCATGATCACGGCCGGGATCGTCTTCAGCAGGATCGCCAGGTCGAGCGCCAACGACCAGCGCTCCAGGTAGATGAAGTCGAGGTGCACGAGGTCGTCGAAGTCGAGCTCCGAGCGGCCTGAGACCTGCCACAGCCCGGTGATGCCGGGCAGCACCAGGTAGCGCTTGCGATGCCAGTCCTCGAGCAGCTCGAAATCGCGCTCGGGCAGCGGGCGCGGGCCTACCAGCGACATCTCGCCACGCAGCACGTTGACGAGTTGAGGTAGCTCGTCCAAAGAGAAGCGCCGCAGGAAGCCCCCAACGGGCGTCAGGCGGGGGTCATCCTTGATCTTGAACAGTGCCCCGGAGGCCTCGTTGAGCTGCTCCAACTCTCCCTGATTTTCGTGCGCGTCGCAGTACATCGTGCGGAACTTCAAGCAAGCAAACGGCAGCTGACCGATGCCGGGACGCATCGAGCGGTAGAAGATCGGCCCCCGTGAGGAGACCCGCACGGCAAGCGTGATCGCGGCAAGCAGGGGACTGAGTAGGAGAAGTAGGAAGCTCGCGCCAACCAAATCGAAGGTGCGCTTCAGGGCGAAGTCGATGCCCTCGAACACGGGTGGCCCCAGCTCGAACAGGGGCACCGACTGACCGGGAACGAACTCGGCACGATGGATCAGTATCTCCATCGTCGAGGGAGCGATACGAACGCGCACACCGCGACGGTGGCACTGGTCGACCAGCTCCACGGCCCGCTCCTGGGGAAAGTCGGGGTCGGCGATGATCACCTCGTCGACGCGCTCGGAGACGATCACAGCCTGCAGGTGGTCGAGCGTACCCAGGCAGCGCACCCCGTTGGCAGGCAGCGGCTCGGGCGAGACGAAGCCGACGACTTCGATCGGCGAGTGCGGCGCGTCCGCGAGTGCATGGGCGACATCGTGGATGTGCTTGCCGGTACCGACGAGCACCGCGCGGCGCTGATAGCCGGCCGCGTGCAGGATCGCGCCGGTGGCCCGCTCGTAGAGGTAGCGCAGCGAGGAGATGTAGAACAGCGCGAAGCCGAGCGAGCCGTAGAAGATGTAGTAGCTGGAGAAGTGTTCGCCGCTCACCACGGCGAAGATGAGCGCGACGAAAGCGACCTGGAAGAGCGAGCCCACGATGCGCGAGAGACCGGGTCGCTGCGAGCGCTCGGCGTACAGACCGGAGCGGGCGAACAGCAGCGCGGTCAGCAGGTAGGCGAACGCGAGGATCGAGCGCGTGCCTTCGTAGACGCTGTGCGCGTCGACGCTGGAGAGCAGCGCCTCCTTGAGCGCGAGCGCCGTGAAGATCGCGAGCGACACGCCGAACAGGTCGAGCACAAGCAGCGAGAGGACTCGCAGACCACGGCGCATCGTGTCCATGCGCAGCAGGAACGAGAGCGCGGGCGGACGCTTGCTGCGCACGTCGCGGTCGCTACGCAGCGGCGGAACCTCCTCAACGGAGGTCCTACCGGTCGAGCCCGCGCGAGCAGGCAACGGCGTCCTTGTGGGACGGCTGGTGCGCGGCGCGTCCGGAGAACGAACTCCCATCTCGGACTTCACAACAGTTGAGTTTCCCGTATGTAGCGGTCAGAAACCCTTTGGGAGGGCACATGCGCCCAAGGGCGCATGTGCGTTTGGGACATTGTGGGGCGGCCAGATTCCCATGGGGAGGGCACTTGCACGCCAAGGGGCGCATCTGTTTGGGGAGCAGTCAAGCGCTCGGGAACCGTTGGCAGGCGCCACTCACCCAACCAGCTGCTCTATACCGGACGTGTCAATCGTGCGTCGTAGTCCATCTCGGAGGGAGACCTCAGGCGTCCAGCCGAGCAGCTCGCGTGCGAGCGCGATGTCAGGCTTGCGCTGCTTGGGATCGTCCACCGGCAGCGCCTCGAACAGGATCTCCGAGTCGGCCCGTGTGATCTCCCTGACGGCTTCGGCCAGTTCGAGCAGCGTGTACTCGTCCGGATTACCGATGTTCACGGGATTGTGGTAGCCGGACTCGGCCAGCGCGATCAGCCCGCGGATCAGGTCGCTGACGAAACAGAAGGAGCGCGTTTGCGAGCCGTCGCCAAAGACGGTAAGCGGCCGATTAGCCAAAGCCTGGCGCAGGAAGGTGGGAATCGCGCGCCCGTCGTGCGGGCGCATGCGCGCGCCGTAGGTGTTGAAGATGCGCACGATCGCCGTGTCCACCCCCTGCTGGCGGTGGTAGGCCATCGTCAGCGCCTCGGCATAACGCTTGGCCTCGTCGTAGACGCCACGCGGCCCGATCGGGTTGACATGTCCCCAGTAGGTCTCAGCCTGAGGATGCTCCTGAGGGTCGCCGTACACCTCGCTGGTCGAGGCGAGTAGAAAGCGCGCACGCTTGGCCTTGGCCAGCCCAAGCGTGTGATGCGTGCCGTAGGAGCCGACCTTCAGCGTGTGCAGCGGCAGACGCAGATAATCGATCGGGGAGGCGGGCGATGCCAGGTGGTAGACGAAATCGACAGGCTCGTCGATCTCGTACGGCTCGATGATGTCGATCGTCAGGTGGCGAAAGCCGGGATCGCGAATGTGCTCGATGTTGGCGAGCGAGCCGGTCTCGAGGTTGTCAACGCAGATCACACGGTTTCCACGGGCAAGCAACTCGTCGCAAAGATGCGAACCGAGGAAGCCAGCACCGCCTGTGACCATGCAAGTGGGCATCGCACGCCAGTATAAGGCTGTAGGCGGCCTCTGCTTGGCGCGAGACGGGCGCCCGCGACCGGTCAGAGAAGCCGCGATTCGGGCCGTCTGGCGGATCTTGTCTCCCAAAAAAGACGCTCCCTGGGCGTCGATGCGCCAAGTTCCGTCCCATCCCAATCCATATGATCCAATGCAAGCCATGAGCCAGCACAACTCAAGCGAGCAGCAGGAGCGCCTCACGGTCGCGCCGATCGTGGGACCCGAGGACCCGCGCCGCTTCACCGACTCGGGAATCGAGATCGAGCCGCTCTACAGAGAGGAGGACCTGCCGGCGGAGCTGGACCTGGGCACCCCCGGAGATTTCCCCTACACGCGCGGGGTACACCGCGAGATGTACCGCAAACAGACGTGGACGATGCGCCAATACGCGGGATACGCCTCAGCCAAGGAGTCAAACGAGCGCTACCGCTACCTGCTCTCCAAGGGCTCCACGGGCCTCTCGATGGCCTTCGACCTGCCCACGCAGCTGGGCCTGGACTCGGACAATCCGCGCTGCCTGGGAGAGGTCGGCCGCACGGGCGTGGCGATCGACACGATCGACGACATGCGCACCGCCTTCGACGGAATCCCGCTGGACGAGGTCTCGACCTCGATGACGATCAACGCACCAGCGGCCTGCCTGCTGCTGCTCTACGACCTCGTCGGCGAGGAGCAGGGCGTGCCGAGCGAGCAGCTGCGCGGGACGACCCAGAACGACGTGCTCAAGGAGTACATCGCGCGCGGCAACTACATCTACCCGCCGCAGCCGACGATGCGCCTGACGACCGACCTGTTCCAGTACTGCCAGGAAAACGTGCCGAAGTGGAACACGATCTCGATCTCTGGCTACCACTTCCGCGAGAAGGGCTGCTCGGCCGTGCAGGAGGTCGCTTTCACGTTGTCCTCGGGCATCGCCTACGTGACGGCTGCAATCGAGAAGGGCTTGGACGTAGACGACTTCGCGCCGCGCCTAGCGTTCTTCTTCAACGGCCACAACAACGTCTTCCAGGAGGTCGCGAAGTTCCGGGCGGCCAGGCGCATGTGGGCACACATCATGCGCGCGCGTTTCGGCGCGAAGAACCCGAAGTCGACGATGCTGCGCTTCCACACGCAGACCGGCGGCGTCACGTTGACGGCGCAACAGCCGGAGAACAACATCGTGCGTGTCGCCTTGCAGGGCTTCGCCGCGGTGTGCGGCGGCACGCAGTCGCTGCACACAAACGGCTTCGACGAGGCCTTGGCCCTGCCGACCGAGCGCGCGGCCAAGACGGCTTTGCGCACGCAGCAGATCCTCGCGTACGAGTCCGGCGCGGCCGACACCGTCGACCCGTTCGCCGGCTCCTATTTCGTCGAGTCACTCACCGACGAGATCGAAGCGCGCGCGAACGAGCTGATCGCCAAGGTCAACGCGCTGGGAGGGTCGGTCAACGCGATCCAGTTCATCACGGGCGAGATCGACGAGTCCGCGTGGGGTTACCAAGAGCGCTACCGCATTGGCCAGGACATCGTCGTGGGTGTCAACAAGTTCGAGGAGGACGACATCGAGGTCCCCGACCTGCTGCGCGTAGACCCGGAGTCAGAGCGCGAACAAGTGGGACGTTTGCAGGCGTTCAAGGCCAACCGCGATCAGCAGCTCGTGGACAAGCGCCTGGAGGAGCTGCGTGAAACCGCGCGCGGCAGTGAGAACCTGCTGCCGTCGATCCGCCAGGCGCTGAAGGACCGCGCTTCGCTCGGCGAGGTGTGCGGAGCGATGCAGGACGTATTCGGCAAGTACGCGCCGACGTTCTAGACGACCGTCGGCGCATGCGCCGAGGGCATGCAGCTCAAAGAGTCGTATCGGAGGTCAGATGACCTGTGTGCCGGCCGGATCAATAGGATCACGCCCGTGATCGCGACGGTGCAGTTCTTCGAAGTGGTCTTGGCCGTGCACATCATGGCCGTGGTATTCGCCTTCGGCGCGACCTTCGCCTACCCGGTGCTGCTCGGCACGGTGAGTAAGGCCGACTCGCGGTCCCTGCCGGCGCTGTACAAGGCCATCCACGCGATCAGCGTCAAGGTCATCATGCCTGGCCTCGCCATAGTCGTGGTCTGCGGCATCTACCTCGCCTCCAAACTGCACGTTTGGAGCGAGTTCTATGTGCAGTGGGGCATCGGCGTGGCGCTCGTGATCGGCGCCGTGGAGGGCATGTTCCTGAGCCCCAACGAGAAGCGTCTGGTCGAGGTGGCCGACAAAGACCTCGCCACGGCCGGCGACGGGCCCGTGACGTTCAGTGCCGAGCACGACACGCTCGTGCGCCGCATCGGCGCCGTGGGCGCCACGATGGACCTGCTCGTGATTCTCACGATCTTGTTCATGGCGCTCAAAACCTAGGCCCTGGAGGGTCGCTGGCCCTCTAGGGGCATGTGGATCGCAACATGGACCCATGTACTCTGAGAGGCATGAGTGAGGGCTATCGAGTAGCGATCGTAGGCGCCACCGGGCAGGTGGGCACACTAATGCTGCGACTGTTGCGCGAACGCGATTTCCCCGTGCGCGAGATCGTGCCGTTCGCCTCCGAGCGCTCGGCCGGCAGGGAGGTCGAGGGCGTTGGCATCGTGCAACCGCTCAACGAGGAGACGATCCAAGGCTTCGACCTGGCGCTGTTCTCCGCCGGCGGATCGACTTCGGGCGAATGGGCGCCGCGCTTCGTAGGCGCCGGTGCGGTCGTCGTCGACAACAGCTCACACTGGCGCATGAACGACGACGTGCCGCTTGTCGTCGCGGAGGTCAACCCTGAGGCGCTTGCCTCTCACCAGGGGATCATCGCCAATCCCAACTGCTCCACGATGCAAATGATGGTCGCCCTGAAGCCGATTTACGACGCCGCCGGTATCGAGCGCCTCGTCATCTCCACCTACCAGGCCGTGTCCGGTACGGGCAAGAAGGCGGTGGACGAGCTGCTCGACCAGTCGCACGCGCTGCTGCATAAACGCGAGATCGAGCCGCCGGAGACCTATGCCCACCAGATCGCCTTCAACGCGCTACCTCACGCCGGCAGTTTTGCGCCCGGCGACGACCACACCGACGAGGAGCGCAAGCTGATCAATGAGACCCGCAAGATCTTGGGCGATCCCGAGATCCGCGTGAGTGCCACGTGCGTGCGCGTGCCGGTCGTCAACGGCCACTCCGAGGCCGTCAACGTGCAGACGCGAGACGATCTGAGCCCTGAGCAAGCACGCGAGCTGCTGCGCGCCGCGCCCGGCATCACCGTGGTCGACGATCCCGATGCCTCGCTCTACCCGCTGGCGACGCAGGCCACGGGTCACGACGAGGTGTTCGTCGGACGCATCCGCCGCGACCCGGGCCACGAGCGCGCTCTGGACATGTGGATCGTGGCCGACAACCTGCGCAAGGGCGCCGCGACGAATGCGGTTCAGCTGGCGGAGTTGCTGGACCGTCAGTCCTTGATCGTGGCGCAAGCGGCGACGGTTGCTTCCTGGGCTTGAAGTTCTCGGGAGCCTAGAACCGGAAACACCAGAAGATTTGGGGCCTGTGGTCGATGGTTTGGTACCAAAGTTAAAGGGTTGGGCACAAAAACAGGGGGTATCAAGCGGAACCACACCTGAAGGACTCTCGCTGCGACGCTCGAACCTCGGATCGATGAGCGTCTCGACCGAGGTGCAACGCACCCTTGTGAAGTCACCGCCCGAGCTGTGGTCGGAGTTGAGCAACCCAGATGCGCTCGCCCGCCATCTGTCCGAGCTCGGCGAGATCCGCATCACCGCGGTCGAGCCCGAGACGAAGGTCGAGTGGGAGGCAGAGGGCGCCAGCGGCACCGTGCAGCTCAAGCAGTCCGGCTGGGGCACAAAGGTCACGCTGTCAGTGACGCGTGTCGCACCGGCCGGCGAGGAGGCACCATCCGAGCCTGAGACGATCGCAGAGCCAGAGCCAGCCGTAGGGACCGAGCCGGTCGCCGCGGCCGGGCCGGAGCCTAAGTCCGATCCGGTCGTTGAGCCCGAGCCCGACCCGGTTGCTGCGGTCCCAGAGCAAGATACGGTCACAGGGCCGGACACCCGCCCCGGCTTCTTCGCACGCCTATTCCGTCGAGGTCACGCAAGACGACGGGCGCTCGCCGACGCGCTGGCAGAGTTCGACGCTGTCACAGAGCCCGAGCCGGAGATCGAGATCGTTGCGCTCATGGCACCCGAGCCGATCTACCCTGAGCCAGCTGTCGAACCGGAGCCTGAGATCGCCGAGCCGGCCAGCGATCTCGCCGCCGAATTGGCATCCGTGGAAGCGCAGATGACGCAGGAGACCATGGAGCTGTTGACCGGCGTACTCGACCGATTGGGTGCCGCCCACCACAGGCCCTTCTCGCGCGGATAAGATCCGCGCCGATGCGCGCAAAGGCACCGGAGACATACGAGGAGAAGCTCGCTGAGCTGCAGGAGTTACGCGTGGCGGCGGTCCACTCAGCTCCGGAGGCCGAGGAGAAGCAGCATGCGCGCGGCAAGTACACGGCGCGCGAGCGCGTGGAGAAGTTGCTCGACCCCGGCTCCTTCCAGGAGCTCGACACGTTCGTGCGCCACCGCACCTACGACTTCGACATGCAGAAGAACCGGCCCTGGGGCGATGCGGTGGTGACCGGCCACGGCACGATCGAGGGCCGTCGCGTGTGCGTGTTCAGCCAGGACTTCACCGTGTTCGGCGGCTCGCTGAGTGAGGTCATGGGCGAGAAGATGTGCAAGATCATGGACTTGGCGGCCAAGATCGGCTGCCCCGTGATCGGCATCAACGACTCGGGTGGCGCGCGTATTCAGGAGGGAGTCGTCTCGCTCGGCGCCTATGGCGACGTCTTCGTGCGCAACGTGCGTTCCTCAGGCGTGATCCCACAGATCAGCCTGATCATGGGACCGTGCGCGGGCGGCGCCGTGTACTCGCCGGCGATCACCGACTTCGTGTTCATGGTCAAGGAGACCTCGCACATGTTCATCACCGGCCCCGACGTGATCAAGACGGTCACCGGCGAGGAAGTCGGCTTTGAGGAGCTCGGCGGGGCGATGTCGCACAACACGAAGTCCGGCGTAGCCCAGTTCGCCTCCGAGGACGAGGACACATGCATCGAGGACTGTCGCTACCTGGTCAGCTTCCTACCCCAGAACAACATGCAGACTACGCCGCGTGTGCAACCGTCCGATGATCCTTTGCGCATGGACCCAGAGCTCGACCATGTGGTACCAGACAACCCCAATAAGCCGTATGACATGCGCGACGTGGTGCGGTTGATCGTGGATGACGGCGAGTTCTTCGAGGTGCACGAGCACCACGCCAAGAACATCATCTGCGGCTTCTCGCGCCTGGACGGGCATGCGATCGGGATCGTCGGCAACCAGCCCAATCAATTGGCGGGCGTGCTCGACATCGACGCCTCGGCCAAGGCCGCTCGCTTCGTGCGCACCTGCGACGCCTTCAACATCCCTCTGTTGACCCTCTGCGACGTGCCCGGCTTCCTACCGGGGACCGCTCAGGAGTGGGGCGGCATCATCAGACACGGGGCCAAGCTGCTGTACGCGTTTGCAGAGGCAACCGTGCCGAAGATCACCGTGATCACCCGCAAGGCTTACGGAGGCGCTTACGACGTGATGGCCTCCAAGCATCTCGGAGCGGACTTCAACTTTGCCTGGCCTACGGCGGAGGTCGCCGTGATGGGACCCGAGGGCGCAGTCAACATCATCTACCGGCGTGACATCGCGGGGAGCCCGACGCCGCAAGAGCGCCGCCAGACTCTGATGGACGACTACAAGGCGCGCTTTGCCAACCCATATACAGCGGCTGAACGTGGGTACATCGACGACGTAATCATCCCGCACGAGACGCGCCCGAAGCTGATCGCGGCGCTCGACACGCTGCACACCAAGCGCGAGCCGGGCCCCAAGCGCAAGCACGGCAACATCCCGCTTTGAGTCAGAGACACATGTGATGGTCAACCGCCGGCCCCAGCTCGAGCTCATCGCCCCGTCCGCCTCACCAGTCGAGGCTGCGGCGATCGTGGCCGCATTGGAACGCTTCATGCGCGATACAGCGCCCCAGCTGGCGCCACCAACCGAGCATCTGGACCCGTGGACGCGCGCGGCTATGCTCGAAGGCGTGGCGCGCACGGGTCTCGGCGACGAGCCGGACCCTTGGCTAAATACCTAAAAGCCGCTAGGCTTTACGCCCAATCTCTTTGCCGGTCGCAAAACGCTAACCCGGGACCCACCAACCCCCCAACCCGGACCAGGAGGTTTCGCTAGATGGAGCCAGTTTCGATACCCGCCGAGCGGCCCACCAAAAAGGGCTCGCTGGAGGACCCCGAGATCCTGCAGAACGTCCCCGGGCACGTGATCCCGATCCTGCAACGGGAGTACGACGACTTCAAGACCGAAGCGACCAAGTTTCTCCAGGGCGACATGCCCGAAGACGAGTTCATCAAGTTCCGTCTCAAGCAAGGCGTCTACGGCCAGCGCCAGCCGGACGTGCAGATGATCCGTGTGAAGCTGCCCTTCGGCGGTGTCACGCCGGAGCAGATGGACAAGTTCGCCGACGTCGTCGAAAAGTACGCGCCCCTGGGCAAGGGTCACGTGACGACACGTCAGAACATCCAGATGCACCACATCCCGCTGCCTGAAATCGAGCAGGCGATCAGCGAGATGGGCGAAGCCGGGCTCTCCAGCCGCGAGGGCTGCGGCAATACCGTACGCAACGTGACCGGCGACCCGTGGGCCGGGGTGGCGGCCGATGAGCTGTTCGACCTCACCCCCTACGCAGGGGCCTACGCACGCTACTTCGTCAGGCACCCCACCACGCAGGGGATGCCGCGCAAGATCAAGACCTCCTTCGACGGCTCGCCGCGCGACCGCGCGATCAGCGGCATCCATGACATCGCCTTCCGGGCGCGGATTAAGGAGCCCACCCACCCCGACGGCAAAGAGGTACGCGGCGTGGAGATACTGGTCGGCGGCGGCACCTCGATCATGCCGCGTGTCGCTCCCGCCCTGTACGACTTCGTGGAGATAGACAACGGCGACTACCTGAAGATCTCAGAGGCTGTCTTTCGCATCTTCGACCGCCAGGAGTGGCTGCGCGTCAACCGTGCGCGTGCCCGCATCAAGGTGTTTGTCGACAAGTTCGGCATCGACGAGCTGCGCAACCAGGTCGAGCAGGAGCTCGAAGGCGAGTGGGTCAACGAACGCGACTTCTCGATCGAGCATCGCCTGTTCCTCGACGACGAGCGCGAAGCGGCGCCCGCGCCTCCGACAAGCTATGGCTCACCCAACGGCGACATCTCCGAGTTCGAGCGCTTCAAGCAAGCCAATGTGGCAGCCCAGAAGCAGGAGGGCTTCGTGACGGTCGAGGTGAAGATCGTGCGCGGCGACCTTACGCCCGAGCAGTTCCGCGGGCTCGGGCAGATCATGCGCGAATACTCAGGTGGCTATGCGCGCACCACCGTGCAGCAGAACTTCGTGCTGCGCTGGGTGCGCGAGGAGAGTGTCTACGACGTTTGGAAAGTGCTCAGCGCGCTTGGTCTCGGCGATGCCGGCTCACGCGAGATCACCGACGTCGTCTCCTGCCCTGGGACCGACTCCTGCAAGCTTGGGATCACCAGCTCGATGGGGCTCAACCAGGCCGTGCAGGAGCGCATCGAAGCGATGGACATCAGCGATCCGCTGACGCGCAAGATCCACATCAAGATGAGCGGCTGCCCCAATGGTTGCTCCCAGCACCACGTCGCCGACATCGGCTTCTACGGCGCGTCGATCAAGGTCGGCGAGCACACGATTCCCGCCTACATCCCGCACGTCGGTGGCGTGTACGAAGGTGGCGAGGTCAAGTTCGGCACACGCTTGAAGCTGCGCCTGCCGGCCAAGCGCGCACCCGAGGCGATCGAGCGCTGGATCCGCCACTACGAAGCCAATCACAACGACGGCGAGGAGTGGGGCGCGTTCGTGCAACGCGTCGGCACGCCGGAGCTCGAAGGGCTCGTCAAGGAGCTCTCCCTTCCTGTCGACTTCGGCCTCGAGACAATGAACACATTCATCGACTGGAACCGGGATGTGCCGTTCCAGGTGATCCGCGGCGAGGGCGAGTGCGCGGTCTGAGGCCTCGTGCCATCACATCTGGCGGCCCGATGCGGCCGTTCCGCGGCGTGCTCCACCACCCGCGATGCTCGACGTGCCACCAGCACGCCTACGCATCGCGTGCGGCGCAGCCCATCCACGGCTCGACCACCTCGACCCACCATCTGTGATGGCACGAGGCCTAGCCGACACCCTGCGCGAGGCGGTCGAGCGCCACGGCGACAAAGTCGTGTTGCTGTGCTCCTTCCAGAAGGAGGAGTCAGTGCTGATCGACGAGCTACTGCGCATCGGCGATGGGCAGACTCCAGTGCGGATCGCGACGATCGACACTGGTGTGCTCTTCCCCGAGACGCTGCAGACCTGGAAGGCGTTCGAGGAGCGCTTCGGGATCGAGGTCGAGGTGCACGACGCCAGCAATCCGAGCAATCCGTGGAGTGGACCTGAGCATTGCTGCTCGATCGCCAAGGTGGCCGCCCTCGAGAGCGCGCTGCAAGGCGCCGAGGGGTGGATCACGGGCATTAGGCGCGAGCAGGGGCCCACGCGCACAGACACCGAGCTGATCGAAGTCGATGCAAAGCGCGAGCTGCATAAGTACAACCCGTTGGCGCTATGGACCGAGAAGGACCTGTGGGCGCGGATCTTCGAGCGCGAGCTGCCCTATAGCCCGTTGCACGACCAGGGCTACTCCTCGATTGGCTGCGCACCTTGCACGCAACCTGGCGAGGGCCGCGAGGGGCGCTGGGCGGGCACTGAGAAGACCGAGTGCGGCCTGCACATCGGTGTGTCATGAGCGTCGCCGAGCGCCCCCAGCTGAGTCATCTGCGCGCGCTCGAGTCTGAGGCAATCCATGTGATGCGCGAGGTCGCCGCCGAACTCGAGCGACCCGTCCTGCTGTTCAGCGGCGGCAAGGACTCGATCGTGTTGCTCAGGCTCGCTGAGAAGGCATTCCGGCCGGGACCGTTCCCGTTCCCCTTGATGCACGTGGACACTGGGCACAACTTCCCTGAGGTGATCGAGTTCCGCGACCGCCGCGTGACCGAGCTCGGTGAGCGTTTGATCGTGGCGAGCGTGCAGGAGTCGATCGATAGGGGGCGGGCCGTCGAGGAGCAGGGACCGCGCGCTTCGCGTAACCAGCTGCAGACGGTGACCCTGCTCGACGCGATCGCTGAGCACAAATTCGACGCGGCCTTCGGCGGCGCGCGCCGCGACGAGGAGCGTGCCCGCGCGAAGGAGCGCGTGTTCTCCTTTCGCGACGACTTCGGCGGCTGGGACCCCAAGAGCCAGCGACCCGAGCTGTGGAACCTCTACAACGGGCGCATCAAAAAGGGCGAGAACGTGCGCGTGTTCCCGATCTCCAATTGGACCGAGCTGGACGTATGGGAGTACATCGACCAGGAGCAGCTGGAGGTGCCATCCATCTACTTCGCCCATGAGCGCGAGGTATTCAGCCGCGATGGGATGCTCTACGCATGGCGTGAGGGGACAGAACTGGTTGACGGCGAGAGCGTGTTCTCAGAGACGGTGCGCTACCGCACTGTGGGCGACATGAGCTGCACCGGCGGCGTGCGCTCACAGGCCAGCACGTTGCAGGAAGTCGTGACCGAGATCGCCGCAACCCGCATCACCGAGCGTGGCGAGACGCGCGCGGACGACCGCGTCTCAGAGGCCGCGATGGAGGATCGCAAGAAGGCCGGGTATTTCTAGTGCGCGTTTCTTTGGCTACGCCGGCCCACGCGACGGGGCGTGCGGCCCGTTGGAGCGGAAGCTCGCCCGACTCCGCTGAGGAGGCTTGGCAATGACGCTCGACCTGCTGCGTTTCACCACCGCCGGCTCCGTGGATGACGGCAAGAGCACCTTGATTGGGCGGCTTTTGTACGACACCAAGCAGGTGTTCGAGGACCAGCTCGACCACGTGGCACAGGCAAGCGAGCGCCGCGGCGGCGAGGGTGCGCTCGACCTGGCGCTGCTGACCGACGGGCTGCGCGCCGAGCGCGAGCAGGGGATCACGATCGACGTGGCCTACCGCTATTTCGCTACGCCCAAGCGCCGCTTCATCATCGCCGACTGCCCCGGACATCAGCAGTACACGCGCAACATGGTGACGGGCGCCTCGACAGCCGACCTGTCAGTGATCTTGCTGGACGCGCGCAAGGGCGTGCTCGAGCAGTCCAAGCGCCATGCGTTCATCAGCGCGCTGCTTGGCATCCCGCATCTGGTGGTGGCCGTCAACAAGATGGATCTGGTCGACTACTCCCAGGAGCGCTTCGACGAGCTCGTGGCGGAGTTCGCGGGGTTTGCCCAGAAGCTGAACGGGATCGGCACAGGAACGGGCATGGGCCGCGACATTACCTACATTCCCATGTCCGCGCTCAACGGCGACAACGTCGTGGATCGCTCACAAGGGATGGAGTGGTACTCCGGCCCGACGCTGCTCGAGCTGCTCGAGCAGGTCGAGGTGGCCTACGACCATCCCTACGATCGACCCGCGCGCTTTCCCGTGCAGTGGGTTATCCGCCCGGCGACGAACCGGTCCCCACCCACCCACAGCGACTATCGCGGCTATGCGGGGCAGGTCGCAAGCGGCGCGTTTCGAGTGGGCGAAGAGATCGTCGTGCTTCCCTCGGGACAGCGTACGAGCATCGAAGCGATCGACACCTACGACGGCGAGCTTCCCGAGGCGCTCGCACCGATGTCGGTGACGCTGCGACTGAGCGACGAGCTGGACATCTCCAGAGGCGAGACGATCTGCCGCGCCGAGCAGGCGCCGACCGTCGCACGAGAGCTGGAAGCCGACGTGTGCTGGATGACAGACCAGCCCCTGCGCCAAGGAGGGCGCTATCTCGTCAAGCACACGACACGCGAGGTGACGGCGATCGTGGACGAGTTGTGCGACCACGTCGACGTGCACACGCTCGAGCGCGGCGAGGCGCCACAGGAGCTGGCGCTGAACGACATCGGCCGCGTCCGTCTGCGCACAAGCGCCCCGCTCGTGTTCGACCCGTACGAGAGCAACCGTCGCACCGGCAGCTTCATCTTGATCGACGAGGCTTCCAACAACACAGTCGGGGCCGGGCTCGTAGTGGCCTGACGGTCGCTTCCGCCTGTCCCTGATCCACAATCTTCGTCCAGAGCGGTTGACTGTGACCGCCGATGCGCGCAGACTGGCCAGCTTCAACGTGGGCTGGACCGCGATGGCTGACAACGACAGAGGATCGGAAGGGTTTGGCGATGTCGAGGTTTCAAGTGTGTCGTGCCTGCTTTCTCACGAGTGCTCTGGCCGTCGCACTGGCCGCGACCGGCACGAGTGCGGCGTCGGCCACGACTTTCTATGTGAATGCGGGCGTCGGCGCGAGCGGCGACTGCCTCAGCCAAGCAAGCGCGTGTAAGAAGATCCACGAAGCCATCGTGAAGGCCCGCACGGTTCCCGACACGGCCACGATCCAGGTCGCCGCCGGCACTTACGTCGAAGACATGCAGATCAACGCCGAAGGGGATGCCGGCCTGACGATCGACGGTGCCGGCAGTGGCTCCTCAGACGCAACGATCGTCGTGGGCGAACCCGGCGCGCCCACGATCGACGCGACATCGCCCGGCAACCCTGGACCGACGACGCTCGAGAACCTCAGGATCGTCAATCCTGTTGGAGACGAAGAAATCGCGCTGCTCGCGAATCGCTCATCGCTGATCGCAAGCAACGTCGCGATCGAAATGCAGGACTCGAAAGACACCGAAGCGGCAATCGAGGTTAACCAGACAAGTGCGGCGCTCGATCGACTTACGGTGGGCGGCTCGTGGACCGGAAACGCCGTCCTCGGTTTTGGGAGCGTTGCGATCACCAGAAGCAGCCTCGCTACCACGAGCAGCGCGGCCATCGTCTTCGAGCAATCAGTCGAAGGCGGTGGCCGGATGGATTCGATCAGCGACAGCACAGTAAGGAGCGCCACGGGCGAAGCCAACGTCGAGGGCCTCGAAACGGACCTGACGATCGATTCCTCACTGCTGCTGGGCGGCACCAAAATCGGGGTTGAGTGGACTCACGTGGGCGAAAAGCAGGGCGACCTCACAGTCGCCGGCTCGACGATCGACGCCGGAGCGCTCGGCGTACGCGACTCCTTGCCGGTGAGCGATATCTACGCGGTAGGCGGCAGCCCCAAGGGCTCCGTCGCCAACGCGCAGGTGCAAGGCTCGATCCTGATGGACCCGCAGACCGCCACGGGTGCCGGCGAAGGCCAGCTGAGCATCGCCTGCAGCTACAGCGACGTGCCCAGCCAGAAGCAGGCAAGCGCCCTCGGCGGGGGCGAGATCGATTGCGCCGATGGCGAAAACGGCAACACGACCTCTACTCCCTCATCGCTGTTCGTGGCACCCGGCACCGACTACGAACTGCTACCCGGCTCCTCGGCGATCGACAGCGTCCCGGCAAGCGCCATCTCCCTGCCGTTTGGGTTGACACCGTCACCGACAGACGTGGCTGGCAATCCGCGCGTCATGGACGGCAATGGCGACTGCGTCGCGGTACAGGACAAGGGAGCACTTGAGCTTCAGGGGCATTCGGCTGCGTGTCCACCAGGCCACACGCCGCCACTCGTGGCCTGCCCTGAAAGCCCGGGCGTCTGTGCGCCGCTCGTGGTTTGCCCTACAAGCTCGGGAAGCTGTCCGCCCGGACATCCTCTCGTGCCTCTCGTGCCTGTGATCACGGCACTGAAGGTCACGCCCAGCTCCTTCTTTGCGGCACCGTCGGGGGCAACGATCTCGAAGACGAGCAAGACGACGACCAAGAAGACCTACGGCACGACAATCGCCTACAGCGACTCCCAAGCCGCGACGACGACGTTCACTGTGCTCAGCGAAACGCCAGGAAACATGCAGGGCAAGTCGTGCAGAAAGCCGAGCAAGTCCAACAAGCACGGTAAGCGCTGCACGATCCTCAAGACCATCGGTGGTTTTACGCACACAGACACCGCCGGGGCGAACAAGCTCCGCTTCAGCGGACGGCTTGGCGCCAAGAAGCTCGCGAAGGGCAGCTACAAGCTACAGGCCGTGCCCCGCGGCGTCGCAGGCAGTGGCGTCACGGTGAGCACAGGATTCAAGATTGACTAAGCTCCCGGCCCGATGTTCTCGAAGGTCCTAGTAGCCAACCGCGGCGAGATCGCCGTACGCATCCTGCGAGCGCTTGAGGAGATGGGCATCGCCTCCGTGGCGGTGTACTCCGAGCTGGACCGCGACGCGCTGCACGTTGCGCGCGCCGACGAGGCGTTCAACCTCGGCGAGGGGCCCGCCGCCGAGAACTACCTGAACGTCGAGAAGATCCTCGACGTAGCCAAGCGCTCGGGCGCCGAGGCGATCCATCCCGGGTATGGCTTCCTCGCCGAGAACGCTCCCTTCGCGCAAGCTTGCGAGGACGCCGGCGTCGTGTTCATCGGCCCTCCGGCGAGTGCGATCGAGGCGATGGGGTCAAAGACGCGTGCCCGCGAGCTGATGAAGGCCGCGGGAGTGCCGATCGTCCCCGGTACCACGGAGGCTGTGGCAACGGTTGCCGCCGCGATGAAGATCGCCAAGCAGGAAATCGGCTTCCCCGTCGCGGTGAAGGCCTCCGGCGGCGGCGGCGGCAAGGGCTTCCGCGTCGCGCTCACCGAGGATGAGCTGGAGGGTGCTTTCGAGGGCGCAAGCCGCGAGGGCGAGAAGTTCTTCTCCGACGGGACCGTCTACCTGGAGCGCTACCTGCACGATCCCCGCCACGTCGAGGTACAGGTGCTGGCCGACACGCTCGGCAACGTGATCCACCTCGGCGAGCGCGACTGCTCGATCCAGCGCCGTCATCAGAAGGTGATCGAGGAGTCGCCTGCACCCGAATGGGTCGTGGACGAAGCCCTGCGCGAACGCATCGGCAAGATCGGCGTGGAGGCGGCCCGCGCCGTCAACTACGTCGGCGCTGGCACGATCGAGGGCCTGCTCGCCCCCAAAGAGGACGGGAGCGCCGAGTATTTCTTCCTGGAGATGAACACGCGCGTGCAGGTCGAGCACTGCGTGACCGAGATGACCACGGGCGTGGACATCGTCAAGGAAGGCATCCGCGCCGCGGCCGGTGAGCCGCTGGCGGTGCGCCAGGAGGACGTTGCTTTGCGCGGGCACGCGATCGAGTGCCGCATCAATGCTGAGGATGCCTCGAAGAACTTTGCACCCGCACCAGGCAAGATCGGCGCTTACTCAGAGCCCAAAGGCCCAGGCGTGCGGGTCGATTCCGGCGTTGGCGCCGGCGGCGAAGTCTCGCCGATGTACGACCCGATGGTGGCCAAGCTGATCGTGTGGGACGCCGACCGCGAGCAGGCTACCAGGCGCATGTTGAGGGCGCTCGAGGAATACGAGATCGAGGGACTCAAGACGCTGATCCCCTTTCACCAGGCGCTGCTCGCGACCGACCAGTGGGCCAAAGGCGAGACCTGCCGCGACCTGCTCGAGGACAAGACTTGGCTGAAGACGCTCGCGTTCGAGAAGCCCGCCCCCAAGGGTGACGGGGAGGACCCCCCATTGCGGGGGGCAGGCGAGCCGGAGAAGGTCGAACAGACCTACACCGTGGAGGTCTCAGGGCAGCGTTTCGACGTCAAGGTCGTTGGAGCTCCATTCGGCGGTGGCCTGGCGCTCAACGGCTCCGCCACGGCGGGCCAGGCCGCGCCCAAGCGAACGACCCGCGCGAAGTCCTCAAGTGCCGGCGGGCCGGACACGATCGAGTCGCCGTTGCAAGGGAACATGTGGAAGGTGCTCGTCAAACAAGGCGACACTGTCGCCGAGGGGCAGATCCTGTGCATCATTGAGGCGATGAAGATGGAGAACGAGATCACCGCGCACAAGGCCGGGACGATCGCGGAGCTGCCGATCACAGAGGGCGAGCCGATCAACGCGGGCGCGCCGATCGCCACGATCAAGAGCGAGGCGCCGGCCAGCGAGAGCTGAGCCGAGCTGGCTCCTGAGCATCCGGGCCGAGTAGAGCCCCACGCACATAAACGAGAGCACGGAGGAGAGCATGTCAGCAGTGGACTACACCGCCGTCGCCGCCGGGTTGAGCCAGGCGATCCCATTCAACGTACACCTCGGCTTGGACACGATCACGGTCGCCGAGGATCACGGCGTCGTACGACTCCCGGACGACGCGCACCTGCGCAACCATGTCGGCTCGCTGCATGCGGGCGCACTATTCGCCGCTGGCGAGGCTGCCTCAGGAGCGGCGTTCGTGGGGGCTTTCCTGGACATCATGGGTGAGATCACGCCGCTGGCCGAGTCGGCACAAATTGCCTACAAGAAGCTCGCCAAGGGCGAGATCACAGCCACCGGCCGCTTCACTGAAGACAGCAACGCCCTGAAGGCCAAGCTGAAAGAGGACGGACGCATCCGCTTCCCCGTTGAGGTCGAGATGACCAACGCCGAGGGCGCCGTCGTCGCCGAGATGACGGTCAACTGGTACGTACGCCGCAACGACGCCTGACGCACCGATCGTCGCTGTCACATACCGGCAACAAACGCGCTGTTCTCATCCAGCAACTCGAGCGCGCGCCCGCCGTCGAGCGCAGAGCCGTGGCCGGGCACCACGTAGTCAGCCGACTCCACCAGCGGGCGCAGGCGGCCCAAAGTAGCGATGTATGCAGCCTTGGAACCATCAACCTGAGGCTCCTCCACCGAGGAGAGATAGTCGCCAACCACCAGTACCTTCGCCCAATCAAGCCAAATGGCCATGCCGTCCTCGGTGTGGCCATCGGCTGGGTGCAGCTGCAGCTCGCGTGAACCGATCTCACATTGGCCAGGTACGTCGAGGGCCTGGATCGAGCCCAGCATTAGAGGCCGGGGGCGCTCCACATAGAATTGCCTGTCGAAGGCACGCAGATCTCGCTGGGCCGTGCCCGGCGCTGCGCTCAACCGTCGCGCCGTCGAGGCGGCACAGCCGAGAGCCGCTTCGGGAAAGGCAAGACGGGCTAGAAGATGATCCCAATCGGCGTGAGTCGCGAGCAAGCCACTCGGAGTGGGAAAGCCGGCCTGACCCATCAGCGCGGGCAGCGCGTCGAGCTCCTCGGGCAGGATGGGCGAGTCGATCACGAACGTCTCGGTGGCCGGACCCGACTCTCCGGCGATGCGGACTTTGACGGGGTTGCCCGCATCATCCTGCGCTGTGCCGCGCACGATCACACAATTGGTCTGCCAGATGGCGCTTGTGGCGAGCAGTACGTCAGCGTGCAGCGAGACGACGCGCACGCGTCAGGCGATACCCAAGAGCTTGGCGGCCTCGCGCAGGTTGGGTACTTCCGCAGTTGGCTTGCGCTGCGAGGAGTCGAGCGTCTGCTTGTTGCGGTTGACCCAGATGACCGGGATGCGCGCCTTGATGCACGGGGAGACGTCGGAGTGATGGCTTGCCGCTACGTGCACCCAGCCCTTCTTGGAGCCCAGGCGCCGCGCGCACTCGACGAAGTGCGCGGGGTCGGGCTTGTAGGAGCGGACCTGCTGGGCGGTGACAACGAGGTCGAAATCCATCGGGATGTGTCGGCGCGTCTGGCCGAGCAGCTTGTCGTCGATGTTGGAGATCAGCCCAAGCTTGTGCTTCTTGGCCAGCTTGTTCAATTGTGTAGGGGTCTCCTTGAACGGCTTCCAGCGCTGCACCGAATCTGGGAGAAAACCGGAGCGGGAGGGTTCGAGTTTCCACTCCAGGCGGTTGGCGATCTCGATCGCGGTGCGGCGCAGCACCTCGGCGTAGAGCTCGTATGAGCCGGCCTCGATTTCCTGGGAGATCTCGTGGAAGAGCGGGATCAGGACGTTGCGGTCGATCTCGAAGCCGTCGCGCTCGGCCTCCTTGGCGAACGCCTCATATATGCCTGTCTCCCAGTCGATCAGGGTTCCGTAGACGTCGAAGGTGACGAAGGTGATGTTCTTTGGAATAGGCATAGGGCGGGCATTATGCCTCGCGGACGCCTCGGCGCGCGTTGCGCCCGTCATCGGTTAGAGTCTCGCGCCGCGCATGGACCTTCTCGAGTACCAAGGCAAGCAGCTGTTCGCCCGTCACGGGCTGGCAGTCTCAGACGGCAAGGCGGTCACCACCGTCGAGGACGCCGTGGCGGGCGCGAACGAGATCGGCTATCCCGTCGTCGTAAAGGCACAGGTGTTGATCGGCGGGCGCGGCAAGGCCGGCGGCGTAAAGCTTGCCGACGACGAGGCGCAGGCGCGCGAGCACGCGACCAACATCCTTGGCCTGGATATCAAGGGCCACATCGTGCGCACGCTTTGGATCGAGCATGCGAGCGATATCGCGACTGAGTACTACGCCTCGGTGCTGCTGGACCGCTCCGCCAAGCAGCCGATGGTGATCTTCAGCGTCGAGGGGGGCGTCGAGATCGAGCAGGTGGCCGAGGAGTCCCCGGACAAGCTCGTGCGCCACCGCGTCGATGCGCTTGCGGGGCTGAGCCGCGAGGAGGCCGTTGAGATCGCGACCAAGGGTGGCGCGGACGCCGACGTGATCGAGGGCGTGGCCGATGCGCTTGTTGCGCTGTACGAGGTGTGGCTTGAGGAGGACGCCACGCTCGCGGAGATCAATCCCCTGGTCGTGACCCCTGAGCGCAAGGTGAAGGCCCTGGACGCCAAGGTCTCGCTCGATGGCAACGCGCTCTACCGCCACCCCGAGAACCAGGGACTGTCCGACAGCGAGAACGAAGATCCGATCGAGCGCAGGGCCAAGGAGCAAGGCGTGCAGTACGTGGCGCTGGACGGCGACATCGGCATCCTCGGCAATGGTGCTGGGCTCGTGATGAGCACACTCGACGTGGTCGCCCAGGCCGGCGGCGCGCCCGCGAACTTCCTCGATGCAGGCGGCGGCTCAGACGCCGGCAAGGTCAAGCAAGCTGTCGAGCTGATCCTCGCCAACGACAAAGTCAAAGCGGTTCTGTTCAACATCTTCGGCGGCATCACCCGCTGCGACGAGGTCGCCAAGGGCTTGATCGCGGCCTTCGGCGACATCAAACCGAGCGTTCCCTTCGTCGTGCGCCTCGATGGCACGAACGACGTGCAGGGGCGCCAGTTGTTGCAGGAGGCGGCGCTACCCAACGTGCACGCGGCCAGGACGATGAACGAGGCCGCCGAGAAGGTAGTGGAGTTGGCGACCGCATGAGCATCCTCGTCAACAAGGACACACGCCTCGCGGTTGCCGGGATCACCGGCAAAGAGGGTTCGTTCCACACGCTCAACAATCGTGGCTACGGCACGAACGTAGTCGGCGGCGTCACACCCGGCAAGGGCGGGCAGGACGTCGAGGGCATTCCCGTGTTCGACAGCTGGGAGCAGGCCGCCAAAGAGGCGCAGCCGAACACCGCCATGATCTTCGTACCACCGCGCTTCGCGGCCGATTCGATCCTTGAGGCCGCGGCAGCCGGCGTGGAGCTTGTGATCGCGATTACCGAGGGGATCCCCGCCCACGACGAGCTCCGTGTCTACAACACGCTGAAGCGCGATCATCCGAGCACCCGCCTGATCGGCCCGAACTGTCCCGGCATCCTCTCCCCCGGCAAGGCCAACGTCGGGATCATCCCGGCGTCCTTCTTCAAAGAGGGCAACGTCGGCGTGGTCTCGCGCTCGGGCACGCTGACCTACCAGATCGGCAACGAGATTACCCAGGCCGGCTTCGGCTGCAGCTCGATCGTGGGGATCGGCGGCGACCCTGTACCCGGATCTTCGTTCGTGGACATCATCGCGCTGTTTCAAGAAGACCCCCAGACAGAGCTGATCGTGCTCTCCGGCGAGATCGGAGGGTCCGCCGAGGAGGAGGCGGCCGAATACATCGCCGAGCATGTGAGCAAGCCCGTGGTGGCTTACATCGCCGGCTTCACCGCGCCCACTGGCAAGCAGATGGGCCACGCCGGCGCGATCGTGTCAGGCTCCGCCGGCACAGCCGCCGCCAAGGCGCAGGCCCTCGAAGCCAAGGGCGTACGTGTCGGGCGCACCCCCACCGAAGTCGCGGAGTTCGCGATCGAGATCCTTGGCGGGGTCGCCGCCGAGCAAGGCTGAGACGCTCGCCGAGCGGCAGTCAGCGCAGACGTTCAGTCAGCAGCTACGCTAAGGCACATGGACCAAGAGGTCGCCAAGACGCTGGGCGAGCTGGAGATCAAGCTCCAGGAGCTCGAGCGCGAGCTGACCTCGATCGGCAAGCGTGATGTGCAGCCGAGCAGATTGCAGGCGCAGGGCAAGCTGGTCGACGAGGCAATCGAGGCTGACAGCGGCTCCGCGACAGATGACGAGCAAGAGCGGGCCGTGGACAACGCGTTTGGTGGGCCGGCCGTCTTCGGCGGCGAGGAAGTTCCCGCGCAGGGCAACACGATCGAACCGGATTCGGCGTTTCCAGTGAGCGAGACCGCTTATGGAGAGATCGCTACCGGTTCACCGCAGCCTCCCGTTGCTTCGTTCCCATCCGGCGTGTTCTCGCCGGCGACGGCTGGAACGCCTCCGCCCCAGCCGGGGCCGCCGCTACCGCCACCTGGACCGCCGCTACCGCCACCTGGACCGCCGCTACCGCCTCCAGGCCAGCCGCCCGTGCCGCCTACGCCTACTCCACAGCCACCGCCACCTCAGCCGATCGACAGGGCTGAGCTCGTGCGCTTCAAGGAGAAGCTGCAGCGCACGATGGAGGAATTGGTCGACGAGTACGGCAAGCTGCTGTTGCCGAAGCCACCCGCATAGGATGTCGTCCATGATCTCCTTTGCGCGGGGCGCTCCGTCGCTCGACATCGTTGACGTGCAGGGCCTCAAGGACGCCGCCGTGCGTGCGTTCGAGAGCGACCCTGCCGGGGCAACCGCCTATGGCACTTCGATCGGCTATCCGCGCCTGCGCGCTTGGATCGCCGACAAGCACAGTGTGGAGCCCGAGCGTGTGCTGGTCACGAACGGGTCGATGCAGGCCGACGCGTTTCTGTTCGAGCAGCTTGTGAAAAGCGGCGACGAGGTGATCGTCGAGCGGCCGACCTACGACCGCACGCTGCTGTCGTTGCGCGAGCGTGGAGCGAAGCTACACCCGGTGGAGTTGCAGCCCGACGGGATCGATACAGAGGCCCTCGCCGCGCTGCTTGACGGCGCTGCCTCGCCGAAGCTCGCGCACATCATTCCCAACTTCCAGAACCCGGCGGGCTACACGTTGTCGCTCCCAAAGCGCGAAGCCCTGCTCAGCCTGGCCGCCAAGCACGACTTCCTCATCTTCGAGGACGATCCGTACGTCGATCTGCGCTTCAGCGGGGAGAAGCTGCCGACGATGCTGACGCTTGACCCTGAGCGCGTCGTGTACGCGTCTTCGTTCTCAAAGACCGTGTGTCCCGGGATCAGAGTCGGCTACCTCGTAGGTCCGACAGAGCTGATCGCACAGATCGCCAAACTGGCCACGAACACTTACATCTCGCCGAGCATGGTCTCTCAGTCGATCGTGTACGAGTTCTGCGCCTCAGGCGCGATCGAGCGCTCGATCGAGACGGTGCGCACGGCGCTTGCCAAGCGTGCGCGGACGCTCGCTGCGGCGCTCGAGCGTGAGCTTCCGGAGGCCGAGTACGTGAGCCCGGAGGGCGGCTACTTCATGTGGGTGACGCTGCCCGAGGGCACCGACGTCGGTGCCCTGTTCAGCCTTGCCAGCGAGCTGGGCGTGGCGTTTGTGAAAGGGACTGACTTCCTGCTCGATGGTGGCGAGAACACGCTGCGCCTGGCGTACTCGGGAGTCACACCCGAGCAGATCGACGACGGCGTCTCACGCCTCGCCGAAGCTTTCAGGTCGCTCTAGCGGCCGTAGCGCTGGCCGAGCACCAACTGCTCCGGCAATGCCGTACGAGGCGGCGGCGAAGGGTCGGCTGTAACTGAGACCGTCTCGGCGACGGAGGGCGTGAGGACGCATTGCTGGCCCTCTGCCGTTTCGACAACTACCTGCTCGTCGTCATGGCTCACGAGCGTGCCTTCGAGCCCTGGCTCGATGCCGGAAGCCTTCAGGTAGCGCAGGAGATCCTCAGCCTCGTTCTCGAAGCGCAGGATGCGCACCTTGGCGCCGATCTCGACGTCGGCGAGCGGCACGCCCGCCAGCCGGGCGCCGGCGACGATCGGATGGCCGTGCGGGCAGGTCTTGGCATCGCCGATCGCGGCGAGCATACGTTCCTCGAGTACCGGCGACATAGCGTGCTCCAAGCGCTCGGCCTCCTCGTGCACCTCGTCCCACGGCACACCAAGCACGTCGGTTAGGAAGCGCTCGATCAGGCGGTGGCGGCGCACAATGCCCTCGGCGTGCTCGGCGCCGGTGGGAGTAAAGGCGATCGTGCGGGAGGAGTTGCGCGTGATGTAGCCATCGCGCTCCAGACGGCCCACCATCTCGTGCACGGTTGGGGCCGATAGCTGCATGGCCCTGGCCACGTTTGCGCCGGTCATCGGCAGGCCGGCCTCCTGAAGCCAGAAGAGGATCTGCAAATACTCCTCCTCGGCCACGGTGGCTGTGGCGGCTGCCTCCTCGCTCATCTGACCAGCGTATCTAGCTTTTGAGCTGGTCGATTGTGCACTCGCGTGCGGGCTTGTCCTCGCGCCAACGTTTGAGCTTGGCGCCGTGGCGGATGCGCCCGGCGGATACGTGGTCGAAGTCGATCTCCACGACCAGCTCAGGACGCAGCGCAACCCACTCCAAGTCGCGATCAGCGCTCCAGCGACTCGGGTCTGAGGAGCCTCGGTCGCCCGTCTCATAAGGCGCGAAGAAGTCGACCAGCTCCCGCTTGACCTTCGCCGTCAGGCCGGAGCAGTGCCCGACGACGCGCAGCTCATCATTGTCATAGAGGGCCAGGATCAGCGCGCCGACGGTGTGCTCCTCCTTGCCCGGGCGCCAACCGGTGACCACGGCGTCGATCGTACGCGTTCGCTTGACCTTGACCATGCCCTTACGCTCACCAGGCAAGTAAGGAGCGGAGCGCTCCTTGGCAATCACACCCTCGGCGTCTGCCAACCACGGCTCGGCCGCTTGCGGCGTGTCGACCGAGACCATCAGCTCGACCGGGGCGTCGGCGAACAGCCCTGCCTCGAACAGTCGCTCCAAGCCGGCCCGACGCTGGGCGAAGGGTTGCTCGAGCCACGAATTCTCCTCGTAGGCGAGCAGGTCGAAGGCGATGAAGACGGCCGGAGTCTCGACTGCGAGACGCTGTACGCGCGAGGCTGCCGGGTGGACCCGCTGCCCGAGCGCGTCGAAGTCCTCGCGTCCCGAGGCGTCGCGCACGACGATCTCCCCGTCGAGCACGTATTGGCCGGGCGGAAAGCTCAACTCAGGGAAGTAGCGGCCGAGCGGCCTGCCATTGCGCGACTGTAGGAATACGTCCTCGCCGTCCACGAACACGATGCAGCGAAAGCCGTCCAGCTTGACCTCGTAGACGTAGTCCTCCCCTGTGGGTAGCGCCTTGCGCGAGAGCGCGAGCGCGGGCTTGAGCGGCGGGCTGAGCGGCAGAGTCATCGCAAGCCTCCGGCGCACATCTGGTTCTCCTCAGCACTGATCAGGTTCCCCTTGGCGCCCATCAGGCTCTCCCCGGCGCTCAATGAGTCGTCGTCTTGGCGCGCATGATCCATCAACTCTTCGGGCGTCCCTTGGCGCGACTCGGTTGCACACGGCTCGGCTCGCCTGCCTGCTTGCGGAAATGGGGCGGCCATGGGGCATCGCCCAAGCCCTCGTGCTCATCACGTGCGGCAAGCTCGAGCAGATCGGCCAGTGAGCCTGGGCTATCGTCGATCGTGGCGGACGGGTCGCCGCGCTCCCGCAGCCTTGCCGGGACCGTGTCGATACGCAACTCGGCCGGCTCTACGTCGGCGACCTCATCCCACTCCAGCGGACAAGACACGCGCGCGTCGGGTACCGCACGCACCGAATAGGCCGACGCCACGGTGCGGTCGCGGGCGTTCTGGTTGTAGTCGATGAACACTCCCTGGCGTTCCTCCTTCCACCAGCGACTGGTGGCCTGTCCTGGCATGCGTCGCTCGACCTCACGCGCCAGCGCCAATGCGGCTCGTCGCAGTTCGTCGAAGCCGTGCTCGGAGACAACGCGCACAAACACGTGGATACCGCGCGATCCGGAGGTCTTGGGGAAGCCGAGGAGCTTGTGTTCCTCGAGCACCTCGCGCACTGTGAGCGCAACGCGACGCACCGTCGCAAAATCTACGCCTGGCCCTGGGTCGAGGTCGATGCGCAACTCATCGGGATGGTCCAGATCCGAGCGGCGCACCGGCCACGGGTTCCAGTCGATCACGCCGAGGTTCGCTCCCCAGACGAGATGAGCGGCGTCGTTGGGCACCAGCTCGCGGGCATGGCGACCGCTGGGGAAGGTGACCGTCGCGGTCTCGATCCACTCTGGGGCACCACCCGGCACACGCTTTTGGAAGAAGGGCTTGCCCTGTACTCCGTCGACCCAGCGCTTCATGACCGTGGGGCGCTCGCGCAGGTGGCGTACGACGGCCTGCTCGCACTCGATGTAGTAGGCGACCAGATCGAGCTTCGTAAAGCCTCGCTCGGGAAAGAAAAGCTTCTGCGGTTTGGAGACGCGTAGCTCGTGTCCGCAGACCTCGAGCATGACGTGACCCCCATCCTCGCCGGCCTTGCCCTTGGAGCCGCCTGCCTTGCCGGCGTCGTTGGCGCCGGAAACGGCCCTCGGCGACTGCTCCTTATCCGTTTCGTCGGATCCCGACGTATCAGTCTGCTTGCGCGGCACACCTGAAAGGATGCCAGCCGTGATCTCGAAAACTGTGCTCGTGCTGGCAGGACCATTCCAGGAGCGGTTGGCCGCCACCGGTGTTGCCGCCGCGATAGCCCGTGGACTGACGGCCGACGGCGGCCTCCAGTGCGATGCGTGCTCACTGGAGGATGACCTCGGCACACGCGCCGCCGACGCGTCGAAGCCACTCAACGAAGCCGACTTCGACCGGCGTGTGCGCGCCGCCCGGGCGCTCGTGATCGCGTGCGCGCAACTCGACGATCGCACCCTGGCGGGCAGCATCGCCTTCGAGGCTGCCACCCGCGCGCGGCAATCGGGGGTACCGGCTTACGCAGTGACGGGACGCGACTCGCTCGACCCGTTCGAGGCGCGCATCGTCGATCTACAGGTGATCTTCGAGGCGAGCACGACGCGAGCGCTCGGCGTCGCCGGGCGCAAGCTTGCGGCGTTGGTGTAGCACTCGCCATCTCGCCCAGCGCTCCTGCCGTCAACAAAGGGAGGCAGGCCATGACCTACGCTGACTGCGGTCTCACAAGAAACACTTGCCCTCGCCACGATAGGTTGCGACCTCCTCGACGACGCGCTCACCCTCGATCAGGTGCAGCCGGTCGAAGCGCTCGCACAGCTCGCCGGCCTTGGCGTGGCGAAACCAGACGCGGTCGCCTACGCGCAGCTCACGAGCGGCGACGCCGATCAGCGGCGTCTGCACCTCCCCGGCACCCTCCTGCTTGTCGAGTGACAAGCCCCTCGGCAAGAAGGGAACGGGCAGGCGCGCGGCATCGGCTGGACCGGAGGCGAGGTAGCCGCCACCAAGCACTGTCACTACGCCGGGGCTCGGCTTGCGCACCACCGGCAGCGCGAACAGGGCGGCCGGCTCGGGCCGGAAGGCGCGGTAGGCATCGAACAGGGTCGGGCCGTAGAGCCCCGAGCCGGCAGCGATCTCGCTGACGGCCGGCTCAGCGGCGGTCAGCTCGAGGCTGCCTGTGCCACCGCCGTTGACGAAGCGCAGCGGCTCGGCGCCGGCAACATGAAGCGTCTCCTGCACGGCGGACACCACCTCGGCGCGGCGCGCCGCGAGCTCGCGAGCGGAGCGTCGCTGCAGCGCGCGAATCGTGGCTGCCCGCACGCGCCTGCCCGGAGGCGAGTCGCCCAACCCCGCTATCTGCGACTCATAGGACATAATCCCGACAAGTCGCAGCCGCTCACGTGCGAGGATCTCACGGGCAAGCACGGCGGCCTGCTCAGGCCTGTGGACGGGCGAGCGCTTTGCGCCGATGCGAATGCGCCCATCGAGCAGCCACAGGCCCGCGTCGACGTCGATGCAGACCTCGATCGGCGCGCCCGCTATCGGACGGACGGCCAACTCGATCAAGTCGAGTTGAGCGACGCTGTCCACCATCACCGACATATGTGCGCCACGCTCTGGCGCAGAGCGTTTGGCAAGGGTGCGCAGCGCCTCCTGATCGGCCGTCGGATAGGCGACCACGAGGTCCTGGGGGCCATGCTCTGCCAGCCACAGTGCCTCTGGCAGTGTGAAGGCGAGCGTCCCGTGAAAGCCAGAACGCGCAAGTACGCGTTCCTGTAGTGCGCGACAGCGCACCGACTTGCTCGCCAAGCGGATCGGCTTGCCCGCGGCGCGGCGTTCCATGTCTGCCGCATTGCGCCAGAAGGCATCGAGATCGACGACCGCGAAGGGCGGCTCGAGCTCCACCGTGGCTCGCTCCAAGCGCTTAAGCAGTGCGTCAGCCACAACCACATCCAGTCATTCGCCGTGCTCCTCACGCCACGCCACACCACACCACACCAGGCCGCCACGCATTCCGGTCACGTGGGGCCCCACAGTCACGTGCGGCCCCACAGAGGAGAGCAACAGGCTCATTGTCCATCAGCCGTGGGTGCGACCCCAACCGGTCCGAGCACGCGATCGGTCCATGCGTTCGCAAACAGGCCGTGTGGATCCAGCCGCGCCCGTATCGCCTGGAAACGATCCCACGCGGGATAGCGTGGGCGCAGCGTCGCGGCGCTTTGGAAATGGCGCTTGCCCCAGTGGGGTCGCCCGTCAAACTCGTCCATGATCCGCTCGACCGCCTGGAAGTAAGGGCGCCACTGCATGCCGTGGTACATGTGCACGGCGACGTAGCCGCTATCGCGCCCGGCAGCTGTGCTGAGCAGTGCGTCGTCGGGGGCGACCGTGCGCACCTCGATCGGGAAGGGGACGGCAAAGCCACCCAGCTCCACCGACTCCAGGACAGCGCGTACGGCATGCGTGGTGTGCTCGAGCGGCAGCGCGTACTCCATCTCAGTGAAGCGCACAAGCCGCGGGCTGGCGAAGACGCGGTCGGAGCGGTCGATCCGCTTCGAGCTGCCGGCCAGGCGCGTCGCGAGCCTGTTTATCTCAGGGATGCGACTGGGCATCCGCTTGCCGATGCGGCACAGCAGATCGAAAGCGTGATTAGTCAGCAGCACGTCATTTGCGTATTCGAAGACACGCCCGCGCGGGCGCGGCGGTCCCTCAACGCGATTGTTCGTGCGCGTGAGTGCAACCTCGCAGTGGGGAAACACATAGAACTCGAAATGCTCGTTGCCAAGCGCGGACTCCTCGAAGCGGCTGAGTGTCTCCTCCAGCGGTGCCTGGGCATCGATCCCACACAGCGTGAACGCGGGCACGCAGCGCAACGTCACCTCCGCCACCACTCCGAGCACGCCGAGACCGACCTGTGTCGCACGAAACAGCTCGGGGTCGCGCTCGCGCGAGCATTCGAGGGTCGAACCGTCGGCGAGCACGAGCGTCATGGCCACGACCTGCGAGGGAATGTTCTGCAAGCGTGCGCCGGTTCCATGCGTGGCGGTGGAGATCGCACCGGCGATGCTCTGCACGTCGATGTCGCCGAGATTCTCAAGCGCCAATCCGTGCGCGGCGAGCTGAGCGTTCAACTGCGCAATCGTGATGCCGGCCTGAACTCGGACGAGTCCGGACCCATGCTCCACCTCGAGCACGCTTTGCATCTGGTCGGGCACGATCAACAGCCCGTCGGTACAGGCGATGTCACTGAAGGAATGACCAGCGCCGGCTGCGCGCACGCGCAGGCCCTCATGTACCGCGCTCTCCACAACCGCGGAGATCTCGGCGATCGAGCGCGGATGCACGATCGCCGCGGGACGGCAAGCCTCATCGCCGGTCCAGTTGCGCCACTCCACGTCGCTTCTCTTTAGGGCAGTAGGCTCGCGCATGATGACCGAACCCGAGGCTACTCCGAGCACCGCTCCAACGTCAGCGCCGGATGGCTCCGGCTTCTCGGCTCCAGACATGCCGTCGATCCCGATGGTTCCCTCGTCGCCGGCGCCGGCCGAGACGCCGGTACGGGCACGCAGCCGCTCGCTTCCCAGCCCTGGAGCCCGTCGCGCAACGGTGATCGGTGCTGGCTCCTTCGGTACCGCGCTGGCGGTACTGCTGAGCAGGGCCGGCTTGCGCACGACTTTGCAGACGCGCAGCTCCGAGCAGGCGACGCTGCTGGCCGACGAGCGCGAGAACAAGCTCTACCTGCCCGGCGTCGAGCTACCGAGCCAGCTGCGCGTGGAGCCTGTCTCGGCCGGAGTGGCGCGCGCCGACTACGTTTTCTTGGCGGTGCCCTCGCGTGGGCTGGGACAAGCGATCACGGCCTTGCAGGCCGGCGAGCTTGGGCGACGCACCGCGATCGTGTCTGTTGCCAAGGGCCTCGTCCCACCTGACGGGCGCCCTCCGACGACGGTACTGAGCGCGATCTTCGGCGCACAGAGGGTTGCCTGCGTCGGCGGCCCCGCCCACGCGCAGGAGATGGTGCGCTCAGGGGCCGGCCTGGTCGTCGCCTGCGGCGACGAAGAGCTGGCGCGCACACTCGCGCAGATGTTTACGCGGGCTGGGGTCGTGTGCGAGCAGTCAAACGACCCAATCGGCGTCGAGCTCGCGGGCGCGGCCAAGAATGCTGCGGCATTGGCGGCGGGGGCCACCGAGGCACAAGGCGCCAACGCGGCCGGCGCCGCCGCTGGGCACATCTTTGCCGAGGTGTGGCGTTACGCCGAGGGGCTGGGAGCGCGACCGGAGTCGATGATCGGGCTCGCTGGGATCGGGGACCTGGTCGCCACGGCGCTGGCCCGCGAGAGCCGCAACCGCCGTGCCGGCGAACTTCTGGCCGAGGGCGTCGCGGCGCTCGAGATACCGAGGCACATCGGCCAGGCTGTCGAGGCGCTCGAGTGGGTTCCGCTGCTTGCGCGCACGCTGGCACAGGCCGGCGTCGAGGCGCCCGTCACGAGCGCGCTCGGACGGCTGATCTCAGGCGAGCTGCCACTCGACGACTGGGTCGCGCTCGTGCGTACAACCGTCCCACCGCCAGCGCGCTGGCGGCGCCGACCGGATCCTGGACTCTGGCGACGACTATGGCGATGGCTGTCCCGAAACATGTGACAAATTTCCCTTTGCTACTATTGTAGCTACATATAGTAGCCACTAACGTAGTCTGGAGAAAAAGTGAGTCAAACATCAAAGAGCGGCAAGTCCAAAGACAACGCCACCGAGAAGTTCCGGCGTGGGCTGCGGGAGTCCGGCGAAGCCGCACAGGCACAGGTCGAAGCGGAACTGGCCGAGGCGGACGAGCGAGCGCGGCGCGGACACGCGACGCGCCCAGCTCGTGCTAGGGGCCGGACAACCCCGATCGCCGTACGTTTCGACGAATTCACGATCAAGCGGCTGAAGCAACTCGCCGAACGCCGCAACACCGGATACCAGACGCTGCTGAAGGAGTTCGTCATCGAACGCCTCTACGAGGAGGAGAAGCGCGAGGGGATCATCTAGCCGTAAGAACGTGTCTCAGTCCCGAGGAGGTTGTTCAGCTCGTTGAGGCGAGCGATGGGCGGCTTGTGGTGAGGGCGCCCACAACCTCCGGCGATCGTGCACGGCGTGCTCAGCTGTGCATGAGCGTGTTCACGACGGCCTCGTAAACGCCGGCGCCGTGACCCATCTCGGTGACGCGTACATTGTCGAATGTCGCGGCAACCTTGCGGATCGAAGGGTCGCGCTCGACGGCATTAGCGACAAGCCAAAAAAAGCCGACGTGTTCGGCACAGACGAGGTCCTCGCGTGAGTCGCCGACGGCGAGGGTCTGCTCACGGGCGTAGCCGCGCACCTGGCGGTGAAAGGCGACAGCTGCCGCCTTCGAGGCGCCCGCCGGCACGAGGTGATAGCCGCGCACGTGCGGCAGGTCCGCGAGCGCGGCGGAGCGGCGGTTGACGACGCCGTTGTCGACCAGCCGCAGGTCGTCATGACCATGCTCGGCCAGCAGTGCGTCAACCTCCAGCGCGTCCACGAGGCCACGGAAGAGGTGTGACACTTCGCGGTTCACATGCCACGGCTCGTGATACTCGAGCCGTCCCTCGTAGTGCTCGAGCAGCAGCGCGGGCGCACCGCTGCGATCGATCTGATCGGCGATCGAAAGCTCGCCCGGAACCATCTCGCCCGTAAGCCAATGCTCCTCGCCGCC
This sequence comes from uncultured Solirubrobacterales bacterium, assembly GCA_963844095.1. Lineage (GTDB taxonomy): Bacteria > Actinomycetota > Thermoleophilia > Solirubrobacterales > Solirubrobacteraceae > Palsa-744. Next base: position 421,541 of record CAWJND010000001.1, read on the forward strand.
GGCAGGAGCGATGCCAGGCCGCACCGTCGTGGGCGCACCCGCGGGCCCGAGCAATCCCGCGCCCAGCACTACGCAGGCACCCGCCTCGAAGATGTAAGAGCTTTGGCCGAGCAATCGGGCGTCCTCCGCCACCTGCTGGCGACGGCGGCCAGACATCAGGACGATCTCCACGTCGGCCCGCAAACACGCCTGCACGGCGCGCATCCCCTCCAAGGAAACGTTCCCTTCACCATCGTGCACGAGCGAGGCACCGCGCCCGAGCAGTGTGCCGTCGAGATCGAGATACAGGCAGCGGACGCTCATCGACAACTCGCCGGCTGGCAAAGGCAAGGCCGCGAGAAGTTGAGATACAGGCAGCGGCCGTTCATCGGTCCCTCACCGGCCAGCGCGGAACAGCGCAAGGCGCGGGATTTCGCGGGCGGCGGAATATCGAGGCGAAGCATCGGCTCTACTATCGCAAGTGGTGGCCGTGGAACGCATGATCGAGCCGTGGAGCGCTGTGCTCGATGAGGCACGCGAGGATGGACGACTCGTACGTCAGGCACATGAAGGCCCGGGAGAGGCGACGTTCGTCGAGATCCCCGAGGAGTTGCACCCCGATGTGATTGCGGGCCTGCACAGGGTCGGGATCGAGCAGCTCTACTCCCATCAGGCGCAGGCACTGGCGTCAGCCTGGCAGCGCACGACGATCGTCACGACGGGGACCGCCTCGGGCAAGTCCCTGTGCTTCAACCTGCCGACGCTCGACGCGCTTTGCCGCGACGCGTTCGCGCGCGCGCTGTACCTGTATCCGACCAAGGCGCTCGCCCAAGATCAGGCGCGAGCGATCAACGCGTTCGGGCTCACCAAGCAAGTGCGCCCGGCGATCTACGACGGCGACACGCCGCGCGACGCACGCGGCGACATCCGCCGTCGTGCCAACGTCGTGCTTACCAACCCCGACATGCTGCACCTAGGCATCCTGCCCCACCACGGCCGGTGGGAGCGACTGTTCAGCCACCTGCGCATCGTCGTCGTCGACGAGGCGCACGTGTATCGCGGCGTGTTCGGCTCGCACGTCGCCAACGTCCTGCGCCGCCTGCTGCGAGTCGCCGCGGCTTACGGCAGCGAGATGCGTGTGCTGCTCGCCTCCGCCACGATCGCCAACCCGCTGGAGCTGGCCGAGCGCCTGACCGGCCTTGACGACGTCGGCTTGATCGACGGCGACGGCTCGCCCACGCCGCGCCGGCAGATCGCGATGTGGAATCCGCCGCTGACCGACGAGGCGATCGGCGCGCGTCGATCGGCGATCGGCGAGGCAGCCGAGCTGCTGGCGCGACTCGTGCGCGAGGGGACACGTTGTATTTGCTTCATGAAGTCGCGCAAGGGCGTCGAGCTATTGGCGCGCATGGTCCGCGAAGACCTGCAGAGCAGCGATCCCGACTTGGCCGAGCAGGTTGCCCCCTACCGCGCCGGCTACACCGCCCAGCAGCGCCGCGAGCTGGAGGCGCGTTTGACCGGCGGCGAGCTGCGCGCCGTGATCACGACCGATGCGCTGGAATTGGGGATCGACATCGGTGAGCTCGATGCAGCCGTGGTGGTGACATTTCCCGGCACCGTCGCCGCGCTGCGCCAGATGTGGGGACGAGCCGGCCGCCGCGGCAAGGGGTTGGCCGTTTACGTCGCCGGAGAGGACGCGCTCGACCAGTTCTTCTGCCGTCATCCCAACGAGTTCCTGGAGAGGGCGGTGGAGGCCGCGATCCTCGACCACGAGAGCGCGCAGATCCATCAGGCGCACCTGCTCTGCGCAGCGTACGAGGGACCGTTGGAAGGCGGCGACGCGGAGTTCTTCGGTCCGCGCTGGGAGGCCCACGCCGAGGCGCTCGTCTCCGCCGGACTGTTGCGCAAGCGTGTGGCCGGGCGTGACGCCAGCGAGTCGGAGACCGATCGAAGTCGTCTCGGGGGACGGGAGATGTACGTCCTGCGCCGTCCTGACGACTACCCGGCCGCAAAGGTTTCGCTGCGCTCATCCTCGCCTGACAGCTTCGCGATCGTGGACGTGTCATCCGGTGAGCTACTAGGTCAAACGGAGGCCGCGCGTGCCCACTCCACCATCCACAACGGCGCGATCTACCTGCACCAAGGTCGCTCTTATGAGGTGCGCGAACTGGACCTCGAGCACCGCCGCGCGTTGGTAGCGCCGTTTGAAGGCGACTGGTACACGCAACCCAAGCGCGAGACCGACACCAACATCGAGCGACTGCTCGACTGTCGTGAGACGCTCGGCGTGAAGCTGTCCTTCGGCGAGGTGTCGGTGACGGAGACCGTGCTCGGCTACCAGCGCAAGCGTCTGGCCGACCACGCGCAGGTGGACCTCGTGATGCTCGACCTACCGCAGACCTCCTTCTCCACACAGGCGCTGTGGTTCGAGCTCGACGGCGTCACGTTGACCGGTCTCGCCGGAGCCGCACCTGTAGGCGAGGGCGCGGCGCGAGAACGCCAGAGAGACGGAAGAGACGGAAGAGACGGAAGAGACGGAAGAGACGGAAGAGACGGAAGAGACGACGACATTGTCATCCCGATGGACGCCCTACTCGGCTCGTTGCATGCCACCGAGCACGCCCAGATCGCGGTGCTTCCCCTGATCGCGATGTGCGACCGCTGGGACATCGGCGGGCTGTCCACCAATGCGCATCCTCAAACCGGCGGTCCCACGATCTTCATCTACGACGGCCACCCCGGCGGCATCGGCATAACGCGCCTGGCCTATCAGCGCTTTGAGGAGCTATGCCGCGACGCCCACAGGCTGATCGCGGAGTGCCCCTGTAAAAGCGGCTGCCCCTCCTGCGTGCAGTCACCGAAGTGCGGCAACCTCAACGAACCGCTGTCGAAGGCTGGAGCGCGAGCCCTGCTCGACTCGATGCTCGCAATTACCTAAAGACGTCCGCGCAAGTATCTACTTTTTTTGCGATCGCCAATAGTGACTACTATATGTAGCTATTATTGTGAATTACGCAAAAAGTATTTACCTATCTGCCCGCCTCTTTATCTAAAAGACCTTGTTTGCCGGTTCGAACCTGGACCTGATTGTCCGTTCTAGGCCCGATTGCCGGAGGCGATCTTCTTGAGATCGATCGTCGCGTCGTAGAGCTTGGGATCGACGCCTTCCTCAAGCGCGACCTCGCGCAGCGGACGCCCGGAGTCGGTGGCCCTTTTGACGATCGCCGTCGCCTTGTCGTAACCGATCGCGCCGTTGAGCGCGGTAGCTACCGCGAGCGTGGCGCCCGCCGAAGCTTCGCAGCCTGCCTTGTTGACCTGGATGCCATCGACGCACTTCTCGGCGAACACGCGTGAGGCGCTTGTGAGCAGGTGCAAAGACTGCAAGAGGTTGCGCGCGATCAGGGGGATGCGCACGTTGAGCTCGAACTGACCCTGCATCCCGCCAACGGTAATCGCGGTGTCGTTGCCGATCACCTGCGCGGAGACCTGCAGCACGACCTCCGGGATCACCGGGTTGACCTTGCCGGGCATGATCGAGGAGCCCTTTTGCAACTCAGGCAAAAGCAGCTCGCCAATACCGGCACGCGGGCCCGAGCCCATCAGCACGAGGTCGCCGGCGATCTTCGTCAATGACACGGCGACCACCTTGAGCGCTCCGGACAGCTCGACGAGCGCATCGCGGTTGGCTTGCGCCTCGAAAGGATCAAGCGGCGCCGAAATCTGCTTGAGCCCCGACTCGCGCTTGAGCCGCGCGCGCACCTTCTCAGCGAACTTCGGATGTGTGTTCAGCCCGGTGCCGGTGGCGGTGCCGCCGAGCGGGATCTGGCCGACGTGCACGAGCGCGCTTGAGACACGCTCCTGCGCAAGCGCCATCTGGGCAGCGTAGCCAGCGAACTCTTGGCCCAGGGTGACGGGCACCGCATCCATCAGGTGGGTACGTCCGGACTTGACCACACCAGAGAAGCGCTTGGCCTTGATCGCGAACGAGCGCTCCAGCAGCTTGAGTGCAGGCAGCAACTCGTTCTGGGCGACGTCGAGCGCGGCGAGGTGCACGGCGGAGGGGAACACGTCGTTGGAGGACTGGCCCATGTTGACGTGGTCGTTAGCGTGCACACTCTCCCCGGCAAGCGTCGCGATCACCTCGTTGGCGTTCATGTTCGTGGAAGTGCCCGAGCCAGTTTGGAAGACGTCGATCGGAAACTGCGCGTCGTGCTTGCCCGCGGCGATCTCGGCGGCCGCCTTCTCGATGCGCGCGGCGCGGCGCTTGTCGAGCAGCTCGAGCTCACCGTTGACAGCGGCGGCAGCGCCCTTTATACGCGCCAGCCAACGAACCACGGACACCGGCACGGTCTCGCCGGAGATCGGGAAGTTTGCGACTGCCTTGGCGGTCTCCCCGCCCCAGAGCTGCTTGTCGATCATGGTTCTCCTCGCATAGGTGGGCGCGTCAGTATCTCACCCGCAGAAGGCCACGAGCTCGCGCGCCACTCCCACCGGGTCGTCATACGTCATCAGAAAGCCCGTCCCGGCAAGCACGCGCAACTGCCCATGTGGCAGCAGTCGCAGTGTCTCTTCCGCGCCGGCCAGCGGATGCACCGGATCGTTGTCGGCCCACAGCAGCAGTACCGGCATGTCGAGCTTTGGGTAGAGCTCGAGCAGGTGCGTCTGGACGCCACGCGGCCAGCGCCGTGCGCACTTGGCCCAAGAGCGGGCGAGATTCGGATTTCCCGGAACGTCGCCAAACGCGTGACGCATCAGGTCTCCGGCCTCGGGCGCATGGCGCTCGGACATACGCATGCCGAGCTCGGGCGTGAACACCAGTTTGGTGGCGTGGCTGAGCACGCGATCCATGCCAGGGAGCGAGCCGCCGAGTGCGGCCAACCGCCACGCTTCGCGCCTGCGTACGTACTCAACCGGCCGGTGCAGGCGGTTGGGCATCAGCACGAGCCGGCTTGGCTGCAACTGTCCTGCCATAACGGCGTGCATGAGGATCTCTGCGCCGGCATCGTGGCCGACAACCAGCGGCTTGGGGCCCAGCACGTCTGCGGCAAAGCCGCTCATCACCTCGGCAAACCACTCGATCGTGTAGGGATGGCGAGGGCGATCCTCGGAATCACCGTGCAAGGGCAGGTCGGGAATCACGAGCCGGTGACACTCGGCGAGACGCTCGACGACGGGCTCCCACTCGCGATGGGACAGCAGCCCCGAGTGCAGCAGCGCTAGCGGCGGGCCGGCGCCGACCTCGCGGTAGGCGACGCGGGCGCCATCGTGGTGGTGGTAGAGGCGAAGCCGCATCGGGGGTGTCTCGCGCGCGGGCACGACCCTCATCGTATGGAGAGACAGAGCATTCATCGCCACACAGCAGGTGAACCGTATGGCAGGTGCACATCGCGCTACATGCCCAGAGCCTGTGGCGCCTGGGACGTCGCGCATCCGCGGCGTGCTCTGCTGGACTGGGACATCGCGCATTGCGCTGCGTGCTCGGAGCCTGTGGCGCCTGGGACGTCGTCCCGAATGGCGCCGCTCCTGCCCGTGCAGGCGATATCCCAAGATGCAGCGCAACTTGCGAGCCTTGCGACCATGCTCGTCAAAGCTCACCATTGCTGTAGATGAGCGTGATCCGCACGAACGCCGCCGCCGCCCTGCTCGGTGTGAGCTCTAACACTCTTCGCAGTTGGGAGAGCCGCTTTGGCTACCCCAAGCCGCAGCGCACCGAGGGTGGTCATCGTCAATTCGACCTCACCGAGATCGAGGCGCTGAGACAGGCATATTCTGAGACACAGGACATCGCCTCGGCGATCTCCGTGGCGCGCGAGCGCGGCGAGGGGCCATCGACCCCCACACGCCTATCGGCCGCGTTCTCCGAGTTCAGCGAGGAGAAGGCCGATCGACTGATGGAGGAGAGCATGGCGGTGCGCTCGGTCGAGCGCACGGTCGAGACGGTGCTGCTGCCGGCAATTGAGACGATGAGTCCCGGCTCACCTGAGTACTGCTTTGCCTGGCGCTACGCCACCGGCTGGCTAGCGGCTGCCCAGCGTGTGGCACCACCCTCCACCCGCGACGAGAGCGTGCTGATCTTCGACGCCAGTCAGAGCATGGACATGGACGGCTTGTACGTACAGGCGTTGGAGTTGTTCCTCAGGCGCGCTGGCCTGCGCGTGTTGACGTTGCCGGTCGAGCTTGACAGCACCCGCGTAGGCAGCGCGCTGCGTGCGCTGCGACCGCAGGCGATGGTCCTGGGCGGGCATTGCGCATCGCTGGACGCAGTCGGGCGGGTCGTGTACGCGACACGCCAGAGCGGCGGCGATCTACAGGTGCTCGACTACCGGGGAGCGCTGCACGAGACCGGAGCGAGCACCGTCGCGCGCATAGGTCCAGGGCCCGCCGAGGCGGTGCGTATGTTGCGCGAGCGATTGATCGGCATCACGCCAGCGACATCCGGGAAATTGTCTGTCGCAGCGCACGCCTCCTGAAGCACGCGTATTTCAGGCCATGCTGAACAAGCGTACGGAGCCACCGTCGCTATTTGGATTCGAGCCTGGAATTGGATCTAACAGACGCAAGATCGGACTTATAACCTCTAGGTTATCGAGCGCAAGATCGGACTTCGGACTTACAACTTAGAGGTTATAAGTCGGGATAGCGTCCACGACACACAACCTCCGGGTCCTCGTCAGGTTTGAAATAGAGGTTCCTGGCTTACTTCCCGTCGTCGGCAGATGGCTGACCGGCACACCCCACCTACAATGGGCCGCCCAATGGCCGCCACTAAAAATCGATTGATACCGCCGCGCGAGGTGGACGCCCGCCAGGAGCTGCCCGAGCTCGAGCAGGAAGTGCTGAAGCGCTGGCGCGAGCGCGACGTATTCGGCGAGTCGCTGCGTAACCGCGACGGAGCCGAGCAGTGGGTGTTCTACGAGGGGCCCCCCACGGCCAACGGCCGGCCCGGCTCTCACCACGTGCTCTCGCGCGTGTTCAAGGACATCTATCCGCGCTACAAGACGATGCGCGGCTATCGCGTGGAGCGCAAGGGTGGCTGGGACTGCCACGGGCTGCCCGTGGAGATCGCGGTTGAAGAGAAGCTCGGGATCAAGAGCAAGACCGAGATCGAGCAGTACGGGATCAAGGAGTTCAACGAACAGTGCCGCAACTCCGTGTTCGAGTTCCTCGAGGAGTGGGACCGGCTGACCGAACGCATCGGCTTCTGGGTGGACCTGGAGCACGCCTACAGAACCCTTGATGAGAGCTATATCGAGTCGGTGTGGTGGGCGCTGAAGACGATCAGCGACAAGGGGCTGCTGTACGAGGGGCACAAGGTGGTGCCCTACTGCTACCGCTGCGGCACGGCCCTCTCCTCGCACGAGGTGGCACTCGGGTACAAGGACGTGGTCGATCCTTCGGTGTATGTGCGCCTGCCGATAACCGTCGATCGCGGTCCGCTGCGCGCAGGTGACGCGCTACTGATCTGGACGACGACGCCGTGGACGCTGCCAGGGAACGTCGCGGTAGCCGCGGGCCCAGAGCATCGAATACGCACGCGTGAAGCTGGGCGACGAGACGCTAGTCCTCGCGGCGGCGCTTGTCGAGCGAGTGCTCGGCGAAGACGCAGAGATCCTCGAGCGCTTCCCGGGCAGCGCCCTGATAGGCACGTTCTACGAGTCGCCGATCTTTCCCACCGACGGGCGCGATAGCGGTGGCGCGCCGATCATCGCCGGCGACTTCGTGACAACCGAGGACGGCACCGGACTCGTGCACATCGCGCCCGCATTTGGTGAAGACGACTTCCGCGCCGCCGTCGCGGCTCACATGGGAGCGATCGACCCGGACAAGCCGCACAGTGTCTTCAACCCGGTAGCCCCTGACGGCACATACAGGGTGAACGTGCGCAGCCACGACGGCGGCTCCTACAAGGGCAGACTCGTCAAGGACAAAGAGCTGACCGAGGAGCTGATCGCGGACCTCGACACACGCGGGCTACTCTTCCGCCGCACCGACTACGAGCACTCCTATCCCCACTGCTGGCGCTGCGACACCCCGCTGATCTACTACGCCAAGCCCTCCTGGTACATCGCCACCTCGAAGCTGCGCGAGCGCATGATGGCCGCCAACGAGACGATCAACTGGTACCCGCCGCACATCAAGCACGGGCGCTTCGGCGACTGGCTCTCCAACAATGTCGACTGGGCGCTTTCGCGCGAGCGCTACTGGGGCACGCCGCTGCCAGTGTGGCGCTGCGAGGCCGGACACACGCTCACGATCGGATCGTTCGCGGAGCTTGAGGAACGTTCAGGCACGCCACCCCTGACAGATCACCATCGGCCCTACGTAGATGAAGTGGTGCTCCCGTGCCCTCACGAGCGCGACCCTCTATCCATCCCATCGACCAACGGCGAGTCACACGAAGAGCCGGGCGCGTCCAAGAGCGCGGTGTGCGGCAAGCCGATGAAGCGAGTACCTGAGGTCATCGACGTGTGGTTCGACTCCGGCTCGATGCCCTTCGCCCAGCACCACTATCCCCACGAGCACGAACAACAATTCCAAAAAGAATTCCCTGCGGACTTCATCTGCGAGGCGCTCGACCAGACGCGCGGCTGGTTCTATTCGTTGCTGGCTGTCTCGACGCTGCTATTTGACAAGTCGTCGTATGAGAACGTCGTTTGTCTCGGCTTGATCCTCGACGCAGACGGCCAGAAGATGTCGAAGTCCAAGGGCAACACCGTCGAGCCCTGGCAGGTGCTCGACAAGTACGGCGCCGACGCGTTCCGCTGGTACTTCTTCACCTCCAAGCAACCGTGGGACGGCTACCGCTTCTCCGAGGATGCGATCGGCGAGGGCGTGCGCCTGTTCCTCAAGCAGCTGTGGAGCACGTATTTCTTTTACACGCTGTACGCGAACGCGAACGCGGATGTGCTTGCCGGAGGGGTTGGGGCTGAGGAGGCCAGTGCTACGGGACGCGAGGCGATCGGGAGCGGCATTTCGCCCGTCTCCGAAAGCGATCTGGATCGCTGGGCGCTATCGCGCGCAGCGGGAACCGCGACAGTGGTGGCCGAGCGCCTGGACGCCTACGACGCGACAACTGCCGGGCGAGCGATCGCCGAGCTCGTCGATGACCTCTCCAATTGGTACGTGCGCCGCTCGCGGCGGCGCTTCTGGGACGGCGACGCCGGGGCATTCGCGACCTTGCGTGAGTGCCTGCTGATCGTCTCCAAGCTGCTCGCTCCCTTCTGTCCGTTCGTGGCCGATGAGATCTACGACAACCTCGACGGCACGCTTGCAAGCGTGCACCTGTGCGACTTCCCTGTGGGCGACGCCCTGCCGGCGCGCGACGAGTCGCTGGAGCGGGCGATGGCAACCGCGCGCGAGACCGTCCGCCTCGGCTTGGGCGCCAGGGCACAGGCAAAGATCAAGGTGCGCCAGCCTTTGGCTGAGGCGGTGGTGGTGGCCGACGGCCGCGAGCGCGAAGCGATCGAGCGCCTAGTAGGGATCGTGCGCGAGGAGCTCAACGTGCGCCAGGTGCGCTTCGTGGAGGCGGCGGACGAGCTGGGCGAGTACGAGCTCAAGGCCAACTACCGCACGCTGGGTCCCCTGTTCGGCAAAGACATGCCGCTCGCGGCAAAGGCGCTCGCGGCGCTCGACCCGGCTCGCGTAGCGGCCGCTGTGCGCGGTGGCGACGGTATCGGGATCTCCGTCGGGGACCGGGAGCACACGCTCACCGAGCAGGACGTGATCCTGACGATGAAGGCGCCTGAGGGCTACTCGGTCGAGCGCGAGGGCGCGCATGCGGTGGCGCTCGACCTGACGATCGACGACTCGCTATTGCGCGAGGGTCGCTCGCGCGAGATCGTGCATGCTGCACAGAACGCGCGCAAGAGCGCAGGCCTGGAGGTCGAGGACCGCATCGAGCTGGTGCTAGGCGGCGACGCAGCGTTGATGCAGGCCGCACACGAGCATCAGGCCTATGTCAGTGGCGAGACGCTGGCCGTCAGCCTGGTCTTGGGCGATGGCGATGGCGATGGCGATGCGGCCGCGATGAACTATTGCGAGCAGACCGAGATCGAAGGGCTCCAGCTTGAGATTGCTCTCAGTCGCGTGCTGGGTGGCTGATCAAAAAACGTGATGCCCCGCGTGCGCGCGCGGGGCATCGCCCTTTTGCTCGAACCTACCTACGCCGCGGTGAGCACCGAGTCAAGTTCTGACTCGATCTTCTTCTTGGGGTAGGCCCCGACAACCGTCTTGACGGCCTGTCCGCCCTTGAACAGGATCATCGTCGGGATCGACAGCACCTGGAAGCTGGCTGCCGTCTGCTGGTTCTCATCGACGTTCAGCTTGACGATGCGCAGGTCCTCGCGCTCGGAGGCGATCTCCTCCAGGACGGGGCCGACCACGCGGCAAGGCCCGCACCAGGGAGCCCAGAAGTCGACGAGCACGGGCTTCTCCGACTCGACGACCTCGGCCTGGAAGTTGGCGTCGGTGACTTCGTTGAGGGTGCCTGCCATGGGAATCTCCTAATCAAGGGGTCGCTATACAAAATGAAGTATACACCGAAAAAAGTCTCTAATCGACCTTGATCGTGAACCCTTCCCAGCTACCCACGATCGGCGGGTGCAAGCCCGTAAGCGCCGTGAACAAGTGCGGCGAGACATACACCTCGATAAACGCGGCAAGCACGAGTATCGGCAGCGCGATAGCGACCGTCACGACGGTCGCTGCGAGCAGCTGGTCCCACTCTCCCCTGCGACTGGCGATGATCCAGGCGGCAAGCGGCAGGAACAGCGCCATCAGCTCGGGGATCGCGTGCGGAAGCACCCCCAGCAACAGCAGCGCCGGCGAGACCCTCATGAAGTGAGCCACCCCCGCGAGCGTGTGTCCGAGCACGTAAGCCTGGGCCGACAACGAGAAGGCGGTGGCGCAAACGACGAAAGCGATCGCCAGGCGTCCGCCGTGCTCGTGCACCCACAGCGAGACCCCGCTCTTACCTTCGGCTTGCAGCGGCAACGAGCTGCCAGCGATAAAGCCAGCGACGCACGCCATCGCGTGCAGCGCCAGCACGAGCAGGTTGTGGGAGACGACGCGCACCACGTCGCCGAGGTCGCCGGTCGCAAACGGAGGCTGCAGTTCGACCGGCTGGACATAGTGGGTGAACAGCTCGGAGATGACGAGCACCGCCAGCAGCAGCCCGACGGCGGCCAGCAGCGACCCCGCGACCCAGCTGCCGAGCACCGGCAGCGGCCGACGCTGCCAGGTGCGCAACGTCGTGCGTGTACGGCGAACGCCGTGGTAGAGCGCGTAAGAGGAGGCGTCCACGCCTCTCTATCGACCGCTCAGCGCGTCCACCTGAGCGGGCTGCTTGACCGGCGCCGACGGTGGCTGGGGTCCGAAGCGCAGCTTTGGCACGAGCCACATCGCCTCGGCGGCGATCCGCCAGGACATCTTGCTTTGGCCCAGCTCGCGGTCCTTGAAGACGATCGGCACCTCCACCACGTTGAAGCCGGCGCGCACCGCCCTGTAGGTGAGCTCGACCTGGAAGGCATAACCCTGCGAGCGCACGCTGTCGAAGTGGATCGCTTCGAGCACCTCGCGCTTGAAGCACTTGAAGCCACCCGTCAGGTCCTTGACGTGCAGGCCGAGCACCCAGCGCGCGTAGGTAGAGCCCCCCTCGCTGATGAGGCGCCGCAACAGGCTCCAGTCCACCACCCCGCCGCCGGGTACGTAGCGCGAGCCGAGCGCCAGATCGGCGCCGGAGCGCACCGCCGCGAGCAGCCGAGCGAGATCAGCGGGATCGTGAGAGAAGTCGGAGTCCATCTCCATCGCATAGGCGGCGCCATGGTCGAGCGCGTAGCGAAAGCCAGCCAAGTAGGCCGGGCCGATGCCGTTCTTCTCGGTGCGATGAAGCACCTCGACCTGCTCGCGCTCTACCGAGAGCCGGTCGGCGATCTCGCCCGTGCCGTCGGGCGAGCCGTCGTCGACGATCAGGATTTTGTAGGCGTTGTCGGCTGCCCCCGACAGCACAACGCCTGCCGCCGCGACGATCGCCTCGATGTTCTCGGCCTCGTTGTAGGTCGGCAGGATCAGCCAGGGGACGTCGCGCTCGGCATGTGGATCGGCGGGACTCACGGATGCGTACCCTAAAGCGTGGCAGGTGGCGATGCGCCTCCCGGCGAAACACACTGCCTGGCGCAGGATGCGCCTCAAGCCCATGATTCCGAGGCCATTGATTGCGGTTGCGGCCGTCTCGATCCTTATCGCCCTTCTGTGGGCAGGCACAGCGTGCGCAGACACGCCTCAACAGAGCGTGAGCGCCACCGAGCTGAGCAGCTACATAACGTCTGTCGCGCGCGCCTGGGAGCCATATACGACCGCCGACGGGCGCGTTGCCGACCCGCTCAATCCTGCCGACACGGGCGATAACTACGGCGTGATCCTGCTCGCCGACGTGATGCTCAAGCAGGCCAAGCTGGGCGACGACAGCGGCCTTGAAAGCGCTGGCGAGCGCATCCTCAGCTCGGTCCTGACGCTGCCGATCCCCAACGACCCGTTCAATTTGCTGGCGATCGCCGCCGTTATCCACGACGGTGAGCAAGGCCTGTTCCCCGCGAGCGTGTGGGAAGCGCTGCAAGCGCCGCTTGCGTGGCGCGCCGGGCAGATCGGACCGCCTACGGAAAGCAGCTGCCTTACTGAGCCAGGCTGCTACGGCAACTGGCGTCTGGTGTGGGCGGCCGGCGCCGCGCTGCTATTGAGCGACCACATCGAAGGCGAGCCGGAATCGCTGTCGGTCACCCCGGCCAGTGTGGGGGCACAGATCCGGACTAATCTCGAGTTGGCTGTCACGCACGCTGGCGCGCCGCTCCAGAGCCTTGCCAGTGGCGAACTTCGCCCCCATACGAAGCCCGGAGCGCCCGTCGCACTCACGAGCTCACCAGCGGGAGGGATCGCGCGTGAGCTTTCAGACCCCGGCTCGGAGCCAGCCGCCTACGAGCTGTTTTCCACTTTCATGCTGGAGAGCGTCGCCGAAAGCGATGCTCAAGCGATCGGGCCAACAGTGTCGAAACTGCGTCGCCAGGCTGACCGCTATGCGCTCGAGATGATGGCCCCTGACGGCCAGCTCTCGCTCTCGGGCCGCTCGCTCGACCAGTCATGGGTGCAGGCCGCCGCGGCAGCACTCGGGGCCAGGCGCGCAGCGATCGAACCGGCCAACGCCGCCGCGTGGCGGGCCTACGCCCAACGTGCGGTCTCCTATCTGCAAGCCGCCTACCCACTCCGACCCAGCGGACTACTGCCAATTGTTCCCGGCCTCGGCTTCGACTGGAGCCCGTCGATCATGGATGGATACGCGGCGCTGAACCAGTACGAGGGGCTGACGCTGTGGCTGCTTTCCGACGCGCTCGCCAAGTGGCCGCAGGCCGGGGCCTCACAAGCATCGCTGCCGGCTGATAGCCGTGAACTGCTCGTCGACGACCTCGCATCCAGCGGCCTGGTTTGGGGCCGGGCGGGAAGCATCTGGTGGCAGCTCTCCGGACGCGCCACGAGCAGCGACCCGCGCGCCGCGCAAGGCCTCCTCGCTGTGAAGCTGAACGACGCCTCCGGCTGGCACGACCTACTAGCACTACGTCCGATCCACGGCAAAGCATCGAGCACGTGGACGCTCGCCTACGCCAACGGCACAATCGCAACCCCTACTTTCACGGGCGTGCATGGCACGGGTCGCAAAGTGCTGCTGCTAGGCCGTTACAGGACCGCGACCGGTCGCGTTCTCGGGCGCGTCGGCTGGGCGCTGAGTACCACCGCGAAGGGGATCGAGCTGAGCATGAGCATGCCCGCCAAGACGACCCTGCACACCACCGTCCTGCTTGTCCCGGGCCGCCAGCACCTCAGCGCGCCGCATGCCACCATCACACACGGCACATGCACTGTGACCGCCTCGGGCGAGGCCTGCCAGGCGACGATCTACTGGAGCAACCAGCGCAAGGCGACGCTTGAGATAAGCGGGTAGACGTAACCGCCGATCGCTATGGCAAAGAGCTCATCACTGTGTCAAGAATCGCCACCAAGCGATCCAACGCCTTACTTTCGAAGATCTTCCCCACAACTGGTGCAACCAACCGCTTGAGCATTGCTTAGCTGGTTCGGCGGGCTCAGAAGATCTTCGGGATCGATTTCTGGATGCTGCGGTGAAGTTCACGCGCGACCACGTACAGCGCCGGACGAGCCGCGCCGTTGGACTTGATGAGGCCGGCGTCCCAGGTGGCCTTCCTGGCCGCCTTGGCGTTGGGAGTGCCCGGCGAGCGCCAGTGGTAGTAGTAGATGCGAGTGATCCTGGGGCTTAGCTTGGCGAGTTTGAAGATGTTTTCCGCGGCCCTGGCAGCAAACGCTTCGCCGTGATCGATCAGCTTGCCTTTGAAGCGCCACCAGACGACTCCGCCGATCTCGCTGAACCACACCTGCCCGCGCGTCGCCGCGAGGAAGTTTTCGATCAACGCGGGGCTGTCGGTGCTGACGCTACTGTACGGATTGAAGGGCCAGATCTTCGGATAAGGATGGGCACGTTCGAGGAATGAGGCGACCCAAGCCTCGACGTTGCCGTCGGAGTCGAGGATGTCCGGCGCCGTGATCTCACAGCCCGGGCAGTTGGCGGCAAGCGCGTTGTAGTACTCGGCCGCAAGCCAAGGGTGGTGGGCCGTGGGCTGCGTGTCGTGGGTCGCCTCGTCCCAGGGGACGAACTCCGTCACCCAGGGGAAAAGCTTGCGGAAGCGCTTGAAGGCATTTAGGAACTGGCCCGGGCTCGGTGCCGGCCCGTTGTTGTCGGCGTGCTGAAAAGTGATCAGCGGAATGATGTGGTAGGCGTGCTTAACGGCGTCAAGCCAGGCGGTGACCTGGGCGAGGTCGCGCTTGTTGAGCGCCGCGTTCCAAGGCACGACATCGCGGGCGAGATGCACACCGAGCTCGCCCACACGTGGGTCTGAGAACGTGCTCGGTTCGTAGTCGGAGAGCCCGAAGCGGTAGGACATGCTGGCCTTGGTGCCCCTCGGAGCAGGACTCTTCGCAGCGGTCGCAACCGCTGCGAGCAGACCCCCAAGAGCCAAGCACGCCAGCAGTGCCGCAAGGCGGCGCGTGGCACGAGTAGGAAGCATTCGCCTGGTTATCATAGGCACGGATGAGCTGGTGGCGCGCCACTCTGTCGGCGGGCCTGCTCGTCGTGGGATTTCAAATCTTGACGATTGGGTCGGCTGGTGCCGCGGCAACTCCTAAACCCTCCCTCCCACGCAACGCGCACGCGATGCTCGTTCAGCGCTCGCCGTTTGGGCTGTCGCTCGAGTATCCACTGATGGAGAGGGCGCTCGGCCCCGGACCGTGCCCCAGCCCAGCGCTGGTGGCGACCTTGCGCGAGCTCGGCTCTCCTTCATTGCGCATCGGCGGCGACTCGCAGGACCTTGCCGGACCGACGGCCGCTTACCGCTACTTCATACCCCCCTCCTTCTGGACCACGCTCGGCTGCTTGGCACGCCAAAGCGGCGTTCAGGTCACCGTCGGGCTCAATTTCGCGACGAGCTCGCTCGCGGACGAGCTCACGACGATTGCCGAAGCTGAGCAGGCGATCCCGGCGGCGCAGCTCAGCTTCTCGCTCGGCAACGAGCCTGACCTGTACGGCATCAGCCACATCTTTCCCGACGAACCGGGAGTCGAGATCCCCGCTTTTCGTCCGTCGCCCTGGACGGCGGCGCAGTATGCAAGCGAATGGCAGAGCCGCCGCGCGATGCTCGGTCAGGTCCGGATCGAGGGGCCCGACCTCGCCGGGATCGGCTGGCACACGACAATCGGCACGATGCTGCGCAACGACCCGCCGGACGTGTTGGACGCGCACGCTTACCCAACCTCCGCCTGTGGGGCGCCGCTGACCACGGCGGCCCGTCTTCTCACCGAGCACGCAAGCGTTGGGTTGGTCGAAAAGTACTCCTGGCTCTTGAACCTCGCGCAGACCATGCACAGGCCGGCGATCGTCTCCGAGAGCAACAGCGCTTCCTGCGGTGGCAAGCCTGGCGTGTCGAACACGCCTGTGGCGGGCGTGTGGGCGGCGCGCTATGTGGTGGCCGCGCTGCTCGGCGGTTTCCAGCAGGTGCGCTTCCACTCCGCCGGCGGGAGCTACGACCCGCTTGTGTTCAACCTGAGGGGCACCGTCACGCTACAGCCGCTCGGGCAGGCGCTGCTGTTCCTGCACCGCTGGATCCCGCTCGGTAGCCGCATCGGGCCGGCCGCGCGCGTTGCGGGCGTGCTTGCCGCGAGCGTGTCCGAGGGGGCGAGCGTGTCTGAAGGGGCGAGCGTGTCTGAGGGGGCGAGCGTGTCCAAACAGGCGAGCGCGAACACAGCCGGGGAAGGGAGCGCAGGCGCACACCTGAGCGTGATCGTCAGCTCCTTCTCGTCGAAGACGCTTCCCTATGAAGTCGAGGTTTCCGGTGGCTCAGGGCGCCTCAGCACGGACACGCTCACGACGACACGCGCGGGCGAAACGAGCGCCTCGGTAGCAGTTCATGCCCACAGAGCACGGCTGATGCTTGCACCAAACACAGTCGTGGCAATTCGGTTGAAGTAGTGTCGCGCAACGCTTTTCTTCCACGGATTCGCGGCTCGGAGCTTCACCCGATGCTCGGAATCGGGCGCTGACACCGTGGCTGCAGAGCTGCCCAACTCGGCAATCGCCGAAGCGCTGGAAGAGCTTGGCGACCTGTACGAGCTCGACGGCGCGATCGTGCACCGCGTGCTTGCCTATCGCAACGCCGCACGCGCGGTGCGCGAGGCGCCGCTGTCGGTGGCCGAGCTGGCGCGCACCGGCCGCGTTACCGAGCTGGCCAGCATCGGTGCGACGCTCGAGCAGAAGATCCTCGCGCTGCTCGACACGGGCACGATTCCGGCGGCGGAGAAGCTGCGCGCGAAGGTACCGGCCGGGATGATCGCGATCGTGCACCTACCCGGCCTTGGGCCCAAGCGCGCGCGCCTGCTGCACGCACAGCTCGGCATCGACTCGCTCGATTCGCTGCGCGAAGCGGCGCTCGCGGGGAAGCTACAAACCGTGAAGGGGCTCGGTGCGAAGTTCGAGGCAAGCGTGATCGAAGCACTGGAGCGAACGCCCACGGATGCGGACACCGAGCACCGTGCGAAGCGGTTGTTGTTGCCCGATGCACTGGAGCTGGGTCAAGCGCTCACCGAGGGACTGATGGAGCGTGAGGGCGGTGCACGGTCTACAGCGTCATGCAACCAGATGGTTGCATATGGCTCTGTTTCTGGACCGACGGATTTCGGTATCAACAGCGGCTACACAAACGCAGACACAGGCGCACAGGTGCTGATAGCTGGCTCGGCCAGGCGTATGGCCGACAGCGTCAAGGACATCGACCTGATCGCGGTGACACGCAAACCGGTGGCACTCGCCAAGAGCCTCGCCTCGCTACCGCAGATCGAGAGCGTCAGCTCTGCGAGCAAGAGCGGAGCGAAGGGACGCACCCATGCCGGCACAAGCGTCGATCTGCGTATCGCCAAGCCCGGTCAGCTCGGCAACCTGCTGCAGCACTTCACTGGCTCGGGCAAACACAACGCGGCGCTGCGCGAAATGGCGGTGCGCAAAGGCTTGCACGTGTCCGAGTACGGCGTCAAAGACGACGCAACCGGGGCAACAGGCACCTGTGCAAGCGAGCAGGAGGTATATGCACGGCTTGGCCTGGCCTATATCGAGCCGGAGTTGCGCGAAGATCGCGGCGAGCTGGCGGCAGCCGCGCTCGGGCCGGCCGCCGCGGAGAAACACCATGCCGACAAGCGGTCTAGCCAGCTAAAGGACCCTGCCGCTATAGCCCACAATGGGCTCCCCGAGCTGATCGAGCTCAGGGACATCAAGGGCGATCTGCACTGTCACACCGTCGCCTCCGATGGGCGCAACACGATCGAGGAGATGGCGCTTGCCGCTCGTGAGCGTGGCTATGAGTACGTGGCGATCACCGACCATTCGGCCTCGCACGGGTTTGGCAATGACGTATCCCCCGAGGAGTTGCGCCTGCAGATCGAGCATGTGCGTGAAGCCGACGCAAGCATCGAGGGGATCAGGATCTTGGCCGGCAGCGAGGTGAACATTCTGCCCGACGGTTCGCTCGACTACGAGGACGAGTTGCTACAAGCGCTTGACTGGGTGATCGCCAGCGTGCACACCGCCTTCGGTATGAGCGAACAGAAGATGACCGAGCGCATGATCACGGCGATGGAGCATCCGCTCGTCGACGCGATCGGACATCCGACCGGGCGTCTGATCGAGCGACGTGAACCCTACGCGCTCGACATGCACGCCCTGGTCGAGGCCGCGGTGCGTACCGGCACGATGCTCGAGATCAACGCCAACCCCAACCGCCGCGACCTGAACGACGTGCATGCGCGTGCGGCCGCACGCGCTGGGGCCACGATCGTGATCGACTCCGACGCCCACGGCAGCAAGCGCTTCGCGGTGATGCGCTGGGGCGTGGCGACGGCGCGACGCGCGTGGCTCGGCGCTGCCAACGTGGCCAACACGCGCACGTGGGAGGAGCTCGCCAAGCTCCGCAAGGGCTCGCGGCGCTCAGAAGGTCATTCAAAATGAACTGCGCGTTCAGCACCCCCTTGCGTGAAGCCGGGCGATTTATTTTGGTACCTAACCTTTACCTACGCCTCCACGTAAGGGGGGGTGTTAGCGGATCTTTCAAATGAGCTGCACCCAGCATCGTGGTTCCATCCGTTCAGCCGCTCAGCAGACGCGGGAGCAGCCGGTCGGCGACCAGCCTGTCTGTCGCGGCGCAACGGAATGGCGCGAGCGCGGTAAGCGCACGGTCGGCGTAGCCGGGCAGCGGATCGTCCAGGGCGGTACGCAAGGCAAGCGCCAGCTCGTCGCCCACGAGGCGCGCGTCGAGAGCGCGCGCGAGCGGGAGTGCCGCATACGGTCCCGGAGATGGGGTGCTCACGAGCATGCAACCGTCGGCGAGTGCCTCCAGCTGCGCGATGCCGTAGTCCTCGCGACGGGCCGCGCACACGTACACGCGCGTGCGGCGCAGCAACGAACGGTAGTCATCCGGCGCAAGCAACCCACAGACGCGCACGCCCGGCGCGGGGAGCGCGTAGCCGAGACGGCGAAGCTCGCCCTCCTCCACGCCCGCGACCAACAGCTCCTCGCCGGGCTTACCTGCCTGCCGCCATGCCGCGAGCACGATGTCGAGGCCCTTCTTGGCCGGGTTTGCCGCATAGGTGATCGCGGCGATGTCGCGCGAGTCGGATGACCCAGACGGCTCGACCGGAACCGGCAACACAAGCGCGGCCTCACGCGGACGGGCGTCGCGCACTGTCGCTGGGACCTCCAGCAGCGCGCCCTGGCTTTGTGCCAGCAAGAGCGGCGCTTCACCCAGGCGACGACGCTCGAGCGGACGCTGCCACAGGCCGTGGCGCCCCGGGCGGTTGGCCGCGGCGGGTGCGTCGAAGCGGATGGCGCCTGGGCGCGGCCACAGCAAAGCAGCGGTGGTCGTCGAGTAGATCAACGCACGCGCAGGCGTGCGCACAAGCTCGGCCATCGCTGCTCGCCTCGCTGCAAGCGCCCAGCGCAGGTCGGTGAGCATCAGCGTGCGCACCGACGCCGGCGGCTCCGCGCGCACGATCGCGGCGCTCGCGCCGGCTCGATGCAGCGAGGCGAGCAGCTCGTCGTCTACTGCACGTAGACCTCCGGTCGCGCCCAGCGAGACGATCAGGACGTCGAGAGCGGTAGCGGCGCCGGCACGACGCGCTTTGGACTCGGAACCTGAGCTCACCTTCGCGCCCATGTCGCCTCAGGTCGTGGCGCCGCCCACGCGTTCCGGGCGCAGGGCCTTGAAGCCTGGAGTGCGCGCCAGCGCGATTGCTCGCAGCGGGGACGTGCGCAGCACGTGGAAGCGGACCCCGTCGCGCTCCTCGATCGCCGCCACAGCGGCGTCCTGGCGCCGCCACCACAGCGCTACCGCGATCGCGAAGCCTGCGCCGATGCCTGGGATCTGCGGGGCGATGAAAGCCAGGCCGCCGGCCACCACCGTGAACAGCAGCAGTGGCCACAGGCGGTTCAGCAGCGTGGCGCCCGGGCGGTATTCGGGTAGCGCGGTGCTTGTCTTTGCCTCGCGCAGCAGACGCGCGATCGGCGGATGCACCTCGGCGCGACGGCCCAGCCACAGTCCGATCGCGGCTGCAACCACCCACCAACCGACTGAGATCGGCACGATTGTCGGGTCCGAAGACGGTGCGGCGGAGAACACGGTGACAATCACCAGAGCTGTCGCGGCAGCTGCGCTGAGCAGGACGGTGGCCCTGAGGAAGTCGACGAAGTGCACGCCTCGTTATCGCGTCAGCGCGCGTTCCGCAATGGACGGCTGGACACGGCGGCGACCCTCATAGGAGCGCCTGGAGCAGGCCACGCACGCCACTCTGCCCGTCGATGATCAGGTCAGCCTGCTCGGCCAGCTCTGGCGGCGTCTCCTCCGAGCCGACCGCGACGCGCACAGCCAGCTCGAGCGTTCCGGCATCGACGAGGGCGCGCAGAGCGCGGAAGGCATCGACGTCGGTGCTGTCGTCGCCAACGTAGAGCGCATTCTTGATCGGCGGGCCGTCCTCGCGATCGGCGGCGCTCTGCAGGAGCGCGCTCACGCCCAAGCCCTTGTCCAGTGCGATCGGCGGGCGCACCTCGAGCACCATCCGTCCCCAGTGGACAGCAAAGCCCTCGTCCTCTGCGCGCTCGGCGATCTCGTGCACGAGCGCCGCGGCCGACTCCTCGTCCGGCGCGCCGCGCCAGTGGAAAGCGGCGATCGCATCCTTGTCCTCGCTGCGCACACGGGCACGCTGCAGCTCGGGCGTGAAGGCACGTTTTGCGAACTCACGCACTCGCTCCGACCACGCGGTCAACTCTGGGTCGAGCTCGGGGCGAGTGGCTCCGGGGCGCAGCAGCTCGCCGCCGTGGTTGCCGATGTAGGCGATGCTGCCGATCGCGACGATC
This sequence comes from uncultured Solirubrobacterales bacterium, assembly GCA_963844095.1. Classification (GTDB taxonomy): domain Bacteria; phylum Actinomycetota; class Thermoleophilia; order Solirubrobacterales; family Solirubrobacteraceae; genus Palsa-744. The sequence goes on from CAWJND010000001.1 coordinate 442,527, forward strand.
TGGCGAGCCGTCGCGGCTCGGCGTCCGCTGACGCAGCCGACCAGCCGGTAGCGCTTGGATATCTCGATCAGCAGCGTGCGCGTCGCCTCGGGCACATGCGCGTCGGCGGCATGGCGCACAATCGGCGCCAGCGTACCGTCGATATCAAGCAGCACGGCTGCGTGATCGGGGTCGGAGCGGAGCGGCTCAAGCGCCTCCACAAGCAGGGCGGCCGGGGACACGACCTTTAGTATGGCGCTCTGTGGCGGCGGACCGGTCACAGCTTGCGCCATGACCGCTGAACCAGAGCCCAGATCGAGCAGCCACAGAGCACTCAAGCTGGCCGCGATCGGTAGCGCCGCCGGGCTCTTCAGCGGGCTGTTCGGTGTCGGTGGCGGAACGGTGATCGTGCCGTTGTTGGTGCTGTGGCTCGGCTACGGGCCTCGGGAGGCGACTGGCACCTCGCTTGCGGCGATCGTGTTCATCGCCGGTTTTGCCGCGGCCGTACAGGGCGCCTATGGCAACGTGCATGTGCTCGACGCGGCGCTTGTCGGGGTCCCGGCCGTGGGCGGCGTGCTGCTCGGCACCTGGCTACAGCAGCGTCTTGCCACCCGCTCGATCTCGCTGCTGTTCGCCGCCGTGCTCGTGGCAAGCGCCGTGGAGCTGTTGGCGCAATGATCGGCATTCGGCCCCCACACGCTCGTGGCCACCATCATCGTCGAATAGCGCATGCCCCCAGCGCGCGCGGGGGGCATCGTCCTTTTCGAGATCAACTGCCAAGCCCGACAAGTGCGTCCGAGCGATGATCGCCGTGATCGCGATCGGGCTGTGCGCGGGCATCGTCGGCGGGCTGCTCGGAGTGGGCGGCGGCGTGCTGTTCGTGCCCGGGCTGGTGATCGTGCTTGGCCTTGGGCAACACCAGGCGGAGGCCACCTCGCTGCTTGCGATCGTGCCTGTGGCGATCGTCGGCACGATCAAGCAGGACGGCTACGGCAACGTGCGCCGCAAAGATGCGCTCTTGGTCGGGCTGCTGTCAATCGCCGGCGTGGCGGCCGGCGTGGTGCTGGCCAACGCGCTGTCGGGCAGTGTGTTGCGCGTCGGTTTCGCGCTGTTGATGGTGCTCATCGCGAGCCAGCTCGTACGCAAGTCGCTGGGGGAGCAGAACGACCCCGGTCCGCCCTCGGGCGACGCTTCACACGAAAATCGCCCGATCCGCTCCGATAGCGCCTAGACTGGATGTAGATGGGACTCGACAACCCCCTTCACATCATCTTCATTGTTGCGATTCTGTTGCTGCTGTTCGGTGCCAAGCGCCTGCCCGAGATCGGGCGTTCGCTTGGCACCGGTATGCGCGAGTTCAAGCAGTCGGTCACCGGCGAGGCGACAGGCCACAGCCACGATGCGCAGCATGCCGGCCAGCAGCCGACGTTGTCGCCGGGAACGACGCAGCAGGCACCCCCGCCACCGCCGACTCCGCAGCAGGCCGCACCGGCGCCTGTGCCTTCGTCGGCTCAGGCAAGCCCGCAAGACGCCTTCGCTCAGCGCGACCCGGCGTCAACCGAGCAGCGCTAGAAGCGACCGCGGGCGACCTGCCACCAGCGCTATCCGTGGTGCAGGATCGGTCCCGTGCTGACCGCTTCGAACTCCGCGCCCGGCACCCGCTTCAGCTGATCGAGGTCTTCGTTGTTCCAACCTGGGTTCGGGGCGCCTGTTATGTACCAAGGGCTGCCGTTGTCGGCGACGATCAGGCCGTAGCGCTTGAGCGCGCGCAGGACCACCAGAGCTTGGCCGTGGTAGCCCGCCAAGTCGAAGCTCGCCTTCAAGCGCAGGCGTAGGCCCATCGGCGGCAACGCTGGATCGGAGCTGCTGGATGCGTAATGAGTGGCCGGATGGATGTAGCCGCGCTGGGTAGCCGGCACCGTCACTCGCAGTGCGTGATCGATCTGCCCTGAGCGTACCTCCGGGTAGCGCGCCAGCAGCGGGAAGATCGGGAGGCCGGCAGCGTCGGCTGAGGTCCAGCCTTCGGGGCGTAGCTTGTTGGAGCGCAGGTTGAAGACAGCGCCCGAGCCGGCGTCCCAACTCGATGCGGTCCGCTGAGCCGCGTACAGCTCGTATAGCTTGCAACTGCCCTCCTGCAACACGAGCACATGCCGGTCGCCTTCTTCGCCCGCGCCCTCCACTGGGGCGTTTGGCGGGATCGGGTATGGGCCTGGATTGGATTCTTCGCCATATTCGGTGAAGTGGATCGGCACCTTCGGCTGGTGTGGGCCTACGACTACATAGGGGATGCCATAGCTCGGCGGCGTGCCGAAGTCGGCGTGCAAATGGATGTTTGCGCCGATGCTTTCAATGTACTTGGCGGAGTTAGGGTTGACTGGGGCGTGGGCAATTTCCTGGTTGAGCGGGTTGTTGGTCGGGAAGATTGGACACGCACCTTGATGTGGTGGCACACCCGCCGGTCCACCCAACGGCGTCTTTGCCCAGGCGACCGTGGCGGCCGCCGCTACCAGAGTCACGATGACGAGAAGCAGGCTTCCTCGGCGTAGTGCCACAGGGCCGATGCTACCGCGCGGGCTTCAGGCCGAAGGCGTCTGTGCAGCGCTGTCCTGCGCGATGACCGCCGGGCGCGCCTCCACCTGCAGGCTGGCACCACAGTGCCAGCAGTAGGCGGCGCCGCGACTGTGGACGGCGCCGCAGGAGCGACACTGGCCATGGACTCCCGCCTCGGCGGCGCCCAGCAAGCGTTCCACCTCGCCCAGCTCGGCGTCTGCCTGTTGCAGCTCGGCCGCGCGGCGCGAGAGCACGTCCAGGCGGTAGTGATCGCGAATCGCCATCTCGTAGGTGAGCCCACCCAAATCCCAGGTCAGCCCGGCTACACGCTCGGCCAACGCCAAGCGGCGCTCGCGCAGCTCGGCGAGCGAGCCGCTCGGGACCAGAGACTGCTCGGCCATCAGCCGCCCGTTTCGATCGGTTTGTCGCCCGAGGTCAGCTTTTCGATTTCCTGCTGGTGCGCTTTGCCCTTGGAGTTGCTCAGTTTCTGAAGCGTGGCGGCGCTTGGTTTGCTCGCCGGCTTCGGCTTTGCCTTGGCCGTTTCGGCTTCTTTTACTTCCTTGACTTCCTGCGCTTCGCTAGCCGGCGCGGCTTTGCTGGTGGCCGCTTTTGTTTGGCTCGCCTGCGTGGACGTTGGAGATGTCGTCGTTGGAGCGGATGTCGCCGCGGCCGCGGGCAGGGTGCCCTCGATCTTGACGATCGAAGGGCCCGACGCTTTGGACGGCGCCAGCCAGTGACCGACGAGCAGGCCGATCAGGCCACAGATGAGTAGCACGGCGATCAAACCGAATAGGCCCGAGTAGCGCCGCAGCCATCCGACCGCTCCCTCGTCTGCGGGCAGCGGCGGCAGATAGCCTGCGGTCGGCCCGGCGTACGCAACGGAGCGACGCAGCTCGCTCTCGGCCTGCAGCACATCGAGGAACGGCAGTCGCACAGGCGAGCAGGGCTGGCCGCAGGCCAGGCAGTAGCGCTGGTCGACGGCGATTTGGGCGCCGCAGTTCGGGCACTTTGCGCCGTCGCTCTCGGGCGGAGTTTGGATCGGGAAGACGTTCATCGATGACTATCGGTTGAGGGCTCGTAAAGGTCAGCGACCAGAAAGGCTCATCTGCGACCGCTATCCGAAGGCGCCGCGCACGTAGTCGCGCGTGCGCTCGGCGCGCGGCTGCTCGAACACCTGCGCGGCCGTGCCGTACTCGATCAGATCTCCCAGATACATAAAGGCGACCTTGTCCGCTACGCGCTGGGCTTGTGCGAGATTGTGCGTGACAATCACCACGGCCAGGTCCCGGCGCAGCTCGTGGATCAGGTCCTCGATCACGCTTGTGGAGATCGGGTCGAGCGCAGAGCAGGGCTCGTCCATCAGCAGGACCTCTGGGCGCATTGCGATCGCGCGTGCAATGCACAGCCTTTGCTGCTGGCCTCCGGAGAGGCGTAGGGCGGGGCGGTCGAGGTCGCCAGCGACCTCGTCGTAGAGTCCTGCGCGCCGCAGCGCGTCGATCACCAACGGCTCCAGCTCGCGCCGGCGCGGCTTCTTGCGCGACTGTTCGCGCAAGGCAAAGGCCACGTTGTCGAAGATCGACATCGGGAAGGGGTTGGGCTGCTGGAAGACCATCGCCACTCGCGAGCGCAGCTTTGTGTCCTGCAGGGCGTGGACGTCTTGGCCGTCGAGCATGATCGAGCCCGAACGCGAGGCGCTTGGGGTCAGCTCGGTGAGCCGGTTGAGCGTGCGCAAAAGGCTTGTCTTGCCGCAGCCGGACGGACCGATTAGCGCCAGCACCTCGCCCTGATGGATCGACATGGAGACGGAGTTGACGGCGCGCTTGCCGCCGTAGTAAATGCTCACATCCTCTAGGCGCAAGCGCTCAGGACCTTGGGCCGCCAGCGAACGGCGGATCGACTCGCGCTCCTGTGGCGGGGCGACCGCCAGCGGCTCGCGGTCGAGCACGATCGTGCGTACCGGCGGAACCGCTTCGTCCTGCCTGGCCTGTGTTGGTCCCGGCGGGATGACGTCCGAGCGCTCCACCTGGGGTCGTTTCATGTCCTCGCGCACTACCTCGCGGCGCGCAAGGTCCTGGCCCTCAGCATCCAGCGGCCACGGATCCAACAATGACTCCTCTGTATTCATCGTCATGTTTTCCATCGAACCGATGAGGTTAGTTGGGAATCGCGTCTTTGTCAAAGCCGAGATCCTTGCTCGCCGCCGCCGGAGTGTGCTTGCCTGCGGCTGATACGGCCGACGGCGATATTGAGGAGGAGAACGAACAGGAGCAGTACGAACGCGGCCGCGTACGCCTTGCCCGCGGCCTTGCCTTCGCCGGCCGGCGAGTTGTCGAACACGTAACTGGTCAGCGTCGAGCCAGTGCCGCGCAGGAACCCCACGATCGGGGTCGAGTTGAGTGGTTCGTTGCGCAAGGTCTCGCCGAGCACGATGACCACGATCGCCGTGTCGCCGACGATACGGCTGATTCCCAGCGTGGTGCCGGTGGCGATGTTGGAGCGCACGCTCGGGATCAGGACACGGCGGATCGTGGCGATGCGCGTCTTGCCGAGCGCGAACGCAGCCTCGCGCATGTGCGCCGGCACCGCCTGCAGGCCATCGCGTGTGGCGGCGTAGATCGGCGGCAACGCGATCAACGACATCGTGAGGCCGGCCGCGATGAACGAGGTGCCGGTGACCACGCCTGTCGGCGAGCGGCTCGACAGCGGCGCGAGCACCCCGAGTTGGAAGACGGCGATGCCGACGATCGCGATCACGATGTCCGGTGTGCCGGCGACGATCTCGATCGCGGACTCGACCAGCCGCGCGAACCAGGAAGGCCGACCGTACTCGATGATCCACGCGGCGCAGCAAACTCCAAGCGGCAGCGCTACCACCAGCCCTATCGCGGTCAGCACCACCGTTCCGATCAGCGGGTCCAGGATGCCGCCCGAGACGCTCCCATCTTCGGCGATCTGCGGCCTTGAGACAAGCAGGTCCGGGCGCAGATATTGAAAGCCGCGCACACCCATGTAAACGACGATCGCCCCCGTCACGAGGCACAGGCCGAGCCCGGCCGCCCACGCGGCGCCCAGAACGATCCGGTCGAGCAAGCGCCACTCTCGCATCGAGGAGCCGCGACCGCGCGTGGGACGAGGCGCCTCTGACTGCGTGCTCGCAAGCGCTGAGGGGAACGTACCCATCACTTGAGCTGGTAGCGCCGCAGCGGCAGCTTGATCAGATAGGAGCAGATTGACAGCCCGATCGCCGAGAGCAACAGCAGCAGGCCGAAGGCGTACAGCGTCGAGTTCACCGCCGGCGAGCCGCCGAAGCCTTCCTTGTTGTCGACGATAACGCTGGCAAGCGTGCGCAGCGGCTCATAGAGGAAGATCAACGGTCCGTGGTCCAGGTTCGGGGTAAACGAGCGCGAGCCCGAGACCATGAAGATCATTATCGCCTCGCCGAGAGCCCGGGCGCATGCGAGTGCCGCGGCCGCGACGATTGCCGGACGGATCGCCTTGAGGCTTACCGCCAGCGTGGCGCGCAGCCGATGTACTCCTAGCGCCATCGCGCCCTCACGCCATGAGGCCGGCACTCCGGAAAGCGCCTCGCTGATCAGCGCAACCATGATCGGCGTGATCATCACGGCGAGCACCACTGACGCGACGAGCAGACTGGCGCCCGTCAACTCGACGGTGTCCTGCACCGAGGTCTTCTGCGCACCGGTGATCAGGTGATTGCCGACGAACGGCACGAGCACGAGGATCCCGATCAAGCCGTAGATCACCGACGGCACCGAGGCCAGCAGGCGCACGACGGGGATCATCACCCGCCTCAGGGCCGATGGGGCGAACTCGACGATGAAGATCGAGGACAGCAGCGCGAGCGGCAGGGCGATCAGCAGCGCGATCGAGGTTGTGAGCAGGGTACCGTAGATGACCGGCCACGCGCGCAGGTGGTAGGCAGAAGCCGGCGGATGAGCGCTCGTTTCGAACATTCGCTGCAGCTGACTGTCGAGATTGCCGCCTGAGCCCAGCCAGGCGACACCACCGTTGTGCTCGATCGTGGGCCAGGCGCGGACCGCGACGAACACGACCATCCCGACCACGATCAGGCACACCAGCAACGACGCCGCGCCGAGCGTGAGCTCGGCGCGGCGGTCTGACCAGGGTTGGCGCAGACGCGCCAATGGGTTTGTTACTTGAGGGAGATCCATTGTGTGGAGATGATCTTCTGTGCGGCCGCGCTGTTCTCGATCCAGCCGATGAACGCGGAGGCGGCACCCGTTGCTTTGCCCTTCGTCACCTCATAGAAGTGCGCGATACCCGCGTAGTTTCCGGCGGTGGCGTTGGCCAGCGTGCAGCCGACACCGTTGAAGGCGACGTCGTTGACGCCCTGACTGGCGAAGTAGCCTGACAGGAAGCCAATCGAGCTCGGGTCTTTTTCGATCGCCGATCGCTGCAGTCCCTCCGAGGACTCTTCGGCTGCCAGCGAGGAGACTTTCTTGCCGCCGATCAAAAGCGTCGTGAAGTTACTGAGTGTGCCGGCCGTGGAATTGCGGCTGATCAGGTCGATCGGCCCGGTGGCAGTGGCGCCTGGGACCTTGCTCCATTCGCGGGTCTTGCCCGTGAAGATCGCTTCGGTCTGCGCCTGCGTGAGGTTTGGCAACTTGTTTGCGCTGTTGGTGACCACGCACAGGTAGTACTTGGCGATCGGGTAGAAGCTCAGGCCGGCGGGGTCGGTCGCCAGCGGATCGCGCGAGACGTCGGCGATCGAATCGCGGCCGGCGGCGACATTGTTGATGCCGACCTGCGTGCCGCCCTGTGAAAGCTTGATTTTGACCTTCTTGTTGAGCTTGTCGTACTTCTGGACGAGCAGCGAGACGAGCGGGAACGACGCGGTCGCTCCACTGATCGAGAGCGTGCTCGTCGCGAGAGCGATCGATGGGACCGCTATCGAAAGCGTGAGAGTCGCCGCGACTAGGGCGGCGACACGGCGAGATCGGTGCATTGAAGTAGGGGCTCCGTTCGAATGGTTGACAGCGTGATGTGGGGCCAGCCTAGCACAATCTTCACAAAGAAGATCAGGATTAGCTATTTTATGAGGATGCCAACCAATCCGGAGCAAAGCGCGCCGCCCGAGCAGTGCACAGGCTGCGGTGCCGTCCTTGTTGAAGACCAGCGCTATTGCCTGCAATGCGGCGTCAGACATGGCAAGCCCCGCTTGGACTTCACTGCGTTCTGGACGCCACTGTCTCCAACCCACAGCCCCGACGAGCCCTCCGGTGGGCCAACCGCCGGGCAACGACACAGCTGGTGGGCAGGTGCGTCCTTCCTCGGCGCCGGAGCGCCGTCGCGAGGCATGGCCAGCGCGCTTGCCGCCGGGGTGCTCTCCGTCGGCATCCTCGCAGGCGTCGCACTTGGGCCTGGTCCGGCAAGCTCGCCGGCCGACAGCGCCACGCTCGCACAGCGCGCGCTTGCCGCACTGGTGGCGAGTGCTGGCAGCAGCTCACAGACAACTACTTCGACGAGTACCGCGGCAACGCCCCCGCCGATCACAAGCGAACCCACTCCAACCCCGTCAGCGACGAGCAGCACCAAGGGCAAAGCCAAATCGGCGCCGGCCCCGATCGAAGCAAGCAGCTCCTCGGAAAGCTCCAGCGAATCCACCACGAGCGGCTCTCCGGAAGGCTCCTCCAAATCCTCGAAAGGCTCCGGCGAAAGCGAAAAAACGGCGCCGGGCACGCCAATCAAACTGCCCCCGATTAAGCACGTGTGGGTGATCGCCCTGTCAGGCACGAGCTTCAGCGCCGCGCTGGCAGACCCCACGGCCGACCCCTATCTGGCCAAGCAGCTCGTGCCCAAGGGCACGCTGCTCAGCAACTATGCGCTCAGCTCGAGCAGCGCACTTGGCAACGGGATCGCGCTGCTCTCGGGACAGAGCGTGAACCTCGACACCGAACAGAACTGCCCCACCTACAGCGCCCTTGAGCCGCCCACCGTCAACGCCACCACCGGCCTGGCCGAGGGTGTCGGCTGCGTGTACCCGGCAACCGTCAAGACGCTCGCCGACGAGCTGACCACCGGGTCACTGACTTGGAAGGCCTTCGTGCAGGACATGGAAGAGGACGCACCTGCGAGCGGCACGGCACCCACCGCCGGCACTCCGAGCGTCACAAGCGCTACGCAGGGCGTCGGCACTTCCACCGGAACGAGCCAGGCAGGCACTCCGAGTGCTACGCATGGCTCCGGCATCCCCAACGGCACGAACCAAGCAGCCAGCACTCCGACGCAAACCAGCTCGGTCAATGACACGGGCACGACGCCCGGCACACAATCCCAGCCCACGACTGCAGTCACATGCCGCCGGCCAGAACTGGGCACGCCCGACCCCAACCACACACCCGCCCCCGGCGACCCCTACCTCACTTACCGCAACCCCTTCGTGTACTTCGACTCGCTGCTGAGCGAAGGCGCATGCGCGAGCAATGACGTTGATCTGTCGCAGCTACAGGCGAGCCTCGCGACACCTGCCAACACACCGAGCCTCAGCTGGGTCGTCCCGTCCGCTTGCAACGACGGCTCGGCCGCTCCCTGCGCGCCGGGCTCGCCGGCCGGGCTTGCTCCCGCCGACGCTTTCCTAAAGGTTGTCGTGCCGCAGATTCTCGCTACCAGCGCATACGCTAAGGAAGGCCTGATCGTGATCGTGCCGGATAGCCCGCCGGCCTCGCCAGCGAGCGCCGCCGGCAAGCCGGTCGGCGCACTTTTGCTCTCCCCCTTCGTTCACAGCGGTAAGCAGGTGAGCGAAAGCTTCAACGACTTCTCGCTCTCCAAGAGCATCTCGCTGCTCTTCGGAGTCCTCCCCTTGGGCCATGCCAACGACCAAGCAACCGTGTCATTCGGGGCGACGGTCTACGGCGCAAGCGGAAAAGCGGCGAGTGCCGCCTCCACGGCCAAGAAGGCGGCCCAGGCCGCATCAACACAACCGCGGCACCGGCCGCTCTCGGATCTTGCAGGTCCGGGAACGCCTGCGTCGCATCCCGGCGGCTGAACCTCCGCCTTCATGTCAAACAACGAACGGAGACCCCCGTTGCATACACATCGACCCGTCCATCAGCGAGCTTCCCTTTGGCTCGGCGCGATCGTGGGCTCGATCGTCCTCTCTATGGCGATCGTCGCCGCGGCTCACGCCGAAGCTGTCGGAATCGAAGGAAGCCCGAACAACCTCACCTGCTCCGGGCACATATCGGCCGGCACGCCCGAACTCGGCAGCGAAGAAGTGCAGGTGCGCTACACGTTCTACTGCAACGGCCCGATCACGGGCTACCAGCTGCAGTCAAACGTGCCGCTCACCGGCTTCGAGGCAGCGCCGCTCGTAACGAGCAACGCGACAAACCAGCCGCTCTCGGACACGTTCTCCTGCGGCGGCGAATTGCCGGGTTGGGCGGATAACTGCGAGGGCTCGACCAAGGCCGGCTGGGAGACGATCACCGGGCAGTTCTCGATCGGCAAGGCGCTGTGCGCCGCACCGCATCTCGACCCGCTCCTGAGCGTCACCGACATCTACCTCGAAAAGGCCGTCCCGACGCAGGCGATCTCAGGTCCGTTCGACCTGGGCCGCCCGCTGCACTGCCCTGTCTCCGCCTATGTGGGCGGCACGCGTCTGGAACCGGCGACGCCGCTCTCCTCGAAGGTCAAGAAGACGGGCAAGCACGGGAAGACCACGGCCAAGGGCAAAAAAGCCAAGACGGGGGGCAAAGCCAAGAAGAAATAACACTGGATGCCTGTGCCCGGACGCCGCGAGCGCGGCGTCCGGGCATCCCTTTGCGAACAAACACCCCTTTGTGAACAAACACTCTTTTTGCGAAGGCCCACAAACACCCCCCTTTTGTGAAGGCTCGAGCAAAGGTTAGGTACCAAAATAAATCCCCCAGCACCACAACAGGGGGTATAGATACGTGCGGGTCATTTCGAATGACCTAATAGTACTTTGTCGGTTCGCCTCGATCAGCCGGATTTAGCTCTACACGACATTGACGGCGAGAATCCTGCATTGGCCTGGTTGAGCGGAATCTCGAGGTCCGAAGTGCCCCGAAATCGGCTCAAACTGCCGAACCGACAAAGTACTACTAAGACCCCTAAGAAATATCTAACCGACCGACCATGTCGGCGGCGTACCCTTGGCCGGATGACCGCCACCCATACGGCCAAGTCTCGCTGGCCCAACCCGCGCGTACCCCGACCCCGCCGGGGCGTGCTACTCGCAGTGCCGGCTGCCTTGGCGCTTGCGTTCACCAGCTGTGGCACGAGCGCCGGGAGCGCTTCGGTGACCGCCGCGGCCCCATTGGCTCCTCCACAGTGTGCGGACGCCGTTGCCAGAGCACTCGGGACGATCTCCGAACACGTCTACCGCGAGCTCTCAGGCGGACGGATAGCTCTGCCGGCTGCCGAAAGGGTGGCCGCCTCGCCGGCGCTGCTCGCCGCGATCCAGACCAACGATCCGGCGGCGGCACGCAAGGCGTTGGCACCGTTGCTGCGCGGCCAGCTCGTGCGCGTGAGCGTGAGCCTCGCCGGACGGACGTTCGTCGAATACGGCAGCGCCAACGGGATCGCCCCTGTGAGCACGCCGTTGAAGGATCTCGAAGGCCGCACGATCGGCACGGTCACGGCCGCCGAGGAGGGCATCTTCGGCTACGCCGGCACGCTTTATGCGATCACCGAAGCGCAGGTCTTCGCGCGCTCACGCGGGCGCTCGCTGGGCGGCTCGAGCAGTCCCGCCCCGAACAGCATCCCCGACAAAGGAGAGATTTCCTACAAGGGCAGGCGCTACGCCGTCTACTCGTTCCCCGGCGCCGGCTTCCCCCAAAAGGAGCTGCGTGTGTTCGTGCTTGCCCCGGTACCACCCGCTTCAACATGCGCACCCACGTCGGCGGAAACGGCAATCGACGCTATCGGGGAGACGGCCAAGCGGATCTACCGTGAGGAGCAGTCTGGAGCCGCCACGCGCGCCGTCGTGCGCGACTTCGAAAACTCCCGCCCCTTCCAGGAAGCGGTCGCATCTGACAACCCGACCGCCACACGAGCCGCGATCGTGAAGTTCTTCGAAGGTACGCTGCACGTGGTGCGGGTCCGCGCCACGCTCGGCGAAAAACTGGTGGCCGACGTCGGCGGGCCGCATGTGCTGGCGCCGATCCGCGGCGACGTGCGCAACGCTCACGGGCACGTGGTCGGCCACTTCCTGCTGTCGGTGCAAGACGACCTCGGCTACATAATCCTCGCTCAGCGCTTCGCCGGCGTACAGGCGTTCCTCTACGAAGACAAGCAACTGCTGCTCGGCAGTGCAGTCCCAGCGCCGCTGTCGATCCCAAAGCACAGCGAAATGCTGTTCGACGGCGTCCTGTACCACACGTACTCGTTCACGGCCGAAGCGTTCCCGAAGGGGCCGCTTGAAGTCTCTTTGCTAATTCCGCCGGTGCGCGGAACCTACGGGACGCTTGCGAAACCGACCGGCACCATGCGGGGTCCAACACCGGCGCGGAACCTCACAAAACCGGCACGCGAGCACTGAAGGAACGAACCTCTCCTCCAAAACGAACCTCCCGAGAAACCCAGCCCACAGGCTCAGATCATGCTAGTGGTCATCCGCTCGATCTCAGCGATCGAGGTCTGACCAGCACGCACCTTGGCGATGCCGTCGTCGCGCATGCGCCGCATGCCCTGACTCATCGCCGTGGCCGCGATGTCGTCAACGGAGGCGCGGCTCAGCACCAGCGAGCGAACCTCTTCGGTGACGGACATCACCTCGTAGATGCCCATGCGCCCCCTGTAACCGGTTGCGGCGCAGCGCGTGCAGCCGACCGGCTCGAACGCCTCGGACTCATACAGCCCATATTCGGCTAGCAAGGACTCTGGAGCCTTGCTTGGGCGCTTGCAGTGTGCACACAAGGTCCGCACGAGACGTTGTGCGACTACGCAGTCGATCGCCGAGGAGATCAGGAAAGGCTCGATGCCCATGTCGATCAGCCGACCGAGTGCACTCGGAGCATCGCGGGTGTGCAGTGTCGAGAGCACGAGGTGGCCGGTGAGCGCAGCCTCGACCGCGATGTGAGCGGTTTCGCGGTCGCGGATCTCGCCGACCATGATCACGTCCGGGTCGGCACGCAGCATCGCGCGCAACCCGCCGGCGAAGGTCATCCCGGCCTTGGGCGCAACCTGCATCTGCTTGACCCCGGCGATCCGCGACTCGACAGGATCCTCGATCGTGAGGATCGAGCGACTGCCGTCGTTTACCGCGCCGAGCGCCGCGTAGAGAGTCGTAGACTTGCCGCTGCCGGTCGGCCCCGTCACGAGCACCGCACCGTTGGGTCGCGCGATCGCGTAGGCGAAGCGGTCCTGCTCGGTGCGCTGCATGCCAAGTGACTCCAGACCGCGCACGGCGACGCCCTTGTCGAGAATACGCAAATAGGCACCCTCGCCGTAAACGAGCGGGAGCGTCGTCACGCGTACATCGACACGACGCCCGGAGACCGTCAGAGCGAAGCGCCCGTCCTGGGGAATGCGCCGCTCGGAGATGTCCATCTCCGACATGATCTTTATGCGCGAGATGATGCTCGTGGCCATCGAGCGCTTGAGCGTCGAGGTCAGCGCGAGCACGCCGTCGATGCGGAAGGAGACGTGCATGTCGCCCTCACCCGGATCGATGTGTATGTCCGAGGCCCCCTGCTCGATCGCGTCGGCAATGATCGAGTGCACGAGCTTGACGACAGGAGCGTCTTTGTCGGCCTCGTCCATGACGAAATCGGACTCGCTATCGCTGTCGTCCTCCTCGACGATCTCTTCGACGGACTGCTCCACACGCGAGAGGCGCATGATCAGGATGTTCAGATCCTCGATCGAAGCCGAAGCCGAGCGAACGCGCCTACCGGTGAGCATCGCGATGTCGTCGATCGTCAGCACGTTCGTGGGGTCCGCCATCGCCAGCATCAGCGTGCCGTCCTCCAGGAAGCCGACCGGCACGGCCTGATAGCGACGGATCGCCTCCATATCGATCAGGTTCACGGCACCCATGTCCAGCTCGTACACGGACAGATCGATGTATTCAAGGCCAAAGCGCTCCGCCACCACACGCGCCAGCTGGTCGTGGCGCAGGATGCCCTGCTCGACGAGGATCTGGCCGGTGGGCTTGCCTTGAGCCCGAGCGATCTCCACGGCCTCCTCGACTTTCTCGCGCGTGGCGAAGCCGAGATCCACGACCACGTCGCCGATCAGACGACCGGGACGGCCGTCGGCGAGTGCTTGCATCAGTGCATCGCGCTGGATGGTGCCGCTGCGAGCAGACTCGCCCGGCCCCACGGCAGGACGCAGCAGCGAGAGCTCGCTCACGGATGCACCGGTTGACGTAGGTCGATCCCCCACGCTTTGATGATCGGCATCCGTGGACGCAGACTTGACCGATTCCGCGGGGTTTCTCAGCGGATGATCAGCGGCTGAGACCCTGCTCGAAAGCGCCCTTGACACTGGCGTCGAGCGCGTTCAGTCGCTGCAGGGCAAGCGCCTCGGCAGAGGCCGGGCGCTGGGCGCCGGCGCCCTCGCCGCCGTGATGGCAGAGCACACAATGCTCAAGCGCCATCCGTCGCTCGCTGGGCAACGTCGTAGGAGCATGGGCAGCGATCAATCTCAGCCCCAACTCGATATGGCCCAACATGCGCCCCTCCTCCGTGCGGGTGATCTCCGCGCCGTAGGCATACTCGCGCGTCTTGCCGATGTCGTGCACGAGCGCTGCGCAAAGCAGCAGGTCACGATCCAGACGCGGGTGCACCGCACACAGCTCGACCGCCAGCGTGGCAACCGCCACCGTGTGCTCCAACAGCCCACCGAGGAAAGCATGGTGCGCCGAGGATGAGCGACCCGGTCCGGTGGAGGGCAGCGAGCAGGGCGCGCGGCGCAGCTCGGCACGCAGCTCGCGATCGTCCAGCAGGCGCTGCAACAAGCCTTTCAGGCCGGGATCGAACACCTCGCGTGCAAGGTGTTCGTAGAAACCCTCCAGCTCCTCGATGTCGCGATGAGAGACGGGCAGGAAGCGTGCGGCATCCTCGTCTGTCAGCTCGACCCGAGCGATCTGCTCGATCGCGAGCTGCAACTGCTCACGAAAAAGCTCCGCACGCCCGCGCACCCGCACGAGCTCGCCACGCTCGAAGCGCCCCGCGAACAGGTCGGCGTCGCGGAAGACCCTGCCGGAGAGACTGCCAGACTGGTCGCGCAGCTCGACTGTGAGGTAGGGGTCGCCGGAGCGGGTGATGAGCCGCTCCTTGCGCACGCACGCGAACACGCCGTCCACGACATCGCCGGCACGTAGGGTGGCGACTGTCTGCGCATCGACCGCCTCCCCGCCGCTCATAAGCCCATGTGCGACGGCTGATCCGATCGGATCGAGAGGTGTGTCAGCTTGCGCTCGCCCATCGGCAGCCACGATAGTCCCAGTGTGCGTTGTGGACATGTGGGGCCCATGATGTACGGTGGGTCGGATGCAGCCACTGATCTGGGATCGTCGCCCCGACGGCCTGCGGGCCCCGGCCATGGTGTGCTCGTTTCAGGGTTGGAACGACGCCGGCGACGCCGCCTCAACCGCGACAGGCTTCCTTGCACAGGCGCTTAGTGCGCGGCGCTTTGCGAGGATCGACAGCGAGGAGTTCTACGACTTCCAGGCCAACCGCCCGCATGTCAAGATCGACGAGACGCAGGCGCGAGTCATCTCATGGCCCTCAGTCGAGATCTTCGAAGCGCGTGCTCCGCGCGCCCACCGCGACCTGGTGATCGTGCAGGGCACCGAGCCCTCGATGCGCTGGCGCTCGTTCAGCTCGCTGATCGTCGACCTTGCCGAAGCGCTCGACGTGCAGCTGGTCGTGACGCTCGGAGGACTGCTCGCCGACGTCCCGCACTCACAGCCTGTGACGATGACCGGCTTTGCCTCTGATCCAGCATTGGTGGCGCGACTTGCATTGAATGCCAGCAGCTACGAGGGCCCAACGGGAATCGTGGGCGTTTTGCATGCCGGCTTCGGCCAGGCGGGGCTACCGTCGGCGAGCATTTGGGCAAGCGTGCCCCACTATGTCGCGGCCGCTGCCAGCCCCAAGGCGGCGCTCGCCTTGCTGCGCAAGCTGGAGCTGATGGTAGGGGTCTCGGTCGACGTCACAGAGCTCGAGGAAGCCGCCGCCGAGTACGAGCGCCAAGTGGGTCTGGCCGTGCAATCGGATCCCGACATCCAAGCGTTTGTCGACCGCTTGGAGCAGCGTGCCGTCGAGGACGGCCAGACCGAGATCAGCCCGCAGGACCTGCCTTCGGGGGATCTGCTGGCGCGGGAATTTCAGCGCTTCTTGCGCCAGCGAGGGATCGAGAGTTAGAACGTCTTTCAAATGAACTCTGCGGCGGGGTGTTCATTGCGTCATGAAGCTGGGTGCATGACCCAGCTTTTGAATGATCTGCCTAACACCCACCTTTTGCGAAGGCTTAGGTAAAGGTTAGGTGCCAAAATAAATCCTCCGCTCCACCCCAAGGGGTATCGAGCGTGCAGGTCATTTTGAAAGACCTTCTTAGCGTGAGGCGATCCCGTAGGTCACGGCAGCCGAGCCCATCAGCAGTTTGTGCGAGCCGTATTGCGCCTCTGCGGTAGCCGGCTGGAAGCCGGGTGAGAGCTGAAGCTTTTTGGAGAGCGCGTACATGACGAACTCGACCGTGTCGCTCTTGCCCTTGGCTGGGCAGATCGGCGAGTAGGTGGCCTTCCCGGCAGTGTTGGTACCGACGATCCCGCCGGCAGGCAGCTTGCCGGCGGCAACGCCGGTGGAGCTCGGTTCGATCCCACCGACCACCCAGCGGATGCCACCTTCCGAGCCACTGGAGTTGTCGTCGATCACGAACAGGAAAAGTTCGGCGGCTTTAGCCGGCACTTTCTGCCAAGAGAGCGCTGGCGAGATGCCGGCGCCGGCACAGGTATAGGAGACGGGAATCGCACCGTTGCGTTCGAAGGCGGGACTGGAGATCGAGAAGGCGCCGGGTGCTGTGTAGACCTCGCCGCTTGCGTTCGAGCCGGAGGAGCTCGACGAGGCGCTACTCGAGGATGCCGCGGAGCTCGAAGATCTGCTGGAGGAGCTTTTAGCGGTGAGGTCTTCCGGCTTGCCTTTGTACTGCTTGCAGTCTTCCATCACATAGCCGGGCTCGCAGCTGGTGTAGTTCTTCCAGTGTGCATGGAATGCGTTCTCGAAAGCCGTGAGTGACGCGCTGCGCTGCGCTGCGCTCTTGCCGGCACTAACCTTCGCCGCGATCTTGGAGGCCAGCAGTTCGACCTTGATGCGCGCCAACAGGTCGGCTTCGGTCTCGCCTGACTTGGCAAGGTACTTCTGCATGGCGCCGGCCTTGGGAAAACTCTCGTGCACGAGCTGGGCGAAGCGCTGCTTGACTTCGGCTTCCGAGACGCTGACGCCGCGTGCCGTGGCCTCGCCCAGCACCCACTCGGAGGTAATCAGAAAGCCAAGTGCCTGATGGGCCGGTGAGCCGGCCGCTCCAAGCGCCGTCTCAACCGCCAGCCAGTGCTGGTAGCTCGCCTTGGAGATCGGCGTGTGCGATACATAGGCGACAGCATCAACATTTGAGGGGGTCCCCTGTGTGGGCGCCGCCGCCGGAGAGCTCGGCACCGATGCGGTATTCGTCGAGGACGACCCTCCGCCACAACCGACGATCAGCCCTGCGGCAAGCAGCGAAAGCACCGGCAAGCATACGCTCGCACCCTTGCGCATATGCGCGTCCGCCCCTTCCTTCAAGACCCTTCTCTTCATCCTCGCGAGAAGGCTATCCACTCGGCCTAAAGCGCAGCGAAAGTAAGACCTACCGCTCCCAAGCTGGGCAGGCGATGCGATAGTCACACAGACCGCAAACGCTCGGTGAGGGAGTCGGCTCGAAACGCTGCGCCAAGATCGCCTCGCCAACCTCGGCCACGACGCGCGCGATCCAGTCAGGATCCATCTCCGCGCTTGGGACAGGGACCTTGAGGTCGTCGAGCACGTAGTAGTAGGAGAGACGCTCGGCCTCGACCTGCCAGGACTCGCGCGCGCCGAGCGCATACAGAGAGAGCTGCACGTCATCGGCGAGTTGCTCCGCGGTCTTTGGGCGCGAGGTCTTGTAGTCGATCAGCTCGTAGGCCCCGTCGGGGAGCTTATCGACGCGATCGACACGCCCACGCAGGTGATGGGGTCCGAGCTTGAATGAGAAGGAGCGCTCAAACCAAGCCGGCTCGGCCTCGTGGACCTCGAGGCGTCGGTGGTAGAGCACGAGCGCCGCGCGAGCCTTTACGTGCAGCTCGCGCTCACGGTCACTGTCGCCGAAGCCACCACGGCGCCAGCAGTTCTCGAACAGCTCCATCATCTGCTCGACCGTCGTGTGCTCGGCTGCGTGATAGCGCTCCAGTACCTGGTGTACAGCGATTCCAAAGCGCTGGTGCAGCGTTTGCGCCGAGGGGATCTTCAAGACGCGCCCAAGCTTGTAGCGCAGGGGACAGGCGCGGTATGTGTCGATGTCAGACGCTGAGAGCACAACTCCATCGCCCCGCCTGGGCAGGAAAGCCTGTAGCGAGGGTTCCTCGCGACGTGCGAATGCGCCAAGCGCGGGCGGAGCGACGGCGGCTTTGGGAGCGACCTGCGCGTCCAGCCACTCGTCTTGGCCGGGTCCATGCCCACCCGACCGGCCTTCGCTTCGTTCAAGCTGATTGGCGCCGGCCGAGCTTGGCTCAAACGCCTCACGCTCGCTGGCAAGCAGCGCCTCGTCCAGCGTCGAGGTCTGGAAAATCTCACGCTGCAGCGGCGTGCAGGCGGCGAGCAGGCGCTGGTTGATGTCGGCAAGCGCCTCGCCGAGACTCTGGCCAGACGGACGGTCCTTGAGTGCCGCCAGCTTCACGAGCTCCAGGTAGCGCACGACGCCGTGCGAGATGTCCAGATCGGTATCAAGACGCAGCTCGCCCAGACGCCCGGCGATGCGCAGTGCGCCGCCGAGCACCTCCTCGCGCATCAGATCGACCGTCTCCTGGAGCGTCTGCGCGCGCGCTTGCGAAATCTTCTCGCCGCCGAGCAGCCTTGCCTCCGAGGCGGCCGTCAACTCCGCTGCCAACTCCTGCGGACTGCAGCCCAAGCGCGGGCGCAAAACCTCAAAGGCGATCCTTGCTTCCTCGTGCAACGCCTGGAAGTGCTCGATCCGCTCGCGCGCCTCAGGCGGCATCTGCGGCGACTCGATCGCCGGCCCAAGCGCCGCCACGATGTCCAGCTTGGCTTTACGCGCCACCTGCACCACGCGCGCGATGTCCACCTGGCGCAGCTCGATCGGCGGACGCCCAAGCGCGCGCACCACCGCCGAGGAGTCGCTCGGATCGGTAAGCAGGCGCAGCCAGGCCAACACGTCGCGCGCGGCCGCACGCTCGAAGAGCTCGATTCGAGAGGCAGGCACGGGCCAAGCATACGAGTGCGTACGCTCTATGGATGGACGGTATCGACTGGAACGTGGCGCAGCGCGTCGGCGAGATGCTCGCCGGGGGCACGGGTGGGTGGGCATCTCAATCATGCTCGGAGACCAGCGGAGTGCAGTCGCTGGCCGAGAGATTTGCCGCGCGCGTCGGCGCCTACACCGGCCTGCAGCCCCCAGAGCACCTGCCAACACTGGAGCTGATCGACCGCCCCAGTTGGATCGAAGCCAACATCGCGACAATGCGCCCGCTGCTGGACCCGCTAACCAAGCGCCTCGGCGGCGGCACGGGCCCGCTTGCACCGGCGATGCGCTCGATCACCCAGCTTTTGCTGGGCGCACAGGTGGGCGCGATCACTGGCATCCTCTCCCAGCGCGTGCTCGGCCAGTACGACATCGCGCTACTGGAACCAGAGCAACCACCGCGACTCTTGCTGCTGGCGCCAAACTTGGCCCAGGCCGCACGCAACCTCGGCCTGGACCGTGAGGAGTTCACCGCCTGGGTCGCGATCCACGAGGTCACCCATGCCGTCCAGTTCGGTGGCGCCCCGTGGTTGCGCGACCACCTCGGCGCCATGCTGCGCGAGCTGATCGACGGCATGCAGGTCGGTGTCAAACTCGGCGGCCTCGCAAAAGTCCCTGACCCCTCGGACCTGCGCGCGCTCGCCCAGCGGCTGCGCGGTGGCGAGCTGTTGCGCGTCGGGATCGGCGAGGATCGCTGGGCGCTGATCGAGCGCATGCAGGCCACGATGTCGCTGATCGAGGGACATGCGGAGCATGTGATGGATGCGGTCGGCGCAGAGGAGCTACCGACCATGGAGCGCATGCGTATCGCGATGAACCGCCGGCGTCGCGAGCGCGGCTGGCCATGGCGGATCCTTGAGAAGCTGCTCGGGCTTGATATGAAGATGCGCCAATACGAGATCGGGCGCTCCTTCTGCGACGAGGTCGTCGCGCAGGCAGGACCGAGCGCGCTGACGCTCGCCTGGAGCTCGGCCGAGATGCTGCCAAGCATGAGCGAGCTGGAGGATCCGGCCGCGTGGCTAGGGCGAACACGCGTTCCATTGCTGCCCAGCTGAAGCCTCCTCCCAGCCCTAGAGCCTGATGTCGAAGGTTTCATAGCTTTTCTTTACAGCGTGTTCACCCCGAGTTGAGATTGGCGTGTAACCATCCTTCTAGCTGGGGTTAGGAACATGTGTTCGGTGCTAAAGTCGCACCGACCAGAACAAGTGTGCCCCCCAAATTAGGAGAACCTCTCCCAAATGGCAACAGCCCAGTCAACATCAGCAAGTAGCGTCAAGCCGCGCCGCGCCGCCGCCCCCAAGAGCGCGAGAGCGAAGACCACCCCACGTGCAACCACGTCGCGTGCAAGCACTTCCAGTGCCTCCAGCAAGCGCTCCACCACCGCCGTCAAGAACCCGACGGTCGGCTCCTATGCCGAGCGCGTCGTGCTGATCCCCGTCGGCGCGGCACTGATCGCACGTGAACAAGTGCTCGCGCGTGTCAACGACACGATCGAGAGCTACGCAAGCCCGGCAAAGGCAAACGCCCAGCTGCGTAAGTTCGAGCGCCGTGGCAACACCGCCCGCAACCGCTTCGAGCGCGAGGTGCGCAAGACACGTGTACGCGTCGAACGCGAGGTGCGCCAGACACGCGCCAGCGTCGAGCGCGAGGCACGTCGTGTCCAGCGCGAGGGCGAAGATCTGGCCAACAAGGTCCAGGAGCGCATCCTCAGCCTCGTCTGAGCACAACCCCCTTCCCCCGTTCCAGGCCGGAGAGGCTGGAGACGGGAAGGTCTGCCGGCCTCATATCCCGCCGGTAGTAGAAGCACCCTCTCCTCCCTCGCCGCCGGGCGGTCCCCCTACCGCCCGGCGGCATTTTCGTTCTCTGCGAGAATGCGAGCAGACATGAACCGCGATGAAGTCCTCAAGGCGCTGGAGGTCGTGATCGACCCGGAGCTGCGCCGCTCGATCGTCGAGCTCGAGATGGTGCGCTCGATCGACATCTCCGAGAACGGAGTGGTCAACGTGACGGTCTCGCTGACCACGGCTGGCTGCCCGATCCGCGGCCACTTCCAGACCTCCGTCGCCGAGGCGGTCTCAGCGCTGGAGGGCGTCACGCACGTCAACGTCTACTTCGACGTGCTCAGCGACAGCGAGAAGTCAGCCCTACAGCAGAAGCTCGGGCGCGGCAACCTCCCGGCAGGCTCGCTCGCCCAGGTCTCCAATGTGCTCTGCATCGGCTCGGGCAAGGGCGGCGTCGGCAAGTCAACGCTGACTGCAAATCTAGCGGCGGCTCTGGTGGCCGACGGCAAGCGCGTGGGCATCCTCGACGCTGACGTGTGGGGTTATTCGATCCCGCGTATGTACGGCCTTGGCGCGACCCGCCCGCCGGTCTCACCACAGCGCAAGATCCTGCCACTGGAGTCCCACGGAGTGAAGGTCATGTCGATCGGCTTCTTCCTGGAGGAGGACGCAGCGGTCGTGTGGCGCGGGCCGATGTTGCACAAGGCGCTCGGCCAATTCCTGCAGGACGTCGAATGGGGCGTGCTCGATTACCTCTTGATCGATCTGCCGCCGGGCACAGGCGATGTCTCGATGACGCTCGCCCAGATGCTCCCGCAAGCACAATTCGTGATCGTGACGACACCCCAAGCGACGGCCCAGAAGGTCGCGCGTCGCTCAGCCGAGATGGCCAACAAGGTGTCTTTGGAGATCTGCGGCGTGATCGAGAACATGTCCGGCTTCACCACGCCAAGCGGCGAGCGCTTCCCGATCTTCGGCGAGGGCGGCGGCAAGGAGTTGGCCGACGAGCTCGACGTGCCCTTGCTCGGCAAGGTGCCTCTGACGATGCCGTTGCGAGCCCAGGCCGACAACGGCCTGCCGCTGGTGATCGAGGATCCAGACGACCCGGCCTCGCAAGCGATCCGCCAGGCAGCACGAGGTCTGATCGCGATGGCGCCGATGGAGCTGCCAACGCTACCACTGGTCGAAGTGGCAGCACCGAGCCCACCAACGCCACCGGCGAGCCCGGCGAGCCCGGCGAGCCCGAAGCCTGCCGGCATGTCTTTGCCGATGGCCTAGGAACGTCCCTCAAAATGAGCCGCACGCAAACACCCCCCTTGACGTGAGCCGGAGGGATTGTTTCGGTACCAAACCTTTACCTAGACCTTCGCAAAGGGGGGGTGTTTGGGAGTCTTTTCAAAATGAGCTACACGACCCGCGTCCATAGTCCATGAAAGCTCCGCCGCACAGAGCTCATTTTTGAAAGAGATGCTGAGGCCTAAGAGATGCTGAGGCTTACTTCGTGTTGGCGAAGTACTCCGCGTTGATCGACGCGAACTTCTGCCACTCGTCAGGCAGCTGATCCTCGGCAAAGCACGCGTCCACCGGGCAGGCCTCTACGCACGCGTCGCAGTCGATGCACTCCTCCGGATCGATGTAGAGCATCTCGGCCGCGTCATAGCCGGGCTCGTCGGGCGTCGGGTGGATGCAATCCACGGGGCACACCTCGACGCAGGAATTGTCCTTCGTGCCAATGCACGGCTCAGCGATTACGTAGGCCATTCGCTTCCTTCTCGATTCGTTGGTCGGAGACTACAAGTTGCGGGACGACGAATAGTAGCGATGCGGCTCAGCCAAATCCTGGGGATCAGTCACACAAGCGACCGGCCGACTCCGGCGGCACTCCGCTAGCTTTGGGCGATGCTCCTGCTCACCGGCGCCACCGGACTCGTCGGCTCCGCCCTATTGCGCCGCCTGGTCGCCGAAGGCCGGCCCGTGCGCTGCCTGGTGCGCGACCCGCGCGGGCTCGGACCCCAACGCGTGCGCGTGCAGATCGCGCTGGGCGATCTCGCCGACCCACCGTCGTTTCGCAACGCGATGCGCGGTGTGGACACCGTGGTGCACCTCGCCGCCTCCACCCGCGACCAGCCACGCGGCTCGATCGAGGAGCTGGCGGCAATAGCCACGTGGCGGATGGTCGAGGCGGCCCAGCGCGCGGGGGTGAAGCGCTTCGTGTTCTTCTCCGCGCTCGGCGCCTCCACACACCACCGCGCGCGCCTGTTCCGCGCCAAGGCGCTCGCCGAGCAGGCCGTGCGTGAGTCCGACATGCACACAACCGTGATCGCTCCCTCGCTCGTGTATGCACCGGAGGACCGCTGGCTGACGCTGATCGAGCGCCTGTCTTTGCTGCCGATCGTGCCGATATCGGGCCGCGGTCGCGCGGTCTGCCAGCCGATCTGGGCGGAGGACGTCGCGGGCTGCGTGGTCGCGACGTTGCGCGGAGACGGTGGCGCGGGCACTAGCGACGGAGGCAGCAGCAATGGCGCTGGCCACGCGCGCTACGAGCTGGCCGGCCCTCAAACCATGACCTACAACGAGGTCATCAACACAGTGCTGCGCTCACTCGATCGCGAGCGCACGCTCCTGCCGCTCCCTACCCCGATAGTCTCGCGCACACTGCGGCTACTCGAACGCGCGTTGCACACAGGCACACCGATCACATGGGACGAGGCTGAGCTGCTGGAGGCGAACATGGTGGCCACGGGAGGCAGCGATGCCGAAGTACTCGGCGTTACACCGCAGCCAATGTCATCAGTGCTCGGTGGGTAAGCGCACAGTTCCGTCCCACGTCCTGGGTGCAATTGTCTGCACTATAGTTTTGCTTCGGTATCAGTCTGTTCGGGGTAGCTCCCCGTCACCACGGCCCGCCCTTGTGGCGGGCCGAGTTGTTTAAGAGACCGGCGGGCGGCATCCCGCCCACGGCGAGGCCGCTTCGACCTGCGATGCAAGCGCCAGCAGTGCAGCCTCACCCGCGGGGCGACCCACGAGCTGCACGCCGAGCGGCAGGCCATCCTCCCCCTGATACAGCGGCAACGAGATGCCCGGCTGGCCACTGGCGTTGAACACCGGCGTGAACGGCGTGAACAGGCCCGAGCGGGTAAACGTCGACATCGGGTCGGGGGCAGCTGTGTCGAGCGTGCCGAGCGGCAGCGGGCGCTCAGCGAGCGCCGGGGTGAGCAGCGCGTCGTAAGGGGCCAGGAAGGTCACCAGCTGACGTGTAAGCGCCTGCAACTGGATTTCCAGGGCGAGCCCCTGCACGGAGTTGAAGCTCTGGGTCATCTGGTGGATCGCCCAGCTCATCGGCTCCATGTCCTCGGCGGTGGGCTCGTGCCCGGCGACCATCCCCGAGTAGACGATCTGAAGCGCGATATGGATCGAGAACACCGCCCCGAACAGCTCGGAGAGGCCCTCGATGCGCCAGGGAGGATCGACCTCCTCGACCTCATGGCCAAGTGAGCGCAGCAGCTCGGCTGCATCTGTGACGGCCTGCGCGCACACCGGATCCACGACTGCGTCGGCGATTGGCGGGAACGTGGTCGCCGCAATCCGCAGTTTGCCCGGCGGGCGTGTCGCCGACAGCGCAAACGGCTCGGACGGTGGCGGCGCCCAGTTCGCGTCGCCCAGCTCATAGCCGGCGAGCACGTCGAGGATCGCGGCCGTGTCGGCGACCGTGCGCGTCAACACCCCATCGACGTCGAGCGGCGCTTCGCCGCGTTCGGGCGCCGCGGAGATGCGCCCCCGTGCGGGCTTCAGGCCGACAAGCCCGCAACAGGCGGCTGGGATCCGAATCGAGCCACCGCCGTCGTTGCCGTGAGCGACCGGCACCATGCCCGAGGCAACCGCGGCTGCCGCGCCGCCGGACGAGCCGCCCGGAGTGCGCTCCAGATCCCACGGGTTGCGCGTCGGGCCGAATATACGCGCCTCGCTCACCGGCAGGATGCCGTACTCGGGCAGCGTGGTCGTCCCCACGATCACAAAGCCGGCCTCCTTGAAGCGGCGCGTGATGTTGCAGTCGTGGTCGGCCACGTGGTCGGCCAGCAGCGAGCAGCCGATCGTGGACCTCAGGCCCGCCACCGGTCGGTTGTTCTTGATCGCGATCGGCACGCCAGCGAACGGGCGCTCATCGTCCGAGCCGATGTTTGCGGCGCTCGCCAGCGCGCGCTCGCCGTCGATCTCCACAAACGCGTTGAGCTGGGGATTGAGCTGCTCGATACGTGCGAGCGAGATCTCCACCAGCTCGCGCGAGGACACCTCGCCGGAGCGCACCATCGCGGCAAGCTCGGTCGCGGAACGGAACATCAGGTCACTGTCCGGCACTGGCTCCTCCTCAGATCGCAGGGTCGTTCATCATATGGGTGCGCCCACAAGGCGCCATCCCCGTCAAGCAGCCCAGCCCAGAAAGCAGAGCGCCATGAGCGAGGTTCAAACACCACCTGAAGTTCAATCCGGCCTAGAGGGCGTCGTCGCCTTCGCCACCGAGATCGCCGAGCCCGACAGGGCCGGCGGGTCGCTGCGCTATCGCGGCGTGGACATCGAGGATCTGGTCGGCATAGTCCCCTACGAGCAGGTCTGGGGCTTGCTGGTGGACGGCCACTTCAAACCTGGCCTGCCCCCGGCCGAACCGCATGTCTTGACCGTGCGTTCCGGCGACCACCGCGTCAACGTGCAGTCGGCGCTGGCGATGCTGGCCCCTGAGTGGGGCTTCAACGCACTGATCGACATCTCAGACGAGCAAGCTCGCGACAACTTGGCAAGGGCCTCTGTGATGGCTTTGTCATTTGTGGCCCAGTCAGCACGCGACGCCGGCCAGCCGCCTGTACCGCAGTCGGAGGTGGACAAGGGTCGCTCGATTCCCGAGCGCTTCCTGATCCGCTGGCGCGGAGAGGTCAACCCCGACCACGCCAAGGCGATCGACGCCTACTGGATCTCCGCCGCCGAGCACGGGATGAACGCCTCGACGTTCACTGCGCGTGTGGTTGCCTCAACCGGGGCAGACTGCGCTGCGGCACTGTCCGCAGCGGTGGGCGCGCTCTCGGGCCCGCTGCACGGGGGCGCCCCATCGCGCGTACTGAAGATGCTCGACGAAGTCGAAGAGACCGGCGACGCGGAGGTATGGGTTAAGGCGGCGCTCGACCGCGGCGAGCGCTTGATGGGCTTCGGCCACCGCGTCTATCGCGCCGAAGACCCACGTGCACGCGTTCTAAGGCGCACGTGTCGCGAACTGGGCTCGCCTCGCTTCGAGGCCGCCGAGGCGCTTGAGAAAGCAGCGCTGGCCGAGCTCACTGCCCGCAAGCCAGACCGTGTGCTTGCTACCAACGTCGAGTTCTGGTCGGCGGTGGTCCTCGACCTGGCCGAAGTGACGCCAGACCTGTTCACGCCGATGTTCACCTGTGCGCGCGTAGCCGGCTGGTCGGCCCACATCCTCGAGCAAAAGCGCGAGGCCAAGCTGATTCGCCCGACCGCGAAGTACGTGGGCGAGGGGCCAAGGCCTGTATCCGACGTGGAATAAGGCGCAGAGGTTGTTATTGACTTTTTGTGCGATTCACAATAGTGACTACAAAAAGTAGCTACTATGGACACTCACGCAAAAGGTGAACATAGCCCCTCGGGCTCGTCCGCCGTATGGGCCCCACATAAACGAGGGCCCGGCATCCTGCCGGGCCCTCTGTAATTCGTATCGACGGAATACGGGCGCAGCTAAAGGGCTGCGCCCGGAGGTCGATCTGCCTACATCATTCCGCTCATGTCCGGCATACCGCCGCCGGGCATACCGCCGCCTTCCTTCTCCGGTACCTCGGCGACGATCGCCTCGGTGGTGAGGATGTTCTTGGCGATCGACGCCGCGTTCTGCAGCGCCGAGCGAGTGACCATCGCTGGGTCGATTACGCCTGCCGCGACGAGATCGACGATCTCGTTCGTGGCCGCGTTCAGCCCTTCTCCGGGCTTAGCCTTGCGTACGTCGTTGACCACCACAGAGCCCTCAAGGCCCGCGTTCTCGGCGATCTGACGTAGCGGCTCCTCCAAGGCACGCAAAACGATGCGCGCTCCGGTCCGCTCGTCGTCTGAGCCGTCCGTGGATGCTCCGTCGCCGTCAACCGAGACAGCCGCCGACGCCTGCAGCAGGGCAACCCCACCGCCGGGCACGATGCCCTCCTCCAGCGCCGCACGAGTTGCCTGCAGGGCGTCCTCGACACGGTGCTTCTTCTCCTTCATCTCCGTCTCGGTGGCCGCACCGACCTTCACAACGGCGACACCGCCGGAGAGCTTGGCCAGACGCTCCTGGAGCTTCTCGCGGTCGAAGTCCGAGTCGGTGTTCTCGACTTCGGCCTTGATCTGGTTGATGCGACCCTTGATCGCCTCGGCATCGCCGGCACCGTCGACGATCGTGGTGTTGTCCTTGCCCACGACCACACGGCGAGCGTGCCCGAGCTGAGACACCTGAGTGTTCTCGAGCTTGAGGCCCATCTCCTCGGTGATGACCTCTGCTTTGGTCAGGATCGCGATGTCCTCGAGCATGCGCTTACGGCGGTCACCGAAGCCGGGGGCCTTGACCGCAACACCGGTGAAGGTGCCACGCAACTTGTTGACGACAAGCGTCGCGAGCGACTCACCCTCGACGTCCTCGGCGATGATCAGCAGCGGCTTGCCGCTCTGAATCACGGCCTCGAGCACCGGCAGCACGTCGCGGACGGAGCCGATCTTCTGGTTGGCGATCAGGATGTAGGGGTCCTCGAGGGTTGCCTCCATACGGTCCTGGTCTGTGACCATGTACGGCGAGATGTAGCCCTTGTCGAACTGCATGCCCTCGGTGAACTCGAGGTCCATGCCGAACGTCTGGCCCTCCTCGACGTTTACCACGCCGTCCTTGCCGACCTTCTCGATCGCATCGGCGATTACATCGCCAATCTCCTCATCGCCGGCTGAGATCGTCGCCACGCGGGCGATCTGGTCCTTACCGGAGACCTCCTTGGACTGCGAGGCAATGTTGGCCACGACCTGGTCGACAGCCTTCTCGATGCCACGCTTGAGCGCCAGCGGGTTGGCACCGGCTGCCACGTTCTTCAGGCCCTGACGAACGATCGCCTGGGCGAGCACTGTCGCTGTTGTAGTGCCGTCGCCGGCGACGTCGTTGGTGGCGGTGGCCACCTCGCGCACCAGCTGAGCGCCCTGGTTCTCGAAGACGTCCTCGACCTCGATCTCACGAGCGATCGTTACACCGTCGTTGGTGATCGTCGGCGCGCCGAACTTCTTGTCGAGCACCACGTAGCGGCCCTTGGGGCCGAGTGTGACCTTCACGGCGTTGGCGACAGCGTCAACGCCGGCCTCCAAAGACTTACGCGCCTCGGAGCTGTACTTGAGTTCCTTGTGAGCCATATCTGTTCAGATCTCCTTGATTAAAAAAGCGAGGGGCCCGGCTTGCCGGCCTGAAGGCCGGCTACGCCACCCTCTTAGGCAACCTTGGCGAGAACGTCGGACTCGCGCAGCACGAGCAGATCCTCACCGTCGAGTTTGATCTCGGTGCCGCCGTACTTGCTGTAGAG
Source organism: uncultured Solirubrobacterales bacterium (assembly GCA_963844095.1). Lineage (GTDB taxonomy): Bacteria > Actinomycetota > Thermoleophilia > Solirubrobacterales > Solirubrobacteraceae > Palsa-744. The sequence goes on from CAWJND010000001.1 coordinate 470,917, forward strand.
GACCTCGTCGCCCTCGGACACGTCGAGTGGGATGCGCTTGCCGGCATCGTCGAGCTTGCCGTCGCCGACGGCGAGGACCTTACCCTTCTGCGGCTTCTCCGTGGCGGTATCGGGAAGGACGAGACCACTGGCGGTCGTCTGCTCCTCCTCGATGGCCCGTACGATCAGACGATCGCCTAGGGGCTTAAGTTTCATGCTGAGAACCTCCGTTTAGAATGTGCTTCCTTACCGGGCACCGTGCCCTGAGGCGACGGCACCCAACGACCTGGTTGGCACTCTCGTGGTGGGAGTGCCAATGGCCAGGGTCAATATATAGAACAGATTGCGCGCGTCAAGGAAATGTTTGGCACTCTCGGGCTCGAGTGCCAAACAAATTGCAAGCGTCTGCCTGCCTCAGGCTTCAGCGCCTACCGGCATCTGTCCGGCGACCAGTTGCTCGACTTCGGTGCCTTTCTTTGTGAGCACCCAAGCATTGGGGGCTCCGCGAACCTGTCCGACGCCATTGTTGTAGACCAATCCGAGCTTCTCTAGGCGAGCCAGCAGCTTCGATATCTGGCCTTGATCGTCTATCCCCGCGGCCGCCCCAACCTGTCTGTTGGACGTGCCCGGATTGGCGGCGATCGCGAGCAGCACGCGTACCGTTCGGTAGGTCAAGCGCATCTCCAGGTCGCGCAAGGGATCGCCGCTCACGCCACGGGCCGCCGACTTGCGCCTGGGGGTCGGGCGTGCCGCCTCCTTGGCGGCAGCCGCCGGGCCAAGGTAGGGGAGCACGACCATCGCCATCAGCGCACCTGTCAGCTCGAGCAGGGAGCCGGGCCGCTCGCCGGGCCGGCCAGGGCTCTTTGCTCGCTTTGTGCGTGTCGCACCACCGTCGCTCACCGCATGGGGGACGAGGCGCGCATGCAGAACCGATAGCACGCCTCCGACCACCCCTTCGCTTGTCAGCGGTGGCAGCGCGCCCGCGGACCTCGACTGTTTGCGTCCTTCATCCACCGCGGCAACCACGACATCCAGGACCGCCAGGCGCCGCTGGTGCACCCGGAGGCCGGCGCCGAGTGTCTCCACGAGACATAGACGTCCCATCGCCGGCTCGTCGTCGAGAAATTCCAGCAACCCCGCCAAGGCAGACCTGATCCGCACGCGCCACTTCTCGGCCGGGTCATAGACGTCGAGCACATATCGCGAGATTTCCGCAAGCGACTGATCGAGCGCCGCCAGGAAACAGTCTTCGAAGTCGTCGAAAACCTCATAGAAGGTGCGCCGCGATACGCCTGAGCGGGCCACCACGTGTGCCACCGTCGCATTCGCACGGCCGCGCTCTGCAACGACGTCGATCATCGCGGTGACCATCCGAGCCCGCTGGATATCGGCTACATGGCCGCGCCCAAACCCATCGCGCTCGGGCGTATGGGGACGGCTCTTCGGACTGGCGGTTTGTCGCTTGGTAGGCATCGGTGGGTACCGACAATCCTCCGCCTAACGCGGACCGGATTCACCACCTGTTTCCCATTGTTGGGATTAGAACGTGTCCAGCACTGCTTGCTGGAACGTGTTTCAAACCTGCAGCAGGTCTTGAGACACGTTCTGGGGCGCTCGTCCAGCTAGTTCTGCGCGCCGCCGAAGCCCTTCATCGCTTCGGTCATCGCTGTAGGCGTATCCAGAATCTGGGAGAAACGCACGACCGTGACGATGTCATCCGTCGACACCGAACGTCCGTAAATCTGTTCGAGGAAGTTGATGAGCTCCTCGTGACGGCGGAACTCAGGGTTGTCGTGCTTGATGTCTCGTGGCGAGAGCTCGGAGACCTTCATCACCTCGACCTGGTCTATCACCGCTTCGAATATTCGCTCGCGAGGCGAGTACTGGTAGCCGATCGTCACGAGTACCGCCTGATTCTTGCGGTACTTGCTCGACTTGTCGCCAAGCCTGATCGTGGCCGTCTTGCGGCCCTTCTTCAACTCATCGGCGAAGATCGTCGAATAGAAATTGAGTACCTGCACGACGCGCAGGCTATCGGTCTTGCTCACAGATGGCTAGCGCCCGCGCCACCATCTCTCGCTCGCCCGCATAGCTGAGCGCCTTCTGCGCCTCTGAAAGACCCATCCAACGCGCCTCCAACACCTCGTCGTCGTGGTCGGCGAGATCACCGCCAAGCAGTCGAAAGAGGAAGAAGTGGACGCTCTTGGCCACCCTGTGCCGATCGCGCATGTACCAGTAGCGCACCTCGCCAAGCTCCCGCACCGACTCGACCACCATTCCCGTCTCCTCGCGCACCTCGCGCGTGGCGGCCTGCACGATCGTCTCCCCCCTATCGAGATGCCCCTTGGGCAGCGCGAGCACTTGCGAGCCATCGGCGGCCTGCCTGGTAGGCACGATCACGAGCACCTGGCCTTCGTGAACCACTACACCGCCGGCCGAGACCTCACGCTCAGAAGACATATCCCTCGAGTGCGCTCGGATCGTGCACCACAAGACGACCGCGACCTTGCGAGATCACGCCCGCGCGCTCCAAGACCGCAAGGAAACGCGAGGCCGACTCGCGCGAGGAGCCGGCCAGCTTGGCAAGATCGGCCTGAGTAGCGGTGAGCAGCACCTCCCGCGCCGGCTCGCCAGCGGCGACCGCCTGAGCGACGAGCTCGCTGAGCACAACGGCCACGCGACTCTGCACGGTCTGAAAGGACTGTTTGGCCAGACGATCGTTGGTCTCGCGCAGACGACGCCCGAGCGCGACGACCAGGCGCATCGATATTTCCGGATGCTCGACCATCAGCCTGCGCATGTCTGGGCCAAGCACGGCTACAACGCTCGTGTGCTGCACCGCCTCCACGGTCGCCGAGCGCAGCTCGTCCTCGAACATCGCCAGCTCGCCAAAGATGTCCCCCGGCCCGAAGGTGGCAAGCGTGATCGTGCGTCCGTCGGCGTGCTCGCGAATCGCACGAGCACGTCCTGAGCGCACGATGTAGCACGTGTCGCTTGCGTCGCCCTCTCGGAACACGATCTGCCCCGGCTCAAAACTGCGCGGCACCGCCAGCTGCGCGATCCGGCCAAGGTCGTCCTGCTCGAGCGTCGAGAACACCGGCACACGTCCGAGCAGCTCCACTATCTCCGCAGCCTTGGTGGGAGTCATGCCCTGGAGATATCACAGGAGACAGCTGAGGGGCCAGGACGGAATAGATGGTGGTTGATATTCCGTTGTGGCCCCTAACCCCGCAACTTGCGGGCATCCGACGCTATCTTCACGGTATGGGTCCGTTGAGGTCGATCGCGCCGTTCATGCTCGCCGCTGCTTTCGCGTCAACGCCGACACCGACACACGCGCTGCTGCACTCACACGAACTGTGGGCCACCGTAGACGTATGCAACCCCAAGGATCAGCCCAACACGGTCGGCATCCGCGGCTCGATGCCCGGCGATGGCAACGCCAAGGACGTCATGTACATGCGCTTCCGCGTTCAATACCTGGATGTCTCCACCAATCAGTGGATCGATCTCGGCAAAGAAGCTGACTCCGGCTTCGTAAAAGTCGGCACGGCTCAGCTCGCGCGCCAGGCCGGCCATAGCTTCACGTTCGCGCCAAGCACCTCGAAGTCAACATTCAACTTGCGTGGCCAGGTCGTCTTCCAGTGGCGCAAGGCAAACACAGTGCTGCTGACGACCACCATGCCCACCAGCGCGGGCCACACGAGCCTCGCCGGCGCCGACCCGAAGGGGTTCAGTGCCGCAACGTGCAAGCTGACTTAGCTCCCCGCCGAGGTCGGAGCCTGTCCGGCTGGGCCCGGCATCACACGCGCCTATCGGGGTCGTCAAACAGACGCGGATCGTTGGTGATGATGCCGCTCACCCCGAGCGCCGTCAGCTTGGCGATGCGTGCGGCGTCGTCAACCGTCCAAACGTAGAGCTCGCCACCCTCGCGCTCGACCGCACCCACCAGCGCCCCCGTGACGACCCGCCAGTGGGCCATGATCGCGTCCACCGTCCCGCTTCGCAGTGCCTCGCCCGCGCGCCGGGGCAGCAGTCTCCGATAGCCGGTGAGAATCGCAAGGGCCGGGATCGCGGTGAGCAGGTGGCTTGTGTAGTCGCGCCTGACGCGTGGGACCGACCAGCCAAGGCGCAAAGACGGCTCGGCCGCGCGCACGCGGGCAAGCGAGGATGGGTACATGCCGCTGATCAGCGTCCTCGAGGTGAGCCCAGCCTCGCGCAGAGCGTCCACCACGCGTAGCTCGTACCCAGGCAGCTTCACGTCGACATCGAAGTCAAGGCCGGCAAAGCGCTCGCCGGCAAGGTGCTCGAGCGCCTGCTCGAGCGTGAGCGGCGTGCGCGAGCGCATGTCCTCGTAATCGTGGGCGACCATCAGCTCGCCGCTGCCGTCAGGGTGAACGCTGAGAACGTCGAACTCGATCATGTCCACCCCATGGGCCAGGGCCGCGTCGAAGCTCGCCGGAGTGTTCCCCTGCACGAGATGCGCCGCGCCCTTGTGACCGACCCGCCGCGGGCGTGCGCCTGTACGGATGATCTCGTCAGTAGCCACCATCCGCAAGGATAGAGGCGCGTCTCGAGATCTAGGAAACCTTCAGCTGCTTGCGCCGGAAGCTCGCGGCTTCGATTGCCTCGACGGCCGAACGTGGGCCGACGTAAGGCGCGAGGATCAAGAAGGCCAGGTGATCGACCAAGCACGGCAGATAGCGCAAGCGATCGTGCGGGGCGTAGCTCGAGAGGATCGCCCAGATCGCCCCCATGATCGCCTCGTCGGCGACGGCAGGGGCCCGCTCGGGCTCTGGCACCCATCGAGTCATCACCTTGATGAAGCCATCGAGCACGCCGCTGACGCGCGCGACCATGCCATTGCCAGCATCGAACAGGTCGATGAAGGTCAGCTTTACCAGTCCCGGATGCGCGGCGCAGTAGCCGATCAGAGCCTCCACGCCTTTGTGCACTCCTTCAGCCCACTCGGTGTCGTTGCGAGTGGCGCGCCGCACCGCGTCGTGGGCTTCGGCGGCGAACTCGTTGACGACCGCGAGCAGACACTCTTCCTTGTTCGGGAACTCTCTGTGGAACGCTTCGGTTGACACGGCCGCGGCACGGGCAATTTCAGCATCGGTGATGTTCGTGTAACCCTGCTCGAGCGCGAGCTGCACCATCGCGTCCATCACGCTTGAGCGCCGATCCTCGCGTGTCAGGAAGCGTGCGCGTTTTGCAAGCAGATGGGGTGGGCGTCCCGAGCCGAGCGTGCGTAGACGAGTCACCGCGGATGAGCGGTATGAGTTTACCCAGTCGAGCAGTTCATCCGTGAGACCCGCAAGCTCCTGGTGGCGGCCTTCGCGCACGCGCCTGAGCACCACGAAACGCACCCCGCCCACGATCGCGCGCGGTGCGAGCGGCGGCAGTGTGATCCCGTCGGGCGTCAGGCTGAAGCCTGTCGCGACGACGCGCTCGAAGGCGGTGGCGGTCAACTGCAGGCGCTCGTGGCCACGCGGCCCGATCCCGATCGACTCGACGAGTACCAGATTGGCGCCACGCGGATCGCCGGCGATGCCTTCGAGAAATACCTGGGTTGCCGCGTACAGGCGGTTGGCCCAACCACGCTCGCCCATCCATGCCTGCAGGACCCGTTTGCGAGAGGCGCCGACAAGCGCATCGTAGGTGGCGAGGAAACAGTCTTCCTTGTTGGAGAATTGCTCGTAGAAGGCACGTCGTGAGACGCCGGCCAACGCGATCACATGCGCAACGCTCGTGGCCCCATAACCGCGCTGGTAGACCGACTCGGCCATGCCTCCATACAGACGCGCGCGTTGGTGGCGCGCGACGGCCTCGCGACCGAGGCCGTGGGGCCCATGCGGCAGACGCTTGTACAAAGGCGTAAGTCCGTCATAACGATTCGTCGGACTGGCACCCAGCAACAGCTCCTCAGCTGAGACCTGGGTGTAGATGGGAAGCTCTGGACAGTCCTCTCCAGGCAGGATCACCGTCGACCTAGCGAGAACAGTCTCCCTACTATCTGTTCCATTAATCCCCATTATTCGGGAAGATAATTCAGGTCTGAACCGTTGGCAAGCAGCCACACGGCCGCTCCGAACGAATGTTTCTGACTCTGGTGGCCAGATGCAACAATTTGTCTCTTCCGCATTGTGCGGAGCGTCGAAGACATCATCCTCCTTCTACCCCATCCCCAGGTCCTACTTGTTTCCAACTCGATGTTATTCGAGAGGGTCGAGCGATTCAAGCCCGGAGCGTAAGTCTCCGCGGCCCCTGACGAAAGCCGAGCTCGACGAGGGCGGGCTCCAGAATCGAGCCGATCGCCGACTCCCCGTCTATTCGCTCGAGCGCCACCGCGTCCACGCGCCCGGCACGTACAGCTTCCGCCAACGCGCGCAACGCCAGGGCAACCGGCGCCTGTGCGCGGGCTTCCCGCTCGCTGCTTCCCGCTCTCGCCGGCGACCCGACCGCAGCCGCGGTCGCTCCCCCGCCAAGCGTCACGATCCCGCGTCCACCGCGCTCCAGGTAGAGCACCGGCTGATGGGCGACGAACACCACATAAGCACCCGCTACGCGCGACGGGCGTCTTGTCTGACCCGCACGCCTCGGCCAGGGCAACACAGCACCGTACGGCTGGGCGGGATCGACCGCGGCGAGCACGAGCGTCGCTGACTCATGCCTCGCTTGCCTCGCGCGCGCAGACGCTCCACCGCTCCTGGCAAGGCGAACTGCGCGCCACCCAGACCCTCGACGAAATAGCCGCGCCGGCACACCCCAAGTGTCTCCAGCTCTGTGAGCGCACCGTACAGAGCCGAGAAGCCACCGGCGATACCCTCGGCGGAGACCTGCTCGCGCGTCAGCACGCCATAGCGCTCGAGCAATAGTTCGGCAAGAGCGCGGCGGCGCGCGCGCAACTCCTCGATTGCGCGCAGGGCGAGCACTCTGCTCGTGCGCAGTCTCCTCGCCAAAGAGTGCGAGCGTGAGCGACCAGCGGCCCTGAACCTGGGCGCTCGTGCCAAAGCGGCCCGCGCGCAGCGAGCGCCCGCCAAAGCGCCTTCCCGCGCGCAACCCACCTCCCCGCGCACGAGCCGGCCCCGCAAGCGCGTGTGCGGCAAGCGTCTGACGTGGGGCGCGCAAGGGTGCCCAGGCGTCGTTGGTCACCTCGCCGGCCCAGACGAGGTCCCACAGCGCCTGTGTGAGCACGGCGCCTCCCAGCTCCAACTCGGCAAGCAGGTCGGTGAAGAAGCAAGGTCCGGCCGCCAGGCGCTCGCGTAGCAGTGCGTGCTCGGGCTGCTCAGGCGGCTTCCCGCGCGCGCCGGCAGATGAGCTGGGTCGGCCCAGCAACGCGGCGTCCTCGCGGAAATACAGCGCCACGCGGCCCGAGTCGCGCCCGAGCGAGCCCGCGCCGACCCAGACGACCTCGCCGCCGGCGCACAGGCTGTCCAGCCAAGAAGGCGAATAGGAGCCGGTACGAGAGGCGAGCACGTCGCGCTCCCAGGAGGCCACGGGCAGCGCCAAACCCTGCAAGGGGACGAGCACTTCGCGCAGGCGCTCCACCCCGCCGCCGCCTCGCTCAGAACCCGGCCGCCAACGGTCGACGCCCTGCCAGGAGGGCATGAACGCACTCAGCGCACGCTCGTCGACAGGCTCGATCTCCTTGCGCAGCGTCGCCAGCGAAGCGCGCCGCAGACGGCGCAGCACCTGGATGTCGCACCACTCGCGACCCGCGCCGCCGGGACGCAGCTCTCCTCGCACCAGCTCGCCTGAGCTCTCCATCTCACGCAATGCAGAGGAGATGTCCACGCGGTAGCGATCGAGGAACTCCGCGCCGGTGAAGGGGCCGTGCGTACGCGCATAGCGCCCCACCAACTTGACCAAAGCGTCGGGCACATCTGCCAGAAACACCTCAGGCAGACCACCGGGCGGCGGGCAGCCAAGCGCATCGCGATAGAGACCGGCATCGTCGGCGGCGATCAGCCGCTCATCTCCGGCGATGCGTATACGCACCACGCGCCGTTCGTGCTCCAGCGCGGCCAGCATCTCCTGCACGTCCAGGCCGACGAGCACGCGCTCGCTCAACTCCGCGACGCGCAGGTCGCCGACTGCGCGCAGCACGTCTCCGAGCGCGTCGCGGCTCGTGGCCTGCGTGCGCTGTGAGCGGTGCTGGAGATCCTCCTCGATCTGCTCGAGCGCGGCGGGATCGATCAGCTCGCGCAACTCCTCCTGGCCGAGCAGCTCGCGCAACAGATCGCGGTCGAGCGACAGCGCGGCCGCCCGGCGCTCGGCGCTCGGCGTGTCGCCCTCGTACATATAGGTGGCCACGTAGTCGAACAGCAGCGAGCCCGCAAACGGAGAAGCGTGCTGTGTCTCCACCTCCACCAGCGAGACCTCGCGCGTTGCCAGGCCGCGCAGCAGCTCCTGCAGGCCGGGCAGATCGAGCACGTCGCGCAGGCACTCGCGATAGGTCTCCAGCACGATCGGAAAGTCGGGGTAGCGACGAGCCACCTGCAGCAGGCCCTGGGCCTTCAGGCGCTGCTGCCACAGCGGCGTGCGCCTGCCCGGGTAGGCGCGGGGGATCAAGAGCGCGCGGCCGGCGTTCTCGCGAAAGCGAGCTCCGAACAGCGCCGAGTCGCCGAGCTCGGCGACGATCGCCTCCTCCACCTCCTGCGGATCGAGCGCCACCAGGTCGGCATAGGAGGCGGCCCCGGTGGCGCCGGATGACTCGACGCCGCGCGACGCAAAAGCGTCCGCGGCCGGCGCGATGGGGGGCTCGGCGGCAGCTGGCACCCCAGAGGCGCCCTGGCCGCTCGGCGCCCACTCCTCGACCTCGTCCAAATCCACGTCGGGCAAGCGCACGACGATCCCGTCGTCAGACCAGATCGCCTCGCCGTCGATGCCGAAGCGCTCGCGCATGCGGGCCGAGATCGCAAGGCCCCAAGCCGCATGCACGCGGCCACCATAAGGCGAGAGCACGCACAGGCGCCAGTCGCCGATCTCGTCGCGAAAGCGCTCGAGCACGATCGTGCGGTCGCTCGGCAGCACCTGCGTAGCCGCCTGCTGCTCGCGCAGGTAGTCGAGCAGGTTGGTGGCAGAGCGCTCGTCGAGGTCGTAGTCGCGCACGAGCAGATCCGCGTCCTGGTCGACCGCCCAGCGCGAGAACGCGCCGATCGCCTTGCCCAACTCCTTGGGCCGGCCGATGCCATCGCCCTTCCAAAACGGCACCGCGCCCGGCACCCCGGGAGCGGGAGTCACGATCACACGGTCGCGGCCGATCTCCTCGATCCGCCAGGAGGAGGCGCCGAGCAGGAAGACCTGCCCAGGCCTGGCCTCATAGACCATCTCCTCGTCGAGCTCGCCCACGCGTCGCCCGTCCGGCAAGGTCACCGCGTAAAGACCACGATCGGGGATCGTGCCGGCGTTCGCGATCGCCAGCTGGCGCGCTCCCTTGCGTGCGCGAATGCGACCCGGCGACACGATCCCAAACGATGCGCGCACGCAGCTCGCCAAACTCGCTCGACGGATAGCGCCCGTCGAGCATGTCGAGCACGTTCTCGAGCAGCGCTCGCGGCAGCTCGGAGTAGGAGTGGGTGCGTGTGACGAGCGCGTACAGGTCCTCGACGCCGATGCCGCCGTCCTGGTCGTCGTCCACGGGCTGCTGTCCCGCTTCGGCAGAGGCGGCGATCGCGACTATCTGCTGGGCGAGCACGTCGAGCGCGTTGCGAGGCACGACGGTTGGCTCGATCGCGCCTTCGCGCATCCGCCGGCAAACGACCGCGCACTCGAGCAGGTCGCCGCGGAACTTGGGGAAGATGCGCCCCTTGCTGACGTCGCCGACGCCGTGGCCGGCACGCCCGATGCGCTGCAAGCCCCGCGCCACGGACTTGGGCGACTCGATCTGCAGCACCAGATCGACCGCCCCCATGTCGATCCCAAGCTCAAGCGAGGAGGTCGCCACCAGGCAGGGCAGCTCGCCCGCCTTGAGCTGCTCCTCGATCGTCGTGCGCTCCTCGCGGCTGAGCGAGCCGTGGTGGGCTCTTGCGATCTCGCGCAGCGCTACAGGCCCCGGTTGATCGACCGGCACGCCCCTCAGGCCGCCCCCAAGGGCGGCCCCATCCAAACCATTCCCCGCACCTTTGGAGCTGTCGGTGTCATCTGTCTCGGCAGCGGCCAGCTCGTTGAGACGCAGCGCGACCCGCTCAGCCGAGCGACGGTTGTTGACGAACACGATCGTGGAGCGATGCTCGCGCACCAGTCGCAACAACTCTGGGTATATCGCCGGCCAGATGGAGTTGCGCGTGGACTCGCTGCCCTGCACCGGCTGAAGCGGATCGTCGCTCTGCGGACCTGCGGGCCCCGCCAAATCGCTCATCGACTCGACCGGCACGTGGATGCGCAGGTCCAGCGGCTTGCGTACGCCGGCGTCGAGGATCCGCACCTTGCGCGTGGGCCCGACAAGAAAGCGACCAACCTCCTCGAGCGGGTTCTGCGTCGCCGAGAGGCCCACACGCTGCACGCCGGGAGCATCGGGCCCGCTGGCACTGCGCACCTGCTGCTCGAGTCGCTCGAGCGTCAGCGCCAAGTGAGCACCGCGCTTGACCGAAGCCACCGCGTGGATCTCATCGACGATCACCGTCTCGACCGTGCCCAGCATTGCGCGTGCCCGCGAGCCAAGGATCAGATACAGCGACTCCGGAGTCGTGATCAAGATCTCCGGCGGTTTGCGCGCCATCGCCGCGCGCTCGGCCTGGGAGGTGTCGCCCGTGCGGATGCCAACGCTCACACTCGCCCCGATCCCGCGTAGCGGCGCACGCAGGTTGCGCTCGATGTCGTAGGACAGAGCCTTCAGCGGCGAGACGTACACGACACGGACGCCTCCCTCGTTACGGGGGGTGTTGTTTGGGTTTGGATTTTTGGGGGTGCCGGTCGGTGTGCGCGAGCCGATCCCATTTTCGGGCGCACCGAGGTCTTCCCGCGCTGGGTTGGTGCCTTGTTCATTGCCGATGCCCCCCGCGCGCGCGGGGGACATACCGTTTGCTGCAACGTCGCCCTCGGCGCTCAGTCGGTCGAGCGCCCACAGGAACGCGGCCAGCGTCTTGCCCGACCCCGTCGGGGCCGATAGCAGCACGTGCTCGCCACTGGCGATCGCCGGCCAAGCCTGAGCTTGGGCGGGCGTGGGCTCGGCAAAGGAAGCCTCGAACCATGCGCGCGTAGGCGGGCTGAACGCAGCGAGTGGGTCTGACTTTGCGGTTGCCACGTCTGCCGAGGCTAGCGCGCCGCGCGTCTGGCGATGGAGCGAGATACCAGGCTCAGATTGCTCGAACATCTCCGAAGAGCGCGCAAGATCGCTTCTCGGGATTGTTCGATTAGACTGCCGCCCGTGGACGACGACGAAACGCAACAGTTACCCGTCGGACCCCTGTTTGGGCGTCTGCCACGAGGGCCGCACATGGATGCGATGGTTCACTGGCCTAACGAACCGTAGAGCGACAACGATCCGCGCGGGACCAAGCGGCAAACGGCCGCTTCAGCGTGCACGAGAACCTGCTCGCGCTGCCAACGCTGCTCGACGGCGCGGACCTGCCCGACGGTGTTGTCGAGCTATTGATCGAGGACTTCGAAGCACCGAGGAGCCAGCTGCTCGACATCCACGACGGTCACGTCAAGTTCGTCGAACCCGGTCAGTGTGTCCCCTGGGCAAGTATCGCCGGCCCGCCGACCGCCTGGGCGATGGCCTTCGGTCCGCGGCGCGACACGCGGCAACTACGGCTCACCGGCGACGAGCAGCTGGCGCGCCGCGTGCTGGTGGCGCTCCCGCGGCACGGCTAGGAACGTCTTTCGAAATGAGCGGTACGCTCGGACCCGGGTAGGTGGGCCTTAATCACGGCGCTGGATCGCCACGTGACGTCTTCTGAGAGACTCGCTCAAGAGGGCACCAACTGCCCCGCGCCGGCGACCGTCCGCGGTTCGCCATGAACAACCCAGTCCGCGACCAACTCCCCTATAACGGGCGAGAGCTGGATGCCCGACCCGCCTGCGCCGCCCGCCACGATCACCGGCATGCCGCCGTCCGTTACTGGACCTACCAGTGGCCTGCCCGTGATGCTCACCGGATAGAGGCCCGCCCAACCCCCAGTCAGGGTCGCCGCGGCCAACTCGGGCAGACGGTTGCAAAGCTTGCCGGCAAGCTCTTCCAAGAATCCCTCGTCAGCCTGGCGCACATAAGAGTCGGGGTCGGCGCTGGGCGCATAGGCCTCCTCACCGTGGAGCCCAGCGATCAACCTGCCACTTGCCTCGTGGCGAAAGTACAAGCCGCGCTCACCGCTGCCAGGCGTGTAGTCCATCACCGATGGCATCGTGTACGGCAGCTCATGGGGAAGCTGCACCATGCATGCCTGATGGCGTTGGGGCGCCAAGCCCAGCTCACAGCCGAGCAGCCTCGCAACCTTCCCGGCCCAAGGACCGGCCGCGTCGACAGCCAAGTCACACTCGAGCTCGCCACCGCTTGTCTTTAGACGCAGCCCGCCACCCGTGAGCGACTCGGCGCCATGCAACTCGGTGGCCATGAGCAGTCGTGCGCCTGCCAGTACAGCCAGTTCCGCGAGCAGCCCACAGTAGAGATGACCGTCAATGAAACCGTCATCGCGCCCAAACAACCCGACCTTCAGGTCATCCGTGCGCATCTCCGGCACAAGCCGCGCGATCTCCGTTCGGTCCAGCACCTCCGCATCCTGCACGCCAAGCTCGTGTTGAATCTCCACGCTGCGCTCGAATGCCACCCGCGACGCGTCGTCGTGGCCGAGCCGTAGATATCCGTTACGCACGACCCTCAACTCGTGCTCACGCTCGAGCCACGCAAACGTGTGCATGGCGCGAACACGCAATTCGATGTCCAACCGCTCGAGATACTGCGTCTCCACGATTCCCACGGACAAGCCGGAGGAGCCGGCAGCGACATGGCGGGCATCGATCACCGTCACCTCGCACCCGCGGCGAGCAAGCTGAAGCGCACTCGACAGTCCGATCGCGCCGGCGCCGATGACGCAAACTGTCGGCCCTTCGCCGCTCACCCGATCAGGTCCCCTCGTGTTTGGAAGGTCTTTCAAATGACCTGCACCTATCTATACCCCCTGTTGTGGAGCTAGGGGATTTATTTTGGTACCTAACCTTTACCCAAGCTTTCGCAAAAGGGGGTGTTGGATAGATCCTTCTTTACACCCGCGCGACCGACGCACTTTAGGCTCGCCCACAGCCAGGCTCACCGAGCCGCGTCCCCGATCCGATCGAACGCCATCAGCACCCTCCCCACGATCAGCTCGTCCATCGGCGTAGACACGCACAAAAGACCATTTGCTGCGATCAGAACGCCCGCCTCGTAGAGGCGCCACCAAAGCGCCGTCGGATCCTGTGAGCGGATCTGCAGCAGAGAGCCTTGTCCGCTCACCGGCCAGCCACGCTCGCACAAGCCCCCGCGCAGGCGATCGCCGAGCGCGTTCATCCTCTCGATCTCGGCGAGGTCGAACGCATCGAGCGCCACCAATCCAGCACGCATCGTCACCGGGTTGGCTGAAAACGTCCCGCCGTGAGCCACCGCGTCGGGACGTCGTGGATCGAACACATCCATGAACGCGCCCCTCCCACCGACAGCACCGACCGGAAAGCCGCCGCCGATCATCTTGCCGAGCGCGATCAGGTCGCCGTCGATCCCGTACAGCGAGTGCATCCCACCGCGCGCCAACCTGAACGTGATCACCTCGTCCAGCACCAGCGCGATCCCGCGACGCTCAGTTTGCTCACGCACAAGCTTGACGAACGAGGGCTCCAGCGGCCGCAGGCCGGCACGGTTGGGCATCAGGTCGAGCAGCACCGCCGCGATGCGGCCATCATGCTCGTCGAGCGCCGCCACGAAAGACTCCTCGTCACCGAGCTCGAGCGTCAACACGTCCCCCTGAGCCGCCGCCGGCACTCCGTGCGAGCCACGACGCACCACCGCATCCCAACTGCCGTGGTAACAATTGGCAAAGCGGAGCAGTCCATCGCGGCCGGTCGCGGCACGAGCGGCCCGTACAGCCATCATCACCGCCTCGGTGCCTGAATTGGCAAAGCGCCAGCGCTCGGCCCAGCCGACGCGCGCCGCCAAGCACTCGGCCAGCTCTATCTCCGAGAGCGTCGGCAAGCCAAAGGCCGACCCCTCGGCGAGCGCCGCTACAGCCGCCCGTATCACCGGTCCAAATGCATGACCGTGCACGAGCGCTGTGTAATTGTTCTGCAAGTCGATCGTGCGGTGGCCGTCGACGTCCACGACTTCGCAACCCTCACCACGAGCCGCGTACGGCGGATGCGGCTCAACAAACAGCGTCGAACGCGCGTTGCCACCGGGCAAGCTGCGCAAAGCCCGTTCGTACAGATTTTGTGCCGCCGGCGCGTCGATGACGATCGGAGTCTGGTCCATCGGCTTGCCATGTTGGCAGCATTTGGACGGCGTACCGGAGTTCAAACGAGCGGGACGAGCACGGCCTCATCCGCGGCCACGAACAACTCCAACTCCATGCCTAGTGCGATCCCAACACAATCGCGCGAATCGATCGTCGCCACCACCCGCCCGAGCACTGGCGACTCGATTGATATCTCCTGCTCGTCGCCAAACAACAGCATCTCCGCCACCAGCCCAGCGATCCGCAGCGACCCTGCCGCGGCGGTAGGGCGCAGACTGCGGCGGCGCACAGCCAGCACAACAGGGTCGCCTTCCGTGGCGCTGGTCGCACAGCGGACCTCGCCCTCCCCGCAGCGTACGCGCGCTCGCCCGTCGCTGAGTAGTTCGTGCTCGCTCACCGCCAGCAAGTTTGCATTTGCGAAAAACCCCGCCACGAAGCTGTCCGCCGGACGCGCGTACAGCTGCGCCGGTTCCCCCACACTTGCAACTCCACCCTCGCGCATGATCGCGATGCGATCCGACAGCGCCAGGGCCTCTTGCTGGTCATGGGTGACGTACACGATCGTTGCACCCAGTTCACGGTGGATACCGCGGATCTGCTCCTCCATCTCGAGGCGCAGCGTACGGTCGAGCGCCCCCAATGGCTCGTCCATCAAGATCACCTCGGGGTCATACGCGAGCGCTCGACCGAGGGCCACACGCTGTTGCTGGCCGCCCGAGAGCTGGCGCGGATAGCGCCCCTCCAGGCCATCCAAGTGCAACAACCCGAGCATCTCGCCAACGCGCCGCTCACGCTCAGCGCGGCCCACGCGTCTGAACTTCAAGCCATAGCCGACGTTCTGTGCGACGGTCATGTGCGGAAACAGCGCATAGTTCTGGAAGACCATCCCTACGCCCCGGCGCGCCGGGGACAATCGCGATATGTCAAGGCCGCGCAACAGCACCTTCCCCGACGTCGGCGCCTCGAAGCCCGCGATCACCTTCAGCAGCGTCGTCTTGCCCGAGCCGCTGGGTCCTAGCAACGTCAACAGCTCGCCTTGGCGCACCTGCAAGCTGACGTCTTGCAAGGCGGGCGTCTGGCCGTAGGACTTGCTCAGCCCTTGGATGTCGAGCACCGTGTCCGTGCTCACAGTGACCCCCGGCGCGCCAGTCGCGCTGCAAGCGCCATCGCGAGGCTGGTACCGACCATCAGCAGCGTCGCGATCGCGGTGATAACAGGTTCGAGGCCGTAGCGCACAGAGTCGAGGATCGCCTTGGGCAGAGTTTCAAGCCCGGGCCCGCCGAGGAAATTGACCAGCACCGCCTCGTCAAGGCTTGTCACGAACGCGAGCACACCCCCAGCCAGTATCGCGGGCGCGAGCAAGCGCAACGTGATCGCAAACCAAGCTTGCACCCGACTGGCACCCGCGACCATCGCGGCCAGCTCGAGCTCAGGCGGGATGCGGCTCATGGCGGCGCTTGAGACGAGCAGCATCACCGGCACCGCCAGCGTCAGGTTGGCAAGCACCAAGCCCCAGTAGGTGCCAAGCAGACCGACCTGGACGTACAGCCCGTACATGGCGACGGCATACGCGGATATCGGGAGGATTATCCCGGCGATCCCACCGGCCTGCAGAGCGTGGCGCAACGGAAGGCGACTACGGTGGATCGTAAACAGCGTGGGCACCACCACGAGCGCGGCGAGCAGCGCCACTGGCGCGGCGATCTTTACCGACAGCCACAGCGCCGAGCTCCAGCGCGGGTCTTCGAGCAGCCTGCGGTATTGGCCCAGCCCCCACGTGTGCGGAGGAAAGTCAAAGAAGCGGTCGTTGGAGAAGGACAGCACCACGACCAGCGCTGCCGGCACGAGCAGAACGAAGGCCGTAGCCGAGACCACGACCGCGCTCGCAGCGCTGGTGAAACGCTCGCCGAACAGTGCGCGTCTCACGCCACCGTCCTCGCGTCTCACGCTGCCATCCTCGCGTGTCTCACGTCGCCTTCCCTCATGCGTCTCACGCCGCCGCCCTCTGAAGGCGCCCACGCCCGACAAGCGCAAGCGCAAGACCGAGCGTGAGCAGGGCGACCACCAGCAGGATCACCGACGCGGCGCTTGCGATCGGGTAGTCGTAGAAGGTGAAGATGTAGTCCTGGATGTAGGAGGCCATGAACGGCGCCTGTGCTCCCCCAAGCAGGACCGGCGTGACGTAGAAGCCGAGCGATATCGCGAATACCAGTGCACCGCTGGCGACGATCCCGGGCATCGCCAGCGGCAGCATCACAGAGCTGATCGCCCGAGCACGCGAGGCTCCCAGGCCACGGGCGGCATCGAGCAGGGAGCGGTCGATCGTCAGGAACACTCCATACAGGGAGAAGGCCGCGTAGGGAACCATCGTGTAGACCATCCCCAACGCTACGGCAGTCGATGTGTAGAGCCAGGAGACCGGCGCCAAGCCGAGCAATTCGAGCCCCTTGTCGAGCGGCCCTTCAGAGGAGAGCAGGATCACGATCGAGTAGTTCTTCACGACCGTCCCCATCCAGAAGGGAGCAAGCACCGCGAGCCACAGGACGGCCTTCACAAGTGTGCTCTTGCTGACCTTGATGTGCCAGGCAAGCAGACCGCCAAGCCCTACCGCGACCGCGCTCACCAGCACGCTCGACAGCAGCGTGGTGATCAGCGCGCGCCTGCCCGCGGGGCTTTCCAAGACCGCGGCGTAGTTGCCCAGCCCTTCGCCGGTGGTGAGCGAGTCGATCGTCAGCTTGGCGAGCGGATAGACGACGAAGCCGAGCAACATCGCGAGTAGCGGCAGCACCAACAACAGCGCCCAACGGTTGGGCAGGACCGCACTCCAAGCGGGCGGTCGACGTTTGCTGTCCACGCGAGGCAAGGCGGGAAGGCTCGCCATG
Organism: uncultured Solirubrobacterales bacterium; assembly: GCA_963844095.1. Classification (GTDB taxonomy): domain Bacteria; phylum Actinomycetota; class Thermoleophilia; order Solirubrobacterales; family Solirubrobacteraceae; genus Palsa-744. Next base: position 488,204 of record CAWJND010000001.1, read on the forward strand.
GCTCTCCTCCCCGCCTGCCCCATCTCTCAGAAATCCCGCGCGCTAGCCGCGCAGGAAGTTCTCATACGCGGTGTTCAGTTCGTCGCTGTGATTGGCATACCACAGGAAGTTGGGCGTCGCCAACTGCTTGAGGTTCATCGGGTTGTCAGCCAACTGCGAGCCGATCGAACTCGGCAGGTAGGTGAGCGCGAGCGGATTTGGGACCGAGTCGTGCACGATTTCGGCCCACGTCGCCTCCGACTTCGGCTGACTGGCGATGAATTCGAGCAACTTGGAAGCGTCCGCCGAATTGGGGGCGCCTTTCAGCACGGCCCAATAGCTGGGCTCATAGGCGCCACCCAACCACACGACCTTCAATTTCACCCCTTGGGAGATGAGCTGGTAGGCGCGATCGCTCCACATGATCCCAAGCGGCACCTGGCCGCTGCGCATGATCTGCTGCTGCTGTTCGCCTGACTGCCAGAACACCTTGATGTGAGGCTTGAGCCCTTCGAGCGTCTTGATCACGGCTTTGACGTTCACGGGAGTCGTGGCCGTCTGGGTGATCGGCATGCCCGCCGCGACCTCGGCCGTCGTGACCGCCTCGATCGGCTCGATCCCCCCGAACATGCGCTGCTGGGGGAATTCCTTGGTGTTGTAGAACTGCGCCATATTGGACGGGCAGGTCTTCATCTTGTCGGTATTGCAAACGATCACGTCGCCGAGGCTCCCGTGGGAGAAGCCGAACGGCGTGACCTTCTGAGCGCCGAGTTCTTTTTCGAAGCGCGCCTTGGTGGCGGCCGGCAACGGCGCCAGCTGTCCCTTTGCGTAGAGCGTGTATGCCGAGCCTCCGTCGAGCGAATCGACCGCATCCCACTGGATCTGTTTCGCCTGATTTTGCGCTTCCACGCGCGCAAGCTGGACGCCGGGAGCGTCCACGAACTGAGATTTCAGATGGTTTTCCGCGTCGAACTGATTTGTGTAGGCCTTCTGCGTGGCTTCGTCGATCGGTGCACCCCAATCACCGATCGTCAGGGTGGTCGAGCTTTTACCGCTGCTACCGCATGCTGCGAGCCCCAGGCAAATCGAAAGCACCGCAAACGCCCCAAGCACGCGGCGGCTCCTACCCCAACTCATTGGCTGCATATTCTTCCTCTCTCCTGACTGCGCTTAGCTCGAACGACTCGGCGCGCAATTCCCGAGTGCACGCAAAGCAGGCGCGCACTCAGAGCATGACCTGACGAAGGCAACCCGCCTCCTGCACTCAACGGAACACGGCATCCAGGATGTCCCGCGGGATTGATGACTGAGAGTCGAGCACTCGATGACCGATAACCGTGAGGATCGCGTGCGCCGCATATCGCGCGGTGCGCCCTCCCCCCACATCGTATTGAGGGATCATCTCGCATACGTCAAATGCTCCGACATTCTCGAACTCGGCGAGGACCCCGAGCCCGGCCAGGACCTCGCCCGGACTGAGTCCGTCCAAGACGATCGAATGGGTCCCCGGAGCGTAGGCGCCGTCGGTGACATCGATGTCGAAGGTCACATACACGCGATCGGCTCCCTCGGAGGCGATCTCCAGTGCCTCGCGCATCGTCTCGAGCACGCCGCGGCGGCGAATCGAGCTGGCCGTGTAGGCGGCGAAACCCCTCTCCTTGCATATGCGCAACTGCTCGGGCTCGGCGATATTCGTCCCGTTCAGACCCCACCAGACCATGTTTCCGACTGCCTCGTGCTCGCTGATCCGGCGCGCGAAGGTGCCGTGATTCAGACGACCCATGTCGCGGAACTCGTCCCAGAAGTCGAAATGACCGTCGATGTTCAGGAACCCGACCTTCGCACCAGGCGTAGCGGCGCGAAGCCCGCGCGCGAAGCCTATGAAGGAGGGGTAGGGCACGAAGTGGTCACCGCCGATCACGACCGGCATCGCACCGCGCGCCGTGATCTCGGCCACGGGTGCGGCGATCGCCTCGATCTGCGCTTGCACATCGCCCTGGTGGATGCGCACGTCACCGACGTCGAATAGGCGAGGCTGCTCGGGCACCGTCCA
>CAWJND010000002.1:0-13376 GCA_963844095.1 uncultured Solirubrobacterales bacterium
GCCACTCCGAGACGATTGGGAACGACTGATCGCCGAGGCCGCCGCCCGCTGACGCTTGCCTGGCACGCTCAGCCTCGGCAATGGGGGGGCGGAGCGCCTACCACCGTTGCGAGCCATCCGGTGGCGCCTACAGCGAGCAGCGTCTGCACGAACCCGCGCCTGGCGGCCCCTGAGTCCGAGCCGACTGACGATGAAGCAGCGCCGTGACCGGCAGAACCTCTCATTGCGGGCAGTTCGTCGTGGGGCTCAGCCACTAAGCAATCGTGCGGAACGCCCCCGCCGCAAGGAGCGGGCGGGATGTCCGCAGCCACAGCTCCCACGCTAGACGCTACTCCTGCCAGAACAGAGCCTCGGAGGGCTTGGCGCCCTGTTTGAGCCGGGCACGGATGTCCACGATGCGGCGGTCCCGATCAAGGAAGTAGTCGATCAGGTCGTTTCCGAGCAGCCGTCCTTCGATGCAGGCGGCGAGTGCTTCTCCTGCCAGGTGTTCGGCGAAGGCGGCGACTGCCTCGACTGTGGCGGGTGCCAGCGGGCCACCGTGGACGAGTGCGTTGCGGGTCCGTAGTCGTCTTGCCTCCATCCGCAGCGCTTCTCTGCAGAGCTCGTCCCACCAGGCTGCGGTCGCCTGCCCGTTCCTGGTTCGGTGCGCCAGGCTGGTGATTTGTCGCGCCGCTTCGCTGTCGGCCGGCAGGCGTTCGATAAGCCATTGGGTCTCGGTTAGCAGGCCCTTGAGGTTGAACGAGCGGCGCTCGTTCAGGCCGATCTCGAGCGGGGGGTGTTTCAGGATTTCTTGCCAGGCTGCGTGCTCCTGGGAGCCGACTGCGACGCTGGCGCGGCTGCCGGGCCAGGTGAGGGCGAAACCGGCCGATTCGATCGCGTTGCGTATGCGGCTATACGCCCACCAGGGGATAAGGGAATCACGCACAAAACGGGACGTGGACTGTATGCCGGCCCAGCCGCAAGCTGCCTCCACCACTCGGTCGAATAGGACGAGCCGCAGGGGTGCGGGCGATGTACGCGCCTCTCGCAACCAGCCCAAGAGGGTCACTGCCGCGTGAATGTCCGCGTCTCGCACTGGCAGGTGGGCGCCGAGTTGATCGGCCAGTTCTTCTAGCCCCTCCGCAGTGCGGTCCTGCGGCACTCCAACCCGCTCTTGAAACGTCGCACCCTCCACGACTGGCGGGCCTGTTGATCCGCCGCCGAAGTGGCCGTCGGCGTAACAGACGTAGCTGTCGTCCAGCTGCCATAGCGTCGGCTCTGCGCCGTACAGGCTGCCGAGCGACGCGAGGGCCTGCGCAGTGTCGCGCGCGACTCCAACGGCTCGTGACAGCAATTCCTCCCCGACATCAATCCGCACGTAGGCCACGGGACGCTCGCGTTCGTCGGGCAAGCCATCGCGTTGCTGGCAGAACGTCTGGAGCGAGAAGGCATCGCTAGTGGCCTCGGGCGGAAGCTCGCTGTGCGGCTCGGGTGCTTCCAGTTCGCCGCGGAGCCAGTCCCCTCTATAGACGCGGACGGCCGGCCCTATGTCGATCCATCGCGGAAGCACCCTGGCGAAGATGAAGCGCAGCCAGACGATCATGTGGGCACGGCTGGGTGGCTCAGAGAGCATGTCTCGCGCCGCTGTAAGCCGGTCGGCCGGCGCGGGGAGGGCTTCCGCGGCCGCTTGTGCCAGCCGACCCCCGAGGCGGGCACCCAGGGATTCGCTTAGAACCTTCGGATCGTGGCCTATCCACGCCGCGAGCGCGAGCAGCTGACGCGCCGATCGCTCAGCGGCATCGGAGTCCCCGACACGATGCGTAAGGTCGTCCCATGCTGCGAGCAAGACCTCGGGGCGCTGAAACTGCTCCCGAGTCGTGTCTACGAGTTGTCGCAGCCGCCGGCGCAGGGCCGGGTCCGAGCGCGTCTCGTCTGCTTTCAGCAGCGTCCGGCATTGCTTTAGCTGATCGCGGAGGCCATGAGCTTCGGTCGTTTGCCGCACCTCGGGGCCAAAGGCGCCGATGCCTTCGATCGCATCGTGCATGAGCGATGTCCAGTTGTGCGGCGAGGTTCGTGCCCACTGGCGCTCGTCATCGAGCCAGCGCGACAGCTCCTCGATCGCATCAGGGAGCGAGAGCTGAGGCCAGGACTCCGCTTGCCGCGCAGCGGCAAGCGCCTCGTCAAGTTCCTTGACCGCTTGCTCTGCTGCCGACACGCCGGGTCATGCTACGCGGCGCAGACTCCCTGCGACGGAGACGCCGCCAGGGGCAACGGCGCGGCAAGCAGGGACTCAGCTCATTCGACCTCCCTGACGGCGGCGTGAGGCGCTGACTAGCCAAGGCAAGCGGGGATTCCGCTGCCCCACGAGACAGGCTCGGCCACGCTCAAAAGGGCCGTGGTGGGGCAGTTATCGTGTGGGAGATGGCCGGTGTCAGCGACAGCTTCCACGAGCGCACGAACGAAGCGCTCGTGGCGACGCTTGTGCCGCGTCCCGACAACCTACCGCTCATTGTCCTGGTGGTCGAGGACTCGGAGGACGATGAGCTTACGTCGATCATCGCTGAGGCGAGCGCGGTGCCGTCTCCCGACTATCGCGGCGGGTGGGGCGCGATGGTCAAGGGCAGCGCCGAAGGTTTTCAGCTCACCGTTAAGTTCTTGCTCATCGGCGAGGAATGGGAACGGCAGTGGACACTCCCCGATATCTCCAAGGAGATCCTGAGCGCGATCATGGGGGGGACGCACAATGTTGCGATCCTGCCGCCGGAGCTAGCAGGTGATCTTGAGCAGCCTCTTGAGCTTCCGCGCATCGCAGGGGCTCTCATTATCGAGGCGGCGGCGTCGGATGCCGTGAAAAAAGCCTCGCTGCCGTTCCTCGGCGGGTGACCGCTGGGGGATTCTCGTTACGGCGACGCGGCGCCGAGATCGCCTTGCGCTGAATCGAAAGCCGCTTCCAGTGCGTCACGGGCGCGGACGAACTCGCCCCACCGCAACTCGATGTGCGACTGCCGCTGTACTGACTGCGAGAGATCGCGGCCACCGGGCTCCCGTATGTCGGCGAGTTCCGGCGCGCGGTCGTAATCGGCGATAGCCAATTGCAAGCTGACCTTGCTGCGCCACGGCCAGCGTCCGTGGTTGCCGTTCCAGACGGGATGCGAGTTGACCTTGGCGATCCCGATGATCTTGCCTTGGGGGATCGCGTACAGCACAAGCTCCTCGCCGATATCGACCGTGGCCCGCTTATTGAAGCCAACTTCGTTCTGCAAGTCTGATCGCCCCGTCAGCCAGGGATCAGGCATCGGGTCGTCCACGGCACCAACGAGCTTGAGCCATATAGCCATCGGTCCTCGACTATATGCCCCGCTATGCGGTGGCGTCCGGGAGGTTGATGCGTAGCGTCAGCCCGTTGGCGAACAGCCACTGGATGCCCTGCTCGTGGCGGCTGACCGTGCCGGGGAAGGGCGGCAGGTTCAAGACCTTCCCGTCCACGGTGTACGCATAGTCGAGCGTACCTTCGACGCTGACGACCGCCTCGTGGCTGCCCCCGGGCTCGACCGTGCCAAGCGTCTGCTTGCCGAGAACACCCATAAGAGGCGGTAGGACTGTCCAAAAGCGCCCCTCCGCGTCCGTCATGGTGAGCCAGACAGACACCTCGCTACCGATATAGCCAGTGAGATCGACAAGCGCGTCATCGTGTCTGTACCCACGCGCATCCTCCGGGTTCGCAGCCCACGCGATCCTCAGCACGAGCCCATCGGTGAGTTGGAACTCGATCCCATCGCCGGTTTCTGTGATCGTCCCTGGTAGCTCAGGCAGCAGAAGGGACCGGCCCCCGATCGTGTAGGCCGAACCGAAGATGTCGCGCGTCTCGGCTGAGATCGGCGTCGCTGGCCGCTCTCCGAGTGGGTGCCCGAGCGTCCCGTGCAGGCTAAAGACCTCGGACATCCCGCTCTCGCCACGGACCTGAAGCCCCGCGTACACGTTCTCGCCCAGATGGTCATGGAGGCGTAGGCGTGCCTGCTCGTGGGTGAGCGTCTTGTCGCTCATGTGTGGGCGAGTCTACGCACCCGCCCAATCGCCGGCCTCGACGCTTTCGACAGTGCCGCGAGCGTGCAGAGGTGCGGATTAGAGTTCGATGAGCGTGGCGCCGAGTTCGGTGATCTCGGGCGGCTGCGTCGAGAACTCACGCAGCAGTTGCCAGAGCACGACTCCGCATCGGCTGACCCACTCTGCGGCGGAGATAGCATCGGCGATGCCCGGCTCAGCCATGACATCCATCTTCACGTTGATTTGGGGGTCCGGCCCGGTTTTCCGGGCGGGGACAAACGCCAGCTCTGCGCCGGTCTTTAGCGGCTGAGCTGGGTGTCGCCGGAACTCAGCGCCGGGGATTAGGCAGTCCTGCGTGTCAGTGATCTCTATGTCGATCCGGGTGGCATGAGCCCAGACTGGCTGGATCGCCCGGTGCTTGTCGTCGTTGTTGATGGTCGAAAGGAGCGCGAGCGCGTGCTTCGGCCTGCGCTTAGGAGGGAGCAGGTATGGCTGGCGCCGACGCACCTTTGCTGCGTCTGCTCGCCGGACGCCAGGCAGCTTGAGTCGGCTCTTGGCCGTAGGTGGCACCCTGATTTCGGCATTGAAAACGGTTCGCTCATCGCAGATCGGAAAGTAGACGGCGCTCTCCTGCTTGGCCGTGAGCTTGCCCGAACCAGGGGGCGTTCGGCCCCGGCAGACGAGTGCCCAAGCGAGATGGTCGAGCGATGCTCGGTAGTTGCTGGCGATGTCGCCGAGCCGCAACCGCCACCGGACAGGGATCGGGGACACATCCTCAACGACGAGACCAAACCCATGACGTTTCGCGTAGTAATGAGCCCGAAAGGCGCGTACTGCATCAGCGCTTCCATCCTCGTTGACGGCATCGATGTCAGCCCTCAGCGCTTGGGCATGAACCATCGCCTGTCCCCACTTGTACCAAGCACTCTCAAACGCCGCATCGTAAGCAGACACGGCCCCGGTCCTAGCGCGAGCGTGGCGACACCGAGCGGCGAGCGTCGTCGTCGGTGTCAATAACTTCGTAGGACATGAGTCGATCCGATTTGCCGCTAGGGTCGGGGATATAGCGCGGCCAGCCACGGGCAGCGTTCCTGTCGGCTACTGCTGGCTCCGCCCGATCGGCGTCCTCCAGCATCACCGGCCGTTTCCTGATCGGCCTTGGTGCTTCGTCGGCGCGCTCATGGAGTCGTTCGAGGACGTCGGGCGAAGGCCCATACACATAGCGTGTCGCCCAGCCGTAGGTGCGGAGGTTGATGCGGTCCACCTGCTTCGTGGTTTCCTTCACGGCAAGCCGCTTGGGCTGGCTCGGGCCGATGCGCACGCATAGGTCGCGGCCCACCGGCAGCGTCGATTCCACGAGCGGCGACGATTCCCACGCTGGCGCCGACCAGGGATAGGGCGGCGTCAGGTCGTACATCGTGAGCGGCCGATCGGAGCAGACGAAACGGTAGGGCGGCTTGGCCTTGAGCACCGTCCACGGCAGGACGCTGATCGTGAACCAGGTTGCAACGAGGAGTTGCATTGCTTGCACAAGGGCCTCCTGGTCTGGCGGCTCCAGCATGATCCGGCCTGCCAGGATCGCATCGCGCGTTTCGACCGCTTCCTTTCGCCTTTTCCCTCTGATGTTGGTGAGGTGCACCACGGAGTCGGTGAGGGCAGCGTGTCTCAACATGATCTTGAGTTCGTCGAGGAAGCCCGGCGCGCGCTGCTCTTGGATGGCGACGAGGAATGCGAGGTCGCTGCGGTCGCCTTCGGTCAGGTTCTCGCCGTCGCGCACGAGCCCGTCGAGCGCTTCGCTCGCAAAGCCCTCGGCGCGTGAGAAGAAGCCCTCGATCATGCCGTCGTGTTCGCCGCTCTTGCTGACGACCTTGTATAGGTCCTTGTCCCACGCAGCCTCCTTCGCGGTGGTCTCCGTGACCTCGCCCGTTTGCTTGTCGAGCTCGTAGAGCTTGCCGCCTCCACGGAAGCGCCTCAAGAGGAACTGCGGGACATAGTGGTGGCGCTGGCCCTCGCAATTCGGCAGCGACTCTTCCCCGGCATTGAGCCGGCTCATCCAGTTGACGAACCTGCCGTCGAGCTGCGCGGACGGGGGCATGGTTCGATCGTAGAACCTGCCCTCGGCGTCAGGCCCTCGCGCCTTTGCGCCCGATGCGGCGAACACGCACCACGCACGCTGACGATAGGCTGCATCGCCGATGTTCCGCATCATGGCGCTATCCCTGCTGATCGTCGCCCTCGCCGGCTGCGGTGGGAGCAAGGGCAGCAGCACCACAATCGTGATCAACAATCCGGCGTCCACGCAGCAGCCAGCGCGGGTATACCGAGTGCCGTCCGGCTCGATGGAGCCGACCTACGGCATTGGGGCGCGCGTCATCGTCAAGGCAGGCTCCCCCAAGGTGGGCGCAGTCGTGATCTTCCACCCGCCGGAAGGCGCCGAGCAGGAGGAGTGCGGACCCACGCCGCACGTCATCAAGCTCGGCGGCGCGGCGTGCTCGGAACCGATTCCGCAGGAGGACACGGGCACCACGTTCATCAAGCGCGTCGTTGCCGGACCGGGCGACGAAATCTACGTCAAGGAAGGGCACGTCTATCGCAAGACCGCCGGCTCGTCTGCGTTCGCGGAGGAACAAAACTCATCCACCCCCGAATGCGGCGCGAGCCCCGAGTGCGACTTCCCGACGCCGATCAAGATTCCGGCCGACCACTGGTATCTCATGGGTGACAACCGTGGCGAATCCGACGACAGCCGCTTCTGGGGTCCAGTGCCCTCGTCGTGGGTCGTTGGCGTGGTGACGGGCACCGAATAATGAGGCCCTTAGCGGGCGCCGTATTCGACGACGACTTCGATCATGTGGGCGACACCGGCACGGTCGAGGTCGGTCCATAGGACGGCGCGACCCTCGTTGCGGTCGCCGGGTTGGAGCGTGTGGCCGATGCCGGCTGCGAGCTGTTCGAGCATCTGCGGGAGCGCGGCGACGACGGCATCCCTGAACCCGTCCCACGGCCCTCCGGTCGCCACGATCCACACCTCACCGCGCGTCGGCAGGGTCCAGTGGGCGAGCAGCGCTGACCCCTGACCTTCGGGCGCGGTGAGGCTCATGCCGGGTGCGGTGAGCACGACGGACACCGTGATCGCCTCGCCGGGCGCCGCCGGGGCCAGCAGCGTGATCTTTTCGCGCTGCGAGAGCGGCGGCTCCTCGTCGGGCACGCTGAGGTGGTCGGTGGGAATCACGATCCCGAGCAGCCTGCGTCCGCCGGGCGCGAACTCCTCGGGCTCGCCCCACTTCATCATGTAGCCGTCGCTGTTCGGCGCCCACCGACTAGCGCCGTTCGGCGTCCACTTGACGTGGTTGGCGCCGGAGGCGTGGAGGCTCGTCTTCGTGTCCTTGCGCATCCCGGCGTGCTGGACGTAGATGTCGTCGCCCACACTGAAGATGTGCCAGAGTCCCGAGCGCGCGCCGGGGGCGTTCCCGACGATGAGGCGTAGGCGGTTGTCCGGTCCGGCCATCGAGCCGCCATGTTAGGGCCGCCCGAGGTACTAAGGGTCGGGGCAGGGACGCTGCTGGCGCACGGCCCGAGCCGCCGCGCGATCCTAGGCTAGGGTCCAGATTTCCTCGATGCGGTGGGCGGTTCCGGTCGCTGATAGGTGTTCAGGTCCCGCCCCCGCTATCGCCGAATCACCCCGCACGGCGTCGCTTTGCGTCAGTCTGTGCACGTGGACCTGCTCGATCCCGTGCTGTCCCTGCTCGACCGGCAGGTTGACGCGCTCGCCGATCAACCAACGATGCCCGAGTTCCTGATCTCGGTAGAACCATTCCTTCGCGCCCTCGAGGCCGATCCGCGCATCGCGATTCACCTCGAGGATCTTCGCGATGAAACGTTGGATCGCGTGCGCGTCATCGAGAAAGAGGACAGTGAGCTCGTCCCCAAGCTGATCGAACTGCGCGCCCGCCTCGTCGAGCTCAGCCCAGACCTGGACGACAGTAATGCCGCACCGCCGTCGGAAGGTGACGATCGCGACTGGATCGATTCGCTCGCGCAGTTCGACGTGATCGCAGCAGCTGAGCCAGAGCCACTCAATTACAAGGCCGAAGGCGCTCGCTCGCAGCGGCTGCTCGAGATTCTGCGCGCCAAGCGCGAACGTCTCCCGCGTCCACACGCTGGAGAGATCGAAGCCTGGGTCGTCGACCTATACAACCTCTCCGAAGTCTGGGCTCACGCCACGCGCTGGCTCGCGCTGTCGATGCGGGTCTCAGCCGGGCTCGCGCTGCTACGCCTCGACAGCGTTCCACCATCGTTGAACCCCGAGCCCACGATCCGTAAGGTCGGAGAAAAGCGGACAGATCAGCTGAATGCCGCCCTGCAACGACAGTTCTCAGTCAACGGCCTGTTCTTCAACGCCGTCCACACCGACGTGCGCAACGACGCGCAGGCCGATCTCGCCGAAAAGCAGGTCGCCGAGCTGCGAGCAGGCTTGACGCGACTCTCCGTCGAGCTGCATCGGCGCATCGGAGTGACGAGATCGCGCCGAGCGCTCATCCTGCGCTTCAAGCAGCGCTGCGAGTGGCACGACGCCACGCGACTGCGTGAAGTCGCGGATACCGCGACAGGTCGCGGCGGCATCGAGGACAGGCTCACCGGAGAGCTCGCTCGGTTCCTGTTCGACCAGGGCCTGAACCCACTCACGAAGCCCCTCGTCGGCGGACTAGAGCCCGACCTGCTCGACCCGTCAGTGCTCCCCGCCTTCTACGTCGAGGCCAAGCAGTACGCCGGCAGCGCCCGCTCGACGATCCGCAAAGCCTTCGCCCAGATCCTCGACACCATTGGGCGCCTGCAGAGCGACGCCTACCCCATCCACGAGGCGTTCTGCGTCGTGTTCAGGCGCGAAGGACCGCGCTATGAGCTGCCGGAGTCGGTGCAGGCCGAGGGCTACCGCGTCTACTTCACGCTGATCGACATCGCTCCGCCCGAGGAGTCCGGCGCCCGCCAAAAACATCTGCCGATCCGCGTCACCGAGAAAGAAATGCTGGGGATGTTCGCCAGCAGAGCTAAGACCGCCAGCTGACACGCCGCAGCGACTCAAAGGGCTCAGCGCCCCGCTCCCTCACTAGCCGCGTAGCGGACAACATTCCGAGTTGGCGGGCGCGGTGCGAACCACCCCGTTCAGCCGCTCGAACACCGCCGCCATCACTCCCTCGACCACCTCATAGGTCACTCGCATGTGACTCACGTCAGCGAAGTCCGGGGTCAGCTCGTGCCGCGTAACTGCTGCCGGATGGGTCGCCATGTTGCGTACAGCTGCGAGAAACTCGATTGCGTCGCCGACCTCGCCCTCGAGCTTGCCGGTCAACCCCTCGCCTGCGTCCCCGGTGGGCAACCATCCAGCGCTAACCGCCAACTTGATGGCCTGCCCCAGCGACCACCTGGACGGCTCTCCGCGAGGCCACAGACCCTGCTCGCGCAGCTCCGGCTCACGGCAACAGGCCGTCGTCATGATCCCGGCCTCCAGGGCGCTGCCAACGAGGATCAACGCTGCGCGCCAGCACCCAGCGGCCGCACATCGCTGCGCTTCCCCATACAGCTCGCCCGCGAGTCTCACGAGCTCGCCTACGGCGCTGTCAAGGCCGGTTGAAAAGTCACCCCCTTTCGCCGGTTGAATAGTCACCCCCTGTGGATGGCTGGGCGCCCGCGTAGCGGAGCCCGTAGGGCGTAGCGGAGCGGGCGCCGTCGCTCAGTCGTGCGGGGGTGGGCGTCCGAGGTCCTTGTCGCGTAGGCGGTAGCTATCGCCCTTCAGCGAGAGGATCTCGGCATGGTGGACGAGCCGGTCGATCATCGCCGCGGCGACGACTTCATCGCCGAAGATCTCTCCCCACGCCGAGAAGGCCTTATTCGAGGTGACGATCAGCGACGCCCGCTCGTAGCGTGCGGAGACGAGGCTGAACATCAGGTTGGCGGCCTCGGGGTCGAACGGGATATAGCCGACCTCGTCGACGACGATCAGGGGGACGAAGCTCAGGCGGCGAAGCTCGGCCTGCAGCGTGCCTTGGCGCTTGGCATCACCGAGACGTGCGACCCATTCGGTCGCGGTAGCGAACGCGACGCGCTGGCCGGCGAGGCAGGCGCGGATAGAGAGTGCGATCGCGAGGTGGCTCTTGCCGGTGCCGGGCGGGCCGAGCAACACGACGTTCTCCTTCCCATGCAGGAAGTCCAGCTGGCCGAGGTGCTCGATCACCTGCTTCTTAACCGAGCGCTGAAAGGTGAAGTCGAACTCCTCGAGGGTCTTGCGGGAGGGAAAGCGCGCTGCTTTGATTCGGCTCTCCCCGCCGTGGGACTCGCGCGAGGAGATCTCGGTGGAGAGCACCGCCTCAAGGAACCGCTCGTGGGACCAGGACTCCTCGCGGGCGCGCTCGGCCAGCTTTCCCATGGCCCGAGCCGCCGCCGGTGCCTTCAGCGCGCGGAAGAGGTGAGCGAGCTCAGAGGTCGAGCTCATGCCGGGATCAGCGCGTCATAGCGGGCCAGGGGGCGCAGTTGCACGTCGACCTGCGGGCCGCGGCGGCGATTGCCACGTAGCCGGTCGAGCTCTTGCTGATGAGCGGGGTCGGTGAAGGTCAGGTGCCTGGCGAATGAGCGGGCGTGGCTGGCGGCAAGCTCGCCCGAGTCGAGCGCGATCGCGTGGATTTGATGCTGGCCGATGCAGAGCTCAACGCGCCGACCGGCGAAGCACGGGTCGAGCGAGTAGTCGTTCGTGTCGAAGCGAAAGTAGGGCTGCGCAGGGACGCGCAGCACACTGCGCAGCGCGGTCGGCGGCATCGGGTCGGGTAGTGCTCGCATCCATTTGCGCTCCTCGATCAGACGCTCGGCGGGGACCGCACGGATACCGCGGTGAAAGCGCGGGTTGGCGCGCTCCGAGAACCAACGGTCCAGCTGGTCCTGGAAGTCGAGGGGGTTAGCGAAGCCGCGCGCCGGCTCAAAGCTCGTGCGCATAAAGCGATGGGTGCGCTCCAGCGCACCCTTTGACTCCGGGTCGCGCGCCTGGAGAATCCGCCAGCCGAGCTTCAGGCACCCGCAGAAGGCGGCGAAGTCCTCGCTGGCGTGCCCGTGGCCGTCGTGGATCGCTCCCTCACGGTCCCAAACGATCGTCTCGGGCAGGGCGCCCAGGAACTCCAGACAGCGGCTCATGCCCCACGCGAGATCCTCAAAGCGCTTGGAGAACACCAGCGCACCAGCGGCGGCCCGTGACCATCCAAGCTCGCAGCTCACCACATACCCGCGCCGCGCCTGGCCGTGACCAACCGGGATCTCCTTGCGGGGCTCGACGAGATCGAACTGCACAAGCTCACCAGGACGATATGTCGTGCGCTGATAGGTGCGCTTCGGGCAGAGGATCGGGCGCAGCTCGCGTAGATAGTCATCAAGAATCGTCTTTGAGCCCTGATAGCCAGCTTCGCCGATCAACTCCCGGATACGGGTGTTGCTGATCCCATCAACCTCGCGCACCAGCCGAGCGATCTGCTCACGGTGAGGATCGAGCTTCGAGCCCACCGGCGCCCTCCGATAACCGGGAGGCTCAGCACCACGAATCGCCTTACGGATCGTCTTTCGATCCCGGCCCGTACGCCGCGCGATCCCCTTGATCGAGAAGCCCTCCACGAAGTACATACGACGGATCTCCGCCCACTGCTCCACAGCGATCAACTCCTCCTCCTGGCCTCGGCATGGCTAACCGAGTCAGGCTCCCACCCCGGCAGGGGGTCAGTTTTCAACCGGCCAAGGGTGGGGAGTATTCAGACGGCGCCTACAGGCGCTCCCCGTGAGAGCGACGCGCACCCGGCTCATGTCTGGCCCAGCGTTGCCCGGCATTGCGCGATGGACCACGGCAAGTCAGCCAAGCACCGCCCCGATTGACACCTTCGCATGGCTCGAGCGTACAACCAGCGTGGTTTGCACGGCCGCCAAGCCGGCATCAAACTCGTTGGCCGCATGAGCGTCTTGAGGGTCAGTAACCCACATGAACGGCGATGGACCGTCTGGGATCGACCTGCTCAAGCCCTCGGAAGTAGCGACGCGCCTGCGAGTCTCGCGGACCTGGCTCTACGACGCCGCAAAGCAAGGTCGTATCCCGTCGATCAGGATCGGTGGGGAGGAGGGGCCGCTGCGCTTCCACCCCGACGACATCGAGCGCTGGGTCAACGGCGCCAGTGCTCACCGCGCTCGCCGATGAGGACGCGGTAGCGCAGTCCATCCGCAGCTACTACACGCTCGACTTCAAGGGTCCGTGGGCCAAGCAGGCAGCGCGTGACCTGAACGCGATCGTCCGCGAGCGCATCAAGGAGGGCCAATGCGCGGCGCTGGACGAGCTGCTGGCCAGCAGGATCGTCAGCGACGAACACGAGGTCGAGCGCGAAGTTGAGGCCAAGCAGGCACGCCTGCGGGTGCAGGATGTCTCAGCCCGTATCAGTGAGCTCTCCGAGGAGGAGCTGGAGCAGATGTTCACTGACGCTAAGACCGCATGGGGCGAGTGCAGCCTCAAGCGCTCGGAGGTCGTCAATGCCGTCAGGACTGAGCGCGAGCGGCGCGCGGCCGCAAGCGGCGACGCGGAGCCTGCCGGTGACACCGAGCCTGCCGACGAGCGCGAGCTCGCCGAGGCGACGGCCTAGCGCGCTACCCGGATGGTCGGAGGCTAGGCAGGGATGCCCGCCTCCGACTGTCGAGTGATTCGCCCGCGCGCTGGCGGCTACCGAGTAGGGCGATAATCGCGCCGAAGTGTGCTCGTCACTGCCGCCTCGTGGTCGAGCCTCGCGCTGATACGGACCAGTGCGTGCGCCGCCGTGCGCGGGCCGAGCGTGAACGTCACCGTCAGTCGCCCGCGCTTGAGGGCGACAGTCTTGGCTGCGGAGGCGACGAGCTTGCCCTTCAGCCTGCCGGTGAAGCCGACGCGGACCTTCCCACTCGCAGGTCCGCTCACATGCACGATCAGCTCGCGCCCCTGCAGCGTCTCGGTGATGTGAATCTTTGGCGTGCCCGTCGTGGTGTGCCCTGGCCCAGGACCTCCCGAGCCTGGGGCCGGAACGACGACGCTCGCGCGGGCGGCATTGGCAGGGTTCGCATTGCCCGCCGCGTTGCTCAGCCACACCGCGATGCTCCAGTCACCGGGGCCGGGCACGGTCACGGTCGCCGGCCCAGCCGCGGGCGCGGCCGTAGGAGTGCTGCACGCCCCCGATCCGCTTGCCGGGCACACCTGGTAGAGCGCGCCGGTGATTGGGGCGACCTGGCTCTGCGGCTCGCCCCAAGTGAGCGTGAACGTGGAGCTGCCGCTCTGAACGGGCGTCGCCGAGAGCCCGATAGGCGCGGGC
>CAWJND010000003.1:0-889696 GCA_963844095.1 uncultured Solirubrobacterales bacterium
CACGCACCCGTCGGAGACATCCACATAGCCGACGGGCTCTGTCTGCAGACCGTAGTAGCCGGCCAGGTACAGCGACGCCTCGCGGATCGCGCGGGGCGCATAGCGCTGACCGTTGCGCCCCAGCGTCCAGGAGTCCAGCGGCACGCCCAACACCGCCACGTTGCCTGTAGCGATCTCCCCGACGCCGAGCGCGGGCGCACGGTAAAACGTGCTCGGCCCCGCATACCAGTGAACGGTGTCGCGCTGCGGGGTCACTTGACGAAGAGCTCCACGGGCACCTCGTTGAGAACCTCGGGACCCTCCTCGGTGACGAGCACGTTGTTGCCGAGCATCATCGTCGCACCGTCGCTGTATGAGAGCCCCGGCTCCATCGTGATGACCATGCCTGCTTCGATCGTGTGGGGATCGCCTCTCATCAGGCTCAACCCCCCGATCCAGATCGGTGGATAGGCAATCTCCATGCTGAAGCCAAAGCGACCCCACGTGTTCTGCTCATAGCCGCGGTGACACTCCGCGACGAGCTCCACGATCTCAGCGACGCGCGTGCCCGGCCGCAGCGCATCGATGGCGCGATCGAGCGCGTCGCGCACGACCTCGTAGAGCTCACGCACGCGTGCGGATGGCTGACCGACGACGACAGTCCGCGAGATGTTGCAGTGATAACGGCGCATGACGCCGCTGACCTCCAGGTAGACCACATCGCCGTCGCGGAGCACCTTGCCGATCGGCGTCCCGTGTAGCGTGCCACGCGCATCGACCAGTGTCGGGTAGGCCGGGAACTCACCTCCGGCCTGAGCGAGGGCTTGTTGTATCGCCGCCATCACCTCGCGATCGCTGACTCCCGCGCGAATCGCCTCGATGCCGGCACTCACCCCGAGGTCGGCAACATGCGCCGCCTCGCGCAGCAGCACGATCTCCGCCGGGCTCTTGACCAGGCGCAGATCGTCAAGCCCTCCGCAGACATCGACCATCTCGGCGTGGGGCAGCTCTCGCATCAGCTCCAAGGCGTAGCGCGCCTTGAGGTGGTAGCTCGACAGGTTCAGACCGATGCGTCCTGCTCGGTCGAGACCGCGCTCGCGCAACACTTCCAGCAAACGTGCGATTTGATCCTCGTGAGTCCAGACGGGCCTGACATCGCTCACCCAGCAGGTTTCCTCGCACAGCAACAGCTCGGCCTTGTTGCAGAGCAGCGTCAGCGGGGCACCCTGCTCGAGCGGCACGATCAGAACCTGGAAGTAGAAGGCACTCGTCGGCTCGTAGCCAGACAGCCAGTTGTAATGCTCGGGCTGGCTCAAGAGCAGCAGGTCGAGCCCGCGCGCAGCCATCCATTCACGCGTTCGGGCGAGCCGCTGCCGATACTCATCCAGTGCCACGGCCATGCGCGGAGCGTGACGGACCTCGATCATCTCACGATTGTGCGGCTTTGCTCACGCATGAACTGCTGGAGATAGTACGGACCGAGGCCACCCTTGCCGGTAAGGCCACTGGCCTTCCAGCCGCAGAACGATTGCGACCCCGGCCATGCGCCCGTGGTTGCACCAGCACGGCGGTTCACATACACCACGCCGGCCTCGATCTCCTCGAGGAATTGCTCGACCTCTTGCTCGTTCTCGCTGAATATGCCGGCGCTCAGCCCATAGTCAACGGCGTTGGCCTCGACGATCGCCTCCGCGAGCCCTTGCACTCGAGTTACCGTTAGAAACGGTAGGAACAGCTCACGCCGATCGAGCGAATGGTCCGCGGGGAGATCGCACACCACGGTCGGCTCGACGAAATGCCCGCCACTCAGCTCGATTCGTGCTCCACCGAGGACGATGCGGCCCTCGCGGCTGGCCAGGGCGACGCTCTTCTGGAAGCGAGCCACCGCCTCCTCGTCTATGACCGGCCCGAGCGCTGAAGCACGATCGGCGGGGTCTCCGACAACCAGTTCTCGTGCGAATGCACACAGCCGCTCGACCAACTCGTCGTGAACCTCCTCCGAGACGATCGCGCGCGAGCAGGCGCTGCACTTCTGCCCGGAGAGCCCAAACGCCGCCCTGGCAATGCCCTCCGCGGCCTCCTCCAGATCGGCATTGACGGTGACTATCGCCGGGTTCTTGCCGCCCATCTCAGCCAACACGGGCCGTGTCCAGCGGCCGGAAGCCAAGGCACGTGCGATCTCCCGCCCCACGGGCACCGAGCCGGTGAACGCGATCCCATCGACGTCCCCGGCGACGAGGGCACGACCGGTATCCGCACCGCCATGCACGAGGTTGATCGCGCCGGCGGGCAAGTCCCCGGCCGCAAGTACCTCGCCGAGCAACGCACCCGTCCATGGTGTCGCCTCGGACGGCTTGAGGACCACCGTGTTACCGGAGATCAGCGCGGCTGAGAGCATGTTCACCGCCAGCGCCAAGGGAAAATTGAACGGCGCGATCACGCCGAACGTTCCGTAGGGCCTGAGCGTCTCGAAGTTGCGTTCGCTTGCGGTGAGGCTCGCAAGCGGCGCGCTGAACCCTTCGGCCTGCTCGATCGCCGCGCAGTAGGTCTCGATCAAGTCGATCGTCTCCTGTGCTTCGGCGATCGACTCGATGCGCGTCTTGCCCGTCTCCAGGCTCACCACCGACGCGATCTCGATCTGACGCGCACCAAGTGCCTCCGCAACGGCGCGCATATGAGCGCAGCGCTCCATGTATGGCGTACGACCCCATAGCGACTGGGCCTCTCGCGCGGCACGCAAGGCCCTGGCGACGGTCTCCGCCTCGGCGGTGTGCGCCCGACTGACATGCCCGTTTGCGTCCGAGGGCTCGTGTCGCTCGAACACCTCTCCCTGTGGTGTGAGCTCTCCGCCGATGAGGTGTGCAAAAGGTGGCTGGTCGGTGGCGCGCCGCTGTGCAAGACAGCGCTCGAACTCTTCGTCGAGCGCGCCGGCGAGTGCACCGCTTGTATAGGTCAAGCGCTCGCTCACGCCGTTTGCGACCCCAAGTTGTTCGATCCTTGAATATTCAGTTCTGAGCCATCGTGCATCGCTCGACACCTGCAGTCTTCGGTTTCATACCGTCTCGGAAAATCACGTAATTTGAATATAAACTCGGCATGGATAAAGAAGATACGTGTTGCCTACCAGCTGTCAGATGGCTTGACAGACACCGATCCACCATGCCATCGGGAGCGCTGGCCGCGCACCGTGACCAGAGGAGCGTAGTTCGAGATGGTGCTCTCGATTGAGAATGTCGGCATTCCCAAGTATGATTATTGTTTCAACTGAGGTGCACCAATGTAGAGTCACCTCCGGCACTACGGATAGGGGCCTTAGCAGAGATGCCTAGAGTAAGTTCGAATTCTTCCAAATCAGGCCAAGAAGGCGAGTGGTCGATACCCAGCCTTCGCGAGCCACGATACTCCCAGTCGCTTGAGCGCGGACTTGCGATCCTCGGCTGCTTCACGCCGGAGCGTCCCGTGCTCGGCATCGCCGACATCGCCGACGACCTCGGAATGAGTCGCTCAACGACGCACCGTTACGTGATAACGCTCGTCGCGCTTGGCTTCCTTGAGCAGGGTGCCTCGCGCAAGTATCGCCTCGGGCTGCGCGTCACCGATCTGGGTATGTCCGCGCTGAACTCGACCGGGCTGCGTGAGCATTCGCGGCCCTATCTGGAGGAGTTGCGCCAGCGCACCTCCTACACCGTGAACCTGTCGGTACTCGACGGTCCGGAGATCCTGTACGTCGATCGCGCCCGCAGCTTCCGTCGCGGACAAAACAAGATCGACATGAACCTGCGTCCCGGCTCGCGCCTGCCCGCCTATTGCACGTCGATGGGCAAGGTGCTGCTTGCCAACCTGCCAGAGCCAGAGCAGCGCGATCTGATCGGCAACATGACGCTCGCACGGCGTGGACCGAACTCGATCACGAGCAAGAAGGCTCTGCGCACCGAACTCGAGCACGTTCTCGAAGAGGGCATGGCCGTCAACGATGAAGAGCTTGCCCAGGGCCTGCACTCGATCTCAGCGCCGGTTCGGACCGAGTCGCGTGAGGTTGTGGCAGCCGTAAACATCGCGGCCCACAGTTCGATGATCTCGCTTGAGGAGCTTGTCGACGCGCTCGGACCGCATCTTGTCGCCACCGCGGACAACATCTCCGCGCGACTCGGCTATCGCCGCGACGACGAGCAGAGCTAGAAGTCCTCGCCACTAGCCGCGCCGGGAGCTGGAAGCAGCATCCGGCGCTGGCTTCGCGGGCCTAAGTCGAGCGCAGACAGCACAGCGTCCGCCGCTCGCATACGCTACCGGCGATGCTCATGCTCCTCAGACCGCTCGTCGCCGGGATCTGCGCGCTCGCGTTTGCCGTCGGCGTCAGCGCTTGCGCCGAAACGGCGTCTACGGGCAAATTCAGCGGTGAAAGCCACAACGTCGCCCAGACGGTCTCCAACTTCCAGACCGACGCAACTGCGGAGGACGAGAAGAAGCTCTGCGACAACGACCTCGCCACGACGCTGACGACCAAGCTAGCTCGTGTCGGCGGGTGTCAAACGGTGCTAAAGGCCCAGCTGCACGAAATCGACGCTCTGAGCTTGAAAGTCGAATCGATCGTCGTCAGCGGCGACCATGCACTGGCTCATGTGAAGAGCACCTACGCAGGCAAGAACCGAGTCACAGCACTTACGCTGGTCAAGGAAGGCTCACACTGGAAGATCTCCGGCTTGGGCCAAGCGTCCATACCGGGCTAAAGGCTAAGCCAGCGAGCGACCGTACTGACGCTCGTAATACGCGCGATAGTCGCCTGAGCGGATCGGCTTCCACCACCACTCGTTCTCGCGATACCACGACACGGTCTGCTCCAAGCCCTCGGCGAAGCGCACGCGCGGCTCCCAACCGAGCGCCCTAACCTTCTCCGAGGAGAGCGAGTAGCGACGGTCGTGGCCCGGGCGATCGGTGACGTGCTCGATCAGCGACTCATCCGCGCCGGCCAGCTCGATGATGCGCTTGACCACCTCGATGTTGGCGCACTCGTCTGGACCACCGGCGTTGTAGACCTCGCCATGTACCCCGTGCTCGAGTACATGCCCGATCGCGCGCCCGAAGTCGGTCGCGTGGATCCAGTTGCGCACCTGCATGCCATCGCCGTAGACAGGTAGCGGATCGCCGTGCAGCGCGTTGAGGATCATCAGCGGGATCAGCTTCTCCGGGTACTGATAGGCGCCATAGTTGTTCGATCCGCGGCAGATCGTGGCCGGCAGACCGTAGGTGTGGAAGTAGCTCTGCACGAGCAGATCGGCGCCGGTCTTCGTGGCCGAGTAGGGCGAGGACGGGCGTAGCGGCGAGTCCTCGGTAAAGGAGCCGTCCTCGATCGAGCCGTAGACCTCGTCGGTGGAGACCTGCAGATAGCGAAGCTCGCGCTCGCGGGCGGCCTCCAGCAGGACGTAGGTTCCCTGGGAGTGTGTGCGCACGAACGCATCAGGCTCGGCGATCGAGCGGTCAACGTGCGTCTCGGCGGCGAAGTTTACGATCGCCTCGATCGGCTCTCCCGCTCGTGGGCCACCGCCATCGAGCGCGCTCGCCACAGCCTGGGGGTCCTCGATCGCGCCATGCACGAAGCGAAAGCCTGGGTCCTCAGCAAAGTCGTGGAAGTTCTCTTGGCGACCGGCGTAGGTGAGCTTGTCGAGCACGATCACCTCGTCGCCATTCTCGCGTAGGCGCAGACGCACGAAGTTGGACCCGATGAATCCCGCGCCGCCGCAGACAAGCAATCTCATGCGATGCATCATCCCAACCTCAGCCTCCTCATGAGCGCACGACTCCGTCACGGGCGGCCATATAGCCGGCGAGACCATCGCGCCAGTCAGGCATCGGCAGAACGTCCTCGCGCTCGGACTCCATCGCCGACCATGCCGGGCGCGGCGCGGGACGGGCCATTTCCGCCGATGTGGCGGTCTCCACGCGACAGTCCAGCTCCGCCTGGCGGAAGATCTCCTTCGCAAAGCCGTTCCACGACACCGAGCCGGTCCCCGTGAGATGCACAAGCCCACTGACCTGGCGTTCGATGAGTCCCAGAATCGCGGGCGCCAGGTGACCTGACCAGGTGGGCGAGCCGATCTGGTCGTCGACCACCTGTACCGCCTCGCGCTCGCCTGCCAAGCGCAGCATCGTCGCGACGAAGTTGGGGCCGTCGATTCCGTAGAGCCACGCCGTACGCACGACGGTGTGGGCAGGTGAGGCAGCCAGTACCTCGCGCTCGCCCGCGAGCTTGGTCTCTCCATAGACCGACTTGGGACCGGTCGCATCTGACTCCACGTATGGTCGTGGCCGACCGGCGACGTCGAGCGGCGGCCTCCCGTCAAAGACGTAGTCGGTGGAGATGTGCAGCAGCGGACTGTCGATGCCGGCGGCAGCCCGTGCCAGGTTGCCAGCACCCTGGGCGTTGACGGCGTGGGCGGCCTCGCGTTTGCTCTCGGCGCCGTCCACGTCGGTCCAGGCGGCACAGTTGATCGTGGCCTCGGGTCGCTCGCGCTCGTAGAAGGCGATGACCGCCGGCTCGTCGGTGATGTCGAGCTCGGGCAGATCGACGAGGATCAACTCGTGCCCAGCGCGCTCGCCGACACGACGCACATCGTGTGCGAGCATTCCCGCGGCGCCCGTAAGGAGAATCCGCACGCCTGTCGCCTAGAGGATCGAGATGTCGGAGTTGTCGCCGACCATGAAGCGATAGGCGCGTGGCTGGCGGTCGCCGCGACGCACCGTCACGTTGCGACCCAGCAGCGAGGACTCCATGCGACCGTCGAGGTCACACACCGAGGAACCGTTCAGCAGGATCGAGTGCTCTACCTCGGCGTTGGATATACGGCAGTCCTTGCCGATTGCGGTGTAGGGGCCGATGTAGCAGTCACACAATTGAGCACCGGCGCCGACGATCGCCGGGCCGCGCACGGTCGTGCGCTCCAGTCGTGCGCCCGGCTCGATCACGACGCGACCGTCCACTTGCGAATCGATCAGCTCTCCCTCGACGCGCTCGCCCAAGTTGTCGAGGATCAACCGATTGGCCTCGAGCATGTCCTCGAGCCGGCCCGTGTCCTTCCACCAGCCGCGCACGATGTGCGGCTCGACGCGCCGGCCGCCGTCAACCAGGTATTGGATCGCATCGGTGATCTCCAGCTCCCCGCGCGCGGAGGGCTCAATCGCACGGGCTGCGTCATGAATGGCCGCGGTGAACATGTAGACACCTACAAGCGCCAAGTTCGTGGCCGGCTCGGGCGGCTTCTCGGCCAGGCGGACAACACGACCGACCTCGCCCTCCGGAGCCGGCGCCAACTCGGCCACTCCGTAGTTCTCGGGGTCGGCGACCGGGGTGAGCAGGATCAGGGCGTCGGGGCCGCTGTCGCGGAAGGCAGCCACGAGGTCGGAGATGCCCCCCTGCAGGAGGTTGTCGCCGAGGTACATCACGAAGGGGCTGTCGGCTAGGAAGGGCTCGGCGGCCAGCACCGCATGAGCAAGGCCAAGCGGCTCGTCCTGGACGATGTATTCGATTCGCACCCCGAACTGCGAGCCGTCCCCGGCCGCTTCTCTGATCTCCTGGCCGGTCTCAGGCGCGATGATGATGCCTACCTCCTTCACTCCCGCAGCGGCCATCGCCTCGATGCCGTAGAACAGCACTGGCTTGTTGGCCACCGGCACGAGCTGCTTGGCGCTCGTGTGGGTGATCGGGCGCAGTCGTGTGCCCTTGCCTCCGGAGAGGATCAGTCCCTTCAAGGAGTCCATTCGGCCGTGAAGCTTATATCGATGGACCGGCTTGCGGGAGAAGCATCGCGGGACCGGAATAGCGATGCGCAGGTTCGAGGAGAAATTAGTAGACGCCCGCGAGCTTGCGATGGTCCCAACTCGTGCGGTGACGCTCGACGAACTGAAGTGCGACGCGCTTTGCCGCCTGTGCCTGCACCATCGCACCGACCTCCTGCGGCAACTCCTCGACGGGTGGCTCGCCGCGTGGGGTCGCATAGCGCATGAAGATCTCATGCCCGAGCGCACCGACGGTCTCGATATCGCGGTGGATGATCACGTCGCACTCGAACATCACTCCACGCAACTCCTGGTACTGCTCGCCGGCCTCGACCTGCAAGCTGGCGCGCTGGTCGCGCTCGAGGTTGCGCACCTTCTGGGAGACGGCATATGTCCAGGCCCAGATCTGTGGTCGTGGAGCGACGCTCTCGTTAGCCTGCGCGACTGGGGCGCTCGGGCCGGGAGGGCCCGATGCCCGCAGCACATACCAAAGCGGCATCAAATGCGGCCAGCCTCGTGGCCCCGTCGTGGCGCAGGTGACAGTCCGCTCTTCCGCCAGGAACGAGGCCACCTCGACCTCGCTCATCTTGACCTGCTCGCGACGACTCATCTGCTCGCGCAGGCAGAGAGGGCGGAGGGCTTGGGTGCCGCGCGCTCGCGAGCACTCACGAGACGCCGGCTGGGAC
The DNA here is from genome assembly GCA_963844095.1 of uncultured Solirubrobacterales bacterium. Classification (GTDB taxonomy): domain Bacteria; phylum Actinomycetota; class Thermoleophilia; order Solirubrobacterales; family Solirubrobacteraceae; genus Palsa-744. The sequence goes on from CAWJND010000003.1 coordinate 8,436, forward strand.
CGCGCGCAGCTGTTGCACCGCTGCCAGTACCGCCTCGCGTGCGTCCGCGGGCTCCAGCACCACCGCGTCGCCGGCCTCCTTCAGTACCTCGCGAACCAGCCAGTCGGTGCCGGCAAAGCTCAGCTGCACGACAATCGACCCGTCCACGAGCTCGTCGACCACGCGGCGCTGCTCGCGTGCCCAGCGCGCCCGCTCGGGAGATATCCACACGCGCGCGGCGCGTGAGGCCTGCACCTCACCGGTGCGCATCCAGCCCTCCACTTCGGCGCCAGGGTCGACCTCTGGGCGCGGCTCGAATACCTCGTCGGTCACGTGCGCACGCCTGATGCGATCGAGGCGGAAGTGGCGCATCTCCTGCTTGGCAGGATCGAACGAGGCCACATACCAGCCCTCCTGCCCGTTCGTGAGCGCATAGGGCTCAACGCGGCGCAATGAGAACTCGTCCTCGTTTGCCTTGTAATAGTCGAGCTCCAGCAGACGGTGCTCGACAATCGCGCGCGAGACGATGCGGGCGACCTCGGAGTCGTCGCTGGTGGCGTGGGCAACCTGCAGGCCCTGTTCCATCGGGTCCTCGCCGAGGGCAGCGACGATCTTCTCGCGCGCCGAGGAGAGCGAACCCTCGGGGATGTGCTCGCCCACCAGATCGATCGCGGCGACAAGCGCCTTGGCCTCGACTGGCAGCAGCCGTGCGGGTCGGTCGAAGTTGTCGCTGTAGGGCTCTGGGTCGACGTCGATCTCGCCCTCCTCCTCGAGGATTTCGGCGTAGAGCACGTACGAGCCTCCACCGAAGTTGACGACGTTCAGGACGTTTATGTCCTCGCGCAACTCTTCGTCTGAGAGCTGCAGGCTCTCGCAAAGCTCCGCGATCTTCACGCGCTCGCTGCGCCTGCCCGCATGGATCAGGATGCTCGCGAGCGTCACGAGCCGCGCAAAGCGCTCTGGGCGAATCGCGGCTTCGGCTTGGGGATCGCGCTCGACCGCCGCGGCTCGACGGTCCGCGCGCGCGGCCGAGGCGGCCGCTGAGCGGGTCGGAGCTCCGAGCGGTGACTCCTCGATCCTGGGCACGCTGTCAGCCAGCTCCTGGCCCTCACTATGGCGCTCCTCCAGCAGGGCCAAGCGCCGCGCAAGTTCCTCGACGAGTGCGGGTGGGCCGAGCAGACGAGCATTCTCGCCAAGTCCCAGCACCCAGGAGACAAGCATGCGAGGACTCGAATAGCTGGTGCGCAATAGCCGGTCGCCCGGGTTGTGTCCTTCGCCCTCGGCGGAGACCATCTCTCCGTAGCGACCGAAGTGGCGCTTGATCTGCCATGCGATGCGCTCAGACAAAAGTACCTCAGCTGTACCCTGCTCGTCGCCGAGCTGCCACTCGGCGCGCCCCGCGTACTCGCGTGGATCGAAGTCGGCGGGACGCCTGAAGTCGTGCTCTGCCTTGGTGGCGTAGGAGACCTTGCCGCGGATGCGCGAGAGCCGGAACACGCGGATCTGCTCGCGCTCGTGCGCATAGCCGAGCAGGTAGAACTCTCCGCCCTGGAACAACAGGTGGTAGGGGTCAACACGCCGCGAACCTGTCTCGTCGCGCGCCATCGTGTAGTACTCGAAGGTGATCGTCTTGTTGCGGAAGATCGCCGTCTCGATCTTGGCCAGACGAATCGAAAGCTCGTGGCCACCGGCCGATGCGGTGATGCCCAGCGCCGCCGAGCGCTGCTCGGGCGCGCGTAGCGGGCTTGGGCGCCCCCAGGTGATCTGCTGCAACGCAAGCCGCAACGGCTCGGCGTAGGCGAACTCGCCGTCGAGCAGGTGCAGGGCAGCCTGCAGCGCGGCGAGCTCTTCGTCTGAGAACTCGATTGCCGGCAGGTGGAAGTTCTCAGGCCGCAGCGAATAGTTCTCTTGCTCGGCGGCGCCGTCGGCGGGCCGGTCGACGGTCAGCTGGATACGCAGCGACTCGAGCTCTGAGCGATCGGCATAGAAGCGACGCGCGAACGCGTCCTCGTTCATGCCGCTGTAGCCCTCCACATCGCGCCGAATCTCCAATGCCGTGACCGGCCGACGCTCGGCCATCAGGTATGAGATCAGCGACAACTGGCGGATCAGCTTCTCGGTGTCCTTGGCCATCCACCTAAGAAGATAGAACCCAGTGGCGAGACGTATTCGCCCGGTGGCCAAGCCGCTCGCAAATTGCGGCTTTTACAGGGCTATTTTTCGAGGCGCGCACAGTGCCAAACGCGACCTGGTGGAGCCGTGCGTTCAGGCGGCTTCGCGCGCAGGCTCTGCAGCGGGCTCGCCCACCTCGCGCGCACTGAACCAGGCGCCCGACCCGATCGCGCGGTCGAAGTTCGACCAGCGTGCCCCCGGCGAGAGCTCCTTCTCGATGCGATCGAAGCTGCCGAGGCGCCCGCCGAGGTTGTCGATCATGTGCACGAGCGTGGCCTCGCGCGTACAAGGCGTCACAGGGCTGCCGTGCTCGAGCGAACCATGGTGGGAGAGGATGATGTGCAGCACCGCCCAGGCAAGCTCGCGCGGGAAGCCCTCGATGTCCTCGATCGCGCGACGGATGCGGTAGTAGCCAAGCGGTATCTCGCCGTGTAGCCGACCCAAATCCGTGAGATCGATGCTTTGTGCATCGTCGGTATAGGCGTCGAGCTTGCCGATGTCGTGCAGCAGCGCACCCGTGACCGCGACGTCGCGGTCGATGCCGGGGAAGGTCGCGGAGATGGCGCTGACGCCCTGGGCCACCCCGAGACAGTGCTCCAGCAGCCCGTGGCGGTAAGCCTGGTGGTAATACTTGGCGGCCGGCGCCCCTTCGAAGCGCGCCCAGAGCGGTGAGTCCACACCGAACACCTGCTCAAGCAGAATGCTGAGGTGGGGATTGCGCACGGTCCCAAGCAGCTCGCGCAGGTCCGCCTCCATCTGTTCTGGAGAGCGTGGCGGCCCGTCGAGCAGGTCACTCAGCGCGAAGCTTCCCGGCTCGGCGGCGGTAAGCGTGCGCAGGTTTATCTGCGGGCCGAAACGCGGATGCACGGTGTAGCGACCGGTCACGTGCACGGGCGCGCCCTGCGTCGCGAGGAGCTCCATCTCGGCGAGCTCCTCCCAAACCATTGAGACCACCGCACCTGTGCGGTCGCCCAATTGCAAGCGCAAGTACTCGCCGCCGTCCCGGCGCGAGCGGCGCTCGATCGCACGCACCAGCAGGACCTGGCTGATCTCCACACCGTCTGTGAGCTCGTTGACGAGCATGTATTGGACGGTAGTGAGCAGTGCGGACGGTACGCAGCTGGGAGACCGGGGAGGTTCCGGTGAAGGCGAAATGCTGTGCACGGAAACAGGGGGTGTAACGAGACACCAAGAAATGGTGCACCGCACAGCGTCACGAACACCATGACTTACACCGCGCCCGGTGCGACACAAACAGGTCGCCTAAGGCTCCAGCCGGTTCGGGCCGCGGTACAGGAACGTGACCTCACGCACGTTGTCCTGCCCGAGCATCTGCATCAACAGGCGCGTCAAGCCGAAGCCGAAGCCGCCGTGAGGGGGTGCGCCGTAGCGGAAGAAGTCGAGGTAGTACTGGATCGGCTCGACCTCGACCTTCTTCTCGTGCGCTTGAGCCAGGAGCTGCTCGTAGCGGTGCTCACGCTGTGCCCCTGTGGTGAGCTCGATGCCGCGCCAAAGCAGGTCGAAGCTCTTGGTGAGCGTCGGCCGATCCTCATGACGCATGTGGTAAAAAGGCCGCACCGAGGTTGGATAGTCGGTAACGAAGGCAAACTCACTACCGGACTGCTCGGCAACGATCGCCGACAGCGCCCGCTCGCTCGGCGGATCGAGGTCATGATCGGGGCCAGGTACATCGTGGCCGTGCTCTGCCAGCAGGGCCTTTGCGTCGGCGAGCGTGATGCGCGGGAAGGGGACCTGCGGCCCACCCACCTCGACGCCAAAGGTGCTCGTTATCTGCTCGCCATGCTCGCGGGCCACGACGGAGAGCACGTGCGCCAGCCAGCGCTCCTCAAAGGCCATCACGTCCTCGTGCGAGTCGATCCAGGCTATCTCGACGTCGACGCTCGTGAACTCGGTGTCGTGTCGCGATGTGAACGACGGGTTGGCGCGGAACACCGGCCCGATCTCGAACACCTTGCCGAAGCCCCCGGCCATCGCCATCTGCTTGTAGAACTGCGGGGATTGGGCCAGGTAGGCAGTGCGCTCGAAGTAGTCGACCTTGAACAACTCGGCTCCGGACTCGCTGGCCGAGCCCATCAGCTTTGGCGTGTGGATCTCTATGAATTTTTGCTCGCGCCAGTACTCGCGCATCGCGTGCTCCACGGTCGACTGCACCTCGAAGATCAGGCGCCTATCGGGACGGCGGAGGTCGAGGTAGCGCCAGTCGATGCGCTTGTCCAAAGCCGAGTCGGGCGTGACGGGAAGTTCGGGCTCGGCCGGCGAATCGACGGTCAGAGACGCAAGCTGGATCTCAAGGCCGCCCAACTTCACGCGCTCATCGGCCACCACGAGCCCGGTGACCGTGACCGCCGACTCGGGCGTGAGCGCGGAGATCGCCTCGTTGAGCTCGCTCGGCTGCTCCTCCTTGCCGAGGATCAGCTGGGCAAGCCCGGTTTCGTCGCGCAGCACCACGAACTGCATGCGCTTCTGATCGCGGATGGCGTGCACCCACCCACGGAGCTCGACTGTCTCCTGCACGTGAGATTTGAGATCGGCTACCTGAGTGCGCGCCACGGGACGGGCAATGCTATTGCAGCATTGCCCCCGCCCGCTGGTCGACCTCCTGGTCGAGTGCCGCGCCGCGCGGGAGATCCGACCTTCGATCCGTTATCTGCACCCCGCGCGATTCGCGCTCGGAGCGATGGGTCGGACAGTAGATACCGCGCACGCCACCGTCACTCAGTCCATAGGCGAGCCATTCACCGTGACGCCATGTGAAGTTGAAGAACCCCTCAACAGTGCCGTTGAGCTGCATCTCGCGCTGCCAGGCCTTGATGACGACACTCGCGGGAATACGTGAGCGACAGTCGCGATCGTGGTGGGGGTAGCCGCTCCATACGCACTTCAGCGGCTCCGGCGTCGGATCGGCTGACCTAACCTCGGTGAGATGCCGTGAGCGCGGCTGCGGGGAATGTGACTCGCTGTGCGGTGGCTTCATCGGCTGTCTCCAGCCCGTCGGACCCTTTCGGCAGACACGGATGTCATCCTCTGGCCCTACGAGGTTTCTACGATTCCCTACGGCAGCTCCCTATGGAACTATGCATCCACATGTCCACACTGGACGATCGTTCTAGACACGTGACAATGTGTCGCGCGAATGGCCAGATCCGGGCGTGGCTCTAGGCTTCATCACCTGGAATAGGTCGTTGGGCATAGGTAGTTGGGCATGACACAAGGCAACCGACAGGAGCAACATGAACGACACGGCGAATGAGCCCGAGCCGCCCTATCACCTGTTTCTCGACACCCAGGAGATCGCGCCCACGACCAGCGCGCTGCGCCTGCTAATCACCGACGAGGCCCACGAGCCAGGGATCCGCGGACTGGCGCGCGAGGTGATCGCGAGCTTGGAAGGCAAGCCGGATGAGCGCGGCAAGCTGACCGTGACGCTCAACCCTGGTCAGATGAAGATCACCCACACGGCGTTGAAGCTGTTGCTCGGCGACCTACAGCGCGGCCAAGCCGACGAGCGCGAGATCCTGCGGCGCGTCATCGACAAGCTGCCCGACGAGCACACGATGCGGGCGATCCTGCTGCCGTAAGCAGGTTAGGCTTAGCTCGCCTTGAGCACTAGCCAACCCCTCAACGCAGATGGGCTGCGGTCGAGCTTCCTCGACTTCTTCGTCGCACGCGATCACAGGCTGGCGAGCTCAGCCAGCCTGATACCCGAGCATCCCGCCGCGCCGTTGTTCACAAACGCCGGCATGGTCCAGTTCCTGCCTGTGTTCTTCGGTGAAGAGCCGCCACTGTCTCCGCGCGCCACCTCGGCGCAGAAGTGTTTGCGGGTACGCGGAAAGCACGACGACATCGAGATCGTGGGACGCAGCACCAGCCACCTGACGTTCTTCGAGATGCTCGGAAACTTCAGCTTCGGCGACTACTTCAAGGAAGGGGCGATCCAATACGCCTGGGAGTTTCTGACCGAGACGCTCGGTCTCGAGGGCGAGCGCCTGTGGGCCACCGTGCACACAAGCGACGACGAGGCGGCTCAGATCTGGCAGGAGCTTGTCGGCCTGCCGGCGGAGCGCATCCAGCGCATGGGCGAGGACAACTTCTGGGAGATGGGCGCCACTGGGCCTTGCGGGCCTTCCTCGGAGATCTTCTACGACAAGGGGCCCGAGCACGGCGCTGAGGGCGGTCCGGCTGGCGGCGGTGAGGAACGCTATGTGGAGATCTGGAATCTGGTGTTCATGGAATCCAACCGGCTGGAGGACGGCAGCTTGACGGCGCTGCCCAAGCGCAACATCGACACCGGCGCAGGACTGGAGCGCATCCTGCCGATCGTGCAAGGCACCTCCTCGGTATTCGACACCGACGTGTTGCGGCGTCTGATCGGCTCGGCTGAGGAGCTCACGCGCAGCGTCTATGGGCGCGACGAGGAGGATGACGTGAGTCTGCGCATCCTGGCCGACCATGCGCGCGCCGTCACGTTCATGCTGGCCGATGGCGTCGTGCCGTCAAACCTCGAGCGCGGCTACGTGCTGCGGCGCATCATTCGCCGCGCCATCCGCCACGGCCAACGGGTGGGCGCGCGCGAGGGGACGATGGCGGCAATGGCTGCCTCGGTGACAGAGGTGATGGGCGGCGCCTACCCCGAGCTCGGCCGCTCGCTTGGCATGGTCAGCGACATTTTGGAGCGCGAGGAGCACCGGTTCATGGAAACGCTCAGCCTTGGCTTGGGCATGTTGGAGGACTTGATATCGGACGGCGTGCCTCTGATCTCGGGGAGTGACGCTTTCAAGCTGCACGACACCTACGGGTTCCCGGTCGAGCTGACTGGCGAAATCGCCGCCGAGCGAAAAGTCGGCTTGGACATGGAGGGCTTTGAGCGGGCGATGGCGCATCAGCGCGAGCTTGCGCGTAGCGCCGCCGGGGGTGGAGCCGGCGATGAGCTGCAGAGCCAGGCGGCAAGCCGTCTTGTAGGGGAGCTTGCCGGGCTCGAGCCGACAGAGTTCGTTGGCTATGAGCAGCTGGAGGCACAGAGCAAGCTCTTGCGCGTGCTCAAGGGCGAGGGAGATGACTCCGAGCATCCGACGCTTGAAGTGTTTGCCGAGCGGACGCCCTTCTATGCGGAAAGCGGTGGGCAGGTCGGAGACACAGGCACGATCGAGAGCGATACCGGCACGGCGCGCGTGATCGATACCGACAAGCCCCTGGAGGGGATCATCCGCCACCGCGTTCGACTGGAAAGCGGCACGCTCTTGGAGGGCCAGGAGGCGACACTGCACGTCGACGAAGACAGGCGCGAAGCCATCCGACGCAGCCACACCGCGACACACCTGCTGCACTGGGCGCTGCGCACCACGTTCGGCTCGCAGTTGCAACAGCAGGGCTCGCTTGTAGAGCCTGACTACCTACGCTTCGACTTCAACCACCACTCGCAGCTCAGCGACAAGGACGTTGCGCGAATCGAAGAACTGGTGATCGGCGACATCCTCAGCGACGAGCCCGTACAGACGACTGAGAGCACGCTCGAGGCCGCCCGCGCCGAGGGGGCGATGTCGTTCTTCGGCGACAAGTACGGAGAGATCGTGCGCGTGGTGCATGCAGGCGAGCATTCGGTCGAGCTGTGCGGCGGCACGCATGTGCCGGCGCTCGGACGCATCGGCAGCTTCGTCGTGCGCAGCGAGTCCTCCGTTGGCGCCAACCTGCGCCGTATCGAGGCGCTGACTGGCAAGGCGGCACATGAAGATCACCGCCGTGCTCGCGGGCTTCTGCACACGGCAGCCGAGTCGCTGCATGTCGCGCCGGACTCGGTGCCAGAGGCGATTGCCCGTCTGCAGACGTCGCTCAGCCAGGAGGAACGCCAGCGCAAGGCGCTGGCCGCCAGTGCGGACCGCGAACTGGCCGCCTCACTCGCCGACTCCGCGGTCAAGGGTGCTGTGGTGGCACGGTTGGACGATCGCGACCAACAGGCGCTGCGCACGATCGCGGCGGAGCTGGTCGGGCGGCCCAACATCCGCGCCGTTGGTCTGATCGGCTCGCCCGACGGCGAGGCGGTCGCGCTCGCCGTGGCATTCGCTGGCGACTCCAGCGACGCGCCCGCAGTGGTGCGCGCCGTGGCCAAGCTCGTCGGTGGTGGCGGCGGCGGTAAGGATCGGCGGCTGGCCGTAGGTGGCGGGCGCGAGGTAGCCGCGATCGACAGCGCACTCGATGCACTGCGCGACGCGCTCGCCGACCCGCGCTGAACACCGCCGACTGCAAACACGACGACTTTCACCGTCAGCTGTTTGCCGTCCCTCACATGAGGCCCATAGCGCCGCCCGATAGAGCTTAGCCCAACCCGACGAAGTCTCCGTCCCGGTCCGGGATGACTGTCCTGGTTTGAGTCCCCCGGACACAGCGCAAGCGCGCGAATGCGTGCGTTCACAAAGTCTTGTTATCGGATCCGATAACGTCGTCGTATGGAGTCTTCGCTGGACGAGGTCACCAGGCAGCTCCTTGCCTACAGGCGCTCGATCACCGCTGGCACGATTGGTCAGTGGTCAAGGGCGTACTTGAAGATCTCGCACAGAGGATCGTGCAATGACGCTGCGCTTTCGCAACCTCGACTTCGACATCACCCAGCCGATGGACCATTGGCCGGCCGAGGCGATCGAGACGGTTATCGACCGCGGCTCCCTGTCGGACTGGCGCCAGCTTGCCAACGCGATCCGGCGCAATCCCTGGGGGCCTGCCGCCCGCACCACCGAGACCGTCGTCAGCTGGGGCGAGCATTACGGCGTAGATCCATTGATGACCAATGTGATTCGTCGTGCGCGCGAAGATATAAATCAGCAAGGCCGAGCCGAGTACGCCGCCCAGATCCGCTCCTGGCGCATCCGGAGCGGGATGACTCTCCGTCAGTTCGCGCTTGCAGCCGGCACCTCGGCATCGAGGCTTTCGGACTACGAGAAAGCCAAGGTGGCCCCTACGACCGACGTACTCGGTCAACTTGGTTACGTTGCAGGGGTACAAGTACAAGACCCTGCTTGAACATAGAGTCGGACGGTCACGCGAGCTTTGGATACGAAGCACTCCCGGCGGTCAGGACGACGGTGGAGCAGCGACTCGCTGGACGAAGTTGGTGAGGAACGGCAGAGCGCCCCGCCGTTCGTAGAGGCGCATCGCGTCGGTGTTCGTCGTGATGACGTCGATCACCATGTCGTCTATCCGCAGCTCCCGCAGCCTTGCTTCCACGGCATCCAGCAGAGCCGAGCCGACGCCTTTCCCCCGAGCCTCGGGCAGTACGGCAAGGATCGCCAGCTCGGCCAGCGGATCTGATGCACTCCACGACACCGCGAAGAGGGCGCCGGGACGAACTCGCACGAAGGCGTAGCCGACATAACGATCGGCCTGCTGTGCGGCCAGGACAAATGAGTCCGGCTCGGCGGCCAGCCACTCTTGCATGAGCCGCTCGTGCTCCTCCCAGGCTTGCTCGTACGGACGCACACGCTCACGTAGATGCGGCGTCAATGCCATGTGGTGCTCGTACAGCACACGCCACAGCGGCTGCAGATCACCCAAACGATCCGTTGGCACCAAAACGACGGCGAAATCGGTCATGCTCGAAGACTCGCACAAACAATCGGCAAGCCTTCACAGACGAACCCGAAAGCCTCGCCCAACACATCAGGCTCCCGGTGCCATTTGACCTCAACAGAAAACGCGCCGACGTGAATCGAATCACCGGCCTACCAGGACGGGCTCCGTCGTTTGGCGTGTTTAGGATTTTGTTGTCTCGTCGTGGATTGCTCGCGAGAGCTGGTTGCGACTTACTATTGGAGCTATGCAAGACATTCCCAGCGATCTTCCCGGTCACGAGCTTGTGAGTAGCGGGCTCGGCGACTTGGCCGCTGGACGCGAAAGCGAAGCTTCGCTGCTCGTCCAGATGGCGGCGCCACGATTGCGAGCGTTGGGGATTGCCGTGCCCGATAGTGGCGTTGAGCGACCTTCGCACCGTCTCTACGTTCTACTCGCCGAGCGTGACGGCGGCGCCCACAGCCGCTACAACGCGCTTGTTGGTCGGATCGTCAGCTTCGCACGAGCGGCCGAGCATGCGTCTTCCGGTTGACGAAGCGCGCATCCGTGCTCGGCTGGGGTGGCGCTAGCGTCGAGCACGATCTCATACGGTCCGAGGCGCTCGGGCGGAACGCGCGCCTGGATCGCATCCGCACCGTACCCCTCGCGATCTGCAGCCGCTCGGGGTCGCGGATACCATCGCCCCAAAAGCGGCCTGCCTTTCTCTTACTTCGCAGGTAATCGACAGCGCGATCTCTCCCTGCAAGTTCGCGACGTTCGTACAGCTGAGCGGCTTCAGCTCACTCGTGAACCTGCTGGCTGCCGGCGCGATGACGTTCTACTTCTTCGCGTCCGTCGCCACCTATGCCATCCACGGCTGGCGCAAAGACACAGACAACCAGTTCCGCGACGCCATCCCCGGCACCCACGCCTACATGGTCACCCTGATCCTCGCGGAGATCGGGGGATGGCTGGTCCTGGTCGTTGGATTTCTCGACAAGCAGATCTTCTGAGACTCACCGGGTCGGCTGAGTCCGATGAGACTGAGCGCGCCTCCACGAGCATCATGGCGCGCGATCAACCGTGCTTGCTGCTCGCTGCCGGCTACGCACCGGCGATCCTCGAGCGCGCGCTTCATGACCCGGAGCTGGCACCGGTGTGCGAGTCAGCCACGCGATCTGGCCGCCCAGATCCGCTCCTGGCGCATCCGGAGCGGGATGACGCTCCGGCAGCTCGCGCTCGCAGCCGGCACCTCAGCATCGAGACTCTCAGACTACGAGAATGCCAAGGTGGCCCCCACGACCGACGTACTCGGTCAACTTGGTTACGTTGCAGGGGTACAGCTGTCCATTGACACTGAAACGACGGCAATGTCGGTCATGCGCGAAGACTCGCACAACACCAGGTGACGCGACAGTCGGAGTCAAGCGGCGGCGGTCCCTCGCCTACAAGCGCACCAAGCCAAGCTAAAGCTGCTCCTGGGCTCCTGGACAGTCAAGACAGCTATGTCATCCGGAAAGACACGGCCGCTGTCAGGGCATAGACTGAGTCAGGGGCTCGGGGCGATGAGTGTGACGCCGGGCAGGTGGGTCGCAACACGGCGCGGGTCGCGCGTCAGGAGCGTGCGACCAGTGACTGCGGCATGAGCGCCGATGAGGAAGTCCGGGAGGATCGCCTCGCGTGTTCCTCCAGCGCGACGGTAGCCCGCGTGAGCGTGACCGGCGAGGAACGCCGCGGCGAAGGGGACCTCCTCGATGACCGCCATCGATGGCAACGCGGGCCGCAGCGCCTCGACGCGGGAGAAGCGCGGAGCGATCTCGGCTATGACGACAGCATTGAGGACGAGCGCCCCGCTCTGTGCCGCCTTCTTCAGTTGGGCCTCCGACCAGGCCCCCCAGTGTGGGTCCTCGGTGAAGACGTCGAGCAGAACACTGCTGTCTATGAACGTCCCCTCAACTGAGCTCACCGGCGAGTCAGGGCCAGGATCTCGTCGGTCGTCATCTCGACGTCGCCGGCCCCTCGCATACGTGCGATCTCCCCGGCAACGCGCTCTCGGTCGATGAGCATTCGTGCGCCCCGCTCGTCGAGCTCGAACTCGACATTGCTCCCCGGATGGATGCCAAGTGCTCGACGGACATCAAGCGGGATCGTGACCTGCCCCTTCTGTGTTACTCGCATTGCGTAAGACTAGCAAGTAATACCGTCGCATTGACAGGCTCGACGCGGACTGTCCTTGGAATCCCAGACGCTGACTCTACAGCTTGAACGTGATCTTCTTGCCCACGGAGCCGTCGGCGGACTTGAAGATCAGATCGAGCTTGAACCGGCGGTGATGACGTCTGTCGGAGATGCCACCCCCGCTCAGCGTAATCGTAACCTCATTGGTCCCAGACGACAGCTTCTTTGTGCACTTGCGGATCCCTCGGCCGGTGACCGTCACCGAGCCATTAGCCGAGGTCGTGAACGTCAGGAGTAGATGATCGCCCGAGAGTTTCTCCCCGACCTTGGATAGCAGGAGCTTGGGGGTGAAAGCCTTCGGCGGCGAATCGGTGCCGCCGCCTGAGCCGGTGGTTTCTTCCGTGCTAGTGGGGGAACCTTGGGTGGCCGGCGGATTCTGGCAGCCCTGGACCGTGAACGGATCGGAGACCTGCACGCTCGTGCCCTGTGCGCCTTCGACCGTCGCGGTGATCTGCCTGGATTCGCAGATGGTTGGGTTGAGAACGAATTCGGAGCGGTTGATGTCCATTTCCAGCGCGCGTGTCTGCAACGGCACTCCGTCGATGATTTGCGGCAGCGGATCGCTCGTGATGGTCAACGCTCCGGTTGACTGATCCTGCGCTACCGCGGCCCTGAGCACCGGTACACCGAGGTCGAACGGTCCCGCCATCGCGTTCAGCGCGATGCTCAACCCGTACTGAGCGCCGTCATATCCTTCTGTGAGGTAGACCGAGCCGGTGAACGACGCCGACCGGTTTGCCGGGCCGACCCTGATGATCGCCGTCCCGATCTGGCTGTTGGACTGGCACGTGCCCTGGCTAGCCTGTGGTTCTTTACACAGTGGAACGCTCCCCAGCATCCATTGCAGGCCCGGCGGCAGCTGCACCCGCAACCCGGATAGGGGTTGCTGGCGATCGCCGCGGGAGACCGCCAGTATGAACGGGCTGTAACTACCCGCGCTCGCGCTGAACGTCCCGGCATTCAACGACGGTTCAAACGGCAGCGGACTGGGGCATCCTGCGCCAATGCCATCCCAGCTCACCACAAACGACGACGACACGGTGACTTCCCCGCCGGCACTCCACGGCGCCAACTCCCCCGTATTCGTCGCCGGTCCACACGACGGCGGATTGGCGAGCAGCGCCCGTTCACCACCGAACAGCTCCACGTTGATTTCGCCGATCGGCAGCTGCGGCAGATCCTGGAACGTGAGCGTCGGCTGGCCGGTGGTCGGGTTCAGGGCCAGCTGTCCCACGAGCTTGATCTTCACACCCGACACCGGTTCTTCGGCGACGAGATAGAAAGCGATCAGTGCCCCCAACGGATTGACATACGGGATCGCGAGGAACACGGCGCCTTCCAGCGGATGGCCCAGCAACGGGGTGGCAATCTTGACCAGCCCGATCTTGGAGTCGCTCGCGCACGCCGACCGTTCGTCCGAATCGAGCGCGAATTGCGCTTCTTCGCAACCGGTCGAGCCAGACATCGACAGCAGCGACAGCGACGTGCCCGCGGGCAGCGTCACGCTCGCGTTCCGCAGCTGTGCTGTGGCCAGCCCTTCCAGGTTCTCGTTCTGGGGGACGGTCAGCTGCACCTGATAGCCCGATGGTTCACCCGCCTGAGTGACGTCCGGCGTTACGCTCAGTGCCGGATCAAACGGCAACCGATCACAGCCGGTCATCTGCGGAAACGGGGCCGACAAGGATGCTGTTTCTCCTCCCCAGGATTCGCCCTGGAGCGTCGTCTGCAGGGTGCCGGCGCAAGCGGTGGGCAACCTCAGTAACGTAGATTTCGACAGCCCTCTCAACGTCAGCTTCAACGATTCGATCTTCCCTTGAGGAAGGTCCTGGATGCTCAACGTCATCCTGTAGCCACTGCCGGTGTGAACCGAGATGTTGGCGATTACCGAGACGTCTTCGAGGGTGAAGTCGAGCCGCGCAAGCTCTCCCGGCGCCGGAGTCTGGTTGTATACAGTGGCGGACACGATGTTCCCCGCCACGCTCATCTGCGCCGTCCCGACGGCGTTATTCTGAGGAACAGCAGCGGGATCGATAATCAGTCCCGGCGGCAATTCAAAATCCAGGTTCTTTACTTCATCCGCGCCCGTGTTGTGGGCGTTGGGCTCAAGCACCGCTTCGGCCGTCAGTTCGTAGGGATGCGAGCCGGCCTGGGTGTCCGTCGAGCCGTTTTCTTCACTCGCCGTTAGACCATAGTGTTCGATCCCAAAGCTGTCGGACGCGTACGCGTTCGACGCGGCGACTGACGCCACGAGCAACGTGCAGGCCAGCACCCCAGCCCACCGCGCCACATCGGCCCATCCAGTAGACCTCACGACGCCGCCTCTTCGCGATCTGATACCAGCCAAGGGTCTATCAGCGAGAACGAGCCCGTAGCGAGCCCGCCCCCTCGCACGCTGCCGTCTCGCCCGCTACCGCCCAACCTCCTACCGTATTGACCTTGCGAGTCCGCACGTGGCGTTTATAGCACATCAGTAATACCGGGCTCGGCGACGGCTAGGGCCGCACTGGCCGGACCTCTGTTGAATGGTCCTATTGACACGTACTAAACTGGGCTGTCTCCGGGTGCTCCCGACAGTTGGGGGCTCGATAGGTCTTTGAGGGTTGGACGGGTTCCCCGGTCGGGGAACCCGTCCGCGCCTGTGCTCAGGCTGCCTCCTTCACCGCCAAGTGAAGAGAGAGGTTGAGCCTGATGACCAAGGATGACGTGCTGTTCGGCTACCGCCAGCAATTGTTCGCGGAGGCAGCGAGGACAAATGTGTCGGCGGCGTGCCGGACGTTCGGGGTGCACCGCTCCACCTACTACGCCTGGAAGCGCCAGGTTAACCGGCACGGTCTTGAGATGCTGCGTCCTCGTGAGCGTCGGCGGCCGCAGATGCCAAACGCGTTCCCGAAGATGATCGAGGAGCGGATCGTCTCGTTCTCGATAGCTCACCCCGGTCTCGGTCCCAGGCGCGTCTCCTCAGAGCTGGCCCGTGAGAAGTGGGGTGGGATCATCGTTTCCCCGGACGGTGTGTGGAAGGTTCTCTGCCGCCACGGGCTGAACACCAGGGCGAAGAGGTTGGGGTTGATTGCGGGCTACGCCGCTCCCTATGAGCCACCCAGAGATCCCGCTCCAGAACAGCACATTGACGTCTCACGGCCGGGTGAGCTGGTCGGGATCGACTGTTTCTACGTCGGCAGACTGAAGGGCACCGAGGGCGCGATCTGGCAGCTCACCGCGATCGACGTCGCATCCTCCTACGCCTGGGCGGAGCTCGTGATCTGCAAGCAGGGCAACCCCACCGCCCGACAGACCAGCCAGCTCGCCCAGCGTGTCGCCCGAGAGCTGAAGGCCGCTGGCTGGCGACTGGAGCGCTTCCTCTCGGACAACGGCAACGAGTTCAAGGGGGACTTCAACAAGACCACCAGCGCCCTAAAAACTCATCACACTCGGATTCACGCCGGCAGGCCACAAACCAACGGACACGTCGAGGCGCTGCACAAGACGATCCTCGACGAGTGCTGGCGCCCCGCGTTCGCTCGCTACCTCTACCCCCGCTACAGCAGCCTACGACGTGAGCTGGACACCTATCTGCGCTTCTACAACAACGACCGCGTTCACCACGGACGCCTCACACAAGACCGTATGGGTTGTGTCGACCGGTGTGAGCGGTAGTGATGGTCGGCACCCCGCGCATGAGTGTGCGGGGACTGGGCTGGAGGATGGCCCTCCGGCCGACACCCTGAGTCATGGGAGGTGCCGACATGCTGAACGATAGGACGGTCGTCGGGTTGGATGTGCACGGGACGGCGACGCAGGCCGCTGCGCTGGAACTCGCAACGGGCGAGCTGACGTTCCGGAGGGTTGTCCTGAGTCAAGCTTTCTGAGACGGTCTTTGGTTGGGTGTTGGCTTTGGCCCGAGATCAAGGAGATGACTGGATGGCACGACCCTCGAAGTTCGGCCTGGAGAAGAAGCAGCAGATCGTCCTGAGCGTGCTCAGGGGAGAGATGAGTCTTGCTGAGGCGGCTCGTCGTCATGCGGCTTCGGAGACGTCTGTCGCGAAGTGGCGCGACCTGTTCGTAGAGGGCGGCGTAGCCGCGCTGAAGAACGGGTCGCGCGCGGCTCCGTCGGGGAGGGAGGCTCAGCTCGAGCACGAGCTGGCTGATCTAACGCATGCTCTGGGTGAGGCGCACGTCGAGCTGCGGATCCTCAAGCGCGGCGGGGTAGCGGGTTTCGCCACGAGGAGCTGGAGATGATGCGCCAGCAAGCCGGGCTCAGCGTGACCCGGTTCTGCGAGCTCGTCGCGATCCCACGCGCGACGTGGTACCGCCACGCCCGGAGGGCAAGGGAGGGCTTGCCGGCCCGAGGGCCATGGCCGGCACCGGTTCGCGATCAAATTGAGCAGCCCGCGGCGCAGCTCGCGCTGGAGTGGCCCGCGTGGGGGCACCGCAAGATCCACGCCCTGCTGGCCGTGGACGGCTTCCATGCCTCCCAGGCGACCGTGCGCCGCGCGCTCGCCCGGCGCGGACTGTTGCAGCCGGTCGGCTATCAGCGCGCGAGCGCAGGGAGCTCGCGAAGACACGCAAGGCTGCGTTCGTGGAGCCGCCGACGCGACGCAACCGCGTCTGGCAGACCGACTTCTCAGAGCTCGAGACCTCCGGCGGCGGGACCTGGCAGATGAGCGGTGTCGTCAACTACGTCGCCAAGCTCGTGCTCTGCTGCCCAGTCACCACGACGAAGACCTGGCGGGACGCCGTCGCGGCCCTGGAGGACGCCCGCAGCGCCGCCCAGGATCTGCTTGGCGTCTCGCTGCTGGAAGACTGCACATGCCCCGACACGGGTGCGCTGATGCCGGTGATCGTCGTCTCTGACAATGGGCCGTGCTACCGAGCCGTCGGGTTCGCGCGCTACATCGCCTCGCGACCCGAGCTCTCGCACGTTCGCACGCGGCATCGATCGCCTGGGACCAACGGCGTAATCGAGCGCTTCTACGAGTCGATCAAGTACGAGCACCCCTACCGACACGAGATCGAGGACGGCCCAGCGCTCGCCGAGCACGTCGATGGCTACCTCGACGTCTACAACCACAGGCGCCCGCACGAGGCGCTCCAGTTTGCCCTGCCCATCGACCGCTACACCGCAGTCCCGACCCCCGAAAACACCACCGAAACCACACCCAAAACCAAAGAATCCGTCTCAATTACTTGACACGGGACAGGGTCAACGGGCCGCCGAGCGAGACTATTGGGTATCTGCGGGGGCTCGGAGGGAGAGTGCTTGCGACGTATGAGGCTGGCCCGATGGGGTACGGGCTCGCGAGGGCAGCCGCCGAGCTGGGACTGGATGTTCGTGTCTGCGCCCCCGGTTCGATCCTGCGTCGCCCGCACGAGCGGATCAAGACCGACCGTCGCGACGCGGAGCGTTTGGCGCGGCTGTTGGCCGCCGGAGAGCTTTCCTTCGTGCGCGTACCCACCATTGAGGAAGAGAGCTACCGTGACCTCGCTCGTTGCCGAGAGGCAGCGCGTGGTGATCTGATGCGCGCCCGTCACCGTCTCGGGAAGCTCCTCTTGCGCCGCGACATACGTTTTCCCGGCCCGGGGAGCAACTGGACGCTCGCGCACTGGAAGTGGCTGAACCAACTGGAGTTCGATGACGCTCCCTCGCGTGCGGTGCTCGCCGATTATGTGACGGGTGTTCGTGCGCTCGAACAACGTCGCTGCGCGCTCGATGGCGCGATCGAAGAGACCTGGGGTGAGAGCCCATGGGCGACCACGATCGCTGCTCTGCGCTGCATGCGCGGTATCAACTCGACTACCGCGTTCGGTTTGTGCGCCGAGATCGGCGACTTCCACCGCTTCAAGCACCCCGCCACACTCGCTTCTTATCTCGGGATCGTTCCCAGCGAGCACTCCTCCGGCGAGCAGACCCGTCGCGGTCCGATCACCAAGGCCGGCTCCCCACACGCCCGCAGACTGCTCGTCGAGGCAGCACACCACTACCGTCACACCCCAGCGATCGGGACGGTCCTCAAGCGTCGCCAAGACGGCCAAGACCCCCGCGCGTGCGAGATCGCGTGGCGTGCCCAACGACGCCTGCACCACCAATACAAGCGGTTGCGCCTGGAGCGCGGTAAGCCCGCGAACATCGTCACGATCGCGCTCGCACGCGAGCTCGCCGCGTTCGCCTGGGAGGTCGGCCAACTCACCTGAACACCAACCCACAACACCACTCCCCGCCAGCAACGACGGTGCTGTCGGGGCGACACGGGAACCACCGGGACCTGGCCTGTCGCGGCTAGCGGGCCCGCGCTGCGTCCTCGGGCAACCAACACCACCAAGGTGCTGGCCGCGCCCGCCACAAGACTGCGCGCCCCGCGACGAATCGGCGGTCATGAGGTACCCAGCCCTCGCATATGAGGCTGAAACAGCACTCGACACGCCCAGACACCGCCCGTGACGCCCCGAGAACACCGCACGCCCCACACCCACACCCGCCAAAACGCGAGCAACCCCAACACGCCCACTTGACAAACCAACCCCCATATGAGGACGCATCCCCGCAGACATCGTCTACCCTGCCCGCAAGATGGAGGCAAGATGAGCCACACCTGTCGGCACATCTCGGAGGCTGCCCAGGGCACCGGACACCACTACCCAACCGTCACGCCACCCAGCCCAAAACGGGCTCCGCGAACCAACGGCCAGCCCACTCATCACTGAGCCCCAGCAGGCCCAAACCAAACTACATGGCCGCTTTGGCGGGTTGGCGGTCAGTAGTCCTAGATGACTGCTCACGGGGACAACTCGAATGGGGACTTGCCGGAGACCCGGTTGGAGGCGCCGACGTGCCGACGGTCGGGCTGTGGAGAGCCGTCCGTTTCGCCCGAGGGGTTCTGTGTGGGCTGCAAGCGCGCGTATGAGGCTAGCCGGTTCGCGCGCGAGCAAGAGCTGGCAGATACCGCGCAGATGCTCGACCTCGCTAACCCCGGTTGGCGCGAGACGTTCGCAGACGCGCTCCCCGGTTAGTACGAGCTGATGCTCCTGCATGCCGCCGCGCACCGCCTGCAATATGGCGGTTCTGCGAGTGAGGCGGTGTCGCTCTATGCGCTGCACGACTATCTCGACGACACGATGGACCGTGTCCGCGGCCACACCAGCGTCGAAAACGCCGAATCACGTCTATCCAAGCAGGATTCGGCAAGTGCGCCCGGCGGGAATCGAACCCGCGGCCTGCGGTTTGAAAGTTGCCACATAGACCCGCGTTTTGGCTTACCTAAGCCATTTCCGCCCTCAAGACATGTCCCGAAATGACCTCAGATTTGCGCAGTTCGGGACATACTTCGGGACACGGTTTGGCTTAACCATCTACTCGCTCGCCGAGAGCGACATCGAGACCGACCATCGCTGGATCGCCTGGCGATCCACCGCCGAGCGCGGCGATCACCGCATCGTACGCCGCACGGTCCCCGAGATTCCTTGAGCTTATTGCCGGGTTCTGAGCGGAGCGCAGCGTCAGAACTTGCTTGGGCCGTTGACCGAGTTCGGGAACCGCGACCATCCATAGACGCGCCGGTCGCACGAGGATCACCAGGGCGCCCCTGCGCACCGCTTGCTCGACGAGCGAGAACCCGTACCACTGCGACGGCAGGGTCACTGGAAGCGGCGTCCAGTTGCGCGAGTGATAGCCATGGAACTCGACAACCAGAACA
The DNA here is from genome assembly GCA_963844095.1 of uncultured Solirubrobacterales bacterium. GTDB lineage: Bacteria > Actinomycetota > Thermoleophilia > Solirubrobacterales > Solirubrobacteraceae > Palsa-744. The sequence goes on from CAWJND010000003.1 coordinate 28,070, forward strand.
CGGTCCCTGAGCGCCTGCTCGTCAACGCCATCGGCGAGTAGGCGAGCGAACGCACGCCGCCGCCACCAGCGCGCGCCTGGGGCGCCTCTGAAACGTGGATCGAGCAGATAGTTCGGCACGCCTCCGGGCGTGGTCAAGTTCGCTCGGATAGCCTGCTCGAAGTCAGGGCGGGCGTGGACTGTCGCGTCGCTCGGATCGAGCCCTGGGTTGGCCGCAAGGACCACGACCGGTGCGTCGTGGCGGCCAAGCCACGGCTCAGGAAGCAGTCTCATATCGATCGCGTGCTCTGGACGGCGGCGATCCGTTGCGTTGAAGGCATCTAGGTAGCGTTCGTCTGCGGGCAGGACGAACGGCGCTGTGCCGGGAAGCTCAAGCCACGGATTCACGGACACATTATCGACCATACCTAGATAAGCACGTCCGTACGATCGACATCACACGGATGAGCGTTTCTCGGCCAACTTTCACGCAAACAAGCCAGATTCGCGTCCTCAAGCTTGACGCCCCAATCCCCGCCAGCTATAGCTGACAGATAAACCCAAAACGTCATTGGCCCCGCGCGCGCTAACGCCGGGGCCGTGGCCTGGAAAGGATGTGCCTTCCCATGCAAACCCAAAATATCGATTCAAGCCGGCGCGCGTGCAAAGACGAGCTGAGCGATGACCACGATCAGGCCCGCGCGGAAGCAGCGATCATCTCGCTGCTGTTGGGCGCCGACCATCACGGGCTGTGGTCTCGCGAGGAGCTGATACGCGAACTGAGCGCATCGCGCCTTGAGGCGATCGACGCGCTCGCAAGGCTCGCGGCATCAGGGCTGATCCACGAGCTAGGGCTCGACTTCGTTGCGGCCACCAGAGCCGCGCAGCGGATGGACGACCTCGACCTGTAGCCGAGCGACCACAGTAGACGCTGACTCACGCGTCACAAAGACTGCGCAATAAGCGCAGGCGGCTCATGCGGCGCAGCGGCGGACGTGGTGGCCGGTCTGACCCTCGGGTCAATCCTCCCCCGACCCCCTGACATCCCGTCGTGCGCGCATGAGCCCACCACCGGGTTTGGGGGCGCGCCCGCCTTGCCAATTATGCCGCGCAAGCGCGGCTGGGCTGCGGCATGCACGCCCCCAAACCCTCGCAAAGGAGCCAACGATGAGCGACATGAGAGAAGACATGCTGCAGCACCTCGCCAAGCAGCGCGCAAGCAAACAAGAGGGCTCGCAGGCCCTCTGGAAAATGACCGCACAGCAACGTGTCGCCGCGATGCGACGCGGCGGGCTGACCTGGGACCAGCTATGCGAGTGGGCCAGCAAGGCACGCCACGAGGTCCCACTACTCAACGACGAGTTCGAGTTCATCGCCGTCCTCACACCCGAGGTCGCAGACGCAGAGTCACCCAAACAAGCCAAGCACTAGGCACACGAAGGCGTCCTCGAGAGCGACACCCGCAAGCGCACCGCCCGCCGCGAGCGCTAGCTTGCAAAGGCGATGGCGTACCGCGAGAAGATCCCCCTAACGATCGCGATCGACGGGCAACCCGTCCCCTCTGAGACCCTCGCGACCAGCGTCGGCGCCTACATCCTCGTTATCGAGACCGTCCTGCCCGACCAAGCCATCGACGTGCACTCCATCTACACCGGCCACGGCCACGTCAAAACGCAGGCCACCCACCTGATCCTCACCCCCGAACAACGCGAAGCCACAACCGTCGAGCATGACCACGACCAGCTACCCGTCATGCACGCCCGCCGAACATGTCTATACGACCACCTACACCAACTTCAAAGCCTCCTGCAAGACCACGGCATCGATGCCCAGCTACCAGTCGAGGACGACGCAATCGGCGCCATCGAGCGCTGCTAGGGCGACCGCGGTCAAGCGCTCGGGCGACGCCTTGCCTTGATCGCCTCGGTCTCGTGGTCTGCCTTCTTGGCGGCCTTCTTGGCAGCCTTCTGCACGCCAGCCGAGGCTTTGTTCGGGTCTCGCGCCACGTGAACCGTGTAGGCCCCCGCAACTGCAGATGTGGCTAGCCTGCGCATGAACCTGAGTATGCCACGGATGCAGGCGGAATCACGAGCCCGTGAAGAAACCGCCCGCCCTCCCGCTCAAGAACGCGTCGATCTCGCTCAACAGGCCCGGCGGGGCTAACGCCTGCGCGAGAGGGAACTCCTCAAGCGGCGTTGTCGAGGTAAGCGTGATCGCTCCCACGATGCTGCGTTCCCTCTCCGGCTCGACTACGATCGGGATCGCTCGCACGAACCGCCAGCGCGACGCGTAGACCCTTGGGTCCTGCTCCACCGAGACGCCATTGGCGATGGCCGTGGCCGCCACCCAGCGACTGTGAACGTGCAGCGGGTTGGCCGGGGCGGCGTCGGGCTCCTGGTAGGCGCGATCCGCACTCGCCCAATTGACGACCTCGCCCCGCTCGTGATCGACCGCCCACAGCCCGAGGCCGAGGTGGTGGCCGGAGAGGTCAACTTCTGGCCTCTCTGCCTCGCAGATGGCGCCGATGTCTAACAAACGCCCGTGCAGCCATGCCGAGACTTCCTGCTGGGCCTCGCGAAACTCATTTCCGTCGGACGGGCTGAGGCGCGCGGCTCCGCACTGAAGACGACGACGGGCGCGCTCGGAGAACTCGACTGGTTTGCCGCCGTCACAGCGCAGGCCGATCTCATGGACTATCTGGGCCACCTCACCGTAGTAGTTGGCCCACACCGGCGTGACGTTGTAGCGCGCCCACCTCGCCGTCGCCGACTCTTCGAGGATCTTGCGCACGCCACGGTCGGCTACGGGCGACGCCTGGCGCACGAAGATCACGAAGCGCGGTCCATCGTGCTCGTCGGCGGAGTTGTAGAGCCAGCGTATGAAGTTCGGATCGGTCATGCTCAATCCCACGAACACGCACAGCGAGCCGCGCAGGCGCTCGGCGACGAAACCCTGGGGAAACGTGCTTGCGGTCGAGCGCACATAGCTGCCCTCCGAGAGCACCAGATTGCCTTCCTTTCGCCAGTTCTTTCCGGCGGCATCACGCATGAGTCGCCCGTGCAAATGCCACACGGCGGCCTTTCCCGCCGGCTCTGACCAGCCGCGCACGTAGGACGCCGGTTCAAGCCCACGCTCAGCGAGGGCCGCCTCGAGCAGACCGTCGTAATTGACCGTCAGCAGCGCGAGACGAGCGGCCAGTCGCTGCTTCAACCATGCGATCTGGCCAGCCAGCGCACCGGGGGCGTACGTATTTGGCTCTCGGATGTACAGCGCGTCACGTAGGACGCGACGGAACACCCGCTCGTCGCTGTACAGCGCCTCGGCCACGGCACCCGCCGCAAGCGGGCCCTCTTGTAGGACTGTCTTTGCCCACGCGGCGAGCAGCTCCTCATCTTCTCCCGGGCGAGCCTGAATCAGCAGCTTGCGCACGAGTGCGTTCCACGACGGCAATTCCGCCTCCATCGATACACCCGCGCCCACGAACATCGTGATCTCGCCGTCATACGCCGCTATCGCCGCGATCGCGCCGTCGATGCCACTCGCTGCCGCGTCCGCGAAATAGCCTGCCCCATCGGGCTCGGACCTCACGTCATCGCCGACTTCGCGCGCCGCGCTCGACGCATCCGCGAGCAGTCCGCGCAGACGTGTTAGCTCACTTGAAGGCACACGACCACCGTACGTCGTGGCGCCGACAGAACGGCACGCACAAGCCTCTGGCCCTCCCCACCTCCAACCAGCCCGCCCCTCCGCATGGCAGACGACGCGCCACTGTCACAACAAGCGCCCACCGCTCAGCGGCCGCGTCGAGGAAGACCCCCCCACGGCAGACAGCGACTGGAGGGAGGCCGCCAACGTCTCAAAGTGGGGCAGCCCCGTCCAGGCAGCGCGGTCCCCGATCACATAAAGCCGCCGCCGCGCGCGACTGACCGCGACATTGAGCAGGTTGGGCTTCTCAGCCGCCCAGGCGCGCGCACCAGGGTGCCGCGAATCGCCCCCGAGCACAAGAATCACAATGTCGGCCTCGCGGCCCTGCGCGGTGTGAATCGTGCCGGCAGTGAGCCCCGGATAAGTCTTGCGATGCTTCCTGATATTCCGTGCCACCGCCCGAAAGGGCGTGATCAAGAACACCTCGGCAAAGTCCACCATCTCATAGTGCAGGCCCGCCAACAGCTGCTCGAGCGCGGCGCCCTCCGCCGCAACCCAATTGCCGCTCGACGGCGCGTACGGCACATCGATCCAGTGACTGCCCGCCAGACGCCACTCCCCACGATCCGGGGTGCAGTTCAGCATCTGCCCGCCATAGGCGATCTCATTGACGATTTCGAACATGGGGGCCTCACAGCGACGGTGCACATTCAGGGGGATGCCGACCCAGACGGACTGCAACCCCGACTCGCGGTATGTGCCAAGCGGACACACCTGATCGACCAAGCTCTGCACCGAGGGGTCGCTGCGCAGCCATCCGAAGTCGATCCCGTGCTCGGCCCTGAGTACGCGCTCGATGCTGCGCGGAAGCTGAACGATCGGCTCCAACTGCGACGGGTCACCGACGACGACCGCGCGCCGCGCGCGCCAGATCGCTCCCACGGCCGCCTGAGGGGTGGCTTGGCCGGCCTCGTCGATCAAAAGCCAGCCAAGGTCCTGCTGGCCCAGGTGACGGAACACATACGGGAACGAAGCGAACGTGGTGCTCATAAGCGGGACCGCGAGAAATAGGCACTGCCAGGCCGCGCGCGCGGCCTGGGGCGAAACATCCCCGCCCGCCTGTCCTGAAATCAGCTCGGTCGCGCAGCGCAGGCCCGCGCGCATCTTGGGTGCGGCCGCTTCGATGAACGCACGGTGCAGGGCGAGGGCGGCGAGGAACAGCTCGACGCGCGCGGCGTTGTAGTCGCCATCGATCCACGGAGCACAGCGCTCGCGCCGCTCGCGCTCCGCGGGCTCGGCCCAGCGATCGTCCGCCGGCAAAGCCTCGGGGAAATCTGCCTCCCAGCGTTCGCGCGCACCGGGCAGCTCAACCTGTATCTCCCGCGCCCGGGCTTCCGCAACGCGTCGACCCTCTTCATGGCGCTCTAGCGAAGCGGCAAGCTCGGCCGCGCGCGCCTCGACCGGCGCCAGGCCGGCGCGCGCGTCGCCGGCGGCTTGCTCGGCGTACTCAAGCGCCGTGTTCAGTCGCGCCCACTGCGTGCGCCAAGCGCGCATAGCGCCTCCCAGCGTGCGCACCCGCTCTACCAGCGCCGGGCGCACATGCTCGTGCGCACGCAACGCATCCCTGCAGCGCGCGACCGCGCTTGCGGCGACTCCGGCCGCCTCGTGCCGCACGGCCAGCTCAGGCTCAATCTCCTCCAAACTCGCCCGCGCACGATCGGCATGGATGCGCCCTGCCATCCACTCGGCCACCGCGTCCTCGCGCGCGTCCAACAGGCCGCTGTAAACCGCCCGCTCAGCCTGAGTGCTCTCAACACACGCAAGGGCCTCCCGAAAACGCGCCACAGCCTGCTCCCAGCTCGGCGTCAACTCCGACTCCGGTCCATCAAGTAGCTCCCGTAGCCCCTGCCACCAGAACCGACTCACGAACGCTTTGTTTTTGGAGCGATTGCCGAGGACGCCCGCCACCATCGCCCACGCCTCTCTGGGCGGGTCGCAATCCGGAGGCGTCAACATCTGCGTGGCAATCTCAGAGAAGTAGTCGCACGCGCCCAACCATCGCGAGTCGATCGCCTCCACCGCAGGAATCTCCGCGCTCACGTTCTCAGCCGCCGCATTCGTGGCGCAGGCGAGCACGATCTCATAGCCGCACAACTCCGCGACCGGCGGGTAGACGCGCCGGCCCCGCCACGGCAAGGGCTCCCCGAACACCTCACCCGGGTCAAGCTCGGCCATCTTCTTTGCCCGCTCGACAACCAGCGCCGCCAAGAGATCGCGCAGCATCACCGTCTTGCCTGTTCCCGGCGGTCCGTTGACCGCCCAAATTCCCCGCCCGCGATCGGCGAGGATCTCGTTGAGGCCAAGCTGCTGGCCCAGCGAGGGAACATGCGCACTCGGACTTGGCCAGCGACCGAGCGGGATGTGATGCGGCGAGAGCGCCCTGCGCACACGCTTCAGATCGCGCTCGACATCCACACGCGCCTCCAACTCGATCCTGTTGGCCGGAATCAGGTATTCGCGCAAAGCTCGCCCGCAAGCGCCCTGCTCGACAGCACGGCTGACCTTACGCAGGTCCTCCGCGTAAAAGCTGTTGAGCAGCTCACGCTCACCCGCCGCGTACGCTTCGCGCGCGGGGACCTTGCGACTGACAACCCTGATCTCCAGAGCGCGACGCAGCTCGGCGTCGGCGGGTAGCCGATCCAACTCCAGGCGCCGAGCAACAAGCGCAAGACAAGCACCCAGAGCCTCGCCGTCCAGCTCGCGGCCGACGAACCAGCCCTCCCCTTCAAGCTCCCGAGCGCGCTCGTCGTCGGGGGAGGCGGCCACCTCCTCCTCCCACTCGCCACGAAACGCCGAGGAGGACCGCTCAAAGCTGGCTGTGCCGACCGCAGCGGGGCCCTCCCGCAAAGCCTGGCCGATAGCCCAAGCGCAGCTCGCAAGCATTCCCGAAGCAAGGATTGCCCGCCCGTCGTCGGCCACCACAAAAGCCGCAAGCGCACTCTCCCCCGCCCGCTGACGCTCACTGGGCATCTGCTCATCCGCTGGGTACGCCCGGCGCACATCCCCAAAAGCGCGATCCAGCGAGTACACGCCCAAGAACACCAAATGCCGCCAAGTCTGCTTCTCCCCCAACCAGAGCGCGCGCAACGGATGACTCGAATGCCACGGAAGCGGGGCACCCACCTCAACCCGCGAAACGCGCTCGTCGCCCTCCTCAACCTTGCCGAGCGGCTGAGGGGAGAGCAGCTCAACCCCGCGCCAGTAGTCGATAAGAGCGGTCTTGGAATCAGGCGGCATATGGGCAAGTCCCCGGCATTGGGGATCAATCTTCTCAGTCATCGGCGAGGCCGGCCCGGAGCTGGAGTGGCCGAACACCAAGATCGAGTGCCGCTGGGTATGCGAGGTGATCGGCCAAGCCGGGCTGCTGCCTGCTTCCCACGCCGCGCTTACCCAATAGCAACACCGATTTATTTTGGGATATAGACGGGCGTTCCGCTCGGTCCCAGAGAGCCTCTACCACGTTCGTGTCATCCACGCCCCTGGTAGTAGCTCGCCTACACCTCGAACTCGGGTTCGGGGCCGTGGCCGAGACGGCCCCGAACCCTCCGCCACTCCTCAAAGCGTCCTCGAACCTCGCCCCTGGCAAGAACGACGCAGTTACCCCTCAACGCCCCTCACAGCTCGATGCAGACTATACGCACCGATGGTGCTGTAACCCCAATCTCTCCCTTGGAGAAATGTTAAGAGTAATCGTCTCAGACGAGCTGACCCGTCCTGAGTTTCACTTTCAGCCTCGTGCCCTTGTACCGCCTGCCAGTGCTGCGTACGTTCGAAAGCATGCAGACGACTCACAAGGTGCAGGGCAGCGATGCCGGTAAATACGCGACCTACCTAACCTCGACCTCTGAACGGGGCGACTACTACATCGACCCGGCGGACGAGACCGGCGATGGCGCCGCCGGCGAATGGCACGGCAACCCAACGGTGCTCGCCTCGCTAGGCCTCTCACCCGACAGCGTCGTCCAGCGCGACCAGCTCCTCTCGCTGATGAACGGCCAGGCACCGAACGACGGCCGGGAACTCAGAGCCGCCGGCGGCGACGGCACAAGGGTCGCGGGAATCGACATGAGCTTCAGCCCACCCAAGGACGTCTCCGCCCTATGGGCCGCGTCCTCACCGGAGTACCGCGCCCAGATCGAGGCGGCGCACAAGGACGCCGTCACAAGCGCGATGGGCCACCTCGAGCGCGATGTCGAGTTGGTCCGCGTGCGAGAAGCGGGCGAGTTGAAATGGCAGACCGCGAAAGGGGTCGTGGCGGCAAAGTTCACGCACAACACGAGCCGCCTCACCGCAACCCAGGAGAAAGACGGAGTCCCCGACCCACAGCTGCACACCCACGTAGTCGTCTTGGCGGCCGAGCGCCACGACGGCAAGTTCGCGGCCGTCGATTCCCGCCAGGTCTTTCTGAGCGCGCGCGAGAACGGTGGCTGGTATCGGTCGGTGCTCGCACAGAACCTCCAACAGCTGGGGGTGCAGGTCGAGGCGGGGACCGGCAAAGATGAGCGCTACTTCGAGGTCAAGGGCGTACCGAAAGAGTTGGCGGAGCGCTGGTCAACCCGTACCAGCCACATCCGCCAAGCAGCGCGCGACTTCAGAACGCAGTACGGACGCGAGCCCAACGCGCGCGAGCTAGCGGAGCTGACGACCGGCACTCGCGGCACCAAGTCATCGCTCGCACCCGAGAAGGTAGACACCGCCTGGCGGGAGCTGGCCGCTGAGCACGGCCTCACCCAAGAGCGCGCCCACCGCCTCTTCAACGCGCCTGAGAACAAACGTACGTCGGAGACCGCCGCTCGACAGGGTGAGGGTCCACCCCTTGGCTTCTCGCAGAAGTTGATCGAGCGCGTGACCGCGAAAAGCTCGATGGTCAGCGGGCGCGAACTCTACGCGATCGTCTACGAGGCATCCGTCGGCGTCTGCCATCCGCGCGACGCCCAAAATCTCGTCAAAGATCTGGCGCGTTCCGGTGAGCTGATCCAACTCCAAGGCGGCAAGTGGACCACCAGACAACTACGCGAGCGTGAGCAGCGGACGATCGCGACCGTCAAGGACCGCGCTAGCGAGAGAGCGACACCTGTGCACGACCAGTCTCTCCGCGAAGCCGAACGTGAGGTGGCGCGCGAGATCGGCGGTCCCCTCGGCCAAGAGCAACAGCAGGCCCTACAGACCATCACCGGCGAGGGCGGCGTCACGACTCTGATCGGCCAGGCCGGAACGGGCAAGGGCGTCGTCCTGCAGGCCGCGACGAACGCTTGGCAGAAGGACGGCTACACAGTGCTCGGGACCGCGATCGCCGGCGCAACCGCCGAGCGCCTCGGCGCCGACGCCAAGACCAACCAGTCGCTGACGACAGACTCACTGCTCGGCGGTGTCAGGGCGGACATGCTCAACCTCGACAAGAACACTGTCGTCGTGATGGACGAGGCCGGCATGGCCGACACCAACCGCCTCTCCCGGCTCGTGCAACAGACCGCTGAGAAGGAATCAAAGCTCGTGCTCGTCGGCGACAGCGCACAACTCTCACCCATCGGAGCTGGAGGATTGTTCGACCACGTAACGGACTGCAGCCCTAACGCCCACCTCACAGAGGTCCACCGTGCCGAGAACCAATGGGAGCGCGAAGCCTGGGCACAAGTCCGCGCCGGCGACACGACAGCCGCACTCGCCGCCTACCAAGCCCACGACCGTCTACACATAACCGACACCCGCGAGCAAGCCGCACAACAGATTGTCGCCGCCTGGAACGAGCAACGCCTCGAACAACCCGAGGGCCGCACTGTCATGTTGACCGACAACACCAACGAGGAGCTCGACCGGCTCAACAAGCACGCCCAGCAATACCGCGAGATCGCCGGCGAGCTCGGAAACGACAGAGCAGACCTACCCGACGTGCCCTACCAGCTCGCCGCCGGCGACCACGTCATCTTCACCAAGCCCCACTACCAACCCGACGGGCAGGCCCGCGTCGAGAACGGGACGCTCGGCACCGTCAAAGACATCCAAGACGAGAACAAACTCACAATCGACACCCACGGAGCAAAGGAACGCGAGGTCAACGTCGACACCCGCGAGTTCAAGGATCTACGCCTCGGATACGCCCAACACGTATACAAGGCCCAAGGCCTCACCACCAACACCGCATTCGCACTCATCGGCGGTTGGCAAACAGACCGCGAGCGTGCCTACGTCGCGCTCACCCGAGCACGCGAGCAAACCAACATCTACGCCAGCAAGGACAACCTCGGCACCCAAGGCATGAACCCCAAAGCAATCCAACGCCTCGCCGAGAAAATGCAACAAAGCAACGCCCAACAAGCAAGCATCACCCATCAGCCGGCAGCCATCCGCAGCCTCGACCAGACCGCCGAGACCACCCCCGCGCTACAACCAGGCATGACCATCGAAGACGGGGTCGGGGCCGCCGCCCCAAACGGCCCCGACCCCTTGGCCCAACTCCACGACCGCCAAGCCGCGGAAGCCAGCCATGAGCGACAACCAGACCAGGCGCCCGACCAGCTCACACACGAACAACTCGACGAACGCGACCCCGGCCAGGCCCACGACTTCGGGCTCGATATCGAATAGCGGATTGGACGACGACCGAGCGCGTCGGCCGAGGGCGGCCAGACGAATGCCTCACCCGCCGTAAGCGATCGTGCTGGCAGCCTGCGCTCGTGCGCCTGGAGCTCGTCCGTTGCGATCGTCTGCTCGACTGTTGCCTCGGCGCTCGCTCCGGTTCGCAAAGCGGTAGCCAGAGGCGTACGCCCATAATCTTCCCCCTGGCGTGACCCCAGTCGAGTGCGTGACCTTCCGGGCGGATGGTTTCGCGCACTCGGACCAAAGTCCGCCCGTAAGGTGGATAGATGCCCGAACTCCTGCCATCCGTCCGCTTCCAAGCGGACGACCCACGCCCCGTCGGGTTCGTCGAGAACCCCGACGGGCCACACCTCGCCGCCGTGGGAAACGCGCTCCGGGAAGTAGCCGCGACAGTCGCCGAGGTTACCGGCGACACGGAGCCGGCACTCAACGTCCGGTTCGCGAGTGTCCGGTACATGCCGACGCTCCCATTCGTCCTCTACAGCTTCCATATCGTCAGCATCGGAGCCGACGGCGAGTTCCAGGACGAGATCGAGACCGGCAGCGAGATCACCTACGCGTTGGTTGCCAATCACGCGCTTGAGGTGCAACGCGAGGCCGCCGTCCTGTTCCTGCATGATCTCGTCACCCGCCAGGACGCACTCCGGTCGTTTCGCTCCGATGACACCGCCGACGTTGGCGACATCGACCAGGTCGCGGCCGCCGCCGACGCCCGGGCCAAGCAGGAGTTCCGCGACGCCATCCGTGGCGGCTGGGCAAGCGCGACCCGGACGATCGCCCGGACTGCGCTCGCGGCCAACCTGCCGCTGAGGGTCCGCTACGACACCGACGTGCTCCCCACTCGGGAGGACATCGTGCGGAGGATCCCTCGTCTGCGCGACGCGTACAACACGATCGACATCGCGCGCGAGGCGGTCAACAAGACCGTCTCGTTGGTCGGCGGCAGAGACCCAAGGCTCAGCGCCGTCGGGCTGACACAGGCCGACGAGGACAAAATCCAAAGGCTGTTGTCCGCGATGAATCTCCGGCTATGGGTCAGCCAGACGATCCGCGACGCTCAGGTCTGCGGCAACGGTTACGCCGTCACCCGCGAGCTACCGGACCCAGGGCTCCACAGCCTACGCCCGGAAGAGGTCGAGATCGTCGACAAAGGAACGTTTCTGCTGGTCCGCAACGGCACCAGAGAGCCGATCGAGGGGCATGTCGTGCACATCCCGGGCATCGAACAGTTCGACAGCCCCTACGGCATCTCGATCCTAGAGCCGGTGCTAGCCGAGCTGCAGACACGCAAAGTCTTCGAGGACGCCAGGCGCTTCGCCGAACGGATCATCGAACAGCACGGTGTGGACTCGCCGTACGGGCTTCGTGTCCGCAACACGATGCCGCTCACCGAACGTGCACTGGCAGCCAGCGACGAGCGCTTGCTACGACTTTTGCGCTACCCGCGCGACTGGGTGAAGGATGCCCGGGACGGCCTCTACTTCCCAGGCCAGGAGCGCATGTGACACCAAGGAAAGCCTGGCAGAAGCTGCGCGACACGACGCGCCGGCATTTGGCAACCGTCGCGCACCATGTGCTCGTTAGCTCGCAGAAACCTTGGCTACAGGCTCGCGCCGCCCGCACCGCCGCAGGATCGCCGGCCCTCGCGAGCCTCGGTCTCGGACAGCTCGATGCCGAACGGCTCCTCGTCGTCCGCCACGACACCGAACTCTGCACCCTTCTCCAGTTGACGAGCGAGATTGGCGTCGGCAGGTTGCTCGACCTCGCGATCGAGCAACCCGACCTCGACCAGGCGGTTCGCTCACGATTGCGCTCCGCAGACGAGCAGGAACTCTCCGACGAGTTCTACCGAACGATCGTGCTCGACCAGGCCGGCGCGCAACCCAGGTTGATCCTCGCGCTCAGCCTGGTGACATTCACCGCCGCGGGCGATCTTCGCCCGGTGCTTGACCATCGTGATGCGTCCAGTTGACCCCTACGACGGCACCGCGGCACTGACCAGCGGCTCCGCACGCCAAGCCGCCGCCGCGATGCTCGCCATCGACTTGAGCTTCGACGAGGACATCAGCACCGCGCTGTCCGACACGAAAGCTCGAGCGAACGTGCAGGCGCTCATCGCGAGCGCACTGAAGGAGCGCCCCGACGAGGCCGCCGAACGGTTCGCCTCCTACGCCACGGCGCTCAGACCAAGCGAGGAGTCCCTGATCCGCTTCGCCGAGGACTGCGATGCCGAGCGATCCTCACTACGCACCACAGCCAAACGCCGCCGCAGTGCTCACCAACGAACAATCACCGCGATCCGGCACCTCCGGCCAAGCGGAAGCACCCTCTACATCGCAGCCGTCCTACTGCCCCCGCTCGCTGCGGTGCTGCTGGCGATCCTCAGCAAGCGAGCTGCCGGCGGCATCGTCGCCGCCGGCACCGAACCCGGCGTCGCGATCGGCGCGCTCGCGTTGCTCGCCGCCGTTCACGTGCTCGGCGTCCAGCTCGCGGCGCAACGCCTACCCGGCCCGATCGCCTTGGCGACCGTCGCGACCCCGCTCACCCTGAGTGCCTACGTCACAGGGCTGCTCGCCCTGATCGCCTCGCTCCTCGGCAAGGAGAAGCCGAGCCCCGACTGGAACCCGGCGCTCGTCGCCAGCTGGCTGCTCGTCATCCTCGTCGTCCTCGCGATCACGACGACGCTGGTCAGCCTCCGAGGGACGACGATTGCCCCGGCCGCAGAAAGCGTCGGACGACGCCGCCTCCGCCAAGCCAGACGCAGCGGCACTCGCATCGGCCGTCTGCACCGCGCATCCGCCCAGGTACACCTACTCCTCGGGACCGAGGCTTCGCTGCGCCAGTTCACCTCACCGCAGGAGAACACGCACCGCATCAGGGTCCTCGCGCGGGCGACCGGGTTCATGCGCGTCGACGCCGATCGTGTCAAGGAGGCGGTCGCGACAACCCGTTGGCGCAACGGCGACCTGCGCCTCGACCTGCTGGTCATCTCAGGAGTGCGAGTCAACACCGGTCAGGAGATCGCCTCGATCGTGCCGTCCGCCGGAAGTGACGTCCACGACACCGAAATCACGGATGTCGAACGGGCGCTCAGCGTGCAAAAGGAACGAGCCCTCGAGCGCTGCGGTGAGCTCTGCGTCACGCTCTGCTCCCAGCTGCCGCGACTCGTGCGGGCCGGAGACCCGGGCGGCGCCGCCCGCGTCATGCAGGTCCTGCTCGATCTCATCGACGCTCACGCCGCGGCCGACAGGCAACAGTGCGAGCCAACCGAGGGTCTCGCCCAGGTGAGCCCCGTGCTCGTGCACACCGTCGAGCAGGCCCTCGCCGATATCCGCAACGCCGACGCCGACAACGAGCGCGAGATGACCGGTCGCCTGCTCAAGGCGCTGATCGAACGCGCCAGCCGCTACGACCCGATGCCCGGGCTGGTCGCGATGAAGCTCAAAGGCGCCCGAACACTCCCCGAGTTCGAGGTGCTCTACCGCGCCGGCTGCCAGGCCGCGCTCACCGGCTCGAACTCCGGCCTGCTCGCCGCCCAGGAAGCGTTCGCGCGACTCACCGCCGGCAACACCGAAACTGCCCGCTACGCGAACGAGAGCGCCGCACGTCTCGTCCTCTACTGCGCCTCCGTCGCACCGAGGCTCAGCCGCGCAGCCTGGTCGAGATGGTGGACCGCGGCCGCGTCGGCCCCCTTGGGCGACCGACATCGCCTCGCCGCTCGCATCGGTGCAGGCAGCGTGCCCGTCGGGAACCTCTCTCTTGCCGTCGAGGTCGCCGTCGCGCTTCGCGACACGAACGCTGACTTCGACGCTCTGATCGCCGGCGCGCACCGTCCCGAGCAGGCCGCGTTCGAGCGGTTCCTGTCGGAGAACTACGGTCGCCTGCTCGGCACCGACGTCGAGCAGCGGCTCGTCGACTTCCTCAACTTTGCCAAGACCGTGTGCGCGTCGATCCCCGTCGCTCCCGCGACGACGAGCTAGCAGGCACGCACCGGCGGCCTGCGCGACGGGCTAGGAGCCCTCGGACTGCCTGTGCGCGCCGGCCCCGATCACTTGCAGGTCGCCGGTGACCGCCGACGGGCCGGTGGCCGTGCTCGGCGGGGAGGCGGCCGGCAGTTCGGTGTGTACGACGCTGATCGTCTCGTGATTACGGTCCTCGATCAGTTCCTCCAGTGCCTTCCGGGTCCGTGCCCGTAGCGGGGACTCTGCAGCCTCGGTCATCGAGTAGCCGGGCAGCACGTCGAGGCTGATCGGACCGAGCAGCCGTTGCGGCTCGAGGAAGATCGCCGGGGCAAGTGCCGGTAGCCGCGTCGGGATCTGGAAGTACTGCTCGACGGCCTGATGGATGACGGCCATGTTCAGGTTCACCGCCTCACCCCACGTCCCGGCAACCGGCCCCTCTGTCGGACCGAGATGCCAGCTCATCAGCAGCGCCAGCCGCGGGGTTAGCGCACAACGGATCTCAGACGTGTCCATCCACCCGGCCTGCGGCGCGGCCGCCACCGGCGACTCGATGCCGGGCGTGAGGATCGGCACCGGACAGACCGGCTGGTCGCCGGTCACCAGCAGCGGCTCGTCGAAACGCAGCAGCGTCCAGTGCATCGACGCGAACACCGTGCTGAGCTTGTTGATCAGGCTCAAGAGCTTCACGGAGCGCTCCCGGTCGCTCCGCATCTGCCGCCGGAATCGCTCGTAGGAGTGCCGGTTCGGGAAACGGTCGCGGTACTGAGCGATCGAGGAGTCCCTCGTCGGCGTGAACCAGTCGGTGAACGCGGCGGTGCGCAGTACGTGCAGGGCGAGGAACTGAGCGAGCACCGCGCGGCCGTCGAGATCCAGCGGCCATCCCGTCTCGACCGTTGCGAGCGTCGCGGGGAGCACGGTCTCGAGCTTTCCGCAGTTCTCCTCACATACCCTGTTCAGAACATCATCGCCGGCTCCCCACCATTCCTTGCGCCATCCCACGCCGGCGGGCGTCTTCAGCTTCTGCGGCCCATAGCGGACGCTCACGGGGCGCAGTTGCCCTCCCGAGGTCCAACCCTCCAAGTAGCCGCGGGTAACGAGATGGATCTTCTTCGGACTCTGCATGCAATTCAGGCTAGCCACGCCCCACGAAATCGCCCACGGCCCCGAGAATCGCCAGACGGGGGCTGCTGTGCCCGACGCTACGTCCCAGGCCGGCCTGGGACGGCAAGTCCTACAGGCACCTCGAGGTCGCTAATGGGATCGCATCGTTCCCCCGCTACGAACCCATGACCAGGCTAGAGCCGGATCTCGATCTGCGGGGTGACAAAAGCGCGAGCGACGGGCTCTACCCCCTCGTTCGGCACCGCGTCCAGGTCCGGTGACGGCAGCGATGATTCTGGGCATCAGCCGCCGCAAGACGGGCTCCCGCTCGCGGTATGATGCGGCTCGCAGTAACCCGGCAAGGACCGACTCGGTAGCGTCGCTGCCTCTTCTCGTCCCACGCGGGCATCTGCTCGCGCCCAGCGTGGATGCTCGCTCAGCTTCGCAAAGCGGCCGTAACGGGCAGGCGGGATACTTGCCTGTCTGATGCCCGAGGAGTCCACCACCCCAGACCCGGTAGAGCGGAGCTCGTGGGAGCGCTACGGCTGGGTGGCCGGCATCGTTTTCGTCATCGCGCTGGTGGCCGAGATCGTCGTCGCTGTTGGAGTCGAACTGAGCCAGAACGACTCGGCGGCGAAGATCACGAACGGTCTTCACGCCCACGAAACGCGGCTGATCGTGATCGCATGTCTGTCCGTCGTCTATGCGGTCATGTTCGTGATCTACCTGAGCGCGCTGCACAACCTGCTGCGCGGGGACACCGATCGCACGCGGGTCCTTGGTTCGTTGGTGCTGGTTGGAGGAGTGCTCTTCGTTACCCTCCATGCCGTCAGCGACATCGGTATCACGGGATTGGTCGGAGCAAAGCTCGCCTCGTACGGGGCCCAACACGACCCGGGCTTGTCCTACACGCTGTACCTAACGACGTTCGCGCTGGAGAGTGTTGGCGATGTCTTCGGCAGCCTGTTTGCAATCGCAACAGGCGCGCTTGTGCTTAGGAGCGGAGTCTTGCCACGCTGGCTCGGCTGGGTGTCGATCCTCGTCGGGCTCCTGCTCTTCCTTCAAGGCTTCGGCCTCGGCGGCGTCATCGCCACGTTCGGGGTGGTGCTGGACTTGATCGGGTTCGTGCTTCTTCTGATCGTGATTCTCGTGAGCAGCATCATCTTGCTGGCTCGGGAGGAGCCGATCCCCATGTCGGAGCGAGCGTGACGGCCAGGGCAGTCGAGACGTCTCGTATTCGTCCAACTCAGGCGTCTCGCTGGCTACGCGGGCGCGCCTGCTTTCCGCGCCACGCAGGGAAGCCGGCATCGCGCTCGAGATGCCCGTGGCGGGAGCAGAGCAGGGCTCTCGCGACCGGTCGCGTACGGCCTGCCCATGAGCCGGTGGCGATCGCGTCGGCGGGCCGCTGACGACGGCGGCCCGACCCGGCAACTACGCTTGCGTGGTGCGGCTGGAGTAGATTTTCAGGAACCCGGTCATCGAGGCCGTCGAGAAGGGTTGATGACGTCGTTCAGACCACCGAGCGCACGGACGTCCGCAGAGCATGTGGCGGCAACCAGCACACCGCCACATGCTCTGCGCGAACGGACTCCGGGGGTCAGTGTTCGACCGCTGGAATGGCGATGGGCGCTGGCTCGGCCTGCGGCGTCGGCTCGCTGTCGACACCGGTGGCGATGGGCGGAACGGTCTCGGGCCGCTCGCCGATTCGTGCGACGTCGAGGGCGATCAGGCCGAGGTTCGCACCGGCAGCTGCTCCGACGATCGTGGTGATGACCGCCATGAGCCCGGCCGTTGCGTTGAACCCCAGCAGCGCGCCGACGAGGGCGCCCGTAAGCGCGACCCCGAACCCGATCGTCGTGGCCCTGGCCGGCCGGTCGGGGTTGACCCAGGCCCAGTAGGTGCCGAGGCCGATCGGCGTGCCGATGGAGAGAACAGCCATGAGCTCGCTGTCGAGGGGCACTGTCGGCAAAGCCACCAGCACGATGATCAGGGCGATGAACCATCCGCCGAGGCCGAGCACCAGCAGGTAGACCGAGCGCAGGATCGCGCTCGCCTTGCGCCCGAAGCCGCCGCGCTTGTGCGCTCGGCGCCACATCAGTAGCAGTGACAGGATCATGAGGAGTCCGAAGCCAATCATCGCGCCGGCGATGGCCTTGGCGGGTCCGGTCTGTGTGGAGTCGGGCGTGAGTTTAACCGCTTGATGTTTGTACAGCGAGTCGTCGACCTTGCCTGTGTCGAAGTAGGTGTTGATCAGGTACGTGCTCGCCTTGGTCTGTTCGGTCCAGAAGGAGGTTGTGTGGCCGAAGTTGGCGAGGATGACCTGGTGGCCGTTGGGCAGGTAGGGGAGGAGCTCCTTAGTCGCGTTCTGGGGCGGGGTGGCGAAGTCGAGACTGCCGCCGATCAGGAGCGTCTGCACGTTCGATGTCTGGACATGGGTGTATTCGTTGTCGGCCGGGTTGGCCGGCCATGCGTGCAGGAGGCCTCCGCCGCCGAAGAGGAATTCCGTTCCGGGGTTGCCGATAATCGAGGGGCCGTCGTGTTCGCTTGACGAGTAGTAACGCTCGGCAGCTTGGCTGTCAGCCATCCCGACAGCTGCGACGTCGCCCCAGACAAACGCTTCCGGGAAAGCGATCTGGGCGAGGAGCGACTCGAACCAGAGCCCGCTGGAGTCACCGTGGGCGGCCGAGAGCCAGGCGTCCAGGGTCATCGGTCCGGTGAGCGGCGAGGCATTTTCCGTCGTCTCCATGAGTCCGAAGAAGCTGGCGATCTGTGCGTTGCCCTTCTTGATCGGAAAGAACAACCAGTGGTTCGGCATGTGCGCGACGGTCCGCTTCAGCGTCGCGGCGAGATCGCTGGTGCGCTTGTGGCACGTCGCGTCTTGCGCGCAGAGGCTGGCGTAGCGTTCGATCTGTTCGTCCGTGGTCTTCGGGTACCAGATGAAGTTGCCGGGTGGGTTGACGCCGATCATCACCGAACGGTGGATGGCGGTCGGGTAGCGCCAGGAGTAGATCATCGCGGTGCGGGTGCCCGCGCTTTCGCTCAACAGGTCGATCTGGTGGTAGCCGAGGGCTTTCCGTGCCGCCTCGAGGTCGTTGACCCGTTCGGGGAGTGTGTAGCCGGCGAGATCGACGCCGTTTGCCTGGAGTCGCTTCGCGCACGAGCGGAGCGCGTTCGAGTAGGCATGGAGGGACTTCTGGCCGAGGAAGTCGGCGGAGTGCTCGAGGGCCGATTCGACCTCCGGGCAGTCCAGCCGGACGGAGCCGTCGACGCCGCGGTAGCCGACGAGGACGACGTCGTGGTTGGCGGTGAACCGACTGGCGTCTGCGAACGACATGTTCGTGACGCCGGGGCCGCCTTCCAGGCGGAAGATCGGGTCGCCCGGGTGTGCCGAATGCGCACGGATCCGGATCACCGGCAGCGCGATCAGCCGCGAGTGCGGGTCGGCGCGGTCTTCGGGCACCACGAGCGTTCCGCAGTCGGCGGCGTAGGCGCCCTTTTCGGTGTTGTAGGTACAGCTCTTGAGCGTCAGCTGGCCTGCATGCGCGCCGGCAGGCACGGAGACGGCCGTAGAACTGCCGGCGAAGTGGAGATAGACGAGCCCGAGCGTGAGGACGGCGATCAGGGCCAGGCCGGTGATCCGGCCGCGACTGAAGCGTCTGGGCTCGTGCGCGGTGCTCGTGGTGCTGCAAGCGGTCGTGGCGGTCATGCTGCATCCTCCTCTGGGCTGGACTTCGGGCATGACGACAGGCTCTCCGTTCAGCGAGGAAGAGACCAGGGGGCCTGGCAGGCGTCTGTGACGTCGGGTAGCGGCCCGGGATACGTCGGTTTGCCGCCAGCTCGGGGCGGCCAGCCGTATGGAACCGATCGCGGCCCTGCGCGATGATCAGCCCTCATGAGAGAGACTGTCCTGATCGTGGATGATCACCCCAGCTTCCGCGCCAGCGCGAGGCGCATGCTCGAAGCGAACGGCTACGCCGTCGTTGGGGAGCTCGACAACGGTGACGGCGTGGTGGCTGCCGTGGCGAAGCTGAACCCAGAGGTCGTGCTACTCGACGTGCACCTACCCGACATCGACGGCTTCGAGGTTACGCGGCGACTACTCGATGGGAACGGCGCTACCCCGCAGATAGTGCTTGTCTCGAGCCATGACTTCACCGACCTTGACGAGGCGGTGGGCGCCAGCGGCGCGCGCGGGTTCGTCGCCAAGAGCGAGCTGAGCGCGGAGGCGATCTCTTTACTCATCCGCTGACCGCTCCGCGACGCACCCTGATCGGTCTCGCCGGCTTGGCGTTCCTGATGGGCGTCGCCGCTTTCGTCGTCATGATCAACGGCGAGCACAACGTTCACCAGGGCGCGTTTGCCGGCTTGTTCCTGGCAACCGGCTGGGGGTTCGTGGGAGTCGGGCTATGGGTTTGGAGGCAGCGGTCGGCCGGCAACATCGGTCCGCTCATGGTCGCGGTCGGCCTCAGCGGCTTGGTGAAGGGGTTGGCCTTTTCCAACGACAGCGTCGTGTTCGCGATCGCCTCGGCCGGGGAGGTGCTGATCTACGCGGTGCTCATCCACCTGCTGCTGTCGTTTCCCTCGGGGAGGCTCGAAACCCGGCTGGATCGTCTCCTGGTCACCATCGCCTACGTCAACACGACGGTGGTGCAGCTTGGAGTGTTCCTGTTCACCGCCCCCGCAAAGGCCGACCCCAGTAACCCGCTGCTGATCGAAAACTCCGAGGCTGCCGGGGTGCTCAGCGCGGCGCAACTGGACATCTCGATCGCGTTGCTGGGTGCCGTGGTCGCGGTCCTCTATCGACGCTGGCGTAGCGGCACCCCAGGGCGAGCGAGGGTGTTCGCCCCGATCGTCGCCGTCGGCGGGCTCACGTTTCTGCTGCTGATGGCCGCCCTCATCGTCGAACAGGCCGGCCTGTCGAGCGACATTTCTGACGCGCAGACGTTGGCTTTGTTCACGTCCATCGCCTGCCTACCGTTTGCCTTCTTGGTGGGCCTCCTGCGATCCCGGTTCAGCGAAGCCGACGCGATCAGCGAGCTCTTGGCCCAGCTCGGTGAGGGTGGTGGCCGCGGAGCGTTGCGCAACGCGCTCGCGGACGCGCTTGGAGACCCGACCTTGGAGCTCGCATATTGGGTACCGGACCAGGACGCCTACGTGGACGGCGACGGTCAGGCGGTTCGGGTCGATCCCGCGCCGGCGGCCAAGGTTTCCACCATCGTCGAGCACGAGGGCGAACGAATCGCTGCGATCGTGCACAGCTCGGGCCTCGCGGAGGAACGCGAACTGGTGCAGACAGCGGGCGCCGCCGCCGGGCTGACGCTCAGAAACGAGCGATTGGCCGCCGAACTACGGGCGAAGGTTGCCGAGCTTCAGGCCTCACGCTCACGCATCGTGCAGGCCGGCTATGAGCAAAGGCGCCGACTCGAGCGGGACCTCCACGATGGCGCCCAGCAGCGACTCCTGGCCGTCGGCATCGACCTACGAATGGTAAGAGAGCGCATCGAGCACGACCCACTGGGGGCGGCGGAGCTCCTCGACGAATCACTCCACGAGTTGAACGAGGCGACCGCGGAGCTGCGCGAGCTCGCACGAGGGATCCACCCGGCCGTGCTCACAAATCGCGGCCTGCACGCAGCGCTCAAAGGCCTCGCCAGCCGCTCCCCGGTTCCTGTGGAACTGCTCCAGACGCCGGCCGACAGGCTCCCGCCGTCGGTCGAGTCGGCGGTCTACTTCGTCGTCGCCGAGGCCCTTACGAACGCGGCCCGCTACTCGCGCGCGCAAACGGTAACGGTGGGGGTCGTCCGCGACAACGGCCACGTCGACGTCGAGGTGAGGGACGACGGCGTCGGGGGCGCCGACGCCGATCAGGGCTCGGGGCTGCGAGGGCTTCAAGATCGGGTCGCGGCGCTCGACGGCCGCCTCGAGCTGACGAGTCCGCAGGGGTTGGGCACCATCCTCAGGGCGACGATCCCGTGCGCGTGATCGTCGCAGAGGATTCCTTGCTGTTGCGGGAAGGCATGGTGCGGCTGCTCGAGGAGGCCAAGTTCGAGGTCGTCGGTCAGGCCGGGGATGCCGAGGAGCTGCTGCGAAAGGCCAGGGCGCACAAGCCCGACGTCGCAATCATCGACATCCGCATGCCGCCCACCCACACAGACGAGGGGCTGCGTGCGGCGCGCGTGATCCGGGAAGAGATGCCGGACACTGGTGTGCTGGTGCTCTCGCAGTACGTCGAGGAGGCCTACGCGCTGGAGCTACTGGGAGACGACGCCGCCGGCGTCGGCTACTTGCTCAAGGACCGCGTCTCGGATCTAGAGCGCTTCGCCGATGCGATCAGAAGAGTCGCCGAGGGAGGCTCCGCGCTTGATCCCGAGGTCGTCTCAGAGATGCTGGGTCGCAAACGCACAGACGATCCACTGAACGTGCTGACCGCGCGGGAGCGCGAAGTGCTTGGCCTGATGGCAGAGGGTCGCAGCAATCAGGCAATCGCCGAGATACTCGTGATCACTGAGCGCGCCGTCGAGAGGCACGTCACGAGTATCTTCGCGAAGCTCAACCTTGCCCCGGCGGCCGAGGACCATCGCCGCGTACGGGCCGTCCTCGTGTTCCTCGGTACGTAACCCAGTTGCGGCGCGGCAATTCGTGACGCGTCGCATGACTGATGTACATGGACCTTAGTGGTCACACTCCAACCCTCCAAAACCCCTGGAGTCTTTGCTCGAGCCTGCACGCGCGGACGACAGCTCATGAGTTCTCGGGCGGGGCGGGGCCACACGGGGAGATTTGAGCATGTCGGGCGCCGCCGCCGCCGTCGCTGCTGCTTTGCGAGACATCCAAGCGTCTCCGCTGCGACCGCGCTCACGCTCGCTTGGGACGAGGAGCACTCGCACCTGCTCCGGCGTGCGAAACGCTTGCCTAACCATGGCGAAGGAGGCGTCTCCGGGCCATTGGCGTACGGTGTCGAGTCTCGTCCAAGGCGAGCGTGAGCGCGGCCTTTACTCGGACGCTCGCTCCGCCCCGCAAAGCATCAGCGCACCGAGTGGTGGCCCGTGCTGTGAGGCATAGGGCCACCACCCCGGCTATCGCTATCGGTCTATTTGGCCTAGTAGCGGAATCTCACCGGCCACTGTTTGTTGCTGCGGTTTGTGCAGCTGCTCGTGATCTGGATGCGTGGAATCCGCCCGCGTGTCTAGGCGGCGACGAGCGCCCCGACGGCCTCGTAGCTGTCGAGGCTCTGCTCGCCGTCGTCAAGCCCCGCGACGCTCACGCCACAGGCATGCACCTCGACCGCCCCCATCGCGCGAGCGTGGCCGGCCGCCTTGACCAGCGACGATGGGCTCACGGCTGACACGCAGAGGAGCAGTACCCGCTCTCCCGCTAGATCCGCGGTCCAACCCCGCTGCCGGACCTCACCCTCGCTGACGACGATGGTGGCGCCGAGCAGTCGCTCCGCGGCCTCGCCCACCGGCAGGACGAAGGGCTGGTCGAGCTGGTCGCAATGCTCGGCGACAGCGGAGGCAAGGGAGGCTATCCGAGGGTAGCTGAGCGCGGCCTCATCCTCACGCTGCGCGTCGAGCAGCGCGGCTAGTAGGGGCCCTGGTGATGTGGAAAGCATCGGTGCGTTCCTTTCCATACTCGCGAGAGTATATCTGCATAGAAAGCTTGCGTAGCATTACAGACATGCCCGACGAGCTTTCGACGAAAGAGGCCGCGGCGCTGTTGAAAACGACAGTGCCCACGGTTCTCCGACTGATCGAGCACGGCGAGTTGACGGGGCGGCAGCAGCCGCGCGGGACGAAGTTCCGATGGCACCTCAGCCGCGCCTCTGTCACCGCCTCGATCAAGAAGAACGGGACGTTCCCTCGCAAGAACGACGGCCGAGCCAGTCGCCTCACTAGGGTCGAGGTCGAGATCGGCGCGCTACGCGCCCAGGTCGCCGATCTAGCGACCGGTCACGACCCGGCAGAGCGGCGCCTCCATCGGGAACGCGATGATCTCAGGGCGACAGTCGTCGCTTTGCAGGATGCGCTTGTGCGGACCCGGTCGGCCGCGGAGCTGCGTGCCCGCGCCGAGGAGGAGCGGGCTGTCATGGTGGGGCACCTCCGTGAAGCCCTCGCGGCGGCCGAGCGCGCGGACGAGCTCAGGCGGGCGGCGGCGCACGAATTGGAGGAGGTGGTGGCGGCGGCGGCGGCGCAGCCAGGGCATCCGGGGGCGCTAGAGGCGTAGCGCAGCGAGCGCCGCGCTCGTAGCCTCGAGGTACTTGGTGGATGAGACGTTGGCTTCGGTCAGGAGGCGGTTCGCCTCGGCGTCAACGGTTGCCTTGTCGCCGCCGTACCAAGCGCCCGTGTCCTTGCCGGTGCCGAGACGGGTGTCGATCACCTCGCTACGCGTTGCGCTCGTGACCGCTCCCTCCATGATCAGGCGCACGCGAGGCCCCTCCTTGTTGGACGCCTTTGTCGGCCGGTCGGCGCGCCGCACCACCACGCGCTCCACATTCAGCGCTTTGAGCCGGGACCGAACGCTCTCGGCGGCGTCATGAAGCTGCTCGGGGAGATCGGCGTGGTCGCTGGTGATCTCTTGCGGATCCGAGATGACGGGGGAGCCGGAGGTGTTGTCGGCCACGATGATCCGAACGGCCGGGCGTCCGCTTGACACGATCCTGACGGCGATTCCAGCGACTCGCATTTCGTCCGACACAGTAGCGTTTCCGCACATGGCAGCGCCTCCTCTCCTCGGAATTGTCGCCAACCGCTACGAACTGGTCCGAAAAATCGGGGAAGGCGCTGGGGGCGAGGTGTACGTGGCGCGCGATACCCACGAAGGGGACGAGGTGGCGTTGAAGCTTCTTGCCCCCGGATCCTCAGGCCCTTGGGACGAGGCCCAGATTCTCCGAGCCCTCCGCGACCCACACATTCTGGAGATCCGGAATGCCGACACCGATCCGGGCCGAGGGCAGGACTTCATCGTCACGGAGTACCTTCCCGGCGGGAGCCTAGACGCGCGTCTAGACGCAACGGGGAAGTGCGGCTTGGCCGTCGACGAGGTGGTCCGCTTTATCCGGCAGGCCTGCAATGGCGTCGCGAGGGCGCACACCGAGCGCCTCGTTCACAACGACATCAAGCCCGCCAATCTGTTCGTCAACCCCGAGGGCGAGTGTCTCGTCGGAGACTTCGGCGGGGCGACCATCATCCCGCCGGGTGCACAGGTGACACTTCCGCGGGCCTGGACCGCTGCGACCGTCGCACCGGAGATTGCCCGAGACCCGCTGGGTACCCCAGCAGCGAGTGTGCGAAGCGACGTGTACTCGCTTGGTGCGACTGCCTATTGGTTGCTGGCAGCACGCTCGCCGATTGATCTCACGGGGATCCCCCTTGGTCCCCCTCGGCTTTCGCGCGTGGTCGCCGAAACGCCGCCGCGCCTCTTCGATGTTGCACCGCACGTACCAGTCTTCGTCGCGCGTGCGATCGAGCAGGCGATCGCCCGGGACCCAAACGACCGTTTCGCGAATGCCGGCGAGCTACACGCCGCGCTTGGTGGTCGACCGGAAGGATCTCGCATCTGGTCGAGGACCGATCACCACGCCGGACACCTCGCGTGCTGGACGGGCGTGCCGCGCGGCGGTGGGAGCACGTACGAGATGTGCCTTGAGCAAGGGGCACGCGCCAACCAAGTCACAATCACAACCCGGCACCAGAATAGCGGTAGACGGAACACGGATGGATGTCGGACGGCGGGCCGCAGCAGCTGGGCACAAGCCGTTCGAAGCAGCATGCGCGCCGTCAGATAGACGGTTCGGAGCCATCCACCCACATCACCTTGTCCTCAGAGCGGAATCCACCCGTAGTAGCTTCAGCGTTGGTGGCCAAAGCAGGCGCGGGCGACGTTCGCCAGCGCTAGTGCAATGGACGACCTTCGAGCACCCCAGACGAGCTAGCACACGCCCGCTTGCGCCGGACAAAGTGGAAGCAGGTGCCTGAATGTGGCTCAGCCTCGTCTTCGTCCAATGCTGGGCGCGCCCCTTCCGGGCCGGCCGCGTTCCTCTTCCATGCCGGAAGAGCGGGCCAGACGGTGGCTGGCGTGCGTAGACTCTCCCGGCGTGTCGGTTACGGGAGACCCTGGGTATGCGTTGAGCTCGTCCAGCGGGGAAGAGCATGAGCGGCTGGTCCGCCAGGCCGACATGTATGCGCCGTTCACGCGCCGTCTGCTGGCGCGCGCGGGCATCGAGCCAGGGATGCGGGTGCTTGATGTCGGCTGCGGGCCGGGCGATGTCAGTTTTCTTCTGTCAGAGCTAGTCGGCGCCGACGGTTCGGTGGTCGGCGTCGAGCGCGACGAGCAGGCGCTCGCGAAGGCGCGTCAGCGCGCGGCCGAGCCTGACATCGAGAACGTCAAGTTCGTGCTCGGGGACTTTCGCGACATCGAGCTCGACGGCCCCCCGTTTGACGCTTTGGTCGGGCGGCTCGTGCTGATGTACCAGGGTGACCCGCCCGCGGCGGTGCGGGCCGCGACACGCCATGTACGCCCGGGTGGGGTGGTCGTGTTCGCGGAGATGTGCATGCGCACGGGGTCTGCGATACCGCAGAGATTCTTGGTGTCCTGGCCACATACCCCGGAGTCTGAGCGGCTCAGCGAATGGATTGATGGAGCTTTCGGCGGGCTGGGCACGCAGCCGGACATGGGAATGCGGTTGCCCGCGACGTTTGCCGAAGCCGGCCTCGAACCCAGCCTGGACCTCGACAGCGAAGTCGCGATTGCTATTGGTGAGGAGGCTGTCTCCGAGGCCGTGGACTACGCCCGCAGCTTGCTGCCCGGGATCGTGGCTGTCGGGGTGGCCACCGAAGAGGAAGTGGACATCGACACCCTCGCCGAGCGCCTGCGTGTCGACACCGGATCGGTCGGACGCATCTCGCTCTGGCCGACAATCATCGGCGCCTACGCAACAAAGCCGCAATAGCGCCCCTACTCGCGCGAGCGACCGGGGTCTGCGCCGTCACACTGATGCTTAGACGGCATTGCGAGCGTGCGAGGAAACTGACATGACGCTATCCGCTGTGGACGAACGAGCATGTGTCGTGATCGCACCTACGTAGACCTCTACCTCTCGCCGTGAGCGGCGGCGATCCGCTTCCAAGGCAGCGTCCGATGCCAAGGAGTCCTGCGAATGAGCCCCCACCGCGTGCCCTGCAAATGCAGCGCCCGCCCAGCCGGCAGCTGCGCGATTTCCCCTGGCAAGAGCACGCGTTGTCGGCTGGTGTGGTAAGCGACGCTCTCCGTCTCGGTCGGCTTGGGTGCGTCGAAGAACTCGGGCTCAGTCTCCGACCGTCCCAGCGTGTGGGTGACGAGCTGCCGGTCGTATTCCCCGAGGCACAGCGAGATCGCCTCTAGCGTTTTTGGATCGGCGACGCCGTTCAACACCACCTTCGTCTGAAACAGCGAGAGGAAACCGTCGGCGCTGTCATCGCCCCAGCGTTTACGCGCTTGGGAGAGGTCTTGAAGACAGATCATCACATGCAGGCCTTGGCCGCCGGCTTCTGAGACGAGTGCGGGCAGGTCGTGGATCGGGGCCATGTTCGCAACCTCATCCAGGCACATATAGACAGGCGGTCGTCCTCGGTCGGTCGTCTCTGCCGCGTGTCGATAGGTGGCCTGGCGGATCTGCTCAAGCAATCCGATCACCAACGGTGCACACAAAGCCTGCTTGTTAGCCGGTGCAGTGACGTAGAGCGTGTCGCACGATCGGACGAAACGGTCTGCATCAAAATTAGGGTGTGCGGCATTGCGTCGCGTCGCATCGGCGTTATACGCCGAGAGCACTCCCGCGGTGGCCGACAGGATCGACGAGCGCTCCCGCTCATCCGTTTTCGCGATACCCGCCAGCACGTCGGCCGCGACCTGCGCACCCTGATCCTCCAGAGCCTTGCGCGCGCGCTCCAACTCTCCCCGCAAGACCCAAGTCAAAACTTGCGTGATCTGCCGGTCGGTCACAAACGCCGCATGCAACAACGGTGCCAACAAAGCCGTGGAGCGCTCGCGCCAATGCTGTTCGTTGCTCGTGCCCTTCGCCGCCGACCCTCCCGCGGCCATCGCGCGCGCCATCAACAACGCGCCGTCCCAACTCGCCGCCGCTGGCACCGGCGACCAGCACAACCGCCGAACCCCCCGCGGCCATACCTCGCGCTCGCCCGATGGGTCATACAACCAGACCTGTCCGACCTCCGACCGCGCGCGCCACGTAGCGTCCATCACGTCGGGCTTCGTCGCGGTCGACACAACCGGCCCCGCCGCCGCGAGCACCGAGGGGATCACGATCGAACCCGTCTTCCCCGACCGCGGCGGCCCCAAAACCATCACCGCATGCTCGGGGTCGGCCGTGACCCACCGTCCCCCGGGTCCGAGTCCGAGGTAGGCGCCGCCGCCGAGTCGCGCGGACCTGGCGCGCACCGCCGCCGCATCAATGATCGGTGCTGGTACTGGAGGGGGTGTGGATGTCTGGGATCCCCAAAGGGACTGCAAACCCCGAACCAGCAAAAACAACACCCCAAGCCCAACACCCCAGCGGACCATCGTATGAACCGTGAACGCAGCAGCGCCCACTCCACCGTCGCTGAGCGCATGGTGAGCAAATAGCTCAAAAGCAACGAAACCCAGGCCGAGAGTCCAGGCGAGCACGTGGTGTTTGCGTCCGCGCGGCGGCGGGCGGTACTGGTGCGATGGCCCCCAAGGCTGCCCTGACATTGACATAAGAATAGTAACGTACTATACTTATCTTATCTTTGCAAGCACGAAAGTAAGGGGATCGACCCATGGCGGATAAACGCTCGGGCGTTCGCGGAGTACTGGCCGGTATCGAGGACGAGCTGGCCCGCGTAGAGAAGAAGCTCGCCGGCTACGACGAGCTGGTAGCCGAGCGACGCCGACTGCTAGCAGCCCGCGCGGCCCTGACAGGCGAGCGCACAGAGACGATCGGCGCATCCGGGAAACGTCGGATCAGCCAGGACGAGGTCGCTGCCTACCTGGCCGAGCATCCCGACTCCTGGCCCGCCGAGATCGCCCAAGCACTCGGTGTGCCCGTGACGAACGTGTCCGCGCATCTACATCGCGGGAAGGACACACGGTTTTTCAGGGGGGGGTCTGGATGGCAGTTGCGACGACATAACTGAGAACACTTCCCGTCACCTCAGCAATCAAGGAGAACCAGATGCGAGCGCCAAGGACCGGCGAATACCTCATCTCACCCAAAGAGCTGTCCCCCAGCTGGCTACTGCTCTACCTCGCAACGTTCGCACTACAAGTCCCCTGCGCCGCTATACGCGGCTTCGTCGCATATCCCGTCATCTGGCTGTTCTTCAAACTCGCAAGCTGTCCCGTGTCAAGTAATTGAGACGGATTCTTTGGTTTTGGGTGTGGTTTCGGTGGTGTTTTCGGGGGTCGGGACTGCGGTGTAGCGGTCGATGGGCAGGGCAAACTGGAGCGCCTCGTGCGGGCGCCTGTGGTTGTAGACGTCGAGGTAGCCATCGACGTGCTCGGCGAGCGCTGGGCCGTCCTCGATCTCGTGTCGGTAGGGGTGCTCGTACTTGATCGACTCGTAGAAGCGCTCGATTACGCCGTTGGTCCCAGGCGATCGATGCCGCGTGCGAACGTGCGAGAGCTCGGGTCGCGAGGCGATGTAGCGCGCGAACCCGACGGCTCGGTAGCACGGCCCATTGTCAGAGACGACGATCACCGGCATCAGCGCACCCGTGTCGGGGCATGTGCAGTCTTCCAGCAGCGAGACGCCAAGCAGATCCTGGGCGGCGCTGCGGGCGTCCTCCAGGGCCGCGACGGCGTCCCGCCAGGTCTTCGTCGTGGTGACTGGGCAGCAGAGCACGAGCTTGGCGACGTAGTTGACGACACCGCTCATCTGCCAGGTCCCGCCGCCGGAGGTCTCGAGCTCTGAGAAGTCGGTCTGCCAGACGCGGTTGCGTCGCGTCGGCGGCTCCACGAACGCAGCCTTGCGTGTCTTCGCGAGCTCCCTGCGCTCGCGCGCTGATAGCCGACCGGCTGCAACAGTCCGCGCCGGGCGAGCGCGCGGCGCACGGTCGCCTGGGAGGCATGGAAGCCGTCCACGGCCAGCAGGGCGTGGATCTTGCGGTGCCCCCACGCGGGCCACTCCAGCGCGAGCTGCGCCGCGGGCTGCTCAATTTGATCGCGAACCGGTGCCGGCCATGGCCCTCGGGCCGGCAAGCCCTCCCTTGCCCTCCGGGCGTGGCGGTACCACGTCGCGCGTGGGATCGCGACGAGCTCGCAGAACCGGGTCACGCTGAGCCCGGCTTGCTGGCGCATCATCTCCAGCTCCTCGTGGCGAAACCCGCTACCCCGCCGCGCTTGAGGATCCGCAGCTCGACGTGCGCCTCACCCAGAGCATGCGTTAGATCAGCCAGCTCGTGCTCGAGCTGAGCCTCCCTCCCCGACGGAGCCGCGCGCGACCCGTTCTTCAGCGCGGCTACGCCGCCCTCTACGAACAGGTCGCGCCACTTCGCGACAGACGTCTCCGAAGCCGCATGACGACGAGCCGCCTCAGCAAGACTCATCTCTCCCCTGAGCACGCTCAGGACGATCTGCTGCTTCTTCTCCAGGCCGAACTTCGAGGGTCGTGCCATCCAGTCATCTCCTTGATCTCGGGCCAAAGCCAACACCCAACCAAAGACCGTCTCAGAAAGCTTGACTCAGGACAAAGCCAACCCACGAGCACAGTCCACCTGATCGCGCTTGTAATCGGCTACGGCCCACTCGCCCTATCCCTCGCCACACTTGTGCTGCCGCTCGGCAGTTGGTGGTGGGAGCAACAAGCAGGCGGACGCTCGCCCTCCGAGCGCGAGCAACTGATCTACCAAGACGCCCTCGCCCAACTCAGAAACGTCCATCCCGGACTGCGTGAGCCGCGACGCTGGTTCGTGCTCGACGAAGAGAACGAGGACGCCGCCGCTTATGCCGACACGCTTATGGTCAGCCGCGGCCTGCTCGACAGCGGCTACCTCGAGCCCGTGCTCGCCCACGAGCTCGGACACCTCAACACCAGCGACGGCAGACTCACCGCAGCACTCCGCAGGATCACGACCCCACCCCGCGGACAAGTCCACCGCGGCCTAAAAACACTTTCCTTCCTGGCAACAGGAGCGGTCGGCATGTGGCCACTGCGCGCCGCCTGGGGCGCCTACTGGCGCAGCCGCGAGCACCGCGCCGACCACTACGCCGCCCAGCTCGGCCAAGCCGGCACCCTCGGCGAGTTCCTCGACGAGCGCAGAGCACTCATCGACCTGCCCGTCCCCTTCATCTGGCTCAGCGAGCACAGCCATCCCCCAACAGAGCATCGCGTCGAGCGCCTCACCCGCGCCGCCACGCACCAACCCACCAGAGCGCCCAGAACACACCAGAACCCTGACCGATCCGGCAGCCAACTCGGGACGGCAAGCCGCGCTTTGCCGAATTGACATTCGACCAAAACAGAAAGGATGGGCAAGATGCGAAGCCTTACTGTGATCCCCCAACCCAAGGGGCAGCGCAAACGCCTCAAAGACAAACGCTCGGGCATAACCAGGGCGGTGAAGGTCAACAACACCAAGAACGAGACACCACCGCCAATCAACCTTCAAAGACACCCGAGGCCCCACACCCACCAGAAGTTCAGCGGTCGCATCGGCAAACACATCCGCCGCGCCTTCACACCCCTAATCGACGCCAAGGCCGCAAGTCTCCTGCTCGGCGTCCCCTACACCTGGCTACTAGCGCAAGCCCGCGCAGGCAAGATCCCCCACCACCGCCTCGGGCACTACGTCAGATTCGACCCCGACGATCTCCAAGCATGGCTGCGCGAGGAACCATTTGAAGCTCACCAGAGCTATCGAAGAAAGCCCTGAGCAACCTCTCGCTACGTCCCCATGAAAAACGTCGGAACGAGAACGACGGCCATCGGCGCTTGAGGGGCCGAACAGCGAGTTACAGAAACCAAAAAAAGGTCCACCTGGTCTGGGCCCTTATTAATGGACCGCGTGTGTGAGAGTCAGGCGGCGATCGGTTGGTTGTTGTGTAGGGTCTCATATTTCGGTGGGTGTGAGCATTCCGAGGCTTGAGTGGCGGCGCTTGCGGTTGTGGAAGACCTCGAGGTATTCGAAGATCGCGTTGGCGAGTTCCAGCCGGGTGCGCCACTTTTTGCGGTTCAGGAGCTCAGTCTGCATCCTGGCCCAGAACGCCTCCATCATGCCGTTGTCGTAGGCGTCACCGATCCGTCCCATCGAGAGTGCCAGGCCGGCGGTCTTGATCCGCTCGCTGAAGGCCCAGGACGTGAACTGGCTGCCGTGATCGCAATGTACGATCGTCCCATCCTGGGGTTTGCGGTTCTTGACCGCCATTGCGAGAGCGCTGGTCACCAGCGAGGTTGCCTGGCGACTGTCGATCGACCAGCCGACCACGCGACGGGAATGAGCGTCGAGAACGGCGCAGCAGTAGAGCTTGCCCTCCCTGGTCGGATGCTCGGTTATATCTGTCAACCAAAGCTGGTTCGGTGCGTCCCGCGCGAATTGCCTAGCAACGAGGTCGCTGGCGGTCGCCCCGTTTGTTTGCGGGCCGCGTCGCTTGCGCTTTGGTGCCGGCAACCCCTGGATGCCCAGGCGGCGCATCGCCGCCTTCACGGCCTTGAGGTTGACCGTCATCCCGTGTCCGAGTCGCAGCTCAGCCGTGATCCTGCGCTTTCCGTAGGTACCGTTCGAGGCGCGGTGGATATCCGCGACGAGATCATCGAGCTGTCCCTGGCGCAACTGGCGGATCGACGGTGGTCGTGTCTGCCAATAGAAGTAACCGGACGGCGCGACCCCTAGCATCCGGCAGCACGCCTTCGCTGAGTGTCCCTGCCCGGCCAGGG
Organism: uncultured Solirubrobacterales bacterium; assembly: GCA_963844095.1. Lineage (GTDB taxonomy): Bacteria > Actinomycetota > Thermoleophilia > Solirubrobacterales > Solirubrobacteraceae > Palsa-744. The sequence continues at coordinate 60,304 of CAWJND010000003.1, forward strand.
TCATGATCACCGGGTAGATCCTTTTGGGCGAACCACACGCCGCCCCTCCTGCTCCTCAAAGATCGCCGCGGCCTTCCGCGTCAGCTCCAGTTCAACTTCAAGCTCCCTAATCCGTGCCCGCGCCTCGGAGAGCTCCACATGCTCACCACTACGGACTCCGGGGCGTTCGCCGAGGTCGACTTCGTCCTGCGCGATCCAGCGATACACCGTTGCTTCAGAGACACCGAACTCCTCAGCGACCACCCGCGGCCGGCGCCCACCCGACCGGCACAACTCGACTACACGACGGCGAAACTCCGGCGAATACGAACTCGGCATGAACCTCTCCTTCGGGGAAACACGCCACCCACCCTCTCACAAACACGGTCCAATACTCAGGGCCCAGACCAACGGTCCAATACTCAGGGCCCAGACCAACCTCTTACGAGACCTTTTTTTGGTTTTTGTAATGGGAAAGGACAAGCTATGGACCGAATCGACATACAATCGTTTGGGCAGGACAGGCGTGTGGAGGATGCTCAGCATCCAAACGAGCACAGCACAGCCATCACGGTTGTGCGCAGCGACACCCAGGCGGCACTGAGGCTCGTCGAACGTCGAGCCCGCCGTCTCAGGAGCGCCGAAGCTCAAGTCGCGGATCTGCGGCTGGCGCTCGACCAAGAGATCGCGAGGGCGATCGACACCACACCGGCAACACGTTCGGACGAGACCACACTCGTGGCGCCCGAACGACAAATAGAACAGGACATCCGGCACATCCCGGAAGCCTCGAAACCCTCAGGCATCCTGTAGCGAATCCGACAGTCGCGCTCCTTGCACCGCGAACGCCTCCGCCACCAGTCGTGCGTCCTCCTCGCGTGGGGCGTAGTGCAGGTAGCGCATCGTCGTTTGGACGTCGGCGTGGCCCATCCACTCCTGCACGCGCCGAATGTCTGCCTTGGCGATCATGCGCGTTCCGAACGTGTGGCGCAGATCGTGGAAGCGCAGCTGACGCAAGCCGGCGCGCTTCAGAGCCCGCTTATATCGGCGGCGCAGCGCCGAGTCGTCCAGATAGGTGCCCAGAGTCCCCACGAAGACAAGCTCGTCATCGTCGGCGAACAGCTCGCGCTTTGAGAGCCTTGCGAGCGCAAGCGCCACTTCCGGGGCCAGCGGCACCGAGCGGACCTTGCCGGACTTCGGCGTCGTGAGCGCACCCACCGACCAGCTCGCGCGCACGCGCACCAGCGAACCGGCAAAATCCACATCGCGCCAGCGCAAAGCGATCAGCTCGCCGAGGCGCAATCCGGTGAAAGCCGCCGTCAGAAACAAGGTGCTGTCTTGCTCTGTCTCGGCCGCTCTGACCAGCGCCCAGACCTCCTCCGGCGCGAAGACTTCGATGTCCCCACTGATGCGCACCGGATGGCGCTCGACCGCCGCGACCGGATTGACTGGCAGGGCCCAGACCTTGCAGGCGCGCGCAAAGACGCCGTGCAGCAGGACCGTGATGTGGTTCTTGGAATTGTTGCTCAGGGGACGTGGCAATCCCGATACGGGCTGCGACCCCGTCCCCCGATCGCCGCTGGGCGCCTCCCACGACCGCTGGGCATCGGCCGCGCACAGGCCTGCCCGCCACTGCTCGACATCCTCACTCGTGATCTCCTCCAGGCGCAGTTCGCCGAAGGCTGGCAGCAGGTGGGCATTCATGATTGAGCGGTAGCCGCGCAACGTCGAAGGCTTCAGCTGCCGGTCCTGCTCGGCGTAGCGCAGGAACTCGGCAACCGCGTCGGCGAAAGTGGCGCCGGTGGCGACCATCCCCACGAGCGTTCCCCGCCGTGCCTGGTCGAGCACGTCTCGTAGCCAGTCCTCGGCGAGGCGCTTGGTGAAGTAACCCGCCGGCGGCCGTCCCCGCTCACCCCAGGCCGGCCCGAGCTTTCTCTGCACCTGCCGACCGTCGGGCAGCCGGTACTTCGCATACCAAGCCGCTCCACGCTTGCGCTCGACACGAACGACATGTCCGCTCGGCGGCTGCAGCGGTGGCCGACGACGCCTACGGGCAACCGCAGCACCAGCAATCCCCGAGGCCGCCATACCCGGGGCTGGAGCAGCCACCTGGCCCGGCAAACCGCCCGCCACGACATCGCCGCCGGTCGCGCCATCAAGACGCGCGGCGCTCCTTCGCCTAGCCCCAGTCGAAGGAGCAGTCCCAGTGTTCAGCATCCGTGCCATGCCCCCAATGATACCACCTTCTCGGGACATATTCGGGACACGGTTACTATTTTATAGTGCTTCGCCAAACCAGAAACGGCTTGGATAAAGGCTTTGCAAGATGCGCCCGGCGGGAATCGAACCCGCGGCCTGCGGTTTGAAAGACCGCTGCTCTTTGGCTCCCCGAAGAGAACCGTTGACCACTGAGCTACGGGCGCGCGAAGCTGACGATGGTACTACTTGCGAGGCCCTCGATACGGCCCGGCGATAGCCGTCCGGGGTGGTCGCGAACCATCGTCCTCTACAGGGATGGCTCAGGCAACGGTTGCGCCACCGCGGCAGGCTCGGGGGCCATGCTCGGCCGTGCCAATGGGCCGCTGTATGGATAGGCCTCGCACAACAGCAGCACGTAGCCGTTCGTCTGGGCGACATATCGCAGTGCAAGCGTGCCGGCGTTGCGCATACCTACAGGCATGCGGCCGTCGACCAGACAGGCGAACCAGCCAAGGAATGCCACGGCCCACAGCAGGCCGCCGTAGGCGCTGGCGAGCAGGAACGCCGGCAGCCCCAGGAACAAGCGGAAAAACACCTTCCAACGATTTTGCGGGCGTGGGTCCTCGATATGGACGTCAACCGGATAGCTGCCGACCTCTCCGGTGAAGCCCGGAAACGGGTCGGCGATCAGAAACAGGTAGGCGTAGACGTGGTTCTGGTAGCGCACGTAGGCAGCCAGAAAGCGGTGCAGCGCAAGCGGCGAAGCGCCGGTGATGAGCGTGGCAAACCAGTTGACGATCGCGGCGAGGTAGGCGACCAGTCCCCACAGCGTGAGCCAGATCAGGTGCGGGATCGCCAGCAGCAGGCGGAAGAAGACGGTCAGGCGCGAGCGCTCCAGGCCGGCGCCGACCTCCAGCTCGATCGGGCTCGCGGCTCGCACAGGCAGATCCGGAAGCGCCGTGAGCGGGTTGCTGTCTGGATAGACGTCTGTGAGCAGGAACAGGTAGGCGTCGAGCTGGGCGGAGTAGGACAGGCCGTAAGTAACCAGATCACGCAGGCCGCGCGGCAGGCGAGCTTGTGCGATCGCGACGAACCAGCCGAGAAAGGCCGCTATGCCGGCAAGGCCGTAGCTGTAGTTGAAGCCGTAGCTGCGGGCGCTACCGGAGACGAGCGCACTGCCGATGATCAACGCCGGAATCGCGAGGAGGATGCGAAAGCCGACCTTCCAGCGGTTCTGCGGTTGCGAGGGAGCGATCGTCACGTTGACCGGATAGCCCGGCTTGCCGAGGAAGTCAGGAAACGGCTCGGCGGCCAACAGTACGTAGGCGCCGACATGGATCGCGTAGCGGATGTACGCCGCGAGAAAGTCGTGCAATCCGTCCGGGGATCTCCCGGCTATCAGCGTGGCAAACCAGTTCACGACGACCGCCACCGAGGCAACGATCCCCCACAATCCCAGCCAGATCAAGTGCGGGATCGCCAGCAGCAGGCGAAAGAAGACGGTTAGACGCGAGCGCTGCAAGTCATCGCTTACGATCAGCTGCACGGGACGGTCATTCACAACAGACCCCTCTCTATAGGCGGCACACCGGCTTGTGCATAAGTCGGAGCTATTGGTACCCGCAACAGCGGACGATTAGCGACGAATGCCACAAGTACCGGTTCGGGGCCTTGTGGATATTTGGGATTAAGGTCGTGCCGGTAGGCGTACCTCGGCTAATGGCACGTTCGCCGAGCAGAAGCGGCCCGGTCGGGAGCGGCTTTAGTCGACCTCGCGCAACGTACCGCTCTCGGGATCGAAGACAAACCCTCTGATCCGATCGCGAGCGGGCAGCTCGGGGCTCGAGCGCAGCCGAGCGAGACTGTGGCGCAAGGTCGCCTCGACGTCGTCGAACGCACCCAGGCGCCATGTCGGCAGGACACCGTCGGCGGCAAGCGCCTGGGCGAACTCATCCTCAGAAGCACGGTGCAAGCCGCAGCCGTCGTGCATCACGACGACGATCTCATCGGTGCCGAGCTTGCGTTGGGACACGCTGAGCGAGCGCAGTGCGTCGTCGGTCACAAGCCCGCCGGCGTTGCGGATGATGTGCGCGTCGCCACGCTCCAAACCCAGCATCGGAAAGAGGTCGATGCGCGTGTCCATGCAGGCCAGCACTGCCACGCGACGGCGCGGCTTCGGGCTCAGGCCAGGCGCGGCCAGCGCTCGCGCACGCGAGCCGGCGACGGCAAGCATGTCGTCGGCATTGCTCATCCGGTCGCAATCGTACGTGGCTCGGCGCGCGAGCCGGCGAGAGCAAGCATGTCATCTGCGTTTGTCATCGGGTCGCGATCGTACGTGCTAACGGCGCAGATCGCGGCCAGGGCACGAACTTTTAATCCTCTCTCTACGCCCAGTACAGGTCGGAAGGCCCGTGTTGATACGAGCACGGGAGGCGCAGGTCGCACGCCATTTCTGTGAGCGAGCAAGCCCTCCTATGGTGCGGGCTTAGTCTTAGGGGTGGCCGCCTCCGGAGGCGCCCCTGTCAGCTTGAGGCTCATCTTGATCGCCCTGACCGCGCCGGTGGCACCCGCTTGCAGCGTGAAGCCGAACGTCAGCAGAACAATGCCCGGAATCAAAAGCGCCTTGGAGCCCAACATCAGGATGCCCAGCCGTCCGAGCAGATAGGGAGGCGTGCACACGGCCGTGCCGAGCGCGGCCCCGAGCGCCGAGGCTGTCAGCTTCTCGCGCCGGGAGCGCTCGGGCTTGACGCCGATCAGCCGCGAAGGCACGGCCACGTAACAGATCATCATCAGTCCTATCACCGCGCCAAGGGCAAGGGCAAACCAGGGGCTACCCCAACGGGGAGCAATCGTTGTCGCGACCGCCAGCAGCGCGCCGACCGCGGCCCCCCAGGTGAGGATCGGGCGCAGATTGGAGCGCGCCATGTCGTAGGCCGGTCTGATCTTCGGCGGAGGCGGGCGCGTGATCGAAAACGCGAACAACGCGTTAAGGAAGAAACAGGCCATCGTGATCGCGACGATCGCAAGCGCGATCGGGATCAGTACGGGTCCGCGCAACGCGGGGAACGACTTGTCGCGCAGGACGCGCGCCTTGAGGTCGAACATCGCCAGCCAGATCCACACCGCGGGAAGGATCTGCACGAGCGTCAACCGCCAGTTGGACAAAAGCAGCTTGAGCCCGTCGAGCAGCATCGCAAACGCCCCCACGGTGAAGGCCAGCGGAGCGAACAAACGCCGCGATTGACTGAGGCGGACGATGCTCTCCACCACCGCCTCGTCTTCGTCCTGAATAGCGCGCACAAGCCGCTCGATCCGGGACGGGAGGCTTGCAAGCTTTTGGCGCGGACGGATCATCGCTAGCGCGAGCATTCCACAGGCGCGCCACTTGTCGTGCTTGTGAGTTGCAAGCCCGCAACCATCGCGGGCACAGCACCGGCGATTCACGAGCGGCGACCGTCTACCCTTAGGCTGGGATGAGGGGACGTATCGCGATGATTCTCACGATGTTCGTGTTCGGGGTCGCTCCGGCCACAGCCTTGGCCACGCCACAAGACAGCGTCTCGACGCATGCCTACATTCGTGCCAACTACGCGCTCAACCGCGCCACACAGGCAAGAGTCAAAGCCGCTCAGGCATCCATCGAGGCAACGATCCACAAGCTCGGCCAGGAATGCCCGAAGTTGGGCGTCGGCTCACCCCAGAACGAAGAATCGCAGCACCTCAGCTATGAGGTTGTCGTGGCGCTTTGGTCGGCTTCGTTTGCAACCGACGCGGCCCCGATCCGCACGTTCGCCCACACCGTGCGGCATTTGCGCTGGAGCAATCCGAAGCTCACCCATATGACCCAGCGCTACGCGACCGACCTGCAGGAGCTCGCCAGCTTGCAGATGCCAAACGTCTGCGGCGATGTAACCGCTTGGAAGGAAACCGGTTTCAAGACGGCCCCGGCGGCATCGATCCAACTAGATCGGCGTGTGGAAGCGATCGAACCAAAAGCGATCCCAGCGCCGCTGCTGGCTCCATACGAGCAGCCGGCAGACAAGGCGATCTTGGCCACAACGACGCGCATCGAAAGCCGGCTGCAGAAGATAGAAACCGCCGAGGGCTTCAACGACTGGGACCAGGCGCTTGAAACGGTGGGACTCAATCAGTAACAGCACAGCTGCTGCTAGCGTGGCCGCATCTTGAAGTCGGCTCCGCACATACAGGTAATCCTCGGCAGCACTCGCGAGGGACGCTTCAGCGAGAAGGCCGCCGCCTGGGTCATGGATCGACTCGGCGCTCGCGATGACCTGCGGGCCGAGCTGGTCGACCTGCGCGACTACCCGATGCCGTTTTTCAATCAGGAGGTAGCGCCGGCCTACGGTCGTCGCGAATATCCAGAGGATGTGGCGCGCTGGGCGAGCAAGGTCGAGCAGGCGGACGGCTACCTGATCATCACATCCGAGTACAACCACGGCTACCCGGCGGTATTGAAGAACGCGCTTGACCAGATCTTCCCGGAGTTGAACCGAAAGCCTGTGAGCTTCGTCGGCTACGGCAACACCGGCGGAGCGCGCGCGATCGAGCAGCTGCGCCTGGTGGCGGTGGAGCTCGAAATGGCTCCGTTGCGCCACGCGGTGCACATCCTGCCGCCGGTGATGATCGAAGCGCGCAACGCCGAGCAACCGTTCGATCTCGAGATCTTCGCCTCGCTCGACCAACGCTTGGACACCGCCGCGAGCGATCTCGCGTGGTGGGCACAGGCGCTCGCGCAAGCGCGCTCTGCGAGTCAGCCTGCCTGAGGCCTTTCTCGGCAGCCCGGTGTCCGGAGTGGCTGTTGGGATCGTGACTTGCGGCTACTCGGTCACGATGACTGCGGCAGCTTGACCGAGCCTCGTTTGGCTGCTTGGGCGGAGGGCGGAGGGACCAGCGGTCCGATGTTTCCGTCCGGCGCCTCGTCAAGATCGACGACTACGGGAGCGTGGTCGCTGGGCTTGGTGCCCTTGCGCGCCTTGCGATCGACCCATGCGGCCTTGGCCCGCGCGGCGACCCGCGCGCTGGCAAGGATCAGATCAATCCGCATCCCCAGATCTTGATGGAACATGCCGGCGCGGTAGTCCCAATAGGTGAATACACGCTCGGCGGGCCAACGATCGCGCACTACGTCGTGCAAGCCCAGCCTTTGTAGGCGCGTCAGCGCCGCTCGCTCTGGCGGCGTGACGTGGGTCTGGCCGACGTAGGCTTTGGGATCGAACACATCGATGTCGGCCGGCGCGATGTTCATGTCCCCGCACACGATCGCGTCCTCGGGCCCGCCGCGAACCAGCTCTCCGAGCGCGTCGAGCCAGGCAAGCTTGTAGTGGTAATGCTCGGAGTCGGGCGTGCGCCCGTTGGGCACATAGACGCAGTGCACCCGAATTCCGCCGCATGTCGCGGACACGGCACGCGCCTCTTGGTGGGGGAAGCCAGGCCCACCTGGGATCCCGGCAACCGCGTCGTCCAGCCCCACGCGGGAGAGGATCGCCACCCCGTTCCACTGCGCCTCTCCGTGACGTGCAATCTCGTAGCCGCGGCTTTTCAACTCCTCGTCGAGCAGCTGGTCGAACGCCTCGTCGGCGAGCTTAGTCTCTTGTAGGCAGACGACATCCGGTCGGCGTTCGTCGAGCCAAGGAAGCAGGCGCGGCAAGCGTTGCTTGACCGAGTTCACGTTCCAAGTGGCTACTCGCATGGGCCGTACGGTAGCGGGCGTCCCGTCGGGCGCATGCTCGTCGTATAGGAGGACGTGGTTACAGGCAGATCGTTCCCGTACAGTTCCGTACGTTTTAGTACTTATTGGCTATCATATGGCGATGGCTGTGATCAAAGCTGAGGAGATCCGGATTCCTCGCCGCGCTCGAGAGGCAGTGGCGCAACACGAGGAGGTCATCGTCTTCAACCGCGAGCGACCGGCCTACGTGATCATTCATCCAGACGATCACGGACGGGCAACTGCCTCGCAGCGTGGGCGACCCCTGAGCAAGGCCCTTGTATTGCTTGCACAAGCTCCACCGCCCGATCCCGAGTTCGCCGAGGACATGGAAGCCGTGATCGATGCCGTCGGGCCAGTACCGGGCAATCCGTGGGCACAGTCCTAGATACCACGGTCTTCATCGAGCTCGAGCGGGCGGCCCGCGGCCTACCTCCTGCTCGGGCCATGACAGAGGTTGCCCAGCGCCTGGAAAGTCAGCTAAGCGAGCATGAGGAAGTTGGAATCGCCGCGATCACAGCTTCTGAGTTGCTACACGGCGTCCATCGAGCCTCGGAGGATCATCGTGGACGGCGCGAAGCGTTTGTGGAGGCCGTGCTGGCGGCGTTCCCGACGCTCTCCTTCAACCTTCTCGTGGCACGTGCCCACGCCAGGCTCTGGGCTGGACTGACCTCCTCCGGGGCTGAAGTAGGAGCCCACGACCGCCTTGTCGCTGCCACTGCCATGGCCGCAGGATGGCGGGTCGGGGCCGCCAATGTCCGTCACTTCAAGCGGATCCCTGGATTGGAAATGACGCACCTGCGAATGACCTGAGTCTCGAGAAACGAGAGCGCCTGCTTTGCTTGCTGACAGCAGGCGGTCAGGCGTCGACCGTCTGCCCGTTTGCAGTCAGCGCTACCTCAATGTTCCCGCGGGTGGCGTTGGAGTAGGGGCAAACCTGGTGCGCCGCGCGAACCAACTCTGCTGCCTGGGCAAGATCGGTCACAGGCGGAAGCGTCACATTCAGCCCGACGGCCAGGAAGAAGCCACCCTGCCCGTTCGGGGTGAGGCTGACGCTGCTGTCGATACTGACCTCGCCGGTATCCACCTTGGCCCGTCGAGCGACCACACCGAGCGCGCCCTCGAAGCACGCGGCGTATCCGACCGCGAATAGCTGCTCAGGATTGGTCCCTCCACCTTGGCCACCCATCTCCGGCGGCAGGCGCAAGTCGACCTCCAGAGCGCCATCGCTGGTCTTGCCGTGGCCCTCGGCGCGACCTCCGATTACGTGAGCCTCTGCTGTGTAGATGGGATCGGGCATGGGGAACTCCTTGTTAGTTGGGGCCGAGACGAGTCGGTGGATGGTCTTTGCCTGATGCTAGAGGCCGGAGGCGGTGGCCCGAAGCTCGAGGTCAGCGCTAGCCAGCACAGGGAGCAGGTGCCCGCGGCACGAGCACCAGGTGCCGGCGAAGCCATGTGGCGGTCTGGGTCAGCATGGCGGTGCCCGTTTCGAACGATGCGCCGCCAGGCGGCGGGAAGGCGACGATGGCAACAGCGACAGCGCGCGCGGTGCCGACGTCAATGATGCCCGACTGGCGCACGAGGTAGGCACCGGTCGGCTCGGGTCCCCAGCCGCCCTTGAACGCAACCCGGCTGAATCCCACGGAGCCGAGCCCCCAGCTCTCGCTCCGCTCGATGTGCCTCATCGAGGTGAGGACGTAGCGGGTGCCGGCCGGCTGGAGCAGGCACCCGCGCGCAAGGGCGCTGAAGAACTTGACAGCGTTGCTCGGCCTCCATTCGGTCTGCCCGAAGGTGGTGACCGCGCCCGGCGGTGGCGGGGCTGTGGCGACGATGGTTTCCCCATCGCCGCTTCGGCGGAACAGCTCCTGTACGTATTCACTCGCGGGCACGAGGCCACCCTCGATCTGTTCGAGGTCGTGAAACAGATCGAGGACGGATTCGTTGCTGGATTCGGTAATCGCGGACTGCGCCCAAGATCGCTCTTCCGGCGTGAGCTCTTCCTGGCGAGCTTGGAGAAGCGCGACGAGGACGGCGACCTTGGTGGTACTCCATCCATGGGTTGCGCGATCGCCACCGAGGCTCACGGGCATGCCGACACCAAACGGGGCGACAGTAAGCTCGACCTGCCCTGGCAGGCTGGCGGCAAACCGCTTGAAGGAGGCCGAGGCGCCCGTGCCGAGGACGGAAGCGGCACGTTCCACCGCCGACTCGCCGTGGGTAGGCACGTCGACTTCCGCGGAGCCCAGTGGCTCGCTGCCCGGCTGCACGCCAGCTGTGGCGGGACCAGCCGGCTTTCCTCCGCTGCGCACTACATTCACGCGCGCGGAGCGCGCGTGCGGGTGCATGTTACTGTCACGCCCCGCACCCGCACCGAGTGCGCCTACGCCAACCGCCAGCGCTGCGACCACGAGCAGCACGACAATCGACAGGACGATGCGACGACGCGCGATCGGTGAAGCGGTGGAGCGGCTCATGCAGGGCGCCAGCCCACGGCTGGCCAGCGCTCGCGCTCGGGCCTCCCGCCGACGAGCTTCCGGGTGTACGTCTCTACGGGCGTGTCAAAGTTCAATTGAATTGATCGCACGGCGATCGATGGGCGTATGAATCGTGATCTGATTCCCGGAATCGTATAGGCTGCCTGCCGGCAGCGGTGACGGGTGCCATGGCGAGTGGGCTTACCAGCCCGCCACATCCGCCGGTCCGCGAGCACACGGAGAGACATGGACCTGACTGTCATTGATGCAACGGGTAGCAAGACGCCAGTTAGCTTGCCCGACACGGTAGACGTCGAGCGCATCATCCCCAGACTGGTGGAGGTGATGAAACTGCCTACTCTCGGAGCCGACGGGCAGGCACTTTCCTACGGACTCGAGCACCAGCCGTCTGGACGTGCGATAGATGGCGCGAGCACGCTAGTGCGGGCAGGAGTGAAAGAGGGCGGCATGCTGCGCTTGGTAGCGCAAGACCTCGTGGCAGAGACCCTCGCCACGGTCCCCGCTCCCGCCCGCGCGAGCTCCGTGGGCGACTATGGGTATCTCCCGCCGGCACCCGCCGCCTCTGCGCAGGCCCCAGCCTCGTTTCCGCCAGCCCATGCCGGGCACAGCCGCCGGCGACGGGTAGCGCTCGTCGCGGCGTCGGTTGCCGCGATCTTGGCGGTGGGCGTGGGCGCTGCGCTCGCGACGGGGACGCTGTCGAGTGGATCGCGCGGGCACACGCGACCGACACGGCAGTCCACGACCATAAGCACAGCATTGAAGGCTGCACCAGCACCCTCTGGGCCAACCCCAAGTGAACAGGCTGGTGACCGCGCGACGATCATGTCACTGCTGAGTGACTACGCGAATGCTTACTCCGCCCACAACCTCTCGGCACTATCGAAGTTGTTGGCGCCCGAAGTCAGCAGGCATGGGCTGGCAGCGGGCGGGTGCACGGTGGCTCACGGCCGCAGCACGGTACTGGGCGACTACAAGAGTCAGTTCGAAGAGGGCAGCGGCACCTATACCTTGGTCGGGCTCTCCGAAGGGCAGATCCAGTTCAACAACACTACGCAGGCGTACATCAATGCTCACTACCGGATAACACCCGGAGGCAGCGGATATGTCAACTTCCGCTTCGCAGACGGCGCGGAAGCTTGGAAGATCAGTGAAATATATGCCACCTGCAGCTGATGAGCAGATCTCCAATAGTGGTGGTCGTGAACGCAAGGCCCGCTCGCGTTCCGGCGCAGCCTTGACTTACGTCGCGCCGACAAGGTAGGCTCATCCGCGGCGCGGCGGACGGCTTGCTAGAACTACACGAATAAATGGATACAAATCAACCTGACACCGGCCAGCTGGGGAGGCTGCGGATAACCGAGGAGGAGCTCGTAACGACTCCGACTCCTCGCTCGCCTGCGCCACCTCCGACCCCGCCGGTGCCACCGCCCGCGCCGCGTCCGTCAACGCCGGGTCCCGGAGGGGGTGCAGCGGAAAGGGACTGGACCGAGGCAACGCGCCTGATGTGCATAGCCGCATACCTGGACGGGACGTTCGCCCAGGATGTCGTCAACGAAGTGCTCCACGAGCAGCACCGGGCCGTGCAAATACCGTACGGGGTGGACATAGCACCGGTAGCGAAGCACTGTCTGGCCGCGTGCCGGCAGAAGACCATACGAGACGCGCTGCTGTGCGTGGATGTGATCTTCGCGCTGGTGGCGTTGTTCTTCCTGCGGTCGCTGGGCCTACTGGTGCTCTCCTTCCTGCTGGCCTGGGCGGTCGTTTTCTGGGACATGTGGATGTCAACCTATTACGTGGTCGTCAAGCGGCTGAATGCCCACGTGTTCTCGCCCCAGGATGCGCCACCGCCCCTCGACCCGAGAATGGCCAGGCGCATCGAGGATCTCGCCGCGAGCCAACATGGCAACACCACCGTTTACAGTGGCTTCCTGCCGTTTGTGGGCTCTGGTTTCGAAGTAGGAGGCTGGTCTCTGGTAGTCGATTTGAGTAAAGGCAAACTCGAAGGAGCCAAGCCCACTCCCGTCGAGCCGGAGGAGATATACGCGGCAATCAGGGAGACAGTCGAAGCGACAGCGATCCCAAACCTCACGGTGGAAGATCGCCTCTACGTCCACGGTACGGATATCCGCGAGGAGCCCATGCTGCTGCCCAATCCGATGGCGCGCCCGGTGGTGAACGTGGACGAGGAGATATTGCAGAGCATGGTCGGCACCTCGACGCAGCGCATCCGCCACTACCAGTGCATCCGCGTGATCGACTGGCGGGGAGAGCTGGTGATGTCGCTGTATCTACGCTTCCCGATCCACAGTGGTCGCATGTTCTGCGAGTTCAACAACTTCTTGCTGGGACCGCTAAAGGACGAGATACACCGCGCCGACGGCGTGGCCACGACGATCGAGTTGCGGGAGGTCCTGTCGATCGTGAGGCGCTCGGGTGTGGCGACCATCGGTCTGTGGCCACGCTCGCCCCGGGTGATCTTCAAGCCGCTAACCGGCACTCGCGATGCGGGCCGGGAGCAAAAGGAGGTGGAACGCAACCCGCTGTTCGACTACGGCGCTTTGCGCACTGCGCTTGACCGCGTGCGCTCGAATCACTACCGCCGTTTCTTTCAGCGGGTGGACAAGGAAATGTACGCAAAGCTCCTCGAACGGCTGGTATTCGACAAGGTCATCGAGGTGCTGGCGAGCCACGGTGTGGACACCAGTCCGCTCGACGAATCGCGCCAGACGATCATCAACAACGGCGTTATGACAGGTGGTGGCGCGATCACGGCGGGGAACATTGCGACAGGCAGCGCAGGTATCTTCAATCGCGTGCGCGGCGCCATGAGCGTCACGCATGGCGCCGGCGAGCCCAGCGGTAAGCCTGTCGGTGGCGGCGGCGAGTCCGGAGGGCACGGCTGATGGCGAATCGAGTGCCGACCGATGGGATCAATGCCGACCGATGATCTAATATCCTGAATCGAGATGGGCGACTGGGTGAACTCGGGCATCGTTGGCAACGTCCAGAACGTTGGCAATCTTGCAGTGGGCAACAGCAGGATCGAGGTGACGAACATCGGGCCGCTGACGGAAAAGTTCGATGATCTGACGCGGGCAGTGGAGGCATTCCAAGGTTCGACCGAGACACGTAACGAGCTAGTCGCGGCCCATCGCGAAGTGACCGCCGAGCTCCAGGGCGAGGAGCCTGACAAGCACAGGGTCCTCGCGAAGCTGACGCAGATCGCGAGTGCAGCCGGCTCGGCGACGACGATTGTGAGCGCGGCAAGCGCCCTCGCCACCGCCGTTCAGCTCATTCTGTAAGTACTGCTCGACGACTAATAGCCCGTTTGCACGCTACCCGGCGGACGAATGTCACTTAAACAGAGGACAGTCGGTAGGTACGGCGTGTCCATCTGCTCGATGGCTGTCGATCCTCAGCACGCCCGCAACGGCGTACGTGGCCAGAAGCTCGTCGTGAGGTGCATGCCCGGCAAGTGCGATCACGGCTCCCTCCAGTGCGCCCAGCAATGCCAGCGCCACTGCTCGGGCTGGCGGTCCCGGTGGAATCGAGCCGGCTTTGCGTCCGGCGTTGACGAGCCTGACGCAGCGCTTGACGCCGGTCTCCCAGATCCGCTCGGTCTCCTGCCCCACCGGATGCTCCCGACCGGCGAACTCCAAGCGCAGCGCCATCACGACGCGGGCGATGTCGCGACGGCAGAAGACAGCGTGGCCGCGTGCCAGCGCAAGCAGCTCGGCGACCGGGTCGGCCTGCCGTGCCGCGGGCTCGCCGACCTCGCGCATCCAGTTCTCGTTGACCCACTCGATCACGGCTAGCGCCAGGTCCTCCTTGTCCTTGAACTGGTGATATAGGGCGCCCCGCGTATAACCAGCCTCGCGCGCCACCTCCTCGAGCACCAGGTTGCCGTAGCCGTAGCGCGAGAGACCACGCGCGGCGGATTCGAGCAACGCGCCGCGCGAGCGGGCGCGGCGCTCAGCCTGAGTAGGACGCCCGTGCGCTGACGGTGTCGGCGCTCTCGCGACGCTCATCGAGCTTGCGACGTTCGTTTGGTGTCAGTACATACATACACGTGTGTATGATAGCGTTCTCGCGAACAGACTGATGTCCACCACCTCAGCACATAGTCCGACAAGAGCCCAGTAATCAAGGCCAGCATCACATGTATGAAGGGCAAGCGAGACTCCCGAACAGCGCGCATACCTCCCGCCCCTGGCGGATCCATGAGATCGTCCCTGACTTTCGACTGGAGGATGTCTGGGCGCTGCCGACGCCCGGTGCGGCGGACGAGTTCTCGATCCTTGTTGAGGGGTTCGCCTCAGCTGATCCGGCGGAGACCCCGTCTCGTGCGGCACGGGCGCTGTGGTCGCTGCGGTGGAAGCTCGGCAACCTGTTTGGCCTGGACGACCCGGGCTCAGGGCTCGGGACGAGGGTGAGGACGCTTCGCGAGCGGTTGCCCGATGACCTGCGCGCTGCGGCCGGGCCGGAATTTGAGAGCCTCCCGTTTACCTCGCTCTACTTGACCGATGACGAGTTCGCTGCCGAGATCGCAAACCAGACGGTGCACGGTGTCCTTCACCTTGGTTGGGTCGCCGAGGGGGGCGGTGACTATCGAGGCCAGATGGCGGTCTACGTAAGGCCGAACGGCTTGTTGGGGAACACCTACATGGCCGCGATCAAGCCGTTTCGGTATCGGGTTGTCTATCCACAGATGCTACAAGCGATGGAGTGGCGCTGGCACGAACGGCCAGACCGTGAATCGCCTGCCTGACGGCGCGAGCGGCGGCCTAGTCATCCCTTAACGACAAACAGCCCCTCGCCGTCAAGCAAAAGGGCTGTCATGTAGCGAGGGTCGAGCTCTACTTGGCCGAGCAGGTCGAGCACCTCTTTGTTGCGCTCTACATCAAGCTGGGCCTGAGGACCTGGAGCGGGTCAATATGCCGTTTCGGCCAAGAGCATGACCAAATAGCTCGCCAAATACCTGGCTATGCGCTAGCCACTGTTGCATCGGCTTGGCCTTCTGATCTGGATGGCGGCGAGCACGACGAGCCAGCAAGGCGATGATCCTATAGTGGGGTTGGTTCTCCGCTTAACAAAGGAGCCTGCTGTGGACGTCGAGATCTGGTCTGACATCGCGTGCCCGTGGTGCTACATCGGCAAGCGCCGCTTCGAGGCTGCGCTCGAGCAGTTCGAGCACCGCGACGACGTCAATGTGACCTGGCGGAGCTTCGAGCTCGACCCCGACGCGCCGCACGAGCGCACCGGCGATCGTGCAGAGCGTTTGGCGCAGAAGTACGGAATGACCGTCGAGCAGGCACGTGAAGCCGAGCAGCGGCTGACGGACGTGGCGAGGGGCGAGGGCCTTGCCTTCCGCTTCGACATCGCCCGTAGCGGCACGACTTTCGACGCCCACCGGCTGGTGCATCTGGCCGAGACCCATGGCTTGCAGGATGCGATGAAGGAGCGCCTGCTGCAGGGGTACTTCACCGAAGGCGAGCTGATGTCAGACCACGACACGCTCGTGCGGATGGCCCTCGAAGTGGGGCTCGAGGAGCAGGAGGTTCGCGAGCTGCTTGCCGGCGCGCGCTACGCCGATGAGGTTCGCGCCGATGAGCGCACCGCCGGTGAGCTTGGGATCAGCGCCGTGCCGACTTTCGTGGTCGATCGTAAGCTCGGCGCCTCCGGTGCGCAACCGCCGGACGCGCTGCTGGATCTGCTGCGTCAGGGATGGGCCAAGCGCAGTCCCGCATCGGCGCTCGCCTAGGATGGGCGCTATGGCGATCTTCGAGAACCTCAGCGCGCTGGACGGCGCACCGTTGGACGAGAGCGCACTGCAGGGACGCACGGTGTTGGTGGTGAACGTCGCCTCGCGTTGCGGACTGACCCCTCAGTACACGGGCCTGGAGCAGCTGCAGGAGCGCTACGGCGAGCGCGGCTTCACGGTGCTTGGTGTGCCGTGTAACCAGTTCGGCGAACAGGAGCCTGGCAGCGCCGATGAGATCCAGACGTTCTGCTCGACCACCTACGGCGTTAGCTTCCCGATGACGGAGAAGCTCGAGGTCAACGGGCCCGACCGCCATCCGCTCTACAGCACGTTGACCTCCCTCGTTGACGAGGCGGGCGAGGCGGGCGACGTGCAATGGAACTTCGAGAAGTTCCTCGTCTCCGCCGATGGACGGCCGGTGGGGCGCTTTCGCCCGACGGTGGAGCCGGAGTCCCAGGCGCTGACCGACGCGATCGAGTCGGAGCTTCCCTCCTGATGGCCTCTACACCTGCTTTGAGCGCGCCGTCGGCTGACGCTCCGTTCGTGCACACGAGGATCGAGCGTCGGGAGCTGGGCGAGCGTGACGTGGCGATCGACGTGAAGTACTGCGGTATCTGCCATAGCGACATCCACCAGGTCAAGGACGAGTGGGGCGGCTCGATCTACCCGATGGTGCCCGGCCACGAGATCGCGGGCGTGGTCACGGCTGTCGGCGGCGCGGTGGAGAAGCTGTCCGTCGGCGACCGCGTGGGCGTCGGCTGTCTGGTGGACTCGTGCGAGGAGTGCGAGTACTGCAAGGCGGGCGAGGAGCAGTTCTGCACGAAGGGCGCCGTTTTGACTTACAACGGCCGAGACTACGATGGCGAGCCGACGTATGGCGGCTACAGCCAGCGGATTGTGGTGAAGGATCGCTTCGTGGTCCGCATCCCGGACAGCATTGAGTTGGAATACGCAGCTCCGCTCCTGTGTGCCGGGATAACGACGTATGTGCCGCTGAAGCACTGGCACGTAGGCGATGGGACGAGGGTGGCGGTGATCGGCATGGGCGGCCTGGGACACGTGGGCGTGCAGCTCGCGGCGGCGATGGGCGCCGATGTGACGGTGCTGAGCCAGACACTAAGCAAGAAGGACGACGGCCTGCGCTTCGGTGCAAAGCATTACTACGCGACCTCTGACCGTGCCACGTTCAAGAAGCTGGCATCGAGCTTCGACATGATCCTGAACACGGTCTCTGCGAACCTGGACGTGGACGCGTACCTGCGCCTGCTGCGCGTGGACGGCACGCTGGTGAATGTGGGCGCGCCCTCGGCGCCGGACAAGTTTCGAGCTTTCTCGCTGATCGGCGCCAGGCGCAGCCTTGCGGGGTCCTCGATCGGTGGCCTACCAGACACCCAGGAGATGCTCAACTTCTGCGCCGAGCACGGCGTCAAGCCGGCGATCGAGCTGATCGGCGCGAACGAGGTGGGCGACGCGTACGACCGAGTGTTGCGCAGCGACGTGCGCTACCGCTTCGTGATCGACGCCGCGACCATCGGCTAGCGTAGCGCCAGGCCCACCGACGATGCCCACGCCCCGCCGGCGGGGCGGAGATGAATAGTAGGATCGCGCCCGCGCCGTTCACGCTCAGGAACCTCAAGGAGGATCTCGGGTCTAACTTCGACGGCACCGGACCTGGAGTTTCGCCACGCAAGCAAGGCACTCGGCTTGAGCAGTGCGGGCTTTGCTACCAGAGCATCCCGCCCGACTATCGCTTCCCATACGGCCACACGCATAATCGGACACTCCCAATGGGCGAAACTTGTCTGTGCGCAAACCACGCGTTGATGGAGGCGCCAGCCGTGGGAATATGCTGACGGAAGGGTCGGGCAATCCTTTGGTGCCAGTGCCTGACGACCGGCCGACTAAGGTGGTATCCGAGATGACCCGGCACGTCTTGATCCGCGAGGGGGACAAGCTGGGTAGCGTTGTAGCCGAGGCCGAGCTGCCGACCGAGGCTGAACTTCATGACGCCTTGACGCGATATCCGGAACTCATCCCACTTTCGGATCTTGGAATGGGGACGGGCGTCGTGATCGGCCGCGAGTCGTCGCTGGCTGCCGGGTACGCAGATCTCGTGCTTGTCGACGAGAGTGGACAACTCTGCATCGTCGAGGTCAAGAACGCGGGGAACCCGGATACCAGACGCGTCGTGGCGCAGTTGCTCGACTATGCCGCCTCGCTCTGGGGAACCACCGTTGGCGACCTCACCTCGCGGATTCTGCATCCGTATCTCGACCGCATTGAAACTTCGGAGCCACGCGCCGACATCGGCGAGTTCGTCGCGCGAGCCGTCGCGGGCGACGACGCGACTCCGGAGCAGGCTGCTGCGATCAGCAGCGGACTTGCTAACACCCTCGCTGCTGGGGATTTCGCTCTCGTCGTCGCTGCCCCGCAAATCCCGTCGGGTGTCCAGCGAGTGATCGAGTATCTCAATGCTCGCGGCCAGCGCTTGTACGGGCTCGAGGTGAGCTACTTCAAGGGCCAAGTTGAATGCTTCGTGCCGCGCTTGGTGGTACATCCGCTCGTCTCGGATCCCGCAGGAGTGGGCGCTCGCACGACGGGCATCGACCGCGAGACCTTTCTCGCGAGCGTCGCCGACGCATACGAGGCGACGGTGTCCGAGCTGCTGGACGAGTGCGACGCCGCTGGGGCGGACTTGTCGTGGAACAAGTCGGGACCAAGCATTTTCGTCACGCGCGGCCAGCGACGTCAGGTCGGGTATATCGAAACGACCCGCCTCGGGATCGTCCTCACTACTCCGAGTGAGTTTCCGGCTGCACCATTCGACGCCGCGCGCAAGGAGCTGGCCGATGCGGCGCTGGGCACCGAAACGTCGTCCGGATGGTACCGCTCGATCTCGCTGACCGACCCACAGTTCGACAAGGCGACCAGCGTCTTGCTCGACCTCATATCAGCGCTGGTGTCGGAGGTCGGCTGGACCGATCTGGCCGAGCCAGTCGAGTCCTCATTCACGCGGAACGACTTCAACGTGTGGGAGGCACACGTCCCCGGCCTTGCAAGCCTCCACGGCAAAGCACTGCGGGCAATTCTGATGCACAAGCCGAGCGGCACCTCAGCTACGGCGAACCTGGTGCCGCTAGCGGGCGGACAGCCTGGCTGGAAGCCGGTCTTCCGGCCAGCGAGCGGACGTGACACTGTCTGGAGCGGAGCGACACTCGGCGATCCGTTCACCGTCGAGGTCAGCGCTTCGGATTGATCATCTTCTGCTCGGGAGCAGACGGAGACCATCAAAAGGGGTCATAAATGCCAAAACAACCCAAACCCAAACTCCCGCCGAAAGGCCGGAAACCACGCACCGGACTCTCGCCGAATGCGTCGACGCCCGGTAAGGCGAAGTGGGCAGTCGATCGAGCCAACCGGAAACTTCCAAGAAGCGTTGACTGCACCCGTTTCTGTGGGCTGTGATGCATTCGCGGCCAGCGTTGCTCGTATGGGGCTTTGTGAATGGGCGATCCTGGGCTCAAACTCGACCGTAGACGTGATGTGTAGCGCTGTGGTCATCTTCATTGGCCTCACGTGCGCTGAAGGGCGCTTAGATTCGTTCGGATTGCGTCCACGAAGCGTGTTCGATCCGACTTGGCTGCCACCATCGATGGCATGAGGTGCAAGCTCCTCCCCGTCGTCAAGGCGTATCCGGTCATCGACCCTGTGTCGCAGACCGAGGCCGTGTGCGTCGCGGGCATCTCTATGGAGCAGCCACACCGCTGGATCAGGCTCTTTCCGCTGGACTATCGCGGCCTCCAGCACGCGAGCCGGTTCAAGAAGTACGAGGTGATCGAACTGGAGGTAAGCAAGAGCAGCAAGGACTCACGCCCTGAGAGCTTTTCGCCGGTTCTGGACTCGATCGAGGTCGGGGAGTCTATCTCCACCGATGGTGGGACCTGGCGCCGAAGACTGCCGTTCTTCGATGCCGTCGAGGACGAGTCGATGTGCGAGATACAACGTCGTCAGAAAACCGAACGCAAGACGCTCGGCGTCTTCCGGCCGGCTGAGGTCTTGGACTTGAAGATCACACCCGCCGAGAAAGGCTTCGCAGACTCGCAGCGGGCACTGCTCAACCAAGCTTCGCTGTTCGGTGATCGGGCTGGAGACGACACACGGGCGGCCCTGGAGCCTCTACCAGTCAAGGCGAAGTTCTCATATCGCTGCTCTGACCCTGCCTGCACGAAACACGACATGTCTCTCATCGATTGGGAGCTTGGCGCCCTGTACCGCAGCCTTGCCGAGGCGGGCGACGACGAGGAGACGACCCACGCCAAGATTCGCGCTAAGTTCTTCGAGCAATACTGCGGCGACAGCTACGACACACGCTTCATTACAGGCAGCATGCTCAAACACCCCGGCTCGTTCTTGATCCTCGGACTTGTGCATCCCAAGCGGATGGCGCGTCCCCAGGAGGCGTCCCTGTTCTGACGGCGAATAGGGTGCCCACCATGTCCGCGAAGCTCTTCACAGTCGGCTACGAGGGTCGCTCGCTTGACGAGCTGGTCGACGCTTTGCGCGCCGTTGGCGTTGAGCGGTTGATCGACGTCCGCGAGCTGCCGTTGTCGCGGCGCCAGGGATTCTCCAAGACGGCACTCGGTGACACGCTGCGCAAGTCCGGCATCGAATACGTCCACGTCAAGGCGCTCGGAAACCCGAAGCCGAATCGCGAGCGCTATTGGGCAGGAGACGTCGAGGGCGGCGCGGCCGTCTACCGCAAACATCTGAACAACGGGTCACGCTCGGCGCTGATCGAACTCGCCGAAAGTCTTGGCGACAACCCGGCTTGCCTGCTCTGCTTCGAGCGCGACCACACCGAGTGTCACCGCGACGTGATTGTCCAGGAGCTTCAAGGGCTGAAGTCACGGCTCAAAGTCAGCCACCTGTAGCGTTCGGCGCGCGACTGCGCAAGGCATGCAGGCGCAGGCTCGCTGCGGCTGCAACATAGGTGCGGTCGCAGGACCCAAAACGACCAATGGGCGAAACTTGGCTATGCACAAACCATGCGCTGATGGCCGCGCCCGTTTTGGGAATCAGCTGATCCCGGGCGGCATCAGGCTTGACCGGAACCCGTCAGGCGGTGGCGAGTACCCGGCATCCAGCCGCGTCACTGTCCACGTACAGACGTAATCGGGGTCGACTACCGTCTGCCCGGTGCTCCGTAGGGTGTACCGGAGTGCAGGAGGGCGATTGGCGCGCGATCTTCCGCAAAAGCGTGGATCGAGCCCTGAAAGCTGCGCCGTAGGGCGGCGTCCTACTTTGAGCAAGCGACCGGAAGCCGGCCAATCAGGTGGTAATCGATTCCCATCCTCCCGGCGGCTTCAGGCGCCACAGCCGTCCAAATAGGTCGTTAGTCATACCGCCAGTAGCGGCCCATACCACGTCGATTCCCAGCGGCAGCGATGGCGAAGTGTCGGGCGGCGGCATCGTTGCCATCCCCAACTCTGCGTCAGAGTAGGAGCTGTCGATCCAGACAACCAGGTGGCGCTCATCCGCGCCGGATGCGAGCAGCTTCTCGGCCTTTGCGCCAGCCCGCTCCTCGACAAGGGCGTTGACCTGCTCGGGATTGCCACCGGCACCGCTATGGCCGGAAAATAGGAGCAGAGGAGTTTCACCAGAGACAGGCTCGCTCCAGCGCCTCACATGTGTAGCCCCGAGTTCGGTGATCTGCTGGAACGCGCTGACCACATCGTCCCCAGCGCTTCGCCAGGCACCCGATGTGAGCGTGCCCGCCTCCGTCACACCCCGCTTCTCAAGCAGCTCAAGGTGAGGGACGACGCCTGCCGCGAGGCTCGGCACATCGAGCGCCTTGCCTGACTCGAAGGCGACCTGCCAGTGGGCACTCAGACTGGGAGCCTCCCATCGCTTGCCGAACGCAGTCGCGTAGATGCTCAGGAGCTTGGATTCACGCGCCGACGTTACCTCGACCGCAATCACCGACCCGTCGGGCAGTGCGATGTCGAGGTCGTGCGTGCCGTCGGGCGCGCCGGGGACGTCTCGTGGAACCACAGTCCCGCCGACGTATCGCGCGACGATCCGCCCCGCCGTCTCCTCCTCTGCGCTCAACACCCCGCGCGGCATAGGCCGATTCTAGGGAGAAGCAGCTTAGATCGCCGGCTTTCGTCGGCTGGCCTGTCCTTGCCGTGGAATTGGCTGGGGCTGGCCGATGAGCGCCCCGGTCTGCCCGTCGCATCGCTCGAATCTCTCGTTGAACCACTCCACCGGCCTCGCCTGGGCGCACTCGGGGACAGGCTGGCCAGCGATATATCGCTGACGCTTATGCCACACGCCAAAATTGATGCCTCCGCCAACGCGGCGCAGGCCGACCAACTGCACGGGCCCCCCCGATAGCGGATCACCGCCGTTGGACACCGACTGCACAAAAGCACTGAACACCGCCCGACTCGTACCCGAAACCTCGGAACGAACCCAGCGGGCGAGCGCTTCATCGACCGATGCCTGACCCGACCCGCTAACGAGAATCTGAGCGGACTCATCCGGGGCATCATGGATTTCCTGCCCCCATGAGCCGACAGCCTTGTACTCGGTGACCGCAAGCCGGAACCGGGTGGTCATCCCTTCCCCAAGCCGCGCGCAGTGCATGAGCGTAAACGGCCGACGCTCAGACGACGGGCACGCCGCCACCTGTTCCCGGGCGAGCGCGAATAGCGCCGCGAAACGCTGATCGACATCCTGCGACCAGGCTCCAACGTCCAGCAGGGTCGTGAACTGTGAGAGCACGACCGATGGGAGCAGCACGTCTCCGACATAACCAAAGATATCCGAAGAGGCATCGCTCGCAAACGTCTTGCGGCCCCCATCCCAGACGTGTCCCGCCCCCCAGGAGATACGGCTGTCGGTAGCTATGTATGCCGACGACAGGGACCGCGAGTCCTTTCCGACCCAGGCGATGAGCGAGGTCATCCTCCTCATCGCCCTCTGGGAAGGTACCATTCGTCGTCGGTCCTCGGACCACGAGGCGATTCCCGTCCCCTCCACCACGCGGGGGGCTCTAGTGAGGGCTCCGGAAGGACTCCGTCCGTCCGGTAGCTGACGGGTACCCACACGCGCACGGGCGCCAACGTTCGAGGCATGGACGCGGAGCATATATAAATCCTGATCGTGCGAACTGGTGCGTCAGGGTGGTCACGCGGGCCAGAGTGCCGCGCAGACCACGCCCCACGCCTATGCCTGGCCGCTCATTTTTCGCCTTCCAGGAACCGCTCGATCGGCCCGGTGGTGAGGGCCGCTTGCGCGCGGCCCTCACCGTGGAGCACGCGGATTCATCTTGCCGGCACACAGAGCCGCGTCCTCGCTGGATCGCTCAAGCGCCCGGTGCGAGCGGCCGGGAGCAGAGCACCGGCGGTGCAGGCTCTCCCGGTTTCGGCTCTCCCGGTTTCATTTGTCCTAGTTACGCGACTGAAACGCGTGGAGGCTAACGCTGCATCCTCAAGGAGATGTAGCGTGATGAGCTGTGATGGACGCAGCCACGAAGCAGCGTATCAACGAGGTCCAGGTCAGGAACTTCTTTGCCGCTTGGGCTCCAGCTTGGCGCTGGGTGTTGATCGTGGGCCTCCGTGACCTACGAGCAAACATACATCGGCTCGGCGAGTTGGCAGCAACCGAGATGGACAACGACTCATGGAAGGCCGACGACTATGTGTACGGTCCCCTCGCGCTTGGAATCACAGCGGCCGCAGTAAATGAAGCTGCCCAACATTGCGAGGACTTGTTCGCGCTCCTGATCTTTGCCCGGGATCCGATGGATTTTGTGAAACGGATGACGAGTTACGCTGCAGGCAAAGTTACGGGGCTCAGCAAGCGGCTGATGGCCGAAGGCGACGACGGGCTTCGGAAGCGATTTTTGCTTCCCCCAACGGCGGTGATTGAAGACGGGGTGAGCAAGGCCGAAGACCCCGACAGAGCAGTGGCGGTCGTTGAGGAGGCGGTGACCCGTCTCATCGACCTCGTACGAAAGGTCACCGACTGGTATCTCACCTACGAGTTCTTCCATCTTCAATACAAGCATGGATTCAAGCTTCCCCTGCGGCCTTTCTCGGGAGCGTTGCCACCGGAGACGATCGATAAGCGCAAGCAGGACGTATCAGCGCCCTTGATCGCATTCACAAATGAGAACCTGGCACAGATGCTCGCCCGCCCCCCAGAGCAGCACGCCCTGATGATGCTGCTGACTCCAGAGATGCAACCACACATCAATGAGCTAATCGCCGATCGAGCATTGCTCCGCTACCAGATGTCGGGGCCAGACGTCAATCTGGATGACGTGGTCGAGATATCTAGGATCGTCTATCGCCTCCTGCTCCTGATTCAACAAAACCGACTCTCTGTCAGCAACGGCCCGGACGAGAATGGTCAGCAGGTTTTTTACCTGCCAGGTGCAGCGGCGAACGGGACGGTTGAAGCTCGCCTTGAGCCATCTGCGCCAATCCTGCTCAAGGATTTCCGGTGAGAGTGAGGAGACACCCGAGCCTAATCTCCGATTGGCGACGTCGAGACTGAGCGTACTGCGACGACCGCCCGACGGCCTCTTGAGATCTGGCGCGGGTTCTGCTCTGATCTCCGCGCGAATCGACAATTGAAGCGGCCGGACGGGTGTTTGAGGCACCCGCCCGACCTTTAGCACCGAAGGGCGTGCCTTCGATGCCACGGAAACCGTAGCTGTCTGCGGCTGGCGGGTCGTGCTCGCGCGCGCGTTCCTCGGGATACCCGAAAGGAGCCAGGGAGATGTCCAGGAGCAAAGACGGAGGCAAGCGAGGAGCCGGCGTGCGGTCCTCACGAGCCCGAGGCGATCGTGGCGACGAGTTGCGCCGGTTCGAGCCGGTGTCCGATGACGTGGTGCTCGCGGCTGTGGAGCGTGCGGAACGCCATCGTGAGCGGGAGGGCGACGGCGTGATGATGAGCGACATTGTGGAGCATTTGGGGTTTGTTCATGGCTCGTGGACGACGCGTCGGTTGCGTCCGCAGATCGAAGTGTTCATCGCTGCTGGCCTGCTCGTGCGTTCGCGTGAGCACGGGGTCACGGTGTGGGGATTGACGAGTAGCGGGCGTAAGCGCGTCGCGCGTGTCGGCGAGTCGGTGGTGTTGCCGGAGTCTCCGCAGCATCGAGTGTGGCGACACGCGAGGACGCTGGCTGCCGAGCGGATCAACGGGTTCCGGGGGCAGGTGCGCAGCGTGCTGGAGGAGACGACTGGTGCCCTCGACGCCGATGGGGTCTGTTCGGATGCGTGGTTCGCGCTTGCTGAGCGTCTGGAGTCGGCGTGCTGCCAGCTCGGGTCGGCGACGTACTGCGTGTCGGAGTGGGCCGAGCCCGACGACGCGAGCCCGGATGTGGACGATCGCACGGAGCCGATCGATGGGAAGATCGACCCCGACGAGCTGGGCGGAGTGCGCTACCGGCGGGTCGGGCGTCGCAACGTGTGGAAGTGGGCCGACGCCTGACGACCCCGGCGTGCCGTCGCTGCGCCGGGCGTCGGCGTAGGGCCCCGTGGTTGCTGTGGTATCTGCTGACACGGGGCTGACACAACATAAAAATTGGTGCCGGGCTGTACTGAAACGGCTCGAAATCGACCTTGGTTCATTGGAGCCCATTGATCGGGCGCGGGCCGGGTGGTCTGATGTCCGTTGGGTTCTGGTTTGGCGGCGTGTTGCCGTCGTAAGGGTCTTTCACCGGCACCAGAAAATATGGACGATTACATTCGTGCTGCTCGCCCTCGTGTGCAGCGGCTTTCACGTGAGCTGGAACTCGAAGCGATCCGGCTGCTTGCCGGATTGCTCGCTGATGCCGCGAAAGAGCGCCGTGGCGTTTTGCCCGGCGCTTTCAAGCGCGAATTGCGCGCGCCTATGCCCGGCGCCACGCCTATCGCGGACATGCCGGATTCCCCGTATGGGACTGCAAAACGCCAGGGCTCCCTGCGCGTGACAAAGGGAGGTAAGTAGATGCCCAACGAGATGTCTACGCGACCGGCGCGTGTAGGGAGCGCGTTCGCTTGGGAGGTAGCCAAGCACACGACCGAGCGTGACCGGGAGATCGCATGGTTGCTGTACTGCCAGAAGATCTTGACGACCGATCAGCTACGGCTGTTGTTCTTCGGTTCGCTGCGTCGCTGCCAGGATCGTCTGCTGTGGCTGTATCGCCATCGCGTGATCGACCGGTTCTATCCGGCAGGCCCGTTCTCGCTGGGTAAGCCCCAAGCGCACTGGCTACTCGATGAGGTCGGAGCGCAACTCGTCGCTGCTCGCCTCGGACGTGCGCGCAAGAGTCTTGGCTGGGATCGCCAGCAAGACTTCCACGAACACGCGCAGCTCGCTCACCGACTGGAGTGCAACAGGTTCGTTTGCAGCATCGTCGCCGCGACCCTTGACACGCCCGACGTGTGGGTCGGGGCGTGGGAGCCGGGCTGGGGCGCGATCAAGCCGCACTGGTCACGGCCGCCGTATGAAAGCGTGCGCCCGGATGCCAGCTTCACGCTGAGCACACCGTTCGGGCTCGTGGTGGCTGCTGTGGAGTGGGATCGCGCGACAGAGTCGATGGCGACGCTCGTCAGGAAGATCCGTAGCTACGGGGTGACGCTGGAGCACTCGGAGCACCTGCTCAACGTGTGCTTCATCGTGCCGGGACAGCACCGCGCAGCACGACTGTGCCGCGAGGGCAGAGAGGACGCGCGGCAGGCGCTCAGGGCGCGCTTCTGGGTCACGACCACAGCCCAGCTCGAAACACACGGGCCGCTCGGCCGAATATGGCGGTGCATCGACCAAGAGGCCCGGCCCTTCGGTATGGCGGACTTCGAGACGATGACCGGCGTTGAGGTCACGCCGCGTGGACAGGCTCTCGGCCGTCGCTGGCAGGCGCCGATGCCCGAGCGCTGGGCGGCACTCTCCCCGCTCCGGGCATCCGGCCGCCCGCTGGACGCGCCAGCGGTGCGCAGAGGATGACGAGCTGGCCCGCGAATGGGAGCAGCGCCGCGCCCAGGAACGCACCGAAGCCGAACACGAGAGACAGCACGGACCAGCCGATCGGCCATGGGACGAGGAGGCCTTGAGATCGGGCGCGGTGTCTGATCTCCTCGACTCCCAGCAAGACCACGAGCAGGAGGAGCCTTGGCGATGACTCGCGTATGTCTCTACACCCGTATCTCTACTGACGAGGAGAACCAGCCGACCTCCTTGGCTTCCCAGCATGAACGTTTGGAGGCGTTCTGCAAGGTGCAGGAGGACTGGCGGATCATCGCCCACCACGAAGACCGCGCCACCGGCACCAAGCTCGACCGACCCGGCCTGCAAGCAGCGCTCGACCTCGCCCGCCAAGGCAGGATCGACCAGCTGCTCGTCTACCGCATTGACCGCCTCAGCCGCAAGGTGCGTCAGCTCGCCAGCATCGCCGAGGAGCTAGACACCCTCAACGTGATCCTGCGCTCGGCGACCGAGCCATTCGACACCGGCTCAGCAGCCGGCCGCATGATGCTGCAAATGCTCGGCGTGTTCGCCGAGTTCGAGCACGCCACAATCGTCGACCGCGTCACCAGCGGCATAGAGCGACGCGCACGGGAAGGACGCTGGCCCAACGGACGCATCCCATTCGGATACGCACGCAACGAACAAAAGCAACTCATACCCGATGAGCGCACCGCACCCGTCATCAAGCGCGTATTCACTTGGTATGCGGCGGGGCGGATGGGTGCCGCTGCGATCGCCAGGCGTCTTGATGCTGAGCACGCTCCTGCGCCACCGCGTGGATGGCAGCCAGCGGTCGTGCTGTGGATACTCGCCAACGAGGCATACGTCGGAAGGGTTCACTGGCGCGAGCAAACATTCCCCGGCCTGCACGAGCCGCTGATCGACCAGGACACCTTCGACCGTGCGCAAGCGCTGTTGAAGGAACGCGGCGGGGACTGGACACACCGAGCGGCACGCGCGGAGTTTCTGCTCAGTGGCCTGTTGCGCTGCGGGCGCTGCCGCCGCGCATACGTCGGGATGTCAGCCAAAGGCAACGGCGGCACCTACCACTACTACGCGTGCTCCGGCCGCCAAAAGCTCGGCCGCAAAGGCTGCGACGGCGAGCGGCTCTCCAAGGACAAGCTAGAGACCGCGATCCTCGACCAGCTCACCAGCCTCTACCGTCACGGCGGCCTCATACGCGACGCCATCGCACAGGCCGCCGCGAGCGATGAGACCGACCGCGACGCACTCGCCGAACAGCGCGCGTCGCTCGCCAAGGAGATAACTCGCACCGAACGCGCAATCGAGCGCTACCAAGACGCTTTCGAGGCCGGCAACCTCAACCCCTCACGATTCACCGAGCGGCTATCCAGCCTCGACGCGACGCCTCGACAGCCTGCGCGGCCAAGACCAAGCGCTCGCCCGCGACCTCGCCGCAGACACGCCCACGACCCCCGATACGGCAGCGCTCAACGCCGTCGCCGACCATCTCGGTCAAGTCATCGAGACGGGCGACCCCGACCATGCCAAAGGACTGCTGCGCATCCTCATCGCCGAGCTACGCGTCAACAGCCGCAACGAGATCCTGCCCACTTACCGCGTCGGCGCACCCGTGGTTTGCGCACAGACAAGTTCAGTGGAGCTAGCCGGACTCGAACCGGCGACCTCCTGGGTGCGATCCAGGCGCTCTCCCAACTGAGCTATAGCCCCGCATGCTCCACGCGTGCGCGGGAGCGACGATCTGAGAAGTGTAGTGGGCAGCGCGTATCGCAGAGGAACGGCATCCAAACTCACAGGTGGTGTCTTCGGTTGGCCCTAGATATGGACCGAGCTTGGCTCGAAGATGCCCATCTGAACAAGCGCGCGGGCGTGCGCAGTATGGTTTGCTGGCGCAATGGGATTGCTCGATGACGCCATACGCGAGCACTTGGAGCTCAAGCGTCTCCGAGGAGCCGACCCGGGGGTAGTGGCTCGGGAGGAGCAGGACGCCCTGGGACCAGTGCCTCGACGGGGCGAGGCCGCATACGGAGATGATGAGTCCGATGGGGAACCCGGCGCGACCCACGACGATGAGGTTCTCTCCCCGCCCGATGCGGAGTCGAACATCTGATTCAGCTGATTCTGGGTCTGTCGGTCAGGAGACTGTCGAGATCAATATGGAGGCCGTGCTCGCGTCCGAGGGCGACTTCGATTCGTCGCCAACGACGGATCGGGATGTTTATGCAAGGCCTGTGGCGCACCCATCGAGCGCCCGGACCATCAGCGACGAGTCGCTTGAATGGGAGGTTCCGGCCGAGGCGGATGAGCCCACTGGACGTACTGAGATCGACGACGAACAGGACTCTAATGCCGGTGAGGCATCTGACCAAGATGAGCCGGTCGAGGATGTACTCGAGGAGACCCCGGATTTTCTTCGCGAGACTCCGGAGCAAGAGCGCCTCTGGTTCGAGCAGCGTCCGCCGCGCGATTTCGACTTTAACGAGTAGACCCGCAGGTACCTCCAGCGACTCGGCCAGCGTGACGATCGTCGGGATCGAGGCGCGGTCGGCCTCTCCACTTCGAGATGGTCGTCGTGTGCAGCGACGCGGCACGACAGATCCATCGCGACCGGCACCAGGGCCGGAATCGCTCAGTTGAGCATATATTGAAGGTTTCCAGGGGCCATAGCTCAAGTTGGGGAGCGCCTGTTTTGCAATTGACAATCTCTCTCTACAATCTCGAATTGGCTTCAGGCCTCGCACACGGCTCGGCTGAGCTAGCGGATTTGTGCCGCTTGCGCCAGCGGCCTCAGGAGCCGTACGCCTGAAGGCGACTTCGCTCGCGCTCGCGCGCCGCCCAAGCCAGGCGCGGACGCTCCTGTCGCTGCGAGAGCTGCCGATCGTCGAGCTGCGACTGTCGGCTGCGGAGCATGATCGTTGGCTGCACGCCCGGTGGCCCGCCGGTGGCGAGTCGCTATTCGACGGTCACTGAGCACAGGCCCCGGTCAAGGAACACGAGTACCTCGCCGGGCGACACCGTCAGGCGGTACGCACGAACATCCGCCGCGCCCGAGAGCTAGGCACTACCGCCACGCGGCTCGGCGGATATGACGAGTTTGTCGCCGCCTCCGCGCCGGTGTACCGCAGTCGCCGCGGCGGCGACGCGGTTCTTGCGGCTACACGGAAGCCGCCGTCATCGGACGAGTTCGCCTGGTACTCGCCTCCACAATCGTTCAGGAGGTACCCATCACTGTTGCTGCTGTGGCTTTGCTTGGCGACTTCGCCGTGCTCGCGGTGATGGTGGGGAAACCAGGATTATGCGCGCATCAGTTACGCCCGCTACCTCCTGCATACCTTCGTCCTCGGCGATCTCGCGGCGCACGGGATCCGGCACCTCATCGTCGGCTCGGTGCTGCGCGAATCGAACGGCAATCAGTAACTTCCAGAGGCTGATGACCGGGCCGACGGTCGAAGCGGCTACCAGTCCTCGCACAAACGACGCTCAGAGGGTCACGTCACCGGCGTCCGCGCGTATCGGCCACCCTGAATGGCCGGCAACTGGCGGCAGCGGTTATCCAAGTACCCTTAGGGTCGCGGTGACGACAGCGCCGGGAACGGAAATCCCCTCTGTAGGGCGTATATTGAGTGCTCCTGGGGCCATAGCTCAGCTGGGAGAGCGCCTGCTTTGCAAGCAGGAGGTCGCCGGTTCGATCCCGGCTGGCTCCATTTGAAGAAACGCCTGGTAATCGGAGTGTTTTGAGGCTCGAAGTAGCGGGCGACTGGAGCCAGGGACGAAGCAGGGACTAAGCAACGCCTTCTTGAGGGCTCCAGCCGGGAGCACAAACGCTCATGCCACCAGGCACAGAACGATGACGAGCGCCCCAAGTAGCTGCCAGATCAGGATGCCCCATTCGGCACGCGAGACGGGACGGCATGGCTCCCCTCGCCGCCATGCCGCGCGCGTGCGCGCGAAGTCTCGGGAGATCCACACGGCGAAGGTCATCCATACCGCCGCAAGCAAGCTGCCCACTAGTCGCCATTCTCCGTTCGTGACTGCCACCACGAGCCAGAACATGACCAACGCCAAACACAGCGCATAGTCGATCGCGAGGAACAGCAGTCGTAGTCGTATCGCCATCGCCGCATTGCTCATTTGAGCGCCGCCAGGGACGCTATGAAGCACTCCATTTCCGCGAGGTCAATCGTGGCTTGCGCTCGATCCTCGTGTGATCCCTCTTTGGCGGCATCACGCAACATCAAGGTCGCCTCATCGAGTCCGGCTTCGAACGCTTCTCGGTGTTCATCGAGATCGATCTCCACGCCCTCGATCACGGCCGAATCGAGTTCGACGTGCTCCCAGCCGATTGCGTCGAACAAGTCTCGGATCGCGTCGATCTGCTCGAAGTACTCCGCGAACATCTCGTAGTCGCGTTTGCGACGGTCAACCAGGCTGGCTTCCTCAAGTGCCTGGGCGGCCTCACCCATTCTGAGGATGAGCCCCTGCCGAAGGTTGTTCGTGACCGGGCCGGGGACGGTGATGGTGCTCATGGTCGGTTCCTCCTTGTTGGAGGCTCCGGGAGGACTGCTCTGGCAAGGAAGCCAAGGCCGCAGGGCTGGTAGCTTGGCTGGCGTGCCGGGAGTTGACGCTCTCGGTGCCAGGGGGCCGGGCGCTAACTCCGTCGCGGCCCCCATTTCATGTTTTGGTTCAGGAGAGCGTACAACCTAGATAAGCCCTCGTCAATGAGGGGTTATCTAGGGCATGGTGTCTACGACCCCGCCATGAAAAGGTGCTGGCGTGCCGCGCTCACCTCAGCCTGACCAAGCCTTGGCCGCCGTGCTGAAGCGGATACGCGATGAGCATCAGATGACGCAAGAGGCAGTGGCATGGCACGCAGGGATCGCCGTCGCCACGCTGGCGAAGATCGAAAACGCACAGACCGCGCCGAGCTGGGACAGTGTGTGTCGGATCATCGACGCGCTAGGCGTATCTCTTTCGGAGTTGGCTGGGGCGGTGGAATCCGAGCGCTAAGGCACGGCGCTGGATCGTCTCGCGCGATGGTCGGATCGAGCGTTATCCTTATAGGGCAATGGCAATGCGCAAGATCAACTTGACGCTCGATGAGGATTTGGTCAGCCGTGCCCGCCGTCAGGACCTGGGCGAGGCCGATAAGAGCGACGATCAGGTAGTCGAGGACGCGCTTGCCGTCTTTCTCGGCCTACGCGCTCTTGACGAAGCGCGAGCGCAGGGTACGTTGGCGGCCGAGGATGCCGACCAACTCGCGGTTGAGGAAGTCCGCGCAGTACGCAGGGCACGCAGCCGGGCTTGATTCGCGCCGTCGTAGACCCGAGCGTGTTGGTGTCGGCGTTTATCGGCGACCCTGCGGCCGGGCCGGGGCAACTCGTTGAGGCATGGCGCGACCGACGGTTTGCGCTCGTGGTCTCGCCGTTGCTACTGGACGAGCTGGGAGAGGTGTTGTCGCGTCCAAAGTTCGCTCGCTGGGCAGGGGACGGAAGGGGCGTGGCCTACGTCGCCGCGTTTGAGGCCCGCAGCGAGCATCAGCCAGACCCCGTTGATCCGCCGTCCTCGGGGGTTCGAGACCCTGACGACGATTACCTCGTTGCGCTGATGAGAGCCACGCAGGCTGATTTCCTGGTGTCACTCGACCGCGATCTACTCGATGTTCAACTCGATGATGTAGCTGCAATTGATCTGGTCCCTTATTCATGGACTCGTTTTGTGAGAGGGTGGCGGCATGAACCTGAGGAGTGTTTATGCCGAAGTCTTATGCGCCGGAGTTCCGTCGTCGTGTGATCGAGTTGTGTCGGTCGGGTGGCCGGCCGAGCGAGGTCGCTCAGGATCTCGGGGTCGCTGAAGCCACCGTTTATCGTTGGGTCGCCCAGGATGAAGTCGATCTTGGCGAACGTCCCGGTGTTCGCAGCGGCGAGCATGTTGCGCTTTCCAAAGCCAGGGCGAGGATCAAGGAGCTTGAAGCGGAGCTGGAGCTCACGCGCAAGGCTTCGGCGCTGTTCGGCGAGGGTGAGAATCGTCCGCGCCCAAAAGGATCTACCCGGTGATCGAAGCTCTGGCCGGGCAGGGACACAGCGCGAAGGCGTGCTGCCGATTGTTGGGCGTCGCGCCGTCTGGCTACTTCTATTGGCGGACACGACCACCGTCGATCCGGCAGCTGCGCCAAGGACAGCTCGATGATCTGGTCGCGGATATTCACCGCGCTTCGAACGGCACGTATGGGAAGCGTAGGATCCTCGCCGAGCTTCGGCTGGGATACGGCATGACCGTGAACCAGAAGGCCGTGAAGGCGGCTATGCGTCGCCTCGGCGTTCAAGGGTTGCCGGCACCCAAGCGCAAGCGACGTGGCCCCCAAACAGACGGGACGACCGCCAGCGATCTCGTCGCTAGGCAGTTCGCGCGCGACGCGCCGAACCAGTTGTGGCTCACCGACATCACCGAGCATCCGACCAGAGAGGGCAAGCTCTACTGCTGCGCCGTTCTCGACGCCCATTCCCGCCGCGTGATCGGCTGGTCGATCGACAGCCGTCAAGCCACATCGCTGGTCACCAGCGCACTCGGTATGGCGGTCAAGAATCGCAAGCCGCCGAACGGGACGATTGTGCATTGCGATCACGACAGCCAGGCTGGACTCAACTGGTCCTCGCAACACCTTGATCGTGGAGGTGTTTATGGGCAGGCCAGCTGGGTGGATGACGGAGTTGACGGGCAGGGCGCCGATGAAGTCGCCGGGGCATCCGACGCATCCGCGGGATGTCGAGCGGCTGTTCTGGCGTGAGATCACCAAAGGCCTGAGCAGCGAGGATGCGGCGCTGGCTGTCGGGGCGTCCCAGGCGGCTGGTAGCCGATGGTTCCGAGAACGTGGCGGGATGCCAACGTTCATGCTTGATCCACTCTCAGGACGGTATCTATCGTTTCAGGAGCGCGAGGAGATCGCGATGTTGAAGGCTCAAGGCGCCGGCGTTCGGGAGATCGCGCGGCGGTTGGGGCGTTCCCCGTTGAACGATCTCCAGGGAGCTGCGCCGCAACGCAGCTACTCGCGGTGGGAAGCTCGACTATCGCGCGTCGGTCGCGCAATGGAAGGCGGAGTTGGTGGCTCGCCGTCCGAAGACCGCGAAGCTCGCCGCGAATGAGCAGTTGCGCGAGTACGTGCAAGAGCGGCTCTCCGGCCAGGTTCGACGGTCCGATGGCACGACGGTGCCGGGACCCAAGGCCGCGCCTTGGAAGGGCCGGGGCAAGCCTCATCGTCAGGACCGTAGGTGGGCGACGGCGTGGAGTCCGGAGCAGATATCTAACCGGCTGAAGATCGATTTCCCCGATGATGAGTCGATGCGAATCTCGCACGAGGCGATCTACCAAGCGCTCTACGTGCAGGGCCGCGGCGCGCTGCGACGAGAACTCACCGCCTGTTTGCGCAGCGGCAGAGCGCTCAGGGTTCCCAGAGCCCGCGTCCGTGGACGTGGCAAGAGCTTCGTCAGCGATCAGATCATGATCAGCGAACGTCCCGCTGAGGCCGAGGACCGAGCCATACCTGGCCACTGGGAGGGCGATCTCATCCTCGGCGCGGACCGCACCGCGATCGGGACGCTGGTGGAGCGCAGCACACGGTTCACGATGCTGCTTCACCTACCGCCGATGCCCGGTCACGGCGGCCCAAGAGTGAAGCACGGGCCGCCGCTTGCCGGTCGCGGCGCCGAAGCTGTGCGCGACGCGATCACAAAGCAAATCACAGCGCTGCCCGAGCAGCTGCGCCGCTCGCTCACCTGGGACCAGGGTGCCGAGATGTCACAACACGCGCAGCTCAAGATCGCAACCGGACTTCACATTTATTTCTGCGACCCCCAATGCCCTTGGCAACGTGGGACGAACGAGAACACCAACGGTCTGCTCCGACAGTACTTCCCAAGAGGAACAAACCTCGCCAGACACACCGCCGAAGAGCTCAACGCCGTCGCCGCCACGCTCAACAGCAGACCACGCAAGACACTAGGCTGGCACACACCAGCCGAGGCGCTCGACGAGCATCTACGATCCCTCCAAACGCAAACCGTTGCGACGACCGATTGAATCCGCCCAGTTCACTTCCTGGGCTTTCAGCGAGCGAATCAAGACCGCGGGGCTTGCCCTCTCGATGGGCAGAATCGGCGACGCCTACGACAACGGCATGATGGAGTCCTTCTGGGCACGAATGCAAACCGAGTTACTTGACCGTCACAAATGGCGTACCCGCCTTGAGCTCGCCAACGCGATCTTCGAGTACCTCGAGGTCTTCCACAACCGCAAGCGTCGCCACAGTGCCCTCGGAATGCTCACCCCAAACGAATATGAGACCCTCTACCACCAACAACTAGCCGCCGCCTGACTCTCACAAACCCGGTCCATTACTCGGGGACCAGATCACTGGGAACTACAACTAGGACCCGGCGCGTGGCGCCTGACCATGTGACCTCTGCCACCATGAATCGCGTGCGGGGAATTAAGGCACTCGTCGTGCTCGCCACCGTGGTGCTCCTAGCGGGCGCAGCGACCGTTGCACTCGCTGCCGCGGAAACGCCGGGACAGCCGGCTGGCATGCGCGCCGGGATCGCTCTGAAGGCAGCCGAATCTACGCTGCGGCTGATCGAGCCCGCGCGAAGCTGGACTCGTCTGGCGAGTGTCCCTGCACGTGAGCGGCGGCTGATCGGCTCGACTCCGACGGAAAACGACGACCTGAGTCGCGAAGAACGCGCGAAGCTCCAGTCGCGCGCGACGATATGGGTCACCAAGGCGACACCGCGAACGATCCTGACTTACGTCCGCTCTCAGCTGCCCCGGGACGCGACAGCGCATGGGGAATCAAGCTCCGGCACCTCGTCTGCGCCGCCCGGCCCGACCGGGCCGCACACGAGCACGGAAATCGAACGCCACTACAAACCCGAACTCTGGAGGGAGGAATTCACGGTCCCTCCGGTCAACGACGTGCTACGTCGCCAGGCCCTGACGGTGTTCATCGCGCAGGCGACACACGGCCGATTCGTGATCCGCTTGGAAGGCACCGCCGTTTGGGAGGGAGCCCGGCCCAGCTACTCGCTCCTCGACGCAAACGTTCACGTGATCACGATCACCAACACGTTCCCGACTTCCCGCCACGTCGGACCAAGCCCCACGGTCGTCTCCAATCCCTCGCTCGTGGGAGAACTCGTCGCACTCGTCAACGCGATACCGATCTTCGAAGACAAAGGCGCAGTGTTCAGCTGCCCATCGGAGAAGCCGGGAGAAACCTCGGGAACCTTCGCGGTCAGGTTCGGTGAACAACCAGGCGCGCCTGCGCTTGCGACACTCGAAGCCCAACCTTACGCATGCGGCGGCGACAGCTTCCTACCCATCATCTCCGTGCCAG
Organism: uncultured Solirubrobacterales bacterium; assembly: GCA_963844095.1. Taxonomy (GTDB): domain Bacteria; phylum Actinomycetota; class Thermoleophilia; order Solirubrobacterales; family Solirubrobacteraceae; genus Palsa-744. The sequence continues at coordinate 96,849 of CAWJND010000003.1, forward strand.
GACATCCTTCGCTCGAATTGAGCGTAGAACCGGCTCTCATGAGCATGATCAACAGGATCGCCGGACTGCACCTGCCAAAAGGCTAAAGAGCCGCCTACGGGAGCGGATTCGGCGCCGGTCGAGAAGGACGCCGCTCGACAGGAGGGACGAAGTAGAGATCAAGCAGATACGGAAAACAGCCGCCACCAGCGATTTGCCAACGAGTACCGCCGATTCTCGTGCAGCACTCAGGACAGCGAGGACCAGCACGACGACAGCTGGAGTTCCAGATGACGGCCGACCGAGGTTAGGAGGGGCATGGCTCCGGGGGTGCAGCGGTCCAGGGCTCATAGTCGAGGTCGCGGACCTGCGAGTCGGCGTGGAGGCGATCGAAGAACACAGCCAGGACAGCTCCTTCTCCGGTCGCCGAGGGCGCGAGTATGCCCTCCAGCCCGAGGTGGTTGGCGGACTCTCCGATCTGCTGGCACTTGGCGGCATCGTTGGAGCGCAGCTCGGAGTCGCTGAGCTGCAGCGCCCTGCGGGTGGCAGGGTCACGGAGGTCGAGGAGAGTGGCAAGGGCGATCTCGTAGCGATACAGGCGCCTCGGCAGGAAGTCCTCTGAATCGCGCCCCTGCCGTTTAGCGAGGCGGTAGAACTCGCGGATGGTCGTCTCACGGTCGAGCGCGAGGTAGAGAGTGGAGAAGCTCTCCGGAGGATTCCACCGCCCGCCGTGGATTCGGGCACCTATGCCTGAAAGCGGGTGGTGATCATGCGCGAGGTGTCGGAATGCGCGACCGGCAAAGGGGACCGGCTCGATCGCGTCGATTCGAGCGAGGAGCTGCTGGTCGATCACGCGGTTAGACGAAGACGCCCTCGGACATTGCGTCTATCGCGCCCAGCACACGTCGGAACTCGCCCGTGCGCAGCAGGTCCACTGGCTTGTGATGGTCGAGCGAGTCGTTGGGGGTGAACAGCCAGTCGTGCGCCGGTTCGGGCCGTAGAACACCCGAGAGCTTCTCAAGGACCACGATCAGCTCCAACAGGCGCTCGCGAGCATCCCGGCGCGGGGCAGTCTGCCGGGAGAGCCAGCGCGATACGGTGCGTGGATTCGTCCCGAGCACGCGCGCGAGTTCCGCCTGGTCAAGCTCTATCTGCCCTGTCGCCCTGCCAAGTCGCTCCGCCAAATCTGCCATTCAAGACCCTTCTCTGTCGCCTGTCTTGTCGCCCATTATGACAGCTCAATGACCCGGATTGCTGGGGAGAGTTCCTTGCTCTGCCAGCCACTGCGACGCTCTGCGAGTCCGCGCCTGCGACGTACGTGCCCGTACGAACGATCGCGAGCCTGATCGAGATGGGCGAGACACCCGAGGTACTACGCGAGGACTATCCGCACGTCCGGAGGAGGCGTACCCCGTCGCGGTGCTGTGGGCGCACGCCAACCCGCGTCGCGGCCGTCCCGCACGCCCCTGGGACGCCGCCGCGAGCCGTCTGCGCGATCGAACATCAGATGCCCGCACGTGGCGCAACCATGTATCCGTCACCAGCACGCGCGTGGCGGACAGCGCGTCCACGACGGCCTACGTGAAGGTCGGGGACTCGAGCGCGGCGACGAGGCGCGAGATCTCTTCATAGCCGCCGTCAGCTAGCACGTCGATCGGCTTGCGATGCCCGAGCGCAACGAGCGGGCGGTTCAGCCACACCGGGACGTATTCGGCCTCTAGTACCGTCGCGAGACGGTCAATGATTGCCGAGAGCTCCACCAACCTTTCCGCCCGCCGGCCGGTGGGCGCGCGGGTGCGGTGAAGCCACGCGCTGACCGTAGACACGCCCGCTCCCGTAGCCCGAGCGATATCGCGCTCAGTCAGCGGAGCAAGCTGCCTGATACGGATCGCCTCATCTGCATAAGCCAAGCTCATACCTCATTGTAGCAAGAAACGGAAGCCTAAACGTAGGCATACGGCACATATTTCGTATCGTAATCACTCCACGCGACAGCTGCGTCAGCTACGACGGCTGAAGGCAGCGAGATCGTCCAGGACGTCCGCGTGATGGGCGGAGCTAGCGCCGTCGCGTGGCCGGCACCAGGGCGGGTTTACCCAGCCGCCGCCGGCGGGATTTATGTTGATGGCGGGGCTGACGATGCCGTCTATGCGGTCGAGCAGACACGATCCACGCCAACGACCGAGCCTGATCCGCTCAGGCTCGGGGAGGTGAGGAGCGAGCGATAGTGAGCTCCCAGTAGCCATACGCGAGATTCAGCACCCCAACAACCAGAAAGAAGGCTGCCCATCCGTAGGCGGCGTACGAGAGGCACACGACGGCCGCGATGGCCGCGAAGGAGCCACCGGCAATACGCGTGACCCCAAAGGCGCGGAGGTGGCGGTACTCCCATGGATTGATCAGGCGCTGCATGCCGGGTCGCGGGGGAAATGCCCACCACCCGCGAAGACCTTTCCAAGCGGCGCTGTCATCGGCTGCGTTCATCGGAGGCGTCCCGGTCATGCTCGCTTCAGGAACCTCAAATACACCGCCGCGAACACCAGGACAATCCCGACGTTTACGATCAGGCGCTCCCAAAACCGATGCCTGAAGAACAAGACGTCAACGGCGACCACGACGGTTACCAGTGCGAGCACGTAAAGCACGACGCCTGCCTGCTTTCCCATCGTTCCACCCTACTGCTCGATGACTGCGTCGCGGCCACGGATGTGCCGCCGGGGATGGACTCGGCGCTGGTAGGCAGGACGCCGCTTGGCAGGAGAGATCAAGCACCGCTTTTAGGAGCGCCGGGCGACCGGCTTTTCCGGCGACGCTGGCGTTGGATCGCTGGGGCTAGGCTCGGGCTTTTTCCGCTGGGTCGCGGGTGCGACGGGGTCAAACCCTCGTCCGTCACCACATCGAGATACGCACGAGAAGCGAGGCGGTTGATCGCCTCTCGATCGGGCGCTTCAGCAATCGAGTGTAGCGCTTGTGTTACACTCCGATAGAGTAAGGATACGGGACAGCGGTCCCGATACCACCCGTGTCAGCCCCCAATCATGGCCAAGCCTCTCGACACCAGCTACTACGAAAAGCGCCGCCAAGGCTGGCTTGCGGATGAGGACACCCGCGCGGAGTACGAGCGAGCCCGGAGCGAGATCGAGCAGATCGATGCCGTCATCCGCTCACTGGACGAGCTGCGCGAGGACGCGGGAATGTCGAAGGCCGAGCTCGCACGGCGCGTGGGACGCAACCCGGCCAGCATCAGGCGCCTATTCACGGCCGAGCAGGCCCGCCCAGAGCTACCTCTCATCATCTCGATAGCCAACGCTCTCGACGCCAGCATCGAGATCAAGCGCCGCCCACGCAGATCAGACGGCAAGCGCACCGCTGTACGAGCGTGACCAGCTTCAATAACGGCCGCGCTGGCTCGTAGGCTGCGGTCAATGGCGTGGGACGTCATCTTCTATGCGACCGCTGAGGGCTCCGTGCCGGGAGCGGATTTTCTCGACGACTGCCCCGCAAAGGTCCGAGGAACGATCCTGGCCGTGCTCGACGCTGTCGCGGCGGCCCCGCCGCCGGCGTTCTCTGGGGGAGGCAAGTGGGAGGCCATGCACGGCGACATGGGCGGCTACTACGAGATCCGCGTCACCGGACCGGGCCACGAGCAGCTCCGCCTCTTCTGCATGCTTGAGAACGCCGACAAGCGCACGCTAACGGCGCGTGGTCTGCGTGGGCCTGCTATCGCCGTGATCACCGGGATGCGCAAGAAGACCAGAACGGTCTTTAGCGAGCGCGACTACTCCAAGGTCCGGCGGCTTGGCAACGATCACATTGCGCAGACTCCCCGACGCATCGCCAGCTAGGTTGGGGTGGCAAAGAACTTTTCAGGCAGTCGGGCGCGCCAAGGCGATCACGCGTTCAAGCTCGCCACTGCCGTAGCGCTTCGCCTGAACGCGGAAGAGACCGGCGTGCTCGACGCCGGGGAGCGTCGTGGTCTCATCCACTCGCGATGAGGCTTCGGCTGCCTTGCAGAAGAAGCTCCCGTCCTCTGCACCCTTGAACTTTGGGATGAAAAGGTTCATGTGGGCCGTCATGGCGTAGCGAATGCGGAGCCGCTTCGGGATGTCCTCGCCCTTTTGGATTGCCTGGCGGTCAGCTGGTTTGTTCGACCAAGTCAGACACAGCATCGCGGCGGGGGCAACAACGAGCTTTCCGCCGATTGTGACCGTCCCAAGCTCAGACACAGCGACGGCCGTCCCGACGACTGCGCCGAGCACGGGGCCTAGCAAGAGCATGGGAAGACGGCCCAATGTATCCTCCACGTAGAGCAGTAGCCAGCCGAGGAAGCCCCAGCGCGGGAATCCGCTTGTGGCCTCGGGCCTCGGGAACATGGGTTCTGGTCAGACAGGAGAGACGGCACCTCTCAAGCCTCTCCGATACGACGGACGCCAGCCCCGGTTGGTCACGCTGCCCGAAGGCGCCGCGTGATCGCGTGCTTGCGCAGCTCAAGCGCTTGGTCGGCGTCATGGCGCGTCGATCGGTTAGACGAAGACGTCCTCGGACATCGCATCTATCGCGCCCAGCACACGTCGGAACTCGCCCGTGCGCAACAGGTTGACCGGCTTGTGATGGTCAAGCGAGTCGTTGGGGGTGAACAGCCAGTCGTGGGCCGGTTCGGGCCGTAGAACGCATGAGAGCTTCTCGAAGACCACGATGAGCTCCAGCAGGCGCTCGCGAGCATCCGGGCGCGGGGCAGTCTGCCGGGAGAGCCAGCGCGACACGGTGCGTGGATTCGTCCCGAGCACGCGTGCGAGTTCCGCCTGGTCAAGCTCTATCTGCCCTGTCGCCCTGCCGAGTCGCTCCGCCAAATCTGCCATCCAAGACCCTTCTCTGTCGCCTGCCTTGTCGCCCATTATGAAAGCTCAATGACCCGGCTTGCAGGGGGACCCCGTCGCGGGCGCTGTGGGCGCACACCAACCCGCGTCGCGGCCGACAGCGGCCAATCTCTGCGGTCTTCTCGGACGAACTGGGCGGAGGCACCTCGCACCTCGAGGGCACGTGCGGCTAGGGATCTGGATGAATGGCCATCTCGTCCGCAAGATCGCGCGCGGCGCGAATGCCGTAGTACGCAGCAGTGTGATTCGTGACGAGACGGAACGCCGATCTGAGTTGCGCGAGGGCAGGCTGGAAATACGCGAGATTCGGATTATCCCGAGCCTCGACTGATGTCAGGAACTCTCGACATGCTGCACGCAGTTGCTCAATCCAAGGCGCCGCATCTGAGTCGGGCTCAAGCCGCTGCAACGTGGCCGTCAACTCGTCCCGAATCGCCTTGACCGATTCCGTCACAAATGGCAAATGCGCCTCGCGTCTAGCCGACGACTCAGGGAGCACTCGCCGGTCGCGAAGGAAAACGAACAGCGGATTGAGGGCTGCTTTGTCCCCTCCGTGACGTGGACCTCTCCACCGAAGGGTCCCCAGCCGAACTTCAGAGTCTTCAGCCGCAGCGACATACCCAAGTCTGCCACGCTAGACACCGCCATGTCACACCACAGACCTAACCCGCTAGCCAAGATCTCCAACCGGACGGGCCTGTCCTTTTCCGGTGTATTTCTGCTGACGGCCCGTCGAGGCGGCTACGCGCTACCGTTGCACACTAGCCCACGCACGATCCACTGAGAGCGGCACTCGGTTGAAAGAGCGCAACCTCATCGCTAGAGCCAGAGCCGGAGATCTCCCAAGGGTTCGGTCGCTCCTTGAACGCGGAGCGGACACCGAGGTCACGGAGATCGGTGGGCGGACAGCTCTCCACGTGGCGGCCCGTGCCGGATATCGGGAGGTTGTCGGAGCACTTGTCGCCGCCGGTGCGAATGTGCAGACGGCCGACGACTGTGGGCGTACGCCCCTACTCGACGGCACGATCGGTGGTCATGTATCCGTCGTGACGCTACTTCTCATGCATGGGGCTGATCCGAAGGCGTCCCTAGACGACAAGTCAGCAAGCGAACTCGCAGCTGTGATGGGCCACCAAGAGCTAGCGCTAATCCTGGATGTTGCTTCCCGCACGGACGTCGTCCAGGTGCATCGCCTCGTTCGCTGGTTGGCTAGTAGTCCTCACTATCCCTCGGAAACAGCTGACCGTCTCATGGTAAGGATGCTTCTACAGGAGAAGGACGTGGATGTGCGGGTTGAGCCGCTAGCAACAGCGATTCTTCAAGAAATCAGAAGGAGCACCGCCCTACCCTCCTCGGCTTCTGGGCCGTCTCAACCGCGTCACGGCCGCAGAGGTATCGCTGCGGCGATCCGCCAACCTGCGCGCCAGCGGCATACTGCTCGCTTCGTTGGCGTTCCGCCAGAATCGATAACTGTCACACCAAGTTGGGTTCTAGGGGGCGCTGACGCCTCAGTGTTGCGCGACGAGGTGCATTCGCTCGAAGACATAGCCGCAACAGACTATGTCCTCGACGGTGATGAGTGGCATGTTGTGAGAAAAGCCGACTACACGCCACTCATAAACCGGACTGTCCTCGAGCTGAGCCGTGTAGCCACCGCCGATAAGACATTTACTGCTCTCGACGAATTTAACCGTTACTTTGCCCATCTAGGAGCGACGACACCGCTTGATCCCATTGATCGGGTGCTTTGCTCTGCACTGATGCTATACACCAGTGACAGGTTCTACCGGGTGCTGAACGACTGCTGGAGAGATGGCAAGAGCCGGACACTTCTCGGCTTCTCCACACTCATGAGCTTGGCCTTTCGCCATGCCAGACGCTACGTAGGTGACGAGGCGTACAGAGGCGTTAGTCTAGCCGATGTCGAGCACTACGTTCCCGGGCTTGTCTTTCGCTGGCCATTCTTTGTTTCGGCATCTGCGGATGCTGCTATCGCGACACAGTTCGGAAGCACGCTCGTCGTCATCGAAACACCCCCATGGGCGAACGTTAGAGATATCTCGTGGTTCTCGCCCTTCCCGGACGAGCGAGAGGTTCTCTTCCCCGCGTACCAGGTCTTTGAGGTACTGGAGGCGGATCGCGACGAAGTCCGGCTTCGGGTGTTTCACGACTCGTTCTTTGGCACCGGCTGGGCGCGCGCTGCCAGCGGCGAGGTTCTTCCTATCGAGTAGGGTTTTCGATGGTCGTCCAGCTCGTCGAAAGAGCCCCCGACTCTAGCCGCCGCGCCCTCTAGCGATCGCGCAATCCGGACAGCGATGGCGGCACGTGCCGTCGGCGAGGCTCGTGGCGGCAAAGCCTAGCCACGCCGATGGGGGACTCGGCGCTGGTCGGACAGGACGCCGCTTGCCAGGAGAGATCAAGCAAAGATCAAGCAAATGCGGAAAACAGCCGCCACCAGCGATCACCAACGAACACGCGAACCCTTGTTTTATAGGCATTCGCGCCCTGCCGACACCACCCATCGAGCCACAGACCGCCTTTGCAAGCAGGAGGTCGCCCATTCGATCCCAGCTGGCTCCATCTCGCCGGACATAAGCCGTTCTTGTGCGAACCCACGCGCTAAACATTGTGCACCACAACGCCAGATCTCGTCAGTTTGGGGGGCGGACACCACGATCGGGAGTCTTGCTGCCAGAAGGAGATGCAGTACTCCCGAGCAGGAGTTCTATGCACCGAGACTCCCACAGATCGACGGTGTCCTGTAGACCGCGCATGTCTGCCTTTTCTATGACCTCGAGACCGCTCTCTCGTACGACTCCCATTTGGACGCGGCCACCGATGCCCTCCACGCCGGTTTCGATTGTGTCGCGTAGCATCTTGAGAGCGACGATCTTGGCTTGCTCAAGGGTCAACACACCCGGATCGACGTAGCGCATTGTGCCCACGGCAAAGCTCGCACGCTCGATTCCAAGGGGGGCGCCTCCAAACTCCCAGTCGCTAACCCACACGCCGGCTCCACCGCTGAGGAGGCGAAGAGCTACAGGCTTATTCTCTGGTCGGGACCACCAAGCGATGAGAAATTCGACGTTGTCACTTCGTCCTTCGACGCTCACGTCTCTGCGCACGTCAGCAAGGATCGTATGAAGTTGATCCTTGATGTCAAGGCGATCTGCATTGGGGGATATACCCCGGGCACGCTCGAAGCGCAGGGCGAAGCCTTGCGCGACGTCCTGCGCGCCGGCCCACGCAAGCAAGAATCCTCGGCGAGGCTCGTATACCTTTCGTGTGGAGCGAGCGAGACGCCTACCTCGTTCACCACGGGTCTCCTGGCTATCGGAGCCAAGGATCACCCCATCCCGGCAACGGACTGCGGCAATGAGCGTCATCTGACGGTCGGCCCCGTCAGACTGCTCTCTTGGATCACGGGGACTAAGCCATCTGCAATCAAGGTTCGCGCTGTGATGTCCGCCGGCTAGGCAGACCTACGGAAGATTGAATTCACTGCAAACTCGGGATAGTCGGCGTAGACGCGCTCCAGCAGTTCGTTGAACCCCATCCTCGATACATCCTTCTTGATTTCGAACAGCTCACGGGCGGCCTCGAGCAGTTTCTCATCCTCAGCCTGTTTCAAGAGCTTTTGGCCCTCGCGGAACGTGACTCTGCTCGGCTTGTATCGCGACCACTGCTTCCCAGGTACTGACACGCGTTCAAGCAGCCCCTCATCCACGAGGCGATCGAGATCTCTGTAGATACTCGGGCTCATAGGCCCATAGTCATAGGGCTTGAACACATACTTCGATCGCTCTGGCGCATGCGCACGCTTGGCGAACAAGAACAAACCCTTCTGAAAACGGATCGGGTCGAGTCCATCTGGCGCGCCTTCGTATGCAGCGAACAGCAACAGCCAGTCACGTTGCTTCATGACTCGGCCCCCAAAGCGGATTCGCAGGCGAAGTCCTCGGGATGCAACTGCCCACACATAATGGAAGTCTCGCGTTCGCACCGGACGGATATCGAAGTACATACGAACACATGTTCGCATATTCTTCGGCTGTTCGAGCTGGAATGCCGCTCATCACCGAGACCCGCTCCGTTAGAGCCTCTAACAGAATGAGTTTTGGAGTTGTTGGTGGCAGATGAGTGCGTAGCCGATTGTGAGGAAGGCTTCGTGGATGTCGGCGCGGCGGTCGTAGCGACGCTCGAGGCGGCGGTGTTGGTGTAGCCAGGAGATCGTCCGCTCGATTACCCATCGTTCTTTGCCGAGCCCGGAGCCGTTTGGTGTGTTGCGTTTGGCGATCCGTGGAGTGATGCCGCGTTCGCGGAGCTCCTTGCGGTGCCTTTGGCTGTCATACGCCCGGTCGGCGAGCAGCGTCTTTGGCCTGAACTTGGCGTGAGCTCCGGTCGGCGGGACGCGATCGACGAGCGCCAACAACTCGGTGATGTCGTTGCGGTTCGCCGCCGCGGTGAGAGTGCAGACCAAAGGGATTCCCTGACCGTCGCAGATCACGTGGTGCTTGGAGCCCAGCCGGCGACGATCGACTGGCGAGGGGCCTGTCTTGGCACCCCCCCTTTTGCTCGCACGTGCGAACTGTCAACGACAGCGCGAGACCAGTCCAGTTCTCCTGCGTCCTGCAGTTCATCCAACAGTACCTGGTGCAGGCGCTCCCAAACCCCCGCTCCGTTCCAATCCCGCAGACGACGCCAACAGGTCATCCCCGACCCACAGCCCATCTCTTGGGGCAAGTCCTCCCACGGGATACCCGTCTTCAGAACGAACAGGATGCCCGTCAGGACCCGGCGATCCGGCACCCGCTTGCGCCCCGGATATCCGATACCGACCGCTCAACACACGGCAACAACGGCTCGACACGAGCCCACAACCCATCACTAACCAAAGGCTTCGCCATAAACACCGTCTACGACAACAGCACCCCAAAAACCTCTTTCTGTTAGGTGCCCTAAGGATCATCTAGCTGTCGGTGCCGGTGAGAAACTGACCCCTCTTCGCCGGTTGAGAATTGACCCTGTTGGGCGGTGGCGGAGGCGTCCGGGGTCGCGTGGAGCCTGGTTCGATCATTGTTGTCGAGACCGGGAGAAGGGTCGTGTTGGACGTGGAGCGTTGGGCCGAGTTGCGTCGGGAGCATTTCGTTCGTGGGGTGTCGATCAAGGAGTTGATGCGTCGCACCGGGCTGGCGCGCAACACGATCAGGGCTGCGCTGCGTTCGGATGGCCCGCCGGCGTTTCGCGTTGTTGAGCGTCCGTCGAAGCTCGACCCGTTCAAGGAGGAGATTCACGATTTGTTGCGCCGGGACCCGAAGCTGCCTGGGGTGAGGGTCCGTGAGCTGATCGAGCCGCTCGGGTTCGATGGTGGCAAGACGATCGTCGATGATTATTTGCGTGAGGTGCGCCCACTGTTCGCGCGGACGCGCACGCATCAGCGCACGGTTTATCGGCCGGGGGAGATCTGCCAATGGGATCTCTGGGAGACCTCGGAGCATGTTCCCGTCGGTCATGGCCAGACCCGCCGGGCGTGGGTCGTCGTGGCTTGTTTGGGGTATTCCCGTGTCGGTGCGGGTGCGTTGATTTTCAGCAAGGAGGCACCGGACGTGCTCTGGGGGATGGGCCGTTGTTTGTGGTCGCTCGGGGCGCTTGCGAAACTGATGGTCTGGGATCGAGAGGGGTGCCTTCACGCTGGCGGCGGCCGTCCCACCGACGCTTATGCCGGTTTCTGCGGCCAGTTGTTGCTCGACTGGTATTTCTGTGAAGCCAAAGACCCGCAGGCCAAGGGCGTGGTCGAGCGGCTTCAGGGATATTTGGAGACGAACTTCGAGCCCGGGCGACGCTTCGCGAACCATCTGGACTTCCAGTTGCAGCTCGACGCGTGGTTTGAGAAGGCAAACGCGCGGACGCACCGCGCGATCAAAGCCCGTCCGATCGCGACCGGCTCGCAGAGGAGCGCGGGGGGATGCGGCCACTACCGGAGAAGCCGCCCGATGTCGACCGGCATTGGGTGCTGCGGGTGGCGCCCGACCCGTATTTGCGCCTCGACACCAACGACTACTCGCTTGATCCCGGCCTCGTTGGGCGGCGAGTCGAAATCCACGCCACCCAACACGAGATCACTGCCACCGTCCTGGACACCGGCGAGCTGGCGTGTCGTCACGAACGGAGCTTCGCCAAGCACCGCACCATCACTGCTTTGGAGCACGCCAGGAAGCTAAGAGCGCGCCGCGGCGACCATGCGGAGCCCGAGCCCGGATCTTTTGTCCAGCAGCGGTCTTTGACCGTTTACGACCAGTTGATCGCGCGTGAGCAACGCTACCTCAGAGCTTGCACACCTGTTCAGGGCGATGAAGTCGCCCGCGGCAGCGAAGGCGCTGCCGAAGCTCGCCGAGCGCGCACGTTCAGAGCAATGGAGCTATGAGCGCTTCGCCCAAGCATTGCTCTCCACCGAGACCTCCGCTCGGGAGGCTCACGGCGGAGAGGCCCGCATCCGTTCTGCGCGTTTCCCGGCGCGCAAGACGCTCGAGGAGTTCGACTTCACCTTTCAGCGCTCAGTGAAGAAGCAGGTGATCGAGCATCTCGGCCAACTCGACTTCCTCCACGGCAAGGAGAACGTGATCCTTCTCGGCCCGCCAGGCACCGGCAAGACACACCTCGCGATCGCGCTCTCCATCAGAGCCTGCTTGGCCGGTCAACGAGTCCTGTTCCGCACCGCCACTGAGTGGGTCGCCCTCCTCGCAGACGCCCAACGCCAAGGCCACCTCGAGGAGGAGCTGCGACGCCTGGAGCGCTACCCACTGCTCGTCTGCGACGAGGTCGGCTACATCCCGTTCGATCCGCAAGCCGCGAACCTCATGTTCATGCTCGTCTCCAGCCGCTACGAGCGCGCCAGCCTCATCGTCACTTCCAACAAGCCCTTCAGCGCTTGGGGCGAGATCTTTGGCGACGACGCCACCGCTGCCGCCATGATCGACAGACTCGTCCACCACGCCGAGATCCTCTCGCTGAAGGGCGACAGCTACCGCCTAAAGAACCACGACCTCGGCACCCGACCAGCCGAACCCACAGGCGACTAAACCAAACCCCACCCCACCCCCAGGGGGGTCAAATCTCAACCGGCGCTACAAGGTCAATCCTCAACCGGCCTTGACACTAGCGAAGGTATCGCACGGGCACACGTACCGAGCCCTCGACACCGAGACAACCTGCCCTTGATTGGATGCGATAAGCAACCGCTCTACAGCGTTCCAACCAGCGCCCGCCGCAAAGCCTCCACTCGAGCTCGACGGTTTAGTCTTGGCCCGCTAGCGTCCATTCTGATAGTTGTCCGCAGGGCCTACACTTGCTCGGTCGGCCAGATGGGTAGCGAGGTCGTCAGACAGACCGAAGAGACGGCTATACGGGCCGAGAGCGCCGTGAACCCTGCCGAACCCTTACAGTTGCCGAGGATACGGCCTGCGCTCGATTCTCGGCGTGCATCTCGCTCGCCTCAGCGATGATCGCGACATCAACGCCATAGGAAGCCAACGCAGAGACATCGAGCGACCACGCTCTACCCGACCGAGCACTCCAGACCGCGAACGCTTCATCGACGTATCGAGAGACGATCGCCGTAGTCCAACCGTTGACCGCCGCGAGATGCGCACGCGCGACATCGCCACGACCCTTGATCCCAGCAAGGCCGATGTGCTTGACCTCATGGCAAGCCGGACAAAGAGCAATCATCCGGACAAGGCGTTGGACCGCTACGGCTTCGTCGTACTCCCACACCTCATGGCACTCCACGGGATACTTGCTACCGCGCCCGCCACAAACCTCACAACGATGCCCAGCATTCTCATACGTCTGTGACCGAATGCGATCCCACTCCTGACGAGCCACGCGCTCACGTACGTTTGAGAACCAACACGTCCGAGGCACAAGCTCAACCGTCAGCTTCGGTGATGCGGCGTTCTCCACACCTACAAATGATGCCATCGTCTCGTGTTCGGAACGATCCTGGCGATTGGCCGCGCCAACGGTAGAGGATTCCGCTCCTGCAGCGAGTTCTCTGCCCTCCAAAAGCTCAGGGTCCGCCGATACCCTTCCGCGCCGTGACCTCGAATGCTGCCAAGGAGCCGTGGGATCAGCGGCTCACCGAACGATGGGCAAGCCGGGCGAAAGAAGCTGCGAACGATCCGATGTGGCGCACAGTGTCCTGGCGAGATCAGATGAAGTCGCCATGGTACTGGGCGGCGCTGCCAGCGATGGGCCTTTTCTTCGTTTTGGGCGGCTTTCGAGGGGTGGGAGCCGTCTTCTACGTGGTCGCTATCGCGCTAGTCCAGATGTCTAGACGAGCAGCACGCCAAAAGGCGAGCAGGCGACAGGCGTCTTCGACCGCCCGGCATTCCTGACCTTCTATGGAATCGGAGACAGCGATCAGGACGGCTAGCCCTAGTGGAGTGTCAGGCAACTTACGACTACCCAACAGGTGCTATTCCGCGTCGTCAAGCGACATCCGCCCACCCTGCAGCCGTGCCGAGCGGTTCGATTTGAGGTCGGCTGGCTCCATTGCAAAATGGGCCGCGCTCGCCTGAACCGCAAACCCAGCCGAAGACCAAGGACTGAACGGTTACCCATTTTCGCATTTTCGTCGGTAAAAGATGGCCTCGGATAGGGACACGAGGGCTCTCGTGGGCCTAAACGAAGCCAATCGTCAGCAGGGGTTTGCTGATCTGCGATGACCATATTGACCTCCTGCTTGGCTCGCAGGAGGTCGCTGAGTGTGAGAGTCGAGTCGGCTGCAAGCAGGTCTCCGGGCGAGACTTGAACGCGGTCTACGTCCTGGCACTCTGCGTTCCTCGGATGGTCCTTCATGGCTTGCCAGATAGGTTGGCAGGCGTTGCCAGGGCACCAGCCGAGCGGATCTCCAAATATGATCTCTTTCGGGTGAACGGGATTTGCGGCATAAGTCTGCGGCGATGTGGCCGGCTTGGAGTGCTGACACTTTTGATCGTGGCGATGGCTGTGCCCGCCACGACCCATGCCAGCGCGGGCTTTACGTTCGTTCCGGACCCAGCGCAACCATCGCTCCCTCCGGGAAGCACCCTCTCGGGGGTTGCTGAGCTCTCTGGTGGCACCGTGCCTGATCTGATTGTCCTCGACGGCGAAACCAGGTCGGTCGGCGTGATGCTCGGAAACGGAGCGGGTGGCTTCGGTGCGCCAAGCTGGTTCCCAGTCGCAGGTCGCCCCAGCACTATCAGTGTCGCGGATTTCAACAGCGATGGGAACCCAGACCTGTTGGTGTCGCTGGAACCCCTCCTCCCTCCCTCGAATCACGGCCCCGAGCCGAACATGGTTCAGCTCCTATTCGGCAACGGGGCAAGGAGGTTTCACAACCGGCACTGCGATCGATCTCCCGGAAGCCGGCCCGGTCTCTGTTGGGGACTTCACCAGGAACGGCGACGAGGACGTAGTGGTCACACCCAACGGTTGCACGGCCGGCAGAAACGATAAGAAGTACTACATGCTGCTCGGAGACGGACACGGCAACCTCACGCCGGGCCCGGTGTATGAATCTCCACGATCCGGGGGTTGTTACACGCTCGTTGGGGATTTCACCGGGAATGGACGAGACGACCTCATCACCAAGCCAGAAAGCCCATGCGAAGAAGAAGCTATCGTCACGCTCCCAGGCGAACCAAACGGCAGCTTTGGCACACCCATCGTCACGCCTACACCGCAGCTTGCGACTCACGGCGCATATCTGGCGGATGCCGCAGATCTGGATGGAAAAGGAAAGCTCGGTTTGGTCCTCCGCTCCTTTGAGGAGCCGATGGGACAGGTCGAGGTCTTCAAAGGCAACGGCGACGGTAGCTTCTCAGAAGTCGGCGCATTCCCGTCCGAACAGTCTCCCTTCAGCTTTTGGGTAGCGCTCGGTGACTTTGGCGGCAACGGCGACGTCGATGTGGTCACAGTCGGATCACAGTTGTCCGTCTTGGCGAACAATGGCTTGGGTATGCTCTCACCTGCATTCACGACGACTCTCGGAACTATCCAAACCAACGCCTATGTAGCCGATGTCAACGGCGATGGCCGTCCCGACATCATCCTGGCTGGGAGCGCACTTCAAATCTTCCTCAATGAGCCTGCGGCACCCGTCGTCGGCCAACCCATCGCAGCACCCGTCGCGTCGCCGATCGCGCCGTCACTGCGGGATGTCCGCGAGTCGGCGCGGACATGGCGCGAGCACAGAGCGCGCCGTAAGTCCAGGGGTATGAAAACTCTCCCGAACCACACAACGTTTTCTTTCTCGCTAAGCGAGCGGGCGACAGTGAGCTTCAGCTTTACGCAACGAGCCGCGGGCCGCGGCGTCGGCGGCAAATGCGTGGCGAGCCCGGCAAAAAGCGTGGATCACAAGGCCTGCGAGCGCACTTTGCCGGACGGCACCTTCTCTTTCACCGGCCGTAGCGGATCGAACAGGGTCGTCTTCGCCGGGCATATCTCGCGCTCGGAGGTGCTCAAGTCGGGGAGCTACACGGTGACGATCATGGCAACGAACGCCGCCGGGCGCTCGGGCCTTACCCGGCTCGGCTTCACGATCGTGACATAGTTCCTATGGCTGTCGGCTTCAGTGGGATGATCGTTACGTACCGCCCACACGGCAGAGCGGCGGCTATCCAACTCGGGCTGCCCGCCTCGTTGCGTAGGTGAACCCGGTGTTTGCGAACTGTCCAGGCGCAGTGTTCTCCGTCGCGATCACGACGTTCGGTGTGCGCAGGTCGAACGTGAGCAGGCTCAGCTCAGCTCCGCCATGCAACCAGCGCAGCACATCGCCGACTGCCAGCGCTGCCGCTGTCGCGCCTACGAACGCCGCCCCGACAGTGATGCCTGCGATCTCGGTCATCCCGCACTGGGTTGCGGCAGGGTCGGCGCCGCCGTCAACCAGTCGCTCGACTTCGTGAGCGAAGCGTGGAGGGAACGCTGCCGCCTCACGCCGCTCGCCCGTGAAGGTGACGGACGGATCGAGCGGCGACGGAAAGGTGTGCAACAGGATGTCGAGATACTCATCCGCGCCGCTGCCCAGTCCGGCGTCGACCGCCCGCGCAAACCGTCCCCCACCGAGTTGGCGGCGAGGGACGGGGTCGTCGAATCCGGCGAGCGCGAGGCACGGCTCATCATCGCCGGGCCATGTGTGTTCGTCGAAAAGGCGCTCAACAATCCTCGTCTTTAGCCCAATGGTTTCGAGCGCGGCGGCGACCGCGCTCGTCTTCATCTGCCCAGCATTTCCGTCGTTCGTAAGCAGGCCCGTGGCGTAGTTGCCTTCACAATCTCGTCGGTGTCAAGTAGGAAGAAGCGAGCCGCGCCTGTCGCGTACGGCAACATGCCGAGTGTCCAGGCGTTGGCCTGACCGAGGTGTCCAAGCCCCAGTAGCCATAGCCGATCCGGCAGATATTCAAGCGGCGGACCTGCTGCGGCCGGCTCCATCCAAGGCGTGTTCGGCGCCCAAAGCGAGAGCCCCGCCTCGCGCCGACCAGCCTCGACCGACCCTCCGCAGTGCTGGAAGCACTCCGAAACTGCGATTCCCCCGGCGAGGATTCCGGCGGTCACCATCCCGGGCGCTCGTGGCGCTTTGGTGTGGGGCTCAAGAACGCCACCTGCCCATCAGTTGCACGCGGCCGGTCAGCTGAGCCGAGCGGTTCGACTTGAGGTCTTGGCTCCATAGGCACGGATTTGCGGCGGATTCTGGGATGCGCTTCTGACGGTGGTCGAACCGTCACGGTTTGGCGCTGAGCGTCTGCGGGACCCTGCTGGTGGCCGAAATCCAGTCTGGTAGAGCCGGGTCGATGTAGCCGGCGAGGGCGAGGAGGTCTTCGTAGCGCTCGTCGGGCGCGTGGCTCCAGACGCGCTGGTGGTGCGCGAGACGGTTGCGGAAGACGTGAAGGCGAGCAAGCGGACCTCGATCGTTCCGAGCTGACGGTCCGGTGCGTCCGGGAAACCGCTGGCGAGATCCGGCCACAGCGCGGTGAGCTTCTTGGTGATCAGAAAACGCCAGAACCCAAAGCTCAGCTCGCTGATCGTCTGTCCGTCGCTCGCGCGCTTGCCCTTCTGCCGCACGCGGTCACGGGCACTTGCGATGTCTAGACGTGCTCGGCTGCCCAGCTCCTGTGCAGGATCGTTCAGCCAGAAGCCCGACCGTTCGAGTCGGCGGTGGCGCGTGGCGAGCCGGTCGTCGAGCGTGTTTCGCAGCGCCACCTCCAGGTGACCCACGGGCTCCCAGAACGCAGCGGTGATCGCCGAGTTCCAGCGGTACATCTCGACCGCCTCTGCGAAATCGCCGCCGCAGTGGTCGATGTACGTGCTCAGCCGCTCAGCGCTGAAAAGGCGCTTGAGGTCCTGGGGCTGGAGTTGTGGGTCTGGGGTAGGCATCGGAGGTCGTCCGCGCTACGATAAGACGTGAAGACCCCGGAACGGTCCCTGTGCAGTCCCCCTCGGGGGGCAGGCCAAACCGCCGGGGTTTCGTTCGTTCTGGGTGACCTCGCGGCCGCTCGACAAGTTCTACGCCATCTCGTCAAGCGACATCGCGCCGCCTGGCAGCCGTGCCGAGCGGTTCGACTTGAGGTCGGCTGGCTCCACTGACAACGGACCCAACGCGTCCTACTCGAACTTGGCCGTTGGGACTCAAACGCTGCGGCCGTGGAAGGTGCGGCGCAGGTCGCTCACCCAGGCGTCGGGGTTCTCCCAGGGGATGAAGTGGCCGCCGCGGTCGTGGGCGTTGACGTTGACGTGGTTGAACCAATCGGCTTGCGGGCTGGTCTTGAACGCGCGGATGCGCTCGTTGGCGGTGTGGATGCCGGGCGGGTTCTCGTACGTGACGAAGGTGAGGCCGACCGGGGCCTGCACGACCGGGGTGCGGTCGTGGGCGGGGACCCAGGGGTAGCGGTTGGCGTTGGCGTAGTAACGCATCGACGTAGCGATGGAGTTGTTCACCCAGTAGATCGTGGCGTGGGTGAGCAGGTCGTCCTTGGTGAAGACGGACTCGACGTCGCCGCCATTGTCGCTCCAGGCGTTCCAGCGCTCCAGCAGCCAGGCGAGCAGGCCGGCGGGTGAGTCGCTCAGCCCGTGTGCCAGGGTGGCGCCGTCGAGCATGTGCACGGCGAGGTGCGACGCCGAGCGGCGGTCCCGCTCGATGATGCTGGCACGAACGTCAGCGGGCTGGTCGTCGGTGAGGGGCCGATTCCGGGCGAGGTCCCAGGCGCGGGGGCCGGTGAAGAAGTCGAGCGGCAGCCCGGAGCCGATGTGGATTCCGTACAGCTCGTCGGCGTACTTGTGGCCGAGCTGGCTGGAGACCATCCCGCCGATGTCGCAGCCCCCGGCGGCGTACTTCTCGTATTCCAGGGTCTCGGTCATCAGGGTGTGCCAGAGGTCGGCGACCTTCCAGAAATTGATATCCGGAAAGCCGGTGAGCGAACCGGGGAAACCAAAGCCGGGCAGGGACGGCACGATGACGTCGAACGCGTCGGCGGGGTCACCGCCATACGCGGCCGGGTCGGCGAGCGGGTCGATCACCTTCGACCAGTGCCAGAACGTCCACGGCCAGCCGTGCGTGAGGATCAACGGGACCGGGCGAGGGCCACGGCCCGGCTTGCGCATGAAGTGCACCGGGACACCGGCAACGCTCACCTCGTAGTGCTCGTAGGCGTTGATGGCGGCCTCGGCCTCGCGCCAGTCATAGCCGTTCCCCCAGTACGCGACCAGCCCACGGAGATAGCTGTCAGGGACGCCGTAGAACCAGTCCCCATTCCCCTCGTCCAGCGGCGGACGAGTCAGTGCGAGACGGGCGCGCAGGTCATCGAGAACCTCGTCGGACACATGGATCGGGGTGGACTCCAGGGGGAAGGCGTGCGGGGTGGTCATCCGTCGTTCCTTATTAGAGTGAGGCGAAGCGGTTTCCTCGTCCTGTCGGATGGTCGCACGGCGAGCCCGGCCATTTTAAGGATTGCGGGCAGCGACGCGAGCGCCTGTCCGCGAGGCACACCTCCGCCTGGGCTCGAGACCAACAACCCAGCAAGGGCTCGCCGCAGAATCTCAACCCGCGCTCGACGGTTTGTCTTCGCTCGCCAGCGTCCATTTTTCTTGTCGGCAAACAAACCAGGTGTGCCGACGATGTTGACCTGAGCTCAGAGCCTGTCGATGGCGCGATGTAGGTCACGACGGTCAATGACTCGTGCCACCAGGTAGCGCGCATCGGCCTCGTCAACGAGTTCGCGGTAGAGCACCCGATGCTCACCAACTCGCAAACGACGCCAAAGAGGATGTCCGGCCACTGGCTTGATGTCGAGGTTCGCGGCATCTGCCCCTAGCGCCTGGAATACCTGTTGAACCCGCTTGCGGGTCTGGCGGCCCACGCCCTTCAGGTCGCGGATCGCGCGTGGAGCGAGCTTGATATTGCTCAGAGGGTCCGTCATCTATGACGACCCGGCTTCCTGCGCGTAGGCGCTATTGCCCAGCGTCTTGCGCGTCCAGCTCCGCGAACACGTCGGGAGCTGAGCGCGCTTCGCCATCTGCATAAGCCTGATCGGCGGCAGCCATGTCCTCGGCAAAGCCCGGAACCTTCGAAAGCAGGTAGTCCTCGAGATCCTGGGCATCGATCGGCACCAGCGCAGCGATAGGCTCGCCGTGTCGCGTGACGAGAGCGGTGTGCTTGGAATCGGCGACGTCAGCGACGACGCCACTTGTGTTGCGCTGTAGATCACGGATGCTGACAGTGCTCATCGGTGCCCTCGGCCTTCCCAGGAGATGTCCGACAAGTATACGTACATTACGTGCGGGCATCAAGCAGGGGGGGGTCCCTCGCCGAGGTCGTAATGAATGTCCAGCCCGGAGATGATCCCGGCGAGCCGCTTGCGCGGCTCGTCCATGCTCGCCAGCTCCGGCTCCTCGGCCATGCGAAAGCTCGCGAGCTCAGAATGGGAGGATTGCTTGATGATCACAGAGCAAGCGGTACTTGACGTAAAGCCTGGCCAAGAGCGTGACTTCGAAAGTGCCTTCTCCGAGGCGAAGGCACTTATCGCCTCGATGCCTGGATTTGAGTCGCTCCAGTTGCATCGGTGCATAGAGCAGTCGAATCGCTACCTGCTGCTCGTAGTGTGGCGGCGTCTTGAGGATCACACGGAGGGATTCCGGCGATCATCTGAGTACGAAGAGTGGCGTCGGCTCCTGCACCACTACTACGACCCCTTCCCAGCGGTCGAGCACTATAGCCTCGTCCTAAACGCGTGAGCGCGGCATTGTTGGGCCGGCCACGGTGGCGCTTGTAGCGACGCAAGGCTCGCAATGGTCTATGTTCGCCACTTGCCCGACCAGGATTTTATTGTCCGTGCGGCCCGAGCCCACGAGGCAGCGGCCATCCTCGAGCTATGGGAACAGGCTCGCAGCGAGCACGCGACCACTCCCGACCGGCTCCAGGATGTGCAAAGGCTGCTGGTAGACACACCTGGAAGCCTGCTCGTCGCTGAGAGCGACGGCACGATTCTCGGCGCGTTGATCGCCGCATGGGATGGCTGGCGGGGGAACATGTATCGACTGAGCGTTCGCTTCGAGCATCGCCGTCGGGGCATCGGCCGCGCGCTCGTGCAAGCCGGCGAGGAGCACATGCGCCGCCAAGGCGCATGCCGGATCACTGCCCTCGTCGGATACGAAGACGAGGTGGCCTCGGCATTCTGGGAGTCCGCCGGCTACCCACAGGACCGCGAGATAGGTCGTCGCGTTCGCAACCTCTAGCGCGCCACCGGGGGGGCTCAGCCGATCTGCTGTCGCGTAGCCGAGCTTCGCCAGGATGCGGGTACGCCGGCCTCGGCGGCGAGGATGCGGTGCACGCCGACCGCACTATCCGTGTGGCGCTTCACGGCTTCGTTCTGCCCCCTGAGACCTCGCGTTCCCCTCGCCTCAAACTGGGGCGGTCACCAAGCCAAGAGCAAAACCATCATGCCCCTTGGCGCCAACGGTCTGGATAGCGGTCGCGCTCACACGAGGCTCCGCCGCAAGCATCTCGTAAAAACGCCGCACACCCGCCGCGATCCCGCCGTCCTCCGAACCCTCCGAATCGAGGATCGCGCCCCCCCGCACGACATTGTCCCCGATGATCAACGTGCCAACCCGCGAGAGCTTCAGCGACCACTCCAGATAGCCCGGGTAGTTCTGCTTGTCGGCGTCGATGAAGATCAGATCAAACGGGGCCACCCCTTCGCCGTGCATCACGGGCAGCGTCTCCAGCGCCGGACCAACCCGCACCTGCACCATGTTCGCCAAGCCGGCGTAGGCTATGTTCGCAAGCGCGACCTCGGCGTAGCGGGGCTCGCGCTCGAGCGTGACGAGGCGTCCGCCCTCCGGTAGCGAGCGGGCGAGCCAGATCGTGCTGTAGCCGCCGAGAGTTCCCAACTCGAGGATGCTCTGCGCGTGATGGATCCGCGCGAGCAGTTCGAGCAGCTTGCCCTGATTAGGCGTGATCGCGATCGGCGGCAAGCCGGCGGCCTCACTGGCAGCGACAGCGGCGTCGAGCGACGAATCCGGCGAGAGCAGGTGCTCGGCGATGTAGCCATCGACGGCGGTCCAAAGATCCTGGCCCATAGTCGAAGAAGATAGGAGATTCCCGCAAACTACGGTTGACATCCTCCAAGGTTCATGTTACCGTCGGTAAAGTGAATTTGTAGGAGAGGTTCGCCAAATACGGGTCACACTCGGCCGCGTCGCGCGCGCCGGCCGATGCCAGGAGGTGGGGAAACGATGACGCGCAAACTCAAGCTCCTGCTTGGGGGTCTCCTCACCTGTGCGTGCCTGCTGGTGGCTGCGGTTGCTTGGGCTACCAACACGCTG
Organism: uncultured Solirubrobacterales bacterium; assembly: GCA_963844095.1. Taxonomy (GTDB): domain Bacteria; phylum Actinomycetota; class Thermoleophilia; order Solirubrobacterales; family Solirubrobacteraceae; genus Palsa-744. The sequence continues at coordinate 118,562 of CAWJND010000003.1, forward strand.
ACGGTCACCGAGGCCTTCACCCCCGACAAGCTCGGAGCGCCTACGAACCTTTCGATCACGGCGCAGTTCGCCTCTACCACTGGCGGCCCACCGTCGCCGATCACCAAGCTCACTCTGTATGCGCCCGGCGGGCTGGGAGTCGACGCGCGCGGGGCGGGCACCTGCAGCGAAGCGACACTGCGGCTACATGGCCCACAGGGCTGTCCGGCCACATCGCGCGTCGGCTTCGGCGGTGGCGTCGGCTTGATCGAACTTCCTAAACAAGTGATCCGCGAGCGCTTCACGATCGACTTCTTCTTTGCTCCACGCGAACATGGGCATCTGGCCCTGCTTGCCTATGCCAGTGCTGTCGCGCCCGTGGCCGTGGAAATCACCGTGCTCGCTAAGGAAGTCCCCGCTCCCGAGCCCTACGGGCTCGGCTTCAGCGTCGAAATACCACCCATAACTACGATCCCAGGGGCGACGCTTGCTTCGGTGGAAAGTGCTTTTGCGACATTTGGCTCGCCCGACGTCGCCTACTACAAGACCGTCCACGGCAAACGCACGCTCGTACGCCTGAAGGGCGTCGTCGTGCCCAAGACATGCCCACGCGGAGGCTTTCCCACCGAGGGAACGATCGACTTCGCCGACGGCAGCACGCTCACTGTCAATCCGACCATCCCATGTCCACGCTAGTCCGCAAGAGTCTCTTTGCTGCCCTGGCGGCGCTCGCCCTGTGGGCCGAGCCTGCCTCGGCGAGCCAATCGACAACAACCGCAACGATTACACCCACGCTCTCGCCCGACCGGCTTGGCGCTGAGGGTGCGCTACAGCTGACAATCAATTACCTGAGCAACGAATCGGCCGTACCGCTGCCTGTCATTAGCTCGGTGTTGCGCTTTCCCGCCGGACTGGGCGTGGAAATACCCCATCTGCGCAGCTGCTCGCCCACACGCTTGCGTACACAGGGGCCCAAAGCTTGCCCGCCACAATCGCTGCTCGGCCACGGCCATGCTATCGCCGAGGCACAAGCCGGGTCGCAGATCGTCAGCGAGGGCATCGACCTCACCCTGTTCGTCGGTCCCTTTCACAACTTGCAACCCACTTTCGAGATTCTCGGCCGAGGCTATACGCCATTCGATGAGAGCGTCGTGCTGACCGGCACCGTGCGTCCGGACAATCCTCCTTACGGGGAAGATCTGGTGCTCTCGATTCCGCCGATTCCGACATTGCCTCTGGAGCCCGACGCCTCGATCGTCAGCATGTCACTGACGGTCGGCACTCCCAAACCCCGCCACCCAATTACTGTCAACACTATCGTCGTCCCTCCCAGCTGTCCCACTGGGGGCTTTCCCTTCGCCGCCGAATTCACCTATGCGGACGGCTCCACCAGCAGCGCTCTTGCCAGCGCTGCCTGTCCATGAGTACGAGAGAAAGCAGGTAACCAAGATGCCTCAGCAAAATCGCCCATCACGGAACCTGCGAAGGTTGTTTATGTCCACGCGCTCGCACAACCGCTCGTCGCGACGAGACCGGACACCTGCGTCTTCGACAGCGCGCAACAGCTCCTCGTTCAACCGGCGACTGCTCGCCTCGACGGTCACCTGCACCGTCCTCTTGACACTGCTCGCGGCGCCAACCTCGCTCGCCGCGAAAACGTTTTCACTCAACGAGAGCGGCAACCTTCACCTGACCAGCAAGCAGGGCTTCACCCTCAACGAGCAGGGGCCCGCCTCTGGAACCGTCAGCGGCACGCTCTACGTGCACCTGAAGATCGTCTCCAGCACACACGTCACCGCCGAAATCAGCCTTTACCCGCACGGCGGCTCGATCACGTGCTCGGGCAGCGCCGGCTACAAACGCGAGGGCTCCACCGCCAACTTTGCCGGTGCGCTGTCTATCGATCGCGGCACCGGCAGCTATGCCAAAGCGCACGGGTCCGGGTTGAGCTTCAGCGGCACGATCCAACGCTCCAACGACGCGATCGCCGTGCACGTAAGCGGCACCGCCTCCGACTAGAACCGGCACCAGAAGAGGCGATCGTATGCTCGAGCTTCGCGATCTGGTCAAGCACTATCCTGCCGTCGGCGGTGAGACCGTGCGCGCCGTGGACGGCGTCTCTCTCAAGGTCGAAGGTGGCGAGATGGTCGCCCTGTATGGGCCGAGCGGATCCGGCAAGACGACACTGCTATTGATGGTCGCCACATTGCTGGCGCCGACGGGCGGATCGGTATTGATCGGCGGACGCGACATCTCCTCGCTGTCCGAGCGCGAGGCATCCAACTTCAGGCTGACCGAGCTCGGCTTCATCCGTCAGAACTTCGATCTGTTGCCCGGCGTCAGCGCGATCGACAACACCGTGTTGAAGCTGTTGAAGGAGATGCGCTGGCGCGATGCACAACGCCATGTGACACCGCTCCTGGAGCGCCTTGGCATGGGCGAGCGTTTGCACCACCGCGCCGAGACGCTCTCGATGGGCGAGCGTCAGCGCGTGATGATCGCGCGGGCACTCTCGACTGAGCCGAGCATGCTGCTCGCCGACGAGCCGACTGGCAGCCTTGACACGCAGCGCGGGCGCGAAGTGCTTGAGTTGCTGCGCAGCCTGTGTCGCGAGCGCGGTGTGGCTGTGGTGCTCGTAAGCCATGACCCGATGGCCGCCGAATACGCCGACCGTGTGCTGGCGCTGCGCGACGGGCAACTGTCCGCCTACCAGCACGAGCAGGGTCCGCGAGCCGTTTCACTGGCAACAAACGAGGGGTAAAGGTGAAGCTGTCGAACGCGCTGCGCCTCTACCGGGTGCGTCTGCGCGCGCGCTTTCTGCAGGAGTGTTTCGCCGTGCTCGGCATCGCCGCCGGCGTCGCGCTGCTGTTCGCCTCGCAGGTGTCGAGCTCGTCACTGCAGGGCTCAGTCGCGCAGCTATCGCGTGCGGTCGTCGGCAAAGCGAATCTGCAACTCGTGGCGCGCGACTCGCACGGCTTTCCCGAAAGCATGCTTGCAAAGGTGCGCAATATTCCCGGCGTGCGGGTTGCGGCGCCTGTATTGGAAGCAAATGCAAATGCTGTTGGGCCCCACGCCCGCGAGTCAATCGAGATAGTAGGAGCGAATTCCGCTCTGTCTGCACTCCGAGGCACCCTGCTCGCTCACGCCAACCTTTCGCCATTCGGCAATATCGGCGCGGTCGCACTTCCCGCTCCATTGGCGAAGGCGATCGGTGTCACTAAATTCGGACAGGAAGTCAGCTTGCAGATTGCCGGGCGGACAGTTAACGCGCCACTGTATGAACAGCTGCGCGAACGCCAGATCGGCGGGCTAGTCGCCACACCGCTCGCGATTGCGCCGCTGGCCTACGCCCAGGAAATGGCTGGCATGGGCGGTCGTGTGAGCCGCATCCTCGTGCAGAGCGCCGCTGGCTCGCAGGCCAAGGTGCGCGCCGCGCTGACGGTGCTTGCCAGCGGCCACCTGAACGTAGAGAGCACCAGCTACGACGAGACGCTGTTCGCCAAGGCGGCTACCGCCAGCAACCAGTCCACAGCTCTGTTCTCGGTCATTAGCGCGCTTGTGGGCTTCCTCTTTGCGTTCAACGCGATGCTGCTGACCGTGCCACAGCGGCGGCGGCTGGTCGCGGACTTGCGCCGCGACGGGTATACGCCGCTAACGGTGATCGCTGTGCTGCTGCTGGATGCGCTCGCGCTCGGGTTGATCGGTTGTGCGTTCGGCCTGGCCCTGGGTGAGGAGCTCTCGATTCACCTGTTTCACTCAAACCCGGCCTTCCTGTCCTTGGCGTTTGCCGTGGGCGCGCAACGCGTCGTCAGCTGGCAGAGCGTCGCGATTGCGACGGGCGGCGGGATGTTGGCTGCGACCGTCGCGGTGTTGAGCCCGCTGCGCGACATCCTCTCTCGCGACCCGCTGGCCGCGATCAGCCCGCGCGAAGGCAGCAGCGGGACCCGCACTGGCCGACGCAGGGCACTCGCAGGCTTTGCCTGTCTCGCCGCCGCCACGACATTGCTGCTGGCCAGGCCCGACGACGCCATTCCCGGCATGGTGCTGCTGCTTGGCGCGTTGCTGTTGGAGCTGCCGATCGTGCTCAGCGCGACACTCGTAGCCGTCAAGCGGATCGGTTCCCTGTTCGTGAGTCCCATCCCGCACGTCGCCGTGATGGAGCTCGGGGCCGCTCGCGCGCGGGCCGTGGCGATCGCCGCGACGGGAGCGGTTGCCGTATTCGGCAGCGTCGCTATCCAAGGCGCGCACGGCGACCTGCTGAGAGGGCTCGAAGGCGCTGCCCGCGACACGAACGCCGCCACCGGCGTTTGGGTATCCCCCGCTGGGTCCTACAACCTGCTGAACACGGCAGCCTTCACTCCAATCGCGACCGCCCAACTTGCGCGGCTGCCCGGAGTGCGAGCGGTACAGCTGTATCGCGGCGGCCTGCTCGACTACGGCTACCGCCGTGTGCGCGTCGACGCGCCGCCGCGCGAAGCCAGACCGCTGATCCCGGCCGGCCAGATCCTGCAAGGCAACGTGCACTTGGCCGAAGAGCGGGTGCGCGCGGGCGGCTGGGCGATCGTCTCACAAGGACTCGCCGAAGAACAACACCTACATATCGGCCAGGTCTTCACCCCGCCGACACCCGACCCGATGCGCCTGCGCGTGGCCGCACTGTCCACCAACCTTGGGTGGGCACCCGGGGCGATGCTCCTCAACGCAACCGACTACGCGCGTGCATGGGGCAGCCAGGACGCGAGCGCTTACGGCGTGGTGCTGAATCACGGCGTCTCACCGACACTCACAGCCCAGGAGATAACGCATGCTCTGGGGCCCGATAGCGGACTTACGGTGCAGACCGCCGAAGCGCACGCGGCCGAGCAGGTAGCGCTCGGCCGCGAAGCGCTCGAACGGCTGACGCAGATCGCCACGTTGATCCCGCTCGTTGCGGTACTCGCGATGGCGGCGGCGATGGGCGCGATGGTGTGGCAACGCCGCCCGCGACTGGCTAAGCTCAAGCTGGAGGGGCTGCCGCGCGTGGAACTGTGGGGCACGATCCTGTTGGAGAGCCTGCTGCTGCTCGGCGCCGGCTGCTTTACAGGGGCCATCTTCGGTCTGTACGGCCAGCAGTTGGCCGACCGCGCGCTCGCGCACGTGATCAACTTCCCCGTCGTCTATTCCGTCACGGCCCTACCGGCGCTTGAGAGCCTCTCGCTGGTGATCGCCACCGCGCTTGCGATCATCGCGATCCCGGGATATATCGCCGCATCGGTACCGCCGGCGCTCGCGCTCCAAGACTGACGCGCGATGGCCAAGGAAAGCAAGCGCGAGCGCGAACAGACCCGGCCCGCCAAGGCACAAAGGCCGGCAGGTAGAGGTAACCAAGTTGAACGGTCCAAACAAGAGTCGAGGCGCAAGAGGAATCAGATCGAGCCTGGCAGAGAGGGGGCGGCGCGTAAGGGAGATCAGGTCGAGCCCGGCAGACAGGGATCGAAGCATAAGAACAATCAGGTCCAGCCGGCCAAACAGGAGTCGACGCACAAGAACAATCAGGTCGAGCGCGCCAAACAGGAGTCGACGCGCGAGTACAAACAGGTCGAGCGCGCCAAGGCACAGGAGCGCACGCGCGAAGCCTTGATCGCGGCCGCAACCGACGAGTTCTTCGAGGGCAATTGGCTGAAAACGTCGCTCGACTCGCTTTCGCGCAGAGCGGGAGTCACCAGGCAAACCCTGTTGCGCCATTTCGGCTCCAAGGACGGTCTGTTGATGCAATCGCTCATACGCGGCGCCTCACAGGTGCGCGACCAGCGTTGGAGCACACCCACGACCGACATCTCAGGCGCGGTCGAGAACGTGATCGACCACTACGAAGAGTGGGGCGAGCGCTCGGTGCGCATCGGCGCATGGCAGCGCGGTCCGACCGTGCTCGCACTGTTCGCAAACGCCGCGCGCCAGATTCACTACGACTGGGTCGAGCACGCATTTGCCAGGTGGCTGGACAAATTCGACGAGCAGACGCGGGCAGAGCGTCAGGCGATTTTGGTCGTGCTGTGCGATGTGCAGACGTGGTGGATTCTCTCCAATGACCTCGGCCTGTCGCGGCCCAAGGTCCACGCGATCTTGACCGACCAGATCGAGCGCGCACTGGAGGAGAAGTGAGCGGGTCACGCGCATTTTCGATGCGCGCTGTCGCGACGCCCGTGCCGGCAATCGAGCACGCGTACATGCGGCGAGCGGCGAGCGGACTGGCACACGAGTGGAGGCAACCATGAAAATGGCAATGCACCCATACCGTGGCTGACATGAAGGTGCTGGCCTACACATCCCCCGCCCGCGGCCACCTCTACCCGGCGGTGCCGATCATGGCCGAGCTCGTTCGGCGCGGCCATAGCGCGACGCTGTACTCGCTCGCCGGCGAGCTCGAACAGCTGGCGCCGCTTGGTATCGAAGGCCACGCGATCGACCCGGCGATCGAACGTATCGAGATCGAGGACTACCGCGAGCGCTCGCAGCTCGGTGCGATCCGCGCGGTGTTCAAAGCATTCTTGAAGCGCTCGGCGAGCGAGGCCCCCGACCTCGAACGGGCGCTCGCCAAGCACGACCCGGACCTGCTGCTGATCGACATCAACTGTTGGGGCGCAGCGACCGTGGCCGAGGCAAGCGGGCGTCCGTGGGCCATGTATTCGCCTTACCTACTGCCCTTGCCATCCAAAGATGCTCCGGCCTACGGACCGGGACTGCGCCCGCTGGGCGGACCGATCGGGACCGTGCGCGACGCAATCGTCAACCGCGTCAGCGAGCGCATCTCCTTTCAAAGCACGATGCCTCAGATCAACGCGCTGCGCTCCTCACACGGCCTGGGTGCGCTCGCGCGCTTCGACGAGCTGCTGGCAACACCAAAGCTGCTGCTATCGCTGACCGCCGAGGGCTTCGAGTACCCGCGCGGCGATTGGCCGGCGAACGTAAAGCTGGTCGGCCCGATGAATTGGAGTCCCCCGCTCAACGGTGAGCGGCACGACAGACCCGCACGCAGTGGCGCACTTGACGAGGGCCCAGTTTCCCAGCCACACTCTCCTGAGCCGACTCCTTCCCAACAACGTCCCACATACGCCCCCGCGTGGCTGGAGGAGCTGGCCGACCCACTGGTGCTCGTCACTTGTTCGACCGAGCTACAACGCGACAAGCGACTGCTGCATGTGGCGCTCGAAGCCTTGCCGGCGGCCGGCATATCGGTACTCGGAACCACCTCCGCCCACGATCCAGCCGGCTTTGCCGCCACGCCCGGCAGCAAGGTCGTGCGCTTCGTCTCCCACGATGCCGTCCTCGGGCGCGCCGCGTGCGTGGTCTGTCACGGCGGCCTTGGCATCACGCAAAAGGCGCTCGCGACCGAGGTCCCGGTCGTCGTTGTGCCCTTTGGACGCGATCAAGCGGAGACAGCCAGGCGGGTCGAGTTCGCCGAAGCCGGTGTGCGTCTTTCATCACGGCGCCTCACCCCAAAGCGGCTACTCGAGGCCGTGCACAGCGCGATGGAATGTCGCGAGGGCGCGCAACGTGTGAGTCGCGCTTACACTGCGGCCGGTGGAGCAAGCGCCGCGACAGACGCGATCGAGGCGATCGTCAAGAGCGCATTGCGGTAGAGGTGCGCGCGCGAGGCCGCCACGCGCAGGGGAGCGTGGCAGGCTCGTGTGCAAAAGCATGCGTAACGGGCTTGTGCGCAACGGGTGGTACGCGCCGTCGGGACACCCGGCCGCGCCTGCGCCGTGCGGGGCCTGAGAGATGCTCGGCGTCGTTCACGTAGCGCCGGGCACGTTCTTCGCGGTCATCGCCGCCTCGGCGGTAGCAGCCACAATCGCGACCGTCGCAGGGGGCCGGGGCCTGGTCGTGCCGGTTGTCGTCATCGAGCTGCTGCTCGGAATCGTGCTCGGGCCATACGTGCTCGGCCTGCATATCAACCAGTTCATCCAGTTCTTCGCGGACCTCGGCCTCGGCCTGCTGTTCTTCTTCGCCGGCTATGAGATCGACATGCAGCGGATCATGGGTCTGCCACTGCGCCTCGGCTTGATCGGCTGGCTGCTCTCGCTCGCGCTCGCCTACACGATCGGGGGCGTGCTGGCCGCATCAGGGATCGTGCTATCGCTCCTCTATACGGGCTCGGCGCTCTCGACCACCGCGATCGGCACGCTGATCCCGATCCTCTCCGACTCCGGCGAGATGCGCACGAGCTTTGGCACTTACCTGCTGGGCGCCGGCGCGGTGGGCGAGTTCGGCCCGATCCTGTTGCTGACGCTGATCCTCTCCACGCAGAGCACCGCGCACAACGCAATCATCCTTGTGGCGTTCGTGGCCCTGGCGGTCGGGGTCGCGATCTTCGCCGTGCGCTCCTCCGAGCGCACGCTGCCGCTGTTCGAGCAGACGATCGAGGCCAGCTCGCAGCTGGTCGTGCGCTGGATTCTCGTGCTGGTGTTCGCGCTAGCGCTGCTCGCATTCGAACTGGGCCTCGACCTGCTGCTGGGCGGCTTCGCCGCCGGGATAATCACCCGCCAGGTGCTGAAGACACGCGAGCTGCCGGCGTTCGACTCAAAGCTGACGGCAGTCGCGTTCGGCGTATTCGTGCCGTTCTTCTTCGTCGTCAGCGGCATGGGCATCGACCTCCACGCGTTGTTCGCAAGCGTCTCGGGCGTGTTGAAGATGCTGCTGTTCTTCGTGCTGTTCCTGGTCGTGCGCGGCACGCCGGCGCTGGTCCTGTATCGCAAAGTGCTCGACGCACGCGCACGCCTGGCACTGGCGCTGATGAGCTCGACCCAGTTGCCGCTAGTGCTGGCAATCACCGCTCTAGCAACTTCCAGTGGTCACATGCGTCCCTCCACCGCAGCCGCGCTGGTTGGAGCCGCAGTGCTCTCGACGCTCGTCTTCCCCTTCGTCGCTTTGCGACTGCGCGGCGACCTGGACGAAGAGACTGAGCCACCGCTGGCAGCGACTGTAACGCCTGGCGATCCCTCCCCCGCATGACAGGCAACGATGCTCGCCCCGACAAGTGTCGGCTACCCGCATGCCAGGTGGCCATGCCCACCGCAGCGGCGTTGCCCGCTGCGGGAAACCACGCTTGACATGCCTGTCGCGAGTGATGAGGATTGACGCGTTGCCACCGCGAGCCAGGAGCATTGAGCCGTGACCGGTGTGCTGTACGGGCTGGCAAAATTCTGTGTGCGGCATCGCTATGTAACGATCGCGGTGTGGCTCGTGGTGACGATCGTGCTCGTCGCCGTCTCACACGGCTTGGGCGAAAACACCAACGACAACCTGTCGCTGCCGGGAACCGACAGCCAGCACGCCACCGACACGCTCAGCCACTCGTTCCCTGACCAGGCCAACGGCACCAGTCCGATCGTGCTGCATGCCTCCAAAGGCAAGCTGACCGAAGCCAAGTATGCGAGTGCCGTAGATGAAGCGGCGGCCGACGTGGCAAAGGCCCCGCACGTGGCGTCGGTCGTCAACCCCCTCACGCCGCAGGGCTCAAGCGCATTGAGCAAGGACAAGTCGACCGGCTATCTGTCGGTGACCCTGGCGGTCTCCCCGGGAGAACTATCCGTATCGGAAGTGCAGACGATCATCGACGCTGCCAACCCTGCCAAGGCGGCAGGACTGGAGGTGGAGACCGGCGGCCAGCTGGGTCAGAAGGTCTCCAAAACCTCGACCGAGTCCAGCGAGCTGATCGGGATCATCGCGGCGATGGTGATCCTCACGTTCACATTCGGCACGGTCGTCTCGATGCTGCTGCCGATCCTCAATGCCGTGCTTGCGCTGCTCTCAACGCTCGCGATCATCCGCCTGCTGGGGCACGTGATCAGCGTGCCGACGGTCGCCCCCACGCTCGCGACGATGATCGGGCTGGGCGTGGGCATCGACTACGCCTTGTTCATCGTGACGCGCCACCTGCGCGGCTTGGGCGAAGGCCACGACGTCCACGAGTCGATCGCGCGCGCCGCGGCGACCTCCGGCGGAGCCGTGTTCTTCGCCGGTTGCACCGTGACGATCGCGCTCGTATCGCTGGCGGTGGCCAAAATTCCGCTGGTCACGACGATGGGCCTGATGGCGGGCATCGCGGTGGTGGTCGCCGTGCTGGCCGCGCTCACGCTGATGCCGGCGTTGGTCGCGACAGCAGGCCCGCACATCAACTCGCTGCGCGTGCGCACGCCACCCTCGGACACACAATCCAAGCAGGGCGCCTGGGCCAAGTGGGCCGCCGACATCGCCAAGCACCCGACGCTCGCCGGCTTGGCGGCACTGGCGATCCTGCTGCCGCTGACGATCCCGCTGCTGTCGCTGAACCTCGGCCAGGAAGACGTGGCCGCGCTTTCCACCTCGACCACTGCACGACGTGCGTATGACCTCATATCGGCGAACTTCGGGCCGGGCGTCAACGGACCGCTGATCGTTGCCGTCACGCTGGGCACGCCGGCGAAAGGCAGCACTGACCCACGCCTGGCGACCTTGCAGAAAGACGTCTCCTCCACTAAGGGTGTCGCCGGCATCACCCCGATCCAGATCGACAAGACGGGCACCGCCGCCTACTTCAACGCGATCGCAACAACGGGACCGGCCGAAAAAACGACTCAGGAACTGGTCGAAGACTTGCGCTCGAGCGTCATTCCGGGCGCCGAAAAAGGCACCGACATGCACGCCGACATCGGCGGCAGCACGGCGGGCAACATCGACCTGGCAACGCAGATATCGAACAAGCTGCCACTACAGATCCTGGTAGTGATCGCGCTCAGTTTCGTGCTGTTGATCCTTGCTTTCCGCACCGTCGTAATCCCGCCGCAAGCAGCGCTCATGAACCTACTGTCGATCGGCGCTTCCTATGGCGTGCTGACCGCCGTCTTCCAATACGGCTGGCTCAGCAGTCTGATCGGCCTCAGCGGCCCTGTGCCGATCGTCTCCTACGTGCCGCTGTTCATGTTCGCGATTCTGTTCGGGCTCTCGATGGACTACGAGGTATTCCTCGTCAGCCAGATCGAGGAGCACGTGCATGCCGGCGAGGACAACCGTGGCTCGGTGATCTCCGGACTGGTCACGAGCGCGCGCGTGATCACAGCCGCGGCGATGATCATGGTGTTCGTGTTCGGCAGCTTCGTGCTCAACGGCTCCCCCACGATCAAGCAGTTCGGCGTCGGCCTGGCCGTGGCGGTGATCCTCGACTCGACGGTCGTGCGCTGCCTGCTGGTGCCGGCCTTGATGATCCTGATGGGCAAGTTCAACTGGTACATGCCAGGTTGGCTGGACCGCGTCACCCCGCATCTGAACATCGAGGGCGCCGAGTTCTTCCAGAAGCGCGACACCCAGCCCGAGGCGCACCTACACCAGAAACTGGCCGGCTAGCCAATTTTGCCTGAGCGCGCTACGCTCAAGGCCCCCGCAAGAGACCCTCAGCGAGACGAACAGGAACGGAGCCCCACCGTGAACAGCATCCTGGAGAACCGTCGCATAATGCAGCAACTTCCCCCCGGGCCCAAAGTGCCGGCCAGCGTGCAGATGGCCGGCTCGTGGCTGCGCCCCACAAGCGTCGTGATCCGCGCCCGCGAGCGCTACGGCAAGCGCTTCTCCGTGCGGCTGCTCGGTCAGCTGCCGTTCGTGGTCCTCTCAGACCCCGATGAGATCAAGGAAGTCTTCCAAGCATCCCCCGAGGTGCTGCACCCAGGCGAGGGCGCGCGCATCCTCGAGCCGATCGTCGGCCCCAACTCGGTGATCCTGCTCGACGAGAAGCCGCATCTGAGTCAGCGCAAGCTGATGCTGCCGGCCTTCCACGGCGACGCGATGCAGGCCCTTGCCGAGCTGATGAGCGAGCTGACCGAGCGCGAGATCTCAAGCTGGCCGCAAGACGAGCCGGTCGCGCTGCACCCGCGTCTGCAACAGCTGACGCTCGAGATCGTGCTGCGAGCGGTCTTTGGGCTGGAGCAGGGCGCGCAGCTCGACCGCCTGCGCGACTTGCTGACGCAGCTACTGGAGTTCGCCGAGAACCCGATCTCCCTGTTGCCGTTTGCGCAGCGCGCCCTGGCGGGCCGCGGCCCGATGGGCCGCCTGGAACGACTCGGCGAGGAGACCGACCGGCTGATCTTCGAGTTGATCGACGAGCGTCGTCGCGAAGACGCCCACGGCCCAGACGTGCTCACGATGCTGCTGGGCGCCGAGCACGAGGACGGCTCGCCGATGAGCCCGGCCGAGCTGCGCGACGAGCTGGTCACAGCGCTAGTCGCCGGCCACGAGACGACGGCTTCGCAGCTGGCATGGGGCTTTGAGTTGCTGGCGCGCAACCCTCGCGTCGCACAGCGCCTCTCCGCGGAGCTCGACGCGGATCCCGACTCGCCCTACCTGACCGCCACGATCCACGAGATCATGCGCCGCCGCCCGGTGCTGATGAACGCCGAGCCACGGCTCGTCAAGCAACAGGTAGAGATCGGCGGCGTCAGCTACCCGCCGGGTGTCGTCTTGATCGCAAGCGCCTACCTAGTCCACCACGACTCAGACATCTACCCGCAGCCGTACGCCTTCCAACCCGAGCGCTTCCTGGAGAGCGAGGGCGGCAAGGCCCCAGGCACCTACACGTGGCTGCCGTTCGGCGGCGGCCGTCGCCGCTGTCTCGGCGCGAGCTTCGCGATGCTGGAGATGAAGATCGTGCTGCGCAGTGTGATCGAGCGCAACCTCGTGCTGCCCGTCGGCGATCGTCCGGAGGGAGCGCGCCGGCGCTCGATCACGATCAGTCCGTCGCGCGGATGCGAAGTCATCTTGCGCGCACGACCGGAGGTGAGCCCAGAGTCGGAGACAGCTCTCGGAGAGAAGGTCCCCGTGCCCGCCTGAAGCGCCGCGCGGCCAGGGTGGATGTCGGACGCTAACTCGCCCGACACCGCGCGGCTAGGGTGGGTGGATGGGCACTAAATATGGAGGATCCCGAATATAACTTCTAGGTTTTATTCAGGACTGAATACAACTTATAGGTTCTATTTGGGATTGCGGCGAACGACAACTACCGCGCATCCCCCTCATCGCTCCGCGTAATGCGATGCCCTGCGCGCCGCGCGCGCGGCGAGACAACCTCCATGCACTGACCCCTCCGTGCACTTGACAGCAAGACCCATACTCGTTTGGCCACGTGCCCGCCCGGGTATCACCGCTAGATCGGTCCGGGCGGGGCGCAAGGGGTGCTTGCCTGGCAAAGCCATTGCGCAGCAGGGAGGCAGAGATGTTCGGTCGGCTTCGGTTTCATGTCCGCTCGCACGCGTGTTTCGCGGTGCTCGCAGCGATCCTTATAACGATGTGGCTGGCCTCGGCCGCCGGCGCGTTCCCAGGTCAGCGCGACCACTCAAGACACGCACATTCGAGGCACGGCGGGCCACAGATCGGCCATCAAGCGCCAGGCCACGGTGGTCCTCCCCATGGCCAGAAACAGCCAGGACATGGTGGTCCTCCTCCCGGCCAGAAAGGACCAGGGCACGGCTTCCCACAGGCCAGCTACCTGGCGCTCGGCGACTCGCTTGCCTTCGGCTACTCTGCGGCGAAGTTCAAAGAACTCGAACCGGAAGAGAACCCCGCCGACTACAACACGGGCTATGTGGACGACTTCGCCCGCCTCCTGAAATTGGGCAACCCAAAGCTTGAAGTCATCAACGACGGCTGTCCAGGCGAGACGACCGAATCGTTCATCAAGGGACCGTGCGAATACCAGCTTGCCTATCGCCTGCACCACCCGTACGTGGGCGGACCGACAAGCTCACAGCTATCCGACGCCCTGGCCTACCTACAGGCCAACCCCAACACCAACCCGATCACGCTCGACATCGGCGCCAACGACGCGCTCGGCGTGATCGAGCACACGTGTGAAAAGAAAGTGGAATGCGTCATCAAAGAAGCCCCAGCTCTGTTCGCGCACATAGCCGCGAACTTGGGCCTGATCTTGGGCGACCTGCGCGGCGCCGACCCGCACGCCACGATCATCGTGCTCGGCTTGTACAACCCGTTCGGCGAAAAGCTGCCGGGTGGTAATGCGCTGACGGCCCAGCTCAACGAAGTCATGAGCAAAGTCGCCGCGGCGGTGGACGCACGCTTCGCCGATCCGCTGCCGGTGTTCAACCCGCCGGGGAAGCTGGAAGAACCGACGATCTGCTTGTTGACGAACATGTGCAATACGCCAGAAGACATACACCCGACGGATTTGGGTTATGCGGTACTGGCGGGGTTGATTGCCAAGCAGTACTTCTTCTAGGACGGCCTTGCGTAGTGCCCGCCACCGTAATCATGGCGACAGGCCTAGGCTGAGATGATGGACCTCACCGGCAAGACGGCGCTTGTCACCGGCGCCAACCGTGGCATCGGCAGCGCGCTTGTCGAGCGACTTGCCCAGTTGCCGCTGCGATCGGTGCTGGCGGGAGTACGCAACGTCGAGAGCTTCGCGGCCGTCAACCTACCGTCCGGCGGTGCCCGAGAGGTGCGGGCCGTGCACCTCGACCTGTCCTCGCAAACGAGCATCGAGCAGTGCTGCGCGGAGCTGGGCGCACAGCTCACGCAGATCGACGTGCTCGTCAACAACGCCGGGCTGATGACCGGCGGGCTACTCGAGGAACAGGACATCGACGAGGTGTATGCGATGTTCCAAGTCAATCTAGTGGGCGTTACACATCTCACGCAGCGGGTACTTCCGGGGATGCTCGCGCGGCGGAAGGGGACAATCGCCAACAACGCCTCGATCAGCGGCTATGCCCACTTCCCCGCGGCGAGCACCTACGCCGCCTCGAAGGCCGGGATCGTCGGCTTCACCGAATCGCTGCGTCGCGAGTTGCGCGGCACCGGTGTGCAAGCCATGCACCTGATCACACCAGGCGTCGCAACCGACATGCTGAGCGCCACCGACGAGGTGTACGGACGCCACATGGACACCTCCGGCTGGGACCGCATCCCGCCTGAGGAATGGGCCGCCAAGGTGGTGAGTGCGATCGAGGCCGACAAGCGTGTGCTCGGCCCTGGCGGACGCTCGGGTTTGGCGATGCTCGCAGCGCAAGGACCGACATTCGTGCTCGACGCAGTGACCGCCCGCTTGTTCAGCCGGCGACCGCGCGGCTGAGCGCCGCCTGCGTCGTGGCTGTAGCCCGCCAGCCCGGCTTGGTCAGCAGCACCTGCACATCGCCGATGCGTCGCTCGGCAAAGCCCGCCTCGCAGTAGGACAGGTAGAGCCGCCAGATGCGCTGGAAGCGCTCGTCATAGCCCAGCTCGGCGAGCCTGCCCAAGTTGGCCTCGAAGTTGGCGCGCCAGTGGCGCAGCGTCTGCACGTAGTGAAAAGTGATGTCCTGCAACCCCGCCACGCGCATGTCCGTGCGCTGCTTGACGGCGCGCTCGATCACACGCATCGAAGGCAGACAGCCGTTCGGGAAGATGTAGGTGTTCATGAAGCTGCGCGAAGCCTTCTCGACCTCGTAGGCGCGATCGTCGATCGTGATCGCCTGTAGCAGCATCGCGCCGTCGGGCGCGAGCAGCCGTGAGCAGCAATCGAAGAACGTGCCGAAGTGCCGCCAGCCGACAGCCTCGATCATCTCGATCGAGACGAGCTTGTCGTAGCGTCCGCGCAGGTCGCGGTAATCCTCGAGCAGCACCTCGACGCGATCCTGCAGACCCGCGCGGTCGATCTGCGCGACCGCATGCCGGTACTGCTCGCGTGAGATCGTGGTCGTGGTGACATGGCAGCCGCGCGTTCGAGCCGCATACAGCGCAAACGCACCCCAACCGCTGCCGATCTCGAGCACATGGTCATTGGGCTGCAGGTCGAGCTTCTCGCAGACGCGCTCGAGCTTGGCAAGCGCCGCCTCATACAGGCTCATCCCGGGTCGCTCGAACAGGGCGCAGGAGTAGGTCATGCTCGGGTCGAGCAACAGCTCGAACAACTCGTTGCCGAGGTCGTAGTGGGCGGCGATATCGCGGCGACGACGACGACGGGTATTGGCGTTCAGCAGTGTGCGTGCGCGTTGCGCTGGAGCCAGCAGTGGTGCGAACACAGCGTGCAAGCGGTCGAGCGCGTCGGCGTTACGCGCGGCAACACGCACGACGGCGGTCGGGTCAGAGGAGTCCCACAGCTCCTGGGCATACGCCTCCGCGAGCCCGTTGCTGCCGCGCAACAGCTTGCGCCAAGCACGCGACGAGCGCACGTGCACGGTTGCGCGCGGCGCGCCGCTGCCAAATGTCACCTGTGCACGGCCGTCCTCCAGCACGGTGAGGCTGCCCGAATGGATACGCCTCAACAGCGCGTGCGCGATCGTGCGTGCGATCCGCGTTGTCATGCCGCGTCTCCAGAAATCGGTGATGTGAGGCGCCTGCTCATGCCAGGCCCTCCTTGGGACGGGGATGCACCGGCACGCCCTTCAACTTCAAACGCAGAGCCTGGGTGTAGATCAGCGCGAGCATCCGCAGCGCGCTCGCCGGATAGCGCGCGTTCATGCGCGTAAGCGTCGCGTTCGTGAACTCGTGCCGATGCAGTGAGAGCGTGGCGTCGAACGCTACCTCTCCTTTGCGAGAGCTCGCGATGTGTACCGACAACGTCTCGCCCGGCACGCTCACACGCCACTCGTAGCGCTGGTCCATGGCCATGAACGGCGAGACGTGCAAAGCCTTGGTCGAATTGCCGGCGAGCACCGCGGCGGCGGTTTGGACGGGTGAGCAATCTTCGTTGCCACGCGAGAGCACGTAGGCGTGACGCTCGCCCCAGGGCGTGTTCGTCACCTCGGCGACCACCGCATCCACCCGCTCAGCTGCCTCGTCCATGCAGTAGTAGAAGCTGACCGGGTTGAAACAGTGCCCGAAACTGCTCAGGTTTGTGAGCACACGGACCGGGCCTGATGGCCGCACGCCGGCCTGGTCGGCCACGACATCGCGCACCGCATCGACCAGCGACACATGCTCGTCACCCAGATAGTGACGACGACGGAAGCGTGCGAGCCCAGGCCGAGAAGCAAGCAGGCGGCCGCCGAGCAGCGTAGGCAGCTCATCGAGATCTATATAGGCAAGCGCGAGCCGATAACGGAACTCGTGCTTGCGCACGTCGAAGCGCCGATGCCGGACGCTGCCGAGGTAGATGGCGCTCGCGACCGTACCTGGAGCGGCTACGGCTCTGCCCTTTACACACTTTGTGTGGTCACTACTCACAGATGGTGTGTACATCGTTTACAGCTTTACCCCGAAATGCTCGCCTACATCAAGCGCGCTGCGCACGCCGTCCTCATGAAAGCCCCAGCCCCAGTAGGCGCCGCAGTAATGCGTGCGATTGCGCCCGCTGATCTCCGCTCGGCGCGCCTGCGCCCGTACGCCATCCGGCGTGTACACGGGGTGGGCATAGGGAATCGTGCGGATCACGCGCTCCGGATCGATCGCCGCCGTCCGGTTGAGCGTCACGCACAGCTCACGATCGGCTTGCAACGACTGCAGGCGATTCATGTGGTAAGTGACGGTTGCGCGCTCAGTTGGGGTCTCCAGCAGGTGATAGTTCCAGCTCGCCCAGGCGCGACGACGACGGGGCAGCAGGCGCGTGTCGGTATGGAGCACAGCCTCGTTGGCTTGGTAGGGCATCGCCCCGAGGATTTCGTGCTCGCGTGGGTCGGCATCGGCAAGCATCGCGAGCGCCTGATCTGAGTGGGTCGCGATCACGACCTCGTCGAAACGCTCTGCCTCGCCACCATAAGGCTTGACCATGACCGCGTCGTCTCGGCGTTCGATCGCTTGCACCGCTGCGCCAAGCCGCAGGCGGTGGCGCCAGGGTCCGACGAGCGCTCGCACGTAGCTCTCAGAGCCACCCGTGACCGTGCGCCAGCAGGGGCGGCCCGTCAGCCCGAGCATTCCGTGGTTATCGAAGAACTCGGCAAGAAAACGGGCCGGAAAGCTGCGCATCTGATGGGGGTCCGCGGACCAGACGGCCGAGGCCTGTGGGACGATCAACCGTTGCACGAAGGCCTCGGAGAAGCGCTGCTCGGCCAGCCATTGCCCGAGCGAGATGTCGCCGCTTGAGCCCCTGGAGAGCTCGCGGGCTGTGCGGTTGAAACGCACGAGGTCGGCGATCATGCGGTGAAACCACGGCGTCAGCAGATGCGTGCGCTTTGCGAACAGGCCGTTCGGCGAGGCACTGTTGTACTCGAAGTCCCCGCGCCCGTCGCTCACCCCGAAGCTCATGTCCGAGCGTTGCCAGGCCACGCCGAGCTGGCGCAGCAGACGTTCGAAGTTTGGGTAGTTGCGGTCGTTGAACACCATGAAGCCGGTGTCAACGCCGTGGGTCTGCTCGGGTGTGTCGACGCGGATCGTGTTGGCGTGGCCGCCGGCCGACTCGCCGGCCTCGAACACGACGATCTCGTGTCGGGGATAGAGCAGGTGTGCCGTGACCATGCCCGAGACGCCGGCGCCGACAATCGCGATCCTCATTGGAGCGGCACGATCCTCGTGGGAGATTTAGATAGGCCCATACAGAGCATTCGCTCAAGTGCCGCGCCTGGATCAGAACCTCAGATCGTTGGATACCTCAACACTCCGTGCGCGGCAGGCAAGCTCCCACGCACGGAGTCGGCGATTCGCGTTCAGACGGCTTGTGCAAAGTGAGCGTCCACGCCGTCGAGCAACTCCCAGTTACCTTGCAATGCGGCAGTTGCACGCTCGACCATGCGCTCAGCTTGCGCCTGCGCCAGCGCCTCGTCGTCACTCATCAACTCGGCGATCAGCTCGCGTGCCTGGCGCGCATGCTCGACGTCGAGCTTGGCGTGTAGCTCGAAGTACTCGACCGCCGGGCCTTCGGCCGTGTAGCCATAGCGCTCGATGAGCCCCTCGAGCTTGGTCTGGGCGATCGCCGGCTGGCTTGCCTCGATCGCGTACAGAACGGCGAGATGCTCCAGGGCATCAGCGCCCGCGGTCCACGCCCGGGTGCAAACATCCGTCTCGCTGAGCGGGCTACGATCGGTGGCGGTCTCAGCGGCGGTCTCGGCTGTCCCCTCAGCGGTGAGCGTGGCGGCGGCGAACGCGTCCCACAACGCGACATGGCTGTGCTCCTCGGCCGCGTGGCGCTGGAGACCCGCGCGAAGCTCCGGATCGGCCTTGGCGGCGACGCTGTCTGAGGCCTGTGCCAGCGCGACGACGGCGTGGCGGTACTCGCCGGCGTAGAAAGCCAACTCCTCGGCGCTCAACTCACCGGCGCTCCAGCGCTGGTAGAACGGGTGCTCGAGCACGTCACATTCACGCCTGGCCTGGTCGATCCTGGTAATCACATCCATTCCGCGACTCCTTCTGGTTCGTTTGGGCTGGGAGCGTCCAGAGGTCCCAACAAGCAGGCGCTCCCGATGCGGCGAAGTATGGCGGGCGCGGCGGGCGACACCGCCGCCGCCTATTGGACGGTGAGCTTGCCTTCCATGCCTGCCTGTCGATGGCCCGGAACGGAGCAGTAGAAGACGTAGGTGCCGGGCTTCAAATTCAGCGTGAGCGTCTTTGTGCCACCTTCGAACGTGGGCGTGGCTGCCAGCACCCTCGTTCCTTGGGCGATCGTCATGTTGTGCATCAAGGGAGACATGTTCTTGAAGTTGATCGTGATCTTGCCGGCCCTTGCAGAGAGGTTCTTGGTTGTGAAGCGCAGCTGACCTTCAGGGTCGGCTTCCTCGGTCAGCGAAGAAGTGCCCGAGCCGGAGGCGGCTTCGCGGCCCGTCTGGGTGATCGGCGTGATCGTCGCCTTGGCGCTCGAACCGCCCGAGGTAACAACCGCCATCGAGACAGTGGCCAGCACGAGCACGGCCGATATCGCCATCACGGCGCGCTGGGCCCCAATCGAGCTCGGGAAGTTCGGGTTGCGCCGCCCCAAGACAACCGATACGAACAGCGCCCAGACAACGAGCACACCGCCCGCGATGTAGTACGGCACCTTGCTCTTCTCGGCTGCAAGCACAGGCCCGAAGTGTGCTATTGCTGCAAACATCCCGCCTGCGAGCCTAACCGATCCTCCGGTGGGTATGCTCTCTCGCCGATGACCGACGCGGTGCGTACCCCGGACGAGCTGCTCGAAGGTCTCCCTGACTTTCCATTCGAGGCGCACTATCGCGAGCACGATGGACTGCGCCTCGCCCACGTGGACGAGGGCGAGGGTGCTCCGGTGCTGTTCATGCACGGTGAGCCAACCTGGTCGTTTCTGTGGCGCAAGGTGCTCGCGCCGGTCAGGGACGCCGGCTTCAGGTGCATCGCACCGGACCTGCCCGGCTTCGGGCGCTCGGACAAGCCGATCGACATCGACTGGTACTCCTATGACCGCCACGTCGCGGCGGTCGCTCCACTGCTCGAGGAGCTGGACGTGCGCAAAGCGACAATCGTCGTGCACGACTGGGGCGGGCCGATCGGGCTGCGCCTCGCGGTCGAGCATCCCGAGCGCTTCGAGCGGTTGGTGATCCTCGACACCGGATTGTTCACCGGGCACCAGAAGATGACCGACGCATGGATAGCGTTCAAGGACTTCGTGGAGCGCACCGAGGACCTGCCGGTCGGGATGCTCGTGCGCGGCGCTTGCAAGAACGACCCGGGCGACGACGTGATCGCCGCCTATGAAGCGCCGTATCCGAGCGTCGCCTCGAAGGCCGGCGCGCGGGCCTTTCCACTGATGATCCCGCGCGAGCCCGACGCCCCCGGCGCCGAGGCGGGACAGCGCGTGCTCGACGCGCTCAAAGACGACAAGCGCCCGACGCTGATGCTGTGGGCCGATTCGGACCCGGTGCTGCCGCTTGCCACCGGCGAGCGTTTCGCCGCGGCGATCGGCCGCGAAGCGCCGCGGGTGATCGAGAACGCCTCGCACTTCCTGCAGGAGGACGCCGGCCCTGAGATCGGTCGCCAGATCGCCGAGTGGCTAGCGGCTGGGTAATCGCAAATGGTGTGCCCTCCGCGGGCACAGGGGCACGGCCGTTTTCTCAGCCCAGCCTGACTCAGCAATCCCAGCCCGAGCTTCGCCTCCTCAACTGCCGCCGTCAGTCAACTGCGCCTTCTCCGGCGCAGGCGCCAAGGCGGGCTCGGACTTCGAAGCGCGTAGTTCATAGCCGCGACGAGCGCTCGCGTCGGCGCCGGCCAGCACCTGATCCGCCTTCAGCGCTCGTGCCATCCCCTCGGAGAGCCGTCGCGGCAGCAGCACCCCCAGCGCGCTGGTGCGCTTGGCCGACTTCGGCACCCACACTTCCACGCGGCCGGTCTGCAGCGCCTCGACGATCGCGTCGGCCACTTCGGTCGGCTGCAGCACCTTCATCCCACGCGCCTCGCCAAGGCCGCCACCCAGTTCCGTGTTGACGACGAACGGCATTACGTAGCTCATGTCGACGCCCGACTTCATCAAGCGCAGCTCGCCGCGCACTGCCTCGCTGAGGCCCACGACCGCGTGCTTGGTCGCCGAGTAGGTGGCGCCGCCGGGCGCCCCGAACTTGCCGGCCTGGGAGGAGATGTTGACGATATGGCCGCGGTCGCGCGGGACCATTCGCTCCATGGCGAGCTTCGTGCCCAGGATCACCCCGTGCAGGTTGATGTCAACCATGCGTTGCGCTGTGAGGTCGTCCTCGTCGATGAAGCGCCCGATTGGCATGATGCCGGCGTTGTTGACGAGCACGTCAATCGGACCGAGCTGCTCTTCAGTCTTGTCGAGGAACGCGGTGAACGACGCGCGATCGGTCACGTCAAGCGCCAAAGCCACGGTACTCGGCCCGAGCTCCTTTGCGGTCTGTTGAGCCGCGGCGAAGTCGACGTCCCCGATCGCCACCTTCATTCCCTGGCGCAGGAGCGCCTGTGCGGTCGCCTTGCCGATCCCGCGCGCCGAGCCGGTGATCGCCGCGGTCTGCCCGGCGAGGATGCGGGGCTGCTTGGCCATGCTGTCTCCTCCTGAAATTGGTTGCGCAGCCAAAGCTAGCGCGCAAACGCAAACACCGCATCTTCCGGGGCGCTACGGGGTTCTACGTGCAGACCATCCCATCAGGCCTGTGGATGGTCCCGGAGG
The DNA here is from genome assembly GCA_963844095.1 of uncultured Solirubrobacterales bacterium. Lineage (GTDB taxonomy): Bacteria > Actinomycetota > Thermoleophilia > Solirubrobacterales > Solirubrobacteraceae > Palsa-744. The sequence goes on from CAWJND010000003.1 coordinate 140,541, forward strand.
GGGGCCGGACCCGGACGATCCACGGCTTCGTCCGGGTCCGCGTATCGGACGTCACGCGGGTGGGGGCCCGCGAGACGCCCTTCGATGCTTCGTTGACCGTTGCCGACTGGGACGGTCGTGGGCATAGTCCAAAACTCCCTTTGCACGCAAAGGGGGTGTATTTCCGAACATACGTATCGTGGAATCCGAACAGGCTGAGCCGCGGGGGATACACACTCCGCCGCGCTAGGCTTCAACGGTGGCGTCGTTTCTCTTCCACCACCAACGTATTGCCTACACGGAGTTCGGTGGGGGCCCAGCGGAGCTGAAGAGTGACGGCACGCGCGGCAAGACACCGCCACGAGCCAAGGCCGCCAAGCGGCCCGTAATCCTCGTGCACGGCTTGCTGCTCTCCCAGAAGATGCACAAGCCGCTTGCCAAAGAACTGGCGGCGCGTGGGAACCGCGTGATCACCGTCGATCTGCTCGGCCACGGCGAATCCGATCGTCCCCGCGACATGTGGCGTTATTCGATGCACTCCTTTGCCGAGCAGCTCGTGGCCTTGATGGACCATCTCGAGATCGAAGAAGCGGTCGTGATGGGCACCTCGCTCGGTGCAAACGCAGCGCTTCAAGTCGCCGCAAACGCGCCGGAGAGACTGCGCGGGATGGTTATCGAGATGCCCGTGCTCGACAACGGGCTGCTCTCCAGCGCCTTGACCTTCACTCCAATCCTGGTGGCGCTCACTTTCGGCGAGCCGTTGATGAAGCTTGTTGCCCGCGGCACTCGCGCGGTGCCACGACGGCTACTGCCCTACTACGGCAACGTGGTACTCGACTTGGTGCGCCAGGATCCAGGCCCAGGCGGCGCGCTACTGCAAGGTCTCTTCTTTGGGCGGATTGCGCCGCATCGGAATGAACGGCGCACCTTCAAGACGCCCGCGCTCGTGCTCGGGCACCGGCGCGACCCTGTTCATCCCTTCTCAGATGCGGGCATGCTGGCCGAGGAGTTGCCCGATGCTCGCTTGATCGAAGCCGACTCACTGGTCGAGCTGCGCCTGCGCCCAGAACGACTCACCGAGGAGATCGCCGGTTTCCTCGATGAGGTGTGGGCGGCAAAGTCGCGCCGCGCCAAGTCGACGCGCACCACACGAGCGAAGCGCATCTCCTAACCCTGACTATGCGCCCTGACGGTCGGGGGGCGAGCCAGACAAGAACGCACCGACCGCCGTGTGCGATAGCACACAAGGGAGGGAGGACGCCGTATGGCGCCGCCCTCCGACCGTCAGGGGAAGAGTTCGAATTCGTTGATGGACACGCTGCCAGGGTTCGTAGCCGTCGAGGTAGCCGGGGCCTTGGCCAGCCACAGCAGGATGTAGCGGTAGCCCTTGCCTTTGGTCTTCAACTTGAGCGTGGTGCTTTTCTTCTTCAAAATTTTCAATCCGACGATGCGGGCCCAGGCCGGATCTGAAATTGACGTCGGGGGCGTGCTGCCGTTGGTTCCGTAGACTTCGACGGTGATTCCCGTGGTCGTCGTCTCCACGACAGTGCTTCCCAACTTCTGTGGGTTCTTCAGGTCGAGCAGCAGTCCCTCAGCCATCTTGGGGGCGTTTTCGGCCTGTACTTGAGCCGTCCAAGCAGTGCTGACTTCGCCGTCGATCGCGAGGCTGGGATCGCCGAACAACGAGGCTGGGTAGTTGTAGGGGTTGTAGACACTGGCCGCGTTCGTGTCGAGCAGAATCGGGCTCGGCGCTTCGGATTCAGTGCTTGTTTTCGTTTCAGGGCTGCTCGTTGCTTTGCTTTCGCTCGTGCTTTTCGTCGGTTCGCTTGTGGTTTTGGTGGGGGCACTACTGGTGGTTTTGGTCGATTTCGTTTCGGGCGGGAACAGGGCGTTGTTGGCTTCGCTGTCCGCGCCGCTCGTCGGTTTTGGTGTCGGGGTTTGCAGCGGGATCTTTGGCGGGGTGGCTTTGACTGTTGTAGGCGTTCCCGGAACCGGGGTGGCGCCCGGAGTTGAGGTGGCGCCTGGAGTCGTGGGCGTGGTCGTGGCGGGCACACCCACTGCCGGAGTTCTTACGATCAGCGCCACGGCCGAGGACTTCGGCTTGGTCTTGTTCAGTGCCGCGTATGCAGCCACAGCCGCACCGCAAACGAGCACTGCCGTCGAGGCGAGGATCGCGATGCCCGTGCGCCAGCCCGGGCCGCCGCCGAAAAGGCGCGGCTTGGCTGTGCCGCACTGCAGGCACCAGTCCTGGCCCTCCTGCATAGGCAACCCGCATTTCGAGCACTCGTAAGGCGCGGGAGCAGGGTCCGGCCGGGACCCGTTTGGGTCGAGACCGTTGGACGCCGTTGACTGCTCGGGCGGACCCTCAGATCCTGGCTTCGTAAGCAAGGAACTCACTATCGACCATTCTTACATCTCAGAGCCGATCAACCCGCCGGCAGGATCTGTTTGTCGGTGGGCTCCATCCGCTCGTCCAGCTCCAGCTGCCAGTAGTAGCGCGTGAAAGTGACCCCGCGGCGATACTCGCCGACGTGCGCAGGCACATGCTCGCCGGCGGCCATACGCACGATCAGCTCGGGGTAGGAGCGGCCCGGCATGGCTGCCAGTGCAGGCGCAGGAAAGGCCCCGCCGAAACGCGTGTTCACATCGGTGATGCGCATCCCCAGCTCTGGGTCACGAAACACTTGAATCGTCGCAGGGCCGCGCACGGCGAGCGCCTGCATCACGTTGTGACCCAGCTCGACCAGCTCAGGATCGTCGATCACGGTGCCCTTGATCGACTCGCCGCCGCGCGACTCGAGCATCGTGCGCGGGATCGCGTTCAGGCAGTTCCCGTCGAGGTCGCCGAGGCAGTCGATCGACAGCTCGGACCCGTCCATTGCACGCTGCACCATCGTGGGCTCATCCACGTAATCCACAAAGAAGCGGGCCTGCTCGGGGCTGTGTGCGAGATGGATGGAGCGCGCCCCTGAGCCCTGGCGCGGCTTGACCATCACCGGATAGTGCAGGGCATCGAGGTCCTCATCGGGTAGCGCCGTGGGCGGCGAGGGCAGGCCGAGACGTTCAAGCAACAGGTGGGCCTCGTACTTGTCGTAGGTGGCGTGCGCCACCTGCGAGGAGGGCACGAGCGCCGGTAGCTGACCTTGCTCGCGCGCAAGCGCGAGCGTCTCGATGTCGAGGTCTGTCAGCGGCAGCACAGCGCCTACCCCATGTTCGCCACACAGGCGCGCCAGCTCCGGCACATAGCCTGGGTCCGCGATCGGCGGCGGGCTGGCTCGCACCTGCGCCGCATACTGAGCAGGGGCTAGCGGGTTTGGGTTGACCGCTACCACTGTCGTGAGCGCGGCGAAGCAGGACACGATGTCGTAGCGCTTGCCGACGCCCGTGAGCATGATGCTCGGGGTCATTCCCATCCTCCCGTCTGGCCCTTGTAGAGGTCCGAGCCACCAAGCACGATCGCTACGGTGCGCCACAGGATACGTGCGTCAAGCGCCAGCGAGCGGTGCTCGATGTAGTAGAGGTCGAGCTCGATGCGCTCGCTCCATGGCAGCGAAGCGCGACCGTTGACCTGGGCCCACCCGGTGATGCCAGGCCTAATCGCAAGCCGGCCGCGCTGGCGTTCTGTGTACTGGGCGACCTGCACCGGGATCGTCGGGCGCGGACCGATGAATGACAGCTCGCCGCGCACCACGCCCAGCAGGTTGGGCAGCTCATCCAGCGACGTCCGACGCAAGAAGGTGCCCACTCGCGTGACTCGGGGGTCGTTCTCGTTGATCGCCAAGCCCGCTCCCACGTGCTCGGCGCCATCGACCATCGTGCGCAGCTTGAGCAGGTCGAACTCTTGACCGTCCTTGCCGACGCGCCGTTGACGATAGATCGGGTGCCCGCGTGACTCCAGCCTTATGGCGAGCATCGCCACCGCGATCACGGGCGCGGCCACGATCAGCATGAGCATGCCGAGGACGATGTCGATTGCGCGCCTGATCACCTGGTCCCCTCGGCCGCTTCCCAAGATGGGGCGGTGCCGTGGCGCAGCCAGTCCCACAGGCCGGCGGCGGCGGCGAGCGTCGTAAGGAAGTAGTAGCGCGCGATCAAAAGGGGCTGCACACGTATCAAACCGCCAATCCCGGCGGAGGCGCCAAGGACGACCTGGAGTATGAGGGTGACTTCATAGACACCTCTGGTCCCGCCCGCCACAAGCACAATGTTGGCGAGGAAGGCAAAGGCGTGCAAAAAAGGGGTCAGGTAGCGCAAAAGCCGGTGGGAGAAGATCATCCCGGCGTAGCCGAAGGTGTAGCCGTGCGGGGATAGCATGCCGCCGCGCAGGACGATCGGCCATGTGTGGCTCATCATGCGCCGCTTGCGCCGCCACTCGCCCTCGATCGAGGGGACCATCTTCTCGGTGGCGCGTGCGCTCGGCACGTATACAGCGCGCCAGCCACGCTTGACCATGTTGAACGGGAAAGACAGGTCGTGGCCCATGATCGGGTCGACCACGATGTAGGACTCACGGCGGGTGGCATAAATGGCGCCGTTGCCGGCGGTGATCGACGACAGCCGCGACTCGCTCGTGCGCTGCGCCATCTCGTAGCGCCAGTACACACCCTCCTGGTTGGTGGCCTGGGCGCCGTCTGCGCCCTGTACGAAGCGGACCTGTCCGCAGGCATAGCCCACTTGCGGATCCATGAACGCGGCCACGAGCTCTCCCAGCGCATCCGGCTCCCATTGGGAGTTGGCATCGGAGAAGGCGACGATCTCCCCACTTGATCGCTCTACGGCCGTGTCCTGAGCAACAATCTTGCCGCCGCGCGGGAGCTCGAGCACCAGGTCGGCGCCTGCGTCGCCCGCATGCTTGGCAGTGGCGTCCGTGCAGCCGTCACAGGCCACGATCACTTGGAGCAGCTCGCGCGGATAGTGCAGCGCGAGCGCATTGGCGACCTTCGCGCCGATCACCGCCTGCTCGTCGTGCGCGGCGATGATCAACGACACGCTTTGATTTGGGGGATTGGTTCGTGCCTGCACCGCTACCGCGGCTTTTGGCGCTGGCGCGAGGAGGCGGGCCAACATACCCACGGCAAAGGCGTAGCCCACCTGTGTCCACGCGATCAGGATGGCCGAGGCCCAGAATACGATCTCTAGTGCGGTGCGCATGGGCGCATTCTGTCCGAGCGCTGAGGCTAGCGCCGCTCCCCTGCTCCGAGAAGCTGTTCATAGAGCTCGACGTGTGCCGCGGCGATCGCCTTCCAGGAGTAACGTCCGTTGGCGGCTGCCCTGGCCCTCACGCACATTTCGGTCAGGGTGGCCCTATCGGCCAGCAGCTCTCTCAACGCCTTTCCGAGCGCACGGGGATCGCCAGCCTCCACGATCCTTGCGGCGCCGGTGCTCTGCATCTCGGGGAAACCTCCTACGTCGCTCAGCAGTAGTGGCTTGCCGAAGGCGAGCGCCGTGAAGAGGACGCCCGACTGGTCAGCCTGCAGGTAGGGCAGCACCACCAGGTCGGCCCGTTCGAAATAAGCTGGCAGCTCCTCGTCGGTCACGAAATGCGGGTCGAAGCTTACGTTTGCGGGTGCGGCTGCCCGCAAAGCCGAGATGTCCATGCGCGGCATGCCCGCGATCAAAAGCTCGGCGCCCTCGATCGGCGCTTCGCTGTCTGTCCCGCGCCATGCATCTAGCAAGATGTCGATGCCCTTGTAGGGGCGCATCAGCCCGAACATGAGCACGACGGGGCACTCGGGCGTCGCGTGCTTAGGAGTGAATCGCTCGGGTGTGTCGTGAGCCATCCCCAAGACACGATGCCCCCCGCGCGCGCGGGGGGCATCGTTCTTTTCGAATATCCCAACCTCCGCCCCCATCCCCCTCGACGCTGCCCGTGGTGATGCCTCGGAGATCGCCGGCGCAAGATGCGTGAACACGCCGTGTGGGATCACGTGGACACGGTCGCCGTCGGCGCCCAGCTCATCGATCAGGCGGGCACGCCCATGCTCTGAGTGCACCACTATCGCGTCGAAGCGGTCGTATAGACGCTTCTGCGCGGACAGCTGGCCGGGCCGGGGCTCGCGCGGAAGCACGTCGTGTGCGGTTAGCACGAGCGGACGCCGCCGCCCGTCCCCGGCACGTCTCGGCGGCAGCAGATAGCCATCGAGGTGTTGCACCGCCAGCCACTGGAAGTGCACGACGTCAGCCGACTGCGCCGCGCGACGGTAGCGCAGCATGTCCGGCACGTGCTGGGCCAGCTTGCTGAGCATGCGCACACGTCCGCCCGGTGAGCCCAGCGCAGCTCGGTAGAAGAACTCATGGCGCACATACCCATTTGGGCGCGCGACGGGGCCATATGGGAAGCGGCTGGTGAACAACACCACCTCTGTGTCTGCTACCGAAAGCGCATCGCACAGCGCATGGTCGTAGGGTGGTGTGTAGGAGGAGGGGTCAACGACGTGAACGCGCACCGGGGAAAGACAATACGGACAGCGCCGCGCAACCGTGTGGCGCTGCTCGCCACGTTCGCCCATGCAGCTTTCAGCTACTGGACGAGCGTCTTCCCGCGCGTCTGCTTTTACATCGCCCGCTGGCGCCGCCGCGCGCGGCGAATACCCGATCCCGTGCTACGCCAGTTAGCTCTCGACGCGCTCGACAAGCGTGGCAACATCGAGGGCGCCGCGGCTTTCGCCGCATTTGTGCCGCTTGCGCGGCGGGCCAACGTCACGAGGGCGACGAGTGCCTTCCAGGCGGCCTATAACCTGCTCGACATGCTCGGCGAGCAGCCGAGTCCCGACCCGGTGCTCGACGGGCGGCGGCTGCACGAAGCACTGGTCTATGCGGTCACGCCGAGAGGGACCACAGCGCCGCCCGGCAGCGAAGTGGGCTCTCTCGACATGAACTCCTCCGGCACCGATCGGCAGACGACGGAGGGCGCTCGCGCGCTCGACTGGTATGAGCATCATCCGCAACGGAGTGACGGCGGTTACCTGGACGCGCTCATAGATGAGTGCCGCGACGCGTTCGCGGCACTCCCCTCCCACCTCCTGGCGGCGCCCTCGGCGCAGGCCGCTGCCGCCCGCATCGTTGCCTTTCAGAGTCTGAACCTGAGCAAGTCCCAAGGCGAGCACACCGGCCTGGAGCAATGGGCGCGCGCGGCCACACCGCCGGGAGCGGGCCTGCAATGGTGGGAGACCGCCGCCGCCGCCGGCTCCTCGCTTGGCGTGCACGTGCTGATCGCGGCCGCCGCGGGACCGCGGCTAGACGCGGGCGAAGTCAACGCCCTGGCGCACGCCTACTTTCCTTGGATCGGCGGCTTGCACTCCCTGCTCGACAACCTGATCGACAAACACGAGGACGAGGCGGCCGGGCACCGCAGCCTGATCGAGTACTACGGTCCCGAGCAAGCCGCACAGCGGATGAGGTGGATCGCCGAGCAGGCCCGCGAGCAGGCCCGCGAGCTACCGCACAGTCGCCGCCACATCGTGATCTTGGCCGCAATGATCGGCAACTACCTGGCTACACCTGAAGCGCACAGTGCCGAGCTGAAACCAATCGGCGACAGCGTGCTCGCCACGGTCAGCGCTCTGCGCCGCCCGACGATGCTCGTGTTCGAGCTACGCCGTCTGCCCACGCTAATAAGAGCAGGGCTTGGGCATTCATCTGAGGACGTGCAGCGACAGTCAACTCCCAACGTGGACATTTTCAGATAGGGTTTCTCCACAGGTCAAGCAGGAGGGGGGTCGGTAGCATGGTCAGCGGCCGGCCGGTCACAAGGGAGAGGGACACGCATGCTGGAGCTGCGAGATCTCGTCAAGCACTATCACACAGCCGGAGAGGAGACCGTACGCGCCGTAGACGGCGTGTCGCTATCGGTGTCCCAGGGGGAGATGGTTGCCCTGTACGGGCCAAGTGGTTCGGGTAAGACGACACTACTTCTGATGGTCGCGGCGCTGCTGGCGCCGACGAGCGGCAAAGTTCTGGTCAACGGCCGCGACATCTCCTCGCTATCCGAGCGCGAGGCATCGCACTTCCGCCTTCAGGAAATGGGCTTTGTGCGCCAGAACTTCGACCTGCTGCCGGGTGTGACGGCGATCGACAACACGGTGCTGAAGCTGCTCAAGAACACGCCCTGGAAGGAGGCTCACAAAAGCGTGCAGCCGCTGTTGGAGCGTCTGGGGCTCGGCGGACGCCTGACGCACCGCTCGGAGACGCTCTCGATGGGCGAGCGCCAGCGTGTGATGATCGCCAGGGCGCTATCGACCGAGCCCAAGCTGCTGCTTGCCGACGAGCCCACTGGCAGCCTCGACACACAACGCGGGCGCGAGGTGCTCGAACTGCTTACCGAGCTGTGCCGCGAACGCGGCGTGGCGATCGTGCTCGTCAGCCACGACCCACAGGCGGCCGCTTACGCCGACCGCGTGCTGGCGCTACGCGACGGCAAGCTGGTCGACTACGACCCAGATCAGGGTCTTGCGCCAACCAGCTCCGCGCGCGACGTGCACGACGATAGCGCTGCGTGAGCGTAACGATCCCAGGGGGCAAGCAATGAGGTTCGCGAACGTGCTTCACCTGTACCGCGTGCGTTTGCGCGCGCGTGCCCTGCAAGAGTGCTTCGCGCTGATCGGCATCGCCGCCGGCGTCGGACTGCTGTTTGCCTCCCAGATCGCCAGCTCGAGCCTTTCCAGCTCGGTTGGGCAGCTCAACAGCGGCATCGTCGGCGCTGCGACACTGCAGCTGACCGCGCGGGAGGCACAGGGTATGCCCGAAAAGCTTGTCAGCGAAACCCGGCGGCTGAGTGGCGTGCGGATCGCCGCTCCGCTGCTTGAAGTGAGCGCCAACGCGGTCGGGCCGAAGGGCAGCGACTCGGTGGAGCTCGTCGGCGCCGACGGCACGCTGGCCGAACTCAAAGGCGCGCTCGTGCGCAAAGTGGCGCTCACTCCTTTCGCCGGCGTTGAAGCAGTCGTCCTGCCCACGCCCGTCGCCAACACACTTGGAGCAAAGAAATTCGGCGACATCATCAAGTTCCAAGCGCTTGGGCACACGAGCGAAGCGGCGCTCTATTCAAAGCTTGGCGAAAAGCAGATCGGTGCGCTGATCTCAAGCCCGATCGCCATCAGCACACTCGAATACGTACAGAAAGCGAGTGGGCTGAACGGCCGCGTGAGCCGCATCCTGGTCGAGCCGAAGCCAGGCCAGGCAGCGTCCGTGCGAGCCGGCTTGGAACACATCGCTCAAGGGCGCTACGGCGTGGAGTCGGCAAGCTACGACGAACAGCTGTTTGCCAAGGCGGCAGCCGCCACCAACCAGTCGACGCAGCTGTTCGCGGTCATCAGCGCACTTGTCGGCTTTCTGTTCGCATTCAACGCAATGCTGCTCACCGTGCCCCAGCGCCGGCGCCTGATCGCCGACCTGCGCCGCGACGGCTACACGCCGAAGGCGGTAATCGCCGTGTTGATGTTCGACGCAGTCGTGCTCGGCACGATCGCGTGTGCAATTGGGCTTGTGCTCGGCGACGAGCTCTCGATCCACCTGTTCCACTCGAACCCCGGCTATCTGTCATCCGCCTTTGCCGTGGGCTCGGAGCGTGTCGTGAACTTGCAAAGCATCGTCATCTCGGTGGTCGGCGGCATGGGTGCCGCGAGCGTGGCCGTGTTGAGCCCGTTCAAGGACATCGTCTCGCGCAATCCACTTGCCGCGATCGAAACCAAGGAAGGCACCGGCGGGAGCACCTCGCCGCTCCTGACCGCCTTTGGACTTCTGTGTCTTGCGGCCACGCTCGCGATCCTGCTTGCGGCCCCACAGGCGGCAATCGTCGGGATGGTCACGTTGATCGCGGCACTGCTGGCGCTACTGGCAATACCGCTCACGCGGCATGCTCGCGCTGGTGAGGCGCATCGCGCCGAGCATCGTCAGCGCCGTGCCGCACATAGCCGTGATGGAGCTGCGTGCCGGGCGCTCGCGCGCGATCGCGATCGCCGCGACCGGCGCGATCGCCGTGTTCGGCAGCGTCTCGATCCAAGGGGCACACAGCGACCTGCTGAAAGGGCTGTACAACGCGGCAAGCGATGTCAACGCCTCGACCGACGTGTGGGTATCGGCAGCCGGCAACTCCAACCTGTTGATGACCTCTCCTTTTACCCCGACCCAGCAGGCCAAGTTGGCCGCGCTGCCTGGGGTGCGCTCAGTACGCATTTACCGCGGGGGCCTGCTCGACTACAACGACCGGCGCATCTGGGTGATCGCGCCGCCGAGCGAAGCCTCGCCGCTGGTACCGCCGACGCAACTCGTCGAAGGTAACGTCGCTCAGGCCGACGCGCGCGTGCGCGAAGGCGGCTGGGCCGTCGTCTCGCTGGCGCTCGCCGAAGAACACAAACTGAAAATCGGCCAGTCCTTCACACTGCCCACGCCCAACCCGAGCACCTACCGCGTCGCCGCGATCAGCACCAACATCGGCTGGGCGCCAGGGCGCGATCGTGATGAGTGCTGAGCGACTACGCCAAGGCCTGGGGCAGCAGCGACGCAAGTGCCTACAACGTGCTGATGTCGCCCGGTGTCTCGCCCGAGCAGGGCGTACACGAGATCAGGGCGGCACTAGGCAGCGAAACGGCGCTGGCCGCGCAGACTGCTGAACAGCACGCCAACACATTGCGCTCGATCACACGCCAAGGCCTTGAACGGCTCTCACAGATCGCCACCTTGATTTTGGTGGCGGCCGTGATGGCAATGGCGGCGGCCATGGGCGCGATGATCTGGCAGCGCCGTCCGCGCCTTGCCAAGCTCAAGCTCGAGGGCTTTCCCCACCGCGAACTTTGGTACACGATCGTGCTCGAGAGCCTGATGCTGCTCGGCGTGGGTTGTTTCAGCGGCGCTGTCTTCGGCCTTTTTGGCCAGCAACTACTCGATCGTGCCTTGAACATCGTCATCAACTACCCCGTCGTCAGCTCCGTCGGGGTGGTGGTGGCGCTGTCGAGCCTCGCGCTGGTTACCGCCTCCGCCGTGCTGATGGTCGCCATCCCCGGCTGGTTCGCCGCCAAGGTGCAGGCCAGCCTCGCACTCCAAGACTAGTCGGGGCCAGGACCCGCGTCAGGCCAGGACCCGCGCTCACCAGACCGTGATGAACCAGCGCGCCGCCGCTTGACTTTGTCCTAGATCCGCCACATCGCGACGCGGCAGACGTCGACTCAAACAGACGACGTCTGCCCCGACAGGCTCTGCGAGCCGTCGGGGCAGAGGATGGGCCGGACTATTTCTTGTGACGAGACGGCGGCGGGCAAGGCACGTTGTGCGCTGCCACCACCTGGCTGCCGTCTTGGAACGTGAACAGCGCCGAGAACGGGAAGCCACCCTTTGGACACTTCGTCGGAAGCGAGATGCCCTGCGGTTTGTAGGCGACCAGTTTTCCGTGCACGCGCTTGTAGTACGTGAGACGTTCGGGGCCGATCGTCGATTTGACGTTGATGATCGACACCGGCGGTCCGTTCGTGACACTCGGTATCTGCGGGATCGCCGTATCCAGGTCGCCACCGAAGGCGCCTTCCCCTGGAAGCAGTTCGCCGGAAAAGACGATCTGCGCATATACAGGCGCGAGTCCGTTGGCGTAGAACAACACCACGATGTTGCCTTCGTGCGGCGGTCCCATCAACGCCTCGATTTCAGGGATCTCGCGGCCAGAGCCCTCCCCGAACGGCACTTCTACGAATGCGCTGCCGTATCCCAGTCGAGAATTGGCCGGGCAGCCCGCAATGCCTTTCGCCACGAGCATCTTCGGGCTGGCAGATCGCCAAGCCAAGAGTTGTCGTGACGTAGTTCATGCCCTTCGGCATGCGCAAGCTGACGTGAGTCAACGGCGAAGGTAGCCCACCTGTCGTACTGCCGATCGTGAAGCCGAACCCGATCGTCGTCGAGGCGCCCAGCTTCTCAGGCGTAAACGACGTTTGCAAGGAGACTGTCTCAGCTGCCTGTGCTGCCGCGGATACTCCGCATAGCACAAGCAGGCAGCTGAGAGCAAGCACCCCAAGCACGCGGGCGCGAGCGCTGTGTATCCGTGCTCTGGACAAGATGCCTCCGCTCGCTAGTACGCCATGGGGCCGCTCACGTGCACCGTGACGGCGTCGTTTGAGCGCTGGATGGTGCCGCTGAAGCTGAGAGCCGAGGCTTTCGCTTTCGAGTAGGTGCCACTGCCTTTGGTGATCGTCATCGTGCCCGAGAACGACGCGGTCGAGCCGGCGACGTGATAGCTGGCTTTGGCGTCGCCACTGATCGAGCCGCCTTTGGGATAGACCTGCACCTGAGCGGTGACGCTGCGGGTCGAGGTGACGTCGAGCTGCAGGTAGAGCTTGCCACCAAGCGAGCCTTTGGCGGTGCCGCCCTCTTTGAGCACGAGCCCGTGTTTGTTTTCCAGATGCAGGCTGGCGCTGTCGTTCAAGTTGAGCGTGCGCGCAGCTGTCGCGTGCGGTCCTGCAGCGCCTGCACCGGCCGTGCCGAAGGCCGCGGCTGTCGCGGCAGCGCCGAGCGCAAGCGCGGCGGTTGAGATACGTGCACGCGCAACCTTGCGCTTGCACGAAGAATGATTCCCCATCGTTCCCTCCATATGGCTGTTGATGTCGCGTCCCATTAGAACAGACCCCTCTCCTCGTACGACGACCCCCCAAACCCAAAAGCCTAGTCCACATAGCGGAAAGGCATGGTCACTGGACAATTCTAGTGCATATAGGCCTACGAAGTTCAACCACTCACGCTACGGGAAGTTGTGCATTTCCAGCTCCAACCTCAGCCTGTCTCGCAAGGGATGTGCCCTAAGGTCACCCTCCGTGAGCCAGATCGAGCTGAGCTACTGCATCGTCAACACCTCCCAGCGCGAGTTGATGCTGCGTGGGCTTGATGCGCTCGCTCGCGAGCGCGCGACACTTTCGTTTGCAAGCGAGGTGCTGGTGCTCGACAACGGCTCGCGCGATGGTTCGGCGCAGGCCGCACGCGAGCACGCCGCCGTGGATGAGGTGATCGCACTCGAGCAGAGGCAGGGCAAGGCGATCAACGATTCCGAGCTGTTGCGTCGTGCGCGTGGGCGCTATGCCTTGTTGCTCAACGAGGACTCCGAGCTGCAGCCTGGCGCGACGCTGGCGCTGCACGAGGCTCTCGAGCACCATCCTGGAGCGGCCTGCGCGGGGGCCAAGCTGTTGCGCCCTCGTACGGTCGGCATCGCAGCCACAGAGCACACGTCTCAGAGCACCGAGTCCAACACGCAGATGACTGGGCTCGAACAAGCCTGCGCATGGCGCTTTCCCACGCCACTCACCGCCCTGGCAAGTGCGCTGCTGCTGCAGCGCTTCTACACCGTGCAGAGCAAGGGGGGGCGCACACGAGAGGTGGACTGGTGCCAGTCCTCGGCGTTGCTCGTCCGCCGCGAGGCGGCCGAGCAGGTCGACTACCTCGATCCGGACTTCTTCGTCTACTCGGACGAGGTCGACTTCGCCCGGCGCCTGTGCGACGCCGGCTGGCGCAGCCTGTATGTGCCAAGCGCGGTGGCGATCCACCACGAGCAGCTCTCGACCGGCGCGGTGCCTGAGCGACGCATCGTCGAACTGTCTCGCAACCGCGACCTATACATGCGCAAGCACCACACGCCTGCGGCTGCGCGCGCGGTGCGCTGGCTGACGGCTCTCTCCTATGCGGAGCGGGCGCTTGCGGCGCTACTGCTGTCCGGACACTCGGCCAAGCGCTACTGGCGCCACGTCACAGCAACGCTGTTTCCCTCCCGGGGAGAGGGTTTGCGTGAGGCGGCAGAGGCCTATAACCGTTCCCCTCAATAGGAAGACAACGCCGCATGCGGCGTTGTCCCGGGACGCACATGTGCGTCCCGGCCAGTCGGTGCATGCACCGACTGGAACAGCAGAGAGACCCTAGGCGCCGGCCAGCTCTTCCAGCAGCACGCTCACCACGTGCTCGTCCAACTGCGTACCGCTCACACGCAACAGCTCCTCACGCGCCTGCGCAGCTGTGCGCGCCGCGCGGTAGGGACGGTCGGTGACGATCGCGTCGTAGGTATCGCAAACCGAGATGATCCGCGCAGCCAGCGGTATCCGCTCGCCCGCCAGTCCATCGGGATAGCCCTTGCCGTCGATGCGCTCGTGGCTGGAGCGCACCGCGGGAGCCAGGTGCGAGAAGGTGTCGATGCGCTCGACCAGCTCCGCTCCAACGACCGTATGGCTGCGCATCACGACCCACTCTTCCTCGGTCAGCGGACCTTCCTTGCAGAGGATCTCGCTCGGCACAGCGATCTTACCGACATCGTGCAGCATCGCCGCGTAGTGGACCTCGCGCGCCTGTTTGGCGCTGAGCCCCATGCGCAACGCGACGCGTTCGGCCAAGGTCGCGACGTCACTGCCGTGGCAGGCGGTGTAGTCGTCCTTGGCCTCGACGGTGCTCGTCACGATCGCAAGCGTGTTTGTGAAAGCCTGCTCGATATCTGAGATCAGCCCAGCCCTATGGACCGCGGAGCCAAAACTCGCCGCGATCGCCTCTACCAACACAGCCTCAGCCTCACCAAGCGCTTCGGGCTCGACAGACTCGATGTTAAGAACGCCCCAGACCGACCCGTCGACGACGATCGCCACACTCAGCTCAGAGCCCGGATCGGTCTCGGGGTCGCGCGCGATGTAGTCGGGATCCTTACGAGTGTCACCCACGAGAGCCGTCAAACCTGAGCGAGCCACGCGTCCGTTTACACCATCGTTCACGGACTGCTCGACGATCAGGAACTCCGTCATCACCTCAGCCAGCGGCCCACGACCGGCCATCAATCGCAGGATTCCGTCCTCGTCGAGTCGTTGCACTGCCGCCAGATAGAAGGCGAATGTCTCGTGCAGCTCATCGACGACCAGCTGCGCCATCTCCTCGATGTCTCGCGTGGCGGCCAACCGCGCCGTCAGCCGCGCCGCCGAGCGCAACTGGGAGCGCAGGTAGGCGAGCTCACCGGCAGCCGCGATGCTTTGTACGCGCTCGTCGGCACGGTAGCGACGCAGTGCCTCAGCCCTACGCGCAAGCTCACGTCGACCCGCTGGTCGGGGTGGATTAACAGTCAACTCACGCACCCAAGCGTAATCGGCTAAAAGCCCATGTAGCTTGAGCTTTTTGGGCGAATCGACACCACCTGGCTCTTCGCCAAGCGCCCTCTACGGGTAGAGTCAGAGGGAGTTCAGCTGGAGTCAAATATCTCTGAGCGAATCCTCCGCGTATGCCTCGACATCTCCGTGTCCGCGCCGGAAGGCTGTCACCCGCCTACGTCCGTCGAGCAGAAGCGTGCGTGCCTGCTCGCGCTCGTTGGGCGCAAAGAAGCGCGTCACGAGTAGCAGCACCGGAATCAGCAATAGCCACAGTACCCGCAATACGAGCCCCAAAAAGCCAGCTGTTGGCAACAACAACTCACCTGAAACAGCCACGCCCGCGAGGATCGCTGTCAGCCAGCCGAGGCGCCGCCAGTCGAAATCCACGGCGAACACATTGCGAGTGAGCAAATGCATAATCGCCACCATCGCCACGTAAGCGCCACAAAGCGCAATCCCTGCGCCAGCAAGACCGAGGCCGAGACCAGAATTTGGCACGAGCACAAGCAACAGCACCACGTTGACCACAAGCCCGGCAGCCGCGGCTGGAATATTGCGCTGCATCATGCGCGCCCTACCGGTAATCACGATCATCACCTGATAGAGCCCGTACAGCGTCCAGCCCAGTGCCAGCCATGGCAGCGCCGTGTGGGCCCCGAAGTATTCGGGGTGCGCGAGCAACCGCACAAGCCAGCGACCAAGCAACGCCACGGCGGCGACAACCACGCCCGTTGCCAGCACAAAGTAAGTGGTCACAAGTGAGTACAGCTTCGAAGCCTCCATGTCGCTGTCGATCGAGTAGGCAAGCGGCGGCCACGCATACTGAAAGCCGCGCACGAACACGAACACGACTGTCGCGAGTTGGACCGCGATCGCGTATTCGCCGGCTGCTTCATGACTGACGACGCGGAACAAGTAGAAGCGATCGAGCACCTGCAGCGCGTACACGCTCGCGTCCGCCGGCACCGTGGGTAGGCCGAAGCCGAGCATCGCACGCAGGTCGGCCAGCTGCACGCGCAGCGAGAAGCGCTTGCGCAGGATCCACCAAAGGCCGAGTACGACAAGCGCGCTCGCACCGAAATTGCCGAGCAGCAGGCCGCGCGCGCCCTGACCGGCGAACACGACCAGCGCGATCGTAAACGCAACCGTCATCGCCACGTTCGCGCCGGAGGCAAACATGTAAGCGCGCGCACGTTCGTCCACGCGCAGCTGCGCGTAGGCCATCTCGATGTTGGTAAAGGCCCACAACCCGAGGATCGCGCAGTCCATCAACAACGGGTCGTCGAAGCCGAGTACAAGCCGTGACAGCGGCCCGGCAAGCGCCACGCAGATCAGTGACACGACCGTCGTGGTCCAGGCGACCGTCGCGGTCGCCGTGCGCGCTATACGCGTGCGGCGCTGCTCGTCGGTGTCGGTGAAGTAGAAGCGTACGAACGCCTCGCCCACACCAAGGCGCAACACGATGCTCCCCAGGATCACCGTCGTCAACAGGAGGTTGTAGGCACCGTAGGCTTTTGTCGACGCGTGCCCCGTATAGAGCGGCAGCGTGATCACGGCAATGCCCTTGGCCACGATTTCCGCGGCCTGGTAGGCCGCGCCCGTCGTCACCAGCCGCTTCAGGTAGCCAAACACCAGCAAGAACCTAACGGCCGCGTCGACGTACGGCCTTCCCGGCGCTGCCTTTCACCGGTGCGAGGAGCAGCGACTCCAGGTCGGCTGCACCGGCGCCTCACCCCTTCAAGGCGGCCAGAGACGCGGTGTGAGCAATGCTTCGGCGAGCACCGTCATCGCTGTTGAAGCTCCCATTACGCGCTACTGCAAACGCCACCCCGAGTCCGAGCAGCGTCCAAGTCAACGGATCCTCCAGGAAGTCTGCATATACCCACGTGTGCAACAGGAGCGCGGCGAAACAGGCAGCGACAGCGATTCGTGGAGGAGAGCGACCCGCGCCACGAAACAGCGTCTGAAGCGCTGTGAGAATCAGCGCCAAATACAGCGCCAGACCGACAGTCCCCTGCTCGGCGGCGATCGTCACCGGGATCGTGTGCGAGGCCGAGACAGCGTTCGCGGACGCCTGCGCCCCCGAGGGTGTGCCGCCTTCATGGCGGCGGTACTCGGTTTCAAACGAGCCAGAGCCATAGCCGCCAAGCGGCCTATCGACGAACAGTTCCAGACCGCCCGTGATCAGTTTCGCGCGGCCGCTTGTCGCATTGTTGGCCGAGCCGCTCGACCCCTTCAAGCCGAAGTGCAGGCTCGAGGGCGCCACCAACACGAACACCCCCGCGATCGCCGCCAGCGCGACCGATACGTACACGGTGCCGCGCACGTCCCAGCGCCACGCGGCCAGGATCGCCAAGCCCAGAAGCAGCGCCGCGATACTCGATTGCGAGAAGCTTGTCACAAGCCCCACAAGCAGCCAAGCCAGGATTGCCGCACCCCACAGCTGTGTGCGTTTTTCGCGACTCCAAAGCACGACGGTCGTCACCGCGATCATCACAAGCGCCAGGAAGCGGCCGTAGATGCTGGGATCGAAGAACAGCGAGTTGACCCTGAAATAGTTGTCGTACTCGTTCGCAGCCACCACTTTCGGGTTCAGGAACAGGGCTTTGCGGTAGTACTCGATGAAGCCGACACCGGCGAAGAGCACGGCAAGCGTCACCGCCGCGGCCAAGCACGTGAGCAACAGTCCTCGCGTCCACGGCGCCTCGCGCAACAGCACATACAGCAGCCCAAACGGGATGTAGAAGAACAGAAGGTTCTCGGCCCCCTTGCCCGGGTCCGAGGAGTAGGCGATCTGCAGCGTGTACAGACCCACGGAGGCAAGCAGCAGCCAGTCGAGCAGCATCGGCTTGCGTCCGGAGTCATAGCCGCCGGGACGCTTGAGCAAACGCGGCGATAGATGCGCAAGCACGCCGGCCGCCACGACCGCATACAGCGGCAGCAACAGGTTCACCGTGCGGCCGTCGGCGGAGATCGGCAGCCTGAACGGCAGCGCGATCACGGCAAGCAACGGGAAGGCCCGTGGGTCGCGGCGCATTACGAGTACCAAGCCGGCAATCACGACCAGTGCGCCAAGCACGACCGCCGCCAGCACGGGCGCGCTCGGCAGGGTCGTGGCAATCATGGCACGACCAGCTTGAAGGTGCGCGTCGAGGGCACCGAGCGGTCCTCTTTGCGCAGGTTCAAACGCACGCTGTATTCGCCGGGCGGGGCGAGCGTCCCGTGATTGCGGGGCACCAGCGTCGTGTACCCGTCCATACGCCGCAGCACCCCGTAGCTGTGCGCGGTCCCCTTGTGACCGTTCCAGCGCAGCGACAGCGTTTTGTAGCGTCCCACGGGCAGGTCTCGCACAAGCGTGGACACCGTTTCGCCTGAGGAGCTTTCGATCGTCACCGTCACCTGATCCGCGTTTGCGAGCTTGAAGGAGATGTGCTCTTCCTTGAGCACGCCGCTTGTCGCAGGCGCAACCGCGTTAGTGAGCTTGAATTCCTGAACAAGCGTCGGGGTGTGCTTGAGCCGCTGCGTGATCAGCAACGCCGCAAAGCAGCCGATCACGAGCAGCGCGAACACGATTTGCGCCAAGCGCTCGCCTGAGTCGCTACCGGCGCTACGACCTCGCGCCCCGGCACGTACGCCGCCTCCATCGACCGGCATCGGAGCGCCACCGGCCTGTGCGCCGCTCAAGCCTCGCCGTCCCGGGCGAAGCGCTCGACCGTGTCTGAGCGCAATCCCAGCCGCAGCGTCTCCAGCGAGAGCACGTCCTCGGGCGCGATGTTGCCGAGGTTGCACTCGCTGTCGAAGCGGTGAAGCAGCCACACCTGCTGCTCGCGTTGCGGCGCCTCGAAGATCAGCCTATCGGCGTCGATTGCGTGCACGATCTCGTCGATCAGTCCGGTACGCACCTCGCCGTCGGCGCGATAGATGCCGGCGGTACCAGACTCGCGCGCCTCGGCGATCACCTTCCAAGCACCGGCCTCCAGGTCGCGTTCGATCTCCTCCACCCAAACGTAGGGAGCCATGATGAAGTCGGCGTCCTTGCTGCCCACCTCCGAGAGCACCGTGAATTCGCCTGCGAGCGTACGGATCAGGTGGGCCTTGACCTCGGGCTCAAGCGAAATCGTCCCGTCGGAGATCTCGACGTGGCGCAGGCCCAGCTCGTGCAGCCAAGCGATCAACCCCTCGACACGCCCTTGCTTGATCGCGACCTCGGTGAGCGTGCCGCCGAGCACTACGGGTATCCCGTGCGCCGCGTAGCGTTCGAGCTTGGGCTTCAAGTTCGCGGTCACAAGCGCCGTGCCCCAGCCGAGCTTGACAATGTCCACGCTGTCGCCAACCGTCTCGATCAGGCCGTCAACCTCGGCCACCGACAGGCCGCGATCAATCACATGCGTGATGCCGCGCTCGCGTGGCTTGGGTGAGCGCGCCGGCACATCCAGGAAACCGGCTATCGCACGATCTGGCTCCACTTGTGGGGCGCTCATTGACCGCTGCCGGTGGCGCCTTCCGCGGCACCTCCGGCACCAGTGCCTTCGGCGGGGGCGCCGGTACCCGAAGCCGCCCCACCAGCTTCGGCCCCGGCTTCGCCGCTTGCGCCGGTGGACGGTTCGCCGGTGCCCTGGGCGCCACCGCCACCGAGCTGCGCAGCCTGATCGGCGCCGGCAACTACGACCACCGTCGCGTGACTGACCAGCGACGCGGTGCTCGCTTCCATCGGCTGCACCCTGGTCACGTCAAGCGCTTTCGCCACAGCCTGCCCATCGGAACGGTGGCCCGAGGTGTATTGGACCACCGTGGTGGCATGGGTCCCGGGTGGCACGGCCGAGGAGGCTTCCGCACGCTTATACCCACTTTGCTGCAGGTCGTCTGCCAGATGGTGGGCGAGACCGTTGGTACTCGTCCCGTTCAGAACCGCGACGTTGAGCTCGCTCGGATTGGATGCAGGCGCAGGCGTCGTCGTGTGCGCAACCGTGGAAGGCGTGGAAGCCTGAGTAGCCGTCGGACTCGGTTTGCTCCCGCCTTTCAGTGCCGACACCGCCAACACGATCACCGCCACCCCGAGAACCACACCGCCCAAGATCAGCAAGGTCGTGCGCCCGGCGGAACGCTCCTGCTTGAAGTACTTCGGGCCCGAGCCGGCCGGGACGCCGGACGTTCGTACGGCACCAGCTCCCGAAGCCGCGTCCCCCGTCTTCGCGCGCGGAGAGCCCGGCTTGCGGGCACCAGCCTCTGTCCCCTTGGATCCCGCGGGCGCCGGTGGGCTTGCGACCGCACGGGAGGCTACCGGCCGCGCCGCCGCCACAGGTGCGGACGGACGTGAGCCTGCGGGTTGAGCCGTTTGGGCGGCAGCGACAGCAGCGGAAACAGACGGCACAGCAGCGGCCGCACCCGCCACAGTCGATGCCGGTACGCCAGGCGGCATCGGTGCGGAGGGAGACGGCGGCAAAGGCGAACGAGGGACGGGAACAGCGGCACGCGCGGCCGCTGTCGCAGGAGCGCCCGCAGACTGCTCATCGCCCTGCGGCGGGACGGCAGCGGGCCCATCCTGGTCGGCTGCTGGGACCCTCTCGGGAGACACAGCACCATTCGCGACGGGCTGATCGAGGCCGGACGCAGGCGCATCTGGGAGTGAAGAAGCAGCCGGAGACGTCTCGGGCTGTGGGGGACCTGGTTGAGCGGTGCCGGCCGCCGCATGGGCCGCGCTTGGCTGGGCAGAGTCGTCACTGACAGGACTGGCTTGAGCGGGACCTGTAGCCGCTGGATTGGTCGGGCTGGCCGCGGCGAGGCCAGCGACCGCGGGGTTAGCAGGGTCGGCCGTGGCGGGGTTGGGCTGGGCGCCGATCTTTCCCGCCGCCACTGTGGCATTCACAGCCGTGGACACCGGCGCGCTGACAAGCGGCGTCTTGCGCGGCACCACCCGTGCGCCAGCGGTCCCGGCAACTGCGACAGCGACTGGCGCTCCCGCGCGCTGCAGGCGAGCGGCGGCCTCTGTACTGACGCGCTGCTCCATCTCGGCGGCACGCTCGGGCGCACGCCCTGCCCACTCGCGCAAGCGCTTGATCTCACGCGCCTGGGCAAAGGCAAGCAGCGACAACAACGCGATCCCCAACAGTGCGGCGAAGCCAGCGATCGCACCTACCTTGGTAAAGGTGCTCGTCAGCGACAGTGCAAGCGGCAGCGCGTTCACGGCGTGCACATATTTCGAGGGTGAATCATGGCTCCCGGGAGTCTATGAGGGGCGCAGGCGCCTCAGCGCCATGTCCCGAGCCAAGCGGAGCCCGTTGAGCCCCGTGCTCAGGACCGAGCGACCCGCCCTGAGCACTGTGCCCGGAGACGTCCGACAGCTCAGCACGCACGGTCGAGAGCTCCGCTACCTTCGCGGCAAGACGAGCGGCGTCGCCCTCGAACACCAGCAGCCTTATCTCGTCGAACATCGCTTCCACCGTCTCGGGTGAGAGCGGCTCGCGTCCGGCGAGCATTATCTTCTCGGCCTTGGTCGGGCGTGGCTGCTCGTAGCGGTTGAACAACTCCTCGTGCAGCTTCTCGCCAGCGCGCCGACCCACGATCTCGACGGCCACGTCGCGATCGGGGTCCAGGCCAGAGAGCTCGATCATCGCGCGCGCCAGATCCACGATCCTCACGGGATCGCCCATGTCCAGCACGAACACATCCGCGCCGCGGTCGCCGTCAGATACGAGCGAGCCCGAGCGGATGATCAGTTGCACCGCCTCGGGAATCGTCATGAAGTAGCGGGTCATACGCTCGTCGGTGACGGTGACCGGGCCGCCGCGCTCGATCTGGCGGCGGAAGATCGGCACGACGCTGCCTGAGGAGCCGAGCACGTTGCCAAAGCGCACGGCCGCGTAGCGAGTGCCAGCAAAGCGGGCAGTGGCGGCCTCCAGCGCGAACTCCGCCAGTGCCTTTGAGGCGCCCATCACCGTCGCCGGCGCGACGGCCTTGTCGGTGGACACGAGCACGAAGCGACCGACTCCCATCTCCCCGGCGACGTGTGCCACCACACGGGTAGCTATTGCGTTGTTGCGCACTGCCTCGACCGGATTGGACTCCATCAGGCCCACGTGCTTGTAGGCGGCGGCATGGAACACGACCGTGGGCCGGTGCTCGGCGAATATCTCGCGCATACGCTCGTCCTCCTTGCAGTCGGCCAACACCGCGGCCAGTACCGAGGACTGCACGTGGCGCTCGTCCTGCAGCTCCCGCTGGATCTGGAAGAGGTTGTCCTCGGCATGGTCCAGCAGCACAATCCGTCGCGGCCCGACGCGCGCGATCTGGCGGCACAGCTCCGAGCCGATCGAGCCGCCGGCTCCGGTCACGAGCACAGTCTCGCCGGCAAGATATGCGCCGACACGATCCAGCTCCATAAGCACGGGCTCGCGACCGAGCACGTCCTCCACCCGTACCTCGCGCACCTGACGAGAGATCCCGTCTTGGTCCTGGAGCAACTCGAAGACGGTCGGCAATGTGCGCACCGGCACCGAACGCTTGCGGCACTCACGCACAACGCGCGCACGAGTCGAGCCCGGCGCGGAGGGAATCGCGATGATCACTTCGTCGGGCTCAGACTCGTCGAGGATGCGCGGCAGGTCGCCTTCGGTGTTGCCGCGCACCTTCACGCCATCGATGCGTAGCCCGTGCTTGCGCGCGTCGTCGTCGAGGAAGCCGACCGGCTGCAAGCCAAGCTCGCGGTTGCGCAGGATCTCGCGCAGCACAAGCCGGCCGCCGTCGCCGGCGCCGACGATCAGGACGTTGCGCTCGCGACGTCCACCGGCGCGAAAGCCTCCGAGGGGGCGCCGCTCGTACAGGCTGCGCGCGACGACGCGCACACCGATCAAGAGCAGCAGCGACAACAGGAAGAACAGTGCGATCACCCCGTCAGGCAACTCGAGTGCGGTCGTGCTGGAGCTACCGCCGGCGGCTTGACCTGCGCCCGCCGCATGATGGGCCAGCAGATGAGGAATCTGCACGGGGCGTACGACCGCCACTCCGACCACTGTGAGCAGCACAATCACGACAACCGCGCGGGCCACCGCCTCGTAGTCGCGCTGGCCCGAATAGCGCCAGCGGCGCTGGTAGACACGCGAAAGCGCCAGTACCACGAGACTGCCACCGAGCACCCACCAGAAGGTGCGTTCGAACAGCTTCTCGTAGCGACCTTGAGGCCCGTTGTCGAAGCGCAGCTCGAATGCAAGCCAATAGGCGAGCGCGACAAGCGCGCCGTCGAGCGCGAGCCTCGGTAGCGAGTGCCGGGTCAGGGACAAGGCCGGCGCACTGATCCGTCGGCGCATTGGCCTTGATTCTAGGGCGTCTCAGGGCGAAAGTGGCGAGAGCAACAACTCCACAAGCCGTCGGGGATCGCGGCGGACGCGATTTGTGACATTCGTGGGGTTTCGCTTGGCCAGGTCGAGCTGCTCCGCGCTACCCAGCTTGCGCAGGCGTCCTTCGCCGATCAGGCGCTCGTCGACCGCCCCCAGGCGACCCTCGAAAGTCGTGTAGACAGGGGTGCCGAGCGCCACCGCCTCACGGTTCATCGTGCCCCCAGCCGAGATCACCAGATCGGCGAAGGCGATCAAAGATTGCGCGTCGATCGCCTGCTCAGGCACGGTGAAACCCTCGACATCGCGTAGTTGAGCACGCTGGTCGGCGGTTCTTGGCAGCACGACGGACTGCACCCCAAGATCACGAGCAGCCTCGCGTAGACGCGCGAGCACGTCGGCGAACAGGTCGTTCTCGAAACGGTGATAGAGGGACACCTCGGGAGGAGTCCTGACGACCACGAGCGGCCTGTCTCGGTCGATCGCGAGCTCGGCAAGCACGGCCTCCTCAGGCTCGAAGTCGGCAAGATAGTACTCCTCCTTGAGCCCCTCATAGGCGTGGATCTTGCCCTTCGCGCCGTAGCGATCCAAGCGCTCTGGCGGGATCGCGTCGGGCACGACGACGGCCTGCGCAAGACGACAATTGACGTGATGCTGGACCGCCGCCCACTCGTAGTCGAACGTCGTCGTACAGGGAATCCGAAGCAAGCGAGCCGCGACACTGATGTCGTTGGAGCCATGGCCGATCGCGATGTCGAAGCGCCCGGCGATGCGAGCGTCGCCCGTGACCGGGGCGGGCGGGCGGGCAGGCGTCGAGTGCCGCGACTCC
This sequence comes from uncultured Solirubrobacterales bacterium, assembly GCA_963844095.1. GTDB lineage: Bacteria > Actinomycetota > Thermoleophilia > Solirubrobacterales > Solirubrobacteraceae > Palsa-744. The sequence goes on from CAWJND010000003.1 coordinate 164,759, forward strand.
GCGCGGGCCCAGCGCACAAGCGCCGTCGAGCGGCTGGCGAGCCCTATCGCCTTGTCGGCCAGACGTTCACCGCGATGATGACCGATGGCGGTGTGCTCGATCGCAAAGCGGTCGAGTAGCTGCAGCGTCTGCGCGAAGTCACGCGCGGTGACGCGCACTTCGTGGCCGTCAGAGCGCAGTAGCTCAATGACAGGACGCATGACAAGCACGTGCGGGCTGTTGGTGAGGTCGATCCAGACACGCATCGCTGGAGCACGCTAGCGCCCGCAAGGGCGGGCAGGCTCTGTCGGCGGGCTGGGGTGATGCTGTGCTGTGCGGTAGCGGACGCGCAAACGACAGGTATCGTTGCGGGCACATGGCCCACGTGCTCGTCCTCGCCTCTATCTCAGAATCGCTGGTCAACTCGATCTCGCACTTCGTGCGCGACGCTGGGCTGCCGGGGATCTTCGCGCTGATGGCGATCTCAAGCGCCTGCATCCCGATCCCCTCCGAGGTAGTGATGTTGTTCGCCGGCTTTGCCGTCGCGGACCCCACGCAGAGCGCGGCACACCATCACATGACGATGACCGGCGTAGTACTGGCGGGCTTGCTTGGGACCATGGTCGGCTCATGGCTCGCCTACGGCATCGGGCGCGGCGGTCGCCTGGAGCTATTCGAACGCCACGGCGCAAAGCTGCACATGGGCCCCGTCCAGATTCAACGGGCCGACCGCTTCTTCCAGCGCTACGGCGAGCAGACGGTGCTATTCGGACGCATGATCCCGCTCGTGCGCGCTTTCGTGTCGCTCCCTGCTGGCGTCGCGCGCATGCCACTCGGGCGCTTTACGCTGTTCTCACTGCTCGGCACGATCCCGTGGGTGCTAGCGCTGGCGTTTGCCGGCCACGCACTCGGTAGCGACTGGACGAGCGTGCGCAAGGGCTTTGAGTACCTCGACTACGTGATCGTCCTGCTGATTGTCGTGGGAATCGTCTACGCAGTGATGCGCCGCCGTTCGCGACCGGCGGCCTCAGCGGCCGAGGAGAGCGAGCCCGCGGCCGACCTCAGTTGACCAGGGCCGGGATGCCGGCCTCTGTGCGCGCGCTGCCGCTGCGCCACGCCGTGGTCCTCGGCCTCTTGCATGGCCCAACCGAGCTGCTGCCGATCTCTTCCTCGGCGCACACAACGCTCGTCCCTTGGCTGGCCGGGTGGCCGTATGACCAGCTCGACCCAAGGCTGCGCAAGTCCTTTGAGGTGGCGCTGCACGCGGGCACAGCCGCAGCTTTGCTCCTGCGGGCGCCATCGGGGGCACTTCCGCGCGACAGCAACAAGGTCACCACGACCGACTTTGAGCGTTCGACACGCACAAAACTCGGCTTCCTGATCGCGGCCTTGGTGCCACCGGCGCTGGCCGGCTACACGCTGGGTGGTCAGATCGAGCGGCGCCTCGGCACGCCAACCAAGATCGCCTACGGCTTGCTGGCCGGATCGGCAGCGATGGGGGGCGTCGAGGTCTGCAAAAAGCGGCATGCCCCCCGCGCGCGCGGGGGGCATCGCCATTTTGCGGGCAACGACCTCCAAGCGCAACAGGTCTCACCAGACCCAAACGGGCGCACCGCAACGGCCCCCGTCAAGCAAACAGCCGCAACGAGAACAAGCGAGCAGAAAGTCGGCTCACGACGACTAGTTGCAAGCACCAACGCGCACGACGGTCTGGCGCTGGGAGTAGCCCAAGCGCTGGCACTGATCCCAGGCGTGTCGCGCAACGGGGCAACGTTGGCCGCCGCCAGGGCACGTGGTTTCTCGCGCCAGGATGCCGACCAGCTCTCCTGGACGGTGGGACTACCCGTGATCGCGGGAGCCACCCTGTTGCAGGGCACGCGGTTGGCGCGCCAACAGGCACGAGCCGACACGCCGCGTGCAGCGGCGCTACCGCTGATCGTGGGCGCGGCGAGCGCATTCTGCTCCACGCTCGCCAGCTTGAAGGCGGTCGATCGACGTCGCCGAACACAACTGCTACCGGCCTGTATCGCCTACAGAGGTGTGCTAGCGGCTTATGTGATCCGGTACATGCGCGATAACACCTGTTAGCACGCCCTTCAATCCCCAAAAAATAGGCAGCTCGCACTCCCCCAGGCGAGCGTTGGCATACTCAGGCATTCGAGGCTCAAATCGTGAACAGCGCCATCCTTGGCACCACACTCGGCGGTCGCTACCGCCTCGACGAGCAGATCGGGCACGGCGGTATGAGCACCGTCTACCGTGCGTTCGACACCGTGCTCGAACGCGAGGTGGCGATCAAGCTCATGCATCGCGAGATCGCCTCAGACTCGGGGCAGTTGGAGCGCTTTCGGCGCGAGGCGCGCGCCGTGGCGCAGCTCAACCACCCGCACATCGTGACCGTGATCGATGCCGGCGAGTGGGATGTCGGCGAGGGCTCAGATGCCTCGGAAGGCGAGGCAAGCGCGACTCCGTACATCGTGCTCGAGCACGTCGCCGGCGAGACGCTCAAGGATCTGATTCGTCGCGACGCGCCGCTGGACGTGCCCACAGCGCTCGCCTACGGGATCGAGATAGCCCGCGCGCTCGGCGCCGCGCATCTGCGGGAGATTGTCCACCGCGACGTCAAGCCTCAGAACGTGCTGCTCGGCGGAGAGGGCGGCGCGAAGATCACCGACTTCGGCATCGCGCGCACGCTGACAGAGGAAGGGCTGACAATGGACGGGCGCGTGCTCGGCACCACCGACTACGTCTCCCCAGAGCAGGCGCTCGGGCAGCCCGTCACCGGCCAGTCAGACGTCTACTCACTCGGCGTGGTCCTCTACGAGATGCTAACCGGCTTAGTCCCGTTCAAAGGCTCCTCGCCGGTGGCGGTGGCGATGATGCACGTGCGCGAGGAGGTTCCAGACGTGCAGCTGGCACGTCCCGAGGTCTCGGCGGCAACCGCGGCTGTAGTCGAACGCGCCACCGCCAAGGATCTCAAGCGGCGCTATCCAGACGTGGCAGCGATGATCGCCGACATGGAGGAGGCGCTGGCGATCGAGACGGCTCGCTCCGGGCAGACGACGGGCGAGGTCACCGCGGTTCTGCGCACCCTGCACTCGCCGGCCAGGCGCCTGCTGCCGTGGCGCCTGCGTCATCCGGCCCGTTGGGCTATTTCGCTGGCACTGCTCGCGGCGATCGTCGCGCTCGTGCTCGTCGCGCTGGCGGGCCACACGCACAGCGGCACGGGAGTCGCGCCAGACGTGCACTCGAGCGCCGGTATCACACCGGTCGTGCTCAAACAGGAAGCGGCCAGCTCGTACAACCCGTTTGGCACCGGGCCAGAACACGCCGAAGACGTGGCAAGCGTCGTCGACGGAGACCTCACGACCTCGTGGAGCACCGAGCACTACATCGATGGCAATTTGGGAAAGCCAGGACTAGGCGTCTCGCTCGATGCAAGCCCAGGCGTGGCCGCACGCGCGCTCGAGATCCAAACCCCCACACCAGGCTTCAGCGCCAGCGTATATGGCGCAACCGGTCTGCCCGTCTCCACCCCGTCCAGTAGCAGCGAGAGCCTCACCGCGCTCGGCTGGAAGCAACTAGCGCCGGCACACAAGATCAGCGCACGTACGACAATCGCGTTCAACCCTGCGCGACTGGTCTACCGCTACTACCTAGTCTGGATCGTAGCTTTGCCAGCGAGGCGCGAAACCGCACAGATATCGGAGATCACCCTGTTCAAGTAGCGGAGGCGATCCCCGAGCCCGCGTCCGTAGCCGCAAGGCCTGGGCAGGATGGCCCCAGACACGCGAAGGGTTTACCCGTTCGCTGGCGGTGTGCCGGCAGCTGGAGCCGGTGTGGCGGGAGTGGTCGGGGTAGTTGTCGTTGGGGTGGTAGAGGTCGAGGTGGTTTGCTGGGCGAGCACGCCAACGGCAATCGTCACTTCGCCGCCCTTGGACAGCTTGTGGCCGGCGGCTGGGCTCTGCTGCACGACGGTTCCGACCTTGCTCTGTTCGGTGACCGTGCGCTGCACGGTATGCGAGGTGAGGTCGGCGGCGGTCAACGTCGCCACCGCCTGCGCTTCGCTTTGGCCGACAAGCGAGGGCACTGTCGCCTGCTTGAGCGCCTGTGCCACCACGACCGTCACAGCTGAGCCAACCCTCAGCGAGGAGCCGGCCGATGGCGACTGCGAGATTACGGTGCCAGGCGCCGGTTCGGCGACTTCGCGCTTGACCACCGTCTCTTTCAACCCGGCGGCCGCCAGCGCCGCCGTTGCGGCAGCCTGCGATTCCCCTGTCACTTCCGGCACGCTAGCTTCCTGGGGACCTGAGGAGACATATACCGTGACGGGGCTACCGTGCTGCACCTCGATACCGGCAGCCGGGTTGGTAGAGATCACCAGCCCCTTTTCGATGCTGGCGCTCGACTGGTTTTGGACGGTCGGCCGAAACCCCTTCTTGCGCAAGATCTTCAGCGCTTCGTCGCTCGTCTTGTGGATGACGTCGGGCAGCCCCAGAGTTTCCGGCCCCGAGGACACGTACACGCTCACGCGCGAACCCTTCGCGACGAGTGTCCCGTGAGGAGGTGTAGTGCCGACGACGAGCCCGTTTGCAACGTCCGCATTGGAGGTCAACGAGACCACCGACGTCAACCCGGCTCGCTGCAGCGAGGTCACAGCCGCCGGCTGCGTCTCACCCGTGACTTCCGGCACGCTCACACGATCCGTCTTCGACCCGGGCAGGAACAGCAACAACAGCACTGCCGCGACGATCGCAAGCGCCGCGACGCCGGCGGCGATCCACCAGGCACGCTTACGTTTGCGCGCGTCCTCCTCGGGCGAGTGTGTCTCCTCCGGCGGTAGCGGCGGTACCACCAGTGCGGCGGCGGCCGCGGTCTGCGTAGGCGGCGCGCCATTGAAGGCGGGTGCCGGGGCCGGAGAGATGCCTTCGCGTGCCTGCTGCAGCGCGGCGATGAACTCGTCCGCGCTCGCAAAGCGCGCCAAAGGATCCTTGGCCAGCGAGCGCATCACCACCGCGTCGAGCGCCGGCGTCACTTCAGGATTGCGCTGGCTGGGAGGGGTCGGTTCCGCCGAGACCTGCTTGAGCGCGATCGTCACAGCCGACTCGCCCTCGAAGGGCACGCTGCCGGTCAGCAGCTCGTAGAGAACGACGCCCACCGCGTACAGGTCGGAGGTCTCGCTGACCGCGTGGCCTTGGGCCTGCTCGGGTGAGAGGTACTGCGCCGTGCCCATGATCGAGCCGGTGAGCGTCATGTCTGAGGCGCCGGCGCGCGCGATCCCGAAGTCGGTGACCTTCGCACGCCCCTCCTCGTCAAGGATCACATTGTGGGGCTTGATGTCACGGTGGATGATCCCGCGGCGGTGGGCGAAACGCACGGCAAGCAGGATCTGCACGACGATGTCGGTCGCGTCCGATGGCGAAAGTGGCCCGTGCTCTCTTACCACCGCCTTCAGCGAGCGCCCGGGCAGATACTCCATAGCGATGTAATAGGTGCCGTCCCACTCGCCCCGGTCGAACACGGCGACAACGTTGGGGTGCGAGAGGCCGGCGGCGCTGGAGGCCTCGCGACGGAAGCGCTCGACAAACTCCTGGTCCTCGGCGAAGCGATGGTGCAGCAGCTTCAGCGCCACCTGCCTGCCGAGCAGTGTGTCGTGGGCGAGGTACACGTCGGCCATCCCGCCGGAGCCAAGCCTCGCCGAGACGCGATAGCGCCCGTCGATGACCGTGCCGGCCTCGATCGCGCTCATGACTCGCGATCCATTTGGTCGTGGGTGTGGGGGCTGTGTATACGCGATTGGCCATGCCTAGAAAGTGTGTACATGCAACCGATTGGTTGCATGTACTTCTTTTCTTGGACCCACCAGACGCGAACAACCCCACCCCCAGAGCAAACGGACCCACCCCCGTGGCGACCCAACCGACCACCGAAGCGGACCAGCGCACACCCGGAGCAAGCCGGTTCCCCCCCGGAGCAAACCAGCCCATCCCGGGAACAAGTCAACCGGCCACGGCAAATCAAGTGGCCGTCAAACATGGAGCAACGCTTCCATCACTTGCTTGGCCACAGGTGCGGCAAACGTGGCACCCTGGCCCGGCACGCCCTTAAGCGTCACCGCCACGGCGACCGTCGGGTTCTGCGCGGGCGCAAAAGCGATGAACCAAACGTTGTTAATCGCCGTACCGATCTGAGTTTCGGCGGTGCCGGTCTTGCCGGCAACCCGCACGCCGGGAATCTGGGCGCTGGTACCGGTCGCGCCGGGACTGTAGACGACGGCTTCCATCATTCCCGTAACGGCGGTGGCGGTCGAGCGCTTCATCACCACCGACTGCACCTTGGGAGTAATGCGTTGCAGCACGTGCCCGTCCGGTTCGACGATCGAGGAGGTCAGATGGGGCGCCATCAAAATGCCGTGATTGGCCACGGCGGCAGCCACCTGGGCCATTTGCAGCGGAGTCACCTCGAGCTTGTCCTGGCCGATACCCATACGACCCACATCGACATAGGTGCTGGTCGGCGCGATCAAACGGCCGTCGAGGTACTCGCCGCTGGCCGACATCTCCTTCGCCGGATAGTCGAGTTGCGGCTTATGGTCGAAGCCGAAGCGGCGCATGTAGCGCGCCATCGTCCGCTTGCCCAGACGCTCGGCGACCTGCGCGTAGACCGTGTTCACCGAATGGGCCAGCGCTTCGGTGAGAGTTATCTCGCCGAAGCTCTCGTCGTTGTCGTTTTTCAACGGAAACCCAGAGACGAGCAGTTCGTTGCGCCCGCTCAAAGTCGATTCCGCAGTGAACTGCCCCGTGTCGATCGCAGCGGTGGCAGTAACGACCTTAAACGTCGAGCCCGGGGCGTAGCCATATTGGACGGCGCGGTTGATCAGCGGAGCGCCAGGCGCGCGGGCGATCCGCGCATAGGAGCCTCGCGACGCCACGAGGTTGGCGTTATAGCTCGGCGTGGAGGCCATCACCTCGACCGCACCAGTGCTCGGGTCGAGCGCAACGACGGCGCCTTCGTGTTCGCCGAGCGCGGCGATCGCCGTCTGCTGTGCGGCCGGCTGCAACGTCGTGACGACCGTGTTGCCCTGCGGCTTGCGGCCTTGCAGCTGGTCGAGAATGCTGCGCACACTGTCGTCGGTTTCGCCGTCGAGCGCAGCGTTGCGATACAGCTCCAAACCCACCTGACCGCGTTCGATAAAGGAGTAGCCGACCGGCGCGGTGAACTCGCTCCCGCGCGGATAGCTGCGCGAGTAGGTGCCTTCGTCTCCACGCACGCTATGCGCCAGCACAGCACCGTTTGCCGCAAGAATCGGGCCGCGGTCGATCCGCTCCTGCTGGAGTAGACCGCGCACGTTCAATTCGCTTGTGCGCAGCGATGAGGCTTCAAAGACGGTCCAGCGCGAGGTAAAGGCGATCAGCACCGCGAACAGCACCACGACCAGGCCGTACAAACGGACGATTGGACGGTTCATGTTTCGCTCAGCTGCCCCAGTTCGAGCTCGCGCATCAGTTCGGCGGCGTCGCTTTCGGAGCGAAGCGAATGGTTGAGCAACGCCTGGCGGCGGGCGGGCACAAGCGTCGAGGCACTTACGCCCGAGACATAATCGCTCGTGTACAACTTGATTTTGCCCGGGAGTTCGTAGGGCAGGCCGTTGTACATAGTCACCAACCCACGCTGGTTGGTGCCGATGAAGTACACCGATTGCAAGGCCAAGTACGCCGCCGCCGCCAGCAGGCCGACGACAGTCGACAGCACGACAAGTGTGCGCACGCGGCGAAGACGTCTACGCACGCGTGCGCTTTTTGTGGGTTGTGGCGTCTGCTGCGGCCAGCGGGGACGCCGCGGGTTCGGCGCCGCGGAGTGGGCCTGTTTACCGTTGACGCTCAGCGGCTGCTCGGCGTACTCGTCCTCGCGCACAGCCACACCCGCGTCGGCTTGTGGAATTGGGATGGAGGTTCGTTCCTGTGATGCCGAGGAGGCCGGCGGCACAGCCGCGACGGCGGTAATCGTGATGTGACCGTCGCCCGGCCGCTCAGCCTCGCTGAACACCTCCTCCAAGCGCAGCAACACGACGGTGATGTTGTCCTTGCCGCCCGCACCGTTGGCGGCCGCGATCAGCGCCTCGCCAACGTCCGCCAAACGCTCATGCGCTGCGAGCAGCCGCAACAGCTCCGCCTCCCCCACCATCGTCGTCAGGCCGTCGCTACAGAGCAGATAGACGTCGTCGGGACGACCGCGGAATGAGCGCACGTCCACTTCGACCGTCGCCTCTGGCCCGAGCGCCCGCGTGATCACCGAGCGTTGCGGATGCTCCTCGGCTTCCTCAGGGGTCAGCTTACCCTGGCGGATCAGCTCATCTACAAGCGAATGATCGTCTGTGAGGCGCAGCAGCTCACCGTCGCGCATGCAATATGCGCGCGAGTCGCCGACGTGGGCGATCGCGACGTCCTGCTCGCCCACGTACACGGCCGTGATCGTGGTGCCCATGCCCGCGTGCTCGGCGTTGCTGTGCGAGAGCTCATTGATGCGGGAGTTGGCCTGCTCGACCTGAGCTACGAGGCTGCGCTCAGGATCCTCCCCGTGCTGCAGGCCGGCGCGGAAAGTGTCGACCGCGACGCTCGAGGCGACCTCGCCTGCCTGCGCACCACCCATCCCATCCGCGACGACGAACAGCGGCGAGCGCACGAGCAGCGAATCCTCGTTGGCGCGGCGTTGCAGGCCGGTGTCTGTACCAGCCCAGTGTTCGGCCACACGCAGCATCAGCAGTACCCCAAGTGGGGTCCGCTCAGGTTGAGATGCGGGGACCTGAGGAGTGGCGGCACCACCTCAGTCGACCTCGAAGACGAATTCGGAGTCGCCGATGCGCACACGATCACCTGGATGCAGCGGACGTGGCCCGTCGAGCAGCTCCTCGTTGAGGTAAGTGCCGTTGGTTGAGCCGAGATCCTCGATCACCAGGATCTTCCCCTGCTCGTATACGCGCGCATGGCGCGAGGAGGCGAACGGATCGCTCAAGCGTATCTCGGCCGTGTCGCCACGGCCGAAGACGACATCGCCGCCAAGGTCATAAATCATCCCCGGCTCGTGACCCGGGGCACGCTCGACGACCAGGCGCGGCTCGCGCCCGAGCAGGTCTGCCGGCCCGAGCGTCGAGGCCGAATGCAGACCGGTCGCATCCGCTGGCACGGTCCCCGCCTGCGCGGCACCCCGGTCCAGGGCTGAGACCTGCGCCCCATTGCCGCGCAGGTCACGCAGAGCGCTGCGAGCCACCCACAGAAGGAACAGGTACATGACGGCCAGGAAGCCGAACTTCAGCATCACCGACACGGGCGCGAGATTGTTCATGGGGCGATCTCGAAAAGCATCTCAGTCGAGCCGATCTCGATGCGGTCTCCTGTGAGCACCTCTTGCGGGCCGTGGACGGTGTTGCCGTTGACGCGCACCCCGTTGGTGGAACCAAGATCCTCGATCGTCCAACCCTGGCCGCCGGGACGAAGCTCGGCATGGCGGCGCGAGATGCTGGAGTCCTCGAGCACGATGTCGCAGTCGCGGCTGCGCCCGATCGTCGCCCCGCGGGGAGCGACGAGTAGGCGTCTGCCCGAGACCAGCAACAGCGCCTTGGGCCGCCGGCGGGCGCTTGTCTGCTCGACGGCGTCGCGCGTGCGCTGGGAGTTGCTGAAGATCATCGTGTTGCCGACCTCTTCGGGCTCCGCGTAGGCAGGCGCTGGTGCGGCAGCAGAAGAACGGGAACCGGCAGCCGAGCCGGCGGGCCCGATCGATGCACCTGCGCCAGCAGTTGATGCAGCCGATGCGCGGCGGGCAGCAGGAGGCGGCTGAGGCGGCTCGTCACTTTCCGGTGGCTCCTCCTCGAGCCGCGCCAGCCGCGCTTCGATGCCAAATTCGCCGAGCTGCAGGTTCTCGTCGGTGTGAAACACGATTTGCGGTCGCGAAGCCAGCGCCAAGTCCTCGCCGCGCGCGTGCTCGAGCAGATAGGCGCACAGTTCGTCAATCACCTCTTGCTCGACGCCCTCGTAGCGCGCGCGATCGCGCGGCGAGAGCCAAACCGAATACTCGTTGGGGGCATACACGCGCGACACCGAGATCGTCTTGTTCTCGTCCATCTCGCGCGCCAGCTTGTGCGCGAGCTCCATCGGACGGACCTCGGCTTTGAAGACGCGCCCGAACGTGCCTTCGACGAGGCCGGCGATCATGTTCTCCAGTGTCCTCAGCGGATTCATCTCAGGGGCACCTCGAAAGCAGCACCTCAGCTTGGCCGCGACAAGCGCCTGGCGCATCCAGGGGTAGCAGCATTTCGATACCCACTCTAAGGGCCGCGTGCGATGGGAGTGTGCCCATGCGGCTAAACAGGGCCGCGCAACGCGCGTGCGCAGATCGCCAACGCACAGCCGAGCACCGCTCCAAGCAGCGCGCCGCGCGGACTTGTTTGGCTTGCGTGCGCGAGCAGCGCTCGTTCGAGCAACGGCACCGCGGCAAGCAAGGCAATAGTCCAGAGGACCGCCGCACCAACGTCCAGGGCGGCGCTGCGGCCGCGCAGGAGCCACGGCAGGATCGCACTCGCAAGCGCCCACACCGCCGCGCCAAGCAAAAGCTCGACTGTGAACGTGGGCGCGATCACGTGCGTCGCGGCAGCGTTGATCGAGCTCTCCCAGGCCGCCCTTGGCGGCAGTCCCACTGGTGGGCCGAGCCACAGTCTGCGCCTCAGCAGCGACTCCGCGAGCGCCAGCCACCAGAAGCCGAGCGCGGCCACTCCGGCACGCGCAAACCAGCTCGAGCGCTGGCCGGCAAGCGCCGGAAAAGCGCCCGCCAAGCCGGCAAGCCCGAGCGCCGGCGCCATCCCCGCAGCCAGCCAGCCGGGACCTGAGCGCCGTGGCAGCGCCAGCAGTGGAGCTCCGGCGGCAAGCACCAGCAGAGATACCCCGGGTAGGCCGGCGAAGGCCTGCCAAACGGCGAGCGCCAGTAGACAACCGAGCCACAGCAGTCTTGGCAGTGCCACCGTGCGGCTCCTGCGCTCGCGGTCCTGTTGCTCGTCGAGCTCGTCATCCGGATCACGGAGATCGCCACTGCCAGCGGCACGCCGGGGTTCGACTGGCGCAACCCAAGCGTTGGCGGGACGCACGCCGGGAGCAGCCGGCCAGGTGCGATCCGAGTTGGCGCGGGCCCGAAAAGTTGAGCGATCCTGAGCATCTTCCTGCAGCGCCGTTGAGGCGGGCTGGCGACGTGGACCGCGACGAGCGAAGAGTCGTGGTCTCAGCCCCTGCTCAAGTGCACGCTCAAGTACGTCGTGCAGGTCGGCGAGCGTACCGCGCAGCTCCGGGTCTGGTAGCAGCCCCCTGTCCAGCGCGCGCGTGAGCTCGCGCGGGAGGTCGCGGCGGCGGTGCTCCAGTGGCTCCACCGGAGCGCCAATTCGCCGTGCGGTGGCGGCGGGAGTGCGACCGCGCACTGGGTTGACACCACTCAAGGCCTCATACAAGAGAAGCGCCAGCGAGTACAGGTCGGCAGCGGGACCAGCCTCATGACCCTCGCTCTGCTCAGGGGCCATGTAGGCAAGCGTGCCGAGCACATCCCCGGTGCGTGTCAACGCGTCATCTCCGGCCAGCCTGGCTCCGCCGAAGTCCGCGAGCTTTGCCGGAGACGGGCTCGCACCACGCGTCGGCGTGTGCTCGGCTGCGTCGCTTGGAACGAGCACGTTCTGAGGCTTGACGTCACGGTGGATCACGCCGCGCGCGTGCGCGTGCTCCAGCGCGCTCAGCAACGCCACGCCAATCTCGAGCACCTCCTCGTCCGCGAGCTCGTCCTCGGAAATCAGCTCAGCCAGCGTTGCTCCGTCGATCAGCTCCGAGATCAGGTAGAAGGCGTCCTCATCCGAGCTGGCCTCGTACAGCGCCACGATCGCCGGGTGCGCAAGTCTGGCCGTAGCGTGCGCCTCGCGCGTTGCCCGCTCACGGTCCTCCTCGGAGGGCAACGGAATGCGCTTAACCGCGACGGCGCGGTCAAGCTGCTCGTCGTGCGCGCGCCACACGGTGCCAAAGCCTCCAGCGCCGAGGCGCTCCTGCAGCAGGTAGCGTCCGAGCAGCAGCTCGCCCCGACGGGTGGAGCGCTCGTCGGCGATGCGGATCTCCGGCTGCGCCGGCGCGCCTGCCTGCCCCCCTTTATGGAGGGTCCCCGAGAGGGGGCGCGGCACCAGCCTCCCGGGCGCGCCGCTATGCGGGTCTCCCCCATCATGGAGGGTAGGCGGGTGCGCGGAAGGCGTGTCCGCGCCGCCTCCAGCGCGGCCATGGAGGAGGGTTTTGGAGGAATCCACCGCCTCCGCGTTCGCCACGACCAGCCCCTTCCCTGCCGCAAGATCGTGCGATCCGCCACTGACTGAGAAGTTGCAGCAAACATTCCGGCTGACGGTGGGGTCATACTGATGTGCTTCACAAGCCCCTGCAAGGAGCACTCTTTTGTCGTTCTTCGACGACGAGGACGAGGAGCAGCCGACCACAGTCCGGCCGGCGCGTACTCAACAACAGTCGCGACCACAGCCGCGCCGTCCCCAACGGGGCGGTGGAGGAACGGGCGCTGGAGGCGCTGGCGCATCCTCGATCGACCACCACGCGATGATGGTGCGCCGGCGCATCGCGGCCGGCGTCGGTGTGGTGCTGCTGATCGTAATTGTGCTGCTCGTCAACGGCTGTTTGAAGCGGGGCAAACAGCAGGCGCTCGAAAGCTACAACCAGAACGTCAACCAGATCGCCGCACAGTCCGAATCCCAGGTTGCGAAGCCCTTGTTCTCGACGCTCTCCTCTGCCAGCGGCAAGCAGGCGCTAAACGTGGAGACGCAGATCGACCAGTTGCGCCGCTCCTCTGAAGAAATCGCCGAACACGCCAAAGGGCTAAGCGTGCCGAGCGAGATGACCTCAGCGCAACGCAACCTGCTGCTCGCGCTCAACCTGCGCGTGGAAGGGCTCACCAAGATCGCCGGGCTCGTGCGCGAAGCGCTCGGCGGCAAAGCCCAGCAGGCCAGCACTTACATCGCGGGAGCGATGGAGACCTTCCTCGCCTCTGACATCCTCTATTCCCAGCGAGTGGCCCCGCTGATACAGCAGACGCTCGCCTCAGGCGGAGTCAGCGGGCAGACCACCACGCCAAGCCGCTTCTTGCCAAACCTCGGCTGGTTGACGCCGTCCACCGTGCAAGCGAAGCTCACCGGTCAGGCGACGGCAAGCTCCGGGGCGGTAGCGCCTGGCACGCATGGGTCCGCGCTCAAGGGCGTAAGCGTCGGCACCAATACGCTCGAACCCTCGCCAACGCTCAACCACATCAGCGGCGGCGCCAACCCAACCTTTACGGCGATGGTCGAAGACTCCGGGTCCAACCCAGAGACCGACGTCAAGGTGAACGTGTCGGTCACGACCGAAGGCAAAACGCTCACGGCGTCACACACGATTGAAAAGACCGAACCAGGACAGACCTACAACGCCAACGTCACGGTGAAGGGGGTCACACTCGAAGCCGCCTCGCGCGTGGACGTCCAGGTCGTGCCGGTTCCCGGCGAGACCGACGTCGAAAACAACAAGGCCAGCTTCATCGTCATCTTTGGGAAATAGGTCTACCCACGCCAGGCTCTGAGAAGGGCCGCGCTCGGGCTCAGCGCGTTGGCGATGGAACAACAGCGGGACCGGCGGCGCACGACCAGCTGATGCTCCCAGCCCCTCCAACCGCACAGCCCAGCGAGAGATGCCCTAACTTGTTTGCGGTGAGCGCCGCATCACTGAACAACACGCAGGGCATCGTCGCGCTCGCGGCGCTCGCGGTGGCTGTGATCGCTGTGATCGTGTGCATCGTGTTGATGAGCCGTATGCGCAGCCTGCGCATGGCACAGAAGCTGGTGCTCGGGGATGGCGCGCAGCAGGATGTGATCGCCCACAGCGCCGCTCTGCAGGAGGCCTTTCAAGCACTGCAGGAGTACGTGGGCGATGTGGCCCAGCACTTGGACAATCGTCTCGATAACGTCGAGCTCGCGCTTACGGGAGCGGTCTCTCATCAGGCATTGGTGCGCTACGACGCCTACAACGAGCTCTCCGGGCAACAGTCCGTTTCGATCGCACTGCTCGACGGCAGGCAGTCCGGCGTCGTGCTGACCTGCATCCACCACCGCGACCAAGCGCGCGTATATGCAAAGCAGGTGCGCGACGGCCAGGGCGAGCTGGAGCTCTCGCCAGAGGAGGCGGAGGCTGTGAGAGTCGCACTCAGCGAAAGCCCGGCCTCCCGCGCGGTGAGCCCGACTCACACAGCAGAGAGGACGGACATCGTAGATGTCACCGGCTCCTAGCGCGGCACCGAGCGCCGGCTATCTGGGGCCGGAGGGAACGTTTAGCGAGGAGGCGCTGCTCGGCAGTGCCTCCTCCGGCGCCGTGACACCGGTTGCGCTCGAGACGATCCGCGATGCGGTAATGGCCGTACAGGAGCGAACCGTCAAGTGGTCGCTCGTGCCGATCGAGAACTCAATCGAGGGGTCGGTAACGGTTACGCTCGACACGCTAGCCGGCGAAGCAAGCGAGACCGCGATCGTCGGCGAGGTCGTCCTGCCTGTGCGCCATTACCTGATCGCGGCAAGTCCACTTGAGCTGGGGCAAATCGAGACGGTTGTCTCTCACCCCCACGTGCCGGGTCAGTGCACTCGCTTTCTGCACGGGCCGCTTGCGAGCGCGCGTGTCCTTGCGGCCAGCTCGACGGCCGAGGCTGTACGACTGGTGAGCGAGCGTAAGGACGACTCATTGGCCGCAATCGGTACAAGACTGGCGTCTGAGTTGTATGAATGCGCAGTGATAGCCGAGGGAATTCAGGATCGTGAGGACAACGAGACCCGCTTTGTTTGGCTTGCGAGAGCTGACTCTGGCTCGGGGGCTCCTCAGCTGCGCGCACAGACGGGCAACGGGCACAAGACTTCACTCGTCTTCTGGGGTGCCGGCGCCGACCACTCAGGCTGGCTGGTGATGTGCTTGAACGAGTTCGCCAGGCGTGAAATCAACCTAACGAAGATCGAGTCGCGCCCGATGCGCGAGCAGCTCGGGCACTACATGTTCTTTGTCGATCTCGAGGGATCGCTACAGGACGAGGTCGTCTCCCTTGCGCTAACAGGCTTGCGTGCCATGTGCGAACAGGTGCGGGTATTGGGCTCTTATCCGGCAGCTTGATTTGCCACCAGCTCTACCCAGCTGAGCGGCAACACAAGCAGCCATCGCAGCTCGCTCGCGACATGAGCGAGGCCAGATAGGCGGCGGAACGACTGACGGACCGCTACACTCCGGCGCTGAAGATGGAAAGCACGGCGCCCACAGAGCCAGTGGGGTCCGTGTCGCCCTCAGAGCACCAGCGGCACGGACCGAGCTCATCGTCGAATACGGCGATGGGTGGCCGGGTGCTCGTCCTCAACGCAACTTTCGAGCCCATCAACGTCTGCTCAGTGCGCCGTGCGGTGGTCCTGCTCTTGAAGGAGAAGGCCGAGCTGATCGAGCGTGGCTTGTGGGCACTGCACTCCGAGAACTCGACGCTGGCTCGCCCCGTAGTGATCCGACTCGTCAGCTACGTGCACGTGCCACGAGACACCCATCGCCGCAAGATCACGCGTCGTGCGGTCTTCGCGCGCGACGGCTGGACCTGCCAGTACTGCGGGTCGCGTTCCAACCTCACGGTTGACCATGTGATTCCGCGCTCGAAGGGCGGAACTTCGAGCTGGGACAACATCGTGGCCTCGTGCGCACCGTGCAACCGACGCAAGGGCGACATGCTCCCGCGTCAAGCCGGAATGCACCCACGACACAAGCCACGCACACCGCGCGCAGAGATCTTCATCCACGTCGCCAGCCCCACGATTCCGGCGGCCTGGCGACAGTATCTGCCCGCTGCAGCCTGAAGCCTTAAGCACGGAGGGCGCCCTCGACTCAGGCGCCCTCCGCTTGCAACTGCGCTGGACACGATCACGCAGGTTTCGCGTTGCCCATGCGCACCACTGAGGCGCGCCGAAAGCACTGCGAACCGGAGGGACAAGTCCGGCGACCTACGCAATGGTGGCCCGGGTTGGAATCCGCTAGGCGGGTCCAGCCGAGTGCTTCGGCCTAACGGCCGGCCACCTCCAGAGTCCCGCAAATACTGTCAGCCAACGTAGGACCACCTCCTTTCTCTGGTCCTTGAAATGTAGCGGACCGAGATGACGAAGCGGGTAGGTCAGGATCTATCCCGCCACGGACGTGCGGGTCTACCGGGATAGGTCCTTAGGCGTCAGGCTCGCCCGTCTCGGGCTCGGGGGCATCGGCCGGGGCGTCGGCCGGGCCCGGCGGCAACGATCCGCCGTCGAGCGGCAACCCCTCCTGGGCGCCCTCTGCGTCCTCCGCGCCACTGTCGACCACGAGCGCCACCGCACTGACGACGTCATCGTCCTTGAGATTCATGACGCGCACGCCGGTTGCCGAGCGCCCTTGGCTGGAGATGCCACCGGCGGCCGTACGCTGGACCATGCCGCCGACGCTAATGAAGACAAGCTCCTGGTGCTCGCGCACGACAAGCGCTCCGCCGAGCGCGCCCTTCTGCTCGGTGAGACCGATCGTCTTTACACCCTTGGCGCCACGATTGGTCTTGCGGTACTGGTCGATCTGGGTGCGCTTGCCATAGCCGTTCTCGGTCACGACCAGCAAGTCCATATCGTCGCGGGCGACGTCCATCGCGATCACCTTGCCGTCCTTACCAACGTCCATGCCACGCACGCCGGTCGTGTCGCGACCCATCGCGCGCACCGCCGACTCGGCGAAGCGCACAGTCAGTCCGGCGCGGGAAACCATGATGATCTCGTCCTCGGGATCAACAGCCCGCACGGCCAACAGCTCGTCGTCGTCGCGGATGTTGATCGCAATGATGCCGTCAGCCTTGATCGGTGTGTTGTAGGCCTGCAGCTCGGTCTTCTTGACGGTGCCGTCGCGCGTGGCGAACACTAGATACTTGGTCTCGGTGAAGTCGCGTGTCGAGAGCACCGCCTGGATGCGCTCGTCTTCGCGTAGGGGAAGCACGTTGACGAGCGCGCGGCCCTTGGCCGTGCGCGAGGCCTCGGGTAGCTCGTAGACCTTCGAGCGATAGACCTTGCCGCGGTTTGAGAAAAACAGCAGGTAGTCGTGGGACGAGCAGACGAACAGATGCTCGATGAAGTCGCCGTCCTTCATGTCCATGCCTGTCACACCACGCCCGCCGCGTTGCTGCTGGCGATAGGTGTCAAGCGGCAGCGACTTGATGTAGCCGGTGTTGGTGATCGTGATCACCATCTGCTGGTCGGCGATCAGGTCCTCGATGTCGATCTCGTCTTCGGAGTGGGTGATGTCGGTGCGTCGCTCGTCGCCGAAGCGCTCCGCGATCTCCGAGAGCTCCTCCTTGATGACGGCCATCACGCGCGTCTCGTCGCCGAGGATCGCGCGCAGCTCGGCGATGCGCTCGCTGACGTCAGCGTGCTCCTGCTTGATCGAGTCGGCCTCGAGCGCCGTCAGCTGAGAGAGACGCAGATCGAGAATCGCCGTTGCCTGAATCGCCGTCAACTCGAAGCGCTCGATCAACTGTTCGCGGGCGGCTTCGCGGTCGCGCGAGGCACGGATCAGTTCGATAATCGCGTCGAGATTCTCGAGTGCGATCAAGAGTCCCTGCAGGATGTGTGCGCGCGCCTCCTTCTCGGAGAGCTCGTGCTTGGTGCGACGCACGATCACTTCGCGCTGGTGGGCCACGTAGTTGTGGATGACGGCGCGCAGGTTCAAGGTGCGCGGCACGTTGTCCACGAGCGCCACCATGTTCACGCCAAAGGTGGTCTGCATCGAGGTGTGCTTGTAGAGCTTGTTGAGCGCGACCTTGGGAATCACGTCGCGCTTGAGCTCGATCACCAGCCGCATGCCGCGCTTGTCGGTCTCGTCGCGCAGGTCTGAGATCTCCGGGATGCGCTTGTCGTTGACAAGTTCGGCGATCTTGGTGATGAGGTTGCCTTCGCCGGCCTTCTTGACCATGAATGGCAGCTCGGTGACGACGATCGCCTCCTTGCCCTGGCGCAGCGGCTCGATGTGCGCCTTGGCCTGGACACGCACGCGTCCGCGCCCGGTCT
Source organism: uncultured Solirubrobacterales bacterium (assembly GCA_963844095.1). Classification (GTDB taxonomy): domain Bacteria; phylum Actinomycetota; class Thermoleophilia; order Solirubrobacterales; family Solirubrobacteraceae; genus Palsa-744. The sequence goes on from CAWJND010000003.1 coordinate 182,868, forward strand.
CATACGCGTCGCGGATGCCCTGGTGGCCGAGGATGATCCCGCCGGTCGGAAAGTCGGGCCCCTTGATGTGCTGCATCAGCCCGTCGAGGTCGATTTCGGGATCATCGATGTAGGCAATCGTCGCGCCGATCACCTCGCGCAGGTTGTGCGGCGGGATGTTCGTGGCCATGCCCACGGCGATCCCGGAGGAGCCGTTGACGAGCAGGTTGGGAAAGCGCGAGGGCAGCACCGTCGGTTCCTGGCGCGAGCCGTCGTAGTTGACCGTGAAGTCGACCGTGTCCATGTCGAGGTCGCGCAGCATCTCCGTGGCGATGCGCGCCAGACGCGCCTCGGTGTAGCGCATCGCGGCGGCGGGATCGTCGTCGATCGAGCCAAAGTTGCCCTGCCCGTCGACGAGCTCGTAGCGCATCGAGAACTCCTGGGCCATGCGCACGAGCGCGTCGTAGATCGCGGAGTCGCCGTGGGGGTGATAGTTGCCCATCACCTCGCCCACGATCTTCGCGCACTTGGCGTAGGAGCGGGTGGGCCCGAGGCCGAGCTCGTTCATCGCGTAGAGCACGCGGCGGTGCACGGGCTTCAGCCCGTCGCGCACGTCGGGCAGCGCGCGCCCGACGATCACCGACATCGCATAGTCGAGGTAGGCGGTGCGCATCTCCTCCTCGAGAGCGCGCGGTTCGACGTTGCCGCCGCCTATGACATCGGCACTAGCCATGTCTGCACTACCTCCTCAGACATCCAAGTTTGCGACGGTGCGCGCGTTGTCCTCGATAAAGGCCCGACGCGGCTCGACCTGGTCGCCCATCAGCATCGAGAAGATGCGGTCGGCGGCCGCGGCGTCCTCGAGCGTGACCTGGGCCAGCGTGCGCGACTGCGGCGCCATGGTCGTTTCGCCGAGCTGCTCGGCGTTCATCTCGCCGAGACCCTTGAAGCGCTGCAGCTTGATGCCCTTCTGCGCGACCGTCATCACAGCCGAGCGCAATGCCTCAAAGGATGGAGCGCTCTCTTGGGCATCGCCGAGACGCACCTCGAAAGCCGGTGTGCCGGCGAGCTCGATCAGCTGCTTGTGCACGGAGGCGAGCTGGCGGTACTCCTGCGACTCGAACAAGCTGCGCTTGATGCGGTGGGTGCGAGCAAAGCCGGTGCGGGTCTCCGTCGCCTTCACGCGCAACTCGAGCGGATCCTGATCGACCAGCTCGGTGGCATGCGTCTCGCCCTCCAGCCCCGCGCGGGAGAGCAGCTCGATCGCGCTCTCCGCACTCATCACCTGCTCGCCCAGTAGCGAGGACTCCTCCAGGAACTGCACCATCTCGTGGCCGTGCACGGCGCGCAGCGTCGAGGACCAGCCTTCGTACTGTGCGAGCAGCCGCACGAAGCGCTGCCAGCGTGTGTCGGTCAGCTTGAACTGGGTGCCGTGCCGGTCGAAGACGTTGAGCTTCTCCCACTTGTCGGAGAGCAGGATGTCCTCGAGCTCTGAGTCCTTCTCGATGTAGCGCTCGCGCGAGCCCTGCTTGAGCTTGTACAGCGGCGGCTTGGCGATGTACACATAGCCGGCCTCGATCAGCTCCTGCATCTCGCGGAACAGCAGCGTCAGCGCGAGCGTGCGGATGTGCGCCCCGTCGACGTCGGCGTCGGTCATCAGTATGACCTTGTGGTAGCGCGCGTTCTCGATGTTGAACTCGTCGCGCACGCCGGTGCCGATCGCCGTGATCAATGCTTGGATCTCGGTGTTCGCCAGCACCTTGTCGATGCGCGACTTCTCGACGTTGAGGATCTTGCCGCGCAGCGGCAGCACGGCTTGCGTGTTGCGGTCGCGGCCCTGCTTGGCCGAGCCACCGGCGGAGTCGCCCTCGACTACGAACAGCTCGGCGAGGCTCGGGTCCTTGACCGAGCAGTCGGCGAGCTTGCCCGGCAGCGTCGAGTTCTCGAGCGCCGACTTGCGCCGGGTGAGGTCGCGAGCCTTACGCGCGGCGTCGCGCGCGCGCTGAGCCTGCACGGCCTTCATGATCACCGCACGCGCCTCGCTGGGGTTCTCCTCCAAGAACTCCGACAGCCCGGCGTTGACCATCGACTCGACGGCGCCGGCCATGCCGGGGTTGCCGAGCTTGGTCTTGGTCTGACCCTCGAACTGCGGGTCGCGCAGCTTCACGGAGATGACCGCGGTCAGACCCTCGCGCACGTCCTCGCCGGAGAGGTTATCCTCCTTCTCCTTGAGCAGGCCATGGTCGCGGGCGTACTTGTTGAGCGTGCGCGTCAGGGCGGAGCGGAAGCCCGACATGTGCGAGCCGCCCTCGCGCGTGTTGATGTTGTTGGCGAATGAATGGATCGACTCCTGGTAGGAGGAGTTCCACTGCATCGCGACCTCGACGGCCCCCTCCTCGCTCTCCCCGGCAAAGAACACGACCTTGCGGTGCACCGTGTCCTTGTTCTCGTTGAGGTAGGCGACAAAGTCCTCAATGCCGCCCTCGTACTGGAACTCGGCGGAATGACCCTCGGCGCGCTCGTCGACGATCGAGATCTTCAGACCCCTGGTGAGAAAGGCCGTCTCGCGCAGGCGCTCCTCGAGCGTGTGGAAGTCGAAGTCGAGCGACTCGAAGATGTCGGCGTCGGGTAGGAACGTCACCGAGTTGCTGGTGCGGGCGCCCTTCGGCAGCTGCTCGCCCTTCTCCAGCGGGGCCTGCGGCGCGCCGCGCGAGTACTCCTGGCTCCAGACGTGGCCGTCGCGGCGGATCTCCACACGTAGCTGCTCGGAGAGCGCGTTGACGACCGAGACCCCGACCCCGTGCAGGCCTCCAGAGACCTTGTAGCCGCCGCCGTCGCCGAACTTGCCGCCGGAGTGCAGGACGGTTAGCACGACCTCAACGGCCGGGCGCCCCTCCTTCTCGTGCATCGCGACCGGGATGCCGCGGCCATTGTCGAAGACGGTGACCGAGTTATCAGGATGGATCCTGACCGACACCTCTGTGCAGAAGCCGGCGAGCGCCTCGTCCACGGAGTTGTCCACAACCTCATACACAAGGTGGTGCAAACCCATGATCCCGGTAGAGCCGATGTACATGCCGGGGCGCTTGCGAACAGCCTCCAGGCCCTCGAGGACGGTTATGTCCTGTGCGTCATAGCTGGCATTGCCAGCCATCGAGGGATCGTTGACGCCCCCCTTTGCGGCAGGCTGCGTTTGCGAGCTTGATGTGTCGGTCGCCAAATGGTCCTCCGATGACGCGAGAACGCCCCGGTTGCCGGGCGTCTAATACCTCGGTCCGGGGCGCGGGGTGTGTTTGTCTAACGATAGCACAGAGACCCCCTGGAACCGGCCTGGGTGTGCGCAAGAATTGCCTGCAAACAAGCCAAAACAGGGGCTTATTTGAGATCGTGAAGAGGTCCTCTGGCGGCGCCGAGCAGAAGCCCGGCGATAGACCGAGGACGCTGAGAGCCTCAGCCCGTGCGACAGCGCAGCTTATGGATGCTCTCGGAGCCCACAACGGCGTTCAGCCGCTCGACCAACTCAGGGCCCATGAGCTCAAGCTCGGCGGCCCAAACAGAGTCCGCACACACGACCGTGAGCACGCCGTCGTGCTCGGAGATCGGGGTCCCAGCCTCGGCGATGCGCGCTCCGAGCACCTTCTCCCAGACCTGCTGCACCCGAGCCAGCGTAGTCGCGGGAGCAAGCGCAGCCGTCAGCCCCTCAAGCGCAAACGACAAAGGTCGGGGAGCAAGCCGACTCACGCGGCGAGCGCCTCTCCCAGGATGGCGCCTGACGAGATACGCAAGCGCGTGACGGCACCATCGCCAGAGCCGGGGACATGAGCGAGATCGGTAGTCGCGATCACACTCTGTCCGGCGCTTTGCAGCTCCGCGGAGAGCAGTTCGCGTCGGGTGACATCGAGCTCACTCATCACGTCATCCAACAACATCAGCGGCACATGTGTACGCTCGCGTGCAAGTACGAAGCGCTCGGCCAGCAACAGCGCAAGCAAGGCCAATCGTTGCTCTCCCTGCGAGCCAAATGAACGCAGTTCGCGTCCATCGCGCGAGATCTCAAGCTCGTCGCGATGCGGTCCGTAAGTGGAGAAGCCGCGATTCAGGTCCGTGGGGAGTTGTGCCTGGAGCTCCGCGACGAACCCCTCAACATCGGAGACCTTTGACCGGGGCCGATACTCCAGATGGGGCTCTCCACTCAGACCGAGTTGCCGCGCCCGTTGCGCGAAGGGCTCGGCGAGCAGCGCCACGAGCGCGGCACGGTCACTGCTCAGCTCAAGCGCATGGCGAGCAAGCTCTGCGTCCCAGCTTGGCAACGTCGAGCGCGATGCGCGTCCAGCACGAATCCCGGCTATCAGCGCATTACGCTGCACCAACGCCCGCGAGTAGTCGCGGCGGGTTGCAACGCGCGCGGGCCACAAAGCGGCCACAAGCTGATCCAGATGGGCACGGCGCAATGCCGGCGCACCCTTGAGCAACTCCAAGCGGTCGGGAGAAAAGACGCTAACCAGCGGTCGCTCCTGCACATCGGCGAGGCGCTCGACGGGAGCGCCGTCGGCGGTCATGTGCTTCGGCGAGCCAGGCTGGAACCCGACCGCCAACTCGTGATTGCGGTCGCCATCTGAGAGCTCGACGACCACTCGTGTCGCCTGCGCCCCGAAGCGCACCAGCTCGCGCTCGTTACGCGTGCGCTGTGAATAGCCGGTGCAACCGAAGTAAAGGCCCTCCAGCAGATTGGACTTGCCGGCACCGTTAGGGCCGTGGGCGACGGTCAGACCAGCGCCCAGCTGCGCCTGGGCACGTGTGTAGGTACGGAAGTCGCGCAGATGCACCCCGAGAACCAGCACGTCACGCTCCCGCGGACCTCATGTGTTGAGACGGATGGGCATGATTAGGTAAACAAACTCGCCGCCATCGGGCGACTCGATCAAGCCAGGACGCAACGGGCTGATGAGCTTGAGCACGAGCTCGTCAGACTCCACACTCTCCAGGCCATCACGCAGGAACTCAGGATTGAAGCCGATCTCGAACGGCTCGCCCGAGAAGGGAATCGGCAGCATCTCGCTTGCCTCGCCAACATCGGGGGTCTGAGCGGAGACGGTCAGCTCGCCCTCACTGAAGCTGAGTCTCAAGGGAGCGTTCTTCTGCGCCAGCAGGCTGATGCGCCTGACGACGTCAGCAATCTCGGCACTCGCGAGACGCAGTTCGTGGTCTACCGACTCGGGTAGGAGCTGGCGATAGTTGGGGAACTGCCCGTCGATCAGCCTGGATGAGAGGACAACGTCGCCGATCTCGAAGACAACCTGATTCTGGCCGAGGCTGATCGTCAGCTCGGGCTCCTCCATCGACTGCGCGATGCGCGCCAGCTCCTGGAGAGCGCGGGCAGGTACGTTCGCCTCGATCGTGCTCTGGAGAGGCGAGTCAAGCGTGGCGTGCTTGACACTGAGTCGATATGAGTCAGTGGCGACCATCGTCAACTCCTGAGCACCGGCAGAGATCAGCACACCGGTGAGCACAGGTCGCGTCTCGTCTTTGGAGGCGGAGCGGGAGACCTGCGTGGCCGTATCCACAAAGGTCTGCGCTGGAAGTGTCATGCGACTTGCCGGATCAGAGCTTGGAAGGGTGGGAAAGTCCTCGGAGCGCAGCGTGCGCAGATTGAACTTGGCTGAGCCTGAGATCAGCTCAACATCCTGCTCTTGGGCGCGCAGCTCCAGTGTGACCGTCTCCTGGGGAAGCGAGCGGACCACTTCAAGAAGCAACCGCGCCGGCAGTACAGCGGAACCGGGGCTGAGGATCTCACCACCAAGTGGTACGCGTAGGCCCACCTCCATGTCTGTCGCCAGCAGCACGGGAGTATCTCCGTCGGCGGAGATCATGACGCCAGAGAGAGCTTGAATAGAAGCGCGAGAAGAAGCAACGCGAGTCGTTGCTTGCAACTGCATCAACAGCTCAGGAGTGGATAGAGAAAGCTTCACTTATGCACCTAAATAGGTTTATAGAGTTAGTAGGGTCTGTTGAGAAGTGGGGTTAGGCAGTATCAAAGAGGGTTGAAGCCGAAGGCCTGTGAGCGCAGCGTTGGAAAGTGTCTCAAGTCTGTCGGTCAACTGACCGCGACCTCAATCTTGTGCGCAACTCTTCCACAGCGGTGCGAGAAGAAGTGTTCTCGGAGATTCGCTCTGAAGTGCGCTTACAAGCATGCAGGACTGTTGTGTGGTCGCGTCCGCCGAACTCGCGTCCGATGGCTGGCAAGGACTCCTGGGTGAGCTCGCGAGCTAGGTACATCGCCACCTGTCTCGGCCAAGCAAGCCGCGCCGTTCGACCGGCGGAGATGAGCTCCTCGGCCGATATGCCGAATTGCTCGCATGCCGCAGCCTTGATCTCAGCGATCGAGCGTTGAGGCGGATCGATCTTGGGATAGAGCCCGTCGAGGACCTCGGTAGCCAACTCCGCGCTTAGCGGACGGCCTGTAAGCGAGCTGAAAGCGACCACGCGGATCAGCGCGCCCTCGAGTGCCCGGACATTGACTGCTATGCGCTTGGCGATCGCTTCGAGTGCAAGCGTATCTACGGACTCCAAGCCGTCGTGCTGCGCGCGCTTGCGCAGAATTGCCATGCGGGTGGAGAGTTCTGGAGGGCGGATGTCTGCGACGAGCCCAGATTGAAAGCGCTCGCGCAACCGGTCTTCGAGTGCCTGCAGGTCACTTGGCGGACGGTCGGAGGTCAAAACTATCTGGCTGCCGGCGTCGTATAGAGCATTGAAAGTGTGGAAGAACTCTTCCTCGGTGCGGGTCTTGCGCTCGAGGAACTGGACATCGTCGATCAGGAGCACGTCGACGTGGCGAAAGCCTGCCTTGAAGTTGTCGATTTGGCCGCAGCCCAGCGCCCTGATGAAGTCATTCGTAAAGGACTCTCCGGTGCTGCAGCGCACGTTCAGCCCTGGGCTGTAGGTGGCGATGAACGTGGCGATCGACTGCAGCAGATGGGTCTTGCCGACTCCTGGAGGACCACAGACGAATAGTGGGTTGTAAGCCTGCCCGGGCAGCTCTCCGACCGTCAGCGCCGCGGCGTGGGCCAAGCGGTTGCAGTCGCCGATGACGAACTGATCGAAGGTCAGCTTCGGGTTGCCCCAAGAGGATTGGGTCAGCTCTGGCGGCGTCGGTGGGATTGGTTGGCTTGCCTGGGCTGTCCGGCTTGTGCGTGGCTGTTTTTTTTGGCTCCCGTCAGCGCGTGTCTGGGGCATCGCCTCGACTATGTCCAACGTCATGCTTGGCCCGAGAACCGCCGCTGCGGTGGTCTGCAGCACGCGTCCAAAGCGCTCCCTGATCCAGGCGTAGGTCTGGGGCGGAGCCTCGATGGTGAGGTGTTGGCCGTCGAGCTCAACGGCCCGCAGCGGCTCCAACCAGATGCGATAGATGGGCTCGTCGATGGAGGCTGAAAGTTCAGCCGTTACCTGCGACCAGATGTGCTCGAGCTCGGTACTCACGGCAGCGTAAACCTGCTCCTTTGTGGAGGAGAAAGCGGGCGAAAGTCATTCGTGTGGGACCCGCGAAGGGCCCGGTAGACCGAATATATCCGAGGCCACGCGCTCGCGCTCGCGCAGCGGTATCGGTCACCGCAAATGGCGAGAAATTCCGCGATCCGGCCAGTCGGAGAAACCTTTGGTCGGCGGCAGGCCGGCTGACGTTTATACTTCAGCGCCCGGCGGAAGCCGGTCTGCCGCAGCCGACGCCACGCTCGGGTTGCGGCGGGAACACGAGCGCGGCCGGAGACGATCGATCATGAAGCGCACTTATCAGCCAAAGAAACGCAAGCGAGCCCGTGCCCACGGGTTCCGTGCCCGGATGCGAACGCGCGCAGGCAGGCTCACGCTCAAGCGGCGGCGCAGCAAGGGGCGCAAGCGCCTGTCCACCTAGTGGCTTGGCAGCGATGACGGCGCGATCCCCGAGCCGCGGGAAACGGCTATCGCGCAGTGCGGAGTTCGAGCGTGTCTACCGCCAGGGCCGCTCGGTGGCAAACCGTCATCTGGTTCTCTATTCATTCCCAAACGAGTCGGTGGATCGCCCGCGACTCGGGTTGTCTGTTTCGCGCAAGGTCGGGGGCGCGGTGGAGCGCAACCGCGTCAAGCGTTTGTTGCGTGAGGCTTTCGCCAGAGTCGAGGACCAACTCGAGGGAGGCAATGACGTTGTCGTGGTGGCAAGGCCAGAGGCCCGCGAGCTTGCCGAGCGCGCGGGGCTGGAGGGGATCGACGGCGCGCTTGAGGAGCTGATTGGACGAGCGGGTTTGCGCAAGGCTGGAGAGGTCGTCAATGAGGATTGAGCGTGCGGCACAGTCGGTTTTGCTAGCTCCGGTGGTTGTCTACCAGCGCGTAGTCTCGCCGGCCCTGCCAAGGCGCTGCAAGTACGAGCCGACCTGCTCTCGCTATGCGGTACAGGCAGTACGGGAGTACGGCATACTGAGGGGCCTCGTGCTCGCGACGTGGCGCTTGCTCAGGTGCAATCCGTGGAGCGACGGTGGCTATGACCCCGTCTCGGCTCAGCGGTTGTTCAAGCTCGATCGCCGCGCTGAGTAGCGCCAGGAATCTCGCCCATGTTCATCCTTGCCAACGTCATCCAGGAAGCGTTCTCGCCGCTGATCAGCGTCTTCCAGTCGATCCTGGTCTTTATCCACACCAACATCACGACCACGAGCTGGGGCTTGGCGATCGTGGGGCTGACGGTGCTGATACGCGCGGTCCTGGTGCCGCTAACGCTCAAGCAGTTCCGCTCGATGCAAGAACTGCAGCGCCTGGCTCCGGAGTTGAAGGCGCTGCAGGAGAAGTACAAAGACGACAAGCAGCGCCAGCAGCAGGAGATCATGGGCTTCTACAAGGAGCACAAAGTCAATCCGTTTGCCTCCTGTCTGCCGCTGTTGCTGCAACTCCCAGTGTTCATCTCGCTGTTCTACATGCTGCGAACAGACCTCAAGAAGAACATCTGTGGACCGGCCTTGGTCAGCCACTACAACTCGCTGCACCACACTGCCATCTCGACGTTTTCCGGGCTGCCAACCAAATACGTCGAACAAACCGGCTGCCAGAGTGTGGACCCCGGCTCAGCCAAATTCCTTTTCATCCCGGATATCACCTCCAAGGCGACCGGTGTGGCCCTGGTCGTGCTGCTGGTGCTATACGTCGGCTCTCAGCTTGTCTCGACGATGACGATGTCGGCGACGGCCGACCCGACACAGCGCCGCCTGATGATGGCCTTGCCGCTGTTCTTCGTGATCATCCTCTACAAGTATCCCGCCGGCTTGCTGGTGTACTGGATAACGACCAACCTGTGGACGGTTGGCCAGGGCTACTACGTCCGCCGCAGCTTTGGCCCGCCACCGGTGTCGGTTGGCAAGGGGGTCAGTCCGCCGGGCACCAGCAATGCCATCTCGAACGGCAAGCCCGAGGACCCACGCGGGTCAAAGGGGGAGCCCGCGTTGGCCGGTGCCGGCGTCGGTAGTACGCCGCCTCCGCCTCCACGTAAGAAGAAGAAGCGCTCGGGCAGGCGACGATGAGCCAGACAGATGAACTTCAGGAGGAGGAGCAAGAGGATCCCATTGTCGTTCTCACCGAGCTGCTCGAGGAGATCGTGGACAGCCTTGGTCTCGACGCGGATGTACAGGTCGAGCAGGCCAATGGGCTTTTGACGGGCAGTGTCGAGGGAGACGATCTGGGTTTGTTCATCGGACGGCGTGGCCAGACGATCGACGCGGTCCAGCACTTGGCCCAGCGGATCGTTTTCCGTGGAGGCGCGCCAGAGGCGCGAGTAGTGATCGATGCCGATGGCTATCGCAAGCGGCGCGAGGAGGCCTTGCGCTCGATAGCGGCAGATGCGGCGGAGGAGTCGCTGCGCAGCGGAGAAGCGATCGAGCTGGACCCGATGCCGGCTTCTGAGCGAAGGATCGTGCACGAGTATCTGCGCGAGCGCGGCGGCGTACAGACGCATAGCGAGGGCGATGAGCCTGAGCGGTATCTGGTCGTGGAGCCGGACGAGGACTGACGGATCACCCGGCTGCGTATGGAGCGGCTTGCGTTTTTGACAGTAGACGTAGACGTGACTCCGATGGTTTCACGTGAAACGCTCGCCCGGGGCGGGATCGATGATTTCACGTGAAACGCTTTCGGTCCCCCATCTGGTGAGGTCGCAATGAGTCGGTATTTGGCCGGCGATGACGATGTGGGGTCCTTGTTGGCGGTCCTAGCTGCTCGTCACAACTTGTCGGGGGAGCAAATCGATCAATTCGGTTCGATCTTGAGGGTGTTGGCGGCTGACGAGACTGCCCCCACCACGGTGCGCGAGCCTGTGCATGCTCTCGATGTGCATCTCGCCGACTCGCTCGTAGCGCTTGAGCTGGAGGTGGTACGTGAGGCTTCTCGAATAGCCGATATCGGCGCCGGCGCCGGATTTCCAGGGCTTGCGCTTGCCGTGGCTTTGCCTAATGCCGAGGTCAAGCTTGTCGAGAGCCGGGCGCGTAAGTGTGGGTTCATCGAAGGCGTGGTGGAGGGCAGCGCGATTGCGAACGCCGAGGTCGTTTACGCTCGGGCTGAGGAGTGGGCCGAGGGCTTGGGTGCCCATGATCTGGTGGTGGTCAGGGCGGTGGGTCCGCAGCCGATCGTGCTCGAGTACGCGGCGCCTTTGCTGCGATTGGGCGGGGCCGTGGTGGACTGGCGCGGACGGCGATACTCCGAGGAGGAGCGCTCATCCGCTGCCGCTGCCGAGTTGCTTGGCCTGCGATTGGAGTCGATCCAGCGTGTGGAGCCCTACGAGGGCGTGCGCGACCACCATCTGCACGTCTATCTGAAGGTGGAGGAGACTCCGGAGCGATTTCCGCGCAGGGCAGGCATGGCTCGCAAGAAGCCATTGGGGGCTTGAGATCCCGGGCCTCATGGCGGCCAGCGGAGCACGCGAGCTTGATCGACGCTAGCGTGCGGGCCACCATGGGCAAGGTTTACGCGGTAGCCAACCAAAAGGGGGGCGTGGGCAAGACGACCACGGCGGTCAACGTGGCTGCCTGTATCGCCGAGGCCGGCTACGAGACGCTCGTGATCGACGTGGATCCGCAGGCCAACGCGACCGTGGGGCTCGGTTTGCCACGCTCGCAGGTGCCTGGGCTGTACGAGGTCCTGGCCGGTGAGAGCGGCGCAGCGCAGGCGATCGTTGAAAGCTCGGTGGAGAAACTGAAACTGCTCCCGGCGGGCCCGGGACTTGCCGGCGCCAACATCGAGCTGCCGCGGATGGACGGGTTCGAGCAGCGCTTGCGCGAGGTCATCGCGCCGATTCGCGACAGCTATGAGTACATCGTGTTGGACTGTCCTCCATCGCTCGGCCCGCTCACGGTAAGTGCGCTGGTGGCGGCGGATCGCGTGATCGTGCCCGTCCAGACCGAGTATTTCGCGCTCGAGGGCCTTGCGGGGTTGCTAGAGACGCTGGCATTGGTGCAGCGGGAGCTCAACCCGCGGTTGACGGTCGCTGGCATGCTGTTGACGATGCACGACAATCGCACGCGACTAGGGCGCGATGTCGAGCGCGAGGTACGCGAGCACTTCTCAGACCTTGTGTTCGAGACGGTGATCCCGCGCAACGTACGCGTCGGCGAGGCTCCGAGCTACGGCCTGCCCGTCACGCATCACGACCCCCATAGTGCAGGCGCCGCCGCCTATTTCGAGCTGGCAAAGGAGGTGGCTGCCCGTGGCTAAGCCAAAGCGTGGAATGGGTCGCGGGCTTGAGGCGATTCTGAGCGTCTCAAGCGAGGCTCAGACGGCGGAGGAGTTGCGTGAGCTGCCGATCGAGCTGATCGTGGCCAACCCCAATCAGCCGCGCAGGCACTTCGATGAGGAGGCCCTGAATGCGCTCGCTGGATCGTTGGGCGAGCGCGGCGTGCTGCAACCCGTGCTCGTGCGACCCAAGCCGGGGGGAACGTACGAGCTTGTCGCCGGCGAGCGACGTTGGCGGGCGGCCCAAATCGCTGGATTGACTGAGATCCCAGCGCTTGTGCGCCCGCGTGACGACGCCGCGACGTTGGAACTGGCCTTGATCGAGAACATGGCGCGCGAGGACCTCAATCCGATCGAGGAGGCGCGTGCGTGCGCAGCGTTGGTGGAGGAGCTTGGCTTGACGCGCGAGCAGGTCGGGCTCCGGGTGGGACGCAGCCGTGTGGCGGTATCGAACCTGCTGCGCTTGCTGGACTTGCCGGACGAGACGATCGAGTTGCTCGAGCGAGAGCAGCTCAGTGAGGGTCACGGCCGCGCGTTGCTGCTGGCCGAGGATCACACGGTACGACGCCGGCTGGCTCGCGATGCGGCCCGCGAGGGGTGGTCGGTGCGGGTGGTCGAAGCGCTCGCGCGGGAGGCCAACCAGGCGGGTGGGGTCGTTACAAGCAAGCGCGGCGCTCGCGCAAACAAGCCCAGTGTTCATCCCGATCAGCAGGAAGCCGCGGCCACGATCGCCGTGGCGCTCGAAGCGGCGTTGGGCGCCGAGGTCAAGGTGCGCACTGAGAGGGGCGCCTATCGGGCCGAGCTTTCGTTCGCGAGCCCGGAGGAGGCGTTGGCGTTGGTCGAGGAGCTGGAGAAGGGTCGCGCGAACCCGAAGGCGTGACGCTGGGTGGGGCGCCGCGGAGGTGGGTATTCGCGGCGCGACCTTCACGCCCTGCGCAGAGTATGGACGGACGCTAGAATCGGGCGCTCGCGGGCGATTAGCTCAGTTGGTTAGAGCGCTTCTCTGATAAGGAAGAGGTCCCTGGTTCGAATCCAGGATCGCCCATCGGTCGTATGCTGTTTTGTGGAGCGGTTTTTGACTTCTGCGGGGTGTCGCCAAACGGGAGGCTGGGAGTGTCGATCTGGCCCCTGCTGCCCATTGCTGCCCATTGGCTCATGCACGCATTCGAGCTGGTCAAATCAGCGGCTTGCTAGGGAGTGGTCTGTCGAGTGCGGATTACGAGGCCGTCTGCACCTGGAGCGCCGAGAACGTGGGGCCAAGCCAGTCCACGCTTATCGATGACTCGTGCGAACTGCTTGATGCAAGCATGGAAAGGCTTTTTGTGCACGGTCTGAGCACTGAGTGCTGAGCGGCCGGATCCTCGGCTTGCCTCCAGGTCCGCATGGAGTCTCCAAGCAGCACTGGGCTCGATGAGTCCGTGGGCGGCGGCCGCCAGGATCATCGTGAGGATTGCGCAATGCGGAGCCTTGTAGTCCAGAGCAGCACGCTGACCGTTTGAGTCGTCGATAATCCCGGTCCAACCCTGGCGCGCGCACAAGACGACCACCTCGGCCTCGCCACGATCTTGCCCCGCCTTACGACCGTACCGCTTGTGAATCTCGGCGACATCTCTGAGGTCTGCCGGGTCTGTGATCGAAGCAGCCTCAAGCCATGTCGCCTCGACAATGGCCTGATTGGCGGGGTATTTAGCGAGATGGTCGCGAATCTCATCCTCGATTACCACGGTCGGTGCGAACGCGCGAGGGAACCAAACGCCCAACGTGTCAAGCTGTCCAATCGAGTTGAAGTGGATCAGCGCGGTAGTGTCGAAACATGCCCATTCACTGCCAGTTGGCAGCGGAGTCATAGGCCACGCAATAGCGCATCGACGGCATCCTCGTCCACCGGCAGCTCGGGCGTCGGATGAGCGCCACGGTTCTCGGCGAAGGCGATCACGTCTGGCAGAGTCATGTCCAGTAGCTCTGCAAGGCGCTCCCGGGACACGATGTGGTCTTCGTACAGGCGGAGAGCATTCTTGACATGGGCGCGTGGGAGCGGAGCGGGTGGCTTGAAGGGGGCGTCCTCGTCGATGCCCGCTCGGCGTAGCCGGGCCTCGACAGCGGGATTGGCCGCGAGCGCGTCTCGTTGGGCGCGGTTGATGACGTTGGCGTTTAGTAGCCGCCAAGTTGTCGCCTCATAAGACAGCCCAAAAACGCCCATGAGGTCGATGACGTGATCCTCGGTGATCTTGTCATCTGCATCGCCGCCGACACTTCGGCGCACTGCCTCAGCTGGAGCAAGCAGATAGGCAGCAAACGCGTTGGCTTCGACCTCTCGCTCATTGCCGGCACTTTGGGCTACATCGTGATCGGCGATCAACAGTCGATCGCCGTCGAATCGATGCATCTCGTGGTGGCCTAGCTCGTGCGCCGCTGTAAAGCGCTGACGGCTTGGCCGCGTGCTCGCGTTGACGACGATCAGCGGTTCACCGTGTTCCCACAGATACAGCCCATCGCCACCGCCATCGCCGAAGCGGTGAAGAGCCACCGGGATTTCGAGGCGATCCAAGAGCTGCCAAATGTCGATCGCACCAAACCCCAACTGCTCCCGTAGGCGCAGCGCTTGGGCCGCGTGCTCGCCGCGCACGTACGCGGGCTGCCTGCTAGCCATAGCGGCGGGCGGCCTCGCGGACGAACACGAGGTCGGCCTTCATCCTCCGTGCCCACTCAACCATGTCGCGCAGCCGTTCGTCGTCCCCATCGCGTGCGAGGGCGAGCGGCTGCGCCACAACAAAAAAGCGGTCCATTGGCACGTCTACGGCCCGCGCTATGCGGCGCAGAATAAGGCTGTCAAGTCCCCGCTGGCCCGCCTCGATCTTACAAAGCACGGTGTCACCAATGCCGACCAACTCCGCGAGCTGCGCCTGTGTGTACCCGGCTGCTTCACGCTCGTGCTTGATGCGCTGCCCGATTACGATCCGGTCGCTCATCTCTTTCTCCTTGGTCTAGAAGCAAGACGGTATCACAGGTACTTGCGTTATCGGCAACTACGTTTTCGAGCTGAAGGTCAGGCCACCCCTGCGTTAGCTCGCGACATTGCAGAGGTGGTTGCGCGCTGAGGTACTGCGGCAAAAGCACCACCCACGAATGCGGTTAGCCGCTCCGGCTCGCCGTCGCGGCGGTTCATCTGTCGGGCGTAGATCGCAAGCGTGAGGTTCGGCGTGGTGTGCCCCATCTGCGCCATCACATAGGGCGGCGTCTCGCCGATGGCGAACAGCAGCGAGGCGAATGTGCGGCGCAGCGAGTGAGGCGTCAGACCCTCGGACAGTGGCTCGGCACCGTCCTCGGCGAGTCGCCTGTTGGCCTGCTCGACGGCCTTGGAGAGCACGCGACGCCGGACGTTCGTTGCGCCCTGCCGGTGGCCGTTAGCGGTGCCAAAGACAAGCGCTACGGCCGTCGGCTCTAGCCGCGCACGGTAAGCCCCCAACTCGTCGCGGAGTATGGGCAGGATGTTGACGACGCGCACCCCGGCGTCGGTCTTGGCGTCGCGCACGGTGATCGTGCCGCGCGCCAAGTCCACGTCGCGCCATCGTAGAGACAGGGCCTCGCCGATCCGCAGTCCGGCAAAGACCAAAGTGGCCAGCAACGCCCGCCGTTGACCGCGACAGACCTTCGCCTTTTGGTCGCGCTGTCCGGCGGCATCGAGCAGTGCCGCTATATGGTCTGCACGGTCGAGCCACGAACGCCGGGGCGCTGTTGCTGGCAGCCGTCGCCGCCTTCCTCGTGCCGGGTTACGGTCGATCAGCTCGTACTCGACGGCGGATTCAAGGATCGCGGCGAGCGTCGCGAGCGTCTTATTGATTGACGTGCGCTCAATTTGCCCCCGCGAACCTTGCCCAGCCGGTAGCGGTCCACATCCTCGACGGTGATTTGATCCAAACGCCGCAAGGCAAACGCGGGCAGCAGGTGGTTGGAGATAACCCAGCCCAGCGCCGCCTTCCCGGCCTCGCTGAGACCTTCGCCGCGCTGTCCGCCCTCCAACGTTTGGCGCTCGAACCATTCTGAGGCGAACTCGTGGAAGGTCGGCATCGCTCGCGGAGCCTGCACGACTTCCACAACCGGCGGTTGCCAGATGCCGCGTCGCACGTCGGCGAGGATGTTCTGTAGCTCTGTCTCTGCCTTGGCTCGTGTCCAACCTTCCCCGGCGGTCCCGAGTGTCACGTACTCACGTCGGCCGTAGGCGCGGAAGCGCAACCCGAACGTTGCGCTGCGTCTGCGCTCATCCACGATTACCTGGCCAGTAGCGGGACGTGGCATCACTGGCCCCCGATCTGCTTGAGGCGAGCACGCAGGATCGGCAGGAAGGATTCAAGTGGCCGTGCAAAGTCCATCGCGATCTGTCGCTGTTGCTCTGCTCCCCGCATGTGTTGGTCTGACTGCATGAGGTCGTGCTCGACGGCGAGGCGACGTGTAAGCGTCGTCAGGAGCGCCCACTTGTGTTCGTCCAGGTCGATCTGCACCGCCTCGTCGCTACTGGGCTTGCTCCACCCGGTCAGGTCGAGTAGCGCACGGTGCGCGTCGAAGTCCAGCAGCGGCTTGTCGTATTCCCCGGCGTGCAAGTCGCCGTGGCCGTCTTCGCTGACGCGAACGATCTCGGAAGCGTCTTGCCCAATCTCGCTATGCAAGGCGCTACGCAGGATTCCCACCACTTCGGCGGGGATGGTGAGGGTCGTCATGTCGGTTCCTCCTGTAGTCGGAGGCCCCGGGAGAACTGCTCTGGCAGGAAGCCAAACCGCCGGACTGGTAGCTTGGCTGGCGTGCCGGGAGCGACTACTCTCGGTGCCAGGTCGGGGGCGGTTAGCGCCGCGCCCCGGCCATATTCTTGTTGGGCCGAAATTATACCGCGACTTAGCCGGAATTGCAATGTCTAGCCACGAGCCCGACGACACCCAAGACCACCAAATCCTCGGCCGAGCGCTACGGGAATTGCGCGACCGTGCCGGGCTCAAGCAGGAGGAGTTGGCGGTGCGCGCGGGTATCGGCGTGACGTATATCTCCCAGCTTGAGAACGGGCACCGTGGCGTCCGCTGGCACACTCTCAGACGGCTCCTGCGCGCCCTCGGCGCTGACCTGCACCAACTCGCCGACGCAGTAGCCGAGGTCGAAAAGCGCGACTCACGCCCGAAGCCCTGACGAGTCGTCACGAGTGCTCCCGGTCGGTGTTGGCGAGGTCCGTCGAGCCTTTTATGGGCAGCAAGGGAGTGTCGCTGCCCATTCGCTGACGCGCATGACGTCTCGTATTTGGCTTAGTTGCAGGCGATGGAGTGGGTTGCGACCTGTTGCTACCGGAGCGAGAGGTCCACGCCGCGAGGGCATGATCGAGGTCGAACCGGAGTCGCCCGCGAGGACCGTTGCCGATGCGGTGGCCACCCAATTCCTCGGCATGGGTGTAGACGCATTCGCGTGAGACCCCGAGCGCTGAGGCGACGACTTCGGCGTCTACGAGACGCGCGTCGAGCCCTCTCAGGCCAACAGAGCCCTTCTCGGCACCCGTGGGAGCTTCCACGCCCTGATTCCTGATGCACGATTCTCCGGCTTCTAGTCTGGTCGCGAGACGCGCCACGATTAGGTCCGCGAGCGGTTCAAGTAGTTCCTCGACAACCGGGAGCGCCAACTCCAACGCAACGCGCCTCGCGAATGCTTGATTCGCCATGTCTGTCGCGGTCGCTTGGCCCATTACGAGCCACCCCGGTCGGCGTCGAACCCGTCGGATGGTGTGTGGCTCGTGAGTGTGGCGGTGCGACCCACCTCGGTCGCGCCGTTGCCGGTGGAGGAAGTGGAGAAAACGGAGGGAACGCCCTCGGTCTGCTCGCTTTCATCCGTTCTCTCCGATATCTCCACGCCGGTTGCGAACCAACGCTCGGCGGGCCTGCCGCCTGTTGCCTGTCGCTCAACGCAAGCAAGCCCGTGTTCGCGCAGCAGATTAAGCGCGGTGTCGATCCGCTCGCCGGTGACACGACCTCCGAGTATCTGCCGCATCTCCGAGCGGGTCAGCCCGCCGGGTGCCTTGCGCAGCTCCTCC
The DNA here is from genome assembly GCA_963844095.1 of uncultured Solirubrobacterales bacterium. Taxonomy (GTDB): domain Bacteria; phylum Actinomycetota; class Thermoleophilia; order Solirubrobacterales; family Solirubrobacteraceae; genus Palsa-744. The sequence goes on from CAWJND010000003.1 coordinate 200,644, forward strand.
AGCAGTTGGTCGGCTACACGGTCGCCCAACTTCGCGCCGAAGATGTGACGTGCCGAGTCCTCGCAGTAGCGCCAAAGAGCGAGCGCCGCCCGAAGATCAGCGAGACGAAGCTTTCGGCTCTGGTCCATCAGCGCGTAGATGGTCGCCAGGCGACGTACTTGTGGCGCTGCTCGGCCGGTTACTGCGCCGAACATGCCAGGATGCCCGGCGGTCAGTCGGCCATACTCTGCTTCCCATAGCCTGCTGGCCTCGGTGTCCAACGGGATGGAGTGCAGAGTCCCGGCGATGCGCAAGGAGGTTCTTACCGCGTCGGCCAGCTCAACTAGTCTCGCCGGGTCGATGTTGCCGCCGAATGGCAATTCCTTGGAGCGCTGCGCACAGGTGAGCAGGAAGCGGTTCATAAAACCGTTGGCGGCGGAGGTGCCGTCAAGCTCGCGGCGCAGCTCGTCAGGCGTGATGTCACCGATGATCGAGACGTGCGCGCCGGTCGCGCGCTCGGGTTTGCCCTTGGTGAGTGTCCGCACGTCGCCGCTGTCCCACAGGCTGCGCACGGTCGTAGAGAGCGTGCTCCCGTCCCTCCGCATGACGCGCAGCACGCTTGCGAACTCTCCCTCGCGTGCGAGCAGACGCTTGTCATCGACACCGTGATCCTCGGTCTCCTCGATGTACTCGCCGGTCGGCTTACCGCGCTCCTTCACGGGAACCCGCTTGGTCTGCGGGTCACGCACGGCGTGGATGAGGCCCTCTCCGCTGGAGAGGCCGGACTGCACTCGCTCGCTCGCCCACTCAGGGTCCGCGAGCGCAAATATGGGTTTGATCGCGTCCCAACCCGTTCCCTTGCGCCCGTCGGAGGTCCGGCCGATGACGAGCACGAACACGTTGGTCGCGTGGAACGTGCCGCCGATCTCCCAACCAGGGCCGCGCCCGCAAGCGCTCCCAAAGGCCGCGAGCGTGAGCGCCAGCAACGCCGCAGGGTCGGCCTCGGAGTGCGGCTCTACAGCACGGACGATCTCTCCCGCAAGCCCGTGGAACGCCTCCGGTGCGGCCTTCTCCGGCCATGACTGCCGCGTCATCGTCATTCGACGGGCTTCGCCCGGTCGATGCGCCGACTCCTCCAACGGCACCACCACAAACTCACCGGACTCGGACGCGCTCATGGCTCGTTCCAGCACGGAGACTCACCCATCTTTGGGAGGACGATCCATCGTCGTCCCGGTGTGCAAAGCACAACCTGATCGGCCAGGATGGTAAGACGTACGAGGACGCCTTGCGGTTTATTGATTAGTGGCGGGGGTGTAAAATCAGCCATGAGTCGGTCCTCCGTCGGATCGGTAAGTTCTGTGAGCGCCGCCCCTGCAAGGCGGCGTTCTCGTTTTCAGGGGTTCGGAAAGCGACAGGCCAGGTCTTCGAGCAGGACTAGGTACGCCATTGCTCGATTACCTGTAGGACGAACGTCGCCGCGCTCCCAGCGCCGGATCAGGGCTCGTCCAACCCCGACATGCCTGGCACAGTCGGCAGCCGACAGGCGAGCGTTCTCACGAATCGCCTGGGCCTCCCCGTTTGCGCACATCTGGCGGAGTTGGGCAAGCGCAATCGCACCGGCCTGGGTTGTGATTGTGGTGCTCATTGACCCTCCTGGGGCAGTTGGATTTACGAAACTGAGGGTGGAGCCTGCGTCCCGGAAACGGGAATGCGCTCCCTTATGAACTCGTGCAGACATCCGGGAGGGTCGGTTGCGTCTCTAGTTCATCCGCGCAACGCCATCCGACCACTGCATTGTCAAGGCCGGTTGAGGATTGACCTTGTAGCGCCGGTTGAGATTTGACCCCCCTGGGGGTGGGGTGGGGTTTGGTTTAGTCGCCTGTGGGTTCGGCTGGTCGGGTGCCGAGGTCGTGGTTCTTTAGGCGGTAGCTGTCGCCCTTCAGCGAGAGGATCTCGGCGTGGTGGACGAGTCTGTCGATCATGGCGGCAGCGGTGGCGTCGTCGCCAAAGATCTCGCCCCAAGCGCTGAAGGGCTTGTTGGAAGTGACGATGAGGCTGGCGCGCTCGTAGCGGCTGGAGACGAGCATGAACATGAGGTTCGCGGCTTGCGGATCGAACGGGATGTAGCCGACCTCGTCGCAGACGAGCAGTGGGTAGCGCTCCAGGCGTCGCAGCTCCTCCTCGAGGTGGCCTTGGCGTTGGGCGTCTGCGAGGAGGGCGACCCACTCAGTGGCGGTGCGGAACAGGACTCGTTGACCGGCCAAGCAGGCTCTGATGGAGAGCGCGATCGCGAGGTGTGTCTTGCCGGTGCCTGGCGGGCCGAGAAGGATCACGTTCTCCTTGCCGTGGAGGAAGTCGAGTTGGCCGAGATGCTCGATCACCTGCTTCTTCACTGAGCGCTGAAAGGTGAAGTCGAACTCCTCGAGCGTCTTGCGCGCCGGGAAACGCGCAGAACGGATGCGGGCCTCTCCGCCGTGAGCCTCCCGAGCGGAGGTCTCGGTGGAGAGCAATGCTTGGGCGAAGCGCTCATAGCTCCATTGCTCTGAACGTGCGCGCTCGGCGAGCTTCGGCAGCGCCTTCGCTGCCGCGGGCGACTTCATCGCCCTGAACAGGTGTGCAAGCTCTGAGGTAGCGTTGCTCACGCGCGATCAACTGGTCGTAAACGGTCAAAGACCGCTGCTGGACAAAAGATCCGGGCTCGGGCTCCGCATGGTCGCCGCGGCGCGCTCTTAGCTTCCTGGCGTGCTCCAAAGCAGTGATGGTGCGGTGCTTGGCGAAGCTCCGTTCGTGACGACACGCCAGCTCGCCGGTGTCCAGGACGGTGGCAGTGATCTCGTGTTGGGTGGCGTGGATTTCGACTCGCCGCCCAACGAGGCCGGGATCAAGCGAGTAGTCGTTGGTGTCGAGGCGCAAATACGGGTCGGGCGCCACCCGCAGCACCCAATGCCGGTCGACATCGGGCGGCTTCTCCGGTAGTGGCCGCATCCCCCCGCGCTCCTCTGCGAGCCGGTCGCGATCGGACGGGCTTTGATCGCGCGGTGCGTCCGCGCGTTTGCCTTCTCAAACCACGCGTCGAGCTGCAACTGGAAGTCCAGATGGTTCGCGAAGCGTCGCCCGGGCTCGAAGTTCGTCTCCAAATATCCCTGAAGCCGCTCGACCACGCCCTTGGCCTGCGGGTCTTTGGCTTCACAGAAATACCAGTCGAGCAACAACTGGCCGCAGAAACCGGCATAAGCGTCGGTGGGACGGCCGCCGCCAGCGTGAAGGCACCCCTCTCGATCCCAGACCATCAGTTTCGCAAGCGCCCCGAGCGACCACAAACAACGGCCCATCCCCCAGAGCACGTCCGGTGCCTCCTTGCTGAAAATCAACGCACCCGCACCGACACGGGAATACCCCAAACAAGCCACGACGACCCACGCCCGGCGGGTCTGGCCATGACCGACGGGAACATGCTCCGAGGTCTCCCAGAGATCCCATTGGCAGATCTCCCTGGTCTGGGCCCTTATTAATGGACCGCGTGTGTGAGAGTCAGGCGGCGATCGGTTGGTTGTTGTGTAGGGTCTCATATTTCGGTGGGTGTGAGCATTCCGAGGCTTGAGTGGCGGCGCTTGCGGTTGTGGAAGACCTCGAGGTATTCGAAGATCGCGTTGGCGAGTTCCAGCCGGGTGCGCCACTTTTTGCGGTTCAGGAGCTCAGTCTGCATCCTGGCCCAGAACGCCTCCATCATGCCGTTGTCGTAGGCGTCACCGATCCGTCCCATCGAGAGTGCCAGGCCGGCGGTCTTGATCCGCTCGCTGAAGGCCCAGGACGTGAACTGGCTGCCGTGATCGCAATGTACGATCGTCCCATCCTGGGGTTTGCGGTTCTTGACCGCCATTGCGAGAGCGCTGGTCACCAGCGAGGTTGCCTGGCGACTGTCGATCGACCAGCCGACCACGCGACGGGAATGAGCGTCGAGAACGGCGCAGCAGTAGAGCTTGCCCTCCCTGGTCGGATGCTCGGTTATATCTGTCAACCAAAGCTGGTTCGGTGCGTCCCGCGCGAATTGCCTAGCAACGAGGTCGCTGGCGGTCGCCCCGTTTGTTTGCGGGCCGCGTCGCTTGCGCTTTGGTGCCGGCAACCCCTGGATGCCCAGGCGGCGCATCGCCGCCTTCACGGCCTTGAGGTTGACCGTCATCCCGTGTCCGAGTCGCAGCTCAGCCGTGATCCTGCGCTTTCCGTAGGTACCGTTCGAGGCGCGGTGGATATCCGCGACGAGATCATCGAGCTGTCCCTGGCGCAACTGGCGGATCGACGGTGGTCGTGTCTGCCAATAGAAGTAATCGGACGGCGCGACCCCTAGCATCCGGCAGCACGCCTTCGCTGAGTGTCCCTGCCCGGCCAGGGTCATGATCACCGGGTAGATCCTTTTGGGCGAACCACACGCCGCCCCTCCTGCTCCTCAAAGATCGCCGCGGCCTTCCGCGTCAGCTCCAGTTCAACTTCAAGCTCCCTAATCCGTGCCCGCGCCTCGGAGAGCTCCACATGCTCACCACTACGGACTCCGGGGCGTTCGCCGAGGTCAACTTCGTCCTGCGCGATCCAGCGATACACCGTTGCTTCAGAGACACCGAACTCCTCAGCGACCACCCGCGGCCGGCGCCCACCCGACCGGCACAACTCGACTACACGACGGCGAAACTCCGGCGAATACGAACTCGGCATGAACCTCTCCTTCGGGGAAACACGCCACCCACCCTCTCACAAACACGGTCCAATACTCAGGGCCCAGACCACCCCCGGCCGATAAACCGTGCGCTGATGCGTGCGCGTCCGCGCGAACAGTGGGCGCACCTCACGCAAATAATCATCGACGATCGTCTTGCCACCATCGAACCCGAGCGGCTCGATCAGCTCACGGACCCTCACCCCAGGCAGCTTCGGGTCCCGGCGCAACAAATCGTGAATCTCCTCCTTGAACGGGTCGAGCTTCGACGGACGCTCAACAACGCGAAACGCCGGCGGGCCATCCGAACGCAGCGCAGCCCTGATCGTGTTGCGCGCCAGCCCGGTGCGACGCATCAACTCCTTGATCGACACCCCACGAACGAAATGCTCCCGACGCAACTCGGCCCAACGCTCCACGTCCAACACGACCCTTCTCCCGGTCTCGACAACAATGATCGAACCAGGCTCCACGCGACCCCGGACGCCTCCGCCACCGCCCAACAGGGTCAATTCTCAACCGGCGAAGAGGGGTCAGTTTCTCACCGGCACCGACAGGCATCTACAGAAATACGGCCTTCTGGCACCCCCAAACGGTCACGGAAGCGACAAGATTTATCTAGGTTTTAGATTTGGGCGTGCAAACCCCACGTGCATCGACTTTGAGGTTCCAGGCCACCGACCACGGTGTAGGTGTCCGCGATAGCGCGGTAGGGTCAAGCGCCAGTGAGGCGAAAGAAAGGGGAGGCCGCGAAGCGGGCAGCGGCAGATGGCCCACTTCCCGCGTTATGAAGCGATCAAGACAGCCGGTAGGAGCGACGAGCTGGTGAGGCTTGCCGCTCTAGGTTGGGACCGTCAGTGTTCCGCCCTCGGGACTTCGACACACAATTTCGGGGCCACCACCAGTGATAATGGTCACGGGGGTTCCTCCAATTGCTCGGCAGTTGCTTTCAAAACGCCGTGCGCGGCGGTTCTGTTCGTCAGCTTCGTGGCGTTCTTGTTCGAGGCGATGGCGTAGACGTTGATTGCGTTCGGCTTGTTCGCGTCTCTCCGTCGCAGCGCACCATCTCCTACTGACGCCCCGAAAGCTCCCATGCACGGTTATGGGGTTACCCGTGTCGCCTACGGCCTCGACCGCGTAATGGTAGGTGGTGTTGGGCTGAGCACAGGACCAGCCCACGAACTTGATGGTGCCGGTTACTGCTTCGCCCCAATCGTAGGCGGTGGAAATCGTTTGACCGTGCGCCTTGAAGGTGACCGTGATGTACGCGAGCGGGTTCGTTGATATACGCAGGTACGTATAGCCAGGCGAGATTGTTGTATGTCCCGGGCGTGGGATTGGGGCGACGTGGAGGGTCGTGATGCTTACAGGATGGGCCGCCCGGTAGGCCGCAATGTTCTGTGCTTCCAGTTCGCGTATCGAGGGGCATTTGGGCTGTTCCCGCGATTCGCATTCAAGGAAGGCTGCCTGAGCCGTTTCGCAGGTCGCGCCTTTGCCTGACATGACTGGCTTTTCGGTAGGGCGGCATTTGATTGCGGCTAGTTCGGCCTTCTGTTGAGCTTCGATTCTGGCATTGGTTTCCGCTGTTTCCCGTTCCTGGCGTTCTCGTGCTTCTCTTTCCCTAGTTTGCCTTTCGATGGTTTCCTTTTCTCCTGCTTCACTTATGCGGGTATCTTCTTCTTCGATCTGTTGCTTTATGCTCACGCATTCGGTTTTCGCCACGTTTTCCACAGGCGTTTTTTCTGTGCAGTGAAGGTCAGCCCGTGCGGGAGACACCTGACTACTGACGCTCGTCAGCGCAATAGTCATTAGCGTGACGGCGAGAAGAGATATGCGTCTCATGGTGGACCTTGCTTTTCGAACGTGCCCCTGATCAGCTCGACTTTGGTACACGATTGCACGTACAAGAGGTCTCGGGGGCAACGGTGCCAGGCGCCACGGCAACGATCAACAGTGACCCAGCATCGTCGGGCAGAGCGAATCACAGGACCACCCAGGGGTGGCTGTGCTCCGAACGATTCGACATACGGCTTCGCATCGCACAACGCATCCTGACAGATTCCCTATTGAGGTATCGGTCAGGTCCGTCGAGGGTGCCGGGCTATGCCCATGCCCGATGCAGACGACCCGCGCTCGACGTTCGGGGACAACCTTCGATCAGCCCGCGAACGCGCCGGACTCACGCAAGAAGCTCTCGGCCATGTCGCGGAGCTTCATCCCACGGAGGTCAACCGTATCGAGCGCGGCCGACGCAACCCCGGCCTTATCACGATCATCCGGCTCGCCAAAGCACTCGACATCCCAGCAAGCGATCTGCTGGTTAGCTTGTAGACGAGCGACATCGCAGGAACCCCTCGCGCTCGCCCGGCTTGGCCGATGGTGCCGCGCGCCTGAGCACTATTCCAGCGCTACGTGGGCGAGCGAGACGGCGAGATGGATAAGTCAAGCGCTTGGGACAGCCGCCAGAAGCGCCTTCCGTGCTGCTGGCGTGAGCGTATTGACCTCGGCGCGTAGCTCGGCGAGCACCTGCTGACGTGCCTCAAGGCGAATCTGCTCGATCTGCTCCGCTCTGAGCTTGTCGCCATAGACCTCGGGCTTGCGGCACTTCAGGAAGAAGATCATCTCTGTGGTGCCGCCTGCAACCGCGCGCTCGTAGAGGGTGGTCTCGACCGCTTCAACACAATGCTCGACAGTCTCACGCATCATCGCCGCGAACAACGGATTGCGGGCACGCTCGTCATAGACGGTACGGTGACCGACACCGGCCGCCTTGCAAGCCGCCGTGACCGTGCCTCGTAGTTGCAGCTCGGCCAGGAACTTCAATCCCCAGTCGGGCATCGACCCCTTTTTAAGCTGTGCGGATGTGCGGCCTCGCTGGCTCGCGGTCAGGGAGCTTCCCGTGGCCTCTCCCGTGGCCTTCGCTGCGGCCTCGGTCTTCGCGATGGTCGGCATAGGTCTTCCTTCTCAAGGACCCTGATTTGGTCCCCACTATCCTCGCACTATCCACCGAGCCGGCCCTCAAGCGCGGCGTCCGGCTTGATCCGATCCTTTGGGCAGCAACCCCGATCCGCTGCCCAAACCCGGCCGGATCGCGCCAAATCCTGCCGTATCCAAGACGTAGGCCGGAGGTCGGCATCTTCAACAAACACCGGCGATCCGGACGTTTCGGGCGCAAACGGCACCCGGCCTGATAAGGAAGAGGTCCCTGGTTCGAATCCAGGATCGCCCATCGGGGGATCCGCTGACGACGCCACTGGCTCCACTGTCGCTAGCAGTTGGTTCAACCCTCCCGGGCAATAATCCGATCGACCTCGACCATCCCGCCCGAATGGTCGTCCGGGTAGACGACGATCGCGCTTGGCGATCCGCCGAACCAAGCGCTCATCTCGCCCTCGCCGACGTACTCGGCGGCGCGTTGGGAGCCGTCGCCCTGGATTACCCACACGGGCTGACCCTTGTGGAACAGGCTGTCGCCGATATCGGTCATCCCGGATAACGATACTCGCGCCTGCAAGCTACGTGAGTCTCTCAAGCACCAACGCGACCGCAAGCAGCACCAGCCCAGTGGCGCAGGCCATCAGCGCGCCCTCCATCGGTGCCGCGACCCGCGCGGCATCCAGCTGGATCGTGTGTCCGCTGCTCAATTGCTGTTCCCCGTGCAGCGAAACGGTTCGCCGCCGCAGCTCGCGCACCGGTGTGCTCAGGCGTCGCTGCGCCATGCTCAGCATCAGACACGCGGCGGCGACGAGCACGCCGTTGACACGTACTTCCCCTGCCTGCACCCAGAAGGCCGTGAACGCTGGGAACGCGCCCCAGGCCAGCGCAAACCACATATCCGAGTGCATGCGTCCGTCAAGCAGTTCGAGGTTGTAGGCGAGCACCAGCAGCACACCGACGGCGACGAACGCCAGCAGCCAGTTGGAGATCGATACGGCGCCCACGACACCGATCGCGATCGCGCCTGCCAAGGAGATGACCGTGAGCGCGATCAGCACGCGATCGGAGATGTTCGTCTGTAGCGGTCGCCCGTGCAGCTCGTCGAGCGCGTGCGCGGCCACGCCGACGGCGAGTAGAAATGCGAGCAGCGTCCACAGCAGGCGATGGCCATCCAGGCGGGGCGCAACGGCTGCGCCGATCGCCACATAGCTGAGGTGCCAAGCCGTGTACGGGGGATGCAGCAACGTCAGCAGATCGCGCCAGCCGCCGGGGCGCAGCGCGTAGAACGCCGGCCGCTCAAGCCGGCTCGGCGTCGCCACCGGCGTTTGTCCTTCCAGAAACCGCCGTTACTTGATCCACCTCGTCGGTGTCTGGCGTCGCAGCATCGCTACCTGCGACGGTGCCTTCCATGGCTGGCGCCGGTTCGCGCTTCGTGCCCCACATCACCACGCCGCCGCCCAGGCTCATGCGGCGAACGCGTACATCCACGATCCCTGCCTGCTCCCACAGCTCCACCACGCGCGCCATCGGATAGCGCCTGTAGAAGGCCGGGATGCTCTCGGATAGAAAACGGCCCGTGTGCGCCCACTCGCGCGAAACGGCTCTGCCCAGCATAGGTAGTCCCACTTGCGTGTAAAAGCTCCACAGCCCTCGCCACAGCGCTTGCGGCGGCACAGCAAACTCGAGTGAGGCGATGCGCCCGCCGGGTTTGACCACGCGCGCCAGCTCGGCCATCGTGGCTTGCGGATCCTCCACATAGCGCAGTAGGTAGGTGAAGGTTAGGTGGTCGAACTGCTCGTCTGCGAAGGGGAGGTGCTCTGCCTCGCCGCGCACCAGCGACACCCGCTCGGCCAGCTTGCGGTCCGCATCCAGCCTTGCTTGCGCACCAGCCAGCATCTGCGGGCTCTGGTCGAGGCCAACCACCTCACAGCTGTAGCGTCGTACGAGCTCCTGAGATACCAGCCCCGTGCCTGTTGCTACGTCGAGCACTCGCTCGCTGGGTTGAGCCCGTACGGCGTCGACCATTGCCCGCCGCCAGCGCGGGTCCTGACCAAAGCTCAGAACCGCGGCCACACGGTCGTAGTGGCGCGGCAACGGCGCGAACAGCTCCAGCGCCTCGCGCTTGAGTGTGCTCTGCCCTGGCGCCGGCGTCTCTGCCGCGCTCATCGGGGACACCTACAGACGGCCATTCCCATCAGCATGCTCCCTTAGATACCAACTGGCAAGTCTCGCAAGCTCAAACCCAGCGGTTCGGGCAAGTCTCGCAAGCTCAAACCCAGCGGTTCGGCCGGCTTGGCCGCAGCCAATGGACCGGTCCTTGGCCTGGTGCTGGTGAGCAGGGTCGGTGCTGAGTGACTCTGCAATCAACGCTGCAGTCATGTCCGCTTGCGCTAAGGCAACCTGGCACGTTTGCCGATGAAGGGTCCGTGGCAATCGCTTCCCGCACGCACCTTTTGCGCCGCTCGGTCTTGCTGGCCGCTGTTGTCGTTGCGTCTTCGGTCCTATTGGGACTCATGTTCGCGGACACACCCGCCGGGGCCTTTGTGACGACTGTCGGGTTGACAAAGGTCGGCTTGCAGCCACGGAGCGTGCTGCTGTTCGACGGGAGCCTACGGGCCGATCCTATGTTCGAACTGGAAACCATGAAGCCCGAGCCGGAAAAGTTCGGTAACGAAAGCGGAAGCGCGATAGTCGGCGCGAGCAAGACCTACGCGATCTACTGGGACCCCATGAAGGACTACTACCACGGCGACTGGCAGCATGTGATCGATACGTTCTTGCAAAGCATGGGCGCTGCCAGTGGCTCACTTTCAAGCGTTTTCGCTGTCGATACCCAATACACCGACGCGACCAACCAGCACGCTCTCTATAAGACCACTTTCCAAGGTGCTTATACGGACACCAACGAGTACCCTTCGTCGGGCTGCACGGATCCAGAACCGCCAGAAGCCGAAGACCTGATTGGACCCGAAGTAAAAGGCAAACACACTCCCGTTTGTCTCACGGACAGTCAGATCCAAGAACAGCTCACCGCTTTTATCGCCCAGCACAGTTTGCCAAAGGGTATGGGAACAATTTTCTACCTGCTTACCCCTCCTGCTGTAACGGTGTGCATCGATAGTGGCCCGTCAGCCTCGCACTGCTCGGATTATAAACAAGCTACTTACATCGTCGGTGAAACGGCCGAAGAAAAGGAACACAAGGAAGAAGAAGAAAAGGCCGCCTATGAAAAGAGCTTCTGCAGCTACCACTCAGACATGGATGCCAGCAATTCGAGCGGCGGCGAAAACACGATTCTCTACGGAGTGATTCCCTGGACGGTGGGGGGCGTTGGCGACGGCGATCTGGTCGGTATCAAGGACAAAGAATCGGCATTTGACTGCCAGGACGGTGGCTACGATCCCAGTAGCAAGCCGATCGAGAAGCCAGAGAAGACAAAACTAAAGGGATCCAAGGAAATACAGGAAGACAAAGAAAAGTCCCCTGAAGAACAGGCCAAGATCATCGAAGCGGAACGCCTAGAAGGCCCGCATCAGCAAGAGCCTAACCAAGTGAAATGTGCGAGCCCGGACGGCTGGTGTGACACGGGTCTGGCTGACCCGATCATCAACCAGATCGCTATTGAGCAACAAAATATCGTCACTGACCCGCTATTGGACGGCTGGCAGGATCCACATGGCTATGAGGCAACCGATGAGTGCCGGGACTTCTTTGCGCCGGTCATTGGTGGGAACGTGGGCGCCCAAGAAGGATCGTTTGCTGGGACGCTCTTCAACCAGGTCCTAGAGGGCAATGACTACTATCTCAACGATGCCTTCAATCTAGCCGCGCTAAAGCTGCCCTATCCGGGAGTGCCTTGCATCCCCGGTGTCTCGCTGGTGCCTCAGTTCACTGCGCCGAACCCGGTGGACGTCAACGAAATCGTCGGCTTTGACGGTATGGAGTCAGACATTTCGCTAAACGCAGGCGTCGATTTCAATGCCAGTGGCGTGGAACAGCCAAACTACGCCACCTACACTTGGAACTTCGGTGACGGCTCCGCCCCGGTCAGCGGCTATGCGCCCGGCGCTTCATCGGCAAATTCACCGGACGTCTCCAACTGTGGCTCTCCTACCGAATGGCAACCTCCATGTGCGGCGAGTGTCTACCATTCCTACCAGGAGGGTGGAACCTATGAAGTGAGTCTTACTGTTACTGACGTTGGCGGTAACTCTGCGACTATCAAGGAGCCGATAACGGTCGTCGGCCCGCCTGAACCGAAACCTGAACCGCCACCCGCGCCCGCACCGGCACCGGCACCGGCACCTGCGACCACCACGCCTGGCGGCTCAGGCAGCTCCGGGTCCTCGGGCAGCTCAGGTGGAGCCGGCACCCCGTCAACATCGACACCGCCCCCCGTACTCGGGGCCTCGGTCACCTCCAAGTCGCTGAAAAAAGCGCTCAACAGCGGTCTCCCGGTGCGCTACACGACCAACGAGCAGGTGGCCGGCAACATTGAGGTTCTGCTTGAAAGCAGCACGGCCAAACGCCTGGGTATCAAGGGTGCGACGGCGACGGGCCTGCCCGCCGGCACGCCGAAGTCGATCGTCGTCGGCACGGCGGTGCTCGTGACGACAAAGGCTGGTCAAGGCACGATCCGCGTGAAGTTCACCGCGCGCGCCGCCGCCCGCCTCAAGCACGTTCACAAACTGAAGGTCACGCTGCGCCTGTTCGCTCGCAACGCGTCGCGTCAGAGCCCGCAGACGACGACGATGCTCAGCACCGTCGTGCTCAACCCCTGAGAGACGTTCGTAGCCCTTACGAGGGCCAGGCTCGGCCACTGGGAGCTGGTTGGCCGGGAGGGCGAGGGTCTTAAAGACCCGGCGGGTGGCGCACGGCGTAGCCTTCGAGCGAGGGCTGCGAGACAAGCCAGCGAGAAGCGTAAGGACCGCTGCGCCCGGCGGTGTCGAACCAGACGCCGTCCACATCCATGAACGTGTGTCCCGCGTTGGCGTAGATCGTGATCCAACGTCCGGGCCCTGGTTCGCCCCAGTGGGCAAGGTCTCCGGAGACCAGCGGCGCATTCAGCAGGCCACCGGCCGCAAGCGCATAGCTGACCGAACCGGAGCAGTCGTAGCCGTTGGCGACGAACGAGGCGTGCCCGCCACCCCAGATGTAGGGGAAGTCGGCGATCGCGTTGCCGCCGGCGACCACGCGCTGGACAGCTTCGGGCACGTTGGTGGGGATTGGGATCGTGCCGTTTCCTCCGACCGAGAAGCCGCCGGCGACGGGCGTGAGCACACGTCGCTGCGCCGCCTGTTCCTGGGCCTTGGCCTTTTCCTCTTCGCCGAGCTCCTTGCGGATTTCAGAATCTGAGGCTGCTCCGGGAGCGATTGCGGCTTCGGCGGCGACGCTTGGCGTGCTTGCACGAGCGTGGTGTACCGAAGCCGGCAGCGGGAAGCTCTTGGATTCTTCGGGATCGCGCACCTCGGCGACGGCTACGCTTTTGGTTGAGCCGGCACTTGCGCCTGCCTGCGAGCCCCCACCGGTGGCACTCGGGATCGCGCCTTTGACGTGAATGCTCGTGCCGGAATGCGCTGCGCCTGTCCCAGCACCGGTGTTGGCAGTCCCCGGGCTGGTTGCTCGGGCGGTCTGTTGGGTGCTCTGGCGGGAGGAATGGCGCCGCTCTACGACGTTGCCGGCCTGGGCGATGCTTGTCTTGGTGGCTCGCGCGGGCGCCGAGTGGCCGCCGCCGCTGAGCAGCAAGGCCGCGACTACGGCGATCGCGATGACGACGAGCCCGCCCGCGAGCACACGCCACGAAAGCGGCAAGCCCCCTCGCGAGCCAGGCTGGACTGCAGTGTCGGACCCGATACTCACCTTTGACACAGGCTAGCGTCGCTGGAGGCAAATGCAGCCCGGTTGCCTGAACCTGGCTCAAAAACGCTCATGCCCCGTGCGCGCGCGGGGGGCATCACCACATTTCAAAGACTTCCAACCCAGCCGCGCACCTCACCTCAAGATCTCCGTCGTCAACCAGGCCCGCTCCGTGGCCGCCTTCGGTACCCTGATCGGATGCCCGCACAGGAAACCGTCGTGGACGTTCGTCCCGGCGGCGCTAGCCATCGCCCCGAAGCGCGTGCGCACATGCGTTTGCTACACGGTATGCGCCGGCCCGCTAATTGGCTGCAGCTGGTTCGCTTCGGGCTCGTCGGCGGGGTCGGTTTCGTACTCAACCTCGTTGTCTACACGCTCTGCGTGCACGTCCTGCACGTCGCCTACCAGCCGGCCTACGTACTTGCATGGCTGGTCGGCGTGACGAACAACTTCGTGCTCAACCGCCACTGGACGTTCGACGCGTCGGCAGGCAGGGTCCACTTCCAGGCCGTGCGCTTCTTCGTGGTGAGTCTGATCGCCGCGCTCTTCGGGTTCCTGTTCCTGACGCTGCTCGTCGAGGTGGGTGGACTCGCCAAGGTGCCAGCCGAGGCGATCGCCGTGGCGGGCTCGATGCCGCTGAACTTCCTCGGCAACAAGCTGTGGAGCTTCCGGATGCGCCACTGACCTGGTTTCGCGTGCCGTCCGGGCCGACCGGGGCGCGAGGTTGGGTACCTATACTCTGGATTTCCCCCGCTGGAGGAACGTCGTGCAGGAGATGGTCATCTATGGCGTGAGCTTCGACATGGTCGGCAAGCAGCCGATCGTGTTGCTGAAGACGGTGGACGGCAACAAGTTCCTGCCGATCTGGATCGGGCACCCCGAGGCCGCCTCGATCCTGATGAAGCTGCAAGGGGCCAACACGCCGCGGCCGATGACCCATGACCTGCTGTGCGAGATGCTCGGCGAGCTCGATGTCAAGTGCACTCAGGTGTCGGTCACCGAGCTACGCGAGAACACTTTCTTTGCCTCGATCACGCTGAGCGTCGGCGGACGCGAGCTCGAGATCGACTCGCGTCCCAGCGACGCGATTGCAATCGCGGTGCGGGCCGGGGCGCCGATCTTCGCCGCCGAGGAGGTGATCGCTGAGTCTGCGATCGAGTTCGAGCACAACATCGAGGAGTCCGAGGACGTCGTCGAGCGCTTCAAGGAGTTCCTCGACGAGGTAACCCCGGAGGATTTCGCCGCCGGCGACTCCTAGACGTTCGCTGCACGGCGCGATACTGCGTCCTCGCCGCTTATGTGCACAGCACATACGCGGCTTGCGTCCTCATATGGGGGTTGGTTTGTCAAGTGGGCGTGTTGGGGTTGCTCGCGTTTTGGCGGGTGTGGGTGTGGGGCGTGCGGTGTTCTCGGGGCGTCACGGGCGGTGTCTGGGCGTGTCGAGTGCTGTTTCAGCCTCATATGCGAGGGCTGGGTACCTCATGACCGCCGATTCGTCGCGGGGCGCGCAGTCTTGTGGCGGGCGCGGCCAGCACCTTGGTGGTGTTGGTTGCCCGAGGACGCAGCGCGGGCCCGCTAGCCGCGACAGGCCAGGTCCCGGTGGTTCCCGTGTCGCCCCGACAGCACCGTCGTTGCTGGCGGGGAGTGGTGTTGTGGGTTGGTGTTCAGGTGAGTTGGCCGACCTCCCAGGCGAACGCGGCGAGCTCGCGTGCGAGCGCGATCGTGACGATGTTCGCGGGCTTACCGCGCTCCAGGCGCAACCGCTTGTATTGGTGGTGCAGGCGTCGTTGGGCACGCCACGCGATCTCGCACGCGCGGGGGTCTTGGCCGTCTTGGCGACGCTTGAGGACCGTCCCGATCGCTGGGGTGTGACGGTAGTGGTGTGCTGCCTCGACGAGCAGTCTGCGGGCGTGTGGGGAGCCGGCCTTGGTGATCGGACCGCGACGGGTCTGCTCGCCGGAGGAGTGCTCGCTGGGAACGATCCCGAGATAAGAAGCGAGTGTGGCGGGGTGCTTGAAGCGGTGGAAGTCGCCGATCTCGGCGCACAAACCGAACGCGGTAGTCGAGTTGATACCGCGCATGCAGCGCAGAGCAGCGATCGTGGTCGCCCATGGGCTCTCACCCCAGGTCTCTTCGATCGCGCCATCGAGCGCGCAGCGACGTTGTTCGAGCGCACGAACACCCGTCACATAATCGGCGAGCACCGCACGCGAGGGAGCGTCATCGAACTCCAGTTGGTTCAGCCACTTCCAGTGCGCGAGCGTCCAGTTGCTCCCCGGGCCGGGAAAACGTATGTCGCGGCGCAAGAGGAGCTTCCCGAGACGGTGACGGGCGCGCATCAGATCACCACGCGCTGCCTCTCGGCAACGAGCGAGGTCACGGTAGCTCTCTTCCTCAATGGTGGGTACGCGCACGAAGGAAAGCTCTCCGGCGGCCAACAGCCGCGCCAAACGCTCCGCGTCGCGACGGTCGGTCTTGATCCGCTCGTGCGGGCGACGCAGGATCGAACCGGGGGCGCAGACACGAACATCCAGTCCCAGCTCGGCGGCTGCCCTCGCGAGCCCGTACCCCATCGGGCCAGCCTCATACGTCGCAAGCACTCTCCCTCCGAGCCCCCGCAGATACCCAATAGTCTCGCTCGGCGGCCCGTTGACCCTCCGGAACGTCAGCTCGCCCGTTGCGAGTTCCAGCGCAGCGGCCTGCGTCGCCGTCCCGTGCACATCCAACCCGACGACCGTCCTATCGTTCAGCATGTCGGCACCTCCCATGACTCAGGGTGTCGGCCGGAGGGCCATCCTCCAGCCCAGTCCCCGCACACTCATGCGCGGGGTGCCGACCATCACTACCGCTCACACCGGTTGACACAACCCATACGGTCTTGCCTCGCTTGCCCAGCGAACGCCTAGACGCTAGTTGGTATGCCGCTCGGCGTCGCGCTGCTCGCGTCGCGGCAGCTCGACGATTTCAGCCATCCCGACGTCGGCCTGCTGGGCAGGCGTCGCCGCCCTAGCTGGCTCGGCCCCGGTGAGCGTGCCGAACAGGCCGACCTGCTCGCGCAGAACCTTGCCGATGCGCCGGATTCCCTCGCGGATGTCCTCTTCGGGCACGCCCGCGAAGTTGAGCCGCATCGAGGAGGCTCCACGCCCGTCGAGGTAAGCGGCACGGCCCGGGACGAAGGCGACGGCCTCGCTCTCCAGTGCCCGCGCGAGTAGATCAGTTGTGTCGATGTACTCAGGCAGCGTCGCCCAGATGAACAGCCCGCCCTGCGGCTTGGTCCAGCTGGCGGCTGGGCCGAAGTGCTCGGCGAGTGCATCGAGCATCACATCGCGTCGCGTGCGATACAGCGCCTTCAGCGAATCCAGATGGGCCAGCCACAGCGGCTCGTCCTCGTCGCGTGCGGCGCTGAGCGCTCCACCCCCTCGCCGCGCACCGCCGCGCGTGCTCTCTTCGAAGTAGGCCGCCACGAACAGTTGCGTGACGGGCGAGGAGCACAGATCGGCGCCCTGCTTGCACAGGTTCAGCTTTTCCAGCACCGGTCTCGGCGCCACTGCCCAGCCCAGGCGCACGCCGGGCGAGAGGATCTTCGAGAAGGTCCCCAGGTAGACGACGAAGTCCGAGGCGCCGCCGCGTTTGGCGGCCGCCGCGTCGAGTGAGTGCAGCGTCGGCAGTGGCTCGCCCTCGTAGCGCAGCAGCCCGTAAGGATTGTCCTCCAAGACGAGGATCTCGCGCTCGCGCGCCACTTCCACCAGACGGCGGCGGCGTGCCAGCGACATCGTCACGCCGCCCGGGTTCTGGAAGTTGGGGATCGTGTAAATGAACTTCGGGCTGCGCCCCTCGGCACCGAGCCGGTCGAGCGTCGCCTCCAACTCGTCGATCGGCATGCCGTCGGAGTCCATCTCGATCTGCACGACGTTCGCCTGATAGGCGTCGAACGTCGGAACTGCGCCCGGATATGTGGGGGCCTCCGCCACGATTGTGTCGCCCGGGTCGATAAAGGCCTTGCACATCAGGTCGATCACTTGTTGTCCGCCGGTCGTGACCAGCACCTCGTCCGGGTCCACGGAGGTGCCTTCCTCGGCCATCACTTGCAAGATGCACTGCACCGTGCAGGCCATTCCCTCCGTCGGCCCGTACTGCAGCGCGCGCGCGGTCGACTCGGCGGCGACCTTCGACATCAGCTTCGCGTACAGCTCTGGGGGAAATGTCTTTGTCTCGGGCAGGCCGCCCGCGAGCGAGATCACCTCCGGGCGTTCGGTCAGCGACATCATGTCGCGCATCGCCGAGGAGCGCATGCCGTGCGTGCGCTGCGCAAACAGCGATTCGTAGCGCGCCAGTTCGTGGGCCGTTGGCCGCGCGCGCCCACCCGCCTTCGCTTGACCGGCGGGTATCTGCCCTTTAGCCGTGTCCTTCGGGATGTCCCTGAGCTCGGGGGGCTCCCTGCCGCCGGAGGGGTCGTCTATCGTCATGACCCGTCTCAAGGTAGCGCACCATCCAAACGACTTCATCTCTTGCAACCGGGCCTGTGTGCCGCCGCCGGCCAAGGCGGGCGGCGGACAGTTAGGTTTTAGGGCAATGAACGGACTCGTCTTCTACATCGGCCTCGGCCTCGGCCTCGCCGCCGCCTGCGGCCTGCGGCCGTTCCTGCCCCTGCTGCTTGCCGGGGCGCTTGCCGGCTCGGGTGCGCTGGGTGTCAACTTCAGTACCGGGGCCTTCAGCTTCCTGGAAGCGGACTGGTGGCTGCTCGTGGTCGCCGTCGCGTTTGCGCTCGCCTACGCGCTGCAGATGTTGCTCGGCCTTGCGCCGACGATCGACCCGAGCGACCGCACTGCGCGGCCCGACCCGCTGGCGGCCTCGCTAGCCGGCCTGAGCGTCGGCGCCGGGGCGCTGTTGTTCGCCGGCACGCTGGCCGCGCACAGTGATGCCTCCTGGCCTGGACTGCTCGGCGGTTTCCTCGCCGCAGGCTTGGCACAGCGCGCCTCGGGTCCGGTGATCGCGCGGGCGCGCAAGCGTCTGCCCGACCGTGGAGCGCGCGAAGCGTTGACGCTGTACCTCGATTCCGCCTCGCTGTTGGTAGCTGTGCTCGTTGCGTTGCTACACCCGCTCGGGTACGTAGCGATCGCGCTGCTCGCATGGTTTGTTTGGCGGCTGCGTGCACGCTCGGATGAGAAGTACGCGGGCCTGCGGATCCTGCGGCGGTAGTGCAGGTGTACTCTCTTTTGGGACGAATACGATTGTGACTACATATCGTAGTTACATATGTGAATCGCGAAAAAAGAACACAGCACTCCTCTCGCTTATCTCCGCATCGCCCCCGAGATGACGGTCCCACCCAAGCTCGTCCTGTGCGTGATCGACGCGATGGCTCCGGCACAGCTGGAGCGTGCGGTGGCTGCCGGCGAGGCGCCGACGCTTGCCGCGCTGATGGAACGTGGGCTCTATGTTCCTGACTGCGTCGCCGCCTTCCCGTCGGTAACGCCGGTGTGCGCGGCCTCGATCGTCACCGGCACCTGGCAGGACCGCCACCACATCCCCGGCATGTGCTGGTATGACCGCGCCGAGCGGCGTTATGTCGAGTATGGCTCTAGCTTCCGGGCTTCCCAGCGTGTCGGCCTCACACGCCAGCTGACCGACACCGTCTACAACATGAATGGCGCCCACTTGTCGCGCGACACACCGACCGTGTTCGAGTCGCTGGACGACGCTGACGTTCGCACCGCCGGCACCACCTACCTGATGTACCGCGGTCGCCACCTCCACAAGCCCCAGCGCGACAGCCCATTGACGCGCATCGCCTCCACACTGATGCGCCATTCGGTGATGGGCCCGCGCGAGCTGTTCTACGCGGACATCTTCGCCAGTCGCCGCACCGGCTGCCGCTCGACGCTCGGCATGCCCGGCGTGCGCGACCGCCACTCCGGCTGTGTCGGCGCCTACATGGTCGAGCACGACCTGTTCGATTTTCTGTTGCTGTCGCTGCCGGACAACGATTGGCACTCCCACCGCGCTGGGCCTGAGGGGCAGGTGCGCTCGATCGCGCTGGCCGACGTTCAGCTCGCGCGCGTAATGGACGCAGCCGGCGGTCTCGAGCCGTTTCTCGCCGAGCACGCGGTGATCGTGATGGCCGATCACTCCCAGGCAGCCGTGACCGCCGCGATCCCGCTGGCCGCCGAGCTGGTTCAGCTGGAGGTACTGGCTCCTGGCGCACGGGGCGGCGGTAGCGGTGGCGATCGCCCGACATCGGCCGGCAAGGACTCTAGCGCCGCTCAGATCGCGGTCTGTCCCTCCCAGCGCGCGGCCATGATTTACGTGCTCGACAGCGAGCGTCCAGAGCGTGTGCGCTCAGACGTGGTGCGCGCCGCGCTCGGGATCGACGGCGTCGAGCTGGCGATGTGGCTGGAGCGTGACGCCCACGGCGCGCCGCTAGAGGCCGTGATCGCACGCCCCGGAATCGGAGAGTTGCGCTTCTGTCCTGGGGGTGATGATTTGGATTTGGATGGGCGTGCCTGGTCGCTCGAAGGCAGCCTCTCGGTACTCGATATCAAGCGTCGTGACGGGCGGCTGATCTGCCCTGACCATCCGGACGCTTTTGACCGAGTCTGGTCGGCCCTGACCTGTCCTACCTCAGGTGACGTGCTGCTCTCGGCGGCGCCCGGCCGCGAGTTCTCAGACCTTGGTGGACAAGCGCATGTGGGCGGCGGCTCGCATGGCTCATTGCGGGGCGAAGACTCGCTTGGGGCCTTGATCCTGTGCGGCGTCGATGTTCCCCAAGCGCCGCGACAGTGGAGCATTCGTGATCTCGCTCCGCTCGTCTTGAAGCATTTCGCGTAAGTCTGCGCAGGCCGGCGCGGGACGCCGGTACCCTCGCACGATGGTCTTTAGGGCTCGCACGCTGGCTATTGGCATCGCGGTATGGGCGCTGGGCACGGCCCCGGCACTCGCGGCGCAGCCGCGCAGTGCGAGCACATCGAGCACGGCAACGACCAGCGCCGAACCGGAAGCGCCGGTGCCCGTCGCCGCCTCGGACACGCCGCCGCCAGGCCGCTATAGCTCGCCCAACCGGATATTGCGGATCGCCGAGCGACTACCGAAGATGCGCGCCGTGCGGGCCGAATATCCGGGCTCCTTTGGCGACGTCTACCTGAAGGGTCCAAGTCGCTGGCAGGTCAGCTACTTCTCTAAGCGGGGCAAGGAGATCGGCCTGGTGATCCTCGCCGACTACAGCGGCCACGTGCTCGAACAGTGGACCGGCTTTCAGATCGCCTGGACGATGGCGCGCGGCTATCCGGGGGCTTTTGGCAGGCACGTCAACGCGCTGTACATCTGGATCCCGATGTGCTTCCTGTTCTTCGTGCCGTTCTTCGACTGGCGCAAACCCTGGCGTCTGCTGCACCTTGACCTGCTCGTGCTGCTGTCCTTCTCGGTGTCGCTGGCGTTCTTCAACCACGCGCACATCTATGCCTCGACGCCGCTCGTCTATCCGCCGCTCGTCTACCTGCTCGTGCGCATGCTGCTGCTGGCGCGGGTCGGGCGGCGCAGGCAGTCCGGACGCGAAGCACCCAAAGCGCCACGTCTGCTGATCTCGCCCGCCTGGCTCGCGCTCGGCGTCGTGTTCCTGCTCGGCTTTCGTATCGCGCTGAACGTCACCGACTCCAACGTGATCGACGTCGGCTATGCGGGAGTGATCGGCGCCGAGCGGATCGCCCACGACGAGTCGCTATATGGCGGCTACCCCTCAGACAACGAACATGGCGACACCTACGGCCCGGCCAACTACGAGGCCTACGTGCCCTTCCAGCAGATCTTCGGCTGGAGCGGCACCTGGGACGACCTGCCCGCCGCGCACGCGGCGGCGATCTTCTTCGACCTGCTGGCGGTCGCCTTGCTGTTCCTGCTCGGCCGTCGCGTCCGCGGGCCGGGCCTGGGGATCCTGCTCGCCTACGCTTGGGTCTCCTACCCCTTCACGCTCTACGCCCTGGAGAGCAATTCAAATGATTCACTTGTGGCGGCACTGGTCCTCGCGGCGCTGCTTGCCTGCCCGCGGCGAT
The DNA here is from genome assembly GCA_963844095.1 of uncultured Solirubrobacterales bacterium. GTDB lineage: Bacteria > Actinomycetota > Thermoleophilia > Solirubrobacterales > Solirubrobacteraceae > Palsa-744. Next base: position 222,172 of record CAWJND010000003.1, read on the forward strand.
GGGGCCAGGCCGCGACGTCTAGCGCGCGCGGCATGTTTACTGCTCTGGCGGGCCTCACCAAGTTCGCGCCCCTGGCGCTGGCCCCCCTGTTGTGGACCCACGGGCTGGGAGGCCTCTCGGTACGGCGCCGTGCAGGCGCGCTGACCCTGTTCGCGTTTGCGTTCGTACTGACGGTTCTCGTCGTCTCGATCCCGGCTTTTACCCACGACTCGCTGCACACGATCTATGAGCGCACGCTCGCCTACCAGTCCGACCGCGAATCGCCTTTCTCGATCTGGGGCCTGTACGGCAGCTCGCCCACCGGTGGTCACTATCTGCGCTGGTTGAGCGGTGCCCGAGCCGCCGTGGTCGGCGCCGGGATCGCGTTGGCGCTGGCGCTCGCCGTGCTGCCACGCCGCGAAGACCTGGTCGGTCTGGCCGCCGCCGCCGCCGCGATCCTGATCGCCGTGCAGCTCGGCATCGACCACTGGTTCTACCTGTACATCCCCTGGTTCTTCGGTCTGGTGATGCTGGCCCTACTGGGCCAGATCAACTGGGACGGACCGTCGCTACCCCCTGGACTGGGGCGGCCGGACGCGGCATCAGAATCTGCTCGATCGAGTCCGCTCGCAGCGGCTGTGAGCAGCGTATGAGGACACCCATCAGCCAGGGGTCCTCCTTGGAGGTCTCAAAGCGCACCGGCATCTGCGTGACGAGCGACTCGACGGCCTGCTCACGCTTGACCCCGATCACGCCGCCGCGCGGACCGGTCATGCCCACGTCGGTGATGTAGGCGGTGCCTTTCGGCAGTACGCGCCCGTCGGCTGTCGGCACATGCGTGTGAGTGCCGACCACAGCGGTCACGCGCCCGTCGAGCAGCCAGCCGAGCGCCACCTTCTCGCTCGTAGCCTCGGCGTGCATGTCCACGAGGATGTGATCGACGCTGCCAAGCTCGCGCAATGCAGGCTCGATCTCGGTGAAGGCCGAGCGTCCGGCCTTCAGGAAGAGGTTGCCGCTGAGGTTGACGACGCCGAGGCGCAGCCCGTCCTTCTCCACCACGCAAACGCCGCGTCCGGGCTGTCCGCGTAGGTAGTTGAACGGGCGCACGATCCGCTCCTTGGTGTCGAGATAGGAGTAGATCTCACGCCGGTGGTAGGCGTGGTTGCCAAGTGTGATCGCGTCGATGCCGTTGCGGAACAGCTCCTCGGCCACCTTGGGCGTGATGCCAAGCCCGCCGGCGACATTCTCGCCGTTGACCACCACAAACGTGGGCGCATAGCGCTCGCGCAGGATCGGCAGGCACTCAAGCAGCGTGTGGCGGCCGATGCTGCCGACGAGATCGCCGACGAACAGGATGCTGACGTCGCTGGGCTGGGCGGACTCCGCACCAGTCCTTGGCGGGGTGCTTGTGGCGGCGTCCTTCGCCCCCTGCGCCGCCTCGGGCTCAGCCATACTCTGCCCATCGTTGGAGCTTGGATGACAGGGGAGTCGTGAGCGAGGCCCAGCCGCCCACGAAGGCAGAGCGGGAGCTCGTCGAGGACGGCGAGCAGACGCCTGCCGTAGAGCCGTCTGCCGCCGAGGCCCCGCGCGTGCTTGTGCCGCGCTGGGTGCAGCTCGTGATGCTGCCGATCTCGCTGCTTGCGCTGTGGGCGCTCGCGCGAGCCGCGGGCAAGGTGTTGCTCGTGTTTGTCATCGCCGGCTTGATCGCGCTCATCCTGAACCCACTTGTCGCTTTCCTGCAGCAGCGCACGCGCAGCCCGCGTGGGCTGGCGGTGCTGGCCGTATACCTAGCATTCTTCCTGACGCTCGCCGGTGTTGGCTTCCTGCTTGCCAACCCGATCTCCCATCAGGTTCTCACCTTCACGAACAATCTCCCGCACATTGTCAATGAAGCCAACCAGCAGATCGAAAGCCTGCAGCGCACTCTGAACAAAGACGGGATCCACGCCAAACTCGTAGGCCAAGGCAAGACGGCCCTGCAGACGTTGCAGGACCAGCTCTCCAAGAGCGCCGGCAAACTCGCGACGTTCGGCACCGGCCTGCTCACCGAAATCGCCAAAGCGCTTGTCGACCTGGTGCTTGTGTTCGTGCTGTCGGTCTACATGCTCGTCTACGGCCAGTCGATCGGCAAGATCGTGCGCAAGGTGATGCCACCAGGCGACGGCTCGCGTGCCGATGACTTCCCCAACCTCGCTCAGCACGCCGTCTCGCGCTACGTAGGCGGGCAGCTGCTGTTCAGCGTGATCATGGGGACCTCAACAGGTCTCGCGCTCTACCTGTTCGGCGTGCTCGGCATCTTCCCCGCCGGTCGCAGCTACGCGCTCGCGTTCGCCGTCTTCTACGGCGTGATGGAGCTCGTCCCCTACATCGGCCCGATCCTCGGTGCGATCCCGCCGGTCGTCTTGGCGTTGTTCACCGACCCGATCAGCGCGCTTTGGGTGGGTCTGTTGTTCGTCGGCCTGCAGCAGTTGGAGGGGCACGTCGTGGCGCCGCAGATCTTCAGCCATACGCTGCGCATCAACCCACTGCTCGTGATATTCGCGCTGCTCTTGGGCTTGCAGCTGTACGGGATCATCGGCGCGCTCGTGGCCCTGCCGATCCTCTCGGTGCTGCGCGAGACAGCGCTCTACCTGTATCGCCATCTGTCGTTCGAGCCGTGGGAGCGCACTCCCGACAAGTTGCTGTGAGCGGTCCTGGGTGGCGCGGGAGAGATGGGGTCGCGGTGTGCGAAATGCACGATGCCCCCCGCGCGCGCAGGGGGCATCGGCCGTGAACGTACATACCGCCGGCGAGGTTCTGCGCGTCGAGGGCCTTGGCAAGCGCTACGGCTCGCGTGAGGCTCTGCACGAAGTCAGCTTCGCTGCGCACGCAGGCGAGCTGCTGGCTGTGGTGGGCCCTAACGGGGCCGGCAAGACGACACTGCTGTCGATCCTCGCCGGCGTGCAAGCGCCGAGCTCGGGAACGGTCAGCCGCGGAGTGAGCGAGGTTGGTTGGGTGCCGCAGCAGCCAGCCGTCTATTCGAAGCTGTCGGTGATCGAGAACCTGCGCCTGTTCGCACGCTTGGAGAAAGTGGCGGACACCGAGGCGGCGGTGGCGCGCATGCTCGAGCAGACGGGACTGCTCGAGCGCGCCGAAGAGCGCATCGACCGGCTCTCCGGGGGCAACCAGCAGCGCGTCAACGTGGCGCTCGGCCTGCTGGCCGATCCCCCAGTGATCCTGCTGGACGAGCCCTCCACGGCGCTTGACCCTGCTCAACGGGAGCGCTTGTGGCTGCTTGTGGGCGAGCTTGCGGCACGCGGCACCGGTGTCGTGTTCTCGACGCACATCGTCGCCGAGGCCGAGCGCTACGCGACGCGCGTGCTGGTGCTCGACCAGGGCCGATTGTTGTTCGATGGTCCGCCGGCCGAGCTGGCCCGCGAGGGCGGCGGCGGGGACTTCGAGCGGGCCTTCGTCTCGTTCCTGGGCAAGCGGGGCGAGCGCGCCCAATGAGGTGGCTGCTGGGCAAGGACCTGCTGATCCTGCGCCGCTCGCGCCTGCTGGTGGCGCTGCTGATCTTCTATCCGGTGGCGATCGCGCTGTTGATCGGCTTTGCGATCTCGGCAAGTCCCTCCAAGCCGCGGGTGGCGATCGTCGACGAAACGCCGCCAGGCGAGACGATCACGCTTGGTGGCACTCGCGTCGGCCTGGACGAATACACAAAGCAGCTGTTCAGCCAGGTCGACGTCGTGCACGTCCCGACACGCGCCGTCGCCGCGAGCAAGGTCGCCTCCGGCGAGGTGCTGGCGGCGATCGTGATCCCCTCGGACATCGTCGCGAAGATCTCCTCTGGGGTCAGCCAAGCCCAGGTCGAAGTGATCTACAACGGCGACGCCGTCGAGCAGTCGTTCGTGCGCTCCACGATCAACGCCACCCTGGCGCAGGCAAACCTGGCGCTCTCAGAACAGATCAAGAGCGTCGCCGTGCACGACCTCAACCTGCTGCTTGCCGGGGGGCATATCGGCCCGCTGGGCAGCCAGGAACTGATCGGTCTGCGCCAGCTGCCGGGCACGCTCAAGGGGATCGCCAGCCGTCAGCCGCTGGGCAAGGACCGCGACACTTTGACGCGCATCGCCGGCTTCGCGAACCTCGCCGCCAACAACCTCGGTATCGCCGCCGACGTGCTCACGACCGTCAGTCAGCCGATCACGGTGCATAGCACGCTGCTGCAAGGCAAACGCACGCCACTAGATACCTACGCCGTGGTGGTGGCGGTGAGCATCTCGTTGATGTTCCTGTGTGTGCTGCTGGCTGCTGGTGGCGTGGCCCTCGAGCGCGAAGAGCACACGATCGCCCGGCTCGTTCGTGGTTTGGTCTCGCGAGAGGGCTTGCTGGCCGAGAAGGCGATGCTTGCGGCGGTCTGCGCCTTCGTGGTGGCCCTGGCGATGTTGCTCGGAGTCAGTGCCTTCGTCTCCCTCGATGTCTCTCGCATCGGCTTGTGGGTGCTGGCGCTGGCATTCGGCGCGCTCGGCTTTGGCGCCCTGGGCGTGGCAATCGGCGCCTTGGCGCGCGAGGTGCGCGCTGCCTCGTTGCTCGCCTTCCTGCTCTCGCTGCCGCTCGTCTTCCTCGCGCTCGTGCCAAGCGGATCGGTCGCCCCGGGCCTCTACGACGTGATCGGGGCCGTCTCGTTCGTGTTCCCATACAAGGCGGCGTTGCAAGCGCTGGACGCCGCCGTCAACGGGGCGTCACCGTCACTCGGCATCTCGATCGTCCACCTGCTCGGCCTCACGTTGCTGTTCGGTGCGCTGGCCCGCCTGGGTTTGCGCCGGGCCGAATAAGCGGATGAACCACCGGCCGGCGACCATCGCCGGAGTGGGACCCGACGTACCCCGCCACCTATAGGGGAGGCGAGGGGTCGCTGACAGTCTCCTCCGGAGGCCTGGCCCGGTGACTCGGGAGACGAGGGCTCGCCCCCACAACGACGGGCGAGTATCCTCGAAAGCGCGATGGCTTTCCCCACAACGCGCATGCGCAGGCTGCGCGCCTCGCCGGCTCTACGTGGGCTGGTGCGCGAGACCGAGTTGCGTGCTGACCGGCTGGTGCTGCCGTTGTTCGTGTCCGAGACCGCCACAACGCGCGAGCCGATCGACGCGATGCCGGGCGTCGAGCGCCTGCCGCTCGGCGATCTGGTCGCGGAGGCACGCGAGGCTGCCGCTCTCGGGCTGGGAGCGGTGCTGCTGTTCGGCATTCCCGCCGAGAAGGACTCCGAAGGCTCGGCCGCCTGGGACGAGCAGGGGGTAGTGCAGCTCGCGGTCGCCGCGATCAAGCGCGAGCTGCCGCAGCTGCTTGTGATCACGGACGTGTGCCTGTGCGAGTACACCACGCATGGCCACTGCGGGGTTTTGGGCGAGCAGGGTCAGGTCGAGAACGATGCGACGGTGGAGCGGATCGCGCGAACCGCGGTAAGCCATGTTCGTGCTGGTGCTGACATCGTGGCCCCGTCGGACATGATGGACGGCCGCGTTGGAGCGATTCGTGCAGAGCTCGACTCCGAGGGCTTTGACGAGACGCCGATCCTCGCCTACTCGGCCAAGTTCGCCTCGGCCTTCTACGGCCCGTTTCGCGATGCTGCTGGCTCGACTCCCGCTTTCGGGGATCGCCGCAGCTATCAAATGGATCCCGCCAATGGGCGTGAAGCCGTGCGTGAGGCGTTGTTGGACGTCGAGGAGGGCGCCGACATGCTGATGGTCAAGCCTGCTTTGGCTTACGGCGACTTGATCCGGGCTGTAAAGGAGGCGACTGCCCTGCCGGTCGCGGCGTATAACGTGAGTGGCGAGTATGCGATGGTCAAGGCGGCGGCGGCGGCGGGATACGTGGACGAGCGTGCCACCGTCTGTGAGATCTTGACGTCGCTGCACCGTGCGGGTGCTGACATAGTGATCTCCTACCACGCCAAGGATGCCGCAGTTTGGTTGTCCGATCGGAGTGGGGCGCTACGTGACGCGAGGGGACTGTGCGGCGCGCAGTAGTTGTCTTTTGCGGCATCCCGGAATATAACCTAAAAGTCGTATTCCGGAGGAGCGGTTTCGGTTGTCCGGCAGGAGTGATGCATCACGTGACGCGGGAGGATGATGTGATGCGCGATAGTTGTCTTTTACGGCATCCCGGAATATAGCCTAAAAGTTGTATTCGGGTTAGCCTCCATATTTAGTGTCCGACACCATCCAGCGGACAAGCAGCCCACCAATGCCATCCCACAAGAGACAGCCACAACAAACGACGGGGAGACCCCTGTGCCCGCCGATGGCATCACAGGCACCGCCCCTGGACGTGCAGGATTGAAGACGCGTAGCCGCAAGTACGGTGCGGCAATCCCGCTAGACGAGCTGGACAAGCGCCTGCTCAACCTGATGCAGGGCAGCTTCCCGATCGAGCCGCGCCCCTACCTGCGCGTCGCCGAGCTGGCGGGCGTGCAGGAGAGCGAGGTGATGGAGCGCGTGCAGCACCTGCTCGACGAACGCATCATCCGCCAGGTGACGCCGATCTTCGACACGCGCGCGCTGGGCTACTCCTCGATGCTGGTCGCGGCAAAGGTCGATCCGGAGAACCCGCAGCGCGCCGCACAGGTCATCAACGCCCACCCCGGCGTCTCCCACAACTACCTGCGCAACCATGAATTCAACCTGTGGTTCACGATCGCCACCGAGCCGGACTCGCCACTGGGCCTGGAGGGAACGCTGCAAGCGCTGGCCGCCGAGGCCGGCGCCGAGTCGGTGCGTCAGCTGCCCACGCTCAAGTTGTTCAAGATCAGGATGGACCTGGAGATGGAGGGCGACACCGAGGCGCTGTCCAAGGCCGCTGTGGCCACCGAGCCGATCGAGCTGGAGCCCCAGCCCTACGACGAGACCGACATCGAGGTCATCAAGGCACTGCAAGGCGACATGCCGGTGATCCCGGAACCGTACGCGCCGGCTGCTGCACAGCTGGGACAGGATCAAGGGTCCTTCCTCGATCACCTGGCAGGCATGCAAGAGCGCGGACTGTTGCGGCGCGTCGCGGCGATCCTCTACCACCGTCGCGCCGGCTTCTCCGCAAACGGGATGGGCGTCTGGAAGGTGCCTGAGGAGCACATCCACGATGTCGGTCGCCAGATGGCGGCGGTGCGTGGCATCTCCCACTGCTACCAGCGGCCAACCTACGCCGACTGGCCCTACTCGGTCTTCACGATGGCCCACGGTCGCTCCAAGCAGGAGTGCGACGCGGTGCTCGACGCGATCGCGGAGATGACCGGCATCGAAGAGCGAGCCACGCTCTACTCCTCGACCGAGTACAAGAAGATCCGCCTGCTCTACTTCACCGACGAGTTCAAGGCCTGGGAACGCGAGCACGCCGGCGTCTAGGCGACTTTGATGCCGGCTCAGCCGACCCTGCGTGCGACAGGAACCATCTTCGAGGAGAGGCGAGAGGTGTATGTACCTTTTTCGAGCGATTCACAGTAGTGACTACATTTAGTAGCTACTATTGTAAAGTACTAAATCGATATATAGCCTATTCCGCCTTTATCTCCGGATCGTCATGGTCATCAACCCACCTTCAGTCTCCAGCCGCTCGATCCGATGCCCACTTCGCTGACAGACACCCGCTCGGGCGAGCTATACCGTCGCGCGCTGCAGCTGCTTCCAGGAGGAGTGAACTCTCCCGTGCGAGCTATGCGGGCGATCGGTCGCGACCCAATCTTTATCGATCGCGCCGCGGGTGCCGAGCTCTTCGACGTGGACGGCAACCGCTACGTCGACTACGTCTGCTCGTGGGGCCCGATGATCCACGGTCACGCCCATCCCGCGGTACTGGACGCGGTCAAGGAGGCTGCCGGGCGCGGCACAAGCTTCGGCGCGCCGATCGCCGGAGAGGTCGATCTGGCCGAGGAGATCGCGCGCCGGATGGAGTCCGTGGACATGCTGCGCATGACCTCCTCGGGCACCGAGGCCACGATGACGGCTCTACGGCTTGCCCGCGCGGCCACCGGGCGCGAGCGGATCGTCAAGTTCGCTGGTGCCTATCACGGCCACGTAGACGGTCTGCTGGCCCAAGCGGGCTCGGGCCTGGCCACGCAAGCATTGCCATCCAGCCCTGGTGTGCCGGCCGAGGTGGCGGCAGCTACGACGGTCGTGCCGTGGAACGATCCCGAGGCGCTGATTGCCGCTACCGCTGGCGGCGAGCCAATAGCGGCAATCATCGCCGAGCCGCTGCCGGCGAACATGGGTCTTGTGCCCGCGCACGAAGGCTTCCTGGAATTGCTGCGCGAGCGCGCCGATACCTGTGGTGCCCTGCTGATCCTCGACGAGGTGATCAGCGGTTTCCGCGTAGCGCGCGGGGGCGCACAGGAGCTGAGCGGCGTGCAAGCTGACCTGACGATCATGGGCAAGATCATCGGCGGCGGCCTGCCCGCCGGCGCCGTAGGCGGCCGCGCCGAGCTGATGCGCATGCTCGCTCCAGCGGGCGAGGTCTACCAGGCGGGGACGCTCTCGGGGAACCCACTGGCGGTAGCGGCCGGTCTGGCGACGTTGGAGTTGCTCGACGACCCGGCCTATCTACGTTTGACGTCGATCACCGAGCAGCTGGCCGAGGGCCTGCGGGTGGCGGCAAGCGCGGCGGGGGTCGGGCCTGAGCCGAACGGATCGGGGGCCGCAGAGCTTAGTACTGGGCCCGCCGGCTCGGCGGCCGCGGGGTATCCGGTACAGGTCGTCAGCGCTCCTGGTCTGCTGACGGTGTTCTTCAGCGACACCCCCGTCAACGACATGGCGGCAGCTGAGGCCTGCGACCGCGATGCCTACGCGCGCTGGTGCCGCGCGCTGCTCTCGCGGGGCGTATACGCCCCAGCATCACAATTCGAGGCATGGTTCCCGTCGCTTGCCCACACCCCAGAGCAACTGGAGCTCACCCTGGCCGCGGCCACGGCTGCGTTCGCGGAGATCGCATGAGCACCGCTCAGACAGCAGAGCTCGCCCGATGAGCACCGACCCCACTCGCAATGCCGCCGAGGGCGGTATCGCCGAGAACGCCGAGCCGCCGCTCGAGCGCCTGCGCAGCCTGCTGCTCGAAGAAGGCGGCTTGATGAGCAGCCTCCTCCTAGTCGAGGATCTCGCGGGTCCGCCGGCCCACGGGCCGGCCCAAATGGTGGCTGCCGGTCCCCGCGCAGAGGGCTCCAGCGCCGAATACGAGCTGCTCGTAGAGACGATCTACGAGGGCTATTTACTGCACTACCACGCCCCACGTGTCATGCGCGAACACGAAGCCGACCTCGCCCTGCTCGCGGGCGACCGGCTCTATGCCCTGGGCCTCGCGCGCCTGGTGGGCCTGGGCGACGTGGAGGGCGTCGCCGAGCTCGCCGACGTGATCACGCTGTGTGCCCTTGCCCACGGCGGCGGGCAACCCGAGCTCGCGGCCGGGATCTGGATGGCGGGCGCGCGTGCGGTGGGCTGGGGCGCCAGTCCTGAGCATGAGCGGGCCAAGGCTCTGGTGCGAGCCGGCTCGCCCGATGCCCTGGCGGCACTGCAAGCTATCGCTGAAGTTGAGGCTTGAGGAGCCCAGCGGCACGCTCTACTCGATATTGTTCGGGCCGTGTCCGACAAGCACAGCCAGCACAAGTCTCGCTACACGACCGATCGCCAGATTCCCGGAGCGTTCGAGGGCGAGACCGTCACGCGCCGACGCTTTATGACGATCGGCTCACAGGCCGCGGGTGGAGTGGCCGCCGCGTCCTTCCTGCTCCCAGCGCTCGGTTTCGCGATCGGGCCGATCTTCAAGGAAGCCCCCCACACTTGGGAGACGGTCGGTCCGACCGACATGTTTCCCGACAACAACTACATCCCCACCGTGATCACGCTCACCCCCGGGATCGGCGAGGCAGGCAAGGGCACCGTATACGTGCGCAAGCGCAATCCTCTGATCGACACCGACAAGGCTGACAGGGACACCCAATTCATCGCGATCACCTCGCGCTGCGCCCACCTCGGCTGTCCTGTGCGCTGGGTCGACGCCGCCGAGCGCTTCATCTGCCCCTGTCACGGCGGTGTCTATGACCTGCTCGGCCGGCGTGTGGGCGGACCGCCGGTGCGCCCGCTCGATCGCTTTTATACGCGCGTTGTGAACGGCTACGTGCAGATCGGATCGCGCTACAGCGTCAACAGCGAGCTCGAGCGCTTCTCGCCACGTGATCCGGCCGAGCCGCTCGACGGGATCGGCCAGTACATGTACCCCTCGCGTCCGTCGGAGAGGAGGTAGCCGCCGATGCCCAAGCTGCCACCACCGCCAATGCCCTCGGCCCTGAAGGCGCCGCCGCCGCGCCCGGGCGATCCGGGCAGCAAGCTGGGGCCTGCCGACCACGCCAAGGAGGCCGGGGCCAGTGTCGTCGACTGGGTCGACGAGCGCACCTCGATCAGCGGTGGCGCGCGCTGGATGATGTTCCGCAAGGTGCCCAAGGGCACCAACTGGTTCTACACGCTCGGCTCGGCCACGATGTTCGCCTTCCTCAATCAGGCTGTCACGGGTGTTTTCCTGGCGATGTTCTACCGCCCCGACGCCTCTGGCGGTGCCTACGAATCGATCCGCCACGTCACAAACGAAGTCTTCCTTGGCCAGTTCGTGCGTGGGATGCACAAGTGGGGCTCGAGCGTGATGGTGATCCTCGTGTTCCTGCACATGGGCCGCACGTTCTTCTTCGGCGCCTACAAGTATCCGCGCGAGCTCAACTGGGTGATCGGCGTGGTGCTCTTGATCCTGACGATGACGATGTCCTTCACCGGCTACCTGCTGCCGTTCGACCAGCGCGCCTACTGGGCCACGATCGTGGGCGTCAACATCAACGGCACCGGGCCACTGATCGGGCCATATCTGAGCGACTTCCTGCGCGGTGGTGGCGAATTCGGAGCGACAACCTTGTCGCGCTTCTACGCGATCCACATGCTGCTCGTGCCTGGCCTGCTGGCAGCCCTGATCGGCGCCCACCTGTATCTCGTGGCCAAGCTCGGCACGACAGCGCCGCCATGGATCAAAGCGGAGAAGAATCCCGAGCTGCGCAAGGCCGACGCATGAGCGCCACTGAGCGGGTCTGGCTACCGCGCTCCGCGCGAGACGGTGCGCAGCCATGAACAAGCGCGAGAAGGAGGAGTACCTCCGCGAGTACGCGATCTTGAAGACTCAAGGGAAGCCGTTCTTCCCCTACGCGGTCATGAAGGACTCGGTGATGGCGTGCGTGGTGATGGTGGTCATCATCGGCATGTCGCTGCTGTTCGGCGCCGAGCTCGGCTCCAAGGCCAACCCCACGACCACGACTTACGTGCCGCGCCCGGAGTGGTACTTCTTTTTCCTGTTCGAGGTGCTGCGTGTGATCAAGCCGCCGAGCCTGGTCGGACTGGCGACGATCGGCATACCGACAATCGGCATGATCCTGCTGTTCCTGCTGCCGTTCTACGACCGCGGCCCAGAGCGTCGACCAGAGCGTCGACCGGTAGCCACGTTCACCGGCATCTTCGTGATTGGTGCGATGGCGCTGCTCACCTACCAAGGCGCCAACGCGGGCTCGCCCACCGTCATCGAAATGCCCACGCCGGCCTCGATCAAGCAAGCCGGCGGACAGACCTTGGCCCAGTACGAAGCCGGCAAGCAGGTGGTGGCCCAATCAGGCTGCCTTGCCTGTCACAAAATCGGCGACAACGGAAATGCCGGTCCTGGACCCGACCTGACCCACATTGGCTCGCGTCTGCCGGAGTTCGGGATCGCCCGTACGCTGGTCAATCCCACAGCGCCGATGCCTTCGTTCAAGAACCTGCCGCCGAAGAAGTTCGATGCGGCGATCTTCTTCCTCTCGCAGCTGAAATAGCCGGTTCCATGACCGCCGAGCCTGGTGCTGACGCGACCGCCGGACGGTTGGAGGCGGGGCAGGTACGGGCCATGTTCGACCGCGTGGCGGCCGTCTATGACCCGCTGAACACACTGATGACAGCGGGCCTGCACCACCGTTGGCGCACGCGAGCAGTCGATCTCGCTGGTGTGCATCCAGGTAGTCGCGTACTCGACGTCGCCACCGGCACCGGCGACCTTGCGATCGAGCTCGCCCGACGTGTCAGCCCGGGCGGCGAGGTCCTCGGCAGCGACTTCTCCGAGGGGATGCTCAGCCGCGCACGCGTCAAGGGGGCTCGGGTGGCAGGCCTGAGCTTCGAGTGGGGCGATGCGCTGCAGCTTCCATACGACGAGGACTCCTTCGACGCCGCGACAGTCGGTTTCGGTGCTCGCAACTTCTCAGATCTACAGAGCGGTCTTGTCGAGATGGCTCGAGTCGTGCGCCCCGGCGGTCGTGTCGTGGTGCTCGACTTCACCACGCCAACACGACCGCCTTTGTCGCTGTTCTACCGCGTGTGGTTCGACCGCGTCGTGCCGCTGCTCGGCCGGCTGACAGCGCCGCTGGCTGCGCTCGCGCCTAAATCCGACGATGCCGCCAAGTCGACCATCGCCGAGGCATACACCTACCTCCCCAATTCGGTCAAGCGCTTCGGCACACCCGCTGATCTGGCAGCCACGATGGAGCGTGCGGGGATGGTCGACATCCACTATCTGATCACGGCAGGCGGCATCGTAACCATCCACGCCGCTACCGTCCCTGGGAATGGGACAACGTGAGAGCAGCCATCGAGGCGTGAGTCCGCGCAGCGGTCGACGCGTCGTAGGCGGGTACAGATGCGGAGCGAGGGGGCGTCGATCGGGATGGAGCAGGCATCGATGACCGCGCTTGACGCGCGAACGAACACCGCGGCCGACGTGGAGGCTGTCGATGAGATCATGCGCCGCGGTGGGCCTGAGTTGCGGGAGCGCATGGCACGCACCGAGGCTCACCTGGAGCACGTCACGGCCCAGTCGGGTATGCCACTGGCCTCGCATGCCACAGCCACGATTGCCGCCGGCGGCAAGCGTCTACGCCCGCTGCTCGTGATGCTCGCGGCGGAATCCGCCGCCGGTCCGGCCGAGGGGCCGGAGGGCGAGCAAAGTTTGGTGCGGGCAGCCGTCGCCGTCGAGCTCGTACATTCGGCCACACTCGTGCACGACGATCTGATCGATGGCGCCGAGCTGCGCCGCGGACGGCCGACGGTTGCGGCGGTCGCGGGGCGCAAAGCGGCGATCGCCACGGGCGATCTACTTTTCTCGCGCGCGTTTGCCGAGCTGGCTCGCAATCGCGACCCCGAGCAGCTGCGTGCCCTCTCCGACGCGAGCTCGGCACTCGCCGCCGGCGAGCTGCTTCAGCGCGAGGATGCCTATGCCGCCGACGTCGCGGTCGAGCGATACCTGGAGCGCTGCCGCTTGAAGACAGCGGCGTTGTTCGAGGCAGCCTGTCGTCTTGGAGCGCTGGTGGCGGTAGATGGAACAGCTGAGCTCGCGGCAGCCCTGGGCCGGTTTGCGGAGCGGATCGGGCTGGCCTTCCAACTCCTCGACGACGTCCTGGACGTTTCCGGGCCGGCGGAGCGAACCGGCAAGACGCGTGGTACGGACCTGCTCGACGGCACCGTCACGTTGCCGCTGATCCTGGCGCGCCAGCGCGACGAGCAAATAGCCTCGCTCGACCTCGCCACGCTTGCGGGCCCGGCCGACGCAGAGGCGCTATGCGAGCAGATCGCGGCGACCGGCGCGCTGGAGACGGCGCGCTCGCGAGCTCTCGCGGTCGTGGCTGAGGCCAAGGCAATGCTGCCTTCCACGCTACCGCACCGCTACGACCTGCTTGAGCTGGTGGCAGACGCCGTGGTCGAGCGCTACTGCTGAGAAACGGCGTATAGCTAAAAGTCGCTTGGGCTTATCAGATCAAGCTGCAGGGCACGCGAAAAGATCTCGATCTCCTCGACCATGTTTGCGTGCGTAAGCCGCTTGAGGTCGCTGAGCAGAGCGCCTGTGGCCCGGTCGAGCTCCTCGTCTAGACGTTCGACCAGTGCCTGACCGAATACGCCGTCACGCACCAAATCGCAGTCTGGACAGCGCATCAAAATGTGCCAGCGACCTGGGGACTCCTCGCCCCACTCCAGCGGGCTCACAAGTCCGCCGGCGCAACGCGGGCAGACATGAAGTGCCTCGCCGGGAACGCTCGTCGGAGAGTTGCCGCTCCAGGGTGCATGGGCTACCGGAGTGTCGCTGCCTGCCCGCGGCGGCGGAGGCGTTTGCAGGGCTCCCTCATCGCGCTCGCGGTTGCCATCGAGGTAGACGACCTCGATCTGCCGGCCTCCGGGGAGCTGCACATGATGGTGTATGCGATGGTCGTTGTCGTCGTGCATTTTCTCTCTGCCGCTCTCATCGACCCGTGGGCGGCGGGCCTTTAGAGCGCCTGCCGAGATATTCCACGGATCGCCCGCGGTTATGCATGGATCGTCCGTAGGGGCCATAGAAATCGAAGTGGACGTCTTGCCCAGCCGCACGGCTTGGGGTCCGTGGTGTGGCTTGGATCGGTGGAGCGGCTTGGATCGGTGGGGCGGCTGCAGCAACCGCCCCATCTGCTGCTGCGCGACTCGGTGATAGCTTCAGTTAGGTATGGCAACAGCGATCCGCACGGTTGGCCACGAAGAGCGGCTCAGCATCGTCGATCACCTTGAAGAGCTGCGAACCCGCTTGATCGTGAGCGGGGTCGTGTTCGCGGTCGTGTTTGGCCTGTGCTTTTGGCAGAACCATGCGCTGCTCAACTTCATCAACCGGCCGCTGCACAAGCAGACCGAGCAGCAGGTCCTGCGCGGCGAAGGCCCGGCGGGAGCGACCTGGCTGGCGCAGAAGGGTGTGCTCGAAGTCGCCAAAGACACGCAAAAGGCACTGGGTGTCCTCAGTGCACCCGCAAGCGGGCTGCCCGTCGCAACTAGGGGACGGCTCGCGGGCACGATCGCAAAGCTGGAAGCGGACGTTGCGAGAATCCCGCGCAGCCCGAGCGGGATCAACCCGACCACGCTCGGACCGGGCGAACCGCTTACCGCCACGTTGACGGTCACCTTGTATTTCTCGCTCGTGATCGCGCTGCCGCTGATCCTGTTCGAGCTCTACGGCTTCCTGATGCCGGCGTTCAGCCCACAGGAGCGACGCGTGGTGATGCCCCTACTTGTCTCTGTCCCGTTTCTGTTTGCGATCGGGGCCGCATTTGGCTACCTGGTCGTACTCCCCACAGCTGTGCATTTCCTGCAGAACTTCAACGCCAGCCAGTTCAACGTAATGGTGCAGGCCAACCAGTACTACAAGTTTGCCGCAACAGTGCTGCTTGCAATGGGCCTCGCCTTCCAGGCGCCGGTCGTCATCCTCGGTGCCGTGCGGGCCGGCTTGGTCACCCCACGCCAGCTGCGCCGTCACCGCCGCTACGCGCTGCTGCTGTGCGCGGCGGTCGCCGCATTCCTGCCAGGCGACGCATTTACGCTCGTGCTCGAGACGGTTCCGCTGTACTTGCTCTACGAGGCGAGTATCCTGATTGCGTCGGTTGCTATGCGACGGGAGACCGCGCGGGCGACGGAAGCAGGGGCAGGAGACCCACCGCAGGACCCACCGCCTTCGGCGGGTTCATCGGGAGCGTCTGACCCCTCGACGCCGCCGCCAAGCGAGAGTCCCGGAGACGCCCAGGCGATCGCCACAACCGACCCACCAAAGACCAGTACGCAAGAGATGATCGACCACATAGACCCCGAGCTGTCCAACTGATGTTGTTTGAACTCATAGACCGAGAGCCGTCCAACTGATGCTTTTCGACCTGCGAGCACGCGGCCGTCGCCGCACCGTACAGGTTGTGTACGTCAGTCTGGCGCTGCTGTTCCTGGTCGGCTTCGTCGGATTCGGTGTCGGTGTCGGTGGTGGTGGCGGTAGCCCTGTGGAAGCCATCTTTGGGGGCAAAGAAGGGTCTGCCAGCTCTAGCTTCGCCAAACAGGTCTCCGAAGCCGAAAAGCGCACGAAGGCTCATCCGGGCGAAGCGTACGCCTGGGCGAAGTTGGCCGAAGTTCTCTTTCACAACGTCAACGGCAGCGAATTCTACGACGAAGAAAAGCAGCGGTTCACCGCGAAGGGCAAGGAACAGCTGACGAAGGTGGTCAACGCGTGGAACCGCTACGTTGCGCTCAAACCGGCCAGCCCACCCCTCACGATCGCGGATGACATGGTGAGGGTGTTTGGCGAAGAAGGCCTCAACCAGCCCAGCGAAGTCGTTGCGGCTCTACAGCTTGTGATCCCCACCAAGCCACCGAACGTGGGGCTGTACGGCAACCTTGCCAGGTACGCCTATCTGGCCAAAAATACGAGCGTCGGCGACCTCGCGGCGCAGAAGACCATCAGCCTGACTCCAGCCGCGCAGCGCAAGCAGGTGGAAGCGGAGCTTGAAACACTCAAGAAGAACCCGACCGGCATCCCCTCGAACGAACAGTTCACGGGCACAACCAACGGCAAAGTCTACACCGTCAAAGTGGGCGCAAAAGGCGCTGGCACGATCTTGAAAACCAGCCCTGCTCCCACCACGACGAAAGCGCCCGCGACAACGACGAAATAGCGAGTCTGGAAACTGGCGTGGCCACCGAGCAGGAGACCCCGCCTTATACGGCGCGCCTGCTTGTCGACTGTGCAGACCAGCCCGGAATCGTCGCGGCGGTCTCGGGTTTCCTGTTCGAACAGGGGGCGAACATCGTCTCCTCTCACCAGTACTCCTCCGATCCGACGGGTGGGCGCTTCTATCTGCGCACCGAGTTCTTCCTCGAGGGCCTGGGCACAGACCGCGAACATTTCCGCGCGAGCTTCGACGTGGAGGTGGCCGAACGCTTTGCGATGGAGTGGAAGATTCGCTACTGGGGCGAGCGCCAGCGTGTGGCGGTGCTCGTCTCGCGCTATGACCACTGCCTGATGGACTTGCTCTGGCGCTGGCGTCGGGGCGAGCTCTACGCGGATGTGGTCGCAGTGATCTCAAACCACTTGGACCTGGCCGAGGAGGTCGCTAGCGCCGACGTTCCCTTCCACCACGTGCCGGTAGCCAAGGACAGGAAGGAACACGCCGAGCAGAGGATGCTTGAGCTGTTGGACGGTCAGGTTGATCTCGTCGTGCTCGCCCGCTATATGCAGATCCTCAGCGGCGACTTTCTGGATCGCGTGGGTGTGCCCGTGATCAACATCCATCACTCGTTCCTGCCCGCTTTCGCGGGCGCCAACCCGTATCGTCGCGCCCGCGAACACGGTGTCAAGCTGATCGGCGCCACCGCCCACTACGTGACGGCTGAGCTCGACGGCGGGCCCATCATCGAGCAGGACGTTGCGCGCGTCGATCACCGCCAGAGTGTGGGCGGCTTGGAGGAGATCGGGCGGGATATCGAGCGACTCGTGCTCGCTCGTGCGGTCTCGCTGCACCTCGAAGATCGGGTGATCGCCGACGGCGGGCGCACGATCGTGTTTTGAGAGTGCCTGCGAGGCAGTGTGCCGCCGATGCTCGCGTTATCCCCGTTATCGCCCATAGCCCTATCGAGTCATGAAGCTGATGTTCTGCCGGCAGGAGGCTTACGCCGGTCGGGAGCCGGGCCGCTGGGAGCTTCCCCGTCAGACTCGGCGACGCTCGGCTAGAATCCCTGGCCACACCGGCCCATCAGGGCCGGCGCCCTCGCGGGCCGTTAGCTCAATTGGCAGAGCAGGGGCCTCTTAAGCCCAAGGTTGTTGGTTCGATTCCAACACGGCCCATCCGCGGAATCCTCAGTATTTGTTAGGGATTCCCCAGAACGGCCCCCCCAATCTGAGCGGCGGTTCTGTTGTTTGGGTACCACCTTTGGGTACCAAACGGCGTCGTAGGAGGCGCTTACGAGCGCCCGCTTCAGGCCAGGGTCGGGATCTCCAGTCTGGAGGTCGATCCCGCGCATCCCGAGAAGGCCGTGTCGCTCCCGCCGGACTACTTCACTGCGAGCGTAACTGGACCCGGTGTTTTCAGCCCGGGATGGATACGGGCCGATCCCCACCAACCACAAGCCGCGCCGCGCCGCGGCGATTGAAGGAAGGGATCGATGACGGGCGTGCATACGCGCGTCGGTGCCCTCGCGAGCTTCTTGTTGGGCCGTCCGCTGCCCTTCTAGAATGTCGCTACAATGTCCCTCAGTATCGACAGACTGGAGACACGTGAACGCCGAGCTAGAAAGCGCACCGCTCACCTACAAGGAGCGCCTCGGGCAATTTGATCAGGAGGTTGAAGATCTCCAGCAGGCGTTCCTAAAGGCTGTGGAGCACGTCCATGATTCCCCGGTAACCGGCGACAGCCACCGGGAGCGGTGGAACGAAATCTCGCAGCGTATGAAGGGGCTCCGCACCGGGATTGCAGCCGAGGATTACGACAAGGCTCAGCTAGCCACCCTGGTTACCGCTCTACTCGATATACGCGATGAGCTTGATCGGGGTGCGCCCAGCGACTTGGATGTCAGCGACAGACTGATGATCCTGCTTGAGCGCATTCGTCATGTCGTGCGAGATGCGCTCGATGAGCACGTCAACGGTGTGTCCAACGATGTCGGTCTCGTGATTGCCGACATCGAGCGCTGGCTCCCCGACATCCCCGATCAAACCATTGCAGGACTGGTTGGAGTCAACCGGAGAACACTCTCCCGGTGGAAGAAGCTCGGTGGTCCCCCAAGGCGCGAACTCCGCATTTTCGCAAGTCTCGTAGCAATCCTCCGGCACAACTGGGACGAGGAGGGCATCATCGCCTGGTTCGATCGTCCTCGACGTGATCTCGGCGGGCGTAAGCCGGAGAGTCTGCTCGGGGACCCAAACGCGGAGGACCAGCTCGTTAGCGCGGCCCGGTCGGGGCGCAACCAATATGCCACGTAGGCCTGACCCCGCGTTCTCCGACTGGGACGGCGTCGCATACAGGGCAACCTCCTACGACGTTCCGCTCTGGGTCAATCCAAATCGTCGTAGTGGCCGATGGAACATTGCTGGCCAGCGGTGCACGCAGTACCTCTGTCTCGACAGCGAGACGCCCTTCGCTGAGGCCCTCCGGTACGAGGATCTACGCACGCCCGAAGCGGCCTCGCACTACTCAACGACGATCTGGCAGCTTCGGGTCAGGGACGGAGCGATCGTCGACTACAGCAACTTCGAACTTGCTGAAGCGGCCGGGTTCGAAGCCAAAGCTCTTGTCGAAGACGATCATGAGCGCTGTCAAGCCGAGGCGCAGTGGCTCTTTGACAAGGGTGCGCGAGGCATTCTGTCTCCGTCAGCAGCTCTTCCCGGGAGCACAAATCTCACGCTGTTTGGACCTCGCGTCAGCGTGGCGTGGAATACAACAACATCGTTGGCGTCGGCCGTTCCGGCACAGAAGCTGGCGACTGGCCATCCGCCGGCTGGGCTCACAGAGCGGGTGCGCTACTTCGGTCAGCCCGAACCGCTGCTGGCGGAATACCTGGTCTCGCCGCCACCGACGAATAGGAGGACGGAGAATGGCTGAGATCCCAACGCTGTACGTCTGCCACGGCGATGACGGAGGGCCAAAGGTGCATCCTTGTCGCCGTGTGCAGGAGGGGCTGCGCGACGCAGGCATCGAGTACGAGAAAGTGGTTGCCGCTCACGGCAGTCCGATTCCGTTTCTACGCAAGGGCTCGCGTGAGGAGTTGCGTGAGGCGACCGGCACGACGAAACTACCGACGCTCAAGCTGGCGGATGGCACGGTCATCGCCAATTCTCGTGCGATCCTCTCCTGGGTGGACCAGCAGAAATGACAAACGTCAACGACCTTGTCTTCGATGAGCCCCGCGAACACCTGGCTTTCAGCGGCTAAACGCGTCTAAGCCGCAGCTGACGCGCTTGCGCCCGGACCGATCACCGACGCTCGGCCTGCGTCGGTCCACACCACCTGGTCGCGACCGGGACCGACCCCAATCAGCGTCACGGGCGCGCCGATGTGCTCCTCGATGAATTGCAGATATTCGCGCGCGCCCTCGGGCAGATCGGAGAGCGTGCGACACTCGCCGAGATCCTCCTTCCAACCGCGTAGCTCGGTGAGCTCGGCGGTCGTGTGGTGCAAGACGGTCTGGTGGTAGGGAAAATCCTCGAACTCAGCCCCCTCGGCGCCGCGGTAGCTCGTGCACACCTGGATGCGGTCGAGCCCTGAAAGCACGTCGAGCTTGGTCAGCACAAGTGCGGTGAGCGTGTTCAGTCGCGCCGCATACCTGAGCGCCACAAGATCGAGCCAGCCGGTGCGCCGAGGACGCCCGGTCGTTGTGCCGAACTCGCCCCCACGCTGACGGATCGTCTCGCCCATCTCTTCGTGCAGCTCACTTGGAAATGGCCCGGCGCCCACGCGCGTCGTGTAGGCCTTTGAGATGCCCCAAACCTCGTCGATGTCCTTCGGCCCGACGCCGGTGCCAACGCAAGCAGCCCCCGACAGGGGATTAGAGGATGTGACGAAGGGATAGGTGCCATGGTCGATGTCGAGCATCGCTCCTTGCGCCCCCTCGAAGATCACCTTCTTGTCGTTGTCGAGTAGCTCCCACATCAACCGTGAGGTGTCGGCGATGTGCTGCTCCAAACGATGCCCATAGGTCAGGTACTCCTCGGTCATCGTGTGCAAGTCGAGTGTCGGGTCCTTCTCGAACGGACGCAGCGAAAGGCGCTTAGGCTCCATCGCGGCGACGATCTTCTTCTTGAGGATCTTCTCGTCGAGCAGGTCCTGCACGCGGATGCCAAGCCGTGCCGCCTTGTCGGCGTAGCAGGGCCCGATCCCCCGCCGCGTGGTGCCGATCTGCAGGCTCCCCAGCTTCGCCTCGCCGGCCGAGTCGAGCAGCAGGTGGTAGGGCATGATCAGGTGCGCGTTGGCGGATATCCGCAGCCCGCTCACGTCCACGCGGCGCGCGCGCAGCGCGTCCAGCTCCTCGATCAGCACCTTCGGGTCGATCACGACGCCGTTTCCGATCACGCAGCGCTTGCCCGGATACAGGATGCCGGAGGGAATCAGGTGCAGCTTCCACTCCTCATCGCCCCTGACGATCGTGTGCCCGGCGTTATTGCCGCCCTGGAAGCGCACAACTGCATCGCCGTTTTCGGCGAGCAGATCCGTGATCTTCCCCTTACCCTCATCGCCCCATTGGGCGCCAACTATGACTATGCCTGGCATCGCGTCAAGAGTTTAGGGGCACGGGGTGCCGCAGGGTGTTGAGGCACGTTCTCAGGCCGGGTTTGCGAAAGACGACGCGCCAGGGTGGTCGAACGGCAACTCTTTTCGTCTGTCCTCGCCGTAGAGCGGGAGCTGGTCCGGGCACATCTCCGTTAGTCGCGAGACCGTGCGGGGCCCGATTTGGTCGGCCAGCTCGTCGGGCTTCAGGTTAGTCGTGACAATGATTGAGCGCTCTTCCTCGTAGCGGGTGTTGATGATCGAATAGAGCTGCTCCAGTGCCCAGTCGGTGCGGTTCTCCGCACCGACGTCGTCGAGGTGCAGCAGGTTGACGGTGGCAAGGCGATCGAGGAATCCCACCACACCGTCGTCGTCCTCGATCGCCTCACGGATCAAGTTGAGCAGGCGCGGAAGCGAATAGATGGCCACGGTGCGCCCGGCAGCGAGCGCGGCCTTGGAGATGAGCATGGCCAGAGTCGTCTTGCCGGTGCCAATGTCCCCCATGATCCACACTCCGCGCCCAGCATCCAGGTTCTCCTCGATCCGTGTAGCGAACCGGCGCACAATCTGGATGTGCTCGGGAAATGCCACTAGGCCGCTGCCGCCCAGCTGCTCAAAGGAGATGTCCCGGTAGCGGTTCGGGATGCGTGCCTCCAGTTCGACTAGTGCGCCGCTTGGCTATCTGTGCGGCACGACAGCGACAGTCCGAGGCGGTGTTCGTAACCTCATCGACAATGAATCCGCTGCCGTCGCACAGATTCAGTTGACAGGCCCCGGGTTTGTAGGGCTGAGGCAGGATGAGGACGTCGCCGCTCATGCCGCGTAGCGGTTCTCGCCCGCGTAGTTCATGAACTTCGGGTACTCCTTCTGGAAGGTGAGTGTCACCTTGCCGACGGCTCCGTTGCGGTGCTTGGCGATGATCAGATCCGCCTCGCCCATCCGCTCAGAGTCCTCGTTGTAGTACTCGTCGCGGTAGATGAACATCACGAGGTCGGAGTCTTGCTCGAGGTTCCCGGACTCGCGCAGGTCCGAGAGCTGGGGACGCTTGTCGGGGCGCGTCTCGACTGCACGGCTGAGTTGCGAGAGCGCGATCACCGGCACCCCAAGCTCGCGCGCCAGGATCTTCAGCCCGCGGCTCAGCTCGCCCACGGCGGTGACGCGCGAGTCATAGCGGCTGTCAGTGCGCATCAGTTGCAGATAGTCGATGATGATCAGCCCGAGGCCGTTCTCGCACTGCGAGTGCAAGCGACGCGCCTTTGCCCTGATCTCGAGCATGCCCACGTCGCTGGAGTCATCCACCCACAGTGGAGCGTCCGCCAGGCGCTGGGAGGCCTTGAGGATCTTCGGCCAGCGCTCTTCCTTGACGCGCCCCTTGCGTAGCTCCTCCCCCTTGATGCGCGCCTGGGAGGCGACAAAGCGCTGGGCAAGCTCGGCCTCTGCCATCTCCAGGCTGAACAGCGCCACGGGCCGGCCGTGTTCCACGGCCGCGTTCTCGGCGATGTTGCACACCAGTGCGCTCTTGCCCATCGCGGGCCGCGCGGCGATGATGATCAGGTTGCCCGGTTGAAAGCCGCCGGTGATCTCGTCGAGGTCCTTGAAGCCTGAGGGAGCGCCAGTCAGGGAGGTGCCCTCGATCGAGAGACGGTGCAACTTGTCGAGCTCCTCGTGCAGCACCTCCTCGATCGAGCGAAAGTCCTGGCGGCGATCGTCGCGCGCGACCTCGAGCATCGTCTTCTCCGCCTGCTCCACAAGCTCACGCGGAGAGTCTGTGCGCTCGAGCACGCTCGACTGGATGTCATAGGACGCTGCCAGTAGTCGCCGCAGCAGTGCATTCTCGCGAACGATCTGTGCGTAGCGCCTGGCGTGCCCCGCGGCCGGAACTACCCCGGTCAGCTCGTCCACCGCAGCCGGCCCGCCGACTTGCTCAAGCTTGCCGTTCTGGCGCAGGCGGTCGGTGACCGTCAGCACGTCCACGGGCTCGGACTCGTTGTACAGAGCCAGCATCGCGTCGTAGATGTGGCCGTGGCGGTCGCGGTAGAAGTCCTCCGAGCGCAGCCCCTCTTCGATCACAAGCGCATATAGCGAGCGGTCGGACAGCAGGATCGCGCCGAGCACCGATTGCTCGGCGTCGAGATTGTGTGGTGGGGCAATCACGCCCGTGGGCATGCTGGAGCCGTTGGCTTGAGAGACCGTGTTCATCGCTTTGACGAGTCTACGTCGAGCGAGTCCATGGCTCGCGCGAGGAACCCGCAATTGAGAGAGAAATCATTGGCGCACTGGCTCACGAACATATGTTCGCAGGCGGGTCAGACTGCAAGGTCGGGGGAGTAGCCCGACTGTGAGCCTGGCTACTTCTGCGCGACGACCATGGTCTTCACGGTGGCCGTCACTCCCTCGACGACTTCCACCACGACCATGTAGGTGCCGACGTTCTTGATCGGCTCGGGTAGGTGCACGTTGTTCTTGTCGGTGCGCAATCCACGCGCATCGCGGATCGCGGCGGCGATGTCCTGCGCCGTGACCGAGCCAAATAGGCGCCCGTCAGCTCCGGCTTGTTGGGTGATTGTGATCACCGTCTTGTTCAGCAGAGCCGCGTTGTCGTTAGCTTTCTCGACGTATTCGCGCGCCGCCCGCTCGGCCGTCTGCTGGCGCTTGAGGATCACTTCGATTGCGCCTTTGGTCGCCGGCTGGGCAAGCTTGCGCGGAATCAGGAAGTTACGCAGGTAGCCCTTGGAGACGTTGACCACGGCCCCTTGCTCGCCGAGCGTGTCAACGTCCTTGAGGAGTATGGCTTCGGGCATCTGGTTTAGTCCTGGTGTCGTCTGGGTTTGGAGAGTCGGTGGGGTGGCGCGTGTGGATCTTGCTCTTCGCTCGCTCTAACGTTCGCGATCTCGATCGCCGCGTTCGCGGCGTGGATGGTCATCGCGGCCACCCTCGTTCACGTAAGGCAGCAGGGCAAGCTCGCGCGCACGCTTGACCGCACGAGCGATCTGGCCTTGGTGGCGGCGGCAGGCGCCGGTGATTCTGCGCGAGCGAATCTTGCCCTTCTCGGAGATGAATTTGCGCAGCGAGGAGACGTCCTTGTAGTCGACCTGCTCGACCTTGTCACGGCAGTGTTGGCATGGCTTACGCCTTCCGCTACCGGACCCACCCTTCTTGTCTCGTCGCCGGACTGGCTTGCCGCGACCGCGCTTTGCCACTGTAAATCCCTTGCTTTTGAACTAGAACGGAATGTCGTCGTCGCCTGGGGCGCCGGAGACCGGTGCGGGCTGGAAGTCGCCGTTATCGACCGGCACGTCGCTGCCCTGAGGTGCCCCGCCGCCCGCATACCCTCCGCCTCCGGATGGGTCTTCGCGCGAGCCGAGGAACTGCACCGAGTCGGCAATGATATCGACTGCGCTGCGTTTTGTGCCGTCCTGGGCATCCCACTCGTGCCACTCGAGTCGTCCATCGATCGCGACAGGCCGTCCCTTGGCCAGGTAACGGGCGGCATTCTCGCCCTGCGCGCCCCACACGGTCACGTTGAAATAATTGGGCTTGTCGACCCACTCGCCGCTGCTGCCGTCCTTGCGGCGCGTGTTGCAAGCGATCCGCAACTTGCAAACGGAAGAGCCGCTGGGCAGCGAGCGCAGCTCGGGATCGGCGGTCAGGTTGCCGGTCATCACGACCCGGTTGATGTTTGTGGCAGCCACGTCTTGTTCCTCTCGTCTGGGTGTAGCCGCGAACGCTAGCGCGACTGCTCGCGCGAGGAGGTGCCGAAGACCTCGTCCCAGTAGGGAGCGCTGATGCCGAAGCCCTTTGTCTCGTCCTGGAAGTGGTGGCGCATGTGGCGCTCACGCAACACTCTGCCGATGCGCGAGTGCGGCCGGAAGTGATGGACGTAGTAATGAAGCATGTCGTAGACGAGGTACCCAGCGAAGAAGCCGGCCCCGATGCCGGGCGCATAGTGTTTCCCGAACACCAGATAGAGCGCACCGAACACAAGTGCTCCGAGTGGGATACTCACCGCCGGAGGCATCACCAGCCGCAACGGATCGTTGGGATGCTCGTGGTGGATGCCGTGGATGATCCAGTGCATTCGCGCTCCCACGCCATGGTCGGGCTCGAAGTGGAACACGATCCGGTGCAGCCAGTACTCGAACAGCGTCCACAGCGCGTAGCCGGCCACGAACAGCGCCAGCGCAGCGAGCGCGCCGACGAACGAGAGGCTCCAAGCCTCCAGCACCAGGATCACCGGCACGAAGATCAGGATCGGCACGACGGGATGCACGCGCGAGAACGCGTCGAGTAGCCGCGAGTCGAACATCGGCGGCGAAGCACGTAGGACGTCGGTCCTATGCACCGCGGGACTGTTGCTGATTGGCCGCTCGCTCACGGGCACTCACCAGACCGTCGGGCACATAGAGAGTTACGGGCGCTTGCCTCAGAGACGACGTGTACTACAAGCCCCTTGCCAGTCGTTGTCCTCGGCGGCTGCATGCCCCCGAGTGTATTACGCGACCGCCTGCTCCTCGGCCGGAACGTGCTCAGGCTCCTCACGGACCGGCGGCGCGGCTCCTGGAGACATGTCGGGCGCCGCGGGTGTCCCCGGCTTGAGCTTGTTGATGCGAAGGCGGATCACCCCATCGGTGATGGGCAGTGTGCGATCCAGCTCGGCGATCAGCTCAACAGTGGTCGCGTGGAACTGCAACAGGTGGTACTCCGCGGTCGCTTTGTGGTCGATCGGGTAGGCAAGCGCTCGCTCGCCCCACTCGTCGTAGTTGACTAGCTCGCCCTTGGCCTCGATTGCCGCCCGTGCATCGGCCACGATCTTGGCGCGCACGTCCTCCTCGGCTTGCGGGTCGAGCATCAACACGAGATCGTATGTGGGGGCAGAAAGAGTCATGCTTGGGCGCTTGTGGCGCGGCGGCGGATCATAACAGGGCTCTGCGGCTCAGCCTCGGGCCGCTACGACGTCGCGGCCCGCTTGGCCACAAATTGCGCTGGCGCCGGCCCGCTCCGCCCCACGCTACGCCGTCGGTGCGGATGCTCGGCCTCAGGCTGCCCCGGCGGCGGCCCGCTTGGCCTTGATGTCGGCCAGTTGCTCGTCGATCCAATCGCCGGGATCGCGCGAGGTCACGATCTCCACCAGGCCGCGCGCGCGGCGCGAACGCTCCTGCGCCGGCATGTCGAGCGCCGCGTGGATCGAATCGGCCAGCTCCTGGATGTCGAACGGGTTGACCGACAGCGCGTACTCCCCAAGCTCCTCGTGTGCCCCGGTGTTCTCGGAGAGGATCGAGACGCCGGCCCGTTCGTTGACGATCGGGCCCTCCTTGGCCACGAGGTTCATCCCGTCGAACATCGCGTTGACGAGTAGCACGTCGTAGTGCTTATACGCGGCCATCGCCTCCTCGAGGTCGTCGCGCAGCTTCAGCTGGATGGGCATCCAGTCGGGCGTGCCGTGACGGTGATTGACGACCGCCACAAGCGCCTCGATCCGTTCCAGATACTCCGCGTACTCGGGCACGTCTGTACGCGACGGCATCAGCTGTGCCACGAACGTAATCCGCTCGCGAAACTCAGGATGCTGGTCGAGGAACAGGTCGAACGCGGAGAAACCGCGCAGTACGTTCTTGGACAGATCAGCCCGGTTCGACGCGCAAGATTAG
The DNA here is from genome assembly GCA_963844095.1 of uncultured Solirubrobacterales bacterium. GTDB lineage: Bacteria > Actinomycetota > Thermoleophilia > Solirubrobacterales > Solirubrobacteraceae > Palsa-744. The sequence goes on from CAWJND010000003.1 coordinate 248,899, forward strand.
AAAGTCGCGGCGGCGGCGCAGCAGCTCACTCTCGAACTCCGCCACTCGCTCGCCGCGAGCGACCTGGAGCGCCGCGCGGTGATCGATCGGCAACGGATAAGCCCTGACCCAAACCTCGCGCCCCTGCCAGCGCACCAGCCCCAGCTCGAAGTCCACGTCGAGGTCCATCAGGTCGCGGCAGCACTGCAGAAAGTTGCGTCGGTAGGAGCGAGTGTGAAAGCCGATGATGTCGTTCGCCAGCAACCCGGCAAAGATCTCGTGCCTGATGCGCGACGGCAGTACGCGCCAGGAATCTGACTGGGTCCAGGGAATGTGCACGAAGTGGTGCAGGAACACGTCAGGCCGGGCCCGACGCACGAGCTCCGGCAGCGTGTACAGGTGGTAGTCGTGCACCATCACGACCGGCTCGCGCTCGTCCTCGATCTCCTCTACCACAGCCCGTGCGAGGTCGTCGTTGACCGCGTTGTAGCCGAACTCGAACGCCTCGATCTCCTCGCGCCGAATGTCCGGTGCGTTGGACAGGTCCCACAGGTAGTGCTGGATGAACCACAGCATCGGGTTGGCGAACACGTTGTAGAAGCGGTCGTAAGCCTCAGGACTGCTGACCACCAGGCGTACTTGATAATGCCCGCCGGCAGGGCTCTTCACAGGAAATGGGCGCGCGCCGTGTTCGTGGGAGACCTGCGCGTCGTGCTCGTTCATCGCCGAGGCGATCCAAACGGCGTCGCGGTGCGAGGCCAGCCCTGAGAGCGCCGTCACCAGCCCGCCGGTACCGCGCTGCACTTCCCCTCCAGGACCGAAGGTGACCGGCCCCCGGTTGCTCACCAGCACCAGCGGCGAGCGCTGTGCCGGCTCGCCTGTCATGACAGCCGCCGCCCCTGGGAGTGCGAACGTCTCACGACTCGCTTAGCTCCGTGAAGATGCGCAAATAGTCGCGTAGATAGCGCGGCGTGAGGAAGTGCCCGCGCACGTGCTCCTTGCCGCGGCGCCCCAGTGCCTTGCCGAGCCCCGGGTCGCCCAATAGTTCGAGCGAGCGCTGCGCGCACTGCTCGACGGTCTCCACGAGAAAGCCGGTGACCTCGTCCTCGACCTGCAAGGGAATCCCGCCGACGTTGCCGCCGATAAATGGTCGCGCCTTCCAGATCGCCTCCGACACCGTCAGCCCGAACCCCTCGCGAATCGACTTCTGTACGACCACGTCGGCATGCGACTGGAATGCGTTGACCTCGATCGCCCCGACGTTGTTGAAGTTGTTGAGGATGTGCACGTCGGGATCGCCGTCGGCGTGGGCGATCGTGGCGTTGAAGAAGTCCCAGCCCTCAGGATCGTCGCTGGCCATCGAGCCGACGAGTGCCAGCTGCACTTCGGGAACCTGCTGCTTGACGATCCGATAGGCGTCGATCACGCCAAGCGGATCCTTCCAGGGATCAAAGCGCGAGACCTGGCAGATCAGCGGTCTGTCGACGTCGATCCCGAACTGCTCGCACACGTAGGAGGCGTCCTCCGGCGAAAGCGCCATGTTCTTCGGCATCAATGGGTCGATCGCCGGCGGCACGATGTTAACGTTCCCGCCCATCCCGTGGGGGACGTAGTCGGCCATGTGGAAGAGCGACTGAGGATATTCCGCGATATAGGGCAGCAGCCGCTCGATCGTCGCCGGATTGGGGGTCGACAGGTCGATGTGGCAGCGCCAAACCCAGCCCTTAGCCTTCTCGGGCACCAGCCGGTATAGGCCGGCAGGTTGCGGGTCGTGCACGAGGCACACGTCCCAGCCGTCTGAGAGCTCGCGTGCGTTCATCTCGTTGTACTGCTCCCAGGTGCCCCATTGCTCCTCGTCGAGATCCTGCGGATTCCCTTGCAGGGCGTTGTGCATCAGCTTGGTCGCGTTGAAGAACTCCTCGCGCCCGTAGATCACCTGCCACTCGCAATCCAGCCCGACGTCGCGCATCAGCGGCACGAGCGTGTACAGGATCTCCGAGACGCCGCCGCCAAAGGCCGTAGCCGACACGTGCACCACGCGCCGGCCCTTCAGCGGCTCGGCCAGCTCGCGAATCTCCTCGATCAACTCGCGCCCGCAAATGTGGGTGTAGTCGGCAAGCGACTTATGACCTGTGGCGACGGGTTGGAGCACGAGAGTCCCGCACGATACCTCTGGGCGGCACGGAAGGCCCGGCATGGGGTCTATGGTCGGCCCGATGTTCGACGGCCGCATCTACCGCGCGGCATTCGTGCCGTTCCTGTTCGTGCTCGTGATCGTGGGCTTCTCGCTGTCCGGACAGGCCTCTCCGCTCGGCTCCACGCTCGCCCCCGACGCGTTCAACGGTCCGCGTGCCTTCGCCGGTTTGCAGACGCTCGTCAAGCGCTTTCCAGACCGCCGCCCAGGCAGCGCGGGCGACAACGAACTGGCGGCTCATATCGCGTCGCAGCTGCGTGGATTGGGAAGCACTTCCGGCGGCTTCCAGGTCAGTACCCGTCAGATCCAGGCAGCGACGATCGAGGGCACGCGCACGCTCACGACGGTCATCGCCGAGCGCCCCGGCTCCACGGCCTTGAGCCCAATCGTGATCATGGCTCATCGCGACGCTCCCGAGTCGAGCTCGGCCGCGCAGCTCTCGGGCACCGCCGCCCTGCTCGAGCTGGCGCGCGTCTTCGCCGAGAGCGAGACGCGACGCACGATCGTGCTCGTCTCCTCAAGCGGCGGCAGCGGCGGCTACGCGGGCGCGGCCGACTTCGCCAAGCACGACAGCCAGTCGCCGGACGCCGCGATCGTGCTCGGCGACCTTGCCGGTAGCGTCGTGCATAAGCCGTTCGTGCTGCCGTTCTCGGGCAAGCCGCGGATCGCGCCCGAAGTGTTGCAGCGCACGCTCGACGGAGCAATCTCCCAAGATGTCGGCACCGACTCCGGCGCGCCGGGCCTGGCCAGTCAACTAGCGCATCTCGCGCTGCCACTCACGACTGGCGAAGAGGCCCCGCTCAACTCTGCCGGAACCCCGGCCGTGCTCGTCCAGGTCAGCGGCGAACGCGGACCCACCGCTTCAGAGAAGGTGAGCGCAAACCGTCTGCAGAACTTCGGCAAGGCTGTGCTCAGCTCGATCTACGCGCTCGACGAAGCCCCGAACATCGTCCCGAGCTTCGCCGCACGCGTGTCGCTGGGCCATAAGCTGCTTCCCGGCTGGGCCGTCAGACTGCTCGCGCTTGCGCTGCTACTGCCACCGCTGTTGGTCGGAGTCGACGCGTTGGCGCGTCTACACCGCCGCCGTGAGCCGGTGCGGCGGTGGTTGGTGTGGACGCTCAGCGGCGCACTCCCGTTCCTGGCAAGCGCACTGTTCGCGATCTTGCTTGGCGCGCTTGGCATCGTCGCGGCTCCGGCCAGTCAACTGTCTGCGGATGCGCTCTCCGCGGACGGGTCGGTCATTGAGGCAACACTTGCCACGGCGTTCGTGCTTGCGCTTGCGCTGTTGGCCTGGCCGGCACTCGCCCGGCGCTTGGCGCTGCCTTTGCGCCCAAGCGCCGACGGAGCGGCGCTCGCGGTGCTGCTAGTGCTGCTCGCCGTCGCCCTGCTCACTTGGATATTCAATCCGTTTGCGTCTCTGTTGTTGATACCTGCGCTGCACCTGTGGCTGTTGGCCGTCGGCCCGGGACGTCGGCCGGAGCCCCAAGCCAGAGCGCTGGCCTACAGTGCAATAGCGCTCGGCGCGCTGCCACTGCTGTTGCTGGCGATCGCATATGCGCGCGAGCTCGGTGTCGGTGTCGGCGGACTGGCCGAGAGCACCGTGCTGGCGTTTGCCGGCGGTCAGTTCGGGCCGCTCAGTGTGCTGCTGTGGAGCGCAGCACTTGGCTGTCTGTTCGCGGCTTTGCTGCTCGCCCCGGCCGCCGAGACAATCGCGGCACCTGGCACAGGGGATTGGTCTGAGATCGCCACGCGCGGCCCGGCGTCCTACGCTGGCCCTGGATCGTTGGGCGGCACCGAGTCCGCGCTACGCCGCTGAAGACCATGACTCCGCCGCCCGGCAAAAAGCCCGCAGCAAGAGATTTGTCGTTGGCACGACCCGGCGAGCGCGGCAATGACGCGGTCTCGTTCGGTGCCGGCGCTGTCACGACGGGGCTCGCCGCTGACTTCCCCCCCTCGCCGACATCCGCTCCACCCCACCGCCGTAATCGACTGGCCACAGTGCTCGCATCCCTACTGATCGCACTTGGCCTGCTGGTGCTTGGCGATGCCGTCGTCACGCTTGCCTGGCAGGAGCCGATCTCAGCGCTGCTCGCCAAGGTCAAACAGGAAAGCCTCGGCGACGATCTTCACGCGCTCGACAGCGCCGCCCCGTCGCAGGCGGCCAAGTTCGAGTTGGCGCGCCTACACGAGCAGCGCCGGCGGATCGAGTACCTGGCCGGCGAGCTTCAGCTGCACGCAAAGGACGGCTCGGCCGTCGGGCGCATCGACATCCCCACGATCGGTGCCAGCTTCGTCGTGGTCAAGGGCACAGGCAGCTCCGAACTGGAGAGCGGCCCGGGCATCTATTCCGAAACCGCTTTCCCGGGAGTGCCGGGAACGACCGCGATCGCCGGTCATCGCACGACGTGGCTGGCCCCTTTTCGCCACATCGACACGCTACGCCCAGGCCAGCCGATCGTGCTGGAGATGCCCTATGCGCGCTTCACCTACCGCGTGATCGGCTCGCGCGTAGTGCTGCCGACCGACGTCTCGGTGCTGGACCCCGTCGGCTACTCGCGGCTCGTGCTGTCGGCCTGCACCCCACTGTTCAGCGCTTCACACCGGCTGATCGTCTTTGCCCGACTCAGCTCGACGCTGCCGCTCGGCGCGGCGCGTATCCCATTCGACAGCGGGCGTGCCGGCCAGGCGCTTGGCCCCGAACCGGCGCTACCAACGGTGCTCAAACCCCGTAAGCGTTTGCTTGCGCCCCTCGTGTCGTAGCACCGCCCCGGGGTAGCCCTCGCTGACGTGCCCGATCCACGTGAGCTTCGCTCCCGCACGCTCACAGGCGGTGCTCACGCGGTCGGCGCGCTTGCGCGGCACGCACACGCACAGCTCGTAGTCTTCGCCGGCTGTCGCCGCGGCCTGCCAGGCAGGGATGCCAAGCCCCGCGGCGGTCCGCTCGGTCCGCTCGTCGATCGGCAACTTGTCGAGTTCGAGCTTGAGAACGACGCCGCTGGCTTGAGCGAGATGCTCGGCGTCCGTTGCCAGCCCGTCGGAGAGGTCGATCATCGCGTGCGTCCCGGCTGGCGCGATGGCTCGTCCCTCGCGCAGGCGCGGCATCGGCCGCTTAGCTTTGGTGCCGAGTGTGCCGGTGACGCCGACGAGGTCGCCGGGCCGCGCCCCGTCGCGGCCGATCAGCTTCTGGTCACGCTCGGCCCAGCCGACGATCGTCACGCTTGCGAACAGGCAAGGTGCGGTGACGACGTCGCCGCCGGCGATCGTCGTGTCCGTCAGCTCGGCGAGCTCCTCGGCCCCGAGCATCAGCTCGAGCGCCTGTGTCTCACTGACGTGCGCGGGAATCCCCAGCGCAATGTAGGCCTCGCCGGTCTGTGCTCCCATCGCCGCGATGTCAGACAGCGCTCCGGCCAGCGCCTTCCAGCCGATGTCTTGGAAGCTCAGCTCGGGATCGTCGAGGCTGAAGTGCGTGCCCTCGACGACGGTATCCACGGTCGTCACACAAAGCTTGAGTGCTTTGACGACAGTCGCGTCGTCGCCGATGCCGCGCACGAACCGCCCTCCGCGCACTTTCACGGCGGCCGTAATTGATTCGATCAGAGAGAGCTCAGCGATGCCTGTAGACGATGCGGGCGCGGTCGAGGTCGTAGGGAGAGAGCTCGCAGCGGACCCGGTCTCCCGGCAGGATGCGGATGCGAAAGCGTCGCATCTTGCCTGCCACGTGGCCGAGCACGACGTGGTCGTTGTCGAGCTTGACGCGGAACATCGCGTTCGGCAGCGCCTCGATCACCTCGCCCTCGAATTCGACCTTGTCTTCCTTTGCCACGAGTCTTTAGTCCTGTCCGGGTCGATCCAGCGTTCTATTCGCCGGCCCTGTATTGAAGTTTGCACCGTCAAACTACCAGCGTCAGCCCGCCGGGGCTGCGCCAACGGGCGCGCGGCGGCTGCTTTGCGGGTCTTGCGGGGTCTGCGGTCAAGCCGATATCAGTGGGCAGCCGGTTCGGCGCCACCGGTCCCGCCGACGGGCGGCGAGGTTGTTTTGGGCGCCGGCGTTGGGGTCGGTTGTGTCGGTTCGCGCACCTGCGGAGTGGGCGCGGGCTGGGGACTTTCGACGTGTTTGCCTTCGCCGTTACCGGTGCCGACCGGCGCTTCAGGCGTGGCTGTGCCGTGTTCGCCCGGCGTGCTTTTGCCGGTCCGGGTTTCGGTCTGAGTTTTGCTCTTGTGAGTGCTGTTTTTTTCCGGCGTGCCGCCTTCGGGAGATTCGCTGGTCGAGACGCGCCCCGTAGTCGCGAACTTGCCAAAGAAAGGCTCGTAGGAGATTGGTTCGGTGGCCGCGGGGAATTCCGTGCAAGGTTGCCCTTCGGTGACCGCGGCCATGTAGGCGTGCCAGATTTCCGCGGCCAGATAGCCGCCTTGCTGGGCCTCGCCGTGGACGTCGGTCATCGGGATCGCTTTTTTGGGGTAGCCCATCCAAACCGAGGTCGAGTAGTTGGGCATGTACCCATCCAGCCAGGCGTCGGTGAATTCGCTCGTGGTGCCGGTCTTGGCGGCCGTGGGACAGTCGATCGCCGACCGCGTCGCCGTGCCCTCGAGCACGTTCTCGTGCAGGATCGTCGTCTCCTCCGAAGTCACCCCGTTGGAGAGCACCTTCACGCGGTGCGGCTTGCCCCAGCTGTCGTCAACATGCCCATCGGGAAACACGACCTTCGTGATCGCGATCGGCGTGTTGCGGTAGCCGCCGTCGGCGAGTGTCGCGTACACATTGGCCATTTCCAGGGGACTGACGCCGTACTTCAATCCGCCGAGCGCCTCCGAGGGAATGCTTTCCAGGTGCTCTTTTACACCCATCTTGTAAGCCATCTGCGTGATCGTTTCCTCGCCGAGATCAGCCGCCAGCTGGGCGTAGACCGTGTTGTCCGAGGCGATGGTCGCCTGCACCAGGTTGATCGACTTGTTTAGCGAGGTGTTCTCGAACGTTTTGACTCTGTATTCGGGGTACCCGGGCAGCCACCCAGGTTCGAGCGTGTGTGAGAGGTAGTAGGTGGTGTTGGGATCCACGCCGCGCGAAAGCGCGTCGGCGAGGTCGATCGCCTTGAACGTCGAGCCGGCCTGGCGGCGACCCTGGGAGGCAAGGTTGTACTGCGACTGGTCGTAGCTCTGGGACTCGGCCATCGCCTCGATGTCGCCGTTGTGCGGATCGATCGTGACGATCGCCGAGGCCGGGTCGCCTTCCTCGTCGAGTATCTGCTTGATCGCTTCGCGTGCCTCGCGCTGCATCCTCAGGTCGATCGTCGTGTAGACCTTCAGGCCGCCCTGCTCGACCGTATTCAAGCCGTAGCGTTTGATCAGCTGTTCGCGCACGTATTCGAAGAAGAAGTCTTCCTGGCGGCGTGAGTAGTAGTCGCCGTGTTTTACTTCGAGCGCCGCCGCTTGGGCTGCTGCTGCCTGGGCGTGGGTGATGTAGTGCAGTTCGGCCATCTTGCCCAGCACCTCGTTGCGCCGCTGACGCGCCGCTTCCGGGTAGAGAAACGGGTTGTACTCTGAGGGCGCCTGTGGCAGGCCGGCAAGCAGCGCCTGTTGCTGCAGGTCGAGCTGGTAGGGACTCTTGTCGAAGAAGATCCTCGCTGCGGCCTCTACCCCCAGCGCCGTGCGCCCTTCGACGGTGCCGTAGGTGACGCTGTTGAGGTAGTCGGTCAGGATCGACTGCTTGCTGTGATGTTTGTTGTATTCGATCGCAAGCTTGGCCTCGTCAACCTTCTGCTTGAACGTATGGGTATCGCTGCCGAGGTACAGGTTGCGCATCAGCTGCATCGTGATCGTCGAGGCCCCTTGCAACGTTTCGCCGTGCAGCACGTCCTTGACGGCCGAGCGGAAGATGCCGGTCACGTCGACCCCGTTGTTCTTATAGAAGCGCTGATCCTCGATCGCCACGGTCGCCTGGCGCAGCAGGTGTGGCATCTGCGCGGTGGTGATCGGCGTGCGCAGCACGTCGGACTGGATCGCCCCGAGGCGTGTGCCGTTGGCCGCGTAGACCTGAGAGGTGGCTCCGGCCAGGACCGGTTTGAGCGAGTCGAGGCTAGGCGCCGATTGGGCCACCGAGAGCAGGTATCCGACCGCGGCGATCACGCCGATCACGACCGCGCCGGCCATGCCTGTGAGGCCGATGAACACGAAGCGCGACGGCCCGGAGCGGTTACGCCGTCTGCGGCGCTGTCTTGCTTGTCTTGACATCTCTGGTGCGGGGCTGGGTGGCCAGGGTGGGCGGGCCTTCATCTGACTGTACCGTCTCGCGGTGTGATCTCCTGCATGTAGCGTGGGCGATGACAGCCCCAGCGCAAGCCTTCAGATGAGCTTCGAGACCACCGAGCCCGCCATCGCGGAGCACCCAAACGAGCACGCCTTTCAGGGCGGAGCTTCTGTGCGTTTGGATGTCGAGGAGGTCGCCGAGCGGGCGGGCGAGCTGGGTATGCAATGGGACGAAAAAGCGCGATGCCCCCCGCGCGCGCGGGGGGCATCGGCCTTTTCGGCACTACTTGTCCCTCCACGACGCGGGCGGTTGGCCACGTTGCGTGCCCGCCTCGGTGCCGAGCGCACAGGCGCACTGCACGACGTTTGGCTTGCTTGCTGGAGCTCGCGCCTGCTCGTTTGGCTCGCCGGCTCTGGCGCGGTCGCTTTGCTCGGCTTCGGACCGGTGCGCCACGCCTTCGACCCGCCAGGCGTCACGCGCGGCTTTGGCTGGCTGGGCGACGTGCTCGCGGCGCCGGTTGCCCGTTGGGACGCGGCCTGGTATCTGGTGATCGTGCATTACGGCTATCGCCCGGAGTTCGGTGCCTTCACAGCACCGCGCGATGCTTTCTTCCCGCTCTACCCGCTCGGGGTACATGCTCTCTCGGATGTCGGTCTTGCGCCCGTGATCGCAGGCGTGGCCTTCTCCGTCATGGCTTTCGTGGCGGCCCTCTACGCGCTGCACCGCCTGATGACGCTCGAAGTCGCCAGGTTGCGTAGCGGCTCGAGTGCGCGGGGGATTGGCGGCTCCAACGAAACTGGCGATGCCCCCCGCGCGCGCGGGGGGGTGTTGGGTTTTTTGGGTATCGGTGGTCGTGGCCCCGGCAGTGTGCGCCTCGCCGAGCTCGATAGCCGCGAGGTCGCCCGCCTTGCCGTGTTGCTGACGGCGTTTGCGCCGATGGCCTTCTATTTCTCGGCTGTCTACAGCGAGTCGCTCTACCTCGCCCTGTCGGTTGGCCTGTTCCTATGCGCACGGCGCGGGCGTTGGGGCAGCGCGGCGATGCTGGGTGCGCTGGCCTCTGCCACGCGCAGCACCGGTGTGGTGCTGATCCTGCCCTTGCTTTTGCTCTACCTGTACGGCCCACGCGAGGACCGCGAGCCCGAACGGACGACGAGGCGGCGGCGCTCGGACGTTTTGGTTGCCGGTCACTTGCTCGCCGGTCGCGCACGCTGGATGCTCGCTGGGTTCACGGAGGCGCTGCAGCCCCGCTACCGGCTGCGCCGTGACGCGCTTTGGCTCGCGCTGGTGCCGCTTGGGCTGGGGCTGTATATGGCCCATCTGGCGCTCGCCGGCGGCGATCCGCTCGCTCCGTTTCACGCCGAGGCCGTTTGGAAGCGGCACTTTGCCGGGCCCTATGGCGGCATCTGGGATGGCGCTAAGGCCGCCTTTGCCGGGTTGCGCCAGCTGCTGTCCTTCCAGCGCGGGCACAACTATTACCCGGTGGCGGGCGGCAGTTCCTTCATAGACGCCGGTCACAACCTGCTGCTCTTCGCCTTCCTGCTTTTGGCGATACCGATGCTTGTCGGGGTTCTGCGTCTACTGCCGCTTGCCTATGGGGCGTATGTGGTGGTGGCGCTTGCGTTGCCCCTGTCCTACCCCGTCGCGCCGCAACCCCTGATGTCGCTGCCCCGCTTTTTGTTGGTGCTGTTCCCGTTGAATATGTGGCTGGCCGTGACGCTGGTCTCGCGCCCGCGCGTCCTCACGCGCGCCGTCCTGGTCCTCTCTGGCCTGGCTATGGCTTTCTTCGTCGCGGAGTTCTCGACCTGGCACTGGGTGGCGTGACGGGTATGGATGAGGATTTTCTCGACCCGTCCACGGAACGCGCGCGGTCGGGGCGTGGCCCCTTCCTGCCGGGACCAGGACCGGTGCCCGCCCCGCCTGTGGGAGAGCCCGACGGGCTGTTGCCGGTCAGTGGTGCATCGCGCCTCGGGCCCGCGCCGAACGACTGGCCCGTTTGGAGCGGCTTTGTGGTGTTGTTCGCCGCGCTTGTGATCGCGGCCGTAGGTGGGTTGATCGTGGACATACCGGCGATTTTGCTGGGGGTGAAAATCTCCTCAGAAAATACGCCGCCTGGGATCGAGTTCGCCGACACCGTGGTGCAGGATGTCGCGTTCGTGTTGACCGCTGTCATGTTCGCGCGGATTGGCGGGCGCAAGGTGCGCTCTTGGCAGTTCGGCTACCGCTCCACCAATGCTCGGCGCGCTGCTCGGCTCACCGTGGCCACGATCATCGTCTTCCTGGTCTTCAGCGTCGTCTGGGAGGCGGTGCTGAACGTGACCGAAAAGGATACGAAGCTGTTGGAAGCACTTGGCACCAACGAAACGACTTTGCTGTTGGTGCTGAGCGCCCTGCTCACCACAGTCATCGCGCCGATCTGCGAGGAGACCCTGTTTCGTGGGTATATATTCGGCGCGCTCTCCAAATGGAGAGGTTGGTTGCCGGCAGCCATCATGACCGGGATTCTCTTTGGCGGTGTGCACTTTGGCTCGGCGCCGGTGGAGGATCTTGTGCCGCTTGGCGTGCTCGGCTTTGCTCTGTGCCTGCTGTACCGGCGTACCGGCTCGCTGTATCCGTGCATCGCTCTGCATTCCCTGAACAACTCGTTTGCGTTTGGGGAGCTGGAGCACTGGGGTTGGTGGATTCCTCTGTTGATGGTTGGCGCGTTGGCGGCGATCTGGACGATTGCCCTGATCTTCCGGCGGATTGGCGTCATCTCCGGCGATCCTCCTGAGGCTGCCGTCATGCCGAGCGCCTACGATCAGCGGTGATGAGGCTCCACCAAATCCGATTGTTCGGCGCGCTTGGCCTTGCCGTCCTGTGCGCAGCCTGTCTGTCGCTGGCTATCCCCGGCTTGGCCGCGGCCGCGAGCAAACGGCACACCCAGTCTCATCGCTTGCCCCCGCCTGCTCCGCACACTTTGGCCTACCGTGTGATCCACATGCGCGGCAGTTTGCGCCTGGGCGCTCATGGGGCCGCCGTACGCTTGCTCCAGGACGAGCTCGCCCGCCGGCGCTACGAGGTGCCGATCAACGGGGTCTTCGACGAAGCCACCGGCCGTGCGGTGCTGGCCTTCCGCAAGATAGTCGGCCTGCAGCGCGTCGAAACCGCCAATGCCGCCATCTTCCAACTTCTGCGCAACGGCGCCGGCTATTACAGCGCGCGCTTTCCGCGTGACGGTGCCCACGTCGAGGCCAACCTGACCAAGCAAGTGCTCGTCGAGGTGCAGCACGGACGCGTACGGCGCATCTACACGATGAGCTCTGGCAAGCCCTCGACGCCCACCGTGCTCGGACATTTTCAGGTGTACATGAAGACTCCGGGAACCAACTCCGAGGGAATGGTCGACTCCAACTACTTCATCCGCGGCTACGCGATCCACGGATACGCCGAAATGCCTGTTTACGCTGCTAGCCACGGCTGCCTGCGCATCCCGATTCCCAACGCCCCGGAAGTGTATGGATGGGTGCAGGTCGGGGATTGGGTGGATGTGTATACGGAAGGCGGAGTTTTCTAACGCTCGTTTTAGAGTCGTCCTGGCAGCAGGCGTGTCAGGAAGCTGAGAGCGAAGCCGTAGACGAGCAGCACCAGCAGTGTGTCGACGATTTGGATCGTCCACTGGCTGTGCGAGCCGGAGGTTATGCCCGAGAAAGGGGAGGCGAGCGTCGAGAAGGCTTTGTCTATCGCTTCGTGCAGGCCGCTCTTGTGCATAGCCTTCGATTCGGTCGTCGATTGGTCGCTTGAGCCTTCCACCGCGTTCACCTCGGCCTGCTGGTGACTGGACCCGTTGCCGGCCTGTTCGACGGCGAACGTGACGAACGACGCGAGCGCGATCAGGCAGATGACGATCGAGATCAGCCTCAGCAGTCTGGCGAGCAATGGCAGCAGCACAGGCGCAGGTTAGCCCTAGTCCTGGACAGGCTTCGCGCTGTGGACGGATGTTATGGCGCCAGACCGTCTAGATTTGCCGGCAGTGTCCAGTTCTCGACCAGCCGCAGGCGGGCTCGACAGCGCTCGTGTCGAGCTGATCGCGCAGTTGCGAGCGCATGCGCTCGTGGTCGGTGAGGTCACGCTCACGAGCGGGGCCGTTGCCTCCTACTACGTGGACGCCAAGCGCGCGATCCTGCGACCCGAGGGCTTCCAAGCGCTTTCTATTTTGCTGGCCGCATACGCTGAGGAATTGCAGGCTACGGCCGTCGGCGGCATGACGATGGGAGCCGACGCGGTCGTCTGCGCGGCGCTGGCGGGCGGGGCGCAGGCCAAGGGCTTCTTCGTGCGCAAGGACGCCAAGGCACACGGTTTGCAACGCCGCATCGAGGGACCCTTGCTCACTGCCGAGGGCCGCTGCCTGGTGGTCGAGGACGTCGTGACCACCGGCGGCTCCACGCTCGCCGCGATCGCCGCTCTGCAGGACGCCGGACACACGATCTGCGGAGCGGTCTCGGTGCTCGACCGGCTCGCGGGCGGCGGCCCCGCGATCGAAGCGGCCGCGGGTGCGCCGTACCACGCGCTTACAACGATCGATGACGTCTATCCGGAGCGCGAGGAGCGCTAGAGCGCGTGTCGCGCGCTGTCGTATCGCGGCTGTTCCTAGTCGCCTCCGCGCCGGTAGCCTTGTCTATGAGCCCTCGTAGTCCAATGGATAAGACGACCGCCTCCTAAGCGGTAGATCCAGGTTCGACTCCTGGCGGGGGCATTGGGCTCAATCTTGTGTGTTGGTGCGGGGTTTGGCGTTTGGCTGTGCGGCGCCAAGATGTTGGTCAAAGCCCTGCGCGGCGCTCCAGTTCCCATTGATGCACAATCAGCAGCGCCCAAACGCGTCTGGGAGTTGCAGATCGCGCTGCCGCGTGAGCTAACGGCGGTCTGGCAGAGCACGCCGCGTTTGGCCCTCGCCCACGATGTGGGTCGAATCTCGGCTTTGGGGTTGGCGCCCGACGAGCCAGGCAAACCATTGTGGGGCTCTGCGGTAAAGCTCGACGAGCGACAGGAAGATGGTCAATGCGATCAGCATCAGGATCGAAATCGGGTGAGGCGGATGCATAAAGGCGACGATCAATGCGGTGATGATCCCTGCGACGACTACACCGCGAAGGATGAAGCTTGCGAGTACACCGACCGCGATGAGCCAACCAACAGGAGGGCGAGGACGAGATAGCACCAGCAGGCCCTCAGGTAGCTGATCCACCGAGCCAACGCTTTACACCCTCCACGAACCTGCGCGCCGCGTCGATCGGATCGTATTCGTCGGGTTCGATATCGTCGAGCAACATGTAGTCAGCGATGCTGCGCAGCTCGAACAGTCTTCGCAACTCAGCGGCAAGCTTCGGGTCAAAGCCACCCTGCTTGACTACGAGTAGCCCAAAGGCTGACAGTACCCCCGAATGCTTGGAGCGAGTCTCGCCAAGGCTCAAGAGCGCAGCCTCCGCCGCATAAAAGGCGGCATAGTAAGCGCGGGAGGTTGCCTGGGCTGAGAAGCCGGCCTCCTCGAGGTGACGCGCGGCGAGCAACTCCGTGTCGCCGCGTGCGATTAGTGCTTCGCCGCGATCCTTGCTCACGCTACAGAGACGCCCTCGGCACGTACCCTCTCGAGCAGAGGGACGCGATGATCCTGGTACTCGCTCACTGAGATGGGAATCTCGGAGAGGACGACGTCGTTGGAGAGCGAGTGGCGCCATAGGACGTCGCTCATGCGTGCCAGCTCGCGGCGACGCGAGGGAACCTCGTCGAGGACGACCAGCAGATCGATGTCTGAGTCGGGCTGGGCGTCACCCCGAGCGGACGAGCCGTAGAGCACGACGTCTCTGAGGCGAGCCCCATAGATGTCGCGCAACTCCAGCGCGACCTCGTGCGCGATCCTCGGCCGGTCGATCAGGTCGGTACTCACAGATCCAATTCTACCTGGGCCTCTCGGCGTCTTAGGTAGTACGCGGCCTGTCCATGTGCCTCGGCGGATTTAGGCAGCAAGCCCGGCGGGGGGATGGGGCGTCCCGCGGACCAGCAAAGGCCGATCACCACGACAGCCTCAAACCGCGAGCGACACGCGATCGCGCCCGGCGGTCTTCGCTGCGTACAGGGCCTGGTCCACGCGTGTCATCAGCTCCTCAGCGGACTCCCCGGGCTCCTGCACGACGATGCCCGCTGAGCAAGTCTGCGCGTAGCGCACGCGTTTGCGCAGACGGTCGACGACCGTGAGGGCGTCGTCGGTGGCGCAGTGCGGCAGCAGCAGCGCGAACTCCTCGCCGCCGATACGGGCCAGAAAGTCGCCACTGCGCAGCTCCTCGCGCCAGGCCACTGCGGTCTCCTTGAGCAGGCGGTCGCCGGCTGGATGCCCGCGCGAGTCGTTGAAGTCCTTGAAGTGGTCGAGGTCGAACATCGCCAATACGAACTGCTCGCCCTCGAGCAGCGCGCGGTCGAGGTTGGTCTCCCAGGCGCGGCGGTTGGGCAGTCCGGTGAGCGAGTCGGTGCTGGCCATGTCGGTCAGCTGCGAGAGCAGGTCGGCGCGCTTGATCGCCGCGGCGACCTCGTGCGCCAGCAGCGTGATCAAAGTCGCACGCGTGCCGCCGGTGCGGATCTTCTGGGGCCAGCCGACGACGAGCACGCCGACAGGCTCCTTACCGCTGAACACGGGCTCGAACAGCATCGAAGCCGGACGGCCGAATGTCTCCCACATGACACGATCGAAGCTGCAGGGCTCGCCGCCGTCGCTCCAAAGGAACGAGCGTCGCGAGACGAAGGCCTGGCCGGTCGCCGAATCCTTTCCTGGAGCGATCTCTAAAGGAGGCAGCTTGATACCCGCCATCGCGGTTGTGCGCAAGGCTCCGGACTTGCCGGTGGGCTCGTACAGGAGAGCAAAGCTGGCCTTGCCGATCGAACGCGCAGCCTCACACACCTCTGCTCGCGCGTGCGGGCTGTTCGACATTCCGCGCATTACAGCTGCCACTTGCTCGAGCGCCTGTTCGCGATGCTCGGCCTCGTTGGCCTGGTAGCGCACTTCGGACACCAGCCATTGGGTGGTGAAGCCGATGATCGTGCCCACCGCCAGGAACAGCACCGCCGCACGGTATTGGGTTGCCGGGTACGCCGGGCCGCCGATGAGCACGAGCGGTGCAAGGAAGAAGACAGCCATCCCTACGGTGACGACGCACAGTTGGCGGCGGTCGCCGTACAGGGCAGTCCAGAACACGGGAAGCAAGGCGACGACCGCGATCCCCGAGTTCGCCCCGCCGGCGGCGCTGCGCAGGCAGGCCACGGCCCCGAGGAAGATCAGCGACGGTGGAATCTCTCTCGCTTTGGCGAGTGTGCCATGCACCGGTATCAGTCGTACCAAGCCGGCAAGCACACCCAATGCGATCGCGGTCAGATACTCGACCCAATTTACTTTTGTCGCGATCGTCGCGACGATCGCCGCCAGCCCAGCCGCGGCGGCGAACGGGGCGAGGTTCAGTCTTGTGTGCTCGGTGGGCTTGCCGTCGGCCGGTCGCTCTGTAGGTGCGGCATTGTCGATTGGTCGCTCCAAGGACAAGCCGTCATGCAACCGTTTGGTTGCATGACGGCCTTTACTTGGATGCTTGTCACGCGTGTCTTCCACCCTCAGCGTCGCGGCTTCGTCCGTTTGGCCCAGCGTCGCGGCTTCGCTCGTCTGTGCGTGGCCCGCCTGAGATCCTCCTGATCGAGCGCCCGGCGCGGCGCTCGCACATGGTCCCTCGACCTCCACAGTGTTTTCGCCCAGCTCTCGTTGATCGCGCATATAAAAGCTATTCGGCAAATCTTCGGCGCCGCTTGATGCTCTCACCGATCTTGTCTCGCGCCTGTCGTGTTCTTGAATCGTGGAGATTCCAACTAGCACTAAAACCGCCGTTGATACGTGCCGATGAGAAGAACCTGCCGCGCCGCTTGGCGCCTGAGACGATGCCCTCCATTCCAACCAAGAGATCACCCCGCTCGTTGACCACACTCCTCGGGCGTTATCTGAGGCGGGTTCTGAGACCGGCGTCCCTGCGACGGGCGCTCCTGCGACGGGCGTCCCTGCGACGGGCGCTCCTGCGACGGGCGTCCCTGCGACGGGCGCTCCTGCGACGGGCGCTCCTGCGACGGGCGTCCCTGCGACGGGCGCTCCTATTGCCAACGGTCCTGCTACCGGCGACCCTGGCGGCGATGGCGCTTGCCCCACCCGCGATGGCGATCATTGGCGGCAGTACCGCTCAGACCGGCACGTTTCCTTCGCTCGCCTACGTCGTCAACTTTCAAGGGCAGCTCGCCTACCAGTGCACCGGTACGGTCATCGCTCCCAGCCTGATCCTGACGGCGGCCCACTGTGCCGAGAACATGCAAACCGGAGCCCCCTTCGGCCCGTCTGGCTTCCGCGTGGTTACCGGCGCCGTCGATCCGCTGCAGCCGGGCGACCTCGTCTCGAAGGTACTGGGCGTGATCGTCTACCCCGGGCTGGAGCGTAAGGTCGATAAGGGCGACGTCGCACTGCTGGTCCTCTCCACGCCGACCAGCGCCCCCACGATCGCTTTGGCCAATCCTCGGCAGGCCAAGCGACTCGCCGCGGGCGCTCCGGCGACAATCGTGGGCTGGGGTAAGACGGCCTTTGAACAGGTGACCTTGACCGAACAGCTGCAGTCGGCCTCCACCGTCGTGCAAGCACGCAAATGGTGCCGGCGCAACGCCCCGCCCTTCTACCCGCGCGGCGAGCTCTGCACGATCACGCCTCCCAGCTATGCCACCGGCGTGTGCCAAGGAGACAGCGGTGGCCCGCTGCTCGCCTCCGAGCCGAGCGGAGAACCGATCGAGATTGGCGTTGCCGACCACGTGTACGGGCGCTGCTCGACCCGTCACCCATCGGTATTCGCAAGCGTCGGCTCGATCTACCCGTGGGTACAAACCTGGATCGCGGCCTATAAGCGCCCGACCGCCCCCCCAGCTCCGCCAACGACCTTGCCCACGGGGCCCGCGCCTCAGCCTGCGCCGTCCTGATTGTCAGACTGAAGGGTGTGAGCCAAGCTCCTGCCCCGTCCTCAAAAGTCCAAGAGCTGCCGCGTTCGCGCCGCAGGCTGGTGCTCGCGATCTGCTGCATGAGCCTCTTGATCGTGGGCTTGGACAACACGATCGTCAACGTCGCGCTGCCGTCGATCGGACGCGAACTGCACGCGTCGGTCTCAGAGCTGCAATGGACCGTGGACTCCTACACGTTGGTGCTGGCCAGCCTGCTGATGCTGGGCGGCTCGATGGGCGACCGGTTGGGCCGCCGCCGCGTATTCCAGACAGGGCTGGCGCTGTTCACCTTGGGCTCGCTGCTGTGCAGCGCCGCGCCAAGCCTCGGTTGGCTGATCGCTTTTCGCATGCTGCAGGCGGTCGGCGGCTCGATGCTCAACCCGGTCGCGATGTCGATCATCCGCAACGTCTTCACCGACGCGCGCGAGCGAGCGCAGGCGATCGGCATGTGGGGTGCCACGATCGGCATCAGCCTTGCTCTCGGACCGGTGCTGGGAGGCGCACTCGTCAACGGCGTCAACTGGCGCGCGATCTTCTGGATCAACATCCCGGTCGGGCTGTTGGCGCTGGGGCTGACGATGCGCTTTGTCCCGGAGTCGCGCGCGCCAAAGCCGCGACGCCTCGATCCCGTCGGTCAGCTGCTGGTGATCGTGCTGTTGGCCTCGCTCACCTACGGGATCATCGAGGCGCCCTCGGCCGGCTGGTTGTCGGGTCAGACGATTGGATTGTTCGTGCTTGCCACCGCCACGTTGGCGGCGCTTGTGCCCTATGAGGCCCGGCGCGGAGAACCTCTGATCGAGCCACGCTTCTTCCGCAGCGTCCCTTTTTCCGGCGCGAGCGCGATCGCTGTCCTTGCGTTTTCCGCGCTGGGGGCGTTCCTGTTCATAAACACGCTGTATTTGCAGGAGGTCCGCGTCCCGCACCTCTCAGCCTTCACGGCCGGCCTGTGCACACTGCCGATCGCGGCGATGACGCTCTTCTTCGCGCCGCTGTCTGGACGCATAGTCGGTCGCCGTGGCCCGCGTCTGGCGCTGTTGGTGGGAGGGCTCGGCATCGGCTTGGGCGGGCTGTTGCTAACGGGGATCGGGGCGAGCACGTCGATCGCGGCACTGCTGCCGGCCTATTTCGTGTTCGGGATCGGCTTCGGCATGGTCAACCCACCGATCACCAACACGGCGGTGCTCGGGATGCCCGAGGCTCAGGCGGGCGTGGCGGCGGCTGTGGCCTCGACCTCGCGTCAGGTCGGCCAGACGTTGGGCGTGGCAGTGGCTGGAGCGATCGCGGCCGCCGGCGCGGCCAGCGTTGGCCCGGACTTCGTCGCCTCCAGCCACATAGTGTGGTGGTTGGTCGTCGGCTGCGGTGTCGCGATCGTGGCGCTCGGCCTATTCAGCACGACCAGTCGCGCGAACGCAAGCGCCAGACGGACATTGGCTGGCCCGCGCCCAGTCGAGGCCGGCGCCAGATCGTAGAAGCGCCAGCGCCGGCTCAGGCCGCGTCCGAGGAAGGCTCGCTCGGGCCGGCAGTGTCGTCGTCAGTCGTGTCCTCGTCATACAACGACTCGCAAGCAAGCTCCTGCGCTTTCGCGCCCCACAGCTTGATCTCGAGCAGGTCATACAGGTAGTCGTCAGGCGCGATCAGGGTGAAGCGCTGCTCGATCAACTGGCATTGGTCAACCGTTGTGCGCCCAAGCTCGGCGGTCACGACTCGCCCCGCGCCGACGAGCGGTCGCCCCCACACGAGCGTCATCGCGGCAAGCGCACCGTTCTGCCCGTGCCATGAGCCGATCACCTCGTCGCACACATCCAACTTCCAGCTGGGGTTACGCTCGGCCGTCTCCTCGGTGAAGTCGCCGCGCGCTGTGAGCTCCATCGGCTGCTCGTCGTTCAGGCCGCTGACGAAGCGCACGTAGCCGAACAGCTCATAGCCGTTGGTCGTGATCGAAGTGGCGGGCACATAGCGGCGTCCGTGCCAGCCCCGGTCGGGGTACCAAGCGATCTCGCCAGGCTCGCCCAGCTCCTGGCCGTCCGTGTCGAGCGCCGCCCAGCAAGCAAGCAACTCCTCTTCCAGGCGCTCGGCCCAGCGTCCGTAGGGCAGCCCTTCCTGCGGCGGCTCGGCGACGAAGCTGGGAACGAAACGTTCGACGGGTGGCACGCAGAGAGCCTATCCGGCGCGCCCGAGGTCGCGTGTCGATGGTCAGCAACGGCATGCTAGGAAAAGACCGTCATGCAACTAAATGGTTGCATGACCATGCCGACTAGGAGGGCCGTTTCAGATGCCTCTCACGTCCACCATTCACGTTGTCTTTATCCATCTCGCAGCACGGCCGCCGCATGCTCGGGTGCGACGATGTTCAGATTCACGCCGGTTGAGAGCTCAAGCCCAGCGAGATGCGTGAGGCGGGGTGCTATGTCGATGCGCCAGCAGAAGTGCTCAGCTCCGCGGGGAGCAGTGCGCACCCACATGTTCAGCGGTGGTGAGGAGCCGAAATGGCGCGCCAGCCGTGTGAGCCCGTCGTGCAACAGCGCCGAGCCGAGGGCCCCGTCGTCCTCGAAGCGCGCGCGCGGCACGCGCGGTGCCAGCATCAGCTGGAAGGGCAGCCGCGAGCCGTAGGGCGCCATCAGCACGGCCTCCTCGTCGATCGCGACGATCCGCTCGCCACGACGCACCTCTTCGGCAACAAGGTCCTCAAGCAGCCCACGGCCCATCGTGCGGTTGGCATAAGCCCCGCAACGCTCGCGCTCACGCGCCACCTCGGCCGGTACGAAATCGAGCGCGTACAGCTGCGAATGCGTGTGCTCAAGCGAGGCTCCAGCCTCGCGCCGCTCGTTGACGATCAGCTGCACGTAAGCGGCGTCGGAGTGCGCCGCCATGCGCAGCCGCCAAACCTCCATCGCATCGGCCAGCCGCGAGGCAGGCAGCTCGGCCAGCGAGAGCACGGACTCGGGTGCGTTGATGATCACCTCGTGCGCACCGGAGGCGGGCGCGGCATAGAACAGGTCCGGCTGAGCATCGGCGGGCGGGGTGGGACTATCGGCATTGAGGGCCGGGTACAAATTCGGCACCACCCGTACGCTCCACCCGGCGGTATCAGCAGTCGAGCCGTTGAGCCCATCCCCATCACCGCCACTCACACTGTCGGCGGCTCGCAGCGAGTACAGCTCAGGGGGAGTGAGATCCTCGCGGCCGGCGGCGAAGGGGTCTTTCTCCACGTCGATTGGCGCGGGCGCCGGGCAGCGCGGCTCGCCGCCGGGCCGCTCCGAGCGCTCCCCGGCGATGATCACCTTGTGCCCGCTGAGCGGGTCCACTCTGATCTCAGGCATGCAGCGTGTACCTTTGGCCCCTACCCATCCCTATCACCCGTCCAACGCATAGCGTTGGACGTCTCTCTTGAGCTTCGCGGCACTCGGGTACTCGCCCTCGCGGATGTAGGCACGGCCGTGGGCAGGTATGAAGACGGTCGCGGGCCTGAAGGTCGAATCGGTCACTTGCAGGCCGAGCGAACCGCTCTTGTCGTAGTAGCTGGGGTAGCTCACGGGAAATGACTTTAGGAAGGCGGCACCGTCGGTGCGGTGGGGATCTTCCGAGTCGATCCCGATGAAGGCCACGCGCGCTCCGTATTCGGCGGATACGCGCTGGAAGGCGGCGGACTCTTCCTGGCAAGGCACACACCAAGAGGCCCACTTGTTGATGACGACTGGGTAGCCCTTGAGCGCGCTAAGGCGCGCGTGCAATGCAGGCGAGCCGCCTTCGAGCAGCATGCCGGCCTGGGCGTGCAGCGCGGCGAGCGGCACCGGCGAGCCGGCGAGTAGGGCCCGGGTCTGGGCGGTTGTCAGGCGCGCGGCAGCCTTCCCGTCGGAGGAGGGGCTGCTCGGTAGTTGCGTCACGCCGATCGCAATCAGCACGATCAGGGCCAGGACGGTAAGTCCCAGAAGTGCGCGGCGAGCGGTCATGCGCCCCGATTCACGCGATTTGCGGCCGCGGTGATTGGGGAGTGGGATCGAGTGCGTCCGTCCATCTCGAATAAGACTGCCAGATGGGGCCGGGATTCAGGCTGGACGGGCAGCGCCTTCAAATCCCCCGGGCTGTGTTGTATCCTGAGCGAAGCAGAGGATGGGAGTCCAAGCGATGCCCGCCTTCTGTGAGCCTCACTGGCGCGAGCGCCGGTTTTTCATGAGCGAAGTGGACGAACGTCCGCGACCGCTCCATCTCGAAGCCCAGAGCCTCCATGGCCGAGTCCCCCGCAGTGGCCCAAGCGGCCGCGTCCATTCCGAGTTCCGCCGAAATCAAGCGAGCGGAGAAGCTCGTGCGCGAGCGTTTCCTGCACGAGGGCGAGGACGCGGCGGCAGCGCTGGCACAGGGTTCGCCACGCCGCCGCGCCCTGGATATGGCGCTGGCCGAGCTGAAGGAAGGGGCAAAGCACCCATCGACCGCATGGCGGCGTGAGTTCTCGCTGTTGCTCGGCCTGGAACGAGTCCTCTCCGAGGACGAGCCGAAGCTGGTCAACGGTACCGTGCTCTCCGCGCACCAGGTCGATGCCCTCTCGGGCACGCTGACAGCTTTGCTAGCCGAGGCGCAGCGCTCGGGCGCAAACGGCAACGGCCGCGCCGCCGCCGCGGCCTCACCTGAGCTGCTGGCGACGGCGGCGATCCTTGGGCCGGACGACGCCAAGCAGGAGCAAGCAGAGGCCGGGCCGGGTGCCCGCGACGGGGACGGCTCCCCCGCGCGCGCCGAGGCCACGCACGATGCCGACGATGACGGCGACGAGGACCTGGACGATGAGGATGACGACGACGAGGACCTCGGACCGGTCGAGCGAGCCGCCCCCGAGGCCCCCGAGGAGGACGACGACTTCGACGACGATCTCGACCTCGCGGAGCCGGAGCCCGAGCCCGAGGAGGACGTCGAGGAGGAGTCCGAGGAGGAGCCCCAAGACTGGGTGGAAGAGGACGAGGAGGACGTCTCAGACCAGCCGGAGGATCCAAACGCGGCAAAGCGCTTCTGGTTCGAGCACGCCACAGGCGCCGGCAAGACAGTGGCGGCACTCGGCTTCGTCGAGGCATCGCAGACCGGCGGCGTCCTGATCCTCACCCACCGCCGCAACTTGGTCAACCAATTCCACGGCGAGCTACGCGATCGCGGCTACCAAAAGCGCATCTCGCGCCCCCTGTACACGGGCGAGGACTCGCCCAAGGGCCCGGTAACGGTCGAGACCTACCAGTGGTTCGTACGCAACGCCGGCAGGATTTCAAGCGCCTACACGATCGTGATCTGCGACGAGGCCCACACGGCGTTGGGCGAGAAGACCAGCGGTGCGATTAGAGCGTGGACAGGCCCGATCTTCATCGGCATGACGGCCACGGGCGCCTTGATCGCGCGCCACGTGACCGACCTGTTCCCGACGCAGACATCGCGCTTCGACCTAGCCCAGGCGGCAAGGCGAGGAGTGATCGCGCCGCTGCGCTGTGTGCGTATCTCGCCAGGCGTGGGCGTGCGCACGATCGCCAACGTGCCATTGCGGCGAGGCGAGGTGGACACCGAGTTCGACCAGGAGGAGCTGGCCGCGCTGCTGGACCAGCAGCCGTTCAACATGGCGGCGGCCAACCTCTACAAGACGCGCTTCAACGGCGTCCCGGGTGTCGTCTACGCGGCCGGCGTCAAACACGCCTACAGCCTCGCGGAAGCATTCCGCGCCGAAGGCATCAAGGCGATGGGCGTCTCCGGCGAGACGCCAAAGCGCGAGCTGGCAGAGGTGCTGGCCCGCTACGAGCGCGGCGACATCGACGTCCTCATCAACGCCCAGCTGTTGGCCGAGGGCTGGAACAGCCCGCGCGCAACCGTCTGCGTGCACCTAGCGCCGACGGCTTCAAAGCGCATCTACCAGCAGCGGGTAGGACGAGTCACGCGCCGCCACCCGGGCAAGGAGGCGGGTCTGGTCGTCAACTTCGTACACCCAGCCACCAAGAACGACGATCCGGTCGTGACGCTGCACTCGCTACTGGACCGCGACGTCTATAGAGGCGGAGCGATTGTCGTCGGCCCGGTGCGCCGCGGCCGCGGGCGAAGGATGCGAGTAGAGCGCCGCGTGCTGCCCGTCTGCGCCGAGGAGGAGCGCCGCTTCGAGGTCTTCGAGCGCGAGCTGTGGCGCATCGCGGTAGAGCACTTGGACTACGGCGAGCAACATGTGTGGGCGGCCTTGGCGGGTGCACGAGTAACGCCAAACGGCTGGCGCCGGGCGCGAGCAATGCTGCACTTCGACCGCACAGGCGAGCTGAAGGCCCGCTTCTTGATCACTGCGGTGCAGCGCAACAAGAGTCCGCAGTTGCGTTTGAAGGCACTCTCGGAGATCGCCGCACTACGCGACCCCGACGCGTTCGACACCGCGATCGACATAGCGGGCAGTTGGCCGCGCGACGAGCGCCGCGAGGCGGCCAAGATCATGCTGCGCGCACTGGTGGAGCGCCGCATCGGCCGTCGTGACCAAGCCAACGCCTGGATCTGGCGTCTGGCGGAGTACACGCGCGACGTGCACGAGGAGTACGCGGTGCAGCGTTGGCCAGAGACCAAGCGCCTGCTGGGCCTGCTCGTCAACTCGGCCGGAGGCGCCCACGCCCGCAATGCCCGAAGGCTGGTGCACGCGGCACGCAAGCAGGACCGTCGCCTGGCGGCTGCATTGCTGGCGGCCGCGCTGGCGCACACCCCGGAGGCCGAGGAGGTGCTGCGCGGCGCGCGCACGCGCATGGCGCGCAAGCCCCCAGCTTTGGCGCGAGAGTTGCTGCGCAACTTCCCAAAGCGCCGGGCCCGCGGCCAGCGACGGCGACGCAAGGGCCAAGGCCAGGGCCAGGGCCAGGGCCAGCGGCCGGCTGAGGTCGGAGGTCAGACCGAGCAACCAGCGACGGCTACGAAGTCGAACGCGTCAGCGTCGCTCCAGGCGTGGCTCGGAGAATGGCAAGGTCGAGAAGGCCGGCTCGCCGTCTGATGCAGTGCTTGCGGAGGCGCTCTCCAATGAGCGAACGCCGCAGCAGGGCATGGATGGTGAGCTCAGCGCCGGCTCGGGTAAGAAGTTGCAGGAGAACGTCGAAGAAGCGCTGCAGCGGGCTGATCAGCCGACGGACTCCAAGTGAACCTCTCCGGCGCTTAGCGCGGCAGCACAGCCATCGGGAAGGGCAACAATTAGGTGCCCGGCGTTGTCGATCCCCTGAGCAAGCCCGCTCTGTCCGCCCCAGGAGACCTCGCGGTTGAACAGCGCGTCGCGCTTGCGCCAGGCCGCGAGCGTGTCGAGGGTGTTCTCTGAGAGGCGTTTCTCAAGCGTCAAAAGCAGTCGTCGCAAGAGGGGCTCTATAGCGTCGGACTCAAGTTCGAGGCTGGCTGCGCTCAAGCGCAGCTCGGCCGGCAGGTCGTCGATGCGCACGGCCACGTTCAGTCCAATCCCGAGCACCGCCCAGCCTTCCTGGGGGCGGCCCTCCACGAGGATGCCAGCGAGCTTTGCGAGGCTGGTGGGCCCGTCCTCGTTGGTTCGTTCGACGACCACGTCGTTCGGCCACTTCAAGCGTGCCTGCTGGCCGAGCCCCCCCTCGCTGTGTCCCCCCATGGGGTAGCTATCGATGGCGTCGCAGACGGCCACGCCCGCGGTCAGGGACAGCGGCGGCGGCAGATCGTCGTTCGCCCAGCGCAGCACTAGCGAGCAAAGCAGCGCGCTGCTCGGCGGTGCCAGCCAGGAGCGCCCCTGCCGCCCGCGCCCGGCCGTTTGCTCCGAGGCGGTCACCAACGTGCCGTGAGGCGCCCCAGAGATCGCAAGCATACGTGCACGCTCGTTCGTGGAGTCGGTACGACGCAGGTGTATGCGCGGATGGCCGAGCGCGCCTGTCTCGGCATCAGACATCACTCGGCGTCGGCCAGCAGCGCCTCGACGAGGCCGTCCACGTCGTGGCGCTCGGCCTCCACGTGCGGCTCCAAACCGTGCTCGCGCAGCGTGGCGCTGGTCACAGGCCCGATCGAGACGATGCGCGTCGTGGGCGAAAGGTGCGCATGTTCAGGGCCCGATTCGCCGCTGTGGGGCTGGCTGCGGGTGTCTGAAAAAGGGCGATGCCCCCCGCGCGCGCGGGGGGCATCGAGGAAATAGCGAACGCTGGAGGATGAGGTGAAGGTGATGTAGTCGGCTGCCTGCGCCTGCTCCAGAGCCCGCTCGGACAGCGGCTCGGCGACAGTCTCGTACAGCGCCAGCACGTCAACCTGGGCCCCGCGTGCCCGCAGGGCGTCG
The DNA here is from genome assembly GCA_963844095.1 of uncultured Solirubrobacterales bacterium. Lineage (GTDB taxonomy): Bacteria > Actinomycetota > Thermoleophilia > Solirubrobacterales > Solirubrobacteraceae > Palsa-744. The sequence goes on from CAWJND010000003.1 coordinate 274,606, forward strand.
GGCAACACCTCGCGCGCCCCGCTGGCGGTGGCCAGCAGCGCGTGCTTCACATCGAAATCACTCAGAGCTTCTACAAGTGACTCGGCGACGAAGCGCTCAGGCACCACGTCGGCCACGATCCCGTGCTCGGCAAGCGCACGCGCCGTGCCGGGTCCGATCGCCGCGACGTGGATGCCGGCGAGCGAACGAGCGTCGCGGCCGCCGGCAGCCAGGCGCTCGAACAGGTGCCCGACGCCGTTGGCACTCGTCAGGCAGATGAGGTCGTACGGCGTCGGGTCCAAGGGAGGCCCATCGAGTGCGCGTGTACGGATCGTCGGCGCCTCGATCACGCTCGCGCCGAGCGCCGCCAGGCGTTGTGCCAGCCCGCTGGCTTGAGCGCGAGCGCGAGTCACCGCCACCGTGCGACCGGCGAGCGGGCGCGGCGGCAGCCAGCTCAAATCGTCGGCAAGCTCGGCGACGGCGCCCACGATCGTGATCGCGGGCGCTTTCACTTGCTCGCGCTCTGCGACCTCGACGATCGTCGTGAGCGTGCCGCTAACGGTGCGCTGATCGGGCAGCGTGCCGCGTTCCACAAGCGCTACGGGCTGTGAGGCTGCCCGTCCGGCGGCGATCAGTCGCTCGGCAATGTGTGGCAGCTGGCGCACGCCCATGTAGAACACGAGTGTCCCGGGAAAGGCAGCCAGGGCCGCCCAGTCGAGCTCCGCGCTGTGCTCGCCCGGATCGTTCTCGCAGGTCTGCTCGTCTGCATGTATTGCTCGGACAGGTGCGCTCGCGTGTTCGGCCTGTGTGGGATCGCCTGCTGTGCTGCCAGACGTGCGCGCTGCGTCTTCTGGCGTGTCTTCGCGGGTATGCCCCGTGACGAGTGCCACGCCTGTCGAAAGGCCGCGATGCGTCAGTGGGATGCCTGCGTACGCCGCCGCGGCAACCCCTGCCGTGACCCCTGGGACAACGCTGAACTCGATCCCCGCCGCCCGCAGCGCAAGCGCCTCCTCGCCGCCACGCCCGAAGACGAAGGGATCGCCGCCCTTCAGCCGCACCACCTCGCATCCGGCGCGAGCGCGCTCGATCATCAGTGCCTGTGTCTGCTCCTGAGGCACCGACTCGCCACCACCCTCCTTGCCGACGAACAGCAGCTCGGCGTCAGCGCGCGCCCCCTCCAGCGCCTGAGCCGGGATCAGACGGTCGTAGAGGATCGTGTCGGCGCGCGCGATCAACTCCAGCGCACGCGCCGTCAGTAGGCCTGGGTCGCCTGGACCCGCTCCGACGAGGTGCACACGACCTGGCGGTGGTTGCTCGGGCGCCGCGTCCGGTCTGCCTTCGGCGGCGCCGGGCGGCCAGTCCTCGGCCGCGTTCGATGACGCGCCCTCAGCCTCGCTCAACTGCCAGCTCCTCAGCACGGGCCAGCAGCTCGCGGGCGCCAACCGCCTCCAGCCGCTCGGCCATGCGGACACCGAGCTCCTCAGGGTCGTAGAAACCACCGAGCAGCTCGTCGGCGATCCACTCCGAGCCATCGGGTAGTCCGACCCACGCGTGCATGTGTAGGCAGCCGCAGCCGGCCGGCGCGGCATGTGCCCCGAGCGGGGTGTTGCAGCTGGCGCCCAACGCGTGAGCGAGTGCCCGCTCGGCCAGCAGGCATGCGGAGGTGTCCTTATCGAGGATCGGGGCTACAGCGTCGCCAACGGCCGCATCCCCGGCACGCGCTTGCAGCCCGAGTGCGCCCTGGCCGGGGGCGGGCACGAAGTGCTTAGTGTCGAGCGTGCAGCCGATGTCCCGCTCGCGGCCCAGCCTCTGCAGGCCGGCCTTCGCCAGCACGATCGCGTGCAGCGAGGCGTCGCTGCCCCCGCTGCCGTCGCCACTAGCGGTGACCGCGCTTGCGAGCTTGCGCAGGCGCGTGTCAACGTTGCCGCGCAGGCTAACCACTTGCAGGTCGGATCGGGCGGCGCGCAGCTGGGCGGCTCTGCGCACGCTGCTCGTGCCGAGGCATGCCCCTTCGGGCAGCTGCTCGAGCGAGCGAGCACCGATCAGCGCGTCCTCGGCGGCGGCCCGATTCGGTGAACCCAGCAGCTCAAGGCCCTCGTGCAATTCGGCCGGTATGTCCTTCGCGGAATGCACCGCCAGGTCGATCTCCTCAGCAAGCAGCGCATGCTCGAGCTCGGCCACCCAGCGCGACTTGTCGTCGCGAGGGGACCGCTCGCGCAGCTCATGCTCGCCCCTCAGCGCCTCATGCATGATGTCGCCGCGCGTGCGCACCACGACAATCTCGGCTTCGCCCAGCCACCCTGCGACCAGTCGCGCTTGGGCGAGCGCGAGCGCACTGCCGCGTGTTCCGATGCGCATCGGGGCGACCGCGCCTCCTAGGAGCCGCTCTTGCGTGCGCTCTGGATCGAGCGCACCTCGGCGAGAGTCTCGTCGGCCTCCTCGGCCTGAGCGTCAACTCGCTTAGCCTCGCGGGTCGGCTCCTCGCCTGCCTGCTCGCCCCCCGCCATGGGGGGTTCCCCGCCATGGGGGATGCCCCCTTGTGGGGTATCGAGTCCGAACAGCTCGCGCACGAGCTGCAGGCTTGAGTGACCACGCTCCTGGGAGAAGCTGCGCAGGCGGATCGTCGGCTCGTGCAGGAGGCGCCCGAGGACCGCGCGTGCGACCGCTTCCACGCGCATCAGGTCACGCTCTGAGGCCGACTCCCAGCGACCTTCGTTCTCGGAGAGGATCTGCTCCACGATGCGATTGCCGTGCTCGCGCAAAGCGCTCACGGTCGGCAACGTCTCGGCCTGGCCGAGCCAGCGCGCGAAGCGGTGGATCTCCTCCTCGACGATCTGCTCGGCTTGAGGGACGATCTCGCGGCGCGCACCGAGGTTGCGTTGCACGACCGCCTGCAGGTCGTCGATGTCATACAGCGTGACTCCGTCGATGTCGCCGCAGCGCGAGTCGATGTCGCGCGGCACGGCGATGTCGATTAGCAATAGAGGTGCCCGCCCGCCCTGGCCGCGGCGCTGGGCCATCACCAGCGCCAGCTCCTCGCTGCCGACGATCGGGTGCGGCGAGGAGGTCGAGGAGACGACGATGTCGGCCTCCAGCAGTTGCTCTGGGAGTTTGTCGAGCCCGACGACCGAGCCGCCGAAGCGCTGCGCGAGGCTGAGCGCGCGGTCGGCATGACGGTTGGCGACGAAGATCGTGCCGACACCCTGATGCGCAAGCGCTTGCGCTGTCAGCTCGCTCGTCTCGCCCGCGCCTAGCAGCATCACGCGCCGCTCGGCCAGGTCGCCGAGCACGTCTTGGGCGAGGTCAACGGCCACCGAGGGCACGGACACGCGCGAGGAGCCGATGCCGGTCTCCGAGCGCACGCGCTTGCCTGTCGTCAGCGCTGCGGCGAACAGGCGGTTGGACAGTGGGCCGGTCGTGCCGGCCGTCATCGCGGCCTCATAGGCACGCTTGACCTGGCCCTGGATCTCAGCCTCGCCGAGGATCATCGACTCCAGGCCCGCGGTCACGCGATACAGCTGGCGGGCGGCCTCGCAGTTGCGCGGCGAGTAGATCTCCTGTGCGAGCTCCGTGGGCCGGATGCTGGCACGGCGCGCCAGCAGGCCGAGCACATCGCTCTCGGCTTGTAGCGGGTCCCCCCCCGCCCCGCCGACGACAAGGTAGATCTCGGTGCGGTTGCAGGTAGAGATGACGACGACCTCGTGTACCTCGGGGCTCTCGACGATCTGTTGGGCAAACTCGACGGCCTGTCCCTCCGTGAAGGCCAGGCGCTCGCGTAGCGCGACGGGCGCGGTCTTGTGGGAGATGCCGAGCGCCAGTAGCTCTCCGGTGCCCTTCAGAGTGCTCATACGGTCTCGCCTGCCTGCTTGCGCCCTTCAGGGTGTCTCACCTCATGGGCGACGCCCTTCAGGGCGGGTTCCTGGTCCCTGTCCGGGCGCTCATGCTTCGGGTTGGGCTCATCCAAATCGGCGATGCCCCCCGCGCGCGCGGGGGGCATGTCGCTTTTCATTGCATCCCCACGCAATGCCTCGACCTTGCGTTCGACGCGGCCCAGCCGCACCGCCATGATCGCCACATAGATCAAGACGATCGCGAAGAACACGATGTACGCGGCGGCCACGTAGCCGTCGTTGGAGTGTTCGGGCAGGGTTGTGGCGAGCAGATTCACGATTGGTAGCCGAGGATTCGCGAGCGAGCTTTGAGCAGGATGCGTGTACGCTTGGCGGCGAGCTCATAGGAGCACAAAGTCGCGAACAGCAGCGCGATAGCCACGAGCGAGACGAGGAACGTAAAGCCCATAGATGCGGGCAGGTTGGAGGAGCTGCCGAGCACGCGCGGGTGCAGATAGGAGGCTGAAAGACGCACGGCAAGGAAGTTCATCGGCACGAACGCGCCCGCGGTGATCGCGAACACAGACGCATAGCGTGCTTGGCGCTCCGGATCCTCGATCGCGAAGCGCAGCGGCTGATAGGTGGCGTACAGCAGCATGATGATCAAGAACGATACGAGTGTGGGCTCGCTCCAAACCCACCAGTGACCCCAAGAGCCGCGTGCCCAGATCGAGCCGGTGATCAGCACCGCCACGCCGAAGATCAGGCTCATGTGGATGGCGACGTAGGAGCGCAAGTCCCAGCGCTGATCGCGGGTACGCAGATGTGCGATCGCGCACAGGCCGCCGATCACGAAACCGCATAGCGTCACGATCGCAAGCGGCACGTGCAGGTAGAAGATCTTCTGCAGGAAGCCTTCTTCGGCTTCGATCGGTGCGTAGAAGAAGACCAAGCTGAGCGATACGCAAAACGCGACGATCGTGGCGATGGAAAGGGCGCGAAGTGAAGGGCGGCGCATAATGGGCGTGCTTAGTCCTCCAGGAGGAAGTCGAACACGGCGTAGGCGATGAGGCCGAACACAAGATCATAGAGCCCGAGCGTGCCAAGCCACCTGATTGGGATCCCACCCGCCCGGCCCGCGTGTGTCGCTTCGAACAGCGGTGCGCTGGCGCGTGCGCAGCCGATCACGATCGGCACCAGCAGGGGCAGGGCGAGCAGCGGTCCGAGCAGATCGCGCGCACGCGTCTGCACTGCCAGCGCGGCTACGAGTGTGCCGATCGCGGCGACGCCGATGTCGCCTAGTGCAAGCGGCGCGAGCAGGCCGGGCAGTGCTTGGCCCAAGGGCGGGCCAAGCAAGAGCAGCCCGAACGCTGGCACCGCGATCAGCTCGAGCACGAGCAGGTAGACCAGCAGCGCGATCGCCTTGGCGATTAGCAGTGCCGTGCGGTCCACGGGCGCCAGTAGAAAGCCGTCGAAGCCACCTTGATCCGCGTCGGCGACGAACAGGCGATTGACGCCGAGCATCGCGGCGAACAGCAAGGTCACCCACAGGATGCCGGCTGCCTCTTGACCGCTGACGGTGTCCTGGTTCAGCGCGAAGTGGAAGACCACAAATGTGGTTACGGCGAAGAGCGACATGCCCGGGATCGACTCGAGCGTGCGCAGCTCGACCAGGAGCTCCTTGTGCAGAAGGGCGCCAACGGTGCGCCTCATCTGTAGAGCTCCGCTATCTCTTCCGGGTGGACGTCCTTAGCCGGCTTGAGCAGGATGGTGCGGCCGGCTCGCAGACCCAGCACCAGGTCGGCTTCGGCCAGCCCCCCGCTTGGATCGTGGCTGGAGAGGACTCGCGTACATCCCGACCTAGCGCCCACCAGGGGCATCACAAGCTCGATCGCGGCCGGGTCGAGATTGGCGTATGGCTCATCGAGCAGCAGCAGCTCCGGTCGGTGCAGCGTCGCGCGCGCCACGGCAATCCGCTGGACCATCCCGCGAGAGAGTGTCCTGACCGGCTCGTCGGCCCTGCTCGTCATCGAGACCGCGGCAAGCTGTTCCTCGATGCGTTCGTTATCGACGGCGTGTAGGCGCGCGTGGTAGCGCAGATTCTCGCGGGGGGTCAACTCTCGGTAGAGCAATGGTTCATGGCCGAGCAGGCCGATGCGTCCGCGTACTTGCCACGCGTCGTCGGGCAATTGCGTGTCGAGCACCGTGACTTTGCCTGAATGTGGCCGTAGCAATGTTGCAAGCACCCTCAACAGGGTCGTCTTGCCGGCCCCATTTGGCCCAAATACGACGACTGTCTGTGCTGTCGGCAAGGAGAGCGAGACGTCGCTCAACGCTTCGCGTTCGCCGTAGCGACGGACGAGCCGCTTTAGCTCGATCACACTTGTGAGGTCTGAAGTTCGTGCCCGGCTTGGGCCTGCGCAATCAGCTCGCGTACGTCCTGTTCACGCCCCTCGCGCAGCAGCGCCACTGGGTCGGGGTCGCCGTTTACGATCCCCTCGAAGAATTGCTTGCGGTCCTGGTAGGTCGGCAGTGTGCCCTTGGCCCAGCCGCGCACCTCGTTGAGCAGGACCGCGAGCTGCGCGTAGGACTCGCCGAACTGCTCTGAGATTTCGCGCTTGATGCGCTTTGCCAGCGCGGGTGAGGCCCCGGCCGTGGAGATCGCGATCGCCAGTGGGCCGCTGCGCACGATCGCCGGCAGGATGAAGTTGCACAGCGGCGGCACGTCCACGACGTTGACGAGCATCGCGCGCCGCTCCGCGTCGTCGTACACGGCGATGTTGACATCGGTGTCGTTCGTAGCGGCGATCACCATGAACACGCCCTCCAGATCCTGCGCTCCGGCGTACGCGCGCCGCTCCCAGCGGATCGAGCCCTCGGCCGCGTATTGAGCAAGCGCTGGCTCCGCCTCCGGGGCGATCAATGTGACCTCGCCGTCGCAGGCCAGTAGCCCCTCGACCTTCTCCAAGCCGATCTCGCCGCCGCCGACTACCAGGCTGCGGCGGCCCTTCAGCTTCAGGCAGGCGATGTAGAAGGGCGTCGAGAGCATGTCCGCGACGCAGCTCTGGTCGCAGATCCCCTTGCGCAGTTGGCAGACGCACTCCTTGCCTGCATAGGCCTGGGCTGGCATGGCTACAGGTTAGGTGTTTGGAGGCGATCTTCCGCCTGAAGGGTCATGTATCCGCCTGAAGGGTCATGTAAAAGGAAGGGGGGATATATATAAAAAATGGGCGGTTCACTAAGGTGGCTACTATATGTAGTTACTATAGTGAATCGTGCAAAATAGAATAACTGTGCGCCGCCTTTGCCCTTCGCTATCGCCCGGGTCACCTACGCCCAAGCGCCCGCAGGCTGGCACGTGCCAATGCCACTCCACCCTGACGCAGCGCTGCTTCGCGATCGCCCTCGCGTGTCGAGCGCAACCGCGCGGCGGTCTGGGCGGCACGGGCGGAGACTTCGTTGTATGGGCCCCACCACAGGCCGCGCACGCCGGAAGGGTCCCAAGTGATCAGCTTCTCCTGCGCGCATGCCCTCAATCCAGCTTCGCCGAGAGTACGCCCCAGGCCGCTGCCGGCAGTCGCGCCCCAAGGTCCGCGCGAGATCACCGGGCTCGGCAGATGGTCGTTGAGCCACACCATGCCTGCGTCGAGCTCGCGCGCGATGCGCATGCCGCGGTAGCGGTCGGCCGTCCAAACGGATGCACCGAGACCGTAGGGACTGTCGTTGGCCAGCGCGATCGCCTCCGAGACCGAGCCGACGCTCATCACGGCCAGCACGGGTCCGCCGATTGGCTCGCGCATCAGACGCATCTCGTGCGTTACGCCGGTCAGTACCGCGGGTGCGTAGAAGGCGCCTTGGCTCTGTGCAGCTCCCGTCCCGCCGGTGCCCGCGTCCAGCCCGACATTCGTCTCGTCCGTACCGCGCTCCGTCGAGCTCGCGGGTACAAGTCCCATGAGGTTCTCCGGTGGGACCGGCCCGCCGCAGTGCAACGTCGCACCCTGTGCAACCGCCTCGTCCACCAGTTCGCGCACATGCGCCAAGCGTCGCTCCGATGCCAGCGGCCCGATCTGTACGCGCGGGTCGTTTGGGTCGCCGACGGTCATCGCTTGCGCCCCGGCGACGAGCCGAGCAACGAGCCGCTCGGTGACCTCCGCGGCGGCGTAGATGCGCTCGACTGCGCCACGCGCCTGCCCGGCGCCGGCGCATCCCGCCCACAGCGCGCCGGCTGCTGCGCGCGCGACGTGGGCGTCGGCGAGCACCAGCATCGCATCCTTGCCGCCCAGCTCGACCGTCACCTCCTTCTCTTGGGAGACGCACTCGCGCGCCACCGCGCGACCCGTCGCCGGTGAGCCGGTGAACAACAGCTTGTCCACGGGCGCACGCGCCAACTCCAGGCCCACGTCGGCGCCGCCGTGGACGACGCGGACCAGGCCCTCGGGCAGGCCCGCGCGCGCGAGCACGCGTGCGATGCGCTCGGCTGCTATCGAGGCGCGCGGCGCCGGCTTGAAGACGACGCCGTTGCCGGCCAGCAGCGCCCCGGCGATCTGGCCAAGCGGCTGCGCGAATGGGGCGCTGCCGGCACCGATCACGCCGACGACGCCGTAGGGCTCGTACGCGATGCGAGCGCGCTTGGTCAGCGACAGCGAGCGCTGCACGCCGACGCGACGCCCCCCGAGCACACGTGCGCCGTCGTGTGCCACCCACTTGAGCGCGTCGATCGCGACCAGCAACTCGAGCGTTGCCACCTCTGTGCGCGGGCGCGCCTGCTCGGCCGCAATGGTCTCGCGTAGATCGTCGAGCTCGTCCACGATCGCCTGTGCCATGCGGCGCATGTAGCGTGCCCTGTCCTCGAGCCGCAGGAGCGCCCACAGCGGCTGAACCTTGGCGACCTGGGCGACCACCTCGGAAACGTCTAGTTCTGTCGCGTCCAGGCTCATTTGGATACTTCAAGTTTCACAAGAGGTTGCCGACAAGGGTTGTCGAACCATGTACTTCGTGACACACATTACGAGACTCGGCGGTTCGCGAGGAGGGGGCGCAGGTGCATAGGACAATTCAGGCATTGAGTGGAGCGCTGTTGGCATTCATCCTTGTTGTGGGTGTGAGCGCCTGCGGCAGCTCATCCACATCCTCGGGCAAAGGTCCGATCACCGTGCTGATGGGCACCGCTCCGGACTCGCTCGACCCAGGTCTGGGCGCGACCACGCAGTCCTACGAGGCCACCTGGATCGCCTACACCGGGCTTGTCACGTATGCGCGCGCCTCAGGCGAAGCCGGTACCAAGCTGATCCCGGGCGTCACGCAGAGCTTGCCGACCGTCACCAATGGCGGCAAGACGTACACGTTCATGCTGCGCAAAGGCCTCGTCTATTCAAACGGCGCGCCGGTCAAGGCCTCGGACTTCGCCTATGCAATCGAGCGCACGATCAAGCTCGGCTGGGGCAGTGAGAGCTTTCTCACGGAAAACATCGCCGGCGCCGAAGAGTTTCAGAAGGGCAAGGCCTCCTCGATCTCCGGTATCCAGACCGACGACGCCACGGGCAGGATCACGATCCAGCTGGTTGCTCCCTACGGTCCGTTCCTGAACGTGCTCGCCTTCCCCGCGGCCGGCCTTGTGCCGAGCGGCACGCCGATGAAAAACCTGAACAACGATCCGCCGCCCGGCGTCGGCCCATATGAGATCGAGAGCGTTGTGCCCAACAAGTCCTTTGCGATGGTGCTCAACCCCAACTGGGCCAAGGACGCGATCCCAGGCATTCCCGCAGGGCACTCCAACATCGACGTGAGCATCGCCTCCAACAACCAAAGCGAGGCCGAGCAGGTGCTTGACAACAGTGCCGACGTGTTCGACTACAACGACACGATTCCCCCGACGCTGATCTCCCAGATCGAAAGCCAGGCGTCCGATCGCTTCGCCAAGGAGCCGACCGTCTCGGGCCTGTACTTCTTCCTGAACACCAAAGAAGCCCCATTCGACAACCCACTCGCACGCCAGGCGGTCAACTGGGGGCTCAACCGTCAGGCACTGCAGCGCCTGGACAGCGGCATGCTCCAGCCCGCCTGCTTCTTCCTGCCGGTCGGCATGCCCGGCCACCCCACGAACGCCCCTTGCCCCTACGGCGAACCAGATGCGCAACCGAACCTGGCCAAGGCTAGGGAACTGGTGCGCCGGGCCGGCCTCGAGGGTGCGCCTGTCACCGTGTGGGGCGGCGCGCGCGCTCCGCACAAGGAATTCGTCAACTACTACGCGAGCATGCTCAATTCGATCGGCTTCAAAGCGACCGAGAAGATCGTCGCCGACGCGCAGTACTACGAGACCGTCGGCAACCTCTCGAACAAAGCGCAGACGGGCTTCCTCTCTTACAGCCAAGACTTCCCCAACCCGATTGACTTCTACCAGCTGCTCGATGCCAAATCGATTCTGCCGACCGAAAACCACAACCTCAGCCAGGTCAATGACCCGCACATCCAAAGCGAACTCGCTTCGCTGGGTCCGATCCCATCCTCGCAGCTGGGCTCGGTCGTACCGCGCTGGCAGGCGCTCGACGAGTACACCGCCAAGCAGGCCTACCTGGCGGTATCAGGCTACGAAGAGGTGCCCAAGTTCTTCTCGAACCGGATCAACTTCGGTGCGGCGATCTTCCATCCGGTGTACGGGAACGACTGGTCTTCGCTTGAATTGAAGTAGCGGCGAGTAGCGACGCGCCGGCTCGCCCCGGCCCACCTGTCAAGCGGGGCGAGCGCTCGTCCCGGTGAGGGAGATCGAGGCACGCCGATGCCGAAGGGACAACGTTGCCGTGGCTAAAGTCCGGCCACCCGCTATGGCGATGAGTAGGTATGAGGACCCTCCTGCGCAATCGCGTGGCGCTTGCGTTCGGGGCGCTGTTCGTCGCGATCGTCTTTGCCTGCCTACTTGCGCCGGTGTACGCGAAAGAGGTTGCGCACACCGGCCCCAACGACAACCACATAACTGAGACGGTCAACGTCGGCGGTAAGCAGGTAGATGTCGTCTCGCCTACAGGCGTGCCGATCGGCCCGACCTGGAAAGGGCGTTTCTTCCTCGGCGCGGACTCCAACGGCCGCGACGTGGCCGTGCGATTGCTCTACGGCGGGCGCAATTCGCTTGAGATCGCCGGCATCGCGACGCTGATCACGATGCTGCTTGCGGTCGTGCTGGGCACGCTTGCCGGCTATATGCGCGGACTCCTTGACGGCGTGCTCTCGCGTCTTTTCGACCTCGTCTGGGCCTACCCGGCCGTGCTGCTCGGGGTGGCGCTTGGTGTGGCGCTGGCCGTGGGCGGCATCGACCTCGGCCTGTTCACCTTGCACAGCGGCTCGCTGTTGTTGCCAGCGTTTGTGATCGGGATCGTCTTCTTCCCGTACGTGGCCAAGCCGCTGCGTGCGCAGGCACTGTCGTTGCGCGAGCGCGAGTTCGTCGCCGCCGCGCGGGTGCAAGGTGTCGGGCCGCTGCGCATCATGTTCGATGAGATCCTGCCCAACCTGACGTCGAGCATCGTCGTGTTCGTGCCGTTGATCATCGCCAACGCGATCCTGCTGGAGGCTGGCCTTTCTTATCTTGGCGCTGGTGTACAGGACCCCAATCCCTCCTGGGGGACGATGCTCGCCGACGGCATCCGCCTGATCCCGGGTGCGGTCCATTTGGTGCTGGTGCCGGGGATCATGCTCGTTTTGACGGTGCTGTCGGTGAACGTCTTCGCCGACGGCGTGCGCGACGCGCTCGACCCGAAGGCGACCGTGCGGGGACGGCTGTGATGGAGGCCTCCTCGGCACCGACCCCCAGCCTGGGCGGCGGGCTCTCCACTGGGCCACGCGGGGTGGGCGGGGTGGGCGGGGTGGGCGGGACCCCTATCCCCGGCGCCGCGGGTTCGCCGGGTCCGCGTCTCTCCGCCGCGGCGGCTCGGCACGCGTGGCTGGCCCGCTTCATCGCACGTCGCCTGGCCTCACTCGTGGCGGTGCTGTTCGCGATCACCGTCCTGACCTTCTTGATCTTCCAAGCGATCCCCGACGGCGACCCGGCGCTACGTATGGCTGGGCGCCTGGCAAGCCCCGAGCAGGTGCAGGCCGTGCGCGTGCAGTGGGGCTTCGAGGAGCCGATCTACGTGCAGTACGCAAAGACGATGGAAAAGGTGCTCGACGGCAGTGTCATCTCCTATTCACAGCAGATTAACGTCGAGCAGGAAATCGTTCGCGACCTGCCGCCGACAATCTCACTGGCGCTCGGCGCTGGCGTCATCTGGCTGGTCTTCGGTGTGCTGTTCGGCCTGCTCAGCGCGGTCTATGCCGGACGCTTCATCGACCGCCTGCTCAGCGTTGTCGCCCTCACCGGCATCTCGATGCCGGTGTTCTTCCTCGGCGCGATCATGCTCTACTGGCTCGGTTACAAGTGGGGTCTGTTGCCGCTTGGCGGCTATGTCCCGCTGACTAGCGATCCTTGGGGCTGGTTCACGCACATGCTGATGCCCTGGGTGGCCTTGTCGGTCGTCTCGATCGGTGTCTACTCGCGCGTCCTGCGGGCGAACGTGCTCGACGTGATGCGCGAGGATTACGTGCGCACCGCGCGCGCCAAGGGCCTCTCCGAGCGGCGCGTGCTGGTCCGCCACGTGCTGCGCAACTCGCTGATGGGGATCGTCACGCTGTGGGGCCTTGATTTCGCCTGGGTGATCGGCGGCGGTGCGATCCTCGTGGAGTCGGTCTTCAACCTTGGCGGCGTCGGCCAGTACGCGGCGCAGTCGATCGGGCGTTTGGACGTACCGCCGGTGATGGTCATAACGATGCTAGTTGCCTGTGCTGTGGTCGTGCTCAGCGCGATTGTGGACATCCTCTACGCGGTGCTCGACCCGCGGGTGAGATTGTGACCGTCAGCGGCGGCGATCTCGGGCGCCCAGAGGCGCATCGACTGGTACACGAGCCGGCCGCTCGTGGCGGAGCCGTGGCGATCAGTGATGGCCGCCCGCTGCTCGACGTGCACGACTTGAGCGTGTCCTTCGCCACTCGCGATGGTGCCGTGCAGGCGGTGGACGGCGTGTCCTTCCAGCTCGGCACCGGCGAAGTGCTGGCGATCGTGGGCGAGTCGGGCTCGGGCAAGTCGGTCTGTGCGATGAGTCTGATGGGACTGACGCGCGGGCCAAACGCGACGGTCTCCGGTAGCGCGATGTTCGCAGGGCGCGACCTGATCGGTGCGACCGAGGCCGAGCTGCGGCGCATCAGAGGGGCGCAGCTGGCGATGGTCTTCCAGGACCCGCAGTCTTCCCTGAACCCGGTCTACCGTGTAGGGGATCAGATCGTCGAGCAGATCAGGGCGCACGAACCGTTCGTCTCGCGTGCTCAGGGCCTGGCTCGGGCCGTCGCGCTGATGGAGCGGGTCGGCATTCCGCGGGCGGACGAGCGCGTGCGCGCCTATCCCCACGAGCTCTCCGGCGGCATGCGCCAGCGCGTGATGATCGCAATGGGCCTCTCGCTGGGCGCGAAGGTGCTGCTCGCCGACGAGCCGACGACCGCGCTCGACGTGACTGTACAAGCCCAGATCCTCGAGCAGCTCAAGCGGCTGCGCGAAGCGGAGGATTTGAGCATCGTGCTCGTCACGCACGATTTCGGTGTCGTGGCTGACATCGCCGACCGTATCGCGGTGATGCAGGCGGGCAAGATCGTCGAGCAGGGGATGGCCGCGGAGATACTGCGCGAGCCAAAGCACCCCTACACGCTTGGGTTGCTGGAGGCGTTGCAACCTTCCAAAAAGGCCGATGCCCCTCGCGCGCGCGTGGGGACAGCACTTTTGGACCGTCAAGTAGCCCCCCTTGCCCACGCGGACGGGACACGGTATGTCGAGGTCGGGTCTTCCAAAATGGCCGATGCGCCCCGCGCGCGCGGGGGGACAGCACTTTTGGAGATAGACAACCTGCGTGTCAACTACGCCGGGCGTGGCCGCCGTGACGCATCGATTGATGCGCTCGCCGGCGTGTCGCTGGTGCTCGATGCCGGCGAGACGTTGGCGATCGTTGGTGAGTCCGGCTCTGGCAAGACGACGCTGCTGCGCTGCATCGCGCGCCTGATCGAACCGACGGATGGCGCGATCCGCCTCCAGGGCCAAGACTTGGCCGGCGCGTCGCGGCGCAAGCTTGCTTCGCTGCGCAGAGAGCTGGGGGTGGTCTTCCAGGATCCGCAGGCTTCGCTGAACCCACGCAGGCGCGTCGGCGCCACGCTCGAGCGGGCACTGCGTGCTCGCGGCCTCGACAAGGTCGCGGCGCAAAGCCAGGCGGGACAGCTGCTTGAGCGGGTTGGCCTGAAGCAGGCTTACGCAACGCGCTTCCCGCACGAGCTCTCCGGCGGTGAGCGCCAGCGCGTCGGCATCGCGCGCGCACTGGCCGGCGAGCCGCGGCTGGTGCTGCTCGACGAGCCCGTGTCCTCGCTCGATGCTTCGATCCGGCGCGGCGTTATCGACTTGCTCGGCGAGCTGCAGCAACAGCTCGGCTGTGCCTACGTACTCGTCTCGCACGACTTCACCACCGTCGAAGCTCTGGCCGACCGGGTCGCGGTGATGCACGTCGGCAAGATCGTGGAGCTGGGGAGCACGGAGGAGGTTCTCTCAGAACCCAAGCATCCGTACACGCGGGAGCTGATAGCCGCGTGCCCGAAGATCCCTATGCCGGTGTCGGCGTCGGGCTGCTGAGGAGGCACACCATCCCGACGGGTCCACGATCCGGTTGGGATCACCCTCCGACGGGATTACCCTCCCGACGGATCACCCTCCCACCGGGAGGGTCCACCTTCCTGGCGGGTCACCCTCGCGCTGGGAGGCGGGTCCACCTTCCTGGCGGGTCACCCTCGCGCTGGGAGGCGGGTCCACCTTCCTGGCGGGTCACCCTCCTGACGGGGCCTGCTCGTCCGGTGGCGTAGCATCGGGCGCGTGGACGACGCTACGCAGCTGCTTCAGAGCCTGATCCGTCTCAACACGGTCAACCCGCCAGGCAACGAGCGCGCGGCGATCGAGCATCTGGAGCGGATCCTCGCCGACGCGGGCTTCCAGTGCGAGCTGCTTGGCGCCGTACCCGAGCGCCCGAACCTCGTGGCGCGCCTGCGCCCTGACGGCGGTGGGGCCGGAGCGGCCGCGGCCGTCGAGGGCCCAACCCTCTGCTACCTCGGCCACGTTGACACGGTGCTTGCCGATGCGAGCGAGTGGAGACGTGACCCCTGGTCGGGCGAGATCACCGACGGCTGCCTCTGGGGACGAGGCTCGCTCGACATGAAGTCACAGGTCGCTGCAGAGGTCGCAGCCGTGGCTGGGTTGGCGCGCGAGGGCTGGCGTCCCGCCTGCGGCGAGTTGCTGATCGTTGCCGTCGTCGATGAGGAGACCGGCGGCGAGTTGGGCGCCAAGTGGCTCTGCGAGACACACCCGGAGAAGGTGCGCTGCGACATGCTGCTCAACGAGGGCGGCGGGCCTCACTTCGAATTGAACGGTCAGCGCTACTACGGCGTGTGTTGCGCGGAGAAGGGGGTGTTTCGCTTCACCGTCACCACAGACGGAACCGCCGGGCACGCTTCGATGCCAAAGCTGGGCGACAACGCGCTGCTGAAGCTGGGGCCGGTGCTGGAGCGCTTTGCGACCCGCCAGCCCACGCTTGCGCCGACGGCCGAGCCGCTTGCCTTCCTGCGCGGCGTGGGCGAGGACGAGTCCGATCCCGCCGCCGCGCTCGCGCGTCTGGAGCAGATCGACCCACGCTTGTTGCAGCTGTTGGAGCCGATGTTCGGCGTCAGCTTCGCGCCGACGAAGGTCTCGGCGTCGGAGAAGATCAACGTGATCCCTTCCAAAGCCGAGCTGCGCGTGGACTGCCGCGTGCCCCCCGGCCTCGGCGAAGCGGAGACCAGGCAGGCAATCGAGCAGGTGCTCGGCGGGATTGAGGGTCTGACGCTGGGGTTCGGTGACGCGAACGGCAACGCGACGAATGACCCGGCGGGCACTGTCCCACGTCCGCGGAGGGCGTTGCGCATCGACTTCACCGAGCGCATAACTGGCAACCGCTCGCCGATTGCCTCGCCGTTGATGGACGCTTTGGGTAGCTGGATCTCAGCGAACGACCCTGGCGCCAAGACGGTGCCGACGATCCTGCCCGGCTTCACCGACTCGCGTCACTTCCGTGCTGCCTTCCCCGAGTGCGTTGCCTACGGCTTCTTCCCCCAGCGTCATCAGTCGCTGCTGGAAACGCAGGCGCTGATGCACGCCCCCGACGAGCGCATCGATGTGCGCGATTTGGAATGGGCTACGGATTTTTACCGGGATCTCGCGCTAGGACTGCTCGGCTAGATGCGTTGATTGAGCGATGGTGCTCGCAACCTCGCTCGTGACGGACATCCAGAACTGGTCCTACCAGTGGTCCAGCGTCGTGATGATCCTGTTCTTCGCGGCGCTGATCTACCTGATGTGGCGCACCTTGAAAGTGATGCCGCGCGTCAAGCCGCAGCAGATCAAGCCATCCTCCAACCAGTCGGTCGCATGGAAGGACATTGCCGGGGCCGACGAGGCCAAGGCCGAGCTGCAGGAGATCGTCGAGTTTCTGCGCGACCCCAGGCAGTTCGAGAAGCTTGGCGCGAAGGTGCCCAAGGGCATCCTTCTGCACGGTCCGCCCGGCACCGGCAAGACGCTGCTGGCCAAGGCGGTCGCGCACGAGTCCGGCGCGCAGTTCTTCGCCCAGTCGGCCGCCGCATTCGTCGAGATGTTCGCGGGGCTGGGGGCGGCCCGCATCAGGCGACTGTTCGCGATCGCGCGCAAGCAGGAGCCGGCGATCATTTTCATCGACGAGCTCGACGCCGTCGGCGGGCGCCGCGGCGCGGACTTCTCCGGCGAGAAGGACCAGACACTCAACCAGCTGCTGGTCGAGATGGACGGCTTTGCCACGAGCGGCCGGCTCGTCGTGATCGCCGCGTCGAACCTGCTCGACAAGCTCGACCCGGCGCTGCTGCGCCCGGGGCGTTTCGACCGTCAGATCTTCGTCACCCCTCCCGACGTGAAGGGGCGCAAGGGCGTTCTCGGGGTCCACACGCGCGACAAGCCGCTGGGAGACGTGGACCTTGGTCTGGTGGCTCAGCAGACGAGCGGGCTGACCGGCGCCGACCTGGCCAACATCTGCAACGAGGCGGCGATCTTTGCCGCGCGCCGCGGCGGCAAGAACATCACCGGCTCCGACTTCGACCAGGCCTTGGAGCGGGTGATCGCCGGGGTGCAGTCCCACCGCGTGCTCAACGCTCACGAGAAGCGTGTCGTCGCCTTTCACGAGGCCGGGCACGCGCTCTGTGGCGAGTTGCTGCCGTCGGTCGATCGCGTGCACCGCATCTCAATCGTGCCGCGCGGGCGTGCGCTCGGCTACACGCTCAACCTGCCGGCCGAGGATCGTTATTTGAAGACGCGCGAGGAGCTGCTCGACTACATGACGGTCCTGCTGGGGGGGCGTGTGGCAGAGCAGGTGGTGTTCGGCTCGATCACCACCGGTGCCTCCGACGACCTCAAGCGCGTGGCTGATATTGCCCATTCGATGGTCCATGACTATGCGATGGGTAGCGCCGGCGTAGGCCGCACACCTGACGGCGACGTGCGCCTCTCAGAGACGACGCTGCGTCTGCGCGACGAGGAGCGCCGCGAGCTGGTCGACGAGGCGCGCCGCGCAGCGCGCAGGCTGATTGTTAGTCACCGCGCTCAACTCGACTCGCTTGCGGCGGAGCTGCTGAGCAACGAGGTGCTCGACCGCGACGCGATCGACCGCGTGATGGTGGGCGTGCCGCGGTTGGAACGCAGACCGGGCGTGGGCCTGCGCGTTGCCGCCGCTGTTCCCGCCGTCACGCCTGAGAATGCCTGAGCTTCTACCTCAAGCTCTAGACTGCGGGGCGTGTTCAATCGGATAGACCACATCGGCGTCGCCGTCGAGGACATCGAGGACTCGCTGGCGCTCTATCGGGACGCCTTCGGAATGGAGGTGGCCCACCGCGAGATCGTCGAGGAGCAGGGCGTCGAGGCGGTCCTGCTCGATGTCGGCGAGAACCATGTGGAGCTGCTCGCGCCACTGGCCCCCGACACCCCGGTTGGCAAGTTCCTCGCAAAGCGTGGGGCGGGCCTGCACCATGTCGCTTACCAGGTGTCCGATATCGAGGCGACCCTCGCGGCGTTGCGCGATGCGGGCCAACCCCTGATCGACAAGGTCCCGCGTGTCGGCATCCGTGGCGCACTAGTGGCGTTCCTCGAGCCAAAGGGCACCGCCAGAGTGCTCACCGAGCTAGTTCAACCCGTGGAGGATCACTGATGGCCCATCAGCACAGACGCGTGAGTGTCGGATTTCAAGGCGGCCAGGTGCTCTCGCTGCGCGTCACCGACGAGCAGCTCGAGTCGCTCTACAAGGCGCTCGGCGATGGCGGCTGGCACGAGTTCAGAACCGAGGAAGGGCCGGTGCGGTTGTACCTCGGACAGGTCGTCTATGTCCGCGTGGAGGACACCGACCAACATGTAGGTTTCGGCACCTAAGTGGTCGATGGGCGGCGCTGGCCGATCGGCGATCCCGCCGTGTGCCCCGCATGGGGTATCGATCGACGATCGGTTGCGTCCTCCTTCCCTCATGTGCAAAGCACATTTCGGTCAGTGCGTCCTCATATGGGGGTTGGTTTGTCAAGTGGGCGTGTTGGGGTTGCTCGCGTTTTGGCGGGTGTGGGTGTGGGGCGTGCGGTGTTCTCGGGGCGTCACGGGCGGTGTCTGGGCGTGTCGAGTGCTGTTTCAGCCTCATATGCGAGGGCTGGGTACCTCATGACCGCCGATTCGTCGCGGGGCGCGCAGTCTTGTGGCGGGCGCGGCCAGCACCTTGGTGGTGTTGGTTGCCCGAGGACGCAGCGCGGGCCCGCTAGCCGCGACAGGCCAGGTCCCGGTGGTTCCCGTGTCGCCCCGACAGCACCGTCGTTGCTGGCGGGGAGTGGTGTTGTGGGTTGGTGTTCAGGTGAGTTGGCCGACCTCCCAGGCGAACGCGGCGAGCTCGCGTGCGAGCGCGATCGTGACGATGTTCGCGGGCTTACCGCGCTCCAGGCGCAACCGCTTGTATTGGTGGTGCAGGCGTCGTTGGGCACGCCACGCGATCTCGCACGCGCGGGGGTCTTGGCCGTCTTGGCGACGCTTGAGGACCGTCCCGATCGCTGGGGTGTGACGGTAGTGGTGTGCTGCCTCGACGAGCAGTCTGCGGGCGTGTGGGGAGCCGGCCTTGGTGATCGGACCGCGACGGGTCTGCTCGCCGGAGGAGTGCTCGCTGGGAACGATCCCGAGATAAGAAGCGAGTGTGGCGGGGTGCTTGAAGCGGTGGAAGTCGCCGATCTCGGCGCACAAACCGAACGCGGTAGTCGAGTTGATACCGCGCATGCAGCGCAGAGCAGCGATCGTGGTCGCCCATGGGCTCTCACCCCAGGTCTCTTCGATCGCGCCATCGAGCGCGCAGCGACGTTGTTCGAGCGCACGAACACCCGTCACATAATCGGCGAGCACCGCACGCGAGGGAGCGTCATCGAACTCCAGTTGGTTCAGCCACTTCCAGTGCGCGAGCGTCCAGTTGCTCCCCGGGCCGGGAAAACGTATGTCGCGGCGCAAGAGGAGCTTCCCGAGACGGTGACGGGCGCGCATCAGATCACCACGCGCTGCCTCTCGGCAACGAGCGAGGTCACGGTAGCTCTCTTCCTCAATGGTGGGTACGCGCACGAAGGAAAGCTCTCCGGCGGCCAACAGCCGCGCCAAACGCTCCGCGTCGCGACGGTCGGTCTTGATCCGCTCGTGCGGGCGACGCAGGATCGAACCGGGGGCGCAGACACGAACATCCAGTCCCAGCTCGGCGGCTGCCCTCGCGAGCCCGTACCCCATCGGGCCAGCCTCATACGTCGCAAGCACTCTCCCTCCGAGCCCCCGCAGATACCCAATAGTCTCGCTCGGCGGCCCGTTGACCCTCCGGAACGTCAGCTCGCCCGTTGCGAGTTCCAGCGCAGCGGCCTGCGTCGCCGTCCCGTGCACATCCAACCCGACGACCGTCCTATCGTTCAGCATGTCGGCACCTCCCATGACTCAGGGTGTCGGCCGGAGGGCCATCCTCCAGCCCAGTCCCCGCACACTCATGCGCGGGGTGCCGACCATCACTACCGCTCACACCGGTCAACACAACCCATACGGTCTTGCCTCGCTTGCCCCTCGATCGCTTAGGAAGGTGTGAAAATGTCAATTGACGAGCGCCTGCTGCGTCGCGCGCGCACCTGGGGGCACACACCTGTGGCTGAGCGCAAAGTGGCACGTTTCTCGTTGCTCGGCGAGCACGCGGCGGTTTGGCTTGTGTTGGGGGCAGGTGAGTCTCTGCTGTCGAACGGTGAGCGACGTTCACGTTGGGCACGGGCGACGGGCGCCGTCGCCGGCACATATGCGGCCAACACGGCGCTGAAGCTGATTGTGCGGAGGGTGCGGCCCGAGCTGCCGGGCTTGCCGGCGCTGACGAGCACGCCGACGCGCTTCAGCTTTCCCAGCGCACACTCCTCGACCTCGTTCGCCGGCGCGCTTGCATATAGCCGCGCGGGTCTTCCGGCGGCGCCG
Source organism: uncultured Solirubrobacterales bacterium (assembly GCA_963844095.1). Lineage (GTDB taxonomy): Bacteria > Actinomycetota > Thermoleophilia > Solirubrobacterales > Solirubrobacteraceae > Palsa-744. The sequence continues at coordinate 295,021 of CAWJND010000003.1, forward strand.
CTGTACGCGCTTGCGGTAGGCCTTGCGCTCTCACGCCTGTATCTGGGGGTCCACTATCCCTCCGACGTGCTGGCGGGCGCGTTGTTCGGCCTGGCGATTGCCGGCGCGTGTACTCGCCGCGCCGATGCTTCGAGCGAAATAGCGGCTGCCGCCGGACCGTGGATGTCGAGCGTTCCGGCCTCGCGCGGACCGGCCACTTCCGGCACGCCGGCCTCAGGGCGGCGGGATGTCTCGAACGGGGTGACCACGGCATGAGCACGCGCATCGGCATCGTCGGCCTGCCGAACGCGGGCAAGTCATCGTTGTTCAACGCGCTGACGAAGGCGGGCGTCGAGGCGGCCAACTATCCCTTCACGACGATCGAGCCGAACGTGGCGGTCGTGCCCGTGCTCGACGAGCGCTTGGTCGAGGTGTCACAGACCGTGCGCGCCTCAGAGATCGTGTGGGACACGATCGACTTCCACGACATCGCCGGCTTGGTCGCCGGTGCGCACAAAGGTGAGGGGCTTGGCAACCGCTTTCTAGCCAACATCCGCGAGACCCACGCGATCGTGCATGTGGTCAGAGCTCACAGCGACGACAACGTGATTCACCCAGAGGGTCGTGTCGATCCGCTCGCCGACATCGAGACGATCGAGACCGAGCTGGTGCTGGCCGATCTGGAGCAGGCCGAGCGTCGTGTCAACCGTGTCGCCAAGCAGGCCAAGGGAGGCGACCGCGTAGCGATCGCGGAGGAGGCGTGGCTGCGTGAGGTGATCGGTGAGCTGCAAGCTGGACGTCCTGCGCGCTCCGTGCCGGCGCCCGAAGATGCGCCGCACGCCCTGCGCGACCTCGGTGCGCTCACCGCCAAGCCGGTGCTGTTCGTCGTGAACGTCGATGAGGGCTCGGAGGAGATTCCGGCTGCTGTGGCCGACCATGCCGCCGCCGAGGGCGCCGGCGTGGTTGCGGTCTCCTCGCGAATCGAGTCCGAGTTGGCGGAGCTGGAGGAGGAGGAAGCGGCATTGATGCGCGCAGAAATATTTTCCCACCCACCCGGCGAATCGAGCCTCCAGCGGATCGTGCGCGGTGCCTTCTCGCTTTTGCATCTGATCGCTTTCTTCACCGCCGGTGAGGCCAAGCCCGCACAGTCCTGGCACCTTCGCGACGGGCTCACCGCCTGGCACGCGGCGGGGCAGATTCACACTGACATCCAGAAGGGCTTTGTCAGAGCTGAGGTGGTCGGCTGGCGCGAGTTGGTCGACGCCGGCGGCTACGCAGGCGCGCGTGATCGCGGCACCCTGCGTCTCGAGGGTCGCGACTATCCGATGCGCGATGGAGATGTGATCACCGTCAAGTTCACGCCGTAGATGTTGACCTTGATTGCGCGGCTTTCGTTCAGTGGGACGAAAGCCGCGGGTTGGGTATCCGATTTTGGACGATTCACAATAGTGACTACGAAATGTAGCTACTATTGTAGTTGGTCCAAAATGTAGATATGTACCTGCCCGCCTTTAGGTGTTTGGAAGTGGGCTGTTCGGTATGTACCTACCTACCTTCAGGTGTTTGGAAGTGGGCTGTTCGGTATGTACCTACCTGCCTACCTTTAGGCGCTGGCAGTGAGCCGCTCGGCAAGGCGATTCATGCCGATCTCGCGTGCCATTGTGGCGCCGCCCGCGAAGTCGGTCGGTTTGTCCGCTGGGCGCTCCACGTCGATCTCCACGAGCGTCGCCACGCGCTTGAACGTGCGTAGCAGCTCGGCGTTCTCGTGCAGGCTTTGAGCGACGCGCGGACGCAGCTCGCCGATGCCGCCGTCTTCGCACTGTCGCTCGGCCCGCTCCAGCAGAGCCTCCAGGGTGGAGTGTGTGCGCAATAGCTCGGCCGCCGTCTTCGCCCCGATCCCGGGTGCCCCGGGCAACCCATCGGAGGGGTCGCCGCGCAGGGCGATGAAGTCGGGCACTTGTGTTGGCGCAATGCCGTAGCGATCGTGGACCTGGCTTGGTCCCAAGACAGAGCACGCCCCTCCCTTTCCCAAATCCAAAACAGCCACGTTGTCCTCGACGCACTGGTAGAGGTCGCGGTCCGCGGTCAACAACAACGCACGCCCTCCCGCCTGCTTCTCGACCCGCGCGAACGAGCCCATCGCGTCGTCTGCCTCCAGCTCGGCGGCGTCGGCGATCGTCCAGCCGAAGCTGGCTAGCAGCCGGGGCGCGCGCCCCCACTGCTCGCGAAGCTCCGCCGGCATGGGGTCTCGGTGCGCGTGGTAGGGGGGATAGGCCTCGACGCGATAGCGAGCCTCCTCCGCGCCGAAGCAGGCGACCACGGCGCGCGGGGGTTGCGCTTCGCTAGCGGCCAACAGTGCGTTGACAGTGCCCAGCAGCGCGTTCACCGGCTTTCCATCCGCGCCCTTGATCGATTTGGGCAACGAGAAGAAAGCGCGATACAGCAGCCAGGGAACGTCGGCGATCAGCAGTGGCGCGTCCATTGCGCCCCAGGCTACCCGGCCGGCACGCCGCCTTGGCCGTCCACGCCGGTTGGCTTGCTCGAAGGTGTGTCGGCTGTCGCGGCCGAGCCGCCTGTGCCACCGACGTTAGCCGGCTGGGCAGTCGGCGTCGGAGCAGGGCTCTGCCCGCTCGCGTCCGGCTCTGCCCGTGTCCCTTTGGCGTTCTTCACGCTGAAGTAAGCCCAAGTCGAATAAAGCCCAAGGCGTGCCTCCAGTTCTGGCCCACTGACGAGCGTTCGCCCCTTCGAGCCAAGCACATAGGCTGAGACGATTCGCGGGGACACGCCACGCTTCAAAACCTCGATGCCGGCAAACCCCCCCTTGACGAGACCGCTCAGGCGAGACGTCGCCGAGGCAAAGCTCATGGTCGTAGTCCACTTGCGCAGCGGCCCAGTTTCGTAGGGATCGGCCACGCTCACAAGCCAGGGCTCTGGTTCAGCCCCGGGAAAGGCGTTCTGCACGCTCTCGGTCTGCCCGCCAGAACCGGCAAAGAAATAGGTGACCGCGGGCTTTCCGCTATAGGTGACGATCTGCCCGGTCGTGGCGGCAACGGCCGAGTTGGTGCGCGAGGTTTCCGCGGCCTTGCCGAGGTACACCTGCGAGCGGTCGTCGGAGTACACGTCGAACTTCGAGCCGCCGGCATCGGAGGTGATCGCATAGGTGCGGCTAGCGACGGCCTGCGCCTCCAGCGCCGCCATCGGCCAGCTGGCCGACATCTCCGCTGAGACGACCCCGCGCACATAGGTTTCAAGCGGAAGGTCCTTGACCTTCGAGCCGACCAACACCTTGACGACGGTGTTCGCCGGTGCGTCTCCGAGTGCGGTCCCCGTGTAGTAGTGCGCCAAGATCGCGGTATAGGTCCAGCCGTGTTCGGCAAAGCCAAGCGCCCCATCCTGGCTCATGCCAACGCCGTGACCGTCACCGGCACCGTCGATCACCAAGCTGGAGGCGCTTGCGGATGACGCGCACACGCACAACATGAGACACGCGAGCGCGATCAGGGTAAAGCGTCGGATGACACACTGCACCTAGGTCGAATCGGACGATTTTTCATCGAGCATGAATCCCGCAAGCGAGAGGAACCTCACATGATGGCCGAGCAGGCGGTACTTGACCGGGTCCGCAAGGATCTGTACATAGGCGGGCAATGGCGCCCTGCCGGCGGGGGAAAAACGCTCAGCGTGGAGGATCCGTCGACGGGCCGGCCGCTCGCCGAGGTAGCCGACGCGACCCCCGAGGACGCGCTAGCCGCGCTGGCGGCCGCGGCCGATGCGCAGGCCGCGTGGGCCGCCACCGCCCCACGCGAGCGCGGCGAGATCTTGCGCTGCGCCTACGAGTTGCTGCTGGCCCGCGTGGACGAGCTCGCACTGGTGATGACGCTGGAGATGGGTAAGGCGCTCGCCGAATCCAAGGCCGAGATCAACTACGCGGCGGAGTTCCTGCGCTGGTTCTCCGAGGAGGCGGTACGCATCCATGGTCGCTACATGACCAACACGACGGGTGAGGGGCGGATTCTCACGATGCGCCAGCCGGTCGGGCCATGCGTGTTCGTGACGCCCTGGAACTTCCCGACAGCGATGGGCACCCGCAAGATCGCCCCGGCGATCGCGGCGGGCTGCACGATGGTCGTCAAGCCGGCGCAACAGACGCCGCTGTCGATGCTCGCGCTGGCCGGCGTGCTGGCCGAGGCGGGCCTGCCTGACGGCGTGCTCAACGTGATCACCGCGCGCCATTCGGGGTCAGTGATCGAACCGCTGTTGAAGGATCCGCGCACGCGCAAGCTGTCCTTCACCGGTTCCACCGAGGTGGGCCGCCAGCTGATCGCCCAGTCGGCCGAGCAGGTCCTGCGTGTCTCGATGGAGTTGGGGGGAAACGCCCCGTTCGTGGTGTTCGAGGACGCCGACTTGGACGCCGCGGTTGAGGGTGCCATGATCGCGAAGCTGCGCAACGTCGGCGAGGCGTGCACGGCGGCCAACCGCTTCCATGTGCACGAGTCGCTGGCCGCGGAGTTCGCCAAGCGGATGGCCGAGCGCATGACAAAGCTAAAGCTGGGACGCGGCACCGAGCCGGATGTGGACATCGGCCCGCTGATCGACGATCGCCAGCGCAAGATCGTCGAGGAGCTAGTGCAGGATGCCGTGCAAAAGGGTGCCAGGTTGCTGTGCGGCGGCGAGTCGCTGGCCGGCGCTACGGATCCTGTGTCCCCCGCGGTGAGGGCCTCCTCCTCTGATTCAGGCGTCTCGGCGCCCGAGACAGGGGCCTTACCCCCTGGGACAGGCGTCTCCGCTGTTGCCACAGGGTCCCCGGCAACGGGGGGCTACTTCTTCGCGCCCACCGTGCTTGATGAGGTGCCTTCCGACGCGCGCATCTTGCGCGAGGAGGTGTTCGGGCCCGTCGCTCCGGTGAGCACGTTCTCCACCGAGGAGCAGGCGATCGAGGCCGCCAATGCCACGGAGTACGGGCTCGTTGCCTATATCTATACACGCGATCTGGCCCGTACCCTCCGGGTCTCGGAGGCGATCCAGGCCGGCATGGTCGGCGTCAATCAGGGCATCGTCTCCAATCCAGCGGCCCCTTTCGGCGGCGTAAAGCAGTCGGGCTTCGGCCGCGAGGGCGGCTTCGAGGGCATCGGCGAGTATTTGGAGACGAAGTACGTCGCACTCAATGTTTGACTGATGGTCCGTCCAGTATTTGCAGTCGCCAAGCAAGCGACCATCTGCGTTCCGCTCCGGCGAATTCAGAGCTGGAAATTGCACTGATTCGCGTGGCTCGTTTGCGGGTAGCTCAAGCGGGCTGGCTAAACAGCCGAATAGACGAATAGCGAAGAAACGGAGTGCTTTTCGTGCGTGGAGTCACAAAGGTTGGCTTGCAGCGATCCGTCCCACGCTGGGGCGCGCTGACGCACGACCTCACAACCCAAGATTCGCCTGCCTCCGGCGGGATCGAGGCGGCATCCCAGCCGCACAAGCTGCGAGCGCTGCTCGGTGACTCGACAGAGGAGCAAACTCGCCGTGAGGAGGGCGTTGCTCGCGCGACAAGCACCGAGGCTGTGCGCCGACGTCAGCGCCCGCCGCGCTACAGGGCGGCGCTGGCTCTGCTGCTGGCGGCTGCCGCGATCGTCGCGTTGGTCGTAGGCGGCCGGGCGCTGACGGTAGTCGGCGTGCTCGTGCTCGCGTTGCTGGCCGGCGTTTGGGGCTGGCTGCTAGGCGATGACCGTCGCAAAGCGCTGCGCGTGGAGGTCGACGAGCGCAACGACGATCTGCGCCGCGCCCTCTCAGAGCTCGAGATCGCCCAGGCCGAGACCGTCCGGCGCCTGTCGATGGCCGTCGAGTTTCGCGACGAGGACACTGGCGCTCATATCGAGCGCATCGGGCGTTTCTCGACGCTGCTTGCCGAAGCGATCGGGATGAACCCGGACTTCTGCAGGCGGATCGGCTATGCCGCGCCACTGCACGACGTCGGTAAGGTCGCGATTCCCGACGCGATCCTTTTGAAGCCGGGCCAGCTCACCGCCGAGGAGCGCGCGATTGTCGAGACGCACGCCGAGGAGGGTCACCGTCTGCTGCGTGGCTCTTCCTCCTCGATCCTCGACATGGGCGCGACGATCGCGCTGTCCCATCACGAGCGCTGGGACGGAGGCGGCTACCCGCGCGGGCTAACCGCCGAGAGCATCCCGATGGAGGGTCGCATCGTGGCGATCGCCGACGTCTTCGACGCGCTCACCTCCCACCGCGTCTACCGTAAGGCGTTCTCGGTCGAGAAGGCGGTCGAGATGATGCTCGATCAGGCCGACCGTCACTTTGACCCGGTGCTGCTGCACAAGTTCATGGAGGTGCTCGACAGCTCCGGCGCTGACGCGCGTACGCGCAGCCGCTCCGATCCCAGTTCGCTGCTCGCGGCGGCGCTTGAGATCTATACCGACGCGATGCGTCTCGGCGACGCCGAGCTGGCCGAGGAGGCGATCGCACAGGCGATCGAGGACGGCATCGACCCCGCCGTCCTCAAGGACGAGGTCGTGGAGCCGGCCATGCGCCAAATCGAGCGGTTGCGCGAGACGGGCGAGATCGACCTCGACACCGAGCACCGCGCCGACGCGATCACTCGTCGCGTGATGGCGACGATGAATCGGTACATGCTGGCTCGGGGGTAGCGCCAAATAACGCGATGCCCCCCGCGCGCGCGGGGGGCATCGCCATTTTTTAGACCAACACGCCGAATACCTTCCGCACTCGCAGATAGGCTTCCGCTCAATGCCACAGCACGTAATCGTCACCGGCGGCGCCGGCTTCATCGGCTCGCACCTCACCGACGCGCTGCTCGCCGCCGGCAACGAGGTGACTGTGATCGACGACCTCTCCTCCGGTAGCGCCGACAAGGTGTCCACAGGCGCCACGCTGCGCGAGCTCGACATCGTCGATCGCGCCGCGCTGGAGCGCGTCTTCGAGGAGGTGCGCCCCAGCGCCGTCTATCACCTGGCCGCGCAGGCTTCGGTCACAGCGTCGGTCGCCGATCCTGGGCGCGATTGCTCGGTCAACGTGCTCGGCACTCTCAACGTCGTCGCCGCCGCTACCGAGCTGGGTGCGCCGCTGTCGTTCACTTCCACCGGCGGGGCGCTGTACGGCGATGACGCGCCGCTACCCACACCCGAGGGGCGCATCCCAGCTCCGTTGGCTCCCTACGGCGCCTCCAAGTGGGCCGCCGAGGCTTACGTCAACACCTGGTCGTTGTCCGCCGGCGTGCCGCACGCTGTCTGCCGTCTTGGCAACGTCTACGGACCCCGCCAGAGCCCGCATGGCGAGGCCGGTGTGGTTGCGATCTTCTCTGAGCATCTGCACAAAGACAAGGCGCCGAAGATGTTCGGCCACGGCACGCCGACGCGCGACTACGTGCATGTCGCTGACGTCGTCTCGGCCCTGATCGCCGCGAATGGCAACCGCGGCACGTTCAACGTGGCCACCGGTGTGGAGACCGACGTGCTGACGCTGTGGAACGTGCTCAAGGCGGCCGCCGGCTCGGACATCGAGCCGGAGCTTGCCGAGTTGCGCCCAGGCGAGCTCAAGCGCAGCTGTCTGGACACGAGTCATACCGCGAGCGAGCTGGGTTGGCGCGCTCAGGTGCCGGTTGACCAGGGCCTGCGCGAGACCTACGCAGCGCTCGTGGAGGAATTCGAGCGCAGCGTCGTCTGAGTGCTGCCCCCGACCTCAGGGGACCCATCCGGTGCGGACTAGGGAGTCACGAGGTGGCCTGATCTGGCACCCAGCCGCTCGCCTTTCGGGCGAGCGACCCCGCAGGCGCCTCACGAAAAACACGCGATTTGCAGGTATTTAATGGCGAGAGGCGGACTTGAACCGCCGACACCGCGATTTTCAGTCGCGTGCTCTACCAGCTGAGCTATCTCGCCGAGGCTTCAGATCGTATCGGCTGCGGCATCATGCTAGTCCGTTCCAGTCGCTTGAAACGGCTCGGATTACACGGGCCAAACAGCCGTCATGTAGCCGCTACGACGCGCCATGACGCTACACAAACGGAATCAGACATCTAGTCGCTAGAGCGTGCCGGTGGTCCGCGCGGCGCTCGAGAGGATCGTCTGGGCGACCAGTCGCGGGTCATCGAGCATCGGAACGTGCCCTACGTCATCGAGCACGATGAAGTCCGCTCCCGGGATCAGCTCACACGCACGTGAGCGGTAGGCCTCGAGCGGGAAGATGCGATCCTCGGCTGACCATGCCAGGGTGATCGGACATGGCGCGGGGTCTAGAGGGGTTTGCCGTGCGTCGCTTGAGAACAGATCGCCGCTTATCTGACAGCCGATCACATCGTCGGTGAGCGACAGGAACTCGGTTCGGCTGACTCGCTCCCCATGCAGAGCGCTGTTGCGCAAGGCAAAACGCCTGATGTGTCTGGAGTGAGCAACCAGCGGAACGATTCTGCGTGAACGCTGGACGTCACGTACCGCCCTCTTGAGAGTCGCCCGGACGAGCTGCGCGTCGGTTTCACTGCCCCACGCGCCCGCCGGAGAGAGCGCACAGACCGTGAGTGCCCGTCCGCGACGGGCAAGCTCGAGCGCCACCCAGCCGCCGAGAGAGTTGCCTGCCAGATGCGCCTTTGAGAGCCCCAACTCGTCCAGCAGCCGCTCGAGGTCATCCACGAGATGCTCGAGGCTCGCCGGTCTACGGCTGGCGAGCTGACCGCCATTGTGTCCCAGCATGGTCGGGACGATCACATCGTGCTGGCCTGAGAGCAGCCCCACAACATTGCCCCAAACACGCTCGCTGCAGAGAACACCATGCAGCAGTACGAGTGGCTCACCTGACCCCTGACGCAGCACTCGCGGAGCATACTAGTCATCGCCCACGAGCTCGATGTTCGCGCGCCTAGCGGGAAGCCGTCTCAGTTGGCCGGTGCGATCGCGCAGCCGTTTTGTTCGGCCGCGCTTCGCAGGTCGCCATCCCAAGTGACGAGCGTGACCACGCCGCCGGCCGACAGGGCGCTCGCCAGATGGACAGCGCCGTAGCCGCGCAGGGCGAACCGTTCGGCGAGATCGCCTGCTTGGCTTGCGAGCTGGGCGTCCACGGCTATCCGCGAGAGTTTCCCCTGGATCGACTCGAACTCGGCCAGCGCGCTCTTGTGCGCGGCCGGGGTGAGGCGTCCCGCGCGCCGCGCCGCGCCGAGAGCGGCACGGCCCTCGGGGTAGGAGAGGATGCTCGACGCGGCGGGGTTCGAGCTCGTCCACAGTTCGTCGGCCAGGCTCGAGCCTTCCTCGGCAACGATGAGCTTGACGAGCGCCGAGGTGTCGAAGTAGAGGATCAGCGGCGTTGCTCTGCGACTAGCTCTGACACCGACCCGCTGGCTTTGACCTTTGCCGGGCGCTCGGTGCGCGGTCCGGTCGGCGGCGTCACAAGGCCGCGCCTGACCAAATCATCAAGCGGATCGACGGCACCGACGGCAGACAGCCGGGCGATCGGCTCACCGCGGCGCGTCACGACCACCTCGGCGCCACCCTGAACGTGCTCCAGATGCTCGCTGAGGCGATCATGAAGCTCACGCACTCCAACCTCATACGTCTGCGACTGTAGCGTCATACGCCTATTCTAGCAGCTACATTGGCTTTCGCGGCTTGAGTCTGAGTAGTCACCGCCGGTGGCTCTTGATGTGGGTCGGATACCCGTGCGATTCGCCGCGTCGCGACGCCTGACAGACGTTCTCAGCGCTCGCCCGCGGCACGCCGCCGTATACCGCGTCTCCAAACAGTCATTGACAAAGCGAGCCACGCGTGATAAGAATGGACATGTACTTTTGTCCTCTGCATCTGAGGGAGGAGAGAAGGTAGTAGAGCGTGGCGCTTGGGGTCGGCCCCAGCCGGCTCCTTGCGCCTGATCCGTTGACTTTGGCTGGGAGAGGCGGGGTCGTACGTGGTGAGAGAGTGAGCTGGTGTCTTGGCTACGCCGGAAAGCATGGTCTCGCAAGGTTCGCTTGCAGTGCATTCGCCGAGTACGCGACGTGAGCGGTTGGAGCGCGAGCGTCTATTTGCGGCGACAATCGAGGAGACGCGCGAACATGGGTATGGGCAGTCAAGCGTTGCGGAGGTGGCGGCTCGCGCCGGGCTCTCGCCGGGCTGCTTTCAGGAGCACTTTCCCGGCGTCGAGCAATGCCTGCTGCAGGCGTTGCATTCGCTTGCGCTGCAGGCCCACGCTCACGTCATCTCCGCCTACTACGCCCCGCGCGAAGAGCCGCTTGTGGAGGAGCCCGCGACGGCGGCGCAGCAGCTGCTCGAACGGGTCCTCGCTTGCCTGGTGCCGATTGCTGCGGCCACGGGCACCGGCCCTCCCAAGGAGCTATAAGTCCGCGTTCTTACAGGTGGCAGCTTGGTATGCTCGCACGACAGAAATCAACCCCCTCCCCCGAACTCCGATCGGCTGAACCGGGCCTGAGAAATGCCAGCTAGAAAGCCAAACAGCGGCGCGCGGCCTGCGATCCCCGGCAAGCTTGCTCCCGGCATGCGCCTGCCGCGCGAGCTGGTCGCCGAGAGCCAGCGTGCGCGGCTTGGCATCGCACTTGTCGAGCTTGTTGATGCACAAGGCTTTGCCGACACGAGCCTCGCCGACCTGACCGCGCGGGCCCACGTCGCGCGGGCCGCCTTCTACGAACACTTCGGCAGCATGGAGGGCTGTTTCGCCGCGGCCTACGACGATCACCTGGCCCGCGCGGCCGGCCAGCTCGTCATCGCTTATAACGCTCCAGGGATGGAGGACGGCGAGCGCGCTCGCGCCGCGCTGAGCGCGCTCGCCGCTTTCGCCCAGGTTTGGCCCGCCGCGGCGCGCGTGTGCCTCGGCGACGTGCTGACGGTCGCTCACGGCACGGTCGAGGCGCGCGAGCAGCTCAGCGAAGGGGCGCACGCGCTGCTCGACTCGGCGCTCGGTCCAGACGGCGTGCACACGAACCGCACGCCCGCGCTCGTGACGGCCACGATCGGCGCGATCCGCCGCGCGCTGTACGTGCACCTGCGCGAGCGGCCTGCTCGCGAGCTGCTGGCGCTGGCCGAGCAACTGTCCGACTGGATAAGCGTCTACGGCAACGAGCCGCCCGCAAGCGATTGGGGCGAGGCTCTGAGCGCCAATGGTCACCTGAGCGCCGCGGAGACTTCGAGCGAGGACATGGGCACGAAGGGCCTCGCCGCTGACGAGGGCCCGAAGGAGCGGATTTTGGCTGCGGTGCTGAAGCTTGCCGCAAACGGCGAAGGTGAGTCGATCAGCCTCGCCGACATCGCCGCCACTGCCGGCGTCTCCTTCGGCACCTTCTACAAGCACTTCCGTACCAGTCAGGAGGCCCTGCTAGCCGCGTGCGAAGCCGTGCACGAGCGGCTGATCGAGCACGCGCGCGCGGCCTACGCAGTCGCACTAGACGGACCTGCGGACACAGATGGCACGACCGCTCCCGCCTGGGCCGTCGGCATCGCCCGTGCGCTTGGCGCCTACCTCGCCGCCGCGGCCGCCGATCCGGCAGCCACCCGCACGATGGTGCTCGGCTCGCTCAGCCTGGGACGCCCGGGCCTTGACTTCCTCGACCGCCGCGCCCAGGCGCTGAAGCAGCTCTTGGGCCCAGGCCTGCGCGCGCACCCCGACCTGCCTCCCGCCACCGCCGACATGCTCGCCGGCGCGATCCTCGAGCTCGTCCACGATCACGCTCTGTACGGCCGGCTCGAGCGCTTGCCTGAGCTGCACGAGCAGCTCACCTACATCGTGCTCGCGCCGCTGCTCGCCGCGCACGAAGGCCGAGCGCACGCTGAGCACCTGCTCGAGACGCCGCACGCGAGCACCGCGCTCGCCGCCAAGCGCGCCCGCGCCCGCCGCTGAGGAGGGCAATCGCCGCACGCAGGGCACGAATGCCAGAGAATGCGGCGATGATGCGCTAGGCTGATGCCTATGTCGCGCACCACCGTTGATGTCGATTTGACGGCACTTGAGGTTGCGCGGGTCGAGCTGGGCACCAAGGGCCTGAGCGCGACCGTCAATGCGGCGCTGCGCGAGGTGGGGCGAAGGCGCGCGCTGGATGGCTTTGACGTGTTGCGCGACATCGATGGAACCCCTGCCGAGGTCGAGGCCAACCGCCGGGAACGGTTCGCTGAGCCGCAAGACTGAGGTCGAGCCGGTCTCGCTCGATCGGCCTGCGCTGTTTGACACGGGCGTCTGGACTTGGACGCGCGACCGGCGCTTTCCCGCACTCGCGTCCTGGTTCAACGCCGAGGTGAAGGCCGGACGGGTGCTTGTCTGCGACCTCGTTGCTTTGGAGTTGATTCGCTTGACGCCAAACGAGTCGCGCGCACGAGACGTCGCTGCTCGACTGGACTCGTTCGAGTCGATCGCGATGGGTGCCGGACTATGGAAGCGGGCGCGTGAGCTGCAGTTGCTGCTTTCTGCCGGCGGCGAGCACCGTCGCGTGCCTCCCGTGGATCTCCTGCTCTGTGCGGCCGCGGAGCAGGCTGACGTACCACTTGTCCACTACGACCGCGACTACGAGCGTCTCGCGCGGGTCAGCACGCTGCGAGCGCTTTGGTTCGTCCCAGACGGCTCGCTGGCATAGAGCACCGTCTACGGGAGCCAAACGTGGCCCGCGAGTACAACACTCGACAAGAATATAAGAACCTGTTTTTATGTTACCCTGGTTTGGTCGTAAGTGGTCTAGCCAGGAGGTGAGACGATGCTCCAAGCAGGAGATCCGCTCCCAGGGGAGGCGCTGGAAGGTGCCGGGAGCGAGGGTGGGCGCCTGATCCCGTTCGATGAGGCCGTTGCGGAGGTCGCGGCCCGCGCGCGGGCCGCCTACGGACAAGTTGACGGTTGGCTGGAGCAGACGCGTGCTGGGCTTATGGAGCTGTTGTGCTTCTGCGACGAGCGACCTGAGATGGCCCGTGAGCTTGTGGTCGAATCGATCGCCTGGGGGCCCGAGGTGCTCGCGCGCCGCTCGCAGCTTCTGGAGGTGCTCGCCGATGTACTCGACCGTGGCTGCGAGCAAACCGACCCAGCAACGGTGCCGCCGCCCGAGACAGCGGCCAGCCTGGTCGGCGCCTCGCTGTCTTGGGTACAGACGCGACTCGTCGCAGGACAAGGCTCGTTCGTAGAGCTGGCTCCGTCGTTGATGAGCCTGATCGTCCACCCCTACCTGGGACCGGAGGCGGCCAAGCGCGAGCTGGAAAGGTCGCTTACGTACGCCGAAACGGAGGCTGTCGAGCTGGATTCGGAGGGGTTTGTAGCGGGGGTGCGAGAAGGCAGCTATTGACAAGAGCATAAGAATGTGTTCTTATACACCTTCAGTTCAGGTTCGCGGCCGGCACAGGGCCGCGCAGGGGGAAGTCGCAAACAGCAGGTCCAAGTCTCAGGTCAAGGGGAGGGGAGCAGCACGTGATGAGCAGCGTCGTCGGCACCCGTCGCGGTCACGCGGCAGGCACAGTGACAAGTGCTAGGAGCACAAGCAGGCTGCTGAGCAGCGCACGCTCTGCACGCACGACGCGGCGACCGCCCAGCTCTCCCGCGCCGGGCCACGGACTGCCTGAAGAGATCCAACGCAACCGCATCGTCCCAGCCGCGATCCGCTCCTTGGACGAAGTCGGCTACGCAAATACCTCGGTAGCCCAAATAACAAGCCGTGCGCACATCTCCAGGCGCACTTTCTACGAGCTGTTCGCGACGCGCGAGGCTTGCGTGCTGGCGGTGTTCGACGATGTCATAGCGCTGATCGAGCGCGATCTCGTTACCGCCAAGCTCGGCGGCCTGCCATGGCGCGAGCGGGTGCGCGCCGGTCTGTGGACGATCTTGTCGTTCTTCGATCGCGAGCCGATGATGGCGCGTGTCTGCGTCGTGCACTCGCTGCAGGGCGATGCCAAGCTGCTGGCAAGGCGCGAAGCGCTGCTCGAGCGGCTTGCCGCGATCCTTGACGAAGGGCGTGGCGAGCGCAGCCGAGTCGTGTCGGCGACGCCGCTGACCGCCGAGGGGCTGGTCGGCGCCGCGCTGAGCATCGTGCACACGCGCCTCTTGCGGCGCGAGCCGCTGACCGAGCTGCTGGGTGAGCTGATGAGCCTGCTCGTGCTGCCCTACCTCGGGCCGGCGGCCGCCAGGCGCGAGCAGGCGCGAACGGCACCTACGCCGCGGCCACAGCGCAGCGGCAGTGACGGTCAACCGGCGAGCGACCCGTTCGCGGGCCTGGACATGCGCCTCACCTATCGCACGCTGCGCGTGCTCGAATGCGTCGCGGCCCGTCCCGGCTCGAGCAACCGCGAGGTCGGCGTCGCCGCCGGCGTGCCCGACCAGGGCCAGATCTCAAAGCTGCTCTCGCGCCTGGAGCGCCTTGGCCTTGTGACAAACGCCGGCAAGCCGCGCCCCAAGGGCGAGGCCAATGCTTGGCAGCTCACGCCACAGGGCTTGCAGCTGACGCAAACGGTTCGTGTACAGAGCATCCCAGCAATTTCGAGAGTGGGAGATTGATCGTGTCCGGTTTTGTCTATGTCCGAATTGAGGGTGTTGGGTAATGGGAGAGAGCGGGAGGGACGGTTTGACGGGTGCGCGCAGGTTCGCGTCGATAGCCGCGGTTTGGTTGTGCGTGGTCGCCGGCAGTGTGTTGTTCTGGTCTGCGACGGCGCAGGCGTTGACGGTGCAGAGGTTCGCTGGGTCGTTTGGCAGCGAAGGCTCTGGTAGCGGTCAGTTCAGGGAACCGGAGGGAATTGCGGTGAACGATGCCACGCACGATGTGTATGTGGCGGACAACGCCAACGATCGTGTCGAGGAGTTCGACGCAACCGGATCGACGCTCATTGGTGAATTCAACGGGTCAGCTTCTCCGACCGGCGTGTTCTCGTTCTCAGTTATCGGCACCTTCACTCTTGGTGGACCAGCAGAGATCGCGGTCGATAACTCGGGTAGTCCGCTCGATCCGTCCGCGGGTGATGTGTACGTTCTGGATCGCGGTCATAAAGTGATCGACAAGTTTAGCTCCGCCGGCGTCTATGAAGGTCAGTTGACCGGAACTCCGCGTGGCCCGTTCGAAGAACTGGGAGATATGGCGGTCGATCCGAACGGTGACCTATGGGTCTCCTCCTCGCACATACCTGCTGAAGGTCAATCGGGCAACCCGCGGATCGATAGCTTCAACGACGCCTTGACAAATGAGTACCTCTCTTCACGACAAGATGCGTTCGGAGGTAGTCCCGACGGGTTCGCGCTTGACTCCGAAGATAACATCTATCTCGGGGCCGGAACAAGCATCGCCAAGCTCAACAGTCTCGGTGAAACACTACTAGCGACATTTGGCAGCGTAAACCATGCAACCACCGGGCTCGCGGTCGATCCGATAGAGAAGGAGATTTACGTCATTACCAAAGGATCGATCGAAGCGTATAGTTTGAGTGGTGCCCCGATCGAGCGCTTCGGTTCAGGTCTTTTCACAAAGAGCCTCGGTGTCGCCGTAGACGCCAGCGACGGTGCGGTGTACGTATCTAATACCGAAGGGGACCAGGTTGACGTCTTCAATGCGATCACGTTGCCAAGCGTAAGCCTGGGCGCACTCAGCCAACAGCAGCCGAGGAGCGTAACGCTGAACGGCACCGTCAGTCCCGAAGGAGAGGAAGTGACCTCGTGCGTCTTTGAATATGGGACCAGCAGTTCCTATGGGAAGAGCGTCCTCTGTTCTCCGGCGAGCCCCGGATCGGGCACGAACGCGGTGGCCGTCAGCGCTCACTTGACTGGACTGACTCCTGAGACCGTCTATCACTACAGGCTTGTCGCATCGAACTCGAACGGACCCAGTCCAACCGCTGATGCGCAGTTCACCGCGGGACCTGTACTGGGCAGTGAGTCTGTGGCCAATGTCGCAGATACAAGTGCGACGTTGCAGGCGCCGATCGATGCCAACGGTAGTGACGCGCACTATTACTTCCAGTACGGTCCGAGTGTTTCCTATGGTTCCTATGCGCCTGCCGCGCCTCCCGGTGTGGATATTGGCTCTGGGGTGGAGACACAGAACTTCAGCGCGCATGTGCAGGAACTCGAGCCGAGCACGGTCTATTACTATCGTGCGGTGGTGCTGCAGGGTGGTGAAGAATTTGCCGAGCCCGATCGGACGTTCACGACGCAGTCGGCGGGCGGGGAGCTCACGTTGCCTGACGGCCGTGCGTGGGAACTTGTGTCTCCGCCGAACAAAAAAGGCGCGTTGATCGAACCTTTCTCGGTCGGGGGCCAGATACAGGCCGCGAGCGATGGGAGCGGAATTACCTATCTTTCGGAGGGCCCCGCCGTCGGAGAAAACCCGGCCGGGAAATTCCTCGTCTCGCAGGCTCTGTCCGAGCGCGGTCCTGATGGGTGGCGGTCACAGGATCTTACACTCCCCGCCGACCTTCCCGGAGAAGAAACGAGCGCGAGTAAAATAGCCTTTGGTGAGAGGGAATACACATTTTTCTCGCAGAACCTGTCGGTGGCCGTCGCGGAACCGCAACTGGCCGGGACTCCTCCGCTGTCTCCCGAAGCGACCGAACGGACATTGTATCTGCGCGATGATCTGACCGGAAGCTTCACGCCGCTCGTCACGAAAGCGAATGTACCGGCCGAAACAGAATTCGGAGGCGGGGAAAATAAAGAGGAGCAGATGCACATTCTCGACGCCACCCCGGATCTCAGTCACGTCGTGTTCGCCTCGCCGCTTGCGTTGACATCAGAAGCCGTCAGCCAGGGAGAAAGAGCATGGAATCTGTACGAGTGGAGCGAAGGGCAGCTGAAATTGATTAACATCCTTCCGGATGGCAACGTCGCGGTCGGAGGCGGCGAACCCATAATGCTGGCTGGTGAGAACGGCCATAGTAACGACGGCGCGGTGGGGGGGACTGCACACGTAATTTCGAACAATGGTCGTCGAATCGCGTGGACGATAGGTTCGCCTTGGGAACCGGGCCAACATTATGGTCTTTATCTTCGTGACTTGGTGGAAGAAAGAACTGTGCAGGTAGGAGGCACGAGCGCCGTATTTCAGGATATGAATAGCGACGGGTCGAAGCTATTTTATCTCGAAAGGGGCGAGCTATACGAATATGATTACGCTACGGGGAAGGCGACGGACATAACGGCCGATCACGGTGCAGGCGAAAACAGCGCGGAGGTGCAGGAATCGGTCTCGGATGTGAGCGAAGACGGCTCGTACGTGTACTTCGTGGCTGGAGGAGCTCTATCGGCCGGCGCCACGGGCGGTGAGGATAATCTCTATCTAGCCCATAGGGGAGATGGTGGGTGGACGATTACATTCATCGCCACGTTGTCAAATCTAGATCGAAACAGCTGGTACGCGCCGACGTCCGGGTGGACCAATAAGGGCCTGCGACTTCCAGACGTAAGCTCGCGTGTGTCGCCGGATGGCAGCTACTTGGCGTTCATGTCGGAGAGGTCCTTGACCGGTTATGACAATACCGATCTGAACAGCGGTCAGCCCGACGAGGAGGTGTACCTGTACGACGCGGCGACGCAAAAGCTCGTGTGCGCGTCGTGCGATCCCACGGGGGCACGACCCGTTGGCGTGCTCGACACAGGCGAAGAAGGGACGGCTGGCGATCTGCTGGTCGACCGCGAGCAGACGTGGGGCGGCCTCGGTTTCTTCGGCACGGGGAACCACTGGCTGGCTGGGAGCGTCCCCGGTTGGGACGAACGGGATCAAAACACCGGCACATATCAGCCGCGTTACCTGTCCGACGGCGGTCGCCTGTTCTTCGACAGCCCCGACGACCTGGTGCCCCAGGCCACAAATGGGCTGGAGAACGTGTACGAGTACGAGCCGCCCGCGAGCGGCGAAACGGCCACGAGCGATAATTGTACGACGGGGAGCACGACGTTCAGTGTGCGATCGGACGGTTGTGTGAGCCTGATCTCGGCTGGCACGGCCAGTCGGGAATCGGCGTTCTACGACGCAAGCGAAAGCGGCGACGACGTGTTCTTTATTACCGCGGCAAAACTGGTGTCGGCCGACTACGATGGCGATTACGACGTGTACGACGCGCACGTGTGCAACAGCGAAGGGGTTCCGTGCGTAAATGAACCGGTCACAGCACCACCATGCACATCGGGTGATTCGTGCAAGGCGGCTCCCTCGCCGCAGCCGGAAATCTTCGGCCCGGCGCCGAGCGCCACGTTCTCCGGGGTCGGCAACGTAAGCGAAGAAGCAAAGGCCCAGGTGCGGAAGAAGGGCAAACCGAAGCCCAAGCCCAAGCCCAAGAAAAAGACCAAGAAGAAGAAGCGCAAGACGGGGAAGGCGCGAAAGTCGCGCGTCAATGGCGGCGGGTCTCATGCCGATGTGGCTGGCGGAAAGGGCGGGAGGTGATCGGCATGAACGCTTTCAAGCAGAGTATTCTCGGGTTGATCGTTGCGGTCGGGTTGTTGCTGCTGGCTGGTGTGGGCCAGGCATGGGCGGCTGAGCCGTGGTGGCACGTGAACTCCGTATCGGCGCCGGCGAGCCAGGCGGGCGGTGAAGGAGAGGTCCTCCTGGAAGTTAGCGATCTTGGTGATGCGCAGATTGCTGGAGCCGAAGATCCGGTGACGATCGTGGACGCGCTCCCCGCGGGCGTCACGCCAGTACATGTATACGGAGAAGGCGGTGGGGCGGCCGACGGCCTCAATATCGGCGGCGCTGTTAAATCCGGCAAAATCGCGTGTTCGACGACTGGCGGCACGGTGACCTGCACATATGAAGGCCCGCTGCTCGCCTATGAACGCTTCATGATCGCGATCATGGTAAACGTGACGCCGGACGCTGGCACGGGCGTGAGCGAAGTGAGCGTGTCTGGCGGCGGCGCTCCGCCGCTTGTGTCACGCCACGCGCTCGCGCTGGGCGAAGTGCCGCCGTATGGAGCGGAAAACTATGAACTGACGCCCGAAGAAGAGGGTGGCGCTCCCGATACACAGGCGGGATCCCATCCGTTCCAGCTGACGACAACGCTTACCTTCAACACCGAGACCGATCAGGTGTTTGAACAAATCGCGGGACGAATTTTGCCGGAAATCAAGCCGATCGCGTTGACGAAGGATCTGCGTTTCAACGTGCCGCAGGGGCTCGTGGGAAATCCCGTACCGCTACCGAAGTGCCCTCTGGCCCTCTTCGTGAAGGAATCGAAAAAGTGTCCCAACGATACAGTGATCGGCGTCGAGACGCCGATCGTGATAAATCCGGTGGGTGGCCATCATGTGCCGCTTGCGGTTGTCGTACCGTTGTACAATATCGAACCGTCGGTGGGCGAACCGGCGAAATTCGGCTTCGACACGCCCGCTGGCCCGGTGATTCTCGACACGTCGGTACGCACAGGCGGTGATTACGGTGTCGTCGTTACGGTCCCGGACATCATTGACGAGCTCGGCTTCATCGGTACGCAGCTTACGTTTTGGGGCGTACCGGCCGATCCGCGGCACGACGCAACCCGCGGAACGTGCCTCGGGCAAGCGGGAGCCTCCTGTCCTGTGCAGGGAGAAGTACAACCGTTTCTCCTCTTGCCGACATCCTGTACCGGCCCGTTGCACACGACCGTAGAAGGCGATTCGTGGGAGCAGATCGGCCAGTACAGCGCGCCCAAGGAATACACCTTCCAGAACGAGGCGGGAGAACCGTACGGGCTTGACGGTTGCAACCGGTTGAGCTTTGAACCGTCGATCAAGGTTGCCCCCGACGGACAGCAGGCGAGCACTCCGACCGGCTTGTCTGTGGATGAGCACATTCCCCAGGACGCGAGCCTGAACCCGACCGGGCTGGCCGAGTCCACGGTGAGGGACACGACGGTGGCGCTGCCGCCGGGCGTAACGATTAACCCCGCTGGCGGGGACGGTCTGTCGGCCTGTGGTCTGAGTCAGGTGGAACTGGAAAACCCCGCCGAACAGGCATGCCCTGAATCGGCGAAGGTCGGAACCGTTGAAATCCATACGCCGTTGTTGCCGAACCCGCTGGTCGGCGCTGCGTACTTGGCCCAGCAGGAAGCCAATCCGTTCGGGAGCCTCGTTGCGATGTACATCGTCGTTTACGACCCCGTGTCGGGGGTGCGTATCAAGGTTGCGGGGGAAGTCAAAACGGATCCCGTCACCGGACAGCTGGTCGCATCGTTCGATAACACGCCGGAGCTGCCGTTTGAAGACCTGGTCCTGCACTTCTTCGGTGGTTCCCGTGCGCCGTTGGGCACACCGGCACTGTGTGGCGGTTACACGACGACGGCGTCGATCGCGCCGTACTCGGGTAACGAACCGGTGGATTCCTCCTCTGAATTCAAGATCACGAGCGGTCCGAATGGCGGTCCGTGCGAGGCCCCGTTGCTGTTCGACCCGTCTTTGACGACGGGCAGCGTGAACATTCAGGCCGGCGCGTTCACGCCCTTTACGATGACGATGAGCCGCGAAGACGGCCAGCAGAACCTACAGGCGATCCAGTTGAAGATGCCGCCAGGCCTGTTGGGGACATTGTCGAGCACCGAACTGTGCCCCGAAGCGCAGGCAAACCAGGGGACGTGCTCTCCCAACAGCCTGATCGGCGAAACGACCGTCAGCGTTGGTCTGGGCGGCAACCCGTTCACGGTCAAGGGCGGCAAGGTCTACATCACTGGCCCCTATAAAGGCGCCCCGTATGGCCTGTCGATCGTCAACCCGGCGAAGGCGGGACCGTTTGACCTCGAGGACACGCGGGCCAGCCATCCCTCCTGCGATTGTCTGGTCGTGCGGGCGAAGATCGAAGTCAACCCGACAAACGCGGCACTTACGATCACAAGCGACGATTCGGGTCCGTACAAGATCCCGCAGATCCTGGAAGGGATCCCCCTGCAGATCAAGCATGTGAACGTGACGATCAACCGTCCGGACTTCACGTTCAACCCGACCAACTGTGCCCCGACGCGCATCACCGGGAGCCTGTCGAGCAGCGAAGGCGCGAGCTCGGCGTTGGACGTGCCGTTCCAGGTCACCAACTGTGCGACCTTGAAGTTCAAACCGATCTTCTCGGTCTCGACCTCAGGGAAGACATCCAGATCTGGCGGTGCGAGCCTCGCGGTGAAGCTGACCTATCCCAAAGCGGCGTTCGGGACCCAGGCGAACATCGGCAAGGTCAAGGTGGACCTGCCGAAACAGCTCCCGTCGCGGTTGACGACGTTGCAGAAGGCGTGTACGTCCGCCACGTTCGAAGCGAACCCGGCCGCCTGTCCCGCGGACTCGCGGGTGGGGACGGCGACGGCGACGACGCCGGTGCTGCCTGTGCATTTGCAGGGCCCTGCGTATTTCGTCAGTTATGGCGGCGCGAAGTTCCCCGAACTGATAATCGCATTGTCGGGTGAGGGCGTCACGGTCTATCTGCACGGGGAAACGTTTATCAGCAAAGCTGGAATCACTAGCAGCACGTTCCGCACGATCCCGGACGTTCCGATCGGGACGTTCGAACTGAAACTGCCAGAGGGTCCTGACTCAGCGCTAGCGGCCAACGGAAACCTCTGCACAAGCAAACTCTCGATGCCTACGTCGTTTGTCGCGGCCAACGGGATGCAGATCAAGCAGTCCACGCCGATCAAGGTGACGGGATGCCCGAAGCAGCATAAGAGCAAGAAAGCAAAGAAGGCGAAGCGGGCTGGAAAAGCAAAGCGCTAGCCGGCGATCAGAATCATCCGATAAGCGAGAGGAACAATGTTTTCAAGACTACGCAAACACTTCACCTACACGAACGCCGTATTGACGATCGCGCTTGTATTCGCGATGGGCGGCGGGGCTTACGCCGCTGGCAAATACCTGATCACCTCGACCAAACAGATCAGCCCCAAGGTGCTCAAGGCACTCGCCGGCAAGACCGGAGCGCAGGGCAAGACCGGAGCACAAGGGCCGGCGGGGTCAGCCGGCGCGCAGGGTCCGCAAGGCGCACAGGGTCTGCAGGGCCCCGCGGGCGAAAAAGGAGCAGCCGGCACGAATGGCGGTGAAGGCAAAGAAGGCAAAGAAGGCTCGCCTTGGACCGCCGGCGGCACGCTGCCCTCGGGCAAGACGCTGAAGGGCGAGTTCGCGATTAGCCGATGGGTCAAGAGCCAAGAACTTGCAGTCGGCAGCGTCAGCTTCGGCATCCCACTGAAAAGTGCACCGACTGTCATCGTCGTCGGGCAGGGCGAAGAGACCCCGGCGGGCTGTAGCGGCAGTGTCGAAGACCCTGGCGCTACAGCAGGACACCTCTGCATTTTCGTGGAGCATAGTGAACACGCTGAAACAGAATTCTTTGGCCACAAGCTGCCCGGCACCTGCCCTCTCGCAGAGATCGGTACGAACTGCCTGACCGAAGGAACAGGCGTCAACGACGCCGACCCATATGGCTTCGGTCTATTCACCATCTCTGGCAGTGGTCTAACGGAAGTCGTGGTCGAAGTCTCCGGTACCTGGGCGGTGACAGCCAAGTAGGACATGCAGCAACCAACCCGTCTAAAGCACAAATAGCTCCCGGGACGCAACAAATCGCCCCACGTGGTGTCCCGGGAGCACGCGCTATAGGACCGGGGTGATTCCGTCCACGCGAGTGGCCCGCTGGGCTCGCTGCTTCGCGGCCGGCCGAGACGTCTAAGTCTCCGCCACCGCCCGCCCCGCGGCCTGCGCTCCCGCGAACGGAGTAATCGCCAGGTACATCAAATAGTCGGTCAGCTCCGGCAGCTGCTCGCCGCGCCCGGCGAGGATGTACTCGTGCAGCAGCTCGAAGATGCCCCCCACAGACGCCTCGCGCATCACCGGCGCAGGCATGTTCGGGTAGCTGTCTTCCGGGCCGATGTCCAGCAGCTCGATGTAGGACAAGTTGGCCTCGTTTACCCGACCCGTCAGGTGCGGATAGGCGATCAGGATGTCCACGCACGCCAGCCGCGCGATCGAGGGCTCTGAGGCGAGGAACTCGGTCAACGCCGTCAGCCCACGGCGCACGTTCACCGCCCAGCTCAGGCGCAAGTCGAGCGAGCGGTTGACGGCCGCCGTCGCCTTGGCATGGCCCATCTCGAAGGTGGCCTGGAAGGCCTCCTCCTTGTTTTCGAAGTGCTGGTAAAAAGTCTGCAGTGAGATAGCGGCTTCGGAGACGATCTCCTCGAGGCTGAGCGAGGCATAGCCCTTGCTTGCCGTCAGGTTGGCGACGGCGTCGAAGATCCGTTCGCGTTGGTTGTGTGCGACGTAGCCCTTGGGCAGGCTGTGCTCTCCGCGCGGCAGCCCGCGTGGCGCCCAGTGTGGCGAGGGTGCCAGCGTGCCCGGCGCGCGTCCTGCCTGTAGGTGCACCTCAGGCCGCGGCCGCGGCCGCTCGGGGATCTCGGGCGGCGTCGGATAGAAGGCGAGGATCCACGCGATCACGTCCGGTGTCAGCTTCTGTAGTTCGATCTTCAGCGAGCGGCTGGAGCGTTCGCGGCGCACGCGCGAGTATAGGATCGTGCGCAGAGCGCCGACGATCGCCCGCGCCACCGGCTGGGGCACCGAGCCCTCGCCCGGGGCGTGATCGAAAACGGCGACGAAGAAGGCGCTCAGCATCTCCGCGTCGCGCGCCCAGCGCTGGATGCCTACCGGACCGGCAGCTCCCATCTCCACCGATATCAAGCGCGCCGCGTCTGGGCGGTCGCTGGAGGCTTCGAACAGCGCGCGCACGATCGCGTCGATTTGCAGCGTCCACTGCTCCTCCGGGTCATACGCGGCGATGATCCGCGCGGTCAGCCGCCTGATCAGCTCGTCATACGTCGCCAGCAGGCACTCCTCCTTGTTCTCGAAGTGTTCGTAGAAGCTGCGCCGCGACACACCGGCGCCGGCGACCAGATCGGAGATCGTGGTCGCGACGAAGCCACGCTCGTTGACCGCCTTGATCGTGGCCTCGTACAGGCGCTCGCGCTGGTCGGCTGCGACCTGCTCGGGCGGTAGTGCCTGCGGGCCGCGCGGTAGGCCCCGCTCGCGGGCCTTGGGCGATCTCGACTTTGGCGCCATCCCCATACGATAGCTCTTGACAAGCTGCGTAAAGGATGATTTATTTGTTTGCACGCGGAGAGGCCACCAAGTCATTGCGGGGCTACCGACGGAGGCGACACCATGGTCTTGGATCCATTGCAAATAAAAGTTTCAGCATGTGGGCAAGGCCAAATCTGCGATTCGGGGGATGGCATGAGGGAACGTTTTAGCGGGGACACATCGGACGGCCCTTCTGTAGGCGCCGTACTATTTGTTATGCGTAACGGTAAACGGGGTGCGCATCAGTTGGACAACTTGGCCAACGGCCGAGCCGACACGGAGGTTGGATCGATATGAGAGGACAAGCCTGCGAGCGCAAGCTGATGGTCCGCGCGCTGCATCCGCGTTGGCCGTATCGGCGCTCACACTGTCGCCACGACCTGCACTGGCTGGTGCGTGTGCGTCCCCATCACTTCCAGTGCTCGCATGGACGCCGTCATTCTGTTGCGGGTTTCCCGCCACGTACCAGGCGCCCCTACGTGAGCTGATTGTGTGTCCGGCGCTAAGGACGGCGCCGGACACACAAGTCCAAGTCGCTCACCGCGCCCGCTACCGCTAGGATCGCAAGCGATGGCGGTAGCTCCCGAGTCCAGCGCTCTGCGTATGCCGGCGCTCCCCGACGGCGAGGCCGATGTGCGTGCCTTGTCGATCGACACGATCCGCGGGCTGGCGATGGACGCGGTGCAGAAGGCCAATGCCGGTCATCCCGGCACGGCGATGGCGTTGGCGCCGCTGGCCTACACGCTCTATCGCCATGTGCTGCGCCTGAATCCGGCCGACACCGCTTGGCGCGACCGGGACCGCTTCGTGCTCTCAGCCGGGCACGCGTGTGTATTGCAGTACGCGCTTACGCACCTGTGCGGCTTCGATCTCTCGCTCGAGGACCTGCAGAGCTTCCGCCAGTGGGGGTCGCGCACTCCCGGCCACCCCGAGCGTGGTCACGTGCCGGGCGTCGAGGTCACGACCGGGCCGCTCGGCCAAGGGGTCGCCAACGCGGTCGGCATGGCGATGGCCGAGCGCTTCCTGGGCGAGCACTTCAACCGGCCCGGCTACGAGCTGGTCGACCACCACACCTACGCGATCTGCTCCGACGGGGACATGATGGAGGGGGTCTCCCAGGAAGCCGCCTCGATCGCCGGTCACTTTGGGCTTGGCAAGCTGATCGCCTGCTACGACGACAATCGCATCACGATCGACGGCACGACCTCGATCTCCTTCGACACCGAGAACCACATCGCGCGCATGCACGCCGACGGCTGGCACGTGCAGCGCGTCGATGATTCCGAGGACGTCGATGCTCTTTACAGGGCGCTTGCGATCGCGCGCGCGGAAACCGAGCGGCCCTCGTTCATCCAGGTGCGCTCGCACATCGCCTACCCGGCGCCCAACGCGGTTGACACAGCCAAAGCCCACGGCGCGCCGCTCGGTGAAGACGAGGTACGCGCGACAAAGGAGGCGATGGGCTTCGACCCCGAGCTGAAGTTCCACGTGGACGCGCGCGTGTACAAGCACATGAGCCTGCGCGAGTCCGGGAAGCATTTTCAGGAGGAATGGGAGGGGCGTGCCAGGATTTGGTCCGAGCGCTACCCCCAACTCATCGAGGAGTGGGAGCGCGCGTGGTCGGGTCGCCTGCGCGATGGCTGGCAGGACGCTCTGCCGAGCTTCAAGGCAGGGGAGGAGATTGCGACGCGCTCGGCCGGACAAAAGACGATGTCCACGATCAGCGCGTACGGGCCCACCATGGCCGGCGGCGCGGCTGATCTGGTCGAGTCAACCAAGACCACGTTCGAGGGGGCCGGCGAGTTCTCCCGTGTGCACGTAGGGCGCAACATCCCTTTCGGCATTCGCGAGCATGCGATGGGCGCGATCGTCAATGGGCTGGCCGCGCACGGCGGCATGGTCAAGCCCTACGGCTCCACGTTCCTGGTCTTCTCCGACTACATGCGCGGGAGCGTGCGCTTGTCGGCCTTGATGGAGCTGCCGGTGCTGTGGGTGTGGACGCACGACTCCGTCGGCCTGGGCGAGGACGGCCCGACGCACCAGCCGGTCGAGCACTACGCCGCGCTGCGCGCGATCCCACACCTGTGGGTGATGCGGCCTGCCGACGCGAACGAGACCGCGCAAGCTTGGAAGCTGGCGCTCGAGCGCGAGGACGGGCCCGTCGCGCTGCTGCTCTCGCGCCAGAACCTGCCGGTGCTCGACCGCGCGGAGCTTGGCGCGGCCGAGGGTGTTGCCCAAGGCGCGTATGTGCTGTGGGAGTCGGGCGACACGCCTCAACTCATCCTGATCGCGACCGGCTCGGAGGTCGCGCCGACGCTCGCCGCCGCGCGCGAGCTGGCCCAGGCGGGCACCCGCGTGCGCGTCGTCTCGATGCCGTGCATGGAGCTGTTCGAAGCTCAATCGGCCAAGTACCGCGACAGCGTGATCCCGCGCGACGTGCCGCGGATGGCTGTCGAGGCGGGCGTCAGCATGAGCTGGTGGAAGTGGGTCGGCGACTCCGGTGAGGTGGTCGGGATCGACCGTTTCGGCGCTTCAGCTCCGGGTACGACGGTGCTCGAGAAGCTCGGCTTCACGGCCGATTCGATTGCCAAGAAGGCTCGCGCGCTGCTGGGGCGCTGAGACATATGGTGCGGTTGCGGGCCCCTCTCTTTCAGCGCGGATTCGATCGCCACGATGGCTCGCTCACTGCCGGCGCGCTGAGACCACGGGAGTGGCGCCTACTCTTTTAGTACATAGCGAATAAACGATCCCAAATAAACTGAAATCCGGACACGCTTTCTCTGGAGGTCTGATGCCGTCTTCGAGTCCCTCACCGCTGCAAAGCCTCTCCGCGCTTGGCCAGAGCGTGTGGATCGACTTCCTCAGTCGCGAGGCGATTCGCGGCGGACATCTCAAGCAGCTGATCGACGATGACGCCGTCGTTGGCGCCACCTCCAACCCGACGATCTTCCAGAAGGCGATGGGATCGGGCAATGCTTACGACGAGCAGCTGCAAGAACTTGGCACCAGCGACGTTGACGAGGCCTTCTGGGCGCTGGCCGAGCAGGACATCCGCGAGGCCTGCGACCTGTTCCGTCCGATCTGGGATGAGGGCCTCGGTCGCGACGGCTACGTTTCGTTGGAGGTCGATCCGCGCTTGGCCTATGACTCGCTGGGCACGTTCAACGAGGCTATCCGCTTGCACAAGGATGTCGACCGCCCCAACCTGCTCGTCAAGATCCCAGCGACCAAGCCGGGCTTGGCCGCGATCGAGGACGTGATCGCCAAGGGGCACTCGGTCAACATCACGCTGATCTTCTCGCTGAAACGCTACGCCGAGGTGGCCGAGTCCTACATCCGCGGCCTTGAGCGGCTGGTTGCCGAGGGCGGGGATCCGAGCAAGGTGGCGTCGGTCGCGAGCTTCTTCGTCTCGCGCATCGACACCGAGGGGGACCGTCTGCTCGACCAGCTGAAGTCCGGGCACTCGGATTCCGCCAAGCTCGACGAGCTAAAGGGCAAGCTCGCCATCGCCAACGCCAAGCTTGCCTATCGCCACTACCAGCAGAGCTTCCAAGGGCAGCGCTGGGCGTACCTCGCAGGCAAGGGCGCGACGCCGCAGCGGGTGCTGTGGGCGTCGACCTCCACCAAGAACCCGGCTTACCCCGACACGCTCTACATCGATGAGCTGATCGGCCCGGACACGGTCAATACGATGCCCGAGGAGACGGTTCTGGCCTTCCAAGACCACGGCACGCCGCGAGCGACGCTGGGTGAGGGCCTGGCCGACGCGCAAGCTGTGCTCGACGAGCTGGCGAAGGCAGGCGTCAACTACGACGAGCTGACCGAGACGGTCGAGCGCGAGGGCGTGGAAAAGTTCGAAGCCTCGTTTACAGAGCTGCTCGACTCGCTGAAGGCGAAGCTGGGCACGCTCGCACCGGCCTGAGCCGCGCCGCCTTCCAGTCAGCGACTGGCAGCTTGTGCGCAGACGGTCACGCGCATTGGGCGTTCATGAGAACCTAGATTGCATGGAAGCACCTACAGAACAGGCCCAAAGCACGTATCCGATGCGGGCTTCGGGCGGGCAGGGGTAGATCACATGACACCTGGGCAGCATCCTGGAGGCAATGTCCCTGAGCCAGGCTCCGAGCGCGGGGCGTGGGCGGTGGCGCTTGTCCTGGGTCTACTGGGTGTCGCCGTGTTCGTGCTCGCCCTAAGCGGTGTCTTGGGTGGCTCCTCTTCGGGCGCCGCGCCGCCGCCAGTGGTCGCGGTCACGCCGACGCCTGTGCCTGGCGCGGCTAGCGCTTCCGGCCTGCGTGGTGTGTCCTCCGAAACGGCCGATGCCCCGCGCGCGCGCGGGGGGCATCGCGCCCACGCGATCGTCGGCGACCCTACGCCTACGCAAGCGCACCGCGACCTTGCGCTGTACGAAGATCCGACCAGCACGCACATCTCCGAGCGCTGGATGCAGGGCTTCTACCCGATCTACGCCACGGCCCAGAAGACGTTCGGCATCAACTGGCTGCTACTCGCCTCGATCCACCGCCAGGAGTCGGCCTTCTCGACTGCGCCGGGCATCTACAGCGGCCTCAACTTCGCCGGCTGCTGTGGCGGCCCGATGCAGTTCAACGTCACCAATGGTCCGATCACGACATGGGCCCTTGTAAGCGACTCCTACCGTTACGGCCGGCGGCCCGCCTCCTACGACCACATGACCGCGGAGCACCCGTCGATCTATGATGACTTCGACGCGATCATGGCCGCAGCGCACCTGCTCTCAGCCGACGGCGCCGAGGAGGAATTGAACGGCGCGGCCTGGAACGCGGCCTACGACTACTACGGCCACGATCTCACGGGCGTCACCTACGCCGACCAGGTGTTGGCGCGCGCGATCGGCTGGTCACAGCACGGCTTCTGCATCAACTGCGGTCTGGAAACGGCGATGGTGCAGGCCGTGAACGCGGCCTACGGCGCGCAGGTGGCGGCTGCTCTGGAAACTGCCGTCACGGCGAGCGCCAAACCGGCGCACCGTCGAAAACGCTGAGCTCGCCGCCGCTCCGTCCGGCGTGTCGCCAGACGGAGCGTGCGATCTGTTCTTTTTACGCTGCCTCGGCCTGGGCGATCAGCTCGCCCGCCACGCGGTCGGTAGCCGCGCCGGTGCCGCCGACCAGGCGCCGTGAGAGCTGTGCGCGACGGAAGTACAGCGGCGCGTCGTGCTCCCATGTCGCGCCGATGCCGCCGTGCACGGAGATCATCGTGCGCGCTCCCTGGTCGAGCGCGCGACCGGCGACTGAGCGTGCGGCGCTTGCCGCCAGCGGGAACTCGCCCGGCGCGCCCTGGCGCGACCAGCCGGCGTAGTAGAGCAGCGAGCGCCCG
The DNA here is from genome assembly GCA_963844095.1 of uncultured Solirubrobacterales bacterium. GTDB lineage: Bacteria > Actinomycetota > Thermoleophilia > Solirubrobacterales > Solirubrobacteraceae > Palsa-744. Next base: position 324,328 of record CAWJND010000003.1, read on the forward strand.
TTCTCCAGCTGGCGCAACACCTCCGTCAGCGAATGCTTGACCGCCTGGTAGGAGCCGATCGCGCGTCCGAACGTGTGGCGCTCCTTGGCGTAGGTGACGGACATCTCAAGCGCCGTCTCGACGCTGCCGAGCGACTCGGCAGCGATCAGGGTTTGCGTCAGATGCCAAGCGCCGGCAAGCGCCTCTTCGGGCGCGTCGAGCAGCGTGGCTTGCGCGCCTGAGAGCGTCACATGGCCCAGTGAGCGGGTCGCGTCGTAGCGGTGCACCTCCTCGACGGACACTCCGCCGGTAGAGCCCTCGATCGCCACGCCGACAGGCTTGCCATCCAGTAGCGCCACACCGACGAGCAGGTCGGCGCCTGGCGCATCTGGCACGAAGGCGAGCGTCCCGCTGACGAGCGCCCCGCCTTTGCCGTCGTCCTTCGCCTGGGGAGCCGAGGGACGTGTGCTGCCGTGCTTCGGATCGACACACCACCCGTCGACCAGGTCGTTCGGCGGCATCGCCGGTAGGTAGGCCGCTCGCCGCGCGCCTGTCGCCAGCGGCTCCAACAGGCTTGCGGCCGCCGGCGAGGCATTGAGTATCGCCGTGGCCGGCAGGTGCCCGAGCAGCGCGACCGGCGCCAGCACGCGTCCGCACTCGCCGAGCACGAGCATCGCGTCGAACGCGTCCAGCCCGGCGCCGCCGTGGCTCTCGTCGATCAACAGACCGGGCCAGCCGGCCTCGCAGGCAGCGGGCCACAGGTCGGGCAGAGCGCTGTCCGAGCCGCTTGTGCCCCCTTGTGGGGTATCGAGCGCCGCGCGCGCGGCCTCAAGCGTCTTGAAGCGTGAGAGCGCCCCGCGGGCCGCCTCGCGCAGGAACACCTGCTCGTCTGAAAGTGCCAGATTCATCGGTTTACCTCCTCGCCCCGCAGGGGCACGTAGGACAAGCTGGGCAAGGACGCAGTGAGTGAAGTGTGCTTTGCACACGAACGATCGAGGACGCAGATCCAGCGCCGCCATAGGTGATCCTGCGCGATCATGCCGCCGCTCCTTCCTTCGAGCGCAGCTCCGAGAACGGGATTCCCTTGTCCAGACGCGGCTCCGGCGGTAGCCCGAGCACGCGCTCGCCGATCGTGTTGCGCAGGATCTCTTCGGTGCCGCCGGCCGACTTCAGGCCGGGTAGGAACGAGATCATGTAGGCCCACTCGCTGTCCTCATCCAGTGCGTCGGGACCGAGCACGTCGGCGATCAGATCGCCGGCTTTGATCGCGCCGTTGACGATCGTCACCTTCGCCAAGCCGGCCTCCGGCCCAGGGATCTGGCCTTTCTGCAGCGCCGTCAAAGTGCGGTAGCCCGTAAAGCGCACTGCCAGCAGCTCGCTGACGATCTCACCAAGCTCCTTGCGCACCTCCGGATCGCGGCGACCATGAACGTCTGAGGCGATCGCCTTGGTGAAGCGCAGTGAGTTGAAGCCGAGGCCCTCGCCGCCGAGGCCGATCGTGACGCGCTCGAACATCAGCGTCGTCAGCGCTGTGCCCCAGCCGTTGCCGACGCCACCGACGACCGCGTCTGCGTCGAGCGCGACGTCGTCGAGGAACACCTCGTTGAACTCGGCCTCGCCAGAGATCTGGCGCAACCCTCTGACCGTGACGCCAGGAGCGTCCATCGGCAGGATGAACATCGTCAGCCCCTTGTGCTTGTGCTGCTCGGGGTCGGTGCGAGCGAGCAGCAGCCCATAGGAGGAGAACTGGGCGTTGGTCGTCCAAACCTTCTGCCCGGTCAGGCGCCAGCTGCCGTCCTCCTGTTGGCGCGCGCGCGTCTGCACAGCTGCCAGATCCGAGCCGGCGGCCGGCTCTGAGAACAGCTGGCACCAGACCTCGTCGCCGTGCAGCATCGGGCCGAGGTAGCGAGCCTTCTGCTCCTCGGCGCCGTGCGCGATCAGCGTGGGGCCAAGCATGCCGACGCCGATCGCGTCGAGGATGCCGGGAACGCTGGCCTTGGCGATCTCCTGGTTGCAGATCACCTGCTCGATCGGGCCAAGCCCCTGTCCGCCGTACTCCTTGGGCCAAGTAACCCCGGCAAGCCCGGCCTCGGCCAGCTTGCCCTGCCAGGCGCGTCGCGCGGAGATGATCTCCGCCTCGTCGGTCAGCGCATCGGGTCCAGTGAGGACCGGCGCCTCTCCCTTGTGCTCTTCGAGCCAGGCACGAACCCTGGTGCGGTGTGCTGCCTGCTCGGGCGTGTCGTCAAGATCCACGTTGCTCTCCCTTTGGCTGACTGGCCAGTCAATTTAGACTGCTAAGGCTACTCCTAAAGGGCTAGAGGGGTGAGCAGTGGGGTGAATGGAGGTGAGCAGTGGGGTGAATGGAGGTGAGCAGTGGGGTGAGTAGAGGGGGGTGAGCGCCGGTTGGGCTCTGGAGGTTGGGTGTCCAAACCATCGATCCCCATTTATAACTTTTAGGTTGTTCTATATTATGACCTACAAGCTATAATTTAGAATAACTTCTAGGTTATAATCGGGTTCAGCGACCTGGCGGCACCATCGGCGAGGCGATCAGGCGCTGGTGGTAGATCTGGGCAAAGCCGGCGTTGAGCAGGTACTCGGCCTGTTGGCCCATGTCGGGGGAGTGCAATAGCACCACGCCAAGCTTGACCCCGTCGCGCTCGGCAGTCGCGACCAGGCAGTCGCCGGCCAGTTCGGTGTAGCCGGTCTTCATGCCAGTGGTCCCCGGATAGCCGTAGACGAGCAGCGGATTGTTGTTGTACAGATACAGCTTGCCGCCCTTGATCGGAAACGGCAGCACCGCTTCTGGGCTACGCACGATGTGTGCGATCCGCGGCTGCTGCATGTCCACGTACGCAAGCTCGGCGAGGTCGGCGGCGCAGGTGTAGTTGCTTGCGTTGATGTAGCCGGAGGGGGAGCTGTAGTGCGTACAGCCCAACCCGAGCTGCGCCGCTTCGACGTTCATGCTCGCGACAAACGCGCTGACACTGCCGGACACATGCTGGGCGAGCGCGGTCGCGGCGTCGTTGCCCGATGGTAGGAGCAACCCGTAGAGCAGAGTCTCGGCCGGCACGTGCTTGCCGAGCGGCAGCACGCCGACCTTCGAGCCGGCCGCGTCGACGGCCTCCTTGGTGACCAATACCGGTGTGTCGGGAGTCGTGGAGTGAACCACGCGCAGCGCGGTCATCAGCTTTGTGAGGCTGGCCATGTGCAGGCGCTGCAAGGGATTGAGCTGCCACAACACGCGACCGTTGTTCAGGTCGAACAGTAGGCCCGCGCGCGGCTGGTTTCGGAAGCTCGCCTGCACGGGATCGTTTGTACCGCTTAGGTCCAGCGCAAGGGGGGCTTTCCTGAGCGCCAGCCCCGTGGGAGAGCGGGTCGGGGCCGCCGGCGAGAGCTCCCGTGAGTGTGTCCCCGATCCTCTAGACCCGGCATGCCCGCCGCGTGAAGCCGAGCTGTGCGCCGTGCCCGAGCGCGCAAGTCCCAAAGAGACGGCCACGGCCCCGGCGGCGAGCACCAGCACGCAAACCGCCAGCGCGCGCATACGCCTGCGCCGACGCCTGTGTCTGGCAAGCGCCCGAGCCCGCCGCGAGCGTCCGCTCTGGGGCAGGAAAGGCGAGCCGGTCATGAGCGTCCTCCCTGAGGCAGAACCGGTGGGCCAGTCAAGCGTCCTCCCTGAGGCAGAACCGGCAGGCCGATCATAAGAGCTCTTTCATCTCCTTGGAGGATTGCGCAAGGCCCCGACGATGCCAACCGTCAGGATCGCGAGCACGATCACCGATAGCACTGCCTGAACGCTAAAGCCGAACTGCTCAATACCGCCGATCGTCAGAAAGGCGAAGCCAAGGATGAACGCAAGCGATACGGCGAGTACGGCGACGCGCGTCATAGTCGCATGCTCACGCGAGGCCCAATGGCGCTCTCGCTACGTCCGCCGCCCATACGAGGTTCGTGACTCATGCGAGACCCACCACCCCGAAGCACACCTGCAGCACAAGCCACAGGCCGATCAACAGCGCCGACGGGACCTCGACGAGCGTCGTGTAAAACGGGAACGGGACCAGGCTGAGGACGCGGGCGCGTGGGTGAAGCAGGAGGTAGCTGCCCAACACCGCCACAGTTGTGCCCGAGACGCCTAGCAGCATCTGCGAGGACCAGTTGCCGCCGAGGAGAGCCCATGCGACACCGGCAAACAGGCCGCTGAGCAAGCACAGTGCGCAGAAGCGCAAACTCCCGATAGTGCCCTCGACCGTTGGTGCGAGTAGCCCAAGGAACAACACGTCGAGCAGGAATGGCAGTAGGCCGCCGGGCCGTGAGAGAGCGTACGCGAGCAGCGCGATCGCGATCAGGACCACCGTCACGAACGGGAAGCTCTCGCGGGGGATGTTGTCCTTGACTGGGATCATGCGAGGGGCCAGTCCCCCCGCGCGCACGGGAGGCGAGCATTTGCGCAGACTATCCGCTGCCCCGCTGGCGGTCGCCGGCAGGCTGCGACCGGCGCCAAAAAAGTGGGTGTTCCTTGTGGGGCGTTGGATGCTCTATATCCCACGATCCCATTTATAACTTGTAGGTTATAATCCGGTTTCCGCGTTTTGGGTCCTGCGGTCCTGCGGCCTGCGGTCCCTGTGAGCTATCCGCTCGCGGCAAGCGGCCCGACGCCCGGCCGTGGCTGGGGCACGTGCTGGTCCGCGTGGTAGGAGGAGCGCACCAGCGGGCCGGCGGCGACATGGTCGAAGCCGAGCGCGTAGGCGGCCTCTTCGAGGGCCACGAACTCGTCCGGGTGCCAGTAGCGCACGATTGGCAGGTGGCGCTCGGACGGGCGTAGGTACTGCCCGACGGTGAGCACCTGCACGTCGTGTTCGCGCAGCACCTCGAATGTGGCGACCATCTCCTCGTGTGTCTCTCCCAGGCCCACCATCAAGCCCGACTTGGTGACGACCTCGCCTTCGCCCATTTCCCCCGCGCTGCGCAAGACGCGACAGGAGCGCAGGAATTCCGAGCCGCGGCGCGCGATCGGGTACAGGCGCGGGACGACCTCGACGTTGTGGTTGAACACGTCGGGGCGCTCGGCGATGACGCGGGCGAGCGGCATCTCCTGGCCCTGGAAGTCGGGCGTCAGCACCTCGATCTGGCAGTCCGGCGCCTGCTTGCGCACCTGGCGGATGACGCCCACGAAGGCGGAGGCGCCCTTGTCGGGCAAGTCGTCGCGGTCGACTGAAGTGACGACGGCGTGGCGCAGGCCCATGCGCGCGATCGAGCGCGCGACGCGCGCCGGCTCCAGCGGATCGTTCCAAGTCGGCTTGCCCGTCTTGACGTTGCAGAAGCCGCAGCGGCGCGTGCAGGTGTCGCCCAGGATCATGAAGGTGGCAGTTCCGCGCTCCCAGCACTCACCCACGTTGGGGCAGGCGGCCTCCTGGCAGACGGTGTGCAGGTTCTCCTCTTTGATCAGCGCCGACAGCTCGCGGTAGCGGGCGCTGCCGGCGGCGGGCACTTTGAACCAGGGCGGCTTGCGCTCGCGCAGCGGGCGCACATCGGAGCCGAGCACCCGCAGCACGTCCATGCCGCCGGGGTTGGCGCGGGAGCGGGTGGAGTGCTCGCGCTCGGCGGTGGCCTTTGGGCTGCTGCTCAGGACATTGCTGCTTGGGGAGCTTGGGTTAGGGGAGCCTGGAGAGCTGCTCATGCTCTCACCAGCCTAGAGCTGTCGGAACGGAGGCCGTCGATGCTCTCAGGCGAGGCGGCGAGCCACGGGCGATTATGGGCCGCGCAAAAGCACTGTGCGAGGAGCTCTGAGAACGCATCGAGCCCACCGTCTGGCTCATGGCCGAGCTCCTGTGTGACCGAGGTCATCGTCACGTCCGGCAGGCCGCAGGGCACGATCCAGGTGAACGGGGTGAGATCGTTGCTGACGTTCACGGCAAAGCCATGCGTGGACACACCGCGCGAGACGTGCACGCCGATCGAGGCGATCTTGCGATCCGCGACCCACACTCCGGTGTAGTCGATGCCCTCGTCACAGCGCGAGCTCGCCTGGATTCCGTACTCGGCAAGCGCCGCCACGATCGCCGCTTCCATCTTGCGCAGGTGGGCACCGATGTCCACCACGCGCATAATCGGGTAGCCGACGAGCTGTCCGGGCCCATGGTAGGTGACCTTGCCGCCACGGTCTGTTGGCACGATCTCGATGCCTAGTGCGCGGTAGAAGTCGTCGCCGAGCGACAGCTCGTCCTCAGCGGCGCGGCGGCCGCGCGTGTAGACAGGTGGGTGCTCCAGTAGGAGGAGCGTGTCGGGCACTTCCTCGGCTTGCCGCTGTGCTTGGACCTCAGCCTGAATTGCGAGCGCCTGGCGGTAGGGGACGGTGCCCAGAGGGCAGACGCAAATATCGGAGGGGGGTTGACGACCTCGATTCATATGCCACCTCTCGTGGTAGCATACTTTCCACGCCAGGATGAGTTCGATGGATCGCTCATCTGTATCACCTCTTGGGGCCCGGTTCGCCGGGTCCCATCTCTTTGAAGAGTCGATCCCGGTGAGCATCGAGGCCGACTCTCACCGGGACCTGGAGAGCGTTACGTCACGCTACGGATGACCGTAACCATGAGCGCAATCGCCAGAATGAGCGCAACTGGATCATTCATCTAACCACCCCCTTTCCCGGGCCGTTCGGCCTCGGACCGGCCTGATCGGGTGGGTGATAACTCCTGCCGGCGAGCCTACTCACGACTCCGGTAGATACTTTTTGCAGCCAGCTGAAACGCTACAAAGTGAGCGCGGCCGGCTCTTCCAGCAGATCACGGATGCGCGCGAGAAATAGTGCTGCGTCGGCCCCATAGAGAATGCGGTGATCGCATGCGAGTGTGACGCTCATCGTTTGGCGCGCGACGAGCTTCTTCTTGCGGACGATTGCTCGCGGCGCGACGGCGCCGACTGCCAGGATCGCCGCCTGCGGTGGATTGATGATTGCGGTGAAGTTCGTGATGCCGTACATCCCCAGGTTGGAGACGGTGAACGTGCCGCCGCTCAGCTCGGGCGGGGTGATCGAGCCGTTGCGCACACGCTCGGCCAGCGCGCGCGTCTCACGGGCGATCTCGCCGAGTGCCTTCGTGTCCGCGTCGAACACGGTCGGAACGACGAGTGCACCGCCCGTCGGGTCCCCGGCGCCCGCCGCCACCGCCACGCCGACGTTGAAGCGCGCATGCAGCTCGAAGCGGCCGTCGCGGTAGCACCCGTTGGCGCGCGGGTGGTCGCGCAAGGCCAGCGCACAGGCCTTGACGACCATGTCGTTGTAGGTGGGCGCGGCAGTCCTGTCTCGTCCGTCGCTATCGGACACTGCATCCTTGTTTCGTCCGTCCCCAGCACGCGAAAGTCGCTTCAGCTCGGTGCGCAGCGCCACGCAGCGCTCCATGTCGATGTCGGTGCTTAGCGTGAAGTCGGGGATCGTCGCCTTGGACTCGGCCATGCGCCTGGCGATCGTGCGCTGCGTGCGCGATAGCTCCACGATGGTCATCTCGCCCTTAGCGCTGGCAACGTCCTCGGCCGACGGACGCTCCGAGCCCGATAGAGATGAGGGGGCCGCGGAGGCGGCGGATGCTGGCTCGACTGTCATCGGGCCAGCGGGAGCGACGGGCGTCGAGCCTGCGACCTCCGCCACCTCTACATCCGCCTTGACGATGCGTCCGCCGGGCCCACTGCCGACCAAGGCCCCCAAGTTCACACCCCTCTCGCGCGCAATGCGTCGGGCGAGCGGAGATGCCTTGATGCGCTCCTCATTCCGGGGGGGAGCCGGAGACTCGGCGGGAGTCGGTGCCTGCTGGGGTTTCTCGGTCGCAGCAGGCTGGGCGGTGGCATCCCGGGCGGCGGGAACATCGGGGGCGGCGGGAACATCCTCTGCGGCGGGAACATCCCGGGTAGCGGGAGCATCGGGGGGCGTGAGTGTGTCCAGGGCAGCGGGGGCATTCCGCGCTGCCGGAGCGCCATTAGGCGAGGTGTCGCCGCTTGCCTCGCCTACCCGCGCGATCGGCTCCCCCACGGCCAGCGTATCGCCCTCGCGCGCGACGGTTTGCAGCGTCCCCTCGCTGTCCGACTCGTAGGTCATGGCTGCCTTGTCAGTCTCGATCTCCACCAGCTCCTCGCCACGCGCGACGTACTCACCGTCGCGCTTGAGCCAGCGCAGGATTGTGCCCTCCTCCATCGTGTCCGACAGTCGTGGCATCACAATCTCGCTCATCGCGATGCCTGCCTGATCTCAGTCTCGAGACCAGTCTCCTGCATCGCTTCCTGGACTGCACCGGGTGCGTTTGTTTCTCCCTCTCGTTGCCCGTCGCCTGCCGGGGGGCGGCTCGCGGGCACTTGGCTGGGGTTGTGCCCGATCGCCTGTGTGGGGTCGTGCCCGAGAACACTGAGCGCGCCGCGCACGATCTGCGGCTCGTGCGGGAACGCGCTTTGCTCGAGCGGCTTGGAATAGGGCATCGGCACGTCCGCGCCGCTCACTCGCATCACGGGTGCGTCGAGATCGTCGAAGGCCTGTTCTGAGATCAGTGCCGCGAGGTTGGCGCCGACGCCACTGTGCGGCCAGCCCTCCTCGACGATCACGCAGCGGTTGGTCCTGGCCACCGATTCCAGAATCGTGTCGAGGTCGAGCGGGCGCAGTGTGCGCGGGTCGATCACTTCGGCCTCGATGCCGTGCTCGGCCGCCAGCATCTCGGCCGCTCGCTCCGCCGTGAGCGCCATCCGCGAGACGCCCACGATCGTGACGTCCCCACCCGAGCGCACGATGCGGGCGCGACCGAAGGCGAGCGGTTCTTGATCCTCCTCATCGACCTCGCCGCGCACGCCATACAGCGACTCGTGCTCGATGAAGATCACTGGGTTTTCGTCACGGATCGCGGTCTTCAAGAGGCCGCGCGCGTCGGCGGCCGTCGCGGGGACGGCGACAAGCAGACCCGGCACCTGCAGGAACATGGCCTCGAAGCTGTGCGAGTGTGTTGGGCCCAGCTGGTGTCCTGCTCCCTGTGGCATCCGTATCACCAACGGTACGCGCACCTGACCGCCGAACATGTAGTGGATGTGGGCGGCGTGGTTGACGATCTGGTCGAACGCGAGCAGCGCGAAGTTGACCGTCATCAGCTCGACGACAGGGCGCAGTCCCACCATCGCGGCCCCGACGCCCATTCCCACGATCGTGTTCTCGGAGATCGGGGTATCGCGCACGCGCCGCTCACCAAATTCCTCCAGCAGGCCGCTGGTGACCTTGAAGGCGCCGCCAAACACGCCGATGTCCTCACCGAGCAGGATCACGTTCTCGTCGCGGCGCATCTCCTCGCTCAGTGCAAGTTTTAGAGCGTCGCGATAGCGCATCTCGGTCATCGCCAAGCCTCGTGGGGGAACGGCACAAAGCGAGCTTTGGGAATGCGGGCGCAGTGCTTCTGGGACCGCACAGAGCCAGCTCCCAAGGACAGGTGGCCGGCAACTCCCTGCTGTCGGCGCAACCCTCTGCCGTAGGCAGGTTGGCTTTCGAGCACCTGCTTCACAGGACCACCCGCGGGGACCAGTGGTAGTGGCCATGCGCCTGCTCATCGAGCACGTATACGTCTTCGTAGAGCATGTCCGGGTCAGGGAATGGCGAGCTCTCCGCGAACTCCACGGCCTCGTCCACTTGCTGCATGGCCTCACGCTCGATCTGCTCGCGCTGCTCTATCGTGAGCGCCCCCTCGCGCTCCAACAGATCGCTGAACGCTGGGATCGGGTCGCGCTCACGCCACTCGGCGACCTCCTCCTTGGTGCGATAGTCCTCTGGGTCAGCCATGGAGTGACCGCGGAAGCGGTAGGTGACGGCCTCGACAAGCAGTGGACGGCGCTCCTCGCGCACGCGCGCCAGAGCCTCGGAGAGGACGCGGTGGGTGTCGAGGATGTCCATGCCGTCGCAGCGCATTCCCGGCACGCCGAGCGACTCGCCCTTGCGTTGCAGGTCGGTGACGGCCGAATGGCGGCTGAGCGATGTGCCCATGCCGAACTGATTGTTGACGACCATGAACACGACCGGCAGGCGCCACAGCGCGGCCAGGTTCAGGGTCTCGCCGAAGGTGCCTTGGTTGGAGGCGCCGTCGCCGAACGTGCACAGCGTGACCTCGTCGTGTGCGCCCCCAACGATCGCGCTGGCCGCGCCGGGCTCGGGGGTCGAATGTGCGCTGGTCGGGCCGGGATCGGGGGTTGAATGTGCGTTCGCCGCGCCGGGCTCGCCGGCGTCCTGGGAGCCGCGGCGCTGGTCGCACGCCAGCGCGATTCCCGCGGCGATCGGCAGGTTGCCGCCGACGATCCCGTAGCCACCCATGAAGCGCCGCTCAGCATCGAACATGTGCATCGAGCCGCCGTGTCCTTTGCTGCAGCCGTCGCGCTTGCCGAATAGCTCGGCCATCACCTTCTTCGGCGGCGTGCCACGCGCGAGCGCGTCTCCGTGCGAGCGGTACGTGGAGACCAGGTAGTCGCTGTCGCGCAGCGCCCGCTCGCTGCCGACGATCGTGGCCTCCTCGCCGATCGACAGGTGCAGGAAGCCGCCGATCTTGGCGCGCGCGTACATCTCGCCCGCTCGCTCCTCGAAGCGGCGGATCAGCACCATCGCGGCCAGCCACTCGCGCGCCCTCTCGGGCTCCGGTAGGTCGGTGCCGGCAGGGTCGGCACCCCATCCATTGGGGCGGCCTAGAGACATGTCCTCATGGCCCATCCCGAGACGCTCAGTCCATGCGAGGCGCAGACAGGCTGCCCATGAGCGGTGCAGGCAAGAGGGGACGCTCTGATCACGCTTCCACGGTACTCCAGCGCGCGAGGAAGTCCTCGCGATCCATGCGGCCCAGGTCCTCGCGCACTTCACGAGCACGGCGCGAAGCCGTGTGGGGCGGGCAGTCCCAGAAGAAGACGACCTCGCCGCCCTCGATCTCGACAACCTCGATGTGGTCGATGCGGTCCGGGCTGGCCAGGAACGCGGGAGCGAGCCCCCCGCGACGCACGATCAGGCGAAAGCAGCGGTTGGCTCTCATGGTGTGCGCTTCGTCGCGGCCTCGACAGCGATGCCGGCGGCTATCACTGTCGCGTCGGGCGTCTCATGAGTGTGCTCGGCGAGGTTGTCATGGCCCTGGTCGCACTTGCGCGCGTACATCGCTGCCTCCTCCAAGGCACGCTCGCCGTGGAACACACGATCCCCGACGCGCACCGCTGGGACGTCGCTGACGCCTAGCGAGGCGGCCGCGGCGGTGGCGACAGACAGCTGCTCTGCGACCGAACGCAGCTCGGCTCCCTTCAGGACGGCGGACGGATGCATCTCGCAGGCCGCCGCCGCGATCAAGACGTTGTCCGCATCGTCGAGCGGACGTCCGCCCGCGTAAGCCTGGCGGAACGCGGCCTGCGCAAAGGCGACGATCCGGCCGATCGACTTGGCATAGGTGGCGGCGCGCATCGCGAAGTCGCTGTCGAACGGGAATGGCTCGGGCCAGCGCAGCTCTTGCAGGTCAAGCTCGGTCGCGCGACGCTCGACCTCCAAGCGGAAGATGTCTTGCTCGTGGCGACAGCGAAACGCCGCAAACGACTCGGCGCCTGGCAGCTCGCGCGCGAGCACTGGCTGCCACTCGGTCGCGATGGGCATCGTGTGCAGAACACGCTCCGCGGCCAGGTAGGCGAGCGGACTGGCAAGGTCGAAGTAGAAAGCGGCGTGCGGCTGCGTTTGGCTGTCTGCTTTGGGCATCCAGTCCAGACTAACCGCCGAGCTGCTCGCGCGTGCACGCGCGGGACACCGCCTTTTCGGACTCAGAACCGCACAGAAGATCTTTCAAAATGCGCTGCGCGTCTAACACCCCCTTTGCGTGGATCGGAGGGGTTTAGTTAGGTACCTAACCTTTGCCTAAGCACTCAAACAAGGGGGGTGTTGAGTAGATCATTCAAAATGAGAGCCGCACGACCCGACGTTCACGGTCCACGAACGTCCCCCGGCACGGCTCATTGTGATTAGCCGTGGATGAGCCAGCCGTCGGCGGCTCGGCCCGCCTCCATGACGGCCTCTGAGAGTGTCGGATGGCCATGCACGATGCGAGCCACCTCGGCGAAGCCGCCCTCCAAGGCGCGCACGTTGACGAGCTCCTGGATCAGCTCGGTGGCGCGCGCGCCGACTATGTGCCCGCCGAGCAGCTCGCCGTACTTGGACTCGCCGACCAGCTTGACCAGACCCGTGCGGTCACCGTAGACCGTGCCGCCTCCTACCGCGCCGTAGGGGACCTTGCCGACGACCACGTCATAGCCTTGTTCGCGAGCCTGCTCCTCGGTCAAGCCGAACGAGCCGACGTTCGGGCTGCAGAACGTGGCGCGTGGGATGTCGACGTAGGAGAGCGGGTGCGTTGGCAGGCCGGCGGAGTCCTCGGCGGCGATGATGCCCTCGTCTGATGCCTTGTGGGCTAGTGCCGGGCCGTGCACGAGGTCGCCGATCGCATAGACGCCCGGTGCGCTGGTTCGTTGCGCGCCGTCAACGCGTACCAGACCACGCTCGTCTAGCTCGATACCGGCATCCTTCAAGCCGAGTGCGTCCACGTCCGGGCCACGCCCGGCGCAGATCACGAGGTAGTCGACCTCGGCGGACTCGGAGCCGTAGCTGAAGTTGACGCCAGCCTCGCTGACGCTGACCCCCTCGACGGGAGTGCCCGTGTGGACCTCGATGCCCTGGCGCTTGAGGCCGCGCTCGACCAGGCGCGAGATGTCGGCATCCTCGCTCGGGAGCAGGCGGTCCAGAACCTCGAACAGCTTCACCTCGCTGCCCAGGCGCGCAAAGCCTGAGGCAATCTCGGCGCCTGAGGCGCCCGCTCCGACGACCGTCAGGCGTGCTGGCAGCTCTGGCAGTGCCCATGCCTCCTCGGTGCCGATCACGCCGTCGCCGAACTCGACGCCGGGGATCGAGCGCTTGACTGATCCGGTGGCGAGGATCACCGTCGTGGCTGTCAATTCGTGGTCCCCCACGCGCACGCGCGGGGCATCGCTCTTCGGCGCCTCCCCGCCGGCTTGTCCCTGAGTCCCGTTTCCTGGCGAGGAGGCATCGCGGCCTCCGGCAGACGGGCGGACCAACGACGCCTCGCCCTCGATCAGGTCGATGCCGTTCTTCTTGAACAGGCCGGCCACGCCACCGGTGAGCGTGGTGACGACCTTCTCGCGACGGCCCTGCACTGCGCCGTAGTCCACCTCGACGCCGCTGACGTTCAGGCCGTAGTCGCCGGCCTCACGGATCTCCGAGAGCAGGTCGGCCGAGCGCAAGACCGCCTTGGCTGGGATGCAGGCGTAGTTCAGGCAGCGTCCGCCGACCCTGTCCTTCTCGATCACGGCAGTCTTCTTGCCAAGCTGGGCGGCGCGGATGGCGGCGACGTAGCCGCCGGGCCCCGAGCCGATCACGATCGTGTCGTAGGAGGTCTCAGCCATGACGCCGCGAGCCTATCGCACGTCGGCTGGCAACCCGGCGCTGTCCGCCTCGACCCGTATGCCGGCTCCCAACTCGGCGGCCGTGGCGCGGCTTGGCTTACTCAGGCATCTCGTCTGCGTAGCGCTCACCTGCCTGAATCCGGCTCATCACTCTCACCAGCTTCCAGAACAGCCAGCCCGCCAGGCCGATGCTGAGCGCGCACAGGCCGGCTGCCAGCAGCGTCTCGGCCACGATCAAAGCCAGCGAGGTGACGATGATCTGGAAGGCGAGTAGCGCCTCGAAGCCGAGCACCGCCCAGTAGCGGCGCTGGTACATGCCCCAGGCGAGCAAAAACAGCGCGCCGGCTAGAAACAGGCCCCCCGGCAGCGAGCCGCCGTGGCTTGCGAGGTCGTGGACTGTGGCCACGCTTATGGACACCCCGATCGCCAATGCGGTTGCTACCACGACGGCTACGAGCAGTGGCGTGGGCCGCTCGTGCTCGCCGAGCGGTTGCAGTGCGTCGGGTACGTCCAATTCGCCGATGCCCCCCGCGCGCGCGGGGGGCATCGCACTTTTGCGAGTATCTCCTCGCCGCCCATCGTCGTCGCCGCTCGTCGCCGCTGTGGTGACGCTTTTGGGCCCCCCGGACTTGCGCAGCGCGTCGGGTAGGTCCAACCCGCCGATGCCTCCCGCGCGCGGGGGGGCGGCGTTTTCTGAGGAGGGCCCCACCTGCATTCCCTCGCTAGCGTCGTCCATTGCCGTTCAACAGCGGTCGTAGCTCAAGGGCGCCGCGCAGGGTGAGGGCTGCCTGCTCGGGGTCGCGTGCGTCGCAGATCGCTCGCAACACGCACACGCGGCCCGCGCCCGCGTCGAGCACCGAGACGATGTTCTCGCTGTCGATCCCGCCGATCGCAAAGAAGGGGACTTGGGCATGGGCGGAGGCGTAGCTGACGAGCTCGGGGCCGACCGGTGGGCGGCCCAGCTTGGTTGGGGTGGCGTGCACCGGGCCGACACCGATGTAGTCGACGTATGGGGCCCCCTCTGGCGTCAGCGGCACAGCCGCGTCGATCTCGCTTGGAGCGTGCGTTGAGAGCCCGACGAGCATGTCGGGGCCGACGATCTTGCGGGCCTCGGCGACCGCCATGTCCTGCTGGCCGATGTGCACGCCGTCTGCCCGCACTATTGCCGCGATGTCCGGGCGGTCGTTGAGGATGAACAGCGCGCCGGCTGCGTCGCAGGCATCCGCGGCCACACTCGCCGCTTCGGCCAGGAACTCGTCCTCCAAGTGCTTCTCTCGCAGCTGCACCACATCGACGCCGCCCGCGATCGCCTCGGCCAGGAATTCGCTCAGGTCGCGATCGCCAGGCATGCAGTCGCATACGAGATACAGGCGTGCGGCAGCCAGGCGCGCGCGGCGCTGCTGGCCATCGGGGTCGGGCACGGGCCGCAAGTGGGCCATCGCACGCCAGTCTGACACCTGCGGGCGCTCTTGCCGGCAGATGCGTGCGTAAAGGGTGGCCAGTTTGGCGTTGCTCGCGTCGAGGCGGCCTGCCTGCCCGCCGCCGCAGCGTCCCTCGCCCCCGGAGCGGGCGCTACGGTCAGGCGCCCTCTAGCATCAACCCATGAGTGCGAGCAGTGCTTCCAAGGTCGATCTGGCCGTTCTCGGCGGCGGCATCATCGGGCTGTCGGTAGCTTGGCGGGCTTGCCTGAGCGGCATGTCTGTTGTGTTGTTGGAGCGCGACGAGCTCGGCGGCGGCGCGACGCACGTGGCGGCCGGGATGTTGGCCCCGGTGGCCGAGGTTGAGTTCGGGCAGGCGGGCAGGCGCGTGCTCGAGCTTGGCGTGCGCTCTGCCGGCATGTGGCCCGACTTCGTCGCGGAGCTCGAACAAGCTTCAGGCATCGACGTCGGGCTGCGCCGCACAGGCACGCTGGTCGTGGCGCGCGACGACGACGAGGCGCGCGAGCTGGAGCGCCAGCTTGCCTTCCGCGAGTCGCTAGGACTGCTCGCTCTGCGCCTGCGCGCAAGCGAGGCGCGCGAACGCGAGCCCGCGCTTGCGCCGACGGTGCGCCTGGCGCTCGAAGCACCCGATGACCACAGCGTCGATCCGCGTCGTGTCGTGGCCGCGCTGCGTCGTGCTTGCGAGCTTGAGGGCGTGCTTGTTTGTGAGCACAGGCACGTCCACGGTCTGGAGCTGGATGCCGATGCCACGCGTGTCGTTGGGGTACGGGTGTCGCGGCCGTGGGCGGGCGATGTGGAGGCTGGTGGCGTTGCCGATGGGGAGGTTTTGGAGGATGGGTCGTGCGAATCGATCTACGCGCGCGATGTGGTGGTGTCCATGGGCGCTTGGAGCGGCGGCTTGGCCGGTTTGCCCGAGGGCGCCGATGTGCCCGTGCGCCCCGTCAAGGGTCAGATCATGCGCCTGCGCGATCCCTCCGGGCCGGGCCTCTTGCAGCGCGTCGTGCGCTTCGAGGGCGGCTATCTTGTCCCGCGCGGCGACGGTAGCTATGTGCTGGGGGCGACGATGGAAGAGCGTGGGTTCGAGCCTCAGGCGACCGCGGGAGGGGTATATGAGCTGTTGCGCGACGGGCGCGAACTGGTGCCGGGTATAAGCGAGCTGCGGATTGAGGAGCTGGGCGTGGGTTACCGACCAGGCACGCCAGATAATGCCCCTGTGATCGGGCCTGGAGCACTGGAGGGGTTGACATGGGCAACCGGCCACCATCGCAACGGCATCCTGCTCGCACCGCTGACCGCGGAGCTTGTAACTCGCTCGTTGCTGGGTAACGAGACCAGGAACGAACCTATTTCCTCTTCATGATCTACCTCAACGGCAATCCGCACGATGACACTGGTGAGCAGACCGTTGCCGGCCTGTTGCGAGTACTCGACCTTGAGCCCAATGCGCGCGGCATCGCGGTGGCGGTCGACGGCGAGGTTGTGCCGCGGGCGGGCTGGAGCAACTTTGCGATCCCGGATGGGGCGCGCGTGGAGGTCTTGACGGCGATGCAGGGAGGATGATCTGAGCATGGTCGATCCTACGCTGCGTCAATCCGTACCCCCCGAGAATGGGTACGTCCCGGGCGCCTCTGCGGATCCGCTTGCGGGCGACCCGCTCGCGACGGCTTCGCACTCGGTTGACCCACTGACGACTGACCCGCTCACGACTGACCCGCTCACGATTGCCGGGCGCACGCTGCACTCACGGTTGCTGCTCGGCACGGGTGGCTTCGCTTCGCTGGAGTTGCTCGCCGAGTCGATCCGCGCCAGCGGCTCGGAACTGGTCACAGTGGCTCTGCGCCGGATCGATCCGGCGGCTAAGGGCTCGCTACTCGACGTGCTCGAGCGCGAGGGCGTCGAGCTGCTGCCCAATACCGCCGGTTGCTTCACCGCCCGCGACGCGGTGCTGACCGCCAAGCTGGCGCGCGAGGCGTTTGCGACCGACTGGATCAAGCTAGAGGTGATCGGCGACGAGGACACTCTTCTCCCCGATGCCCCCGAGCTGCTCAAGGCGGCGGAGCTGCTGGTGGACGATGGCTTCGTCGTGCTCCCCTATACGACTGACGATCCCGTGCTGGCTCGGCGTCTTGTTCGACGTTGGCTGCGCGGCGGTGATGCCTTTGGGCGCCCCGATCGGCAGCGGCATGGGTATCCGCAATCCGTACAACATCAGCTTGATCCGCGAGGCCGTCGACGTGCCGGTGGTACTCGACGCCGGCGTGGGTACTGCCTCGGACGCGACGCTTGCGATGGAGCTTGGCTGCGACGCGGTGATGGTGGCTAGCGCCGTCTCACGGGCGCAGGACCCGGTCGCAATGGCCGCGGCGATGCGCCACGCGGTGGACGCCGGGCGACTGGCGCGTGGGGCGGGACGGATTCCGCGGCGTACCTACGCGACGGCTTCAAGCCCGCAAGCGGGAGTCGCTGACTTCAGTTGACGACTTCGATCGTGCCATTCATCGTGGTCGGGTAGGACGTGCACTCGTAGTGGATCGTGCCGGGCTTGTCGAGCTTAAAGTTCGAACGTGCCGCCTTCGGGGCTGAGGTCGCCGGAGTCGAACGTGTAAGGGCCGCCCTCACTCTTGACGTTGCACTTTTCCGTGTTGTTATTGATCCACTTGAGCGTGCTGCCGACCTTCGCCTTGAGCGTGTCGGGTTCGATCGTGAATTCGTGGTAGGTGATCGTGACGACGCCGCTCTGCACGGGTGCGCTCGACGGGGGGCTTGCGTAGTTGATCTTGCCGGGCACCGTCAGCCCCCCCTTGACCGTCGCGCTTTTGGCGGTCGTCGCGGGGGTTGTGCCGGCCGTGCCTTTCGATTCGCTCGAGCCGCAGCCGGCGACAAGTAGCCCCGTCGCGCAGACGATCGCGACGGGCCCCATAAACTGACGGACTGTGCCTCCCCACTTCCTCACAGGCGCCGAGCTTAGCGCGGCCGAGCTCGACGCGTTGCTGGACCGTGCGATCGAACTGAAGGCGGCTCCGCTGTCCTCGCGCGCGCTGGCCGGGCGTGGCGTGGCGCTGATCTTTGAGAAGCCCTCGACACGCACGCGAGTCTCTTTCGAGATGGGCGTGCACGAGCTGGGTGGCCATGCGGTCGTGCTGCGCTCCGGCGAGATGCAGCTCTCGCGCGGCGAGTCACCTCGCGACACAGCATTGGTGCTCTCCCGCCAGGTGGCGGCGATTGCCATCCGCACGGGGCCGGATGCGCTGTTGGAAGAGCTTGCGCAGTACGCCTCGGTGCCTGTGATCAACATGCTCACGGCTTTGCACCACCCGTGTCAGGCGCTGGCCGATCTTATGACGATGCGCGAGAGCTTTGGCAGCCTCAGGGGCCTGCGCATCGCCTACGTCGGCGACGGCACCAACGTCGCCCGCTCGCTGGTAACCCTGGGCACGATCGCGGGCATGGACGTGGCGATCGCTTCGCCGCCGGGCTATGCGCTCGAGGGCGACCTGTCGCTGCCGCCGGGCGCGGAGGGCTCGCTGACGCTCTACCGGGACCCGCTGGAGGCGGCCAGCGGCGCGCACGCGCTGTACACAGACGTGTGGGTGAGCATGGGCGACGAGGAGACGGCAGAGCAGCGCCGCGCAGCGTTGGCGCTGTACCGGATCGACGACGCGCTGCTGGACGCGGCGCACGCGGACGCGATCGCCCTGCACTGCCTGCCAGCCCACCCGGGCGAGGAGATCGCGGCAGAGGTGCTCTACGGCCCGCGCCAGCGCATCTGGGATCAGGCCGAGAACCGCCGCCACGCGCAGAAGGCATTGCTGGAGCTGCTCGTCGAATGAGTCGCCCGGAGCGGGGCGACGAGCTCGAGCTGACAGTCGAGAGGCTCGCACACGGTGGCGAGGGCGTCGCCCGCTACGGCGAGGATGGCTATGTCGTGTTCGTCTCGGGCGCGATCCCGGGCGATCGCGTGCGTGCGGTCGTTGCCAAGCGCAAGCGCAGCTATGCCCACGCGCGCATGGTCGAGCTGCTGTCTGCGGGCCCCGAGCGCATCGAGCCGACCGCGAAGCACCCGGGCGTGGCCTGGCAGGTGCTGCCCTATGAGCGCCAACTGCAGATCAAGGCCGAGCAGGTGCAGGACGCACTGCGGCGCATCGGCAAGCTGGACGGTTTCGAGCTGGAGGAGATCGTTCCGGCGCTCGCGCGGTGGCGCTACCGCAACAAGCTGGAGTACTCGTTCGGGCGCGACGACGCCGGCGCGCTCGTCTGCGGCTTTCACGCGCCCGGTGGCTGGAAGCGGGTCGAGCCGATCGAGGATTGCCTGCTGGCATCCGAGCTTGGTAACCGCGCCCGCGAGGTGGCGCTCGGCTGGGCGCGCGCGCAGGGTCTGGGAGCCTGGGACCGCCATCGCGAGAGCATCGCTTCGGCCAGGGCGCCGCTGCTGCGCAACCTGGTCGTGCGCGAAGGACGCCGCGGCGGCAAGCTCCAGATCCGCCTGGTCAGCACCGACGGCGAGCTGGACGCCCCCTCGCTCGCCGCGGCCCTGGTCGGCGAGCTGGGCGAGGACGCGCTCAGCGGCGTGCTGTGGACGCGCTCCTCCTCGCTCGCGGAGACCACAGCCGGCGGCGAGACCGAGCTGGTGTGGGGCGAGTCCGAGCTGCCCGAGCGCCTGGGAGAGCTCGACCTGCGCATCTCCTGCGAAGCTTTCTTTCAGACCAACACCGAAATGGCCGAGCTGCTCTATGGGCTGGTCGCCGAGTATGCGGCGCTGGAGGGCTGGGAGCGCGTCTATGACCTCTACTGCGGCATCGGCACGATCGCCCTCACGCTGGCCCCGCGCGCCGGCGAGCTGTGGGGCATCGAGCTGGTCGAGCCGGCCGTCGCCGACGCGATCGCCGCCGCCAAGCGCAACGACATCACAAACGCCCACTTCTTCGCCGGCGACGCCCGCCTGGCGCTCCCAGAGCTGCTCGAGCGCGCCGGCCGGCCCGACGTCCTTGTCGTTGACCCGCCACGCGCCGGCCTTTCGCAAAAGGTCGTGCGCCGCATAATCGAGGCCTCGCCCAAGCGCATCGTCTACGTCTCCTGCAACCCCACGACGCTGGCGCCAAACGCCGCACAGCTCGTGCAGGCGGGCTGGCGCCTGGTCAAGGTGCGCCCGGTGGACATGTTCCCGCAGACCCCGCACATCGAGTGCGTGGCGTTGCTGGAGCGCGGCGGCCGTTCCTTCCAGCCGGGCTGTCCCGCGTCTGCGGTTGACGTTTAGTCCTGCACCAGTTCCTTACGTAGACTTGACAACAAGCATCACGTCTTGTATAACTAGCCATGGCTTCCCGCCCATCGGGTGAGGGGTAAACACAAGTGCAGGTTCAGCTCATTCTGCCGCGCGGCGGCGGGCGAGGATGTGTGCCCTGGGGAGGGACCGGGTCGGGATTCCGAGAGGGAGTAGTGATTTCGGGTGATTTTTTTGGGGGGTTTGCGTGTTCGAGAGTCCGTGCGCTGTTGGGACGATGCGGTTTCTGGAGGAGGAGACATGTCGGTGAACGCTCGCAGGTCAGTTCTGGCGACTCTGGTCGTGCTGTGCACTTTGATCGGAGCGCTGCTCGTCGCGAGCGCTCCCGCGCTCGCCGCGTCGCTGGAAGCTCCCACCACAGAACCGGCGGAACTCGTACAGAACACGACGGCTGAGGTGAGGGGTATTCCCTATCCTCACACTCTGCCCGAAAGCGGAACGACCTATATCCCTGGATTCGAGTACAACGAAGGCTCCTCGTGCACCGGTGGGACTACGCTCGAAATCGGTCCGGGCGAACTGGATGGTGTACCCGTCGGCTATGTTATCTCAAAATCGATCAGGGGCCTTCGGCCGGGTACGAAGTACACGTTCTGCATGTTCGTGACGAACGAGGGCACGAAAGAAGTCGTGTTGGGTGGGCCGCAGTCGTTCACGACGACGAGCGCGATGCGCTTCGGCATTGGGGAACAGATCGGAATAGAATATCCCAGTGGATCCGGAGAAACGGCGGATGCTCCCTCGGGGGTGGCCGTCAATCAGGCGACGGGTGACGTGTATGTCGCGGATCCCGGGAACCGACGTATAGACGTGTTCGATGCGGCGGGTAGGTTCGTGATGGCGTGGGGTTGGTCTGTGAACGCGGCCAGTCCCGCAGACGAACTGCAGACGTGTACGACCGCATGCCAGACAGGTCTGTCGGTTCTGGATGGCGCGCCGGGCGCGTTCCTGGATGGAGTCGAGGAAGGGGTCGAGGGTGTCGCTGTCGATAACGAACTGGGGAGCTCTTCTTACGGGGATGTGTATGTCGTCCAGGTCGGCGATTATCGTGTGGAAAAGTTCAGTTCGTCCGGGCAGTTCCTCTCGATGTTTGGCGGGGACGTGAACGAAACGACCGGTGGGGATGTGTGCGTCGCCGGCGAAAAATGCCAGCGGGGCACGCAGGGCACAGCCGACGGTCAGTTCGAATGGGCTCTTGGCGCGGCGGGTTATGTAGCTGTCGGCCCCGAGGGCAGGGTGTATGTGGGCGATCGGGCGCGTGTGCAGGTGTTTGAAGAATCGGGTGTGTGGCGAGAAAACATTTCGCTGGCTGGATTGTCGGCCAGCGACCAGGCGACTGCGCTCGCGGTCAACTCGAGCGGCGACATCTTCGTCAGCGACGGCAATGATAACAACGAACAGGGTGTGCCCGGTGTGCGCGAGTTCGAACCAGATGGAACCGAAATGGCGACTCAGTTCGATGCGGGCAGCACGACCATCGAGGGGCTCGCGCTCAATGGGTCGGGCGAACTGTTCGTGGGCGACTCCGCCGGCGGTTTTCATGTCCTGATGTACGGTCCGACGGGCACCAGGCTCGCCAGTTTCGGGGCGAATACGGTGATCGCTAACAGTGGGGCCATGGCGTTCTCAGAAGCGCTGGGCGAGCTGTACGTGCCCAATTCCGTGTCCTACAGCACTCAGTATGCTGTTTATAACATCACGGCCTTGCCCACGCCGCTCGCGGGCGCGCCGGTCATCGAAGAAGCCGGTGTGCATGCGGTCCCGGGCCGTCGTGGCGTGGCGTCTTTGGATGCGGCTTTTGACCCGGGTGACTACGCAACGAAATATCGTTTCGAATATGTGAGCGAAACCGATTTTCAGGCGAATGGCTTCGCGGACGCGACGAGCACCGCGGAAGGTACGGCTGGCGCGGTCTTTGAAGAGCAGCCGGTCAGCGCCAACCTGACGGGCCTGGTCCCGGGCGAAACCTACCGCTACCGTTTCGTGGCGAGCAACACGAAGGGGACGGTGGCCAGTCCGGATGAGTCCTTTGAAGAGGTGCCGCCTGCCCTGGTGAATGGTCCGTGGGTGGTGGATGTGTCCTCGACCAGTGCGACGATCGACTTCGGTGTCGACCCGATGGGTGCGAGCACCGAATACCGTTTGGAATACGGCACGAGCATCTCCTATGGGCAGTCGGTCTCCGGCAGCGCCGGCGAAGGCGAAGGCTTCCTGCCGCTCAGCCTGCACCGTCAGGAACTGTTGCCGGGCACGGTCTACCACTACCGCATCGTGGTGGAAAACGAAGTCGGTGCGGCCCGCGGGGCGGATGGTACGTTCACGACACAGCCCGCGGCCGCCCGGCAGCTGACGCTGCCCGACGGCCGGGCGTGGGAACTGGTCTCGCCGCCAAATAAAAAAGGCGCTCTGATCGAAAAGCCCGGCCAGGATAACCTGATCCAGGCGGCGGCTGACGGCAGCGCGATCTCCTATGTCACGAGCAGTCCTCTGGGCGAGAACCCTCTCGGCAGGAACTCCATCAGCGACCAGACCCTTTCGGTGCGCGGTCCAAATGGCTGGTCCTCCGAAGCTCTCACGATACCCACGCGTCTGCTCGAAAACGAAACGGCGACGATCAACGGCGAAAGCAGCGGTATGCCGTTTCCGTTGTTCTCGGCGGACCTGTCCTCGGCTGTGGTCGAACCGGCACCGAATAGCACGCCGCCGCTGTCGAGCGAAGCCAGTGAAAGGACGCTGTATCTGCGCGACGATGCCAGCGGCAGCTACCTGCCGCTGGTGACGCCCGCCAACGTACCGGCGGGCACAAAATTTGGTGGAGAAGATAGCCCCAAAGGCGAAATTGGGACGGAGATAGTGCATTTCCTCGGTGCGACGCCCGATCTCAGTCACATCGTGTTGAGATCGCCCTATCAGTTGACAACCGCGCCGATCGCCGGCAAATACGAAGGGGAACACGCATTCTCCGGGCCGGAGGAATTGTACGAGTGGAGCGCGGGGCGCCTGGCGCTGGTGAACGTTCTGCCCGACGGGGAACCTTCGCATGCGCCCGCGCTGCTTGGCGCCGAAAGCGAAGGCGGAAATGGTGGTGGTGATGAAAGGGGTGGTGGGAGCTCGAATGGCATTTCCAGCGATGGGCAACGGATCGTGTGGTGGCTGCCTCATGGCAAAGAGGAAGGCCTGTACGTACGCGACATGGCCGAAGAAAAGACCGTTCAGGTCGGTAAGGCAGATGCCCTCTTTCAGACGATGAGCAGCGACGGTTCTGAGATATTCTTCTCAGAAGGCGGCGAACTGTACGCGTTCGACGTTGAAACCGCTACGCAGACGCCGCTCACCGCCAATCACGGCGCCGGCGAAGTAACCGCGGGCGTGGAGCACGCGGTGCTGGGGACAAGCAGAGACGGCTCCTACGTGTATTTCGTGGCGACGGGCGTGCTCGCCGCCGGCGGGATCGGTGGTGCGCCCAATCTCTATGTCTCCCACGACGCTGGCGGTGTGTGGAGCACGGCGTATGTCGCGACGCTCTCGCCCGAAGACGAAAAAGACTGGTTTGGGCAAGGTGGCCTGGGAACAGAAGGTAGTGGTGGGGTTCCGGCGATCGGGCTGGCGAAAGTAACCTCGGAGGTCTCGCCCAACGGCCAATACGTGACGTTCATGTCGGAGAAGCCGTTGACGGGCTATGACAATCGCGACGCGATCAGTGGCCAGTCGGACGAGGAGGTCTACCTGTATCACGCCAATGTGTCGGGATCGGGGGCGCTGCAGGCTGGCAGACTCGTGTGCGCGTCGTGCGACCCAACGGGCGCGCGCCCGTTGGGCGTGTTCGACAATTTTAGCGGTGGCGAAAATAGTGGGACGGCCAGGCCGCTGGTTGACGAGAATGGTACGTGGGGCGGCAATGGCGGGTCCGCGGGCGGGAGTCAGAAGCCCCACTGGCTGGCAGGGAGTCTGCCGGGCGCCAGCGAGGCGGACAATAGGGACGTGTATTATCCGCGGTATCTCTCCGATGAAGGGCGCTTGTTCTTCAACAGCCCGGATGGTCTCGTGGCGCAGGCTACGAACGGGTTGGAGGACGTGTACGAGTACGAGCCGCCCGGTGTTGGCAGTTGCACCACTTCCGAACCCGGCTATAGCGAACGCTCGGATGGTTGTGTGAACCTGGTTTCCTCGGGCACCTCAAGTGGGGAATCCGTCTTCTATGACACAAGCGTTAACGGCGATGACGTGTTCTTCATAACGTCGGCCAAACTGGTCGCGGCGGATTACGACACGAGCTATGACGTGTATGACGCGCACGTCTGCTCAAGCGAAGCGCCGTGTACTCCTGAAGCGGTCTCACCGCCGGAATGCACGACCGAAGCGTCGTGCCGTCCCGCTCCCGCGCCGCAACCGGAGATCTTCGGTCCCGCGCCGAGCGCGACGTTCTCCGGTGTCGGGAACGTCGGCAATGAAGCAACCAGCGCCAAACCCAAGGCCAAGACGAAAGTCAAGAAGAAGAAGGCCAGGAAGAAAAAAAAGAAGGGCAAGGGCAAGAAGGCAAGCAAGTCCAAGGCCAAGACGTCCGGTTCTCCTAAAGCCGGCAACGATCGGAGGGCGAAGTGATGCGACGAATCACGACAATGGTGGTGATGCTCGCGGCCCTCGGGACGCTTCTCGGTGCCTCCTCCGCGTCGGCGAACGAGCCGTGGTGGCATATCACGACGGTCGCCGGTCCGCCGAGGACGGCCGGGGAAGAAAGCCGCATCGTCCTCGACGTCGGCAACCTCGGTGACTCCGACGTCGTCGCCTCCGCGGCCGATCCCGTGCGGATCGTGGACAAACTCCCGGCGGGTGTGACCGCAACGCACATCTACATCGAGTACGGCGACGGACAGGGCGCCGAGTCCGCCTATTATCCCGACCCTTACCAGTCGGGGGCGTGTACGCTCGCGACGTTGACGTGCGTGTTCGAAGGGGGCGTGCTCTCCTACGAACGCCTGATCGTCGCGATCAGGGTGCGCAGCGAACCGGGCGCGGGCGACGGGGTCAACGAAGTCGGAGTCTCCGGCGGCAACGCGGTCCCGCGGAGCTCGCGCCGTGCGCTGGGGCTCGAACGTCCGCCGTCGCAGTATGGAGCCGAAAACTATGAACTGGCGCCCGAAGAAGAAGGCGGAGTGCCGGATACGCAGGCCGGGTCGCACCCGTTCCAGTTGACGACGACGCTCGTATTGAACACGGTGTCCGAAAGAATCTTTGAACTGGGAAGCGGTACGCTGCAACCTGCGGAATTCACGCCTGAACTCGTGCCGGCGGCGTACACAAAGGATCTGCGTTTCAACCTACCCGCGGGTCTGGTGGGCAACCCCACGCCGCTGCCGAAGTGCAGCATGTACACGTTCACGCACGAGGGCGAACTGGGCGTGGGAGAATGTCCCGCCAACACGGTTGTGGGCGTGGCGATGCCGATCGTCACTACACTCGAAACGCGTTACACGCCATTGTTCATCTCGCTGCCGTTGTACAGTCTGGAACCGTCGGTGGGCGAGCCGGCGCGCTTTGGCTTCCAGACGCCGTTGGGTCCGGTGGTCCTCGACACATCGGTGCGCACGGGCGGCTCCTACCCGGTGGTCGTCACGGTCCCCGACATCACCCAGAAGGTTGCGTTCCTTGGCAACGAAGTGACGTTCTGGGGTGTCCCGGCGGACACGAGGCATGACAACTCGCGTGGACGGACCTGTCTGGACCAGCCCGCGGAAGAACCGGGCAAGGCGGGCGGCGGCTGGCCGGCGTCTCCGGCGTACTGGGAAAAGTCGTGTGCGCCGGAATCTAAACCGCAACCGTTCTTGATCATGCCGACATCGTGTACGGGTCCGCTTCAGACGAGCGCCGAAATGGACTCGTGGTCAGCGCCGGGGAACTTCACGCCACCGAAGGAATACACGTTCGCCAACGATCAGGGCGAACCGTTTGGCCAGGACGGGTGCAACAGGTTGACCTTCGAACCGTCGGTCAGCGTGACGCCCGACGGGCAGGCCGCCAGCACCCCGACGGGGTTGACGGTTGACGTGCACGTCCCCCAGGAAGCGAGTCTGAACCCGACCGGCGTCGATGAGTCCACGGTCAAGGACACGACCGTGACGCTGCCTGAAGGCGTGGCGTTGAACCCGGCTTCTTCTGATGGTTTGTTGGCGTGTTCGACTGAACAGTTGAGTTTGGAAACCCCGGCTGCGATCTCCTGTCCCGCGTCCTCGAAGGTCGGAACCGTTGAAATCGCTACGCCGCTGTTGCCGAACCCGATCGTGGGTGGCGCGTATTTGGCGGCGCAGGAATCGAACCCGTTCGGGAGCTTGTTGGCCCTGTATTTGGTCGCTGAAGACCCGACGGCGGGGGTACTTGTGAAGTTCGCTGGGGAAATCAAACCGAATCCCGTGACGGGACAGTTGGTCACGACGTTCGATAACACTCCGCAACTACCCTTTGAAGATTTGAAGCTGCATTTCTTTGGTGGGGAACGAGCACCGTTGGGTACCCCCGCGTCGTGCGGGTCCTATACGACGAGCGGATCGTTTGCGCCGTGGTCTGGGAACCCGTCCGCGGAAGTGTCCTCACCACCGTTTGAGATCACAAGTGGCGCGAACGGGACTCCTTGTTCAGACCCGTTGAAATTCGACCCGTCCCTGACGGCTGGCACGACGAACATTCAAGCAGCGGGATTCAGTCAGTTCACGATGACGATGTCGCGCGAAAGCGGCCAGCAGAACCTGCAAGCAATCCAATTGAAGATGCCCGCGGGTCTCTCGGGGTTGCTTGAGGGCGTAGAACTCTGTCCCGAACCACAAGCCGATCTGGGTACGTGTCCCCCCAACAGTCTGATCGGGGAAACGACCGTCAGCGTCGGGTTGGGAGGTGAGCCCTATACCGTGAAGGGCGGGAAGGTGTTTATCACCGGCCCGTATGAGGGAGCCCCGTTCGGTCTAGCGATACTGAACCCGGGTAAGGCGGGACCCTTTGACCTTGAGAATACGAAGACGAATCATCCGCCGTGCGATTGTGTGCTGGTCAGGGCGAAGATCGAAGTCAACCCGGTCACGGCGGAACTGACGATCACAAGCGATAACTCGGGGCCGTACAAGATCCCGACGATCCTCGAAGGGGTGCCGCTTGAGATCCAGCACGTCAACGTCACGATCAACCGGCCGGGCTTCACGTTCAACCCGACCGACTGCAATCCCTCGGCGGTCAGCGGCAGCCTGTCGAGCGCCCAGGGAGCGACGAGCGCGATCTCCGTGCCCTTCCAGGTCACAGATTGCGCGGTCCTGAAGTTCAAACCCGGCTTTCAGGTCTCGACGTCGAGCAAGACCTCGCGCACCCATGGAGCGAGCCTATCGGTCAAGCTCACCTACCCCCCCAATTCGTTGACCAAGGACGCGAACATAAAGAGCGTCAAGGTCGATCTCCCCAAGCAGCTGCCGTCGAGGCTGACCACGCTGCAGAAGGCGTGTCTGGCGGCGACGTTCGCGGCTAATCCCGCGGCGTGTCCGGCGGATTCGCGCGTGGGACAGGCCAGGGCGCTCACGCCCCTGCTGCCCGTCGCACTTGAAGGTCCGGCCTACTTCGTGTCCTACGGCGGCGCGAAGTTCCCGGAACTGGTGATCGTCCTACAGGGCGACAACGTCACGCTCGACGTGCACGGCGAAACGTTCATCAGCAAAGCCGGGATCACCTCGAGCACGTTCCACGCGATCCCAGACGCCCCCGTCGGCAGTTTCGAACTGACGCTGCCGGAGGGTCCGTATTCCGCGCTTGCCGCCAACGGGAATCTGTGCACTTCGAAACTGGCTATGCCGACGGCGTTCGTCGCGCAGAACGGCGATGCGATCCACCAATCCACACCGATCGGCGTCACCGGGTGCCCGAAGCACAAAAGCAAGGCCAAAAACGCCAAGAAGGCTCACGGGCACAGGAAAGGCAAAAAGAAATGACCGGTGACGTGAGGCGACGGCAGTCAACAGTGCGCTCTGAGCGCCAGAACAGTTTTCTAAAGGAACGGGAGGAACTCGATGTTCTCTAGGATCGGAAAACACGTCACGTACGCCAACGTCGCGATGACGCTCGCGCTCGTGTTCGCGATGAGCGGCGGGGCTTACGCCGCGAGCAAATACGTGATCAGCTCGACCAAACAGATTAGCCCGAAGGTGCTCAAATCGTTGCAGGGCAAAAACGGTACGAATGGCACAAACGGCGCCACGGGAGCTGCAGGACCTCAGGGACCAGCGGGAGCAGCGGGAGCAAAAGGCGAAAACGGAGCGGC
Organism: uncultured Solirubrobacterales bacterium; assembly: GCA_963844095.1. GTDB lineage: Bacteria > Actinomycetota > Thermoleophilia > Solirubrobacterales > Solirubrobacteraceae > Palsa-744. Next base: position 352,760 of record CAWJND010000003.1, read on the forward strand.
CGGCAACAACGGCGTCAACGGCGCGACGGGACCGGCAGGCCCAGCGGGACCGAAAGGCGCCGCGGGGGCGACAGGCGCGACTGGCTCACCGTGGACAGCGGGCGGGACGCTCCCGACAGGAGCGAGCGAGAAGGGTATGGTCGCCGCGACCAACGTCGGCGTCAACGCCGCGGCAACAGGTCAGGGCAACGGGACGATCTCATTCGGCATTCCGCTAGCCTCGGCGCCCACAGCCAACTACATCGGTCCGGGAGCTACCCACACGACCGGGACCGGTGAACTCACCAGCGGGTCGGCGATCGTCAAAAATCTCACAACGAGCGCCGGCCAGTTCGCGCTCGGCGAGGTCATCTCGGGCAGCGGCATACCGGCCAGCACGACAATCAAGAAGCTCACCTCCTCGACCGAACTCGAACTCTCCGCTGAAGCCACGACATCGGGAACAGGTGTCAGCCTGACGGCGGACCTACCGGCGGCGTGTCAGGGCAGCTACGCCGACCCAACCGCGACATCGGGCAACCTCTGCGTCTACGCCAATCAAGAATTGCTCGGCGTCGTCGCCTTCGAACAGATCAACGCCGTGTCTGCTGTCGGCGCGATCGTACACACCGAAGAAGGGCTCAGCGGCGAGACACTAATCGACTCATGGGCGGTGACAGGGTAGATCCCCGGCTCCCCGCTCACACCGGCTGACACCACGAGCGCCCTCTGGCGCACGCGATCCTTAAGCCCAAAGCATGCGCCACACGGCCCGGACGGCAACCCGTCCGGGCCGTGTTTTCCGGGGGCTTCGAAGAGAAGCTGGCCGCCAAAGCGCGGAGCCAGCGTTCTCGACGCGCTGCATGGTTTGAGGCTAGCGCTGTCCAGGCCGTCTAGCGCTGTCTAGGTCGTCTAGCGCTGTCTAGCCGCTGGGTGCTCACAATCTGAAGAGAAGCTGGGATAGTGATGTGTATGACAGAGGCGTTACGGCCACGCGTACCCTCGGCAGGCACGCAGGCGCCCCCGTCAGCAGAGCTGGGGACGCACAGATCCGCCGACCACGGCATGCGCCCGGCGAGAGCCGAGGACACCGGACGCCTGAAGACGGTGCTCGCCGAAGCATTCATCGACGACCCGGTCTTTGGCTGGTTGATGCCCAAAGACGGCAAGCGGCTTGCGCAATTGCGGCGCTACTTCGGGCTCGACCTGGCCCACTACGCACTGCCGCACGGGCTCGTGTGGACGACAAACGACCTGGCCGGCGCTTCACTGACGCTGCCGCCCGGCAAGTGGCGTGTTCCGCCGCGGACCACCATGCTGCACGGCACCGCCTTCGGCTTCCATGTGCCCCGGGCGGCGAGGATGGGGGCCACGATGGAGTGGCGCCACGGACGCGAAATCCACGGCCCCCACTACTACGTCCGCGACATCGGCGTACACCCGGACAGCCAGGGCAGGGGCCTGGGCAGCGCGCTGATGGCCCCGACGCTCGAGCGCTGCGACCGCGAGCGCGTGCCGGCATACATCGAGGCATCAAGCGAACGCAGCGCCGCGCTGTACGAGCGCCTCGGCTTCAAACACGTCAAGGAGCTGCGCGTCGGGGGCAGTCCGCCGCTGTGGCTCATGATTCGTCCGCCACAGGCCGTGCAGGCCGCATCGTGACCCCGGCGCTGCAGATGACGCGGCGAGCGTAGGCGCCAGTCCAACGGCCCGGTCGCGGCGCTACTCACACGCTAGGGTTGCGCCACATGCGCGCAGCGACGATTCGCGATGAAAAGGTGCTCGTCGAGGAGCACCCTGACCCGGAGCCCGGTTGCGGCGAGGTTCTCGTGCGCGTGCGCGCGGCCGGCCTCAACGGCGCCGACATGATGCAGCGGCGGGGACTCTACCCGGCGCCTGCGGGCTCCCACCCGGACATCCCAGGCTTGGAGTTGGCCGGCGAGGTGCAGGCGCTCGGAGGGGGCGCATCGCGCTTTGCCATAGGCGATCGCGTGATGGCGATCGTCGGCGGCGGCGGTCAGGCCGAGCTTGCGGTCGTGCACGAGCGCCAGCTGATGGCGGTGCCGGCCGCGCTCGACTGGCCGGCGGCCGGCGGCCTGCCGGAGACGTTCACGACCGCCCACGACGCGCTCTTCGCCCAGGCCGCTCTGCGTCCAGGCGAGCGCCTGCTCGTGCATGGGGCCGCAGGTGGCGTTGGTACGGCCGCCATTCAGCTTGGGAAAGCAGCGGGCGCGCGTATCACGGCGACGGTGCGCCGCGCGGAGTTGCGCGAGCAGGTGGCGGCGCTGGGCGCCGAGGCGATCGCACCCGAGAGCTTTGCCGAGCACGGCCCGTTCGATGTGATCCTTGAGCTTGTAGGAGCACCGAACCTGGCAGAGAACATGAAGGCCCTTGCCACCGGCGGGCGCATCTGCGTGATCGGCGTCTCGGCGGGCGCCAACGCCGAGTTGAACCTGCTGGCCTTGATGGGCAAGCGCGCTCGTATCCACGGCTCCACGTTGCGCGCTCGCCCGCTGGAGGAGAAGGCGCTGGCCGCTCGCCGCTTGGAGCGGGAAGCGCTCCCTTTGTTTGAAGCGGACGAGGCTGCCGGCCTTTCGAAGCCGGCGGCGGGCGGTGCCTCGAAACCGCGGCTGTTTGTCCCCATTGCGGAGACGTTCCCTCTGGAGAGGGTCGCAGCCGCGTACGATCATTTCGCTGCGGGCGGCAAGCTCGGCAAGATCGTGTTGACGATCTGATCGTCAACTATTCAGCCGCTCACGGTGGCCCAAGGCGGTTGAGGTCTTCGAGATCCTGCGGCCGGCCGGCGGCTTGCTTCATCGCACGTAGATGCTCCAGGCTACAAACATGTACTGAAACACCTTCGAGATCTCCATCGAGTGCTTGCTGGCTCAGCTCGAAATAAAGGTCGTCGGACTCGACCCCGCTCGCCCATTGCATGATGTCGAGGTCGCCAATGTCGGTTGTCAGACGAAAATTTCCGCCCTGCAGGAGATCGTCGATACGGGTCGCAGACATAGCGAGCTCCGATGGATCGAAGTCGCCGACTTCCGCGTCGGCGGCATTCACAGCGAGTAGGGCAGCTACCAAACGTTCGAGATTCTCACGGGATGGCTCGGGCACAATGTCGAGGTCCTTCGATGGACGCACGTGGCCGTGAGCGACGACTGCGAAGCCACCGATAATGATGTGCTTGACCCCTTGCTCGCTGAGATGCCTCAGGAGTGGTACTGGGTCAAGCGCGTCGGGCATCCCGGAACGCTGCCGCGAAGCGGTTGGCGAAGCGAGTTAGCGCCACGCCCTCTTCGAGATTTGTGCTGAGGCCACGCTTACGGTCCCGGGCGACCCTCGCCTGGGCGACACGCTCGTTGCGGGCAATCTCCTCTGCTGTCCACGGACCTTTCGGTCTCGGCTTGGGGCTGGTTGCCATGCTCAGATTGTAGCCGCGCCAACCGGTCGGAAGCGGGGTCTGCGCCGCCGGGGCGACAGGCGCCGCCGCCTCTAATATGGCGGCTGCGCCGCGTACCAGTCGCCGAGTGCGCGAAACGCGCCCCAGAACGCGCGCTTTGAGTCCTGCTCGTCCAACGACTCGTCGATGTTCGGCACATACAGGGCGTCGGTCGTGGGCGTGAGCTGCTGGATCTCGCCCAGGCGCGGCTCCAGGGGACGCGCGAGCGGGATGTCCAGGTCGTTCAGCGCCGTTAGCGCCTCCCCCCCCATCACCACGACAATCCGCGGCTGCACGATCGCGATCTCGTGGGCGACGCGGGCCACGCACTCCGGGTCGGCCATCGAGGGGTCGGCCAGCGGGCACTTCACGCACAGCGTCCCGTAAACGGCGAGCGGATCGATCGACAAGCGCTTGAAGGACTTCATCAGCGCGCCGCCCGAACGTCCGTAGAAGGCCACCCCCTCCTCGATCTCGGAGGGCAGCGGTGCGTGCTTGAGCAGCATGATGTCCGCCTGCGGGTGCCCGGAGCCGAGCACCGGCATCAGCTGGCCACGCGGGCAGTGTGGGCAGCTCTGCAGCTCGCGCGTAAGTGCGTTGAGCTCCCTGATCGCCCGCTCGAGGTACTTCTCGCGGATCTCGTCATCTGTAGCGGGCATCGACGCGGAAGGATTAGACGGCGGCCGCGGTTGTCCTTGCGCGTGCATCGCTACTTGCGCTTGTCTCCGGTCGCGCGCCGCACGCGTCGGTCGCGGCTGGCTCGCCTGGCAGACGCGGGGGTTGCTTTCGTCTGTAGGAACTTCAGCGCCTGCACGTAGATGAGGCTCGACGGCTTGGTTGTTATCTCGGCGTCTCGCAACGATTGCAAGAACTCCTGCGGTCCGTCGAAGTCGCGCATTCTTATGCGCACCGAGCCCAGGCCTTGGGCCACGTGCGAGTCCGAGCCGGCCCCGGCGACGATCCTGTACTTGGCGGCGAAGCGGACGGCCTCCTCGTTGAACGCGCCGATCGCCACCCTAGGGTTGAAGACCTCGATCGCGTCGATGTCGTCGAGGATCTCTGGCAGGTGCTCGTAGTCTGGTACCGCGTGCATGCGGTCGAACGGGTGCGGCACGTAGACGAGCCCTCCTTGGCGCTTGATCTCGGCGACGGTCTCGGCCATGCTCAGCCCGCGGGGAATCTTCTCCTCGATGAACAGCCCGATCACCTCGCCTTGCTCAGCGGTCTTGACCTCCTCGCCGACGATCACCTTGATTCGGTCCCGCCCGCCCCGGGCACCGGATTCGCTGGCCTTCTCGCGCGCCTCTAAAGCGCCGGATATCTCGTTGTGATCGGTGACCGCGATGGCCCCCAGACCCACTTCTTTGGCTGTTGCGAGCAACACCTCGACGGGTGTTTCGCAGTCGCCGGAGTGGTCGGTATGCATGTGCAAATCCACGTCGATGAGCCGGCGCCGCGCCAGGCGCCGGCGCAGGACCGGGTCGCCGCCTGGGTCATGACGACGGGCGGCCAGCTCGCGATAGATCGACTCCACGTTCGTGACCAGACCAGCCAGTTCATCGTGCGGGAACGCCCCTCCATCTCCATCATCCTCAGCATCGTCTACGTCTCCTGCAACCCCACGACGCTGGCGCCAAACGCCGCACAGCTCGTGCAGGCGGGCTGGCGCCTGGTCAAGGTGCGCCCGGTGGACATGTTCCCGCAGACCCCGCACATCGAGTGCGTGGCGTTGCTGGAGCGCGGCGGCCGTTCCTTCCAGCCGGGCTGTCCCGCGTCTGCGGTTGACGTTTAGTCCTGCACCAGTTCCTTACGTAGACTTGACAACAAGCATCACGTCTTGTATAACTAGCCATGGTTTCCTGCCCATCGGGTGAGGGGTAAACACAAGTGCAGGTTCAGCTCATTCTGCCGCGCGGCGGCGGGCGAGGACGTGTGCCCTGGGGAGGGACCGGGTCGGGATTCCGAGAGGGAGTAGTGATTTCGGGTGATTTTTTTGGGGGGTTTGCGTGTTCGAGAGTCCGTGCGCTGTTGGGACGATGCGGTTTCTGGAGGAGGAGACATGTCGGTGAACGCTCGCAGGTCAGTCCTGGCGACTCTGGTCGTGCTGTGCACTTTGATCGGAGCGCTGCTCGTCGCGAGCGCTCCCGCGCTCGCCGCGTCGCTGGAAGCTCCCACCACAGAACCGGCGGAACTCGTACAGAACACGACGGCTGAGGTGAGGGGTATTCCCTATCCTCACACTCTGCCCGAAAGCGGAACGACCTATATCCCTGGATTCGAGTACAACGAAGGCTCCTCGTGCACCGGTGGGACTACGCTCGGAACCACTCAGGGCGAGCTGGAAGATAAAACCGTCGGCGACGTTATCAGAGAATCGATCAGGGGCCTTCGGCCGGGTACGAAGTACACGTTCTGCATGTTCGTGACGAACGAGGGCACGAAAGAAGTCGTGTTGGGTGGGCCGCAGTCGTTCACGACGACGAGCGCGATGCGCTTCGGCATTGGGGAAAATATCGGAACAGAACATCCCAGTGGATCCGGAGAAACGCATGATCCCTCGGGGGTGGCCGTCAATCAGGCGACGGGTGACGTGTATGTCGCGGATCTCGCGAACCTACGTATGGACGTGTTCGATGCGGCGGGTAGGTTCGTGATGGCGTGGGGTTGGTCTGTGAACGCGGCCAGTCCCGCAGACGAACTGCAGACGTGTACGACCGCATGCCAGACAGGTCTGTCGGTTCAGGATGGCGCGCCGGGCGCGTTCCTGGGGGGAGACGCGACGGGTGTCGCTGTCGATAACGAACTGGGGAGCTCTTCTTACGGGGATGTGTATGTCGTCCAGGTCGGCGATTATCGTGTGGAAAAGTTCAGTTCGTCCGGGCAGTTCCTCTCGATGTTTGGCGGGGACGTGAACGAAACGACCGGTGGGGATGTGTGCGTCGCCGGCGAAAAATGCCAGCGGGGCACGCAGGGCACAGCCGACGGTCAGTTCGAATGGGCTCTTGGCGCGGCGGGTTATGTAGCTGTCGGCCCCGAGGGCAGGGTGTATGTGGGCGATCGGGCGCGTGTGCAGGTGTTTGAAGAATCGGGTGTGTGGCGAGAAAACATTTCGCTGGCTGGATTGTCGGCCAGCGACCAGGCGACTGCGCTCGCGGTCAACTCGAGCGGCGACATCTTCGTCAGCGACGGCAATGATAACAACGAACAGGGTGTGCCCGGTGTGCGCGAGTTCGAACCAGATGGAACCGAAATGGCGACTCAGTTCGATGCGGGCAGCACGACCATCGAGGGGCTCGCGCTCAATGGGTCGGGCGAACTGTTCGTGGGCGACTCCGCCGGCGGTTTTCATGTCCTGATGTACGGTCCGACGGGCACCAGGCTCGCCAGTTTCGGGGCGAATACGGTGATCGCTAACAGTGGGGCCATGGCGTTCTCAGAAGCGCTGGGCGAGCTGTACGTGCCCAATTCGGTGGAATACAGCGATCAGTATGATGTTTATAACATCACGGCCTTGCCCACGCCGCTCGCGGGCGCGCCGGTCATCGAAGAAGCCGGTGTGCATGCGGTCCCGGGCCGTCGTGGCGTGGCGTCTTTGGATGCGGCTTTTGACCCGGGTGACTACGCAACGAAATATCGTTTCGAATATGTGAGCGAAACCGATTTTCAGGCGAATGGCTTCGCGGACGCGACGAGCACCGCGGAAGGTACGGCTGGCGCGGTCTTTGAAGAGCAGCCGGTCAGCGCCAACCTGACGGGCCTGGTCCCGGGCGAAACCTACCGCTACCGTTTCGTGGCGAGCAACACGAAGGGGACGGTGGCCAGTCCGGATGAGTCCTTTGAAGAGGTGCCGCCTGCCCTGGTGAATGGTCCGTGGGTGGTGGATGTGTCCTCGACCAGTGCGACGATCGACTTCGGTGTCGACCCGATGGGTGCGAGCACCGAATACCGTTTGGAATACGGCACGAGCATCTCCTATGGGCAGTCGGTCTCCGGCAGCGCCGGCGAAGGCGAAGGCTTCCTGCCGCTCAGCCTGCACCGTCAGGAACTGTTGCCGGGCACGGTCTACCACTACCGCATCGTGGTGGAAAACGAAGTCGGTGCGGCCCGCGGGGCGGATGGTACGTTCACGACACAGCCCGCGGCCGCCCGGCAGCTGACGCTGCCCGACGGCCGGGCGTGGGAACTGGTCTCGCCGCCAAATAAAAAAGGCGCTCTGATCGAAAAGCCCGGCCAGGATAACCTGATCCAGGCGGCGGCTGACGGCAGCGCGATCTCCTATGTCACGAGCAGTCCTCTGGGCGAGAACCCTCTCGGCAGGAACTCCATCAGCGACCAGACCCTTTCGGTGCGCGGTCCAAATGGCTGGTCCTCCGAAGCTCTCACGATACCCACGCGTCTGCTCGAAAACGAAACGGCGACGATCAACGGCGAAAGCAGCGGTATGCCGTTTCCGTTGTTCTCGGCGGACCTGTCCTCGGCTGTGGTCGAACCGGCACCGAATAGCACGCCGCCGCTGTCGAGCGAAGCCAGTGAAAGGACGCTGTATCTGCGCGACGATGCCAGCGGCAGCTACCTGCCGCTGGTGACGCCCGCCAACGTACCGGCGGGCACAAAATTTGGTGGAGAAGATAGCCCCAAAGGCGAAATTGGGACGGAGATAGTGCATTTCCTCGGTGCGACGCCCGATCTCAGTCACATCGTGTTGAGATCGCCCTATCAGTTGACAACCGCGCCGATCGCCGGCAAATACGAAGGGGAACACGCATTCTCCGGGCCGGAGGAATTGTACGAGTGGAGCGCGGGGCGCCTGGCGCTGGTGAACGTTCTGCCCGACGGGGAACCTTCGCATGCGCCCGCGCTGCTTGGCGCCGAAAGCGAAGGCGGAAATGGTGGTGGTGATGAAAGGGGTGGTGGGAGCTCGAATGGCATTTCCAGCGATGGGCAACGGATCGTGTGGTGGCTGCCTCATGGCAAAGAGGAAGGCCTGTACGTACGCGACATGGCCGAAGAAAAGACCGTTCAGGTCGGTAAGGCAGATGCCCTCTTTCAGACGATGAGCAGCGACGGTTCTGAGATATTCTTCTCAGAAGGCGGCGAACTGTACGCGTTCGACGTTGAAACCGCTACGCAGACGCCGCTCACCGCCAATCACGGCGCCGGCGAAGTAACCGCGGGCGTGGAGCACGCGGTGCTGGGGACAAGCAGAGACGGCTCCTACGTGTATTTCGTGGCGACGGGCGTGCTCGCCGCCGGCGGGATCGGTGGTGCGCCCAATCTCTATGTCTCCCACGACGCTGGCGGTGTGTGGAGCACGGCGTATGTCGCGACGCTCTCGCCCGAAGACGAAAAAGACTGGTTTGGGCAAGGTGGCCTGGGAACAGAAGGTAGTGGTGGGGTTCCGGCGATCGGGCTGGCGAAAGTAACCTCGGAGGTCTCGCCCAACGGCCAATACGTGACGTTCATGTCGGAGAAGCCGTTGACGGGCTATGACAATCGCGACGCGATCAGTGGCCAGTCGGACGAGGAGGTCTACCTGTATCACGCCAATGTGTCGGGATCGGGGGCGCTGCAGGCTGGCAGACTCGTGTGCGCGTCGTGCGACCCAACGGGCGCGCGCCCGTTGGGCGTGTTCGACAATTTTAGCGGTGGCGAAAATAGTGGGACGGCCAGGCCGCTGGTCAACGAGAATGGTACGTGGGGCGGCAATGGCGGGTCCGCGGGCGGGAGTCAGAAGCCCCACTGGCTGGCAGGGAGTCTGCCGGGCGCCAGCGAGGCGGACAATAGGGACGTGTATTATCCGCGGTATCTCTCCGATGAAGGGCGCTTGTTCTTCAACAGCCCGGATGGTCTCGTGGCGCAGGCTACGAACGGGTTGGAGGACGTGTACGAGTACGAGCCGCCCGGTGTTGGCAGTTGCACCACTTCCGAACCCGGCTATAGCGAACGCTCGGATGGTTGTGTGAACCTGGTTTCCTCGGGCACCTCAAGTGGGGAATCCGTCTTCTATGACACAAGCGTTAACGGCGATGACGTGTTCTTCATAACGTCGGCCAAACTGGTCGCGGCGGATTACGACACGAGCTATGACGTGTATGACGCGCACGTCTGCTCAAGCGAAGCGCCGTGTACTCCTGAAGCGGTCTCACCGCCGGAATGCACGACCGAAGCGTCGTGCCGTCCCGCTCCCGCGCCGCAACCGGAGATCTTCGGTCCCGCGCCGAGCGCGACGTTCTCCGGTGTCGGGAACGTCGGCAATGAAGCAACCAGCGCCAAACCCAAGGCCAAGACGAAAGTCAAGAAGAAGAAGGCCAGGAAGAAAAAAAAGAAGGGCAAGGGCAAGAAGGCAAGCAAGTCCAAGGCCAAGACGTCCGGTTCTCCTAAAGCCGGCAACGATCGGAGGGCGAAGTGATGCGACGAATCACGACAATGGTGGTGATGCTCGCGGCCCTCGGGACGCTTCTCGGTGCCTCCTCCGCGTCGGCGAACGAGCCGTGGTGGCATATCACGACGGTCGCCGGTCCGCCGAGGACGGCCGGGGAAGAAAGCCGCATCGTCCTCGACGTCGGCAACCTCGGTGACTCCGACGTCGTCGCCTCCGCGGCCGATCCCGTGCGGATCGTGGACAAACTCCCGGCGGGTGTGACCGCAACGCACATCTACATCGAGTACGGCGACGGACAGGGCGCCGAGTCCGCCTATTATCCCGACCCTTACCAGTCGGGGGCGTGTACGCTCGCGACGTTGACGTGCGTGTTCGAAGGGGGCGTGCTCTCCTACGAACGCCTGATCGTCGCGATCAGGGTGCGCAGCGAACCGGGCGCGGGCGACGGGGTCAACGAAGTCGGAGTCTCCGGCGGCAACGCGGTCCCGCGGAGCTCGCGCCGTGCGCTGGGGCTCGAACGTCCGCCGTCGCAGTATGGAGCCGAAAACTATGAACTGGCGCCCGAAGAAGAAGGCGGAGTGCCGGATACGCAGGCCGGGTCGCACCCGTTCCAGTTGACGACGACGCTCGTATTGAACACGGTGTCCGAAAGAATCTTTGAACTGGGAAGCGGTACGCTGCAACCTGCGGAATTCACGCCTGAACTCGTGCCGGCGGCGTACACAAAGGATCTGCGTTTCAACCTACCCGCGGGTCTGGTGGGCAACCCCACGCCGCTGCCGAAGTGCAGCATGTACACGTTCACGCACGAGGGCGAACTGGGCGTGGGAGAATGTCCCGCCAACACGGTTGTGGGCGTGGCGATGCCGATCGTCACTACACTCGAAACGCGTTACACGCCATTGTTCATCTCGCTGCCGTTGTACAGTCTGGAACCGTCGGTGGGCGAGCCGGCGCGCTTTGGCTTCCAGACGCCGTTGGGTCCGGTGGTCCTCGACACATCGGTGCGCACGGGCGGCTCCTACCCGGTGGTTGTCACGGTCCCCGACATCACCCAGAAGGTTGCGTTCCTTGGCAACGAAGTGACGTTCTGGGGTGTCCCGGCGGACACGAGGCATGACAACTCGCGTGGACGGACCTGTCTGGACCAGCCCGCGGAAGAACCGGGCAAGGCGGGCGGCGGCTGGCCGGCGTCTCCGGCGTACTGGGAAAAGTCGTGTGCGCCGGAATCTAAACCGCAACCGTTCTTGATCATGCCGACATCGTGTACGGGTCCGCTTCAGACGAGCGCCGAAATGGACTCGTGGTCAGCGCCGGGGAACTTCACGCCACCGAAGGAATACACGTTCGCCAACGATCAGGGCGAACCGTTTGGCCAGGACGGGTGCAACAGGTTGACCTTCGAACCGTCGGTCAGCGTGACGCCCGACGGGCAGGCCGCCAGCACCCCGACGGGGTTGACGGTCAACGTGCACGTCCCCCAGGAAGCGAGTCTGAACCCGACCGGCGTCGATGAGTCCACGGTCAAGGACACGACCGTGACGCTGCCTGAAGGCGTGGCGTTGAACCCGGCTTCTTCTGATGGTTTGTTGGCGTGTTCGACTGAACAGTTGAGTTTGGAAACCCCGGCTGCGATCTCCTGTCCCGCGTCCTCGAAGGTCGGAACCGTTGAAATCGCTACGCCGCTGTTGCCGAACCCGATCGTGGGTGGCGCGTATTTGGCGGCGCAGGAATCGAACCCGTTCGGGAGCTTGTTGGCCCTGTATTTGGTCGCTGAAGACCCGACGGCGGGGGTACTTGTGAAGTTCGCTGGGGAAATCAAACCGAATCCCGTGACGGGACAGTTGGTCACGACGTTCGATAACACTCCGCAACTACCCTTTGAAGATTTGAAGCTGCATTTCTTTGGTGGGGAACGAGCACCGTTGGGTACCCCCGCGTCGTGCGGGTCCTATACGACGAGCGGATCGTTTGCGCCGTGGTCTGGGAACCCGTCCGCGGAAGTGTCCTCACCACCGTTTGAGATCACAAGTGGCGCGAACGGGACTCCTTGTTCAGACCCGTTGAAATTCGACCCGTCCCTGACGGCTGGCACGACGAACATTCAAGCAGCGGGATTCAGTCAGTTCACGATGACGATGTCGCGCGAAAGCGGCCAGCAGAACCTGCAAGCAATCCAATTGAAGATGCCCGCGGGTCTCTCGGGGTTGCTTGAGGGCGTAGAACTCTGTCCCGAACCACAAGCCGATCTGGGTACGTGTCCCCCCAACAGTCTGATCGGGGAAACGACCGTCAGCGTCGGGTTGGGAGGTGAGCCCTATACCGTGAAGGGCGGGAAGGTGTTTATCACCGGCCCGTATGAGGGAGCCCCGTTCGGTCTAGCGATACTGAACCCGGGTAAGGCGGGACCCTTTGACCTTGAGAATACGAAGACGAATCATCCGCCGTGCGATTGTGTGCTGGTCAGGGCGAAGATCGAAGTCAACCCGGTCACGGCGGAACTGACGATCACAAGCGATAACTCGGGGCCGTACAAGATCCCGACGATCCTCGAAGGGGTGCCGCTTGAGATCCAGCACGTCAACGTCACGATCAACCGGCCGGGCTTCACGTTCAACCCGACCGACTGCAATCCCTCGGCGGTCAGCGGCAGCCTGTCGAGCGCCCAGGGAGCGACGAGCGCGATCTCCGTGCCCTTCCAGGTCACAGATTGCGCGGTCCTGAAGTTCAAACCCGGCTTTCAGGTCTCGACGTCGAGCAAGACCTCGCGCACCCATGGAGCGAGCCTATCGGTCAAGCTCACCTACCCCCCCAATTCGTTGACCAAGGACGCGAACATAAAGAGCGTCAAGGTCGATCTCCCCAAGCAGCTGCCGTCGAGGCTGACCACGCTGCAGAAGGCGTGTCTGGCGGCGACGTTCGCGGCTAATCCCGCGGCGTGTCCGGCGGATTCGCGCGTGGGACAGGCCAGGGCGCTCACGCCCCTGCTGCCCGTCGCACTTGAAGGTCCGGCCTACTTCGTGTCCTACGGCGGCGCGAAGTTCCCGGAACTGGTGATCGTCCTACAGGGCGACAACGTCACGCTCGACGTGCACGGCGAAACGTTCATCAGCAAAGCCGGGATCACCTCGAGCACGTTCCACGCGATCCCAGACGCCCCCGTCGGCAGTTTCGAACTGACGCTGCCGGAGGGTCCGTATTCCGCGCTTGCCGCCAACGGGAATCTGTGCACTTCGAAACTGGCTATGCCGACGGCGTTCGTCGCGCAGAACGGCGATGCGATCCACCAATCCACACCGATCGGCGTCACCGGGTGCCCGAAGCACAAAAGCAAGGCCAAAAACGCCAAGAAGGCTCACGGGCACAGGAAAGGCAAAAAGAAATGACCGGTGACGTGAGGCGACGGCAGTCAACAGTGCGCTCTGAGCGCCAGAACAGTTTTCTAAAGGAACGGGAGGAACTCGATGTTCTCTAGGATCGGAAAACACGTCACGTACGCCAACGTCGCGATGACGCTCGCGCTCGTGTTCGCGATGAGCGGCGGGGCTTACGCCGCGAGCAAATACGTGATCAGCTCGACCAAACAGATTAGCCCGAAGGTGCTCAAATCGTTGCAGGGCAAAAACGGTACGAATGGCACAAACGGCGCCACGGGAGCTGCAGGACCTCAGGGACCAGCGGGAGCAGCGGGAGCAAAAGGCGAAAACGGAGCGGCCGGCAACAACGGCGTCAACGGCGCGACGGGACCGGCAGGCCCAGCGGGACCGAAAGGCGCCGCGGGGGCGACAGGCGCGACTGGCTCACCGTGGACAGCGGGCGGGACGCTCCCGACAGGAGCGAGCGAGAAGGGTATGGTCGCCGCGACCAACGTCGGCGTCAACGCCGCGGCAACAGGTCAGGGCAACGGGACGATCTCATTCGGCATTCCGCTAGCCTCGGCGCCCACAGCCAACTACATCGGTCCGGGAGCTACCCACACGACCGGGACCGGTGAACTCACCAGCGGGTCGGCGATCGTCAAAAATCTCACAACGAGCGCCGGCCAGTTCGCGCTCGGCGAGGTCATCTCGGGCAGCGGCATACCGGCCAGCACGACAATCAAGAAGCTCACCTCCTCGACCGAACTCGAACTCTCCGCTGAAGCCACGACATCGGGAACAGGTGTCAGCCTGACGGCGGACCTACCGGCGGCGTGTCAGGGCAGCTACGCCGACCCAACCGCGACATCGGGCAACCTCTGCGTCTACGCCAATCAAGAATTGCTCGGCGTCGTCGCCTTCGAACAGATCAACGCCGTGTCTGCTGTCGGCGCGATCGTACACACCGAAGAAGGGCTCAGCGGCGAGACACTAATCGACTCATGGGCGGTGACAGGGTAGATCCCCGGCTCCCCGCTCACACCGGCTGACACCACGAGCGCCCTCTGGCGCACGCGATCCTTAAGCCCAAAGCATGCGCCACACGGCCCGGACGGCAACCCGTCCGGGCCAGCATGATGTCCGCCTGCGGGTGTCCGGAGCCGAGCACGGGCATCAGCTGGCCGCGCGGGCAGTGTGGGCAGCTCTGCAGCTCGCGTGTCAGTGCGTTGAGCTCCCTGATCGCCCGCTCGAGGTACTTCTCGCGGATCTCGTCATCTGTAGCGGGCATCGACGCGGAAGGATTAGACGGCGGCCGCGGTTGTCCTTGCGCGTGCATCGCTACTTGCGCCGATCTCCGGTGGCGCGCCGCACGCGTCGGTCGCGGCTGGCTCGCCTGGCAGACGCGGGGGTTGCTTTCGTCTGTAGGAACTTCAGCGCCTGCACGTAGATGAGGCTCGACGGCTTGGTTGTTATCTCGGCGTCTCGCAACGATTGCAAGAACTCCTGCGGTCCGTCGAAGTCGCGCATTCTTATGCGCACCGAGCCCAGGCCTTGGGCCACGTGCGAGTCTGAGCCGGCCCCGGCGACGATCCTGTACTTGGCGGCGAAGCGGACGGCCTCCTCGTTGAACGCGCCGATCGCCACCCTAGGGTTGAAGACCTCGATCGCGTCGATGTCGTCGAGGATCTCTGGCAGGTGCTCGTAGTCTGGTACCGCGTGCATGCGGTCGAACGGGTGCGGCACGTACACCAGCCCTCCTTGGCGCTTGATCTCGGCGACGGTCTCGGCCATGCTCAGCCCGCGGGGAATCTTCTCCTCGATGAACAGCCCGATCACCTCGCCTTGCTCAGCGGTCTTGACCTCCTCGCCGACGATCACCTTCACGCCGGCCGCCTTGGCCTTCTCGCGTGCCTCCAGAGCGCCGGAGATCTCGTTGTGGTCGGTGACCGCGATCGCCCCGAGTCCCACCTCTTTGGCTGTCGCGAGCAACACCTCGACGGGTGTTTCGCAGTCGCCGGAATGGTCGGTGTGCATGTGCAGATCGACGTCGATCAGAGGGCGACGCGTCAGACGCTTGCGTAGTAGCGGATCGCCGTCGGGGTCGTGGCGGCGTGCGGCCAGCTCGCGGTAGACCTGCTCTATTTCGGCGGCCCCCGGAGCTTCATTCTCGATTCGTGCATCGAGGCGCGCGAGGAAGCTGTCGGTAAAGCGCCGGGTGAGCGTCTTGGACAACAGCCGCTCGTTCGATACGTGGAAGGTGCCGACGTTGAGCGCGCGCGAGTAGCGCAATGCCGTGCTGGACGCGCTCGGTGCCAGGGGGTCGTGCACGTGGAGGAAGTCGAGCGGTGTCCTGCCGAGCAGCTCCTCCAGCGTGCGCGCAACATCCAAGACCTCGCCGATCGCGATTACTCGGGGCGTCCCGTCGTTCGTGCCCTCGAGCAGGCTCTCCGGCCTTGACTTCGCGGCGCGCAGTTCGCGGCGCGACTCGCGCACCCGCTCAGGGGAGCGCGACGGCGCGAGGATCAGCACACGGTGGCCGCGCTTAGACAGCTCGCCCGCAAGGCGCAAGATGTGGGCGTTGACCTCGTTCTCTTGTGCCTCCCATGGATATGGGGAGACATGAGCTATCGAGAACGTGGGAGTGGCGCTCACCCCCACATTATGCTCGTCTGTCTGGCCTTCCTTGCCCATCCCGGCGCAGGACGGGCAAGGTGGTTCCTGTCAGGACTTGGTAGCGGCCCGCCGCGCCGCGGTCTGACTTAGTGCAGCGGTCTTACGCGATGCAGCGGTCTGACTTAGTGCGGCGGTCTTGCTTGGCGCGGTGCGTCCCTTCGGCCTAGTGGCGGCTTGCCGGGTGTGCTTGGCGATGAACTTCTCCGTCTCCTCACGCGCCAGGTTGTCCGGCCTTTGGTTGTGCGGGCTCTTCATCAGGTAGCTGGAGGGACCGTCGAGCTGGCCGCCGATGCCGTTGTTCAGCGCAAGCTTGCAGCAGCGCACCGCGTCGATCACGATGCCGGCGGAGTTGGGCGAGTCCCACACCTCGAGCTTCATCTCCACGTTGAGCGGCACGTCGCCAAAGGCCTGGCCCTCGACGCGGATGTGTGCCCACTTGCGGTCGGTCAGCCACGGCACGTAGTCCGATGGCCCGATGTACACGTCCTCGGCGGGCAGCTGCTCGTCCATGATCGAAGTGACCGCGTTGGTCTTAGAGATCTTCTTGGACTCCAGCCGCTCGCGCTCGAGCATGTTGTAGAAGTCCATGTTGCCGCCGACGTTCAGCTGCGAGGTCCTCAGCATCTTCACGCCGCGATCGGCAAACAGGCGTGCGAGCGTGCGGTGCACGATCGTGGCTCCGACCTGCGACTTGATGTCATCGCCGACGATCGGCAGTTTCGCCTTCTTGAAGCGCTTGTCCCAGTAGTCCTCGCGCGCGATGAAAACAGGGATGCAGTTCACGAAGCCGCAGCCGGCCTCCAGGACTTGCTCGACATACCACTTGGTCGCGTCCTCGCTGCCGACGGGCAGGTAGGACACGACCACGTCGGTGTGCGTCTCCTTGAGGATGCTGACGATGTCGGCAGTCTCGCCGGGAGCCTTTTTGATCTTCTGCTTGAGGTACTTGCCGAGCCCGTCGTGGGTCATACCGCGGTAGACGGGCACGCCAAGCTTCTTCGGTACCTTGGCGAACTTCATCGTGTTGTTCTGCCCGGCCCAGATGGCTTGCCCGAGATCCTTGCCGACCTTGGTGGCGTCGATGTCGAAGGCGGCCGTAAATTCGATGTCGCTGATGTGGTAGCCGCCAAGATCGACATGCATCAGCCCGGGCACGAGCTGGTTCGGGTCGGCGCTCCTGTAGTAGTGCACGCCCTGTACGAACGCCGAAGCGCAGTTGCCGACGCCGATGATCGCCACACGCACCTTGTCCTGCTGATAGCGCGCCTTGCCGTTTGTGGAGGCAGCGCCGTTGCTCGTTTGAATGCTCATCTAGTTGCTCAGTCCTTTGTGGAGGTCGGGGGAGACTACCCCGGTAGGCGTTTTAGGTGACAGACAGCGCGCGCTTGACGTGCCACACGCGTTGGGCGACGGTGATCACGCTCAGTGCCGCCAGTACGTAGACAGCGGGCGCAAGCAGGCTGAAGTGCCCGAGTGAGGCCCCCTTGGCGAAGATCAGACCGATCGAGAGGATCACGACCCGTACCGGGCGAGTGGCGATCCCGACCTTGCACTCGACCCCAAGCGCCTCGGCGCGGGCGCGAGTGTAGGAGACCATCAGCGAGGCCAGCACCGCCACCACCACCGCGGCGGCGGCCCCAGAGCGTCCTTCGCGAGCGAAGTCTGCCGCCACGGCGGTCAGCACGATCCCCTCCTCGATGCGGTCGAGTGTGGAGTCCAGGAATGCGCCGAATGGTGTGCCCTTGCCGGACATGCGCGAGTAACGCCCATCGAGCGTGTCCATCACCGAGCCGACGATGAAGGCGATCCCGCCGAGGAAGTACAGCCGCTCCCATACGAGCGCGGCCGCCACCAGATTCAGTGCCAGCCCGGTCAGCGAGATCGTGTTGGGTGTCAGCCGCGACTCGATCAGCCGGTCGCGCACCAGCTCTCGTCGCTGCGCGCCGGTCAGTGGGGCGCGTCCGTTGCGGCGCGCGCGACCGCGACCGCGACCTTGACCTTGATTGCGCGCGCGGCGGCGCAGCGTGGGTTGCCTATGGGAGGGGGGAGAGGGTGGCATGTAGTGAATACAGGGGTGCTAAGAAAAAGGTGCCATGCAACCATATGGTTGCATGTAGTGCTGGGTGTGACATCCGCTTTCGTGGCAGACCCTACCCGGCTCCCGCCGGCTCCGGGCCAAAGCGCCATGCCGCCGGTCTCATCCGTGCCAGGCGTCGCGCTCCAAGTGCCGAGACGCCCGCCGTCAGCGCCCCGAGTAGCGCGTCGATGATGAAGTGGTTGGCGGTGGCGATGATCACAAAGGCGATCAGCAGTGGGTACAGCCGCCACAGCACAGAGGCAACGCGTGCGCGCGACAGCGAGGCCAGCGGCCAGCCGATCATCAGCGCAAACGCTACGTGCATGGATGGCACGGCCGCATAGGGGTTGAACAGCGCGTTCATCGAGGCGCTGGCGTGCGAGACGTGCACGCCGGTCAGGTCGGACACCGAGTCGATGAAGCCCCACTCGGGCAAGAAGCGCGGTGGCGCTGTCGGGAAGACCGCATACCCCACCAAAGCGATCAGCATGGCGATCGCGAACATGTTGCGCACGAAGTAGAACGAGCGGTTGTGGCGCACATACAGGTAGATCAGGGCCGCAAGCGTGATCGAGGTCTGCGCGTTGACGTACAGCCAGCTGGAGAAGTCCATCAATAGATGACTGCTTGACGCCCAAGCTTGGATGCTCGGCTCGACAAACACGTGCAGCGAGCGCTCCACCCCGATCAAGTCACGCGCGTGCTGGAAAGCGGTGGTGGTGTCTCCGGAGACGAGCCCGCGTACGAGGCTGTACGCGCCGTAGGCCAAGCCGACCAGCGTGATCTGGCGCAGCAAGTCAAGCCAGCCGTTCGGCATCACTCGTGCCTGCAGATTCCGCCAGGAAATGCGCGAGGACATCGGAGAAGCCTAGCCCATCACCCGGTAGACACGCCAGTGCTTTGAGTGCCACAGCTCGCGCAAATAGGGCAATCCGTGGGCGAGGAGCCGGCCCTCTGAGCTGCCCGCTTTGTCGAGCGGAGCGTCTGGCAGGGCGACATACACCACCCGGTTTTCCGCGAGCCACGCGCGGTAGGCCGCCGGGCTGAGTGTCTTACGGTAGAAGATTGCCGCATAGCGGGTGTCGAGCTGGCGCTCCCATCCGCGCGCAAGCTGCACGCCATCGTGGTCGGCCAGGTATGCGGATTCCCAGTGTGCCGCCGTCATCGGCACCTCGACGATGGTTGGTCTCCCGCGACTTAGCCCCCGCAGCTCCTCGAGCACGGGGGCGTAGTAGGAGGCATGCACCGACGGGTCGCCCGCGATCGAGCTGTAATCGCGGATCGGCGTTGCCAGCTGCCAGTAGAGCAGTAGGGGGGCGAGCGCGAGCAGAGTCACGCGCTGCTTTTCCCAAAGCACTCCCGCGAGCAGCGGCGCTGCGAGCAGTGGCCCGAGCCGGGCGGCGTTGCCGCCCACGGGCGTGTGAAGCGCGTACGCGCCGATCAACGCGAGTGCGTACAGGGCGGCTGCGACTCGCAGCACCCGCCGACCGTGCGGGGTCAACGGTCCTTGTGGCAACAGCAGCACGATCAGCAGCACGCCGGCGAGCGCTGGCCAGAAGGCGGATGGGGCAAACGGCTCATAGCCGCCGTCGGGATAGGCGATGCCGAGTGCCAGGACTGGGATCAGGGCAGCGGCGCACAGGGCTACACCACGCCATGGCACATCTCGGAGATCGGCCAGCGCGAGGGCCAACCCCGCGAGGCCGAGGAACGCTCCGGCCACTGGACTGGCGACGCTTGTGAGCACCGCGAGCACCAGTGCAGCTGGGAGCGCCCCGCGCATCAGCGCGAGCACCGAGGCGAGCCCAATCGCGAAGCCGAGGTCATACGGCACGCGCCCGGAGAGCAATCCCACACAGAAGCCAAGCGCGAACCACGCAGAGGCAAGACGCGCTGCCGCCGCGCCGAATATGCGCTCTGCGATCAGAGCGAACAGGGCGCACGCGGCGACCGCCGATAGCGCGAGCAGCAGACGTACTCCCAGCAGCGCTCCAAGGGCTGGCGAGAGCAACGAATAGCCTGGCAGCCAGTAGCCGTGCGCGGCATACCAGCCGGTGTCCCAAGTGGTGAGTCCCACGTGCGCAAACAGGTCGCTGCGGTATGTGGCTGCGGCCAGGTCACCCGCGGGCGGAGACAGGATCAAGTAGGCCAGCGCGAGCGGGACGCCCACAGCCAGCGCAAGCGTCAAAGGAGTGGCCGGCAGGCGCCTCGTCTGCTCACGGCGCCCTCGAAGTTCCTGTTGAATGGTCGCTGCGCTGGGTGTTGTCATCGCTTGGCTTTTCTCTACGTTGGCTGTTCTCTGCTTTTCTCTGCGTTGGCTGTTCTCTCGTTGGCCGTTCTCTGCTCGGGCCGCTCTCGGCCGCTTTCAGGCGGCGTTCATAAACTCGACGACGCGCTCTATCGCGTCGGGGCGATCCAGCCACCACCAGTGCCCGGCGTCCGCGAGTTCGACCAACTGGCTCTCGGGCAGCGCTTGCGCATAGGCGTGGGCGAAGCGCTCGGGTATGTAGGGATCTTGCATGCCCCACAGCACGAGGGAGGGCATCCGCAGCGATTTCAGGCGCTCGCCGGCTAGCGCGAGCTCCTGGCTCGTAGAGCTGCGATACAACCGTAGGATCGCGCGCTGGGTGCCTTGGTCGAAGTGCTCCATCACCGAGTCGATCCACGCGTCGGGCAAGGGCCCGGGCGTTACGTTCGCCTCGCGTGTCGAGCGCTTGAGTACCGGCCGTATGCTCGCGCCCATCGCGATCTCTCCCAGCAGCGGCGTGCACCACATACGCGCGACGCGGTGCCACTCATATCCGGGTAGCAACGGCACCGCGTTGCACACGGCCAGCCGCTCGACGCGCTCGGGGTGAGCTTGGGCGAACGCGAGTCCCACCGCGCCCCAGCCGTGCACGAGCATGCGCACACGCTCGACGCCAAGCATGTCAAGGAAGCGCTCGATAAAGCCCGCATACTCCTCGATCGTGTACTGCAGGTAGCCGGGCTTACCGGAGCGTCCGAAGCCGGGTAGATCGGGAGCCAGCCCGCCTGTGCGTTCGAGGAATCCCCTGTCGTACAGCGGTGCTTGCACCCAATCGTCCTCGATGCGCTTGTGCCTCCACCAGCGCCTCCAACGCGGTCGGCTCCCGTGATGCGCGTGAGGCGCGATCCAGTCCTCGGAGCTGCTCGGCACCCCGTGTAGGTAGAGCGTTGGCGCCACGTCCGGGTTTACCGCCGGCGCGCTGCGCCAGAACACGGGCAGGCCGCCGCGCGCCCCGAATGGGGTATCGATCTCGGCGTTGTTCTCGCTGACCGCGGGCACCTCGCGAGGATATAGCGGCGCCGGGTTCTGCTGGCACCGTGTGGTCTGGCGGGTGCGGTAGCGGAGCCCCTAAGACTAGCGACCTTTATGAACAAGGACTTGACAATGTGCCAGTTGTGGTTTAGATTGGCGCGTGTCTTCAACGTGTTCGTGCGCGGGCCGATGTGGTCCCAGTGCGCGAGCAAAAACGGCGCCATCTGAGCGGTGCCATCTACGCCGTAGCACCGATAGACGTCACCGGCTGCCCACACCCAAAGCCAAGGCCAACGCAAAGAAGAGGATGAGATGGCCGGCAGACGACGGACGCCGTCAGGCACCTCCACACCGGCGCGCGACGCGATAGTCCGCTCGGTCGGAGATGGCGCGGTGCGCGAGCTTGGACGTGAGCGCGTAATCGAAATCCAGCGGGCGCGCTTGCTCGCCGCGATGATCGATGTCTGCGCCGAGTACGGTGTAGCCAACGTCACCGTCGCACACGTGGTCGAGCGTGCGGGTGTGTCGCGTCGCACGTTCTACGAGATCTACGCAGACCGCGAAGAGTGCTTCCTCGAGGCTCTCGACGAGGGCATCGCCCGCGCTTCTCGTTACGCGCTCGACGGCTACGACGAGACGGGGAGATGGATTGATCGCATGCTCGGCGTCCTCACCGCGCTGCTTGCGTTTTTGGACGCCGAGCACGCCACCGGCCGGCTTCTGATCGTGGAGTCGCTTGTGGCGGGAGACAGTGCGCTGTCGCGCCGTCGAGCGGCGGTCGAGCGGATGATCGCGTTCGTGGACGAGGCAAACGCGGAGCTCAAGGCTGACAAGCAGACTCCCTCGCTGACCGCGGAAGGCGTTGTCGGCGGAGTGCTCTCGATCTTGCACGCGCGCCTGCTGGGAGATGCACCCGGCTCCTTCCTCGAGCTCAGGGGCCCGCTGGCGAGCATGATCGTGCTCCCCTACCTAGGGTCGGCGGCTGCCCGCAAGGAGCTCTCCAGGCCCGTTCCCAAGGCTCCGGCAACGCCCTATCGCGGCGAGCGCGATCCCCTCAGTCAGCTGGATATGCGGCTCACCTACCGCACGGTGCGGGTGCTCTTGGCTGTTGCTGGGAAGCCGGGCGACTCCAATCGCGGTATCGCGGCGCGTGCTGGAATAGGTGACCAGGGACAGATCTCTAAGTTGTTGGCGCGCTTGGAGAAGCTCGGGCTCGTTGTCAACAAGAGCACAGTGCCCGGTACCGGCGCACCCAACGCATGGGTGCTCACCAAGCAGGGCCAAGAGGTGCACGTAGCGTTGGCGGGCAGACCCTGAGGGACCCCGCTTGCGGCTACCGTAGCCTGGTGTCAAAGAATGGCTGGAAGTGCCCGCCGCCGGCTCGTGTTGCGCGCATTCGCGATCGGCTGCGCGAGCTGTACGGCATTCCGCGCATGGCGCCTCACGGGCGCCCGCTCGACGAGCTGATCTTGACGGTTCTCTCGCAGAGCACCAACGACCGCAACCGCGATGTTGCCTTCCTGCGTTTGCGCGAGCGCTTTGCCAAGGCAGGTTAACCGATTGACTACACGGCCGTGCTCGCGGCGCCTGTTGCAGAGGTGGAGGAAGCGATCCGCCCAGGTGGCATCTCCAAGGTCAAGTCGGCCCGCATCCAGGCGATACTTGCCGCCATCGTCAACTCTGGGGGCGAGGCTCGGGCTGCAAGTGGCGCGGATTCAGCGGCTGGCGCCGAGGATCCACTGTCTCTGGAGTGGATGCGCGACGCTCCGGTCGAGACGAGCCGGGCCTACTTGTGCTCGCTTCCCGGTGTCGGACGTAAGACCGCGGCCTGCGTGTTGCTGTTCTCTTATGGGTTGCCCGACATCCCGGTTGACACGCATGTCTCACGTGTCGGCACGCGACTTGGGCTGTTCAGGCCCGGTGCTCCCTTTGAGGAGCTGCACGACCAGATGCTCACGCTCACGCCTGCGGGGGAGGAGCTCGAGTTCCATGTCAACTTGCTGCGCCACGGACGGCGCACATGCCATGCGCGCACCCCGGCTTGCCACGAATGCGCTCTGGCGAGGATGTGTCCCAGCCGTCAATATTAGGCCGACACTGATTGGCCACCCAGCACCCTCCTGAGACCGAGAGACTCTGGAAGACGGAGGAGTCGAGCCTTCACCCGCGAGGCAACACCGCAAAAGCGATCACGGCGTACTGCAAGGCGGCTGCGGCTATCACGAGCGCGTGGAAGATCTCGTGATAGCCGAACACCTTGGGCCACGGGTTCGGGCGGCCACTGGCATACACGATCGCGCCGAGCACATACAGCAGACCGCCTGTGGCCAAGCCTGCCACGCCGAGCCAGCCGATGGTCGCCGGCAGCTCGCCGAATACGGCCGCGGTCACCAGACCCAACGCGACGTACACACCGGCGAACAGCCACTTCGGTGCGTCGATCCACAGCAGCTTGAACACCGCTCCGCCAAGCGCTCCGGCCCACAGCACGATCAGGATCGTGCTTGCTAGTGAACCTTTCAACGCAAGTAGGGCGACCGGCGTGTAGGTGCCGGCGATCAGAACGAAGATCATCGAATGATCCAGGCGCCGCATCCAGCGCCGTGCCTTCGGTCGCCACGTCACCCGGTGGTAGAGCGCGCTGGTGCCGAGCAGGGCCGATACCGCCACCGCGTAGATGCTCGCGGCAAGGCGCGCGCGGCCGTTCGAAGCGGCCAGGATCAGAGCTACGCCGCAAGCCAGCGAGACGAAGAACGCGTACTGATGCGAGACGCCACGCAACTTCGGCTTGATCGGTCCTGTTGGCAGCTGCGGCCGGGGGAGGTTCATGTGACTCAACGCTAGCGCCTGGAACCTTTGGCGGCAAGGTTGGGTATGCGCAAATGCCGGCAAACCGGAATATAACTTCTAAGTTGTTCGGCTATCGAACAACTTAGAAGTTATATCTGTGGATCGCCCATTTGGACACTCCGCGTCCGCGTCTTAAGGGGACCTGGCGTCTATTTGATGCACACAATGGGTAAGCAAAACTAGGCGTGCAAAATTGTCGGGGGCGCATGCTTGACCAGCATAGATAATCTGCTATTCTTCCACTTAGATTTTTGAAAGCATGCTTACGCATTTCGAACCACGCCTAACGCAAGGAGCATCAGCCCATGGGCAAGACCATAGGAATCGACCTCGGCACCACGAACTCGTGCATGGCCGTGCTCGAGGGGGGCGAGCCCACCGTCATCGAGAACTCCGAGGGCGGTCGCACCACTCCCTCCGTAGTCGCCTTTACCGCCTCCGGTGAGCGACTCGTCGGCACTGTCGCCAAGCGTCAGGCCGTCACCAATCCGCAGAACACCGTCTTTTCGATCAAGCGCTTCATGGGCCGCAAGGAGGGCGAGGTCCGTGAGGAGGAGTCGATCGTCCCCTACAAGGTCGTCTCCGGTCCCAACGGCGATGCCCGCGTTGAAGCCGCGGGTGAGCAGTACTCGCCGCCTGAGATCAGCGCGATGATCCTGCAGAAGCTCAAGACCGACGCCGAAGCGTACCTCGGCGAAACGGTCGACTCAGCGGTCATCACCGTGCCCGCCTACTTCAACGACGACCAGCGCCAGGCGACCAAGGACGCCGGCAAGATCGCCAACCTCGAGGTCAAGCGCATCATCAACGAGCCCACCGCGGCGTCGCTGGCCTACGGTCTCGACAAGGAGTCGGACCAGACGATCCTCGTGTTCGACCTCGGCGGCGGCACCTTCGACGTGTCCGTGCTCGAGATCGGCGACGGCGTGTTCGAGGTCAAGTCCACCGCCGGCGACAACCACCTCGGCGGCGATAACTTCGACAAGGCGATCGTCGATTGGCTCGTGGCCGACTTCAAGCGCGACCAGGGCATCGACCTGTCGGCCGACCCGATGGCTCTCCAGCGCCTCTACGAGGCCGCGGAGAAGGCCAAGATCGAGCTGTCCACGACCCAGGAGACGCAGATCAACCTGCCGTTCATCACGGCCGACTCCGCTGGGCCCAAGCACCTCGACACGCGCCTCACCCGTGCCAAGCTCGCCGAGCTGACCGCCACGCTGCTCGATCGCGTGGTCGCCCCGGTGCGCCAGGCGATCGACGACGCCAAGGACAAGGGCGTCAAGGAGATCGACCACATCGTGCTCGTCGGTGGCATGACGCGTATGCCAGCCGTGCAGGAGAAGGTCAAGGAGCTAACAGGTAAAGACCCCCACCGCGGTGTGAACCCCGATGAGGTCGTGGCCGTTGGCGCCGCCATCCAGGCGGGCGTGCTCGCCGGCGATGTCAAGGACGTGCTGCTGCTCGACGTCACCCCGCTCACCCTCGGCATCGAGACCAAGGGCGGCGTGATGACCAAGCTGATCGAGCGCAACACGACGATCCCGACCCGCAAGGGCGAGGTCTTCTCGACCGCCGAGGACAACCAGCCCTCGGTGGAGATCCACGTGCTGCAAGGTGAGCGCGAGATGGCTCAGTACAACAAGTCGCTTGGCAAGTTCCAGCTCACCGGCATCCCGCCGGCGCCGCGCGGCATACCGCAGATCGAAGTCGCTTTCGACATCGACGCCAACGGCATCCTGAACGTGTCCGCCAAGGATCTCGGCACCCAGAAGGAGCAGAAGATTGAGATCAAGGCTGGCTCCGGGCTCTCCGAGGAGGAGATCAAGCGGATGGTTACCGACGCCGAGTCTCATGCCGAGGACGACCGCAAGGCGCGCGAGCTTGCCGAGGCACGCAACAACGGCGAGAACGCCGCTTACCAGGCCGAGCGCCAGCTAGCCGAGCTCGGCGACCAGGTCGACGACGACTCTAAGGGTCGTATCGAAGAGGCGATCAAGGAGGTGCGCGAGTCGCTTGAGGCCGAGGACCCAGCGGCGATCAACGCGCGTACCGAGGCTCTGCAGACGGCGTTCCACGCGGTCTCCGAGGCCATGTACCAGAAGGCTCAGGCCGACGCGGCCGCTTCAGCCGATGGCGCCGGGACGGGCGGGTCCGGATCGGAGGCCGCAGACAACGGCGCCTCCGCCGAGGAGGACGTGGTCGATGCTGAGGTGGTCGACGAGGGCAAGAGCTGACCTCGATGACCGACACCGAGTCGCACACCACAGGCGTTCCCGAGACGCACGCAGTGTCCGACGGCGGCGAGGCTCAGGCCCCGCCCGCCGTCGAGGGCGACGCTCTGCGGACCGTGGCGGCAGACGCCGGAGGGGCTCCCACCTCGTCCCAGCAGTCCACCCCCGGTAAGGGGATGGACCCCGGAGGGCCAATCGAAGATGAGCTCGACGAGCTCGTCAAGACCGCTGCCGAGCGCGACCAGTATCTGGCGCTTGCGCAGCGGACGCAGGCCGACTTCGAGAACTACCGCAAGCGCGTTGCCCGCGACGCTGCCGCCGCGCAGGAGCGTGGGGTGGTCAAGCTCGCCAAGGAGTTGTTGCCTGCACTGGACAATCTCGACCGGGCGATCGACGCCGCTACCCTAAAGGGCACAGGCGACTCCGAGGATCCCTTGCTCGCCGGCGTGCGGCTCGCGCGCTCGGAGCTCGCCGCGGCGCTCGCGCGCCTTGGCATCGAGGCATTTGTCCCACTTGGCGAGGCGTTCGATCCGAATCTCCACGAGGCGGTAGCCCAGCAGCCGGTGGAGGGTGCTGCCAGCGGTGCTGTCGCCGAGGTATTCCAGAACGGCTACCGCATGGGCGAGACGATCATCAGACCGGCACGCGTGCTCGTGGCCGCCTAGAGGCACATACCCACATGGCAACCCGTCCCGACTATTACAAGACGCTCGGAGTAGACAAGAAGGCGAGCGCCGATGACATCAAGAAGGCTTACCGCAAGCTTGCGCGTAAGTACCACCCCGATCGCAACCCCGACGACAAGCGGGCCGAGGAGCGCTTCAAGGAGATCTCCCAAGCCCACGACGTGCTTGGCGATCCGGAGAAGCGCAAGCAGTACGACAATGGCACTGGGCCCTTCGCCGGTGGAGCATCCGGTGGGCCCGGTTTCGGCGGTTTTGGCAACTTCGACTTTGACGCCTCGTCGATGGGCGACATCCTCTCCAATCTGTTCAGCGGCGGAGGAGGCGCCGGAGGGCAGGCGTCCGGGGGCGGCAGCGCTGGCGGCAGGCGTGCGCGCAATCGCCCGCAGCGTGGACGCGATCTGGAGACCGAGGTGCGCATCTCCTTCGACCAGTCGATCTCTGGCGCTCAGGTTCCGCTTTCAGTGCCCACCAGCAGTATCTGCAATACCTGTCATGGCACCGGCGCCAAGCCCGGCACGACGCCGAAGGTCTGTCCTCGCTGTGAAGGGCGCGGGATCGAGAGCCAAGGGCAGGGGATGTTCTCCATCACCCAGCCCTGCTCGCTGTGCGGTGGCTCTGGCACTGTGATCGAGGATCCCTGTCCCACCTGTCACGGCTCTGGGGCCGTGCGTACGGTCAAGAAATTCCGTGTGAACATTCCCGCCGGCGTGAAGGAGGGCTCGCGCATCCGCGTGGCTGGCAAGGGTGAGGACGGTCCCCGCGGTGGGCCTGCCGGCGATCTCTATGTGGTTACACACGTCGATCCCTCGCCCGCCTTTAAGCGTAAGGGGGACAATCTGGAGGTCGAGGTTCCGTTGACGATTCCTGAGGCGCTGCTTGGAGCTGAGGTGCGCGTGCCGACGCTCGACGGATCCAAGACACTGCGTGTGAAGCCCGGCACCCAGCACGGTGCCTTGCAGCGGTTGCGCGGTGAGGGTGCCCCCAAGCTTGGCAGCAAGAATCGCGGGGATATTCACTACCGCTTCACGCTCGACGTGCCCGAGCAGCTGAGCGACGAGCAGCGCACGGCTGTCGGCGAGCTGTCAAAGGTCATGAACGGCAACCCGCGCGCCAAGCTGTTTGCCAGCACAGGGCAAGCGGCTGAGGCTGGTGACAGTCGATGACGGCGCCGCACCTCAGAAGAGGCGGAGACATTCACCAGCCCGGCAGTGTGCCGACACGCGTCACGCGTGTCGAGGTCGAGACCGACCGTGGCGTGTTCATGATCTCGGTGGCCGCTGAGCTGGCCCGCATGCATCCCCAGACTTTGCGTATGTACGAGTCGCGCGGGCTGGTCGAGCCCAAGCGCTCTCCCAAGGGGACTCGGCTGTACTCCCAGGAGGATGTCGAGAAGCTGCGGCGCATCCATGAGATGACCGTCGATCTTGGGCTCAACCTTGCTGGTGTGCAGCGCGTACTGGATTTGGAGTCTGAGGTACAAGGGATGCACCAGCGCATCGAAGAGCTTGAAGTGAAGGCCTTGCATGCTCAGGTGGAGCTGGCCGAGGAGCTGGAGCGGGTGCGAAGCTCGTTCCGGGCCGAGCTCGTGCCTTACAGAGGCGCCGGGCGTGAGCTCGTGCGTGCGGCGGATGCGCGCCGGCTGTTCGGGGTAATGCGTGGGAAGGGTGGCCGACCGAGCGACAGGTTGAGTTGAGGTCGAAGGGCGACCATTCGTTTTTCTTCAATTCACAATAGGAACTACATATCGTAGTTACCATGGACAATCGCCCAAAAAAGAACAACACACCCACTTTGGAAGAATCAGGGAATCGGGAATCGGGAATCGGGAATCGGGAATCAGGAATCAGGAATCAGGAATCGGGAATCAGGAATCAGGGAATGAGGTCAGGAATGAGCGATGAGCGATGAGCCCGCCTGACGGACACGCGGCCGGCGCGGCCGGCGTGCAATCCCCTGGCGAGCAGGACGAGCAGACGCCGCTCGAGCGCTTCGGGCGCGACCTGACCGAGCTCGCCGAGCAGGGCAAGCTCGATCCGGTGATCGGGCGCGATGAGGAGATCCGGCGCGTCATCCAAGTGCTCTCGCGGCGCACGAAGAACAATCCCGTCCTGATCGGCGAGCCCGGCGTGGGCAAGACCGCGATCGTCGAGGGGCTGGCCCAGCGCGTGGTCTCCGGAGACGTGCCCGAGTCTCTTCGCGAGCGACGTGTGATCGCCCTGGATATGGGTGCGCTGATCGCCGGGGCCGTTTATCGCGGCGAGTTCGAGGAGCGGCTCAAGGGCGTGCTGAAGGAAGTCTCAGAGGCTCAAGGCACGATCATTTTGTTCCTAGACGAGTTGCACACGATCGTCGGTGCAGGGGCGGCTCAAGGGGCCGTCGACGCTGCCAACCTGCTCAAGCCGATGCTCGCCCGCGGCGAGCTGCGCTGCGTTGGCGCTACCACGCTTGACGAGTACCGCAAGTACATCGAGAAGGACGCGGCGCTTGAGCGTCGTTTCCAACCCGTGATGGTGGGCGAGCCGAGTGTGCAGGACACGATCGCGATCCTGCGTGGGCTCAGGGAGCGCTATGAGATTCATCACAGAGTGACGATCCAGGACAGTGCTTTGATAGCTGCGGCAACATTGTCTGACCGCTACATCGCCGACCGTTTCCTGCCCGATAAGGCAATCGATCTTGTGGACGAGGCGGCGTCGCGCTTGCGCATCGAGATCGACTCCGTCCCGACCGAGATCGATGAGGTCGACAGGCGCGCGATGCAGCTGGAGATCGAGCTCGCGTCGCTTGATAAGGAGAAGGACGAGGCATCCAAGGAGCGGCGCGCGGCGATCGACTTGGAGCTCGGCGAGCTGAAGCAGCGCTCCGCCGAGATGCGCGCCCAATGGGAACGCGAGAAGCAAGCGCTTCAGGGGGTCAGCGACATTAAGGAGCGTCTGGAGCAGTTGCGTATGGAGGCCGACCGTGCGCGCCGCGACGGCGACCTTGGCCGTGCGAGCGAGCTGCTGTATGGAGAGATACCCAAGCTGGAAGGCGACTTGGCCGAGCACGAAAAGGCTGAGCACGAACAGGGATCGAAAGATGATGGGCTCGGTGGCGATGGTGAGTCAGCAAGCGACGGTGGAGCGGATTCCGGTAAGAGGGGGGAAGGTGGCCCCGTTTTCCTCAAGCAGGAGGTAGACGCCGAGGACATTGCCGAGGTCGTCGCGCGCTGGACTGGCATTCCTGTCTCACGTTTGTTGGAGGGTGAAGTCGAGAAGCTGATTCACATGGAGGAGCGTTTGCACGAACGCGTTATCGGCCAGGACGAGGCGGTCGAGGCTGTTGCAACTGCTTTGCGCCGCTCGCGCGCGGGGCTACAGGATCCGAACCGTCCGATCGGCACCTTCCTGTTCCTGGGCCCGACAGGTGTCGGCAAGACTGAGCTTGCGCGGGCGCTGGCGGAGTTCATGTTCGACTCCCAAGACGCGATGATCAGGATCGACATGAGCGAGTACATGGAGAAGCACTCTGTCTCGCGTCTCGTCGGTGCGCCTCCTGGCTATGTCGGCTACGAAGAGGGTGGCCAGCTCACCGAGGCCGTACGTCGTCGGCCGTACTCAGTTGTCCTGCTCGACGAGATCGAGAAGGCCCATCCCGACGTGTTCAACATGCTCTTGCAGGTAATGGACGACGGCCGTCTCACCGACGGTCAAGGGCGCACCGTGGACTTCAAGAACACCGTGCTGATCATGACTTCAAACATTCCAGTGTCGGCTACCGGCGATGATATGCGCTCGGAGCTGACCGAACACTTCAAGCCCGAGTTCATTAACCGTCTCGATGACATTGTGCGTTTCGATCCTCTCTCTCGCGAGCAGATTGGCGAGATCGTCGATCTGCAGCTTGCTCAAGTAATAGAACGCGTGGCAGAGCGCGGAGTGCAGCTAGAGATCACCCCTGCCGCTCGCGAGCTGCTTGGCAACATGGGCTATGACCCCACTTACGGCGCGCGGCCTCTGCGGCGTGTGATTCAGAAGCAGCTCGTTGACCAACTGGCGCTTGCTTTGTTGGAGGGACACTTCCATTCCGGGGACGTCGTGCTGGCCGAGGCAGCCAACGGCCAGGTGGTGCTCAAGGGGACCCCGACGGCTGTAGCCGCGGTGAGCTGACCCGGGACTGCCCCGGAGGAGCGGCCGAGCGCCCGCGGAGCGCGGGTGAGCTGCAGCAACTATCGACAAGATACCGTTAATTGGGATCCTGTCTTGACAAGTGGACCGTTACCTGCATACGATCCGCTACGCGTACACGAGACGTATCGGGGGTGGGCGCTGCCCAAAGCCGCGCCAGTCCTGTGGGCTGGCGCGTTGGGTGCTGCCGAAGGCACTCGATAGGCACTATCAAAAAAAGGAGAGCTCTATGAGAAGTACTTTGCTGGCGTTGTGTCGCGACGCTGAGAATGGTGCGGCTAGCGATGTTTTACACCGCGGTCGCTCTCGCAAAGGAGTAGGTCATTGGGCGTTCGCGGTCCTGGTCGGGTGCGTAGCCTTGCTCGCGCTCGCTCCTGTCGCCGTCGCGGCAGGAACAGGCAGTATCGAAGGTACCGTTACCGAATCAGCGCATAAAGCGCTCGCGAACGTGTCAGTCACGGTCTACGGCGCGGATGAAGAAATCGAGGGATCCGCTTCCACGAACGCGAGTGGCGAATACACCGTGTCCGGGCTCTCAGGCGGCCACTACAAGGTAGGCTTTTCAGACCAGCCCACCTACACGGATCAATATTACGACAAACAGCCGTCGTTTGAAGACGCGAGCCTTGTGTCCGTCACCGAAGGAAACCCAACCTCTGGGATCGACGCTGAGATGCAACTGCCGGGTAAGATCACGGGACGTGTTACGAGCAGTGACGGCGTGCCGATTGCGAATGTCAATATTGATCTTTACAACGATAGTCTCAACTCTTACGAACCCGCTAAGTTCGCTGAGACCAATGCAAACGGTGAATACACCGTTGAAGGCCTAGCGGAAGGCGAGTACAAGATCGGTTTCTCCCCAGAAAACTCTGCGTATCTTTCTCAGTACTACAATGGCCAGACGTCGCTGACGAGCGCCAATCCGATTTTTGTAACAGCCGGGGCGACGACCGCGGGGATCAATGCCACGCTGGTTGAAGGGGGTAAGATCTCGGGAACGATCACAGACGTCTACAGTCATGCCAGATTGGCTAAAGTAGGAGTCATTGCGTCTAGCCCTGGCGGGGAAGGCGGTTTTGGGTTTTCGGAGACCAACACTAATGGTGAATACACCATAACCGGGTTGCGGACAGGTTCTTACAAGGTTAGTTTCTATTGGGAATTCTCTGCAGCCGAAGACAAGGCGTGCGAACACGCGCCTCGTTGTCCGCCTAAGTACATCACGCAGTACTTCAACAACCAGCCCTCGGAAGCTACAGCCAATTCGGTAGCGGCCGCTGTGGGGACGATCACGTCGGGAGTCAACGCCGCAATGGTGCCCTCGGCGCCATTCAACACGGCAGCACCGAGCGTATCTGGGACCGCTACGACCGGGAGCTTGCTATCGTGCGCGAGTGGATCGTGGACGGGAGAAAACGAACTCGCGCTATCGGCTGGCTGGCCCCTCACGTCACCGTTCTCCTACCAGTGGCTGCGCGACGGCGCACCGATCGCCGGTGCAACGTCCCCCGCATACACCGTGCAGGCGGCCGATGTGGGCCACGCTCTGGTGTGTGAAGTCGCGGCGACCAACGTGGCCGGCCACACAGCCGCCAGGAGCGCCGCGCTCACGGTGACCCTACCGGCCGTGACGCTGTCGAGCTCGAAAATCGCCGTGTCCGGCGGTTCGGCAAAGGTGCCAATCGCCTGCGCGAACGCGACCTGCACGGGAACGATTGAACTCACCGGGCAGGTTGCGGTCAAGAGCAAGGGCAAAAAAACCAAGAGGAAGACAGTGACACTCGCAAAGGGCTCGTACTCGCTCGTTGCGGGGAAGAAGGCGACGATCTCCGTTCGCCTGACCTCGGCGGGCAAAAGCGCGCTCGCCGCGGCCAAAGCTCACAAGCTATCGGGCAAGGCCGGAGTGACTGTCACAAGCGGGGCAACAGTAAAGAAGTCCGTCGTGCTCAGCGAGGCTGTGACGAAAGGCAAACGGAAATAAGCGAACCCGTGTCGGTGCGCCGGAGACTCAACGTCGCCGGCGCACCGAGCGGGCGCTTCCCACGCATCCTGCAAGTGGCAGGCGTAGCGCCGCCATCCGACAAGTCGCAGCGCAGGTTCTTCGCTGGTCGGTTGCCTTTGCAGTTGATCCCAATCTGCAGCGGTCCCACGTTCAATGCGTGGTGGATACCGTCAGTGGACTGGGTGCCTCAAAGAAATCGACCCTCGTCGCGCCGGGACCCGTCGGGCAGCTGTCACCAATCCGAGCATCGCGCGACGACACTTAGAACGTGTTTCAAAATAGGCGGTGCGTCCGGTGCGTTCATGGACCAAGCTGGGCGCCGCGGGACGTCGCAGCGCGTGCTGGTGGCACGTGCAAGACGTCACGTGGTGATCCAGCGCCGCGTCCAGGGATGCACCGGACGTGCCGATCTTTTTGAAACACGTTCTTAGTCAAAGTCTGCATTGAGTCTCCCTGAGCGTCGATATCGACGACACCGCACGGCATCGTCCCCGGCCGCCGGCGAAGACACCCTACTGGTGGTCAAGGCAGGTTCACCTGGTATCAGCTCACGTCCCCCCGCCAGATCCCCATCCGTAAGGCTGAGGTAGTTGGCTCTACGCCGCGATGATCTGCGCGGCCAGGATCGCCGCGTTGCGCGCGTTATCCAAACCCACGCACGCCACCGGCACACCTGGCGGCATCTGCACGATCGAGAGGATCGCGTCAAGGCCGCCCGCAGCTGTCAGGCGCCCGGACAGCGGCACGCCGATCACAGGCAGGTCGGTGTGCGCGGCGATCGCGCCGGGCAGCGCCGCGGAGATGCCGGCGCCCGCGATGACCACTCGTAGCCCTCTCGACTTGGCGCTCTTGGCGTACTCGGTGACTGTGTCTGCTTCGCGATGGGCGGACATCACCTGTATCTCGTGCGGGATGCCGCGCGTGTGCAGCTCCTTCGCGGCCTTCTCCATGGCCTCCATGTCGCTTTCCGAGCCCATCACGATGCCGATCAGTGGTCCCTCGACGTCGAACTCCTCTAGCTGTGCTTGTACCTCGGCTTGGGCGAGGTCGGTTCGTATGGGTGTGGGTGCTGTGTCGCTCATGTGGTTGTGGTGGCCTCGCCCTCAGCGTTGGCGGCGATGTCACGCCGCAATTGCATTCCATCGAAAGAGATCTTCTCGGCGGCAGCATACGCCGCCGTTCGCGCTGATTCAGCGGTCGGCCCGAGTGCGGTCACGTTGAGCACGCGGCCACCGGCGGTGACAACAGCGCCAGCTTGGGAGGCCGTACCAGCATGCGTGATCTCGATGCCCGCCGGCACCTGCTCCAAGCCGTGGATCACATCGCCGCTAGACGACGAAGCCGGATAACCGGCGCTTGCCAGTACCAGCGTGACCGCCCATTCATCTGTCCACCGCAAAGGGACGCCCTCTAGCCCGCCGGTCCGCGTGGCGGCCAACAGTAGCTCCAGCAGGTCTGAGCGCAGGCGCGGCAGCACAGCCTGAGTCTCTGGATCGCCGAAGCGCACATTGAACTCGAGCACGCGCGGGCCGTCAGCGGTGAGCATCAAGCCCGCATAGAGCACGCCGTGGAAGGGCGTGCCACGCTTGCGCATGAGGTCCACAACCGGCTGATGCACGACGGCGGCAAGTTCGGCTGCTGCTCGAGCGTCGATCTCTGCCACCGGCGAGAAGGAGCCCATCCCCCCAGTGTTCGGCCCCGCATCGTCGTCAAAAATGCGCTTGAAGTCACGCGCCGGCGCCATCGGCATTGCATGCACGCCGTCGCATAGCGCGAGCAACGACAGCTCCTCTCCCACCAGGAACTCTTCGACCACCACCATACGCGTATCGAAGCGGTGGCCAACAAGGAACTCTTCCAATGTCTCGCGGGCAGTTTGCTCATCTTCGGCAATGACGACGCCCTTCCCCGCGGCCAAACCGTCTGCCTTGAGTACAACCGGGTAGCGATCAATAGCGGCCATTCCGTCCTCGACGTTGCCCACAAGTTCGAAGCCGGCGGTCGGAATATTCGCCGCGAGCATGACCTCCTTGGCATAGGCCTTGGAGCCCTCTAGCTTGGCCGCGGCGGCCGTGGGACCAAACGCGGCGACATTTACTGTGGCGAGAGCGTCCACCAGTCCTCCAACAAGCGGCACCTCTGGGCCCACGACGACGAGATCGACTTGCTCTGCTTCCACGGCGTGGATCAGCCCGCGTATGTCCTCAGCAGCGACGTCCAATAGACACGCGTCCCGCGCGATCCCAGTGTTTCCGGG
This sequence comes from uncultured Solirubrobacterales bacterium, assembly GCA_963844095.1. GTDB lineage: Bacteria > Actinomycetota > Thermoleophilia > Solirubrobacterales > Solirubrobacteraceae > Palsa-744. The sequence goes on from CAWJND010000003.1 coordinate 388,150, forward strand.
TGCGCACAGCAAATCCGGTTTCTGCGGTGAACGGGCGAGCGCCCGCACCAGCGCGTGCTCACGACCACCTGCTCCTACAACAAGAACTCTCACAACGAAGCTATGAACTCATCCACGCCGATGGCCGCCAGCGTCTCGTAACGGCCCGTCCCACGGGAGCCCAGCTCCAGAGATACGCGCGCCATCGTCTTCTCGTCTGGTGCCTCCACGACCGAGATGAAGTCCACTGCGCCGAGCGTTGCCCACTGCGCCTTGACGGTGGCGCCAAGCTGCTCGACCTCCTTGTTGACCTCGCGGATGCGCTCCGGATTGTTCTTGACGGTCTGCACACCCTCAGGGGTCAAGGTCGAGAGCATGATGTAAGTGGGCATGGCTCCTCTTCTCCTCGCGGCTCCCGCGCCGAGCGGCGCGCTCACTCTCGTTGTACAGGATCGGGGGGCGGCGAGCCTGCCGGTGGAGGTGATGCCGAGGTTCCGCGTGTCCTGGTCGCCTGTACGGCGTGATCGGATATCTAGGACCCCGGTCGTCGCATCGCGCGGCTGCGTGGGGCGGGTTGTCCACATTTGCGCATCGTGGGCGGGTTGTCCAAATCGGGCGATGCCCCCCGCGCGCGCGGGGGGCATCTGGCTCTGCGCAAAGTACCGTCCTAAGCGAACCGCGATAATCCCAGAGGTGATCCCCCGCTACACACGCACCGAGCTGGGCGCCCTCTGGATCGACGAGGCCCGCATGGAGACATGGCGGCGCGTCGAGGTAGCCGCCTGCGAGGAGCTGCCGGCTCTGCTCGCCCGCACGGGCACGCTCCCTGACGGGGCCAGGGCAGGCAGCGATGGTGACGGCCCGACCCCGGCCGAGCTGGAGGCGATTCGCGCTGCCACGTTCACGGTTGAGGCCGTCGACGAGCGCGAGCGCACCACCGACCACGACGTGGCCGCGTTTGTGGACGTGCTGTCCGCCGGCGCGGGCGAGGCGGGCCGCTGGATCCACTTCGGGCTGACCTCCTCGGACGTGCTCGACACGGCGCTGGCGCTACAGCTACGCGCGGCCGGAGAGGTGATCGTGCCAGGAGCGCAGGCGCTGGTGCAGGCGCTTGCCAATCGTGCTCGCGAGCACGTGGACACCCTGTGCGTCGGGCGCACGCACGGGGTCCACGCCGAGCCGACGACGTTCGGCGTCAAGCTCGCGGGCTTTGCCTTCGAGGCGCATCGCAATGCTGTGCGGCTGAAGCGCGCTTTTGAGCAGGTAGCTGTCGGTGCGATCTCGGGCGCCGTAGGCACGTACGCGGCGACCAGCCCCGAGTTTGAGCGCCGCGTGCTGGATCGGCTCGGACTCCGGCGCGAGGACGTCTCCACGCAGGTCGTCGCGCGCGACCGCCACGCCGAGCTGTTGCAGGCGATCGCGCTTGCCGGCGCCGGCCTCGAGCGTCTGGCGACCGAGATTCGCCACCTGCAGCGCACGGAGGTGCGTGAGGCGCAAGAGCCATTCCGCGCCGGGCAGAAGGGCAGCTCGGCGATGCCGCACAAGCGCAACCCGATCAAGAGCGAGCAGATCTCCGGGCTGGCGCGTGTGCTGCGCGCCAATGCGCAGGCGGCGACAGAGAACGTCGCCTTGTGGCACGAGCGCGATATCTCACACTCCTCGGTCGAGCGAGTGATCCTGCCCGACTCGACGATCCTGATCGACCATCTGCAGCACAGCGCTACCAAGCTCGTGAACGGGCTTGTGGTTGACGAGCAGCGGATGCTTGCCAACCTCGAGCTGACCCACGGTGCGCTGTTTTCCCAGCGCGTGTTGCTTGCGCTCGTGGAAGGAGACACCGCACCCGAAGGTTCGGGCGAGCGCGGTCGTGCGCCAATGGTGCGCGACGATGCCTACCGCATCGCCCAGGAGCTGGCCCAGCGTGCGTGGGACGAAGGCACGCCGCTGCGCGAGCTGCTTGCCGCCGACGAGCGCGCCGCCGGGCTCGACCTCGACACGATCTTCGACTATGGGTACTACACGCGCTACGCGCACGAGATAGTGGGACGCTTGGATGAGATCGCATGAGTCGAGACTCATCCTGAGGCCAAACGTCCAGTACGCCACTGGCACCAGGTGCGACAGCCGCCTTCGTTGGTAGCATCGCCAAAAGTGACCGCGCTCGCCGACCTGCCCCTCCTCGCCAGCGGCAAGGTCCGTGAGCTGTATGACCTCAGCGACCGCTTGCTGATGGTCGCCAGCGACCGCATCTCCACCTACGACGCGGTCCATCCCACGCCGATCCCGGATAAGGGCAAGGTGCTCACAGGCTTGTCGGACTTCTGGTTCGAGCAGACCAAGGGGATTGTCGCCAACCATCTGATCTCCGCGACCGAGGGTGTCCCGCCAGAGGCACGTGGGCGGGCGCTGGTCGTACGCAAGTTGAAGATGTTGCCGGTGGAGTGCGTTGTCAGGGGGTACATCACCGGCTCGGGCTGGAAGGACTATCAGGCAACAGGGGCTGTATCTGGCATCGAGTTGCCGAAAGGCCTACGCGAGTCCGAGCAGCTGCCCGAGCCGATCTTTACGCCGAGCACCAAGGCCGAGGTTGGTCACGACGAGGCGATCGACTTCGAGCAAGCTGCCGAGTTGGTGGGCGATAGAGGGCTGATGGAGCGAGTTAGGGACATCTCGATCGACCTGTACTCCTTCGCGGCCTCTCATGCGCGCGAGCGAGGGGTGATCTTGGCGGACACCAAGTTCGAGTTGGGCCTCGACGATGACGGCGAACTGGTTGTGGGCGACGAGGTGCTGACGCCCGACTCCTCGCGTTACTGGCCGGTCGAGGGGTACGAGGTTGGTAAGGGGCAGCCGAGCTTCGACAAGCAGTACGTGCGCGACTGGGCCTCGGCAAGCGGCTGGGACAAGAAGCCGCCGGCGCCCGTGATTCCCGAGGACGTGGTCGCGGGCACGCGAGCACGCTACGTCGAGGCGTATGAGCTGATCACCGGCGAGCAGTTTGACTCGTGGCTCGAGCGTACGGGCTTGCAGGCTGACGGCGACAGCGGCGCGGAAGGATGAGCGTGAGGGCACGCGTCCTGATCCGCCCGAAGGCGGGCATCCTCGATCCGCAGGGCGAGGCGGTGCAGCGTGCGCTGCCTGCGCTTGGCTTCGACGGAGTCGAGAACGTCCACATAGGCCGGCTCGTGGAGCTCGACGTGGAGGACGTCAGCCAGCTGGAGCCGATGTGCGAGAAGCTGCTCGCAAATCCGCTGGTCGAGGACTACGAGATCGTTCTGGGCTTGCCCACCCCTTGAAGCAGCGATGGCAAACTTGCACATATGTGCATGTGCATGATAATGTGTGTATATGCCCTTGACCCGCCGCACCCAACTGCTGCTTGACGACGACCTGCATCGTCGTCTGCGCGAGCTTGCCGCCCAGCGCGGCGTCTCGCTCGGGGCTTTGATCCGAGAGGCAATCGACGAGAAGCTGGCGAATATGCATGAGTCCCGCTCAAAGGCGTTCGCGAAACTGCTCGAAGCGGAGCCTATGCCGGTCGATGACTGGCCGGTGATGAAGCAGGAGATCGTTGAAGGTAGGTACGGCAAGCTGCTGAAGCATCACGACGAGGACGAATAGCGCCTCTGTGCGTCGTTTCCTCTTCGATACGAGCGTGTTTCTCTATGCGCTCGGAGGTGAGCACCGCTATCGCGAGCCCTGCCGGGCCGTCATGAACGACGGTGCGCATGGCCTGCTGTCCGCCGAGGCAAGCGTGGAGCTGATTCACGAGTTCGCGTATGTGCGGTGCAGGCGCGGCATCTCACGCGCCGTGGCCTCCAAAGACGCGCTGGAGATCGCGGGCACCTCCCGGTTGCACACTGTCACGCCGAGCGACATCGAACGTGCACTTGAGCTTTGGTGCGAACACGAGCGTTTGGACATGCGCGACGCGATCTTCGCTGCCCAGGCGCTCAACCGCGGTATCGACGCGATTCTCAGTGCCGATCAAGGCTTTGACGGTATTCCTGGCTTGGAGCGGATCGATCCGGCGGATGCCGAGGCCATGGCGACCTTGAAGTGAAGTTCGGCGTCCTCCAGTTCCCCGGCAGCTGTGACGAGGTGGACGCGCTGTACGCCGCTCGCCGGGTGGGCGATGCCGAGCTGCTGTGGCACGGAGAGCGCGATTTGAAGGGCGTCGACGCGGTCGTCGTGCCTGGCGGCTTTTCCTACGGCGACTATCTGCGTGCCGGAGCGATCGCGCGCTTCTCGCCGGTTATGGAGTCGGTGGTCTCCTTCGCAAACGACGGCGGCTTGGTGCTCGGCATTTGCAATGGCTTCCAAGTCCTGTGCGAGGCGCACCTTTTGCCTGGAGCACTGCTGCCGAACGCGAATCTGCGCTTCACCTTCAGGCAGGTGCAGCTCGATGTGGTCGAGGGCGACACGGCATTTACCTGTGCCTATAGGGGGGATAGAGACCTGCGGACGGATGGGTATTCGAGTGTGGGTGGCAGCTCGCCAATTGGAGGGCGTTCAACCTTGAGCATCCCTGCGAAGCATTCCTGGGGTCGCTACTACGCCGACGAGCCGACGCTAGCCTCGATGCAAGAGCGCGGCCAGGTCGTGTTGCGCTACTCATCAGGTGAGAATTTCAACGGCTCGCTGAACGACATCGCCGGCGTACGCAACGAGCGGGGGAACGTCTTCGGATTGATGCCCCACCCCGAGCATGCTGTGGACGAGCTGACGGGCTCCACCGACGGGCTGGGCATCTTTGCCTCGATGCGGATGGCGGTCGAGGGCGCTCGTGTCTGAGGCCGTGACGCTGCCCGGCTTGGAGGATGCGCTTGCGCTTGGGCTGACGGAGGCCGAGTACGAGCTGATCTGTGAGAAGCAAGGCGGCCCGCCAAACCAGGTGGAGCTGGCGATGTACTCGCTGCTCTGGAGCGAGCACTGCGCTTACAAGCACTCCAAGAAGCTGTTGCGCACGTTGCCGACGGAAGGGCCAAGCGTGGTGATGGGGCCCGGCGAGAACGCCGGCGCGGTTGACGTTGGCAATGGGTTGGTGTGCGCGTTCAAGGTCGAGTCGCACAACCATCCGAGCGCGGTCGAGCCCTTTCAGGGTGCGGCCACTGGAGTGGGCGGCATTCTGCGTGACATCTTCGCGATCGGCGCGCGTCCGATCGCGGTGCTCGACTCGCTTAGGTTCGGCGAGCCTTACCTGAAAAACCCCTATTCCCCCAACGAAGTTGGGGGTGATGAGGGAAGACAAGGGGCCGGGGCACGCTCCCGCTACCTGCTTGACCGGGCGGTCGCCGGCATCGGCCACTACGGCAACTCGATCGGCGTGCCGACGATCGGCGGCGAGGTCTACTTCGAGGCGCCCTACGAGCAGAACTGCCTTGTCAACGCGATGGCTTTGGGCATCGCCAAGCGCGAGCAGCTCGTGACAAGCGCTGCCGTCGGCGTTGGCAATGTCGTGCTGCTGTTCGGTGCCTCGACCGGGCGCGACGGGATCGGGGGTGCCTCTGTATTGGCGTCCGCGGAGTTGGGCGAAGACGACGACAAGCGGCCGACCGTCCAGGTTGGCGATCCCTTCGAGGAGAAGAAGCTGATGGAGTGCTCGCTGGAGCTGCTGGAGCGCGACCTGCTCGTCTCCCTTCAAGATCTGGGCGCGGCCGGTCTGACTTCCTCGGCTGCGGAGATGGCCTCCAAGGGCGAGGTCGGGATCGACATCGACGTGGCCAGCGTGCCCCTGCGCGAGGCTGACATGGAGCCGTTTGAGATCATGGTCTCCGAGTCCCAGGAGCGCATGTTGTGCGTGGTCGAGCCCGCCAACGTTGCGGCGGTGCTGGAGCTGTGCGAGAAGTGGGAGGTCGGTGGGGCTCCGATCGGCGCGGTCACCGACACGGGGCAGATGCGCATCTTCAAGGCGGGGCGGCTGGTCGGGTGCATGCCAGTGCGGGCGCTGGTGGATGACTGCCCGCTCTATGACTTGCAGCCCTTGAAGCCGCAAGGCACGCCCTTCAGAGCGCCGCAGGCGCTGCTACCCCAAAAACCCCCCGGAGGGGACGCGGTGGGCGTCCGCGACGGCGGCGCCGCGGACGGTTGGACCGCGGGTGAGTTGCTGCTGGCCTTGCTCTCCTCGGCCAACATCGCCTCGCGTTGACCCCTCTTCGAGCAGTACGACTCCGTCGTGCAATCGCGCACGGTGCGTCGTCCCGAGCAGGCTGACGCGGCGGTGCTGGCGATCGCCGCGCACGGGACCACGATGCCCGCCGACGGCGTCCACGATACGGATGGGCCGGTGGCGGGGATCGCGGTGTCGATCGACTGCAATGGGCGGCGCGTCGCGGCCGATCCCTACACGGGTACCGTCGCCGCGGTGTTGGAGTGCGCCTCGAACCTTGCCTGCGTGGGCGCTAGGCCGCTTGGGACGACCAACAACCTCAACTTCGGCAACCCCGAGAAGCCGCACATCGCCTGGCAGCTGACCGAGGCGGTGCGCGGTCTCGGTGACGCCTGCCGGGCTTTGGAGGCCCCGATCGTGGGCGGCAACGTGTCGCTCTATAACGAGGGCTCGAGCGCGGGCCCGATCTACCCGACGCCGGTTATCGGCATGGTCGGCGAGCTGCCGGACGTGCGCGCGGCGGGCCGGGCGGGCTTCGCGCGCGCGGGCGACGCGATCGCGCTCGTGGGGCCGTTCGCGCCGTCGCTGCAGGCAAGCGAGCTGGCCAAGCTGTGGGGGTGGGATCTACCTGAGGAGCTGCCGGCGATCGACATCGCCGCCGTGGCGGTGGCCCAGGCGGCCGTTCGCGGCGCGGTGCGCGATGGCACGCTCGCGAGCGCCCACGACATCGCCGAGGGTGGTCTGGCGGTCGCGCTGGCGGAGTGCTGCCTGGGTGGCGGCCTCGGGGCGCAGGTGTCGCTCGGGGAGGAGTTCTTTGGGGCTGAGGGAGCCGACGCGACGGGACGTGAGGCTGGAGGGAGCGGCATTTCACCAGACTCCGCTGTCGTGCTGTTTGGCGAGGGCTCGGGCGGTTTCGTCGTCAGCGGCGATGAGGATGCGCTGCGAGCGCTTGGGGCTTCCACGCCTGGGGCTTCGGTGCCGGTGCGGATCCTCGGCAGCGTGGGTGGCGACGTGCTGCGAATCGAGCGCCTCACGCGCGCGGGCGGGGAGCGAATCGAGTTGTCACTGTCCGACCTTGCTCGGGCACATGGCGCGCTCGCGGAGCTGTTTGCGTGAGCGTATGTATTAACTTTTTGTGCGATTCACCATGGCAGCTACATAATGTAGTCACCATTGGCAATCGCACAAAAAGTGATAGACAACCCTCCCCCGAGCAGCAGTCCATGGCGATGAGTCGCGCTAGTCCACAGCGATGAGTCGCGCTGCTGATAGCCTAAAGCAAGCAATGCCCTTGGACCCTCGTCCGGAGGACCGCGACGGACCGCGCGACGAGTGCGGTGTGTTTGGCATATACGCGCCCGGGCACGAGGTCTCGCGTTTGTCGTACTTCGCGCTGTACGCGCTGCAGCACCGAGGTCAAGAGTCGGCCGGTATCGCGGCGGCGGATCGCGGCGGCAACATCATGACCCGCCGCGAGCTCGGTCTCGTCAGCCAGGTGTTCAGCGAGAACGACCTGCGCACGCTGCGCGGCGAGCTTGCGATCGGGCACGTGCGCTACTCGACCACCGGCTCCAACGCCTGGGAGAACTCGCAGCCGGTGCAGCGCTCGGAGGGCACGAACGGCTCGCGCCGCGAGCTGGCGCTCGCCCATAACGGCAACCTGATCAACGCTCTGGAGCTGCACGAGGAGCTCTCAGAGCGCGGCGTCACCTTCAGTTCGACCTCGGACTCGGAGATCGTCGCGGCCCTGCTTGCCACGCATACGGCCGAGCAGATCGAGGACGCGATCGCCGACGTGCTGCCACGCCTGAACGGCGCTTTCTCGATCGTCGTGATGACCAAGGATCGCGTCGTCGCCTTCCGCGACCCGCACGGCCTGCGCCCGCTTGCCCTCGGTGTGATCGAGGGCGTGGATGGTGAGCCCCCGCGCTACTGCGTCGCGAGCGAGTCGTGTGCGTTTGACATCATCGGCGCCAAGCTGCTGCGCGACGTCGAACCCGGCGAGATCGTCACGCTCGGGGAGAACGGTCTTGAAAACCGTTGCATTCTCCCGGACGAGCGCAAGGCCTTCTGCGTGTTCGAGTACATCTACTTCGCGCGTCCCGACTCGCGCATGAACGGCCAGGTGCTACAGGTGGCGCGCGGGCGCATGGGCGAGATCCTGGCGCGCGAGTCGCCGGTCGAGGCGGACCTCGTGATCCCCGTACCCGATTCAGGCAACGCCGCCGCTCGCGGTTTCGCGCGTGCCAGCGGCCTGCCCCAGGACGACGGTTTCGTCAAGAATCGCTACGTCGCACGCACGTTCATCCAGCCCGGCCAGGAGTTGCGCAAGCATGGTCTGCGCCTGAAGTTCAACCCGCTGCCGGAGATCGTGGGCGGCAAGCGCCTGGTCGTCGTCGACGACTCGATCGTGCGCGGTAACACGACGCGTCAGATCGTGCAGATGCTGCGCGACGCGGGCGCCACCGAGGTGCACATGCGCATTTCCGCTCCGCCGATCAAGCATCCTTGCCACTACGGCATCGACATGTCCACGCGCGAGGAGATGATCGCCCATGAGCGTTCCGTCGAGGAGATAGCGGCCGAGCTGGGCTGCGACTCGCTTGCCTACCTGTCGCTCGACGGCGTGTACGAGGCCGTGGGCGCCACGCGCGCCACCCACTGCGACGCCTGCTTCACGGGCGAGTACCCGGTCAAGGGCTCGGACGGAGCTCAGGGCAAGTACGCGCTCGAGGTAGCTCCCGCCTAGCCGAACGTGAGCGAGCTGCCCCTGCCCATAGCCGTGCTCGTCTCGGGCACTGGCACCAATCTGCAGGCGCTGCTGGACACTGTGCACGGCCATGAGGCGCAGGTGGTCGCTGTCGCCTCTGGCACGCCAGGCGCCCTGGCTCTGGAGCGTGCTGCCTCGCGCGGCGTGCCGATTGCCGTGTTCGAGCGCTCGGCCTACGCCGATCGTGAGACGCGCGATGGGGCGATGGCCGACTGGCTCGTTGAGCGCGGCGCTCGGCTGGTCGTGCTCGCGGGCTATATGGAGCTGTTGACCTTCGTCTTCCTCGAGCGTTTCCCGAGCGCGGTCATAAATGTGCACCCGTCGCTGCTGCCGGCTTTCCCCGGCCTGCACGCGATCGAGCAGGCGCTTGCCTACGGCGTGAAGGTTTTCGGCGTGACGGTCCACTTCGTCGACGCGGGCGTGGACAGCGGTGCCGTGATCTCCCAGCGGGCGCTGGAGCTGCCCGACGCGCGCGACCCCGAGGAGGTGCTGGCGGCGCTGCGCCCGATCGAGCATTCGCTCTTGCCCGAGGCGGTGCGCCTGTTTGCCCGCGGCGCGTTGGGTCTCGACCCCGAGAACCCGCGCCGCGTGACGATCGTCCCAGCGCCGTCACAGTCCCAGCCGGAGGCGCCGTGAGTGTGCACGCGGCCTTCGCTCCACCCGGATAATCTGCGAGCGGATGAGCGCTGAGCCCACCCAGACAGGCATCGAGCGCGCCGAGCCCGGTGCGGTGCAGGTGCGCAGGGCGCTGCTTTCGGTCTCGGATAAGACCGGCATCGTCGAGTTTGCTCGTAGTCTGGTCGAGCTCGGCGTGGAGATCGTCTCGACCGGCGGCACCGCCCGGGCTTTGTCCGAGGCGAATGTGCCTGTGCGTGCGGTCGAGGACTTCACTGGTTTTCCGGAGATGATGGACGGCCGCGTCAAGACCTTGCACCCGCGCCTGTACGCCGGCCTGCTGGCGGTGCGCGACAACGACGAGCATCTGCGGGCCGCCGCCGAGCACTCGATCGAGCCGGTGGATCTTGTGTGCGTGAACCTGTACCCCTTCGAGCAGACGGTCGCCCGCGGTGACGCGACGCCCGAGGAAATTGTCGAGAACATCGACATCGGCGGCCCGACGATGATCCGCGCCGCGGCCAAGAACAGCGCGTTCGCGGCAGTGGTGGTCGACCCTTCCGATTACCAGGTCCTAGTAAACGAGCTAATGCAACCATCGGGTTGCATATCACTGTCTACCAGGCAACGGCTTGCCGCGCTTGCTTTCGCCACCACGGCGCGTTACGACGCCGCGATCTCCTCCTGGTTTGCCCAGCGCGAAGACGAGGACTTCCCGCAGCAGCGCACGCTCGCCTACGAGAAGGCGGCCGAGCTGCGCTACGGCGAGAACCCGCACCAGCGCGCCGCCTACTACGCTGAGGTGGGCGCGCCCACGCACTTGCTCGCCGGTGTCAAGCAGTTGCACGGCAAGGAGCTGTCGTTCAACAACCTGCTCGACCTGAGCGCCGCACGCGAGCTGGTCGAGGACTTCTCCGATCCGGCCTGCGCGATCGTCAAGCACAACAACCCCTGCGGCTGCGCCTTGGGCAAGACCGCGCAAGACGCCTACGAGCGCGCTTTTGCCAGCGACCCGGTCAGCGCCTACGGGGGCGTGATCGCGCTCAACCGCCCGGTTGACGGGCCTTGCGCGCAGGCACTGTCGAAACAGTTCATCGAGGTCCTGCTGGCCCCGGCATTCGAGCCCGAGGCGTTGCAGGTCTTGACGCAGAAGAAGAACGTGCGCCTGCTGGAGCTGCCCGACTGGCCCGGCCGCCCATCTTCCACTCATGCCCATGGTCGCTCCGCAGGGAGCGACCATGGAGCACCCACGTCTGTGCTTGAGGCCAAGCCCGTCATAGGGGGCCTGCTCGTGCAGGACCGCGACGAGGTCTCAGAGACCGCCGAGCAGATGAGCGTCATGACCGCCAAGCAGCCGAGCGAGCCCGAGTGGCAGGACATGCGCTTTGCCTGGCAGGTTTGCCGCCACGTGCGCTCCAACGCGATCGTGATCGCGCGCGACGGTGCGACGATCGGCATTGGGGCAGGGCAGATGAGCCGCGTCGATGCCGTGCGCATCGCGATCGAGAAGGCCCAGGCGGGCGAGGACAATCTCCTGGCCGGCTCCTCGCTCGCCTCAGACGCCTTCTTCCCGTTCGCCGACGGCCCGCAGCTGGCGATCGACGCGGGCGTCACCGCGATCGTCCAGCCCGGCGGCTCGGTGCGCGACGAGGAGGTCGTCGCCGCCGCGGACGCCGCGGGTGTGGCGATGGTCGCCACAGGCGTTCGCCACTTCCGCCACTGAAAGCTCCAGTCCGCAGGCAGACAGGCAGGCCCGCAACCTTTCAAAGACGGCGAGCTTTGTAAGTTTATTAGCTAACCTTACAAAGATCGTCTAACTCTGAAAGGGAAGAGAAGCCATCCCCTCATCTCCACCCCCTAGCTCGCGACGTTCGTCGCGCCTGTCATCCGGCGCAGCTCCGCTGGGGCACTACGAGCGACGCCAATGGCAGGCCAACCTCGGCGCTCCCACGCGCAAGCACCGACGTGGCGGGTTCTACGAAACTTTCATCCCGGCGCCGATTGCCAGCCATTCGTTTCAGCTGGACGATGAGGCCGTGGCAGCGCTGTCCGGTGCCGCAAAGGCCCTGAGCGAGCTCAACAGCTCTCCCCCGCGACTGGCTTCGTTGGAGTCGCTGGCGCGCAACCTACTGCGTTCCGAGGCGGTGGCGTCCTCACGTATCGAGGGCCTTGTCCTGTCGCAGAAGCGACTTGCCAGAGCGGCCTATCGTCCTGACGGGCGCGCAAGTGGCGATCGCCGCGCCGCGGAGGTGCTCGCCAACGTGCAGGCCATGGAAGAGGCCATTGCACTGGGCAGGAGGGTGAATCTCCTCCGAGTCGCGGACATAGAGAAGATTCACCGCACCTTGCTGCGCTTCACTTTCGACGACATCGCCGGAGTGCTTCGCACGAGCCAGAACTGGATCGGCGGCAGCGACTATCACCCATTGCATGCGGCTTTTGTGCCACCCCCACCCGAGCGTGTCAAGCCGGCGCTCGAGGATCTCTGCGATTTCACCCATCGCGAAGACGTCGCCCCCGTCGCTCAGGCCGCGATCGCCCATGCGCAGTTCGAGACGATCCATCCCTTCGCCGACGGCAACGGACGCGTAGGACGCGCGCTCATCTACACGATCCTGCGTCGGCGCGATGAGATCCCGCGCTACATCCCACCGATCAGCCTCGTGCTCGCAGCCGAGCCAAAGGCGTACATCGGTGGACTCGAGGACTATAGGTCTGGGAGGGTCAGCGACTGGTGCGCACTGTTTGCCTCAGCGACTCGCCGCGCTGCTGACGAAGCAGGAGAGCTGTCGCGTCAGATCGAGCTTCTGCAGCAAACCTGGATCGAGCGGCTCGGCAATCCGCGCAGGGACTCGGCTGTGCGCGAACTGATCGCCGCCTTGCCCGCCCAGCCGGTCATCGATGTGTCGGCGGGACAGCAGCTGACGGGAAAGTCTCATGTAGCGGTCGGGAACGCCTTGAGCGCGCTCGAGACGGTCGGTGTCTTGCGTCAACTCAACGAAAAGAAGTGGGGACGCTTGTGGGAATGTGAAGCGCTGCTGAGTTTGATCGACGATTTTGAGCGTCAGCTCTCGCCGTGACCCATGGAGGGGCAGTCGCGTTTGACGCTCTGCGACGCTTCTTCTTGCGGGGGTCGGGGCACGGTATCGCCGTGCCCGCCTTCGCTTCGCTGCCGTCGAGGAAGTTGAACGTGGCCGCAAACGGGAAGCCGCCGCGCGGGCAGGTCTTGGGTAGGAGGATGCCCTTGGGCGTGTAGGCGAGTGTCACGCCGCCGATGTGTTCGTAGTAGGTGACTCCGATCGGGCCGAGCGTGGCGTGCAGATGGATAACTGAGATGTAGGGCGCGCCGGGCAGCGTGGGCACCAGCGGGATGCCGATCGAGACGATGCCGCCGAAGGGGGCATTGGCGGGTAGCAGGATGCCGGGGAAGACGATGTGGGTATCGACCGGTGTGGAGCCTTCGGCGAAGAAGAACAGCGCCAGCCGTCCTTCCTGGTCGGGTGCTCGCACGACCGTGATCGGGGCGATCTCGCTGACGACGCTGGTGCCCAGTTCGATGCCGGTGAAAGCTTCGCCGTGGCCCATGATCGAGTTGGGCGGGCATCCGGAGGGGCCGTCCACTTCCAGTGTCTGCGCCGAGCAGATGGCGATCCCCAGGCCGCTCAGTGCGACCCCGAGGTTGTTGGGGTAGCGCAGCTCGATCTGGATCAGCGGCGGCGGCACGTGCCCGGGGGGTACGGCGAAGGTGAAGCCGAAGTTGAGCGTGGCCCGCTGCCCGAGCCGCTCGGGCACGAACTTCGCACTGAGGCTTGCCGAGGTCGCGGCTCGGGCCGTGCTCGGCAGGCACGCGCCGAGCAGCGCGACGCACGTGCTCGGCAGGCAGACACCGAGCAGCACGCCCATCAACACGGCACGGCGTGAGCTTGTCGTTCGCGTCGGGTCCTCCTCAGTAGTGCAGCGTGCCGACGGTCTGCACCAGCAGCGCGTAGCTGTTGCGATCGAATGTGCCGTATAGACGCGCCTGTCCGTGGGCATGCGTGTAGCGCCCGCTGCCGCCTGTGACGGTGAGCGAGCCGGAGAAGCTTTCGTACACGCCGGAGCCGCGCGGGACTGCGCTGCCGTGGCCGGAGATCGACCCGCCTTTCGCGTAGATCGTGAAGCTGCCGCTGAAGGTGGCGCCGACGTCGAAATGGACCTTCATGGTGCCCGGCAGCGTGCCCGCGGCCGCGCCTTCCTCGATCAGCAGCGAGCCCGACGCCGAGATGTAGCGTAGGTGCGCCGTATCGGTGGCTTTCAGGGCATGCGCTGCCAGCGCCGACCCGGCGCACGCCCCCAACAGTGTCGCGACGATCACCACCGCCCCAGTTGACTTCAACGCTCTACTCGTCTTCCATACGTTCATCTAGACGATACAACCCGTCTGGGCCTTGTAAGTAGCTTGCTCGCGCGCCAAACCCGCATCACGAGAAGCGTTGGTGCAATCAGCGGGTGCAGCTCGCCGCGCAGGCGCACGATCGCCGGACGCGCAAACGGACTGGAGGCGGCCGGCGCCGAGGCGTAGAAGGCGACCACCCCGGCGAGCGTCATCGTGTGGTGGCCGACGTGGGGGAGGGAGCGCGCCTCCTCCGCGGCCGCGCGCGCCGCGTCGCCGAGGCGCGTCGCCATCTGCTCGTAGCTGTCGTAGTGGCGGCCGTATCCGGCCTCTCCGACGGCCGCGTCCTGCTCGCGGTCGATCAGGCTGTCGAGCATCGTCAGCGCGCCGATCGACAGGTAGACGGCGTCGATCCGCTCGGCGTCGCGGATGCTGGTGCGGGGGTCGGCCGCGGCTGCGATCAGTGCGTGCAGAACGAGCACCGACGCCTGTGCGCCCGCCAGGAACTCCGGCCACCCCAAGCTCCCGCGGGCCCCGCTGTGGGGATTGGCAGCCGCCTCGCTGCTGGCCCAGCGCTCCAGCTCGGCGTCGCCCCTGACAGTCGCTGCGTGCACGAGCACCTGTGCTTCGACGCAGCGCGTGGCAGCGCGGCACGCGACGTCCCTGATCGCGCCGGCGGAGGGAAGCCCGCCCAGCGCGTGCCTGACGGTCTGCACGAGCGCACGCAGGTAGCCACCGTCCTGGGAGTGGCGCAGCCCAGCGTAGTATTCCTCGCCGCGCTCCTCGTTGGGCGCCACAGCGTCGAGCATCGCCTCGTACAGGCTTCGAGCGTCGCCGACGGGATCGTTCAGTAGCTGCGCGGCCGTCGGTTGCTCGGTGAGCGTATCGAGATAGTCGTACATGACCTGCAGCGCAACGATCGCCTCGACCGTGCGCGCCCGCTGTCGGCGCGGGGCCAGCGTCGCCAACGTGGCGGCCAGCTCCACGTTGAAGTGCTCCTCGCCCAGCCTGCCGCGCGCGGCGCCGGCCAGCAGCGGGTCGGGGATCGCCAGTGCGTCTCGCTCCCAGCGCGCGATCTGCGTGTGGGCGAGCGGCGCGACGTTGCACCAGTAGCGCGCGTTGGCGAGTAGCAGTGCCCCGCCCGCGCGCGCCGTCTGGGTTGCCCCGAGCGCTCTACGCACCCAGCGCCTACTCTCCGAATGCGAGTGTCGGCGAGACGCGCGAGGCCAGCCAGCCGGGGACGGCGGCGATCGTGAGCACTGTGGCGATCGTCAGCGCCAGGATCTCAAGCGGCCGCAGACTCGCGCCGAAGCGCGCCACCGGGAAGCCGGTCACGTGTGCCAGGTAGGCGTCGATCACGAGCTGGCCGTAGACGCCGGCGAGCGCGCCCGTGAGGCAACCTGCGCCGAGCATCAGCGCCGACTCGCACAACAGCACCAGGCGCAGGCGGTGCGGCCGCGCCCCCGACAAACGCAGCCCCGCGAGCGATACGCGCCGCTGCCACACGGCGGAGCTGAGCGCCGCCGCCATCGCGAGGATCGCTGCGAGCAGCAGCAGCGTCGAGATCTCGCCGAGCTGGCCGAGCCCTTCGCTGGTGAGCGTGTCGATATTCGCCTGACGGGCGCTGGCTGTGGTTACACGCAGCCCGCTATGCGCTCCAAGTATGGCCTCGATCGCGCGCTGCACGCGTACCACGCTTGCCCCTGGCGTGAGCGTCACCCCGAGCGCGGTCGGCGCGCCGGTCCGCCACAGCCGGCTGTAGTCGGCGCTTGCCATGAAGATCGCGCCCGGGCTCCAGGCGAGGTTGGTCGTGGTCGCCGCGATCCTGAACGAGCGGGCCCCGCTCGGCGTGGGCAGCGTCAGCGCGCCGCCGCCGACGCCGGTGTGGTGTTCTTCGGCGATCTGCTTGGAGACGGCGATCCAGCCGCCTTCGCCCAGGCGCCGGATCGCGCTCGCCGCGTTGCCCTGTGAGACCTGGCTCGCGAGCACGTTGCTGTTCGCGCCCGGGGGGCGCGCCACGATCCACACACGCCGCTCGCCCAGGTCGAGGAAGCCGCCCTGGAAGGAGCGCACTTCAGCGACGCCGGGGATCTGCGCGATGCGTCCCGCGAGACCGCCCGCTTGGAAATCGACAACCGCCTGGTTGTCGCCTGGGTTGCCGACCCAGATCTGCGCGTCGGCCGCATAGCTGTGGGCGAAGCCTTCGATCCCGCGCAGCAGGTCGCCGCGCGCGCCGCCGAGAGCGATCGCGCCGAACAGGGCAACCGCGCCGGTCGCCGCCAGCGCCAGCGAGCGCACCGTCGTGGCGCGCAGCGAGCCGAGCGCCAGCGGCAGGATCGTCATCCGCGGGCGGCGCTCGCTGAGCACACGCGCGACGCGCAGCACGCCCGCGAAGACGAGCGGCACGGCCAGCACCGTCGCCAGCGCCAGCAGCGCGCAGGCAAGCAGCGCCAGCGAGGGCGCGGTCGCGAACAGGACGCTCGTCAGCGCCAGTAGCCCGAGCGCTGCCAGTGCCAGCCCGCGTCGTGCGCGGTCGGGCAGCGTGTTGCCGGGCACGCCGTGCTCGCGGTAGACGGCGTCGAGCGCGCGTCCGTGGCGCAGGTCGAGCAGCGGCACGGCCGAGGCCAGGCAGGTGGCGAGCAGGCCGCCGAGGAAGGCGATCAGCAACGGCTGCACGCCGACGACGGTGCGCGCGCCGAGCGTGAAGGCCTCGGCGAAGTAGCCGGTCGATTGCTGGAAAGCGCCGCGTGAGAGCGCATAGCCGCCCGCCAGCCCGACGAGCGCGGCTCCCGCGCCCAGACACAGCGCTTGGAAGGCGAACATCTGCACGATCGCGCTGCGCTTGGTGCCGATCAGGCGCAGATCGGCGATCGCACGACGGCGCTCGGGCACCGTCAATAGCAGCGCGTTGAACGCGAACAGCAGCCCGAGCAGCGCGCTGACGGCGGCGAAGAAGCCGCTTGCCTGGTCGGACGGGCGCAGCGCGTGGCGCAGCAGCGCGACGTCCTGGTCAGCCGCGGCGACCTGCAGGCGCCCGCCGGCGAGCGTCTGCAGCTGCTTGCGCACCGTCGCCTGCGCGCCCGGCTTGGTCTGCACGAGGATGCGCGATATACGCCCAGGCAGCCCGGCGAGCCGCTGCAGTTCGGCCAGCGGCATCACCGCCACGCGTGCCTCAGAGAGCGCGCCGAAGGCTTCTGGACCGAGCACGGCCGACACCTTCAATGGGATCGCACGGCCCCGCAGCAGCAGCGATACCCGCGCGCCGATCGATGACCCGGATGATGCGCCAGCCCTGGGAGCCGGCAGGCCTGGACTGCCGGCGGGTGCGTCAGCGGTGTGGAGCGCGAGCGCCTGTGCGGTCGTGCGGCTCAGGCCGATCCCGCCGGCCGAGAGCGTGGCGGTCGGCAGCGTGTGGGCGAGCCCGTCGAGCACGACAAGGCTGGTGTCGGCGCCGGCGAGATCGACCGTGACGCGTCCGTGCCGTTGGGTCTTGCGACGGTCGCGGTCTGCTCCAACAGCGGCGCGGCCTGCTTGACGCCGGGCAGCCGTTCCACGCGCGTGAGCAGTCGTTCATCGAAGCCGTCGGCGCTGCGCGCGCGCAGCTGCAGGCTGGCCGGTCCGATCACGGCATGCACGACTTCGCCGGCGGAGCCCGCGACGCTGCCGGCGGCCACCAGCGTGGCGAACACGAGCGCGACCGCGACCGCGACGCCGAGGCCGGCGAGCAGCTCCTGCACGGCGTGCACGCGCAGGCGGCGGCGGTAGAGGTAGAGCAGCGCGCCGGGCCGCATCAGCGGCTGCGCGCTGGAGCTCGCTGGGGATGCCACGCTCAACCCCGCGCGCTCAGCGGCCGCGGCTGGGCCGGCGGCTTCACGTGTCCCGCGTCGTCTGCGCCGGAAGCCTTGCGCGTCACCTCGTCTGCGCTCGCGGCCTTGCGCCCTGCTCGTCCGCGTGGGCCTCGATCAGCCTGCCGTCGCGCAGCGTGCAGTGGCGGTCGGCGATCGCAGCGGCCTCGAGGTCGTGCGTGACGAGCAGCACAGCCGCACCGTGCTCATGCGCGACCGTGTGCAGCAACTCGACGATCTCGTGGCTGCGGGCGCTGTCGAGGTTGCCGGTCGGCTCGTCGG
The DNA here is from genome assembly GCA_963844095.1 of uncultured Solirubrobacterales bacterium. Lineage (GTDB taxonomy): Bacteria > Actinomycetota > Thermoleophilia > Solirubrobacterales > Solirubrobacteraceae > Palsa-744. The sequence goes on from CAWJND010000003.1 coordinate 406,122, forward strand.
CGAGGATCAGCCGCGGCGCGCCCGTCAGCGCACGCGCGATCATCACGCGCTGGCGCTCGCCGCCGGAGAGCTGCTCGGGGGTGCGCTGCAGCGAATCGCCGAGGCCCGCTCGCTCGAGCCACGGCTGCGCCTGTGCGGTAGCTTCGCGCATCGGCACGCCGCCCACGAGCAGCTTCATCGCCGCGTTCTCCAGCGCGCGCACGCGCGGCATCAGCTGCGGTGTCTGGTAGACGAAGCCGACGTCGCGGTGCAGGTAGTCGCAGCGCTCGCCCTCCGACAGGGTCGAGAGCTCCGCTCCGTCGAAGCGGATCGAGCCGTCGTCCACGGCCAGCAGCGCCGCGATCAACAGCAGCAGCGTCGTCTTGCCCGAGCCGCTGGGGCCGTGCAGCGCGAGCATCTCGCCGGCGTCGAGTTGCAGGCTGACGCCATCGACGGCACGCACCGGCTCGCCCCCTCCGCGATAGTGCTTGACGACGCGCTCGAGCTCGAGCATTGACATGCAGTTACTTTAGGGTGCCTGAGCGTCGCGCCTAGAGGCGATCTGTTGCGGCTCATTTTCCCCCGCCGGAAGCGCTGGCTCTGCGGTTCGCTCAGCCGCCGCTCTGGCGGCGCAGCGGCAGCACCTCGGCAAGCTCGGGGCTCGCGCTGCCGCGCAGCTTGCCCGCCGACAGCGACAGCGCGCGGTCGGCGCCGGCCAGCGCGGTGGCCTCGCCGCTGCTCATCAGCACGGCGATGCCAACGTCGGCCAGTGAGCGCAGCAGGCCGAGGATGCTGTCGCGCTCGAGCAGGTCCACGCCCTTGGTCGGCTCGTCGATCACGAGCAGCGAGGGCTCGAAGGCCAGTGCCCGCGCGAGTGAGACGCGCACCGCCTCCGAGCCGTCCAGCTCGCGCAGCTCGCGTGCGCCGCACTCGCTCGCGCCGACCCGCTCGAGCGCCGCGAAGGCAAGCTCGCGGGCCGTTGTCTGGGGCACGCCGCGCGCGAGCTGGCCGACGGTCAGCTCGTCGAGCACCGTGCTTGCTTCGCTGCCGCGCTCGGCCGGCCGGCAGTAGCCGATGCCGTCGCCGAGCTCGTCGCCCGCGCTCGCGGCCAGGTCGCGTCCGGCAAAGCGCACGACGCCCGCCTCAGGCGGCTCGATCCCGGCGGCGACACGTAGCAGTGTCGAGCGGCCCGACCGACGCATGCCCCAGATCGCGATCAGCTCGCCGCGCTCGACTTGCAGCGAGACGTCGTCGAGCACGACGCGCTCGTGTGAGCCGTGCTTGTAGCGCAGGCTCACGCGGTTCAGCTCGAGCAGCGTCATCGTCCCACCCCGAACGCGGTCATCGGTTCGGCCCCGAAGCGCGTGAGCTCGATGTGCTGCGTGTCATCGCCCCGCTGTGCGCTCGCTGAGGAGCGTCTGCAGCTCGCGGCGTGCGTACTCCAGCCACGCAAGCCTCGCTTCGACGGCCAGGCGCCCCTCCTCGCATAGCAGCCTGTCGGCGAGCGCCGGGACACTGTCGCCGGAGCACTTCGCGCCGGCCTTTGTACGCGCCCCCGCGGGGAATGCGGCGCGGTGCGCGGCTCCTCCGGGGTGCGCGCTCTTGGCCTCGTCCAGGCAGGCCTGCTCGCAGCGCTCGATGATCCCCAACGCCGTCCGCGGCGGCAGCACCGACAGCTGGCGCGCGAACAGGCGCGAACGGCGGCGCTCCTCGTGGATCTGGCCGACGAGCCACTGCTCGTAGTGGCGCACGCCCTCGGCGGTCGCGCGGTAGTGGGGCTTGGGCTGGCGCACGATCGTGTGCGCGGCGTCCTCGTCTTCCGGCGCGAACTCTTCGATCAGCTCGCGCCGTTGCAGCGTGTCCAGCGCCGTGTAGATCTGCGAGAGGCTCGACAGATCGAGCGCGTCGGCGAACGTGCGCTCGAAGCGCTGCACCAGCTCGTAGCCGTAGGAGGGACGTTGGATCACGAGCCCCAACAGCGCCCAGCTGACCGGCGAGCGTAGTGCCCCGGTGCCCTTCTCAACAACGACCTTCGCTCCCATCCTACGGTCAAAGCTACTGGAAACACTCGTGTTACGCAAGCACAAATGTGCGTTGATCGTTTGAGCCGGTCATGTATGCCCCGATCGGCTGTCAGCTACTCACAACCTAGAAACCTCGCTTTGTGACTTGGTAGCAGGTGCGCATCTCGTGATACTGCTGGCAATGATTGATTGAGGGGCTGCGGAGACAATCGTCTCCGGCAGTGACGAGGGGTGCGTGTTGGCTTGGCTCTTGGGGAAAGTCCCGAGTCCGGCCTGCCTGCCCCTGTCTGTGTCGAGCGGTCGGGGATCGCGTGACGGAATCGAATTTTGGGGAGGATTTTGATGATTTCATGGGTACGCAGGCGTTTCAGCTATGCGAACGTCGCGATGACGCTCGCGCTCGTTTTCGCGATGAGCGGCGGCGCATACGCCGCGAGCAAAATCGTGATCACCTCGACCAAACAGATCAGCCCGAAGGTGTTGAAGTCGCTGAAGGGCGCCAACGGTAAGGCCGGTCCCGCGGGTCCGGCCGGTCCGGCCGGCGCTCCGGGTGCCAAGGGCGAGACTGGTGCGGCCGGCACCAACGGCACCAACGGTGCGACCGGCAGCAACGGCAGCAACGGCACGAGCGTGACCAGCGCGGAATCGAAAACCAAAATTGGACCGTGCGCGGCGGGCGGTTCGGAATTCAAGTCGGCGAGCGGCACCTCGTATGCCTGTAATGGTGAAAAGGGTGCGGCCGGCAAGAACGGGACTTTTGGCGGCGAACCGCTCCCGCAGGGGGAGACGTTGAGGGGGGCGTACGCGGCGAGTTCGTTTGGCTCGGCCGGGCTGTCCAACCCGGGGACCGGGACCGGGATCATAAGCACCGCCGTCACCTTCGCGGATCCGGTTTTCCCCGAAATCAAAGAAAACGTGCATTACATCGGTCTCGAAGAAGGCGCTGGCGAACCAAACGAAGCGCAGTCCATCAAGAACGGCGAATGCAAGGGAAACGAGTCAAATCCAGGCGCTGCTGAAGGCCAGCTGTGCGTCTTCGGCTTGGAGGAATCGAACGTCGCCGCCCAGCCACATGTTAACGTAGCCGTAGCAGGTACGGGATCGGGTGCCAGCAACAGTGATGAATCTGTCGGCTTCACGGTCGTCGACTTCGCCGCAGCGGCAGGGACGCTCGCGATAGAAGGCTCGTGGGCGGTGACCGGCGGCTAGCCCACGGTCTCTACGCCTGAGTGTGCAGAGTGCTCCCCGGATCTGTTTCACGGCTCGGTCTGGGGGCCTTCGGCACCTGGTATTGGACTGCCCTGTACCACGAATTGGACTGCCTACCACAATGCATGAAAGGCCATCGCATATGAGGAATCGACTTGGATCGTTTCTGGTCAACCATTCGCGGCGTGCGCTGGTGAGTGCGGTGGTCGTCGTGGCAGGGATGCTGTTGTTCGCGTCGGTGTCGCTTGGTGCTGAAACGAGGCAGCCGCGCTTCGAGCGCATTCAAAACGAGGAATTTTTCTCGACGCGCGCAATCATCGAACTTCGCTTGGAACTGGGGCTACTTGCCACGAAGTGGACGGCATACTACGGAACCAGCCCGACTGGCCCGTGGACACAAGTGAACTCCGAAGAAGTCCCAAAAGCAACAGAATCAAGCGACGAAACCGGCATAGCGATCGGTACCCCCGAAAGCGAACTGGGTAGCAGCGGCCATGATAATAATAGTGCGCTCTTTCTGCGCGGCTTGAAACCTGGCACGTCCTACGACGCGCGCTTCGTCGCGGAAAACAGCGATGGCACGGTGGAAGAAGTGGTTCCGTTCAAAACGCTTCCCATAGAAAAACCAGAAATCGACGACACTTATATTACATCTTCCCAAGAAAGGACTTCGTTTGACAAAGAGGTGGCTGTGCGGCTTCCGGACGCCGAAAGTGGGTTTGTAGCGGAGATTGATGCGAATGGAGCGGCGGCGACATATTCTTTTGAATATGCTCCCTCCGAAAGTGGTCCGTGGAAAGCATTCACATCGGGTGCGACCGGGACGATCAGCGCCACCGAAGAATACAAATGGGTGGACGCCACTGTAGCGGGCCTGAAACCGGAAACGAACTACTACGTGCGTTTGAAAGCAAGCAATGAAAAGGGTGAAACAGTCCAGAGCACGTACACGTCCGGCGCCGAAGAAGTCAGTTTCTTCACCACGTTTACCGCGAAGCCGTCGGCGCCTGAAGCTAACGTGCGTAATGTCACCGCTGACTCGGCTTATGTGTATACTTCTATCCATCCGCATGTGTCAGAAACGCAGTGGCGTTTGGAATACACGACTGAACCGGGTAACGCGGCGTCATGGAGTGTGGTGCCGGGTGGATCGGGCGCCGTTTCGCAGGCGCAGGCTGAAGCGACGAGCTACGGCGACCCTGCGCCGGGCACCGACGGTGTGCGTTTGACTAGTTTGCGCGCGGCGACTACATATTATGTGCGTGCGTTTGCGCAGAATACGTGCGCGGAAGGTTGCGGAAGTGTGACGAGCGAAGCGGTGAGCTTCACGACTTCCGGCGCGCCGAGCGCCACCGCCAACGCGGTGCATGCTCTGCGCGGTGAATCGCTGCTGCTGTTGGGGTCGGTCGATCCCAACAGCGAACCGTCATCTGACGAACAGGTGCTCACGCTTGAAGGTGCGCCGACGGGCGGCTCGTTCACATTGAGCTTCGATGGGCGCGCAACCGGCGCGGCAGCTACTGGGAACACGGTCGCGGGCTCGGACGAAGTCACTGCGCTCTCGTTCTCCAGCGGCGCTCTCGTGCCCGGTGAGGTGGTCTCGGGTCCTGGTATCCCTACTGGTACAACGGTGGTGGTGACCAGGGGCGTGCCCGGGAATGAAAGCGTCACGCTTTCTACACCCGCGACCGCGACCGCGACCGGTGTGGCGCTTACCGCCAGTCTTCCCTACGACGCTTCCCCGGGAGCGGTAGAACACGCGTTGAATGCGCTCGGGGCACACGTGGCCGTGGAAGGCCCGGACGGCGGTCCGTACACGGTCTTTTTCGACAATGAAGATGCTGATGTGAGTGAGCCGCAGATCGAAGGTAGTGGGTTGGAATTGGCTCCCGTCGGTGGGTCTGTGAAGACAGTAACGACTCAGCCGGGTGGTGTAGCGTATGACGTGCACTATCATTTTGAATATGTGAATGAAAAGAGCTTTGCAGAACACGGTTGGGCCGAAGCGGCACAAGGTGCTGAACAAGACGCGGGCTCGGGTACCGATACTGAGTACGTCGGGTTCGGGCTGCCGCCTGGCTTGACGGCGGGTGAAATGTATCGCTACCGGCTGGTGGCGCAGAGTAACGCGCCGGGTACTGGGCTCGTCGAAAGCTCCGAACAGTCGTTGACGGTGCCCGTAGCGGCGACGGCGACGAGCGAAAGCTGTGGCAACGAAGCGTTCCGTGCGGGCGCCTCGGCGCATCTGCCGGACTGTCGTGCCTATGAGCAGCTCACGCCGTTTGAAAAGGAAGGCGCTGAGGAACCTTTCCATTACGGGACGGGTCTGTTGAATGCCGTGCTTGTCGGTGAAGATGGTGAGCATGTCGTGCTCGAAGCGCAGGGCACCGATTACCGCAAGGGTGCGCTGGCAGGGCAGTCTCCGTTTCTGTTCTCTCGCGAAGAAGGCAAGGGGTGGAGCATGCTTGCGGGTACGCCGCAGCCCGAAACGGGTGTGCGGCGCGACTTCCCACAGGCCTACGACTCCGACCTGACGGAGGTGGCGTTGGAAAGCCAGTATGAGGTTTCGACAACGAGCCTGTCCCCTAGTGTCGAATACGACCTTGGTCCGCTCGGCGGACCGTACAAGACGGTCGTGTCAGTGCCGCGCAAGTACCCTGAAGAAGCAGTTGCAGCCGAGGGCTCGGGTTGGGTGGGCGCGGACGGCGATTTCTCAAAGCTCGTGCTGATGACCCGCGATCACAAATTGCTGGGTGAAGAAACCGGTACGAAGAGCGGCTCTGACCTGTATGAATACACGGCGTCGGGTGGTCTTGCGCAGTTGAACGTCAGCGGCGAACCGGCGGTCACGATCGGCTCGTGCGGCGCCCGACTCGTCCGCGGTGGTGAAGACAGAGCTGCGGTGACCGGGCTGGGAAGTAGTCCGCACAGTCTCTCGGCGGATGGTTCGCGGGTGTTCTTCGAAGCGGTCCCTGGGGGAAAGTGTGGAGAACCATCGCACCTGTACATGCGCGTTGACGGGTCTGAAACGCTCGACATCGGCGCGTACACGTTCGTTGCCGCGAACGCGCTGGGCACGAAGGTGCTGCTTGGAAGTAAGACGGGTGCTCGTGAAGTTGTGTTGTATGACACTGAATCCCAGGCTGTGACGCCGTTGCCGGGCCTGGAAGGCCTGCTGTTGAAAAACGAAGCAGAATCCGATGTCTCCGCGAATCTCGATGCGGCCTACTTCAGGGAGGGTGAGGCTCTGTACAGGTACGACATTCACGCTGCAAGGCTCGAATTCCTCGTGAAAATGAGCGCTCTGGGCTTTAATCAGCACATGTCTGTGACTCCAGACGGCCGCTATGCGTATTTCGAGGCGACAAGTGTGAGTGGGCTTCCGGGCGGTACGGGATCGAATACCAACCAGACTCAGGTGTACCGTTACGATAGTGAAGAACACGTGGTGGAGTGCATGTCGTGCGCCTCGCCGTATGATCCGGCGCCTAAGCAGGCCGCGCTGCTGGGGAGCGAGGTCAACCCCAGCATCAGCGGCATTGGACCGCTGGAGACGTTTGTGTCCGGCGACGGCGACTACGCGTTCTTCACGACGCCGTCGGCGCTCGTCAGAGAAGACGACGACGGCGAAGTCCCGATCCTGAGCGCCGGTGAAGCTGGCGAAAACGGGAGTGAATTTGCCGATATTCTGACGGCTACCTCGCCGTCGAGCGATATCTACGAGTGGCGTCGAGACGGGTTTCATGGTTGCGCGCAGCTCGATGGTCGTGTGGCATTGATCAGCGCTGGCCACGGCGGCTATCAGACGCTGCTGCTCGGTAGCGCCGATGAAGGCGAAGACGTGATCATCTATACGCGCGAAAAACTGGTCGCGCAAGATCAGGACACCGCGGGTGACATTTACGATGTGCGCGTTGGCGGCGGTTTCCCGCCGTCGCCGCCGCGTCCGACCGAATGCGAAGCGGATGCGTGCTCCACGCCGCCGGCCGCCCCGAACGACGCGACGCCGTCGAGCTCGACGTTCACCGGGGTCGGCAACGTGCTTGTCGAACCGGCGTCGAGTAAACAGGCGGCGAAGCCAAAGAAGAAAACAAAGGCAAAAACAAAGGCCGCTAAGAAGCCGGCGAAGAAGAGAGGAAAGAAGCAGGCAGGCAGGAGGGCGAGCAGGAAGCATGTCTCTAAGGCGAAGCGGTCTAGCCGCACGAACGGGAGGGTTGGACGATGAGTGCTCCTGTGCGTTTGCGGCTGGTTCCTACGTCTTTGCAAGTCGTGCTTGGCGTATGCCTGTTGCTCTTGTGCGTTTTGCCGTCCGTGGCGTTGGCGGGGCCAAGCGAACACCATTTCGAAATAGTCCCAGGCTCGTTTCATTTCACCACCTCTGGTGACCAGGCGGGCACGAATGCCGATTGGACGACGTCGTTTGAATTCGCTCCCGCTGGCGGCGGTGCAACGTATGGCGACGCGCGTGAAATCATCGTGAAGCTGCCGACTGGCTTCGACGCGAGCAGCACGGCGGTGCCGACCTGCACGCAGGCGCAGCTGGTGACCAAAAGTCTGGCGGCGCGGGAATTGCCCGCCTGTCCGGTCGCCAGCCAGCTCGGCGATCTCACCGTTGAAGTCAACGTTGCGGGCCTTGAGCGTCAGGAAACCGTCCCGGTGTACAACATGGAAGACACCAGTTTCGGTGTCGCGGCTGAGCTCGGTTACAAGATCGCGGTGTTCACAGGGCTGATCGAGGTCAAAGTCCGCCCCGAAGACCTCGGTTTGACCGCAACGACGATCGACATCCCGCCGGTCGGCGAATTGCACAAAGTCTCACTCACGGTGTGGGGCGTGCCCGCGGCCACCGAACACGACGCGATGCGTGGCGCGCGCTGCGGCATAAATAGCGAAATCCCAGCGATCTGTCGCAACGAATTGGGCGGCCCGCAGAAAGCCGGCGTTCAGGCGAAGGCCTTCCTGTCGAACCCGACTGGTTGCGAAGAGAAATTCGAAGCGGGGCTGGCCGTGGACTCGTGGGAGGAACCGTTTGGGGAAAACCTTGCGGAATGGCCGAAAGCTACCTACGAAACGTCTCAGTTCGTGGAATGCGATCGTGTGCCGTTCGAACCGACGATCGCGGTCAACCCCTCCACCCGCGCCGCGGAATCGCCGACCGGCCTCGACGTCTCGCTGCTGGTGCCCCAGGAATGGGACAACCCGTTGAACAATCCCGTGACGGTCAGCTCCTCCTATCTGAAGGGCGCGAAGGTCACGCTGCCCGAAGGCGTGACAGCCAACCCCGGGCTCGCGGAGGGCCTGGGCGCGTGTACGCCTGCACAGTACGCCTCGGAAACGTCCTCCTCGCTACCCGGAGAAGGCTGCCCGCCGGAAGCGAAGATCGGCTCGATCACGATCGAAACGCCGCTGCTAGCGGAAAAGATCCATGGCGCTATCTATATCGCCACACCCTATGACAACGTTCCCGAATTCGGCGACCCGGAACATCCGGGCGGGTCACTGCTTGCGTTGTACGTCGTCGCCAAGGAACCCCAGCGCGGGATCCTGATCAGAGTCGCCGGCAAGATCACACCCAACCCCGTCACCGGCCAGCTCGTCACGAGCTTCGAACGCCAACCCGCCATCAACGGCGCACCGATACAGGAAGGGCTACCCCAGCAGCCGTTCGACAAGTTCACGCTCGAATTCCGTCCGGGTGCGACTGCGCCCCTGATCAGCCCGCAGACGTGCGGCGCCTACAGCACCCAGGCTGTGCTGACGCCGTGGTCGGCGCCGAGCGAACCGCGCGTGATCGCAAGCCAGCCGTTCCAGATCACCGAAGGCACGCACGAAGGCGCCTGCCCGTCCGGTGGCGTCCCACCGTTCAAACCACAGGTCATCTCCGGCATGCAGAACAACGCCGGCGGCTCTTACAGCCCGTTCTACCTGCGCATCCTGCGCGAAGACGGCGAACAGGAACTCGTCAAATTCTCAACCACGCTGCCGCCCGGATTGACGGGCAACCTGACCGGGATCCCGTTCTGCTCGGATGCCGCGATCGAAGCCGCGAAGACGGTTACCGGCGCGCAGGAGGAGGAACATCCCTCGTGTCCGCTGGCGAGTGAAATCGGGCACACGATCGTCGAAGCCGGCGTCGGCAGCGTACTCGCGCAGAACCCCGGCAAGGTCTATCTCGCCGGTCCCTACAAGGGCGCGCCGCTATCGGTCGTCTCGGTCACCGCCGCCAAGGTCGGTCCGTTTGACCTCGGCACCGTCGTGATCCGCTTCGCCCTGGACATCAACCCGATCACGGCCCAGGTCGAAATCTCAGGCGCGCAATCGGACCCGATCCCGCACATCCTCGACGGGATCGTCGTGCACGTCCGCGACATCCGCGTCTACATGGATCGTTCGGACTTCACGCTGGATCCCACCAACTGCACCCCGCAGACGATCACAAACGCGATCACCGGCTCGGGCTCTAACTACGCCAATCCCACAGGTCAGGACACCGTCAACGTCAACACACCGTTCACTGCCGCAGACTGCGCCAGCCTGCACTTCAAGCCCGTCTTCGACGTCACGACCTCCGGCAAGACGTCGCGCAGCGACGGGGCGAGCCTGACCGCGAAGCTGATCGTCGCCGGTGCGCAGGGCACCCAGTCGAACATCAAATCGGTCAAGGTCGACCTGCCCAGGCAGCTGCCCTCGCGCCTCTCGACACTGCAGAAGGCGTGCACCGACACACAATTCGACGCCAACCCCGCCGGCTGTCCCGCGGACTCGATCGTCGGCCACGCCAAGGCGATCACGCCAATCCTGCCGGTGCCACTGGAAGGGCCCGCGTACTTCGTCAGCCACGGCGGCGCCAAGTTCCCCGAACTGATAATCGTGCTGCAGGGTTACGGCTTCACGATCGACCTGCACGGCGAAACGTTCATCAGCAGGGCCGGGATCACGAGCAGCACCTTCCACACGATCCCCGACCAGCCCGTCACGAGCTTCGAACTGACGTTGCCCGAGGGGACAGACTCGGCGCTTGCGGCGAACGGCAACCTGTGCACGAGCACGCTCACGATGCCGACCGCGTTCGTCGCCCAGAACGGCGCCACGATCAAGCAGTCCACGCCGATCGAAGTCACCGGCTGCAAGCCCGCGATCGGGATCGTCAGCCACCACGTCAAGGGTGCGACCGTCACGATCGTCGCGCACGTGCCCGCGGCCGGCAAGCTCACGCTCAGCGGCAAAGGGCTCTCCAGCACCGCCAAGAGCGCCGGCAAGGCCGGGAACGTGACGGCGACGCTGAAGCTCACCCGCGCCGAGCAGAAGCTGCTCGAGGCACACCCCGGGCGCAAGCTCACGGCAACCGTCGCGCTGCGCTTCAAACCCAAGCACGGCGCGACCTTGACAAGCCGCGTGACCGTGCTCGTCGGCTGAGCACGGCACGTCGCCCACGGGACACCGAGCACGATGCCCGCCGCCTCAGTCGAGTCGCGTGGCGGCGGGGCGCAGGGGCGCGTCGCGCGCATCCAGCGCGTGCGCTTGCTCGCCGCGCTGGTCGAGGTGTGCGTCGAGCAGGGCGCCGCGAAGCTGACCGTCAGCGAGATCGTGGGACACGCCGGCGTCTCGCGGCGCACGTTCTACGAGTTGTTCGACGACACCGAGCAGTGCCTGCTCGCCGCGCTCGAGGATGCGACCTCGAGGATGACGGCGCTCGTCGCCGAGGCCTATGAGACACCCACGCGCTGGCGCGAGCGGATCAGGGCAGCGCTCGCGGCGCTGCTCGGCTTCTTCGACGAAGAGCCCGAGATCGGCCGGCTGGTGATCGTCGAGTCCCTGGCAGCCGGTCCCAAGGTGCTGGAGCGCCGTGCGCGCGTGCTCAGCGAGGTCATCGCCGCGGTGGACGGCGGACGGGCTGAAGCCAAGAATGCCGTGGCGCTGCCGTCGTTGACCGCCGAGGGTCTTGTCGGCGCGGCCCTTGCCGTGATCCATGCGCGCATCGTCGGCACCGAGCGAGACCGGCCGGCCGCCGTCCCCAAGCTCGGGGAGCTCGTCAACCCGCTGATGGGCATGCTCGTGCTGCCCTATCTCGGCGCCGCGGCCGCGCGCAGGGAGGCCGAGCAGCCACTCAGCCAGGCGACGCGCGCCCGGCGCCCCAGAAGCAAACCCTTCGCCGGGCTCGGCATGCGCGTCACCTACCGCACGATGCACGTACTCGCGGCGATCGAGGCGCTGGGTGGGCGGGGGTCCTATCCGTCCAATCGGCAGATAGGGCGCGCCGCCGGCATCGAAGACCAGGGGCAGATGTCGAAGCTGCTTGCGCGCCTGAAGCGGATCGAGCTGGTCGAGAACACCAGCGAGGATCGCGTCAAGGGAGCGCCCAACGCCTGGCGGCTCACCGCGAAGGGCAGCGAGTTCCTCGCGGCGATCGAGCTCCATCCCTCGCTGCCCGAGAAAGACACAAGCTGATAAGTATGTAGCGATGAGTGAGCCCGCCATCTCCGTAGTCGGCCTGACCAAGACCTACGACGAGATCGAAGCGGTGCGCGGGATCGACTTCGAGGTCGCGCGCGGGGAAACGTTTGGTTTTCTCGGTCCTAACGGCGCCGGCAAGTCGACCACGATCTCGATGCTGTGTACGCTGGCGCGTCCGACGGGCGGCTCGGCGCGCGTGGCCGGCATGGACGTCGTCTCAGAACGCGACAGCGTCAGGCGCAACATCGGCCTGGTCTTCCAGGACACGACGCTTGACAACTACCTTTCGGCCGAGCAGAACCTGCACTTGCACGCCGAGCTGTACGGGATGCCGCGCGAGTCGATCGCCCCGCGCATGCAGACGGTGCTCGAGATGTTGCAGCTGTGGGAGCGCCGCGAGAGCCTGGTCGGCACGTTCTCCGGCGGCATGAAGCGGCGCCTTGAGATCGCCCGCGGCCTTTTGCACTCGCCGCGCGTGCTGTTCCTGGACGAGCCGACGATCGGCCTCGACCCGCAGACGCGCAGCTCGATTTGGTCCTACATCACGAAACTCGAAGACGAGCAGGACGTGACGATCTTCCTGACGACGCACTACATGGACGAGGCCGAGTACTGCGACCGCATCGCGATCATCGACAGAGGCAAGATCGTCGCGCTGGACACGCCCGAGGCGTTGAAGGCAAGCGTCGGCAAGGACCGCGTGCAGATCACGACCGACGACGACGAGCAGGCGATAAGAGCATTGGGCGAGCGTTTCGGGATCGAGGCGCAGGTAGCCGAAGGCGAAGTCACGTTCGGGGTTGAATCGGGAGAGCAGTTCGTTCCGCGACTGTTCAGCGAGCTGGGCCTGCCGATCCGTTCGGTTAGCGTCGCGCGCCCGTCGCTGGACGATGTCTTCATGTCCTACACCGGCTCGACGATTCGCGACGCCGAGGCCGGCTCCAACGACATGATGCGCAACATGGCAAGGATGATGAGTCGCTGATGTTGGGGGCGTGCTGAGTGGCGATCGAGACCCGTACCACGTCACCCGTGCAGCACGACTCCGCGCCTGAACTGGCGCGCCAGCACGTGCCCGCGCGCAGCCTCCGCTCAGAGTTGCGCGCTATCAAGGCGGTCTGGCGCCGCGAGCTGATCCGCTTCAGCCGCGACCGCCTGCGTATCCTCACTTCGCTGATCCAGCCGTTCCTGTTCCTGTTCGTGCTCGGCACCGGGCTCTCCTCGCTCGTGTCGGCCAGTACGCATGGCGTCAACTTCCGCACGTTCATCTACCCGGGCGTGCTGTGCATGGCGGTCATGTTCACGGCGATGTTCTCGGCAGCCTCGATCGTGTGGGACCGCGAGTTCGGCTTCTTGCGCGAGATGATGGTCGCGCCGGTCAGGCGCTCGTCGATCGTGCTCGGCAAGTGCGCCGGCGGCGCGACGGTGGCCGCTTTCCAGGGCGTGATCGTGATGGCGATCGGGCCGCTCGTGGGCGTCCACTACACGCTCGGACTGGCGCTTGAGGTGTTCGCTTTGCAGCTGCTGCTGGCCTTCTCGATCACCGCCTTCGGCATGATGGCCGCCGCGCGCGTGACACAGATGCAGTCGTTCATGGCGCTGATGCAGATGGCGATCATGCCGATGTTCTTCCTCTCGGGCGCGATGTTCCCGGTCAACAACTTGCCGACCTGGCTGGCCGTGCTCAACCGTCTGGATCCGCTCACCTACGCCGTGGACCCGATGCGCCGCGCCGTGTTCGCCCACCTGAACATCTCCCCGCTCGTGCGCCACGCGCTCGCCCCCGGCGTGACCTGGTGGGGCTGGCATGTACCGGGCCTGCTCGAGGCGGCGATGGTCGCGATCATCGGGCTTGTGATGCTGGCGATCGCGATCGCCGAGTTCTCGAGCGTGGAGTAGGTCAGCTCTGTATATCGGCGAGCAGCTCGGCAACGTTGAGGTCGGACACGCCGTCGAGCGGTGAGGGTATGACGCTGCCCTCGTTGTGGGTCTCGCACTGTTCGTAGCCGTGTCGCCCGGGCCGGGTGCGCACCTCGACGGCTCTGCCAGGCACATCCACGAGCCAGTAGTTGGGGATGTCGGCGGCGGCGTACAGCTCGGCCTTCCTGCGCCGGTCGAGTCTGTGTGAGCTGACGGCGACCTCGATCACAAGCAGCGCTGTGCGCAGGTGGTGCCCTCGCAGAGGCTCATGCTCGGCAACCGCGAAATCCGGTTCCGGCTCGCAGTTCCACGCGACTTCAATCGGATCCTGCACCTGCGTCCATATCGGGGGCGCAACCGCGAAATGGTGTCTCAGCCTGTTCAGTACGACCACGTGGGCGGGCGACTTCGGGCTCATCTCGACCAGCAGCCCGTCCAGCAGCTCGATGCGCTTGCCGTCGAGTGCTCCGGAGGCGACCATTCGGTGGTAGCGGCCGACGTCGATCCGGTGGATCGGGTCCTCGCGGGAGCACTCTTTGTTGATGAGCAGCCCTTCGAGCAGTTCGACGTCCATGCCGTCGAGCGCGCCTGCCTTTGCCAGCCGGTGGTAGGTATCCACGTCGAGCCGGTAGAGCGGCAGGTCTGATGTGGTCGTAGCCATGAGCACATTTTACCCGCGCTGTGGCGAAAAAACAAATGGGGTCATGCCTACTAATCCGACCGGGACCGCCGGGCGGGACATGACACAGCCGAAGTTCCGCTCCGACGGGCCAACGTCTCGTGGCAGGCCCGCTCAGCCCATAACGGGAGGCACTTGACATTCCTGAGTTAACGATATATCGTGACCTTACGTAATACATCACGATAGGAGATAGATATGTTCGCTCACGCGATATACGCAACTGATGAGGGGGGCTGTCTGCACGAGGACCCCCGCTGTCTAGGAGGCGTCTCACGCCACGACTTGAAGCATTACCTGCGTGCGATGACCGGCCGCGGCGGCGGCCCGGAGGGTGGTGGACACCGTCATGCCCACCATCGCGGACCGCGCGATTTCGGCCCCGGGGGCCGCGGCGGCTTCGAGGGCTTCGGCTTCGGCGGCTTCGGCCCCGGCGGCGGGGGCGGCCGCTTCGGTCGTGGCCGCAAGGCCCGTCGCGGCGACATCCGCACCGCGGCTCTGCTGCTGCTGGCCGAGGAGCCGCGCAACGGCTACCAGATCATGCAGGAGGTGCAGGAGCGCAGCGAGGGCGTCTGGCGCCCCAGCCCGGGCTCGGTCTACCCGGCCTTGCAGCAGCTGGAGGACGAGGGCCTGATCCGCTCCAGCGAGGGCGGCGGCGGTACGGGCAAGGTATTCGAGCTGACCGACGCCGGCAGGGCGCACGTGCAGCAGCGCGACGCCGACGCTCCGGCCCCCTGGGAGCAGATGAGCGGCAACGTCTCAGACCAGGCTCATGAGCTGGGGAGGACCATGCGCGAGGTCGCCTCGGCCTTTACGCAGGTGATCCGCAACGGCAGCGAGAGTCAAATCGCGCAGGCCGGCAAGGTGCTGGCGGCGACGCGACGCGACCTCTACCGGATCCTCGCTGATGGAGATCCCGAGACCCCAGATGACACGGGTGCATAACCGAGGGAATGGGTGTGTGTATTAACTTTTTTGATGGACTACCTTAGTAACTACTATTTGTAGTCACTATCGTGAATCACGAAAAATGGAATACATACGCCCGCCCCGCCACGGCACTTCCACCTACTTCTCCACGGCCTGCATCGCGACACCGAGCAGTGGGTCCTGCTTGCTGGTCTCCTGTGAGGTCTCCGCGGCGCGGATACTCTCGCGCAGGCCGTCCTGGTCTCTGAGCAGCCGGCGTTCGGTGAGCGGCTGGATCAGCCCGCGCAGCGCGATCATCGGGCCGACCCAGCGCGGCGCCCACAGGCGCGAGGCGCGATGTTCAATGCCGCGCTCGATCGCGTCGACGGCCTTGGAGACGGGCGCCGGCTTGCTGATGAAGGCGGGCAAGTTGCCGCGGATCCGCTCGGTAGAGGGCTGGGCGAAGCTGGCGCGCACGAGGTCAGTGTCGATGAAGCCGAAATAAGCGCAACCGACGCGCGCACCGGTTGGCATCGTCTCCATGCGCAGTGAGTCGGTTAGCGCCTCAACGCCGGACTTGGCGGAGTTATAGGGCGCCATCAGCGGCGCGTGTGCGACGGCCGACAGCGAGGAGATGTTGAGCAGGTAGCCCTTGCGCTCGGTGATCTGCTCGATCAGCGCGCGGTCGGTGCGCCACACGCCGAGGAAGTTGACGGCAAGCGTACGCTCGACCTGCTCGATGGGAGCTGTGGCGAGCGGCCCGGTGAAGGCGATGCCGGCGTTGGCGATGCCGACATCGACGCCGCCAAAGCGCTCGACGGTCGCACTCACCGCCCGCTGCAGCGCCTCGTAGTCGGTGACGTCTGCTTCGAACGCGGCGGCGCGGTCGCCGAGCTCGGCCGCAAGTGCTTCCAGCCGCTCGGGCTCCAGGCCGACCAGCGCGACGTTCGCCCCCTTGCGGTGCAGGCGCCGCGCGGTCTCCGCGCCGATGCCGCGGGCCGCACCGGTGATAAACACGGTGCGGCCGCCTACGTCGTACGGAGTCTGGTGGTTACGGGCCACGGGGCCCAAACCCTACGCCTTATGTGGTGCCCAGGGCGTTCGCCTTGAGGCGCTCGAACTCGGCCTGCGTGATCGAGCCGCTGTCGAGCAGGCTCTTGGCCTTGTGGATCTGCTCGGTCGGGTCGCTCTTGGCGGCAACCGACTGCACGTAGTCGTCGAACTGCGACTGTGCGTTCTTCTGCGCCGCGATCGAGCGCTCAGTCATGCCCTTGTGCTCGACGATCAGGTAGACGAACACGCCGAGGTAGGGCAGCACGATGATGAAGATGATCCACAGAACCTTCATGAAGCCAGAGGTGTCGTGACGGCGGAAGAGATCAGCGATCACGGTGAACAGGATCCACAGCCAGACGACGAAGGCAAAGAAGATCAACATCGTCCAGAAAACTTCCAGGAACGGGTAACTTGTCGCTGCAACAACCATCGGGACCGTCCTTATCGATTGGGGGCCAGTCGTCGTCTCCCGCCGGTGGGCGGAAAGCGCGTGTTGCCCGTTGTCGCCAAGAGCTTGACGGTGATGCGCCGCGCTGTCAACGCGAGGGCGCCGCATTTCACGTCAGTAGTTTTTACCCGCGGGTCGAGGTCAAAGAGCCGCCGCCGCCCGGCTCACCCACGATCGTCGGCGCGATGGCCGCTGTTTTGGGCGTGATCCACACGCACCTCGTCACCAGGGCGCCCGAGCCGCTGATCGTGCTGCTGGGCCCGCTGATGGGCCTGGCGATCGCGACTTACCAGGGCGCCGACGCCGTCGCACGCGAAGTCGCCCGCGGCGAGTGGGTCGCACGCGAACTGCTCGAAGGGCCTTACCCTCCACCGCGCACGCGCCACGAGTCGCGGAGTTTCCAAGAGGTGCTGAGGGCGGATCTCGTCGGCATGGAAGAACTCGACCTTGGTCTCGCCAAAGAGCCCGCGTAGTGTGCCCGCGCTTTCGTGGGTCACCGCGAATGTGCCCGCCTCACCAAGCTCTGTGCTGAGTTTGTTGAGATCCACGGCCCTTTTGTGAAAGAAGAAGTCGAGGTCGCGGCTCTCGCGGTGGCGCAAGTGCACCGCGACCGCTGTCCCTCCGCCCAGATACAGCTCACTCGGCAATATGGGCGCCAAAGCCTTCCAGGCCCGCACGGTTGCGGGACCCAACAGCTTCCGCAAGGCATTGGGCAGACTCGCCTCCGCGATGTTCTGCGCGCTGCCTTGTTCGCTGTGCTTATCGCTCATCTCGCTGCTCCTTGCTAACTACATCCGAGCGTCCTGCCTGCGCGAGGTTGTGGGCCAGCGCGCGCACGCTGGCATCGAGTCCGCGTGCGTTGGCGGCTCGTTCCCAGTCGGCTGGGGGCAGGTTTGCGGCTCCCCAAGCCAGACCGTCGAAGTCCATCGTGCTGAGCAAGCGGCGTGCGATATACGGGCCGCCGTTAGGCACTTCCAACTGCGAAGGAGCGGTGTTCCAGAACAGGTGTCCCAGCCGTGGCGGCACCTTTCGTTGTGCGGTTTGTGCTTGCCTTGCGGGCCGCACCTCGCTCAACAGCGGAGCGAGCTCGAGCCAGCGCTCAGAGCGGCGGTTGGCGTGCAACAGTTGGACTGTGCGCGCACGGCCGGCGGCGATAGTCGTCTCTTCTCGCCGCAGCAGATCCTTGCGCGCGAGCGTTCTCAATGCCCTCGAAGCGGCGGTTGGGGATACCCCCGCCTGGCGCGCCACCACGCGCGCCGAGGAAAGGCCGAAGGGCGAGCGAGCCAGCGCTGCCAGGACCTTGACCTCGATCGCGTCAAGACCGGGAATGCTCGGCGTGCGCCCCAGCTCTCGATAAAGACGCTGCACCATGGGTGGTGTTAGCGCGAGGCGCCCGTTCGGTTGTGCTTCAAAACCGAGGCGCTTTGCGGCCCTGATCACCCGCGGCGTGCTCGTCTGCAGGGTACGAGCGACGTCGGCAGCGGTACTGGTGTCCATATCGTTAGTTTAGAGCACGGTGATCCTACGCAGCCTGTTCCTGGTCAGTACAGCACCTAAGTGCTACACTGACGCTGTGCCCACCCAATACAAGCGCGTGTCCGTGACCTTGACGCCGCCGCTGGCGGATGCGCGCGAGCGCCTGCGCCGGCGGGGCCTTGTCCCGAGCGTCGGCGAGCTGGCGATCGCGGGCGCGCAGCGTTTGCTCGCGGACGCGGATGCCGGGGAGGAGCTATCGCGCGAGCGAGCGCTGTTGCGTAAGCGCCTGGTGCAGCGTTTGCGCAGCGGCGAGGGCATCGACGCGGACGCGCTCGCGGAGGTACGCCGCGAGGGTTGGACGCGCGCGTGAGCGCGGGTCTGAGCCTGCTCGACACTTCCGTTTGGTCGCGTCTGCGAGACGCCCGCGTCGCGGGCAAGCAGGCGCAGCGGATCGCTGCTCGTATCGAAGCCGGCGAGCTGGCGATGACAGAGCCGCTGATCCTGGAGATGCGCTACAGCGCCCGCGAGGCCAAGGACTTCACGATGCTTGCCGAAGAGCTTGAAGCTTTGCCATTGCTCGTGCTGGACAGCGCTGCGCTGCAGCGAGCCCTGGACGCGCAAGCTCAACTGGCGGCCGACCGGCGCGTCTCGCACAGTGTCAAGCCGATCGACTTGCTCGTCGCGGGCGTCGCCGATCGTCATGGGGCGGCGGTGCTGCACTATGACAGCGACTACGAGTTGATCGCCAAGCACACCGACCTGAGCTTCCAGAGCGTGTGGGCGTTCAAGCGCGGCAGCGCGGGATAGTCCGCGGTTCACGAAGCGCTAGCCCACGGCTCTTCGCGTATGGATTGCCGTGCGGTCCAGTAGGCGCCGAGATCCTCTTGGGGTACCTGAGTGTATGAGTCGATGATCGCGGCATCGATCTCGGCTCGTCGCTTGTCCGTCTCGTGCTCGCGCTCGCATGGAGGAATGCTCGAGCGCCGACCTGAAGCGCTGTCGCGTGCTGCAATCCAAGTACGAAGACCAGTCGCTTGGCGTCGTTAACGCAAGCGTGATGGCCCTCGTCGAGCGCCTGCGCGAGCCCAGGCTGGCCACGCTCGACCATCGTCACTTCTCGATCGTGCCTCTCGCTCACATCGACGCGCTCGAACTGCTCCCCTGATGGTGGACGGGGCGCCATCAGACCACAACGCACGCCCTTTAAATCCCAATAAAACCCGGCCGTAGAACGCCTCTCAGCGTGTGAGCACGAAGGCGCCGAGGACCGTCTAGTGCGGTCCAGCCTCCTCTAGCGTCTTCTGCGCCTGTTCTTCCCAGAATTGGATTGTCTCGCGGTGGTGTCTGATGCCGAGCTTGAGTGCTTCCCAGGGGCCGCGGCGGCCGTCGCCGGGGTCGTGGGCGGCGAGGGCTTCGTGTTCGGCGAGCTTTGGGCGGAGCGTCGCGAGCTGGCCCTCGGCGAGCGCTGCTCCGTCGGCGCCGAAGAACAGCTTCAGCAGCGCGAGGTCGCGCAGCACGTAGGGCTCGGGTGTGAAGACGTGAAGCCAGTCGTCGAGCGCTTGGCGCCCTTGGTCGGTGAGGCTGTAGTGCTTGCGGCGGCGGCCGTGCTGCTCGCGTGTCTCGGTCAGGTAGCCGCCGCGGGCAAGGCGTGCGGACTCGGAGTAGAGCTGGGAGTGCGGCAGCGTCCAGAACTGGCCGACGGAGGCGGCGACCATGCGCTTGAGGTCATAGGGGGTCGCCTCGCCGACGTAGATGGAGAGCATCCCGAGGACGATGTAGGAGGTATGGGTGAGGTCGATCTCGTCGGTCATGCGCGTAAGCCTTGACAACGGTCTGGTTCGGATGGTATGTTATGGACTATGGGGTCGGAGGGTTCACAGGGGGCGGAGAGGACCGGGAGGCCGTCGCGGTGTCGCCGCAGAGTGTCGCCGATGGGCCGGGGGTTTGTCGCCCTGGCCTCGGTCATGTTCGCGACGCTCGTGCTCGCAAACGGCGCCGGGGCGGCTCCCGTGGTCACGCTGAAGGTCAAAGCGCTGCCGATCCCAGGGTTCCCCGGGACGGGCAACGTGCTGGGCGCCGGCGCTCAGGTCGAAGTGCAATCCACGATCAGCGGCACCGAATACGGCGGCTACCCATCCCCTCTGACAGAGCTGAACCTGTACTCCCCAGCCGGGTCGAAGATCACCCCGACAGGATTCGTGACATGCGCGAACTCCGTGCTCGAAAATGCCGGGGGGAAAGGCTGCCCGCAGCGCTCGCGCGCCGGACCGGTCGGCGTGGGACTCGGCGTGGTGACTTTCGGCGGCGATCCAGTGCCTGAGAAAGTCACGATCGAATCGTTCTTCGCCCCTGGCGGCGGACTGACGTTCCTGGTGGAAGGCACAACGCCCTCGTATTTCCAGGTCCTAGAAAAAGCGCACTGGATAGACGCCAGCCCGCCCTACGGACAGGAGGTGCTGGTCGAAGTGCCGCTGGTCGAAACCGACCCTGGGGGCAACGACGCGTCGGTCACATCGTTCACCGTCAAGGTCGGTGCCGCCTACAAACACGGCAAGAAAACCGTCTCCTATTTCACACAACCAAAGAAGTGCCCAAAGGGTGGCTTCCCGGTGAAGATGGAAATGAAATTCCTCAGCGGCGAAACCGTCATCGTCAACGACAACGTGCCGTGCCCGCGGGCAAAATAAGAATGTGATGAGCGTAGGGCGCGCCGTCCCTGCCACCCTGTCGTGGGCGGGGCACGATCACACCAAATCGCACGCCTATCAGTCCCTAAGAACGTGTTTCAAAATAGGCGGTGCGTCCGGTGCGTTCATGGACCAAGCTGGGCGCCGCGGGACGTCGCAGCGCGTGCTGGTGGCACGTGCAAGACGTCACGTGGTGATCCAGCGCCGCGTCCAGGGATGCACCGGACGTGCCGATCTTTTTGAAACACGTTCTAAGTCCACCTTAGGTCTTAGGTGGGGGGTAGCTTGCTCGCGCGTTGATACTGCTCAGGAGCGCACTGACCCGCTGTGCGTAGAGCGCCGGATCGACATTCCAAGACTCAGTATGTCCCGCATAGGGCACGCGGTAGTAGGTGACCCAGCCAGGAAGCTCTTTGGCAAACGCGTCGCTGCTAGTGATCGGCACCACTTCGTCCTCGAGGCCATGGAACAGCAGGATCGGCAGGTGGAAGTCGGCGGGATGCTCGAGCGCGTCGAGACTGGCCCAGTTGGGTTTAATGCGCAGATCGATCGCCCACTCGACCGGGTCGGCGAGGAATGAGGGTAGGCCCATCTCTTTGGCGTTGAAGGAGAGGATCGCCTTCCAGTCGAGCGCGGGCGCGTCGAGGATCAGGCCGGCGACGTCGTGCGCGAGCGAGGATCTCTCCATGAACTGTGAGACGATCGCACCGCCCATCGAGTAGCCGACCAGAACCAGGCGCTGGGCGCCGTGGGCCAGTGCGTACCGAGCGGCGGCCTCCAGGTCGCGCCACTCGGTCTGGCCCATGTGGTGATGGCCGTCCGGGCTTGGCGGCGCGCCGACGTCCTGGCGATAGGAGATCAACAGGGTCGGCAGCGCCGCGCGGTGCAGTATCGGCACTATCCGCAGGCCGTCTTCGCGGCTGCCGTTGATGCCGTGCACGACGATCGCCCAGGTGCGCGAGCGCCCGGGGATCAGCCAGGCGGGCATCGGTCCCAGTTCGTCGGGGACCTCTACGTTGAGGAACGACAGGCCAAGCGTCTGCTCGGGGTCACCCTGGTAGACCCTGGCATTGAGGCCCACTTTCGTCCCGGACGCCAGCTGACCTTGCAGAGCTGTGAGCCGGCGGGTGACCGTGGTGGGGCTGCTGCTCAAGACTCCTTCCACGATCGCATGGCCAGTAGGCCAATACAGGCCGTAGACGCCGGGGCGCAGAGTGTCCTTCGAGCGCGACAGCACCACCTTGTCGGGAGAGAGTGCCTTCACAGTCGCGTTCGTGGGCCAGGGCGGATGTTCCGGCACCACGACCTTCGAGGAGAAGTACCAGCTGGCCGCGGCTCCGACGGCCAGCAACACGAGTATCAGCAGTACGCTCGCCAGAAGCAGCGAGCGCCGGTGGCGTCGCGGCCATGAGCGGCTCTTCACAGTCGCTGTTGAGACATTCACGCTGCTGGAGGCTACCGGGCAAGCCGTGCGGGGATGGGCTTATCGGTTCGGCGAGCAGTAGCTGAACGCCCACGGATTCGGTCATCGACCAACGGGCCGAGGTCAGGCGAGGAAGTCAACGATGGACTGTGTGAAGCGGGGGTCGCCGAGCGCTTCGATGTGGTTGCCTGTGAGCGGCTGGAGCGTGGCGTTGGGGATTGCTTCGACGAGGGTCTCGGGGCGCACGGCCAGGGGGTCGGTCTCGCCGGCGAGGAGCAGCGTCGGGGCGGTGATCTGCTCGAGGGCTATGCGGCCTCTGTAGATCGAGCGTGCCTGTGCGATGAGCGCCTGCCGGTCGGCTTGCAGGGCGTCGGCGAGCGTTCGGAACGCGCGCGCCTCGGGACTGTCGATGCTCGCGGGATCGTCTGCGCCGAGGGCCTCGATGATCGACTCGTTGGAGACCGCTCGGCGGTCCACGCCGCCGCACTCGATCACCCCCGAGCCGACGCCGCCTATGACCAAGCGTCGTACTCGCGTGTCTTTGCTTGCGAGGATCAACGCGACGATCGCTCCCATCGAGTAGCCCACGAGATCGACCTGTCGCGCGCCGGTCGTGTCGAGCAGGATCGCGAGGTCGCGCGCCATGCGTTGCTCGCCGTAGCGGTCGGGGTCGTGCGGCTTCTCCGAGCGCCCGTGTCCGCGGGCGTCGGCGGCTATGACCGCACGTCCCGCGACTATGAGCGCCTCGACCACACCGGTGGCGACCCAGTTGG
The DNA here is from genome assembly GCA_963844095.1 of uncultured Solirubrobacterales bacterium. Lineage (GTDB taxonomy): Bacteria > Actinomycetota > Thermoleophilia > Solirubrobacterales > Solirubrobacteraceae > Palsa-744. The sequence goes on from CAWJND010000003.1 coordinate 429,159, forward strand.
CCTGCGCGTCAACGACGAAACCGTGGTGCAGGACAACGGCTGGCAGCTCAGACCGCTCGCCCCATTCCTGGTAGGCGATCCGGGTCCCGTCCCAACTCGTAAAGCTCCTCACCGCCCATGCACAGTGACACACGATGGCGGGGTGCAGGGCGGCGCGGCCGGCGGAGAACCGTCTCGTGTTTTGAGCAGGGGCTACGTTGGGTCGTGGGTTTTCGCGCAGGTACCGCATCGCGGGCCGACCATCCAAGTCTCCAGAGCTTGTTCCCTCTGCGTGCTCGGTGAGGCCGACATCCGCAAACACGGTGGGAATCGGGTGCTACCATGGCCGGAATGTCTGCTCAGAAGCTCTCGGTCGCTTTGGAAGAGCCTGTCGCCGCCGCCGCAAAGCGTGCGGCTCAGCGTCGCGGCATCAGCTTGTCGGCGTGGCTGAACGAGGCCTCCCGCAGCGCTTTGACGGTCGAGGACGGCTTGATCGCGGTGGCCGAATGGGAAGCCGAGCACGGTGCGCTCTCTACTGAGACGCTGGCCGCCGCTGACGTGGTGCTGGACGCCCCGCGCGTCAACCGCGTCGCGTGAGTGGCGTCACTTACGACTCCGGCGCTCTGATCGCGGCCGAACGCGGCTCTGAATCGATCTGGGCATTGCACCGCCGGCTGCTCGAGCGCGGCGTTTGTCCCACCATCTCGACGCCCGTGCTCGGCCAAGTGTGGCGTGGAGGTCCCCAAGCCCAGCTCTCGCGCCTCTTGCGGGGATGTCGCGTCGAGCCGCTGAGCGAGCCCCAGGCCCGAGCCGCCGGAGCGGCATTGGCAGCGAGCGACCACAAGGATATCGTCAACGCCGTCGTCATGGTGACGGCGCTCGCACGCGGCGATCTGGTCCTCACGAGCGACCCTGACGATCTGCGGCGTATCGCCTCGGCGATTGGCGGAGACTTGGCTTTGCACGTCATTTGAGCCGTGAGCGCCGCTCGTGCCGCTCGCTGCGACAGAAGCTACTGGACGATACTCGTCAGGCGGCCTAGCTCTTTATCGGCAAGATCTCGAGCGCGGGCACGCGCTTGAACTCGCCGGCGTTGGCGGTCGCAAGCGTGAGGCCGTGCACAAGCGCTGTCGCGGCTATCCACAGGTCGTGCGCGCCGATGGTTCCCCCCTTTGCCTGCAGCTCGGCCCAGATCTGCGCGTGCAAGCGCGCGATACGCGACGTGATCGGCAGTTGCTCGATCGCCCCTAGCAAAGCTTCGACGACGACCTGGCGGCGGATCCTCACGTGATCGGGGGCTGCGCGATGAACTCCGTGCAGCAGCTCACTAACGGTGATCACGCTGATCGCTTGCCGGGCGTCTTCTGGCAACTGCTCGAGAACCCGGCTGTTGCGCTTGGCGTCGACCAGGACCGATGTATCGATCAGGACTCCGGCCACGCGCCAGTCTCAGCGCCCAAGAGCTTGCGTTCGCGCTCGACCTCGCGCGCGAAGTCCGCGTCGAGCGGCGGGAGGCCATCTATGAGAGCTCTGAGCGCCGCACCGGAGGTACCAATGGGTTGGGATGGGCGCCGCAGCTCGGCGATTGCTCTGCCGTTGCGGACGATCTCAATCTCCTCACCCGAATCGACTCGGATAGACGAGAAGCTGCCCGATGAGGCTCGTGCCGATCAGCTTACGCAGCTAGCCGCTGATTGTGGCGTGATAACCCCGCTGACCGTCAACGCAATCGAGGGCGTCACGGTTATGCACAATCTCGCCGTCCACGGTCCACATCGTGACATCACAACCAAACAGGTAGATGAGTACATAGTCCTGATCCAGGGTGTGATCTACGCCATACAGCAGAACATCAGGCGCTACCAAGCCAAGCATCTTGCCGACAGGACCTAAGCCGCCGCGCGACACACGCGGCACGGGTTGGGAGTGACCGGGTGAGACTCAACCCAGCGGATCGCGCGCCAGTTCTGTGGACGTTAGCTTGAACTCAGTCCACACCTGATCGGCCGAGCGGTCGTTGTGTTCGGCGAAGCGCTTGAGGAAGTCCCACGGCTCCTCCGACGGGCGATTTGCAGCGTTGAGACGCCATACCTGCGCCCGGTCCGGAGTCGTGCGTTGGCAGATACCAGCGAGGTACGCGAACAGGAGCCCAGATGCCTTGACCGGATTGTGCCCGGCGGCGACTGCCACGACAAGCGTGAGCTTCGTCTGTATGAGCGTCGCAAGCTCGGGTCCTTGAGCGAGCATGCTGGTGTCTGTCGTGATGAGGCCGTCCCACGGTTCGGTGTGATGGTGCAGCGCGAGCAGCAGCTCCCAGTCTTCGAGCGTCGACATGCGTGGGTTGATGTGGTCGAGCGGAACGAGCATAGCGTCGGCCTGAAAGTTAGACAGGACGCTGACGATGGGTTGCGGGAAGTTCTTATCGAGCGCGAACAGGCGCGGCATGCGTGCGTTCTCTCATGCTGCCAGCGTCGGATGCAGGTTCTGTGCGAGCTGCCGCTCCAAGTCGAGGGCCTCCTCGATCGCCGCAGGTTCTACGTCCGGGTACAGTCGGTAGATCTTCGCCTGCGCAAGGCCGCTCTCGGCAAGAGCGCCGAGCGCCTGGGACTCAAGCCGGGTGTGGAGAACGTGGGGGGAGCCGCCGAGCTTGCCGGGCACAATCCGCAGCCGCGGGCGCGGTGCGCTCAGGTTAGGGCCACGCAGGCCCTCGCGTGAAGTGAAGGGTGCGAGCAGATCGAGCATGCCAGCCTCAAGGATGCTCTGGCCTTCGGGGCGCTGCGCTTCCCCGTCGTGCTGGATAACGATGCCACCGGAACGGTCAACGGCAACGAGTGGGGCGTCGTCCTCGCTCCAAAGATCGAGCTCAAGCGCTGCTATCTCGCGCAATGCGCGGCGGACAGCCTTCATCGCGGTTCTGGGGACCTCGTGCCCGCTCCTGTCGTGCTTGGCCTGCCGCAACCAATAGATCGTGCGCAGAGCCATTAGATCCCCATAGGACCAAAGCTTCACGCGCTCGGCAGACACGCTCGGGATGAGGATGTCCTGCCTTGCCCAGTAGTGAACGGTCAACTTCGGCACGCCGGAAAGCGCGGCGGCTCGTTCGGCGGTATATGCGCCTCGGGGCTCCATGAGACGCAGTATTGCGGCTGCTCCGGACCGTGTCCACGTCGCCATAAGCTGGGCCGACAGGCTTAACGGGCTGATGGGGCGCTCTGCCTTGCGTCTCTGTTCACCGAGTTCCGCTCAGGGTTTGAACAAGAAGCGCACGGACTCCGAAAATGCGGCAGGTGGGAATTCAAAGAAACGGTCAAGAACAGGTCGAGGCTTTGGTGCGCCTGCTGTTGGAGCCTGTGGGGCGGAGGCAGCGACAGAAGGTGATCGCGCTGCTGGATACATGAAGCTATGGTCGCGTCTCGCTCAGCGGGGAGTTCGGGACGACGGCGATTAGACACACCGGCGCGGCCTTGGTAGATTTGGCTGACGATCCAGTCCCAGGAGGCGGCTGCGAGCCTCTCGGCCTCATGGATCGTCAGCCCTCCCGGGCTGTTTCAAGTCAAGGCATGGCGCAGCGGACATAGCAATCCGCGACCCCCGAAAGGGAGGCCATAATGCACTTGCCTGGACATCTACGTGATCGCTTCGGCGAACTGGTTGACGAAGCTTGCGAGTCGGGGCGACTCCCGACCAAGGTCGGCTACATGTATCGCTATCGCGCCAAGACGGTTAGCACCGGCCGGTTCTTGCACCTGTTCTCCGGGTGCGGCGACATCGTGCCCAAGGCTATCCACGAGGCCATAAGCGAGTTCTACTACCAAGAGTTCGGTGCTGACCTCAAACCGCAGCATGTAGGCACTTATCGAAGCGCTGCTCGCCGGCTGGACGAGTTGCGGCTAGGCAGGAGCGGGTTGATGCTCTGGTAGTCACTCGACTCCCAGACGTGCGGCGGGTTTGGCGTAGGTCCGTATCCCACTGTCCGGGGAGCTGGGTACGACGTCGGAACAGTCAAGCTGCCCTGGAGTCTTTGGTTCAGGTTGTGTTGGAGCCAGCTGGTCGGCAAGCTCGGAGGCGAGCGGCTGAAGTCATCCGCAGGTAGATTGAACAGGCCCGACTCGGGTGCCGTCCGATGCTTAGGCGAACATATGTTCGTATCCGAGAAAGGTTTCCGAGCGCGGGGCGAGAAAGACATACTGATGGCAGACAAGAGCGCGATCGAGTGGACCGAGGCCACATGGAACCCGGTCACCGGCTGCGACAAGGTGTCGCCCGGATGCGCCCATTGCTACGCGGAGACGTTCGCAGAGCGTTTTGTGGGGGTGCCTGGTCATCCCTATGAGCAGGGCTTCGCGCTCAAGCTCTGGCCGGATCGGCTTGAGCATCCGTTGCGTTGGAAGCGACCGCGGATGATCTTCGTCAATTCGATGAGCGACCTGTTCCACGAGCGCATTCCCGACGACTACATCGCCCAGGTCTTCGAGGTGATGGGGGCTGCTAGCCAGCACACTTTCCAGATCCTGACCAAGCGTCATGAGCGACTAGCCCAGTTGGCCCCCGACCTACCGTGGCACTCGAACGTATGGATGGGCGTGACGATCGAGAATCGGCGGTTCGTGCATCGAGCCGACTACTTGCGGGAAGTGCCGGCAGCGGTTCGCTTCATCTCAGCCGAGCCGCTGCTCGGTCCGCTCGAAGGTTTGGACCTCTCCGGGATCAACTGGCTCATCGCGGGTGGCGAGTCCGGGCACCGGCACCGGCCCGTGAAGATCGAGTGGTTGCGCGAACTCCGTGACAACTGCGTCGACGAGGGTGTTGCGTACTTCTTCAAGCAGTGGGGTGGTCACCGGGCCAAGAGCGGCGGACGACTGCTGGATGGACGAACATGGGACGAGCTGCCCGAGTCGCGAACGCTTGAAGTGGCATGAGCGAACGCACAGCGCGGCCGTGGGGCTACTGGACCCGCGCGAAGCTCGCCGTCCTCAACGACTATCTGCCGGCGTTCCTGCAAGCGGCGAGCGGCAAGAGCGACGAGTACGTCTACCTCGATGCGTTCGCGGGAGAGGGTCGCGGCGTTGACAGGCTTACGGGCGAGGAGTTCCACGGCTCATCGCGCATCGCGCTCGAGGCCAAGGCGTTGCACGCCGACGCTCGCTTCACACGCCTGCGTTACTTCGAGCAGGAGAGCAAGGCGCGAGAGCTTGAGAGGCAGTTTGAGGCGGAATACCCGGACCGCGACATCAAGGTCTACGGCGGCGATTGCAACATCGAGATTCCAAAAGCCCTGCACGACCTCCATGAGCTGCGATGGGCTCCCACATTCGCCTTCATCGACCCGGATGGCATGGAGTTCGAATGGCGCACCCTCGAAGCGCTCGCCGCTCACAAGCGCGGCTATCGCTCCCAAGCCAGCCCAAAGCGCGAATACAAGGTGGAGCTATGGCTTCTCTTTCCGACGCAGGGCATCGTCCGCACACTCGCTCTCGACGCGGAGAAGGTCAGACCGGAGGACGAGACCCGCGCAACATCGCTACTCGGAACGGAAGCCTGGCGGGCTATTTACGATAGGCGCGTCGAAGGCAAGCTCAGTGCACACAACGCCAAGGAGGAGTACGTCAACCTCATGCGCTGGCGCTTGAGTGAGGATCTCGGCTATCAACGCACTCACGCCTTGGAACTGACGAACACGCGCGGAGGGACGCTTTACCACATGGTCTTCGCCACCGACAACGATGCGGGCGACAAGATCATGGCCGACATCTACTCCAAAAGAGCCAAGCAGATTCCCCAGATGCGCCAAGAAGCACGCGACCGTATACGTGGCCAAGCGACACTGGACCTCGGAGCCACCCACGACGCAGACGGTGCGACGTACCACTACGAGCCGCCGTGGAAGCCTCCCGCGCTGCCCTGATCAAGAACGCCAACGCCATTTCCAGGGGCCTCGTGTTCGTACGAGAGCAAATTACGGAGAGTTCGGGACGCGTTTCAAACCAGAAGGCCCTCGACCGACTCGTAGAGGAGCTAATGGAGCCGGTCGGTCGCCAGGCTCGACAGCGGTCCGCTGAGGCCATCCTTCGGCGCTAAGAAGACGGTACGATCGAGTCCGGCAGCTAGTCGAGGCATTGCTGACGACCTGCTCGCGATAGACGAATGCGGGGTTCGTGTCCTGACCGGCTGTCTTCGACGTATGCGGGTCGGGCAGCCTTTCTGGGGTCAGTGTCCGGTTGGGTTGCGATCCTGGCGAGATGCCGACATTTCAGGGTTTGCCCCGAGCGGTGCTCCAAGCGATCTCGAATGTAAGCGGCGAGAGCTACCGCGACCTCGACGGCCCGGAGCTTTTGGCCGAGTTGGCACGTCTTGGCTTTGAGCCGGACAACATCACGCTCTACAACCTCATGTTTCGTCTGCGCGATAACGGTGGATACCTGGAGTTCTATGCGGGCGGCGGCATGGAACTCGCCAAAATGGGCCTGATACGTCTATGTGAGCCGGGGCGCCAAGAGGTTGAGGGCTGGCCGGTGACGCCAGGTGCCGTCTCTGGGGCTGATGTCGAGGCTCTCCTCAGCGTCTTGCAAGCACGAAGCGAAGACGCCGATGTGGCCGAGCCTGAGCGGCGAAAGGCGACGGTGGCCCTTGGAGCGCTACGTGACCTCGGTGTCCAAGTTACCGGCGAGATCGTGACGACCTGGCTGCGGCACCTGGGCGTCGGGTAGCTGCGCCGGAGGCTGTCTATCCGCACTTCGCGCCAGCCACGACCCAATCCAACGGTCAAGTCGGAGTTGAGTTTTTGTGGAGCTGTTACACCCAGTAGATCGGCGGCTGCGGCAGAAGGTGTCGGGCTTGACTAATCAGCTGGCGGGTTTGAAGTCCCCTGGCAGGGCGCATATGCCTAACGATTCGTCAAGCCATACATCTCTCCGCGGCGTTCATAAGCAGCGGAACCGCCCTCAAGTATCTTGCACGCGCGATCCCTCGTCTTTTCCGCATCCACTGCGCCTCGCTCGCGAATGCGACCGACATTCCCGTACCCCTGTAGCGGCACAATCAACTCCGCATCGCCAAGGACTGCGATATTTGCGTTATGTGTGGCAAGAATTACCTGCCGCTTCTCCTTGATATTTCGTAGAGTCGCAACGATTGTCTCAAAGATGAAGGCACTATCGAGATGATCCTCAGGCTGATCGATAATAAGCGGAGTGTTATCGTCCGAACACAGCAGCGCACCAAGTAGGATCGACGCCTTCTGTCCAAATGAAAGACGCCCGAACGCCACTGTCCGCATTTTGCCGTCGATCATGGTAGTCAGAGTGATTTTTGGCGCATCCGATACATCAATGGCCTCCAGCTCCATCAGCCCCGCCGTTCTAACATAGTCCATGAACTCTGCTACATCTCTGTCGAGGTACGGCAATCCTTTGTCGTCCTTGAGCGCCAAGAGCTTAGCCTTGGCATTTCTCGCGACGATCTCTGCGAGCTCAATGGGATGCACTTGTCGGCAAAAACTTCCTACCCGCTCACTCCGAAAGAATCGATTGTTCATCGCCGCACGAAGCCACTGCTCATACTGAGTGTAGCTGCCGCCCTGCTCAAAACTGAGCTTAAACTTTAAATTCACGGATAGATTTATTGAGTGTGGTCGTGAGCCTCTTTGTCGCCTGCTGGCGCTCATAGAACCGTGCGGTTTGCGCGGCTTTATAGTCGTCCAAGAGTTTGCGCCGCTCTCGCCGCAGTCTCGCCAGCGTAACCTCGTCGGCCTTGGCCTTTGCAATCTCTTCCTTGGCCTTTGTCTCTGCTTCGGTCAGCTTGTTAAGCTGCTTGACGTCCGGATTGATGCCGCTTTCTCGCAAGTCACTGATGATCTTTTGAAAGCGCGCCTCGACGCGCTGGTCGTACCGTTGCCACTCAGCGATTGTCGCATCAATGTCAGGTCTCGCCTGCGCAAGCTTGGTTTGTCCGCTCTTCTTCCAGGCTTGGAGCTGCGTCTGGAGCTGTGCTACGAGATGTACCAAACCCTTCTCGTCAGCGCCATCTCCAACCAAGTACTTCTTGCTCGGTGTCGTCGCCAAGTCCCCAGCTTCGACATCAGATGCAATCTGATTGACGTCAAGCGCGATGTTTTGCTCGCTGATTCCGTCCGCGATCTCCTCGACACGAGCTTCTATCGCCGCTCTCAATCGGCGCTCTTGTATAAGTCGTCGCCGATACGCAAGCGCATTCTTCAGCTTAGACTTCTCAACAGCCTTTAGCTTGAGCTGAACCTCATCTAGCGTTGTCTGTGCAGACTTACGCCGGGCCGACGCATCCTCAACTGGCCGCACAGCATCAGCATTCGCTTCGACGAGTTCGCGGACCTCGTGGACCCGCTCATCAAACGGAGCAAGATTGGAGAAGGTATCCAGAAACGCACCGAGCTGGCTCGAATCCTCACCATAGCTACGTATGATCTCGGCAACGCGGTCTTGCGCATATCCCTCAATCGGAATCGTGTACTCGACGGCTTCGTCGTCGACCAACGCCAACGACCCCTCACCCGCAGATCTCTGCACGTAGTGGCGCTCACCGAAATGATCCTCATATATAAGTTGGGTCGTTGCCGGCCACTCAGGGTCGTCTGCTTGTTCTCGCTCGTGCTGTGTGTTTAGACAGACACAGCGAACTGCCTCAAGCGCCGTCAACTTACCCGCCCCACGACCACCTATCAGACAAGTCAGGTTGCCACTAAAGGCGACCTCCCGCCCGTCTAGAAACCCACCAATAAACCTGGCGCCGACGAGTCGGGAATACGACTCCGGCAGTCTCTCCTCGATGCGAATACGTGCTTCAGGATCGCGAAGTGCGAGCTTGAAAGCTCTAAACGACGGTTCGGTCATCTTTACTCGTGTCAGCCGTTCCTCACCGTCGCGATTCCGACCTATCTGCTCAAGGGCGTGAGCATCAGAGAAGTATAGTTTTGGCAGTCGAGCCCCGACATCCTCGCCGAGCGCTGCGATTCGGCCAGCAAGCTGTTCCTTGCGACGGTCGTGGCCAGTACCTTTGTCCTCGGCTGAAAACCAATCAAATTCTGACTGGCCATCGACCTCAATTGCGACAATATGAGGGCTTGCGATAATCGCATCCTGCGCCTTCGCCGTCGCCTTAGTAAGACAGCCGCTGCCGGTGCGTCCTGCGTGAGCGAGCACCGCTATACCGCCTACGGCCTCGACATCCTTCGCTAGTTCGTGAATTGGTTGCAGCAGCCAACGCTCGTCGCGTCCGCTGTTTTCCTGAAAGTCTAGCTTCGCGAACCACTTCTTGAACGCCTTAAGTTCGTCTGGAGCAAAGTACACGAGCACATGACCGTCGCTCGTCAACAGCTCGACGCCTGCTATGACAGCCAGACCTTGACGTCCTCCCTCAGCAACGAGATCGTCAACCGCATCAATCGCGTTATGATCGGTTATGGCGAGCAGTCCGATCCCACGGTCACGGGCGCGTGTGACGATGTTCGGAACGGTCATGTTGGTGTCCTTGACATCGGACGAGACGCCATAGCTGTGTATGTGGAGGTCAACCCGATGAAAGCGTGCGCCACCCGCGGTGGTCCCGAAGTCTGCGAATGGCAGAGTGAATGGTTCGTGTTGGTCCGACATAGCCCCTAGTATGCCTGCATTGCGTTCCGGTTAGCAACTCAATCCGAGCTAATCGGTTCGGGCTAGTCTACAAGAACATCCACATTGCGTACGCTCGCACCGACGTTGCCGCTCGACTTTTCTTTCCGACAGCGATCTGCTGGGTTCATCGAGGGGGCGGCGATGGCTTGACCGACTGACTTGGTAGTTGAAGTCGTCGCAGGGGAGGGTCACTCATCACCACACCGATGTCGCACAAGCGGCAATGGGCGCCATTGTCGAGAGCGTAGACGCCTACGTCTCCCGCATCGAGCTACGCCAGAAGCTCGCATAGAGCAGATGCGCGTTAGCTGAGCCGTGCGTCTCCCCAGACGATCTTGGCGTCGTGGTAGGCGATGCCCGACGTATCGGGCGTGCTGACCCGGAGTTCGAGAACCTTGCCTGGGGGAATGGCGACAGTGATCTGTTGAGGCGAGCTGTTCACCGTGACTGTGCTGGACTTGACGACGACGCCGTCGATGCTCGACCACCACTGGGCCACGTGCGCGCCACCTTCGATTTCAACGCCGAGCATGGCCGAGAAGTGGCGGTATTCGCCAGACGGGATACTGTAGTTGGTCGCCCGGCAGGTGGGATTGCTGGAGTTCTGGCACTCGGCAGCATTCGACTGTTCGGTGCTGCGAATACCTTCGTAGAAGATGCTGTGTTGAAAATCCTGGCTGTCGATCTGGGTATCACCTCGCGTGGGGATATCGCCACCCGTCGGCTGGAGGTCGCTCAGATAGACGGCCGGCGGTGGGCCTGTCGGCGTGGATTCGGTGGTAGGAGATGGACTAGGAGGCGTGGGTGAGCCTGGCGAGCTGGCGGCCAGGTGGAACACACCGAAAATAGCCAGCAACCCGACGAAGGCAAGGAGGACTTGAAGCCACCCAGGTACGTCTCCCCACCGGACGCGCTTTTGTCCTGTCTCCGTCACAGGAACATACTACCGTGCGCGATGGCCGCCCGACTACCGGGTCGGCTACCGCCGTGTACCGTCCACCCAGTCAACGTGGCCACGGTGTCGCACAATCGGCGTTGCACGAAGAAGGCCCTACACCACTTCCATCGCCCAAGCGACAGAAGCGGCATAGAGCCGTAAGACCCGGGGGCGAGATCAGGTCGTTCCTAGGCCGCGCCATGCCTCCTGCACCGATCACCCTCCGTGGGTGATCCATTCGTCTGCCACAGCCCAGCGGTCCCCGGCGGTTCCATGATCGCCCAGATCAGCAGGAAGGCGCTACCGAATGCGAACCACATGACGCCGGCTGGTGGCATCGGCTGGTTGAGCGCCCCAGCGCCAATGATCCAACTGAATGCCACGATGAAGGCACCTGTCAAGGCAAGCAAGGCCGGAAGGCTCTTGGCGAGAAACCAGACGAGAAACCAGAGAAATGCGATCGATGCGAGGACGCTGGCGAGAATGCCTACACCCGCGAGAATAGTCATGTGTGCTCCTTTGATCTTGAACACGATGCTCTGACATCAGTGAAGTGAAGCCAGAGTGACGTGCTAAAGATGCACAGGAACTTACCCCTTTATATCATAAATGAGTAAAATACTCAACTAGATTCCTTGTTCGCGGTGGTCCCGATGTGGACGGCTGATCGTTGGGGGCTATTCACTAGCGGTCTGTGGGTCGCAAGCCTCTCTTATGCCACCGTTAAGTGCAGCACCTTGACTGGGTCTGACTTCATTATGTGCAAATTCGCCGGAGGGGAAAGAGGCGGCAAGGCAGGCGTCGGCGACTATCGCGACCTGGGTCGTCGTCGGATATCCGAGGTATAGGCGCTCGGGTTCGTTATATTCCGGCCGAAGGTCAAGCGCGACGCGGTGCCAAACGAAGTGTCCGGCGGCCAACACTCCCTCGGAGACACCGACAAACGCCGCGTTATCGGCGACGATATGAACGGTGGTATACGGGAAAGATAGCGACGACGCGCCATAGAGATGAAGTTGGCTGGGTGCTCTCCATTCGCCCGAACAGTTCTGTGCCATTGTTTTTTCGGCGACATGGAAGGCGATTTGCGCAGCAGGTACGAACCCTTTCGCGCCAGCGGTCATGAGCCAGAGCATGTTGGGCAGTTCCTTGGGTGTGCTCCGTGGTTCGCCGAAGCAAAGATTGGAGAAGCCGAGACGGCATCGGTATTCGTACCCGCGGAGCGGCTTGACTCTGGTGGTGGGCTGAGAGAAGACTTGAGTGCCTTCGGGTCCAACTTCGCCGTAAAAGGCAGCGCGCGATGGGGCGCCGGGGCAGCTTTCTGTCACGGCCAGCCCATGGGTGCCGGTGGTTTGCCCGTGGAATATCAAGACGGCGGCCATGCAGATGCCGATCACGACGATGGCGAGGGCCGCAAGTAGGGTCACAGAAAATCTATCCTGCGGATGACCCTCTTCTCCCGGTTTGGAGCACTTGTCCGTCTCGGCCTGGGGTGAGCTGTCGGCCGTAGTGGCGAACCCGACCAGCACGAGAGCCACGACCGAAGCCGTGCACACCGCGAGCGCACCGGCTACCCACGCACCCTGTGGTTTCGTGGGAGGTTCGCCAAGGAGCACCGACAGCGCCAAGTACTCGCCGCCACAAAACGATGCAAGGGCGAGCGAGAAGCAGACGAACGCCAGCACTCGCACGCGGCTCCTGGGACGTCCGTGGAAGCGTGCCTCTGTGATCGTGCCCGAGATCAGCAGAGTGCCAAGCAGCGTGACCGCAGCCTGGTAGAAGCTTGTGGATGTGGCCAACCGAGTCGATCCCCTGGGAAGGCGCTATAGGGCGGGACATCCACGCAGTTCCAGCATGCGATATATATTCTGCCACGATGGCGCAGATCTCGTCGGGACGGCGAAGAACGCTCGTGTGTGTTGCCGCGGGGGCTCTGGCAGCATTTGGAGGCGGATGCGGTTCAGACGACCACAAGGTTGCCGTGCTGAGCGAATGCCCAGGCGAAGCAAGCTACAGCATCTCTCGCGGTTGTTCGTCCTCGCACCCCCCACCGGGAGCGACGGCTCCGATTCCTGAGCGAGCCCCGGCAGCGCCCACGCTTCAGAATGTCCCGAACCGCAGCACCAAGACCTACGCTGCAAACCCGCGTGGCATAAAGAAGCCGTCGAACAAGCGGCCTGCGAATGGCAAGCGGCTTGGCCCGAAGGCGCTCCCTGCTTCGGTCGTAAGAGCAGCCCCAGCGGTGCTTGCTCTCTCGAAGTATCGAGCGCCTGAACCGACCGAAGCCGACCTGAATGCTCCGGCCGAAACACTGACGCCGGTGGTCGCAGCGCTCGATCTACGTAGGCCTTCTGCCCTGAGCTCGCCAACGCTGGGTAACTATGCCTATCGCTACACGTCTGGGGCAACACGTTATGGAAATGTTGATACGCCAGCTAGTTACTATCTCTACCCAGGTGGAAGCTATCGTTATTGCGCTACCGCAGGCAGCGCCACTTGCATTTCGGGGATACCGACCGTATCGAGTGCGAAAACATCGAACAGTTCCAACATGCTGCCGGGAACTGGCACGGACTATGCCTACCAAATCTCACAGTCCACAGGCTATTACTACGCGACACCAGGCGACTCGTATGTCTGGGTTTCCGGTACGACAAGCTCGTACTATTACGTGCCATCTGTAGGAGCCCCGGAATACTATTGGGCGCCCCGCACTACTCGGCGAGGGTATTATTATAAGCCGCCATCTACGAAAGGTTATTTTTGGGACGGCGGTGGCCGAAACTGGTCCTACTATCCAGAACGAGAATCGACGGCTCATTACGTCGCCAACGAAGCAGGGTTGGTCGGCTATGTAAACGAAGAAGCCATGTATCGGTACGAAGGCGAAGACTGGCAGCAGGTCCAGTCTGACTCGGAACTTGAAGAAGCTACTGCGCCCGAAGAATCATTTTCAGAAGAACAGGAAGAAACCGGCGGCACGTTTGAAGAACCGCCGCCCGCCTCATCGGAACCGGAAGGCCCTGCAACGCCACCCTTCACGGGCACCGCTCCGCCCGACAATACACCGAGCACCCCTGAAACGACAGTGGTCATACCGACGCCAGCTCCAGAAACAACGCCACAGCCGACAGTGCCGGAATTGCCGCCTATCCCAACACCGCCGGTCGAATCGCCGCCCCCACCACAAGAACCGCAGCCGCCGCCAAGTGGCGAAGGTCCCGAAGGAGAAACCACTCAGCAAGACACGCCGCCGGAAGAACCGTTTTACTGACCGCTAGCCGCGATTCTCAAGTGGAACCATGCCTCGGGCAAGACTTGACGCAGGTCGCACAAGTGCCACTGGACGACTCGGGCGAGCGCGTGATGCGCTCGCCCGGATGCGTCTGTGTTGGTTACATGTCGAGCTGGTCGAGGTGTGTTGCTGCTCGGGTTGGGAATACGAAGCCGTCTGTGGTGCGGTGGATGAGGCCGACGCAGTGCAGGGCGCTGATGGCGTCGGCTACCTCCATCGGTCGGCCGATTTCGCGGGCCAGTTCCTCGGTGGACCAGGGACGCTGGTCGTCGTGGACGAGCAGCAGGCTCATGATCGTGGACTCGGTGCGGACCTTACTCTCGGCGGGCATCAGGGTAGGCTCAGAATCGGACATGGGGAGGTTCCTTCTCCTTGTGTCTGGGCCTCGGCGCGGGCTCCAATCCCGTGCCGGGGCCGCTCTTGTTTATAGGCTCGCTCGACCGTAGGTGGGAGCGCTCTGAGCGGTCAAGCTGTGTTGCCGGCGATCAGTGCGTCTGCGGCGAGCAGGTCTCTATCCGAGTAGCCAGTGGAAGTGCATGGCTGCTCGTGTGGGGATGACGTAGTGCCCCCAGCGGTGGACGAGCCCAGCATCAGAGAGCGCGGCGAGGGCATCCAGAGCCGTGATCGGGTTGCCGACGCGACGTACAACCAACTCCAGTGGCCAGAGCCGCTCTTTCTCACTGTCGAGCAGGAGCCGCAGGATGAGGCGCTGTACGCCCTCGGGCGCTTGCGGCAGATGATGGGGTTGGCTGGGCATCGTCGGGATACCCCCGCGACCAACACGGGCGTCCGGCCGACGCTAGGGCTGAGGCCGGTGAGGACGCAACCTGTGGTCTGTCGCGCTCAGTCCGGCTGGATCAACGCGCGGCCGCGTCGGCGGGCTGAGTGCTGTCTGCCTCGATCTGCTCGGCACGGGCCAACAGCTCGGAGGCGGATAGCTCGAGACCAGCGGCCAGGCGTCGGAGGCTTGCGTAGCTGGGGTTGCGCTTGCCTGTCTCGACGTTTGAGATCCAACGCTGATGCAAGTCGGTGTCGTTGGCGAGCTGCTCCTGGGTGAGGTCGAGCTCGTCGCGGCGGGCTTTGACGGCGAGGCCGAGAGCTGTTTGGAAGGCCGGGGAGGCGGACATCGCCTCAGCCTTTCGGGTGCCGGCCTCCCTGTCGATGACATCGCAGTAGACATGCTCGCCTACATTCCGCTATGGTTCCGGTCTTATGACATTGCAGTAGAGCAAGCCTCGGGCGGGCGCGGCGGCGAACCCCTCTTCCCGCCGTGTCCGCCCGACGAATCACGCACGAGGGAGCGACGCGCATGGCAGCAGACCGGAGTAGACCGCGAATCTGCCTGGGAACCATCACGGCCGCCGTGATGGCACTCGGGCTCAGTGCGCCGGCGCTGGGCGCCAAGACACCCCCGTCCGGTTCAAGCTGCGCCCATCCGGTGGTGATGACGCTTCACCGTGGCCAGAAAGCCGTGGGCTACCGCCGTCAGATCATCATTGCGGCCGAGCCCCAGCTCGATGTGCCGGGCGTGAGGACGGCGGTGGAATGGTGGGGGTGGAGTGGGCCGGGAGTCGAAGATACGGACATCATCTGTAGCGCTCGTATCCAGCGGCTTGATGGCTCTTGGGTTGGGCCGACGCGGTTGAAGCCGTATGCGACGCCGACCCCGATGGGCGGCGAATATGACGAAACCACCGACCCGAGTACGCAGTACCGGCAGGTGGTCGTTGAGTTCGCCAAGTCGCCGGTGCCGAGGGGAGCAAGCTGTGACTACCCGCTGATGAGCCGGGCGGGTAACAGCCAGGCAAGGGACCCAAGCGCGGTGTTCCGGGTGGACACCCCGCAGTCCGGCATGGATGAGGTGGCGGTCACGATCCACAACCCCGACATCGTTATCTGTCGGGCTACCGCTATCGAAGAAGCGGAGCCAGCCACCATCCCCGGTTCCAGCTTCGAGTTCGTCCGCAGCCTGCCCATCACTATCGGGGAACATGGCGGGCTGTCCTCGCCACTGCCACAACCGAAAGCCACGGACGGCATTCTCGCGGTCAGGGTGTATAGCCGGTACCTGCACCTGCCGAAACCGTGAGTATCACAAGTGGTCACGGCGCAGGGGATTTATTATTACCGGGAACGCACCCGGACAGTGGGGATAACGACAGGTGAAAAGAAACCCCCGGTCGCTCGTGGTGAGCGCCGGGGGCCGGGTTGGCCTTCTCGCAGGCCGATCATGCCTCACTCCCAGGCTTTGGCGTGCGCGTGTCGTCTGTGAGGTCTGGTAGTTCTCCGACTGGCTTGACTGTTCCGTCAGCGACGAGACGTGCCAAGTGGCCGTCATCTTCGAGCCACCCTCGGATATGAGATAGCTCTCGCTCGTCTTCGGGCTGACCGGCGTCGTACTCGTGGAGCCAGATTCGCTCCAGGGTGATGCCGCTCATGCTGTCTGCCACCCACTCGCGAGCGACGAACAACAGCGGGCCATTACCGTTCGCCCAGCTGTAGGCCCAGATGGAACGCGCCGAGTCGGTCAGGCGATATCGGCGTTGCCGTATGCGGTTTTTGATGAACCGCAGGCAATAGCGCCATAGGAGCGCAATGTTGCCACTGCCAGTCACAACACGGGTAGTTTGAGGGTTCGGCACGTTTACTCCTTTGTGATCCGCGCGACCTGAACTAGACCAGGCGTCTAGCTCACGTCAGCGAACCCCAAAAGAGTAGTATTACTTAATCATATTAAGGCTGCTTTGTAAACCTTTTACTTAGATTATGCCGTACTCCTCGTCGCTTGTTGGCGTCCAAATAATCCCGTACACGTAGCCGTGCTCGGGATTATCGAAGACGACCTCCCCACTGTACTCTATTTTCGGTATGGCATAGCCCATGAGTCCAGCTTTCTGGGTCTTGGAAGCCAGAATATCACTAGCTTCTACGATCTCTATTGGTACGCGCCACGTTTCGGAGCGTTGTGTGCGGTGTCCCTTGAGGCCCTTGACCGCAATAGTCGCCTGCTCTAGCGGCCTATCTACAATAATACCCACCGCGTTCTGTGAGTAGAGAGGTTCTACCGGGAACTTGACTGCAATATCGAGCGGCTGCCCTATAGGCAGCGCACCTGTGTCTAGTCTGAGCGTGAACCAACCGGCCTTTTGTGAAGGGTCGAGAGTACCCTTTATGCCGCGAGAGCAAGTAAGCCTACGACCGTCGATTCTCCCACCTGTCAATATGCGGCACTGAAATGACCGAACGGCAGCATTATAACGAGTTAGCAAGAACCTGTATTCGTATGTGCAGTTTTGTGAAGTCAATTCATCTACATAGAGTGCCACGGTATGAAGTGTGTAAGACTCCGATGTCTGGCTGGGGAGCATAGGCCTGAGACGCTCTCGTTGATAACCGGCACGCTGAAACAGCAAGAAGGCGATCCGGGCAAGCAGCATCGGTCTTTCACGACTAATCTTCTCGCGGCTCCAACTAAGGAGCCGAA
Organism: uncultured Solirubrobacterales bacterium; assembly: GCA_963844095.1. Lineage (GTDB taxonomy): Bacteria > Actinomycetota > Thermoleophilia > Solirubrobacterales > Solirubrobacteraceae > Palsa-744. Next base: position 446,498 of record CAWJND010000003.1, read on the forward strand.
CTAGCGCCAACTCACGTCCTTCCACCAGATGAGGGCGCTCATCATCCTGAAAAAGCGACGGACTTGCGAGCCGTAGTATCACAGCCGCGCTGAGTTGATCCTCGCCTGAAAGCCCCTCGCTTACAACCCAGCGTAGGTCTTGGTAGAGAGCTTGTACCGGGTTCGGTGCAGCACAATAGGCAGGAAGGCCCAAAAGTTGGTGGGCATTTCCAAGCTCTTCGGGTTTCAGGCTCACACCCTTCAGCCGCACCAGTTCGTTTAGCTCTGTAACGAGCCCACTGAGATCGTACTCCGGTACTGACGCGTCACGCTGAACATCCTCGTCTGAGAAGTCGGCCGACTTAGTTGGCAAAACTCGGCCCTCGAAAATCAAAACACGGCGCGCTATTCATGGTCGAAGACATGTGAGGGTCGCTCGCGCTTGGAGCCCAGGGATGGACCCTGTGCCGAAAGAGCGATCACTGATGACGACCACCACCCAAGAAAGAGTAGCCAATGCCGAACGACGCCCTACAGCCACACAACAGCTTCCTCCCCGCCCGTCCTAGCCGCCAGCTCGGTCGAAGTCTCGACCGGATGGATGCTCAAGACCTGATCGCCAGGCGAGCCGACCAGCTCGCCATTGAGCGCGCTGTAGAGACCACCGAACGAGGCATGGTCGGCATCGCCCGTATCTCATTGAAGGAGGCCGCGCTCTATCACGTTGCACCCCACGCCGAGACCAGGCTGCGCGCCGCTGCCGATGGCGGCTCCGCCGTCATCCTCGGACGCATCATCGAAGCGGGGTTTTGATGATGGGGACGCTGCTGTATATCGGCGTGCCGCTGTTGATTCTCGGCCTTATGACTCTCGCTGAGCAAGCCTATTACGACGGGCTTGAGCGCAAGAAGGAGCGCGTCATGGCCGCTTACGCGCGCCAGGAAGCAGCTCAGGCTCACCGACGGCGCTTGGAAGCAATCGACATTGCTGTCTATACAACCGAACAAGAGCTAACCCGTATCGCCGCTGAAGCCAACTGGGAAGTCATCGAGAGCACAGCCGTGGAGATACGGCGCGGTGAATAAAACCATCTGGACTCTCCTGCTCGTGGTCGTGTCGCTGTGGATGCTGATCGCGGCGACGCCGGCCCTTACCCGACTCGTGGGTGCGCTTGTACCACTCGTCCTTGTCGGGATCGTCGTGGCCGTGTTGCACGTCGTGTGGACTGCTACCCGACGATGGTGATTTACGGCTTGCCTTGGCATAGTCAAAAAGAAAGTGAGAGAAAATCTAAAAGTTAATGATTAATTAACAACTGTCACGTATCGTGGTTCTCGTGTCTCGCGCCACTGACGCCGCCAATAGGTGGGCAACAGTGGTAGGGACGCTCGACCGCGATAACCAATAAAGGAGAACGCATATGAATTAAACCGAAAGGAGGTAGCTACATGGCCACACGGCGTATTAAGGTTAAGGGAATTAAGAAGGACGAGATTGACACTGAGCAGCTCGCCCTTATTTATTGGCTTCAGGCCAAGCGAGTGCTCCGCGAGAAACGTGAACGCGAAGCCCGGGAGAAAGCTAAGAACCGGGGACGCAAACAGTGAACGGTGATCTTGTACCAGCGCTGGTAGCTGCCTCGTCGGGGTCGGCGATGTTGGCCGGTATTTGGACTCACGAGCACAAGCGCGATGAGGCCATGCGCCGCTCCCGCGTCAGGTTGGGGTTGCGGTTCCCTATCGGGCTGGAGTCCTCCCAGGCGCTCGCCGCCCTGGACGGACTGGCAGGGTTGCCGCACACCGCCGAGCTAATAGCCGAGGTCGCGTGCGGCGAGGGCTCAATCGCGCATTTTCTATGGGTACCCGAGGCTGTTCGGGCGTCGGTGCAGTCAACGATGGCCGGAGTCATCCCAAGCCTTCGCGTCACGGAGGCGTCGGCGTCGCCAGATAAGGCGGTGACGCTGGCAGGTCGCCTGTTCATCCCCACGCCGAGCGTGTTCTCGGCAGAGAACGCGGTGACTGCTTCAAGGGCGCTGCTCTCGGGGATGGTGGGTTTGCGCTCGGGCGAGCAGCTCATCCTGCGCTGGGCGCTGAGGCCAGGGAGCGCTCGTCCCCTGCGGGAATCGGAGAACCCGAGTGTCAGGGAGAAGGAGACCCTGCGGGCGTGGAGGATCAAGACCGTCGCGTCAGGGTTTGCCACTACTGGTCTGCTCTTGATCCGTGCTCGGCACATGAGCCGTGCGCGTGAGTTGGCCGCTCACATCGAGAGCACGATACGCAGCCGCCGGCAGATCGGGGGCGTGCGAGTCACCCGTGAGCGCCGCAACCGGACCCTCGCCTCGATGCCGCGCACCACCCGCACGTCAGGGTGGCTATCAACGCCGGAGCTGCTCGCACTTACCGGCTGGCCGTTGGGTAGCGAGATCGCCATAGCCGGGGTCGAGGTCGGCGCGGCCCGCGCGTTGCCGGTCCCTTCGAGCGTGCCACGCGAGGGGCGACAGTTGTTCATCGGCCGAGACGGAAGCGGGGCCGAGCGGCCGGTGGCATTGAGCGCCGACGGCGCGCGCCATCACATGGCTGTCGTCGGTCCGTCCGGCGTCGGCAAGTCGGCTCTGCTTGCTCGCTGCGTGCTCTCAGATATTGAACGGGGCTATGGAGGGATTGCCATCGACCCTAAGAGCGATGGGACCGAAACGACCGCCCAGCGCATCAAGCCGGAGCACGCTGATCGGGTCGTGATCGTGGACCCCGGCGATGACACACGCCCGGTCCCCGGCATCGACGTTCTGCACAGCGGCGACCCCGATGTTTGCGCTGATGTGCTGGCGCGGACGCTGAAGGCGATGATCCCTGATTGGGGTATCTGGCCGGACCCCGTTTGTCGGTCCACCACGAGTGAGAGGGTGGTGGATATGACGTGTGTGAAGGTAGTGCCTGGTCCGGACGGGTAGAGGACTGCGCTGAGGTTTCGCGGCCGTTGTCGCGAAGGCGCGAGCGTAGCGAGTGCCGAGCGGCAATGGCCGCGGCGCGCGGCGCCGACACCCGTCCGTGGGGTTAGGCCGCGAGCGCTGCGTCGTTGTCGGTCCACTCGGCGGCGAACGTGGCCGGGGAGCGCATCCCGAGCGAGCTGTGCGGCCTGCGCGTGTTGTAGTCCTCGCGCCAGTCGCCGATCACCACGCGTGCCTCGGTGAGGCAGGAGAACTCCTCGACGTCCAAGAGCTCGTCGCGGACGCGGGAGTGGAAGCTCTCCACGAACGGGTTTTGCCACGGCGAGCCGGGCTCGATGAACACCGTCCCGGTGTTGGCGTGCTCGCACCAGTCTCTGAGCGCGTGCGCGGTCATCTCTGGCCCGTTGTCCATCCTCAAAAGCTCGGGGGCGACGCCCCGTTCGCCGCACAGTCGCTGTAGCGCCTGGACAACCGTGTCTGCGTTGATGCTGCGCGCCACCAGCATCACCAGCGCCTCGCGCGTGAACTCATCAACGATGTTGCACATCTTCAACGCCCGCCCACAGGCGGTCTGGTCGAACTGGAAGTCAAACGCCCATACGTGGTTGGGCCGCTCGGCCCGCAGCCGCTTCGCTGGGACGGTCGAGTCGCCCAGCCGCCGGCGCTTGCGCTTGCGCACAGGGACCCGCAACCCCTCCTCACGCCACAGCCGCTGCACCCGCTTGCGGTTGACCTCCCAGCCCTCCTGGCGCAGGTGATGATGCGCACGCCGGTACCCCCACCGCGGCCGTTGCGCCGAGAACCTGCGCAGCTCTGCGCGCAACACCGCGTCATCCTCGGCCCGCTTGGGCTCGTGGCGCTGCGTGGAGCGATGCTGCCCGACGACCCGGCATGCCCAGCGCTCGCTGACGCCGAGACGGTCGCGGAGCATCGCGACCGCCTGGCGCCGGCGGACCGGGCCTACCAATTTCCCGAGGAGATCTCCTTGAACGCTCGGTTTTCCAGCGCCTGATCAGCCACGATCGCCTTCAAACGGCCGTTCTCGCGCTCCAGCTCCTTCAACCGCTTGACGTCGTCCGCCTTCATCCCGCCGTACTGGTTACGCCACCGGTGAAAGGTCTGCTCGGAGACCTCAAGTGCCTTCGTGACCTCCGGGATCGTCTTGCCCTCGCCGAGCAGCCGCTCAGCCTCCCGCAGCTTGCGGATGATCTGCTCCGGCGTATGCCTGCGTCGCTTCATCGTTGGAGTTCCTTCCTCGCCCATCATCATGGACGCAAGAAACTCTCACAAGCACCGGACCGAACTCAGGGGGTCACGCCAGTACCACCCGCCAGAAGTGATGATCGGTAATGCGACAGTAATTGGGCCAACAGTAGCCACTGTTCACGGCGAAGCACGGAACCTCGAATACGGCAATCCACGCACCTCATATTTCGAATATGGACCGACGCCAAGCTATGGCGAGAAGACAGAAGAAATCAAAGAATCAGCCTTTACGGGTTGGACTGCGATTAGCAGCTCGCTGTCAGGCTTGACGCCCAACACTCTATACCACTACCGCTTTGTTGCTTACAATAATGGTGGCTATGCCTATAGCGCAGACGCGACATTTACTACGACTCCTTCGCCACTTGCCGTTACTGAAGCACCGACGGAAGTGCATACAACCAGTGCCGCGTTGACGGCAAGGCTAAACCCTGGTGGCCATAGCACGACATATCAGTTCGAATATTGGCCAACCGCAAAAGGTTCTGAAACAAAAGATATCCCGGCGACCCCAGCGACGGCCGGAACCGGCACTAGCAACGAATATGTATCCCAACATCTGACCGGTCTTACGCCGTACGTCTCCTATACATACCGTGTTGTTGCGTCCAATAGCGTTGGTACAACCCGTGGGGAACCTCTGACGTTTGTAGCTGCTGCACCTTTTACGAGCGAGCCGACACCGGCAATCCAGAAGGCATCGTTTCGTCACAACTTGAATCATTGTCATGTGTAAGTGCTGTGGCGTGCGTCGCTATCGGATATGCAAGCAACAGCGAAGCTGCCAACGTACAGTTGTATTCGGAGGTCTGGACAGGTGCGGAATGGATCCGTGAGACGATTCCCGTCAAGGCTGGGCAGCATCAAAGTTACCCGGGGCCAGTGTCCTGTAGTTCGGTGGACGATTGTCTCATGTTGGGCAATTTTGAAACAGAATCTGTTGAAGGGCACGGCCTGTCGGAGGCGGGTTGGAACGGATCGTCATGGTCTTCGGGACCGATGGTAGTCGTTGGCGAATCCAGCTACGCCAAATTTAACAGTCTAGACTGTGTTCCGGGAACTGTTGAATGCCTTGCGGTTGGTTCCTATTATCCCAGCAGCACTAAAGAAGAAACAGCGTTTGCTGTGTATCACTGGAGCTATAATGGAACGTGGAGCGTGCTGCCGCTTCCAACCATAGGGAACGACAGATCTCATCTCTCTTCCATTACGTGTAGTGGTCCTAACGCATGTACTGCGGTCGGCGATTACACGGATCTTGAAAGTACCGAATCGGTCGCGTTTGCAGTTCGGTGGAATGGGAGCGAATGGAAGCAGCAGACGTTGCCGGTGGCTGCTAACGCAGAATTGCGCACGGTTTCGTGTCCAACAGCTACTTGGTGTCTAGCTGTAGGGGAGCATGAAGGAAAGAGCTTGGCCGAGCGTTGGAGCGGAAGCGAATGGACAACGACTAGTGAACCGCCTGCCGTGTCTGGTCGTGAAGGTTTAGGGGGCCTTTCAGGTGTTTCGTGTACCTCGCCGAGCAAATGTACGGCAGTCGGCGGCGGCGCAGCAGACGTCTGGACTGGAAGCGAATGGAACACGCTCTCTGTCGAAGGCCAACCGGCTGAATACAGGGCGATCGCGTGCTACACCACAAACTGCACAACTGTCGGTAGCGCATGGCCAGGCGGACATCAAACAGCTGCAGCTGCGGGCGTTGGAGCTCCGTTTGCCGAAACTACTCAAGCTACAGGAGTTAGCAATGGTAGTGCCACGTTCAACGCGACGGTCAATCCGTATGGTAACGAAACCACCTATCAGTTTGAATACGGCCCGACTACATCATACGGGAGTAAGGTCCCACTGACACCCGGGAAACTAGGGGCGATATATCGCGACGAAATGATATCGAGCACCGTCACAGGCTTGAAAGAAGGCACCTATCATTTCCGGATCGTGGCGACCAGTAGTGCGGGCACGACGTATGGGTCTGATCGGACCGTTGTGCCTCACAAATGGGCGCTTATACCAGCGACGACCCCCAAAAATAGTGCTCTTTGGCAGTTTAAGCAAGTGTCCTGCGTGAGTACCATCAACTGCATCGCCGTAGGTGAGTCTGGTACGAATGCCCAGGAACTACCGCTTGTCGAGAATTGGAATGGAACGGAATGGCAGGAAGAGGCTGCGCCTCTGGGGAGTGGAAAGAACGGCGCATTGCGTGGTATCTCGTGTTCATCTGCGACCGCATGTGAGGCGGTTGGGGATTACGATAGCGCCGGACGTGAGGAACCGCTTGCGATGGGATGGAACGGCACCAGTTGGACTACTCAGACCATTCCGACGCTGCCCGGCAAAAGCCAGACCGGCGAACTTCGTAATGTGAGCTGTACGAGTGCCACGTCGTGCGTCGCAGTTGGGAATGGCGAAGAGGCGTATACCGTGGCGGAGTCGTGGAACGGTACGGCGTGGAAAGAAATGAAAACTCCCAATGGGGTCAAAGGCTTCACGGAGTTGACATCGGTTTCCTGTACCTCTTCAACGAATTGCATGGCTGTTGGCACGGCGCAGACCGAACCGCTTGCTATGCGCTGGAATGGGACTGAATGGAGCATGCAAAAACCTGTCAACCCAGGAGAAACTTGGGACGAACTGGCAAGCGTATCGTGCACGAGCACGAGTTTTTGCGAGGCTGCCGGCAACACCGCGACGAGCTTTCTCGAAGGTGATGAAGGCCGCGGCCACACCCTCGCGGAGCAATGGAACGGTAGCCAGTGGACACGTCAAAATACAGGCGGTGAAAATGACATTCGCGGCGTTGTGTGCACCTCCACTAGCTCCTGTACGGGTGTCGGAGGCGGACTTATCCTAGGTTGGAACGGAACGGAATGGTCTACGCAAACATCAGTCATGCCGCCCGGTGAGACATCTTTGTCCCTGGAAGGTATATCGTGTCCCACGGCGACCGCATGCATGGTCGGGGGCACCACTGCAGACGGTCTGCTCACAAATGTCGGTGTAATCGAGTCGTTTGGGCCGGCGATCGTTGTCACTGAAACTGCTTCGGGCGTGGGAGCAAACAGCGCGACCGTTAGCGCGTTATTGAATGCTGATGGTGAGGCGACATCATACCGATTCGAATACGGTACATCGACATCGTACGGTAATAGTATGCCGATACCGGAAGGCAGTGTGGCGTCTGAACAGGCGGCCGAAAAAGTGAGCCAAGCACTCAGCGGCTTGGCACCCGAAACAACGTATCATTACCGGGTTGTGGCAACGAATCCATCTGGGGTTGTCAACGGGTCAGATCGGACGTTTAAAACGGGGGCTGTTGTTCCGCCGCCGGAAAACACCACTCGTCCCAGCGTATCACCAACTGTGCCTGCGCAAAGTGTGAGCGAGTCGGGCACCACAGGTACGTGGACGAACAGTCCGACCAGCTATGAATATCAATGGCAACGCTGCAATGCGAGCGGAGGAGAATGCGCTAGTATTAGCGGTGCCACGAGCCACACATACACTCCGGTGGAAGCGGATGTCGGACACACGCTGGTTATCAAGGTCACCGCGACAAATGCCGGTGGATCGGCGTCCGCAAGTTCGGTAGCTACTGGCAAGGTCAAACCGGTTGGCGAATACGCATCTTATGCCCTACCGAGCGGAAGTGGGCCGTGGGGAATCACATCCGGACCTGACGGCAACCTGTGGTTTACGACTAATACGTCCGGCAAGGCTGGCAAGATCACCACAGGTGGCACGATCACTGAATACGCAACCGAAAATGACGCTCCGGAGGGCATTACACATGGTCCGGATGGCAATCTGTGGTTTGTCGAACATTCGATTCGACACGTGGCTCACATCACAACGGGCGGGAGTCTGACCGAGTACACCCTGACCCGTACCGGCACTTACAACGTGTCGATTGTGACGGGACCGGACGAAAACCTATGGTTTACTGAGTCTGAATCAGGCTATGTGGTCAAGATAAACACGAAAGATGAAGTTCTTGGTGAATATGCGCTGCCGAGCGGCAGTAAACCGAATGGGATTGCCGTTGGCTCCGACAAAAATCTGTGGTTCACTAATTACGGGACGAACAAGATAGGTAAGATCACCACTAGCGGCACGATCACAGAATATGCGCTGCCCACTGGCAGCGAGCCATATGGGATTGTCGGTGGTCCTGACGGCAATCTGTGGTTCACTGATTATGGTACAGGTAAGGTAGGCAAGATCACCACTAGCGGCACGATCACAGAATACACTCTACCTACTGGCAGCCAACCGAAGGGAATTGCTGTCGGCGCCGATAATAATCTGTGGTTTGCTGACTATGGGACTAGTAAGATCAGTAGAGTGACTACTAGTGGGACTATCACAGAATACGCTCTGCCGTCGGGAAGCGAGCCTACCGAAATCACCAGTGGCCCAGACGACAATCTTTGGATCACTGATTTCGGTACAAGCGTGATCGGCAAGATTGCGCCGTAGCAACCGTGCGCCCATAAGTAGCTGGTATTGGTGCTCGAATCCAGTTTGTCGCTGTGTCCGAGTTAGGACTCCGACCTGGAGAGTGGGTGAAATTAACAACAGATAACGTGTTGTGACGCGACAAACGACGATTCGCATCGTGTTGGCGATTGGTGGCGACACGACGGTGGCGCTACGTGACAGGGCTCTTCTGTTGCTCTATTTTACGGGCGCGTTTCGCCGCTCGGAGATCGTGAGTCTTCGTGTTTCCGACCTAGAGTGGCTGCGTGACGGCGTTGTGGTCCGTGTAGGACGGAACGCTGCACCCGACAATCGATGGGACGAGCACATCTTTGTTGGGTGCGCCGAGAATGATGAACCCTGTCCGGTGGCGAGCCTCCGACGATACCTATCTGCGGCTTGCATTGATAGTGGACCGGTGTTCCGCAGAGCTACAAGTGCAGGGACGCTTGTTGGTATACGGCGGATCGATGAGAGAAAACTGTACCAAGACGGTCCTGCGGGGCCGCTTATGTCATCGAGGTCTGTGTCTGCCATCGCGATCAGGCATTCGAGGACAGCGGGCGTTGATCCTGCGACTCTCCCTAAAGATAATTTACGGCAAAGGCGTGTCTGGCGGCTCCACTCGGGAGCCTCTCGATAGTGACTACGAGATGGTTATTGTCGAAGTTGCTGAGCTAGCCAGTTGTCGAGCATGGGACGCGTGAAGCGTATATGTCGACCCACGCGATGACACGGCAGTCGCCCAGCTCGTACCGCCTCATAGACCCAGCTGGTCTTTACGTTGAGATACCAGGCGGCTTGCTCCGGGCGAAGCAGTCGATCCTCCGTGAGCGCGCCTGGCATGGTGGATGCTGTTGGTGCTTGCATACCCCTTACAGACCCCCAAGCGCGCGAAGCGGCCAACAGATTTGCCCTCGCTCCACCGTTGCCCGCTCGGCACCGTCCACCCGTTCCAAAAGGGCCCGAATTATTCGCCCGCAGACCCTCCGCGCCCCCGGAGCGGCCCTCTAGAGAAATCAGTAGAGAAATCGGCGACTCTATCCACACCGCTTGCTATGCTCCAAAGCGCTGTGTTTGCAGGGCTTTTCGCTATGCCGGAGGAGGGACTCGAACCCCCGACACGCGGATTATGATTCGTCCCGAGGGGTGTTGTGGGGTGTCGTCCGGTCGGCCGATTTGGCTCTGCTGCTAGCGATTCGCGTCTAGGCTGTCGCGGGCTTTGTCGCCGAATGGTGTGGGCGTGTTAGCACTTTGTTTGCACCCTGTACGGCGGCGATCGTCAGTGCTACTCAATGAGATGGATCGGGTAGCCGCGCGAACTGGCGTTGCGGGCGAGTGGCCCGTCGAGCGTCCATAGTTCTGCACCCAAGCTCTGGGCGAGGGCGAAGTAGGCGGCGTCGTACGCGGAGCGTCGTTGGAGGGCAAGCGCGGCGCGCACCACGCTCGATCCGTCGTGGAGTGGGTGGTACACGATCGGCAGATCGTCGAGGACGTCCCAGGCTTCGTCGATCGCATCGTCGCTCAGCTCGCCGTGCGCCGCTTTCTTGGCGAGCGCATTAGCGATCTCATAGCGTGCAAGCTCCGGTGCGTTCAGCGGAGTTCCTTTTGAACCCCAGTCGTGAAGCAGTTGCGCAACCTTTGGCGAAGCTGGCTCTTTGGTCACGAACGCAACGAGCGCGCTGGCGTCGATGACGACACTCACAGGTGCTCGGCGCGCTGTTCGAGCTCGTCACGTCCCTCGCGCACCAACGTCACGGCGACATTCGTTTGTGGCAGGCGGGCACGTAGACGGGCAGCCCGCTCCAGCGTCCGCTCCAACTTCGCAACATCAGCTGTGGATGCCGACAGCCGCTCCGCAAGTAGAGCATCGGCAGTTGTGTCGATATCTCGATGACGACGCTCGGCCTCCTCGCGCAGTAGCGCATACGTCCGTGAGCCAACGTGGACTGTTCGGTCGGTGGCTGCCATGAACTCAGTGTAAAGCCCAGAATGGGTGCGCCCCGATAGACGAAGCTACTCAGGCATTCCACCGCAGCCACAGACGCTTCTGCGGGCTGCCTGTAGTACTCGGCGTTTGTCGTTGCCGCGAGTGCCCAGTGAGCATGCCGGCGATGCCGCCCACGGACGCGGCAGCTACCGTGCCGAGCGTCGAAACGGCCGCATCGGCAACTGGTGGTGGCAGCCTAGAGCCGCTCAGGGGAGGCCGTGGAATCCACCGTGCGCTCGCGTACTATGGATGGTCAAGCACCCGATTCCAGTGGCCGATCCCTGTAGTAGGAACTGATTGCTATGGCTACACGAACCGACAACGAGATCCGCGAGTTGACCCCCGAGCAGGGCCGGCAGCTCCTTGACGACAAGGCTCGTCAGTACCTCGGGATCTCCGGGGAGGAGTTCCGCACCCGCTGGGAGGCCGGCGAGATAGACGCCGACGATGAGCCGGACGTCATGCGGGTCGCGATGCTTCTGCCTCTCGCTGGCTAGAACTCCCGCAGAGGCCGTACAGGCTTATCGTGCTCGCATCTCGCGCGTACTCTCCTGCTTGACGACTGCACATGTTGACGTCGGAGGCGGCTAAGCGCCGTCCGCTGCTCCGCACGCGCTCATCATGGCCGGCAACGATGCGGTGGCGCTGCGGGGAGCAAGTCACCTGAGCTCGCCGTCAGCGAGCACGCGACCTCGCGGAAACCACGCGCGTGTCACGGGCAACTACGGAGTGCGTCCGTAGTGCCCTTGCCGTTGCTCAAAGTAGATGCTGTCCGAGCCAGAAGGGAACTCTTTGACCATGCAGGCAACTCTCGCAGCTACCGCAGCACCACAGGAGGGTACCACCTACGCACCCGCCGAGACGAACAACGACGAGCAGGCATGCACGCAGGCGGCAGGCGTGCGCGATAGTGAGGGGCATGGTCGCCGGCTGCTGAGGGCCTTCGAGGCGCTCGAGACGTTCCCCGCGCTCGCCGAGTCACGCAACCGGCTGCGGTCGGTGATCTCAAAGTCCGACTTCGCCACCGCCGAGGTCGTCTGTGCCGTGGAGTCGGATGTCGCACTGATCGTCACCGTGCTACGCCTCGCCAACCGCAAAGGCAGGGCAGACACCGCCCTGTCAGCCGTCAAAGCGCTCAGCTTCGAGACCCTCCAGGCGATGGCCGAACACGTCGGGACCTTCGACTTCTTCGAGCGCGTCGGTGGATGGGAGGCTGCACCCGAACGCTTCCGCCAGCACGCGCTAGCGACCCAGCGCATCGCCGACCGGCTCGCCGCCACGGTGGACTATGAGGACCGCGACCGCCTGAGCATCGCTAGCCTCCTGCACGATGTCGGCAAGCTGGTGCTGCTGCACGCCTACCCGGGCTATCCCACGAAGATCCACCGGCAGGCCAAGACCCCCGAGGAGCGCATCCACCAGGAGCGCCGCGAACTCGGCCTCGACCACGCACTCGTCGGTGGCGTGCTCCTCCGCCGTTGGGGGCTACCCAAGTCGCTCGCGATATCAGTCGAGCATCACCACGACCGCAACGTTAGAGGCGACGCCGCGTTCATCCGCCTCGCAGACATGCTCGCCCACCACGAGCAGGGCGAGAGCGTCTCGCCGACCGAGCTGATGGCAGCAACTCGCGCGATCGGGCTTGAGCCCGAGGAGCTGCGTCGCGTGATGTACGAGCTTCCCAGTACCGCCAATCAGCGCCAACGCCATATCGACCCATGCCCCCTGACTCGCCGCGAGCAGAGCGTCCTGCGACTGCTAGCCGAAAGCAAGGTCTACAAGCAGATCGGCGATGAGCTGGGACTGACCGCCAGCACCATCCGTACCCACTTGCACAACATCTACCACAAGCTCGCCGCTGTCGATCGCGCCCAAGCGGTGCTGATCGCCACCGAGCGCGGCTGGCTCTAAAGGTCGGCGCAAAGCTGTTCGTGTGTTGTCGCGCCTCAGATGCAGAGCCGACCGGAGGGAGGCTGTGCTGCTCAGCACGCTTAAGCACCTTTCTCAGGAGAACATGACCGAGGCTGTCAACCTCTTCATTCGTGCCCTGCACGCAGACCTGATCCTCCCAAGCGACTTCTAGGTCCGCTTCACAACCCGTCTCCTGCATCCCGCTCGAGAGGCATGCGCGACCAGTCGGCATAGAACACAACGATCCCGTCTCAGGGATTACCCCTTGAACCTGACGGTCGTAGTTTCCCCGCACCAGCATTGGGTGCAGCCCGTAGCAGGCATGGTCGTAAGTACCTAGTTGGGCTCACCGTAGACGTCGATGAAAACGCATGGTCAAAACACACACTCTCATGGTCACGCTCATCCTCCTAGTCACTTGCGCCCTTCCCACAACCGCTACCGCCGCAGCAACTCACAAGCACGCCCACCATTGCAAGCACCACTACTGTCACACAAACCCCAGAAAGCCACACGCTGCCAAGCACACCACGGCGACCACGGGGACTATTAACCCCACCGTCACGATCGCGAGCACCCTCGCCGAGCCCTGCCAAAACGCTCAGATCACGCCAAGCCCGGAAAACCTCCAGGTCATCCGCGAAGCGACCTTTTGTCTCATAAACCAAGAGCGCGCACGCAACAACGAGCTCCCGCTACACGTCAACCAGCAGCTCCAACACGCAGCCCAAACCCATGCTGAGCAAATGGTCAGCGAAGACTATTTCGCTCATATCACCCCAGCCGGTGAAACGCCCGTCGAGAGAGTCACGGAGGCCGGCTACATCCCCAACAGTCAGGTCGGCTACACAATCGGTGAAAACATAGCCTGGGGCACCGTAAACCTGTCCACCCCGCAAGCAATCGTGGAAGCATGGATAGCATCCCCCGAGCACCTGGCGAACATCCTCGAGAGCAACTACCAAGACACCGGGATCGGTATCGAACCGGCCGTGCCAGCCTTGCTCTCAGACCAGCCGGGCGGCATCTATAGTCAAGACTTCGGGGTCATCGTCAAGTAGACCCGGGAGTGAGACGCACCAGGCCGGTCACATGAAACATGACTGGCCCGGACTGCACACGCCTGCGCCGAGCTTAGGTCAGGCGCTCGTTGATGCGCTCGGGTGCCCAAGGCCGGGCCGCGTCGCGATCGCTCGCTCGGAGACGGCGCTCAATGGCACGGTGATCACCGGCACGGGTGAGGTTTTCAACAGTTCGCTCGTCGTGGTCCCCAACGCCTCGGAGAGTCGAGAGTGCTGCCGGGCGCCGATCACGATTGCACGAGCGCGATGCTCACGGGCGGGCGTCAATCAACGCTGTCACCGGGTCCTTGTCTGAGACCTCCAGTATGAAGTCGAGATCCAGCAGCTCGTCATTCCCGTCAAGCATCAGCTCATCACGCAGCGCCCGCCCGAGCTGGTGGCGCTCGTCTGGCGTACTGAGCGGCGCGGGCAGCGTGTGCAGCGGTCGGCAGGCGTGCACGATCACGAGCTTGCCGCCGCTCGTCAGCTCGCTCGTGGCCCAGCTCAGGGCGTGACGGGCGCTCTCGCAGCGGTCATAGCCGAGGATCAGGCAAGGCCCACCAGGTTCGCGGCGTGAAATGTCGCTCCCCTCCGCCGCGGTCATATCCAGGCCTCCTGGCGATCTTGGGTATCGAGGTAGGGAGCGAGGTACTTCGAGGCGATCTTGCTCGGCGGGTCCCACATCGGCGTGTCAGTGACCTCCGAGCTGAACCCGTGCCCACCCGTGATGCGAGCCGTCAGATACACGGGCTTATCGCCCGTCAAGAGCATCCCGCGGATCACCGGGTGAAACGGCTCGGGGCTTATCGGCGCACCGGCGAGCGCCGCGATCGACTCCGCGACCACGTCGGCCTGCTGGGAGCCCACGCCACCGTGCTTGACCGGAAACTCGGTGGCATCCCCAGCCGCATAGACATGCTCGACACCCAGCACACGCCCGTAAGGGTCTACGCGCAGGAAGCCGTGGTCGCTCAACGGGATGCCACGCACGCTGGGCCCGTAGAGCTCCGGCAGCGCGATCACACGATCCACATGCAGACGCCTGTCGCCCGGGTTGATCACAAGTTCCCCGGAGCGGGGAACTTCGGCGTAGGCGGAGTGGATCGTCTGGATCTTTGCGCGCTCGAGCAGCTCCGCGATGGCGCTGCTCGCGTTCTGGCCGAAGATCGCAAGCGGGCTGTCCTCAGGGGTGAGGATCGTGACATCCAGCTCGAGGTTCATGTCGTAGGCGCGCCCAGCGGTCATCAGCGCGAGCTCATACAGCGGCAGCGGCCAAGCCATCCGGCCCGGCGCGAGGAACGCGAGGCTCTTGAGATAGCCCCCATCGACGTCCTGGATGATGCCGTGCAGGATATCGTCCATATGGCGATCGTCGATCGTGACGGCGTGCTTGTAGCGAGGGGTGGCCTTGGCGCCGAGGGCGAGTACGAGCACGTCGTATGCGAGTTGCGCGCCGGACTCGGTGTGAGCGATCTGCTGCTCAGGATCGACCCACGCGAGCTTGTCGGCCAGCAGCTGCGCGCCGGCGTCACGAACGATCGGGGCCAGCGGGTAACGCCGCGCAGTGCCGTAGGCGAACGGCTCGCGGACGCTCAACGGGCGGTAGGCGAAATCCTCGTTGGGGGCGATCACGCTCACGTCGGTCAGGCCGGGCGCGAGCTCTCTCAAAGCGAGTGCCGTCTCCAGTGCGGCCACCCCGCCGCCGACGACGATCACGCGGAGCTTCTCTGGATGTGTGGCTTCGGTAGTCATGGATCGCAGGCTACGTCCGTCACAGTGGTACTGACAGCCGAGTAAGTCCGACATCGTTGTCGGGGTAACTACTGAAGCCAGCAGCACCGCTACCCAGTGCTGTGTGCTCCTCAGCAAGCAGCGTGCAGCGGGTTCACCAGACAGGCGATCACACGCCCGCGACGCACAGGCAGCGCGGCGATGTCGCCGTCCAGCAACACATACCCGTCGGTGTCGTTGCGGGCTCCTCGCAACCATGCCGGCGCCCGGCGCTCATACTGCCCATTCGCGCAAGCGCGCTTGAGCTCGCCATAAGCACCGCTTATCGAATTGCCCGGTGCCAGCAGCCGCTGGTAGCCGATCACGGCGTTGTGCGTGAGACGGAAGCTGATCATCGCCGGGGCTCGTTGGTGTTGTTGGAGGGCATAGGTATGTCCTCGACCCCAGCGCGGCGTGACTTCTCGGTACTAGCCCGCGCTCGAGCACGGGGTCTTCCGTGCCGTTCTCGGTGTGGAGGGGCTACTCGTCTGGCTCGCCGTGCCTGCTCGTGTAGCAGGCACGGTGGTAGCAGCCCCGAGAAGGCCGCCGCTGTCTTTCTCGGCTGCCTTGGAGGTGCTGCGCGCCCGGCCGTCACGAAGCGCGACTAGGCGCTCATACGCGCCGATCACCTCTCCGCAGCTCACGCAGCGCAACTTCTCATCTTTCGGGGTTCCCCGCATGGCACGACGTGCTCCTTGGCAGGACAGGCATGGTCGGTCGGTCTCAGCGCGCCGCCCCGAGGCGGTTGACGCTGGCCCGAGCATAGATTTCAAGGGTCGCCGGACCTCGTGGAAATCCCACATTCTGAGGGGGCGAACTACGAGTAAGCTCTGAAGAGAACCGTGGCCGTAAATTCCGAAGAGTCGTTGATTCGTCGTCTCCTTGACGTCGGACAGGCACTGGTCACTGAGCTCGATCAGAAGGTCGTGCTGGACAAGGTGCTGCAAGAGGCGAGGGAGATCACCGGCGCGCAGTACGCGGCGCTCGGAGTCCTCGACGACAGCAGAGGCGAGCTTGAGCAGTTCTTGACCGCCGGGATCGACGCGGACACACATCGCAAGATCGGTAATCTGCCACGCGGCCGGGGCGTCCTGGGCACGCTGATCGAACACCCCGAGCCGCTACGCCTCGCCGATGTTGGCCAGCATCCCTCAAGCTACGGGTTCCCCGTCGGGCACCCGGTTATGCGCAGCTTCCTCGGCGTGCCGGTCCTGATTCGCGGACAGACATGGGGCAACCTGTATCTCACCGAGAAGGAGGGGGGAGGCGAGTTCACCGAGGCCGACGAGGAGGCCGCGGTGCTGCTCGCGCAGTGGGCGGGCGTGGCGATCGAGAACGCCCGGCTGTATGAGACCAGTGAGCGTCGCCGTCAAGAGCTCGAGAAGGCATTCCGTGGCCTTGAGGCGACCCGTGATGTGGCGGTCGCGATCGGCGGGGAGATCGCACTGGAGCACGTCCTTGAGCTGATAGTCAAGCGTGGCCGCGCGCTCGTGGGCGCCCGCAGCCTCGTGATCATGCTGCGCGAGGCAGACGAGCTAGTCGTGCAGGCCAGAGCCGGGCACACCGAGAGCATGCGCGAGGGGCGTCTGCCGATCGCCGGGTCCACCTCCGGGCAGGTACTACAGCGCGGACAGCCAGAGCGGATCACCGATGTCGCCGCCCGCCTGCGGATAGCACCACAGGAGTTCGGTGTCCCCGACGCCCAGACCGCGCTGCTCGTGCCAATGGTCTACCGCGGCGAGCCGCTCGGCATCCTCGCCGCCTTCGATCACGGAACCACCCAGGCACCCTTTAGCGAGGACGACGAGCAGATGCTGCGCACCTTCGCAGCGAGCGCCGCGACCGCTGTGGCGCTCGCCCAGAGCGTTGCGAGCGACCGGCTGCGCAGCTCGCTTGCCGCCGCGGACACCGAGCGGCGCCGCTGGGCCAGGGAGCTGCACGACGAGACGCTGCAGGGCCTCGGCGGGCTGCGGCTGCTGCTGTCCGCCGCACTGCGCCACGACGACCTCGAGCATGCGCAGGGCGCGATGCGCGAAGCGGTGGAGCACATCGAACGGGAGGCCGAGAACCTACGCTCGATCATCACCGAGCTACGACCCGCCGCGCTCGACGAGCTCGGGCTAAAGACCGCATTGGAGGCGCTGCTCGAACGCCACCAGGAGCTGAACGGCACCGAAGTTCAGGGGCGACTGGAGCTGCCAGAGATCGGCGACGTCGAGCTTGAGAGCACCATCTACCGGCTGGTACAGGAGGCGCTCACCAACGTCGCCAAGCACGCACGCGCAGAGAACGTGCAAGTAGCGGTTGCCGTAGGCGACGGGCAGGTCTCGATCGAGGTGCAGGACGACGGCGCCGGCTTTGACACCGACACCAAGACCGAGGGGTTCGGGCTGGCCGGCATGCGCGAGCGGGTCAGTCTCGCCGGCGGCAAACTCCAGATCAGCTCAAGCGAGCAAGGCACACTGGTACACGTATCTCTGCCCAACGGCTCCTCAGAGACTGTGCGCTCAGGCTCTCAACAGGCCGTGTCTTAGCGCATGGCGCGGACCATCCCCGCGCGTGTCTCCAACGCAAGCTTGGCGTGGATATGCGCGCGGTGTGTCTCGACCGTGCGGGGGGAGATCCCAAGCTTGCGCGCCACCTCGACATTCGTTTAGCCCAGCGCGATCAGCCTGAGCACCTCGACCTCACGGACGCTCACTCACCGCCGGTGAGGGAGTGGCGCAACACCTGCAGGCCCTCGAACCACACGCGGGCTGACGTATTCCTCTCTGCGTGCCGCCAAACGCACAGCCTCGGTGAGCTCGTCCTCGGCATGATCCTTCAACACAAGGCCGGTTGCGGCGGTCAGCGCCTGCTGGGCAAACGC
Organism: uncultured Solirubrobacterales bacterium; assembly: GCA_963844095.1. Classification (GTDB taxonomy): domain Bacteria; phylum Actinomycetota; class Thermoleophilia; order Solirubrobacterales; family Solirubrobacteraceae; genus Palsa-744. The sequence continues at coordinate 464,767 of CAWJND010000003.1, forward strand.
TGCGCTTTCGTTCATCGTGAGCACCACGATCTGCGTATCCAGCGCGTGCTCGCCAAGCTCGTCGAGCACCTGTAGAGCGGACCCGCTCGGCGTGCTCAGATCCAACACCAGCACATGTGGACGAGTGCTTCGCACCCGCGCTACCACCGCAGCCGTGTCCTCTGCCTCGGCGACCACCTCGATGTCCTGCTCCTCGAGCAACCGTCGCAGACCGCTGCGCATCAGGGCATGGGGGTTGGCCAGCACAACCCGGATCGGCTCGCTCGCCTCATCCGCCGATCCATCCTCGACAAGCCTTGGCACCAGATGTAGATGAGTGGCCATAACCCCAAGCTAGCCGCCGGTGTGCGTTGCGACTATGTGGGAAACGCCCCGACCTACACGGGAAAGCACTGGTCGCAGGCAGTTCCGACACTAGCCACCTAGATCACAAAGCGCTCTAAAGGATGTCCCCGGACGTCAGGCTCGGCCACCACAGCTACTCAGCGCGGCCCTCGACCTGGCCGGTAGATGTGGGGCATCCGCCAGCCCGTCAGTGAAAACACCGGATGCCTCGATCTCTTGAACGTCAGATCCTTCTCCCATGCCGCCGACCGAGCTACGCTCATCCTCCGCATCGGAGCTGTACTCCACCATTTGTGACGCGGCGATCCATACCGAAGGACTCTGCAAGCGCTACGGAGACACCGTGGCGCTTGACGCTCTGAACCTCGTAGTCAACGAGGGCGAGGTCTATGGCTACCTTGGCCCCAACGGCTCGGGCAAGACCACCACCATACGGCTATTGCTGGGACTACATTGCCCAACCGCCGGGCGCGCTGCACTGTTCGGTGTCGATGCGTGGCGGGAACCAGTCCGAGCACACCAGCGTGTCTCCTACGTTGCAGGCGAGCCATTCCTCTGGCCCTCGCTGACGAGCGCCGAGACGTTCGAGTTCCTCGCACGCGTGCATGGCGGCACCGACATCGCCTATCGCGAAGTGCTCGTGGATCGCTTCCAGTTGGATACCTCGAAGAAGATCCGGGCTTTGTCGAAGGGCAACCGTCAGAAGGTGCAGCTGATCGCGGCGCTCGCCACCCGTGCGGAGCTGTTGCTGCTCGACGAGCCGACCAGCGGTCTTGACCCGCTGATGGAGGTCGTCTTCCGCGAGTGCATAGGCGAGGCCAAGCAGCGCGGTCAGACCGTGTTCCTCTCCTCCCACATCCTCAGCGAGGTGGAGGCGCTGTGCGACCGCGTTGGCATCCTCAGAGGGGGGAGGCTCGTGGATGAGGGGACCCTTGCGGAGCTTCGCCACCTCGCCGCGCAGACGGTCGAGGTCACGTTCGCAAACCAGGCGCCAAGGCTCCCGTCGCTTGAGGGGGTGAAGGTGCAGAGCGCTGGACCCAACGTGCTGCGGTTCGAGGTCACGGGCAGTATCGGCCCGCTGATCGTCGCGCTCGCCGCGCATCCGGTGGAGACGCTCACCAGCCGGGAGCCATCGCTCGAGGAAATATTCCTCCACCACTACGACGGCACTGACGGACGTGTCCGCAGCTAGCGGGACGCTCCCCACGGCAAGCACATCCCGGCTCAATGCGAGGACGGGTCACGGCGCGATGCTCGCGCTTGCCCGCCGGGCATTCAGAGACGCGCGGGTTCGCACGATCTCCTTCGTTTACCTGTTCGCGCTCTACGCCTATATTCAGCCGGCTGGCTACCGCCACACCTACCCGACGGTCCCCGATCGCCTCGGGTTCGCCCGCAGCTTTGGTCCCAACAAGGCGCTGCGCCTGTTCTATGGCGAGCCCCACGATCTGCTCACGGTCAGCGGCTACACCGCGTGGCGGGTCGGCGGGACACTCGCGATCTTCGCCGGCGTCTTCGGACTGTTTGCCGCCGTGCGCGCACTGCGCACCGAGGAGGACACCGGGCGCCTCGAGCTCGTGCTCGCGGGGGTCATCGCGCGACACACGACATATCTAGCCGCGATCACAGCGATCGCGGCGGGAATCCTGCTGCTCTGGGTCGGTGAGTTCACGGGCTTCCTGATCGGCGGTCTCCCCGCCGGCGGATCGGCCTACCTGGCGCTTGCGACCGTCTCGGTAGCCCCTGTGTTTGTCGGGGTTGGTGCTCTGAGCAGCCAGCTCGCGCCGACCCGCCGCCTAGCGCTTGAGCTGGGCGGCGCGATCCTCGCGCTGATGTTCCTGCTGCGGGTGGTCGCCGATACCGCAAGCGGCGCCGGCTGGCTGCGCTGGCTAACACCGCTGGGGTGGGCCGAGCAGATGCGACCGTTCGCAACCCCTCAGCCGCTCGTGCTGTTGTTCCCGCTTGCGACCAGTATGCCGCTGCTGGCGCTCAGTGCACGAATCGCGTTCATGCGAGACATCGGCACCGGCACGCTGCCGGCTCATGACAGCGCCGCGCCGCGCCTTGGGCTGCTGTCCTCGCCGACCGCGCAGGCGCTGCGCTCAGAGCGAATAAGCCTGCTCATATGGGCGAGCGGGGTCGGCGTGTTCTCCCTCATCCTCGGGGTCGTCGCAAAGAGCGTTTCCTCAGCCGGTATCCCGCCGGGCGTGCAGCGCGAGCTGGCAAAGCTTGGGTCCGGGTCGATCGCGACACCGACCGGCTATCTCGCGTTCGTGTTCATCTTCTTCATTCTCGTCGTGAGCCTGTTCGCGTGCGCGCAGATCGGTGCTGCCCGACACGAGGAAGCTGATGGACGCCTTGAGACGCTGCTCGCGCTGCCCGTGGGGCGCACCCGTTGGCTCGGTGGGCGCCTTGCGCTCGCCGCCGCCGGCGCCTGTCTCATCTCACTCACTGCCGGTCTTCTCACCTGGATCGGAGCGACCTCGGTGGGTATCCACATCTCTCTGGCGCGGATGCTCGAGGCGGGCGCGAACTGCCTGCCGGTCGCGCTCTTGTTCCTCGGGATCGCCGCACTCGCATACGCGATCGTGCCGCGCGTGAGCACCGCGATCGCCTACGGGCTCGTCACCGTGGCTTTCCTGTGGCAGCTCGTGGCCGCTCTACTCGGCGTCCCAAAATGGCTCGTCAACCTCACACCGTTCGCGCACGTCGGACTCGTACCTACACAACCGTTCCGCACTGGCGCCGCCACCGTGATGCTCGCCGGGGCGGCAGGCTGCGCGCTCGCAGCCATATGGGCCTTCAGGCGACGTGACCTGGTCGGAGAGTAGAGACGGTCGTGCTGCCGGTGTCCGTAGTCCTCTGAGTCTGAGATCACAGGGCGAGGTGCTGCTCTGCTTCAACGCGAGGATGTGAGTCGGCGGCAGCATCTGTGCAAAGCGTCACCGGCCCCTGCACGCCTTGGCGCAGTCTTCTCAATAGTGCCAACAGCTCGCTCGTGCGATCCGCTGTGGCTTGCGGGAGCTCTGATTCCAGCTCATGTGCGGCGTCGCTCGCGTCGAGGAAGCCGAACATCCCGACGGAGCCGGCGAGCATGTGTGCGGCGCGCTCAGCATCGCTTCGAAGCTCAATGTCCAAGGAATCCACGCCAAGCGCCATGAGTGCTTGCTCGATCACCCCGATCCGTTCGCTAACACGCTCGTTTTGGCGCTCCCAGACCGAGCGCAACGCGTCCACTGTCCAGGCGGCGTGCTCCAGCTCGGACTGGGTTGCTGGCCGCACACCGGCGGGTGTCGTGCCGGGACTCACGGTGATCACCTCGGGCAAGTTGCAGGGTCCATCAAGCTAGATATCGGCAGCCAGAGCGAGCACTGGGACGAGGGCTATCCGCAGGCTCGCCACGGCAAATTACCGACCACACGCCTGTGGCGTTTGTCGTTAACTCCTCAGGATGATTGAGCATCCTCCACCGAGAAAGCGATCTCTGGGCCCGCAGAGCCTCATGAGTCGAAGTTGTCTGCGAACACGCCGGGCGCGTGCTGCGCTTCTCCTCGGCGGACTGCTGGTCTTCTACCTGAGCTGGCAGCTACTGCACTGGATTCCCGGTGACCGTGAGGGTGTCGGCGACCTGCTGATCCTGCCCATCGACGCGGGTGCAGCCGCTGCTGCGTGGTGTGCCTCGCGGCGCTGCAGCGGGTCTCCCCAGCTGCGGTCATTCTGGCGGCTGATGGCGATCGCGTTGTTGGCCGAGACGATCGGCGACATCACACAGGCCATCTACGAGGTCGCACTGCACCAGGCCCCCTACCCTTCGCTGGCAGACCCGTTCTATCTCGCCTTCTACCCGCTGGTGCTGCTCGCGCTGTTCGTGGCCACCACGCGAACGAAGCTCTTGGGGACCACCCTCGACGGAGCCACGATCGTCATCGGCGGAGGCGCCGTCGTCTGGTACTTCGTGATTGGACCCACGGCGATCCAGGGTGGGCAGAGCGCCCTCTCGATGGGTGTCTCGATGGCCTTCCCCGTCGGCGACCTGTTCCTGCTGGCCGGCTTGGCTGCGGTCCTGCTGCGTCAGAGCCCGCGCACGCTGCGCCGCCCGTTGAAGCTGATCACCGCCGCGGTCGGGCTCGGCATCCTCGCCGACGTGCTCTACGCATCCGGGCAGCTGCACGGGACCTACCACGCCGGTGACTGGGTCAACACCCTCTACGTGCTCGAGTTCGCGACGTTCGCGCTGGCGGCCCTCAGCCAGAGGCCTGTGCGAGAGCAACAGCCAACAGTCCTAGTGGAGGACACCAGGCAGTTCAGATCACGCGCGAGCTGGCTGCCCTACCTCAGTGTCGCCGTTGGTCTCGGGGTGCTCCTCGGCGTGGAGTGGGGGGCCTCCTTCTTCCCTGACGTGAGCCTCGTGCTGATCGTGATCGTGCTGAGCGCGCTGGTGTCCGTGCGTCAGTACCTCGCTCAGCGAGAGCTCGTACAAGTCGAGCAGGCGTTGCGCGAGAGCGAGCGCGTCAAGGACGAGTTTCTCTCCGTCGTCGGCCACGAGCTACGGACCCCGTTGACCTCGATCCGCGGCTCCCTCGGCCTGCTGGAAGGCGGCGTGCTGGGCGAGCTACCCCAAGACGCAGCGAACATGGTGGCCGTCGCTGTCATCAACACCGACCGGCTCGTCCGGCTCATCAACGACATCCTCGACATCGAGCGGATGGCCGCCGGACGCCTCTCCCTAGACCCGGCCGAGATTAACGCGGTGGAGTTGGTGAAACAGTCAATTCAAGTTGTGCAAGCAACAGCTGACGCGGCACAGGTCATACTGCACACTGACTGTGACCAAGTCACAGTCCTCGCGGACTCCGATCGCATCATCCAGGTACTTGTTAACTTGCTCGGCAACGCAATTAAGTTTTCAACCGCAGGGAGCACGGTGACAGTCACAGTGACACACGAGCAGCACGGCGCGCTGTTCTCAGTGAAGGACGCCGGCCGCGGTATCCCGGCCGACCGGCTGGAGAGCGTCTTCGAGCGCTTCCGCCAGGTCAACGCATCAGACGCACGAGAGAAGGGGGGAACCGGCCTGGGTCTTCCAATCGCCCGCGGCATCGTTAAGCAACACGGCGGACGCATGTGGGCCGAGAGTCATGACGGGCAAGGCAGCACACTGCGCTTCACCCTGCCCATTGCCAGCAGCGATCACAAGCAGGCCGAAGCACGCAGCGATAGGCCCTCGCTGGATTCCGAGGCCGTCCCGCGGGTCCAAACGCGCCCAGCCAGTGAGGTTCACGGGCGCTTGGGTAGCAGTGTCCTATGAGCCCGCGGGTGCTGCTCGTCGATGACGCTGAGGACATTCGCACGATCGCGTGCATAAGCCTCGAACGCGTCGGGAACTGGACGGTGATACCTGTCGCATCCGGGCAGGCCGCACTCCAAGCGGCAGAGAGTGAAGGACTCTTCGATGCTGTCCTGCTGGACGTGATGATGCCCGGCATGGACGGCCCTTCAACGCTGCAGGAACTGCGCGCCCGAGGGTTGTCTGAAACAGTGCCGATCGTCTTTCTTACAGCCAAGGCACAAGCCTCAGAGCGCCAGCGTCTCATCTCTTTGGGAGCGGCCGGAGTGATCGCCAAGCCATTCGATCCACTCAAGCTGTCTGACCAGATCACACAGCTACTGCAGAGTCGTCCCGGGCTACCATAGTTATCCCATTTATTGGGGAAAGTTAAAGATTGTCCACTTGCTGTTCGGAGTGCCTCAGAGTGGTAGGCTCCACCAGTGGAAAAGGACCGGGATGTGGAACTCCGGCCTGAAGACTAGAGGCCGGCGGGAGGAACGCCCCACTGCTGTTGAGACTGAGCTTTTGGCCCGGCCGCGTGACCTGGCTGCCAATATCGCACTGCTCGACCTGGCGCCCGACGCCATCTTCGCGCGTGACGCAGATCGCCGCATCACGTTCTGGAACCAGGGCGCGCAGAGCACCTATGGCTTCACACCCGCCGAAGCACTCGGAGTAGCCCCACGCGATCTACTACGTACCGAGTACCCCATTCCGCTTGAGGAGATCGAGCGGCTCGTCACCGAGACGGGCGGCTGGGAAGGCGACCTGGTGCAGCACACCAAGGACGGCAACCGGCTCGTGGTCGAGAGTCGCTGGGCAGCCCAATATGACAGCGAGGGCACGCTCGCGGGGCTACTTGAGGTCAATCGCGACATCACCGCGCGCCTTGAGGCTCAGATGGCGCTATTGGAGCTCGCCCCCGACGCGATTGTTGGTATTCGCCGCGATGGGCTGATCGTGCTCGTCAACGCGCAAGTTGAGGTGCTGTTCGGCTACGAGCGCAGGGAGCTGATCGGCCAGCCCGTCGAGGTACTCGTTCCCGAGCGTCTACGCGAGAACCACCGTGCCCATCGCACCGGGTACTTCGACGATCCTCGCACACGACCGATGGGCGAGGGATTGGACCTCTTCGGACGCCGCGGCGATGGCAGCGAGTTCCCCGCGGAGATCAGCCTCTCGAGCATCCAGACCGACCAGGGCACGCTCGCGATCGCGGCGATCCGCGATATCAGCGAGCGAGTCACCGCGGCCCGTGAGCGCGAACGCCTGCAGGGCGAGGCAGAGCGCGAGCGCCTGCAGAACCACCTGCACCAGGCCCAGCGCCTTGAGAGCCTCGGCCAGCTCGCGGGCGGAATCGCGCACGACTTCAACAACCTACTGGCCGTCGTCATCAACTACGCCGCGTTCATCGCCAGCGACCTCGACGCGGCCACCTCCACGGATGGGGAGGAGCGTTGGCGCAGTACCCGCGAGGACGTCGAGCAGATTCGCCTCGCCGGTGGCAAGGCCGCGCACCTGACCCACCAGCTGCTCGCGTTCGCGCGCCGTGAGGTCGTCCAACCCGAGGTCGTGGACGTCAACGAGATCGTCAGCGATGTCGAGCAGCTGCTGCGCCGCACCCTTGGCGAGCACGTTGAGCTGACCAGCAACCTGGCGATCAACCTGCACCCGGTTCTGATCGACCCTGGGCAGCTCGAGCAGATCCTTGTCAATCTTGCTGTCAACGCGCGTGACGCGATGCCCGAGGGTGGAGCGCTGCGGATCGACACCGCCAATCTCGACGTCGACGAGGAGTACGCCGCGTCCCGCCCGGAGCTCACCCCGGGCCCGTATGTCCGCCTGCGGGTCAGCGACACCGGCGCCGGCATGTCCCGCGAGACGATCCGCCGCGCGTTTGACCCGTTCTTCACGACCAAGCCGGCGGGACAGGGCACCGGCCTGGGACTGGCCACTGTCTACGGGATCGTCAAGCAGGCCGGCGGACGCTCCCAAATCTACTCAGAGCCCGATGTCGGCACCACCTTCACGGTACTACTGCCGGCCACCGGACAGGCTGCCTCGCCAGCCGAGCCCTCATCGGACTCTCCAGTCCGACGCGGCGAAGAGACGATCCTGCTGGTGGAGGACGAGCCCGCGCTGCGCGAGGTCACCCGTCGCATCCTGCGGGATGCCGGCTATCAGGTGATCCTTGCCGAGAACGGCCGCGAGGCGCTCCAGGCAGTCGACCAGCACACCGGCCAGATCGACCTGCTGCTCAGCGACGTGATCATGCCCCAGATGCCCGGCCCTGAGCTCGCCAGGCAACTGCTCGCGCAGCGACCGTCGCTTCGCGTGCTGCTTATGTCCGGGTTCGCGCAGCCGATCCTCGACTCCGGGGGACACCTGGAAGCCGGCATGACACTGATCGAGAAGCCCTTCACCGGCCCCAGCCTGCTCGCGAAGATCGCCCAGATCATCGAGCAGGCAGTGTGAACCCAGATGCCTGAGTTGTTGATAGTCGATGATGACGAGGCCCTACGCAAGTGGGAGGAGCGAGTCGTGCGCGAGCAGGGCTATACCTGCGACAGCGCACGGGACGTCAGCAGCGCTCACCAGCAACTACAAACGAGCACCTATCGGCTCGCGCTGCTCGACGTCAACATGCCGGGCGAGTCCGGCATGGACCTGCTTGCGCACATTCGTCGCGAGTACCCCGAGATCGCGGTAATGATGGTCACCGGGGAGGACAGCAACAAGCTCGCGATGACCGCGATCGAGCTCGGTGCCTACGGCTATCTCGTCAAGCCGATCGGAGCGGGCGAGCTGCTCATCAACATCGCCAATGCCCTGCACCGCTGGCACGCAGACGCCGAAAATCGGCGTCTAGTGGAGCGCCTGAAGGCCACCGTCGAGGAGCGCAGCCACACCCTCGAGGATGCACTACAAGACCTTGAGCTATCCCAGACCCAAGTGTGGGTCTCTCAAGCCGAAACGATTTTTCGCCTAGCGCGTATGGTTGAGTTCCGCGACGAGGAGACCGGCCACCATCTGCACCGCATGAGCTCCTACTGCGAGATCATCGCCAGACAGGTCGGGCTTCCCTCACAACGGTGTGAGATGGTGCGCTTGGCAAGCCAGCTTCACGATGTCGGCAAGGTCGCGGTCCCCGACAGCATCCTGCTCAAGCGCGGCAAGCTCACCCCCGAGGAGTTCGAGGTCATCAAGGGCCACGCCGAGACCGGATTTCAAATGCTCGCTGGCTCACCCGCAGAGGTCGTGCAGCTCGGAGCGCTGATCGCCCGCACTCACCACGAGCGCTACGACGGTGGCGGCTACCCCCGCGGGCTCGCCGGCGAGGACATTCCCCTAGAGGGCCGCATGGCAGCGATCGCTGATGTCTTTGACGCTCTTACCAGTGATCGGGTGTATCGCTCCGCGCTGCCCGTCAAGTCTGCGATCCAGATGATGCGAGATGAGCGCGGCCAGCACTTCGACCCCGAGCTACTCGACGTGTTCTTCGGCGTGCAGCCCGAGATCGACGCGATCCGTCAGGCTTATGCCGACTGACCCGCATCCGGCCCGCTCGCACACCAAGCACTCAACGTGCTCAGTGGCGGCAAGGCTCAGGAGCGCACAACAACGCCTTGTCAATCGCGGCACCGAGCTGCTCGGCGGTGAACGGCTTGACGAGGCTGGCGGCGAACTGGACACCAAGCTCTGTGAGCTCGGCCGGGGGGGCGGTCACACTCGCGCAAATCAACGGCAACCGGGGGTTGACTATGCAAGCAGCCTGTGCCAACACAGCGCCCGTGGGCGCCGCGGGCTCGATCACCAGCACATCGGCGCTCTGCAACTGTGCGGGCGCCGGGACCTTCACGAACACTGGCTCGTGACCGAGGCGGGTGACCATCCGCTCGAGCAGTCGCCGGACGTCATCGTGGGACTCACTAATCAATATTTGTGCCATGCCTCAATGATCGACCGGCCCCGCGAGATTCAGGGGGGTTAGGCGGTATGAGAGGCGTATGAGCCGAACTCGGATTCTCGTGGTCGATGACGACGACACTACACGGGAGCTGCTGCGCGGCATGCTGGAGCGCTCCGGGCACGATGTGCGCGAGGCCATTGACGGTCGCGCGGGTCTGCGCGACCTCTACGCGGCGACACCTGACCTTGTGATCCTCGACGTTGAAATGCCCGAGCTCGACGGGTGGCAGACACTGGAGCGCATCCGCGACCTCTCAGACGTCCCCGTGCTGATGCTTACAGCGCGCGAGACAGAGTTTGAGCGTGTACGCGGCCTGAAGGGCGGGGCCGATGACTACGTCGTCAAGCCCTTCGGCCACCAAGAGCTTGCAGCGCGCGTACAGGCGCTGCTGCGCCGTTCAGGCCCTCGCGCCGCCGAGCAGCAGACCTACGCCGACGCCTTCGTGAAGATCGACTATGCCCAGCGGACTGTCTCCTACTCAGACCGCCAGGTGCAGCTCACGCCGCTTGAGTTCAAGCTGCTCTCGACATTCGTGCGCCACCCCAACCACGTCCTCAGCCGCGAACAACTGCTCGAGCTCGTATGGGGCGACTCTCTCGGAGTCTCACCCGAGCAGGTCAAGCTCTACGTCGGGTATCTACGCCACAAGCTCGACCCTCAAGCACCCGACTCCACCCCGATCGAGACGGTACGCGGCTTCGGCTACCGCTACCGGCGACCCACCTAGACACCGGCACGCATGAACCTACCACCAGCATTCATCTGCACTTGGAGATTCGGACACTTCGGCTCGTTCTGGGTAGACCTAGCTGGCGAGCTTGATCTCTCAGTCTGTCCAGGACTTGAACGGACCCTCGAAGAAGCCCAGATCCTCTCGAACCTGGTCGTGCTCGACATGCGCGAACTGACCTTCATGGACACCGCCGGCGCGCTCGTCATCGTCAACTCCGGTATCCAGGCCCGCCGCGCCGGTCACGGACTTATAGTGGCCCGCGGACCCAATCAAGTCGATGACGTGTTCACATTGACAGGCACGACCGAGCACGTAGAGCTCTTTGACCTCGACCGCGAGGAATGCCCACCCGCACACAGCGGCTTCTCTCATGCCCCGCGACCCGCACGCGGACCACCACGCAGAGCCTGGCGGGATACCAAGGCCCGCCCGTTCCCAGGCGTCGCACACCAAGACCGTACCCGTCCAGGCATACTGCGCTTTCGGCACTGAAATCAACCCCAAAAGCTACACACAGAATTTGCTGAGTGTTTTCACCGTTGTGCTTGCCGAGGTTGCGCTCCAAGAGTGGTATATGGCGCTGACACGGTAGTAATATGTCGTCGAGTAGGTCAGCGACCCGCTCTTATCTGTGTAGGACGTTTCGCTGGTCGGTAGGCTGCTTACCGCCGTGTAGGGGCCGGCGCTGGTCGTTGCGCGTTCGACGGTGTAGCTGCTTGCGTAGGTCGAGCTCGTCGCGTACCAGTTCACTTCGATTTCCGGATTCTTGTTGGCGCGACAGTTGATCTGGGTTGCGATGGCTTTCCCGGGGGCCGCAAGAGTCGAGGTGGCGACCGTGAGTGGGCCGCCCACGACCGTTTTGTTAAAGACCGCCAGCGCCATCGGTGCGCAAACCAGCATCGCGACTGCCAAGAGCAGTCCGGCCGCGCAGGCTGATCGTCTCACTCTAGGAAGCATGACCTTCACTTGAGATCGTCGGTGTGACAGGCGCCCTGGCGGTGTGGCGCTCTTGATCCTCTCGCCGGCGGCCCCCAAGGCCCCAAATCTCCGAGAGGAGTAGCAGCGCAAGCAGCGCGGGCGCAACGATGATCGCAGCCCTTTGTAGCGTGTTGGAGCGCAGCCAGTTGACGACGTAGCCGAGATGAGGGATCACGCCACGCATCCGCCAAGCAGTGTTCCCTTCGAGCTTCGCGGTCCACGGGTCCGGCCAGTTATTGGCATCGCCCTGAGTCTGGATCACAGGGTGCGCGCCACCCTGCAGGATCTTCACGACGCGATGCGTCTCGACCTGGTGGATGCCTGTAGGTACCTGGTAGGAGATGACCTGCCCGACGTGCACAGCGCTCACCGGCTCGGGTGTCACGATCACCATGTCTCCGGGTGAGAAGGTCGGGCGCATGCTGCCCGAGAGCACCGTCACGGGGCGGTAGAGCCCCAGCCGGGGCAGCACACCGAGTGTCAGGAAAAAGATCAGGGCCAGCGCGAGTAGCGCGCGCTGTGCCCACACCCAGCCGACACGGACGATCTGTGCGACCGTCCGTGTCTGGCGAGGTGAGCTGACCTGCCAAGGCTGCTCTGCTGGAATCCTCAGCGTGGTCATCGAAGGTCCCTTACTTGTTGCCGGCGACACGCTGGGTGCCGACGAAGTTGTAGGAGATCGTCGAGGTGAGTCCCTGCATCGTGTTTGGTGCCGCCGTCGGCAACGTCAACACGACGCGCAGATGGTCGGTCGAGCCGGTCGTCAGTGACGCCAGGCTGGACAACGCGATGTTCGATCCGATCACCGCGCGCGAAGGCAGCACTGTCGTGGTGGTACCGCTGCATGTATAGGTGTATGCAGGGGCCGTGCCGGCCTCAGTCCACGGCACCGAACACTTCTCAATCACCATCTGCAGGCCACTGGTCGTTTCGGTGTCCAGCAGCGAGCTGGGCGAAGCGGTCGTGGTGAGCACGATGCCGGACAGGTTGTCCGCGCTTGCGCCACCGTTGTTGATGAGATCAGCGGTTCGCTGGATCGTGTCGCCCGGCACTACGTTGGACGCGCCGACCGTGAGACGGTTGGTCGCTGCACCCGTCGCCCCGAGCGCGATCGAGACGGTGCCGGAGGAGATCGTGTGAGAGGCCGAGGTGGAGCTCGTGAACGTTGCGAACGTGCCCAGTCCCGCCATCGCGGCTGCAACGCCAACGACGGCAAAGGAGCCGAGCAATCTCTTGAGTGTCTTGTGGTTCATTTTCTTGCCTTCCGTTTTGAGTTGGAGAACCTTCTGTTGAGAAGGTCGTCCATCAAGGGAGAAGACAAGGAGGCGGTTGGTATGAGAAGGGTAGGAGGCGCTAGCCTCGCAGCAACTCCCTGACCTGCCGCGCGATCTCCATGTCCTCGCGGGCGGTGAGAACCAGTGTGCGTACAGCCGCGCCCCAGGCTCCAATCTTATAGTCAGCCTGTGACCGCGCGTTGCGATCGCCATCGACTGCCACGCCGAGGAACCCAAGTCCGGCCGTCGCCTGTGCACGTATCTCGATCGAGTGCTCGCCGACGCCGCCGGTGAACACAAGCGCATCCAGACCATCAAGCGCAGCAGCCATCGCGGCGATGCCCGCTCGCAGTCGATGGGAATAAACCTCCAGCGCCAGGCGCGCAGCAGCATCACCCCGACCAGCTCGATCGAGGATCTCCCGCATGTCCGCGCTGCCCGTCAACCCCAACAGTCCCGAACGATGCTCGAGCGCATCTGCGAGCTCGCCGGTCGAGAGCTGCTCGTGCTCCAACAACCAGAGCAGCATTCCGGGGTCCACACTGCCGGAGCGCGTCGCCATCACCAGGCCCTCCAAGGGCGTGAAGCCCATCGTCGTATCGACTGAGGCGCCGTCCTTGATCGCGCACAGCGACGCGCCCGCGCCGAGGTGACAGCTCACAATCCGCAACCCGTCAGACTCGCAGCCCAACAGCTCTGGAGTCCGTCGTGCAACCCAGGCGTGAGAAAGACCATGAAAGCCGTAGCGGCGCAGATGCCAGTGCTCGCGCCACTCGACCGGCAGCGCATAGGTAGCCGCCGCGGCCGGAAGGGTGGCATGAAAGGCCGTGTCGAAGCAGGCAAAGGCGGGCACGTCGGGCAACACTTCGCTCACCGCGTCCAACGCGGCCAAGGACTTCGGCTGATGTAGCGGGGCGAGCTTGGTCAACTCGCGTAGCTGGTGCTCGACATCGCCCTCTATCCGTACCGCCGCACGGAAGCGCTCGCCGCCGTGGACGATCCGATGCCCCACGGCGTCAGCTTCCCCGAGGTCAAATCCCAGAGCATCGCGCAACTCGCCACGGTCAACCTGCGCGCGGGGCGCATCGAGCTCACGGGCAGCGAGCGTCTGGTCATCCCCGTCGAGCAGCGTCAGCTTCAGGCTGCTTGAGCCCGCGTTAACAACCAGGACTCGCGGTGATCGGGCTATGCCGACGCGTCTTCCTGGGCAGCCCCGCCGCCTGGCCAGTTCCAGTCGGTGACGTCCGGCGGGTCCTCACCGTGTTCGCGCGTGTAGGCACGGTGGCGCAAGCGCTCATCAGCCATCTCCTGGCGCAGCGGCGCGGCACGCTCAGCCAAACCGGGCACGCGGTCGATCACATCCATCACGAGATGAAAGCGGTCCAGGTCGTTGAGCATCACCATGTCAAACGGTGTCGTGGTAGTGCCCTGCTCGTTGTATCCGCGGACATGGAAGTTGTCATGGTCGGTACGGCGGTAGGTCAAGCGGTGGATCAGTGCCGGGTAGCCGTGGTAGGCGAAGATCACCGGGCGCTCGGTAGTGAATAGCGCGTCGAACTCCAGGTCAGAGAGCCCGTGCGGGTGAACGGTATCTGGCTCCAGGCGCATCAGGTCTACGACGTTCACGACCCTGACCTTGAGGTCGGGCAGGTGTTCGCGCAGCAGTCCCGCCGCTGCGACCGCCTCGAGCGTCGGCACGTCCCCGGCGCAGCCCAGCACGACGTCCGGCTCCTGGTCGCCGTCGGTGGAGAAGTCCTCCCAGATGCCGATCCCGCGCGTGCAGTGCGCGAGTGCCTGATCCATCGTGAGGAAGTTCGGTGAGGGCTGCTTGCCGGCGACGATCACGTTCACATAGTCGCGGCTGCGCAGGCAGTGGTCGGCAACCGACAGCAGACAGTTCGCATCCGGTGGCAGATACACGCGCACGATCTCTGCACGCTTGTTGACGACGTGGTCGATGAAGCCTGGGTCCTGGTGTGAGAAGCCGTTGTGATCTTGGCGCCAGACGTGTGAGGAGAGTAGATAGTTCAGCGACGCCACAGGTGCGCGCCACGGGATCTCGCGCGTGACCTTCAGCCACTTGGCGTGTTGGTTGAACATCGAGTCGATGATGTGGATGAACGCCTCATAACAACTGAACAGTCCGTGGCGGCCACTGAGGAGGTAGCCCTCGAGCCAGCCCTGGCAGAGATGCTCGCTCAGAACCTCCATCACCCGACCCTCCGTCGCGAGGTGATCGTCGCTGTCCAGCAGCTCGGCCTCCCAAACGCGGTTGGTGACATCGAAGACCGCGCTCAGCCGGTTCGACGCGGTCTCATCAGGGCCCATCAAGCGGAAGCGGTCGGGGTTCATTGCGATCACGTCGCGCACGAAGTTGGCGAGCACGCGTGTCGGCTCGCTGACGGTCGCGGTGGGGGAGGGGACCTCCACGGCATAGTCGCGGAAATCCGGCAGCTCAAGCTCACGCAGCAACAAACCGCCGTTGGCGTGCGGGTTTGAGCCCATACGCCGCTCACCCTTGGGAGCGAGCACCGCGAGGTCTGCACGCAGGGCACCGTTCTCGTCGAACAGTTCCTCGGGGCGATAGGAGCGCATCCACTGCTCGAGCTGAGCGAGGTGCTCGGGGTTCCCCGCCAGATCAGACAGCGGCACCTGGTGGGAGCGAAACGAGCCCTCAGCCGGGAGCCCGTCGACCATCTTCGGTCCCGTCCAGCCCTTCGGAGATCGCAGCACGATCATCGGCCAGCGCGGACGTTCACGAACACCATCTTCGCGCGCCTTGCGCTGGATCTCGGCGATGTCCACCGTGACCTCATCCAGCGTGGCGGCCATCAGCTGGTGCATCGCCTCCGGGTCTCCACCCTCGACAAAGCGCGGCGCGTACCCATAGCCCTCCAGCAGCGCGCGCAGCTCCTCGTGTGGGATGCGTGCCAGTACCGTCGGGTTGGCGATCTTGTACCCGTTGAGATGCAGGATTGGCAGCACCGCACCATCGTGCACGGGGTCCAAGAACTTGTTCGAGTGCCAGCTCGCCGCGAGCGCCCCAGTTTCCGCCTCGCCATCGCCGATCACGCAGCAGACCAGCAGCTCGGGGTTGTCAAACGCCGCGCCGTAGGCATGCAGAAGCGAGTAGCCAAGCTCGCCGCCCTCGTGGATCGAACCCGGCGTCTCCGGCGCAACATGGCTCGGAATACCGCCAGGGAAAGAGAACTGGCGAAACAGGCGGCGAATGCCCTCCTCGTCACGCGAGATGTGGGGGTAGACCTCGCTGTAGGTGCCCTCCAGGTAGACATTCGCGACGATGCCCGGCCCGCCGTGGCCAGGACCGGCGATATAGAGAACGCTCAGGTCACGCTCGCGGATCACCCGGTTCATGTGCGCGTAGACGAAGTTCAAGCCAGGCGTTGTGCCCCAGTGGCCAAGCAGCCGCGGCTTTACGTGCTCGATCTGTAGCGGCTCGCGCAGCAGGGGATTGTCCAGCAGGTAGACCTGGCCGACCGACAGGTAGTTCGCCGCCCGCCAGTAGGCGTCCAGGCGACGTAGCTGCTCGTTAGAGAGAGGGCCAGGAGAGTTCGTGACGAGCTGGGTATCGGGCACCAGTGGTCCTCTCGCTCGGGTTTGCGGATCGCTTCCCATTGAAGCGCAGACTCGCGCACCCAGCCACGAGGATCATCCGATGCTCGCACTCCCGCGACTCAGTGGTCTCTACGGAGGCTGGGCGTTGCTCAGCTCAGCGGTTGCAAACGCGTCTGTTCCACTTTCGCCAGCTTCTGTCGTAGCCGCTTGTATTCGCGCTCCTGCGTGGGAGTCCGTTTGTGGCCCCTGTATGCGAGGTTCGTACGCTCGAGCGGATCGGCCTTGAGGTCGTACATCTCCCACTGGTCGGGCACCTGGCCGTCGGCATCGTAGTAACGGGCGAGCTTGTAGCGCTGTTCGCGAATGCTGACGACGTGGTTTGGCGGCTTGGGGTATGGGCCTTTTGCCTGTCCTGACTGCCAGTCGTCGTAGGTGAAGACGGTGTAGTCCTGTGACGAGGAGGGGGAGGCGCTGAGGATCTGCTCGGAGTAGTCGATCCCCTGCCATGCGGTTCGAGCTGAAGCAGGCGCGTCGATGAGACTCGCGAGGGTGGGCAGGAAGTCGACGTGTGAGACGAGCGCGTCACTCGTGCGGGGGCGAGGGAACAAGCGTGGGTTGGAATAGACCAAGGGGACGCGCGTGGACTCCTCATAGAAGTTGAAGTTCTTTTGGCGCAGTCCGCCATGCGCTGTGCCCATCTCACCATGATCTGCGGTCGCGATCACAAGCGTGTTCTCGAGCAGGCCAGTGCTCGCGAGCGTGTCGAGGATCTTCACGAGATATGCGTCTGAGGACTTCATCAGGTTGCCGTAGAAGTTCAGGTAGTTGCGCTTCATCTGCGGCGTCGGGATTGGCCCAGAGGCGTTGAACAGGCGCAGGAACTGCTCTTGAACAGTGGGCTTGGTCGACAGATCTTCGTTCGCCGTCGCGGGCAGCTCGATCTCGCCCGTTAGCCACGAGTTGTCGTAGCCCCCTTCGGTGTAGGTTTTGGGGTAGAACAGCACGTCGTGGGGATTGACCAGTGAGACGACCATGAAGAACGGCTGGCTCTGCGCGGCGGTGGAGCTCAGGTACTGAACAGCGCCCTCGGTGCCCGCTTCCGGGGTCCCCTGAGAGTTCATGAAGCGCCCGTCGTTGTCGTAGATCCCGCCGCCCTCCTCGGGGACGTCCTGGTTAGCGCCTGCGTCCGGCGGATCCCAGCGGGTGAAGCCGTACTTGTTGACGTCGTTGGGGACCCAGCGTCGTGCCGTTGGCTGGCTTGTTGCAGTGGAACTTGCCCTTGTAGACCGGCGTGTAGCCGGCGGCGGCGACGACGGTCGCGGGATTCTTGAAGCTCGTCGCGAGTTCGACCTGCGGGTATTCGGGAGAGGGCATGTCGGTCTCGAGCGTGTACTTCACGCCGTGCTGAGCGGGGAAATAGCCGGACATCAGCGTCGAGCGTGCCGGCGAGCACATACACGCGTTAGTGAACGCGTACTCGAACGTCAGCCCGTGCTCCTGCAGTCGGGTCACGCCAGGCATGTTGCGTGCAGACCAGCCGGGTGGGAAGTGCTGGATCGCGCGTTGCTGATCGGTAAGGAAAAGCAGCACGTTCATGCCCGCGACCTTCCCGGCTGGCGCCGCGCGGCGGGGACGCGGGCGGGTAGCGGCAGCGGCCGCGGCCGCGCGTCCGCCGAGCAAGATTCCAGGGGCGGCGACAGCTGCCGACTTCAGCAGGTCGCCACGGGTGATCCCATCCTGCTCGACCTCGCCATCCTGTCGAGGCGTCTCCCCGTGCTTTGAATCACTGTCCGATCTGTCCACTATCTTCTCCCTTGATCTCAGCGCCGCCCGCCCGCGACCGCTTTGGTGGCTCGCTTGAAGACACTGACGGCGTTGCTCGCGAACGCCGCTGCGTAGACGTATCTGCCGTCCGGGCTGACCGCGATCGAACTGGCGCCGCGCAGTCCGCGCCCGAGCGAGCAGATCTGCGGCACACCCACAGCCAAACAGCCAGGGCGACGCGGCTTCTGTGTCAGTGCCCCCGATTCGGTGCCGCGATCGAGCACGTCGACCGCGCCTGACGCAAATGCTGTCGTGTAGACGGTTGCACCGTCGGGTGAGATCGCGAGCCCCTCGGGAGCGTTGAGCGCCTGGCCGAGCGAGCATCCAACCGCAAGCACATAGATCACACAAGCGGAGGTGCCGGTCTGTTGGACGAGTTGGCCGGTAATGGGCGTGCGCGTGAACGACGTCACGCTGTTGCTCAACACCGATGTCATATAGACGTCGCTGTCGTCAGAGCTGACCGCCACGGCGTCCGCGCCGCCGAGCTGTGTTCCGGTGGTGCAACCAGCGAGTGTGGTCTCGACGATGCAGCCGCCACCGCCACTCGCCTGTGTCAGTGCGCCGGTGGACGGGTCACGGGTGAATACGTCGAGGGCGTTTGAGAGCGCTGCTGCGACGTAGACATTGTCTCCGTCGGGGCTGATCGCCATCCCCTCGGGCGCCGCAAGTGCGGCGCCTGGGGCGCATTCGGCGAGCGGGGCGTAGGAGATGCAGCCGCTCGTACCGGATGGCTGGGTCAGTGCGCCGGTGGAGGGGTCGCGGGTGAACACCGCGAGCGCGTTGCCCTTGAACGCGCCGACGTAGACGTTGCGGCCATCGGGGCTGACTACCACCACGTCTGGACCGTCGAGTGCGCGGCCAGTGGTGCAGCCGGATGTTGGGACGTTGGCGATGCAGTCACCGCTGCTCGACTGCGTGAGTGCGCCGGTGGAGGGATTGCGAGCGAAGATGTCGATCGCGTTGCTGTCCAGGGACGTGGCATAGACGCTCCGCCCGTCTGGACTGACCGCCACCGAGTTGGGGCCTTCCAGGCCGATCCCGGTCGCGCAGCCACCAGCGCCTTTCGCGGCGATGCAGCCCGTAACCCCCGCGCCTTGAGTCAACTTGCCGGTGCTCGCATTGCGCTTGAACACCGTGATCGCGTCGCTCCTAGATGAGGCGACATAGACGTTCTTCCCATCCGGGCTGATCGCGATCGCCTCGGAGCCGAGAAATGGGGCAGGCCCATCCAGCGCACGCACGGACTTGCACCCGGTCTGGGGCTCAGAGCGGTCCACGAGACAGCCACTTGAGCCGGACAACTGCACGAGCGCCCCGAATGTCGTGACCGGCGGGCGGCTCCGCTGAGGCGAGGGTCCGCCGAACGCGGCGGCTGGGAGGGCCAGGACGGCAAAGACAACCAATGCGCTGAACGCCCATGAGACACGTATGGGGAGAAAGATGGAGCGCATGCACCTTGATTTGAACCATCAAGGCCCGTCTACGCTAACAGGATTTGTCTGACAATCTGACTTTATCTCGATGGGACACGGTGAGCAAGGCGTCACCGACCCGATTGCGTGCCGGTACGGTGGTAAGACAGCGCTGCCAGCAGACGGGTGGAGGGGAGGCTCGAACGCCTCCCCTCCATCACAACACTGCCGGTGCAGAGCGTGAGCTCTACTCGCCCCGCCGGGTCAAGCTGGACAGCCAGTCATTCTGGCGGTATGGCGGCATCAGCAGCACCAGCACGATCAGGACGGCCGTGCCGACGAGGTACTGGAACAGCTCAGCGACGGTCGCGAATCCGGCCGTGATGTTCTCACCCCACGCAATCATCGCGAACGTGAACATCGCAAGCGCTAGACCGCTGAGCAGGATCGGCTTGCGGCGTGTCGGCAGGAACTCCCCCATTACAACGCTGGCCGCGATAGTGAGGAACACGAGCGCCTCGAGCAACCCGATCAGTACCCACGAGGTGTTCGTCCCAGGAAACGACGCGACAAACGTACCGTGAAAAGTCTTGGCCAGGCCGGCCGGCATCGTGCCGCCGTCGTCGATCAACTTCTCCTTCGCGGAATAATAGAAAAGCAAGCCAAACGTGAAATAGACACCCGCGCTGATCAACCAGTAGCTCACGCGATCGGCGACCTGAGTGATCGTCTCCTCACGAGAGCGGACCGGGATTGAGTGTGTCGATGCGGCAGTTGCCATTGGTTCCTCCCTGTCGAATGTCCTAGGTGCTCAACGTTCAAGGAAGATAGATTCGGCTCGCGCATCAACCATCGGTGCTTAGCGCGATCGCGACTGCGCGTTTCTACTCGCGTGCTGACGTGGTCAGCACCGCCCGATGGCTGTGTGCGTCGGCAGCAAGATCGGGCCTGGGACGCCTGCTCATCCTGGGGTAACCGAAGCTCCCTGGGGCTAGCCGGTGCCCAGCCGGTATCTTCCTATGGATGCCCGACCAGGACGCAACGCCGATCGACGGCGAAAGCAGCGAGGAGCCCATCTCTGTGGAGGCGATCCGTATCGTGCTCGCAGACGATCATGCGGTCGTGCGCAGTGGACTGCGGATGTTGCTCGACAACGAGAGCGACTTCGAGGTGGTCGCCGAGGCCGCCAACATCGAAGACGCGCGCCGCTACGTGCGCGGACACCACCCCAAAGTGCTGGTGCTCGATCTCAACATGCCCGGCGGCTCGACCCTCGAGGCGATCCCGGCGATCCGCGAGGAGTTCCCCGACACCCACATCGTTGTCTTGACGATGCAGAAGGAGCCCGCCTTCGCGCGCGAGGCGCTCAGCGCGGGAGCACTCGGCTATGTGCTCAAGGAAGCCGCCGACGACGAGCTAGTGGAGGCCGTCAGGCGCGCTGCCGTCGGAGAGAGCTACCTGAACCCCAGGCTGGGTGCTCGCATGGCAGCCGAGCCGCCTCCGGGACCGCCCGACGATCTATCAGAGCGCGAAGTCGAGGTGCTGCGACTGATCGCGCTCGGACACACCAACGCAGAGATCGGCGAGCATCTCTACCTGTCGGTGCGAACGGTGGAGACCCATCGCTCGCACATCCAGCAGAAGCTCCTGCTCTCAAGCCGCGCGGAGCTCGTGGGTTACGCCCTCGACCGCGGCCTGATCAGCGCCGAGCGCGAGCCCAGCAGCTGACCTACGCACTCTGCTGGGAGCGGTAATGCTCCCTCCAGATCAGCTTGTAGATCGGAATCTTGCGGGGAAGGCTGCGGATGCCCGGGAAGAAGGGGACGCACACGAACGCGAGGCTCAACAAGCCCATGATGAGCATCACCTGGACGTCCGCGTTGGGTGAAGACTTGATCGGTTCCACCTGATACCAAAGCGCATACAGCCACAGCCAAGCCTGGCCAGGATAGCTGCCGGTCTCGTTCATCATGCCCCACTGCTCGCCAAGCAAATGCTGAGCTTCCGCGTGTTCATCAAGCAGGCCGCCGTCAGCCATGAACAACAGGGGCTTGGTGTAGTCGGTCTGGAAGAACTGGTTGCTCGTCAAGAGGCTCCCGTCAAGCCCACCGCTCTTTGCAAGGCCGAGCAGCCCGGCCATCATCTTCGGCACAGGGCCCGTGCCACTCGCCTGCACCGTCACCGCGCCGGTGGTCGGGTCGAGCGCCACCGTCTTGGGTGGCGCCTTCTTTTCTTCGATGGCTGTTTCATATTCTTCCAGGGGCTTCGCATAGGCTTCACCCCACTGCGCTCTCGTCTTCGCGGGCGCGGCCTCATATTCCGAGACAGCGCTCGCTAGCGCCGGGTCGCCTGGGATCGTCTTCAGTGGATCAATGACGTAGTCGTCTGCGGGGTTGATCGGGTGACTGACGCCGAGCCAGCGCTGCGGGTGCAGAAACAGGAAGTGCTGCACACTTCCGCCGTTGTGGTTATACGGGGGGCCGTATTCAGCGGTGTCGCTCGTGCCGTCGAGCTCCTTCGCCGCCGTGGCGATGAAGTTCACAGGCTGTTCGCGCGACCACTGCGCGATCGTGCTCGGTCTGTCATCCGGTGAGGAGAACAGCACGGTAAGCACTACCGCCAGCAGGCCGATGACGCCGACCGCGATGCACAGCTCCTTGATCAGGTCATACGGTGCATAGCCGCCTTTCCAAGGCTGAGTGTCGTCCTTGGGACGCAGGAGGCTCATCTCCGCACTCCAATCGACGGTTTGGGCGAGTCCTGGGCTTCGTTGCTTCCGCTCGCGGCGAGTGCGAGCTTCCGCTTGTCCAGCTCGAACGGTGGTACGACACCGTGGCGGCGCACGAGCAGTACGTGGACGCTGACGAGCGCGACCACCGCCGCAGGCAGCAGCAGCACGTGATAGCTATACATCTGCCCAAAGTTGGTGACATTGAAGAACGCGCCGACGCCGACCGAGTTCAGCCCATCCTTGGCCTGCGTGGAGATCCACTGCGCGTCAAAGTTCTGCTGGGAGACATAGCCCGTAAGCGCACAGGGCACCGCGACCAGGAACGTGACCGCGCCGGTCAGCCACACGCGCGCTCGTCCGCCGCGCCACGCGGCCATCCAGAACTTGCCCCACAGGTGAACGACCATCACGAAGAAGAACAACTCGACGCTCCACATATGAATGCTGTTGAAGAAGTGCCCTACGCCCGTGTAGTGCCACCAGGCAGGACCCTTCAGCGCAAGAATCGAGCCCGAGGCGATGATCACGATCAGGGAGGCGATGCTTGCCACTCCGAACACGTAGATCCAGGAAGCCACATACGTCGGCTGGCCGTCCGGGAGCAGCTTCTCTGGAGGCAGTGCCTCTACGGCGGCTTCTCTAACGCGCACCGTCCAGGTATCGGGGTGCGCCGGCGCACCCTCGGCGGAGGGAGGCGGTGCGACGCTCACGATGCCCCGCCACGTCTGCGCTCCGCCCCGGGAAACGGAAGCACGATCGCCAGGACGAACACGACCATCATCAGCACGATCACAATGACATTCGCCACCGACAGGTGGATGAAGCTCCAATCCACCGTATGGGCCGGATGATTCAGGTTGACGATCGCGCCCAACACGCTCGCGGCGATCACGAGCAGACGCCTCCGATCAACATGCCCATCATCTGATTGACGTGTTGTGGGCGCTCTTCGTGTCGCAGCGCGGGAAGCGACGGTCGGGTCGAGGGCGCGGGTCATCCAACATGCCCCATCTGGGCTCACCTGCGCCGTGATAAACGAGAGCCTTCATATCCGAGTCCGCCTTTAGATCGTGTCGTGCAACAAGGTCGAGACGCATACTCCCGCCGGGCGATTGACCGGTCATCCGAATGTCTCACGAAGGCTGCTCAGCGTTTTCTACGGACGGCTACAGTGGCGAGCACCAGATGGTTAAGCTGCCAATGCTTCTATCGCTGGTCCCGCGACTGTGCGAGGGCCCGACATCGTGTTCCTGCACACCGCGACTCCACGCGCCGGGAAGGTCTCGCTCGGTCGTCCATGGTCGGTGGTAGTCTCTCACATTCCCGCTGTATAGGCAAAGTCTGTTCCTCGGAATCAGATAAATACTTTGTTCCGAGTCGGTTTCGGCGCGTGCCCGACGGATCGTAAGCTCTCTGGGTGAGCGCGGATGTGTAGCAGAATCTGAATACCTACTGAGGCTAATACTCCACAGAAGCAGCGTCTTTGTGTTTGCCGGCTTATCCACGTCAGGACTTGCGGAAAATGGGCGACAAGCCATCGCGCGCTGATCCTCCAGTCGTGAGGATGCAGCGCAATACCGCGGGCTCCAACGAGTCCGTCCAGGCCGACCCGCATCGTCGAGTATGGACACCCTCCTCACCGGAAACCGAGGAGCAAGCTATCAGCACTGAAGCCGATCGCCGGCAGGCAGCCATAGACCGCGCTCGCGCCGCCGCTGACCGAACCAGGGCAGCTTCCGACCGCGCCAGAGCTTGCGAGGAACGCGCGCAATCCGAGCGCGAACTCGCTCAAGCCGCAGACGAACGAGCTCACGCCGCACGAGATCGGGAAGCGTCCGAGATCGACGAGCTGACGCACGTCCGGCGACGAGGTGCCGGGATCGAGCAGCTGCAACGAGAGGTAGACCGGGCACACCGCTGCGGCGAGGATCTCGTCGTCGCCTTCATCGACGTGGACGGGCTCAAGCAAGTCAACGACACCAAGGGTCACCTCGCCGGAGACGACCTACTCCTCGCCGTCGCTGACACTCTACGAGCCTGCCTGCGCTCCTACGACCTGGTCCTGCGCTTTGGCGGCGACGAGTTCGTATGCGCCCTGCCACACACCGATATCCACAAGATTCGCCAACGCTTCACCGACGTATCCGTCGCGCTGGCCGCGGGACCCACCCACGGCTCGATCACGGTCGGCTTCGCAGAACTCGATACCAACGACTCAGCACACGACCTGATTCACCGCGCCGATGCCAACTTGCTGGCCTGTCGCGAGCAACAGGGTCGGCGCTCTATCCATCGCCTTAGCTGATCGAGGCAGTCTTAGTCAATGGCTCGATTGCGCCAGCGGTTCTGCCGCAGATCTCAGCCCACCAGCGCGTGGGTCACAAGTAGCGCCACCAACAGAAGATGATCGCGAACAAGGACCCAGCGCTCGAAGTACGCGTGAGCCCATCACCAGGCGAGTCGTGTCCCTGTTCTTCTTCGTGATAGCCAAGGATCACATTTGCGAACATCACACAACCAGCCAATTGTCTAAATAGTTTGTGTGAAGCGCTCGCTCGCTAGCCGCCAGTCTGCGGTGAGGAACTCAACTCTCTCCTCCGGTCCCTCCCGCCGAACGACGCGCCCATCGAAACCCTCTCGAAATAGGTCCAACATCGCGCGATTCTCACAGAGCACCTCAGCCACGAAATGCGTGATCCCACGCTGCTCAGCAACGATCGCCAGACGCTCGATGAGCACTGTCCCGAGACCACGACCATGTAAGTGATCGGCGACCTCGACCGCGACTTCGGCGTGCGCTTCATCGAGCTGGATGTAGATGGCGTGCCCGACGAGATCGCCCAACTCGTCATGGGCGAGAAGCCCGTAATGACGCTCGTCGATGACGGCCGCGAGGTGCGCCGCGCACGCTATGTCAGCCCCCCCGGTGAAGAACCGCAGGCGACGAGCTTCCAGGCACAATCCTTCTAGAAACGATCGCAGCGCTGGCACATCCTCGAGACTCGCTGGACGAATCGAGATCAAGGAGCCGTCTCGCAATACAACAAGCTCTGACTTAGGCTCGTCCGATGGCATATTGGCGGTCGAGGCCGGCCGCGTTGGAGGTGAGCATTGCACGATGCTCACCTTGCTGTACGCGGCAGGTGCGACCATCAGAGATTGCCCGTCGCTTGACGCGGGAAACTACGCGAGAGGGTTCACAGTGACCAGTAGTGGCCGATATGGGAGGCGGCCCGCGATGTCAACAGTGGCTCGGGTGCGGCGGATCGCGCTGGCTCGTTCCCGCCGAGTGCAATGAGCGTCGCTTGCACCGATTGCGCGAGCGCCACAGGTTCATAGCCTCCCTCCAAGACTGCTCCAATAGGCACGCCGAGCTCATCGGCGAAGTCACGAACGTGGCGGGCCATCTCCGCAAAGGAGGTGCTCTGTAGACGACAGCCCGCCAGCGGGTCTGCAATATGGGCATCGAAGCCGGCCGAGATCAAGACCAGTTCCGGCTCGAACTGCTTGGCGGCTGGAAGAACGATGTGCTCGATCAGCGACAGCCACAGCTCCTCCTCCGAGCCGCCAGGCACGGGAAGGTTGATCGTGTAGCCCTCTCCGAGGCCTGAGCCCACGTCGCTCAACGGGCCTGTGCCGGGGTAGATCTCGGACTGGTGGATGCTCGCGAGCAGCACATCGGGGCGGCGACGGAACGCCTCCGCGGTGCCGTTACCGTGATGCACGTCCCAGTCGAGAATGAATACCCGTTTGACGCCAAGCTCACAGACCGCGAACTCAACGGCGATCGCGACGTTGTTGCACAGGCAGAAACCCATCGCACGATCAGGCTCGGCGTGATGCCCGGAAGGCCGCACGCCACAGAAACCCACCGACGCCTCGCCCTCGACCAGCGCCCTCGTCATCTCACACGCACCACCGGCAGCGTGCAACGCAGCGCGATAGGAGGGCTCCCCAACAAAAGTGTCCGAGTCGATCGCCCCGCCGCCGGCCATCGCCAGATCCTTGATCCACTCGATGTGACGCGCGCTGTACGAGCTGGAGCTGAGACACGGAGGCTGGCGGTGCTTCACGTCGCTCCCAGTCCAGCCAGCCCTCCCTCGCCAGTGTCTGCTCGATCCCAAGCAGGCGCTCCGGTGTGTCCGGGTGCTCGGGCATGTACGCGCGCGGATCGTGTTCCCGGCACGCGGGATGGCTGAAGTAGAGCCCAGGCTGCTTGACGTGCACGGGCTTCCGCTCTGCGCTAATCGACAGGTATCGTCGTTAGCGTGATGAGGCCGAACAGGTACTTCACGACGCCTTCGCATGAACTGACTCTACGCCGTGGCATACGGGTGGCACGGCGTGGAGGTGCTCGTGTGAAGCGGATGTGCTGACCACCCGATGACAAGGTAGGCGACCAGCTCTCACGGACTCATAGACCCAGCTTGTCTTGACGTTGAGGTACCAGGCGGCTTGCTCCGGGCGAAGTAGTCGATCCTCCGTGAGCGCGCCTGGCGGGGTGGATGCTGTTGGTGCTTGCATACCCCTTACAGACCTCCAAGCGCGCGAAGCAGCCAACAGATTTGCCCTCGCTCCACTGTTGCCTGCTTGGGCACCGTCCATCCGTTCCAAAAGGGCCCGAATTATTCGCCCGCAGACCTCCGCGCCCCCGGAGCGGCCCTCCAGGGAAATCGCTAGGGAAATCGTTGGTGCATCCCCACACCTTGATAGACTTCAAAAACGTGGTGTTTGCAGCACTTTCGGTGATGCCGGAGGAGGGACTCGAACCCCCGACACGCGGATTATGATTCGGCTGTAGGCGTCTTGAACGGCGGCGAGATAAACCAGCGCTCCCATGTGCGCAGATAGGTGATGTCCGCGACCCACAGCCACGTTCGGGACACTCGGCCTGAACCGTCGCTCCACGAGATCATCAGCGACTCTGACACCGGGCACCCGGATCGTCGTGCCGATGATGGGGCTTGAAAGCATTTGTGGGCCTTGAGTTGACTTGGGCTTCCCTTACGGTGTTGGGTTGCTCTGTCAGTGCTCGATGAGCGCTATCGCCTCGTCGTCGATAGGGATCTGGGCGTCGATGCTGATGCTTTGCAAGAGATCTTGGAGCCGGTGCAGGTGGTCGTATAGGCAGGTTCTTCGCGAGTGCATGACGGGGAGCTGGTCGTGGTCGTGCTCGACGGTCGTCGCTTCATGTAGCTCGGGGCTGAGGATCAGATGGGTGGCCTGTGTCTTGGCGTTGGCGTGGCCGGTGTAGACGGAGTGCAGGTCGATGGCTTGGTCGGGCAGGACTGTCTCGAGAACGAGGATGTAGGCGCCGACGCTGGTTGCGAGGGTGCTGGAGCGGACAGTCTTGCCGTCTATCGCGATCTTTATGGGGATTTGTGAGCGGTGGTTCATTGCCTGGCAAGCTAGCGCTTGGCGCGGGCAGCTTAGTCGCTGTGGCGATGGTGGGCGGCACGCGTCCGTGCGTGCCGCCCCGGTCTGCCTGCGGTTGCCTACTTGCGCTCGGGCTTGTCTGCGATCTCGGGTGTGTAGGCGGCGATGAACTCGTACTCGCCGTTGAGTAGTGGCACCTCATACCCTGCTCGGCTGGCCCACTCATACAGTTGGCCCCAGGTCAGCTCGCCGCGACGCATCGCTGTGACGCGTTCGTCTGAGCTCATCTTCCAGAGGGCTTGGGAACGCTCTTGCTTGGTTGCGCGTTGCTTGGCGAGGCTCTGCAGCATGTCTTCTCTCATGTCGCTCATGGTTTGCTCCTTTGCGAGGGTTTGGGGGGTGTGCATGCCGCAGCCCAGCCGCGCTTGCGCGGCATAATCGGCAAGGCGTGCGCGCCCCCCAAACCCGTAGTGAGCCCATGCGCACGCACGACGGGATGCCCGGGAGACCGGGGGAGGATTGACCCGAAGGTCAGACCGGCCATCAGGTCCCGCCGCTGCGCCGCATGAGCCGCCTGCGCTTACTGCGCAGCTTGTGTGAGGCTGTGCCGGCGTTACCGTCGTGCTCGGCTACAGATCGAGGTCGTCCATCCGCTGGGCCGCTCTGGTGGCCGCGACGAAGTCGAGGCCTAGCTCGTGGATCAGTCCTGATGCTGCAAGCCCTGCGAGCGCGTCTGTTGCCTCAAGGCGTGATGCGCTCAGCTCGCGTATCAGCTCCTCGCGCGACCACAGCCCGTGATGATCGTTGCTC
The DNA here is from genome assembly GCA_963844095.1 of uncultured Solirubrobacterales bacterium. Classification (GTDB taxonomy): domain Bacteria; phylum Actinomycetota; class Thermoleophilia; order Solirubrobacterales; family Solirubrobacteraceae; genus Palsa-744. Next base: position 493,128 of record CAWJND010000003.1, read on the forward strand.
AGCAGCAGCGCGATAATTGCGGCTTCTGTCTGTCCCTGATCGTGGTCATCGCTCGGCTCGTCATTGCACGGTCGCCGGCTTGAATCGATATTTTGAGTATGCATGGGAAGGCTTATCTCCTTTCCAGGCCACGGCCCCGGCGTTAGCGCGCGCGGGGCCAATAGCGTTTTTGATGGTTGCCCCGAAGTTATCGCCGATGGATAGGCGGATCAAGGTTTGGACATCGGATCTGGCTTGTTTGCGTGAAAGTTGGCCGAGAAACGCTCTTAAGCAGAAGACGAGGCCTACTCGGTGGGGCTCGAAGAGGTTTAGCCAAGTGCGCTGGCCAAACATCAGCATCGCCGGGCTTGCGTCTCTACATCGGTGCTCGTGCGTATCGAGGAGCTTTTCTTGTTCGCTCGCCCGATGCACGGCCCTGATCAACGGCTTGGGTGGGTTGTTCCTTGGACGCCGGCGCTCTCGGAGCCGCGAATCTCGGTACCAATTGGGTACCAAGTTTGTCGGTGGGCGCTTGAGGGTGGCCCGAAACCGCTTGGTTGTGCGGGATCGGTAGTGCGCCGTGCGGGACTCGAACCCGCCCCGCCGGATTAAAAGTCCGGAGCTCTACCCGATGAGCTAACGGCGCGCGAGCTAGTCAGTGTGCCAGATGGATGGACGACGCGTCAGCGCAGCCCGAGCCTGTCGAGCGGCTCGGCCTCCGGGCTTTCGCCAGCGGCCACGCGTAGCAGCTCGTCAATGCGCGTCAGCTTCACGCGCGGGCGCCCGTGCGGCTCACCTAGGGACTGCTCGTGGCGGTCGATCTCCGACCAGCCCTCGTAGGTGACGAGCGCCGGCACGCGCTCGGCGAGCAGGCGCTCGATTGCCTCCGGATCGGGCTCGGCCGGATTCAAGTGCTTGCCTGCCGCGAGATCCTCAAGCAGCGCGTCGACAGTCTCCTGGGCGTCCTTCTTGTTCGTGCCGATCACGCCTGAGGGCCCGCGCTTGATCCAGCCGACGGCGTACTCGCCGGGGAGCACCCGAGAGGGCGCAGCTTCCGGGGCGGACCCTGAAGGGCCCAGGCCGGCAAGCGGTCCGTCAATAGACACGACACGGCCCCCCTCGTTGGGGATCGTCGCGCTGCGATCATCGAAAGGCACGCCAGGCAGCGCGATGCCGCGATAGCCGATCGCCCGCATCACCAGGCCGGCGTCGAGTTCCTCGGTCTCACCGGTGGGCTCGGCCCTGAGCCTGCCGTCCTTGCCGGCCTGAAGTGCGTTGCGCGCCATCACGATCCTACGCACGCCATCTCCATCCCCAATCAATTCCGTCGGGGAGAGCAGAAAGCGCAGGACGACGCGCTTGCTCTTGCCGGTCGGGGCACGCGTGGCGTAGTCGCGCAAGACGGAGACGTTGCGCTCGGAAGTGGGGTCCATGTTGGGGTCATCGACGGCCAGCGCCCGCTCCAGCTCCTCGGCGTCAACGATCACGTCGGCGTCGGCGAGCTCGCCCAGCTCAAGGAGCTCAGGATTGGTAAAGGCGGCCTGGGCGGGACCGCGGCGGCCGACGACGACGATCTCTTGCACGTTGCTTGAGTCGAGGACTTCCAGCGCGTGGTTGGCGATGTCGGTCACGGCCAGCTCGTCGTGCGTGAGCGTCAGCATGCGCGCGACGTCGAGGGCAACGTTGCCGTTGCCGATTACGACAGCACGGTCAGCCGACAGGTCGAAGTCGTGGTCGCAGTAGTCGGGATGGCCGTTGTACCAGCCGACGAAATCGGTGGCGGGATGGCTGCCTTCCAAGTCCTCGCCTGGGATGCCGAGCGGACGGTCGGCCGGCGAGCCGGTGGCGTAGACAAGCCCGTGGTAGTGCTCGATCAGCTCATTGCGCGAGACGTCGCGGCCCAGCTCGACATTGCCGAAGAAACGAAAGCGCGGATGCGAGGCGGTCTTCTCGTAGATGCGCGTGACCGACTTGATCTTCGGATGGTCGGGAGCAACACCGGAGCGCACCAGCCCCCATGGCGTTGGCAGCCGCTCGATCATGTCGACCTCGAGATCGATGGAGTGCCCGCCCACCCCGTCCTTGAGCAGGTGCCCGGCGGTGTAGAAGCCCGCGGGCCCAGAGCCAATGACTGCAATGCGGATAGGGGTCATGGAGATGTTCTAGCGGCTGTGACGTGCTCACCCAATCATTTCATGGGCTGGGTCCTGGGCCGGCGCCAGTCGGCTCAGGACCCGCTCCGCGGATTATGGCTCCGCTGTTTATGGGCACGGCCCGACTCGAACGGGCGACCCCCTCGGTGTAAACGAGGTGCTCTAGCCAACTGAGCTACGCGCCCCCGTGATCCTCTTGGCGGGATCTATAGGGTGCGCTTAAGAGTAGGGACTTGTTGCGTGCGAAGCTGTTGTCATGGGGTGGGCATTGCGGAACAGGCGAATGGTGTACCTCGGGGCGTGCGTCGTGGGGCTCCCGTTGCTGCTCGTCGTGCTGGCGCAGGTCTTCCTACCGACGCTGGCGGCCAGGCGTGTGCGCGACCGCGTGGCTCGCTACGGGACGGTGCGCAGCGTCAGCGTCAGCGCTTTTCCGGCCGTCAAGCTGTTGTGGGGCAAAGCCGACACGGTCAATGTCAGCGCCGGCTCCTTGTCGGTGCAGCTCTCGCAGATCGCCACGCTCTTGTGGGAAGCGCGCGAGGCAGGCTCGATGACCGTCACCGCCGACGCGGCGACATTGAGCGCGGTGCCCGACTTGCCCGATGGGCTCACCGTCAACGACCTGCGTATGGAAAAGCATGGATCGGCGATCAGCGCGAGCGCGACCTTGACCCAGCAGCAGCTCAACGAAGCCTTGCCGAGCGGCTTTCACATCGAACCGACGGCCAGCGGCGGCGGCCAGATCGAAGCGCGCGCGTCCGGCGGTCTGTTCGGCGTACAGGCTTCGATCACAGCACTCGTCAAGCCCTTGGAAGGGCGTTTGGTGGCCGAACCGCAAGGGTTTCCGCTGGCAAGCCTCGGGACCGTGACGCTCTTCAGCGACACGCGTTTGAAGGTGGGCTCAGTTGGCGTGCGCGTGCTGCGAGCCAAGCCGCTGACTTACGGCTTGTCGTTGACCGCCACGCTAGTTTGAGTGCACGGTCATCGGCATGCCCTCTCGGGGACTGATCGTCGGCATCTGGCGGAAGGACAAGGCGAAGTCGCTGGGCAACTCGAGCGTGAAGTCCCGCGCGATCAGGGTGGCGATCGTGCGCACCTCCAATTGGCCGAAGCGCATCCCGATGCAGGTGCGCGAGCCGCCGCCGAAGGGGATGTAAGCGCTCTTGGGGATCTGTACCTTGGCCTCTGGCGCAAAGCGCTCGGGGCGAAAGGCCTCGGGCTCGGCCCACACGTCAGGCAGATGGTGCGAGGCCCAGGAGCTGTAGTTGACATAGGCGTTGGCGGGAACGGTGTGCCCTTCAAACTCGAATGCCTCGACCGACTTGCGCGGCCCGATCCAAGCGGGTGGGTACTTGCGCAGAGTCTCCTCCAAGGTCATCTCCAGCCGGCACAGCTCACCGCTCATCAGCTGTCCTGCGTTGGGTATGCCGTCTTTGAGCAGCGTGTCCTGCTCGGCTCTGAGCTGCTCGGCCAAGTGCGGCGCCTTGGCCAGCTCGTAGAACATGAAGGCGACGGTCGATGTGGTCGTGTCGTGGCCGGCGAACAGCAGCGTCATCATCTCGTCGCGAATCTGGGAGTCTGAGAGTTGCTCGCCGTCCTCGCTCTGCGCGTCGAGCATGAGACTGAGCACATCCTCGCCGCGCTCCCCGCTTGCCCGCTTCGCTTTGATCTCGCTATAGAGCATTTTGTTGAGCTTGCGCGTAGCGTCCTGTAGCCGCGCCCAGGGTGTGCCTGGCATGCGGATAAAGCGGAACTCGGGACCGGAGGAGAAGAAGCCGAGCGCCTGCTCGAACATCGCGGCGGCGTCGATCTCGCGTGCCGCCGGACCGTCTGGCTCGATCCCGAACAAGGCACGCATCGCGACGCGCGTCGCCAGTCGCCGCGTCCAGGCATACAGGTCGATCTGCTGGCCGTCACGCCACTGCTCGAGCGCTCGTTCGGTCTCCGAGCTCATGACGTCGAGCGAGGCCACGATCCGCTCACGATGAAACGCCGGCAGCATGATCTGGCGCGAGCGCTTGTGGTAGGGGTCGTCGGTAGTCAGCAGCCCGTCGCCGAGCACCGAGATCAGGTCGCGAAAGTGCGATTCGCGCCAGAGAAAGTTGTTGGCGTGGGACACGGTGATGTAGTGGTTGGCGGCCGGCCCGAGCATGAACACGACGTTGCTGTGCAGGATCCGGACAGTGAAGATCGGCCCGTAGCGCTCGTATGCCTCCAGTAGTAGAGGCAGCGGCTCCTCGATGAAACGCTTGGTTCTCGCCAGCGAAAAGCTCCTGTCCCCAGGCGGATAGGGCACGCGCGCGGCCCGTTCGTCGGCGATGTCCTGCGTCAAGATGCGGAACGGGTTTTCGTGGCGTAGGCGCGGCGGCTCGAGGATCGGCATGGCGTAAGCGTAGAGGACCGGGGAGCGGTTTGGCTGGCCGGCCAGTTTTTGGGGGCTTGGAGGCTGCTGGGCGTTCTTCGGTATTGCGGCGTTGGGCTCTGCGCGGTGTGGTCGCGATGGCGGCAGGTGTTCTTCGCATTGGCATGCCCCGCGCGTGCGCGCGGGGACCTTCTAATAACACCTAGCGTGTTCCTGCGCCGCGCGTGCGCGCGCGGGGGGCATCGTGCGTTTGGCGGACACAGCCGCCGGCGCACATCGTGCGGCAGGTACGGCCGGAACGGGGTGTCGGCACGTTCGCTGCGATACTCTGCGCTACGCACATAGCGGTACCCGTGCAGCAAGCACGGGGGCGTAGCTCAGCTGGTTAGAGCGCTGCCCTGTCACGGCAGAGGTCGCGGGTTCGAGTCCCGTCGCTCCCGCTTTCCTTGCCTCATCGTCGCGCCGGGTTTGGATGTTGGTTCTGTACCTCGGACGCGGCGGTGAAGTAATTGTGAGCCGATATCAATCCGACAAGCTGGGCTTTACTAACAGTTGGGTGGTAAAACCTGTCGGTGTTGAGAACTCCTCCAGCGTATTGGGACTCCGCGCTCGCGTCCCCGGATCGCGCGGCTGACGCAGATGAGCTCAGCTGACCGCGCTCAGGGTCTGCTCGAGACGGCGCTTGGGGACACGCAGAAATTCCGCGATGGCCAGCTGGAGGCAATTCTCGCGTTGGCCGATGACCACTCGCGCGTGCTGGTGGTGCAGCGCACCGGGTGGGGTAAGAGCCTCGTCTATTTCATCGCGACCGCGTTGCTGCGCGAGCAGGGGCACGGACCGACGATCCTGATCAGTCCCTTGCTCAGCTTGATACGCGACCAACTATTGATGGCCGAGCGGATTGGGATCAGCGCATACACGATCAACAGCCACAACGAAGACTGGGAGGAGATCGAAGAGGCGCTGCGGGAGGACAAGGTCGATGTGCTGTTGATCTCGCCCGAGCGCTTGGCGAACGAGCGCTTTAGGGATCAGGCGCTGCGGCAGATTCCACGGGGCCTCGGCATGTTTGTCGTCGATGAGGCGCACTGCATTTCCGATTGGGGCCACGACTTCCGCCCTGACTACCGGCGTATCCGCGGGCTGGTGGGCGTGCTCCCTCGCGGCGTGCCGCTGCTGGCCACGACGGCGACAGCGAATGATCGAGTCATCGCTGACATCACCGAGCAACTAGGCACGGATCTGCGAGTGATACGTGGGCCGTTGGCGCGAGACAGCCTACACCTGCAGGTGGTGCGGCTCAGTACGCAGGCCGAGCGGCTGGCTTGGCTCGCGAACTACTTGCCTTCAGCCCCGGGTTCCGGGATTATCTACGTGTTGACCAAGAGGGACGCCCGTCTCGTCAGCGACTTGCTTGCCACCCGCGGCATCGACGCCCCGTCTTACGTCGGTCCGATGCCGGCGGAGGAGCGCGAGGCGCTTGAGCAGCGGCTTAGGGGGAACGACGTGAAGGCTCTGGTCGCGACAGTGGCTCTGGGCATGGGCTTCGACAAGCCCGACCTCGGATTCGTGGTGCACTACCAACGCCCCTCGTCACCGATCACCTACTACCAGCAGATCGGTAGGGCAGGCCGGGCGTTGGAGCGTGCCGAGGTCGTACTGCTGGCCGGAGACGAGGACAACGCGATCGCCGACTACTTCATCGCCAGCGCGTTCCCGTCAGAGGAGGAGTTGAACGATGTGCGCTCGGTACTCGACGCCCTGGGGGACGCAACAGTGCCGCAGATGCAGCAAAAGCTCAACCTCTCCAAGGGCGTAATCGAGCGCGTGCTGAAGATCCTCGAGGTCGAAGGCGTCGTTTCGCGCGAAGGGGGACGTTACGCACGAACCCCTGTCGCATGGTCCGTGGACTCCGAGCGGGTGGCGCAGGTGACGACGCAGCGGATGCATGAGCGGGACCGGATGGAGGAACTCGTCAAGACCGACGCCTGCCTGATGAACTTTCTGCGGACGGAGCTAGATGACCCCGTGAGTGGGCCGTGCGGACGCTGCGCGAACTGCGCTGAGAACTTCGTCGCGGAGAAGCCTGAGGAGGCCGATGTACAGGATGCGCTGCTATTCCTGCGCCGTGCTTACCGGCTGATAGAGCCTCGCAAGCAGTGGCCGGCAGGTCTCGATGGACGACACGGGCTGATCCCGGCCGAGCATCGTCTGCTTGAGGGCCGGGTGCTCTCGATCTACGGCGATGCCGGCTGGGGAAAGCTCGTCAAGGCCGGCAAGTATGGTGAGGAAGGCTTCGACGATGAGCTAGTTGAGGCGGTTGCGGAGATGCTTACAGATCATTGGGAACCTGAAGAGACGCCGACTTGGGTGACGGCGGTACCCTCGTATCGTGCGCCCGATCTTGTACCGAGCTTCGCCCGTCGGCTGGCTGGTCGTCTCGGGTTGGAGTACCGGGAGGCACTGGGGAAGACGACGAACACGCCGGAACAGAAGACTATGGAGAACAGCTACCACCAAGCGAGCAACGCGCTGAGTTCATTCCGTGCGATCCCCGAGGCGGTGATTGCCGAACCTGTCTTTCTGATCGACGACATGGTGGACTCGAGTTGGTCGATGACGGTATGTGGGGTGCTGCTCGCCGAGGCCGGCTCTGGTTCGGTCCTGCCAGTCGCGCTAGCGGAGACGTCGAAGGGCGCTCAGTAATGAGCGTGGCGCCGATTAGCGAAGATGGGCAAGTTATTGCGCTTGCGTGCACTAACTTGACTTTGCAAGGCGATCGGTCCATAAAGCCTCTCACGGCCCGCGAGTGGCATGGGCTCTCCGAACGACTAATCAAGTCCGAATGGACACGCCCAAGCGACCTGATGAGACATACGCCGGCCGAATTGCGCCGAGAGCTTGACCTCCAGATCGGAGTCGCCGAGCGATTGGCGCGGCTTCTGGCGCGCGGTGGGCAGCTGGCATTCGAGCTCGAGCGGCTGGCGGGCAAGGGAATCTGGGTTATGACACGCGCGGATGAGGCATACCCACAGCGGCTCAAGAGGCTTCTGGGGGCTGGCGCGCCGCCGGTCCTTTACGGCTCGGGTCCGCAGGACGTTTTGCGCACGCGCGCACTGGCGATTGTCGGCTCGCGTGATGCCAGCAAAGATGCGCTGAGTTTTGCGCGTGGACTGGCGCACGAGTGTGCAAGGAACCACGTGGCGGTGGTCTCCGGCGGAGCTCGCGGCGTCAACCTTGAGGCGATGGAGGCTGCGATCGATGCTGGAGGTGTCGCCGTTGGCGTCACGGTGGAACCTCTAGAACGTCTCGTGAGGCGTCCTACACTTCGCGTGCCGTTGACCGAGGGGACGCTGACGCTGGTGACTCCGTTCCATCCAGCCGCGCGTTGGCAGGCAAGTAATGCGATGCGCCGGAATCGAATCGTCTACGCGATGTCCAGTGCGGCGGTGGTAGCTGCGACGGCTGCCGGTAGCGGCGGGACTTGGGCCGGCGCGATCGAGAATCTGCGGCACGGATGGGTACCGCTGTACGTCCGCGACGGAGCTGATGACGGAGGCGACGCTCTCGCGCGTGCTGGTGCGACCCTATTGCCGGGGCCGCCGATCCGCGGCATCGATGTGAACGATCTATTCCAGGATCCCAACTCAGCAGGACGACTAGGAGAGTCGCAGCAGACGCTGATCGGCGGGGAGCGCAACGGAGAAGCCATGGACGTCGCTCCGGCCGACGATAGCTTGATGCGAGAAGTAGATACGCACGACCAGGAGATCGTTGTTCGTGCGATGTCCACTTCGCCGGCGGCGAACGATGTGTTCTGGGCTGCGTGGCCGCATCTCGAGGCATCGCTCAAACATCCGCGCGGGGACCGCGAAATTGCGGAGGAGCTAGGTTTGCAGCTCGGGCAAGCGCGCGCCTGGCTTGACCTTGCCGTCCAAGAAGGACTCGTGTCGATGCAGAAGCGCAGGCGTAAGTTGTATGTGGCTTCACGGGTCGGCGAGGACCAGTTGAGTCTTGTAGTCCGGGCCGGCAAGTAGTGACAAGAGACGCCGGTCAGCCCAGAGTTGCGGGCCTCCCAGTCTGCTGAAGTTCGGTGCTCACTTGGACAGCCCGTCCTTTACCGCGTCTAAGCTCCACCTCCCAGCCGATCGCTCATTGACCCCACGAGAACCTCGCGGGTGTCCGCTGCTCCTAGCGCTTCGCGCCGCGGTGCTCAAGTGTCGCGTCGCGCGTCGATCTCTTCGATCGTGAGCAACTCGATTTTCGGTTTCCTGGTAGGTTCGTCAACGAGGCTCGAGGCGACGTGCGGCCTGTACTCCAGCTTCGCTAGGTCGGCGACGGCAAGCCGTCCGCCGGCGAGGCGCCGGTAGATCATCTCAAGTTCGACGTCGGAAGGAGCGGAGCCTCTACCTTCGGGCCCTCGCAGGTATTCGGCCCACCCAAGTGCACTGGCGCACTCAGTCAAACGCCAGTCCGACAGGTGCGCCAGGATGTCCTGTTGCGCATCGGAGCTGGTAAGTGGAGCAAGTAGCCATGACTTCTCACCCCAGTCGTGCTCTTTGTCCGTCTGGTACGCAAGCCGAGTGATTGTCAACTGCAAACGCACAAAATCCTCGTGTAGAAGTCGCGCGCGTCCACGACGGTTCGTGTTGCCCTGACGTATCGCCATCCAAGCGCTGATCGCGGAGCCCCCTAGCCCGCCTCCGAGAAATGCGACGAGGATCGTCACGACCGTGCTCATAACCGCGTCATCGGTTATTCGAGCGTCCTCTAAACATGCGGGCGGCTCCGCCCATACCTCGATGTCGCCGCCTAGTAGGGAGGGCCTGGGGCGTGGCCGATATACCCAGACCCATAACAGGCCACTGCCTGTGCGGTGGCGTGACCTATAGCGTCGAGCGGGGACGGCTTAAAGCGGCGGCACCTGGTTATTGACCTGGGGTCCGTGGTACAGGTGATCGTGATCCCTGCACGCAGCTGGGAAGAAGAATTGGACGCTGTCGCTGCGGACGCCGTTGTAGCTTCCGAACAGAGTTGCGCGCCCGACAGTGCCGACCTTACATTTCGGATCGTTGCTGGCCTGTACGCGGAGGGTTATCTTCATGATGTTCCCGGGGAACCCCCACATCACCGCGTAGTGCGAGTGGTACACGAGGTGATGTTCGACCGTCATGGTGATCGCACGGGTTGGCTGATTTCGGACGCGGTCTTCCTGACACAGGATCCCGGAGACGGTGTTCGCTTCCAGATTGATTTGGCCGTGCCCGCGGGCGAAACTGCCCGTTTCGCCAATCGGGGGACCGGTGTGGAAGCCCCATGGCGGAATCCCGCCGACGATCGGGATCTGTCCGCAGCCGGGCGAATACCCGGTGGCCTGACCGGCCATGGTGCTGAGCACCAGCAGCGTCATCAGCGCCAAGATTGCGAGGCCGCCGCGCCGCGTGATTTGGTTCCTTGCCACCCCGGGAGCGTACTATGAGCCTTCGCAGTCAGGATCCGGACGTCGGAGATCCAGGTCGAGTCTGAGAGCGACTGCACCACGCTTGTAACCTTCGGACTCGTCAGCTAGCCCTTGCCAAGCCCACCCTCCGACAGCCCGGGCGACCGCGACAGGCCGCGTGGTAGGTCAAGCGACGGCCCGCAGGAGGACAGGGTGGGTGGGTCCGATTCAACGGTTACGGCGAGCGCACAGCTACCCGAGCTTGACCAACGTGCGCTTACAGCGCTGAGTGAGGTGGGACGCGACTGGGCGGGGTGCATGCCGCCCCGGCAAGTCTGGGAGCGTGCGCTGCCCGTCGATCGACATCTTGATTTTGCCGATCCACAGCAATCGCGTAGCGGACGTTTCGTGCATATCCGCAGTGGGCGCCGCGAAGCGGATGACGACGAGCTCGAAGCGACGGTTGAGGCGGGAGAGACCGACTCGCGCTCGGGCAGCGTCGCCCATGCGCTGCGTCGGGTCCTGATCGGCCCGGCGCTGCGCAGCACGGCGATCGCGGAGGAGCGCATGGGGCGCCTGCTCGCCCTCGCCGTGCTCTCGCCCGACGCGCTCTCCTCGGTGGCCTACGGACCGGAAGCGATGATGGCCGTCCTAGTGCTCGCCGGCTCGGCCGAGCTGAAGCTCTCGCTGCCGATCGGAGCTGCCCTCGCGGTATTGATGCTGTCTGTCGGCCTCGGCTACCGCCAGGTGATCCGGGCCTACCCTCACGGCGGGGGTTCCTACATCGTCGCGAGCGACAGCCTCGGCCGCCAGTGGGGTCTGCTCGCGGGCGCCGGGCTGATCGTCAACTACATCCTCACGGTCGCTGTGTCGGTCGCATCCGGGGTGGAAGCCGTCACCTCGGCGATCCCCGCGCTGGACTCGGCGAGGGTTGTGATCGGCCTGGTCGTGATCGTGCTGTTGGTGGCCGGCAACCTGCGCGGCGCGCGCGACGCTGGCGCCGCCTTCGCCGCTCCCACCTACCTGTTCGTGGCCGCGATCGCACTGGTCGTGATCGCCGGTCTTCTCAAGGCGGGCTCCCACGGCTTTCACCCTGCCGCCGCAGCACCGCATCGGGCCACCGAGGCGCTCGGCGTGCTGCTTGTGCTGCGCGCGTTCGCCTCTGGGGCGACGGCGATGACCGGGATCGAGGTGATCTCAAACGCGGTTCCGGTCTTCCGCCCTCCGCAAGCCAGGCACGCCCGCCAGACGCTCACGGTGATGATGGCCCTTTTGATCTCGATGTTCATCGGCGTCGTGCTCGTCGCCCACTTCGACGGTGCCTCCCCAGGTGGGAGTCAGACGGTGCTCTCCCAGATCGCGCATGACAGCGTCGGCGGCGGCATTCCCTATGGCTTCGTGCAGCTGGCAACGACGCTCGTGCTGCTGGTAGCCGCCAACTCGGCGTTCAACGGCTTTCCGCGGCTTTTGTACTTCATGGCGCGTGACGGCTACGTCCCACGACTGTTCCTGCGCATGGGCGATCGCCTCGCGTTCAGCAACGGCATCCTCGTGCTCGCCGTCCCAGCGGCTGTGATCTACGCGGCCTTCGGCGGTCGGACCGCCCCATTGATCCCACTGTTCGCGATCGGTGTGTTCCTCGCTTTCACACTAGCCCAGAGCGGGATGGTCGCGTACTGGTGGCGCCACCGCGGGCCCAGGTGGCATTCGGCGCTGGCCACCAACCTGCTCGGCGCGGTCCTCTCGGCACTGGTCGTGCTGATCGCCACTGCCACCAAGCTAACCGAGGGCGCCTGGGTAGTGGTGGTGCTGGTTCCGCTGATCGTGTTGGCGTGCGGACGCGTGCACGCGCACTACGTGAGCGCCCGCGAAGCACTCACGCCACGACCCGACACGCAACGACCCGAGGTGGGCGACCACAGGCGCACGACACGCGTGACGCCGCCCCGGCTGCGCCCGGAGGTCTCCGCACGCCTGGCCGAGACGCAGGATGACCCGTCCGAGGTACACAGCTTCGCCGTCGTCCCCGTCGCGGTACTCGACCTCGCGGCACTGCACGCGCTCGCCTACGCCGTCTCGCTCGCCCAGCCGGTGCTCGCGCTACACGTCAGCCCCACCGAGGAGGAGGCTGAGCGCTTCCACCGCGCGTGGCATGCGTGGGGCGAGCACTTGCCGCTCGAGGTTGTCGTGTCCCCGTACCGCTCCACCGTCGCGCCGCTGGCCAACTACATCGCCGCGCTGCATCGCCAACGCCCCGACGTGATCCTCACGCTCGTCGTGCCCGAGATCGTCGTTGCCAGACGCTGGCAGCGAATCCTGCACAACCGCACCGCCGCACGTCTGCGCGCTGCGCTCATCGCCTACGAGGGCATTGTCATTACGACGGTTCCATTCCACCTGGCCCGGTAACCGGGGACGCTACGCATGCGTCCGATGTGATCGCTTCGGAGGGTGGGTGACATTCATTTCGCGCCAGCGCTTGCTGCTAGCGCTGGCGTGGGTCGATGCTTTCGAGTGGCCAGTGGCGGACGACGCCGGGGCGCCAGTGGTCCTCCTCCTCGCGTGTCAGGACGAAGCGACTGATCGTCAGCTGCCCGCCCTCATTGTCCCCGTAGAGCAGATCGATGGTCAGCGTTTCGCCGGCGAGGAACGTCTCACGCAGACCCTCGCGGAAGGGATCGTCGGGCTCGCGTATCGCCCCCTGCCAAAAACCGATGTCGCCGGCGGGCACGTACAGGTCACGTGACTGCCGGCGATGCTCCGCCGGCTCAGCGTGCCCGGCGTCCAACTCAGGGCGCCCCGACGTCAAGCGCCAGGCCTGAAGGACCGCAAGGCCGTTACCGACGTTGCGCAGTGGGATTACCAAGTAGTAGGTCTCGCCTTCGCGCTCGACCGCGGCCATACCGCCATCGACGGTCACTGTCCGTCCCTCGCCGAAGCGGACTGTCTCGGGCGGATCGTTTACGCGCGAGGGAGCGAGAACCGGTCGTAGGCCGAGCAACAGCGCTCGCTCGGCAATCGCCGTCGAGCGCTCCGCGATACGTGTCGAGCGCTGCCCGAAGCGCACTGAGGAGAACGTCGCGACAGCGAGCACGAGCGTGCCGCCTGCGGTTGCCAACGACGCAATCGTCGGCCAGTCAACGGCGAAGGGCAGCGTCATCCACTGGATACTCTCGCCGGGAGCGGACGGTGGAGGCGATCAGACGACCACGGCGCGAGCTCTGCCGCTCTCCGCTGGTACGGTGGACAGGTCCGTCGCGTGCCGATCAGGCTGCGATCGTGCGCTCGCCGGGTCCTTCCTGACCTCTCTGCCTCGCGATCGCGGCCCTTGAGAGGCTCGTGAGGAGCGTCTGTGAATGCCGTGGCTGCTGGGTCTGACCGTATGTCCCCTCGTTGGTCCTCAGGGAGCCCGCCGAAATATTCCGTTGCCGCGAGGCCATCCCGACCAACCGGGGCGCCACTGCACGTCGCGATGCTTGCTCCGCCTTGGATCTCAGTTCCTCCGCCAGGGTATGGGGGTGTGGAGTCGGTAGTTGACGCACTTACCGAGGCGCTTGTCCGGCGAGGGAACTCGGTCACGCTGTTCTGTGCCCCGGGCTCTGTGTCGAGCGCGCGTGTTGTGACACTGCTCGAGGAGTCCCACCCCGATGAGATCGAGCGCTCGCTCTACGAGGTCGATCACGTCGCGCGGGCGTTTGAGGAAATCGACCTCGCCTCCTACGATCGCCGCTTTGATGTGGTTCACGATCACTGCGGCTTCACGGCTCTGGCGATGGCCGATCGCATCGACATGCCGATCGTGCACACCCTTCATGGACAGTTCACCGCCAGTACCGCGGCCTTCTACGCCCGCCACGGCCATAAGGCGGCGCTCGTGGGCATCAGCCGGGCGCAACTCGAATCGGCGCCGACGGGGCTTCACTCAATCGGTGCGATCCCGAACCCCATCGACGTGCGGGCGTGGCCGTTGCGCGAGCACAAGGATGACTACCTCTTGTGGATCGGGCGCATGACTGTCGAGAAGGGCCCCCATCGTGCGATCGCCGCCGCCCGCATCGCCGGTGTGCCGCTTGTCTTGGCGGGCGTCATCCAGCCCGGCCAACAGGCGTTCTTCGACCGCGAGATAGCGCCACACGTCGACGGCGAGCGTGTTCGCTTCGTGGGGGAGGTCGGTGGCTCGGTCAAGCGCTCGCTCTTTGCCGGTGCCCGCGCGCTGCTGATGCCGATCCGCTGGGAGGAGCCCTTCGGGATGGTGATGGTGGAGGCGCTTGCTTGCGGAACACCGGTGATTGCTTTCCCCGAGGGCGCCGCCCGCGAGCTCGTGCTCGATGGGCAGACCGGATTTCTCGTCGAGGACGAGCAGGCGATGGGCGCGGCGGTCGCCCAGCTTCCCCGTATCGCCGCGCGGGACTGCCGTGCCTGGGTCGCCACACACTGTGACGTCGATGTGGTTGCCGCTGCCTATGAGTCTGCCTACCGATCGGTGATGCGCCAGCCGTCAGAGACCCTAGAGCTTGTCTGAGCGCACTCTGAGCGTGTTGGACGGCAGCACCTTCGTCGTCGGTGACCGTCTCGGCGACGTGCGTGAGGAGGCCGGTCGCGAGCATGGCTTCTACTGCGAGGACACTCGTTTTCTCTCGCGCTGGGTCTTGCGCACGGGCGAGGTGCCGCTAGAGCTCCTGGGCCTCGATCAGGGTGCGCATTTCTCCGCTCAGTTCTTCCTGACTCCGCGCGTGGGGCCGGATGAGGAGGCGCCGTGCTCGATCATGCGCCGGCGACTCATCGATCACGTGTGGATGGAGGAGATTTCAGTGACCAACCACCGTCATGAGACCAGTGAGATGCGGGTGATGCTCGAGGTTGACACCGATTTCGCCGATCTGTTCGAGGTCAAGGACGGCACGGTTTCAAAGCGCGAGGTGATCTGTCACCACGACGATCGCACTCTCACACTTGCATATGAGTGTGCCGACTTCCGGCGCTCGATCACGATCTCTGCCAGCAGCCCTGCGGTGGTGACCCGCGAGGGCTTCGCCTACTCGCTGCGGCTCGCGCCCGGAGAGCGGTGGTCAACCACCTTCACCATCACGCCTCACGCTGCACAGTCGGGCATCGCCTTCGCAAAGCGCGAGTCGCGGGGTGGCCTAGAGGAGTTGAGTGCCTCCAAGTCGGCAGAGCTCGAGGAGTGGCTGACACGGGCACCTGTGTTGCAAACACAGGACACATCGTTGGCGCATACCTACCGCGCCAGCCTCAGCGATCTCGGCGCTCTGCGCCTGCATCCCGATCTCTTGGAGGGCGCCACCCTCCCAGCGGCCGGACTGCCTTGGTTCATGGCGCTCTTCGGCCGCGACAGCCTGATCACGAGCTTCCAGGCGCTGCCTTACCTGCCCGGGCTGGCTGCCACCACGCTGCGCGTGCTCGCCGCCCGCCAGGCCGAGGTGCGCGACGACTTCCATGAACAGGAGCCGGGCAAGATCCTGCACGAGCTGCGCTTTGGCGAGCTCACCGCGCGCGGAGAGCGCCCGCACTCCCCGTACTATGGGAGCGCCGACGCGACGCCGCTGTTCCTCATCCTCCTCGACGAGTACCACCGCTGGTCCGGTGACGATGAGCTCGTCCGCGCGCTCGAGCCCAATGCTCGTGCCGCGCTTGCCTGGATCGAGGACAGCGGGGACGCCGATGGCGACGGATACGTCGAGTACGCGCGCCGCAACCCGGCCACTGGACTGGCCAACCAGTGTTGGAAGGACAGTTGGGACGCGATCCAGTTCGCTGACGGCACGCTGGCTCAAGGGCCGATCGCTACCTGCGAGATCCAGGGTTATGTATACGACGCGCGCCGTCGCTGCGCCCGCCTAGCTCGTGAGGTGTGGGACGACGAACAACTCTCTGAGCACCTGGAGCGCCAAGCGGTCGAACTACGTGAGAGCTTCCGCCGCGACTTCTGGATGCCGGAACGTGGCTGCTACGCCCTGGCGCTTGACGGCGATAAGCGCCAGGTGGACAGCCTGACCTCCAACATCGGCCATCTGTTGTGGTCGGGAATGCTGGACGACAGCGAGGCGGCCGCAACCGCCGAGCGGCTACTCGACGAGCAGCTCTACTCCGGTTGGGGAGTGCGGACTCTGGGCACCCGCGAGGCGGGCTACAACCCGCTCGGCTACCACACAGGCACCGTCTGGCCCCACGAGAACTCGCTAATCGCCGCCGGCCTGGCGCGCTACGGCCACAACGAGGCGGCGAGCACCATCGCCGCTGCGATGCTGCGCGCGGCGCCGTACTTCGAGCATCGCCTACCCGAGGTCTTTGCCGGCTATCCCGCGGCGGTGACGTCAGTCCCCGTGGCGTTCCCGACGGCCTCGCGTCCCCAGGCATGGGCCGCTGGGACCCCATTGCTGCTGCTGAGCACGCTGCTTGACCTTCATCCGGGGCGCACCGACGCCGAGGTTGAGGTACCGGGCGGTGTCGGGCATGTCGCGCTGCACTCGCAAAAATCTTCGCCAGGAGGTAGGAGCGACCCAGGGGACGCGGCGCTCAGCGATCGAACTCCAAGACCGAGCGAATGCCGTCCTGTCGCTCCATCAGCTCAAATGCGCGGTTGACCTCATCCAGGCCCATGCGATGGGAGATGAAAGGGTCAACGTCGATGTCGCCCTGCAGGTAGCGATCGACTAGTTGCGGCACCTGATCGCGGCCCTTGACCCCACCGAACGAAGACCCGCACACTCGTCGTCCCGTGATCAACATCCGCGGCACGATGTCCAGCGTCTCGCCCTTCCCGGCAACGCCGGCCACTGTGCACAAGCCCCAGCCCATACGAGCAGCCTCCACGGCTTGGGCCATTACCGAGACAAGCCCGGTCGCCTCGAAGGTGTAGTCGGCACCGAAGCCTCCAGTCATCTCCAAGACCCGCTCCACGGTGTGCTCGTCGGCCTGCCAGCAATCGGTGGCCCCTTGCCCTCGCGCCAAGTCCAGGCGCTCGGGCGAGAGGTCAACGCACACAATCCGCTCAGCGCCCTGGAGTCTGCATCCGGCCACCGCGCCAAGCCCGACCATGCCGGCACCGAAGACCACGCATGTCGAGCCTGGCTCCACCGCGGCCGTGTAGATCGCGGCGCCGAGGCCCGTCGTCAAGCCGCATGCAAACAGGCACGCTCGATCGAGCGGCGCCTCTGGATTGACGCAGGCGAGCGCGATCTCCGGCAGGACTGCATACTCGGCAAAGGTCGAGGTCCCCATGAAATGACGGATCGGCTCGCCCGCGCGCGAGAGACGCACCGTGCCATCGGGCAGATAGCCCTTGTTCTGTTGCTCGCGGATTGCAAGGCAAAGGTTGGTCTTGGGGCTGAGGCAGTGCTCGCACTCGCGGCATTGCGGGGAGAAAAGGGTGACCACGTGATCCCCAGGCTTCACCGAGGTCACGCCCTCGCCGACGGCTTCGACGACGCCGGCACCCTCATGACCGAGCACCGTCGGCGCATACCCGGACGGATCGACCCCGGAGGCGGTGTACATGTCGGTATGGCAGACGCCGCATGCGACCAGGCGCACAAGGACCTCTCCGCGACGGGGATCGGCAAGATCGACCTCCTGAACCACCAGGGGCCGGCCAAATTGCTCAAGCACAGCGGCACGCATCTTCACGAGGCTCTCCTTTGCGACGCTTGACCGGACGGCTCCAGCAGGGCGGACAAACCGAACCTTAGACCAAGCCATGCGGCTGTTCTACCGGCCGGCCCATAGATGCGTGATGGTATGGCGAGACGGCGACTCTAGGGTCGAAAGCTATGACTTCTGCCTAAAGCCAGCTCGGCCCCGGTCCCCGGCGCGCGGATGAAGTAGCGAACCTCGTAGTCCCCCTGCTGCTCGGGAACCGGAAACCAAAATGTGAGGATACCCTCATCGTCAGAGGCTGTCGGCACCAGGTATGCCTCGGCGTGGTCGATCAAATACTCATGCCGTGAAGGGTTCCAGTATTCACCCTGCTTTTCGTACATCGTCCAGGCCAACCAGAGCCGTTGGCCGTTCCATCCCCTGGTGTGCACTTCGAAGGACACCGCGTCACCCAGCATGCTGGCGACTCGAGTGCGCTCTGTGTCTGACATTCCCGCGGTCATCAGAGCTGGTATCAGACTCGCGTCATCGGCCCGGCCAAGACGTGCTCCACTGGCTATTTCAAGCAGTTCCCTCTGGCTCTGCGTGGGGGGCTTCGACTGAGCTTCTTTACCGGTACCTCCGGATTCGCTTGATTCATCCCCTGGGAATGGCGCAGTCTTTTGTACTGTCGTTTTTTGCTCCTGCGCCTCGACGACCGATTCAGTGGCACATCCTCCGTAGGCCACCCCCTGGCAAGTGCTCAATGCCTCGCCGCTCGGTTGAAGTTCGGGATTCTGGAGGATTATTTCCTGTCGCCGCACCTTGCGCTGTAGACGGGATACTCCAATGTGACTGAGGTGTTCCTGGGCTTCATGTAGGACCCCCGCCCGCAGCGGCACCGCGGAGTGGGCGTCTTTCCCGTCCGCTTTTACAACGGTGACCGAGACGGTCCCCGTGGGCGAAGTGCTCGTGGTGATCGGGGTGGCGGTGGTGGACGTGGAGGTGGAGGAGCCTGGCTCGGTGTCCGAGGAGGTGCCGGAAGACCCCGATTCGGGGTCTTCCGCGGTTGTCGTGTTGTTGGCTTCCGCCGCGCGAACCTGCGCTGCCGAGGCGGCTCTGGCTGACGTTGAGTCCACCTCATGCAGGGATGACGCATATCGCGCCAGGCTCACGACAGTTGGCTTTAGCTCAG
This sequence comes from uncultured Solirubrobacterales bacterium, assembly GCA_963844095.1. Classification (GTDB taxonomy): domain Bacteria; phylum Actinomycetota; class Thermoleophilia; order Solirubrobacterales; family Solirubrobacteraceae; genus Palsa-744. The sequence goes on from CAWJND010000003.1 coordinate 511,850, forward strand.
CACCGACTGCTCCGCCGCCAAGCACCTGCGCTGTCTCGCCGTTCTTGAGAGCCTTCAGGCCCAGGGTGCTGGATTCGCGCCGCTGCCATGCGATATAGCTTCCGAGCGTGAGGTCATGCGCGGCCCATTCGGGCGGCCCCAGGGCCACGGCCAGGATCGGTGTCGGAGAGGGTTCCACGTAGGGGAGGATCGCCGCCACCCCGCCGGCAACCGCCGCGGCGCCCACCATCAACGTGCCCACCTGCTTCGCCCAGCGGGGCATATCTGACAGGGTCTGGCCAAGGCGTGAGCGCGCCCCCCGGCGTCTGCCATTGCGGCTCCGGTGGGCCGGCATATCAGGCACGCGTATGCCTTATGTCTTGTGTGTGAGGCCTCAAGGTATCGATCCAGTCTGGCCTAGTAGAGGCAAGAGTATCAATCATCTGACTTGCTGGTTAATGGGCAGGACGCCTGTCGAGGTCCGCTGGGCGGCGCCGAGCCGCTGACCCGCTAACGTAGAGAGATGCTCACGCAGGCAGATCGCGCGGCTGAGCGCCGCCGCGAGAAGCTGGAGGAGATCCGCTCGCAGGTCAAGGAGGGGTCGTTGACGATCCGCAAGATGACGCCGGCCGAGCGCGAGCGCTATCCACAGCAACCGCCACGACCGTCACGTGGTCGCGGCAAATGACCGCTTTCTTCGTCGCCGGCATCGAGGGCAAGGGCAAGCAGGCGGAGGACGCCTATAGCGAACTGCGCGAGCGCTCGCTGGCGGTCGTCGGCTCTCCGGCGAGGTCGCGCAGGATCTTCAAGCTCAGCTGCCGCTTCGACGGCAGCGACACCGAGATCGAGGTCGGCAGGCGACTTTCCAGCGGCCGCGAGGTGGTGGCGGCGATCCTCGACCACGGCCGCGAGGAGGCATTTGTCGTGCATACCGACGGCATCGACGACAGCAACGACGACGGCAGCGAGGCCGTCGGCCGCGCGGTGCGGGTTGGCCGTCCCGTGTATTCAGTGACGGAGTTCTCATAGACGCCGAGGGCATTGACACTGAGGCCATGGACGCCAAGGCCAAGGAGGCCAAGCGCACGGAAGGCAAGGACAGCGAGGACGATGAGATCCGCGCTTTGGTGATCCGCCTCAGTCGCCCTCACCGCTCTGGAGGAGAGGTGATCGAGCGTGCCGCAATCATGGCCGCGGGCGCCGACTCGGCGGCCGTGATCGCCTGGATCACCGACCACGCCGGCATTCCGGAGGCCGCGGCAGCAAAGGCGCCGAGACGTGGACTGCACGGCTCGCGTTTGAGCGACGGCAGCGAGGCACAGTCAAAAGCACCGCTTCGCTTTGTGCTGCCGGCCGGCGCGCTGGTCTGAGCTTTCTCGAGCCGGCTACTCGACCGCGCGAGATCCGCTCCTGAGGGTGCACGTCCTGGTGGGTGAGCGGAGCCCCAAATATCGTCGCGGGAGAGTTGGATGGGCTACCGCGGCCTCCCGCGCGCGAGAGCTATGGTGGAGCTGAAGCTCGCGATTCCATCCGACCAAGGAGAGAAAATGTCCCGTTACGCCACCGTGAACCTGTTGGAGATCGAGGACTCTGTCGGTGAGCGAGCTCCAGGCATCGAGGGCCGCTTCGGGCGCAAACACCTCGATTCGCGCGATCTGGGTGTGAGCCTGTTTCGCTATGCGGCGAATCTGCGTAGCCCGATGGCTCACAGCCACCGCGAGCAGGAGGAGGCCTATGTCGTCGTCGCCGGCTCCGGACGTGTACTGCTCGACGAGGAGGTTCTCGAGCTGGCCCAGTGGGACGTGGTGCGCGTGGCGCCAGAGGTCGTGCGCGCGTTCGAGGCCGGTCCGGAGGGACTGGACATCGTCGCGATCGGTGGTCCCAAGCCCGAGGACGGCGACGGAGTGATGGGGAGCGCGAACTGGCCTGACGCGGAGTAGCCCCAGATCAGCCGGTGGCGCCCTCGGCCGCGGGGGCGCCGGCGGTCCTCTCTTGGTGGGGGAAGTCCGCTGCCCGGGCGCCCAGTTGCTTGGGCACGAGAAAGCCCGCCAACAGGCAGACGAGCAGGAAACCAGTCGCCATCAGAAAGGTGTCTGTGAAGCCGGTGACCGTCGGCTGCCCGTTGGCCGTGTTGGCGGCGATAAAGGTCGCCGACAGCTGCCCGCCGAGCGCGCCGCCGAGCGTGCGCATGACGGTGTTCATGCCGCTCGCCACGCCGGTCTGCTCAGGTGAAACGGCCTGCACGATCAGGTTGCCGAGTGCCGCGAAGGCAAGGCCCACGCCTACGCCGAGCAGTCCCGCGGCGATCAGTAGGTCATAGGGATGACTATGCGCGAGCGCGAGCAGTGCAAAGGACGCGGTGGTAAAGGCAGTTCCCACCAATAGCGCGCTGCGCGAGCCGTAGCGACCCGAGATGCGTCCGGCAGACAGGCCCAGGATCGTCATCCCGATCGTCAGCGGCAGCAGGTAGAGCCCTGAGACAACGACAGAGGCACCGAAGCCAAAGCCGGTGCTCTTCGGCAGCTGTGCGATCTGGGGGATCACGATGAATGACGCGTACATGCCGGCGCCGAGTAGGAACGCGGAGGTGTTGGTCGTCCATACACCCCTAATGCGCATCATCGTCATGTCGATCAAGGGGTTCTCGCTGCGCACCTCGACGGCGATCCAGGCGACCGACACGGCGATGCCGACTGAGAGCAGGCCAAGCGTCTTGGGGGACCCCCAGCCCCAACTGGTGGTCTGGCTGATCGAGATCAGCACGATCGACATGCCGATCGTCATCAGGGTCGCGGCAAGCCAGTTGATGCGTCCGGGAACCCGCACCGGCGACTCGGGGATGAAGCGCCATGTAGCCAGCGCCGCGAGCACCGTGGGGATCAAGGGAAGCCAGAACAGCCAGTGGTAGTCGAGGTGCTCGATGATCACCCCTGCCAGCACGATCCCAGCGCCACCGCCCACGCCAAGGATCGCCGAAAGCAGGCCGATGCTCCCGGCCACCTTCTCGCGCGGGAACTCGTCGCGCACGATCCCGAAGGCAAGCGGAAAGATGCCGCCTGCAGCGCCTTGGATGAAGCGCCCGACGACGATCACGGCCAGCGAGCTCGAAACGGCGGAGAGCAGGGTCCCGGCGGCGAGGATCACAAGCGTCCACAGGAGCATCTTCTCCTTGCCGTACATGTCGCCAAGCCGCCCAAGGATCGCGGTACCGACCGACGCGGCCAGCAGATAGGCGGTCAGCAGCCAGGTGACGCCGGTCTCGCTCGTGTGCAGCGCGTGCTGGAAGGTCGGCAGTGCGGGAAGCACGGCCGAGCTGAGCATCGCGTAGGCAAGCCCGCCGAGCGCAAGCACCCCAAGGATCAGGTTCGGGTGCGTGCGCTCCCTGGTGGTCTCATCCCAGCCGACGGCCATCCGCCTCACCTTAGCTTCGTCAGACGGCTCTCCAGCAAAATCCCCGCTGCGCAATGATTGCGCGATGCCGGAGTCTCCCGAGATCGCCGTGACGGCTCCGTTTGCCGGTGTGGTCGTGGCGATCGAGCACACTCCGGGCGCTTCGGTGCAGGTCGGGGCGGTGCTTGTCGTGCTGGAGGCGATGAAGATGGAGCATGAGGTGCTCGCCGAGAGCGATGGGGTCGTGCAGCGGGTCGAGGTGGTTGCCGGAGACGCGATCGAGGCGGGAGAGCTGCTTTTGGTGCTTAGAGCCGACGATCGCGCTGCCGCCGGGGCGCGCGAAGGGGAGACTCGCGTGGATCCTGAATTTGGAGATGCTCGTAAAGGGGGGCCTTTCGTGGATGGCGAGTTTGGGGATGCTCGTAAAGGGGGGGCTAGCTCGGGTCCTGAATTTGGGGGTGCACGTAAAGGGGGGCCTTTTGTGGATGGCGAGTTTGAGACTGCACACAACAGCGGGCCTCGCGCCGATGTCGATAGCGATGCGGTGGTGCGGGCCGACCTGGCGGCGGTGCGCGCTCGGCACGAGCTCGGCCTGGACCCGTCGCGACCTGAGGCCGTGGAGCGTCGCCGCAAGCGCCGGCGGCGCACGGCGCGCGAGAATCTTGCGGATCTCGTCAACGAGGGCAGCTATGTCGAGTACGGGCCCCTGCTGTTCGCTGCCCAGGAGCGTCGTCGTTCCAAGCAGGATCTGATCGAGAAAACGCCCGCGGACGGGCTGATTGCCGGTGTGGCGGAAGTCGACGGCAACCCCTGCGTGGCGATGTCCTACGACTACACGGTGCTCGCGGGCACCCAGGGCATGCGCGGGCACCTCAAGAAGGACCGCCTGTTCGAGATAGCCGAGCGCCGGCGCTTGCCGGTCGTGCTGTTCGCTGAGGGCGGCGGTGGGCGCCCGGGCGATGTGGACTTTCCGATCGTCGCCGGCCTGGATTGTCGAGCCTTTCACCTGTTCGGTCGCCTCAGCGGGTTGGTACCGCTCGTGGGGATCGCCTCGGGCTACTGCTTCGCTGGGAATGCCGCGCTACTCGGTTGCTGCGACGTGGTGATCGCAACCGAGGACTCGAGCATCGGCATGGGCGGCCCCGCGATGATCGAGGGCGGCGGCCTCGGCGTCTACGAGCCTGGCGAAGTCGGTCCGATCGACGTCCAGCACGCGAATGGGGTTGTCAACTTGCGCGTCGCCGACGACCGCGCCGCGGTTGCTGCCGCCAAGCGCTACCTCTCGTACTTCCACGGGCCGGTGGTGCGGCTGGCCGCGCCCGGCGAGTCCGTGCCCGACGAATCCGCGCCGGACGAATCCGCGCCGGACGAGTCTGCGCCCGACGAGTCTGCGCCCGGTCAGTCTGCGCCCGACGAGTCTGCGCCCGGCCAGTCTGCGCCCGACGAGTCTGCGCCCGGCCAGTCCGCGCTCGACGAGTCCGTGCCCGGCCAGTCCGCGCGCTGGTCGGCGCCCGACCAAAGTCGGCTGCGCGAGATCGTGCCCGAGCAACGCAAGCGCGCTTATCAGGTGCGCAAGGTCGTGCACGGTCTTTGCGATGAGGACTCGGTTCTTGAGCTGCGCGACGGCTTTGGGGTCGGAATGGTCACCGCGCTCGCGCGGATCGAAGGCAAGCCGCTCGGCGTCGTCGCCAATGACCCGTCACATCTCGGCGGCGCGATCGACGCCGACGCGGCCGACAAGGCGGCGCGCTTCCTACAGCTGTGCGATGCGTTTGGGCTGCCTGTCCTGTTCCTGTGCGACACGCCAGGCTTCATGGTCGGTCCCGACGCCGAGCGCACGGCGACCGTACGCCATTTCTCGCGCCTGTTCGTGATCGGCGCCAACCTGGAGATCCCGTTCGGCACGATCGTGTTGCGCAAGGGCTACGGGCTCGGCGCGCAGGCGATGGCCGGCGGCTCATTCAAGGCGCCGCTGTTCTGCGTGGGCTGGCCGACCTCTGAGTTCGGGGGCATGGGCCTGGAGGGAGCGGTGCGCCTCGGCATGCGTCGCGAGCTCGACGCGATCGAGGATCCGCAGGAGCGCGAGCGCATCTTCCAGGCGACGGTCGCCGCGGCCTACGAGCACGGCGAGGGGCTCAACATGGCGGCATACGGTGAGATCGATGACGTGATCGACCCGGCCGACTCGCGCCGCTGGATAGCGACGTTGTTCGACCCGGCGCCCCCGGACTGGCGCAAGCGGGCCGGCAAGCGGCGGCCCAACGTCGATGCATGGTGAGCGCCCTTCGAGTCACCGGCAGAACTTCAGCTCCACTCAAGCGCAGGCCCGCGGCAACGCGCGTCAGCCCAAAAAAATCTCTCCGTCCTAGGTAGGGCCGGGGTCGGAGGCTGCCTCCGGCGGCGCCTGTATGCGCGCGCGGAACACGTGAAACGACCAGCCCTGGTAGAGCAGCACCAACGGGAAGAAGATCACTGCCACCACCGTCATCACGACGAGCGCGTAGTGGCCGGAGGCCGAATTGTTGACGGTCAGGTTGTAGGCGGCGTTGGTGCTCGAGACCATCACATTGGGATACAGGTCGATGAAGATCGAGCCGACGGTTGCGGCCATCGCGACTGCCGAGGAGGCAAACGAGAGGCCGTCGTGGTCTGTCATCGCAAGCCGTGCGGCGAAGCCGGCCGCGATCACCGCGAGGATCTCCACCGGCTGGGGCACGTCGGGGCCGCCGGCGACGCTACGCGTCCAGATCACCCAGCCGACCACCAGCGCGATCGCCGCCCAACCCAAAGGCCGCGCGAGCGCACGGGCACGCTCGCGCACATCGCCCGTGGTCCTGAGCTTGAGGAACGTCGCTCCGTGCAGCAGGCACAGCGCCACCAACGTCACACCCGTCCACAGCCCGTAGGGCGTGAGCAGGTCGAAGAAGTTGCCCGTGTAGTCGTGGCTCGAGTCGATCGGCAGGCCGTTCAGCAGGTCGCCCAGCCCCACGCCGAGCAGCAGGGGTATCAGCAGGCAGCCGAGCGTCATCGCCCAGCGCCATGTCGTGCGCCAGCGAGGGCTCTCGCTCTTGTCTTTGAACTCGAACGACACACCGCGCGCCATCAGCGCGAGCAGCACCAGCAGCAGAGCCAGATAGAGCGCGGAGAACATCGTCGCGTACCAGCCGGGGAAGGCCGCGAACGTGCCGGCGCCCGCGACGATCAGCCATACCTCGTTGCCGTCCCACCAGGGGCCGATCGTGCTCAGCGCGCGTTTGCGCTCCTCGTCCGTGCGCCCGACGATCGTGTGCAGCATGCCGACGCCGAAGTCAAAGCCCTCGAGCACGAAAAAACCGACCCAGAAGATCGCGAGGATCACGAACCAGATCGTGTGCAGTTGCATCAGTAGCTCATGGTCAGGGGTCGGGGCTTGTGTAGGCGAGTCATCAGTAGCTCATGACCGGGGTGGGGGTCTGCGCAGCCGAGCCCGTTCCCTCGGGGCCGTCCTCGGGGTCGAGGCCCTTGCGCGAATAGCGCAGCATCAGGATCAGATCCGCCGCGCCCAGTGCGATGTAGACCAGCACGAACGCGATCAGGCTGATCCAGATGTCGAGCGAGCTGACCGACGGGGAGTTGGCGTTAACAGTCTTCATCAGGCCCTGCACGATCCAAGGCTGGCGACCGCTCTCGGTCAATAGCCAGCCGGCGGTGTTCATCACAAAGGGTGTCACCACCGCAAACAGGCCAGCGCGCAAGAACCACTTGGAGCGGTCGAGCCTGCCCTTGTGGATCAGCCACGTTCCCCACAGCGCCAGCAGCGCGATCAACGAGCCGAGATAGGCCATCACACGCATCGACCAATACTGGATGAACACGTCTGGGATGTAGTTGCCGGGGCCATACTTCTTGACGTCTTCCTTCTGCAGCTGGTTGAGCCCCACCACTGCGCCGTCCCAGGTTCCGGTCGCGAGGATCGAGAGCAGGTGCGGGATCGAGATGACCTGGGTCGGAGTCTGGTCGTTGTTGCCGCCGCCGATCTGAAAAGCCGAGAACGAGCAGGGTTGGCAGTTGTTCCACTGCGCCTCGGCCGCCGCGATCTTGGCTGGCTGGTAGGTGTTCTCGATCTCTCCCAGCTTGTTGCCCACGAACATCTGCAAGAGGATCGCCGGCAGCAGCACGAGCACCGACAGCCGTGAGGTGTGATGGAAGGCCTCGACTTCGCGCCCTTTGCGCAGGTACCAGGCCGAGATCGCGAGCATCACAAGCGATCCCGTTACCAGCGAGGCCAGGATGACGTGGACGTACCCCCAGAGAAACGTCGGATTGGTGAACAGCGCCCATACGTTGTTCAGCACCGGCTGGCCGTGACTGTTCAGCGCGTAGCCGACCGGATGCTGCATCCATGAGTTGGCGACCAAGATGAACATCGCCGAGAGCATCGAGCCCGCGACCACAAGCCAGATGCACGCGAGGTGAACGCGCTTGGGCAGCCGATCCCAGCCGAAGAGCCACAGGCCCAGGAAAGTGGACTCCAGGAAGAACGCCGCCAGGCCCTCCATCGCCAGCGGGCCGCCAAATACGTCACCGACGAAGCGCGAATAGCTGGACCAGTTCATCCCGAACTCGAACTCCTGCACCAGCCCGGTGACCACGCCGACGGCGACGTTGATCAAGAGCAAAGTCCCAAAGAAACGCGTGATGCGCTTGTACTCTGGCTTCTCGTTGCGGTGCCACGCGGTTTGCAAAAGCGCCACCAGGAATGCAAGACCGATCGTGACCGGCACGAACAGGAAGTGGTAGATGCTCGTCGTGGCAAACTGCCAGCGCGCAAGGTCGTTGGTCATCCTCCATCACCATTACCCATGGCGCGGCGGAACCATGCCGAGTACCGCCCGCCGCGTGCTGTCAGCTGCACGTGCGTGCCGCGTTCGACGATCCTGCCCTGCTCGATCACGAGTATCTCGTCAAGGCGCTCCAGGCCGACCAGGCGATGTGTGATCAGCAGCGTCGTTCGCGCGCGCGTCACGTCGAGCAGGTCGGCCACGAGTGCGTCGGCTGTGTCGGTGTCCAGGTGCTCGCCCGGCTCGTCGAGGATCAGGATCGGGAAATCGGCAAGCAGCGCGCGAGCCAGCGCGAGGCGTTGGCGCTGGCCGCCGGACATGCGTGCGCCGCGCTCGCCGACCTCGGTTGCCAGTCCCAGCGGCAGCGAGTCAACCCAGTCGAGCAGCCGCGCCTGCGCCAGCGCGTCGCGCAACTCGTCATCGCTCGCGTCGCGCTTGGCCAGGCGCAGGTTCTGCTCGAGTGTGCTGTCGAATACGTGCACGTCCTGGCTGACCAGTCCGACGACGCGCCGGACATCGTCTCCGTCGAGCGCGTCGATCTCCACGCCGTCCAGCGCTACCGAGCCCTCATAGGGGAGGAAGCGCAACAGCACGGCGGCGACCGTCAACTTGCCCGAGCCGCTGGGACCGACGAGCGCGATGCGCCTGCCCGGGCTCAGGTCGAGGTCGATCTGCTCGAGCGCAGGGTGGCTTGCCCCCTGATATGAGCAGCTGAGGTTACGTGCCGTGAGGGTATGGGATTGAAGTTCGTGCGAATCGATTTGCGGACGCTCGGGCTCCACAACCGGTGGCGGCGTTTCGCGCAGCTCCTGTACGCGGGCCGCGGCCCGGCGCACGCGCTGCAGGGTTTGCGTCGCCGCCGGAAGCCCGCTGACGAACTCGAATGCCACGAGCGGGATCAGGGCGATGCCGGCCAGCAGCACTCCGTCCATGCGGCCTGCGCGCACAGCATCGACGCCGACAAGCAGCGCGCCCCACATCGCCAGGCCCGAGCACAGCGTGGTCAGGCCCTGGCCGATGCCGGCGGTGCGCGCGCCGGCGCGGGCGATGCGGGTCAGCTCGGCGTCGGCCGCCAGGGTGCGTTGTAGTTGCTCTGGCGCGGCGCCGTAGGCGACAAGCTCGGGCGCGCCCTCGATCAGGTCGACGACCGAGGCGCTCAGCTCGCCACGTGCCTGAGCTTGCAATGCCTCTCCGTGCGCGGCGAGTGTGCCGGTGAGCCACGGCACGAACACCCCCGCGAGCAGTAGTGCGACTAGCAGGATCAAGGCGGCGGCGGGCAGCATCCACCATACGAGCGCCACCGTGCCCGCGCCGACGAGCAGCGCGATCGCAAACGGCGGGACGACGCGTAGGAGCAGGTCTTGAAGCGAATCGACGTCCTGCACGAGCCGTGAGAGCAGCTCGCCGGAGCGGAAGGCGGGCAGGCCGAGCGGCGCCAGACGCTCCAGGCGTTCGTAGACATCGACCCTTAGGTTCGACAGCACACGGAAGGCGGCGTCGTGGCCGACGAGGCGCTCGAAGTAGCGGCACAGCCCGCGTGACAGAGCGAAGAACTGAACCCCGACGATCGCGACCGCTACCGCCGACTCCGGTGGTTGTTGTGAGGAGCGTGAGATCAGCCAGGCCGAGGTCGCTATCAGTCCGATCGCGGCGGCCACCGAGCCGGCGCCGAGCAGCGTGGCGAGCACCAAGCGCCCGGCGGCTGGACGCGCGATCGCAAGCGTCTGGCGCAGCGGCGCCTCGGGTGGGCGCTTGGCGGCGGACGGCGCGGGAGTGGCGGCGAACGGGGCGATTAGGGGCGCCTGGGCACTCATGCGGGCACCTCTGCCGTGTCGAGTGCGCCGGCTCGATCGGCCACGGCCATACTCGCTGGCGCCCTGCCGAGGTCCACAATCCGGTCGGCCATCTCCAGCAACGCAGGCCGGTGCGCGACGAGGATCACGGTGCGCCCAGTCGAGAGGCGTTGCACCGCTTCGAGTACCTGCTGCTCGGTCTGCCCGTCGAGGTTGGCGGTCGGCTCGTCGAGCAGCAACAGCGGCGCGTCGCGCAGGAAAGCGCGGGCTAGAGCGACGCGCTGGCGCTCGCCGGCCGACAGCCCGGCGCCGCGCTCGCCGAGGACGGTGTCCAGGCCGTCGGGCAACCGGCTTACGACGTCGCTCAGGCCGGCGGCGGATACGGCGGCTGCCAGCTCTTCGTCGGAGGCGTCACGACGGCCGAGCCGCACGTTCTCAGCGATCGAGCGCGCGAACAGGTGCGGTCGTTGCGGCACCCAGGCAAGCTGCGCGCGCCACGCGTTGACGTCGAGCTTGGCGAGGTCCACGTCGCCAACGCGCACCGCTCCACGCTGGGGCGTGACGAAACCAAGCAGCACCCCCAGCAGCGTCGACTTGCCACAGCCGCTGGGGCCGGCAAGCGCCAGAACTTCGCCGGCTTCGACGTGCAGCGACACGTCGTCGAGCGCGGGCTGCGAGCGGCCCGGATATGAGACGGTCAATGCTTCTATGGCGATGTCCGCCGCTGCCATGTCGGGCATGTCCGGACGCGCGCCGCGAGGGGTGGCGGGTACTTCGAAAACACGCTCCCCAGTTTTTAAGGTCGTGCAACCATTTGGTTGCATGTATCTTTTTTCTAGGACCTCACTATTGGGGAGTTCCGCACGGATGGGCTTGGCGTGGGAGGGCTCCGCATGGGTTGGCTCTTCATGGGTCGGCTCGGCTTGGGTCGGCTCTGCGTTGACGAGCACCGTGAACACTTGCTCGGCGGCGGCCACCCCTTCAGCACTGGCGTGGTAGTTGGCGCCCAACTGGCGCAGGGGCAGGTAGGCCTCGGGCGCCAGCACCAGAGCGAACAGCCCTGCGCGCAGGGACATGTCGCCGCCCATCAGACGCAACCCGATTGCCACGGCGACCAACGCCACCGAGATCGTGGCGACCAGCTCGAGGATCAGGGAGGACAGGAACGTCACACGCAGGTTCGAGAGCGCGGTCTCGCGGTAGCGCTCGGAGATAGAGCGAATGCTCGCGGCCTGTGCCTTGGCGCGGCCGAACACCTTCAGGGTCGGCAGTCCGGCGACCACGTCGAGGAAGTGCCCGGCGAACCGCTGCAGAGTGCGCATTTGGCGATCCATCTTCTCGCGTGTCGCGGCGCCGACGAGCGCCATGAACAGGGGAATCAGGGGAAGGGTGAAGGCGATGATCGCGGCAGAGATCCAGTCCTGTGAGACGACGGCCACGAGCACGACCAGGGGTACGATCGCGGCAAGCAGAAGCTGGGGCAGGTACAGGGAGAAGTAGCCGTCGAGCGCGTCCAGCCCGCGCGTGGCGAGCACCGTCAGCTCGCCGGTGCTTTGCGTACGCGAGCTGTCCAGGCCGAGCACGGAGACTCGCTCCAGCAGCATGCGTCGCAGCTGCGACTTCGCCTGAGCAGAGCTGCGCCCAGCCGCCAGCTCGGCCGCCCAGGCGACCAATGCACGAGCGATGACCACGAACAGCAGAGCGACCAGTGGTCCTTGCAACTGTGCGAGATCCTTCCCGTTCGAGAACGCGCCGACGACGACATCCACGAGCAGCCAAGCCTGCGCCACGATCAGTAGTGCGCGCAGGCTGCCCAGGGCGACCGAAAGAAAAAGAAAGGTGCGTGTCGCGCGCGCGTACTGCAGCAATCGAGGATCGAGCGCTCTCACCGCTCGATCATGACCGACGGCACGGCCGCCCTGTCAGCGTCGCGGTCTACGCTCACTGCTTGCTCTCCGCTGGAGCTCCGCGGTCTTTGGCCGAACTTCGAGCCGACCCGCCGTCATCCGCTCCACCGTGAGCTCGCTCGATGCTGCCCAGCGAGCCCTCCATCACCTGGTTCTGGGGATTGCCAAGACGCGCGCTGATCCAGTCGATCAAGACCTTCAGGCGCCCGCCGCGAACGCCGCCGAGGTAATACATGTGCACGGTCAGATAGGTGAAGAACGCAAGCCGCCCAGAGATTTCGTGGCCGCGGATTTCACACACGGCCTTGCCCCGTCCGACGACTGCCAGCGCCCCCTTGTCAAGGTAGTGAAACGGTGTGGAGGCGCCCGGCGCTCCCTTGCGGATCGCCTTCGCCGCATGGCGCGCCTGCTGGATCGCGACTGTCGCCAGTCCCGGGAACGGCTTGCCACGGGGTCCTTCGAGCACAGAGGTATCGCCGATCACCGATATCTCAGGATGGCCGGGAAGCGTCAGGTCGGGTTCGACTTGCACGCGCCCGGCACGGTCGGCGGAGGCCCCAGTCGCCTCGGCCAGCACGCGGGAGAAGCCGACGGCCTGCACGCCGGCGGCCCAGATCACGGTCCGCGCGTCGATCCGCTCATCCGCGCCGTTGACCGAGGCGGTCACACCTTGCGCGTCGATCGCGGTGACGCGCGCACCCTCGCGCACCGTGACCCCAAGTGAGGAAAGCTCCTTGGCGACCTTGCCGGAAAGCCGCTCGCTGAAGGCCGCAGTCACACGTTCGCCGGCGTCGAGCAGGATCACCTGAGCATCGCGGGGATCGATTTTTCTAAAGCCGCGCTTCATCCCGTGCTGGGCGATGATCCGCAGCTCGCCGGCAAGCTCGACGCCGGTGGGTCCTCCGCCGATCACCACAAACCTCATCCACTCGCGCTGCTCGGTCTCGTCGCTCGCGCGCTCCGCCTCCTCGAACGCGCCGTAGAGCCGATTGCGCAAATCGAGCGCGTCGGCAAGCGTCTTCAGCCCGCAGGACACCTCGCGCCAATCGTCTTTGCCGAAGTAGGAGGTCTCGGCTCCGCAGGCGACGATCAGGCTGTCGTAGTCGAGCCGCTCCCCACGGTCGAGGACAAGCTGGCGGCGCTCCGCGTCGAGGCCGGTCGCCTCGCCCATCAGAACGGTGATGTTCGAGTTGCGCCTAAGCGCCGTGCGGATCGGCGTGGCGCACTCGCCGGCCGCAAGCCCGCCGCCGGCCACCTGGTAGAGCAGCGGCTGGAACAGATGGTGATGGGTGCGGTCCACGAGCGTCACGTCCACGCTTGCGTGGCGCAGCTCGTGTGCGGCGGCAAGCCCGCCGAAGCCGCCGCCGACGATGACGACCCGGCGCCTCACAGGCGCTGCAGCAGGTGGTCGCCGACGCGCAGCGCATTCGCCATCGCCGTGAGCGCGGGATTGACCGCTGAGATGCTGGGAAAGAAGCTCGTGTCGACCACGTACAGATTGTCCAGTTCGTGCGCCTTGCAGTGGATGTCCAGTGCCGAGGAGGCGGGATCGGCGCCGAAGCGGCAGGTCCCAGCCTGGTGGGCGACGCCGGCGACGGGAATCTTGTTCTCCAGATAGGCCCAACGCGGAATCAGGTGGTGCTCGTGCATGCCAAGGTGCCCAAGCAGCGAGCGCAGTTGCTCGAACAGCCGGTCACGGGCGGTGTCGTTGCTGGCGCGGTAGGCAAGCGTCAGGTTGCCGTCGCGGTCGACAGTCACCCGGTTCTCCGCTTGTGGAATGTCCTCGGTCGAAAGCCAGAAGTCGACGGCGTGCTCCGCCACGTCCGCCAGCGAGAAGGTGGGCGCGAGCCTGGTCATCAGCGGCTTCTCGCCACGGTACATGTCCGCCACAGACTTGCCCACCATCTGGATGTTGCCCATCGGGAACTCCCAGGCGTCGCTGGCGAAGTAGTAGTCGTTGACGCCAAGCGTCTTCTGGAACACGGTCGGGTTGGGCTCCTTGGAGATCGCGAGCACCGCTTGGCTGTTGTGGAACATGTAGTTGCGCCCCACCTGATCGGAGCCGTTGGCGAGGCCGGCGGGATGCTTGTCGGTGGCCGAGCTGAGCAGCAGCTTGGCTGTGTTGGCCGCGCCGCAGGACACGACCACGATGTCGGCCGTGTAGGTCTCGCGCTCGCCTTTGTGATCGCCTCCCCCCGTGCCCGTGCCCGTGCCCGTGCCCGTGCCCGCGACGGCGCTCGCGCCTGTGCTGCCGCCCTGCTCCGCACGCTCCACCACGATCTCGGTGACGGCGGTGCCCGCGGGGTTGGTCTTCAGCGCCATGACCTTAGCCCCCGTCAGCAGCGTGACGTTGTCGTGCTCGAGCGCCGGTCGCACCCCAAGCACCTCGGCGTCGGACTTGGCGTGCACCAGGCAGGGAAAGCCGTCACAGGTGGAGCAGCGCACGCAGTTGCTGTAGGGCATGTTGCCCTCGTTGAGCATCACGCCGCAGGGTGCATGGAAAGGATGCAACCCAGCGGCGGCAAACGCCTCTGAGAGCTGGGCGATGCGCGGCTCGTGCGAGACCGCCGGATGGTCATAGGGCGCGGACGCGAACGGTTCCGTGGGATCCTCGCCGCGCGCACCGTGCACCTGGTAGAGCTGCTCGGCCTTCGTGTAATAGGGCTCCATCGCCTCGTAGGAGATCGGCCAGGCGGGAGAGATGCCGCCGTGGTGCTTCAGCTCGCCGAAGTCCTCAGCCCGCATGCGATAGAGCGCCGCGCCATACATCTTGGTGGCACCGCCCACGCAGTAGTGCACCTGCGGCTGGAAGGCCTTGCCATCGGCGTCGTACCAGGTGTCGGGGGAGACGTAGCGATTGTCGACGAACACGTCGGCGGCGGACCAGTTCTGCGGCTCGCGCGGCAGCCAGTCGCCGCGCTCGAGCAGCAATACGCGCTTGCCCGAGGGGGCGAGGTGGCGGGCGAGTGTGCCGCCGCCTGCGCCGCTGCCGATGATGATCACGTCGTAGTGGTCCATCACACACCCCTTGTCGCGTGTACGGCGGTTTGGTTGCGGTCGATGTCCCGGGCGCCCGCTCCCTGAGCGGGATCGATGCCATGGACAAGGTCGATGTTGTGACCGTCCATCACGAGATCTCCGCCAAGCGCTCGACGAGAATGATGCGCGCCGCGGCCTCGATCAGGGCGAGATGGGAGAAGGCCTGGGGGAAGTTCCCCAGGTGGCGCCCGGTGGAGGTGTCGAACTCCTCGGCGTACAACCCGAGCGGCGAGGCGACGCTCAACAGCTTTTCCATCAGGTCGCGCGCGCGCTGATGCTCGCCGACGACCGCGAGTCCCGACACCAACCAGAAGGAGCAGATCAGGAAGCTCCCCTCCTTGCCCGACATGCCGTCGTCGGTCTCATCGGTGCGGTAGCGCAACACGAAGCCGTTCTCGGTCAGGTCCTCGGCGATCGCAAGCACGCTGGCGCGCAGGCGCTCGTCGCCGCCGGGCAGGAAGCCGAAGATCGCGGCCAGCAGGTTGGACGCATCCAGCGCGTCGGTCTCGTAGTGCTGGCGCATCACCCCGTCCTTGGTGAGCCCGTTGGCGAGGATGTCCGCCCTGATCTCCTCGGCGGTCTCGTGCCACGCGGCCTGCCGCTTGCCGTCGCCGCGCATCGCAGCGAGCTTGGCCGCCCTGTCCATCGCCACCCAGCACATCAGCTTCGAGGACACATAGTGCTGAGGCTTGCCGCGTGCCTCCCAGATCCCCTGGTCGGGCTGGCGCCAGACTTTGGTCGCGCACTCGGCCTGTGCCTGCACGATCGGCCACAGCCTGCGCGGCAGCCGTTCGGAGCGGCGCGTGTGCAGCAGGATCGAGTCGAGCGCCGCGCCGAACACATCGTTCTGGCGTTGGTCGAACGCCCCATTGCCGATCCTCACAGGCGCCGCTCCCGCATAGCCTGAGAGATCGTCGCGGGTCGTCTCGGTCAGGTCGCGCCGCCCGTCGATCCCGTACATGATCTGCAGCGCCCCGTCGCCGTTTGGCTCCAGGTCGGCGATGAACTGCATGAACTCCTCCGCCTCCCAGTCGAGATTGAGGTAGTGCAGCGCCTGCAGCGTGAAGGTGGAATCACGTAGCCAGGTGTAGCGGTAGTCCCAATTGCGCTCCCCGCCGGGCGTCTCGGGCAGTGAGGTCGTCAGTGCCGCCACCGTCGCTCCGGTAGGCATGTATGTCAGCCCCTTGATTGTGAGTGCCGAGCGCTGGATCGGGTCGCGCCAGCGGTGGTCGGGCATGCGCGCGCGACTCAGCCAGCCGCGCCAGAAGCTGGCAGTGGAGGCCAGGCGCGCGTTGGCATCGTCGATGTCCTCGGGTACGGCTAGCTCCTCGGCCCACGAGAGCGAGCAGTAGATCTGTTGGCCCTGTTTGAGCACATGGCGAGCCCTCACCCAATCGCCCTCCACGCCGACGGCCATGTCCGTCTGCAGCCTGATCGTCTGCTCCGCGCCGCTTGCATCGGCCCTGTGGCCGTCGTCGCTGACGGTCCACTGCGCTGTTTCGCGCCCGTAGTCGAAGACCGGTTCGCAGGTGAGCTCCATCTCGACCTCGCCCTCCAGGCACATGGCAAGGCGTACGAGCACGTGGTCGGCGTCCTGATCGGCCGGTGGGCGGGTGTGCGGCGTGACGAGATCCTCGCCGCGACGCGGCCCAAGGATCAGCGCCTCGCGCACGATCGCCCAACCGCTCGTCGTCTTCCAGGTTGTGAGCAGGATGTTGGTCCCGGGCTCGTAGCTGCGCGCCGTCGGCACGTTGATCCCGAACGGCCCAAAGCGAAAGCCCCCGGCCTGGCGGTCCAGCAGCGACCCGAACACGCTCGGTGCGTCGAAGCGCGGCACGCACAGCCAGTCGATCGTCCCATCGGGGGCCACCAGCGCACCGGTGTGGCAGTCCGACAGAAACGCGTAGTCGGCGATCGGCGGGAACGGCGAGGGCATCGCCGCGCTCTGGGGCATCGTGTCGGCCTCGACTCGACTGTTCGCGCTGGCGCCTGGCGGGCTCTGGGCGTTGAGCTTGCTTCGCGGCTCCTTGCGCGCCTGGGCCTTCGTTTTGGGTGTGCGAGTAGACATACTCTTTTTGTTAACTACCATGGTGACTACCATTTGTAGTTACATTGGTAGTCGAAGAAAAATTGATACCGCCATCCGCGCCTTTATCTTCGGATGCGGCCGCTCTCAATCCCTCTGAATCAGTCTCTGGGCGATTGTCTCGATCACGCATCACTTGGCCACCCACGGCCCGTGCCAGCCGCCGTAGTGAGCCACCAGCTTGTCCGCCTCGGGCGGACCCCAGGTTCCCTGGGCATAGGGATGCACGGGCGGCGGCTCTTTGAGCAGCGGTTCGAAGATCCTCCAGGTCTGCTCGACGCTGTCCTGGCGCGTGAAGCGCACGCTGTTGCCGCGCATCGCATCGAGCAGCAGCACCTCGTACGGGGTCGGCGCCTCGCCGCCCTCCTGCGCGAACTCCATGTCGAGCTCGATCGCCTGCGGCCCGCCCTCGTCGGCGCGGTGGGCGTCGAGGATCATCTGCACACCGGTCGTGGGGTCGAGCTTGACCACGAGCTGGTTGGCTTCGGGTCGGCGGCGCCCGTGCTCCATGAAGCCAAGCCGCGGGGGATTGCGGAAGACGATGCGCAGCTCGGTCTGGGTGACCGGTAGGTCCTTGCCGGTGCGGATGAACCACGGCACGCCCGACCAGCGCCAGTTGTCGATGTCGAGGCGCAGCGCCGCATAGGTCTCGGTGGTCGATTCTTTGGCGACGCCGTCGATGCTCAGGTAGCCGTCGTATTGGCCGCGCACGTAATGCTTGGGGTCGGCTGCGGCGGTGGAACGAAACACGGCGAACTTGGCGTCCTTCAGCGTTTCCGCATCGTCGCCGGCAGGCGCCTCCATCGCGGCCACGGCCACCAGCTGCATCAGGTGGTTGACGATCACATCGCGCACCGCGCCGACGGGATCGTAGAAGTGCCCGCGGTCCTCGACGCCGAAGCTCTCGGCCATCGTGATCTGCACGCAGGCGATGTGGTTGCGGTTCCACACCGGCTCGAGCATGGTGTTGGCAAAGCGCAGGTACAAAAACTCGTCGATCCCCATCTTGCCGAGGAAGTGGTCGATCCGGTAGAGCTGGGGCTCCTCGATGTACTGGTGGACTTCGGCGGCAAGCGCCCGCGCGGACTGCAGGTCGTGGCCAAACGGCTTCTCCACCACCACGCGCGCGTTCTTGGTGACGCCGCTGATGGCGAGGCCTTTGATCACGGTCCCGAACAGGAACGGCGGGATCTCCAGATAGAAGACGGGCGCCTGGGCATCTCCCAGCGCGTCAGCCACACGTGCGTAGGTGCCTTCGTCGGCGAAGTCGCCGGAGACGTAGCTCAGCCGCTCAGCAAAGCGCTTGAACACGCGCTCATCGATCTGCTCCCCACACTCTTCGATCGAGGTGTGCGCTCGCTTGCGCAGATCCTCGACGGTCCAATCGTCAGCGGCGACGCCCACGATCGGGCAGTCGAGCAGCCCGCGCAGCTCTAGCCGGTAGAGCGAGTGGAAGGTCATCACCTTGGCGAGGTCTCCGGTGATACCGAATACGACAAGGACGTCGGCTGTCTGGGTGTAGTCGTTCGTGGCCGGGGTGCTTACGGGCCGGGGCTGTGCAGCTGTGCTCATGGGCGCCTTTCGAATGGTGGGGTAGCGATCGACTCACGACTCTCCTCGACATGCTGGCAATACACTCGCCGACATTGTGAAGCTGTGGATACCCGATCGGACCGATTGCCACTCGGTCGGGGAGTTGCCCGAGGGTGTCGAACTACATCTGATCCCCAAAGAGGGACTCTCAGACGCGCTGCTCGAGGCAGAGTTCCTGGTGCCCGGGTCTGACGAACCTTGCGTGATCGAGGCGCTCGCACGCATGCCAAAACTGCGCGTGATCCAGACACTCTCGGCGGGAGTCGACTGGCTGTTGCCGGCTGTGCCAGAGGGCGTGACGTTGTGCGACGCGCGCGGAACTCGCGATGGGCCGGTGGCCGAATGGGTGCTCGGGGCGATCCTGGCATCGCTGAAGCACCTCGGCGATGCACGCGATTCACAGCGAGCGCACGACTGGCAGTGGCGTGAGCCAGATGAACTGGCAGGCAAGACGGTGATGATCTTGGGCTATGGGTCGATCGGGGGGAAGGTCGAGGAGCTTTTGGTTGCATCTGAGGCCGAGGTGATCCGCGTTGCGCGCCGTGCCCGCCCAGGCGTCCACGCGGTCGATGAATTGGCGACGCTGCTCGGTTTGGCCGACATCGTGGTCGTGCTGCTGCCTCTGACGCGAGCGACAGCGGGACTGCTCGACCGGGAGATGCTTGGGCGCATGCGCGAGGGTGCGCTGTTGGTCAACGCAGCACGCGGGCCGATCGTCGACACCGCGGCGCTGCTCGATCTCTTGCAGGCCGGGCATATCCGCGCCGCACTCGACGTGACAGAGCCCGAGCCGTTGCCGGCCGACCACCCGTTGTGGGACGCGCCGGGGTTGCTGATCACGCCACACTTCGCCGGGGACACGCAGGGTGCGCAGCGGCGCGCGTTCGCGCTTGTCGGCGAGCAGGTGCGTCGCTACGTGCGCGGCGAGCCGCTTGTGAATGTCGTCGAAGGCGACTACTGATCCAGATCGCGCGCGGTCAGCTGGCGCTCGTAGGGGCCGCGGCCGGTGAGGCATACGGCGCCGCAGCGGGCCGCAAGCGCGAGCGCTTCGGGGACTGTGAGACCTATGCCGAGACCGTAAGTGAGCCCGGCGGCGAAGGAGTCCCCGCAGCCGTAGGAGTCACGCGGCTCGCCCGGGAGCGTGGCCGCCGGCCACGTGCCCGACTCGCCGTCGCGTCCACGGTAGGAGCCGCCATGACCTCCGTCGGTGAAGACGACGAGTTTGGCGTCCTGTTCAGCGCGGGTCGCCTCTTCGCGCTCCTCCGCGTCGTCGGCACTCAGCACGAGTGCATCCAACTTGATGCCGTGACCGAGCGCATGCAGAGCGCGCGGGCTGCTCACGAGTACACCGGCACTCCGTGCGGCTTGCATCGCGGCCACTTCCCCGGCGGTGAAGTACACGGCGTCCATCTGTGCCAGCTGGTCCCAGGGGATGTCGGCATCGTCAAGCACCGGCTCCAGTCGCTCTCCAAATGTGGTGATCGTGCGCTCGCGGGCGTGGTCGACGAGCGTCATCGCGGTACGCGTCGGCTCCGGGCGCAGTGCGGCCCATACCTCGACACCCAGCTCCCTTAGGCGCTCGACCGAGCGGCGTCCGTGCTCGTCTTCGCCAAGTGCTGTGACAAGTACGGCCGCGCCGGCCAAGCGGGCAAGCTGTACCGCCGCGACGCCCCCGCCGCCCGCGGGCTCCTCGAAAGGTTCCTCCGCATGCACGATCTCGCCTGCGGTCGGTATGTGCGGCACGCGCGCGAACGTGACCCACTCCACGTGGCCTACGACGGCGACTTTGGGCTGGCTCGGCTGCACGGCGGCAGTGTCACATACCTGGGATTACACGGTGCGTGCCGATGGGTGTAGTAGGCTCCGAGTGTGGAGCGATCGGCGCACCGATTGAATGTGACCCTTGACTCGGAACATGCCGCTCGTCTAGCGCGGCTCGCGGAGCGCATGCATGTGCAGGAGGGAACGCTTGCGCGTTCGTTGCTATCGACGGCGATCGAAGAAGCCGATCCCGACGCGCGCAACATCACAGCCATCCTCGATGGAATTCCGGGGGCGTATGAGCGCGCAATGCGAGGGTTGGAGAGCGTTCGCCAAGGTAACACGATCCCGCTTGACGAGCTGTGAGACCGGTCAGTGTCCGAAGTCAGAGTGGGCCCCGAGGCAGTCGAGGATCTCGATCGATTGATCCTCACTCACAGCCTGCCGGCTGATACGAGGTTTCGCGTTAGGCGCTCTTTGGGAGCGCTCGAACGTTTTCCCCTACTGGGCCGTGCGTTGGAAGGGACGTGGGCTCCGCTGCGATGGACGCTTGGCCCCTGGCGCTGGTTGGTGATCATCTACGTGTACGACGAGCGGGAAGACCGCGTCTCCGTGGTCCGCTTCGAGGATGCGCGATCCTCGCATGCGGTCACATCGCTGACCTCGTCATGAGCACCCACGTCGTCCTCCTGCGCGGGATCAACCTCGGCGCGCACAACCGCATACCGATGGCGGAGCTGCGCGCGTTGCTCGCCGAGCTTGGCTATCCGGACGCGCGCACGCTCGTGCAGAGCGGCAACATCGTGCTCAGCGCCGAGCTGGCGCCGGGTAAGCTCGCAGCTGAGCTCGAACGAGCGATCGCCAGCAAGTTCGGGGTACAGACGCCGGTCGTCGTGCGTACGCGCGAGGAGCTGGCCGCGGTGGTTGCGCTCGACCCGCTCGGTGACGTTGCGCAGGAGTACAAGCTCTATCAAGTGAGTTTCCTATCCGCTGAGCCCGATCCCGAGGCGGTCGCGAAGCTTGCGCAGGGCGACTTCGCACCGGAGCGCTTCGTGTACGTGGGACGCGAGATCTATGCATGGCATCCGGGAGGCATCCACAGTTCGCGGCTCGCGCGGATGCTGTCCGACAAGCGCTTGGGCGTCGTTGCGACGGCGAGGAATTGGAAGACGACGACGAAGCTGCTGGAGATGGCCGACGAACTGGAGGGGTGAGCGTCGGCTGGCCGACGCGCGCCGATCGACACCCGAGCTCGCTCCGACCCGCTGATTTTGGCCTTGCCGTGGCGGGGCGGCTCAGTCCTTGCGACCGCGTACGCTGCGAATCTCGGCCAGCCGTGCCGCGAGCTCAGCCTCGGCGTCGTCGGGCCTATAGAAGCGCTCGCCGATTGCCTCGTCGGGCGCCAGCTCTTGCGGGCCGAGGTGCCCCGGGTGGGAGTGAGGACTGTCATAGCCCTGTCCGCGGCCGCCCGAGCGCAACTGGACCGGGGGTGGGGCGGCGCCGTGCTCGCGCACGAAATCTCGTGCGGCACCGATCGCTCGCTTGGCCGCGTCGGACTTCGGCGCGAGCGACAGGTAGATCGCAGCCTGGGCTAGGGCGAACTGACACTCGGGCAGGCCCGCGTGCTCCACGGCTGCCGCGGCTCCGGTCGCCACGGTGAGCGCGTTCGGATCCGCATTGCCGATGTCCTCGCTTGCGAGGATCACCATGCGTCGCGCGATGAAGCGGGGATCCTCGCCGCCCTCGAGCATCACCGCCAGGTAGTAGAGCGAAGCGTCGGGATCCGAGCCGCGCGTCGCCTTGATCCAGGCGGAGATCGTGTCGTAGTGGCTGTCGGCCTTCTTGTCGTAGTGAACGATTCTGCGCTGCAACGCATCTTCGGCGTGCTCGACGGTCACGCGATCCATCGCCGTCTCGCAGGCAAGCTCCAGTGCGCTCAGTGCGGTGCGGGCGTCCCCGCCGGCGCGTGCCGCCAGCATCTCGATGGCGTCGTCGTCAACCTGCGCCTCGCCGCACTCGCCTCGCTCCAAGGCTCTGCGCAGCAGCGTCAGCACGTTTTCCTCCGTAAGCTCGGTCAGCTCGTACAGACGCGTACGGGACAACAGGGCGCGGTTGACCTCGAAGGAGGGGTTCTCCGTGGTGGCTCCGATCAGCGTCACCAGTCCTTCCTCCACCGCCGGCAGGAGCGCGTCCTGTTGGCCCTTGTTGAAGCGGTGGATCTCATCCAGGAAGAAGATCGTGTCGCGTCCACCCAGCTTGCGTTCCCGCGCCCTGGCGAGCACGGCCCGGACCTCCGCACGACCTGCCTCCACGGCGCTCAGCTCCTCGAACGCCGCACTCGCGCTTGCCGCGACGATTCGCGCCAGCGTCGTCTTTCCGCTGCCGGGTGGGCCGTGCAGGATCATCGAGTGGGGCGTGCCCTGTTCGATCGCGGTGCGCAGCGAGGATCGGCCCCCACCCACCCGCAGGAGATGCTCTTGGCCGACGAACTCGTCAAGCGTTGCCGGTCGCACCCGCGCGGCCAGCGGCGCGCCGGCGGGTGGCGGTGTGTCGATGGCAGCGTCGGCCGGGTCGAACAACGAGTCCACACCCACAGTGTGGCGCAGCCTGGGCTTCTTCGAGGGTGGGCCTGGCAGGCAGCCGGCACTCGGTCAGCCGGTTATGGTGTGCGCGATGACGCCCACCGGCGCCAAGCTCGGGGTCCCGCTCGCCGATGGCGGCACGCTGGAGGCAGAGCTGTTCCTGCCGCCAGCAGGCTCTGACCAAGAGACTGCACAGGCACGGGCTGGCGCTGCACACGCCCAGGCGGGGCCCTATCCCGGCGTGCTCGTCCTGCACGAGTCGTTCGGGCTCAACGACGACATGCGCCGCATCGCCGCTCGCTTTGCCGAGGAGGGCTATGCGGTGCTTCTCCCCAACCTCTTCTCACACGGCACACGGATCGTGTGTCTGAGCAGGGTCATGACCGACATGGTCAGAGGATCCATCGATCGCGAGATCGCCGACATCCTCGCCGCGCGCGCGGCCTTGGCCGAACGCGAGGATGTCGACGCCGCCCGGATCGCCGTCGCCGGCTTCTGTCTCGGCGGTGGCTTCGCCTTGATCGCCGCCACCAAGCCCGGCTTCAAGGCGGCGGCGGTCAACTACGGCGATGTGCCCAAGGACCGCGCCAAGCTCGACGGCGTCTGCCCAGTTGTCGCGAGCTTCGGCTCGAAGGACCGCATGTTCGGGCGCAACATGGCCGAGCGCTTGGAGGCCCACCTGGGCGCGCTCGGCGTGGAGCACGACATCCAGACCTACGACGGGGTGGGCCACTCGTTCTTCTCCCAGCACGAAGGCTGGCAGGGCTGGCTTGCACGAATGCCCACGCCGATGATGGTCGGCCCCGACGCGGACGCGGCGGCTGACGGTTGGCGACGGATGCTCGGCTTCTTCGAGGAGCACGTGCGTAGCGTCGCCGTCTAGCACGGCTGGGCCTATGGTCGGCTAAGACCGTAGGCTGTGGCCAGCTAGCCCGAGGGTTTATGGCCAGCCGGCTCGACGGGCTCATGGCGAGCTGGCCCAATGGGCATATGGCGAGCTGGCCCCGTTGGGCCTATGGTGGAGCCATGAGCGCGTTCCCACCAGATCCCGAGGAGGCCACAGCGCTCGGTGCGCCGGCCCACGGCGAGATATCTGCTGCCGCCAGGGTCGGCGCCGTGCGTCTCACGGTCTCGGACCTCGCCCGCTCCCTCGACTATTACGAACGCGTGATCGGCTTGCGCGTCCATGAGCGTAGGGGAGAGTGCGCGACGCTTGGGGTTGGAGGGGAGGATCTGCTTGTGCTCGTCGAGCAACCTGGCGCTCGTCCTGTCCGCGGTTACTGCGGTCTGTATCACTTCGCGTTGCTGCTTCCCGACCGCGCGGACCTCGCACGCTGGCTTGCTCACGCGGCACGCGATCGTGTGCCGCTCGTCGGCATGTCCGACCACTTCGTCAGCGAGGCGATCTACCTGAGCGACCCCGATGGTCATGGCATAGAGATCTACTGGGATCGCCCGCGCGAGGTCTGGGAGGGGAGAGTCGCCGAGCGGATGACGACGCTGCCGCTCGACACGTCGAGCCTCCTCGGCGAGCTGCTCGATCCGGCGAGCGAGACTTTCGACGGGCTGCCGGCGGGAACGACGATGGGTCATGTCCATCTGTGCGTGGCCGACATCTCCCACACGATTGCCTTCTATCGCGACGTGCTCGGCTTCGGCTTGATGGCCGCGCTCGGGGGCCAAGCGGCCTTCCTCAGCGCTGGCGGCTACCACCATCACCTCGGCGCCAACACCTGGGAGAGCGCTCGCACCGGTCAGCCGCCGGCAGGCTCAGCCGCGCTCAGAAGGGTAACGGTCGTGTTGCCCGATGAGCTGGAGCGCGATCGGCTGGTCGCACATGTCACCGACGCTGGGCACGAGGCGGTGGCGCTCGATGACGGCGTGCTCGTCCACGATCCTTGCGGGAACCCGATTCTCCTGGTCGTGCCTTAGCTGATCCTCCCAGCCGGCTTAGACCAGCCGCTCTGCATCGTCTGGCGAGGGATCCTCAGCGCCCGTGCCCGGGCGCACCCACATTGCCCGGCCGATCCGGCCCCCGAGCGCGCCCAGCAGCATCCCTGCGATCGCGTCGATCACGATGAGCAGTGGCGGGAAGCTCCCGAGTGACACCTTCGCGTCCGTTCCCGCGATCGCGTGGGCTATCAATATGCCGGCGCCGAACAGAGCGCCGCCAACGAGGCCGCGATCGGCGCCGCCCCATCCGTCTCGATGCTCGAAGCCGGCAACGATCGCGCCGAGCGCGGCAAGCGCCGACAAGCCCCAGTAGGCGCCGGCGGAGATGCCAAGCACGACTCCCACGACTGCTCCGAAAGCGAACGGCACGACGCCCCCGAGGATTATTTGGATTGGTCGTGGCCGATCTCGAAACAGCGGTGGCGCGTGCATCTAAGCCCTTTCCCTCGTGCCTGTGGTTTCCCCACCTAAAGACGGTAGTGGGTCACGACGCTGGAAACGAGCTATCAGTTGGCTTTACGCTTTTGCTGCTCCGCCTCGGTGAGCGCCGCAATGTCGGCAAGGTCAAGTGGGCGTCCTGCCGCGCGCTTCATCTTGATGAGATCGTCCCGCGAGGCGACAGCGATGGGGTGGTCGCCAAGGGTAATCAGGAGCGCCCGCTCGCGCAGTTGGGCGAAAGACGATGCGCCCGGTGCGTCGTGAAGCACGTCGATGTCGCCGTGGCGCGTGGCGAGTTGCCAGAGCGTTGCCCGCGGAAGCAACTGTGCGCTGATCGTCAGGTGCTCGCTGCCAGGGTTGAGGACGCGTGCTTCCAGTTCTCTAAGCGCAGACGCAAGGCGCTTCAGATTCTGCGGCGTTGGCGATGGGATCAGGTCTATGTCGTTGGTCATTCGCACGTGGCCGTAAACCTGTACGGCGATCCCGCCGATCACTACGTACTCGACTTTGTGGGCATCGAGCACGGCAAATATGCGTTCTGCGTCGAGTGGTCGTGGGTCAGTCATCTTTGCGAGCTTGGCTTCCAGCCTCGGCAAGGCGTCCCGCCATCCTGTTCCAGGAGAGAGCGAGCGTGAGGCGTTCCTCGGGGGTACGAGCGAGCGTACTTGCCATATGAGCTGGGTCCCAATCGGTCGGCAGGCGGCGTGTGTCGAGCACAAGCTCCTCACCCATTGCGACCATCAACTCGCGCAGGGTCGTAAAGGTGGGTGAGACAAGACCGCGCTCGATGCGACTGATTGCGGCCTGTGTGGTGCCGGCGCGCAACGCGAGTCGGCGTTGACTCAATCCGAGTCGCTCGCGCCTGGAACGAACCAGTTCTGCCGGATTATCGATGTCATAAATGATATCACGTCGGTTTCGCGTCAGGTTGCGTATAGGCGCGGCCATGCACGCTACGCTCGCCCGGTGCGTCCGATTCCCACAGCCCCTGTAGCCGCGGCCTCTTTGATCGCGGGCTTTGCGGTCGCGGTGGGCACCGGCTCAAGGCCGCTCGGCGGCATCGTTTTGGCGATTGGCGGCCTGTGGTGCATCCAGGCGTGGGCGCGGCGTCACGGTAGGCGCACGGCAGTGATCCTCGGGTGTGTTGGCTTCGGCGCGTTCGTGCTCTCGCACCTGCTCGGACTCGTCATTGGCGCGTGGCCATCGGTGCTGTTCGTCTCGGCCGTGGTGGCCGCGATCGTGTGGACTCAAGCCGATGCGCGTTTGGACCGAGACGCATCGATTGAAGAAGTTGACTCGGATCCACTCCTCAGTGCGTAGGCGCCGGGGATTAGGGCTCCTTGGAGGACGGCTCCTAGGAGGAGGCTCACAGGAGGGGCTTCAAGGCGTTGAGCCCTCCTCGGCAAGCGCTTGTCCAAGCGCCTCGTCAAACGGTGCGGGCGTGATCCCGAACGGCTTGGCGGCGCTGGCATCGGTGACGACCGTGGCTGTCTTCAAGCCCTCAATAAGCGGACGCGCGACGTTCGTGTCGACGGGGGTCACGAGCCCGATCCACAGCGAGGACAGCCACGGGGTGATTAGCGGCACCGGAACCATCACGCGTGGGCGCTTTCCCATCACGCGGGCCATCCGGTCAAGCATCTCTCCATACGAGAGCACGTCGGGGCCACCGATCTGAATCTCGCGGCCGCTCGACTCGGGGACCTGTGGAGCGCGGCTCAGGTATTCGATCACGTCGTCGATCCCGATCGGCTGGGTCTTCACTCGCAACCACGCGGGCGCGATCATCACGGGCAGCCTCTGCACGAGGTAGCGCAGCGTGCGGTAGGACTCGCTGGCGGCGCCGACCACCATCGCGGCACGGAAGTAGGTGAGCGCCGGCCCGTGACGCGCCAGCGTGAGCGCCGTCTCATGGCGGCTGAGCAGGTGCTTGGAGACGCTCTGGTCGCCCAGCCCGCCGAGATAGACAACACGCGTGATCCCCTCGCGCGCGGCCATCTGTGCGAAGTTGCGCGCTCCCTCCTGCTCGCGCTCTTGGAAGCCTTCGCCGCCGGCCATCGCGTGGATCAGGTAGTAGGCGACCTCGATCTTGCGGCCGACACCCTCCAAGCTGGAGCTTTGTCCAACGTCGCCCTCGACCACCTCGCAGCCGATGTTCCGCAGGTCCTCGGCGCGAGTTGCGTCTCGCGCCAGGCAGCGAACCTCGGCACCCGAGCTGACCAGCGCGCGCGCCAAGCGCCCACCGATGAAGCCGGTGGCGCCGGTGACCAGCACGCGCCGGTTGATCGCAACATTCGAGATGCTTCCTGCTTACCCTGGCAGTGGCATGTCCAGCCATCGGGCGAGTTCGGACTTTGGCGGCGGCGGCGGCGGCGGCGGCGCGGCGCTGCGCCTGCGGCTCGCGTCGCGTGTCTCCTACCGCAGATGCGCGCCTGACCAGATAACCGCCTGGCCGTTCGGCAGCACCAACTTGCCTGAGGTCAGGCTCGAGAGGATCGAGCCCGAGACGTTTGGCGCCATCGAGAACGGCGTGCACCAAAACGCCCACATGGCAGAGCGCGAAGGCCTGATCTTGCGTGTCAGGTGAGACTTCGGTCCGGTGCCGAGCCGGTTGTGGGCTACCACTCTGAAGCGGTAGCTGACTCCGTTCTTCAAGCCGCCGATCGCGGCACTGGTGCCTGAGACGGTCGTCGAGGGCAGCTCGTGTCGTCCCTGGTAAGGAGTGACCGTGTACGTGGTGATCGGGCTGCCGCCGTTGCGCGGCGCCGTCCAAGTGACGATCGCACCGCCGTTGGCGGGTGTCGCGACCAGACGCACTGGCGCGGCCAGTGGCGCCGCCTGCGGTTCGCTGACAGCCGCGGACTTGAAGACGATCGCGCCCATCAGCCAGATGGTGGAGGCCCAGGTCTGCACGCTTGCGCTCGGCGTAGCTCCCGCCGCCCCGGTCAGAGCATCCTCGGCCACGAGCTCCATTTCTTCATCCGGCGAGACGTTCACACGACCGTTGAAGCCCATCCGCGCCATCAGGTTGTCGTCGAAGCCGGAATCGGCATAGAAGCCGACGACGAGCTCGCCCGGTGCCGTCGGTGTGGCCGTCAGGCTGGTGACGGAGCTGGAGTGAGCGCTTGAGGCCTGCACGAACGCGGGGACGACGGTCCCTGCCCTGGCCGTCCCGAGTGAGTCTCGTCCGACCCACAGCGCGGCGACCAGGCACAGGGCAAGCAGCACCATCGACCAGGCGCCGCGGGCACCGCGCAGGTGGTTGTGCGGCGACGGACTCATATGGTCACTCCCGCTAGATCGCCCCCATGCGCGCGTATCCACCCCAAAGACACGTTTGTGCGCGGCGAATCTTTCTCAGGTGTCCGAAGCTCAGGCGTCTGAGGCGCTGTCGATCACGTGATATTCGGCTAGCAGTTCTTCCTCGCGCTGCTTTCCCGGGAACAGGAAGAACACGATCAGCGTGCCGAGCGCGATCGCCGCGATGCCGGCTGTGTACGTCCACTCGTCGCCTTTCACAAACGATTGCTTGGCGCCTTCGATGATCGCTTTCGCATAGGTGGGGTAGCGCGAGGCGGTGGCGGCGGCGCTGGAGAACGACTTGGTCAGCTCGTTTTCGACGCTGCTCGTAATGCGCGCCTTGTTCGGCGCGGCCGCGATCGCGCTCGACACCGCCGCGGCGTAGCCGGCTGTCAGCAGCGCGCCCATGATCGACTGCATGATCGCGCCACCGAGGTCGCGCTGCAAGTCGGCGGTGCCCGAGGCCATGCCCGCGCGGTGCACCGGCACCGAGCTGGTCAGCGAGTGCGACGCAGGCGTGCCGGCGAAGCCGACGCCTGCCCCGATGAACGCGTAGGCGAGGCCTACCTTCCAGTAGGGGATTCCCTGCTTCCAAAGCGCCAACATCGTTATGAAGCCCAGCAGGCAGAATACGTAGCCGCACAGCAGCGTCACGCGTGAGCCGCGTGTGACGATGAGCTTGGCCGAGAAGGGCGCGATCGCCACCATCAGCACCGCCGCCGGGAGGATCGAAAGGCCGGCGTCGAGCGTCGAGTATTCGAGCACGTTCTGCTCGAATTGCTGGCCCACGAAGATCGCGCCCATCAAGGAGCCGAACACGACGATCCCCGCGAGCGCCGCTACCCAGAAGGTGGTTCGTCCCGCGATCTTCAAGTCATACAAAGGCGAGCTCGCGCGCCGTTGGCGGATCACGAACCCCAACCCCGCGGCCACCGCCACGATCGCGGTGACGAGCACGATCGTCGTCTCATTGGGGACCGGCGCAAAGTTGATCGCGAGTACCAGTCCGGCAACAGCCAGCACCGACAGCACGCCCCCCAGGTTGTCCACCGGATCGCTTGTCTCGTTCACGTGGGCGGGCACATAGCGCCATGCCATCAGCAGCGCGATGGCTGCCAGCGGGATCGTGATCAAGAACACCGACCCCCAATCAAAACCGGTCAGCAGCACACCCGCTATCAGCGGCCCAAGCGCTGACATGCTGCCCCCTAGACCAGACCACAGCGCGATCGGTCGGGTGCGTGCCGCGCCCGACCACAACGCGGTGATCAGCGCGAGCGTCGTCGGGTAGGCCATACCGGCCGCCAAGCCGCCGATCAGGCGGGCCAGGAACAGCACCGTGATCGACGGGGCGAGCCCCGCCAGCAGGGACGACGGGATCGCAAGCGCTGTTCCCAGCAGCAGCATCATGCGCCGTCCGTGACGGTCACCGAGCGCCCCGAGGTACAGCACCGAGGTGGCCAATCCCAGCGAGTAGCCCACGGCTACGAGATCTAGCCCGGTCTGTGACGCGTCGAACGCCTTGCCGATGTCCGGTAGGGCGACGTTAGCCACCGACAGGTTCAGGTTGGCGACGGCCGCCACCGCGATCAGAGTCGCAAGCACCACGCCCGCGT
Organism: uncultured Solirubrobacterales bacterium; assembly: GCA_963844095.1. Lineage (GTDB taxonomy): Bacteria > Actinomycetota > Thermoleophilia > Solirubrobacterales > Solirubrobacteraceae > Palsa-744. Next base: position 542,107 of record CAWJND010000003.1, read on the forward strand.
TCCGCGGGCTTTCGCTATCGCTTGTCATGGCACGGTGGTCGGCGCCCTCCGCGGTATCTACGATGACCACTTCCCCTTGCCGTAGCGAGCTAGCTCCAGGCGAGCGACCACGCCGCGGTGCACTTCATCGGGCCCGTCTGCCAGGCGCAACGCGCGCGCGGCTGTCCACGCGCCGGCGAGCGGTACGTCGTTCGACAGTCCTGCGCCCCCGTGCAGCTGCATCGACATGTCTACTACCCGCTGGGCCATGTTTGGAGTCGCCACCTTGATCTGCGACACCGCGCCGATTGCCTCGGGCGCTTTCTGATCTACCAGCCAGGCGGCGTGGAGCACGTGCAGGCGAGCTTGGTCGATCGCGATGCGCGCGTCGGCGATCCGTTCGCGGTTGCCGCCGAGGTTGGCTAGCGGCTTGCCGAACGCCACACGCTCGGTGGCGCGTGTGCACGCCAGCTCCAACGCCATCTCGGCCAGTCCGATCAGGCGCATGCAGTGGTGGATGCGTCCCGGGCCGAGCCGCGCTTGGGCGATCGCAAAGGCTTGACCGGCGCCGCCGACGATCGCGCTTGCCGGTAGGCGCACGTCGCTGAAGGAGACTTCGCCGTGGCCGCCGGGTGCGTCGAGGAAGCCCATCGCCTCGAGCATCCGCTCCACTTTCACACCGGGTGTCTCCATCGGTACGAGCACCATCGAGTGCTGGTGGTAGCGGTCGGCGGTGGGGTCGGTCAGCCCCATGAAGATCAGTGCTTGGCAGTTGGGATGCCCGACGCCCGTGCTCCACCACTTGGTGCCGTTGACCACCACTTCGTCGCCGTCGAGCGCGGCCGTCGCCTGCATGTTGGTCGCATCCGAGGAGGCCACCTCGGGCTCGGTCATGCAGAAGGCTGAGCGGATGCGACCGTCGAGCAGGGGCTCAAGCCAGCGCTGCTTCTGCTCATCGGAGCCGAAGTGCCAGAGCACCTCCATGTTGCCGGTATCCGGTGCGTTGCAGTTGCACACCTCGGCAGTTATCAGCGAGCGCCCCATGCGCTCGGCAAGCGGCGCGTACTCGACGTTCGAGAGTCCGGCGCCCAGCTTCTCATCGGGCAGGAACAGGTTCCAAAGGCCTTCTTGCTTTGCGCTCTCCTTGAGCTCCTCGATCGCCGGCAGCACGACCCACGGGTCCTCGCGTGAGAGCAGCTCGCGCATGTAGGGCTCCTCGCGCGGTGATACCTCACGCTCGCCGAAGGCGATCAGGCGCTCCAGCAGCTCCTGCGTGCGGGGGGAGTGTGCGAAGTCCATCGGCGCGAGCGTACAGTAACCGGCGAGCCCCCAACCGAGGAGATGCAATGGATGCCGTCGACCACCAGTTTCGCCTAGCCACACGTCCTGATGGGATGGTCGGGCCCGAGCACTTCGACTACGTCGAGGAGCCGGTCCCTGAGTTGACCGATGGGCAAGTGTTGATCAAGACGGCCTACATCTCGCTCGACCCGGCGATGCGCGGCTGGATGTCCGAGGGACGCTCCTACATCCCGCCGGTGCAGATCGGCGAAGTCATGCGTGCCGGCACGGTTGGCGAGGTCGTCGAGGCCAAGGGCCAGAAGTTCGCCGTCGGCGACTACGTCACCGGCTGGCTCGGCGTTCAGGAGTACGCCGTGTCCGATGAGAACGCGGTCTTCAAAGTCGATGCCGGCGAGATCCCGCTGACCACGTTCCTGGGGGCGCTGGGCATGCCGGGCATAACCGCCTATTTCGGGCTGCTCGACGTGGGCGCTCCCAAAGAGGGCGAGACGGTTGTCGTCTCCGGCGCCGCCGGCGCCGTGGGCAGCGTGGTCGGGCAGATCGCCAAAATCAAGGGCTGTCGCGTCGTCGGCATCGCCGGTGGGCCGGAGAAGTGCTCCTGGATCGTCGACGAGCTCGGCTTCGACGCCGCGATCGACTACAAGGGCGAGGATGTCGGCGACGCCCTGCGCAAGCACTGCCCGGAGGGCGTCAACGTGTACTTCGACAACGTCGGCGGAGACATCCTCGACGCGGCGCTGGCGCGCTTGGCGCGCGGCGCGCGCGTGGTCATCTGTGGGGCGATCTCCCAGTACAACAAAATGACTTCGATGAGCGGCCCGTCCAACTACATGTCGCTGCTGGTCAACCGTGCGCGCATGGAGGGGTTCGTCGTGATCGATTACATGGGCCGCGCGCCCGAGGCCGTCGCTGAGATGGCCGGCTGGATCGCCGAGGGAAAGCTCGTCGCGCGTGAGGACGTGGTCGAGGGCTTCGAGAGCTTCCCGCACGCTCTGCAAAAGCTTTTCCGGGGGGAGAACGTGGGGAAGCTGGTGCTTAAGGTGGGCTAGAGGTCTTCCAATGAGCTGTGCGGCGGAATGTTCGCGGACCGCGGCGCCGGGGTAGCGCAGCTCATTTGTTTGATCCCAGTAACACCCCCTTTGTCGAACGCCTAGGTAAAGGTTTGGTACCTAAATAAAGCTCCCAGCTCCATACAAGGGGGGTGTTAAGCGGGCAGCTCATTTCGAGGGATGCTCTTGAGTTCTCGAAGTCCCCGGCATAGTTTACAGATATGCTACGCTTGTAAAGCATTCGTCCATTGAGCCTTTGCATGTCAAGGAGGTGGCGTTGAAGATGAGCACGGTTGAGGTATCCCAATCGTCCACAGGGACGCAAGCGAGCGCCAAATGGCACGACCGCAAGCGCTACGCCTGGCTGCTAGGCCTGATCGTGCCGTTGCTGCCCTTCATCTCCTGGGGCCTGGTCGAAGCGACCGGCCTCGGCGTCTTCTGGTTCTACGGTCCCGTGCTGATCTTCGCTGTGTTCCCGCTGCTCGACCTGCTGGTCGGGCTCGATGCATCAAACCCCCCCGACAGCGTGATCAAGTGGCTTGAGCAGGATCGCTACTACCGCTGGTGCACTTACGCTTTCCTGCCGCTGCAGTATGCGGGCTTGGTCTTCGCCTGCTGGATGTGGTCGCGTGGTGGCCTCTCCACACTTGAATCGGTTGGCCTGGCGCTGACGGTGGCGATGGTCGCCGGCGTGGCGATCAACACTGCGCACGAGCTCGGCCACAAGCGCGCCAGTTCCGAGCGCTGGCTTTCCAAGGTCGCGCTTGCGCAGACCGGCTATGGGCATTTCTTCGTCGAGCACAACCGCGGTCACCATGTGCGCGTCGCCACGCCCGAAGATCCAGCCAGCTCGCGCATGGGCGAGAGCTTCTACGAGTTTCTGCCGCGCACTGTGGTCGGCAGCCTGCGCTCGGCGCTCGAGATCGAACGCGAGCACCTGGCGCGTGACGGCCACCGCTTTTGGAGCATTCGCAACGACATCTTCAACGCCTGGCTGATGTCGATCGCACTATTTGGCGGTTTGGCGATCGTCTTCGGACCGGTCGTGCTGCCCTACCTATTGATCCAGGCGGTGATCGGCTTCTCGCTACTTGAGGTTGTCAACTATCTCGAGCACTACGGCCTCTTGCGCCAGGCACGCGAGGACGGTCGCTACGAGCGCACGCAGCCTGAGCACAGCTGGAATAGCAACAACGTCGCCTCCAACGTATTGCTCTACCACCTGCAGCGCCACTCCGATCATCATGCCAATCCGCTGCGTCGCTACCAGTCGCTGCGTCACTTCGACGAGGCGCCACAGCTGCCGACGGGCTATGCGGGAATGATCGTGGCCGCCGCGATCCCGCCGCTGTGGCGACGGATCATGGACCGCCGCCTGATCGAGCACTACAAGGGCGACTTCTCGCAGATGAACATTCACCCGCGCACGCGCAGGCGTGTGCTGGCGCGCTACGGGGTGCCGGCGGCGAGCTCGTGAAGGCAGCGGTGCGCGCGCAGGGGCAGATCCCCGCGCGCGTGCGTCACGCGCGCCGGGCCACCGCGCAGCTCCCTCCGCATCGCGGCAGTGCGCTTGGCGGCACAATGGTGGCTGTGCCCGCAGAGCAGGCCCCAGCCAAGCCTTACCGTGTTGCCGCGCGTGAGCTGCTGCGCGACACGCTGCTCGACGCCGCGCGGGAGCTGTTGGCAGACCGGCCGTGGGCGCAGATCTCGATGGCCGAGGTTGCCCGCGCAGCAGGCGTCAGCCGCCAGACGCTCTACAAGGAGTTCGGCTCGCGCGACGAGTTCGCGCAGGCGTTCGTGATCCGCGAGGGCGCTCGCTTCCTCGAGGCGGTCGAGCGGGCGATCGAGCTGCATCTGGACGATCCGCGTGCAGCGGTGGAGGCCGGTCTCGAGATCTTCCTGAGCGCTGCCGCCGAGGATCCGCTGGTGGCGCTGTTGCTCGCGGACGACGGCACCGGCGGCATGCTGCCGCTGATCACCACGCAGAGCCGCCCGGTGCTGCTGTGGGCCTCGACGCGACTGGGTGACGCGATGCGCGCCGGCTGGCCCCACGCGCGCGACGAGGACGTCGAGCTGCTCGCCGACTCGTTCGTACGGCTCGCGATCAGCTACGTGACGATGCCGCGCGACTCGCCGGCCGCGACTGCTGCCGCGGCTGCGGCGCTGCTCGCTCCGTACCTGGAGCGGGCGATGGCGCGTGCCTAAGGCGTCGCGCTAGCCCTCGATGGAGGGAGCCTGGGGCTTCGCGCTAGCCCTTGATCGTGCGCGAGGTGCCGAGCAGGGCGCCTTCGGCGCTGAGCGCCTGCACCGCCACATAAGCGGGTTTGCCGGGTACGGAGATCGATGTCTCAAAGCCACTCTTGGGCGCGCTGGCGGCGACCGCCAATTTGCTGGCGCTGCTGCCGGCCAGTACTTGCCAGCTGGCGATCTGAGTGGCGCCGTTCCAGCTGGCGTAGACGGTCGTCGTGCCACTGCTTCCAGCTGCCGCCGCAATCGACGGCGCGCCTGTCGGATAGCCGGTCCATGGGAAGCGGTAGGCGCGATAGGACTCGGCGCCTTTGGGCATGTGCGCGTCGAACACGAGCGTTCCGGTCGGGGTGTATTCCGAGAAATACGGTTCGGCCCCCCAGCCGATGAACATGTTACCCCCTTCAAGCGCCTGCACGCTGCCCTGGCTGCCCGCCGCGAGCGGCGTGGGGTGCTCGTACTCACCGACCAGCGTGTCGGTTTTGGCGCTCGGGTTGAGCGCCAGAATCACGCCGCGCGACTGAGGATGGACCTTCGGCACGCCACCGTTGTCGAACACGGTGATCTCGCCGTTGGGCAGTTCCTGGGCATCATGCTGGTAGGCGGTGGCGGCGCCGGAGCCAAGCGTCAAGGTCGGGTGCTTGCCGCCTATCTGTGCGCTGATCGCCCCGGTGCTCGTGTTCAGCTCGTAGAGCGCCGAGGTGTTGCGCGAGGAGATCAACGTGGAGCCGTCGGGGCTGGGGTCGATCGAGTTGATGTGGAAATAGTCGAACGGCCATTCCGTGGTGGAGCCGGTCGGGCTCGCATAGGACTGGGAGAGGGCGACGTGGTCCAGCGGATGCCACTCGCGCCGGACGAGGTGTGTCTTCAGGTCGATTTCCTGGAAGAGGCTGTCGGTCACGGCGGCGTTGCTTGGGCCGCCGACGCTAGAGAGGTTGCAGCGGATCGGGTCGAAGGAGGTCAACAGTGCCGTGTCCTGCGCGGTGATGCGGAATTCGTGCAGGTCGGCCGGCAGCCCATTGCCGGCGCGGAATTTCGTGATCACTTGGTAATTGCCGTTGGCGATCACCTCTTCGCCTTGGCCGAAGCCCTGTGGTGGGATGTAGCCCTGCCACCAGGTGAGCACCGGTTTGCCTTCGTAGGTTTGAACCTGCAGGTTTGCGGACTCGGTGCCCGGCGGGAGCGGGTCGAACCACACGAGGTTGCCGGCATCGTCGTAGATCGCCGGTCCGTCCTGGCCGGCGCCGGAGTATGGAGCGGTGAAGATGTCGCCGGGTTGCTGCCCTGCCGCGGAGGCGGTGACGGTCATCACCGGGACCTCTAGTTCGGGGCGCGAATGGAATATGTTCAGTTCGCCGGCCTTAGCGGCCGGGTTGGGGCTCGACGCCGGGTGTCCGAGGATGTCGGGCACAGAGGTCGTGAAGTGGAACTGGAAGGGATAGCGCTTGCCGGCGCTTGCGAGCTTGCCGCGTACGGTCACGAGCTCGCCGGCGTCGAAGCCCTTGACGGGGACGAAGCTGGCGCCGTCGCCCTGCGAATAGGCCTCCAAGCGTCCAGAGTGGTTGCCGCTCTGCGAGCCGCTGACCGAGACGGCCGAGAGGTCGCCTACTGGGTAGCCAAGCAGGCTGATCTGGCTGTCGTCAGAGGCGTCGAGCGAGTCAGGCAGCGGCGAGACCGCCAGTTGCGTGCCCGGTAGTAGGTCTGAGCGGTTCAGCTGCGAGGGCACGCAAATGGGTGCCGACGGGCCTTTATAGGCGGCGTTCTCGGCGACGATCCGCTTTGCCCCAAAAGCTAGGGCCGCGAGCGAGCCCATGACGATCGCGACTCCGAGCAGCACGAGCGCCCTGCCCAGCAGGTGCGTTTTGATCGTCTTTTGGGCGAACGGGCGGCGCGGCATACGGTTACGGGCGTCTCCTACGAGCGCGAGTCTGTCCTACGGGCATGGGTCTGTCTCTCCCAGGACTTGTACGACCCTATCGCGGCAAACCCTGGCCGAACCTAAGAAGTTGCGAGGAAAGCACGTAAGAACTTATGAAATTGGGCGGTCAGAGCGGGTCTGGCGGGTGTTTGCAAAAGGCAAGGCGCACGCAAAGGGGGGGTGTTTCGTGCAACGGGGTTTTGGACTAGGACTCAGAACACCGGCGACTCGGTGTAGCGGCCGAAGACCTGCTGCAACGACTCGATGATCTCGCCCTCGCTGGCGCCGGCGCGGGCGCACTCGATCAGCGGGTCCATCAGGTTGGCCTCGCCCGCTGCCGCGCTTCGCAGCTTCGCAAGTGTGCGCTCCACCTCGGCGCCGCTGCGCCGTGCGCGCGCGGACTGCAGGCGGTCGATTTGCTTGCGCTCCAGCGCCGGGTCGATGCGCAGGATCTCGGGCTCGCCCTCGTCGCCCTCGCAGAAGCGGTTGACGCCCACCACGACGCGCTCGCCGGCGTCTATGTCCTGCTGCAGCGTGAATGCCGCGTCGGCGATCTCGCGCTGGGGGTAGTTGCGCTTGACCGCCTCGACCATCCCGCCGAGCTCGTCGATCTTCGAGAAGTACTCGTAGCAGCGAGCCTCCATTTCGTCGGTCAGCGCCTCGACGAAGTAAGAGCCGCCCAGCGGGTCTGCCGTGTTGGCGACGCCGGACTCGTGCGCGATCACCTGCTGGGTGCGCAGCGCGATTCGTACGGCCTCCTCGGTCGGCAGCGCCAAGGCCTCGTCATAGGAGTTCGTGTGCAGCGACTGCGTCCCGCCGAGTACGCCTGCCAGCGCCTCGATCGTGGTGCGCACGATGTTGTTGAGCGGCTGTTGTGCGGTCAGCGACACGCCCGCCGTCTGCGTGTGGAAGCGCATCAGCCACGAGCGCTCGTTCTTGGCACCGAACGTGTCGCGTAGCTCGCGCGCCCAGATGCGCCGCGCCGCGCGGTACTTGGCGATCTCCTCGAAGAAGTCGATTTGGGCGTTGAAGAAGAACGACAGCCGCGGGGCGAAGTCGTTAACGTCGAGTCCGCGTGCGACCGCCTGCTCCACGTAGGTGAGCCCGTCCTTGAGCGTGAACGCGAGCTCCTGCTGGGCGGTGGAGCCGGCCTCGCGGATGTGGTAGCCGGAGATCGAGATCGGGTGCCAGCGTGGCATGTGGCGCGTGCACCACTCGATCATGTCGCCGCATAGGCGCATCGCCGGGTCGATTGGAAAGCACCACTCCTTCTGGGCGATGTACTCCTTGAGGATGTCCGCCTGGATCGTGCCAGAGAGCAGCTCGGGGGCTACCGATTCGCCGGCTCCGTCGCCGTCCTGCTCGGCGGCGACCACGAAGTAGGCGAGCATGATCGCGGCTGGAGCATTGATCGTCATCGATACCGACACCTCGCCCACGTCGATGCCGGCGAACAGCGTGCGCATGTCCTCGGTCGTGTCGATCGCAACGCCCTCGCGGCCAACCTCGCCGAAGGAGCGGCTGTCGTCGGAGTCGTGACCCATGAGCGAAGGCATGTCGAACGCGGTCGACAGGCCCGTCTGGCCGTGGGCGAGCAGATAGTGGAAGCGCTCGTTGGTCTCCTCGCTGGTGCCGAAGCCCGCGAACTGGCGCATCGTCCACAGGCGTCCGCGATACATCGACTCGTAGATGCCGCGCGTGAACGGGTAGGAGCCGGGGCGGCCGATCGGGTCGTACTCGGGATCGCCGGTGCCGGGTGGCAGGTCCTCGGGCGTGTAAAGCTCCCGAATCGGCTCGCCCGATAGCGTGCGGGCCTCGTGGCCCGCCGCGTGCTGTCCCGCAAACCGCGCTGAGGAGGATCCCTTCAAGTGATTGGACGATACCGCCTACCCATCCGGGGTTTCGGCTCCCTGCCTTTGCGGGCGTGGAGAGTTGCCGGCAGCTGGGGGTTGGCCTGCGTGCTGGCGATTGGCCTGTGCGCGTGCGGCTCTTCGAGCACAAGCAGCACGACGCGCGTCTCAGTTCATGTCGTTCCTGCGCCTCTGGCGCATCCCACACAGGCGACGCTGATCCTCGACTTCACGCCCAATGCCGTCCATGCCGGCATCTACCGGGCGCTGGCCGCTGGCTATTACAGGCGCGAGAACATCGATCTGCGCGTGGTCGAACCGACCTCGACACAGGACACGCTGAAGCTGATCGATGCCGGCAAGGCGCAGTTCGGGCTGGCCGACGGTAGCGACGTGGCCTCGCTGATTGCCGGCGGCGGCGATGCACAAGCCGTGATGGCGCTTGTGCAGCAGCCGCTCGGCGGGCTGATCGCGCTGGCCTCCGAGCACCTGCACTCGCCCGCCGGCTTGGCCGGCAAGACGGTTGGCATCACCGGTGTGCCGAGCGATCTGGCGGTGCTCGACACCGAGCTGCATTCCTCCGGCGTGAGTCCCAGTCGCGTGCACGTCGTCACGGTCGGCTTCAACGGGCCCCAAGCCCTGCTGGCCGGGCGGATCGCGGCCTTCACCGGCTTCATTCCCGACGAAGGTGTGACGCTTCGCGCGAGCGGGCATCCGGTGAGTGCGTTCGGCCTGGCCCAGTACGGCGGGCCCTCCTATCCCGGCCTGGTCGCGTTCACGACTCGCCACGAGATCGCCTCCGATCCTCAGCTCGTACGTGACTTCGTCGCCGCCACCGTGCATGGCTACGAAGACACGCTGGCCGATCCTTCGCGCAGCCTCGTGGAGCTGGAGGCGGCCAACCCGACGTTGCCGCGCGCGCTGACCGCGGCGTCGCTGAAGGTCTACCTGCCGCTGTTCGCTGCGGGGCGTACCGTCCCCTTCGGGACCTTGCAGTCGGCCAACGCGGTGGCGATGTTGACTTGGATGTTGGGCGCCGGGCTGATCCACGCGTCGATTTCTCCGGCTCGCTACGGCACGAACGCTTTTCTGCCTTAGAACGCTTTCAGATGAGCTGTACGGCGCGATGTTCGTGGACCATGAGCGCCGGGGTTTTGCAGTTCATTTTGCTTGATCCCGTAAACACCCCCTTTGTACGAACACGTGGGTAAAGGTTCGGTACCAAAATAAACGCCCCCCACCCAAACAAAGGGGGGCGAAACGTGCAGGGCATTTGAGAAGGTTCTCGGACGGACCGGGTGGAGCGGAGCAAGCGCGGAGCGGTTGGGAGGTTTTCGGGTGCTGTGAAGGGCATTTGAGGAGGTTCTTGGACGGGCCCGCGCGGAGCGGGCCGAGCCCGGAGCGGTTTGGTGGTTTTCGGGTGCTACCGTCATTTGACAGCTACGAGACGGTGTGTATCGAGATGCGGGTGTTGGTGACAGGTGTCGGTGGCCTGATTGGATCGAACGTGGCCGCTGCCGCGGCTCAGCAGAGTTGGGAGACGATCGGCTGCTATCGCGGGCAGGCCGTCGAGCTGGAGGGGGTGCAGGCGATTGCCGTCAACGTCGCGGAGCGCAACCAGTGCGTTGCCGCTGCGATGGAGTTCGACCCTGACGTAATCGTGCACGCCGCCGGCGGGGTGGCGCTCAGTCGCTTCGAGCTCGAGCCACGGCTTGCCGAGCTTGACTATCTCGCCACCGAGCACACGATCGCCGCGGCGCGAGCCGTGCGTGCGCGCTACGTGCTGGTGTCTTGCGACTGGGTCTACAACGGCTATCGACCCGCGGGCTCGCGCTTTGCCGAGAGTGATGCTCCCGCTCCCGTCAACGCCTACGGACGCTCGAAGCTTGCCTGCGAGCAGGCTGCCATGCGCGCGAATCTGCCCTGGCTGATTCTGCGGCCCGCGGACGTGTACGGCGTGAACCTGTCGCGGCCGGCGCGCAAAGGCTCTCGGCAGCAAGACGAGTGGGAACAGGGCATAGAGGAGCGGGGCGCGGGAGGGCAAGGCCCTGGGCAGCTGAGCGTTTGGAGGCGCTCGGGGCCGGCGCTGAGGCTGGTCAAGCGATTGCGCGAAGGCACCGAGCTGGTGGCACCGCGTGGGCTTTGGCGCTCGCCCACATACGCTTGGGACTTTGCGCAGCGCAGCTGCGAGCTCGTCGCGCAAGGGTGTGAAGGCGTTTACAACATGGGTGGAGCCGTGCCGTTGGGACGCTTTGAGTGGTTGACGTCGCTGGCGGGTGCGTTTGACTGCGACCCTGGGCTCGTCAAAGAGGGCACGGTTGAGGGCTTTCTGCGGGTCTGCGGCGAGGATCCAGAGCTTGAGCTGCCGTCGAACACGGCCCTCTCAGAGGAGAAGGCGAGCGCCGCGATCGGCTCGCTCAGCGTGGCTCCCGAGCGTGGCCTGCAGCTGATGGGTGAGCAGCTGCGCCGCATGCTCAAGCCAGTTCGTGGGCTGGCGCGCTAGTCTGCGCCACTGCCAGTCACACAATCGAAAGGGAGCACTCCATGAACAAGAGCCAGCTTGTCGAGGCGATCGCCGGCGACAGCGGTCTCTCCAAGGCGGATGCTGGGCGTGCGGTCGAGTCGTTCTTGACCACAGTCGGCAAGACGCTGAAGAAAGGCGACGAGGTCGTTATCACGGGCTTCGGCAAGTTCTCCGTGGTCAAGCGCGCAGCCCGTCAAGGGGTCAACCCGCGCACGGGCGAGAAGGTAAAGATCAAGGCGTCCAAGGCCCCGAAGTTCACCCCCGGAGCAAGCCTCAAGCAGACGGTGCACCCGAAGAAGTAGAAGCCAACCACCTCCGCCCTCGTTGACATGGCGCTTGTTGGGGAGTTGGAGCTCGCGAGCTTCGACTACACCGACCCCGAGCTTAAGGGGAGGCGCTTTCACACGGCCATGAGCGAGCTGGCAGCCGAGGGGTGGCTGGCGGCTGGGCCGTACGGGTATGTGGTGCTCGACCGCGAGGCGGGCGAGTTCTTCCTACGGACACGCTCGGCGATCTTCCCGGGTATGAAGATCGCCGAGCTGTTCGACGTCTCAAGCGGGGCGCTGTGGGAGGAGATGCAGCGCAACATCCTGCACGTCAACGGGGCCGATCACACGCGGCTGCGCAGCCTGGTGAACCCGGCGCTTACGGCGCGTGCCGTGGAGCGCTGGCGTCCTGCGATGCGGCGGTTTTTGGATGAGTTGTTCGTTCCCGTAGCTGACGCCGGCACGTGTGAGTTCGTTGGCGCGTTTGCCAAGCCCTATCCCTCACGGACAATCGCGACCGTGATGGGGGCGCCGATCTCTGACGCTCCGCGTCTGCACCACTGGTCCAATTGGATCCAACGCCAGTTCGACGCCGCCTCGATGATGAATGAGCGGGCCGGGATCGAGCAGGCCGTCGAGGAGTTCTACGAGTACGCACGCGCTCTGCTGGCCGCGCGGCGTGAGGAACCGGGCGACGATTTGATCTCGACACTGCTGGCGGCCACCTACCGGCCTGCGGCCGACGTCAACGCGCAGGATGGCAATGGCGGCCCCCCAGCCGCCGCGCACAGTGGCGATGACGGCGCCTCAGCCGCCGCACACGGTGGTGCTCGGCTTACTGAGAAGCTCAGCGAGGAGGAGTGCGTCAACCTCGTGCTGAACGTGTTGATCGGTGGGGTGGACACGACCCAGAGCCAGCTTGCGCACGCGGTTCGGCTGCTGGCCGAACATCCTTCGCAGTGGGACGCGCTCGTCGCCGATCCCTCACTTGCCGGGGCCGCGGTCGAGGAGGCTCTGCGCTATGAGCCGATCACTCCCTTCACGGCTCGCATAACAGTCGAGGAGCTGACCTACCGCGACGTCACATTTCCGAAGGACACGATCGTGATGATCTGCGCGTTTACCGGCAACCGCGACGGTGTAGGGCCGGAACCCGACAGCTTCGACATCACCGTCGAGCGGCCCAAAGCGCGGGCACTTACCTTTGGGGCCGGCGTGCACTACTGCCTTGGCGCCAACCTTGCTCGGCTGGAGCTTGAAGAGGGGCTGAGCTTCCTTGCGCGCAAGATGCCGCGGCTTGCCCTCGACGGCGAGCCTGTGTTCGAGAGCATCCTCGGCATCTACGGCCTGGCCGAGCTGCCGATCCGCTTCGGGTAGCCCACCCGCGCCCGTTCCTCCTGGCGCTTCGGTCGGTCGCACCGCTCCGGTGCGCCGAGCGCGATAACGGGCTGGCCGAATCGACCCGAACATCCGTTGATTTGGATGGGCCGAAACCTACGGCTCACTCGCATGATGGCCCGATAAAGACGCGCTGGTAGTCAATTGACAGGGGGGTGAGAAGCCGCCGCCCATCGACATGCAGCTACGCGGCTGCATGACCGGCCGCATTTCGACACCGATGAAAGGAATCTGAGGATGCTTTGGATGAGGAGTAGTAGGCCGGGGGCGAAGGCGGTTGGGGCGGCGATGCTCGCGGGCCTTTGCGCGCTTGCGCTTGTGGCCAACGCTCGGGCTGGGGACTTCCATGTGTACAGCTGTCGGATGCCGGATGGCGAAGTGGCGCCTACGGATGGGTGGAGCAACTCCACGACCGGCATCTCCGACTATGTTGACGACGGGTGCCGCGAAGGCAAGGCAATGGTCGCCGCGCTTAGCGATGGCAGCGTCCATTCAGCGAACACCGATACCGCGACGTGGGAGTTCAGTCCGCCGACAGGAGATGCGCTCGTGGGCGCGACCTTGTGGCGTGCGGGCGACGCCGACGGAGGTCTCGCCACTAATGCCACATACGAGTTTTGGCTTGCAGGGCAGAGCAATACCGAAGTGTTCGACGAATGCGTCTACGAGTTCGGTTGTCAATTCGGTTTGGGAGAACCTGCCGAACCGCTATCGACTTCGAACCGGGTCGTAGTGCCTGCAGAGAACCTAGGTGCGAATCTCTACTTGAACGCGGGCTGTGGTGGCGTCTCGACCTACAAATGCCCGAGTGGCAAAGGCGACGCCAACGGCTATGCCGCCGTCGTCTACCTCTACGCCGCCGACCTCACGCTCGAACAGACGTCTCAGCCAAAGGTCAGCGAAGTCGAAGGCGAACTTGCGACGGACTCGACGCTGTCTGGCACCGACGACCTCTCTTTCCACGCTGAAGACGAAGGCTCAGGCGTGTACCGGGCGGTCTTCACAGTCGATGGCACAGAAGTGGCCAGTACGGTACTCAGCAGCAACGGCGGCCACTGCCAAAACGTGGCCCAGACGACCGATGGCCTGCCAGCGTTCCTGTACTTGCGCCCGTGTCCTGGGTCCTTGCGTGCCGACGTCCCTTTCGACACGACAACGCTAACCGATGGCACGCACCATTTGGTCGTCTCGGTGACCAACGCGGCAGGAAACTCCACAGTCGCCTTGGATCGCAACGTCAGGATTGAAAACCAAACTAAGGGAGTGGATCAGCAACCCACCCCTTCGCCCGAAGGCCAAGGGCCGCAGAGCACCGAACAGCACGCCCAACCCATCCAAATACCCCCAGTAGTAACGGCGACGGCTCCGGTTCCGACGGTACAGCCGCAGAACAACGGCACGAACGCCAGCCCGCAGGCAGCGCTGCAGGTGCGCTGGAGCGCCACGACAAAAGCAAGCTTGGCCGGTGGGTACGGTCGCGCGCAGGGCGTCTCGGGACGGCTAACGACACCGGGGGGCACCCCGATCGGCGGCGCAGTCGTCCAGGTGTTCGACACGCCGTCGTATGAGCGCGCCCCGACGCGCCCCCTGGGGACAGTGAGAACGGCGGCGAACGGCAGTTTCAGCTTCCGTTTGCCGGCAGGCACGCAGTCGGCAAGGCTAACGTTCGCCTACAGCGCGCAGCTGGCCGCGCCAGCACCAAGTGTCATGGCCTCGCTGCAGCTGAGGATTCCGGCCGACCTCAGCCTGAAAATAACCCCGCGCACGACGCAAGAGGCCGGCAGGATCGTCTTCAGTGGCAAGCTAAGAGGCGCCCCGCTACCGCCGGGTGGCAAGCAGCTAGTGCTGGAGGCACGCACGCTGCGGGGTCAGTGGCGCCAGTTCCAGGTGCTGACGACGGCAAGAGGGGGCGTGTACCGCGCGACGTACCGCTTCCGCCTAGCGGGCCCGATCGACTACAAGTTCCGCGTGGTCAGCCAGCAGGAGGCCGATTTCCCGTACGCCGAGGGAGCTTCGAACGTGGTGCTCGTGCACGAGCGGTAGCCCCGACCACCGATACGCTGCGGCGGTGAAGAGCGTCAATGTGGCTCGGGAGGGCGATGCCGTTGCGTCGCCGCGGCAGATTGCCCCGGACTTCTGGCGTGGCCGTCAGGTGTTGCTGACAGGCCACACAGGCTTCAAGGGCGCCTGGCTTTCGTTGTGGCTGCAGTCGTTGGGCGCCGAGGTATCAGGCATCTCGCTCGGTGGTTTGCCGAGCGAGCCGTCGCTGTATGAGCTGGCGCGAGTGGGCGAGGGAATGGCGGCCAGTGTCGTGTGCGACATCCGCGATGCGCGGCAGCTGAGCCGTGAGCTTGTGCGTGCCAACCCGGAGATAGTGATCCACATGGCGGCTCAGCCGCTGGTGCGCCGCTCCTTCGCCTTTCCGAGCGAGACGTACGAGACGAACGTGATGGGCACGGTAAATCTGCTCGATGCGGTGCGAGTGTGCGCGAGTGTGCGCGCGGTGCTCGTCGTCACTTCCGACAAGTGCTACGAGAACCGCGAGTCCAAGGGCGCCTACAAGGAGGGGGACCCGCTGGGCGGCCACGACCCGTATTCCAGCTCGAAGGCCGCGGCTGAGCTGGTGACAAGCGCCTACCGACGCTCGTTCTTCTCGGCCGAGGGGGCTCCGAGGGTGGCGACAGCACGCGCCGGCAACGTGATTGGGGGAGGCGACTGGGGCGAGGACCGCCTGATCCCGGATGTGGTGCGTGCCGCGGTCGGGTCCACCTCGGCGGGCGCGGGCGTCCCCGATGGCACAAGCCCCCAGATGGGCGGTTATGAGCCGCTGCGCCTGCGCAACCCTTCAGCGATCCGCCCGTGGCAACACGTGCTCTGCCCGCTGTCCGGCTACCTGGTGCTGGCCCAGGCTTTGTACGAGTCGCCGGCATACGCGCGCCCGTGGAACTTTGGCCCCGCGGAAAGCGACGCGCGCACAGTCGAGTGGGTAGTGCGCCAGGTCTCGGACATGTGGCCGGGAGGAGTGTCGTGGGAGATCGACGACGCTGAACATCCACACGAGGCGTCATTGCTCGAACTGGACTCCACGCAGGCGCGCGAGCGGCTGGGTTGGGCGCCGCCGCTGGCTTTGCAGGCAGGCTTGAGGGCCACGGTGGAGTGGTACCTGGCCTGGCGGGAGGAACAGGACCTACGGAAGCTGACTCTGCAGCAGGTGCAAGCGCTAGCAGACTGATTTGGGTCGGAGCCCGTGGGTATAGTGCCCCGACCCGCTCTTCGACGGAGGACCATATGACCGCCCTCAAGCCCGTCCCACGCACCAGCCTGATCACGCGCACAAATTGCCGTATCTGCGGCTGCACCAACCTCGCGCCGGTGCTCTCGCTCGGCGATCAGCGGATCGCGGGCGCGTTCGCGGACCCGGGAGGCGCCCAGCCGGTCGAGCGGGCGATCCCGCTGGAGCTAGTGCGTTGCGACATGACCAGCGACCAGGAGGCGTGCGGCCTGATCCAAACAAAGCACACCGTTCCGGGCTCGATCTTGTACAGCTCCTACTGGTATCGCAGCGGCGTCAACCGCACGATGACCGACAACCTGCACGGAATCGCCAAAGGCGTGGAAGCGATCCTGCCACTGGAGTCAGGCGATCTGGTCGTGGACATCGGCTGTAACGATGGCACCCTGCTTGACGGCTATGAGGCCAAGGGCTTGCGCCACCTCGGCTTCGACCCCTCCGACGTGGCTCGTTACGCGATCGCCAAGGGCTATGACGTCGTCAACGATTTCTTCTCCGCGGAGGCCTTGAAGCGCCGCCGCCCAGACCAGAAGGCCAAGGCGATCACGAGCATCGCGATGTTCTACGACCTGGAGTACCCGCGCACGTTCGTGGCAGGCGTTGCCGAGGCACTCGCCGAGGGCGGCGTCTGGGTGATCGAGCTGCACTACCTGCCGATGATGCTCGAGGCCAACGCCTTCGACGCGATCGTGCACGAGCACTTGGAGTACTACTCGCTGGCCGTGATCGAGCGCTTGGTCGGCGAGGAGGGTCTGGAGGTCATCTCAGCCGAGCTCAACGACATGAACGGCGGCTCGATCCGCTTGTTCATTGGGCATGCGGGCCAGCACGAGCGCACCCAGGCACAGCAGGAGGCATTGACCGCGCTGCGCGTCAAGGAGTTCGAGCTGGCCTTGGATTCGCCTGAGCCTTACGAGGAGTTCCGTCTGGGTTCCGAGCGCGTCCGCGACGAGCTGCTCGAGCTATGCAAGAAGCTGCACGGCGAAGGCAAGAAGATCCACGTCTACGGCGCCTCGACGAAGGGCAACACGATCCTTCAGTACGCGGGCATCGACAGCAGTTTGGTCGAGGCGGCAGCCGACCGCAACCCGGACAAGTGGGGCTCGGAGACGATCGCGACGAAAATCCCGATCATCAGCGAGGAGGACTCGCGGGGGATGAAGCCGGACTATTACCTGGCTCTGCCGTGGCATTTTCTCGAGGAGTTCCTCGAGCGCGAGCAGGAGTTCCTGGGGCGCGGTGGCCAGTTCATCGTGCCGCTGCCGGAGGTTCGGCTGCTCGGCGCTTGATGAGGTGGCCGAGCTCCGGCGGCACCCTGAGGTGCAAGCGCCGTGAGCGCGTCGAGCAGAACGCGTCGCGCCTCGATGTAGATGGGATCGACGACGGCCGCTCCCAACGCCTCCTTAAGGTCGGTCACGCTGCACCTTTGGCAGCACGGAACTCCGTGACCGACGCGTACCGCCAGGAAGATTCGTTCTCGGTCATCCAGGACAGCAACGCTTCTCCCTCAGCGGGCATACGACCAGTGCCCGTAAGGCAGTCAACGACTACTTGTGAGGGGGCTACGTACGTGACGCCTGAAATCTCGCTCGTGTGTTCATACACAACCGGATCGAACGGCTTCAACAGCACGACATTGCCGCCATCATCTGCGGGAAGCAACCCGAGCGAGTCCGCGACTCGCGACACGTCATCGCAGTACGCGAGCAGCAGCGTTGCAGCAGCAACCGGCGCGAGACGACCAGCAGCGAATGAGCCTGTCACTGCGACTCGGCCGCCGCGTGTTTCGCTAGTCGCGAGCTGCGCCAGAGCTTGAGCGGCTCCCGCCGGAGAAAGGAACGTTGTGGGTTGGTTGTTCCGGAACACATCGTAGGACTCCGCCCACCAACGCATAAGGCCTGGCACGTCAACGGAGTCGACCGCACCCCGCTGCGAGCGCTCGATAAGCGCCTGCCGGTCGAGCGCGTCGAGGAGACGCGAAACGTACCCCGCGGTCAGCTCGGCCGCGCTCGCAATGTCTCGCACGCCGTACGGAGGCCGAACATCAGCCAGGAGTCGCACGAGGCGAGCGGCCTTGGGACCGCGCACTCGCGCTCGTCCCTGCGGGGTCGGCTCTGGATTTCGCCGAGCTCCCGTCAACCTGACGTAAAGAGCCGGATTGTCGAGCTTGATTAGAGCGTTGCCCGTCAGGTCGATAAAGTTCATCCCCTCCGCCTCAAGAAGCTCCTGCGTCCGAGGACTGAGCCAAGGGGCGACCACGAGGACCGGCACGTTGTGCACGATTGTGCGCAGCACGCGCGCCAGTCCGCCAAGAAGTCGCTCGACGTCACGCGGCGCAAATGACTGCTTGGCCTCCACGGCGAGCGTCGTAAATGTCCCATTGGAGCCGCGAACGTCGATGGCTCCATCGACCGGCTGCGGTTGACCGGTTCCAGGCGCAACACCGCGATTCGATGGCTCAACGGTCCACGCTTCGGGTATGCGCTTACGGAGCTCGAGAATCGCCGCCTCGAATAGGATTGTTTCCTCAGAAGCTGGGTTTGTGCTCATAGCAAATTTACTCTAGCACGAAACGTTTCCTGTATAGAGACGTTTACGTAGATCGTAAACAACGTGTTATGGGAAACATAATGTCACCGCCGGTGTTAGCCAGACTTGAACGCGGGATGGCCCCGATTACTACTCAGCGCTTCCGTGGCCCTTCCTGGAGGAGGTTCATCGAGCGCGAGCAGGAGTTCCTGCAGGGGGGCGGGAAGTTCATCGTGCCGCTGCCGGAGGTTCGTGTCGTGGGCGCCTCATGAGGTGACCAAGCTCGGCCGTGAACGCGTCGAGCAGAATGCTGTTAGAGGTGTGCGAGTGCGAGTGCGCGCCCAAGACCAGCATCGACCTGCGCCATCAACCAGTCCGGCAGCGTACTGATGCGGCCCTCAAGGGCGCCTCGGTCGATCGTGGCGATCTGTGTAACGTTGACGACCGAATCGGCTTCGATGTTGGCGACATCGGCTGGCACTGCGACATTGCCTGGGAGCGCGGCGAGTTGAGCATTGCTTGTAAGTACAACCACAGTGATGGTGCGTAGATTGGAGCGGTTGTACTGGTCGGCGCTGATGACCAATACAGGACGTCGCAGTGCGGGAGCAGAGCCCCTGGGCAAGCCGAGATCGGCCCACCACAACTCGCCCCGCATCATCATGTCTAGTCGCCAGTTGCCAAGGCCGCGGCAGCCGCATCGGTGAACCCATGATCACCTGGGAGTCCGGCGATTGCACGATTGATCGCCTCAGTGGTGCCACCATCCTCTAGAGCGCCCAGCCAATTCTCCGCCGCCCGCGCGAAGAACTCGCTGCGTGACACGCCCAACCGTTTAGCGGCGCGATCCACGCGGCGAAAGGTGTCGTCCGGAAGCGAGATCGCCGTCTTCATCCCGCACAGTATAACTCGGTTATACCCGCTTGCCAAATGCCTCGGATGCGCTGCATGATCTGATCGAAAATGGCCCCGGCTCATGGTTCCGCCACTGATATCCAGCTCGGGGGGGGGCGTGTATTTGACGCTCTCGTCAGAGGAGATTCGCAAAGCGCTTGTGTGGCATAGTGCCGCCTCGATCGCACCTCAAGGAAGAACAGCATGACTGCTCGCGAGCCAGCCCCCAGCATCACCACGGCCGCTCAGGGCAGCCCCGGCGTGGCTCCGCTAGAACGGCCGCAACGATGAGGATCACTTCGAAAGATCGCGGAGCGACGACAGCCCAAAGAGCGTTCGAAAGGGCTCAGGAAAGCTCGTCTACCAACTCGCCGGGACGCACATCCAGGCCGCGAGCGATGCGCAGGATCGTCGTTAGGCGAGGCTCGCGCGATCCGCGCTCCAGCCGACCAATAGCGGTCGGATGGACATCGGTCTTGTGCGCCAGGTCGTCTTGAGAGAGCCCGTGCTGTGCTCGGAGTTCGCGCAGGCGCCGGCCGAAGGCGATGCTTGCGGCATTCCGGTCCTCGTTGACCGCTCGGCGAACGCGGTCCTAAACGCTAGGCCGGAGTTGCCACTCATCGATCAGCATCGGTGGTGGCAACTGCGTAGCGAGATCAAGGTTGCCGGCGAGGGCCGCGTGCTCATTCGGGTTGTTCAGCGACAGAATCGTCGAGGCACGCTGCGTTGCCGTAGCCGTCTTGCCCACGCCCTTGGCCACCTCCAGAGCGACCGCCGCCAGGTGGGGAAAGACCTCGTCAAGGGTCTCATCGATGATCCGCCGCTTGTACGCCAGGGCCACCAAACTAACGGATGGGCGTGCTTCTATCTAACACTTGCCTATTCGCTAGAGGCTCACCGCGGCGCCGAGCGATAGCCCAGCTTCATACGTGGCCGGAACAGGTGGTCGGAGTCTCCGCTACCCACTCATGGCGACAGTCCCGGCACTAAGTGAAGCAACCTGCTCAAGCATGCAAGGCGCAGCCGACGAACAACTGGGGTTGCTCTGCGCTCCCGGCGGAGGCGCTGAAAGAGCGTAGAGCGTATCACCGTCCTTTGCGAGACCGAGTACGAACCCGGATATTATTTCCGACTTCGGATGCACCGAGCCAGCGCGGTACCTGTAGAGAAGTGACCTGAATCGCGCATAACAGCCGAACCGTTGAAGCTCTGAGAAGAGTGCTCCCTGTCCAACCGCAATGGGCGCCTCAAAGCGTTCTAGTTCGATCCCACCGAACCCAACGCAAGCCTCAACAACATATCCCAACGCGGCACGTTTGCTAACCGCACTCGTGAGATCATCGACGCGCACTTCCCAGCCTCCGTCGCCAAACACGCCGGGACCTTCCACGCTCCAGAGGAAGGTGACGACCCGTCCGTCGAAATCAAGCGCCTGTACTTCGCCGTGAAACGGTTCTACACAAGTCCTGTCGCCGCAGTTCGTGAAAACCGCACCGTTAGGGAGGCTCCGCAAGGCATGGGGATGGCGTGGTGACCAGAGCAGGATCTGCGAGACATCGCCGTGTCCCGGTGTCTTGCGCGCAAAAGCCACCTCGCCACGCCACATCGAGGGCGTCGTGTCGGACGTATCAGAGGGATGAGGAACGGGAACCGACCGTTCGACACCGCTCTTGAGTTCAAGCATACGGAGTCGACATCCGGATCCGCTGCTGGGTATGAGCATCGCTCCGCCCGATCCGACTTCCCCCGATCCGACGGTGCTCATCTCTGGAGTCCGCGCGCAGCGCGAGAACAACGCGACCGGCGCGCCGCGTAAGTCGGTTCCAACGTTCACGTCAAACGGTTGTGCGCGAGAGGAGACGGGAAGCGTTGTGAGGGTGCCGTCGTGGTAGGCCTCTAGTCCCCAGCCACCTTTGACCCGGACGCTCCAAATGAGCCACCCGCCACCAGCCGAGATTGGGACATCGGCGCTGATCGGCGCGATCACGGTCGGCAAGTGTGTCGTAGCGGCGAACGACGCACTGGCGCAGGCTGTCACACCAACGAATGCGAACGCGAGGATGAAGCCAAATCTGCGAGCCCTAGCTCCGGCTCCATTATCCATGCGCATTTCAACCCCGGACCGTGTGCAAAGTTGTGGAAGACCCAAGACTAACCTATCGTGAATGCACTCGTGGGGGGCGGACACCGCAGAACTGGCCTGCGGGACTTCGAGCAAGCCGAATCTCCAATATTATGATGACTCGACTGATGGGTCATTCCGATCAACATGTCGGCTCGTCGGGGTGCTGGACGTGTCTCACTAGGTATGTCGAGTGACCTTGATAAACGTGCGATTGAGAACCCTTTGCCATGCAGGCACGAATGGACCGGTTGCAAGTGCGACCGCTGAGCCGTATCGGCGGTAGACGAGGTGGTCATACCGCGAAGGCCGGCGGAAATCTGCTGGACAGTAGAACTGGGTCAAGCTGGTTGCACGGCTCGCCGTCTGCGTCGGCGGCGAGCCGTGAACCATCGCCAAAGGACCGTATCAGCTAACGATGGCGGGCCTCACATGCACTCAGCGACCGTGCAGCACGCGCGTGTCGAGTCCCCAGGTGTCTCGCGGCCAAGGCATCTACCAGGAGTTCCTCTACGTGGCATCCTCTCGATGCTGTTGCCGCCTCAGTTGAGGGGAGGTTGACCGTGACGACCGTCCCAAGTGCCGCGATGGAGAGGGGCGTCGGACTGAGAGTCTCTTCGAGCCAATCTTCCGAGATGGTCACGGCCAGGTAGCGCTCTGGTTCTAGGTGCCTCTTGCGAGGTACCGGTACATTCGCTTCAAACGTCGAACCACTGCTCAGCACGAATGGGAATGACGTGGACGTTGGAGCGGTCGGGGATACGGGTTCGTGAGTGAGGACGGCTCGCGCGCGCGCAAGCGAAACCGGTCCGCTGCTCTGGATCTGCATGGGGCCGGTGAGACCAGCGCTGGCCGCACGACGGATAGCCATCGTCATTGCTTCTACTTCTCCGACTTCAGCATGTGCAACGGCCGGCAACGCCAGCGCGACGAACGTTGAAATGAAAAATAGCTTCTTCATGTCTTTCTCCTTTAGACGTCGTTGCACGCGGCGACGGCATCGTTGCCGGGTCCTGCACCGGACCCGGTCAGGGCTTGGATACAAGTGTTTCCGTATTCGGCCCAGCTGTACGCGCCAGTCCAATTGTAGGCATTTTTCAAAGGCCATTCGATGCTGTAGTTCGTGTAAGCGGTCTCCTCGGCGCCTTCGTAGGTTGGCGGGTAGTAGTCGGAAGCCTCCATACCTGATTCCTCTTCGTACATCTCCGTTGACCATCCACCCCCATAAGAGGTGAATTCGCTCCACACTCTGAGCCGGACTGGTTTTGAGGGAGACTGGTTCTGTTGGTTTTGTTGTTTATGTTGTGGGTGTGGTCGTTCTGGTTTTCTCAGCGTAGGGTTCTTCGATCTCGTGGGGTGGCCGGTCGCCCAGGTTTTCGTGGAGGCGGCTGTCGTTGAACCGGCTGATGTACTCAACGATCGCGAGCTCCATCTGGCTTCGTGTTTGCCAGACCCGGTCGGTGATGAGCTCGGTCTTGAAGTTGTCGACGAGGCTCTCAGCCATCGAGTTGTCATTGGCATCGCTGGTACTTCCAACCGATGCGAGCACGTCGTTATCGGCCAGGGTCTGGGTGTAGTCCCCAGACACGTATTGCGAGCCCCTGTCGGAATGATGCACGAGCCGGACTTCCTCGACCCGTTGTCGTGTGCTGAGTGCCATCCGTAGCGCGTCGAGCACCAGCGTGGTGCGCATATGGCTGGCGAACTGCCAGCCCACAATCTTGCGGCTATAGACATCGATCACGAAGCTGAAGAACACCAGCCCCTCCCAGCAGCGCAGATAACTGAAGTCGGCGACCCACAGCTGGTTCGGGTGCTCAGCGGTGAAATCACGATTCACCAAGTCCGGACGGCGGCGAGCCTCAGGGTCGGGTGTGGTGGTCCGCCACGGCTTGCCACGACGCTTGGCGCCTTGGATACCGTTGGCGCGCATCAGCCGCTGCACCTCTGGCAGCGCGGTGCGTGCTCCCCCGGCGCGTGTGAGGGCCTTCCAGGTCCTGCGGTAGCCGTAGGCACTGTAGTTCGCCTCGTGCACCTCACGGATTTTGGCGAGCAGCCTCTCGTCCTCGAGCCGGCGGGCTGAGCGCTCGCCCGTCTTGCGCTGGTAGTAGGCGGACGCCGACACGCCCAGAGTGCTGCAGATCGGCTCGACCCCGAAGCGCTCGCGATACTCCTCCACATATACGCGCTCACTTCGTTCGGTCTGGGTCGAGTTCCTTGGCAAAAAACACGCTCGCTGACTTCAAGATCTCGTTCGCACGACGCAACTCGAAGTTCTCGCGGCGAAGCTTTTTGATCTCCTCCCGCTCCTCGCTCGTGAGGATCCCAGCGCGGCCGCCGCTGTCGGCCTCGGCCTGGCGCACACGCTTTCTAAGCGTCTCCGGATGGATCCCGAGATCAGCGGCGACATGAGCGATCGGACGCTCACTCTCAAGAGCAAGACGGACACGCCTCGCTCAAGCAACTCTCGTGGGTACTTCGTTCCTCTTGGCATCACAGAAGACTCCCTCTCCGCGCGGACGAAACCACGCACTGAAGCCCCCACCAAAGCCGGCCTGGCTCAAAAAGCCCAATAGAGCACACCTAGCGGACGCTACGCCACTGGAGGGCGGGTCGGCTGCTCTGGCGAGTGCCAGCGTGTCTGCGCGGCGGGCCCTGATGGCATCGTCGTCCGCGTTGATCACTCCGAGCTTCAGCTCGCCGAGCGTCACCACCGACATGGCCAACTTCCCAAGCGGCCGTCCGCCCTCCCGACGGACGAACACCGACGTGAATGCGGAGCGAATTGTCCCTCCGACCGGATTCGCAAAGCGCTTGTGGCATAGTGCCGCCTCTACTGCACTTCGCGGACGAGAACGGGATGACTGCTCGCAAGCCCACCCTCAGCATTACCATGGCCGATCAGGGTAGCTTCCGTGTAATTCCCCTCGACAAGAAACAGCGATGAGGATCGGGCTGGTAGCCCGCTTCCTTGGCCTGCCAATCGGCCTAGGCACCTACGCGGTCAATCTCTTGCAAGCGCTGGACCGCCGCGACGACGAGCACGAGTACGTCATCTATACGCCGACCTGGAACGAGGTGCCGCTACTCGGCGAGCGCTTCCAGATTCGGCGCTCCTACGTCCCACGAGGTTCGCGCGCCGCGCACACCCTGTGGGACCAGACGCTGCCGGCTATTGCCGCGGCACGCGAGCCTGTCGATCTCGTCCACTACCTGCACCCGGCGGGCCCGCCGTTTTCGCCGGGCTGCCCGGTAGTCGTAAACCTGCTGGACGCCATCCGCTGGGTTGTGCCCGGCTATCGCTTGCCCTACCCCTATGACTGGCTTGAACGCCGCGCCGTGCGCCGCGCCGATCTGATCCTGACACTGTCCGAGAGCGCGCGCCAAGACATCGCACGAGTTTTGTCGATCCCGCGCGAGAGGATCCGCGTCACCTACCTCGGCGCGCCGCCGCTCGACCCCGAGTCCACGCCGCCCGACGCTGAGCCCACGGCAAAGCAGCCGTACTTCCTGTTCGTTGGCGGCACCGAGAAGCGCAAGAACCTCTCAACCGTTCTGGACGCGTTCAAGGCGATCGATGGCTACGAGCTGCGGGTCGTCGGCCAAAACACGCCCTCAGCGGTCCACGACGCGCGTTGCGAGCAGAGCGGTGTGCGCTGGCTCGGCTACGTTGACGAGCAGGAGCTGGTGGAGCTCTACCGACACGCCACCGCGCTCGTATTTCCAAGTCGCTATGAGGGATTTGGGCTACCAGTGCTCGAGGCGATGGCGCGGCGTACCCCTGTGATCGCGGCCAACGCCTCCTCCATCCCAGAGGTCGCGCGCGACGCGGCGATTCTGATCGACCCCGACGACGTCGCCGCTTTGAGCGAGGCGATGCGACGGATCGCCGAGGAGCCGGGCTTGGCCTCGCGGATGGTGCAGCGCGGCGTCGAGGTCGTGAAGTCGTTCAGCTGGGATGAGACGGCGCGCGCAACGGTGGCCGCCTACGACAAGCTTGGCGCGGTGCGATGAGCTCGTCTCAACGGCTGAGCGAGGCTCGCGCGGCTCGCAGCGCGCGCATCGACTGGCGCGCCGCCACGAACCCGCCGTGCGGGGTGTGATCGTAGAGCTCGCGGTAGAGCCGGTAGCGCAAGCCGGGCTCGCCGTAGGCCCGGTGGGTGATCCGACGCAACTCGGCCAACTGCTCGGGCTGCTCGTGGGCGAGTGCATAGCGCTTCTCGAGTGCCAGCCACAGTGGGAACTCCGCCCTCACCGCGCGGCGGACATGGGCGGCCTCGGCGCTGGCGGCCCCGAAGTAGGCCGCGGCGAGATCGTGGTAGCTGTCGATCACCTTGGCGTAGCGGTTGACGATCCCACGGTCCATAAAGGAGTCGTTGCCGCCGCGCGTGAGCACATAGGAGTCGGGCAGGTAGTCGAATGTAACGCCCTGCGCGATCATCGCAAACAGCCGCGCCACGTGAGCGAACAGGCTGCCAACGAATCGCTCCTCGAGCCCGATCGCATCCCATCGCTCACGGCTGAACACGATCGAGCCGAGGAAGCTAAAGAACGCGAGCGTCGTGCTCGCTTGCGCGAAGTAGCTGAGTCGCTCCTCACGTACGGAGAAGTCAAAGCGCGTCTCGCCGAGAATCTGCGCGACCTCGCCCTCGAACAGCGGCTCCATCTCAAAGGAGCAGTACGTGACCCCGCACAGCAGCAGCTCCGCGCCGCCGTCGAGCCGGTCGAGCATTTGCGCCAATGCACCCGGTCGCATCGTGTCATCAGCACCGAACAGCCAGCAGTACTCACCGCGTGCGAGCGCGACCGTGCGCGCCATGTCGCGGTCGATTCCACCCCGCTCGTCCCGGCGGTGGTAGCGGATCTGTGGGTGGCGCTGCGCGAACGCGCCGACGATCTCCGCGGTGTCGTCGGTCGAGCCACCGTCGAGCACGACGATCTCGACGCCGTCCTTTAGTTGCGTGGCGATGCTCTGGAGCGTCTCGCCGATGAACGCGCCGAAGTTGTAGGTGGGTATACAGACCGACAGCCGCAGGTCGCTCACGAGCGGGTGGCCTTCGCCCACCGGCGCGGGATCAGCGCGTGGCGGATCTCGGCGGGGATGATCCCGAGCACAAGCAGCGCGGCGATGTAGAGCGCCGACCCCACCACCGCCGAGGCGAGCGAACTGAGGTCCAGGGAGAGCGCGACGGCGCCCGCAAGGACCATCGCCGCGGCTGCCCGCAGCGTAAATCCGGAAGCGAGCCGCAGCTCGGGTCGTCCGAATGAAAGCGACCGCTCGTAGCAGAGCGCCAGCGTCAACTCGGCCGCCACCATCGCGATCGCCGCTCCCTTGGCCCCATAGGCAATGATCAGCGGCACCCCGGCCGCTGCAACGACAATGAGCGCGGCCCCGTTGGACGCGAGCATCGCGCGCAGCCGGTCGAGTGACAACAGCGCATATCCACGCGCGCTGATGACAAAGGTCCCAAGCAGAGCGAAGGCCAGGATGCGAAGGACATCGATCGATGGTCCGAATCCCGGACCGGCGATGAGCCGGATGGCGAACCCCGCGCCGAGGAATAGGCCGAGCGCCACGCCGCAGCCGGCGATCAACATCGTCTCCGCGAGCCGGCGGCTCGCGTAGCTGAACCGCTGCTTGTCGTCGCGTGCAGTGCGCGCGAGTAGCGGGAGCGCCGTTGAGACGAGCAGCGCGGGCACAGTGGTGAACGCGGCCAACACGCGGAACGACACGCCGAAGTACCCGGTCTGGGCCGAGCTCGACAGTACCGACACCAGGATCTGACCAAGCTGGAAGTAGACGACCGAGAGGACGACGCCGGCGGAGTAGGGCAGGATCCGACCGACCATCATGCGCCACTCCCGCGTGTCGATCTTTGGGAGCACGCGGGAATCGCGTCCGCCTATCACTACGGTGAGCACAAGCGCAGGTACAACGATGGGCAGTTGGAGCGCAAAGAAAGGGAGCAGGCTGGCGCCAGCCAGCGCCAGCAATAGGGCCTCGATCGCTACCCCGACCTGGATCGCGAGCTGAAGGCCGGCCACCCACCCGAACCGCAGCCCAACCTGGAGCGGGATCGAGCACCCGTCCTGAACGGTGAGCACGACCATGCCGGCTCCGGCGAAGACGGTCCCGATTACCATCACGTGCGGATAGCCGACGAGCAGGCCGAAGAGTACGGCGAGTGCTACTCCGCTCAGCGCGATCACAATGCGGATCCCCAGGAGGTTGCGCAGGAAGAGCTGACCCTCAGGCCTCGGTCCGGACGCGTACTCGCGCACGGCGATTCCGGTGAGTCCCAAATCACTAATCGTGGCGACGATCATGACAAGCGCCATCACCGTCGTGAAGTGCCCGGTGTCGATCAAGCCGAGGTGCCGGATGACGACAGCACCCGAGGCGACCGTGGCCAGCGTGCCGATCCCGTAGCCACCGAAGCGCAGCAGGCCACCGCGGATGACTGCGGGCCCAGCGTCCGTCGTATCGAGGATGTCCCCCGGCTCGCGGCCAGGCGTTTCGGCCAGCGCCGGATCGCCGTCGGCTGGGAGCGTCGATACCATCCGCGAACAGGATATTGGACCGTCGATGTCGCTCATGCGCAAACATCGTTTCTCGAGCCATGGCGGGACCTGCCCTCCTCCTTCAATGCACATCGCGTTCGTCAATCACGTTCAGTCCGAGACAGGCACGGTCCTCTCGAAGGCGAGATATAACGCTCCCGACGACGAAGGCGCTACCGTGCGCGAGGTGCGGCCCTCGTGACGGTACGTCATCGCCTCATGGCGCCGGTGCGCCGGCGGCTGTGGGCCTGGCTTGCGGACTCGCCTGAGGCTAGGGCAAGCTTCGCGGCGGCCATGCTCAAGCAGGGACTTGACGAGTACCGAGTCTTCGGCGATCCCGCCAGGCTGCGCATCGATCCCACAGCGAACGTGAACGACGCCCTCTTCAACACCGAATCGGGCACGATCGCCGTCGGCGAGCATGCGTTCTTTGGATTTCGTGTGCTCCTGCTCACGGGTACGCACGACATCACGGCTCGTGGTGCCGCCCGTCGGGACGCGGTCCCGACGCAGGGACGGGACATCGTCATCGAGCGGGGTGCATGGGTGGCGAGCGGGGCGATCGTGCTTGGACCGTGCACTGTCGGCGAGTCGGCGGTGGTCGCGGCTGGAGCGGTGGTTACCGGCGACGTGCCGGCGCGAGTAGTAGTCGGCGGAGTCCCTGCCCGGGTGATCCGCGAACTGGCCTGAAGGATCGACGCCTAGTCGGCAAAGGCCCGCTTGTCAGGGCCGGCTGGCCTGGGGCGGCTCGCGGAGAATTGAGCGTGCGGGTAGCATCTCGCGGCAGAGGATTCGACTGTCGTCGTACCCCGAATGCGAACTTGCGGGGGTAGCAACGATGGACCGCCGACTCACCCGCTATGCACATAGCTCTAGTCCATCATCACGTCGGCGGCAAGGCTGGCGGGGGCGGGGGCGTGCGGCTGATGCTCGAGCTGGGAACGGGTTTGGTCAGGCGCGGTCATCGCGTCACGATCGCCTGCCACGACTACCTGCCAGGCAGCGAGTTCTCATACGCCTCCGATCAGCTTGAGATCCGCTCGGTCAGGCGCGGCATCTCCGAGCTGCCCGCGGGCAACCGTGCCCTGGCTCGTCGCTTCTGGCTGGACATGCCGAAGGTCGCGAGGCTGGTGCCGGACGACGCGGATGTAGTCAACGCCCACGAGTGGCTGGCGCTGCGGCCGGGACGAATCGCCGCCAGGCGCCTGTCTGTCCCACTAGTGTGGACGC
This sequence comes from uncultured Solirubrobacterales bacterium, assembly GCA_963844095.1. Classification (GTDB taxonomy): domain Bacteria; phylum Actinomycetota; class Thermoleophilia; order Solirubrobacterales; family Solirubrobacteraceae; genus Palsa-744. The sequence continues at coordinate 571,268 of CAWJND010000003.1, forward strand.
GCAACGACGAAAGCCTGTGGGAGCGAGCGATCGTGCCGGAGCAAACGATCACGGGCGCGCGCTCGCCCGCGCGGCGCGTGCTGCAGGGTCTGTTGACGTGGCCGGATCTGCTCGACGCCCGCCGCGCGAGTGCGATAGCTGTGCTGAGCGCCCAACAAGTCGAGATGGTCCGTCGCAGCTATCGTAAGGATGCCACGATCGTCCCGGTCGGACCGGCGGCGCACTTCTTCGATCCGCCCAACCGCGCAGCGGCACGTGCGCGGCTCGGCATCCCCGACGACGTATTCCTGGTCGTGGGCTCAGGCATCCTCGTCGAGCACCGGCGCTTTGAGGACTTGATCGAGGCGATGTCGCTGCTGTCCGACGATCCCAAGGTCCACGCGCTGATTTCCGGCTCTGACCACGTCGATCCGGCCTACGCGGACCGGCTGGCCGAGCAGATCGTTGCGCGCGAACTGGGCTCCTGCGTGACGCTGCCACGCCGGTCGCTGTCAGACGCCGAGCTGAAGGACACCTACGCTGCCGCGGATGTGTTCGCGATCCTCAGCGAGCGCTACGCGTGGGGACTCGCGCCGCTCGAGGCGATTGCCTCTGGGACCCCTGTGATCCTCACGCCGGGGGCTGGCGTCTACGACATTCTCGCCGGTCGCCCGGGCGTGCAGGCGGTGCCGGCGCGGGACCCATCCGCGATGGCGCAGGCGATTCGGCGATGGCGCGCAGGCGAGGGCCGAGCAGGACTCGAGTCCACACGCTCATGGCTGCACGAGCAGTATTCGCTTGACTCTTACGTCCAACGGATGGAGCAGATCTACGCCGACGCGGTTGGGGCGGGCCGTTAGCCTCCGCGCGCCGCCGGTTCGAGCGCGGCCAGCGTGCGCTCGGCAAAGCGCGCCCAGGTGAACTCGCGCGAGCGGAGGAGAGCACGTGCGCCGAGTTCGGCCCGATGCGTGGCGGAAGTCAGCAGCCGTTCGAGTTCGGCTGCAATGGCGGCAACCTCGCGCGGGTCGACGTAATCGACCGCGTCACCTCCCACCTCGGGCAGCGAGGAGAGATTCGACGTGAGTACCGCAGCGCCCGCCGCCATCGCCTCGAGCACCGGCAGGCCGAAGCCCTCGCCGAGCGAGGGGTAGCAGAAGACCGCGCAGCGGCGATACAGCTCGGCAAGTGCCGCGTCGGATACGTGGCCGAGCATCGTGCAGCGGTCCTCGAGCGAGCGCAGCGCGTCGAGCGTCGCGCCGGTCTCCCAGCCAAGCGCGCCCACCACCACGAGCGGATGCTCGGCCTGCAAGCGCTGGTCCAGCCGGCGGTATGCCTCCACCAGCCGCGGCAGATTCTTGCGTGGCTCGAGCGTGCCGACCGCGAGCACGAAGCCCGCCGCCGGCAGCGTCTCGGCCTCCTCGGCGTCAAGCGTGCCCGCGAGCGCGGGAGTGACACCGAGCGGTGCCACGACCGTGCGACCGACAGCCCGTGGGAAGCGGGCGCCAAGGGCGTCGGCGGTAGTTTGGGAGATGGCCAACAGCGAAGTCGAGCGGCGCACGGCGGTGCCCAGCGTCAAGCGCTCGATGACGGTCGAGCGGCGGTTGGGGCGCATCGTGGGTTCGAAGGTGACCATGTCGTAGACGATCGGCACCGTTGGGACGCGGGTGAAGGCTGTGGTCAGGTAGGAGTTGGATGAGAGAAATACGTCGCACTCGCGGTTGGCCGCGCGTGCCGCGAGCACATGCCACCAGGGCTCACGTGCGCCGATGAGCCGCCAGGAGAAGCGCTCGTCGAGCGGCTGCTCGGTCCAGGCGCTGCGCGCGTAGAGGACGTAGCGATGGCGGTCGTCGTGCTCGCGTTCGCTGAGCGCACGCAGCAGCTCGCGCACGACGCGCCCGCGTCCCGCGGGAACCTCGCTGGCGGCGCGCGCGTCGATGCCGATTGTGTGGCAGGGCCCTGTGCTCATGTTCACGGGAGGCTAGCTTCAGGCCCAGCGTGGACGCACGCTGCCGCGAACCCGCAGTCAAATATCGCAAATGACTGTGCCAATCGCATTGCGTTTTGTTATGCTGATCGTATGGCCCAACTGGTAGCAAGAGTTGACGACGCGCTTGTCGCGCAGGTTGATCGCCTTGTCGCCGACGGGATAGTGGCCAGTCGCTCCGAGGCGATGCGCATAGGTTTGGAGGGTCTGGTGGAGGAGAATCGGCGCAAGCTCGTCGGAGCGCGGATCGTCGATGGCTACCGTCGTCTGCCGCAGACCGAGGAAGAGTTGGCGGGTTTGGATGTCGCGACGCGAGCGCTGGTCGAAGAGGAGCCCTGGTGATGGTGCCGCGCCAAGGGGAGGTGTGGTGGGCCGAGGCCGAGGACAAGCGCCGCCCGGTGCTGGTCGTGACTCGCTCGGAGGCTGTGGGTGTACTCACCAGCCTCGTGGTGGCTCCAGTGACTCGCACAGTGCGCGACATTCCGACCGAGCTCGCACTGGGCGAGCCTGAGGGTCTGCCCGTCGAATGCGCCGCCTCATTCGACAATCTTCAGCGGGTCAGGCGCGCCGCGCTGACCGCGCAGGTGGGCGACCTCGGGTCACGCCGCGGAGAGATCTGTCACGCCCTACGGGCGCTCGCTGATTGTTGAGTGGCTAGGACGAGCTGATCCTGGCTTTTGCCAAGGCTGCGGCCGCATGCGCTACACAGCAATACATCGCTATACTAGCGAAGCATAGTGCCCTCCAAGACCAAGCAGAGCGTCGCCTTTCGCTTCGATCCGATTACCGTCAAGCGTCTGAAGCAGCGCGCTCTGGATACGCACGCAGCGCAGACGGCCCTGGCCGAGCGCTATATCGAGGAGGGCTTGCGCCACGACGAGCACCCGCTCATCTTCTTTCGCGATGGCGCGGCCGGTCGCAGACCTGCGCTGCTCGGCAGCCGCTTGGACGTTGCGGAGGTCATCGAGACAATCCGCCAGAACGACAATTCGCTCGAGGACGCCGCCGACTATCTGGAGATACCTGTCGCACATGTCGATGCCTGCTTGAGCTATTACGCCGATTACAAGGACGAGATAGACGTTTGGGTCGAGCGTACGCGCGCCACCGCCGAGCGTGAGCGTGGGCGTTGGCAGCGTCGCCTGCAAGCGCTCGCGTGAGGCTGCTGCTCGATGAGATGATCTCGCCGCGCATCGCTCGTGAGTTGCGCGGGGCAGGGCACGACGTGCAGGCGATCAAGAAGGACCGTCCCGATCTCATCGGGGGCAGCGATCGTGAGATCGTTCAGCGAATGGCTGTCGAGTGGCGAGCGATCGTCACCAACGACGTGGGCGACTTCCAGGAGATACATGAGCGACTGATGGCCACCGGGGAGGATCACGCCGGCATGGTCTTTACCTTCGATGCGACGATGCCGCGCAGTAAGGCAACGGTCGAGCTGTGGGTGCAGACGCTGGCTGCTTTGCTCGGCGAGCACGCCGACGAGCGAGCCCTTCAAAACCAGGCCATCCATCTCCCTTGAGCACGCGTTCGGCAGATCCATTGCACGTCGGCCTGAACCTGATCTTCCTCGTGCCCGGTGAGACCGGCGGCATGGAGGTCGCGGCACGCGAGCTGATCCCGGCTTTGATCGAGGCTGCCCCGCCCGATACGCGCTTCACCGCGTTCGTCAACCGCGAGGCCGCCGCCGCCAAAGACGGCCCCTGGGGCGAGTTGCTGCCGGCGGTGACCGTGCCCGTCGACGCGCGTAACCGGGTGCAGTGGGTGCGCGGCGAGCAACTGCTGCTGCCGCGCCTTGCCGCTCGTGCCGGCGTCGACCTCGTGCACAGCCTCGCGAGCACCGCGCCGGCGCGCGGACGCTTTCGCCGCGTGGTAACGGTCCACGACCTGATCTACGCGCGCTTCCCCGAGGCGCACGCGGGCATCCGCGACCTGGGCATGCGCGTGCTCGTGCCACTGGCGGTGCGCCGCTCCGATCGCGTGATCGTCAACTCGCACAGCACGCAGCGCGACCTGGTCGAGCTGCTGGGGACGTCCTCCGAGCGCATCGACGTGGTCCCGTTGGGGATCGGCACGGTGGCGCGCAGCCAGCCGCTGCCAGAGCGAGAGCTGCGCGAGCGCCTGCGCCTGGGCGAGCGGCCGATCGCTTTGAGCCTGTCAGCCAAGCGCCCGCACAAGAACCTGCTCACGCTGATCGGCGCGCTCGCGCTGATTCCGGCGGAGCGCCGGCCGCTGCTGGTGCTGCCGGGCTACCCGACCGAGCATGAGGCGCAGCTGCGCGAGCGTGCGCGCACGGCCGGGGTGGAGAGTGACGTGCGTTTCCTGGATTGGCTGAGCGGCGAGGAGTTCGAGGGGCTGTGGCGGGTGGCAAAAGCTTTTGTCTACCCGTCGCTGTACGAGGGCTTTGGACTGCCGGTGCTCGAGGCGATGGCGCGCGGGGTGCCGGTCGCCTGCTCAAACGCCTCCTCGCTGCCGGAGGTCGCGGGCGAGGCCGCGCTGCTGTTCGACCCGCACGACAAGCGCGCGATCGCCTCAGCGCTTGAGCGTCTGCTCTCCCAGAGCGATCAGGGCCGAGCGGAGGTCGAGCATCTGTGTGCCCGCGGCCTGGAGCGGGCGCGCGAGTTCACCTGGGAGCGCACGGCGCGGCTGACGCTCGAGAGCTACGGTCGGGCGCTGGGCGGCTGAGCTGCATGATGTCCAGGCATCGCCGAGGCTCTATAATCTGTCTTAGTCTAAGTTAGATTATAAATATGTCCACATTTGCTTTTTCTTCCCGTAAGGAGTTTCTCAACCGTCGCGCCGACCTCGAGCGCCTCGAGGATTGGTGGGATGGAGGGGATCGCAACGCGCTTGTGCTCTACGGTCGCCGTCGGGTTGGCAAGTCCTGGCTCTTTCGCGCGTTTGCAGACGGGAAGCCGGCTGTTGTGCTGGTGGCCGAGCGTCGAGCCGAAGGCGCTCAGCTCAAGCGCTTTTCCGATCAGCTGGAGTCATATCTGGGTGTAAGGCCGGATCTGAGCGATCTGCCGGCATTGATCGCCGCGCTGTACAAGCTGGCTGAGCAAGAAAAGACGCTCGCGATCATCGATGAGCTTCCCTACCTACTGCCTACGCGTAGCGAGCGACGCTACGAGGTCCTGACCGCGGTGCAGGCCGTCATGGAGGAGCGCGGTACCTCCAAGCTCAAGCTGGTGCTGTGCGGCTCCTATATAGGCCAGATGACGGCATTGCTCTCGGAGGCCAGCCCACTGCGTGGTCGCCTGACGCCGCTGGCGGTGGAACCGCTGCGCTTCGCGGAGGCACAGGCTTTTATCGAGGACTCGGACCCGCGTGGGCGCATCGAGAGCTATGCAGTGGCCGGCGGTACCAGCCTCTACCTCGATGAGCTTGCGCGGGGTAGAGGCGACCTGCGCGCACGCGTGTGCGAGCGTGTTCTGAATCCGCGTGGGCCACTGTTCAACGATCCGCGCGAGATCCTCGAAGAAGAGCTGCGTCAGCCGGGAATCTATTTCTCGCTGCTGGAGGAGTTGGCCTCGGGTGGGCGTGCGATCGGCGATCTGGCCACAGCGCTTGGCAAGCGCACGCGCGATCTCGGTCCTTACCTCGAGTCGCTTGAAGAGATGCGACTTGTCGAGAAGATTGCCCCGGTGACTGCCCGGCACGCGCAGCGTGATCATCGCTTTCGTCTGGCCGATGGCTTCATGCGCTTCTGGTTTCGCTTCGTGTTCAACTTCCAAGAGGATCTACGTACGGGTCTGCAACCGAAAGACCACTATGACGGTGAGATCGCGCCTGTTCTCTCCGAACATGTGGCGCCGGTATTCGAGGGTCTCTGTCGCGAATGGACGCGTAGTGAGTTGGGTGGCATCGCAAGTCGGGTGGGCTCGTGGTGGGGTAGCTCGCTCAACGAGCTGCGACGATCCGGACAGCGTCAGACAGAGGAGATCGACGTTGTGGGCCTTCGCCGTGGCGTGGTCACGGTCGTGGGGGAGTGCAAGTGGACCGCGAAGCAGATGACGGTGCAGACGTTCGAGGATTTGAAGACGTTCAAGTTGTCGGCGATGCGTCAGGCAAAGGTCAGATTCGCCGGCGAGGGCCCGCTTGTCCTGCTGTTCTCCAAGTCCGGCTTTACAAGAAGCCTGGTCGAGCTCGCTGCGGAGCATGAGGACGTACGCCTCGTCTGGCTAGACGAGTTGGTCGCGGGTCTGGTGGGTTGAGAGCTAGGCGGCTCGTCCGTGCGCGTAGCTCTCTAGCACGATCTCAAGCGAGCCCTCCAGCGACAGCAGCTCGGCGTTCTGCGCAAACCAGCGTGCCGTGCTCTCGCGCATCGCCATGCCCGCCTCGTGCACGCGCACGATCGCCTCAGCGATCGCCTCCGGGTCGGCGCTGGAGGCAATCACGCCGTTGACGCCCTCCTGCACCAGCTCGACGGCGGCGTTGTCGGGCGCGGCGACCACCACCGACGGGGTCGCGTGGGCCGAGGCCTCGACCACGACCATGCCGTAGCCCTCGCGCTCGGACGGCAAAAGGACGCACAGGGCACTGCCCATGTCAGCATCCACCTGCTCGCTCTCGCCGAACCCGGGCGCGGAGATGAAGGCGCCAGCATTGTGCTCTGCGATGGCGGTGTCGAGGGCATCGCGCTCAGGGCCGTCGCCGTAGAACACGCCGCGCAGGCCCTCAATTCGCTGCGCGGCTTGCGCCACGGCCGCCACGCCGACGGTGACTCGCTTCTCGGGGATCAGCCGTCCTGCGAACAGCACAAACGGCGATGCCCCCCGCGCGCGTGGGGGGCCTGCTGTTTTTCGGCTATCCGCATATAGCCCTCGCAGCACCGTGGTCGGACCGCGCAGGCCCAGCTCACGCAAGCGCTTCGCGTGCAGCTCAGAGAAACAGAAAGCACGCTGCGGGACCCGCGCGCACATCCACTGCACGAGCTCGCCCACGCGCCCGCCGAGGCCGCCCAGATAGCCACGCCAGTATTGGCGAGACCACACCTCAAACCAGTCGACGACGAGGCCGTAGCGTCCGAGCGGGCGCGCCACCGCCGCGGCCAGCAGCGAGAAGTAGGGAAAGGCGCACGTGTGTACGACGTCGTAGGAGCGCCCGTGGCGCAACAGGTGCCAGAGCACGCCGACTCCGAATACCAGCGGCGGCAGGATACGCCTGCGCGGGCCCGTGTAGAGCGCCATGCGCGGTCCCGCTACGACGACGCGGATGCGCGGGTCGACGTCTAGAGGCGTCCCACGCGGCCACTGGCGCAGCGTGAGATACGTCACTTCATGCCCCTCGTCGACAAGGCGCTCGGCCAGGTTGCGGTACCAGCGCTCGGCTCCGCCCACCGTGTAGGGGAATAGGCAGTCGTAGATCAGGCAGATGCGCATGGGGCCGCCGCCAGAATAGCCGCAGGCTTGGAGCCTTGAGCGGGACTGTCAGGGCGCCTCCGCGGCGTCCGATAGGATTTCGAAGCGAAAAGCGTCCGTTCTTGAGATCACGGTGCGCTGCTTTTCGAGCCGCGGAGGGTTATCTCCGCTACAGCCGAACCTGCAAAGAGTGGGCGCTGGACGAACTAGACCATGAGCACCGCACAGAAGAGTAGGTCCTCGCTTGCCGAGGCCCCCGAAGAAAACGCATCGACGCTTCTGTCGGTTGTGATCCCCTGCCTGAACGAGGAGGAGAACATCGAGGAGTGCGTGCGCACGGCGCTTGGCGTGCTCGAGCAGAAGGGGATCGACGGCGAGGTGCTCGTCGTCGACAACGCCTCCGAAGACAACTCGGCCGCGCTTGCCGTCGCCGCCGGGGCCCGCGTCGTCTCAGAACCGCGTCGCGGCTATGGCAGCGCCTACCTGGCCGGCTTTGCCGCCGCACGCGGGCGCTACATCGTGATGGCCGACGCCGACTTGACCTATGACTTCAACGAGATCCCGCGCTTCGTCGCCGAGCTCGAAGGTGGCGCGGAGCTGGTGATGGGCGACCGCATGGACAACATCCAGCCCGGCGCGATGCCTTGGTTGCACCGCTACATCGGCAATCCGATCCTCACGGGGCTACTCAACCTGTTCTTCCGCACTGGGGTCAAGGATGCCCACTGCGGCATGCGCGCGCTGCGCACCGACGTGCTGCCGCGGCTCGACCTGCGCACGACCGGCATGGAGTTCGCCTCGGAGATGGTGATCAGGGCCTCCAAGGAGAAACTGAAGATCGCTGAGTTCCCGATCGAATACCACCCGCGTGGCGGCGAGTCGAAGCTGTCGAGCTTCAGCGATGGCTGGCGCCATCTGCGTTTTTTGCTCGTGCACTCGCCCACCCACCTGTTCATCGTGCCGGGCACCGCTCTCGCCGGCATCGGCACCTTGATCGTGGCGCTCGTCGGGGGTGGGTTGGATTTTTTTGGGCGTTCCTGGGGTATTCACGCGCTGATCGGTGGAGCCCTGCTGATGGTGGTCGGCACGCAGGTGCTCGCGCTCGGTCTGTGTGCGCACGCCTATGGCACGTACTACATGGGCGAGCGTGACCCCTGGTTCGACAAGATGCGTGCGCGCTTCAGGCTCGAGCACGGGCTGGCGCTCGGCGGCTTGGTGTTGCTCCTGGGACTCATCCTTGGCGGCATCATCGTGGGCACGTGGATCTCGCACGGGCTCGGCACGCTCGCCGACGAACACATGGCGGTCGTGGCCGCAACGCTGATCATCGTCGGTATCCAGATCTTCTTCTCGTCATTTCTCCTGTCGATCCTCGGTTTGCGTCGCTCTGACTCGGCCCGGTAGCTCGGTAGTCGCCCAACGATGAGCTTCCTGATGGTCGTGGTCGGGTTTCCGCTGCTGCTGGCGGTCCTCGCGCTTGGCGCTGGCCTGCTGGTCGAGCGGATCGTCGGTATCAGGCTGCCGTTCATATTGCTGGCGCCGCTTGGATTCGGCGCGCTGATTGTCGTCTCTCAGTTCACGACTTGGCCGCCATCCACGACGCTTGCTCCGCTGACTCCGTGGATCTTGCTGGCGCTGGCCCTGTTGGGATTCGTGCTTGCCTGGCGGAACGGCCTGGCCGGGCGCTTGCGTGGCCGCGGGAGTGGCTGGTGGCTGGCGCCCGGCGCAGCGATTGCCGCCTACCTGACCGTTAGCGCCCCGATCATCGCCGCTGGACGCTTGACTTTCCCGGGCTACCTGCTCGACACAACGGGGTCGATCCAGATAATGGGCGCCGAGCGGCTGCTGCACCACGGACGTGAATTCACGAGTGGATTCCCAGGCTATGGCGCAACCCTCGTCGCGTACTTCGGCAATGGCTATCCCTCCGGTGGCCACACCGTGCTTGGGTCGGTTGGTTGGCTTTCTGGACAGAACCTGTTGTGGCTGTACGCGCCCTTCCAAGCGGCTGAGCTCGCGTTTGCTGCACTGGTGTTGGCGTTCCTGGCTCGGAGTGCTGGTCTGTCGCGCCCGGCGGCGGCGATCACTGGCTGGCTGGCGGCCATTCCCGCGCTCGTCTACTCCTACGCGCTGATGGGCTCGATCAAGGAGATCACGGTGCTGCCGATGCTGCTCTTGATGGGGGCCTGCGTCGTGCTCGCCCCGCGGCTTGCCCGCGCAGGGGTGCGCGGCGCGTTGCCTTTTGCCATCGCCGGTGCCGCGTCGCTTGGCGCGATCGGCATCGCCGCGTCGCCTTGGGTGGGGTTGCTGTTGCTTGCCGTTCTGGCGTTCGCGGCTCCGGTGGTGATGCTCAGACGCCACCGTGTCAGGGTGTTGGCTCTGAGCGCCGTGGTGACGGGCGGAATGACGGCCGTACTGGCGCTGCCGACGCTGGGACCGCTGTCGACCACCTTGGCCCTGGCCAAGAACGTCTCGAGCACGGACGCGCAGGCGGCGTCTGATCCCGGGAATCTGCTGCGCCCGCTGCGCATCGCCCAGGCACTTGGTATCTGGCTTGGCGAATCGCATCGCATCGAACCGCGCTTTCTCAATCAGACCTACCTGGTGATCGGCGTCGTCGCGGTGTGCGCGATCCTCGGCGTGCTGTGGTTGGTGCGCAGGCGGGCTTTTGGGGTGCTTGCGTTTGCGCTGATCTTTCTCATCGTGTGGGAGTTCCTGCGCCGTCATGGAACCGAGTGGACCGACGCCAAGGTGCTGATGCTGCTCTCGCCCGTGGTGATGCTGGTCGCGCTGATCGGGGCGTTCAGCATCAGAGGTGGACGTAGCATCGAGGGTGCGCTCGTAGCCGGCGTGATCGCGCTCGGGGTGTTCGGCTCGGACGCGCTTGCCTATCACGCGACTGGGCTGGCGCCGACTCAGCGCTACACCGAACTGAGCGCGATCGGAGAGCACTTCTCCGGTCAAGGGCCGACTTTGCTCACCGACTTCGACGAATACGGGCTGTACCTGCTGCGCGAGGTGCAGGTCAACTCGCCCGGCTATGCCTATCGCGGTGTGATGACTTTGGACAACGGAGCGCCCCCGCAGTATGGCCACAGCTACGACGTAGATCAGATATCCCAGGCGACGTTGCAGCAGTATCCGCTGCTGGTGATGCGTCGCTCGCCGATCTGGAGCCGTCCGCCGAGCAACTACAACGAGGTTTGGAGCGGGCCCTCATGGCAGGTGTGGCGTCGTGTTGGCCCGGCGCCGTTGGTTCATGTGGCGGTCGGCGAAGGCTCACAGCCGGCGGCTATCCCGCAATGCAAGAAGGTGAGCTCGCTGGCGCGAGTCGCCCGGCACGACGGCAGGCGGCTGGTGGTCGCCGAACGTCCTCCCAACATCGTGTTGAACATGGCCGAAGCGGTGCGTTCGCCCGACACGGCGATCCTTTCCGACTTGGAGGGTCAGCCGCTGCTTGTGATCGAGCTGCCCGCACGCGTGGAATTGAGCTTTAAGGTGGCGAAGGCCGGTCGCTACCGACTCTGGCTGGGCGGCAACATGGATCGTCCCCTCCACGTTTCGATCGATGGGCGCCTGGTGGGCGTGCCAAGCGAGCAGTTCGGCGGCGATGAGAACAAGTATCCGGTCGCCATCGTGAGCCTGAGCGCCGGCAAGCACAAGCTCACGATGCTCAGAGGCGGCGGAACATTGCAACCTGGCGACAGGGCCTCGGCCGTGATCGACGGGGGCATCCTGGAGCCGCTGGAAGCCGAACACGAGACGCTAAGGCGCGTTGCCCCGAGCGCGTGGCACTCACTCTGCGCGCGCTGGCTGGACTGGATCGAGGTCGCCTGAGGAACAACCTAGTTGGATCGCCCGATCGGCTCTACACACCTCTGTCGTTCAACTGCTGCCCAATCGTGCCAGTTCGCGCTCGCGTAGCGCATGGCGCAAGCCGGCTTCCACCTCGTCGGTCGCGTGCTCCCAGGTATGTGAGGCGACGAACTCAATTCCTTCGCGCGAGCGGCGCTGCCAGCGCTCGCGGTCTGAGAGCAGACGTTCGAGCGCGTCGGCGATCGCCTGTGGCTGCAACGGCGCGAGATCGAGCGGTCCGTCCTCGCCAAAGATCGACTCGGCGCTGACGCCGGCAAGCTCGACGCACGGAAGCCCGCAGGCGAGCATCTCCTTCGGCATCAGCGAGAAGTTCGTAAGCGACAGGCACAGGCCGGCGGTTGCCTCGGAGTAGAGCCGTGCGAGTTGCGGTGTGCTGAGCACGCCCAAGTGCTCATAGGGGAACGCGGCATGCAGAGCTTTGTCGGTGCCGAACAGCACGATGCGCGCATCCGGGCGGCGGCGATGCAGCTCGGCGAGCGCCATCAAGCCGATCGGCACGGCTCGCCTGGGGGTGGAATGGCGCGCGTAGTAGACAATCGTGTCACGCCTGCGCTCGACCGGCAGCGGACGATAGGTGTCACCGTCCACGCCCAGCTGAAAAGCGTCAGCGCTTGCCCCGTAGCGCTCAATCAGCAGATCGCGCAACCAGGGGCTGGCGGCGATGCAGTGCAGACCGTGGCGGTACGTGTCCTCAGCTAGTACGTGCTCAGTGGAGGTCGCATAGAACTCTGGCTCGTGGTCGTTGACGATGTAGGCGCGCGCGCGAGTGCCCCCGAGGCCGAGCGTCGCGTGCACGGTCTGCCAGCCGGTGGCGATCGCCACATCGGCGCCCTGCCAGGAGTCGAAACCTTTGTATACGGGGCCCTGGAATGTGGCGAAGAACTCGTTGATGTCGTGACGCAACACCGCCGGCCACAGGTCGCGAGCGTGGCCGTGGTAGTCGGCTAGCCAGACGCTGCAGGCGTGCCCGCGTTGCTCTAGGCGGGAGAAGATCTGAAACAGCGTGTTGTGCCCGCCGCTGCCACGGCTGAATGGCGGGATCACCAGAGCCAGGCGCAGGCGCTCGCGCTCGGCCATGCCGGGCAGCGGGTCCAGTAGCGGCGCGGGGCCGTTCTGCCAGACGCGTGCAACGACGTCGTAGTCGTCGCGCTCGAGCATCTGGTCGACGTGCTCAACCGCCGGCAGCTCCGGGGGTTGGCGGTCGGTGCTGGGAGTGTCCAATCCCTTGTGGGTCTCACCACCACCTGGTGCTTGCCCGTTTGCGGAGGCGCCCATTGTCGCGGTGCGCTCGCCCGCCGCTTCGTCGCGTCCCTCCAGCGAGAGCCTGCGTCGCAGCGGCGCGGGAACCCGCTCCGAGCGCGAGCCGAGCGCCGAGAAGACGCGGCGACCGCCATGGTGGGCGATCGCGCGGGGCGTCCAGCGAGCCCGCGTGCCCGCGCCGACGCCCCGCTCGGCCATCCAGCGGCGGTCGGCCGCCACCTCGTGGCCCACGTGGCGGGCCGCGGCGACGGGATGAAACGGCTCGACGTGGCCCTTGGTCTCGCGTAGGCCGCGGTACTCGTCGAAATAGCGACGCATGAACTCGAGCGTGCCGTAGTCGTGAGCATGCAGGACCGCTGCGCCGGGGTGGTAGACCTTCGACCAACCCGCCTCCAGTAGGTCGCCGCCGAATGCCTGATCCTCGGAGTAGGCGACCTCACGGAAGCGGATCTCCTCCCAGCAGTCGCGCCTGTAGCAGGCGTTGACGTTGGAGAGGAATGTCGGATCCCCGGCGGACTGCACCACCGGGCGGCCTGAGTCCTCGCCGCCCTGGAAGCCGGCGAAGAACTCGCATAGCTCGCGCGCGATCATCGGGCTGGTGTCAGGCCGTGGCAGGTGTGGGCCGTAGGCGGCTCCGATGCGTCCCTCGAGCGCGAACGCCTCCTGGTAGGCAGCCAGCCAGCCAGGGCAGGGGGTGGCGTCCTGCGTCAGGAAGCAGATCAGCTCGCCCGATGTGTGCTGGGCGCCCAGGTTACGGGTCTTGCCGTGGCCAAATTCTTGCGGCTCGATTTGCAACAGCTCGACGCCGGTTGAGCGGACGATCTCGATCGAGCGGTCGCGCGAGCCTGAGTCGATAACGAGGGTCTCTGTGGCTCCTTCGCGGACAAGCGCGTCGAGCAGCTCCTCTAGATAGCGCTCCCCGTCCTTGACGGGGATCACCACGGAGACCGTCTTCACGAGCCCAGCAGACGACGCTTGATCCGCTTGATCCGCCAGAACAAAGCTCTGATCGCTCGCAGTGCCAGGCGCACCTCATTGGCGCCGGGACGCTCCATCAGCTTGTTGAGGTCGAGATGCAGGCGGTCGAGCCAGTAGGCGCGCTCCTGCCACTGGCCGATTACGGCGTTTGTGCTGGCTTGAACCTCCACTAGCTCTGATTCCAGGGCGGCGACGCGCGCGCGCAGAAGCTCGTTTTCGGCTTGCAGTTGCTGTCCGTTGGATGTCTCGGCGGCACTCATCGCTACAGCTTCTCCGATATGAGCGGGGCCTCGCGGTTGAAGTACCACAGACCGAGCACAAACAGGACGGCGATGATACCCAGCGGGATCGCAAGGCGTGGGACGCCGCCGAGCGCCTGGGCGGCCGTGGGGCCGGAGTGAAGCAGGGCGTTGCGCGTCTGCGTGAGGATCGCGCCGATCGGGTTGATCACGAGGATGCGCGAGAAGGGGATGCCGAGGAAGTGATGGTCCTTGGCCGACTGCACCGTGTAGAGGATCGGCGAGGCGTAGTACAAGAGCTGGGCGAGCACTTCCCAGATCGGCTGCACGTCGCGAAAGCGCACATACAACGCGCTGAGCAGCATGCCCACGCCGACCGAGAGGGTGACGAGCAGCGCCACCAGCGGGATCAGCTCAAGCCAGCTGACGCTCGGCTCGATGCCTGCCGCAAGGATGAAAATGAACACCACGATCAGGTTCATGCAGAGGTTGAAGAAGCAGAAGAGCGCAACCGACAGCGGCACGACCAGGCGTGGGAAGCGGACCTTACGCAGCAGGTTCTCGCGCCCGACGAGGCTCGGTACGGCCCCGGATGTGGCTTCCTGGAAATAGGTGAAGAGGATGATCGACTCGAGCAGGTATTGGGCATAGTGGGGGACCGGGTTGCCCTTGTTGACTTCGAGGATCACCGTGAACACGAACAGCGTGACTCCGAAGAACAGCAGCGGGCGCACCAGCGTCCACGCGTAGCCGAGGATCGAGCCGAAGAAGCGCAGCTTGAATTCGGTGCGGGCGAGCATGAACGTCAGCGACCAGAAGCGCTGGGCACCGCCGCCGAGGGCCGAGGGGCCGTATACGCGGTGGCTTGTGGGGGCTTGCGGGGGGGCAGGCAGGCCGACCTCTGGCATCGTGCTCATACCCGCTCCAGCTTCGTCTCGATCGGCAGCTCGAGGATGCCGCCGCTTGCGGTGCCGTGGACCATGACCGAAGCCATGTCCTCGACGAGCGCGATCGCGCTCTCGCCCGTGCCCTCCCGTGCCAGCGAAGGCGTCAGCAAGTAGCGCGACGGGGTCAGCCAGTTGGGGATCGCAAAGCGTGCGACCACCGATTCGCCTGGCTTGAAGGAGCCGCTTTGGTGACCGTGCTGGTCGGAGCGCGCGACGACGATCGTGTGGCCGAGATCGGTGCGCAAGGTGACGGCGAACACTGGGTTCTCGAGCGCCTCGGCGATGCGTGCCTCAAAGCACATGCTGATGTGGTCTTCCTGGCTTGAGCTTGTGATGCGCTCGCCTTGCTCGTTCTCAAACCAGGCGTCGGCGATTGCCGTGCCAGAGCTCGAATGGCTCTCCTCGGGGGCGTCGTGGGCTAGTTGGCCGAAGTTGAGCTCGTGATAGGCGCGTCCCACCTCGCGTGGGTCGCCGATCTTGGTCATCTTGCCGTGCTCCATCAGCATTGCTCTGTTGCAGAAGCGCTCGACGGAGTACATGTCGTGGGAGACGAACACGATTGTTTTGCCTTCGCGCTTGAGACGGAAGAACTCCTCGAAGCACTTCTGCTGGAAGGCGGCGTCGCCGACGGCCAAGACCTCATCGATCAGCAGGATCTCGGCGTCCACTTGGATCGCGGTGGCGAAGGCCAGGCGCACGAGCATTCCAGAGGAGTAGTTCTTCAGGCGCAGATCCATGAAGCCCTCGAGTTCGGCGAAGGCGACGACGTGTTCGAAGCGCTCCATCGCCTGTTTGCGGCTGAGTCCCAGCATGATCGCGTTGATGACGACGTTGTCGCGCGCGTTGAGGTCGGGGTTGAAGCCGACACCGAGCTCGATGAACGGGGAGAGTCGGCCCGCGACCGATATACGTCCGACGTCAACTCGGTAGATGCCGGCGATGCACTTCAAGAGGGTGCTCTTGCCGCTGCCATTGCGCCCGACGATCCCGAAGAATTCTCCCTCGGCGATCTCAAGCGTTATGTCCTGGACGGCTTTCAGCTCGTCGTACTCGGTCGAGCGAAACGGATGCAGTGCACGCTCCTTGAGCGTCGAGTACTGCTGGTGGGGCAGACGGAAGGTCTTGCTGACGTTCTCGATCGAGATCGCGGACGGGCGCCCCGGCGGGACGGACACCGCTTGTGCGGAGGACGGTGGGTCGGTGGTTGTGGTCGTGGGCAAGAGCTTGTGAACGCTAGCAACCGTCTCCCCGGCGGATGGCCCGACGAATGGCTTGGACCGCCAAAGACACCGGCACGTAGGCGAGCCATTGGGCCGGGCAGAAGTACAGAACGCCTCGGAATGGGAAGAGTTGCTGTGACAGCGCCACGGTGGCCGGTTGTCTTGTCCGGCGCTTAGGCTTCTGCTCATGGCCAAGTCCGTCGCTGAGCTCCTGTCAGAACGCGAGGGGACCCGCCTTGACTTCAAGCGAGACCTATCGAGCATGAAGAGAGTCTTGGAGACCATCTGCTCGTTCCTGAACACCGCTGGAGGGACTGTGGTCGTAGGCGTTGAGGATCAGACGAGAGTGGCCCTTGGACTCGGTGACGTAGAGAAGCAGGAGGAGAAGCTGGCGAATGCGGTGGCGAACGCGATCGAGCCGCAGCCCACCGTCCAGCTGGAGATGGCGACCTACGAAGGGCGTGACTTGCTACTGCTGCGTGCTTCCTATGCGGCTGGACCCTTCTTCATCAAGGAGAGAGGCAAGGATCAGGGAACATTTGTCCGGATCGGAAGCAACTCCCTCCCAGCGAGCCCTGAGAAGGTAGCCGAGCTCGAACGGGCACGGCAAACGGGTGCGTGGGACCAGGAGCCGGTGGTGGGATTGGCCCGCGAAGATCTCGACCAAGAGTCGATCAAGCGGTGGCTGGAGCTGGTTGGGGAGCGTCCAACAGACGCCAAGTTGCGCAGTCTCGGTGTGTTGAGCGAATACGGAGGCCAACTGGTCCCCACACGTGCCGGAATCATCCTATTTGGACGAGGACGGGCCCTCCATTTTCCCGATGCGCAGATCCGGTGCGCTCGGTTTCGCGGAAACGACAAGAGCAGGCCGGCAGTTAAGAGCGAGGAGAGCGACGGGACCGTGCTCGACGGGATCGAGGTGGCAGTGCGGTTCATCGAGCGCAACACCGACCAAGTCGTTCAGATCACGGAGCGTACGCAGCGAGCGGAGTTGGACCTCTTCCCGAGCGTGGCGGTGCGCGAGATCCTCAACAACGCCGTCGCTCATGCGGATTACGCTGTGGAGGGGGCCTCCATCTTCGTTGCTTTGTACGCGGATCGTCTGGAGATCTCGAGTCCCGGCACATGGCCTCCAGGGTTCTCCAGGGAGGACTTCGAATCGGGTGTCAGCCTCCGCCGCAATAAGGCGATATCGCGGGTGTTGATGCGCTTGGGGGTGATCGAGGGTTATGGGAGCGGGTATGACCGTGTCGTAGCGGCGTGTCGCGACGACGGCTATCCGGCGCCTGAGTGGATTGAGAACGGGCCCCAGATCAAGGTCGTATTGCGGCCGCATCCCAACAGCGGTCTGTCACCGAAGCTGGCCGGCGAGGATTTGAGGCAAGTTGAGCGAGCGTCACAGGCCCGGCTGCACCCGGAGCAGCGGTATGCCGTGGTGTTGCAAGCAATCGAAGAGCTCGAGCGACCCAATACGGGTGATATTCAGCGGCACACGGGGATTTCGACGAGGAGCCTGGGGCGGGATCTTCGTCATCTTCGCGAAGGTGGGTATGTTGAGTTCGTCGGGTCCCGGCAGACGGGATTCTACCGTCGCAAGTAAGCGGCTCTGCCACATTCTGCCACATTCTGCCACATTCTGCCACATTCTGCCACAGGGTGAGGCAGGATCTACTGCAGGCTAGCGGTCTTCCCGCAGCGGGTCTTCCCAACGCAACCCCTGGAAGCGTGCGAAGTCCGTGTCACACGAGCAGAGCAGTGCGCCGTGCTCGATCGCCAGCGCGGCCAAGTGCGCGTCGGTTGTGAGGTTGCCGGCGGCGCCGAGTGGCGACAGCAGCTCGCGCAGGACGGCCGCGTGGCGCTCTGTCGGGTTGATCACTGTGACGCACGGTTGATCGAGCCAGCTCTCGACGATCTCGATCGCCGCGTCCACGCTGAGTGGCTGCTCGACCACGGCCGAGCGTGTGCTCAGGCGGATGAACGTGAGCAGCACCGTCCACGACAGGGCCACGGTCTCCGCTCCGGAGAGCGTTTGCTCCAGCCAGTCGCGGGCTGCGCTGTGGCGCGGTGAGCGGGAGTCGTATGCGTATAGGAGGAGGTTGACGTCAGGCAGCTTCACTTGCGCAGCTCGAGCTTGCGCAGGATCTCGCTGTCTTCGATCTTGCCGGCGAGGCTCAGGGCCTTGTCCACGTCAACATCGGGGCGGATGCCCAGAGGTCGTGCATGCACGTGGAAGCTCTTGGTTGGCGCTGCGCCGGCGGCGAGGCCGGCGCGAACGGCATCGTTGAGGGCGCCCTTGAAGGACACTCCCCGCTCGCGCGATACCTGCTGGAGCTTCGCGGCCACATCCTCGTCGAGGGTTACTGTGGTTCGCATATAAGCATCATAGCAGCAGGTAGGCTGCTGTCATGAGTGCATCCTTTTGTTTTGGGCCTAAGGGCTGACTCGCAAGCGGGGCCGGGTGGAGCGAAGCTCGGCTTGTCTGCCGTAGGGGTGACGGCAAGGCCCAGTAATTTGGGTCGGCCACGGTCACGCGCGTTCACGGCCGTTTGGTCTATTGCGTGACGCTCGGCGCCTTGGCGAATTCTGGGTCGCCGGTGGGCAGGCCGTCTTCGCCATAGGTCATCAGCGTGATGTCCTCGGCTGCCTCGGGCTCAGCCTCGACGATGCGTTGTAGAGCAGCACGTGCAGCCGGCTCCTCCTCGTAGGAGGAGATCATATTGCCGGTGCTGCTGAGCAGAACGTAGTGCATCGCTAATCGCCTACAGGAAGGATATCGGCTATACAAGCGAGCAACTGCAACGGTCTTCCCCATACGGTCATATGTCCTGGCTGAGCCGTATGAGCCCAGCAGAAGCCGTTTCCAGGCTCAAGTCGAACCTCTGCGATGTGGCGACCGAGACGAGGCCAGCGTCGAGCCGTGGCGGCTGCCATCTCTCGCTCCAGGTACATCGATAGACCAAAGTGAATCAACACCGACTCGACCTCCAGGCCGCGCGGGCGTGCATCGCGCTCATAGCTGGAGCGGAACACATCGAGCATTACCGGGTCGCTGCGGTGGACGCTTTTGACGATGCGGTAGGCGGTCACAAGCTCGTCCGTTGTATTGACGATCAGCCGACCTCTGCCGCCGTCGTCCCTCGCGGTACCGATGTCCGCCTCCGTGCGTCCCATGTAGCGCATTGTACTCGCTGGCAAGGACGCCAAAATCAGCAGGTACGGCCTAAAACCGGCTGTTGACGGTGCCCCCTCTTCCGTCTGGATGCAAATAAGTGCATCCAGACGGTGGCGCCGATCACGGCAGCTCAGACCCGCTGCAGCACGTATACGTCCTGGTTCTCTTGGTTGCGTCCGGGGGCGAACTCGAGTATGCGCCAGGCGGGGCAGAGGTTTGTGAGCATCCACTCTGGGGTGAGGAAGGCTGTGCCCCAGTCTGGGTTGACGACGCCCCAGTCGCCCTCCTCGCCGAACTCTGGCGCATACCAACTGCCGTTGCGGTAGAGGGTGTCGCGAATCTCTTGTGATTGCTCGGGGCTGCGCATGCCTCCGAGGGCGTAGTGGGCGACTGAGGTGAGGCCGTGGGTTGTGCAGACCAAGTGGCCGCCTGGGCGGATGATGCGGTGCATCTCTGTGAACCAGTGCAGGCCGAGCTCGGGCGCGAAGTGCGACCAGATCGAGATCGCGTAGGCGAGGTCGAGCGAGGCATCGGGCAGCGGCAGTGGCGGGGCGTCGCCGCTTACGAAGAAATCGATGCCGGGCAGGTGCTCGTTTGCCCAGGCGATCGCGGGGGCGTTGGGGTCGCAACCCTGCCACTTGATGTCTGGGTAGGCGGCGGCCAGGACCCGGACCACGCGCCCGGAGGAGCAGCCGAAGTCCAGGGCGCTGCTTACGTCCGTCATCTCGACGCCGACGCCGGCTAGGGCGTCGGCGACCATGTTGGCCTCGTACAAGCCCCCCGCCGCTGAGAGCGGTCCCCGGGCCATCGCGTGCACATCCTCAGGGGGCTGATCGGTTATCAGGCCGCTCTTCTCGATCACCGATGGGACCCCTAGCCAGAGACCGTAGGCGAGCACGAGGTCTGGGGATGGGTCGGGGTCGCGGCAGGCTAGGTAGTGGGCTTCCAGCTCGGGAGAGCCTGCCAAGCGTTGCTCCAGCTCGCCCAGATCATCCGTACTCAAGCGGGCGGCGATCAGGCTCGAGACGCGATCTCGATCGCCAGCAAGGCGGGCCGCCGGAGTATCGCGGGCAAGCTCGCTGGCCTGTGGTCTCGGCGGCTCTGGCGGAGGTGGTGGTGGGGGTGGCGGTAGGGTTACTTCGTATGGGGAGCCGGTAGCGCTGAGGGCGCGGCTCGCGGCTCGCTCGATGACTTGTCGTACCAGAGGGCGCCTTGTCGATGTCATGGTGAGTGGGAATCTAGCGTAAGAAAACTAGACAATCACTACTTTGCTTTATACGCCACGCCGCTCGTACGGCAACTGCAATATCCATTCCCAACTTGCTCGAATACCAACCTCAAGCGGCGTAGTTGCCTCCCAGCCAAGGTGGCGATTAGCACGCGTGCAATCGAGGCGGGTCACCGGAACATCTACTGGCCTGGCGGGGACATGGTGAATGTCAGCCTGACGCCCAGAAGCTTGCTCAAGTGCCCCAAGTAGACTCCGGAGTGACCACGACTCGCCCGATCCGATGTTGTAGATCGCCGGTCCCGTTCCCTCAAGACCAGCAAGCGCTGTTGCCTCGGCAGCGTCATCTATAAATATGAAGTCGCGCTGGGCCTGCCCATCACCGTAGAGAACGATTGTCTCGTCATGTGCTAGAGCCTCGCACCAGGCCGCTACGACACCTTGCCCGTGGCGTGGAAGTTGCCCGGGGCCGTAAGGATTAGAGTAGCGGAGGATTATTGGCTCAAAGCTGTGCTGCTCCGCGAAAAACATCGCATAGCGCTCGACGGTCAGGGAGTTATGGCCGTGCAGGCTGATAGGTGTGGTCTGATGTTCCTCGCTTGTGGGCAGCTGCCTCACGGCTCCGTATACTGTGCCGCCCGAAGAGGCTAGGACGATCCTCCGCGTCGATGTATCGCGCATCAGGTCGAGTACCGCAGCTGCTGGCACCACCGAAGTGGTGATCGCACCGCCGGGATCGGTTTGGGCCATCGCTGGCGTACTCGACCCCGCCATATAGAAGACGATGTCAGCGGCGTCGATCAGTTCGAGCAGCCCGCGGCCGGTGGGGAGCTCTCCTTCGACCAATTCGATGTGGCCCTTGCTGGAGCGATCAGTATGTACTAGCCACTCGCTAAATGAACGGCTATACAGCACAACTGCGTGACCCAGGCTCGCGAGCCGATGGGCTACGTGCGATCCAAGGAAACCGCCGCCAATGACCAGGCACTCGGCTATAAGGCTATCCTGGCGCGACAGGTGCCGCGATAGATATGGTTGTAGGCAAGCATGATCGGCAGTCTATATGGGCGGGCAGAGGGCACGACGAGATGCTGCATTAGGATACGTGGTTCAATTGCCGTAGCGAGTAGGTAGCGTCCGACAGGCATCGAAGCAACCGCTATCAATCTGAAATATTGACGATCAGGATCAAAAGAATGCAGAACTTGGACATCTTGGACATTTTCGCCGATACCTACTGGCAGATGTCCTTCGGGGAGCGTGCGGCCCTGGAGGGCGTGTTGAGCCAGCTACAACCGAAGCTCTCGATTGAGCTTGGAACTGCCGAGGGGGGCAGCCTGAGCAGGATCGCAGCCCACTCTAGCGAGGTTCATTCATTCGATCTTGTGGCACCACAGCTCCCTGTCGCAGAAGAGAAGCACGTGACAATTCACACCGGCGATTCACATGAGACTCTACCGAGAGAGCTCGAGCGTTTCGCGGAGAAGGGCCGAAATATCGACTTCGTTTTGGTCAACGGTGACCATTCTTCCGATGGTGTTAGGCGAGATATCGAGGATCTCCTCAATTCTACCGCCGTTGCCCGGACAGTGATTCTGATTCACGACACCACCAATCCAACAGTTCGTGCGGGACTTGATGCGGTGCATTACGGTGCCTGGCCGAAGGTGGCACACGTAGACATGGATTTCGTGCCTGGGTACATGTTTCTGGAAGAGCGTCTCAGGAATGAGCTGTGGGGTGGGCTTGGTCTGCTGATTATCGATTCGTCGCGGCTCGCGTATGGAGCTCCGTCCGTGATACAGGAACGCTATTATCCTGCTGCGCCAATATTTGAACGCATTCGCGATCTTGTAATAGCTCAAGAATCTGACTCGGGTCTTCAAGAGGTTGAGCGTCTTCCTACCGATACCACACCCGACGAGAAGCTTCAAAAGCACATCGAGGAGCTAGAGTCAGAGATATTGCGAATTTCGAGCGTGTCGACGCACCATGAGGCACTATGGCATGCCATGATGAATTCCGTGAGTTGGAAGATTACGGCGCCGGTACGTGCGCTGGCGGCACAGGCTCGCTCGCGGACGCGTGATTAATGACAGGACGTAAGCGTGTAGCACTAGTCTCCCGAGAGCTATTTCCATTTGGAGGGGGCGGGATAGGCGAGTACGTTAACGCCTGCGCTCGTCTGCTGTCGGAGTTCGTGGAAGTAACGATCTTTACAAGCAGCGCTCACCTAGCCAGTTTTCGCAGCCTGCAGTTATCTGGAGATCCGCGCGTTGTATCAGGAGACATCCGTACGGTCTTTGTGCAGGAGGCGAATGACGACGAAGTCGGAGGCTATTACTCGGCCCTTCATCTCTACAGTGCGCGAGTCCTCGAGTCACTTCGTGAACACTACGGAGATCACGGCCCGGACCTTGTTGAGTTCTCTGACTATCTTGGAGAGGGAGCGGTTACGGCACAAGCACGTCGCGCTGGCGATCCTATGCTACGTCAGACACTTGTGACAATTAGACTGCACACGAGTGCCGAGGTATGCGCGGTTCTTGACGGCCACGTCAACAATGGGTTTGAAGCACGAATAACGTGCGAGCTAGAGCGTCTCGCGATCCGTGATGCAGATTTCCTTGTCTGGCCAGGGGGTGATACGCTCGCCTTCTATCATCGATTTTACGGCTCCGAAAATGTTGCCCCCGGATGGCGCATAACAAATCCGGTCATGCAACATGGGGACGAGTGGCGTACCGAACGTATAGACGACCACGATGAGACGCTACGCTTGCTGTACTTGGGTCGTCTCGAGCGTCGTAAGGGCGTACATAATCTGGTCCGGGCCGTAAATTATATAGATAGTGAATACCTGCAAGTGGATATTCTCGGCGGCGACACAAACACCGCTCCGTTGGGTTTGTCAATGAGTGGTCAATTGAGGATGATGGCTGCAGGAGACAATCGCATCAACTTTCTTGAGCCTGTGGCTAGAGCCGACCTGTCGCGGGTAATTCGTGCAAGCGATGCTGTTGTGTTGCCATCGCTGTGGGAGGCGTGGCCATATGTCGGTCTTGAGGCACTACGGCTAAATCGTCCTCTGATTGCAACACCTGTGGGCGGGTTCACCGAGATGGTCAAGGAAGGTGCAAGTGGCTGGCTCAGTGCTGACACTGACGCTGGTGCCCTTGCCGATCTACTAGGCAAGCTCCTATTTGCTCGTGACGAAATCAACGAATTGCGACACGACCGACTACCTTTCAAGACATTTGCCGAGCTAACAGACCCAGAGACGATCGCCAAAGAGTATGAATCTCTATTGGAGCATCCCGGCCGTTGGACTCAAAATAGATTGGGCAGGAAGCATCACAGTATTGCGGGCCCGATAAATCAACGGGCGGGCAAACCAGGGACTTGGATTAGCCCGCCTCGACCACCACTAGTTTCCATCGTTATCCCTTACTATCGCCTCGCAGAGTATATCGAGGCTGCGGTGGCATCTGCATCGGCGCAGACACATCCCTGCATCGAGGTGATCGTAGTCAACGACGGATCGATGCTCGATCAAGATTGGGTGTTGTGTGAGATCGCGTCACGCTATCCCATCGCGGTTGTCACGCAGCTCAACTCGGGCCTTGGCGCGGCGCGTAATTTCGGCATTAGCCAGGCCAGGGGGCGGTTCGTTGTCCCCCTAGACGCTGACAACATGCTAGAGCCGACTTTTGTAGAGCGAGCCCTTATAGCCATCGGTAGGAATCCAAATGTGGCATTTGTGACTTCTTGGTCTCGTTATATAGATGAACGCGGAGAGCCACTGCCAGCGCCAAATCTCGGTTATCAGCCGATAGGTAATGCAAGCAGCGAGGTGCTAGGAAACAATGTGGCTGGTGATGCTGTAGCTCTTATTCAGCGTCAACTCTTTGATATGGGATTTTTATATTCAGAAGATCTGACAAGTTATGAGGACTGGCAGCTTTATCAACAGCTTTACTTGGCGGGACTTTATGGCATTGTCATCCCGGAGCGACTTGTCCAATATAGGGTGCGCGCCGATTCGATGATTCGTAAGATAGGGTTTCCCCAAACGAATAGACTGAATGGTGAGCTCCAAGCCCATCGACATGAAGGAAAGGTGCAATGGACAGCCGTGAGAGACTGAGCCTAGAGTCTGTTAGCGAGCATACTGTTATCGCATGTGAGCACATCCATCGATACGACTTTGCTGCTGAGTTTTGCGCCAAACTTCGTGTCCTTGATCTAGCTTGTGGAAGTGGGTATGGATCAGAGATTCTTGCCGCGGCGGCAAGGACTGTTCATGGCGTGGATAATGATGTCGCGACAATCGATCTTGCGAATGCGACCGTCGGTCCGCGTGCTGGTGTTACATTTGAGGTCGCGGATGCGATAGCAATCCTCACAGAGGATCTAAGTGATCGTTACGATGTCATTGTCTGTTTCGAGGCCCTGGAGCATTTGGACGATCTCGGAGGGGCTGTAGAGGGTTTGCGCGAGCAGGCCAATCGAGGCGTAAAGCTCGTTGTCTCGGTGCCTAATAGTAAGGCCTTTGAAGAGGATAACGAGTTCCATGTGACTAATTTTGGCTACGAGGAGGCCGTGAGCTTGCTCGGCGAATTCCCGTCTGGATTCATGGTGGGACAATATCTCACTGAGGGCTCGCTGATCAGTCCGCAGGATGCAAAGAGCCTTGATTCACGACTTATTAACCTAGAGCAGGCAGAGCCCGAATACGCAAACCATTTTCTTCTCATGAGCAATGTAGACGAAAAATCCGTATTAGATGACCAGCGCGCTCGCGGTCAGCTAGCCGAGGCACCTGTGCACAACCGGTATATGCGCAATCTAGAGACCGCCAATACCGAACTTCGGAGGCGCAACAATGAGCTCGCTCGAAAGATGCTGAGGGGTAAAGCTTTAGAGATGGCGCGAGCCGGCTCGGCGGCTCCTTCATTTATCAATGGATTGAACGACCGTATAGCGGATCTTAATGTGCGTAATACCCAACTGGAGGAGATTATCCAAGATCAAGCAGGAGACATCGCTTATCGCGATGAGATGATTCTCGCGCAGCGTCACGAACTCCTGCAAGTGCGTCAACAGATGATTGCCGCGCGGAACGAGCCGGAGCGGGAGTCGCCTGCCTTCGATCGGGTGAGGAGTCGTGTTCGCCGCTTGGTTAGAGCGAAATAAATGCTTTTCAGGTCTTGCCGGCAGTGGCCTATGCCGTATGGGACAGTTCATTGGTCACGTGGCTGGCGTGACCAGTGCTGCTAATCACTAAAGAATTGTGGGGGCCGACGCCGACGCAGAAGGCGAAACGAGGCGCTTTGGATAGCTGGAGAGGTGATTAAAGCTACGACTCTGGCTAAGGTACTGCGAGCAGATGTTCTGGGGTAAATCAGTACGTAGGGACTGTTCTTAACCATGGCTGGGTTGGTGTCGTCGAACCAAAACCCCTGCTCTTGCACTAGTGTGATGCATAGACGATATATGCCTGCACTTGTCGGTGCCCGCACAAGCAGGATCGCAGAAAGGGTTGTCCCGGGCGAGAAATCCTCTGGAAGGAGGGTTCGTAGCGGCTCGGCGTCTGGTGTGATGCGCTTTCCGGATATGCTCACCCACCTGTAGGACAGATGGACCGGATGATCGTCGCCTACTCCCACCGGATAGAAGCATCGCGAGAGGTTCGTGAATACCGCACTGATCTCATGCAGTGACTCGGCGGACATTCGTCGCGGTAGCCGCCCTTGTACCTTGACGCGCCTATCCTGCGCTTCGAGGATGACAGATGAGCCCGAGGCGCGTAGTCTCGGTGTTGGATAGCCGGGAAGCGGTCGAGCACCTTGACTACTCGTCCCTGCGGAGGTCACGAGGTTACGCGCCTGGTCGGCGCCATTATCGAGCAGGGCAACAGCCAGTCGCGAAACTATTCTCACGTCATAGATCTCGGGTACTTGCACCTCTATGCGTTCGGTGATCTGCCAGGAATAGCGGTCTAGAATGATGACATATGACCTTTGATCGTCAGATGCCGAGGTGCCCCTTCTAGCGCTGACCCCAGCAAAGATCTTGTCTCCGAAGACGGCAAGGCCACGTGTAAATCCGCCTAGGTCGATCGTACGCAGACGTCGCGTCGGCTCGACGGGATCGATTTCGAATAGCTCCCCACTCCCTGAGTTGCATAGGAGTAGGGATCCGTCGATAAAGAGAGGTGAATGCGGCATGTCTAGTCCGTTGGCGACGACCCTCCCAGTCATAAGCGAAAATACGAGGCCCGACCCATCATGACAGCTGAGCCATCCCCGATAGCTACGCCCATCACAGAAGGCACTAGCGAAAATCTCGCCTTCGTGGCCAGCAAGACAATTTAGATGCCATGCATCGGGCTCACCGGGCAGTTGCCAACGCTTGAGAGCATCACCGAACGGGGGAACGGTGAACACTGCATTCTCGTGACTGGCGACAACTAGGGTCTCGTTCCCGATGATCTGTACGTCGTGCAGATCACGAGCAACAGGTAGAGGCTGAAGATGGACACGCCCGAGTCTGTCATAATTCATTAGAGCACCGTCGATGACTGGCGAAAACACCGGATGCAGGGCTCGAACCCATCTGCCGGTACGTTCGTTCAACGTCAGACCGGTGGTCGGTATGTCATCGATTAGGCGTGCTGTGCGATTGTTGATCGTAAAGATACCGCCAACACCACGTTTATCGTCTAGCCCAGATATGACTATGGAATGGGCATCCTCTTGATAGGCCCGTGCAGTTGGCGGTCTGGAGATCGATGTCGGAGACAAGGGCGACTAGACTACAGTATTATGGCGGATCTAAGGCATCGTCCCTCCTCCGCCAGCTCTGTCCGAAACCTCAATTTACGCGGCTATCCGATGTTCTCGGGCTGCTGTCTCTGGCTGATCCAGCCGTTACGGCTGGTAGCGCGGGTACTCTTGGACAGACTCGTGCAAGTCGTATTTGCAGGACCAGCCAGCTAATGCGCCATCTGTGTGGGTCCACGACGAGGATCCTAGGGTCTCTGCAGTCGTGACTCTTAGGGCTTGTGGCCGAGATACGGTGAGGTTTGCTAAACCGCAGACCGTCGCTACTCGTGGCCGCCATAACGCAGGTTCAGATGTTCCTCCTGGTTTGTCTACACCGCGACCACGCGGGCGGCCGAAGTCAGGGCGAGGAGTGGCGAGGATTCTTCCAGGCCTTCCGGGCCGAGCTGAGCAAGCGTTCGATAATCAGCGGCTTCGCTCATCCTTGGCGATTACATGCAGCTTAGCTAGACGCGACTTGTTCGCGCTGGTGTCGGTGAATGAACAGCGTGCCACGCTGTTCTCCCTCAAGGGCTAGATCTTCGACCGCCTCCCTGATGCCAGGAAAATCAGGGTGTGTGTAATCATCGAAGATGATTAGTGCTCCGGTACGCAGATGGGGCTGCCATGCACGTACCTCTTCGATCGTCTGTTCACGCCCGCGTGAGGAGTCGATATACAACGGATCGACTGGGTCTCGGTCCCGGGGTCCAGTCGAGCCGGCCGCGATCACCATTTCGATTCGGTCCCTAGCCTCGATTCGTCATGGGTGGTCGGTGGTGCCTGTGTCCTGAGTCAAGCTTTCTGAGACGGTCTTTGGTTGGGTGTTGGCTTTGGCCCGAGATCAAGGAGATGACTGGATGGCACGACCCTCGAAGTTCGGCCTGGAGAAGAAGCAGCAGATCGTCCTGAGCGTGCTCAGGGGAGAGATGAGTCTTGCTGAGGCGGCTCGTCGTCATGCGGCTTCGGAGACGTCTGTCGCGAAGTGGCGCGACCTGTTCGTAGAGGGCGGCGTAGCCGCGCTGAAGAACGGGTCGCGCGCGGCTCCGTCGGGGAGGGAGGCTCAGCTCGAGCACGAGCTGGCTGATCTAACGCATGCTCTGGGTGAGGCGCACGTCGAGCTGCGGATCCTCAAGCGCGGCGGGGTAGCGGGTTTCGCCACGAGGAGCTGGAGATGATGCGCCAGCAAGCCGGGCTCAGCGTGACCCGGTTCTGCGAGCTCGTCGCGATCCCACGCGCGACGTGGTACCGCCACGCCCGGAGGGCAAGGGAGGGCTTGCCGGCCCGAGGGCCATGGCCGGCACCGGTTCGCGATCAAATTGAGCAGCCCGCGGCGCAGCTCGCGCTGGAGTGGCCCGCGTGGGGGCACCGCAAGATCCACGCCCTGCTGGCCGTGGACGGCTTCCATGCCTCCCAGGCGACCGTGCGCCGCGCGCTCGCCCGGCGCGGACTGTTGCAGCCGGTCGGCTATCAGCGCGCGAGCGCAGGGAGCTCGCGAAGACACGCAAGGCTGCGTTCGTGGAGCCGCCGACGCGACGCAACCGCGTCTGGCAGACCGACTTCTCAGAGCTCGAGACCTCCGGCGGCGGGACCTGGCAGATGAGCGGTGTCGTCAACTACGTCGCCAAGCTCGTGCTCTGCTGCCCAGTCACCACGACGAAGACCTGGCGGGACGCCGTCGCGGCCCTGGAGGACGCCCGCAGCGCCGCCCAGGATCTGCTTGGCGTCTCGCTGCTGGAAGACTGCACATGCCCCGACACGGGTGCGCTGATGCCGGTGATCGTCGTCTCTGACAATGGGCCGTGCTACCGAGCCGTCGGGTTCGCGCGCTACATCGCCTCGCGACCCGAGCTCTCGCACGTTCGCACGCGGCATCGATCGCCTGGGACCAACGGCGTAATCGAGCGCTTCTACGAGTCGATCAAGTACGAGCACCTCTACCGACACGAGATCGAGGACGGCCCAGCGCTCGCCGAGCACGTCGATGGCTACCTCGACGTCTACAACCACAGGCGCCCGCACGAGGCGCTCCAGTTTGCCCTGCCCATCGACCGCTACACCGCAGTCCCGACCCCCGAAAACACCACCGAAACCACACCCAAAACCAAAGAATCCGTCTCAATTACTTGACACGGGACACCTGCCGGAGCGTGATGTGAGCGTGGTTGATCGGCTCGGTGTTGTGTGGGGGTCTTTTGGGGGGGTGGGAGTCTTTTCGAGGGCGCTCAGCTTGTCTTGGCGCTCGTTTTCGCGCAGCGTTGATCCTCGGCCGGGGCCTGGGATCGATTCTGATGCGAGCGCGAGCGGCGGCTGGGTTCAGCCGTAGGCGGGGAGTGTTTGTAGGCGCTTGAACGCGCGCAGGATCGCTGCGACCCACGGCCAGTCGGCGGGGAGGTGCAGCATGATTCTGCGAGCGTGGCGGGTGAGCTGCCCGGCGACGTGCAGGACGCGATAGCGCAGACGCTTGGGTTCGCAAGTGGCGTGCTCGCCGTCGAGCGCGAGCTGTTGTGTCCAGACCATGATGTCGTGGGCCAGCAGCGCGAGCTCGAACCAAGCGGCGTTTGCTTTGAAGGAGTGAAAGGGGAGATGGGAAGCGCCCGTCGCCTTCAGTGTCTTGACGCGGTCCTCGACTTCGGCGTGCTGGCGGTGCAGGGTCTCCAGGACGGCGATGTCGGGGTCGTCCTGGTCGGTGATGAAGCACTGGAAGCGGTGACCGTTATGGTCGGTGAAGGAGAGTTGAGCCCCGGGATGGGGACGCTCGCGCCGGCAGATCAGACGGGTGCCGGTGGGCCACGCTTCGAGGTTGACGTGGTCGGTCAGCTCGGCGACCCAGGCTCCCTCGCGTTGCTCGCCGTCTTGATCGATCGCGGGTCGCCAAACAGTCTCTGGGAGCGCGAGAATCGCCTCTCTGACCCGCTCGTCGATCTTGTAGCCCAGCGAGAAACGGATGCGGCATTCCCGGCATCCCGTAGCGAACTGGTGGCTCGCACCAGCGGAGTCCGAGCGCGCCAGGATCTCCCCATCAAGCGCGCTCTGGGGCAACTGCTCCAATGCGAGTTCAAGCACAGACAAATGGTCGCAGGCGTTGTTCGCGCCGGCGTTCCCGGGCCGCAGAATCCCGGCGAGTACCTCTCGCCCGCAACTGGCGAGCAGCGGGTTGAAGCCGAACCCGCCTTTGTAATGGCCGGCCGCGTGTTCCTTCTCGGAATGGATCGTGATCGGTGTCGCGTCGAAGTCGAGGATCACACGCTCGGGCGACGCACCCGCCTCCCAAGCCCGGTCACGAGCGAAAGCACGCGCTCGGCGAACCCGATCAAGCTCAGCCCCGCCGATCGAGAGCAACACCCGTCGCGCCGTGGAAACGGACGCGACGTTCCCGAACAACGCGGGCTGCCCGGCAAGCACGGCGAGGTCTGAGACACAGCGTCCACCGTCGGCTGCCATCACCGCCAGATCGCAGAACACCCTGCCAGGATCATGGTCTGAACGTCGCTCGCGGGTGCCCGCCAACGCTGCGCTCAGCCCGTCGGTCAACCCCAGACGCTGCGCAACCAGCGCCAGCAGCGCACTGCCCGCGCGCGAGGACAAACCAGTGCCGTCCGCAACGACATTTACCGTGTGGATCGTTGAACGTCCCATCACCTTCAAGGTGACCTCCTGAGCGGGTGGATTGCAGGCTTTGACAACCGCAATCCTCCCCGCCAGGGCGGACGTTTCAACTCACCCAAGGCACCCGAACCCTCACCACTCATGACGAATCGAGGCTAGTGTGTCGGCGCATCACGAGGGGCTGTGGAACGACATGATGCACTCTGCGAGCTGGAAGCTAACTTCTCCGCTGCGTTGGCTGGCACGCTTGGTGCGTACGTGATGCCGGGAGACGTGACCGACGCCCATGAGAGATTGAGCCTCGGGGCAGTAAGCGAATACACCGTTATAGCGTGTGAGCACATCCATCGCTACGAATTTGCCGCCTCTCTTTTCCCTGGACTTCGGGTACTTGATTTGGCCTGTGGTAGCGGCTACGGGTCCAGGATCCTGGCTGACAGTGCCACGTCGGTTCATGGCATTGACAATGATTTACCGACCATTCGCGACGCGACAGACACAATAGGAAGTACGGCAATTACGTTTGAGGCCGTAGATGTGGTTAGCTTTCTTGATGGTGATCTGAGTGACCGTTTGGACGCGATCGTATGCTTTGAGGGACTGGAGCATCTAGACGATCTCGAGGGTGCGGTACGGAAGTTGCGCAAGCAGGCAGACAGGGTTTGCAGCTGGTCGTATCGGTGCCAAACAGCCGGGCCTTCGAAGAGCACAACGAGTTTCACCTGACCGATTTTGGCTATGAGGAGACTCTGGGTCTGCTCGAAACCTTTCCCGGCGCCACCATGTTGCTCCAATACCTGACGGAGGGGGCGTTTGTAGATCTGGGAGGCAGCGGAGGGGTGGAAGTGCGACGAGCGGAGAGCCAGACGCCAGTGCTACCCCGGCATTTGTTGACAAGCTAAGTAAGGACATAGATGAGCTCGAAACGAGCCTTTATGAGCTAGAAATCGTCCGTAATGTCCAATCTCGTGAGATCGCTGCGCGTGACGCGCTTATCCTCGCCCAACGACGCGAACTCTTGCAGCTACGACAACAGATCATAGAACCACGTCGATCAAAGTAACTACCGCAGCTCGCTATAATCCACAGATGCCCGACAGAGCCGTCATTTCTTCTATCGTGGACTGGTTGGAGCTGCGCCCATGGGACGCCGTAGATCAGCTTCCAGACGCTGTGCGTGATGCTCCGACCATGATTAGCTTGCAGGAAAGGACGCTGCTTTATCGTCTGGCCCGAGATCGGTTTGAAGGGCGTGGAAAGATAGTGGATGCCGGATGTTTCTTGGGGGGCTCAACTCTTGCGCTCGCGCAGGGATTGCTGGACCGTGATCCGCCGGTCCGTGGTCGGACGATTTATACCTTTGACCTGTTCAAGCTTGATGAGGGTTCGTATCGACCTTACGCTGAGATGCTTAGGGGATTGCTTCCCGGCGATTCGCTGCGACCGACCTTTGAGACTGTACTTGGTGGCGAGTGCATCCAAAGTGTGGACGTCAGGGAGGGGGATGTTTGTGATGAGGAATGGAGCGCCGGTCCTATCGAGATTCTCTTTATTGATCTGGCTAAGGATTGGTTAATCAATGATCACGTTGCGCAGATCTTCTTTCCCTCGCTTATTGCCGACAAGAGCGTGGTGATCCAGCAGGACTATTGTCACGAGTGGACGCCGTGGTTGCATATCACTATGGAGCTCCTGGGGGACGCCTTTGAGTATTGCGGAAATGCACCGTTTGCGTCCGCGTTCTTTGTGCCTCGGCGACAGGTATATGCCGGAGAGTTGCCCAAAGACCTTTTTGCTGAAGTGTCTCATGATGAAAAGCTCACGCTTTTTGATCGCTCGGCGCAGCGGTTTTGCGGCGAAGACCGTGGTGTAATTGAATGCGGGCGTGCTTATCTCTTGCACATGGTCGGGTTAACGGCTGAGGCACATGATCATCTCGAGTATGTTGGCACGCACTACGATGGTCCCCGAATAGCGTCAATCCTTCCGGATATGCGGAGAGTGTGTGTGAGTCCTCCCTCGACGGTGTAGATCGGCTAGGTCTACGCGGGAAGCGGCGCGGATCTTGACAGACGAGATAGCTTTGGCGGCCGAACGTCAATCTGCTGTCGTATCTCCGGCAACGAGCCATGGCCGCACAACGACCGGCTCATCCCGGGCGGGCCAAACTTGCTCGAACCCGATCAGTGACTCGGGAGTGATCGGCTGGACTTGTCCGCCCAGATATGTGCACAGGTTCCCGAGCAACACTTGGTACCCCGGTATCGGGATCTCACTAACTTGCCCGTTGATGTTTAGGCGCACAGTCCCGTTCGCGGGGCGAACGCCGAACAAGCGAAGGCCGAGCTTCTGGTCGAGGCCGGGCTGACGGAGACCCTGTAGGTGGTCCAGGTGATCTGGTCCCCGAGTAATGGACCTGGTCTGGGCCCTTATTAATGGACCGCGTGTGTGAGAGTCAGGCGGCGATCGGTTGGTTGTTGTGTAGGGTCTCATATTCGGTGGGTGTGAGCATTCCGAGGCTTGAGTGGCGGCGCTTGCGGTTGTGGAAGACCTCGAGGTATTCGAAGATCGCGTTGGCGAGTTCCAGCCGGGTGCGCCACTTTTTGCGGTTCAGGAGCTCAGTCTGCATCCTGGCCCAGAACGCCTCCATCATGCCGTTGTCGTAGGCGTCACCGATCCGTCCCATCGAGAGTGCCAGGCCGGCGGTCTTGATCCGCTCGCTGAAGGCCCAGGACGTGAACTGGGCGGATTCAATCGGTCGTCGCAACGGTTTGCGTTTGGAGGGATCGTAGATGCTCGTCGAGCGCCTCGGCTGGTGTGTGCCAGCCTAGTGTCTTGCGTGGTCTGCTGTTGAGCGTGGCGGCGACGGCGTTGAGCTCTTCGGCGGTGTGTCTGGCGAGGTTTGTTCCTCTTGGGAAGTACTGTCGGAGCAGACCGTTGGTGTTCTCGTTCGTCCCACGTTGCCAAGGGCATTGGGGGTCGCAGAAATAAATGTGAAGTCCGGTTGCGATCTTGAGCTGCGCGTGTTGTGACATCTCGGCACCCTGGTCCCAGGTGAGCGAGCGGCGCAGCTGCTCGGGCAGCGCTGTGATTTGCTTTGTGATCGCGTCGCGCACAGCTTCGGCGCCGCGACCGGCAAGCGGCGGCCCGTGCTTCACTCTTGGGCCGCCGTGACCGGGCATCGGCGGTAGGTGAAGCAGCATCGTGAACCGTGTGCTGCGCTCCACCAGCGTCCCGATCGCGGTGCGGTCCGCGCCGAGGATGAGATCGCCCTCCCAGTGGCCAGGTATGGCTCGGTCCTCGGCCTCAGCGGGACGTTCGCTGATCATGATCTGATCGCTGACGAAGCTCTTGCCACGTCCACGGACGCGGGCTCTGGGAACCCTGAGCGCTCTGCCGCTGCGCAAACAGGCGGTGAGTTCTCGTCGCAGCGCGCCGCGGCCCTGCACGTAGAGCGCTTGGTAGATCGCCTCGTGCGAGATTCGCATCGACTCATCATCGGGGAAATCGATCTTCAGCCGGTTAGATATCTGCTCCGGACTCCACGCCGTCGCCCACCTACGGTCCTGACGATGAGGCTTGCCCCGGCCCTTCCAAGGCGCGGCCTTGGGTCCCGGCACCGTCGTGCCATCGGACCGTCGAACCTGGCCGGAGAGCCGCTCTTGCACGTACTCGCGCAACTGCTCATTCGCGGCGAGCTTCGCGGTCTTCGGACGGCGAGCCACCAACTCCGCCTTCCATTGCGCGACCGACGCGCGATAGTCGAGCTTCCCACCGCGAGTAGCTGCGTTGCGGCGCAGCTCCCTGGAGATCGTCAACGGGGAACGCCCCAACCGCCGCGCGATCTCCCGAACGCCGGCGCCTTGAGCCTTCAACATCGCGATCTCCTCGCGCTCCTGAAACGATAGATACCGTCCTGAGAGTGGATCAAGCATGAACGTTGGCATCCCGCCACGTTCTCGGAACCATCGGCTACCAGCCGCCTGGGACGCCCCGACAGCCAGCGCCGCATCCTCGCTGCTCAGGCCTTTGGTGATCTCACGCCAGAACAGCCGCTCGACATCCCGCGGATGCGTCGGATGCCCCGGCGACTTCATCGGCGCCCTGCCCGTCAACTCCGTCATCCACCCAGCTGGCCTGCCCATAAACACCTCCACGATCAAGGTGTTGCGAGGACCAGTTGAGTCCAGCCTGGCTGTCGTGATCGCAATGCACAATCGTCCCGTTCGGCGGCTTGCGATTCTTGACCGCCATTGCGAGTGCGCTGGTGACCAGCGATGTGGCTTGACGGCTGTCGATCGACCAGCCGATCACGCGGCGGGAATGGGCGTCGAGAACGGCGCAGCAGTAGAGCTTGCCCTCCCTGGTCGGATGCTCGGTTATATCTGTCAACCAAAGCTGGTTCGGTGCGTCCCGCGCGAATTGCCTAGCAACGAGGTCGCTGGCGGTCGCCCCGTTTGTTTGCGGGCCGCGTCGCTTGCGCTTTGGTGCCGGCAACCCCTGGATGCCCAGGCGGCGCATCGCCGCCTTCACGGCCTTGAGGTTGACCGTCATCCCGTGTCCGAGTCGCAGCTCAGCCGTGATCCTGCGCTTTCCGTAGGTACCGTTCGAGGCGCGGTGGATATCCGCGACGAGATCATCGAGCTGTCCCTGGCGCAACTGGCGGATCGACGGTGGTCGTGTCTGCCAATAGAAGTAACCGGACGGCGCGACCCCTAGCATCCGGCAGCACGCCTTCGCTGAGTGTCCCTGCCCGGCCAGGGTCATGATCACCGGGTAGATCCTTTTGGGCGAACCACACGCCGCCCCTCCTGCTCCTCAAAGATCGCCGCGGCCTTCCGCGTCAGCTCCAGTTCAACTTCAAGCTCCCTAATCCGTGCCCGCGCCTCGGAGAGCTCCACATGCTCACCACTACGGACTCCGGGGCGTTCGCCGAGGTCAACTTCGTCCTGCGCGATCCAGCGATACACCGTTGCTTCAGAGACACCGAACTCCTCAGCGACCACCCGCGGCCGGCGCCCACCCGACCGGCACAACTCGACTACACGACGGCGAAACTCCGGCGAATACGAACTCGGCATGAACCTCTCCTTCGGGGAAACACGCCACCCACCCTCTCACAAACACGGTCCAATACTCAGGGCCCAGACCAACGGTCCAATACTCAGGGCCCAGACCATATGATTCTCAATAGTTGCGTGACCGGACTTTCGCGAGCGAGCCTTGGGTCTAAGCTGGAGTAATGGACCAGCAAGCTCATGACTATGGCAGCGACTGGGCGGGACAGTTATTGCAGTGGGCATAGTGACATCAGCTGCGCTTTCGCCTTGGGGACCCGTTGCGCAGGCTGGGGGAAGAATGAAGCGGGACTGCGTGGGCACAAACGTTGCGCTCGTATGCGCGCTTGCGGAAGTTTCGCCGTCGGCGTTTAGCAGACCAACAGGTCTTGCTGCGCTGCGGTGCTTGTGACTGAGCAAGCCCGCCGGTGAGCGTCTCGTGTCGATCCCCAAAGAACCGCGTCACGGCAAAGCGGCGCGTCAACGCTTATGTCTGCGTTCGTGGCCGAGAACCGGGGGGCGAGCAACTAAGCCATCGCCGCCGGAATCGACTTGTCTCACCCCGGTTAGACCTCAATGGCGCTGGCGGGCCTAGAGGAACTCGGTGTGCTCGTCAAGCGCTCCGGGCAGTCAGGCACCCCAACGCATGGTCGCTCTCGCTCTACGGCGCAGGTCGGACGCACGCTCGACTACCGCTGATCCCAACCCGCTTTGGTCTCACCGAGCGCCAAGTCGCGTCTCTGCATGTCGTGCATGGCTGTCGCCCGCCAACGTCAGGGGCGTGGATTTATCAGCGGTTCACCCAATGCACGCCACGTGTCTCCAGCGATCTTTTGTGTAAATCATTCACGGAGCCTGTTGAACCTTTTGAAATGCAATCTTGTATTCGCCGCAACGTTGCGGATAGGGTCACGCTCCGGCCCGGAGATTCTCAAATAGCAAGGGGCCAGCAAATCTATTTATCGCTCATTTAAGACTCGTGCTGGGAGGACAGATGACGGGCAAATCTCCTAAGATGGTGGCCGCGATCTCTTGCAAAGGTGAATGCCGGCCAAGATGGCTACAGACCCATCGGAAGACGGGGGTTGCGGCCTTGCTCCTTTCTGTAGCTACGCTCGTATTTTTGTCGCTTATGACCCCTTCAGCATGGGCTTCAACGTCTTATGTCAACGGAATATCCGACCAGCATCTCTATAACTGGGAAGGTGGTATCTCAAGCCTATTCAGCAATGCCTGGGTTGGCAGCCCGCCATCTCATATAAAGCTGGCTCGTTATGTCGTGCAATGGAACGTAATGGGTGGTGGCGGGTACGCTAATGAATACTCAAATTTTAGAGCCTGGTATGAACGTGCGGGACAGTTGGGCCTCGTCCGCGAGGTTGCTTTGGCTGATTTCACTGGAGCCAATGAACCGTCATCGTCCACATACAAAACGGAACTCGAAAGTCTACTCAAAGAATTTACTGGAGTCAGCTATGTCGAGGCGTGGAACGAGCCTAATCACGCAAGCTCGGCCGTAAAATTCTATGTAAAAGCCGTTGCGGCCGCGCACTACATGAATGAAGCCTATTCGGTATGTCAGGTGCACGCCTGTACGGCTATCGCGGGAGATTTTTTGGATGAAAGCAACATGAGCGGATATGAGGCTGAATATATTTCAGGATCAAACCTTAATCCTAAAGATCCACCCAATTGGGGTATGCATCCTTATGCCGCAGTGGACACCGAAAAAACGACTACGGTCGAAGCCTTTCGGAACGGCCTTCCGGGGAAAGGCAGTGAGAATATTTCGTTTACGGAGGTGGGTGCATACTATTGTAAGAAAGGCGAATCGGTCTCAGGCAGCGAAAATGCATCGCACGAAGCATATCAGGCTAAACACGCTGCATATCTGGTAAATACGCTGATTCCGCACACGACCAATCTCGAACATGTCTTGTATTACGAGTTCGCATTTGAAGGCACCAAAAGAATCAACTGCAGCAATGTCGAAGACACAGAGCTTTATGCGCCTCCTTCTGAAGGTCAAGCTAACCAGCCGCGAAGCGCGGCTAGTATAGTTTGGGGGCCAGAGGGTCGGCCTTCTGCCAGCACCGGAGCGGCATCAAACCTGGCCCCACTTCAGGCGACTCTAAATGGGAGCGTGAACCCCAAAGGTCTTGCTGATACAAAATATTACTTCCAGTATGGGACCACTACGGAATATGGATCTGGCGCAACCACTCCAGGGGATGCAGGTCAAGGTCTGAACTGGCAAAATGAGAGCACACCTATCGGCGGCCTACAGCCGGGCACGACTTATCATTTCCGTATCGTTGCTACTAACGAAGATGGCACCGAAGAAGGCAAAGACGGAGAATTTACTACGCCAGGGCCGGTCGAAGCTGTGACAGCCCCTCCGTCGGGCATCACGGAAGAAGAAGCGCATCTGAACGGTACCGTGAACCCGCGTGGTTACGAAGCGAAATATTATTTCCGGTACGGTACGGGGACGAACTACAGTATGACGACGCCTGAAAGTAGTGCGGGGGCGGGTAAGACTCCCATGCCGGTAAGCGCGACCGTAACGGCCCCGCCAGGGACGACTTACCACTATCGTCTTGTGGCGACCAGTGGGGGGGTTACAAGCGAAGGCGAAGAACGTACTGTCATGACGCTCGATACGCCACCATCAATGGTGGTCGACAAAGAAAACAATCGTTGGGTTGCCGTCGAGGGTGCCGGTCATACCCTAGACGTGTACGAGCAATTTCAGTCCAACGGGAAATGGCTTGGGCCGGTACAAATCGGCGGGGCTGGGACGACGTACGCGGCACCGTCAATGGCTGTCAACAGTGAAGATAATATTTGGATCGCGACGGAGGGGCCTAGTCACACTCTGGATATTTATTGGCAGAACGCGAAAACCGCGGAATGGGCTGGTCCAGGTCAGATTACTGGACCGGGTAGTACGTACTCTGCGCCATCTCTTGCGATTGACAAGGAAAACAACCGTTGGATTGCCGCGGAGGGGTCGAGCAACAGTTTGTTCATCGAGTGGCAGAACGCGAAAACCGCGGAATGGGCGGGTCCGGGTCAGATTGCCGGAGCGGGTACTACCTTTGCGGCACCGTCTACAGCTTTCGACCACGAAGACGATCTGTGGATAGCTACCGAGGGTGCGAGTAACAGTATGAACATCGAGTGGCTGCCGTCATCCACTAAAATATGGGCGGGTCCGGGTCAAATCGCCGGCCCGAGTACGACCTACGCGGCGCCCTCTCTGGCGATCGATAAGTACAATCAGCCGTGGATAGCTACCGAGGGTGCGAGTAACAGTATGAACATCGAGTGGCTGCCGTCATCCACCAAAGAATGGGCGGGTCCGGGTCAGATTGCCGGAGCGGGTACTACTTTTGCGGCACCGTCTACAGCTTTCGACCACGAAGACGATCTGTGGATAGCTACCGAGGGTGCGAGTAACAGTATGAACATCGAGTGGCTGCCGTCATCCACTAAAATATGGGCGGGTCCGGGTCAAATCGCTGGCCCGAGTAGTACGTACGCGGCACCGTCCCTAGCTATCGACAATGGCAACGATCGCTGGATAGGCATTGCGGGTCCAAGCAACAGTACGGATATCGAGTGGCAAAACGCGTTAACAGCGGAATGGGCCGGTCCCGGTCAGATCGGCGCTAGTGGAACGCCTAACGCTACAACCGAGCCGGCAAGCGCGCTGAATGCGACGACGGTGACGGTGAACGGCTCGGTCGATCCGCTCGGAGTAGCCACGACCTATCACTTTGAATACGGGACGACTACATCGTACGGTACCTCCGTCCCTACGGGCGGCGCTGGCGCGGGCTCGGGTGAAAGTGCTGTCGTTGAGAGTGCGAATCTCTCTGGCCTGCAGCCTGCGACGCTGTATCATTATCGAATTGTCGCCACGAACAGTGCCGGCACGACCTATGGTGTGGATCGCGTTTTCACCACGACCAGTTGGGGGACTGAGACGACGATAAATGCGACGGGTGCGCCTAATAACAGGCTGACGGGTGTGTCGTGTTCGTCGTCAATGTTCTGTCTTGCTACGGGGTATGAGACCTATAACGGCGTGGCGTACGCGTACACTGAGAGCTGGAACGGTAGCACGTGGACGGCCCAGGGCATCGAATCCAATGGTGGGATGCAACTTGATGGGGTGTCCTGTACTTCTTCGACGGCTTGCACGGCGGTTGGTAGTTTGACCGAAACCACCAGTGGTAACGTGGTCACCGTTGCCGAGCGCTGGAACGGTATCGCGTGGACGCGGCAGACGACGATAAATGCGACGGGTGCGCCTAATAACAGGCTGACGGGTGTGTCGTGTTCGTCGTCAATGTTCTGTCTTGCTACGGGGTATGAGACCTATAACGGCGTGGCGTACGCGTACACTGAGAGCTGGAACGGTAGCACGTGGACGGCCCAGGGCATCGAATCCAATGGTGGGATGCAACTTGATGGGGTGTCCTGTACTTCTTCGACGGCTTGCACGGCGGTTGGTAGTTTGACCGAAACCACCAGTGGTAACGTGGTCACCGTTGCCGAGCGCTGGAACGGTATCGCGTGGACGCGGCAGACGACGATAAATGCGACGGGTGCGCCTAATAACAGGCTGACGGGTGTGTCGTGTTCGTCGTCAATGTTCTGTCTTGCTACGGGGTATGAGACCTATAACGGCGTGGCGTACGCGTACACTGAGAGCTGGAACGGTAGCACGTGGACGGCCCAGGGCATCGAATCCAATGGTGGGATGCAACTTGATGGGGTGTCCTGTACTTCTTCGACGGCTTGCACGGCGGTTGGTAGTTTGACCGAAACCACCAGTGGTAACGTGGTCACCGTTGCCGAGCGCTGGAACGGTATCGCGTGGACGCGGCAGACGACACCCAACGAACTCGGCGCAAATGGCAACCAGCTAACGGCAGTGTCGTGCAGTTCTGTATGTACCGGTGTTGGGGGTTACACAAACAGCACTGGTGTGTGGACCTTGGCGGAGGGCCAGCAATAACCAGACCAGGTTGTCGTCTATGATCATTCCATGGTTACGCGGCGGTCTCAACAGTGGATCTTGAGTTCTTGAGTGGCTCGCGGCAGCGTGCACCGCGCGCGCAGTGACCCGTGAGTGGACTTTCGTACTGCTTTTGAGGAGCTACAATTAGGGCCCTTAACAGAATGAGTTTTGGAGTTGTTGGTGGCAGATGAGTGCGCAGCCGATGGTGAGGAAGGCTTCGTGGATGTCGGCGCGCCTGTCGTAGCGGCGCTCGAGGCGGCGGTGTTGGTGTAGCCAGGAGATCGTGCGCTCGATCACCCAGCGTTCTTTGCCGAGCCCCGACCCGTTGGGGGTGTTGCGTTTGGCGATCCTCGGTGTGATGCCGCGTTCGCGGAGCGCCTTGCGGTGCCTTTGGCTGTCATACGCGCGGTCGGCGAGCAGCGCTTTTGGCCTGAACTTCCCGTGAGCGCCGGTCGGTGGGACACGATCGACGAGCGGGATAAGCTCGGTGATGTCGTTGCGGTTGCCGGCGGTGAGAGTCGCGGCCAGAGGGATGCCCTGACCATCACAGATCACATGGTGCTTGGAGCCCGGCCGGCGCCGATCGACGGGCGAGAGGGACCGGTCTTTTCGCCCCCCCTTTTGCCCGCACGTGCGAGCTGTCCACGACAGCGCGAGACCAGTCCAGTTGCCCCGCGTCTTGCAGTTCGTCCAGGAGTACCTGGTGCAGGCACTCCCAAACCCCCGCTTCGTTCCAGTCCCGCAGGCGCGCCGCCAACAAGTCATCCCCGACCCGCAGCCCATCTCTTGGGGCAGATCTCCTCCCACGGGATGCCCGTCTTGAGAACGAACAGGATACCCGTCAGGGCCTTGCGATCGGGCACCCGCTTACGCCCCGGATACCGATACCGACGCTCAACACACGGCAACAACAGCTCGACACGAGCCCACAACCCATCACTGACCAAAGGTCTCGCCATACACACCATCTACGACAACAGCACCCCAAAACCTCTTTCTGTTAGACGTTCTAAGTTGGGCTGTCTCCGGGTGCTCCCGACAGTTGGGGGCTCGATAGGTCTTTGAGGGTTGGACGGGTTCCCCGGTCGGGGAACCCGTCCGCGCCTGTGCTCAGGCTGCCTCCTTCACCGCCAAGTGAAGAGAGAGGTTGAGCCTGATGACCAAGGATGACGTGCTGTTCGGCTACCGCCAACAGCTGTTCGCGGAGGCAGCGAGGACAAACGTCTCAGCGGCGTGCCGGACGTTCGGGGTGCACCGCTCCACTTACTACGCCTGGAAGCGCCAGGTCAACCGGCACGGCCTGGAGATGCTCAGGCCCCGGGAGCGCCGCCGGCCGCAGATGCCCAACGCGCTACCGAAGATGATCGAGGAGCGGATCGTGTCCTTCTCGATCGCTCACCCAGGACTCGGCCCCAGACGTGTCGCCTCGGAGCTCGCCCGTGAGAAGTGGGGCGGGATCATCGTCTCCCCGAACGGGGTTTGGAAGGTTCTCTGCGGCTGAAACGCGAGCTCGACACCTACCTACGCTTCTACAACAACGACCGCGTGCACCACGGACGACTCACACAGGGACGCATACCCGCAGACATCGTCTACCGTGCCCGAAAGATGGAGGCAAGATGATCCACACCTGTCGGCACATCTCGGAGGCTGCCCACTCTAAGGTCGCGATCGATCAGCAGGGAGACATAACGTCCATTTGGAGTCGCTCCAACGGCACAAACTACGAACCCCAAACCGCTTATCGGCCGGCCGGCGGCTCTTGGCAGGCGCCAGTCACCCTCTCGGAAGCGGGGTACGACGCCGGCGGTGCCCAAATCGCCGTTGACCCCGAAGGCGACGCGGCCGCGGTGTGGGAGACGTTTCCGCCGGCTAGCAGTCGCACAATTCAGGTCTCGGTCAAGTCGGATGCCGGCGCATGGTCGGCTCCGGTGACGCTCGCCGATATCGGCGAACCCGTGGGCAAACCTCGGATCGCCATCGACTCACACGGCGATGCCGTGGCGGTATGGGAAGAGCAACCTATCAATCCCGGCCCCCAATATATTCAGGCGACAATCAGGCCCGCGGGCGGTACATGGTCTGTGCCTGTCTACATCTCCGAAGGCCCGGTTGGAATGGATCCCAGCATCGCCATGGATGCGGAAGGCAACGCGATTGTGACGTGGCTGAGCTTTGGATCGATCCGGAGCGCTGTTAGGCTCGCATCCACAGGCACCTGGCAAGCGCCCACGAACGTTGCGGCCGTGGGTCTGGACGCCGGCGGGCACCCGGGCGGCCCAGCGCTGGCCGTGGATGGAGAGGGCGATGCCGTCGTGGCCTGGAGTAGCGCCAGCGGCAACGGTGCCAATCACATTGTGTATGCAGCCTCTCTCTCCAAAGGAGGCTCTCTTGGCAGGCACTGGCGGAGCTTTCAGAAGCGAGCTTCGACTCCGCGGCCCCACATGTTGGCCTCGACGCCCAGGGCGATGCGACCGTGGTGTGGAGCGCATCTGAAGGGGGTGGCGATGCTGTGGTCCAAGCGGCCGTCAAGCCTGCGGGTGGCGCTTGGCAACCATCGTCGAATATCGCGGAGACGGGCGAGATGGCGAGCAACCAACCCGAACCCGATGTGGCCGTCGATTGGGAAGGTAACGCGGTAGCGGTGTGGGAAGGCGATGCGGATGGTAATCGGGTTATCCAAGCCGTCTGGAGATCGAATGAAACGGGAAGCTGGCAGGCGCCGGTCGATCTGTCAGCAACGACCTCGCAGGCCAGGTACCCCAAGATCGAGCCCGACTCCCGAGGCAACGCGGTCGCCGTGTGGGAACAGGACGACGGCAGCCTCGGCACGGTCCAGGCCGCCGGCTATGACGCGGGTCCGCTGCTCAATGGACAGTCGATCCCAAGCACCGGCACAGTCGGACAGGGTCTCTCCTTTTCGGCCTCTCCAATCGGCGTATGGTTGACGCTCGGGGAAACGAAATGGAGCTTTGGGGACGGCGGTGGGGAGAGTGGCCCGAGTGTCACTCACACGTATGCGGCCCCAGGCAACTATACGGTGACGCTGAGCAGTGTGGATGCCTTTGGCAACGTGAGCAGTACCTCCACCATAGTCACGATCTCACCGGCACGTGAGACGAGAGTGAGTAACACTTTGCTACCACCGACGCTTAGCGGAGTGCGCTTGACCAATAAGCGTTTTCGCGTAGCAAAACGAGACACGGCCCTCACGGCGACAAGGACGCCGGCGGCGACCTCTTTCCATTTCACGCTATCGGCTGCCGCCAGTCTAACGATCGCAATTACGCGCACTGCAGCAGGGTTTCGCGAGGGCCGCGACTGTGTCAGACCCAACGTCAGGCTGGCACGAGCACATGCTAAACGCTGCACGCGTACGCTCACCGTCGGTACGCTGACTCGTGCGAACGAGTTGCAGGGAACCGACAGTGTGGGCTTCAGCGGACGTATTGGTAGCAGCGCGCTCGTCCCGCACGACTACAAGGCAATTCTGACGGCAAGCAACTCCACGGGCCGCTCCAGCCCGGTAACGCTTGCGTTTGTGGTAGTCCCCAGATAAAGGATTTTGTCTTCGCTCCAGCCGGGTGCAGTCAGCTGGAGTGAGCAGAAACAGCAGAGCGATGCGTTACGGGCGTGCCAGGTCGCGCCCTGCGCTGAATACCGTCGCAAGCGCGACCTATCGTTTTGGCGATGTCGATTCATGCCACCAACGCGCACGATGAAACCAGCTCTTCGGCCAGCCTGGACGCCGTGCTCTCGCTTGCCCGGACGCAGCTAGTCG
The DNA here is from genome assembly GCA_963844095.1 of uncultured Solirubrobacterales bacterium. Lineage (GTDB taxonomy): Bacteria > Actinomycetota > Thermoleophilia > Solirubrobacterales > Solirubrobacteraceae > Palsa-744. Next base: position 615,814 of record CAWJND010000003.1, read on the forward strand.
GACAGCTCGCGGACGAGACGAGCGTTGACGGCCGTATGATGGGCACGCTCGGGTTCAGTGGCGCGCTATTGGCTGCCTGCCTTGCTGCAAGGAGCCTGCTCGGTGCGTTCTGGTGGATGCCACTGCTGGTGTCAGGCACTGCGGCGTTCTACTGTCTTGGATCGACACTCGGGCTTGGCGTTAGTCTCGGCCGCGGCACGGACCTTGGCCCGATTGCCGACACCTTCTATCGGGCCTTCAGAACAGAGCCGCTATCGGCGACCCGCGAGCTGCTGTTGTCCGATCTCGGCAGAGCCTTCTCCAACAATGCCTATCGCCTGCAGGCGAGCGCTCCCTACGGATCGCCGTGGTGATTCTCGTCATCGGTCTGCCTGTATCCGCCGGATTCATAAGATTTTCTTAGTGAGCTAGAGTGGTGAGCATGAAAGTTCAAGGCGCGTCGTCGCCCCCCATGCGAGAGCCTCTGATACCGACGCGCCCGCCGTTGCCTCCATACCCTCCGTCCGGGGTACCCCATGTCAGCCCCACAGGAGTCATCAAGGAGCGTAACGAGCGCGGTCGGCGTTGGTTCAGGCGTAAGCGCAAGGCCGCGTGACTAGCGCGGGCTTGTGTTGCCAGTGTGCTAAATCGCGCTGATTACTATTTCAGCATTGGGAGAGGTGTACCCCGCGCGGTGTGGTGACGCGTGGTGCCGGTTGGGGTTGGGGGCGGAGTCCGGGCGTTGGGTAAGGTGGGCCATCAGGCTCGCCCAAACCAACACACTGCGTTCATCGATCGATAATCGCCGTGGGAGTTGCGCCTGGGAGGACGGCAGCAGGCGAAGCCTTTATCGTCGCGCACCTGGCCCCTGCGCCGAGTACCGTCCCAAGCGCGGCCTACGGTATTCGACGGTGTCGATTTCAACCCGCCACGATCGCTCCGCCGAGGCTGTGAGCCCACTGCTCTCGCTCTGCTTGACGCAGCTCTCGATCCAGGTCACGCTCTCGGCAAGCCTCACGGCGAGTGCGCTTGGGCTTGCTGCTCTTTCCACCGCATTGACGAGCACCATTCTTACTGTCCAGGAAGCGCTTGCTCCGCACTGGCAGTGGGCACTGTTGCCATCGGTCGCGGCGACGGTCACCGGACTGCTTGCCACGGCCGCGGCCGGCGCAGGGGACATTGGCAAGGAAGAGATCTATGCGGCATACGACATGACCGCCGATTCTTCGCCCGATTACGGCGTGGCGGTGCTCCATGCGGTTCGGGGCGCATCCCTGGCGAACGCCCGGGCGCTGAAGCGCAAGGATCACTTGACAGCGATTGCGCTCGCCTGGCTGGCCTCGACGATACTTCTGATCGGCGTGCTGAACCTGGCAAGTGCTAGGCTGCTTCCGTGATGTGGCGTAAAAAGCACAGCGAGCCGGAGATCCGCGAAGCCATGTTTCGGGTGGGCGAGGAGGAGATCGGCATCCCCTACCGGCCTGGGCAGTCAATGACGGTCCCAAGCGGAATATCGATCTTCCCGAAGTGGTTTCTAAAGCTGCTGCATCTCGCGTAGGCGCCATCTCCATCGCGCCTGGCCGCAGCATGCGAGAGGGCGGAGGTCCTATCCTAATTACTGCACTCGTTCGCAACTATCGTCGTGGATGGCTGTTGATGCGCATACCGTGAAAGCAACCGGGGGATCTTGAGCGTGCGCGACACTTATCTGAGGGGTCGGGGACTGGTTGGAGGCGCTGCCGTAGCGACGATCTGCGTGGCGGCTTTGCTTTTGGGTCTTGCCTCGACTGCAGGTGCGACTTCCTGGGAAGCGCATGGGACAGAACCTTCTGCAGGCGAACAGCTTGGTTTGAAGCGGGACAGCCAGACAGGAGCATCCTCGCCGCTAACGCAAACCGTCACCACCGCGCCAAGCGGAGACGAGCTCTTCGGGTTCAACAACGATGAGGGCTTGTTCAATGGTCAATGTCGGCGCTCTGCTGGTAGCGGCTACCTCGGCTTTCGTCTCCCGAACGGCCCGCTGCGCCTGCTTGGCCGATTGCCTACGCTCACGACGCCGCCGGTCATCGGTGACGGCCGTGAGGCGGTCGTCACCTTCACACTCAACTGCAAGCAACACAGCATCTTGCCCTTCAGCGGAGCGCTGGAGCGACTGCAACTGCTCACTGGCGTCGTTGGTCGACGGCCGGCTACGACCACCGTGCTGAGCTCGACCGCGGAGGAGCAGTTAACCGCGATTGCGGCAAGTCCCAGCGGGAATCTCGCGGTCGTCTGGCTCGCCCCACATGGACGCCTGGGGATCGGCACTCCTGAACCGACCGACCTGCTGCACCTCGCTATCGGTCACACCTCCGGATCGATGAGCCGCCCGCAGGTGTTTGGTGTGGATGGCGTCGGGCCGCGGGTGAGGTATCACTTTTTCACAAACGTACAGCTTGCCTGGACGGCACATCACGAACTGCTTGTGGCCTATGTCGTAAACCGCCTGGTCATGGTGCAGGTATGGCGTCAAGGCCACGGCTTGTCGCGCCCGCAGGCTCTCGGTAGTGTAAACCCGGGACAGGGCGTGGACCTGAGCCTCACCATTGGACCCAGCGGTCACGCAGTGGTCGCCTGGGGTACAGATGAGGACGGCACCGAACCTGCATCGCCGTGGAAAGTGTTTGCGTCCGTGAGGGCGGGCGAGGCCGAGCGCTTTGGCATCGCTCATTTGCTCGACCCTGGACCATCGGCAGTGTCCACTGGCCCCGTAAGGGACGTAACGGCGAGTGTCGCCGGCGACGGGTTCACGACGGTCGCTTGGTCCTCAGAAAAACAGGATGGTGCTTCGGGCGCGCGCGTCGTTGTGGTCGATCCCGATGGACACTTTCAACCAGTTCAAGAACTGGCCTCAGATAGCGACAACCTCATGTTGAGTGATGCACCTGGCGGAGGAACTGTGCTGCAGTGGCAAGCCCCTGAAGGAGGAGAGGAGCGATTCAGCCTTGGTCAGGCAACGCGCCCGCCCGGGGGCGACAGCTTCGCGCCGGCCGAAGTGAGCAGGTTGCGGCTTGGGGTTATAGACGGGGCTGAACTGATCGACTCGGCCACAGGCGGGTAGGGCGCAGGTCGGGCCGCGGGCGATGTGTACCCCGCGTGGTGCGGTGACGCGTGGTGCCTTTGGGGTTGGGGGCGGAGTCTGAGCGTCGATATAGGTGGGCCATCAGGCTCGCCCAACCCATGCACCCAGTTCATCGGCTGGTAGCCGCCCGGCGAGAATGTTGCGCCATGGAGCGCGGCAGCGAGCGGCGTTGCGCGTCGCTTATCTCTTGAGTGCCTGCGCCGAGTACCGTCCCACCCCTCCGCTATGCTGCGGACAATGAGCAACATTCCTGTTCTTCCTGACAGCTATCCCGAGCTGCTGGAACTCCTCAAGCGGGAGATCGGGTCGGCGCGCACACGGGCGGCGCTTGCCGTCAACCAAGAGCTAATCGGGCTCTACTGGCGGATCGGCCGGGAGATACTGGTCCGCCAGGAACGTGAGGGCTGGGGCGCGAAGGTCGTTCCGACGCTTTCGCAGGACCTTCGGAGCGAGTTTCCTGAGATGAGTGGTTTGGCGGAGCGAAACTTGCGCTATATGCGCGATTTCGCACGTTCGTGGCCCGACGAGGCGATGTTGCCACAAGCTGTGGCCAAACTGCCCTGGGGTCATATTCGCTGCCTTCTCGACAAGCTCGATGATTCGGTAGCACGCCTTTGGTACGCCGAGAGCGCTGTCGAGCATGCCTGGTCGCGCAAGCTGCTCGAACACCATATAGCCACTCGCCGCTACGAGCGTGAGGGCAAGGCGCTCACAAACTTCTCGCGTACGCTTGAGCCCTCGGAGGGCGAGTTGGTGGCGCAGATCGTTCACGAGGACTACAACTTTGAGTTCCTCGGTCTCGCCGGACACATTCAAGAGGACCGGTTGGAGCGTTCGCTGGTCTCGGGGATCGAGCGTTTCATGATCGAGCTGGGCGCAGGCTTTGCCTTCGTCGGTCGTCAGGTCCCACTGGATGTTGACGGGGAGGAGTTCTTTATCGACCTGCTCTTCTTCCACATCCCGCTGAACCGTTATGTCGCGATCGAGCTAAAGCTCGGTAAGTTCCGTCCCCAGTACACGGGCCAGATCAATTTTTACGTCAATGTCATAGACGATCGGATGCGCCAGGAGCACCATGCGTTGACGATCGGCCTGGTGTTGTGCGCCAGTCGCAACGAAACCGTCGCGCGCTATGCGCTTGCGGGTATCGACCGTCCGGTCGGAGTTGCCCGCTACAGCACGACGCAAGCGCTGCTAGAGCGGGTCCCTGATGAGCTGCGCGGCCAGTTCCCCGAGCTCGAGCAGATCAGGTCCGGTGTTCAGAAGATCGTCGCACGACACACACGGCAGGTAACGAACGGCGAAACGGACACAGCCACCCGACCACGAGCTTCGCGCCGTGGGTGTCGCGCTCTACGGCGCGATGCTGAACCGAAGGGTGACTGACCTTGAGCGCCCGTTGGCGTTGTGTGCGGTGAGAGTGGCGGAATAGGAGCCGACCACGAGTGCGCGGTGTCCGATAGCACCGCTGAATGGGATTGCATCGCTCCCGGCCGTCAGTTGGCGGAGGATCGAGCCAACCGCGACGCTGCGGTTGCATCTCGTGCGCGAGTTCCTACCGCCGCGGCTCGCAGTTGCCCGCGGATACACCAGCTTGGCAGCAACCGAGTGATTCCGATCGTGACGGTCGCGGCCTCGGATAGGCCGCCTCGTAGGCCCCCGGCTTTGACGCCGCGAACGCATAGGAAACGGTGAAGGGACCTGACCCCACTGCACCTGGACTGGACCCTGGGTCCGCGCTGACCGACAGTTCGGGGAGCCGTTGGCCGGCAAGGCCCCCTTCGGGGAGCGTGCACGAAAGCCCTTGTTCCTGAACGCTCGCAGTCACCTCGCTGGGCATGACCGCGTTGCCTTCTGCCCTCACGGTCATGCGCTCGGGTTCACCGGTTTCCGGAGTCACGGCAAGCGAGAGTTGCCCGGGCGCGGGGTCGGCGATCAGCTGCACGAAATTGATCTGCGTCGGGTGATCAGCCGCTGCGGAGTCCAGGTATGCACAGAGGACGTATTCGCCGGGTTCTGTCGGTACCCACAGATAAGTCTTCGAATATTCGGGACCGGGAATCGTCGCGTCGCCTGTGGCGGCTGTCAGGTCAACCGAGATATTTTCCAGCTGGGCCGGCGTTTCCGCGCAGTACGGTCCGCCGGGGAGTCGGTGTTGGATGAAGGCGAACAGGCGATGTTCGCCTTTGTCCTTCAGCTCCATCAGGAACGGCATCGGAGCCCCGACGACGGCGATTTTTTCTGGCATCTCTGCGTCTATTTGTTCATACAATCCCCAATAGATGCCGACCGAGAGGTTTTCGCTGCCGCCTCCGCCGACCGATGGGGGCCTTGGTTCTTCGGCGCCGGCAGCGACCGGTGCCGCGCAGGCCAGCGCGCCGGCGACGATCGTCATGCACAGAAGTTGCGCCGACAGCCGTCGTCTCGACGGTTGCTTGCCGGCCTTCTGCACCGGGAGGGTTCCGGCCCGATGGTTTGGGAGTTGAAACGGGGAAGGGGCTGGCCGTCGGGTGGTGCGCTCACTTTTCGCGTCTTGCTTGGATTGGGAGCGTGCGCCAGAGCTTGCTGCTAGCGACGAGCTGCTGTGCGTAGCGCTCGATAGCTTCGTCCTGCCGAACGTCGTCAACCTCCTGCGCCTCCAGGGCCATGGTGCGCGCCGCATACCCAAGGATCCGCGAGGCCTCGATTCTGGCCTGGTTCATGACCGTCTGCTCCAGAGTGGTGTTCGGCACTAGGGTGTAGACGAGCGTGCAATCGAGTGCGGCGGCTACTTCGGCCAGCTTCCTGGTGGTGATTCCGCCATGGAGCTCGGCGTGCTCCAGTTTGTTGACAGCCGCGCTCGACACCCCGAGGTGCTTGGCCAGGACGGCTTGACTCATCCCCAGCGCTCCACGGATGGCACGTATCCAGCCGGAACGAGGACGCGCTTCAATGGATACGAGGTCGGCGGCTCCGAACTTCGTAGCCCTGGCTTATGATGCAGACAATGATCAGCGGTAATGAGGGCAGAAGGAAGGATGCATAGATCAATATAACAATGTATAGCAGATTATGCTATACAGATCTATAAATGATTAGAAAGCATTGACAAGATGCGGCGAAGTGCAGGCACCTTCAACCCTTACACTCCCGATTCCGGGGTTCGACCGCAAGCGCTGAGCGGTCGTGACACCGAGCTTGCCCATCTCTCCAGCGTCGTCGCGCAACTTGCGGCGGGCGGCACCGAGCGGCACGTGCTCATTACCGGCCTTCGGGGTGTAGGAAAGACAGTGCTTCTCAACGAGTTCGAGATGATGTGCCAAGAAGCCGGCTGGCCTGGGGAAACCAAGGAGGTTGGACGTACCACTTCCATCGCCACCCTCGTAGGACGGACGACTCGCAAGGCGCTTCTGCAGATGAGCGCCAAGAAGCGAGCGGGAGACGTGCTCCGACGTGCCCTTGGCGTGCTAAAGGCGTTTGAGGTGACTACCGGCGAGGTGTCCTTCAAGCTTGACGTGGCAGCTGCCGTAGGTGTCGCTGACTCCGGTGACCTTACTGAAGATATGCGTGATCTGTTCGTGGCGGTTGGACAGGCCGCTCAAGAGTCCGGACTCGGTTTCGCGCTGATCCTAGACGAGATCCAGAATTTGAGCCGCGGCGACTACGAGGCACTTATCATGGCGCTCCACAGGGCAAAGCAGCGACGCCTGCCGGTCGCCTTCGTCGGCGCAGGTTTGCCGCTGATCCCGTCATTGACGGTCGAGGCCAAGTCCTACGCCGAGCGCATGTTTGTCTACCCGTCAATCGGGGAGCTCTCAGATGAGCCCGCATGCGAAGCCCTTGTTCTCCCCGCAAGGCAACAGGGTGTCTCGTGGGCAGAAGATGCCGTTAACGAGGTCCTCGCTTACACCGAGGGCTACCCTTATTTCATCCAGGAGTACGGGCGACGGGCCTGGGCTCTAAAGACCGGAGATCGCATCACTTCGCAGGACACCAAAAACGCCAAGGTGCTAGTCGAGGCGGATCTCGACGAAAGTTTCTTTGAGGGGCGCATCGGGCGACTCACACACGCCGAGACCGCCTACGTGAGCGCTATGGCCGAGCTGGGGGACGGCCCACAAGCGGGAGCCGCGGTCGCCGAGCTGCTCAGGCGTAAGCCAACCTCGTTGTCGCCGGTACGCGACGGTTTGATGCGCAGCGCCGTCATCTATGCCCCTAGGCGGGGCCTAGTGGACTTCACGGTCCCGCACTGCGCTGCATTCATCCGTCGTCATTATCCTGTTTGACGAGGAATAGTCGAGCAACCTCAAACGGCGCGTTCGCTCACCGTCGCCAAGACCTACCACGCTTTCCACCTAGGGGCTTGACGTATGCCCCAGCGTGCTGTTGACTGTCGCCCGGTGACGATTGGCCAACATGTTTCTAATAGCCGGGCCGGCGCCAAGCGGTGTCGAGGCACTTGTATCATCGACCGCCGTTTGGGGGATTCGAGCTTTGCCGACTGAGGATGAGGCGCCCTCGTCTGGGGACCGCGCGGGGGCACACGAGCGGGTTCGTGCATTGCAGCGGGCGCGCCTGCTCGACGCTATGTCCCAGGTGGTGGCCGAGCGGGGGTTGCGCGGGGTGAGCGTGAAGCTCGTGACTGGGCGTGCCGGTATCTCCTCGTCCTCGTTTCGAGCGGTGTTCGCGAGCTTGGACGACTGTTTCCTGGCCGTACTGAAGCAGGTCATGACGCGCTCCACGGCTTTGGCGGTCGAGGCTTTCGAGCGCGAGCCCGTTTGGCAGGACGGTGTCTTGGCAGCGCTGGAGGCTTTGCTCGTGTTCCTTGACGCCGAGCCTGCATCGGCACGGATATGTCTGGTGGAGTCCCTCGCCGGGCCGCCCGCAGTATTGCAATTGCGCGCAAGCTTGCTCGAGCCGTTTAGCCCTTTGATCGATCGTGGTCGTGACGCGGTAAGTGCGGATCGACAGCCCTCAGCGATGGCCGCTGGGTTCGCGATCGCCTCCGTATCAGGAATCCTGCACGCTCAGCTCGTGGCCGGTAGCGCGCCACCGTTCATTTCGCTGCTTGGTGAGTTGGCGGGGATAGTCGTGACTCCCTATCTCGGAGTGGTGGCGGCCGGGAGGGAGATCGAGCGAGGCAATCTTCGTGCGGGGGAGCTCCTTCATCAGACCCCTCCTCGGCCGAGCCAAGAGCGTGTTTCGATCCCCAAGGAGATCCGCCACGCAAGAGCCGACCGTCTGCGCTTATGCCTCGCCTACATCGCCGATAACCCGGGTGTGAGCAATCAAGCGATCGCCTCCGGGATCGACCTGTACCACTTGGGCCAAACCTCTACAGCTCTATCGCGTTTGAACAAGGTCGGCCTACTCAGAAAGCAAGCAGGTGGCGCCGGCTTACCCAACGCATGGTGGCTCACCGCACACGGTGAGCAGGTGGTGCGGGCGCTCGAATTCTGATATCGCGGCAGTCGAGCTCCTATGAGTCATCCGCAAGGATGCCCTGCTCAGTCGCCCAACGTGCCGTGCGGTCGATATAGCGGTCGAGCTCGTTCAGCAGCGTCTCTACGCCCTCGTGCAATGCTCGCCAGTTCGCAGGCGGATATGCATGGCCGAGGTCGTCGCGCATCTCCATCGCCTCTCTTGCAGGCGGTTCGCGGAGCGCTCGGAGATGACGTCGATGGCCGCGAGACGCTTCCACGGATAGCCGGAGGTCTTCTCTACGACCCCCAGGTGCTCATCCGATTCGTGCGCGCGCCGCGAGAACCGCGTCTCGTGCGCTCGCCGCCGAGATGCTCTCTTCTTGCACAGCGCTCGTCAGCACGTGATCGTACTGACCGGTCAGCTCGTCCCAGAGGGCATCGCGGTCGATCAGCACACGACCTTCAGCCAGAATGTCCGCAAGCAGGGAAGGAGCTCGCTGAGCTTGGTCAAGACTGACCACATGTACCGGCTTGCCGAGGGCATCGCGCAAACGCATTCTCAGACCCGCAAGCGCGAGCTGCTCGCGGCGGCGGTGGACTACCAATAGGTCAACATCCGAGCTGGGGCGATCTTCTCCGGCTGCTGTCGAGCCAAACAGGATCGCCAAGCGAACGTCTCGCTCATTGCGCAGGGCCCTCTTCAGCGTTTTCAGCAGTGTCCAGTGGCTTCTCGCATAGTCCTCTTCTTCGGAGGAGAGTTCGAGCTGCGAAGCGATGCGACGGCCATGCAGAACGCCATCGTTGACGTAGCGTCGCAACGTTCGCTCGCTACAACCAAGACCGATGACCGTATCCGCCAAAGCTCGTCCCATGTGTCCAGTATATGCAGCGATGTGTCCACCTTGGTCGTGGGCTGTCTCTGGCCTGGCTTGCCTGATCCACGGTCGATTGCTTCCTTCACGAGTCCGAGCACGATTCAGGGGCAGGCCGGCGACGGGTCTCGCCGGTACAACCTGACACCCCAAAATCAACTACCTGACTTTCCCCTATCCGTCCCGCTTGCGATGAGGCACGATGATCGAGTCACGAGCCGATGCCCATTCGGTCCCGTGCCCCCAAGGGGGGCTGGCCGGCCCGCCCACAGGCGCTGAGCGCGCGCGCAGGTGGGCGGGCCTGTCGTTCATCTGGGATCATGCCCCCGGATGGAGATACTCCCAGCCCGCATCCCCGGCCCTGCCCTGATCGTGCCTTCCGTATTCGGCGACGAGCGCGGCTTCTTTGTCGAGACCTACCGGCAGCAGTGGCACTCAGAGGCCGGCATCCCCGAGGACGAGTTGTTCGTTCAGGACAACCACTCCCGCTCCAGCAGAGGGGTCGTGCGCGGCATGCACTTCCACGTTGGCGACGGTGTGGCCAAGCTTGTGCGCTGTGCGCGCGGCAAGATCCTCGACGTGATCGTCAACCTGCGCCGCGGCTCGCCCACATACGGCGAGTGGGAGGGCTTCGAGCTCGACGACGAGAGCATGCGCATCCTCTACGTGCCCGTCGGTTTCGCCCACGGCTTCTGTGTGCTCAGCGACGTGGCCGACGTCATCTACAAGCAGAGCGCCTACTACGACCCGGCGATCGAGCGAGGCATCGCTTGGAACGACCCCGATGTCGCGATCGACTGGCCGCTGCCTCTGGACGAGCTGATCGTCTCCGCGCGAGACAGCGCAGCTCCGCTCTTGCGCGAGCTCGCGCAAGAGCTGCCGTTCGAGTACTCGGCCTGATCGGGACTGATCGCGCGCATATATCGCGCGTATATGGTTTCCAAATTGCCGGGTATCCATATATAACTTGTAGGTTATATGTCCAGGACGTATAACCTAGAAGTTATATGTCGGATCCCTGCTTTCTGCATGGTTCACGCCATGGGTAGCGGAGTCGACGGCGTCACATGCGCTGACAAATAGTGGCGTCAACGCGCCCACGATGCCGCCTGTTCGTGCCCTTACAGCTCGGTCACAAGCAGGCGATAGCCAAGGTCCAGCTGCTCGAGCGACAAAAGCTCGCGGTTGCGTTGCTGCCAGTGGCCCGTCTCGAGATCCTCGGCGAGCCGCTCGAGACCGTCCAGTAGCCGCACGGCGCCTGGCAGCTGAAAAGTCGGTATGTCCGCGCGCACCTGCTTGTCCAAATAAGCCCGCGGACGGCGCCAATGGCCCGCCAGCAGGCCGTTGGCGCAATCGTGGGGGATGGCAACCGTCTGGACATGCACCTCGTCGCCGATGCTCGCGCACTGTTGCTCGATCGGCGGGAAGCGACGGCTGTGCAGATGCCCGAGCTCGGGCAGATGGTCCCGCAGCAGCCAAAAGCGCTCGGCGTAGGTGGGGTCGTAGGTGAAGATCACCACGCGCTTGCGCGCAACCCTGCGCAGCTCTTGTACGCCTACGCGCCAGTCGGCCCACTGGTGGAGCGTCAGGCAGGCCATCGCGGCGTCCACGCTTGAAGATGGGATTGGCAGGCTCTCGGCGTACCCCCTGATCGGGGTCGTCAGCCCATGGGTGCGACTGGTGATCCTGTGCTCGGTCGGCTCGATCGCGAGCACCCAGCGGTCGGTCGGCTCGTACTCCGCCGTACCGGCGCCGACATTCGCGACCGAGCGGGCGTCGCCGAGCGCTTCGTGGATCTGTCTGGCGATCCTGGGATCCGCTGGGCGCAGGGCAGGATGCTCGTGCTCATGCTCACGCGCAGCCTGTTCGTGGTGTTCGTGGGTGTCTCCGTTGTGCTCGTGTGTGTGGCTCATAAGAAGTAAGCAAACGTTTTCGCGGGGGAATCGAATCTCCTGCAATCTCCACTATCTGGAAACATTTGATTCGGCGTGATTCGGGGCCTGTGGATGGGTGCGCGTGCGATGGCCGCGGATGCAATGCTTATGCCCGATGTCCCGCCGTCTCAGTCTCCTGCGCCGTCGTGTCGGCGAGTTCACGCTTACGCCCGAGCGATATGCGCTGGTGGCGTATGTCGCGCTCGCCGCGCTGACCGTGATCGTAATGAGCGGAGCCGCCGTGCGGCTCACAGGCTCTGGGCTCGGTTGCCCGACGTGGCCGCGCTGCTACGGCAAGATCTACCCGCCGCTGCAAACTCACGCGGTGATCGAGTTCTCGAACCGGATGATCACCGTCCCCGTCTCGATCGCGGCTATTGCTGCCTTCGTGCTGGCCTTCCGCCGCCGGCCCTACCGACGCGATCTGATGCGCCTCAGCGCGCTCTTGCCCCTTGGAGTGCTCGCCCAGGCCGTGCTCGGCGGCTTGACGGTGCGCGGAGCACTCGACTACGGCTGGGTCATGGCCCACTTCGCGCTCTCGATGCTCGTGCTTGTCGCGGCCGTTGCGCTTGCCTGGCGCGCCACTTACGAGCCCGGTGTACGCGCGCGCTCCACAGACAGAACGCTCACCCTCTGGGCACGTGTTGCCGTGGCGCTGGGCGCTCTAACGATCTTTGCCGGCACCGCCGCTACGGCCGCCGGGCCGCACGCCGGCGGCTCGCCCGGCCAGAAGATCAATCGTCTGGACTTCGACGGCAAGGGCACGATGGACTTCGTGATCCACCGCCACGGCGAGATCGCGCTCGTGTTCGGGCTCGTGGCGCTGTTTGTCTGGTGGCTCGCGCGCCGACCCAGCAGATCCGGCACGAGCGGCCCCGCCGATCCGCTGGTGCGCCGCTTCTCGACCGTCACATGCGTGCTGATCGCTTTGCAGGGAGCCGTTGGGCTCGACCAGTATGAGACGCACCTGCCGAGCGAGCTTGTGTGGGTGCACGTCAGCCTCGCTTCGCTTACCTGGCTTTCCGTCTTGTGGACCGCCTGTGCTGTCGGTCGTCTGCAGCCGCGCGCTGTGGGCGCGAGCGAGCTGCGAGCCGTCTTGGGGTCGGAAATGGGCTCCCAGGCTGGCCCGGGGCGCGCGGACGTCCTTGCCAACCGTTAGCCTGGGCCGCAGTAACGAAACTCGAGAAGGGACTGCCATGACGAAGAACGAGCTGGCTGATGGGGTCGCGCAGCGGACGGGTCTCGCGGGAACGCAGGCTCGGGAGGCGCTGGAGGCGGCGATCGACTTGATCTCCGACGAGCTGGCTGGCGGCGGCGAGGTTGCTCTTGCCGGTTTCGGCAAGTTCAGCGTCAGCAACCGTGCGGCCCGGCAGGGACGCAATCCCTCGACGGGGGAGACGATCAACATTGCGGCAAGCAGGGCCGCGAAATTCTCCGCGGCGAGCGCGCTGAAGAAGCGTTTGAACTAGTACCTGCCCGCCCGACCTACGGAGCAGATGGACGTCGAGCAGCGGCGAGCCCGTCGTGAGGCACGTCGGCGCGAGGTTGCGCGCAGACGTACGCGGGGGCTCGCCGCCGTAGTGCTGATCGTCGTCCTTGCGGTTGTGGCCGTCGTCGCGCTCGGCTCGGGCGGCGGCTCCGCCAAAGGCGGCTCGCACGGCGCGTCTGTGAGTTCTGCCGGTACCGGTGGCTCGGGCGCCGGCGGCGTCGTGCATCGGGTAGCCCCGCAGGGCTCCGGTGCCGCGAATGGCGCCGGCGGTAGCGGCGGTGGCTCTGGTCCGATCGTTGCCTCCACCGGCCGCCCCTCCAGCGCCGGTACCGCCGGCACCGCAACCGGTCCGCCCGACCATGAGTCCGTGCCGATCTTGATGTACCACGTCATAAACCCGCCGCCCCCGGGTGCGAAATTCCCTGGGCTGTACGTGTCCCCTGAAGAATTCTCAGCGCAAGTGCATGCGCTCGCGGCCGCCGGCTTTCATGCGGTGACGATGGACCAGATGCGCGCCAACTGGACGCGCGGTACGCCGCTGCCCGCGGGCAAGCCGATCGTGCTGAGCTTCGACAACGGTTACCAGTCCCAGTACACCCAGGCGCTGCCGGTACTGCGCAAGCTCGGCTGGGTAGGCGTCGAGAACATGCAGCTGACGGGGCTGCCCCCTTCGCAAGGGGGCTTGAGCGACGCGCAGATCCATGGCCTGGTAGCCGCCGGCTGGGAGCTCGACACGCAAGGGATCAGCCATGCCGATTTGATCACGCTCAGCCCGGCTGCCCTGCACGAACAGGTCGCCGTTGCACGCGCGCAGGTGCAACGGCGCTATCACGTGCCGGTCAACTGGTTCTGCTACCCCTCTGGGCATTACAACCCAACAGTTATAAACGCGGTTAAGGCTGCAGGATATGTGGGCTCCACCACTGTCGTGCCCGGTTGGGCCTCGCCCGGCGAGGATCCGTATCGCCTGCCGCGTCTGCGTGTGCTGGGTGGCACGAGCCCCGAATCGTTGCTTGCCGAGCTGGCCGCGATCCGCTCGAATCCTCCGCCGCCCGCCTCTTACGGGGGCGGCGAATGAGCACGGCACACATCCGCGCAACGGATCGATAGGATTCCGCCGATGCACAACGTGCCCGGCTGGGGCTCCTGGAGCTTCGATCCCCTTGCGATTCTTGCGCTGCTTGCCGCGGCGCTGCTCTACGCGCGCATGTACCGGCGTGCCGCCTCGCGCTCGAAGGTGGTCGGCGCCGGTCACTGGATCCCCTACGCCGGCGGTCTGATCGCGATCGCGATTGCGCTGCTCTCGCCGTTGGATGCGATCGGCGACAGCTGGCTGCTCTCCGCGCACATGGCCCAGCACGTGCTGCTGTCCGACATTGCTCCGGCGCTGTTGGTGCTCGGGTTGCGCTCGCCGGTGCTGTCGCTTGGCCTCGCTCGGCCCGCTCTGCGCGCTGTCGCTCCCGGCGGTCGCTGGGGCAAAACGCTGGCGGTGGCGACCTCGCCGTGGGTAGCGATCCCGCTGTGGGCGCTGGCCACCTGGGTCTGGGCTATCCCGCCGGTCTTCGACTTCGCCGCCCAGCACACCGTCGTGCACGCATTCGAGCACGCCACGCTCTTCTACACCGGGCTTGCCCTTTGGTGGCTGATCATCGATCCGATGCCGCGCGTGCGCCCGCGTCCGGACGGCCAGCGTCTGGCGCTGCTCGGCTTCTCGCGCATCGCCTCCGCGGCGGTCTGCCTGCCCCTGACTTGGATCACAACCACGCAGTACCCGCTCTACGCCTCGGCTCCCCGCGCCTTCGGCATCAGCGCGATCGCCGACCAGCAGATCGCCGGCGCCGGCATGTGCTTCGTCGAGTTCCTTGTCTTCGGTATCGCTTTCGCGGCCGTCTTCATCAGCATGCTCAGCCGCGACGACTCACGTGTCGCGGTGTCCGAGCAAGCAGCAGCCGGCCACTGACGTTCAGGCGTATACCAGCTCAGCGTTTGCGCCCATCGCAGCGGGCCCTGACTTAAAGGGCGTCAGCCTGATCGCTGGTGGCTGCTGGTTAGGTAGCGCGAGCACGAGCGCGATTCCCTCCTCGAGACTCTCCCGCAGCTCGTCGAGATCGTCCCCGGTTGCGAACACGCCGGGAAACTCATCAACGGTGGCCCAATAGGAGTCATCCTCGTGGCGGACGCTGACGTGTAGGGATTGATTCTGGGGCATTGCGCTCTCCTTCATCGTACCCATCGGGTCAACGCACGTCACCCTTAAGGCGCGCCTGCCGACGTAGCTCAGCCTCGAAACCCTTGGAATACGCTTGGCGCTTGTTCTCAGGGAGAGTGATGGGCCGCTCGCCGGCCTTCGTCATCTTGACCTGATGATTGCCTCCACGCTCCCGGGTCCAGCCCTCGCGTTCTAGGCGCTTGATCCATTCCTTCTGCGTCGCTGGCATAGCCGGGGGAGTGTAGGGACCACCCCCGACGGCGATACCGCGAGCCGATCAGCCACAACCCGTGTTGTTACCGCAGCTCGAGCACGTGTAGCACGAGCCTGTGCGCTGCATCATGCCTCCGCACTGACTGCAGGCCGGGCCCAAGTCCAGGCCCTGCATACGGGCCGGGACGACTGGGGGGGAGTCGGTCAACGCCGTTGCTGCCGGGACGCTGTCGGCGCCGCCCGTGCTTGCCTCCGGGCCGGCCGTGTCGGAGGAGGACACCGACTGAGCCGCCTCCTCTGCCATCTTGCGAGCCCGCACCGCCGGCGTGAGGATGCCTAGTTCCTCTTGGGCATCGGTGTCCAGGAAGCGGCTGGCCACCCAGCGCAGGATGTAATCGGGCATCGACTTGGCGAAGGGGATCTCCGGGTTGCCGGTAATTCCCTCCGGCTCAAAGCGCATGTAGCTGAACTTCTCGACGAGCGTCTCGAGCGGGACCCCGTACTGGAGCGCGATCGAGATGGCCGTCGCGAACGAGTTCATCATGCCTTTGATCGTCGAGCCCTCCTTGCCGATGTCGGTCAGGAAGATCTCGCCTACCGTGCCGTCCTCGTACATGCCGGCTGTGATGTAGCCCTCGTGGCCGCCGATCGAGAACTTGTGCGTGATCGACTGGCGCTCGCGCGGCATGCGCTTGCGCCGCGGGCCCGCCTCGGCTAGGGCCTTGCCGACAGCCGCCTCGACGATCGCGTCAACATCGGCCGGAGCCGGCGCGCCCTTCTGGGCGTCGGTGCGCAACGCCTGCGCCGTCTTCGAGCCGTCGCGGTAGATCGCCAACGCCTTGATGCCAAGGCGCCAGGCTTGGGTGTAGGCGTCGGCGATGTCCTCCACCGTCGCCGTCTGCGGCATGTTCACGGTCTTTGAGATCGCGCCGGAGATGAACGGCTGCACGGCGCCCATCATCTTCAGGTGGCCCATGTGCGAGATCGCGCGCTCGCCGACGGCCACGTCGAATACGGGCAGGTGCTCCGCTGCCAGGCCCGGTGCGCCAATGATCGTGCCGTGCTCGGCCAGGTGCGCCTCGATCTGCTCGACCTGCTGCTCTGAGTAGCCGAGCGTCTGCAAAGCCAACGGCACCGTGCGGTTGACGATCGTCATCTGGCCGCCGCCGACCAGCTCCTTGAACTTGACCAGCGAGAAGTCTGGCTCGACGCCGGTTGTGTCGCAGTCCATCAGGAAGGAGATCGTGCCCGTTGGGGCCAGCACCGTGGCCTGGGCGTTGCGGTAGCCGAACTGCTCACCCAGCTCCACTGCCTCGTCCCAGGAGCGTCGCGCGGCCTCCAGCAGCTCCGTGTCCTGGCAGATCGTGTCGGGGATCGCGTAGGAGGAGTCGCGGTGCATCTGCATCACGTTGTTGTGCTCTGCGCGGTTCAGCTCGTAGTGCTCGTACGGGCCCATCGCCGCCGCTACACGCGCGGACTCGCGGTAGGCGCGACCCGTCATCAGCGCTGTGATCGCCGCCGCCGTGCCCCTGCCCCTGTCGGAGTCATAGGGCATACCGTTGCTCATCAGGTAAGCGCCGAGGTTGGCGTAGCCGAGGCCGAGCTGGCGGAAGGCGCGCGCGTTGACGCCGATCTGCTCGGTCGGATAGCTGGAGGGGCCGACGACGATCTCCTGCGCGAGCAGCATGATGTCCACCGTGTGCTCGAAGGAACGCACGTCCAGGCTCCCGTCCGGGCGGCGGAACTTCATCAGGTTCAGCGAGGCCAGGTTGCAGGCCGAGTCGTCGACGTGCATGTACTCAGAGCACGGGTTCGACGCGTTGATGCGACCGCTTTTCGGCGAAGTGTGCCACTGGTTGATGGTCGTGTCGTACTGCACGCCTGGGTCGGCGCAGCGCCATGCCGCCTCGGCGATCTCGCGCATCAGCTCACGCGCACGGATTGGTTCCCCACCCGCCCCGCCGACGGGCTTGCCTGTCGCGCGCGCGGTCAGGTGCCAATCCTCATCTGCCTCGACGGCGTGCATGAACTCGTCGGTGATGCGCACTGAGTTGTTTGCGTTCTGGTACTGGATCGACTTGAAGCCGTCGCCATCGATCGACATGTCAAAGCCCGCGTCGCGCAAAGCTTCGGCCTTGTCCTCCTCCTTGGCCTTGCACCAGATGAACTCGCGGATGTCGGGATGGTTGACGTCGAGCACCACCATCTTGGCCGCGCGCCGCGTCTTGCCGCCGGACTTGATCGTTCCCGCCCAGGAGTCGGCGCCGCGCATGAACGAGACCGGGCCCGAGGCGGTGCCGCCCTTGGCCAGCGGCTCCATCGAGCCGCGGATGTTCGAAAGATTTATGCCCGAGCCCGAGCCGCCGCGGAAAATGTTGCCCTCCTTGGTGTTCCATTCGAGGATCGACTCCATCGTGTCTTCGACCGAGAGGATGAAGCAGGCGCTGCACTGCGGCGACTCCTCGAAGCCGACGTTGAACCACACGGGCGAGTTGAACGCCGCCAACTGGTGCAGGAGGATGTGAGTCAGCTCGGCCTCGAAGGCCTCGGCGTCACTCTCGCTCGCGAAGTAGGCGCGCTCGCGGCCCCAGCCGGCGATCGTGCCGGCGACGCGGCCGATCATCTGCTTGACAGAACGCTCACGCTCGGGGTGGCCGATCTGTCCGCGGAAGTACTTCTGAGCCACGATGTTCGTCGCGTTCTGGCTCCAGCTCTTGGGAAACTCGACGTTTGCCTGCTCGAAGGCAACGCGGTCGCCGTGGCCGATGCGCGCGTCGCGCAGCTCCCACTCGACCGTCTCGAACGGGTGCGTTTCAGGGGAGGTGAACAGGCGCTTGACCGATAGCGCCTCGCTGGCGCTCGTGTCCTCTGCAATCGTGGGGTGCGGGGTGAAATCCATCGGCCTTACCTCCTCTGCGCCGACACTCGCGACGCCCACTCGAATCTGTTCACTTGGGCCGAGAATCGTCGCGCGCGCGCCGGACAGAAAGACATTCGAGCGCTAAATGCCTGCTATCCATCATTTTAGAAGAGTGGGCACATCTGTCCGGCGTATTCGGCGGGCACTCTCAGTGACCCAAGCGGGCCCAGTCTGAGAACTCCGCCCACGTCTCAGAGGCGCGGTAGGAAGCCTCGCGCAGCGAGTGCGTAAGTGAGATCGTCCAGCGCGGTTCCAACGCGAGCCAGCGCCCCAGCGCCCACACGATGCAGCCGAGCACGAGTAGCGCGCCGAGGATCGCCAGCGCCAGCGCGCCGGCAGACAGTCCCTTGGCGCTTGGTTTCTGCTTGTGCGCCACGATCACGGTCGTGGAGCCGGTTGCGGGGGTCGTGGCGGTTGGCGGCGTTGAGGTGGCGATGCTTGCCGTCTGCGTCGCGGCGCTTGTGGGCACGGTCGTGGGGGGTGCCACGGTGCCAGGTTGGGCCGCGCCTGTTGCTTGGGCGCTTGCAGGGAGCAGCACGACAAGCACACACACCGTCGCGATCGATGCGGTGCGTGCTTGGCGCAAGCTGTGGCTTGGTTTGGTAGTCATCGCTTTCGCCATGCTAACGGCGCTCCAGTAGATCGTCTATCTCCGAGAGCGCCTGCTCGAGCACCACCGCCGCGGTTTGTTCGCCGTCGATCGTGCGGATGCGCTGCGGCTGGTCGTGCGCGAGCTGCTCATAGGCCGCGGCGATCGCCTCGAAGAAAGGACCGCTCTCGCGTTCGAGTCGGTCGCGTTCCTCGCCTCGGGTCCGCTGGCGCTCTCGTCCGACGGCGGGCGAGATCCGCAGCAGCAGCGTGCGGTCGGAGACGAGCCCGCCCGTGGCAAACACGTTGATGTCGCGCACCCGTCCGGTGCCCAGCCCGCGCCCGGCGCCTTGGTAGGCAAGTGAGGAGTCCACGAAGCGGTCGAGCAGTACCGTCACCCCCTCCTGGAGCAGCGGCCTCACACGCTCGTCCACCAGCTCGGCGCGCGCGGCCGCGTACAGCAGCGCCTCGGCCCGCGCCCCGATCCGTAGTGCCGGGTCCTTCACCAGCTCTCTGATCCGCTCCGACAGAACTACTCCGCCCGGCTCGCGCAACAGCTCCACCCGCACGCCCCGTACTTGGATCGCCTGCGCCAACGCCGCTGCGAGCGTTGACTTGCCCGCGCCGTCCAGGCCCTCGATCGTGATCAGCTTGCCCTCGCTCACGGGTTGCAAGGTACATGTGTTTGCGGCATGGCCCCCCGCGCGCGCGGGGGGCATCGCGCTTTTTGCATGTCCCTGTCCACCATCGGCACTCGCGGGTTCCCGTCGGGGCGCCTCTAGGATGGCCGCAGTGTCGCCAATGTCTGCCGAGCCGGTTGCCGTCGAGGGGATGCTCGCCGGGATCGAGCCTCATCCGCATGCACGCGCAGTGCTGCTGCCTGCCTTGCCCCCGACCGGCAGTCCTTCGCACGCCTACCTCTTCCACGGCCCGTCGGGTACCGGCAAGCGTACGGTCGCACGCGCGTTCGCGGCGGCCTTGCTTGCCGACGGCGCGCAACAGCCGCAGACGGTGGCCGTGCGTGTTCGGCGCGACGCTCACCCTGACCTCACCTGGGTGACCCCCAGTGGCGCAAGCGAAGTGCTCGTCAGCGACATCGACGAGCCGGTGGTGGCGGCTGCGGCGCACACGCCCTTCGAGTCCAGCCGTCGCGTGTTCGTGATCGAGGCGGCCGGCAGCATGAACGACCAGGCCGCCAACCGTTTGCTCAAGACGCTCGAGGAGCCGGCTCCGTTCGCCCATTTGATTCTGCTCGCCGAGCACTGCGAGGACGTGTTGCCCACGATCGCCTCGCGTTGCCAGCAGGTGCGCTTCGATCCGCTCTCCGACGAGCTGCTCGCCGGGCGCCTGAGAGGGGGCGAGGGTGCCGGCATCGAGCCCGAGCGCGCCGCCGCCTGCGCGCGCCTGGCCGCCGGCGACGGTCAGCTCGCCGAGCTGTTGGCAAGCGAGCGCGGCGTTGCGCTGCGCGAGTGCGCCGAGCAGTTCGTGCGCTCAGCGCTGCAGGACAACGTCGAGCAGCGCCGTTGGATGGGTCTGCTCGAGGCCGCCAAGGCGGCAGGTGCCGTTGCCGGGGCGGCCGTCAGCGAGCGCCTGCACGAGCAGGCTGGGTTCTTGCCCGGCAAGGAGCAACGCAAGTACGAGCGCGAAGGCGCCGACGTCGTGCGTCGCGCCGAGCGGCGCGAGCGCACCGCCACGCTCGAGCTGGGGTTGCGTTTGGCAGAGCTGTGGCTGCGTGACATCTGGTGTCTGCTCGTCGGCGCCCCAGAGCTTGCTTATGCCTGCGATCGCTCGGCCGAGCTGGCGGCCGACGCGGCCGGTCGCGACGCGGCGTCGCTACAGCGCGGCATCGAGCTGGTGCGCGACACACGCTTGCGTCTGGATCTGAACGTCTCTGAGGAGCTGGCCCTGGAAGCGCTCGCCTACAGGCTGGCGGCTATCGGCCCAAGATCGGGCGTAAGTCCGTAGGTCTCGAACGCCATGAAGTGCGAGAACAGCCGGTTCTCGGGGCCGTGGAAGTCGGCCGAACCGGTGCTCAGCAAACCGAGCTCCTTGCAGCGCTTGGCGAGCATCTCGGTCTGCTCTTGCGTGTGCGTCACGTAGAAGGCCTCGATCCCGTCGATGCCGAGGCCGCGAAAGCGCTCGACCATCGCCAGCGCTTCATCGGGATCCTCAACGTCCCAGAAAGGGTGCGCCCAGATCGCCACCCCGCCGGCCGCGTGGATCGCATCTACCGCCTCTTGCACGGTCGGCGTGACGCGCAACGAGAAGGCTGGCCGGCCCTCGATCAAATAGCCTTTGATGAACGAGCCGATGTCGTCGATCTGCTCCGCGCGCAGGCGCTCGGCATTGGCGGGATGGCCCAGCGCTGCTTCGGCAAGGTGGGGTCGCCCGATCGGTTCGCCGGCCTTCACACGCGCGTCGATCGCCTGCTGGTCGAGCTCGATGCCCAGGTCGCGCAGGTTATCCGCCATCCGCAGCGTGCGCTGCTCGCGGTCGGCGAGAAAGCCGGAAAGCGTTCTTGTCAGCTGGGGATCGCTGTGGTCGATCAGGTAGCCGAGGATGTGCAGTTCGCGCGCCACACCATGCTCGCCGCCGTCGTCGATCGCGGAGATCTCGATCGCCGGCACGACGGTGACGCCGTGCTCGACGCCGGCGGCAAGCGCCTCGTCCACACCCGCAACCGTGTCGTGGTCGCTCAGCGCCAGCAGCTGCACTCCGGCCTGTGCGGCCCGTGCTACGACTTCGGCCGGCTCGAGCACGCCGTCGGAGCGTGTGGAGTGCGACTGTAGATCGAAGCGCGGTGTTTGTGTGTGGGCCGGGTTGGGCACGGGCGCAGACTATGCGATTGCTGGGCCCGCTCGTCGCCTACGTGCGGGCGTGCCTACGCCGCGCGGGGGGCACAGCCGTCGGGCAGCGCGTCCTTGACACGCACGCCGCCATCCGTCTCCGTGTCGCATCTGTCGAGTTCCAGCGACGGCTCGACGAACGGTGTGACACGTTTCGCAACGATCCCCCGCAGCGCCTTGACCGCGGCGTGGTAGCGCCCGGCTGGGCCTGCCAGCGTTTCGCTTTGCTCTGAGCGCGCACTCATGCAGCCGTGGACCGCGTCGGTCTCCTGAGCGCGCACCATCGCCTCGTCCCACATCGCCTCCAGATATGCAAGCGCCGCCCCGACTTGCTCCTCTGGGAGCTCCTCGGGTGCCTCCAGATGGCGCAGTACGGGTAGCACTTCGCGCTGCAGCCAGTGCTGCTCGGCGTCTGCGTGCAGTAGCAGGCGGATGTCTGATGGTAGGAAAGAATCGAATGATCTGGACATGAGCGTGTGAGCCGTGTCGAGGGTCTGGCCTATCCATGCCTTCGACTCGGGTCAGGTTCGGCTTTAGGCGGATGGCCGCACATTCCACGTTTTTCTCCATAGCCTGGCTTTTGCGGGACCAATGCTCAAACACTCGGCCAACTCTTGCCGATCCCGTAACTCGTCCGGCAGACGCTTGGGCGAGGTTGTGCAAGCGACGCTCTAACCCGTTCCAGCAGACGCCTGGGCGAGGTTGTGCAAGCGACGCTCTAACCGCATGCTGGAAGCGGCCGTGCGCCCTCCAGACGGTGTGCCAAGCGGCTCCGTCTCCTAAAGATGGCCCCCGCTGTGGGCCGATGCTTGAGGTAGAGATGCCGACCGTTCATGGCCACATCATGCGTCTACCCAAACGTCCCGATCCCGCGGCGCGCCTACCCGGCCAGCACGCGCGCGCGACTTTCCTGCGGCTGCGCTTGCGCACGCTTGTGACGCTCGGCCTTCTGGCCGTTCTCACGACCGTCTTCGGGAAGTCCTTCGGCTTGCACAGCCCGCTGTTCATCGGCTCCGAGCTGGCCTTGTTGATCACGATGTTCGTCGTCTCGCGTTACGTGCTGCCACTGGTCGAGCGCCATGACCGCGGTGCCGCTGGCGAGGAGCACGTCGGCGGCCTGCTCGACGAGCTCTCAGAGGACGGCTGGCATGTCATCCACGATGCCAGCTTCGACTACGGCAACGTCGATCACATCGTGCTCGGGGCTCAGGGCGTGTTCACGGTCGAGACCAAGAGCCGCCAGGGGGATATCCGCGTGCGCACGATCCACGGTGGGATTCTGCGCCAGGCCCAGGGGCAGCGTGAGACGCTCGAGCGCATAACCGGCGAGCAAGTGGAGCCGCTGGTTGTCTTCAGCCGTGCCTGGGTGGACAAACCGTTGGCCCGTCGCCGCGGCGTGCGCATCATCCCGGCACGCATGCTGCTCGCCTATCTCAGACGCCATGCGGAGACGCTCACGCCCGAGCAGGTCGAGCGGGCTCACCTCAGTGTCGTGGCTGCTCTTGCGGAGAGCGAGTCGCAGCCCGATAGGCTTCTCGGGTGGCCACCGCCGTCGCGCAGCCGCTCGTAGAGCCTGCAGAGCCCCTCGCCGAACCCCCTGCCGAGGCGCTCCCGCGCGGGCCGCGCCTGTCCCCGTTCGCTTTGACGGTGATCTGGTCGCTTGCGCCCGGCTGGGTGATGGACCAGTGCGTGCGCCGCCTCGGCGACAGCTTCACGCTCACGTTTTTCCCTAGTGGGCGCAAACTGGTGATGGTCAGCGACCCCGAGGCGGTCAAGGCGGTCTTCACCGCGCCCCCCGAGGTGGCGCCCTCGGCGGCGGGCGCCTCGCCGATCGCCTCGATCATGGGGCCGAGCTCGGTGATCACACTGACCGGCCCCGAGCACATGCGCCAGCGCAAGCTGCTGCTGCCGCCTTTCCACGGCGAGCGCATGCGCGAGTACGCCGACGTGATCGTGCAGGCCACGCGGGGGTCGATGGCCGAATGGCCGCTTGAGGAGCCGATGAAGCTGAGCGAGCGCACCCGCTCGATCACGCTCGAGGTGATCCTGCGCGCCGTCTTCGGCGTGGAGGCTTCGCGCATGGACGCGCTGCGCGACGCGATCGGGGGGCTGATCACACCGACACAGTTCCCGGCTCTGTTGCTGTTCGCGTTGCGCGGCCCGAGCCTCGATCGTCCCGGCGGCTCGATCGGACGAGCGCTTGACCATCTAGACGAGGTCATCTACGCGGAGATCGCGCGGCGCCGCGCACAAGTGGATTTGGAGGATCGCGCCGACATCCTCTCGCTGTTGCTACTTGCCCGCGACGAGGACGGCCAGGAGATGACCGACCAGGAGTTGCGCGACGAGCTCGTCACGCTGCTGCTCGCGGGCCATGAGACCACGGCCACCTCTGTCGCCTGGGCGATAGAGCGGCTCGTGCGCCATCCCGACAAGCTGGCACGTCTCGTCGCGGAGATCGACGCGGGCGAGGGCGACGATTACATGCAGGCCGTCATCTCAGAGACGCTGCGGGTACGACCCGTGGTGCCGCTGGTGGTGCGCGTGCTGCAGGCACCGTTGCGTGTCGGCGCTCGCGAGCTGCCGGCCGGCACTCGCGTGGTGCCCTCGATCTACCTCACCAACCGCAATCCTCGTGTCTATGACTCGCCTGAGGAGTTCCGTCCCGAGCGCTTTCTGGAGCGTGCGGGTGGGCGGGACATCAATCCTTACTCTTGGATCCCTTTCGGCGGGGGCATCCGTCGCTGCATCGGCGCCTCGTTTGCGACTTTGGAGATGAAGCTGATGCTGCAGACGATGCTGAGCGAGCTGGCTCCGAGCTTGCCTGCACGCGGCGGGCGGCTGTGGCGTCGCGGCGAGTGGAGCCAGCGGCGCGCGATCACGCTCGTGCCCGCCGGCGGCGCGCGCGTGCTCTGGCGTCGGCGCTAGGCCTGCCGGTTGAGTTGTCCTCGTCTGGCTTCGTCGCTGGGACGTCTGCCGGTTTGATCTGACGCTGGCGTCTGGGTGCGATTGGGCTGCTGCTCGGGCGCTTGGGCGCTGTCGGGGATACGGGGCTGCGGCGTTCCATTTTTTCGGCATGCCCCCCGCGCGCGCGGGGGGCATCGCGCATTTTTTGAAGGTCAAACATCGCGCATCTGTAAGCCATGTGTCCCCATGTTGGGTGCCTGCGCCAAGTACCGCCCGCAGCGAGGGGTAGCTTTGTGGGGTGCTCCAATCGAGCCTCATAGAGGCATCCTCTTCCAAGGGGTCGACAACCCCCGAGCAGTTGCTCGAGCGCTTCGGCCTCGAGTCTTTCCGGCCCGGCCAGCGTGAGGCGGTGCAGGCGGCGCTCGAGGGGCGCGACAGCCTTGTCGTGATGCCCACCGGTGGCGGCAAGTCGCTCTGCTACCAGCTGCCTGCGCTTGCCGGCGAGGCGCTTGTCGTGGTTGTGAGCCCGCTGATCGCGCTGATGGCGGATCAGCTTGGGCGTCTGCAGCAGGCCGGCGTCAATGCTGCGATGTTGGCCTCGGGGATGGCCGAGGGACACAATGCACAGGCGCTGCGCTCGATCTCCTCTGGCGCAGCGCGGCTCGTGCTGGCGGCACCCGAGCGCTTTGCCTCACGCCCTTTTCGCGAGACGCTCGCCACGCGCGAGGTGGGGCTGTTCGTCGTCGATGAGGCCCACTGCGTGGCCGAGTGGGGGCACGATTTCAGGCCCGACTACCTGCGTTTGCATGACGCCATCGAGGCACTCGGTCGTCCGGCGGTGATGGCTACTACTGCAACCGCCACCCCACGCGTGGCGGAGGAGATCGCCGCCCGTCTTGGCCTGCACGACTGGCTGGCAGTGCGCTCCGGCTTTGACCGTCCCAACCTGACATTCGACGTGGTGGCGCTCGAGGGCAAGGGGGCCGTGGCGCGCAAGCGGGCCACGCTGCTGTACGCGCTCGAGCGCGACGATGCGCGACCGGCGATCGTGTACTGCGGCACACGCAAGGACACCAACGAGGTCACCGCGCTACTGCGCGAGCACGGGTTCGACGCCGTCTCCTATCACGCCGGCATGTCTCCCGACGCGCGCCGCTCGAGCCAGGAGGCGTTCATGAGCGGGGGCGCGGAGGTTGTGGTCGCCACCAACGCGTTTGGCATGGGCGTCAACAAGGCTGACGTGCGCACCGTCGTGCACTGGGCGGTGCCCACCAGTCTCGAGGCCTACTACCAGGAGGCGGGCCGTGGTGGACGCGATGGCCGGCCGGGGCGGGCGTTGCTGCTGGCCTCACGCATGGACCTCGGGCGGCTGATCAGGTTCATCAACGAACGCGAGACCACTGTGGAGGACGTCAAGCGCTACGTCGGCAATCTGCACATGCGTGCCGTGGATGGGATCGCCGCGATCGGTCACGGTGAGCTCGGGGGTGCGGGCGAGCGCGAACGTGTGCTGCTGTCGATCGCCGAGCGTGCCGGTGCGGTGGAGTTGCAACCCGGTGGCCCGGAAGGACTGCTGGTGCGGTTGACGGGCGAAGGCAGTCCGCGCAAGGCGTATGCGGCGATCAAGGCAGCCAAAGACCGCGGCTGGGAGGCTTACCGTTCGATCGAGCGCTTCATCTCGAGCGCCGAGACCTGTCGCCGCCGCCAGATCCTCGACCATTTCGGCGACCACGATGCCTGTGCGGCCGAGGTGCGCTGCTGTGATGTTTGCGAGCCCGACGCGGCGCTGGTGGAGGCCTCGCGTCAAAAGGCGTTGGTGGCGCGCAAAGCGTCGGTGGCGCGCAAAGCTCCTCGCGTGCGTGCTGGAGGAGTTGTTCGCGATGCCGGCGCGAGCGATCCCGGTGCGGACATCGCTCTCGACCCTGTGCAGGAGAGCCAGTTCGAGAAGCTCAAGGCCTGGCGGCTGGGCCGCAGCGAAGGCAAGCCCGCCTTCACGGTCGCCGCCAACGCCGCGCTGGAAGGGGTGCTGCTGGCCAAGCCGGCGACCCTCCAGGAGCTGATCGAGGTCAAGGGGATTGGGCCCGCGTTCTGCGAGCGTCACGGCGAGTCCCTGCTGCAGGTGCTCGCGGAGCTATGAGCGAACCCCAGGGCCACTCGCCGTCGCACGCGCCGCGGAGAACCGATACCTGCCGACGTCGCTAGCATCCATAGCCGCGCCGACGTAGCTCAGCTGGTAGAGCACTTCACTCGTAATGAAGGGGTCCGGGGTTCGAGTCCCCGCGTCGGCTTGGCCAGCTAGACACTCAGCCTGCGCCTCAGGCGTAGTACGGCTGGCTACCGCTTCGGGCAGGGCACGGTCGGGTCGACCGTGACTTTTTCGCCGCTCAGGAATGTCAATTCGACCCTGCCGGTGAAGCCGCCTTTCGGGCAGGTCTTCGGCACCGTGCCGTAGGAGATCAGCTTTTTGCCTTGCTTGTAGGCCGCGCCGAGCTTGCCCTTGATCGAGAGGACCGAGGCGTAGGGTGCACCGGGCACGGTCAGCACGAGCGGTACGGGCACCGTGAACTTTGGACCGAATGGGGGGAGTGCGGTGGAGAAGCTGCCGGTCGCGAGTACTTCCAGCACGGCGGGTTCTCTACCTTCGGTATAGAACGCAATCTTGTTTTCGGGAGCGAAGAACGCCTGGATCGTGGCTTTCTCCTGCACGCGCGTCCCGCCGAAGCTGACAACCCCGAGAACTTCTCCCGCCGGGCCGGCATATGACTTCTTAGGGCACTGTTGGACTTCGTGGCTTTCGAGCACCGCCGTCGGGCAGGTCGCAAAACCGGATTGGTGCAGCTTGGTCCCGGAGGGGAGCTCGACCACGACCTGGGTGACCGGCGAGGGGAAGCCCCCGTATTCCGTGCCGCTGATCGTGAGCGTGGCTTCGAGTGCTGCGCCGGCGCCGAGGATGTTGCCCGTGCCTGGGTATGTTGGGCTGTTGGGCTTGCTCGGTTCGATCGGAATCGGCACGATCTTCGCTTTGACGGCAACCAGCGGCGCTGCGAGCGCGGTGCTCGGCAGTGCCAGGGCCGCGAGGCCCAGGCAGAGCGCAAGCAAGGGGCGGCGGAGTCCATGAGCTTTCCTGGTCGTGCTGCGGCGCTCGGCTGGGCCGCGGCTCCCGGTCGTGCCCTGTACTGCGTTCCCGTGCTCAGCAGCCATCGTCTCCCCCGTTTCCAGTCTGTTTGAGATGCTCCCCACGTATAAGAAAGCATAGTTCTAGGAGTTAGGCACTGCTAAAGACGCTGGTAAGGCCGGTCCCGAGGCATCGATCAAGTCTCAAGGCCTGGTGGAGCGCCATGTGAGCCAGTGGACAGGCACGGCGAAGGAGTGTCGTCACGCGGGGGGTGTCGTCACGCGGGAGCGTCGTAACGAAGGGAATGTCGTAACGAAGAGGTGTCGTAAGTTACGCAGCAGCCCCCAAAGGCCGCAGCTCCTCGCTGGCCGGGACCCTCTGGCGCTCAAGCCGCCCGTCCTCGCCGACGACATATGCGCCCATGCTGAGCAGCGGTGGCGAGTAGACGTGCAAGGTCACCGCCGGGTCGCTGCCGGCGTGGCGCACGCGGTGGATGTCCGATGCGGAGAAGTGAAAGCTCTCGCCTGCCCGCACCAATCTGTCGCTGCCGGAGCCGTCGAGCGCAAGGCGCTCCTCGCGCACGCAGCCGCTCACAACCGACACGGCTCCGCAAGAGATGTCGTGGTCGTGAAAGCCGGTGTCGTGGTCTTCCATCCAGCAGATCAGCCAAGCTGTCACGTGGTCGTTGCTGAAGATTTCCTCGTAGTGGCGCTGGGTTTGGTCGTGCTTGACGAGGTCGATCCATAGCTCTGGGGAGTTGGCGAGGTCACCCACGAACGTCTCCAGCTCCGCTCCGCAAAGGTTGCGTCCGCGGGGCAGGCGGACATAGGAGAGGCCGCCGCTCATCGAACTGCCCTCCCGAGCACGGCCACGCGCTTGGGCCGGGGGGCCGCGGCCGGCTCGCTGCGCTGGGCACTGACCGACGGAACCGACGGTCGGCGCTCTGTCCGTCGTCGTGGCGAATGCTCGATCGGGCGCTGCGGGCGCCCGATCGGCTGCTCCGGGTCTCGCGAGCGCTCAGTCCGTGGTGGCTTATGTGTAAACAGCCGGTTGGCGTTGCTCGCGAGGCGCTCCCAGTCGAGTGCTTCGCGAATGCCGTGGCAGTCGGGATCGACGACCGGGCGATCGGAGCCGTAGAGCAGTTGCTCGCTCCCCACGAGACGCTCCATCAGGGAGATGGCTTGGGGGCCGTTGGAGGAGGTGTCGTAGAAGATCAGAGGATCCTCGATGCCGATCGCTGGCCCGCCACGCGCGAGCAGCCGCTCGGTGTGCAGAGGCGCCAGCCCGGCGAGCATCGCGAACACCACGCGCAGCTCTGGGAACTGGCGCCGAGCGGCCGTTACGAACACGAACCAGGCCGCATGTACCTCGGCCACGTAGCGCGTCAAGGCGGGCCACCACAGCGGGTCGCCAAGCGTCGCTTCGTGTGTCGGCAGACGGGTGCCGGGGCCCGGATGGACGAACAGCGGTACGCCGTGCTCCTGGATGCGGCCGAGCACTGGGGACAGACGCGTGAGCATGTCGATGCTGCCGAGCGCTCCGGCCGGCAGCGAGATGCCGACGCAGCCGCGCGCGAGCGCTCTGTCCACGTCGTCGGGGTCGAGGTGCTCGAGCGCGAGCGCACCCCATACGCCGAACGGCTCGCCAAGCGCGAGCGCACCGTCGTGGTAGGCGTCGATCAGCTCGGTCGCGTCCCTGCGGGGAAGCGACTCGATGCCGAGCGGGCTCGACAGGCACACCAGCGCACGGTCGAGCCCGTCGCGTCGCGCAAGCTCGGCTCGGCGCGCGCCATCTTCGTTGTCGAGGTCGATCACATAGGGCCGCTCGCCGGCAAGGAATAGAACGGTCAGCCCTTGTTCATCGCGTACGAACGGGTGCTCGTTGCGTCGGGCAAGCGCCGCGACTAGCGGCTCGGTCCAGATGTGTTGGTGTAGGTCGGTCTTCATGAGCAATCTCCAGATTCTCGATCAGATTTATGAAGAATAGCATATGGCGGGGATGTTGTGGGGGTGCCATGGGAATTTGTGGGCGTGAGCGCGGATCGCCCAGAGAGGTCCCGGATTACAACTCGGAGGTTGTATGTCTGGGGGTCCTTGGTCTGGGGTCCCTTTGGCCCCGGGGGGGCCTGGATTACCACTTGGAGGTTGTACCTCTGGGCACTTGATCTGTAGAGACGCCAGATTACAACCTAGAGGTTATATATCCGGATCGTCCCTTTGCAGAACAACCTGATGGGCGCCGTGGAGGGCGCGAGCCTCTACCGCGGGCTAAGCGGGGCGCGGGGTTCGTGGGCCACAGGCAATACCGTTATGACGCAAGTCCGTAGGCCTCCATAGCCGTTGGGCTGCTCTTGAGATATGGCTGCTTCCCCCCTTCCCACCCAGATCACAACCGTGCTCGGCCTGCGCACGCGCTATCTGGTGCACGGATCTGGTCCGGCAGTGCTGGTGCTGCATGGCTGGGGAGCGTCGATCGAGGCCGTCTACCCGATCGTCAGGGGCCTTGAGCCCGTGGCCACCGTGTATGCGCTGGATCTGCCTGGCCACGGTCAGAGCGCATTGCCACCGGAGCCTTGGGGGGTGCCGGAGTACCAGGCGTTCGTAGCCGCCTTCATGGATGAGTTGCAACTCGAGCGTCCCGCGATCGTCGGGCACTCGAACGGGGGTCGCATCGCGATCCGCATGGCCGCGACCGAACCGCAGCGCGCCGCTCGGCTCGTGCTTGTCGACTCAGCCGGCATCCGTCCGAAACGCACATCGCGCTACTACCGGCGTGTGGGCATGGCCAAGGTCGGCAAGTACGCCGCGCGCTATCTGGGCAAGCCGGGAGAGCGTTTGCGGGCGCGGATCGTTGGGCGTGTCGCCTCGACTGATTACGCCGCCGCCGGCGAGATGCGCCCGACGCTCGTGCGGCTCGTCAACAGCGACCTGCGCGAGTACCTGCCGCGCATTTCCGTGCCGGTGCTGCTTGTGTGGGGAGCCGACGACACCGACACGCCGGTCGCCGACGGCCGCCTGATGGAGCAACTGATCCCTGACGCAGGCCTTGTCGTGCTCGAGGGGGCAGGTCACTACAGCTACATCGACCAGGCCGCCCGCTTCGCGCGCATCGTCTCGCACTTCATCGCACCGCCCGGGGCCAGATGAGCACGTTCTTGGGCATCGCGACGGTCCTGGCTGTATTGGCGCTCGGTGTCCGCCTGGGGGGCCGTCAGCACCGTCTGCTGCACCTGCTCCAGTTGGAGCACTATGAGTCGGCCAGGCTGATGCTGTGGCTGCGTCGTCGCAAAGAGATGCTCGCGCCCCGCGAGCTCGCGCCGATCGCCGTGCTGTACACAGCCGCGGTCGTCCTGGCCGCGATCGGCGGCTCAGGCTCGGGCTGGATGTCCGGCGGGCTGTTGTTGCTCACGACGCCGCTCGCAGTGCTCGGGCTGAGCGACTGGCGCCGGCCTGCCGTCAAGCCGTTGGTGTTCACCGACCGCGCCCAGCGCCTGCTCGTGGCGGCGCTGCTGCCGCTGCTCTTGCTGCTGCTCGTCGCGATCTCGCTTGTCGGGGCGGGACTGACGCTCGCCGGCTTGATTGTGCTGCTCGCCGCCGCCTTCGCTCTGCTGGCGTTTGCCCCATGGACGCTGATTGGGGCCAACCTCGCGCTGCGCCCTGTGCAGAACGCGATCAACCGCCACTACGAGCGCCAAGCCCGCCATCTGCTCGCGGACTGGGAGCCGCTGACGATCGGCATCACAGGCAGCTACGGCAAGACGACAACCAAGTTCTGCGTCGGCTCGGTGCTCTCGGCAGACCGCCAGACGCTCGTGACCCCCGACAGCTACAACAGCTTCCTCGGCGTGATCCGCACGATCAACGAGCAGCTCGAATGGCGCCACCGCGCGTTCGTCGTGGAGATGGGCATGTTCCGCCGCGGCGACATCGCCGAGCTGTGCGAGCTGGTGCACCCAAAGATCGGCGTGATCACCGCGATCGGGCCGATGCACCTGGAGCGTCTCGGCTCGATCGAGCAGATCGCGGCGGCCAAGGGCGAGCTGCTCGACGCCTTGCCGGAGGACGGCCACTTCGTCACCAACGCCGACGATCCACGCTGCCTGGAGCTGGCGGTGCGCGCGCAGGTGCCGGTGACATTGTTCGCGATCCAAGACTCTTCGGACGCGGGCCGAGGCGTCAGCGCCCCGACAGGCACGCCCAACCGATCAACCGATGGGGCACTCGCCACGCCACAAGGCACGCCCGGCCGTTCGACCGAGGCCGCGGTCACAACGCCAACTGCCGTCGGAACACCTGAGGGCACGCCCAATCCATCCCCAAAAAACAAACCAGAAGTACAGGTCATCGCAAGCGACATCCGGCTGGCGGACGGTCGCACGGAGTTCAACCTGCAGCTCGACGGCCCAGACAGCGAGCCGATTGCGGTGAGCGCGGGACTGCTCGGACGCCACAACGTCTCGAACCTGCTCGCCGCGGCCGCGGTCGGGCATGTGCTCGGCATCGAGCCGGCGCGCATCGCCGAGGGTCTCGGCCAGGTGCAGGCCCCGCCGCACCGCCTACAGCCGATCAACAACCGTCGCGCCGGCATCGTCGTGATCGACGACGCCTACAACTCCAACCCGGACGGAGCCGCAGCGGCGCTCGAGGTCCTGCGTGAGCATCCGGCCAAGCGTCGCCTGCTCGTGACGCCGGGGATGGTCGAGCTGGGCGAGCTGGAGGCCGAGCTCAACCTCCGCTTTGGCGAGCAGGCGGGCGCGGTGTGCGACATCGCGATCCTGGTAGGTCCGCTTCGCACCGAGCCGATCCGGGAGGGTTTGGCGGCGGCGGGCATGGACGCCGAGAGCGTCCACGTCGTGCGCGACATCGCAGAGGCCACGACGCTCTTGGGGAGCCTGACGCGGGCCGGCGACGTTGTCCTGTTCGAGAACGATCTGCCGGACACCTACGCGGAACCGGAGAGCCAAATCCTCACGAGCGCTTAAGGATTTTGGGATTGGAGGGGCGTGCCGGTCGGTGTGCCGTCGCCTCGGCCCATAAGCTAACGCTCGATATGACACCAAGCGGATTGAGGGTGGGCGTCGCCTTTGGTGGGCGCTCCGTGGAGCACGATGTCTCGATCATCACGGGGCTGCAGGCCTTGGGCGTGCTTGAGGATCGTCATGCGCCGCTACCGATCTACATAGCCCGCAGCGGACGCTGGTACACGGGCGAGGCATTGCGCGAGCTGTCGGTCTACCAGCAGGACGGCGGCGACCCGCAGGCCGAGGAGGTCAACTTCGACCTGCACAACGGGCGTTTGCTGCGCGCGGCAAGTGGGGGAGGTTCGTTGTTGGGACGCGGGCGTCGCGCAGGTGGGCGGCCCACTCAATCAATCGAGCTGGACGTGGTGGTGCTGGCGACGCACGGCACCCAGGGTGAGGACGGCTGCCTGCAGGGCGCCCTGGAGCTGGCCCAGCTGCCATATGTCGGCCCGCCGGTCGGGGCGGCTGCCGCCGCGATGGACAAGGTCACGACCAAGGCTGTATTGGCGCAGGCGGGCTTGCCGGCACTGGGTCATGTGGCGCTGCGGCGTGAGGAGTGGGATCTCGAAAAAGGCGAATGCCCCCCGCGCGCGCGGGGGGCATTCGCCTTTCCGGTGTACGTAAAGCCAGCATCGCTCGGCTCGAGCGTGGGTGTACGCCGCTGTACCGATGAGGCCGAGCTGATCGACGCGTTGGAGCTGTGCTTCGAGCTCGATCGCACCTGCCTGCTCGAACCGTCGGTGGAGGGCGGCATCGAGGTCAACTGTGCCGTCATCGGCCGCCCGGGCGTCGAGCCACGAGCGTCCGTATGCGAGCAGCCGGTTGCGGCCGAGGATTTCCTGTCGTTCGAGGACAAGTACATGTCAGGCGCCAAGGCGGAGGGCATGAAGGGCGCTCAGCGGCTGATCCCGGCGCCGCTGCCAGACGAGCTGACAGCCCAGGTGCAGGACCTGGCCAAGCGCGCTTTCACGGCCTTCGGTTGCGCCGGCGTCACACGTGTGGACTTCCTGATCGACGACCAGCAGCAGGTCTACGTCAACGAGCTGAACACGATCCCGGGCTCTTTCTCTTTCTACCTGTGGGAGCCGGCAGGTCTGCCGTTTGCCGATCTGATGGACGGGCTGATCGACTTCGCCATGGCCGAGCAGCAAGAGAAGCTGCGCACGACGACAGTGTTCGACACAAACTTGTTGGCCGAGCGTGCCTCCGGTGGGAAGGCAGGCGGGAAGGCGTGAGCGGCGCGAGGTCTTGCTCTCCAAAGGGGCATGCCCCCCGCGCGCGCCGGGGGCATCGCGGTGAACGAGCATGAGCCAGGCCCAGGCAATCGTCGCGATGGGCGGACGTTCGCTGGAGCGCGAGATTTCGCTGCGCAGCGGCCATCGCGTCGAGCGGGCTTTGCGCACGCTCGGCTACTCGGTCCAAGCGCTCGACGTCGACGGCGACTTCATCGACCGCGTGCTGGCGGAGCGCCCGCAATTTGTGTTCGTCGCGATGCACGGTCGTGGCGGCGAGGACGGCACGCTGCAGGACTTGCTGGAGACGCTGGCGGTGCCCTACACGGGCTCTGACCCACTGGCAAGCGCTCTGTGCATGGACAAGATGCTGTTCAAGCGCATGCTGCGCCTGCACGACATCCCAACGCCCGCGTTCCACAGCTTCAACGAGACCGCCTTCCGCGAGCTGGGAGGAGCGCGCACGTTCCCCAAGCTGCTCGAGGAGCTCTCACTCCCAGCTGTCGTCAAGCCCGTGGCGCAGGGCTCGGCGATCGGAATCAAGTTCGTAACGAGCGCCGAGCAGCTGCCGAGCGCGATCCTCGGCGCGTTCGGCTACGGCGACCGCGTGCTCGTCGAGCAGCGCGTGCTCGGACGCGAGCTGGCCGTCACCGTGCTCGACTCGCCGGGCAGCGAAGACGGCCCGCGCGCGTTGCCGGTCGTTGAGCTGTTCACACCCGAGAGCTTCTACAGCTACGAAGCGCACTACACGATCGGACAGCTGCGCATGGAGGTGCCGGCACAGCTCTCAGAGCAGGTGCGCGCGCGAGTCGAGCAGGTGGCGCTTCAAAGCTACGCCTTGATGGGTTGTCGCGACTTTGCCAGAGTCGATCTGATCCTCGACGAGCACGAGGTTCCGCAGGTGCTTGAGATCAACACGATCCCCGGCCTGACCGAGACCGGCATCACAACCGCCGCGGCCGAGGCGGCGGGGATGAGCTTCGCCGAGCTGGTCGAGGCGATCGTCGCCCGCGTAGTCGCACTCTCCTGAGCGGCTCCCGCCGAGCTCTTCTGCAGTCGTCGAGCGCGCCGTATGTAGGCGTTCTCGGTGCACGTTCGCCGTCTAGGTTGGCTGGGCGAAGAGTTCTAACCGCTCGATGATGTAGCGTTTATGCAACAGATGACGATTGTACTCTTCCAACCTGGGCCGGCCATTGTCCAATTCTGCGTAATGCGGGTATCGCAGGCACGGGTGACAGTACGACTCGACCTACGAGGTGATCGCTATGGATAAGGACGACGAGGACAAGCAGCCCCCCAAGCCCAAGCGGCGCCAGGCTGCCGGCCGCAGGGGACGCAAGCGCGGTGGTGGCGAGGCCGGTGCCGATGCTTCCACGGCAAAGAAGTCCACCGGCGCGGACGGCTCCACGGGTAAGGCCCGGGCGAAGGCCTCCGCCGGTGCAAAGGCCGCCGCGAGTAAGGCGGGCAGGAAGTCCACCGCCGCTGATGCCTCGGCCGAGAAGCCCGGTGAGCCGCGGATCAAGCCGGACGCCGACCCGCGTCTGTCGCGCTCGCTGGAATACGGCGTGGCGATCCTCGAATCGTTCTCCGGTGAACGCCAGACACTCGGGATCGCCGACATCGCCGACATCGTCAGCGTCAGCCGCTCTACGACTCACCGTTATGCGATGACGCTTGTCGCGCTCGGCTACCTCGAGCAGGACTCCAAACGCAAGTACCGGCTCGCACAACACGCCGCGGATCCCGGAGGCGCGGTGATCGGGTCGATCCGACTGGAGGTGGCGGCACGCACGGTGCTCGAAGAGTTGCGTGAGCAGACGGGTCACACGGTCAGCATGGGGGTGCTCAACGGAGCTCGCGTCATCTATGTCCACCGCCTGCTCGCCCACGGCGTCGGCCAGTACGGCGCCGACCACGACCTCGGCGTCGGCGCCGCTGTTCCCGCCTATTGCTCGGCGCTCGGCAAGATCTTGCTCGCGAGCCTCTCCGATGCCGAACGCCGTGAGCTGCTCGCGACAATCGAGCTGAAACCGCACGGTCCGAACACGATCGAGGAGCGCGACGAGCTGACCGCGGAGCTCGACCGCATCAGCACACGGGGAGTCGTGATCAGCGATGAAGAGTTGTTCGCTGGCTCGCGCTCGATCGCTGCGCTTGTCCCGCGCCCACGTAGCGAGCACCCCGCGGCGATTGACGTGACCGTGCCCTCCTCCGCCTACACGGTCGAGCAGCTGCGCAAACAGATCGGCCCACGTCTCAAGCGCGCGGCCAAGCTGATCTCGGGAGACTGAGGGGGTCGGTTGTTCACAGACACGTTCTTACAGATCCATAAGTTTGTGCTGCATGGCGTAGCGAACGAGCTGCGCGCGTGTGTCCAGATTCAGCTTGCGATGGATGCGGGCGCGGTGCGTCTCGATCGTCCGCGGTGAGAGCCCGAGCTTGTTGGCGATCTCTACGCTCGTGTGGCCGAGCGCGATCAGGCGCAGCACCTCGCGCTCGCGGGGAGTCAACGTGTCGCTGTCGTTTTGCTTGCCTCCGTTGAGCTTGGCCGCAAGTAGGGGGCTGACGTAGCGCTTGCCGCGCGAGGCCTCGCGGACCGCCGCCGGCAGGTCGGAGTCGGCCATCTCCTTGAGCACCAGCCCCGAAGCGCCGTTGTCAAGCGCACGCTGGGCGAAAGCCGGGTCGTCGTTCATAGTGAGCACGACAATGCTCATGTCGTGCATCTCGCGGCTCAGCTTGTCGAGCGCCGCGATCCCAGAGCCGCAGCTTGACACGCCCAGGTCGAGCACGAGCACGTCGGGCTTACGTGTGTGCACATGAGCAATGACCGCGCTCAAGCTGTCCGTCTCAGCGATCACGTCGATGTCCGCTTCGCCGTCGAGCAGCAGGCGCAAACTCTGGCGCATCGCCGTGTGATCGTCGGCCAGGATAATCCTGATCGACCCCGTCAGCTTGGCGCCAGGCCCCGAGTCCGGGACTGGCGCAAGCCGGAAAAATTGAAGCATGAGAAAACGCTAGAGGGTTGTGAGGGCTGCGACGACCGGGCAAATCCTCACTTGGCTCGCGGCAAAGCACTGATGGTGTCCTTAGGACCTATTCCGGTAGGCCCGCACGTCTGTGACGGCCGATTGCCTTCGCGAGACTTGCCCTCGGCGCTCGACTTGGCGCCGCCAAGCCTTCGCGCCTGCGTTCGCGTCTCGCTTGACACTCAACCGCCCCAGCCGCACGCGCCCACCGGAACAGGTCCTTAGCTAAGCTCGCGTCGTGTCAGTCGACCCCAAGCTCGCTTCCTACTCAGGAAAGCGTGAGTCGCGTTGCGCATAGGCATCCTCACAGGGGGTGGCGACTGCCCGGGCCTGAACGCCGTGATCCGCGGCATCGTGCGTCGCGGAGTCGGGTTAGGCCAGACGAGCTTCGTCGGCTTTCGCCATGGCTGGGCGGGCGTGCTCGAGCAGGACACGACCCAGCTCACGCGCGACAGCACCGCGGGGATACTGCCGCGCGGCGGCACGATCCTCGGCACCTCGCGCACCAACCCCTTCGACGGTCGCATGGGTGCGCTGGAGCGGATCAAGGAGAGCTTTGAGGGCGAGCGTCTGGATGCGCTGATCCCGATCGGGGGCGAGGATACGCTTGGTGTGGCGCTGCGCCTGAGCGAGGAGGGGTTGCCGCTCGTCGGTGTGCCCAAGACGATCGACAACGACATCGGCGCCACCGATTTCACTTTCGGCTTTCAAACCGCTGTGCAGATAGCCACCGACGCGATCGACCGTTTGCACACCACCGCGGAGTCGCACAACCGTGTGATGGTGGTCGAGGTGATGGGTCGCCACGCCGGCTGGATCGCCACTTACGCGGGGATCGCCGGAGGCGCCGATGCGATCCTCGTGCCCGAGCGCCCGTTTGACATCGAGGAGGTGTGCACCCGTTTGCGTCGCCGCCACGCACGCGGCGTGACCTTCTCGATCGTTGTCGTCTCCGAGGGCGCGTCTCCTCGCGAAGGGACTGCCATGACGCTCGCGACCGATCGGCGATCGATACCCCATTCGGGGCACACGGTGGGATCGCCAATCGGCCAGCAGTCGGCGGACGAGTTCGGGCACGCGCGCCTCGGCGGGATCGGCGTGGAGTTGGCGCATGAGATCGAGTCGGCCACAGGCTATGAGACACGCGCCACGATTCTCGGCCACGTGCAACGCGGAGGGACCCCGACCGCTTATGACCGAGTGCTCGCGACGCGCTTCGGCGTCGCCGCGATGGACGCGGCCGCATCCGGCCATTTCGGGCAGATGGTGGCTTTGCAAGGTGCTCAAATAGTCGAGGTGGGCCTGGCGCAGGCACTGTCCGAGCCGAAGCTGCTCGACCCGGCCCTGTTCGAGACGGCCGAGGTGTTCTTCGGCTGAGATCCTCAGCGGGTCGGCCGGGGCTTTGAGAGGCCGAGCGCTTCGAAGCTGGCCTATGTAGCCAGAGACTTCAACTGAGCGTCAACCGCGGGTTGGCGTCGGATCGGGAAGCGTGCCTTGATCGTCGTGCCATGACCGGGCGACGAGTCAATTTCGAACATGCCGTCGAGCAGTTGTACGCGCTCCTGCATCCCCAGCAGACCGAAGCCGTCTGAGTGCACCGAGGGGTCGAACCCCTCGCCGTCGTCACGCACGCGCAGGTGAATGTCGGTGTCGTCCTCGTGAACCTCGACGATCGCTCTTTTCGCCTTACCGTGCTTGACGGCATTGGTAAGCGCCTCCTGAACGATCCTGTACAACGCGGTCTCGACCTCCGGGCTGTGGCGCGTCCTGTCCTCTGAGAGCTCGATGCTCATGTCCACGTCGATGCCGTGACGCTCGGAGCGTTCGCCGAGCGCCTGGATCGCCGCCGCGGCACCGAGCTCGTCCAGTGAGGCGGGGCGCAGGTCGGTGATCAGCGCGCGCAGGTTGGTGATCCCTTCCTCCAGATGGTCGATCGCGTTGGTGACAGCCTGCTCGAGTGCCTCAGGCTTGCCCGAGCGCCGGGCTGTGGAGAGACCGACGCGCAGCGCGCTCAAGCTCTGCAGAGTGTCGTCGTGCAACTCGCGTGCCCAGCGCTGGCGTTCGGCCTCGGCGGCGGCCAGGCGTTGGCGCTGGCGCTCGGAGGCGACCGACTGAGCGGTGGCAACGGCGGTGGCGGCGCTGGCTGCGAACGCCTCCAATAGACGCTCGTCGTCGGTCGTGAACTCGGGGCCGTCGTGCACGCGGTCGATTGCGACGAGCACGCCATAGGCATGGTTTTGGAAGACGAGTGGCACCAGCAGACCACCGTGTGCGTCTACGCCGAGCGTGCCAAGGCCGTGCTCGTTAAAGCGCGCGCGTGTCAGCGGTTCTTGCAAGCGCTGGGCATGGCGTGTGCGCAGCGCGGCGCTGGCGGCTGAGTCGCCAAGCGGCACCTGCTGTCCGAGCAGTCCCTCTGGCAGCTCGCCGGCGCCGGCCGCCACCAGCAGGCGACCGCGTTGCACGAGCTCGATCACAAGGATGCGCGCGTCCACGAGCGCGCGCCCGCGCTTGGCGACGAGCCCGAGGATCACCTCGAGGTTTGTCTCCGCGCCGACGGCTCGCGCGATCTGGGCGGTGGCATTGAGCGCTGCCACGGTCCGCTGCAGCTCATCGCGATGTTCCTTGGTGCCGGTGTAGCGGCGCGCGTGGTCGATCGCGAAGCCGGCGAGCTCGGAGAGCATCGCCACAGCCTCTTCATCACCCTCGGTGAACTGCTCGCCTTGTCCCTTCTCTGTCAAGTAGAGGTTGCCGAAGGGAATGCCACCGATCATGATCGGCACTCCGAGGAAGCTGCTCATCGGCGGATGGCCATGGGGGAAGCCATAGGAGCGCGGGTGTTCGCTGATGTCGGTGAGCCGCAGCGCCTCAGGATTTGTGATCAGCTCTCCGAGCACGCCACGTCCACGTGGCAGTGCGCCAATGCGCTCGCGTTCTGACTCGTCGATGCCGATCGTCAGGAAACGCTCCAGTTCGGTGCGCGAGTCGCCGAGCACGCCCAGTGCGGCGTAGCGAGCACCTGTCAGCTCGCGGGCGGAGTCGAGCACGCGATTGAGCACCACCTCGAGGTCGAGCTCGGCGAGCACGCTGCGCGCGATGTCAAGCACACCTTGGGAGGCGCGATCCATTATCAGCGAGCCCAGTGCTCGGTGTTATACGGCTTGTTCTCGAACGACCTGATCGACGGTCTGCGCAATGTCCTACGGCTGGCCACTGCTCACATCCCTATGTATTCCTGCGACCCCTGTACGTACCTCCTGGGCCAGTGAGCTTACCGCAGAGTAGGCGCTATCTTGCGAAAACGAGTTGTGCGATTCAGACAAGATGTCCGAACGCGTGACTCCAGAATGTCCTACCTCTGGGACGGGTTTTGGCTATCCCTTGAACGTCGAGGAGCCATGATCGCCAAACGGCTCATCGCGTTCGCGGACTGCCTCGCGGAAGCCACCCTGCATAGCCTGACGTTGGAATTCATAGCCCTCGGTTGTGTGGCGGGCGACACCGTCCAGCAGCGTTCCCAAGCATCTGTGTCGTATGCAAACCCTGGGCGTAAAGGGATTGGTTGACGAGCAGCTTCATCATGCGAAGCTGGTTGATCGGCACGCAAGCGATTCGTCCGAGCAGGATCTCTGTGCGTTCGTCGAGTTGCTCGGGCGAAGGTGCCTCGATCGCAAGCCCCCACTCGAGCGCCTCGGTACCCGACAGCGAGTCGCCTGTGAACAGCAGTCGCTTGGCACGCTGAGGGCCAAGCCTGTGCATCCACATCGAGGTCGTCGGCGACCCCCAAACGCGCGCCGGCGGATAGCCGATCTTCGCATCGCTTGAGATCAAGAGCAGGTCCGAGCACAGCGCCATATCGGTTCCGCCGGCGACACAAAAGCCGTGGACCTTGCATACGACTGGCTTGCCGCAATGAAACAGCGACATGAACGCGCGCACGTTGCGGCTCATCATCGCGTAGTCGACCATTGCGTCCCAGGTACCAGCGGGATCGTGATTCGTGGCCATCACGGCAGGGTCCAGGGGCGAGCCTGGGGGAGGCGTGAGACGGTCCTCGCCGAGGCGGCCCTGG
Source organism: uncultured Solirubrobacterales bacterium (assembly GCA_963844095.1). Classification (GTDB taxonomy): domain Bacteria; phylum Actinomycetota; class Thermoleophilia; order Solirubrobacterales; family Solirubrobacteraceae; genus Palsa-744. The sequence continues at coordinate 656,756 of CAWJND010000003.1, forward strand.
CCCTCCGCGCTCTCGACAAGGTCATATCCACCGCAGAAGCCCTTGCCGTTTCCCGAAAGCAGGATCACGTGCACGGCGGGGTCGAGGTCGGCTTGCTCGACGCATTGCTCGAGCTCGCAGACCAGCAGGCGCGTGATCCCGTTTCCGCGCTCGGGACGGTTGAGCGTGATGCGGGCTATGCGGTCGGCGACGGTGTATGTGAGGGTCCCGGGTGCCACGGCCAAAATCTCGCACGTGCCTCGTCGGGGCCCCTGTCAGTACCCGGAACAACAGGAACTCTCACCCGGGTGCTGTCGCTGCTTGACTCGACACCATGACTTGGATCAGGCAAGCACGTTCCACAAGGCTGAGGCTGCGCCGTCAGAGCCGTCCCGCGTGCAGGCTGCCAGCGTTCACTTCACGCCCGGCGCCAGAAAAACTGGCTGGCACACCCACCCTAATGGCCAGACGATCTACGTCACCGAGGGCATCGGCCGCTGCCAGCGTGAAGGCGGGATTCGAACTCCCCATGACGCCTGCTCGCGTGGGTATCCGACAGCGAGGGGCCTCTAGATGGTGGGCGAACTCCAGATCGGGGCGACGTGACTCCTCCTTTGCTCCGGGCCGCTTCGTAGCGATTATCCGCAAGAGAATCGTATGACGGCAAAACCGAAGCGTAGGATTGTCTGATCGACGTCCAAACTTGGGAGAAGAGATGCCGCGCTATCTGATTGAGAGGGCCTGGGATGAGTTGGAGGATGGGGGGGCGGCGAAGGGTCGCCTCTCGAAGCGCATCCTGTCTGAGAACCCGAAGTTCTCCCCAATCGTATGGGAGCACAGTCATGTAGTCATCGACGAGGAGGGTCAGCTGAAGTCCTTTTGCGTCTATTCGTCGCCCAGCACGGAGCTCATACGGGAGCACGCTGAGCTGGTTGGCGACCACACGATCGGGGGGATCTACGAGATCGGCGGCGACATCTCGCCCGGGGATTTCGACTGATCCATTGGCGCAAGATCGTGGCTTGTGTGCATCTCCGCCGTCGCAGCGACGGCCCGTCGCAGTCGTGCACGCCGCCGGCGTGCCTCGTCGTTCTCCGGGATCAGCTCGAGCGCCTGGTTGCAGAGATCGATGGCCTCGTGCGGCGTCCACCCTCTCCAGGCTTGGTCTGCCGCGGTAAGTAGGTAATCGGCGGCGCTCGCGTTCTCGCCGGCCTCACGCCAGTGGTGCGCGAGGATCGCCGCATAGGCTGTCGGGTCTCCCGCCGCCTGCTCGACGAAACGAGCGACGACCGCGTGGCGCTCTCGGCGTGCGGCCTTGGGGAGGGTCGCGTAGGCAACCTCGCGGACCAGCGCGTGCTTGAAGATCAGCTCCTGGTCACCGCGGATACGGGAGGAAGGGCTGTGGCGGATGAGACCTCGTCGCTCGAGCGCGTACAGTGTCTCAACGAGCGTGCCGTCGCTTCCGAGCGCTTCGAGCGTCCCCTGCCAGAAGAAGTCGCCGATCACAGAGGCGTCGAGGATCACCTGCCGCTCTCCTGGCGGGAGCTGGTCGAGCCGAGCCGCGATGATTGTCTTGACGTTCGCCGGGACACCGGCGGCGTTCGCGGTGTCACCCTCCGAGAGCCACGCTGCCAGTTCCTCGATGAAGAGCGGATTGCCCCCAGCCGCCTCTTCGACGCGTTCGGCGACCGCCTCCCTATCTGGCGCACCCGACAGGAGTCGGCGCACGAGGTCTTGAGTGTGGGCCTCGGTGAGCGCCTGGAGCTGGACGGTGACATTGGTTGGGAGGCGAGCCCAGCTTGGTCTCGCGTCCAGGAACTCGGGTCTGGCAAGTGCGAGCAGAAGCAGCGGCACGTCCTGGAGCCTGGCCGAGAGTCCCTCGACAAGTTCCAGCAGGCTCTCGTCCGCCCAGTGCAGATCCTCGAGCACCACCAAGGTGGGCTGCTCACGGGCGAGGGCCTCGAGAAACCGCTGAGCGGAGGCGAACAGCACCCGCCTATCGTCCACGGTGTCCTCGGTGAGACGGGCCATGACCGAGAGATGCGTCGCCATTTCCTGCGCCTCGGTCACGGGAAGCAGCGATGCCGCGCGCTCGGCGAGCTTGTCGGAGGCGACGTCGGCGGGATCGTTGGCGAAGATCCCGCACGCTTCCCTGATGACCTGTCCAAACGCCCAGTAGGAGGCAGATGCACCGTAGGGAAGCGGTCGGCCACTGAAGATCCTTCCGCCTGCGCTCTCCACACGCGCGGCAAACTCCATCGTCAGTCGTGTCTTGCCGATCCCTGGGGGTCCCACAAGGGTGAGGAGCTGCGGATGCAGCTCACTCGAGGCTCGCGTCCACGCCCGCGCAAGAAGTTCCAGCTCGGTGTCTCTGCCAATGAACGGGGCCGCCGAAACCGGGCGCTCAGCGGGCGCCGAGGCGGCAGTCCGAGCCAGCCAGGCGGGTATCGGTGCTTCCTTGCCCTTGGCGATGATCGGCTCCACCGCCTCGTAGGTGATCGCCCGCGCGCTCGCAGCTTGCGTCTCCTTGCCGACCAACACAGCCTCGGGTGGAGCGGCTGCCTGTAGCCGGGCCGCGGTGTTCACGGCGTCGCCCATCACCGTCAGCTCTCGCCGCCCGCGCGGGCCTACCGGGGCGAATATCACCTCACCCGTATTGACGCCGATGCTGACACACAGTCCGCCGAAGTCATGCGCCTGCTCAGACGCGCGTCGCTGGATCTCGAGCGCGGCGCGCACCGCCCGCTCGGAGTCGTCCTCGTGGGCGATCGGTGCTCCAAACACCGCCATGAGCGCGTCGCCTATGACCTTGTCCACGGTGCCGCCGAACCGGTCGACGACCTGGCTCATCTCGCTCATGCACCGATCGACCATCGAGCGGATCTCCTCCGGGTCCGTGCGCTCCGACAGCGCCGTGAATCCCGAAAGGTCGGCGAACATGATTGTCACCCACCGCCTCTCCCCATCGATGTTCTCGACGGAGCCCGACGCGGACGCGGACGTGGTATCGCACGCAGCACCGCATGCCCCGCAGAAGCGGAACCCCGGCGGGTTCTCTTCACCGCACGCGGCGCACTTGTTACTGAACGCAGATCCGCACTGGCCGCAGAAGCGCTGCGCCGTGTCGTTTACCTCGCCGCAGCCTGGGCAGACCGTCGTCCCAGCCAAGGCTAACCCCTACGCGTACATGTCCGCGGAGATGCGGTTGACCTCGACCACGGCGTCGGCGGGGATGCCGGCGCGCTTGGCGGCGGCCACGATCATGTCGGGTGAGGGCGCCTCGTAGAGGCAGTAGGAGCGCCGCCTATCGGCGCTGAGGAACGAGAACAGCCAGCGCACGCCCTCGTCCGCATTGACCTCCTCAATCAGCTTGACGTCCTCGCTGGTGAGGTCGAGCTGCTCGGCGAATGCGCGCTCGATCACGTACATCGGCATGTATCGGATGCTACGCCATCGCTCAGCTCTCAGCCAGACCGCGCCTAAATGCGTATGCCGTCGCCTGAGTGCGGTTCGCGCACGATGTCTTGCGGAGAATGCCGCGCACGTGGTTCGCGGCGGTGTGCTCGCTGATGAACAGTGTGGCCCCGATCTCACGATTCGACAGACCGCGTGCCATCAGCCGAAGCACATCGAGCTCGCGGATGGAAAGGCCGTCCGGCAGCGGCAAGCTCGACACCGGCGCGAGGGTACGGACACGCGCGAGCAGCGTGGGCATCCCCACCGCTTCGGCTAGGAGTGCGGCCTCGGCGAGCTGCTGTTGCCCGCGATCGGAGTCTCCGTGAGCGAGCAGCATGCGCCCGTACTCGTAGGTGGTATGGGCGAGCCACGTGTCCGCGCCCATCTGCCTGTTGAGCTGCAGGGCCGCCTCGAAGTGGCTGGCCGCGTCGTCGGTGTCGCCGAGCGTCGCAGCGAGCATTCCCAGGTAGCGGTCGGCGGCGCCGTAGCAGGCGACGCCGTGACCGATCATCACGTTTCTGCCGGCAAGTGGCGCGAGCAGCGGATAGACGAGCGAGGCGACCCCCTGGTGCGCGACGGCGCTTGCGGCATCGGCGAGGTAGGTGAGCGACGCCAACCAAAGTCCCTCGCGCAGGGGGTCGAGGCCTTCGGCTTGCACGCGGTCGAGCTCGCCGCGAACCTGCTCCTCCATCGCGAGCTCGGCGAGCATCGCCGCGAGACCTGGTCGCCATGCCCCGCCACCTCGATCGCCGGCCGCGAGGATGCGGATCACTGGGGCAAGCTCGGTAAGGCGCCCCTGCTCGCGCCGGACTCCGAACATCTGGATGCCGTAGACGCCTGACGCGTCCCGGCCGACAAGCAGCCGGCCCCACTCGCGTGAACGCTCCGCGGCCGTCTCGGCCTCCGCGAGCCGACCCTCCAGCAGCGCCAGTGCGGATCGGTAGTGCTCGGAGACGTGGAGGTTGAAGGGCTGACGCGTGTGCTGCGCCAGCTCGAGGGCGACCGTCAGCTCCTGGCGCGCGGGCCCGATCTCGCCGAGTGCCATCAGCGCGGAGACCCGCCACTGCGTCGCCTCCGCCTGGCCCTCGACGTCGCCCATCGCTTCGGTTAGTTCGTGGGCCTCGTCGAGCATCTCGATGATCTCTCGCAGGCTCGTGGTTGCGCGCCCCCAGTAGGCCCCCATGAGCACCGTGGCCAGCCCGGGCCGGTCGTCGATTCGGCGCGCCATCGCGATCGCGTCCGCGCGTGCGAGGGCGGCCTGGTCCGAGTTGCCCTCGATCTCGAGTGCGCGAGCGAGACTCGCGAGCAGACCGACACGAAGCGCGGAGACCTCATGCGCGAGCGCGGACGACGCCTCCTCGAGGAGCTCGCGGGCGCCCTCGTCGGTGAGTCCCGGTCGCCAGCAGCTCGTCTCAAACCCGATCGCCGCACGGGCGAGCAGCTCTCCCTCCCCGAGTTCTCGCGCGATCTCAGCCGCCTGGCGGAAGGACTGCAGCGAGTCGAGCGACCTGCCGGCGCGAAACAGCGCGGTACCCTCCTCGAGCAGGATCTCGGCGCGTTGGCGCTCGTCCGGCACACCCATCCGTAGAGCTGTGCGCAGACGGACGGTGGCCTCGTCGTAAGCCAACGCAGCCGACGCCGCCTTCGCGGCGAGGAGGTTGTACTCCACCGCTTGGCCCGCTCCGCCGATCGGGGCCGCAGCCGCGAAATGGTGCGCCAGGTCGGCGAGCACTTGCCCGTGCTGCGGCTGGTCGACCGCCTCCAGCGCCTGGGCGATGCGGAGGTGCAGCTCGGCGCGGCGCAGGACACTCAGCCGGTCATACAGCGCGCGGCGCACGAGCTCGTGCGTGAAGCGGTAGGCCAGCGCCGGGAAGGGCAGCTCCTCGATGACCCCGCTGCGCATCGCCGGTTCCAGGGCGTCGATCCGCTCGAGCTCGACGGGCGCGGCTCGGCGCAGGACGTCGAGCTCGAACTCGGGGCCGGCGACGGCGGCCAGCTCGAGCAGGTCTCTGCTGGCCGGATCGAGTCTGCTCAGGCGCTGGCTGACGACCTCGCGGACACTCTGAGGAGTTGCGATCTCTTGCAAAGGTCGCGTTAGTCGGAGTGTGCCCTGTTCGATCGCGAACGCGTCGGTCTCCACAAGCGCCCGCCAGAGCTCACAGAGCAGGAAGGCGTTGCCCTCCGTGAGATCGCGCAGCGCGCGGGAGAGTCCTGGCTCGGCGGGATCGATCTCGCCGCCGCCGGCTCGCCGAACGAACTCTCCGACATCGTTCTCACTGAGGCCCCCCAGATGGAGGCGCACGACCTCATCTGAGCGGCGCAGGTCAGCGAGCACGTCGGCGAGCGCGCCCGGAATGTCGGCCTCGGTGTCTCGAAACGTCGCCAGCACGAGCACACGGGCCTCACTACTCGCACGAGCTAGGTGGCGCAGCAGCACGAGCGTGGGTGTATCCGCCCAGTGGCAGTCCTCGAGCACGAGCAGCAGCGGCTGTCGGCGACCGGCGCCCGCGAGGAGGTCGATCACCGCCGTGTGCAGACGATGGCGCTCGGTGTCGGGGTCCGCGGCCACCGGCGCGGGCAGCCCACTGACGCGAGCGTCCAGGTCGGGGAGCAGGCGGGCGAGCTCGCCGCCCGCGCCACCGAGGTCTGCACGGAGCACATCGGGGTCGGTGCCGCGAACGAGCTGGTCGAGCGCCTCGGCGAAGGGACGGTAGGGCGTGTGCACCACGGCGTCGCAGGCGCCGTAGAGCACGAGCACCTCTTCGACGGCGACCTCGTGCGCCAACTCCCGCACAAGGCGGCTCTTACCCGACCCGGCCTCGCCGCCCAGCAGTGCGAGCCGACCACGCTCTCCGGCCTCGCGCGGAGCAAGGATCCGCAGCGCCGCGAGCTCCGCCGAGCGGCCGACGAACGGAGAGGGCGGGGGGAGTCGTAGAGGGCCGGGAAGCTGTTGCATGGCAGGAGTTGGACGCTAGTCAGATCTGATTATCGCTCTCCGATAGGTCATGTTGTGGTTGGTGAGCAAGCTGTGTCAATCCAGGTCATGACAGCGGCGGTGGACCCCGTTACCGTCACCCTGCAATCGGGAGCACTCTCGGCGCGGAGTCCAACGAAGCGGAGGCAGACATGAGCACCACCACGAATGCGGCACAGGCAGCGCGAGCAGAGCTTGGGGCGAAGTTCGCGGGTGAGCTGATCGCTCCCGAAGACCCAAGCTACGAGCAGGCGCGCGCGGTCTACAACGCAATGATCGACCGTCGGCCCGCGCTGGTCGCCCGCTGCGCCGGCACTGCGGACGTGGCAGAGACGATCTCCTTCGCGCGACGCCACGACCTCCTGCTCGCTGTTCGCGGAGGCGGCCACAACGGCGGCGGACTCGGGGTCTGCGACGACGGAGTCGTCCTCGACCTCTCCCTCATGCAGACCGTCGAGGTCGATCCGGCCGCGCGTACCGTTCGCGTCGGCGGCGGCTGCACGTGGGCGCAGGTCGATGCCGCGACGCACGAGGCCGGTCTGGCCACGCCGTCGGGGATCGTTGGCACCACGGGCGTCGGCGGCCTCACTCTGGGGGGCGGCATCGGCCACCTCTCGCGCAAGCACGGGCTCACGGTCGATAATCTGATCGACGCCGACGTCGTCCTCGCCGACGGCACACAGGCCCGCGCGAGCGCTGAGGAGAACCCCGAGCTCTTTTGGGCGCTGCGGGGCGGCGGCGGCAATTTCGGCATCGTCACCTCGTTCAACTTCCGAGCGCATCCCGTCTCCACCGTGCTGGCCGGACCGACGCTGTGGCCACTGGAGCAGGCATCCGAGGTGATGCGCTTCTACCGTGAGTTCCTCCCAGCCGCACCCCGTGAGTTGAGCGGGTTCTTCGCGACCATGACGGTACCCCCCGCGGACATGTTTCCCGCCGAGCTGCACCTGCGCAAGGTGTGCGGCGTGGTGTGGTGCTACACCGGCCCGCAGGAGGAGGCCGCCGAACTGTTCGCGCCCGTGCAGGCACTCGGAACGCCGCTCCTGCACGGAGTAGGACCGATGCCGTTCCCGGCGCTCCAGAGCCTCTTCGACGGCCTCTACGTCCCCGGACTGCAGTGGTACTGGCGCGCGGACTTCGTCCGTGAGCTCCCCGACGCCGCGATCGAGCAGCACACCGTGTTCGCGGAGAAGCTCCCGACGCTGCACTCGACCATGCACCTCTATCCGATCGACGGGGCCGTGCACGACATCGGCGCCGCCGACACTCCGTTCAGCTACCGCGACTGCAACTGGGCCGAGGTGATCATTGGCGTGGACCCCGACCCCGCCAACGCCGGTCCCATCCGCGACTGGACCGTCAACTACTGGGATGCCACGCATCCCTACTCGGCCGGTGGGGCATACGTGAATTTCATGATGGATGAGGGACACGAGCGCGTGCGCGCAACCTACGGCGAGAACTACGACCGCCTCGCCACTGCCAAGGCGACCTACGACCCGACGAACACCTTCCGCGTCAACCAAAACATCGAGCCGTCGGCGGGGGCGTGAGCGACCGGCTCGATCGAGGCACAGGCACTCCGCGGAGCGGGCGCGTCCGCGTGATAGCGCGCGAGCGGCGCCGAGCCCGAGGAACGCTTCCAGTATAAGCACTCACCCGATGGCGGAGGCGATCGTGCTCGGCGCGAGCACCGCCGGGCACAACTAGCTCCCATTCATGAACTGCGCCTATCCTGCTCATGCGCAAGAACGTTAGGGAGATAGGCGAGCCGCTTCTCAGTCAGGCACTCGAGATTTGCTTCGGCACCGACTATCCGATCTCAGAGTGGGCGCATTAGATCCTCGCATAGCGGTAGTGACCCTTGATGTTGTGATTCAGATATCCACCAATGCTGTCAGCGCTTATCAGGCCCGCATACTCGGCCTCTGGCACGTCGAAATACTGATAAAGACCTCCATCCAAAAATTCGACCTCCAGGGTCATTGTCTGCGGCTCATAACCGACACTCGCTACGTTGCTAGATATAACGGGCTCACGCTCCATAGGTGTCCTTTCTTGTAGGCCCTGACGTCGCCACGTCGTAACAAGCTCCGGCCAATTTTGCGGCTCTCGGAAGCGATTCCAGCCGCCGGGTCCGCTCGGCTGGTAGACGGGAGGGTCGCTGCTATCGGGGGCGACGATCGTCGGGCAGTGGATTGACACGCATACGCATCGGCATATGCACCGCCTCGCCGACGACGATTCGGAGGATGCGGACCAGTGCTGTTCCGGTTCGCCCGAGATTTGGACGCCAGATGCGTCTCGTTCGTGCCCGGAGGATGGCGCGGTCGGCCGCGCCCAAAGGGTGCAAGGGACGTCGTGCGAGGCAAGTAGCCTCATGGTGCATGAGTCTCACCTCGCACCTGAGGGCTCGCGATAGCCCTGTTCGTGAATGGTTTGCAGAGAATCTTTCCGGGACACGGCGGCCCGTCAGTGCAGGCAATGACGTGTTGTGTGGCCAACCTCGTTCGCCATGCGTGTTGTCGCCTCCTCCTGATTGCGACATCAGCCTGTCGGGTACGGCGATCGACTATCTAATCCGGGCGACATTGGTGGATGGTGCACTCGGTTGTACGGTGGCCACGGGAGGAGCGCAGCGGGTAGACGCCAGGAGCACAAGCGCCGGTGTTCGTCTTGAGCGTGAAGCCGTAGCCACCTGGCCGGACCCCGTTTGTCGGTCCACCACGAGTGAGAGGGTGGTGGATATGACGTGTGTGAAGGTAGTGCCTGGTCCGGACGGGTAGAGGACTGCGCTGAGGTTTCGCGGCCGTTGTCGCGAAGGCGCGAGCGTAGCGAGTGCCGAGCGGCAATGGCCGCGGCGCGCGGCGCCGACACCCGTCCGTGGGGTTAGGCCGCGAGCGCTGCGTCGTTGTCGGTCCACTCGGCGGCGAACGTGGCCGGGGAGCGCATCCCGAGCGAGCTGTGCGGCCTGCGCGTGTTGTAGTCCTCGCGCCAGTCGCCGATCACCACGCGTGCCTCGGTGAGGCAGGAGAACTCCTCGACGTCCAAGAGCTCGTCGCGGACGCGGGAGTGGAAGCTCTCCACGAACGGGTTTTGCCACGGCGAGCCGGGCTCGATGAACACCGTCCCGGTGTTGGCGTGCTCGCACCAGTCTCTGAGCGCGTGCGCGGTCATCTCTGGCCCGTTGTCCATCCTCAAAAGCTCGGGGGCGACGCCCCGTTCGCCGCACAGTCGCTGTAGCGCCTGGACAACCGTGTCTGCGTTGATGCTGCGCGCCACCAGCATCACCAGCGCCTCGCGCGTGAACTCATCAACGATGTTGCACATCTTCAACGCCCGCCCACAGGCGGTCTGGTCGAACTGGAAGTCAAACGCCCATACGTGGTTGGGCCGCTCGGCCCGCAGCCGCTTCGCTGGGACGGTCGAGTCGCCCAGCCGCCGGCGCTTGCGCTTGCGCACAGGGACCCGCAACCCCTCCTCACGCCACAGCCGCTGCACCCGCTTGCGGTTGACCTCCCAGCCCTCCTGGCGCAGGTGATGATGCGCACGCCGGTACCCCCACCGCGGCCGTTGCGCCGAGAACCTGCGCAGCTCTGCGCGCAACACCGCGTCATCCTCGGCCCGCTTGGGCTCGTGGCGCTGCGTGGAGCGATGCTGCCCGACGACCCGGCATGCCCAGCGCTCGCTGACGCCGAGACGGTCGCGGAGCATCGCGACCGCCTGGCGCCGGCGGACCGGGCCTACCAATTTCCCGAGGAGATCTCCTTGAACGCTCGGTTTTCCAGCGCCTGATCAGCCACGATCGCCTTCAAACGGCCGTTCTCGCGCTCCAGCTCCTTCAACCGCTTGACGTCGTCCGCCTTCATCCCGCCGTACTGGTTACGCCACCGGTGAAAGGTCTGCTCGGAGACCTCAAGTGCCTTCGTGACCTCCGGGATCGTCTTGCCCTCGCCGAGCAGCCGCTCAGCCTCCCGCAGCTTGCGGATGATCTGCTCCGGCGTATGCCTGCGTCGCTTCATCGTTGGAGTTCCTTCCTCGCCCATCATCATGGACGCAAGAAACTCTCACAAGCACCGGACCGAACTCAGGGGGTCACGCCACACCATCAATGCACTTGCGCCGTGGAAGGATGGCCAGGACGCCGAGGAGTTGCGTGAGACCTGTCGCATGTGCATCGTGCTTGCACGCTTCGACCAGTTTTTCCGCGCTGGCCTACAAGTCTGGGCGTACGTCGGCGAGCCGCTCTCAGATCAGCCGTCGCTAGCCGAATACGCGGAGCGCGTTGTCCCGCCAGTCTGTCTGCTCGATCTGGAGACGATGGCTCATGCGGTGATCGAAGACCACATGGATCTACGCAAGGCGAAGCCGTTGTTGCTCAACCCCAAGTTCGACCTGAGCCTAGCCTTGGGTGGGGCCGATGGCGACCTGATCGCCGGCGACACCCTCTGGGATTTCAAGTCTTCTTCACATAACACGAGCGTGTTCGGACGTGACGATCTCTGGCAGCTCGTTGGATATGCGCTCGCGGATCGGAGCGATACCTACAAGATCGCATCACTGGGGATAGCCGCCATTCGACGACGTCGGAGGGTTTGCTGGTTGCTGCCAGAGCTGTTGGCCGAACTGTCGAATGAGCGGCGGGCTCTTAGTCAGTGGAGGGCCGGGTTTGCGGAGGCCGTAAGCGCTGCGAGTACAGCCCTTATCTCGATCGCTCGATCGGGCATCAGCAAGGAGCCCCCTCATCTCGTTTGACCTGTGTCCGGTCGCGTCGTCAAGGGCGAAGCGTACGCCGTACGGCATCAAGCGGAATCATCAGCGTGCGGTGTGCCAAGGGGGAGGACTTGAACCCGAAGTGGCGGTAGAACGATGCGGCGCGATCGTCGAGCGCGTCGACGGTCACTGCACGCACGGCGAGTTGGTCGGAGGCGCGTAGGACCCGCTGGAGTGCGTCGAGTAGAAGGCTGCGGCCGAGGCCGGTGCCTTGGTATTGCGTTGTGATGGCTAGGCGTGCGATGAGCGCCACGGGTATCGGGAAGTGCCGGGAGAGTCCCTGGCGCACGGTGGATGGTGCTTGCTCGTGTTCGACTTGGGCTGCTACGAGGGTGTAGTAACCGGCGACTTTGCCGTCTGGCTCGGTGGTCACGAAGGTTCGGGCAGCATCGCGCTGCTGGTTCCGTCCTGCGTAGGCGATCAGCCAGCGGTCCAAGGTCGCCTCGCCGCAGCTGAACTGATCGACGTGGTGGGCCTTGCGGTCGAACGGGGCGGTTGCGCTGAGCTGCGGCGTCACGCCTCGGGCAGGATGCTTGGCTTCTCGATGAGCCGGCGCAGACCTCGTTCGGAGGCGGGGGAGGGCTGCTCCAGTGCGGTCAGGAATCGCTGCGCCGCTTCATCATCGAGGATGTAGCGGGTGCGCTCGGCGAGGGTGCGCTCGGCCTCGTGGCGGGCGGCCCGTCGTACGAACTCACTCAGGGTCTCGCCGCTGACGGCTGCTGCGGCCTGCTCGAGGTCCCGCTCCTCCTCGGTGAGCCTGATCTCAATCCTGCGTGTCTTGGTCTGCGTAGGAGCCACAAGCGTAGTGTACGGCATCCGTCCGGACAGATCTAGGTGTCCATCGCGCGCTGTGTGCTCAGCGGCGTTCGTCCTGGCTACCCACCGTCGGACTGGCATGTACGAACGTTCACGATGGCATACGCCGGGTCTCAGGCGGCGAAAGGCGTGGTCTGCCGCCGGTACGGCGTTTGCAGGGCGTTTGCGAGGCGCCCAAAACCGGCATTGACAAGCCAACTCGAACCGTCTCCTCCAACTCGAACCGTCTCCCCAACAAAGCGAGAGCCGCCTACCGATACAGGGGACCGCCCCCGAGGTTGAGTGCGAGCGTGGGTATGCTGGCACTCGCACGCTGAGACAGAGCTTTTGAGCGACCACAACGCCACCCACCAAGCCATACCGAGCACTGCCGCAAGTGAGGCAGGCAGGCTGAGCCTCGATACGCCACGGGCAAAGAACCTTGCCCTTGGGCTGCTCGCGATGACGCAGTTCGTGATTGTGATCGACGCCTCGATCGTCAACGTGGCGTTGCCCTCGATCGGGGCTCACCTGCACTTCTCGCGGACCAACCTCTCGTGGGTGGTGAACGCGTACACGCTCACCTTCGGGGGATTCCTGCTGTTGGGCGGGCGCCTCGCGGACCTGCTTGGGCGCAGGCGCATGTTCATGCTCGGCCTGGTGTTGTTCTCGCTCGCGTCGCTCGGCGGCGGACTGGCCCAATCGGAGGCGTGGCTGATCGTGGCGCGCGCCATTCAGGGTCTTGGCGCAGCGATCGTCTCGCCGGCGGCGTTGTCGATCGTCACCAACACATTCGCCGAAGGAGCTGAGCGCAACCGCGCGCTCGGCGTTTGGGGCGCCGTGGCAGGAGCCGGCGGCGCTGCGGGCGTGCTGCTCGGAGGCATCTTGACGAGCGGTCTCAGCTGGCGATGGGTGTTGTTCGTGAACGTGCCCATCGGCATAATCGCCGCCGCCCTCGCTCCCCGGCTGTTGCTCGAGAGTCGCGCCGATGACGGCACCAAAGGCTTTGACGTGCCCGGGGCGGTGACGGTCACCGCGGGTCTTGCGCTGCTCGTGTACGCGGTCGTGGATGCGGTCAATGTGGGCTGGGGATCGACGACCACCCTGCTCCGCCTGGGGGGAGCGGCGATCCTGCTCGCAAGCTTCATCGCGATCGAGCTACGCCAACGCCACCCGCTGGTTCCGTTCTCCATCTTTCGCCTGCGCACACTCAGGGGCGCGGACATCGTGGGCCTATTGATCGGCATGTCGCTGTTCTCGATGTTCTTCTTCATCTCCCTCTACCTCCAGGACGTGCTTCACTTCTCGCCGATCAAAGCGGGCCTCTCCTACCTACCCCTCTCGATCGCGATCATCCTCTCGGCCGGCGCCGCCTCCCAGCTCGTGACACGGGTTGGCTTCAAGCCCACACTGATCGCCGGCCTGCTGTTCATCGCGGGCGGCCTGCTGTGGTTCTCGCGTGTGCCCGGCCACGGCGGCTCCTTCACCGCGAACGTGCTCGGCCCTTCGCTGCTCGCGGCGGTGGGCCTTGGGTTCTCCTTCGTGCCCGTCACGATCGCCGCGGTCACCGGCATCCAGCCCCACGAGGCGGGTCTCGCGTCTGGGCTGATCAACACCTCACAACAGGTAGGCGGGGCGCTTGGGCTCGCGATCCTCGCGACCGTCGCCAACAGCCGCACTCAGAGTTTGTTCCACGCGGGCACACACAGCTCCGCGGTGGCATTGACCAAGGGGTTCGACCGCGCCTTCCTCGTGGGCGCGGGCTTCGCCCTAGTGGGGGCGATCCTCACCGCTCTACTGATCTCCTCGCGCGATAGCCGCGAGCACGCCGAAGCGGCACGCGCAGGCGACCCGGCGGCTGTGACCGCTGTGGGTTGACCTGAGCGCGCCGAGAAAGGCAACGATGCCCGAGTTGCAAGTGATCGCTCGTTACACGATTACCGCCGGCAGGGAAGAGGAGGTTCTCACGCTGCTTGCCCAACTCGCCGAGGCTAGCCGCACCGAGCCGGGAAACGTATCCTTCGAGATCTATCGCCAGCTCGACAACGAGTGCAACATCGTTCTACTCGAGCGCTACGCCTCACGGGATGCGCTCACCGCACACCGTATGACACAACATTTCAAAGACCTCGTGCTCGACCGGATAGTTCCGTGCCTGGATGGTCGGATCGTCGAGTCCTACGATGCCGTTGACTGACCGGGACGCGGATGCCCGCGCATCGGAAATGGGCCGCGACCTTCGGGCAAGACGAGCTCTCTGACGGAAGGGGGGAGATTCGAACTCCCGAGACGGGGGTTACCCGCCTGCCGGTTTTCAAGACCGGTGCATTCAACCGCTCTGCCACCCTTCCAAACGAATCAGGAAAGGCTAGTCGATCCGGCGTGGCTGGCTCAGCCATCCGATCTGTCGCTCGCAAGGACAATCATCCAGCGGTCGGGCGCAGCAGCGGACTCCTTGACCAGGCCCTGCTCGGTGAGGGCTCTGAGCCGGTCTTGGATTCGAGATTCTGGCTCGTTGAAGAAGGTCGCAAGGTCCGCTGCGCTCAGCGTGCGGTCGCTTGCGTCTTGGCCGCGGCGCTGCCGTAGCCGGCTCAGGATCAGCTCGTCGATTTCTTCGTCGTTCATGACGCCGGAAACTGTAGCCGTGCCTACGGTGACGCTGCTAGCCGGGTTGGCGGTTCGCCTCGGCGCGTCGGCTTGAGCGGTCTCGTCCACTTGACCTCGATCGAGCGAAGGTCTCCGTCCACCATCTCCATGTCGGCGATCTCAAGGATGAAGCTGCCGGCGTAGGCGATCGCGTCGAAGTTGGCTCCGGTGATCGTGATGGTCACGAAGTACTCTTGCTCGGCGATCAGCCACGCCGGTCCTTGTTGGAAGCGCTCATTGGCGACAGCGCCGACACAGCCGACCGGAAGTGGGCTCGGATCGCCGTTGGGATCAACACCGAACTCCCTCGCCAGGGTCGGAGCGTCGCCGAGCAGCAGCAGTGGCAGCCATCGACAGAAGCCGGCCGCAACGTTCTTCGAGGTCGGCGGTGGTGGTGTGTGGCGCGGGTCGCCGAAGGGCAGCAGCTCCTGCTCGGCGAGGGGTAGCACCGCAGTCGGTTCGAACTCCCAGCCGACGTCAACGTAGACCTCCACCTCCTCGGCGCGGTCACGACCGGCTGCGTTGTCGAGGCGCAGAGTCGCGACCTGAGGAGTGGCTGATCTGCGAGTGGCCAGAAAACCACGACGAGCCGCTCGATTACTGGATCTCAAACCTCCCGGCGGACACACCACTGGAGCATCTCGCGCGCCTGGCAAGGATGCGCTGGAAGATCGAGCTCGACTACAGGCAACTCAAGGGCGAGCTCGGCTTGGACCACTACGAGAGACGCTCCTGGCTCGGCTGGTACCACCACACCGCAATGGTCACCGCCGCGCACGGCTTCCTCACCCTGGAGGGGGCCTGCACACCCAAAAGCCCAGCGGCCGGCCTGACCCTCCCTCAGGCAGTCCTCTTGCTCCAGCCAATCTTCAAGTACTGGACCGGCCGCTGCAGCACTTGCCAACAAACGGCCAGCCTTCGCGATCTACCACTCCACCGAACACCACAACAAGAGTAAGAACCTACCAAAGCAGTGCGTCACGAACGCTGAAGGAGTGAGCCGCCCTGGGTTTGACGGAGACCGTGTTTGTAGGTTCCCTATCTTCTTCTGGTGGGGATGGTTGGCTCTGTTTTCACAGCGTAGAGATCCTCGATCTTCTCTGGGTGGCCGGTCGCTGAGGGATTCGTGCAGACGGGTGTTGTTGAACCACGCGACGTATCGGACGATCGCTACCTCCATCTGGCTGCGGCTGGCCCACGTTCGGTCTGCGATGAGCTCAGTCTTGAAGCTGTCAACGAAGCTCTCAGCGGCCGCGTTGTCGTAGGCATCACCGATAGTTCCGATCGATCCTAGGACGTCGTGGTCGTCGAGGACCTGTTTGTAGTCATATGAGGTGTATTGGCTGCCGGCGTCCGAATGTGCGACGAGCGAGACGTCTGCTCCCGGCGCCCGCTGGTGCAGCGCCATCCGCAAAGCGTCCAGGACGAGGTCGGTCCGCATATTGGATGCGGCGAACTGCCAGCCGACGATCATCCGACTGTAGGCATCGATCACAAAGCTAAAGAACACCAGCCCCTCCCAGCAGCGCAGATACGTGAAGTCCGCAAACCACTTCTCATCCGGCCGCTGAGCCGTGAAATCCCGCTTGATCCGGTCAGGGTGGCGAACCGCGGTCGGGTCGGCTTTGGTCGTGCGCCACGGCTTGCCGCGTCGCTTGGCGCCCTGAATACCGTTCTGGCGCATCAAACGTTCCACCCGGCCACGGCCGACGCTCTCCCCGGACCGCAGGAGCGCCTTCCACATCCGACGTGAACCGTAGGCGAAGTAGTTCTCTTCGTGCAGCTCTTCGATCACGCCGAGAAGCCGCTCGTCCTCGATCGCTCGTGCTGAGCGCTGGCCGCCAGCGCGCTGGTAGTAGGCGGACGCCGACACGTCCAGGATCTCGCAGATCGGCTCGACCCCGAAGCGCTCACGATACTCGTCGATGAACGCGCTCACTTCGGACGGTGTGGATCGAGCTCGCCCGCGAAAAACACGCTCGCGGCCTTCAGGATCTCATTCGCCCTACGCAGCTCGAAGTTCTCACGGCGCAGCTTGCGGATCTCCTCACGCTCCTCGACGGTCGCCATGTCGTTGCGCCGCCCCTCGTTCGCTTCGACCTGGCGCACATACTTACGCAACGACTCGCTAGGGATCCCCAGATCACGCGCAACATGCGCAATCGGACGCCCAGACTCGAACACCACACGCGTGCCGCGCTCCAGCAACTCCTCGGGATACTTCCTCGCTCTTGGCATGACCACAGACCTCTCCCTCCGCCAGAGAAAACCTGGTCTGTCTGATGAATGGTGGATCTGGTTTGGTCTGACCGAAGGGATGGATCATGACGGAGCTAGCGGGTCTGACCGATCAGGAGGAGATGATCGGGTCTATGACTACAGATGTCGTTGATCAGAAGCAGTTGGCTGAGCAGCTGTTGGAGCAGGCTAAGGAGCAGAACATTGAGCTGGTCGGCCCCGACGGGCTGTTGGGCCAGCTGACCAAAAGTGTGCTTGAGACTGCGCTTGACGCGGAGATGAGCGAGCACCTCGGCTATGAGAAGCACGATCCGGCGGGCCGCAACAGCGGGAATTCGCGTAACGGGACGCGCGCTAAGACGGTGCTCACGGAGATCGGTCCGGTCGAGATCGAGGTCCCTCGGGATACCGAGTCGACGTTCGAGCCGCAGATCGTCAAGAAGCGTCAGCGCAGGCTCACGGGTGTTGATGAGATCGTCCTGTCGCTGACCGCTCGTGGGTTGACGACTGGGGAGATCGCCGCGCACTTTGGGGAGGTTTATGGTGCCAAGGTCTCCAAGGACACGATCAGCCGGATCACCGAGAAGGTCGTCGGCGAGATGACGGAGTGGTTGAACCGGCCGCTGGAAAAGATTTACCCTGTGATCTTTATTGACGCGATGGTCGTCAAGGTCCGCGACGGGCAGGTCGCCAACAAGCCCGTCTATGTCGTGATTGGTGTGACCGTCAACGGCGAGCGCGACATCCTCGGGCTATGGACCGGCGACGGCGGCGAGGGCGCGAAGTTCTGGTTGAGCGTGTTCACCGAGATCAAGAACCGTGGCGTGGAGGACGTCTGCATCGCTGTCTGTGACGGTCTGAAGGGTCTGCCAGAGGCCATCACGACGACGTGGGAGTTCGCGACCGTGCAGGCGTGCATCATCCACCTGATCCGCAACACATTCCGGTTCGCCTCCCGCAAGTACTGGGATGAGATGAGCCGCGATCTGCGGCCGGTCTACACAGCGCCGTCAGAGGCCGCTGCAAGAGAGCGCTTCATGGAGTTTGACGCGAAGTGGGGCAAACAGGCTGGACTCGGCGATCAGCAAGCTCTGGGAGAACGCCTGGAGCGAGTTCATACCGTTCCTGGACTACGACGTCGAGATCCGGCGCGTGATCTGCTCCACGAACGCGATCGAGTCGCTCAACGCCCGCTACCGACGCGCCGTCAGAGCCCGAGGACACTTCCCCAACGACACAGCAGCCCTGAAGTGCCTCTACCTCGCCACCAGAGCACTGGACCCCACAGGCCGCGGCAAGGCACGCTGGGCAATGAGATGGAAGCCCGCCCTAAACGCGTTCGCGATAGCGTTCGAAGGAAGAATCAACTAAAACCACCAAGCAGATCCACCGTTAATCTGACACTCCCCACTTGGCCGCCTCGGTGCGGCTCGTCTCGAAGCTGACGGCCGTCTCCGGCGTATTGAGTTAGTGGGTGGGTTGGTTGGGTTTTCAGCTGATGGTGCTGTTGAGCGCGAGTTGGTAGCCGATGTCCTCGGTAGGAACGGCAGCGGGGTCGAAGTCACTGGCGTCGTTGAGGCCGAGCCATTCGATCATCTCTTGGTGTTCGTCGTGGCTGGGGTCGGCGAGGATGTCCTTGAGGTTCGCGTATCCCCATGCGCTGCCGCAATCCTCTGGTGGGCAGGCTCCCTTCGCCGCGACCAGGACTGGATAGTGGGTCTCGGGCTCGGGGTCGAGCAGGTCTTCGACGAGGATTTCGTGCTGCCAGTCGTCGCCGAAGTCGTAGGTGTAGCGGAAGCGAGCGCCGACGTCAACCAGCTCGCAGAGCGTGACCTGGCGCTCGTCGCTGAACCCGAGTTCGGGGTCAGGGACGCCGAACTCTTCGTCTGCGATTGAGAAGACGTGCATGTGGTAGTTCTCCCAGCCGAACCCCGCTTGGATGATCTCGTGCAGTTGATCGAGACGGGTGTCGGCGGGCAGCCGAAGCTGGCGCCAGACCGGCGGCTTGCTCACGCCGAGCAGCTTGACCTTGATCTGCAAGA
The DNA here is from genome assembly GCA_963844095.1 of uncultured Solirubrobacterales bacterium. Classification (GTDB taxonomy): domain Bacteria; phylum Actinomycetota; class Thermoleophilia; order Solirubrobacterales; family Solirubrobacteraceae; genus Palsa-744. Next base: position 675,659 of record CAWJND010000003.1, read on the forward strand.
TGCCGCTGTGGCTGGTGATGTGCTGGCTCATCGGTTGCTCCTGTAGTCACTGGTCGCTGACGTGAACGGTAGGCCGAGCGACGGACGGTGCAGGTCGTGTCATCAGCGGCATATAGTGCCGACGATTCACACCGCGCGGGAGACGGCCGGTTCGTGTGCCGGGACACGTCAGCTCCAAGCGCAGGTCCAGGGCCGGTCGTGCGGCGATGCATGCCCGCGACTTAGCTGTCCGCGCGCGTCCAGGTCTGCGTTGCCGGATCCCACTTGATCAGTTGGCGGGTGGCATCCTCAATCAGCGGATCGATAAACGCACGGATCTCATCAAGCAGCTCGCGCCACGATTTTGGCGGCGTGCGCTGGTAGGCCATTCGTCCGAGCATCGCCGTGTATGTCTGCTGGCGGTCTGGCATGTCGGCGAGCGCGGCTGCGAGGGTCACCACGTCGTGGTTGCGGTGGGCGGCGACATCGACGATCGCCGAGTGCAGCTCGCTCGCCGTGAAGCTGTGAACGCGGCTGAGGACCCACGTGTCGGCGAAGTCGCGGTCGCGCGTGTTCAGCTCGCGGCGGCTCATCATCGTTGCGACCTTCTCGGCCAGACTCATCTCCGGCGGGTAGGACGCCAGCCGGATTGTGCCGGTGCCCAACAGCTCGGGCAGCTCGATGACCGTCAACCGGTGCGGGTCGCCGAACGAGAAGTCGAGCGTCGTCGTGATCCTCGCCGTCACCAGATGCGCGATCAACTTCACCCGCACCCCGTGGTATTCGGCGTCTTCGCGCATGACCTCCGTTCGGATGCTGTTGGTATCGAATGTGAGCCCGTCGTCCGCATCGAGGTTGGTGGCGACGATCTCGGCGACGGCGGCTGCGACGACGGCCTCGTCGTTGCGGACGCCAACAGTGGAGAGATCGGCGTCCTTGGTTATCCGGCGAGCCGACATCGCGGCCATCAGCATCCCGCCCTTTAGAACCTGTTTCATAATGAGTTGAGGCGTCGCCAGCAGATGATTGCGGCGGCGAGGTGGAGGAACGCGAGGTGTTGTTCGGGGTCGCGCTCCCAGCGGATTCGTAGTCGTCGGAACTGGTGTAGCCAGGTGAAGGTCCTCTCGACGACCCAACGGTGGCGGCCGAGCCCGGAGCCGTGATCGGTGTTGCGTTTGGCGATCACGGGCTTGATGCCGCGGGCGCTGACCTCGCGACGGTACTTGTCGTAGTCATAGCCACGATCTGCGAACAACGCGTCAGGACGCTTGCGTGGACGGCCGACCTTCCCCGCGACGGGCTTCACGCCGTCCAACAGCACCAACAACTGTGTGACGTCGTGACGGTTGCCGCCGGTCAGCGCGAGTGCCAGCGGTAGACCGCCACCGTCGGTCAGGAGGTGATGCTTTGAGCCCGTGCGGGCACGGTCAACCGGCGAGGGGCCGGTGAGGAGCCCCCCAAAAGCGCACGAATATGGCTCGCGTCAGCAGCAGCCCGTGACCAGTCGATCTCGCCCGCCGCGTTCAACCGCTCCAGCACCACATGGTGCAAACGCTCCCAAACCCCGGCTTGCTGCCATTCCCGTAGTCGTCGCCAGCACGTCACACCAGACCCGTAACCAAACTCTGCTGGGAGATCGCGCCACGCAATCCCAGTATGCAACACAAACAAAATCCCGTTCAGCGCAGCTCGATCGTCCAAACGCTTGCGCCCCGGATAACGCCGGCGACGCTCGACCACAGGCAACAACGACTGAACCTCAGCCCACAAACCGTCATCCACCTCAAACCGTGATGGCACCTCCAACACCCCCGATAGTCAACCACACCTACCGGAAGACTTCGCCGCCCACCCAGACACCCCTTCATTCTGAAACAGGTTCTAAGGATCATCTTGTCGGCGTATGGCGACGTCGCCAGACGCCGCAGGAACCCCTCGACGGCGTAAACGACGAGCAGGGCGTTGGTGTTGCCGCCGTAGTCTGAGCGGGCGAGTGCCTGGATCTGGCGGAAGATCTGCGTGGCGTTCTGTGTACGTTCGACGATGTCGTCGCTCATGCGAGGATCACTTCGAGCGCCTCCCGGATTCGGCGTTCCCCGCCGAGCTGCCGCGCGAGCGCGGTCAGTCGCAGCGAGTTCGCCCCGGCTTGCCGCGTGTAGCGCGACAGCGCCGCGAGCGCCACGTCGCGCCCTACAACGTGGGGCACGCGCATCGCGTCAACGATGCACCGCGGCGCCGAATAGATCCAGAACGGCTCGCCGGCGTCGGTGTGCTGAGCAAGCCGTTCCAGGCCGAACGTCTCGGCGGCGAACCGATGCAGCCGGGTTGCCGGCATGTCGATTTTCGGCCAGTGGGCGCCGCGCGGAACGGCGAGGTCGATTCTCGCCGGCAGCTCGTCGGACAGATCCCAGTACGACAGGCCCGAACTCAGGCAGATCGTCCCGTCCGGAACCCGCGCGGCGAGCGCCGCGAACTCGGTGTTCATGGCCGGGTCGCTGTCAACTGACTGCATCACGCCGCGCGAGAGCACGACCAGATCGCCCTCGTCACGCAGCCGATAGATCTGGTGCCGCGGGATCCCAGCGTCAACAGCCTCACGGACGCGGAACGGACGGTTGCCGAAGTGCTGCTTGACGATCCTCAGCTCAGAACGCGGCATACAACAAATCCTAACCACCTCATCGGCAGGTGGTTAGGATTTGTTGGTCGCCCTGGGCTGGCGAGCGGTTGGAGCACCATGCAGACCGTCCCGCCGCCGCCGCGATGCGTTCGACCATCTGTGCGGGCGTCGGCTGCTCGCCCTCGAAGCTGACGAGCCGTCTCGCGCACATACGGCGCGTAAGATCGCCGCGCACGCCGGCGCGTCGTCCTCGTTTGTATCTTCTCTTACTGAGCAAGCCCTGTTGATAGACAGCGCAGCTACGGCGGTGGAAGAGACCTGCCGATCACCCTGTTGCCGGTGTGAGCTTGAAGTCAGAGCGGCCGGCCGCGCGTCACAACTCAGAGTCGAAGCAGGCGAAGTGGCTGCAGCGTGGATCGTTCTGGCGAACCGCGAGCGCGCTTGCAAGCTGTACCGCGTCATATGCGCGCAGCGCGTGACGCGCTGCTTCTTTGGCGGCGGCGATGAGAACGTGCTCGGTCACGGAGACGATCGTAAAGCGCGAATCCATATCGGGACCGCCGTGGAAGTCGAGCTCGAACGCGCTGATCAGGATGCCGGCAGCCGTGTCCTCAAGCTCGCCAGTTCGGGTCTTGCGCCACAGCGCGGAGGGCACCTCCACGCGAGCGATCGCCGAGACAACGAGCATATCGAGCGCACGTATCGCCCGATGTCCGTGCTCATCGGCGTAGAGCTTCACGAGTGCCGACGAATCACACTGGTCCGTACGGGAAATGTGCGGAGGACCCGTTGCCACGCTCGTCAGAGGTCATGACTAAGCACATTGACGGCTGATAGGCCGATCTGTGGTGCGATGGCCTCGCTCGGCCATTGGTATTGGCGCTATCGCGACGCTTCCAAGTCGAGCGCGGCGTTTACCGCCGGTATGGCGCTGACGGCGTGATGGCGTATGAGATCGGTTGGCGTGACGCGACGGGGCGGCAGCGCTGGCGCCGGGTGCACGGCGGGTTGAAAGCGGCACGTGATGCGCTGGCGGAGATGCACGCTGCACGTGCCCGGGGGGAGCGAGCGGCACGTGATCCTCGAACCCGACGATCGCCCACGAAGCACCACAAGCCATTATCAAGCCGAGCTACGACTTGCCGTTTCCACTCCGATGAGCCAACATAGGCGCGAGGCGTCAAGCGGAAGCTCTACCGCCCGCCGTAAGCAGGGCGAAAGCGAGCCCTTCGGGAGCCAAAGCTTCCAAAACGCTTCCACCCACGCCACGAACATCACGTTCAGCGACACTTCAGACGATCAAAAACCACCAGGCCTGCAGGAAGATTCTGAAAATGGGCGCGGCGGGTTTCGAACCTGCGACCTCTCGCGTGTGAAGCGAGCGCTCTCCCACTGAGCTACGCGCCCTAGACCCCTGAGTCTATTGGGCTTTGCGTTTACGCTGCGGCGGAGGCTCCGTCCAGATCACGATCCCATAGGCGCTGATACCTGGCATCCGCACGTCGGCTAACGATTCTGCCTATCCCCAGCGCTGTCAGGCGGTCTGAGCCGGCGTGAGCACCATTACCGGGATAACCCGCCCGCCCGCTTTCTGTTCGTACTCGGCGAACTGCGGCACGCGTGCCTTCTGTGTGTCGAACAGCCTGTCGCGCTCATCCCCCGTTGCCTCGCTGGCGATGGCGTCGAGCGTGTCGCTGCCGACCTCGATCTTGACGTCCGGATTGGCCTTGAGGTTGTGGTACCAGTCCGGGTTGGTCGGTGCCCCGGCCTTGGACGCGAATATGACGTAGCGCCCGTTGTCGTCCTGGTAGGCGAGTGGGTTGACGCGACTCTGGCCGGATTTGGCGCCCATGTGATGCAGGAGCAGCAACGGCATACCCTCGAACATGCCGCCGACGCGTCCTTCGTTGGCGTGGAATTCATCGATGATCTTGGTGTTGAAGTCTTGTGGCGAGGTGGACATTGGGCTCCTGGGGACGTGGGGGCAGGTGGCGAGATGAGCACTGATCAGTCTAGGGCTGGTGCGGCGCCCTAGCCGTCCTTGGCCACGTCCGTCGGATGCGGTTCGAGTCGCACCGCTGGGATCGAATAGGTCCCGGCCAGCGCGTTGACCTGGGCCTGCGTCAGTGCTGTCCCGAACGCTTCGGGACCGCCGAGCTTTTCGTAGCCGCTCGCCAGGCTCTTGCCGAGCAAGGAAAGGTCGAAGTGGCCGTCGTAGATTGCGTCTAGGTAGAGCGGCGAGTTTGCTCGCTCGAAGCTTGCCTGCGCGGCGGCGCTTGCGTTTGCGCCAGTGGCGTTCGTCGCGGGACCGGCGCTCGCGATCGTCTGGACTGCTGCTTCGGTCAGGTTCCAGCCGCGCTGGGCGAGCTGTTCGTAGTTCTCATAGATCCCGGCGATGCCGGAAGCAGGCCCTGTGAGCTTGCGCGCATTGGCCAAGAACGACGGTTCGGGAAGCGCCTTGGCTAGAGCGTTGGCAGCGCCCACCGCTGTGCGCAATCCGCTTCCCAGCGTTTGGGGCAAGCCGCCCGCGATCGATGGCCACGCCACACGCGAGGCAGCGACCTCGCGCTTTACCGCTACCTCAAGGCCGCTCAACTGGCTTGCCACCTGCTCGAACTGTGCACGCTCGAGTGCCAGTTCGCGGCTGCTCTGCGCGTGAGAGGACGAACTCGAGCCGCAGCCGGCGAAAAGCATGGCCGCGCCGAGCATCGCGGCGCCAAGGCGCCAGGTGCGCCGGCTTATAAGCGTGAATCGCGCTCCCGCGCCGCGTGTGCCGGCGGCGCGAGGAGCGTTGCTGCGCAAAAGGCTTGTGCTTGGCGCTATGGGTTTGCGAAAGCGCTAGACGCCGAGCAGGTTGACCACGAACACGAGTGGCGAGTTCGGCGGAATCGTCGGTGGCGAGCCGGTCTTGCCGTAAGCAAGTTCGGCGGGGATGATCAGCTCGCGCCGTCCGCCGACCTTCATGCCGGCAACTCCCTGATCCCAGCCCGGAATGACCTGCCCCTTGCCGAGCGCGAACGTGAACGGTTCGTTTCGCTTCCAAGAGGAGTCGAATTCTTTGCCGCCCTTGTAGAGCACGCCGACGTAGTTGACCGTCACCGAGTCACCGGCCTTTGCTTCCGGCCCGGTGCCGACGATGATTTCCTTGGTCACGAGCTTCGTGGGAGCGGCGCCGCTTGGTACCGCTACCGCCGGCTTGGAGGCAAGCGGCCCGCTGGTGGGCGTCTTGACCGTGGAAGTCGGAGTCGTGGGAGTAGTACTCGTGCTGGCCGTTTTTTCACCGGCCACATGCGGAACGGAGTTGACGTCGGACTCGTTGCCGACGGCGATCGTGCTCGACCCGCTCGAGGAGCCACAGCCGGCGATCAGCGCGGCCGTGCCGAGCATGGCCAGCGTGACGCCGAGACGTGCGCGGCGGGGGGACTTAGTGGAGTGGAAGTAGTTGAAGTTCATAACGGTTCGGGAGCGTAACGCATTGGCGCCGTTTGCGTTGCATACAACCGTGCGCGGCCGTATCTTGGCGGCCGACTTCGCGCTAGGATCGCCGTGGACCGTGCTAGGCGGGGATGTAGCGGCGCCCTGAATCCGCAATCCGCTCTAGCGGGGCTGAACTCCCCTTCGAGGGGTTTCGCTCCGGTCGCTCCGCCGCTTTGGAGCGTCGATGGCTCGGGTCCCGCGCGGTGTCGGCTCGTGAACCAGGTCAGGTCCGGAAGGAAGCAGCCTTAAGCGAACCCCGGCAGGCGCAGCGGGAGCACCCGATCCGGAGTCCCGGGCGGCGGCAGGCGATCGGAGGCGGGAGCCTCGACAAGGGGTGCACGGTCCATTTTTGGATTTGGATTTGGCGTGCCCGCTGGTGACACGGGCGAAAACCAACCACGAACGGCTTGCACGGACCCGGGCAGGGTGGGGCGTGCCACCCGATGGCAGTGCGCGAGTACCAACCACGAGTTGTTGAGCGAGTCTCGGGGCAGGGATGGGGCGTGCCGCCTAGTGGCAGTGCGCGAATACCAACCAAGAGTTGTTTGCCTTCGTCTCGAGGAAACCGGGAGGGATCGACACGGGCAGGTGCGGATCCTTCGGGTCGAGGACGTAGTCCTTTTCGACTTCGAGGCTGGCGGGGTCGGCGTAGCTTCCGTATTCCTGTTGTTTGGCTTCGGCGCGTGTCGCTTCGGCGCTGAGGATCAAGCCGGGGCGCGCTTTCAGGTAGAGCGCGAGCAAAGGGATCGGGGCATGGTTGGGCACGCCCACCGGACCGCACTTCAGCGCGATCGCTTCGTTGTGCACCATCGCAAGCAGGTCGTTCTGGATGCTTTCTTGACGGGCCAGGTTGCGCAGTTGGTGGTGGGCCGAGCGGACTTGGCCAGGGAGCGTCGCGAGCAGTGCCAAGAACACAAGCCCGCCGGCCACCATCCAAGGTAGGCGGCGCTTGTCGCCCTTGGGGAGGGCTGTCCAGCCGAACACGCCGGCGCCGCAGAACAGGCACAGGATCGCTGAGGCCAGGAACGCGTAGCGTTCATCGATCGGCAGGCCGAAAGTCGCCATCAGGGCAAACACGAACACTGCGAGCAGCCCAGCCGCGGCGGCCAAGCGGGCGCGCTTGCCCAGCCAAGCGAGCGACAGCACCCCGCCTAGCGCGGCGCCGAGCAGCGGGACCGGTCGCAAGACCGCGCCGATGCGCCTTGGGATGTATTGCGGAACCTTGCTTATGCCGGTCTCGCGTCCGAGGATCGCCGCGGTGTGTTTGGTGTTCGTCAGGGACCACATCGCGTTGCCGGTGATGAGCAGGTCGCTCAACACCCAGATCAAGGGTGCGGCCGCGGCAAGCAGCGCGAGCTTGGCGAGTTGTAGGCGCGTGCGCTCGGGCGTGGACCGGGCCGAGTAGAGGACCAGCACGACCCAATAAATCCCAGAAAAAAGCCATGCTTCCGGGCGCAGCAAGCCCGCCAGCCCCAGCAGCACGAGCACGGGCGCTCCCGCGCGAGGCCTGCGTGTCTCCACGAGCAGTGCGCTCAGCACGAGCAGCATGTAAGGGACGTCCACGTAAGCGCGGACCCCGTAGGAGAGCACGGGCACGCGCGTCAGCAGGATCAGCGCCGCCAGAATTCCGGCGGCGCGCCCGAACCAAACGCTTCCCAGCCGGTAGACGATCCAGCCGCACGCCGACAGCGCGAGAAATGCGAGCGCCACCGTGACCGCAGTGGCAGCGTTTGCGCTCAAGGGGGCCAGGGGTATACCGAGCAGCTCGACCAGCGGGTGCGGAGTCGGGGCGATCGGCAGGCCGTATTCGGGGGTTTCCCCGCGCGTCAGCTGCTGGCCCCAGACGAGGCCGTACAGCGTGTCGTAGTTGACGAAGCCAACGCCCGCGATTAGCCACAGCGCCAGCGCTCCGAGGACGATCACAAGCGTCGCCGGAGCCCAGCGAGGGAGTCCTCTCTGGATGCTCGCCAGAGCGCGATGCCCCCCGCGCGCGCGGGGGGCATCGGCCGTTTTCGCGACTCCGTCCCCCGCCGCGATCGCGAAGCTCGACACGGTCCGGCGAGGGAGGTACCCAAATTTGCGAAGCCACCCCTGTGGGGAGGAGCAGGCCGTTTTGACAGTGCTAGCCACAGTGGCGCACGCTACCTGAGCGGGCCGCATGCGAGGGTAGACTGGCCTCGTGGCCGCCGCAGCTCAATCCCTATACCGGAAACACCGCCCACGCTCGTTTGCCGATGTCGTCGGCCAGGAGCCGGTGGTGCGCACCTTGCGCCACGCCGTCGAACGCGGCAACGTCCATCACGCCTACCTGTTCGTGGGATCGCGTGGCACCGGCAAGACCTCGATGGCCAAGATTCTGGCTTCCTGCCTGAACTGTGATAAGGCCCCCGCCCACCCGACGGTCGAGCCGTGCGGCCAGTGCGACTCGTGCCGCTCGATCGCCTCGGCCACCTCCCTCGACGTGATCGAGATGGACGCGGCCTCCAACAACTCGGTCGACGACATCCGCGAACTGCGCGAGTCGGTTGTGTTCGCGCCGGTCTCTGGTCGTCACAAGGTCTACATCCTGGATGAGGCGCACATGCTCTCCCAGGCCGCTTGGAACGCGTTCTTGAAGACACTCGAGGAGCCCCCGCCGCATACGGTCTTCGTGCTCGCCACGACCGAGGCCGCCAAGGTGCCGGCCACCGTCGTCGATCGCTGTCACCGCTTCGATTTTCATCGCCCAACGGTCGAGCAGATCGCAAGCGTTCTCTCGCGCGCCGCCGTTTCCGAGTCGATCGAGATTCCCCCAGAGGCATTGGCGGCGATCGCGCGATCGGCGACCGGCAGCTTCCGCGACGCGCTCGGCACGCTCGAGCAACTAGTCACCTATAGCGGCACCAAAGTCGAGCTGCCGGATGTGCTGGCGGTGCTCGGTGTGGCCGACGAGCAACTGCTCTCAGATGCGTTCGATGCGGTCCAGTCCGGCGATGCCCGAGCAGCGCTGTACGCGGTGGCGCGCTGTGCCGAGGGTGGCCGCGACGCCGCTTCGTTCACACGCGACCTGGAGGCGCGAGCCCGCGAGCTGCTGGTCGTACAAACGCTTGGCGAGGTGCCGTCTGAGCTGTCGCTCACGCCCGAGATCGACGAGCGGCTGCAGGACCAGGCCCAGCGCGTGGGTCGTGCCGAGGTGGTGCGCGTGCTCGACCTGCTTGGCGCGGCGCTTGAGGCCACACGCGCCGGCGCCGACCCGCGTACGCAGCTGGAGCTGGCGCTGGTCAAGGCCGCCGCTCCCCAGGTGGACGGTTCCGCGCGCGCGCTGCTCGCGCGCATCGAGCGGCTGGAACAGACTTTGGCGGGGGCGTCAAGCGGCCAGGGGCCGGCTGCGCCAATGCCCTCCGTGCCCACACCCTCGGTGGTGCCCGTGGTGCCCGCGCCGTCGAGTGCAGCTGTGTCTGCGAGCCAACCGATCTCAGAGTCCGCACCCGTGCCAATATCCGCGCCGTCCCCGGTCCCAATCCCGCCAGCCTCGCCGCCTGCTGCCGTCCTCCCTGACCCAGCGCCGTCTGAGCAGACACCGGACGGAGGGGAGGCTGTAGCTGCGCCCACGGCTGTTGCCACACTCCCACCAAGCGATCTCGACTCGCTGTGGGCCGCCGCGCACGAGTCAGTTCGCGCCGAGCACGGTTTGCTCGGCGCCGTCCTCAGTGAGGCCACGCCTGTGATCCTGACCGAGCAGGAGCTCACGCTCGCCTTCCCGCCCACCGCGGCTTTTCACAAGCGCAAGGCCGAGGACTCCGCCAACCGCTCGGTCTTGATCGAGACGCTGCGCCGGCTGACCGGCCGTCATTACCGTCTCGAGTTCGAGCTGCGCGAGGACCTCCCGCAGGATGCGGGCGGCGGTGGCGCGCCCCCCAGCGAGGAGGAGGTTATGTCGCGCCTGATGTCAGAGCTCGACGCCGAGGAGCTCCCCGAGGATTGGCTTCAACAGCAGAAAGGCGGCGACTAGTGCCCCCAAAGCAGCAGCGTCCAAACATGCAGCAGATGCTCAAGCAGGTCCAGAAGATGCAGCAAGACATGGAGCTGGCCCAGCAGGAGCTTGCCAACGAGACGGTCGAGGCCTCCGCCGGCGGAGGCATGGTCACGGTCACGGTCTCCGGCGAGCTCGAGCTGCGCTCGGTAAAGATCGATCCCGCGGCTGTGGACCCGGAGGACGTGGACATGCTCTGCGACCTCGTGCTCGCCGCCACAAACGAGGCTTTGCGCTCAGCCCAGGAGCTGGCGGCAAGCAAGATGGGCGCGGTCACCGGCGGCTTGGATCCCGGCGCGCTCGGCGGGCTCGGTCTACCTGGCCTATAACGATGGTTGACGGTTGCGATGGAGTAGGTGGCTGGGAGGAGGTCCGGAAGGAGAGGTGTATCCAAAATATGGAATTCACTATTGTGACTACAATATGTAGCTACTTTAGTGAATCTCGCAAAATTTATAACCCCTGCTCCTCACGTTGAGCTCGTTCGCACCTCCCATCCAGAGACTCGTCACCGAGTTCTCCAAGCTCCCCGGCATCGGCAACCGCACCGCCCAGCGGCTGGCTTTCCACATCCTGCGGACCTCCGAGCAGGACGCACTTGGTCTTGCCGAGGCGATCAAGGAAGTCAAGGAAAAGGTGGGCCTGTGCGAGGTCTGCTTCAACCTCGCCGACGAACCCCGTTGTCGCATCTGTCAGGACACGCGTCGCGACGCAGCCGTCATCTGTGTCGTGGAGGAGCCAAGCGACGTGATCCCGATGGAGCGCACGCACGAATTCCAGGGTCTCTACCACGTGCTCGGGGGAGCTTTGTCTCCGATTGACGGTGTCGAGCCCGAGGACCTGAAGATCGACGAGCTCTACGCGCGCGTCATGAACGGCGAGCCTGCGGTGCGTGAGGTTGTGCTCGCGACGAATCCGACGACCACGGGCGAGGCGACAGCGCTGCACATTGCTGAGGAGCTGCGCCAGCGCGTGCCGCAATTGACTATCACCCGGCTTGCCTCCGGACTGCCCGTCGGCTCGGACTTGGAGTACGCCGACGAGGTCACGCTGGGCAAGGCTCTTTCGGGGCGCCGCTCTCTGTAGCCTCAAAACATGCCCGAGATCGTGGTAATGAAGTTCGGTGGCACCTCAGTCGCCGACGCCGAGCGGATAAAGCGCGCCGCCAAGCGGATCGTCGACAAGCGTGAGGCCGGCTACTCCGTGGTGGTGGTGCTGTCCGCGCGCGGCAAGACGACCGACGAGCTGATCTCGATGGCCGAGGAGGTCTCACAGAACCCTGATCCGCGCGAGATGGACATGCTGCTCTCCACAGGTGAGCGCATCTCCTGCGCGCTGTGCGCGATGGCGATCGACGATCTTGGCCACCGCGCGATCTCATTGACCGGCTCCCAGGCTGGGATCGTCACCGACGAGTCACACACCAAGGCACGCATCCTCGACGTGCGCGCTGAGCGCATCCTCTCCGCCCTGGCTGAGGACCGGATCGTGCTCGTCGCCGGCTTCCAGGGCGTCTCGACCACCTCCAGCGATGTCACGACCCTCGGTCGCGGTGGCTCTGATACGACCGCGGTAGCGCTCGCGGCCGCCGTCGGCGCGGAAGTGTGCGAAATCTACACAGACGTTCCGGGCGTATTCAGCGCTGACCCTCGAATAGTCCCCGACGCGCGCAAGCTGGCAAGCGTCTCCTTCGAGGAGATGCTCGAGATGGCCGCCTCGGGGGCCGGGGTCTTGCAGCTGCGCTCGGTCGAGTACGCGCGCAACTATGGAGTGCGCATCCACTGCCGCTCATCATTCGAAGACAGTCCCGGTACCGTCGTGGTCTCAGAAGGAGAGAACATGGAGAAGGCCCTCATCACCGCAGTCACCCACTCGACCTCGGATTCGATGGTCACCTTGATCGGCGTACGTCACGAGCCGGGCGTGGCCGCCCGAATCTTCGAGGCTCTGGCCGAGGCCAATGTGAACGTGGACATGATCGACCAGAATGTGCCAACCTCCGCCGGCGGCAACGCCGAGATCTCCTTTACCGTCCCTCACGAGGATCTCAGGGTGGCCACCGGGGCGCTCGAGCCTATGGCGGGCGACGTCTTTGCGAGCACGTCAACCCGGCGCGAGATGGGCAAGGTCTCGATCGTCGGCGCCGGCATGCGCTCGCACCCCGGCGTCGCCGCCAAGGTCTTCAGAGTGCTCAACGACGAGGGCATCAACATCGAGATGATCTCGACCTCGCCGATCAAGATCTCCTGCGTGATCGCTCGCGAGCACGTCGAGCAGGCCGTGCAGGCTTTGCACAGCGCGTTCGAGCTCTCAGGCGTTGGCACGATCAGCGAAGAGGAGCCTTTCAAGGCGCGCACTGCTTGAAGCCCCTTGGGTGGTTCCAAACCCGCTCATTCGGATACAAACTTTTCTCATATGAGGTAGGCCGTACCCAGATGGGACAGAAGGCGCCTCGGCGGCCCACTTTTAACTCCGCTCATCTGAGTACAAACCTCCTCATATAACTAGTGAAATTGCCTTGACATTTGTGCTGGGCGCGGCTAGCGTGCGGCCCGTCGGCACAGATAAAGGCGGAAACTGGGAAAAACTACGACGGGCACACCAGGTCCAGGCGAAGGACGCTGGCACGTATCGCTTGTGACCGGAGGGATCCGGTCCATTGTGTCGGCTCATATTTTCAACACGCGTCAAGGGAGACAACGTTGGAGTCGGTCAGCAATCAGGTGGAGCATGCGCCCGCCGCTCAGGTGGAATTCGACGGGTCGCTATCCACCGGTCCCTGGGGGCTGGGACGACGCATCGGCGGTCTGCCGATCCTCGAGACCCGCGGGCCTGCCGCAAGCACGCTGCGTGACTCGCTCTTTCGCAGGCTGTTGTTTGCGGGAGATGTGCTCGCGATCCTGGCTGCGTTTGCGCTCGCGATCGAGCTTTCTGGTGGCAGACTTCACCTGATTGGAGTGTGTCTCGCGGGTCTGCCGCTGATCGTGCTCGGTGCGAAGCTGTTCGGTTTGTATGACCGCGACGATGCGGTCATCCGCAAGACCACGCTTGACGAGGCGCCCAAGCTCTTTCAGTTGGCCACGCTGTGTGCGCTCGGGGCCTGGCTGGCAGGGGGGCGGCTCGGCTATGGAGTGTTTACGCGCGAGGACGTTCTCTTCCTGTGGATGGCACTCGTAGTTCTCTTGGTGGTAGCGCGCTGTGGCGCACGTGCGCTCGCCTTGCGCGTGGCGCCGGTCGAGCGATGCCTGTTCATCGGCAGCGCCGCCTCGGAAAAGACGATCCGCTCGAGGATGGCGGCTCACGGTGGCGTCAGGGCTGAGGTTGTGGCTCACGTCGATCTACACGAGATAGCCCCTTGGTTGACCGACGCCTTCTCGCGCGACAAGCTCGAGCAGATACGCGATCTGGCTAGAGGCCTCGACGTGCACCGTGCGATCGTCGCGCCCTCGAGCGGCGAAGCCGGCGAGATGCTCGATCTCGTGAGGACGCTGAAAGCCGTCGGCATTCGCGTGAGCGTCGTGCCGATGCTTCTGCAAGTGATCGGCTCCTCTGTCGAGTTCGACGACCTGCATGGTGTGACGCTGATGGGTGTACGTCGCTTCGACCTCACGCGTTCCTCAGAGATGGTCAAGCGCGCCTTCGATCTCATGGGCGCCTCACTTGGCCTGTTGGCGGTCGCTCCGCTGATGATCGTCATTGCGATTGCCATCAAGCTCGACAGTAAGGGACCAGTGTTCTTCCGCCAGCTGCGTGTCGGTCGTGACGAGGAGCGCTTCGGCTTGTTCAAGTTCCGCACGATGGTGCCCAACGCCGAGCAGCTCAAGCACACGCTCACAGAGCGCAACGAGGCACAGGAGGGCTTGTTCAAGATCGCCAAGGACCCTCGCGTGACGCGTGTCGGGAGCTTTCTACGGAAAACCTCGCTCGATGAGCTGCCGCAACTGTTCAACGTGCTGCGCGGTGAGATGAGCCTTGTCGGCCCGCGCCCCTTGATCGACGACGAGGACCGGCGTATAGAAGGCTGGTCGCGCCGTCGCCTGGCGCTGCATCCGGGCATTACCGGCCACTGGCAGATCCTTGGCCCGGCCAGGGTGTCGTTGCGGGAAATGGTTGCTATTGACTACCTATACATCGCCAACTGGTCGCTATGGACCGACGTAAAGATCCTCTTGCGCACCGTCCCGCACGTGCTCTGCCGCCGCGGACTCTGAGCTCGATACCGTCGTTGACGTCGCCTTTACCGTGGGCGCCGCGTTCTTCGTGCCGTCGATCGCCCGCTGCAAGGATTTGTCTCCAGGGCGCTGCAAGGAGTCGCGCCTTCCGTCGAGTAGGTGAGGAGACCTCTCCCAGGAGGCAGGTCCCGTGCGCTCGCGGCGAACGATCGCGATGCGCAGCGCGAGCGCTGCCAGTGCGGCAAACCAGACGGTCACGAGGATGATGGGGATCATGAGCTTTTGAGTCCTATTCACGCACTCTGTGGCGATTCCTTGGGATTGCCCTTTGAGGACGACATGATACTGCCCTTTTCTCCCTACATGCAACTGCCCCTTAAGTCGGACATTCGCGCCGTGTATGTGATCGGTGGGTGGGGATACCCGACAAATGTCCAGTCTCTCTACAACTCATGTCCATTTGCTTGGTGACGTGAATCCACGGGTAGGGTCCTGGTAGGTCTCTACTGTCCCGAGATACACTTGCCAGATCAAGGCCAATCGAGCATGTCTTCGTCGTCCTGTGGCCGACTCGGCGCTAGCGCTGGTGCTGGCACTGGCATTTGGCCTTCTCTTGACACTGCCGGTCGCGGCAGAGGCGCCCACGAGCAATCCGCTCGCCGATCAGCACTTCTTCATTCCTCCCGGAACCCCCGCGAGAGCCCAGGTCCGCGCATGGGGGACGACACGTCCCGCGGACGCGACTCTGATCGAGAGGATCGCAACCCAACCCACCGCCATCTGGCTCGGACATGAGTACGTGGCCCAAGGCTACGTATCGTCGATAGTGAAAAAGGCCGCCCAACAGAAAGCGCTTCCCGTATTCGTGACTTACTTCCTTCCCCATCGAGACTGCGGGGCCTATTCGGCGGGCGGCGCGGAATCTCCAGCTGACTACGAGCGATGGGTTCGAGAGATCGCCAATGCGATCGGCGGCAATCGAGTGGCGATTATCGTCGAGCCAGACGCCCTTTCCGAGCTCGGCTGCTGGGGCCCGGCCCTGGGAAGACAGCAGATCGCCCTGATTCGCTATTCCGTCGCCACATTCTCTCGTCTCCCGCATGCGGCGGTATACATCGATGCGGGTAATCGCCCCTTGGGAAATGGATGGATATCGACGATGGCCCTCAGGCTACGTGAGGCCGGCATCGCTTATGCGCGCGGATTCGCCGTCAACGTGGCGAACTACGGTTCCGTGCCGGCAGAGACGGCCTATGGGCGGCGGCTGCTCGCGGCCCTCCATGGGAGCTGGCATTTCGTGATCGACACGAGTCGCGATGGCCGGGGTTGGGCGCCTGGATATCCTTGGTGCAATCCTCCGGGGCGCGGTCTTGGACCGCCTCCGACGGCATCTACCCACGACCCGCTTGTGGATGCCTATCTTTGGATAAAGCTGCCCGGCAGCTCAGACGGCCCTTGCAATGGCGGACCACCGGCGGGGCAATGGTGGCCAGATCAAGCCCTCGAACTGGCCAAGAATGCCATCAGCCCGGCTCCATGAGTTCGGTGCTGCGGGTTGTGAGCTCGGCAGGGTCGGTGAGCTCGGTATTGGGCTAGGCGCTCCGCGCCATCTCGGCTCGAAAACCGCTTTCGACAATGCTGTCAATTCTCTCGCGCCGATTGCCACCGGTCATTTCAGTCTCGTCTCTCCAGGTCTTGATACGTGCCAGTAGCTCGTCGAACGTAAACTCCACGCGCGCGGGATTGCCAAAGATGACCGAGTTCTCGGGCACCGATTTTGTGACAACCGAGCCGGACCCGATCACACAACGACTGCCTATCCGCACTCCGGGCATGAGAATCGCGCCGGCACCTATGAACACGTCGTCCCCTATCGATATGCGTCCATATCGATAGCGCCGTCCGCGATCGTCTTTGAGCAGCCAGCCGACGCCGTCATGCACGAGAAAGTGGACGTCAATGCTGACGGTGACCCGATTGCCGATGCTTACCAGCCATGGCTCTGTGCCAAAGTCGCCGGAATAGATTCGACAATCCTCTCCGACGGCGACACCCATCGAGCGTGCCGCGAGCACGCCGTCGTTTAGCCGGTGCAGCAATCGCCACTTATAGCTATAGGGAATGCGCATTACTGACTCATGCCTTTGCCATCTCGTGTTTAGCCTGACTTACCGAGGCATCGTCGGAGCGTGCCAAGGCCCCGGCCAAGATCCCCAGCAAGATCAGTCCCGGTCGCACGCCCTCGATAAAATTAAACGTCAACATAACGAGAATCATCGAAAGAAGCGCACCGACAGCAGGCAGTCTTTGGCGTCTTATGCCCTCGCGGATCAACGATCCAAACAGCACTATCACCAATACCAGGCCGGGGATACCTATGCTGACGAGGAGCTGGAGGTAGGAGTTCTCTATCACCAGACTACCTGCGCTTACGCTTTCGACATCTTCGTTCTTCGCGCTATTGGATGTGCCGGGGCCGCTACCGATGTAGTGGTAGTGCCCGGCTGTTGACAGGCTTACAGGCACATCCTGGAACCGCACGTTGGTAGAGGACTGGGCTTCTCCGGTAGATGCGCGGGCCCCGACGGTCTGTGCGTATAGCGCGACGCTGATGCACGCCCCGACTCCCAAGAGCAAGACTAGGCGCCCAAGGCTGCGCGATTTGAGCCCAAGGGACTTTACGTGAAAGATCACGACCACGGCGATGGCCACAGGAGTGAGATACAGAGCGCCCCTCGAGCCCGTCAAGAAAAGACCGATAAGCGCAGCTACAAACGCGAACAGATACCTATTGCGTCTCGTCTCGAGATAGATGGCAAAAGCCGCCGTGGCGGCGGCTGAGAAGAACAGCGCGTTGTTGAGAGGGTGTCCCAGCGTGGTGGTTACACGGTAGGTCTTCCAGTGCTGTAGGACCGGAAATGGCGCACGAGCATAGAGCTGGCCAAAGAGGGGGTTGCTATGAAGGCCATACTCGACGATCGCGAAAAAGGACAAGCCCGTGGCAAGCACGATCAGCCCCTTGACGATCAGCCGTGCCTCGCGATCGTCAAAGCCGCCGGCAAGGATCGGGAGCAGAACTGAGGCGACGAACGCGAATGACCACACCAGGCTGCGAGCGAGCGATATCGTGAGCGCCGTCGTGATCAGGAGGTAGCAGGCGAGGAGGTAGGCTGAGCGCTTGGTCAGGGCAGGTATCGAGTTCCGCTCGCGCCCGCGGCGAATAAGCCAGACGGCAAAGATGACGACGCCCGGCGATACGGCTCGGGTAAAGCTTGGAAGGGGAAGATCGTTTACGGGCAAGAGAGCGAAGCAGCAGAGCGCGAGCAATGGGAGCGTCTCTGCCGGCAGCAGGAATAGGGCCACACATAGCAACGTGAGAACGACGGCGACGACCGTGGGGGCAGCGGCCATCGACAGCCCCGCGCCGATGAGCACGCAGCTCGCGGCGAGGAGAAATCCCGCGGGCACCCAGATGCGCGCGGGGGTGTCTGTCCGGTTGTCTATGTCGGCTCGCATAAAGCTCATCGCTGGCTCAAGGCAAGCTCATCGATCGTGCTGCCGAATCTATCTACCCACGATCTGGTCCGAGCGAGACTCGCTTGGTGAAGTTGCATGACCCGCTCATTCCGGGAGTCAAAGGATTCGGCCTGAAGGGAGTCCAGGCAAGCGGAGATGGAACGGGCGTCGTGAGCCGTCATGGCTAGCTCATTCTCCGATAGGTAGCGAGCAAAGATCGTCTGATGATCGTCCACGTGCTCGGACAGCTCGTACAGACGCGCGATCACTATTGGCTGAGCGGTCATTGCCAGCGCAGTGAACACGTTCCCGGGGCTTGCCTGTGAGATCATTGCGTCGGCCCATCCGAGGTTCGCGAGCATCTCTTGGTGCGTGCACGTTGGCTGCGCGCGCACATGCTCGGGATAGTTCACAGAAGCTGGCCCCGTCTGGATGCGCCATTCGGCTCTCCCAGGGTCGTTGGCGATGATCTCCGTTATGGCTGACAACAGGCGCGGAAAGCCCTGCTCGTGCGTGCCCACCGTCACGAATATCTTGAGCGTCGGATCGGCTGTGATGCCCGTCATCGGCTCGGCCCCAGGTCCATGCGCTTGGGCCACGCGGGGAGCTGCGTCGCCCATTGCACCACGAACATGTCTGTGACAGGTCTGACTATGCGGGCGGTCAGAGTGGGAAGATCGATTCTGTCGTAGCACTCGACGAACACCGTGCGTGTCCTTGGGAAGCACTTGGCCAAATAAAAGAAGGGAACGGCTCCCGCTGCGCCGGAGGAGATAATTACGTCTGGCCGCTCGGTCAGCATGACGCGGATCGCGACTGCGGTATTTCTGATGAGGTTTGGAAGATGGCGGTTGGTAGGCCAATAAAGGCCGTATGTGCGCCACCGCGAGATGCGGTTGACAGCGTCGGGCTTGAGAAATGTGGCCACGGCTACGTCATGAGACTCGAGCCAGTCCTCGAGCAGAAGCAGCTGGTCGAGATGGCCGCCGGAGGAGCACACGAGTAGAACCTTCATGTTGTCTGGGCCAAGCGGTTGACGTGCGTATCCGCTACGGACAGCCACGAGTCGGTTGTGCTCGTGATCGCGAACCGACCGACGATGTCGCGGGGTATCTTGTGATCTGTGCGCCGCTCGACGCTGCCGATCGCAGCGGCCACCTCGGCCGGATCGGTTGGCTCGACAAAAGCGAGATAGCGTCGCACCGGATCGATCTGCTCCGATATCTCCAGAGGACCGATCGCTGGGCTTGAGATTACGGGAACCCCTAGAGCGAGTGCCTCGAGAATGACGATTCCGAATGCCTCTGAGTAGGGGAGATGCACGAGAGCATCGGACGCGGCGATGTAGGGATATGGGTTGGCGACGGCGCCATGAAAATAGACTCGGTGAGAGAGCTCGGCGGGGATCTGTGCCTTGAGCTTGTCTGCCTCGGGGCCGTCCCCGACGATATGCCACTCCCAGCGCCGCTCCACCTGGCGAAGCGCCGCCAAGATCCTGAGGTGGCCCTTGCGCGATCTTAGGGATGCGACAGTGACGAGGCGGATGGGTGCATCTGAAGAGTCCTTGCATAGCGCCTCTGCAGGCGTCCCTTCGCCGGCAAGCTCCCTTATACGGGCAACGTCCACTCCACCGTAGAGGACCTCTGGCCGCCGGCTCAGCGAATAGGACTCGATCATCCCATCTGCGACCCGTTCGGTATTTGCCATGACCAGTGGGCTATGCCGAAAAATGGGTCTGATCAAGCGTCGCTTGATCGTTCCCAGCTTGATGTGGCGCCAGTGATCCGACGGGTCGAGATCCTCGCAAATCGCATATGCGAGATGCCTCTTTCGCGCGACCGCCAATTGCACGGCGAGCAGGCTGGACCACAGCTTGACGATGATCAATCCACTATCAAAGGTCCCGAGCACGCGGTCGAGCTTGACCGCGATCAGGGGTAGCAGGGCATGAGCCTCGAGCCCGAGGTCGTGGACGTGGACCGCGGGATCGAGCTCGCCAAGGAGCTCCCCCTCGGCTCGGTGCAATATGAGGTGGGTATCGACACCTCGACGGACGAGGTCGTTCGATAGAAGCAGGGTCTGCATCTCTGACCCGCCCGCGCGAAAATGCGGTTGCACGCTGACGATGCGCATCAGGTCTGAGCCAATGCCGGCATTGGCGAATCCGCGGTGTCCACGCTGCGACTGAGCAGGATGAAGACGATGACGCCTCCGAGAAGGTAGCTGAGCGAGTTTCCCATGGCCGCGCCAAAGATTCCAAACAGCGCGACGGCCAGCGGGGTCATGGCCAGGGAGATCGCGAGAATCGCGAGGGCAATCGCGAAAAGATGCGATGTGGCTCGCTGCGAGGCGAGTGTCTCAAAGCAAACGGCCATCACCAGATTGCCCGCATAGCCAAGGGCGAGGAAAACGACCGCGACCGGCGACCAAAAGACATGACGATCCAGCAACTTGGTCAGGATCTCGTGACCAAAGAAGATGAGGGGCAGCGTGAGGACGGCGTACAGGGCCAAGCTCGGTGGGATGATGCGCTTGATGCGCGCGACAGCGGTTGGCAGGGAGGCGCCGGCCAGCGCTCGGATCGACACAAACGCGACCGCGAGCCCAAGCGCATTCATCGCCTCGAATGCGCGCATGGTGGGGGCATATTCGCCGCCGACAGCCGACCCGCGGATCAGGGTCAGGCTGGTTAGGTCTATCTGTCCCAGCGCGAACCACATGAGACCGACGACGCCAGCGGCCACCGAGAGGCGGGTATTCCAATGGTATGTGAATGCTTGGCCGGTCTCGAGATGGGTGCGAAGCGCGAGAATGGCAACGATTCCGGTCAGAGTCCCCAGGCTTGCCGCCACCGCGCTTGCGCCAAGCATCTGCTCAACTGTCACATGGTCGTGCAAGAGGGCTGAGAGGCCCAGCCGAAAGACGGACGGCACGAGAAAGCCGGCGGTCACGGCGAGATTGAGATGCCCCATCCCTCGGAGCAGTTGCAGCGTGACGGTCGCGGCCACGCCTGAGACGGTGAGCGCCAGCGTGGCCAAGGCAATCGCGAGTGCGCCATGGGGGCCGATGCCGAGATATAGAGGCACCGAGAGAAGGCAGCTCGGGATCCCGATGGCGACGAGAGCGCTCACGACGCGCTTCGTCATCGCTGGATTGGCGCGCGTCCAGTAAGCCAGGATATTGCCGCTCGTGCTGGCTATGACATAGGCAGCGGCGACGGCGATGCCAAAGAGAGTGGCAAACAGGCCGAGTCCACCCACGGAGAGCCTATGCGCGGCTATGACTAGAACGCCTGCCGTCGAGGCACGTGAGAATAGCGAGCTGCCGGCTGTGAAGAAGACGAGCGATGTGTGACGGACGCGCACTGATCGCGCGACACGTGGGGATGCGAGGTCGATAGAGGCCATCGGAAGTGGACGCGGTTAGCGGAGCTCTTCGACCTATCTTTTAGTGGTATGCAGTCCGTGCATTTATGTGTCGCAAGCCTTGCGGGTTCTATTGTCGTCGGAGAACAGACGATGCTGTAGTCCGAGCTGATATTAGGTTACTTGCGCATTGAGCGGTAGTTGGTCTACTATCACGGCCTCGCGGTATTGCTGACCTACCAGTATTTGGGTTAGCAAACGTCAGCAAACCTATTATGCCCATGGATGCGGCAAGTAAGGTAATTGAATGGATGCTAAACAAACAACCCCAGGCTTGGAGCAGGTTATGGGTGTGGTGCGTCGTCGAGCGGCATGGATCCTGTTGTGTGCCTTGCTTGTCGCCGGCGCGGCCTATGGATTCTCAAAGCACCAGACTGAGAAGTACACGGCCACAGCCTCGCTTGTCTTCAGCAATAGCCAGCTAAGCCAGCAAGTGGCCGGGCTGCCTGTGGCGAGTAGCAATAATCAGCAGGCCCAGCAAAACACAAACCTAAAGCTGGTTCAGCTCGGCGATATGGCGGAAAAGACCGCGTCGCTCCTTGGGCACGGATTGACCAAGGAAGAAGTTACCGAAAACCTGAGCATCAGTGCACAAGGTGAATCAAACATAGTCAACATCTCCGCAACGGCAACATCTCCTAAACTAGCGGCCGATATTGCTAATACCTACACAAACCGTTTCGTCAAGGAGCAACAGAACAGCAACCACGCCTACTATGCCTCGGCGCTGCGGCTCGTCAACAAGCAGATCGCGGGGCTCTCTCCAAGGGAACGGGCCGGCACCGCCGGGTTGAGCCTGCAGGATCGTGCTCAGTCGCTGGGCACGCTTGCTGAACTACGCAACGGCAATGTGCAGATCGCACAGGCGGCATCGGTTCCGACATCTCCATCCTCACCAAAGACGGGGAGAAACACGGCGTTGGGTGCGGTACTTGGTCTGTTGCTCGGCCTAGGCATCGCGTTCTTGCTCGAGCGCTTTGACCGGCGCATTCGCGAACCCAAGGATCTCGAGATGGTCTACGGCTTGCCTTTGCTTGGGGTTGTGCCCGAGAGCGGTGCCCTATCGCGCTCGTCACGAGGCACAGTTTCAGCGAGCGAGGCGGAGGCCTTCCATCTGATTCGCGCACACCTGCGCTACTTCAATGTCGACAAGGAGCTGCGGACGCTGCTCGTAGCATCGGCCGCCCCTGGGGACGGCAAGACGACCGTGGCTCGGCATCTGGCGAGTGCCGCGGCGAGGATGGGCGCGCGCACGCTGCTCGTCGAGGCCGACCTGCGCCGTCCGACCATAGCTCAGCAGTTTGAAATCCATGCTGGGGCGGGTCTCTCTGACGTATTGATCGGTGCGGTGGCCATGAACGACGCGATTCAATCGGTCTCCCTGGATCAGCCAGGCAACGATGCTTCCAGGACACGCACACTCGACGTCCTGCTCGCGGGACCCGTGTTGCCGCCGAATCCTGGAGAGCTGATCGAGAGTAGGGCTATGGAAAATCTTCTGGACGGAGCGCGATCCACGTATGACCTGGTCGTAGTCGACACGCCCCCGTTGACCGTCGTGTCTGATGCGTTTCCGCTTCTGGGTAAGGTCGACGGCGTGATAATCGTCGGTCGGGTAGGGCGCAATCGGCGCGATGTCGCCGTGCGCCTGCACGAGACTCTCCTAGCTGCCGGAGCCCCCCTGCTAGGTGTCGTCGCGAACGGCTTCAAGGCTCCTCGGCTCGGCTCCTACGGCTATGGCTACAGCTATGACTACGCTCCAGCCAAGCCAGAGCAACCGTCCGGCGTGCTCGTTTCGGCCAACGGTGTCGCCTCGCCCGAGACGCAAGTGCCGACAATCAAGGGCTAATCTGACGGCTAGAGGCATCTAGAAGCTCAAAGCTGACGCGCGGCGCGACTCTGGGCCGAGTTTGGGGTTACCAAAGGACATGAGGGGTAACTCAATGGGCATGCAAAGTGGTCTGAGAACGAATTCAAGGCGTCGCGTGGGTCGCGGCACAGCCGCTGTACTGCTGGGGGCCCTCGTGTCAAGTGCACTTGCGGCCTCCACCCTTGCCGCCGCTCCGGCGCTACCTGCCGCCTCGACAGGCGGTGTCTCTAGCGTGACCCCTTCTTCCGCGGTCCTGCACGGGTCCCTCGACGCGAAGGCTCGCCCAACGAACTATCTCTTCCAATACGGAACGACCAAGTTCTATGGCGGCCAAACTCCTCTGGCCCCTGGAGGCCAGGCGTCGTCCACGATCCAGGTCAGTCAGGCGATTGGCGGTCTGCAGGCCAACACCACCTACCACTACCGGATTCTGGCGACAAACGCGAGCGGTTCAACCCCCGGCGTTGACCGCACCTTCAAAACACCCAAGGTCCCGCTATCGCTTCAGATCGCCGGGGCCCCCAACCCTGTGCCTTTCGGGGATCCCTTCGCCGTGCAAGGCACGCTGTTGGGCACCGGTAACGCGGGTCGCGTGGTGGCCTTGCAAATCAACCCTTTCCCATATACGGCGGGCTTCACAACGCTCGGTAATTTCGAGGTCACGAGCTCGGCCGGCAGCTTTTCCTTCCCGGTCGTCGGCCTGCTTACCAACACGCAGTTGCGCGTCGTGACGACCGGTGCTCCCTATGTCACGAGTCCTGTTGTGGTCGAGGGGGTCGCGGTGCAGGTCACGTTGCATGTGCGTCGCGTACATCGTCACCGTCGCGGTAACTTCGTGCGCTTCTACGGCACGATCACTCCGGCCGAGTTGGGGGCGCACGTCGGCTTTCAGCTGCTGCGCAGTGGGGCTCCCTCGATCAATCAGGGCGGGACGATCGTCACGTCCGGTGCGCCGACTGTCTCTAGCTTCAGCACAGTCGTGCGCATCCGCCGTCGCGGCGTGTACCAGGCGCTCGTGCAGGTATTCGACGGCTCGCACGTCTCGGCATACAGCGCGCCGATACGTATTCGCTGAGTTCGTGACTGGCCTCCTGGAGTGGGGCGTCAACTGTCTACACGTGGAAGTTCCTCGATGGGTAGCTTGCCGTGGATCTGTTCGAGGCCGATCAGGTCGTTTCGATCGCGAGGGCGGTTGGCAAGACAAGCGAAGGGACGAATGCTTGGCCTGTGGACTGTTCGCTGGTCGTGCGCAGGTGGCGACGCGGCTCATCGATCGCTCAAACACTCGTCCAGCGCTTGGGGGGCGGCGACTACGATGCGCCGGTGGCCAACGGCATAGCGATTGGAGTCAACACGCGCGGTGCGCAGGACGCCTCCGTCATTTCTCTGAGCAAGCTTGGGCTCATCGGCCTGATGCTGCTGCCCGGTGGGTTGATCGTATTCCTGGGGTTCAACGCCGGTGGGTATTTCCCCGGTACCCCCGCGGTGGTGGCGCTCGTGCTGACGCAGATCTTGCTCGTGCGAATCGTGCAGGCACCCCATCCCTTTGAAGGTCTCGCGCCGATAACGCTTGTGGCGATAGGAGCACTCGCCTGCTACGCGGCACTGACGCTGACATCGGGGATCTGGTCGCACTCGACGAGCCGAGCCCTGATCGCGTTCGACCGCGTCTGGCTGTACCTGCTCGTGCTCGTCTTGTTCGGGACGGTGCAAGCAAGTACCGACAACCTGCGCTGGCTGGTAAGGGGCCTTGTGCTCGGTGTCTCGATTGTGTGCGTCTCGGGTCTGGCGACCCGATTGCTCCCTGGCATGTGGCACACCGCTCCGGGCGTTTCCAACGAGCGCCTGAGCTACCCGGTGACCTACTGGAACACACTGGGCCTGCTCGCGGCACTCGGGATCGTGCTCGCCTTCCACCTCAGCTGCAGCCTCAGCGAGCGGCGCCTTGTACGCGTGCTCGCTGCCGGCGTGCTGCCGTTGCTTGCCGCGACGCTGTTCTTCACGTTTTCGCGCGGAGCGATGCTTGCCGGCGCGATCGGCCTGGTGGTGTATGTACTCGTGGCGCGTCCCCGAGGTTTGCCAAGCGCGGTGCTGGCGGTGATGCCAACGACGGCAGTGCTGGTCCTCTTCGCCTATCGCGCCAACCTGCTGGACACGCTCGATCCGACGACTCCCCGGGCTGTCGCTCAGGGCCACCGCGTGGCACTGGTCGCAGGGGTGTGCGTATTTGTGGGTATGGCGGCCCGGTTGTTGCTCGCCTCAGCGCTCGACCCAAGGTTGAGGCGTTGGCAGAGCAGGCCACGATCCGGCGTTTCGCTCAAGCGCGGTGCACTGTTGGCAGCGGTCGCGGTGGTCGTTGTCGCGTTCTTCGCGCTTGGAGCGCCTCATGCTCTCGCTCACGACTGGGATCGCTTCATCGGCGGTGCTTCCACCACTACGAAGGGCGGCGATTTGCGCCAGCGCTTGACGGACCCGTCCAACGACGGCCGCACGCCGTTGTGGCGGGTTGCTCTGCATGGGTTTAGCGCTTCGTCCCTTCACGGAGTCGGTGCCGGCATGTATCAGACGCTATGGGATCGAGAGCGCTCCCAGTTTGGCTTTGTCATAAACGCCCACAGCCTCTACCTGCAAACGATGGCTGAGCTTGGCGTTCCCGGTCTGCTGCTGTTGCTGGTGCTTGTCGGTGCGACGATCCTCGGCCTGACGCTGCGAGCGCGCGGACGGCAGCGCACCCTCTACGGGGCCTTGCTGGCGGTGGCGGTCGCATGGGTCCTGCACGCCGGAGTTGACTGGGACTGGGAGATGCCGGTGGTGACGATCGGCTTCTTCGCCGTCGCCGGCCTTGCGCTGAGTGCGCGTGGGCGGGTCGGCCATGGCTGGATACCAAGCCACAACACGCGCCTGGTGCTAGCCCTGCTTTGCCTTGCCACGGTTGCCCTGCCGGTGTCGATCATCGGCTCGCAGACGCGGCTCGGTCAGGCTGAGCACGCGCTATACGCATCCAATTGTGCCGCCGCGACGCCGGCCGCGCTGTCGTCTATCGGCTGGCTCGATGTGCGCCCGGAACCGTATGAGATCGTTGGCTTCTGCGATATCCAACGTGGCCAGCCTCGCCTGGCCATAAGAGCGATGCGCCAAGCTCGCAGCAACGATCCCGGAAGCTGGGAGACCTACTATGCGCTCGCGATTGCGCAGGCTTCGGCCGGCATCGATCCGCATGCGAACACCGAGCGAGCTCTGCATATGAATCCGCTGGAGCCGCTTACTCGCGAGGCGGCCGAGGAGTTCCGTGGTTCAAGCCCGACGGCGTGGGTGACACATGCCGCGGTCGTGAGAGCAGCAGCGCTAAAGAGCAACGATCTCTCGATCGTACCCTCGTCCTATTAGCTCATCCCATCGCGCAGCTTCTCAAGCGCGCGATAGACACGACTCTCCACCGTCGTGAGCTGCTCGCCGGTGAGTTTTGCGATCTCGGGCACAGTGAGATCTGCGCCGAAGCGCAGCGAGATCGCCTCGCGCTCGACGCCACTCAGTCTCGCAAGACTGAGCTCGAGTCGCTCGCGGTCGGCCAGGCCGTCGAGCTCGTCGTCGGCCAACTCGTCGATTTCCAGCTCCTCGCTTGAGGCGAAGCCTGGGCCGGTAGCGACCTGCTCGAGCGCTCTACCCTCGCCGGCCTTCCTGCGGACATGGTCGCTTAGGCAGTTGAGCGCGATCGCATATAGCCAAGTCTTGGTGCTTCCCTTGCGAGGATCGAAGCGTCTGTGGGCGCGGAGAGCCCGCTCGCATGTATCGCCCAGCAGTTCCTCGGCCAGCACGGTATCGCCCGTCCGATATCTGAGGAAGGCGAACAGGCCCTGGGCGTGCTCCTCGTAGAGCCGCTCGAATCCGTCGTCGCGTA
Source organism: uncultured Solirubrobacterales bacterium (assembly GCA_963844095.1). Lineage (GTDB taxonomy): Bacteria > Actinomycetota > Thermoleophilia > Solirubrobacterales > Solirubrobacteraceae > Palsa-744. The sequence continues at coordinate 702,628 of CAWJND010000003.1, forward strand.
TGCCCCGCACCAGCTCTCCTATCGTCCTTTTGTCCAGGCGGGCAAGCTTCAGCCAGGAATCCGGACGCTCGTTCGTATGAGGTCGTATGAGCCACTCACACGAAGACGAACATCTACCCGACGACCTCCGGCACGTCGCAGACACGCTCCGTAGTGAGCGCCCGACGCTTGACCCGCTTGCACTGGATCGAGTGAAGCTCAGGGCGATGAGCGCGGTCCGGCGATCCACATCCTCACGACACAAGGGATCTTTCATGAAGCGACACCTAACGACACTTTTCACCGTTGGATTTCTCGTGCTCGGAACCGGCGGCACGATGGCACTGGCCGGCGGCGGCAACGGCAAAGACGGCGGTGGCAGCGCCAGCTTCAGCCAATACCGTCCAGAATGCCCGAGCGGCTATGTGCTGCAGGGTCGCCATTGCATCCCGATCCCGCCCCCACGCTGCCCACGGGGCTATGAAGTGAGCGCCGGCAAGTGCGTTCCCACACCGCCTCCGACGTGTCCGTCCGGTTATGAACTCAAGGGCCGCAATTGCATTCCGATCCCGGTCCCCCGGTGCCCGCATGGGTTCCTGTTCGAAGAAGGCAGCTGCCATCCGATAAGTGGCCAGGGAGGCGGCGGTAAAGGCGGCGGTAAAGGCGGCGGCGACAAAGGTGGTCAAGGCGGCCAGGGTGGAAGCGGTAAAGGCGGCGGCGACAAAGGCGGCCAGGGCGGTCAAGGCGGCCAGGGCGGCGGCTTCCCAGGCGGTGGCCATGGCGGCGACAAAGGCGGTCAAGGCGGCGGCTTTCCAGGCGGCGACAAAGGCGGTCAAGGCCGGGGCGGCCAAGGAAGCGGCTACCAAGGCGGTAAAGGTGGAGGCTACGGCGACAAAGGCAGTGGCTACGGTGGCAAAGACAACCAGGGCAATGGCGACAAAGGCAGTCGCGGTCATCGTTAGGCCGGCGGCCTGATGGGCAAGCGGACGACGGCGGCTGTCGTGTGGCTGACGATCCTCGTGGGGATCGCCGCGACGGCCGTCGTCCTCCGCAATCGTGGCGGCGAGGATCTATTCCGCGTCGAACAAGCTCGCTCGCTTGGCTCGAAGACCGCAACGGTGTTGAGCGCGGCCCGCGTTGAGGCCGTTGTGGCGCAGGCCCCCGAGCCGGTGGCGACGGACAGGCGCACGGCGCCCGCTCGAGTGAGCTGCAAGCCAGAAGGCCCGGGGCCGCTGCGCAATCCCTGGTCCTGCACGATCGAGTATCGCTCTGGTACCCGCGCTCATTACCGCGTGCAGGTCCAGCCAGACGGCTACTACAGCGGTAGCGGCACTGGAATCATCGACGGCTGTTGCGTGAAGACTCCCACGTTGGCTTGAGTACCCGAGCGCTTGTCTGCGGCTCCTCAGCGAACCGATCGGGCAGATTTTCCGGATACGGTCCGTGGACTATCTATCATCCCGAGCGCGTCCGCCGCAGGCGTGGAGCGCTTCGAGTTGGTTCGCATTAGCCAAATCTTTGCGGAAAACTACGCAATTTTGCTCGAAACTACCCGCAAAATGCGCGTTCAAACAAAAATCTGTATTATTCGACTCTCTTCGGACGATGCGGGACAGCTTATTCTAACTTATGGAATAGTCGCCTCAGGAGTTCGGGCCTAATGGATAGTCCGCTTATGGCCGACACCATTTAGAGCCGCTCATATCGGGACGGAGCCCAAAGGAAAAGGACATACACGGAATGATCGTCGCAAGCGGGAACCAAGGACGCGTTCATGCTGCGCCAGCGTGGGCTGGGTTTGGCCGGGGCGCCGCACGAACTGTAGGAAAGCCCGCCCTATGGGCTATCGAACGGACGGCTTTTCGCGCTGTGAACAGTGCTTGTCGCATGGAGCACCTGTGATGAGTGGCGTGGAACCAACGATCGTGGTCGCCGACCATCAACAGGTGAGCCGCCTCGGGGTGCGCATGGCGCTGATGCGGGGAGGCTTCCAGGTTGTCGGCGAAGCGGCCGAGTGCGATGGCGCCGTCAACGCCGTCATACGCGAGCGCCCAGACGTGTGCCTACTGGACGTGTCCATCCCCGGCGGCGGCATCGAGACGGCACGCCGTGTTGCCGAGGCGGCGCCGGCGACATCCGTGGTCATGCTGACCGTCTCCACCAATACCGAGGATTTGCTCGCGGCGCTGAGGGCGGGAGCTGTCGGCTACCTGCCCAAGGACACCAGTCCCGACCGACTTCCAGCGGCGCTCAGCGGTGTGCTCAAGGGCGAGGCTGCGCTGCCGCGTACGCTCGTAGGCCGTGTTTTGCAGGAGTTTCGCGCCTTCACCGTTGCGACGGGTGCAAGCCCCGTGCGCGTGGGCAATGTGCAGCTGACGCCGAGGGAGTCGGAGATCCTGCGAATGCTCGGCTCGGGCTTGACCACGATCGAGGTCGCCGACATGCTCTCGCTCTCGCCCGTCACCGTTCGTCGCCACATCTCAGCCGGAGTGGCCAAGCTCGGTGTCGCTGATCGAGACGCCGCGATACGTGCGATCGAGCCTCTCGCGGCAGCCGGATAGGGCTTGGGCAGCCAAGGTCTGTCCGCTCTCAGCCCGCGCGCTGACTATGACGGCTGTGCATACGTAGGTCGCTTCCCGCCTATTGGGTGCGACCGCCCTAGTAGTGCTTTGTTAGGTGTCATTCGTTGTGTCGGGGTGGGTGGTGTGGGAGGTTGTCGAGGTTGATGGGTTGTTGGCATGTTTGGCAGCGGCCGGTCCAACACTTGAATGTGTCCATGATGTTCTCTAGCCCCAACCGGCAGATAGTGGAATGTAACGGCGTACGGTCATAGCAACTCGGCGATGCGCCGCGCCGCCTTGGCGGCGCCATCGCTCTCCACGTCGCGGTAGTCGACCTCGCGACCAATCTCCTGAGCAATCGCCGCGGCGATCTGCTCCGGCGGCGAGTCGTCGTAGTCCATGTGGCGGCCGGCCCGGTAGCGTTCCAGGCGGTGGCGGACATGGAAGTTCTGCTCGAAGTGGTTTCGTAGCGGAAAATAGAGGAAGGGCTGCTTGTTCGCGGTCAGCTCCATCGAGGTGGTCAGGCCGCTCTGCACCACGGCCAGGTCGCAGGCGGCGAGGTGCCGGTAGAGGTTGTGTACGTAGGGGACAACCTCAAGCCCCTCACCACCGGGGAGCGACTCGGGGTCGATGCGGGGTCCGGCGACGACGATCATGCGCAGGTCCGGGACACGCTCCTTAGCCTGCGGGAAGGCGGCCATGACCCTTCGCAGCAGATCGGCGCCAACACCGGAGCCGCCGACGGTCACGATGCAAACCTTCTCATCCTCACCGTAGCCCAGTTCCTCACGCAGCTTGGTGCGGTCACTTAGCTCCCGAGGGTCAAAGCCCGTGATGTACCCAGTGAAGTCGTAGTGGCGCTCGGTCCAGTCACGAATCATCGGCAGCCCGGGCCCGAAGCGCTCGGGGACGATGTCATCGGGGTTGCCCACGAACAGCGAGAGGTCGCGGACCCCAGGGTGCTCGGCGATGTGCTCGATCCTCTGGGCGTTGAAGTCGGCGGTAAGGAAGCTTTCCCGCGCGTCCTGGCCATTCATCGGCAGGAAGCCGACGAAGTCGGTCAACCACACGTACCGAACGCGCTTCTCGCTGGGGTTCTCATGCAGGTAGTAGTCAAGCTCCCATGCCTCATCGCCGATCCACAGGTCATAGCGCTCCTCGCGCACGACATCGTGGAAGAGCATGAAGTTAGCGGCCAGAATCTCGTCCATCCGACGGAAGGCCTGAAAGACATGAAGATCGTGCTCGACGGACTCCGATTCAATGTGTTTGGACTCGTTGGCCAAGTGAGCACTGGCCGGATGGATGTGCTCGCCCTCGGCTTGAAGGACCCGGGTGACCGGATCCTGGGCGATCCAGTCGATCTGCAGGTCCGGATGCAGATGCCGCAGCTCGCGGGCGATCGCGACGTCGCGTTGGGCGTGGCCGAGCCCGATCGGCGATGAGACGAAGAGAGCGCGGGGACGGCCATCGGGTCGGTAGACGGTAGGGTCGCGCGGCGTGCGCTGCCGTCCGAAGGCGTCCTCGGCGAAGTCGCGCAGCGCCAGGTTGAACCCGACCGGCTTTCGGGCGTGCGGCAGATGGCCTGAGCTTTCCACCACCTCGAGTTTTCCGCCGCTCAGCCGTGCGAGCGCCCGGCCGTCGCGGGTCGCCGAAATCTTGTCGCGCTCGCCGTGGATAACAAGTACCGGGCAGTCGAGGTTCTGTGCCAGCTCGCGCAGGGTGCGCCGGCCACGGAGAAACTCACCATGTCCCACCGTTGCCATGAGCGTCTCCGGATCGCTGTCGAGCATCCATCCGACGCCGTCCTCGATGGCCTTGGTCGAGTGAGGCTCGGGGAAGCATCGCGCGATGAACCAGTTAGCGAACCGTGGGAGATCGTGGCGCCAGTGAACCGGGTTCATGTGCGTCCACCCGACAGGCTTGGGTGAGTGAACCGAGCGGAAGAGAGATTGGGCCAGCGGATCGGTGAAGAGCGAGTTCTTAGACAGGGTGTAGGGAAACAGCGGCCCGATGAACACGGCCCCGGCCACCCGCTCGGGCGCGAGCCGTGCAAGCTCGAACTGGTACTGCGCGCCGGTGGAGAGGCTCGCCATCACCGCCCGCTCGGTGGCGGTCGCGTCCATCACCGCCAGGCAGTCGCGGGCGATTTCCACGGGCGCGTAGCGCTTGGGGTCACGACAGCGATCAGAGCGCCCGTTGCCGAGACCGTCCATCGTAAGCACCCGGAAGTGGCGCGCGAGGTAGTGGATCTGCATCTTCCATTGGCGGGAGTGCGCCAGCGACCAGGTCGGCAGCAGGAAGATCGTCTCCTCGCCCTCGCCGCAGACCTCATAGAAGAGGCGCTGGCCCTCGCGCTGCACGAAGCCCTCGCTGTCGGGATAACGAGCTCGACTCTGCTCCGGGGCTGCCTGCAGTGCTTGCACGTCGATCGGTGGCGGTGTTGTCGTGGTGTCGATTGTCATTCGAGCAGCTCGGCGATGAGCTGGGCCGCGTTGGCGGCACCGTCGGCCTCGACGTCGCTGTAGTCGACTTGGCGCCCGATCTCCTCGGCAATTGCCGCCGCGATGCACTCAGGGGGAGAATCCTCGTAGTCCATGCGCCGGCCGGCGCCGTAGCGTTCGAGGCGGTGGCGGACGTGGAGGTTCTGCTCGAAGTGGTTGCGCAGTGGGAAGTAGAGGAAGGGTCGCTTCTGTGCCGTCAGCTCCATCGTGGTGGTCAGGCCGCCCTGCACCACCGCGAGGTCGCAGGCGGCGAGATGTCGGTAGAGGTTGTGTACATAGGAGACCACTTCCAGCCCGTTGATCGGCGCCCGCCGACCCAGCGACTCGGGGTCGATGCGGGGGCCGGCGACGACGATCATGCGTAGCTCCGGGACACGCTCCTTGGCTTCGGGGAAGGCGTCTATGACCCGCTGCAGCAGATCGCCACCGACGCCTGAGCCGCCGACGGTGACGATGCAGATGAGCTCGCCGTCGCTGTAGCCGAGCTCGGCACGCAGCTTCGTTCGACCGCTGAGGTCCGCGGGATCAATCCCGGTTACATAGCCGGAGAAGCTGTAGTGCTGCTCGGTCCACTCGCGGATCGAGGGCAGCGCCGGTCCGAACGTGTCAGTGACGATGTCCTCGGGGTCGCCGACGAAGATCGAGTGGTCGCGCACGCGTGGGTAGCGCGCGATTTGCTCGATCATCTCGGCGTTGTAGTCGGCGGTCAGGGACGCTTCGTGCGCGCCGCCGCCGGGCATCGGAAGCCAGCCGACGAAGTCGGTCAGCCATGCGTAGGGCGTGGTCTTCAGCTCCGGGTTCTCGTGCAGGTAGTAGTCGAGCTCCCACGCCTCGTCGCCGATCCACAGGTCGTAGGGCTCCTCGCGCACGACGTCGTGGAAGACCATGAAGTTCGCGAGCAGGATCTCGTCCATCCGCCGGATCGCCTGGAAGCAGGGCAACTCGTGCCCGGTCGCCTCGGAGAGCATGTGTGCGGACTCGCCGGCGAGTTGCGCGCTCGCGGGATGGATCCGCTCGCCCTCTGCTTCCAGGACCCGGGTGACGGGGTCCTGGGCCAGCCAGTCGATCTCGAGATCGGGGTGGTGGCGGCGCAGCTTGCGGGCGATCGCCACGTCGCGTCGCGCGTGCCCGAGGCCGATCGGCGAAGAGATATAAAGCGCCCGTTTGGCTCGCGAGGCGGCCTGCCGCCAGTGGCGTGGCGGGCTGGGCGGGCACAGGAAGTTCCGCAGCAGCAGGTTCACCTTGACCGGGTCGCGCCCGGTCGGCAGGTGCCCGGCGTCCTTCATCGTGACCAGCTCGCCATGCGTCGCCTCAGCGAGGGCCTGGCCCTGCGCGTGCGGGCGCACCAGGTCCAGCTCGCCGTGGATCACGAGCGTCGGACAGGCGATTCGCGCACACGTCTCGCGGATCGGCTCGCGCGTGGGAAGCCCGAGCCCTCGCGTGGTGTCTGCCAGCACCTGCGGGTCGGTATCGAGCGCCCAGGCCACGGCGTCCTCGATCTGCTTACTCGAGTGCGGCTCGTTGCAGCACTTCGCAAAGAAGAACTTCAGGAAGTCGCGGTAGTCCTTGCGCCAGTAGTAACTGTTGTACCTCGCCCACCCCTCCTCGGTATCCAGCGGCTCATCAAACGCATGCGCCTCACGCTCCGGATAGCTGGGCGCGAGCGCGACAGCTGGCCCGATGAAGACGGCAGCGTTGACACGCTCGGGGTGCTCCGCCGCGAGGATCGTCGCCCACCGCGCGCCACAGGAGAGGGCCACGAGACTCGCGGTCGGGGTTGCGGTCGCGTCCATCACCGCCAGCGTGTCCAGGACGAACTCGTCGGGGTGATAAGCCGCGGCACCGGACGGGCGGTCCGAGCGGCCGTTGCCACGCCCGTCGAAGGTGATCACCCGGCAGTGGCGTGCCAGGTAGGCGATCTGCGCCTTCCAGAAGCGAGAGTGGATGATCGACCAAGTCGGCAGCAGCAGCACTGTCCGCTCGCCCTCGCCGTAGACCTCATAGAAAACGCGCACCCCGTCACGGTCGATGTAGCCCTCGTGATCGGGGTAGCGGGCACGGCTCTGCTCCGGCGCCGTGCGCAGTGTCTGCGTGTCGAGCGGCGCTGATGCCGCCTCAGTCTGGATTCCCATCAAGCCTGCCCCTTTCCTAAAAGATCGTGTGTTTGTGCCATCGAGTCAAACGCGGCGACCTCCAGCGGCCGCCGCGCATTTCACTGTTATGCCTTCAGTTCGTAGAGAACCGAGAAGGGTTCCTCGATCGGGAGCTTGCGAAACTGCGTGAAGCCGGCCGCGTAGGCAAGCTCGCGCGCCTTCTCTTCACCCATGCACGCACCGATGCCCGCGCCGCCATGGGCGAGCGACGTCGTCATGCAGTAAAGGGTGCTGACGTTGTAGAGGAGTCTGCCGAGCGGATTGCGGTTCTCCTCCACATCGCCGGAGGCATTCATCTCGAGCATCAGGTATGTGCCGTCCGCTCGCAACGCCTGACGGATCGCGCTCATCAGCCCGACCGGGTCCACCGAGTCGTGTACGACGTCGAACGTGCTGATGAGATCGAATCGCCCCTCTGGCAACTCGGCGCCGTCGCCGACGGTGAACGTCACCCGGTCGGCTACCCCCTCTGCCTGCGCGTTTGCCCGCGCTCGCTCGATCGAACCTGGGTGCACGTCGTAGCCGTGAACCTCGGCCGCTCCGAACGCCTTGGCGAGCGTGATCGGAGCGCGACCCGATCCGCAACCGACGTCGCACGCGGATCCGCCCGCCTGCAGCTTCTCCTGAACGTCGGGCATCGCCGGGAGCCACGTCTGGACGAGATGGTGCTTGTACCACGGCGCGGTGGCGCGCTCTATCGACTCATACATATCGGGCAGATACTCCTCCTGGGTGACACCCCCACCGGTCTTGAACGCCTCAGCCACCGCCGGTGCGACGGTGACCGTCGGGACGATCATCTGCAGGAATCCGCCGGTGAAGAACGGGAACTCCTCGTCGGCGAGTGGCAGAGCGTGCTCGGGCGGCAAGAAGTAAGTGTTGGCCTCGCTGTCGTGCTCGAGGTACTCGGCTGTCGTCATCGACCCGAGCCACTCGCGCAGGTAGCGCTCGTTCAGACCCGTTTGTTGCGCGAGCTCGGTCGCGGTCACCGGCCCGGACTGTGCGAGCGCGGCGAAGATGCCGAGGCGGTCGCCGATGTACATCAGCCCCCCACGCATCGCGGTTCCGACGTCGAGCACGATCCGCTCGACGAACGCTTCGAGCTTCTCCTGGTCAAGTTGCACCTCGGTAGCCATCTGTGTCTCCATTCGTGGTCGTGCTTTCTAAAGGCACTGTCCCAGGGCTCCGTGGCGCCAGCGCGAAGCGCGCGCGAAAGGTGCGTGAATCCGCGTAGGCTTCGCTGATGTTGCGCGTCACGCTGTTGGGGGAGATGACACTCGAAGTCAACGGCAGGCAGCTTGAGTTGCCATCCAGCCGACGCGCACGGTCGCTGCTCAGTGTGCTCGCATTGGAGCGGCGCACCCACCCGCGAGGCCAGCTCGCGGCGCGCTTCTGGCCTGACGTGCTCGACGAGAGCGCGCGCACGAGCCTGCGCAGCGCCCTGTCGGCTCTGCGTCGCACGCTGGGCGTGGACGCTGATCGTTACCTGCTCTGCACTCGCGACGCGGTAGCGTTCGCCGGCCCAGATCATGTCTGGACCGACATCGGCGAGTTCGAGCGGCTCGTCGCCGAGGGCCGGTTTGAGGATGCGCTCGAGTTCGCGCGGGGCGAACTGCTGGAAGACCTCGACGACGACTGGGTCTATGAGCGACGCGATGAGCATCGCGCCAGCGTGGTGGCGTTGCTGGAGCGGATGGCTGCGGCCGCGGAGGCCGCGGGGGATCTCGCAGCGGCGGTCGCGCTGACTCGCCGTCAGGTCGCGCTTGACCCGCTGTCTGAGGAGGCTCATCGCGAGCTGATCAGCCGCCTAGCGGCGAATGGGGACCGCTCGGCGGCGCTGACGACATATCGCCGCCTGGCTGACCGCTTCGCCTCAGAGCTCGGGATCGTCCCCTCCTCGGTTACGCGGGAGCTGATCGAGCGGATCCGCGCAGCTGAGACGACGCCGCGGCCCGTCGCTGCGCTGCCATCAGACATCCCACTGCCCGTCGCGTCGCCGCCATCAGGCTCCCCGGCGCCTGGGGCGCCGGTTCCGGCATCGGTGGCCGACCGGACGACGGGCACGGTGACACTGCTGTTTACCGACCAGGTTGGCTCGACGGAGACGCTGCAGAGACTCGGTGATGAGGAGGGCGAGCGTCTGCGCCGCGTGCACTTCGGCCTGCTGCGCGAGGCGGCGGGGAAGCATGGTGGCGAGGAGGTGAAGAACCTCGGCGATGGGCTGATGGTGGCGTTTGTGAGCGCGGTGGACGCCCTCGTATGCGCGATCACGATGCAGCAGGCCGTCGACCGCGCCCGTAGCACCGGGGAGCTTGCGTTCGCTGTTCGCATCGGCCTGAACGTCGGCGAACCGATCCGCGATGAGGGCGACTACTTCGGCACGCCGGTAGTGATCGCCAAGCGACTCTGTGACGCAGGCGCCCCCGGACAGATCCTCGCCTCGGAGCTGGTGCGTGCGCTGATCGGCACACGCGGCGGGTTCGCGTACCGCACGCTCGGGGCAGTCGTGCTGAAGGGCGTAGCGGACCCGGTCCCGGCTTGTGAGGTGATCTGGGAGGCATCGACCGAGGTGCGTGTCCCACTGCCCCCGCTGCTAGCGGGCGAGGACCGCGGCACGTTCGTCGGCCGCTCCGACGCGGCGGCCGCACTACAGGCGCAGTGGACGGAGGTCCGCGAGCGCGGCTTGCGCGTCGTGGTGCTCGCGGGCGAGCCCGGGATCGGCAAGACGCGCCTGGTAACTGAGTTCGCGCGCGCGGCGCACGACGACGGCATGACGGTGCTGGCGGGCAGCTGCCACGAGGAGACCCACGTTCCCTACCAGCCGTTCGTGCAGGCGCTGCGCTACTACATCGCCTGCTGCCCTCCAGCCGAGCTGGCTGTGCAGGTCACCCCACGCCGTGCCCAGCTCGCCGCGATCCTGCCAGAGCTGGAGGACGCGCGTTCCCCGTACGGGCCGACGGGCCTTGGCGCCGAGCAGGAGCGTTTCCGCTTGTTCGAGACGGTCTCCTCGCTGCTGGCCGACGCTGCGCATCTTCGCCCGCTAGTGCTGTTCCTGGACGACCTACACTGGGTTGACCAGTCGAGTCTGCTGCTACTTCGCCACCTCGCACGCTCGGCTAAGGGCGCGCCGCTGATGGTGCTGGGCACCTACCGGCCGGTCGAGGTCGGCGACGAGCACCCGCTCGTCGGAGCGCTCGCAGAGCTGCGCCGCGCGCGGATGCTGCAGCGGCTGGTGTTGTCGGGACTCGACGAGGCCGAGGTCGCTGAGCTGATCGCGGGTCGCACCGGGCTAAAGGCGCCAAGCGGGTTCGTGCGGCGCGTCGCGGAGCGCAGCGAGGGCAACCCGTTCTTCATCGAGGAGCTGCTGCACGATGTCGATGCACAGTCCGATTGGGATGTGGCGGCGGGCGGCGTGCCCGACAGCGTCAGGGACCTGCTGCTGCGCCGCCTGCGCGGTCTGGGGGACGGGTGCCGCCAGGCGCTTTCAGTGGCCGCGGTCGCGGGTCGTGAGTTCGAGCTCGACACGCTCGAGCGTGTCCTAGAGCATCCACGCGATCGCCTGATCGATCTGGTCGAGGAGGCGATCGACGCCGATGTCTTGGTCGAGCCCGCGCAATCAGTGGGGCGTCTCAGCTTCTCCCACGCGCTGTTTCGCGAGACGATCTACGAGCAGCTTTCGGCTACCCGCAAGGCGGCGATCCACGGCCGGATCGCAGCGGCGATCGAGCAGGCGCCCACGGACCGCCCCGACGAGCGCGCGGGCACGTTGGCCTACCACTACCGTGCCGCCGGCGAGCTGCGCAAGGCGTTTGACTACCACCGCCGAGCCGCCACGGCGGCGGAACGGGTCCACGCCCAGGAGACGGCGCTGGAGAACCTGCAAGGAGCGATCCTCGCGGGCGAGATGCTCGGTATGACCGCGGCCACCGAGGAGACAATTCGCGACCTCTACCGTGCTCGTGCCTGGGCGTTCAACCAACTCGGGGAGCCCGAGCGAGCACTGGCCGACCTCGAGCACGCCCTGGAGGGTGCGCGCGCGGCGGGCGACAGGGCGACCGAGATGCTCGTGCGCAACGCTTTGGGGACCCATTGGCACGTGCGCGACCCGCAGACGTCTCGACGCTGTCACGAAGAGGCGCTGGGAATCGCCGAGGAGCTCGGCGATGAGTCCGGGCAGGTCAGCGCGCTGAACCGCCTTTCGCTGGTGCTCGCCAACGAGCTGGAGTTCGCCGAGGCGGTCGAGCTCGGGGAGCGGGCGCTACAGATCGCCCGCCGCGCCGGCGACGAGCTTGCCGGCAGCCGCGCGATGGACAGCCTCAAGTTCGCCGCACTGCAGCTTGGCGACCTCGAGCGCCTGGAGGAGCTCTGCGCAGAGCTCGAGCGATCCCAACGCCAGCGTGGCGACCTGTGGTATCTGCAATGGACGCTGTGCGAGTCTTGCTACGTGCCATTGGAGCGCTGCGATTGGCAGGAGGCCGAGCACCGTGTCACGGAGGCGCTCGCAGTCAGCGATCGTTTGGGGGGAGAACGCACGACTGGAGTTCTGTTTCGCGAGGCGTCGAGCTGGATCGCGCGCTGCCACGGTGACTATGCACGATCCTTGGTCTCCGGCCGTGAGGCGCTCGCCGCGGCGGACACGCCCGAGGCCGACTGGCTCGGCTGGGCCGCGGCGGGCCTTGCGAACCCCCTTCTGGACCTGCGGGCGGCTGAGGAGGCTGTCGCTGTCCTCGAGCGCGGGCTTGCCGCCGCCGAGCGCAACCGGGCGCGCGGACAGATCTTCCGCTGCCTCGGAGCGCTCTCTTCGGCCATGCGGATGACGGGTGCCGACACTCAGGCGAATGCGCTCGCGGAGCGTGCGCAGCAGATCGCAGAGCAGGTCACCACGCCGCCCGGCAGAGTCAACTTTTGGGGCGAGCAGGCTTACTGCGCGATCGCCGAGACTCAGCTGGCAGCCGGCGAGATCGAGCGCACCGAGAAGACCATGCAGGGCCGGCTGAACGCTTGGGAGCAAAGCGAAGCGCAGCGCTCGATCGCAATGACCAGCCGTCTTTTGTCCCGCTGCGCGGAGGCTCGAGGAGACTGGGCAACCGCTGCGGGGATGCTCGCCCGCAGCGCCAAGGCGGCCGGCGAGGAGGGTCTACTCTGCGAGCGCTGGCAGATTCAAGCCGGGCTTGCCCGCGTAGCCACAGCGGGGGACAGGCTCGAAGAGGCAGAGGATCACAGGCTCCGCGCGCGCGAGCTGATCGACACGATGGCGGCATCGGTCGGGGAGGATGAGATCGCCGCGCGGTTCCGGGAGCGCGCACTCGTGGAGATCGACCACCCGGGACCGACGCTACGTCATTAGTGCCAGACGCCAATCGACCTCGAGGCTGAGCAGCTGAGGATCTGCCAGTGATCCGAAATTCTGCTGCAGTGGCGCTATTTGGCTGCCATAGGTAAACACCGCCTCGAGCTTTCTGGCATGGTCCTCCGTTGGTAGCCGGTGCACTGCGGCCACCATCCGCTCTACTGAGACGCCGGTCTCTTGGAGCTGGGTCGCCCATCCCTCGCCTGCCGGATCGGCCTCCGATGAGGACCCGTCGAGCACCCATCGCGGCCATCCGAACACGGTGGCGTGAGGCAGGTCGGCATACAGCGTCACGTCGGCGCCCTCTGCGCGGAGCGCCAGTGCCACCGCGCGCACGGCGGTGTGATCGGAATGGTGGTCGCCCAGACTGGCTGGCGCGTATATCCGGGCTCCCGCGAAGAGCACTCCGCGCAGCGCCTGCACGATCTCTCCCGGTGCCTGCTCGCCCTCGCGGTACTGGCAGTCCAAGAACGGCAGGTTGACGGTCGCACGGCCGGCCCGCGCAAGCGCCTGGCGGTCCTCCTCGACACGCGTGCGGACCGCCGCGGCCGAATCGGTCGCGCCCGCGAGCTCATCCCACCAGCCGAGCGTTCCCGCGGGAGGCTCGCCCGCAAAGACGTTCACCACGAGCACCTCGCCGGCACTCGCCAGCACGTGCCAACACGAGAGCACCGCGTCGTCGAAGTGGGGCGAGAGAATCACGGCGTCGTAGCTCATCGCGACCTACTATCGAGCGCGAGCGTGTAGCCACCGTGAAACCGACGCGAAAGCTTGCGATCAGCAACCTGCTCCGCGCCCCTTGGGTGCGATGGCGGAGATGCCTCATTTTGCCAAATGCGAGTATGCGACTCCGGTGCGCCGCGTGCCCGCAATGGACGGTGGGTGTCGCTCAAAGTCGCCGGGGGCGATGGTCGGGACCGCTGCTTGGTTGCTGGGGCACTCGTCGGGGTTTGGCGCTGCGCGTCTGGCTGGGTGTGGTGCGGCAGATGTTCCGTTTCAGGCCGCTTGGGCGGCCAGGTGGTGCTTGTGGAGCTTCATGAGGTTGTGAGTCGCGGTGATCAGCCGCCACTCCGAGCGTGCGGCGGATCTGCCGCGCCGTTGGAACTGGTTGATGCGCGGTTGTGCTTGGTCTGAGCGAACACCGGCTCGACCATTGCCCTTGCGTTTTCGGTAGAGCCCGGTACCGATGTCACCGGCAAGAAGGTGCGCATGAACGCGTAGCGGCCACCATTCCAACCGCGGCGAGGTTTTCCATGCTTGCCGGCATCGGGCGGGATCAAGACCTGGGTGCCGTTGCTGATGACCTGGTCGATCTGTTGCTCATGCCAATAACCAGTGTCTGCCGAGCGCGACCCCCGGCGTGTCGCTCACACCGACCTGCTCAAGCTCGCGCCGGGTGGCGCTGATCATCAGCTCGAGCTGGCCGAAGTCTGGTGAGCTGAGTATGACCTCGGTCGCGAATGCGCCGATGATGGTGGGCCAGCCTCTGATCCGCCCGCCCGAGCGATGCGGAAGTGCGCGCCTTGCCGCATCTCTGATCTGGTCCTCGTCCGGTCCGGTCGTCTGCGCGGCTCGGGCGTTGACGCTCGCTCAGTCTAAGAAAACGCAAGCGCTGGGGATAGCCCTGCCTGTGGGCAGGGGACCACAGTTGCGGTCTAGAAGAACCCGACCGCTGATCCGGTGAATGTACTTGTCCGAATCCCGCGAGTCTTTTGCGCCTCGTTGGAGTAGGTTGAGGCGATGACCGCGAAGGAGACAGTGCAAGCGTTTTACGCGGCCTACGCCACGGGAGACCCGGATCGAATCGCGGCGTTGCTGCATCCCGATGTCGTCTGGGTGGCTCCTGCAGGCAATGCCACACAGGTCGCACTCGGGCTGGGAAGCGCCGATGACGCAGGACCGCCACGGGGCCTCAACGACCTTGACCGTGATGCGATTGTGGCATTCATGGCCTATGACTATCCGCGGTTCTTCGCAAACGTGGCGTTCGAGTCCCGCTCGATGGTTGGCGAGGGGGACGTGGTGCTGACCGAGCACAGGATGTCGGCGACGCTTCCCAACGGTCGCCCATACGTCAACGACTACTGCTTCGCGTACGAGGTCGCCGATGGCCGGGTTACCGCGATTCGCGAGTACATGGACACGCGCGGCGGCTGGCTGCAGGTCTTCGGCGGCAATCCTCGGAGACCCTGCTAACAGGCACGCCGCCTCACCCCTGACGAGCGGCGCAACGTCATACAGGGCATGTCGCCGGTGGGTATGGGCGTCTTTGAGGAGCAGGCGGTGGCGCATGTTGCCGCCGAACGCCTCGCGCAGAAGCGGGGGACTTATCCCGGTTTCGACGGTCGTTGGGAAGGTAGCGCGGCGATACTCGGGCGTTAGCTACGGGGTCAGGTCATTGACCACTTGCGCTGCGGGAAGGATCTCCGAGATACGAGTCACGTTCGCGCCCGCGTACAGCGGTCCCGAGTCCACGAGGCTCGCGGGCCCATCGTCCAGAGCCATCGGCGGACCGAGGAACGGGAGTGCTGGGCGCTGGACCTGAAGCCCGCGATCCTGGAGCGCTTCGGGGACGCGCATCACGAGCGGTGAGGCGAGGCGGTTGGCGAGGCGGATCCAGGCAGGCCCGCGCGAGTCGTGATCGCCGAGCCAGCGGCGGGTCGCGGCGTTCGGGACCACGCGATGCGGGGCTTCGGCCCACCCGAGCCCGAACAGCTCCGTCAGGACGGTGCGGTCGGCTTGTAGGCAGCGCAACTTGTAATCGGGGTGCGCGCGGCTCTCCTCGGTGAGCAAGAAGCGCGTGCCCAGGACAGCAGCGACGGCGCCGGCATCGAGCGCCTCGCGCACACCTGACGGGTCAACGATGCCGCCGGCCGCGAGCACCGGGACCTTGACCGCAGCCCGCACGCTCTCGACCAAGTCGAGTAGCGGTGTCGTGCCGCGAACGTGCCCGCCAGCCTCGACACCTTGGGCTATCACCGCGTCGGCGCCCGCCGCCTCAGCGGCTACTGCCTCCTGAACCGAGCCGCACTGATGGACCCACGTTCCCGGGGCGAGCCGGCGCGGCTCTCCCCAAAAGGTGACGATCACATCCGCGTCCGCGGCGGCCTGCACATCGCCTGGGCGAAGCAGCGGCAGCACGAGGTTGACCGCGATCGGTCGGCCGGTGAGCTTCCGCGCGGCGGCCAGCTCCTGCGCGATCCGGCCGCGGGCGCCGCCGATCGTCCCCAGCCCGCCGGTCTCCGACACAGCGGCGGCGAGCTCGTGCCTAGCCACAGCGCCCATCCCGGCCTGAACGATCGGCACCTGCAAATCACGGAAGTCGACCACTGTGCCCATCCGCGCGGAGCCTACCGGCTGGCGTGGGCGTGTATCAGCAGCCCCCTCAACCTGCGCCGTCAGGCCGCGCGGTGGCGCCCGACGGCCGGGCCACGGTCGCGCCAAACTCGCGCCAGTCCATGCGCGGAACGTGCGGTTTCAGGCGGTCTAAGGCGGTTAACGACCCGCGCGCGACCAGCGTCGGGGGGCGCCGAATCTGGCTAAACCATGCGGAAAACGGCTCAACTAAGCCACAAAAGCGGCGCCCCGCGGAAGGTGCCAAAAGTCGGCGGTGTGGATTTCAAGACCGCTGCATTCAACCACTCTGCCACCCTTCCACGCGAATCACGAAGGCTAGTGGATCTACGTGGCCAGCTCAGCCATCCGATCTGTCTCTCGTAAGGACAATAATCCAGTGGTCGGGCGCGGCGGCGGACTCCTTGACCAGGCTCTGCTCGGCGAGGCTCTGAGCCGGCCATGGATTCGAGATTCTGCCTCGTCGAAAAGGCGGCGAGGTCACGGGGTCTATCTCGGAGAGCGGTACCGTGCAGTCCGAAAATCTGATGATACGAACGATCCCCTCTTGGGACGCGTCGGCTATGGTTCCGACAGTCTGCATATCTCGAATGGGCCGAGATCGAAGGAGGATGAGCAGTGGCTGAGGCGGCTGTGGACAGGAAGTGGATGCGGGGCTCTCCCCTGAAAGGGGCTTTGCTCGCGCTCTTGCTGGAACTGGATGAGCCGACGTATCCGTGGAGGTTGGCGACGCTGGTTGCGAGGCGGTTGGGCCCGGCCTCGGGGATCGACCCCGGAGTCCTCTACAAGATGCTGCCGAAGCTGGTGGAACAGCGCCTTGCGGCCTGCACCAAGCGCAAGGACGCCAACGGGCAGATCCAGAAGGTGTATGGCGCGACCCTCCTTACCGAGCGTGCTTTGAGCGAGTGGATGGCTACTCCGGTCTCAGGAGAGACGATCCGTACCGAGTTGCAGATCAAGTTTGCGTTCTCAAGGCCGTGTGATGCTCCTGTTCTATTGCAGACGCTCGATACGTACGAACTACAGTGTCTAGATCGGCTCGGGGAATGCTTAGACGCGGAGGTTCTTATGTCCTCGTGGACCGGGTTGAGGATGAATGTCGCGAGCACCTGGACCGAGGAGCGCCTAGAAGGCGAGTTGCGCTGGATCATGCGTACTCGCGAATCGATGCGCGACTATGCGACCAAACGTGGCATCCCAGAGCTATGAGCCTGTTCGCTTTCGAGCACGTAACAAAGCACCACTGGGATGGGCGTCGTCCTATTGCCGTTCTCGATGACGTCTCTTTCGAGGTTGACGCGAACGATTTCGTTGGTATCTGGGGTAGGAGGCGTTCGGGCAAGTCGACGCTGTTGCGCCTTGCTGCGTGTCTAGAACTGCCGGATGAGGGGCGGATTCTTTTCGACGGCCAAGACTTGACTATTCTCTCTGGGGACGCTCGTGCTGAGCTGCTGCGCGCTCACGGTATTGGCTTTGTCACGTCGAACTGGCAGCCAAGGGTGCGCCAGAAGGCGCTTGAGTATGTCGCCTTGCCGCTACTCGCGGACTCACTGAATCTCCGTCAGGCGCGTGCGGTCGCGCGGGAGGAGCTGGAGCGGATGGGTGTCCTGAACTGCGCACATATGCTGACCGACAGACTGTCGCTTGGTGAGGCTTTGCGTGTCGGTTTGGCAGCGGTGCTGGTACACGAGCCGAGGCTTTTGCTGGTCGATGAGCCTGCTGTGGTGCTTAGCCCCAGCGAGCGGCAAGAGCTCTATGCGCTAATCACGTCGCTCGGACGTGCCTCTAAGCCCGCCGTAGTGGTGGCCTCTGAGGACGTTGGAATAGCCCGTCGTGCGCGGCGCATGATGACGCTTGGCGATGGTGTATTGCGCTCGACGGATAAGGAGGGAGAGGTCGTCTCGTTCCCGCGCGGGCGCGTTTCTGACGGACGGTCGGGTTGATCGTGAGCGCTCTAGAGCTGCGCGTCGTCGTCAAGCACTACGTCAGCGGCGAAGAGACTGTACGCGCTGTTGATGGTGTGTCGCTACAAATCTCTCCTGGGGAGATCGTCGCTTTGTACGGTCCAAGCGGATCGGGCAAGACGACACTGTTGTTGCTCGCGGCTGGCCTGAGCACACCGGACAGCGGGAGCGTCTTCTTCGATGGGCGGGATCTTTCCTCGATGTCAGGCTCTCAGGCCGATAACTTTAGGTTGCGCGACGTAGGTTTTGTTTTCCAGTCTTTTCATCTGGTGGCGGGTGCTTCCGCGTTGAGTAATACGGCATTGAAGCTATTGGCTGACGGGTACACGCTGCGTGAAGCGAAGGAACGGGCGCTTCCCTGGCTTGAGCGTGTCGGACTCGATACGCGTGTCCAGCACACGCCAGAGGGAATGTCGATGGGCGAGCGCCAGCGCGTGGCGATAGCCCGAGCGCTCGTGAACGAACCGCGGTTGTTGCTGGCCGATGAGCCGACCGGCAATCTTGACTCCAAGCGCAGCGCTGAGATTCTTGGTCTATTGCGCGATGTTTGCCACGAGCGTCAGATACCGGGCTTGATCGTTACGCACGATCCGCAGGCAATGGGGTTCGTTGACCGTATCCATACGCTGCGTGACGGACAACTCGCTGAAGGGCTCGATGCGGAACTAGCCAATGTGTGGGTGGGCCGATGAGTAAACGGCGCGCATTCACTCCGACGATCCTGAAAGTGAGAGTCAGCTCGCTGCTTACATTTTACGGATGGCGGTTGCGTAGTCATAAGGTCCAAGAGCTGTTTGCGGGTATCGGCATCGCGATAGGTGTCGCCTTGTTCTTCGGGGTGCTTGTAGCTAACACGAGTGCAACCAGCTCCGAGTCTCAGCTCATCCACGCTGTGATTGGGTCCGCGCGTCTGCAGCTCTCCGCCCGCTCATCGGCGGGTTTTGACGCACGATTAGTCGAACGTGTGAGGGAGCTTCCTGACGTTGAAGAGGCTGCTCCAGTGCTCAGGTCGGACGCGGTGATCGTCGGTCCGCGGGGAAGGAGACAGGCGATTCAGCTGATTGGTGTCACCCCGGCGCTGGCAGGGCTTGGAGCGCCTGCCGCGAAAGATGCGAGCGTCGCTGAAGGATTGCTTTCAGGCGGAATCGGTCTCCCGTCATCGGTTGCCGGATCAATTGGTGCGGAAATCAACGACAACGTTACGGTCCTGGCGAACGGGGAAGCGCATACCGCGAAGGTCCGTGGTGTGCTTGGTAGCCAGACGATCGGTCCGGTCGCATCTAGTCCGGTCGCGGTTGCTCTATTGGGTGAGGTTCAGCGTCTCACCGATCTGCCCGGCCGAGTCACCGAAGTGTTCGTCAGGCCGCGCTCGGGCTCTGAATCCACGGTCGCGGTAGAGCTTCGTACTCTCGCAGCCGGACAGCTTGATGTAGAACCGGCTGATAATGAAATCCGGCTGTTGAGCGATGCCGCCGGTCCAAGTGGCCAGTCTACGACTCTGTTTGCGGTGATCAGCGCGATCGTCGGGTTCCTGCTCGCGCTCAATGCGATGTTGCTGACGGTCCCCGAGCGACGCCGATCTGTCGCCGAGCTGCGTACGCAAGGCTTTGGTCCTCGGCAAGTCCTGCTCGTGCTTGGCTCCCAAGCACTGATCTTGGGTATCGCAGCGTCAACAGTGGGGATTGTCGTGGGTGCCGTTCTCGCGCGGACCGTCTTCAACGAAATCCCAAGCTATCTAACGGTCGCGTTCCCGGTCAGCGCTCACTCCGTTATTGCTCTCACGACTGTCTTGCTAGCGCTGGCTTGCGGCGTCGTCGCTGTTCTGTTGGCCTCATTGCCCCCGGCACTCGATCTTCGTCCAAATCGACCCCTAGATGCCGCGTTGCGTGAGAGCGGACAGCCCGGTCAGCGCATCAGAACGCGCACGATCGTGGCGTTTGGTGTGGTCGGCGTCGCGTTGATCGCGATTGTTGCGGTCGGAACGCTCGTTGCTCCGAGCCTTACGATCGTCGGAGGAGCCGGACTCGCGCTCGCAGCATGTTGTCTGGTGCCGGTTGCTCTCACTGGTCTGATTGCTGCAATAGCACCTATCAGCGAACGGATACCTGGCAGTATGCTCGCGCTTGCCGTCGTCGAACTGAGAGGGACAGTGACACGCTCGGTCGTACTGGCGGCGGTCGCGGCGGTCGCTGTATATGGGAGCGTCGCGATTCAAGGCGCACGCACTGACCTGTCGCGTGGATTGCACGCCGCGATAGTCGAATTCCTTGGCACCGCCGATGTTTGGGTAACGAGTGGCGAGAGTGTCTTTACGATAGACAGCTTTCATGCCAACGGAGCGCTTGTGAAGATCGCACATACGCCTGGAGTGGCCTCGGCCCGCGTTTATCAGGGCGGGCTTTTGAATGTAGGGGACCATCGGCTGTGGATACGAGCACGTCCACCTGGAGACGACGTTGTGCTCCAGTCGAGCCAACTACTTGAAGGTGACTACATCCGGGCGAGCCGCTTGATCCGCCACGGGGGTTGGGCAGCCGTCTCTGTCGGTTTCGCCGCCGAACGCGGGCTGCATGTCGGGGATAGGTTCTCACTCCCAACTCCAGTTGGCCTGGAGCGCCTGGGCGTGGCTGCGATCACGACGAATACTGGCTGGCCGTCGGGTGCGCTCACTATCGCCGCTGCCGACTATCAGAAGTACTGGCAAACAACTGACCCCGCCGCCATCGAGGTCAGTCTCAAGCCGGGTATTACCGCGGAGGCTGGTCGGCGAGCGGTTCTAGCCGCGCTCGGCTCGCGACCCGGACTCGAGGTCCAGACGCGCGCTCAGCGAGAAGCACAGTTCACTGATAGTGCCAGTCAGGCGCTGCGTACCCTTGGCGAGATATCGACCTTGCTGCTCATAGCGGCGGCGCTAGCGGTCGCGTTCGCGTTGAGTGCGGCTATCTGGCAGCGACGCGGACGACTCGCTTCACTGAAGGCACAGGGGTTCAACAGCAGAAAGCTGTGGCGCTCGCTGCTGATCGAGAGCACAATCGTCCTGGGTGTCGGATGCGCCGACGGCGCGGTCCTTGGAATCTACGGTCACGCGCTGGCGGGACGCTGGCTCAAGCTTACCACCGGATTTCCAGCACCGTTTGCTCTTGGGGAGGTAAAGCTGCTTCTTACGATTGCTTTGGTTGCGGGTATTGCCTTGGGTGTGATCGCGCTCCCCGGACTGTCTGCGGCTCGGGTATCTCCGGAAGCAAGTTTTCAAGAGTGATCGCGTTGTCCGGTGCGACCGGCGGACGGCGCCAACTTGGCCTTGCGAGTCGTAGGCCGTGCGGAACTCGCCGGTGCGTTCTTGACAGCTGCCCAGTGCTACTGGCTGAGCGTCTTTCCTCGCGTAAGACGCGAGCTTGGTTACTGGCGCTGGCGTGCTGGCGAGATCCCTGATCCCGAACTGCGCCGTTTGGCCCTTGAGACTCATCGCTCCAAGTGGTGCAACGTCGAGGGGGCAGCTGCGTTCGCGACTCTGGCGCCGTCTGCCTATAGGCGTACAGCAATCAGAGTGCTTGTTACGTTTCAAGCTGCCTATGACTACGCCGACACGCTCGCTGAGCAAACCCAGAACGATCCCGTCGCAAATGGTCGCCGGCTCCACCAACCGTTGTTGGTCGCACTAGACAGCACTGCAAACCACCCCAACTACTATGCACATAGTCAGCTCAGCGAAGATGGAGGTTACCTCCGCGCTCTCACGGAGAGCTGCCGGCGGGCCTTCGAGGAGTTGCCCGCCCACGCCATAGTCGCTCCGGCAGCGAGGCGTGCGGCGGAGCGAATCGTTACTTATCAAAGCCTGAATCACAGCGGCAGCAACACCCACGAGATGCTTGCTTACTGGGCTCAGAGCGAAACGCTCCCCGAAACGGGTCTGCGGTGGTGGGAGACCAGCGCCGCCTGCGCCTCGTCACTGACCGCCCTGGCTCTGTTGTCGGCAGCAGCAAACCCTGGACTCGAGACTCGAGAAGTACATGCTGTAGAAAGCGCCTACCACCCGTGGGTCGGGGCACTGCACACGCTACTCGACAGCCTCATCGACTGGAGCGAGGACGAACTTGCCGGCCAACCTAGCCTGCTCGACAGATACGACTCCATCGCCGAACTAACAGAGACGATGCGGACGCTCGCCCAGCGCTCACGCGAGGCCACGGCCTCGCTGTCACAGGCAAGCAGGCACGCCGTTCTCCTAGCCGGGATGACAGGACTCTATCTCGCAGCACCAGAAGCACACACACCAAGGATCAAGTGCGTTTCAGATGGTGTGCTTGGTGCGATGGAGGATTTGATGAGGCCCACACTGCTCGTCATGAGGGTCCGCCGCAAGGTACGGCACCAGGCAGAGGATAGTAGAAGCTAGCGTTTAAAGCAGTTATTCGACAGACCAGTATTGGTCGCACTAGTACTAGTCCGACCAGTTGTCGTGCCGCACGGATCAGGGGAAGATCGGTACGTGCTAGTTTCACACAGAGTCCCTTGCACTCCCACGGCCGGCAGACCCGTAAGGGCCGATGGATGAGCCCGCGAGTACCTGACGATGGCTCTAGGGATGATGAGGAGTGGAGCTTGCTTTCTCTGCAGGATCCGCGTTATTCGCACTCTCTGGAGCGCGGGTTGGCGATTTTGAAAAGCTTTAGGCCCGAGCGTCCTTGGATGGGGATATCCGATATCGCTGATCCGCTGGGTATGAGCCGATCTACGACGCACAGGTACGTTATAACCCTCGTCTCGTTGGGTTTCTTGATAAAGGGCTCAGACCGCAGGTACAAGCTCAGTCTTGGTGTCACTCGTCTAGGTATGTCGACTTTGACTTCGACTAGTTTGCGTGAGCATGCTCGTCCGTATTTGGAGGACTTGCGTCAGCGGACGACCTATACGATCAGCCTCGCCGTTCTCGATGGTCCGGAGATCCTTTATGTGGATCGTGCTCGCAGCCTTCGCCCGGGACAAGGCAAGATCGACTTGAACTTGCGTGTTGGTTCGCGTCTGCCTGCCTACTGCACATCAATGGGCAAGGTGTTGCTGGCGCATCTGCCGGCGTTTGAGCAGCGGGAGCTGGTAGGGACGATGGCGCTCGCGCATCAAGGTCCGAACTCCATCACGAGTAAGAAGGCGTTGTATATAGAGCTAGGACAGGTTTTGGAGGATGGTATGGCTGTCAACGATGAGGAGCTGGCTGAGGGCCTGGTATCCATTGCTGTCCCGCTTCGCACCGAGAGTCGCGAGGTTGTCGCGGCTATCAACATGGCGGCTCACACGTTGATGATCTCGCTGGAGGAGATGGTTGACCAACTCTCGCCGCACTTGGTGGCTATCGCTGACAATATATCTGCCCGTCTTGGCTATCGGCGGGATGACGAGACTGCGCGATGAGCGGGACAATCGTAGCTCTCCTGCTCTCGCTGAAGCAATCAATCAACGTGCCGGGCGGCCGGGGTCCCAACGTGATCACCAGCAAGAAGGCACAGTGCATCGAACTCCAGCACGTGCTTGCTGGGGTATGGCAGTAAATGATGAAGAGCACGCGCCAAGCTTGGTTTCGCTTGCTTGTCCAATCCGATGTGAGAGTTGGAGGTGATTAATCAGACACTCCCGGGCCGCATGGCTCGGGCTAGACGAGCGTCGCGTTCCATGGCGCTTTCGTTGCTTGCTATTTGCGGCAAAGTGAGAAACAGCAATTGCGTTTTGTACGCATTGGCCGATATACAGGTTGTAGACCTGCTGGTGTGAATTCAATGGACTTGGGAGGGGCGTGGATATGGGGTGGCGGTGGCGCGGTCTGTTGGACTGTGTGGTGGCGTGCGGTGCGTCGTGTTTGATCGCGATGGTCGTATTCGCGGGCTCAAGTTTGGCTGTTGGGCCTTCTGTGCCTGCTCGGCAGCCCGCAGTTGGGTTGGGTGCGCGTTTCTCGGCGGGGCATGCTCGCGTTCGCCGTCGTGGATCTCGTGTCCCGTCGGGTAGACGGCATCGCAGGACTCCTCATCGTTCGCCGCAGAGACATGTTGTTGTTGCTTCGTCGTCGTCGCTTTTGGGTTCGCCGTTGGTGATCGCGGGTTCGCCGGTGGAAGGCGAACAGCTTCGTGCGCAGAGGGTCTCGACACTCAGTAGTCCCGAGGCTGTGAGTGTGCGGGAAGGATCCGAAACAAAGTACGAATCGCTTTCTTCGGCTGAAGCCGGTTCGCTGTTCCAGACGGCGTTCCCTGCTGTCGGCGGCGAGTCCGGGGCCGGTGTTCCAGCTTTGCCTGAAGGGGTAAGTGTTTCGGAGTTCATCGGTCCTAACGCCGCGCGGGTCTCTTCGTCTGGCGGGCACACGGGCGTCGTGGAATCGTTGGGGGAAATCGCGACGCAGACCTCGCCTGGGGTGTGGTCTGCGCTTAACATGAGCCTTGAAGAAGCGAACGGTGGGTTTACTCCCAGGCATGCTGGAGCTGCTGTGCGGTTGCCCAAGCAGCTCTCCGAAGGTATCGCTTTGCCGGTTGTGGGAGTGTCGTTGACGCCGTTGCCGGGGTCGGGTACTGGTTCGGTCAGCGCTTCGCGGGGTGTTGTCAACGGTTATTCGGTGTTTTGGTCTGGGTTGTCGGTGGGTACAGCGGTGGACGCAGCGGCGAAGCCGATCGCTGGCGGTGGGTTCGAGCTCGATGAGATGCTGCGTTCGGTGAAAAGCCCGGAAGCTCTACGGTTCGCGGTCGGACTTCCCGAAGGTGCGACGCTTCAGCAGCCGGGTGGAGGCGTAGGGCCGGTGAGTGTTATGCTCGCGGGCCAGTCGATCGCGTCGATTTTGCCGCCGGAAGCGGTGGACGCGCAGGGCACGCCGATCGAAGGGATGAGCATGAGTGTGGCGGGCGACGTTTTGACCGTGACCGTCCCGCATCCCGCCGGTCGTTATGCATACCCGTTGATGGTCAACCCAGTCGTGACGGACAGTACCCTGGCGGGGTCCTCGTCGCGCCCAACTAACTGGCGGTCGTCAACTAGCACTCATTTCTCGGTCTCTGGTTTGGGTGGCGGTGGAAGTGTGACGCTTGCCGGTAGCGGGGCGTACAGTCTCGGAGAAGACGCGATGATCTTCTACCCGATCCGCGAAGGTAGCGAAGCGCGCATCGCTGAGATCTCGATCGAAGTGTCCGCGACGCTCGAAGGACATAACGGCGCGGTTGTCCTCGAGCTTGAAAACAAATCGAAACAAATCGAAAAATCTCCGGACGAATTCACAGGCAATCTCAGCAAATCCGGTTTTGGCGTGGCGGGGGAATGTTGGAAAACGTTGAATCCGGAATGTCCGTTCGCGGACGAAAAAGGCACGCCGGAAAATCTCGGGCGTTACGAGTTGCGTGCGACTGGTGGCGGCGAAGGAGCATCTACTACGGCGTTGAGAACCTCTGTTGAGCTTGAGCAGGAAAAAGGTCCTGAAGTGAGCTTCGATACGACGAGCCCGACGGTTGACGGTGGTCGCGCGAACATCTTGTACGGGTCTGGCGGTTGGCTCGGTCCGAATTCCAACAGTGCGTTTGAAATCCACGCTAAAGACCCGGGAACCGGTATCAGTTTTATCGGTATGTCGAGTGGAGCTTGGAGTAAGCTCTTCCCGTTCTATGAAGACGGCGATTGTCTGGGGGTGCAGTGCGAACCGGCCGAGAGCGAGGGCGTTATCTATAGCTCGGGGATGCTAGATGGCGAAAACGAACTGGACGGAATCGCATACGACACCGCCAACGAAGGATATACGCAGGCTGCGACACAACATATCAAGGTTGATGCTACGCCGCCGCATAACATCGTCCTCTCGGGTCTCGGTCCCGGCGGACAGGTCGGTGCTGGGGAATACAAACTGAGCGCGGAAGCCACCGATGGGTCGGGCAGCACAAAGAGCTCGGGTGTGAAGTCGCTTGTGTTGTACATCGACGGTCACGCGGTCGGCGCTCCCTCGGGGTCGTGTCCGGAAGGGCCGTGTACGGCGCATAGCGGTACGTGGACAATCTTCGGTCACGAATACGCCACGGGTCGCCATACGGTCACTGTGCTCGCGACCGATAATGCTAACAACACCTCTAGCGAATCGTTTACAATGGTGGTGCATCCGGCGAGCCCGGTCGCGCTTGGGCCGGGCTCGGTTAACCCGCAGTCGGGCGAGTTTACACTGAGCGCTACCGACGTTTCGTTGGGCGGTGGTCTGACGGTTGGCCGCAGCTACGGTTCGGAGCACTTGACGCAGGGGATGGGCGGCCCGTTGGGTGCGCAGTGGGCCGTCAGCCTTGGCGGTCAGGAGAGTCTTGTAAAACAGTCCGACGGGAGCATGGTCTTGACCGGCGCGGAAGGCGCCCAGACGATCTTTGCGCCGGACGGCAAAGGTGGGTACCTATCTCCAGCCGGCGACGCGAACCTCACGTTGTCGAGCACGCCATGCGAAGCAGGCCAAACGGAATTCATGCTGAAGGACGCGGCTGCCGCGGCAACTACCTGTTTCGGGGCTCCGTCTGGTGGGACCGGAGAAGTGTTTACGCCGCATATCGCCAAAGGCCCTGCGGCTACGAATACTGTTACCTACGCGTATGAAACCAAGGAAGTGCCGCTCGGCTCGAAAAAGATGGTGACGCGGCCGACCGAGGCGCTCGCGCCGATCCCGGCGGGCGTGTCGTGTTCTCCGGTATTGAACGCTGGCTGTAAGGCCTTGACGTTCAACTACGCGTCCTCGACGACGGCACACGGCGAAGCTCAAACGGAATGGGGCGATGTCGAAGGACAGCTGACCCGCGTCTATTACACGGCGTACGATCCCACGAGCAAAGCGATGAAGACCGTCGAAGTCGCGCGCTACTTGTACGACAAGCAGGGTCGGCTGCGCGTCGAGTGGGACCCGCGCTCGGAAGCCAGCACCGATTGCGGGGGATCCTGTTTCGCGCTGAAGACCTATTATGGATATGACAGCGAAGGTCATGTGACGGCGGTCACACCACCCGGGCAGGAGTCGTGGGGGATTGTGTACGGGTCTATTGCCGGCAACGCCTCGCCGGCGGCGATCAAGGTTACGCGGGCGCCCGCATCGCAGGCCGTGTGGAAAGGCGAAGGCCTGACGAATACGGAAGCACCGCGGATAACGGGCACGCGAGCGGTGGGTACGCGCTTGGCGGTGAGCGACGGCGAATGGTCTGGTAGCCCTGTGGTCCATGGCTACCAGTGGGAGGATTGCAGCACGGGCAGCGGGGAATGCGTGCCGATCGCGGGCGCGACGAACCCCAACTACACCCCTAGCGCCAAAGACGAAGGCTACGCACTAGTCGCGGTAGTGACCGCGACCAACGGCTCTGGCTCGCTCGCGGCGAGCGCAGGTGTCTCAGGGTCTTTTGCCTATTCGAGTCAGTTCGGCTCGGAAGGTTCGGGTAATGGTCAGTTTAGGGGTCCGTGGGGTGTGGCTGTGAATTCTAGTGGTGATGTGTGGGTGGCGGACGCGACTAATTCTCGTTTGGAGGAGTTCTCTGCTAGCGGCGAATATATTCGTCAGGCCGGTTCGGGTGGGTTGGGTAACGGTCAGTTCAAAACGGTTGAGGGTTTGGCGATCGATCCTCAGGGTCATGTGTGGGCTGTGGATTCTGGGGGTAATCGTGTTGAGGAGTTCTCCGCCACGGGCGAATATCTTGGCCAGTTTGGTTCTGGTGGGTGGGGCGTGAAAACGGAAGGTCAGTTCGAGTTCCCCGCTGCTTTGGCGATCGACTCTAAAGGGGATTTTTGGGTCGGGGATTACAACAATTATCGTGTGGAGGAGTTCTCCTCGAGCGGTGTTTATATGCGCGAGTTCGGGTCAAGGGGTACGGGCACCGGTCAGTTTGAAGGTGTGGGCGGTATCGCGACGGATTCCTCTGGGGATGTGTGGGTGGTGGATTCGAGCGATCGTGTCCAGGAGTTCTCTCCGACTGGTGTTTTTATGCGCGAGTTCGGGTCGTGGGGTTCTGGCAACGGCCAGTTCAAGGAACCGTGGGGTATCGCGATCGATTCCGAAGGGCATGTTTGGGTGTCTGACGACAGCGGTGCTCAGGAGTTCTCTTCGACCGGCGAATACATGCAGCGTTTCGGCGGACAAGGCACCGGTAACGGCCAGTTCGAAAAAGCGGGGATGATGGCGTTCGCTCCCAACGGCAACCTCTGGGTCGCCGACTGGCGCAACGACCGCATGCAACAATGGACCCCGGTCAAAGAAGGCGAAGCGCAGTTGCGCTCACCTCAGCCTGGCTCCACGGTCGAGTACAACGTACCGGTCTCCGGCGCCGGCGCGCCCCACGCGATGGGCGCCAAAGAAGTCCAAGAAGGCTGGGCGCAAAAAGACCTCCCCGCGCAGGCGACTGCTGTGTTCCCGCCGGATGAGCCCCAGAGCTGGCCGGCGAGCGACTACGAACGAGCGACGGTCTACTATCGGGACAGCACCGAACGCACCGTCAACGTCGAGACGCCGAGCAGCGCGACGCCGAACGGCTCGATCTCCACCAACGAATACAACGCGAACAACGACGTTGAACGCAGCCTGAGTGCCGACAATCGCGCTATTGCGCTCAAAGAAGCCAAACCGGCGGAAGTCGCGAAACTGCTCGACACTCAGAGCACCTACAACAGCGAAGGCACCGAGTTGCTGAGCACGCTTGGCCCGCGTCACACGGTCAAGCTCTCAAACGGCAAAGAAGTCCAGGCGCGCAGCCACACCGTCTACAGCTACAACGAAGGCGCTCCGGAAACTGGTGGTCCCTACCGGCTGGTGACCAAAACGACGCAGGGGGCGCAGGTCGAAGGCGAAGCCGAACAGGACGTGCGCGCGACGGTCACGTCCTACTCGGGCCAAAACGGTCTGGGTTGGAGTCTGCGCAAGCCTACGTCGGTCACGACCGACCCGGGCGGACTGAACCTCAGGCGCACGACCGCCTACAACGGAGTCACGGGCAACGTGACGGAAATGATGACGCCGGGCGGTCGCGTGCCGGCGCCGCCGACCTATTCGAGTCAGTTCGGCTCGGAAGGTTCGGGTAATGGTCAGTTTAGGGGTCCGTGGGGTGTGGCTGTGAATTCTAGTGGTGATGTGTGGGTGGCGGACGCGACTAATTCTCGTTTGGAGGAGTTCTCTGCTAGCGGCGAATATATTCGTCAGGCCGGTTCGGGTGGGTTGGGTAACGGTCAGTTCAAAACGGTTGAGGGTTTGGCGATCGATCCTCAGGGTCATGTGTGGGCTGTGGATTCTGGGGGTAATCGTGTTGAGGAGTTCTCCGCCACGGGCGAATATCTTGGCCAGTTTGGTTCTGGTGGGTGGGGCGTGAAAACGGAAGGTCAGTTCGAGTTCCCCGCTGCTTTGGCGATCGACTCTAAAGGGGATTTTTGGGTCGGGGATTACAACAATTATCGTGTGGAGGAGTTCTCCTCGAGCGGTGTTTATATGCGCGAGTTCGGGTCAAGGGGTACGGGCACCGGTCAGTTTGAAGGTGTGGGCGGTATCGCGACGGATTCCTCTGGGGATGTGTGGGTGGTGGATTCGAGCGATCGTGTCCAGGAGTTCTCTCCGACTGGTGTTTTTATGCGCGAGTTCGGGTCGTGGGGTTCTGGCAACGGCCAGTTCAAGGAACCGTGGGGTATCGCGATCGATTCCGAAGGGCATGTTTGGGTGTCTGACGACAGCGGTGCTCAGGAGTTCTCTTCGACCGGCGAATACATGCAGCGTTTCGGCGGACAAGGCACCGGTAACGGCCAGTTCGAAAAAGCGGGGATGATGGCGTTCGCTCCCAACGGCAACCTCTGGGTCGCCGACTGGCGCAACGACCGCATGCAACAATGGACCCCTGCATCGCAGAAGAAGAGCGAAGAACAGCACACCACCCAGACTGTCTATTACACGGCCAAAGAAGAAGCCAGTCTTGTCGCCTGCCGTAACCACCCCGAATGGGCGAACCTCCCCTGTCAGACCAAGCCCGCCGAACAGCCAAGCATACCAGGGCTGCCCAACTTGCCAGTCACGACTTTCGCGTACAACATGTATGCGGAGCCGACGACGACTACCAGCACCGTTCCCGAATGCATAAAAGTTAGTCCCGGTACCGGTAAATACACTGACAATGCGTGTACGCACTCTGGGACGGGCGAATACGAAATACCGGCGCGCACCACGGCTGTGATCTACGACGCGGCGGGGCGTATCGAAGCGACGGAAATGACTTCGACGGTCGGCGCCGCGCTGCCGAAGGTGACCGATAAATACAGTACGGCGACTGGTGCGGCGATAGAACAGAGCACGAGCAGCGAGTCGTTGAAAAGCACGTTCAATAACATCGGTGAGCTAGAAAGCTACACCGACGCGGACGGCAACACCACGACCTACGAATACGAAAACGGTGGCGATGCGCGCCTGAAGCACATTGACGATGGTAAGGGCACGCAGACATACGAATACGACACGACGACCGGTATGGTAAAGGAACTCATCGACTCAGCCGCGAAAACGTTCACGGCGTCCTACGACGTGGAAGGAAACCTCATAAGCGAAGGGTATCCCAATGCGATGAGCTGGCGTGACCCCCTGAGTTCGGTCCGGTGCTTGTGAGAGTTTCTTGCGTCCATGATGATGGGCGAGGAAGGAACTCCAACGATGAAGCGACGCAGGCATACGCCGGAGCAGATCATCCGCAAGCTGCGGGAGGCTGAGCGGCTGCTCGGCGAGGGCAAGACGATCCCGGAGGTCACGAAGGCACTTGAGGTCTCCGAGCAGACCTTTCACCGGTGGCGTAACCAGTACGGCGGGATGAAGGCGGACGACGTCAAGCGGTTGAAGGAGCTGGAGCGCGAGAACGGCCGTTTGAAGGCGATCGTGGCTGATCAGGCGCTGGAAAACCGAGCGTTCAAGGAGATCTCCTCGGGAAATTGGTAGGCCCGGTCCGCCGGCGCCAGGCGGTCGCGATGCTCCGCGACCGTCTCGGCGTCAGCGAGCGCTGGGCATGCCGGGTCGTCGGGCAGCATCGCTCCACGCAGCGCCACGAGCCCAAGCGGGCCGAGGATGACGCGGTGTTGCGCGCAGAGCTGCGCAGGTTCTCGGCGCAACGGCCGCGGTGGGGGTACCGGCGTGCGCATCATCACCTGCGCCAGGAGGGCTGGGAGGTCAACCGCAAGCGGGTGCAGCGGCTGTGGCGTGAGGAGGGGTTGCGGGTCCCTGTGCGCAAGCGCAAGCGCCGGCGGCTGGGCGACTCGACCGTCCCAGCGAAGCGGCTGCGGGCCGAGCGGCCCAACCACGTATGGGCGTTTGACTTCCAGTTCGACCAGACCGCCTGTGGGCGGGCGTTGAAGATGTGCAACATCGTTGATGAGTTCACGCGCGAGGCGCTGGTGATGCTGGTGGCGCGCAGCATCAACGCAGACACGGTTGTCCAGGCGCTACAGCGACTGTGCGGCGAACGGGGCGTCGCCCCCGAGCTTTTGAGGATGGACAACGGGCCAGAGATGACCGCGCACGCGCTCAGAGACTGGTGCGAGCACGCCAACACCGGGACGGTGTTCATCGAGCCCGGCTCGCCGTGGCAAAACCCGTTCGTGGAGAGCTTCCACTCCCGCGTCCGCGACGAGCTCTTGGACGTCGAGGAGTTCTCCTGCCTCACCGAGGCACGCGTGGTGATCGGCGACTGGCGCGAGGACTACAACACGCGCAGGCCGCACAGCTCGCTCGGGATGCGCTCCCCGGCCACGTTCGCCGCCGAGTGGACCGACAACGACGCAGCGCTCGCGGCCTAACCCCACGGACGGGTGTCGGCGCCGCGCGCCGCGGCCATTGCCGCTCGGCACTCGCTACGCTCGCGCCTTCGCGACAACGGCCGCGAAACCTCAGCGCAGTCCTCTACCCGTCCGGACCAGGCACTACCTTCACACACGTCATATCCACCACCCTCTCACTCGTGGTGGACCGACAAACGGGGTCCGGCCAGAGCGCCAACTACACGCTAAACCAGGCGGGAGAGGTCACGGGCGTTCAGTACGTAAAGACCGCGGGATGCGCGAAAACCTGTCCGGAAACGTGGTACAGCGACACGATTGCGCCGTCGATCCACGGACAGTGGCTTGCCCAGCAGAGCGAACTTGCGGGTCAGCAGACTACGCATACTTATGCCGAGGATGGAGCGGGGCGGCTGGTCCAGGCGACGGATGATGTGGGCGGCAAAGGTTGTGTGACGCACGTGTATGGTTATGACGAAGAAACCAATCGAGTGAGTCTTACTACCAGTCCGCCGGGTGCGGGTGGTGTGTGTTCTAGCGAAGGCGGTACGGTGGAAGCTCACACGTATGATCCTGCGAATAGGCTGGTGGATGCGGGTGTTGGATACGATGTGTTCGGGAACACGACGACGTTGCCCGCGAGTGACGCTGGTGGTGGCGCCGCGCTGACTAGCAGCTTCTACGTCAACGACATGGCCGCGAGCGAGACGCAGGGCACTCAGACCCTGGGCTACCAGCTAGACCCTGCTGGTAGGACTCGCGAAATTGTCTCGACCGGTAAAATCGTCGCGACGGAAATCCAGCATTATGCTGCGCCGGGGAGCAGCACGCCGTCGTGGACGGGCGAACTTTCCGGCAACGATACGCGCTACATCACGGGGATAGGTGGGATGCTTGTCGCGATCCAGCATAACGGCGAAAAACCGGTGTTGCAGCTCTCGAACCTGCACGGCGATCTGATCGCTACAGCCGAAGACAACGAAACCGCGACGAGTGTGGCTTCTACGATTGCCGAAGCAAGCGAGTATGGCGTGCCCGCGAGCGAAGCTCCCGCGAAGTTCTCGTGGCTCGGGGCTCACGAGATCCCAACCGCGCTACCATCTGGGGTAAGCGCTATGGGAGCAAGAACGTACGTTCCGCAACTCGGGAGATTCCTACAGACCGACCCTCGCCCGGGGGGATCGGTTAACGCGTATGCGTATACGTATGGCAATCCGGTGAACGAAACCGATCTTAGCGGCGAATGGGCGTACGGTAAATGGGTCAACGAAGCAAACGCCGAACTGGGCGCACGCCAAGCCACAGAACAACTCGCTCGAGAACAAGCGGAGCGCGAAGAAGCAGAACGACTAGCACGCCAAGCGGCTGCAGAAGCCGCCCAGTACGCCGCGATGCAAGCCGAAATCGCAGGCGAGAGCAACTATTACGAAGAAGGCTGGGGCGAAGAAGAAGAATGGGAAGAAGAAGGAGAATACGAAGAAGCCGCCTACCACCCCAGCGGCAAAGGACAACAAGAAGCGCGGGTAGGATCCGCTGTTCTAGAAGAAAAGGCAGCTAGCTTCGGGCCAGGGGTAGAAGGTCAAAGCAGCGGTGCTCATGGAGAATCTGGGTTGAGCGTGGTTCCCCTGTGTGAGGAGAGCATGAGCATGGTGCAATCCCCATGCGCTAGGAGCACAAGCATATTCGGCAAGATATGGCACTGGGTTAAACACAACATCCACAAACTGGTCGCTGTTGGGGTTGGGGCTATTGGTACCGTTATTGCTGGCGGTGCTACGCTCCTTGCGACTACCGGATGTGCGGCTAGTGCCGCACTCACGGCTGATCCCTTTGAGGCCTTTGACTGCTACAAGATTGGTATTTTTGGCGCTACGCTCACATTCACGGTAGCGGCATCGACATTTCAAGCTTGGAATGACGAGAAAAACTGACATGGACGAGGATCCAAGGCAAAGTGCGCTGAACGAGAGGTCTGTTCAACGTGCGAACAGTATGTTCCGGGGAATGTCGATCGTATTTGGAGTCGGCTTTTTCGTATTCGCGCTCGTTGGGTATGCCGTCACTGGCGAAGTAGCAGTGGTCGTGCTATTTGCACTCATCTATGGGTTGATTTTGCTTGCCGGCTTTTGGGGCAAGAAACATTTGTTGCGAGATATGGAAATCCGTTAGATGGTTGGCCTTGTTTTCATCATAGTTGGCTTTATGATGGTTGTGTGGGCGAGGTGGCTGACGCCTAGGTGGTTGAGGAATGTGCGAAGCAAGGCTTCTCTAGACCACCAGTCCCACCTCGCTGACATGTCAAGACGGATGCACCAATATCTGCATGTGGCGAGCGTATGCGGCGGTGTCGTGTTTTTGACCGGAGTCGTTCTATTGCTAGTGGGCGAATAGGGGGTATACCTGTGCCATGCGTACGACACATGCAAGCCGAAATCGCAGGCGAGAGCAACTATTACGAAGAAGGCTGGGGCGAAGAAGAAGAATGGGAAGAAGAAAGCGAAGAATACGCCAGCTACAAGCAAGGAGTCGGGCATGAAGAAGCACACACAGAACCAGGACTGCTCTACCAACCACTGGAAGAAGAAGCTTCGCGGGGCACGCGGACGAAGCTACTGACTCTCTGCTCAACGGAACTACGCGAGTACACTAGACCTCAGCCGCGCGGTGCATGTATGGAGTACGTGGGTCTCTTTGGTGAACTCGAGAAATTTGGTGGGGAGCTGGTCCATGGCGCCGCGAAAATAGCCAGGAGTGTGGTTCATCATGCTTTGTCCGTTATTTGGAAGCGCCTTGTATCTATTGAGAACGTTATTCACGGCTGTGCTATCAAGGGAGCAGAGGGTTCTGTTGGCGGTGGCATCGGTGGTGCCATTTTTGCTCCATTTGTAGGACCTGAGGCGATCCCTATTGGGGCAGCAGGAGGAGCTGCGGGAGGCTGCCTATTGGGTGGCTTTGAGGGCGCGCTAGGAGTCTAGGTGAGCGTTTAATGGAGCGGTTACATGGCAGAGAAGTTAGCCGTAAAGCTAGGGTAAACGCGGCACTCGTGATAGGTTGTCTCGCTGGGATGCTGGCGGCGATTATGTCTCTGGTGATTGAACCAGTCTATGCAGTGATCATCGCGGGTGTTGTTGTTGGTTTGGGCGCGTGCGTCTTTGTAAGAATTGCGCTTCACTGGCCACTGCGTCATTGGACGCGTAGGTATCTTCCGTAATGGGAGGGGCGGTATGAAGGTGATTCGGTCTGCGGGCTTAGCCGAAAACGCGCGGTCATGGTTGACCGCAGTAATCAGAAGCGGAACGCCGGTCGTTTGTCCTTGCTGGCGTCATAGGGGCATCATTCGCCCTCGGAGGACTCGTTAGTCATGGTTCTTTGCTGGTCACAGCGGGGCGTCATTTTGGTTGGATCACTTCTACGGCTGTATCGCACGACGACCCATGACACATGCTGAGAGTTACGGTGGCCCACGGCTACGACGCCGCCCGCCAAGTCTTCAAGAAGAAGGCGAATACGAATGGGCCGCTTACCATCCAGGCGAAAATGAAGGTCGCGAAGAAGCACATATGGAAGAAGGAGTGCTCTACCAACCCCTAGGGGGTGAAGGCGCGGGTGAAGGCACGTCCCTTCTCGGCTCCGCCATACCACTTTGTATGGCTAGCCCAGGAGGACCGTGCTCTCATTTTGAGGTACTGGGACCGGAACTTTCTATCCCGCGCTGGCTAGGCTACGCAATCTTTGGGTACTGTGCCTGATGATACGAATTGAGCGGAAAAAAGGCTTCAAGCTATCCGTTTGGACTGCCGTTACTGTGTTTGTCGCAGTAGGTCTCATCAGCGAAGATGGAGGTGCGGTGTCTGTGGTATGTGGCGTTTTCATAGTTGCGGTCGGAGTGCTTACGATTGCGCTTATCCTAACCGGGAATGACCCGCGTTGGACCGAGACACGGAAAGTCCGTCGGGCCTCGAAGAGGCGTGGACGTTCGAGTTGACTCCTCCGAAAGAAGAAGGCGAAGAATATGCCGCCTACCGCCAAGGAGCCCAAGTGGAAGAAGTGCAGCTAGTCCAGCCGCTGCAGGAGCCGAGTGAAAACGAAGTCGAGGCAAATAGCCGAGCACTACCTATGTGCGATCAGGGATCGGCAACGAAGTGATGTGCAAAGAACGTGCTCTCGCTTAGAGCGTCTAACAGAAAGAGGTTTTGGGGTGCTGTTGTCGTAGATGGTGTGTATGGCGAAACCTTTGGTCAGTGATGGGTTGTGGGCTCGTATCGAGCCGTTGTTGCCGTGTGTTGAGCGTCGGTATCGGTATCCGGGGCGCAAGCGGGTGCCCGATCGCAAGGCCCTGACGGGTATCCTGTTCGTTCTCAAGACGGGCATCCCGTGGGAGGAGATCTGCCCCAAGAGATGGGCTGCGGGTCGGGGATGACCTGTTGGCGGCGCCTGCGGGACTGGAACGAAGCGGGGGTTTGGGAGCGCCTGCACCAGGTACTCCTGGACGAACTGCAAGACGCGGGGCAACTGGACTGGTCTCGCGCTGTCGTGGACAGCTCGCACGTGCGGGCAAAAGGGGGGGCGAAAAGACCGGTCCCTCGCCCGTCGATCGCCGCCGGCCGGGCTCCAAGCACCATGTGATCTGCGACGGTCAGGGCATCCCTCTGGCCGCGACTCTCACCGCCGGCAACCGCAACGACATCACCGAGCTTATCCCGCTCGTCGATCGTGTCCCACCGACCGGCGCTCACGGGAAGTTCAGGCCAAAAGCGCTGCTCGCCGACCGCGCGTATGACAGCCAAAGGCACCGCAAGGCGCTCCGCGAACGCGGCATCACACCGAGGATCGCCAAACGCAACACCCCCAACGGGTCGGGGCTCGGCAAAGAACGCTGGGTGATCGAGCGCACGATCTCCTGGCTACACCAACACCGCCGCCTCGAGCGCCGCTACGACAAGCGCGCCGACATCCACGAAGCCTTCCTCACCATCGGCTGCGCACTCATCTGCCACCAACAACTCCAAAACTCATTCTGTTAGGGGCCCTAAGCGAATTTACTGGTAGCGTACTGCATGACGCGGAAAAGATTGGCAAATGGGAGCAAAAAGTGGAGCGTAGCGTGATCAGACACATAAAGAGGGCTTTGGGTTTCAAGAATCCAACGGGCCACGATGCTGCGTGTGCAGCGTTTGGCGTTGGCGTGAATCTCGTGCTCAAGGACTCTCCGTTTGGGGTCACGAATGCGGCCGGGGTCGCGGCGGCTCTGGGATGTGCTGCGCTCTTCAACAGTTGATTGGATGTCAGCGCTATGAAGAAACCGCAAACGCTGCCTTGGCTGAGAGTGATTTCGTCAATAGTGGGTGTTAGCGCAGCCATCATAGCCGGAGACTTGATAGGAGAGGGGACGATGACCTATGGTCATGCGCTCGGCATACTTGGCATTTACGACGCTGGTGGCGCTTGTCCTCTGGGCGGGGCGGGACTCTGGCAGAGATGGGGCTTGTGACTCCTGCAATCGATAGAACAGTTACTTATGCCATTGGTCGGAGGAGTGGTTTTAGGGATAAGGGTTTCTTGCTCCAATCACTTGTTGGGATAACGCTACTGGCGCGCATCCATCGACGGTTTCGCGCAGGGTCTTGAGGCCGATGGGCGGGGCCATCAATCGGTCGCTGCTTGTGTCGTTTTTTGCTGGCGCTCTATGCGGGGGTCTGTTCGCTGGAGCTATTCTTGCGGGATTCGCTGCCAGTGGGAGTCTCGGTTCGTCCTCGAAGACCAGCGTCACTGTGCAACAGGCGCCTGCGGTCATCTCAAGCACTTCGGTGCGAGGTCGCGGCCTGACGGCGCGTCAGGTTTATGAAAGGGATGCGTCTGGCGTTGTGTTTGTGAGTGCGAGCGGCGTTAGCGATGCGCAAACACCGGCAGAATTTCTCAAGGGGGAAGGTGGCGGTGGGCAGGGTATCGCCACCGGGTCGGGATTTGAGATTGACGGGTCGGGGATGATCCTCACCAATTGGCATGTCGTGGCGGATGCCTCCAAGATTACGGTGGGCTTTGAACATGGCAAGACAGTAGAGGCAAGCATTCTCGGTAAGGATCCCTCGCACGACATTGCCCTGCTGCATATTCCCACAGCAGGGCTTACGCTGCACCCGCTGGTGCTAGATGACTCCGGCAAGACCCACGTAGGCGACCCAGTGCTTGCGATCGGTAACCCGTTCGGCCTCGCACGCACGTTGACCACTGGTGTGATCTCGGCATTGGAACGCCAAATCCAGGCGCCAAATGGTCTCACCATCAACGACGCCTTGCAAACGGATGCGCCGATCAACCCCGGCAACTCTGGCGGACCGTTGCTCAACGAAGACGGCGAAGTGATCGGCATCAACTCGCAAATCGAGACCGGCGGCGAACACGGAGGCAACGTCGGCATCGCCTTCGCCATCCCTATTAATGCCGCTGAGAGTGACCTATCGAAGCTCGAGAAAAATAGGTGAGATGCGTACCCTTATCGTCTGATAAGGCTCTCAACCTCGTCGCGCTCAGCTCCAGCGTCTCGCTCAGGAAGTGCGAGACGCTTCGGCGCAGCACGCTGACACGGTGGTCATAGCCACTGTCATGCCCGCTGCGCATTCCAAGCGCGATTGGCTTGTGCTCTGAGCCACGAGTAGGCGCCCCCGCCGACACCTCCGCGCGCCTGTTCTGGATGGCAGGAGACGTTCGAACATCAGTCCCGAGAGTGCTGTTGATGGCAAGGCCATACGCGATGAAGCGACAGGGTCGGCGGGATCGCCTGCCGGTCCAAGCCCTCAACCAATCCGCCCGGATTCGTGCGACCGCCACACCGCCCTTGATCAGGAACAGGGGCTCGTTGTGTTCGTCGCGTGCATGGCGCATGAGTGTCGCGGCGAGGGCGACGTAGCCGAGCTGTCGGCGTGCGCGCTGTTGAAGCTCTGTGTCGGCGATGACGTTGCGCAGGCGCTGCTCCAACGCACGCCTATTCTTCGGCGGAATGTCATAGCGTCTACCCTCCACGGGAGACCCCCAGGTGACGCTCGGCAAGGGTGTTCCGCGCCCGAGCTACGCCGTCAGTCGTAATGAGGCTCTGCTGCTCGGCGGTCTGGATGGCCTGCTCGATCAGCTCGCGGCGCATATGAGTCTCGATGCCGTCGAGGACCGCTCTCAGCGGTGTCACGATCGGCAGCCCCCGCAGTCGCCTGGTCTCCTCGCTCGCCAGGTTACGAGGATGCAGCCGGTACAGCACCGGCACCGGTCGGTGAGTCCGATAGCTGTGCGGAACCGTCACGTCGATGCCAGCAGGGTTCACGTCGCACAGCTCATACAGGTCGAGCGCCGTCTCGTGCGAGAGCAGCCTGGCGCCCATCGGCCAGAGCGCCGCGCGCATGTACTCATCCAGATCGTCCGATGGGATCGCCTTCATCCGGTAGACGCCATAGGCCACAACTCGCGCCAGTCCAAGCGCGGATCTAGCGGTTTCTAGCGGTCTCTAGCGGCTTAAGAGCGACTTGCCAATGCGGTGCCCGTCCCGATGAATCCCGCCCAACCATGCGAAAACGGCTCGGTAGAGCCAAGAATCGACATTCTGCTGCGAGGCGCGACTTGAGGCCCGGTGGATTTTCAAGACCGCTGCATTCAACCGCTCTGCCACCCTTCCAGGCGAACGTGAAGGCTAGTGGATCAATTTGGCAAGCAGGGATCCAGATATCGGGAGTTCGACGGAATCATCGTCCCGACCCGATAAATAGATACCGTTCGGGTGAGATCGCTTCGGAGGTAGCATGGGATTCAACCAGTACCACGAGCCGCTGCACCTGAGCCGCTCAGGTAAGGCAAGC
This sequence comes from uncultured Solirubrobacterales bacterium, assembly GCA_963844095.1. Lineage (GTDB taxonomy): Bacteria > Actinomycetota > Thermoleophilia > Solirubrobacterales > Solirubrobacteraceae > Palsa-744. Next base: position 742,095 of record CAWJND010000003.1, read on the forward strand.
CCCGTTCTGTCCGTGGTTGAGCTCAATCAAATAGACGAGTCGCGGCGATGAGCGCGAGCAGCTCTGGGGACTCCATCGCCTCGCCTCAGCTGAGCGCGTCCGAGCTCGCGGACATGGCCACGTTCGGCACTGAGAGAGCCACTCGGGCCGGGGACCTGCTTTTTCAAGCCGGGGACGCGTCTTACGATCTGTTCGTCGTGCTGGAGGGCGAAGTGCAAGTAATTCGGCCGGACGGCGCGGATGAGGTCGTCGTCGCCGAGTTCGGGCCGGGGACCTTCGTCGGCGAGCTGACGCTACTGACCGGCCAACGCCGCTTTTTGACCGGTCGAGTCTCCCAGCCGGGGCGGGTGTTGGTGATCGTCCAGGCCGAGCTCCGCCGGCTCATGAGCGTCCGCCCGGCACTCTCTGAGACCATCTTCAACGCGCTGCTCGCGCGCCGTCAGTCCCTGCGATCCGGAGATGGGGCGCAGGCGATCAGGATCGTAGGCTCGCGCTACTCCCCCGAGGCGATGAGCCTGCGGTCGTTCGCCGAACACTCCCATCTAGCGCACGCCTGGATCGATGTCGAGGAGGCCGAGGACCTCGACTCTTTCCTCGCGCCGATGGGTTTGCAAGCGCAGGACATCCCAGCTGTGATCACCGTTACCGAGACTCTGCGCCATCCCTCGCCTGCGATCTTCGCGGAGCACCTCGGCTTGACCTTCCAGCCCATACCGGGCTACATATACGATCTGGTGGTCATCGGCAGCGGCCCGGCGGGCCTCGCCGCCGCCGTGTACGGAGCATCTGAGGGTCTGCGCACCGTCTCCCTGGACGCGGTGGCCATAGGTGGGCAAGCCGGCGCCAGCTCGCGGATCGAGAACTACGCGGGATTCCCAAATGGCATCTCCGGAGAGGACCTCACCGGCAGGACCGCTGTGCAAGCGATGCGACTCGGAGCCCGCTTGAACTCGCCGTGCGAGGTGATTGGGCTGCGATCCGAGGCCAGCTTCCACGTCGTCGTGCTGCGCGACGGCAGTGAGGTTCCGACACGTGCGGTGATCGTCGCCTCCGGAGCGCGCTATCAGCGGCTTGACGTCGAGGATCTCGAGCGCTTCGAGGGCGCCGGCGTGTACTACGCCGCGACAGATCTCGAGGCGCGCGTCTGCAACGGCACGTCCGTGGTGGTCGTCGGGGGAGGGAACTCCGGGGGTCAGGCCGCGATCTACCTGGCCCAGAACAATTGCAGCGTGACGATCGCGATCCGACAGGAGGATCTCACCCAGAGCATGTCTCAATACCTGATCGAGCGGATCGACGCCGACCCGAAAATCGATCTCATGACCGGCGTTGAAGTGCAGGCGCTCGCCGGCCGGGACCATCTCGAAGGGGTAACGCTCGCGCACAAGCAGACTGGTCGTGAGCACGAGATCGCGTGCACAGGTCTGTTCTGTTTCATCGGCGCCCGCCCGGCGACGGCGTGGCTGGGTGACAGTGTGCTGCTCGACAGGGATGGGTTCATCCTCACCGACCGCCAGCTGCCCGGTCCGCTCAGTACTGAGACAGCAAGAGCGCTCCCGTTCGAGACATCCAGGCTCGGGGTATTCGCCGCCGGCGACGTCCGACGCGGGTCGATGAAGCGAGTCGCAGCCGCCGTTGGCGAGGGATCGAGCGCGGTGCGCTCCGTCCACGAGCGTTTGGCCTTGGAGACCTGATGCTGGATACACCCCTAGGAAGGCGTGCCATCTCCGCGGTGACTAGGACCCCATCCGACACCCAATGAAACATTCAACACGACCGCCCAACTTTGCGGTCTGTGATGTTTGGCGCGCGATCACCAGTCCGCCGACGCTCACATGGGTGCCGTGGTGGCCGTCGGCGAGCGCCGCGATCGAGGACACCGACGAGGCAGGCGTCGTATCCCGCTGAATGGCCTGACTGCCCTGTCGGTGCTCGTCGACTCGACACGGGTGGAAAAGACTCCGCCCCTGGAGCGTTCCTTCCACGTCGGAAAGAACGCCAGGGGCGGAACCCGAGATCCAGCGTCTGCTACTTGACGGTGAGGGTGCCTTCCATTCCGGCCATGCGATGTCCTGGAACCGAGCAGAAGAACTTGTAGGTTCCCGGCTTCAGGTTCAAGTTCAGGCTCTTTGAGCCGCCCTGAAAGGTCGGTGTCGCTCCCACCTTTTCACCGGAAGCTGATTCGACCGTGAGGTTATGGCCCACTGGCGACATGTTGGTGAAGTCAATCGAGACTTTGCCGGCCTTCGCACTCAGCGAGGCCTTGTCGAATTTGAGCTGGCCTTCGGTGTTTGCTTCAATGCTCAGCTCTTCCGATGCGCTCGACGTCCCCGATGAGGCTGCCGCCTTCGTGGAGCTCTGGGCTGGCGCGGTCGAGGCGCCCGCGGATGCTGGCTTGCCTTCTGCAAGCAGGTTGAGTGTGTTTTCGCCGTCGTCTACGTAGTAGATGCCCTTGCCTCCTGGCGCGATTACGAAGCCGAAGAGTGATCCTGCTCCGGTCTTCTTGTCGGCGGTCTGCACGGCGACCTGTTGGCCTGTGGGTGTGGTTTCGACCATGTTGCCATCACCGCCGTTGCTGGTGATGATGTTGCCGTTCGGTGCGAGCACCAAGCCCAAAGGTTCCTTGAGATGGTCGCCTTCGGTGAGGACGGTGCCGCCTTTCGCGGCGGGCGTCGTGCGGGTCGTTGCTTGGGAGATCGCGAAGATCTTGTTGCCGTCGGTCGAGGCGACGTATAGCGTGCCGTTGGAGGCGAGTGCGAGTCCTGTTGGGCCGAGCACGAGGGCTTCTGCTGAATCAACCCAGGGGATGCCGTTCGCGATCACCGTTTGGCTTACGACCTTCGGCGGTTGCCCTTCGCCTGATTCGAGGTCTATCCGTACGACGTTTGAGTTATCGATCGTGTGGATGCCCTTCGCGGCACCGCCGTTGAGCGAGTTGCTGACGAAGAGCGTCGTCTTTGATCCTTCGCTGACGGCGGTCGAGTCCCACGGCCCTTGAATGTTCGCTCCTGAGATCGTGCTCACGGGCTTACCACTTGAGTCGAGCACGATCATGCAGCCGTACTTAGCGGTCGCTGTCTTGCCGTTGGTGGTCGGCAGGCTGCCCACCACTACGTAGCCGCCCGGCAGAGTGTTCAGTGCTGTTGTTAGTCCGACGCCGCCTGGGCATGGGCCGGGGAGCGTCTTGGCGTCGATCGTCGCGAATGGCGAGAGCTTCCCGGTGCTTGAGACCTGCACGATCGTGGTGCCGGTTCCCTGCCCGTTCTCCTTTGCGTTTTCCTTGGCGTTGAAGTTGCTGATAAGCATCTGGCCAGCCTGAAGCTTCCCCACGCTGGCGGGCACGATCACGATGCCGTACGGATTGATATCGCCGTTGGCCGGGACGGTCGAGGCGACTTTGCTGATGTTCGTGAACTTGGCCAGGAACGGCCCAGAGCTTGCGCTGGAGGCTGTGGTCGCGGTATTCGCGGCGGCCGAGGTGCTGGAGGAGCTGCTGGTGCTTTTGGAGCTGCCGCAGCCGGCGATAGCGAGTGCTACGCCTGCGAGGGCGAGGATTGAAGATCTAGGCACTGGTGACTACTCCTGTCGTTCGAGAGATCGGAGATGACGGTTTGCAGAGCAGGGATCAGCGCTATAGCCGTATCGCGCGCGCTAGCCCGTATTGACTCCGGCCTTACAGGAATCCTTCCCGGCAGCCTTCCAAGCCCCTCCGCACCAGCATCGCCGTCTGCTCTGAACTTTCAACACCACTCGCGCTTGGAGGCCCACTCAGGGCTCGCTCGGTGACCTATTTTCCCAGTCCTGACTGGCAAGACCGCCGCATTCAATCGCTCTGCCCCCCAATGGCGTTCTCAGTACAAATGCTAGTGGGACATTCGACAAACGGTTGATTGTGACGCTTGTCTGTCGAGGCCGATCGGCACCTGGCCGACTAGTGTTGTGTGAGATTGTTTCGCCTGATTGCGACTCCTGGAGTCGTCGTAACGTTGATGCTTGCGCTCGCCGGCACTCCTGCGCAAGCCGTCGAAACCGGTGTGGTCATCAACGGCCCCGAAGGGCTCTCGATGCAGAGCGCCCACCAGGTCGCCGGTCTTGGCGTTGGTTGGGTGCGGGTCTTTGCCGCCTGGAACATCTTCGAACCGAGTCGCGGCCACCTCAACGAACCGGAGATCGCCGCCTGGGAAGAGGGCTTGGCGGCTCTGCCCAAGGGCACGAAGGTGATCGTCGACGTGGTCAACACGCCCCAGTGGGAGAGCGGCTCAAGCAATTCAGCGATGCCGCCAAGCAACCCGGCCGACTACGCGCGTTTCGCGGGGATGCTGGCCAAGCGTTTCGCCGGCCGCGTGGCTGCGTGGGAGATTTGGAACGAGGAGGACGCTTCGTTGTGGTGGGCGAGCGGGCCTGACCCGGCTGCATACACGGCCCTGTTGAAGGCTGCCTACCCCGCGATCAAGTCAGCGGACCCCAGTGCGACCGTCGTGCTCGGCGGGCTGACCGGCAATGACTACGAATTCCTCTCCCAACTATATGCCGACGGGGCGAAGGGCTTCTTCGATGCGGTGGCGGTGCACACCGACACGATCTGCGACGTCGAGTCGCCCTACGAAATCTTGCGCAACGGCCAGACCGACCCGCGCATCAGCCGCTGGTCGTTCTTGGGCTACCGCACGGTGCACGAAGTAATGCTCGCCCATGGCGATGGGAGCCCGATATGGATGACCGAGCTTGGCTGGAGCACAGATACCTCAGTGTGCGACTCAGGTGCCTGGGCAGGCCAGAAGCCGGCCGGCGTGAGCCCGCAGCAACAGGCGACATTCCTGCTGCAGGCCTACCACTGCCTGACCCAGGACTCATACGTGCAGGTAGGCATCTGGTTTGGCTTGCAGGACACCGAACCATTCGGCACTCCGCGTAACAGCTATGGGCTGCTCGACCCGAGCCTGCAACCTAAGCCGGCCTATGCGGCGCTAGCCGAATATGACCGTAACGGCGATAGTCTCAGCGAACAGTGTGGAGGCCAACAGGGCCCTACGGTCAAGCTGACGAGCCCGAAAACGGGGGTGCGCTACAGCAACACCCTGCCGATCTCGGTGACCGCCAGTGACAGCGCGAAGGTCTACCAAATATCGCTGTACGACGAAGGCCACATCATCCGCAGCTTCTACGTGCACGGTGGCATGACCACGCTGAGCGGTCACATGGTTTGGTACGGCGCGCGCTTGCTCAAGCCCGGACGGCACAAGCTGACGGCTAAGGCCTTTGACGAGCGCAACAACACGAGCACGACGTCGATCATGATCGTCCGCACCGCCAAGCCCAAAAAGCACAAGCGCCGTCGGCACAAACACTGAGCGCCCGTCGGGAGGGCCTTGAGTTAGAGATGCTCCCGAACTGGGTGTCCGTCCAGAAGCGCTAGTGGCCTGGTCAGCCAGGCATGGACGTGGCTGCGGAGCGGATCACGGCAGGAGCCGACAAGCTCTAAACTGGCTCCCGCAGTCTCGGGAGAGGTGGCCGAGTGGCTGAAGGCACTCGCCTGCTAAGCGAGTATGGGGGTTAAACTCCATCGAGGGTTCGAATCCCTCCCTCTCCGTTTTGGCTCCCTGTTCCAGCCTTGGGCCGCTCCTTCCGTTCGGTATCGTTGGGTTGTGCGCGAGCGGCTTTCCACCCGTCGGTCGGTGCATGTGGCCTGGGGCGTGAGCGGGGCGCCGTCAGCGATCATTGCGTCTGGGACGTGAGGTCTGTGCCCGATCGCCTGTACTTCACCGAGTCCGACGCCGCCAACTCGTTGATCGCCTCCGATCCGATGGCTCTGTTGGTGGGGTTCGTCTTGGATCAACAGGTCACAGTGCAACAGGCGTTCGCCGGACCTCTCACATTGAGGCAGCGTCTCGGCGCGTTCGACGCGGCAACGCTCGCGGAGGCGGACCTAGAGCTGGTGTTTCGCGAGAAGCCGGCGATCCACCGCTACCCAGGCTCGATGGCCAAGCGCGTTCACGATCTGGCCGTCCATGTAGAGGATTGCTATGACGGCGACGCGGCCCGCGTCTGGACTGATGCGGCTGATTCTGACGAGCTGCGCGCCAACCTGGAAGCGCTTCCCGGCTTCGGGGAGATGAAGGTCAAGTCGATGGGTGCTGTGCTCGCGAAGCGCTATGGGATCGAGGCGGCCAAGGCGCTGGTGCCGGCGCACCCCACGCTCGGAGACGTGGACTCTCCGCAGGCGCTAATTGACTACCAAGCCGCCAAGAAGGTGCACAAGAAGGAGTGGAGCGCCAAGCCCTGAACGGGCAGGAAGCTTCCCGCCCGGCCCTCAACCTAGGCGGTAATCCATCGTTATGCTGATGTGCGAGGCGTACTCAGGCACGCCTCGCACTATGCTGTCTGGCGGCCGGCTAGAAGACTCCCCAGCTGCTGTTGCTAACCAGTGAGAGTTCGCTTTCGCCTACGAAGGTGGCCCGCGTTCCATTGCATTTGAGGCCGACACTTTCCTTGCTGCCGTTCGATTTCTGGACTTCTGTGACTTCTTCGGCACCTGTCTTTGCTATCAGATCTCCAACTAACTGTTCCGTTTTTTCAGGACTATCCAGCATGGCTGTCGAACCTGTGATTTCAAATTGGATTCCCGCACATTTGACCGTCGCAAACGTGCCCCCCGTGAACTTGGTCGCAAGCTCCCCGGCCTTAGATGCAGGCAGAACGACAGTGACTATTTCGCCCGCGAGATGGCTGCCTTCGACCGAGCATTTCAGTCCGGCTGGTCCTTCGCACCCTGAGAATTCGAACTTGTCGCGAGCGGACGTCCCGGGTACACCACCTTTGATGACTGGTTCTTCGGCAGCATCCAGTTTGAGGCTTTTGCAGATAACTTCGACTTTGATGCCAATGACCGTGCCCGATATGGTCTGGTTCGTCTTAGCTTTGAGTGCCTCGACCTCACTCTGCCCAGTCCCGAGTGTCGTTTTGTTGACCTTGTATATGTATTCTGCCCCAAGGGCCGATCCTGTCGCGATCGAGGCCAATGCACAGGGGATTGCGATCAGTCCTAGCACCAACACGCGTTTCGTCATCATCTCGTGCTCCCGTCAGTAGGATTGAGGTTCGTTGCCGCACCAAATCCGCACTGTCGTAAGCGCATCGCGCCTGTTGCTGGTGCGGGCGTACCTCTTGACGTTGTCGCCTCCGTCGTCATTGCCTCCATCGTCGCTAGACGCTCGTAGGACGTGCATAAGAGAGGTGGCCGGATGCGAAAAGGATTCAGCGGGCACCGGGGGTGAGCTGTGCGGGCCAGACGGTCTGGTCATCTGCGTTTGAAACGCTTGGCGTGCAGCTCGCGTATCGTCCACCAAACGGGGGCGTGTTTCGAGAGTCGTCCCGTTAGCCCCGCCATTTGCTTTGATTTCAAACCGTGGCCTCGAAACAAGGGTCGCGGTTTGCTTTTGTCCGGCTCCCGGCCTGACGGGGGGCTTTCTGGTCTTCCTGGGCCGCTTCTTTGGCCTCCTGGGCGAGCTTGCGGGCTAGGGCACCATTTGTTGTGCGACGTTTGCTTCCCAATGCCCCTTGCTCTCCCGCGATGCGTTCAAGATGAGCCTAAGAGCCAGCGGCTCAGCGCACGTCGAGCCGGGGTGTCGGCGATCCAGTTGTGCCGTTGGCCGACAAGTTCCAGCTCCCATCCGGGGTTATGAGCGAGACGATCGACCACCCGGCGACGTAGGTCGGCCATTTCGGGCGATGTCGCTGCATCGAGGTCAGCCACGGCCGGGCGATCGAGGCGAAACTCGATCGGTCCGGGTAGCTCACACCCCTCGACATCCATCATTGCCATCAGCAGGGCTAGGTACTCAGCCTCAATTGGGCCGGTGCAGGCGACGATGGCGCTGCGTTTGCCGAGCGAGTCACTCGCGTAAGCCAAAGCTCCCACCCCGTTACACCACGCGGCACCACAGTTGACGTAGAACGGTTTGGCGAGTTTGCGCCGCCGCCGCTTGGCGGCAATCACCGAACGGCGTGCGCAGAGCACTGTCGCCGCAAGCGCCTCAATCGTTTTGGGTGCTTTCTCCCGCTGAGCCATGCGAGTGAATCCTGCCTGAGCTACCGACTGGTGAAAAGGCTACGCCGACGCTAGTTTCGGCGCGGCTAGTCCGTGCGTAGCTCAACTCACCTTCAGTCGAGCAATACGGTTCGCGGCATACTGCACGCTTGGGCCGATCTGCTCGATTAGCTCCTGCACCGTGAAGTCGTCGGTGGGCACGGTCACGTCAATTGCTATTGGTTGCTCGTCATGCGGTCGTCGCACACAGACCGCAATTGAGCGCGCGCCGCCGATGTGCTCTTCGTCGCTGACGATCGGCTCCTGGTAATCCAGGGTCTCCAGCTCGTCCAGCAGCTCGATCCGCATGACGTACGAGCGCGGCCCCCGTGGAATGAAATCGACCTGCGCCAGCAGACGCCGCCGCCACGAGTCAGACAGGCTTGCCAGCAGAGCCTTCCCGAGTGCCGTGCAGTAGAGCGGTACGCGCGAGCCAAAGCGTATTTCCTGGTCGATGAAATGCTGCGCGCGTCTCTGTCCGTACAGGCGGTGCAGGTAGGCAACACTCCGGTAGTGGAGCTCGCCCATGCAGACGGTGTAGCCGGTCTCCTCGAACAGTTCCTCAAGGACTGCTCGGGCGGGCTCCGTCTGCCGCAGCGAAGCGGTCAACGAGTTGTCGGATTCGGCCGAGCGCGTAGCCAACACATTGCTCATGGATAGGTGCGGCTGACCAAGCCGCGTGGAGACGTGGCCTGGTCTGAGGTGGATGAGATCGGCCATTTCCGCTGCGCCGCACGCTCGACTTGGCTGGGCGAACAGCAACGGAATTGCCATCGCTGCCTGCAACGACTTCGATGGCTGCGGTTGTCGGAGCTGCATCGAATGAGCCGGTTGACGCGCGCCAACGCTGCCGCTGTGAGAAGGTGCTCGACTCACGCCGATGCGTGAGTCGAGCCGCCCTCTCCTGCGCGGTGAACCAGGACACCTGCGTAGTCCCCCGCCAGCCGGTATCTCCCCTCCTGCTGACTGACGATGTAGCCGAGGCGCGACAGGTCAACCAGGCAATCCCGCGCTGTGGAGCAGGACATCCCCGTCAGCCGTTCGATGGCAGTCACGTCAAGCTCGGCATCCCCGTCACGGAACTGTGCCAGCGCTAACAGGTTGCGCCTGATCGGCGGTTTGCCGCCATCGCCATCCATCGTCATTGCCGCATGATCGATGGAATCTCAATCTTTGGAAAGGCTACGTCGCCCCTAGTCTCAACGCGGCTAGTTGCGGCGCGGCTATACGATCTTGAGCGCCATCCGGCGCAGACGCAGGAGCAAGAGCGCCGGTCTTGCAAACGTGCCGGTGGCTTCCAAGATGCGTTCGGTAGCCGGGCGGGCCGAGGGAGTCCAGGCTTGCTCGTCGGAAAGGTATAGCGCCACCATCGCCGCCAAGATCAGTTGGTGGTGCGGCGGCACCGCTTCCGCTCGCTTGACCACCTCGGTGGCGAGCAGGCCAAGCCGTTCAGTCATTTCATCCTGAGAGGTGTAGTAGTCGAGCAGGTTGCGTTGATCGGTCGCCCGATCTTCGGCGCGGTCAATCAGGCTGTCCAGCAGAATGTGCAGCGCCTCAGCCCAAGGCCAGTACAGCGCCTCAATTGCCTCGACTTCGCTCCGCGTCAGGTTCGGATCGGACGCGGCGGCCAGGTGCGCGAAGATGGCCAGTGAGGAGCCGCACGCCGCGCCGACCTCCCACCACTTGAGCTGCAAGCCGGCTTGTTGTTTGCTGGCCCAACGAGCCAGCGCCGGGTGATCGCCAGTGGTCGCCAGGTTGATCCGGCTCTGGTAAAAGACCACGCGCCGGGCGTGGCGCAGCACCGCATCGGCCACGACGGCGTAGGACGGCAAAGCACAGACTGCCGCGCGGCAGCGCTCGATCAGCGACACAAGGTAGCCCCCATCGTCGCATCGGGCGTGGTACTCGTAATAGTACGCGTGGGGACTCCCCTGGGATTGCAGCGCGGCGATGCAGGCATCGTGTAGCCGTCGAGCGTTGGACACTGGTGCGCGGTTGGGCTGCTCCATAAGCGTATCGGCGTAGTCGAAGATGCCTTGGAGGTCAACGAGCAGGCGTACTAGGTCATTGCGGCCTAAGCGCGGCGCGAAGACGGCGAAAGCAGCGGCCCCCTCAAGGCTCGCCCACTTGCGGTTTTGCGCGTCTAGGGCCAGCACACGAAGCGACTGATCGGGGATACGCGCTGCGCTTCGTTTCAATCGGCGGATCTCGCGCTGGACGACTGGGAAAACGCCAAGCCAGTAGCGACGACTTGCCGATGCAAAACGACGGGTGGTTGAAAGACTCACAGCAGACAGCGTGGCTGTTGCCGGCAGTCATTGGTCGGCTGTACTGCTCAGTCTTGAAAGCTCAATTCTGGGGCGACGCCTGCTGCGACGTAGCCTGGGAGCGAGACTGCGGCCAGCGATGCGCCGACGACAGCTAGGAGCGTCAGAAACGTTTGCAGCACCGACAGGCTGAATGGAGCCGGAAAGCTCGTGCTGACGCGCAGGTAGCGATCTGCGAGCGCGTGTCCGTAGAAGCCGAGGATGGCCCCGTCCAAGCTGCCGATCCCGAGCACCACGGCCGTCTCAAGCAGTACCCCGCGCCAAAGCTGCCAGCGCACGTACCCTTGGGCCTTGAGCGACGCTAGACGGCCTCGCCGTTGGTAGATAGCCGCCGAGATGGCGCTGGCGAGTGCGATGGCCGAGATGAGCAGCAGGAGGTTGGATATGTCGCCAAGGACGCTCAGACCTTGCCGTCCGATCATGCGAACCTCGGCGATGCGTTCATTGGAAGTTTGCACCCGCAGGGCACTCGTGGGGCCTAGTGCATCGCGTACCGCTCGCGCCCCTGTGCTCGGGCTGGCGCCGGGCCTTAGCTGGATCGCCAAGGTGGTCGGGTCGTTCGTTTGCCAGTAGCGGCTGAACTCATTGGTATTGAGCGTGATCGTGCCGGGCGGCCAGCCAATGTTCGTTGTGACCGCCGCGACGCGAAACGGCACAACGCCCGAAGGCGTCGGCAACAAGAACGGACTGCCGACCGATAGACCGTGTTCGTCGGCAAAGCCGCTCGAGACGGTCGCCCAGCCTGACCCTCGCATCAGGCGACGGGCACGCGCAATGTCGCCTTGGCGCATCTCGCTTGAGAGGATCATCGACGGGTTGCCCGGTTCGGCTGCGCGTATCCATAGCCGTTGTGAGCCAACATCGAGAAAGGCTCCCTGGTGCGTGCTCACAGAGGCGACACCCGGCGCGTGGGCGATGGCGGCTGCCGCGTTCTGGGCGTTAAAGGTGTCGGTGTCAAAGATGTTCTGATCGGGTGTCACCCAAACTGGAGCCGTGCTCCACTCCTGGTAGATGCCGGTGTCAATGCCGTGGAGCAGATCGGTTCGTGCCCCGCCGACCGCAGTCGAGCCATATACCGCCAACGCCGTGATGCACGCCAGGGCCACCGAACGGGTGGCCGTGGCATCAAGTTCGATAGTGGCAATGGCGACCATTTTGCCGTGATAGCGATGAGCAATATGGCGCAGGAGCCGGGTCGTCTCGCGGAACAACAAGGGGATAAAGCACGGCGTCGCCAGAGCGAGCGCCACCCCACTGGGGATGGTTAGGTCGGCATCGAGCACCGCCATTGCCGTAGCGAGCACGACGATTCCCAGACCAAGCAGGGCGGCGTTGCGGGTGAGGTTGTCAGTGATCCGCTGCCCCGGCTCGCCCGCCTCAGTAAAGACCGCATCGACCGCCCGACCCTTTCGCAAATCGAGCACCGGCAACATCGATGCAGCAAACGCCGCGATCACACCACAGGAGAACGAGACAAAGGCAGCAAAGAAGCTAACTTGCTGATGACCCGTGATCGGAAAGGTCGTTGCGAGATAGTTCGGCACCTCGTCAAAGATCGTGCGCGCCAGCACCTCACCTACGGCGACACCAACGATTGAAGCACCCACCCCGAGGACGAGCGCCTGCGTGGCAAGAATGGCGATGATCTGTTTGCGGACATAACCAACTTCGCGCAGCTCGGCAATATCGCGCCGGCGCTCCGGTATCACCAGTAGCATCGCGTTGAGCGCCAGCAAGAAGCCGACCATAAGCGAGATCGCCGCGAACAGACTCGTTGACTGATTCGTAGGTTTCAGCGCGGTTTCGGCCAGCGTTATTTCGTGGTTGGCTGGCTCGACGTTGATTCGTCCAGCTGCCAGGCGGCGCAACTGACCTGCCACCTGCTCGGTCTTGCCGGGATAGGTTTTGATGAGTAGCTGTGTAATCCGGCCCGGTCTTCCCGCCAGGCTTTGCGCGGTTGACAGCAGTGCCACGACGATCCGGCCAGCGGCCAGCGAACCAATCGCGCCGGAGTCGAGCACCGCGCGAACTTGGACGGTATGAGCTACCCCGCCGACGAGCAGACGACTATTGCCTTCGGCTTGCGCACCAACAGCGTCTGCAACCCCGGAGGGCAGGCCAACGCCACCCTGCAACAATTGCGCGCCTGCGCCCAGGTCTTTGGTCGCCGCGCTCCGTAGAGACACGATGCGCGGACTGATACCCACAAGTTGAGCCAGCAGACGACCCTTCGACCCTTCGATGACTGCGCTCTGACGCAGGATCGGTACCGCCGACTGAACCCCGGACAATTCCGATACCTTCGGCGTCAATTCTTGACTGAACCCGCTCGGCGAACGCGCCACCAACGCCAATGAGGCCGAGCCATTGACGGAATCCACCGCTTCCCGTGCCGAACCCAAGATGCTGTTGTTGGCGACCAGGACGCCAAACACCAGCGAGACGCCAATGGCGATCCCGGTGCCGGCCATCAGCTCGGTGGCACGATGCTCGCGCCACTGCTGACGGTAGAGGTTGTAGAGGCCGGGGAGATACATCCCCAGGATGCGAACCCGACGATAAAAGGGGCGGCGGACCACCATCAGACCATCGAGGCGTTCAAGTCGATGTCTAGCCCGTCCGTGAGCTTGCCATCGCGCAGCGTATGCACACGATTGACATAAGCCGTGGCCTGCGGATCGTGCGTGACCACCACAACGGGAATATTTTCGTCGGTGCAAATCTCTTTGAGCAGTTCCAAGACTTCTCGACTGCGCCGCGAGTCAAGGCTGCCGGTCGGCTCGTCCGCGAGCAACATGCTCGGTTTGTTCGCCAAGGCGCGAGCGATAGCGACCCGTTGGCGCTCTCCCATCGACATTTCGGACGGTCGGCTATCGAGGCGATGCCCAAGACCAAGTCGCTCAAGCCAAGGCCGAGCCATAGCCTCGGCTTCGCGTAGCGTCACGTCTGATGCAAATAGCTTGAGGCAAGCATTTTCCAGCGCGGTAGCACCGTGCAGCAGATGGAAAGATTGGAAGATGATCCCGACCCGTTCACACCGAAAGCGAGCCGCCTCGTTGGTGCTGAACTCAGTCAGGTCGAGTCCGTCGAAGACGATCGACCCGGCGTCCGGTTTCTTGATCGTCGCCGCCAGCATGAGCAGCGTGGTCTTGCCCGAGCCGCTTGGCCCGTACAGCGCCACGAACTCCCCCGGCTCGACAGTCAGCGAAATGCCATCGACCGCATGAACCGTCTCGCCAGCGCCTGCATAACGCTTGACAACGTTGCGCAGCTCCAGGGTGTTCACGACGCCCGGCTGGTCTCGCCGCGGGCCGGGAACTCGATCACTCTGCGTCGACTCGTCGGCACGGTCAGCTTGCCATCCGACAGCCGCATCATCGGCTTGCAGCCGTTGAGCGGCGCGATTTCTTCGGAGGCGATCAAGAGCGCGCAGCCAATCTTCGCCGGCAGCGACTGCAACAGTTCGTAGAACTTTCTGGCCTGGTCGGGGTTATTGTGCACCGCTGGCTCGTCCATCAGCAGCAGACGCGGTTTGTGGGCTATCGCGCGGGCCAGCTCCGCGATCGGGCGCTCGCTCATGCCAAGCTCGGTCGTGCGTTGTCGCGCCAGGTGCGAAGCCCCCAACAAGGCAAGCGTCTTTTCGGCCCGCTGTTCGGCTTCTCGCCCGGTGGCTGAGCCGCCGAACAGCGAGACAGTGATGAACTCCATGACCGTCATCGAGCGACTGGGACGCCAATAGCCACGGGCGTAAGCGATGCCATTCTCGCCGCGTGCCACCGCCACTTCATCGCGGCTCATCGCCGTCAGCTCCATCTCGCCCCATAAGACGCTGCCGTCGTCGGGCGGCATCAGGCCAGCGGCCACCTTCAGCAGCGTGGTCTTGCCGCCTCGGCGCGAGGCCATTAGACCAACGGTCTCGCCGGCCTCAACCTCAAACGAGACACGATCCAAGACCGCAATCTGCTCGCCCCCATCAAGGAAGCGCTTGCTAACCCCTCGAAATGCCAGAAGGCTCATCGACTCAGCCGATCGCGCTCCAATTCGAGTTCCCGCCGCGCGTCCTCAAGCCAATCCAGCTCGGCGCGCAAACGCCGCTCGACCGAAGAGCGCTGCATGTTGATGACTCTCCCCAAGTAGGAAACAGGCCGGGTCTCTGCTTTTTCGGCGTCCTCGATTTCTTCGAGGATTCGCTCTTCGCGTTCGGCGAACCGCTTTAGCAGATCGGGGATGTCATCCTCGGTCGAGAACAGCAGCCGTACGTCCAGGTCGGTCGGTATGACGCCCTGTTTGAGCGGCATCGTGCGCCACTCCCGCCGGGCTTCTTCACCCTTCTCAGTCGGGTAATAGACATCGAGCAGTTCGTCCTTTTGCCCGGCAGGCTCATTCTGCGAGCGGATCAAACCGTCGCGCTCAAGCCGCTCCAGGTAGGAGTAGATGTGTTTGCTGTCGATCCGCCACGACGAGCCCATACGACGCCTCGCACGGCTGGCAACGTCCCAACCGTGGCCCGGTTTCTCGATCACAGCAGCCAGCACAGCAGCGGGCACAGGCGACTTACCGCTGAGCAGAGACTCCTTACTTGTCTTTCGAGCTGTCACGTATTGTTCGTATAGAGCGAATATCGACTAACCAACGGTACAGCAGGCCGCCGACCTATGCCTGCCAGATGAACGCGGGTATTGCCGAATGCCGCGACCGAGCGCCTGAGTCTGGGCCGGTTCGACCTTCATCAAGATGGTGGTGGACACGGGAATCGCCAAGCGAGAGCGTTGCCATATGTCGCTGCTCAGGTATTCGAGAAGAGCCCCTGTGCGATGAACTCCCCAGGGCGCGCGCCGGGGGGGATCGCAAATAGTGCACTGGAGCGGTGCTGTATGTACTCGTCCAGTCCGTCGGAAACACCCAAACGCCGCTGGATCGCTGCGAACTGAGTGTGTGGGTTGCGCTGAAAGCAGACGAAGAACAGTCCAGCATCGAGCTCGCCCGTGATGGGATCGATGCCGTCGGTGAACGAGTAGCCGCGTCGCAGGATGCGCTGTCCGCCATTGTTAGAGGACGAGGCTAGGCGGATATGAGCTTTGGCGGGGATGACAAGTTCACCGTCCGCCGTGCGGGCATCCAGGTCGATTGGGTCGTGCTCGTGATGGCCCGTCAACGGCGCACCGCTCGCCTTGAAGCGACCGATCACCCTCTCCTGATCGCTTAGCTGGTCGCGGTCCCACGCCTCGATGAACATGCGGATGCGTCTCGTCACCATGTAGGTGCCGTCTCGAAACCAACGTTGCGGCTCGTCCGGTCCCACCCAAACGAACTTGCGCATCTCCTGTTCGTCGTTGCCTCGTAGGTTGTTGGTGCCGTCCTTGAACCCCTGCAGGTTGCGCAGCGTCACCTGGTCGCTGGTCGTGGAGGAGGTCCGGCCAAAGCCGAGCTGCGCCCAACGCAGCGCGGCCGCGCCGCGTCCCAGGCGTGCGAGGTTGCGCACCGCGTGGAAGGCGACCTGCGGATCGTTGGCACAGGCCTGGACGCACAGGTCGCCGTTGCTGATCTGCGCTTCGAGCTGCTCGCCGGGCAGTGCCCCCAACGGCGTCAGCAACGCTGGACGATGGGCCGCCAGGCCAAAGCGATCTTCGCCGGCGCGCTCGAACACGCTTGCTCCAAGGCCAAATGTGATCGTCAGCTGGGACGCGGGCAGGCCCACCGCCTCGCCGGTATCGATCGGTGGAGATTCCGGGGGGCCTGGGATCGGCCCGACGGTGTGCCCGGCTGTCATCGCCGCCGCCGCATCGGTCCATGTGCGTAGCAGCTCGCGCAGTTCGCCCGTTGTTTCGGCGGTCAGGTCGAAAGCGCCGAAAACCAGGCGATCCTGGGCTGGGGTGACGATGCCGGCTTGGTGGGTTCCATGGAAGGCAACTGTGTCCTGCTGTGAGGCCAGCTCGCTTTGCTCGCCCTCGCGATGGCCGAGGGCGTAGCCACCGCCGGCGAGCGCCACCCCCAGCGCGCTGCCGCCTCCCGCGACGATCAGCTGGCGTCGGGTGAGCTCGTCCATGAGCTCAGCCTGAGACCTTGGCGGCCACGTTGGACATCGGTTCGGCCAAGGCATCGACCTGTTGGGACAGCCGCAGGCGATCCGTCGCTGTCAGTGCGCCGTAGTAGGCAAAGCCGAGTGGCGTTTTTCGGCGATAGCGATCCAGGCCGCGCTGTACCGCCGCAAAGCGCGGCGCGATTTCATTTGCGAGGGCTCCGTCTCCCCTCGCTATCAGGACTGGACGCAGCAGTTCAAACGCGACGCGAGCGCCCGTCAAGTTGCCCTCGAAATCCGATAGGTCGGTGTGCGAGTAACGGTCCTCCTCGCCGGTGATCTTCGAGGTCGCTATCTCGTTGAGCAGCTCCACCGCGCCATTGGCCAATTGCGGCGCCTGCAATTTCAGAGTCGGGATCTTTGCGTCGAGCTTGATCACGTCGGCCAGCAACTCTTCCGCGTAGAGGCCGGTGCCCTGGGTGGTGTTCTTGACCCACAGGATCTGCTCAATTCGATGAAAGCCCTTCCATTCGCTCGCGTTTGCCACGTTGTTGATTCGCCCGTCGATGTCCGTGTCGAGTTCGGCGAAGCTCTCGGCCACGGGCTCGATCGCCTCGTAGTGACGGCGGGTTGGGCCAAACACTTCCTCTGCGTGTTTGAGGCTGTTCAGTTCCAGCCAAGCCTTGAACTGGCGCGTGCCGGCGAGTAGCTGTTCCACTTCGCCCTGGATGTACTTGCGATAGCCGGAGAGCGCCTTGGCGACGAGCGGATCCGATGTCACGCTGTCCGCGGCCGATGCTTTGCCTGTCACGATCAGCACGCCGTTGTCTTCCTCTTCCCCGTTGGGACAGTTCATGTAGTACTTGCCCGGGGCCATGTTCAACGTGAACTTTCCCGGTAGGCCGGAGACGACGTTCTCGTGCTCGCCGAGAATCAGCCCTGTCGGGTCCTTCAGCTCCAGCTCGCTGACCTTGGAGGTATTGTCGTTCGTGACCGCGAATGTGAGCGGCCCGGCATGAGCCTTCAGTTTGGTGGGCGAGCAGCCCTGTTCGGTCAACGTCACCTTGACGACCCCCGAGCTCTCGCCGGCTTTGCGGCCCCCGCCCGCGCAGGCAACCAGCCCCAGCGCCGAGAGGGAGAGACAGGTCGTGATCGTCGCGCCTCGGCCTATCCCGACAAGGATCTTCCGCATCACCTGTCCCCCCATTTCGCAGATATATCGATCAAGCGGCTTAGGGTAGCCTAAGCGTCAGGCGTCCCGTCGCAGGCGTCCGCCATGGGCGCTGCCACAATACCCGGCGTGAGTGAACCCGGCGCGGCAAGTGGGCACACGCGAGCGGTTCAAGTCGCCGCGGCGAAGGGGCTTCCCTTCGAGGATCGCGAGGACTTCGAGGACGCGCGGCGTGGCTTGATCGAGAGCGCCCAAAGCCTTGTGCTGCGCGACGCGCGCGGGCGTGTCGTGTGGGACATGGACAGCTACGCGTTCGTGGAGAGCGACGCGCCCGAGACGGTTCACCCGAGTCTGTGGCGCATGGCGCAACTGAACGGATCGCACGGCTTGTTCGAGGTTGTGCCCGGCATCTACCAGGTGCGCGGCTATGACATCTCGAACATGACGCTGGTTGAGGGGACTACGGGCGTGATCGTGATCGACCCGCTGATCTCGACCGAGTGCGCGGCGGCGGCCCTGGCGCTATACCGCCAGCATCGCGGCGAGCGCAAGGTCAGTGCGGTCATCTATACACACAGCCACGTTGACCACTTCGGGGGCGTCAAGGGTGTCGTCAGCGCCGAGGAAGTGCAGGCGGGCGAGGTGCCGGTCTGGGCGCCGGCCGGCTTTCTGGAGCATGCCGTCTCAGAGAACGTGCTGGCCGGAGGGGCGATGGCCAGGCGCGCGATGTATATGTTCGCGCCGGGTCTACAGCGAGGCCCGCGGGGCCAGGTCGACGCGGGCATCGGCAAGACGACCTCGACCGGCAGCATCACCTTGATCCCGCCGACACACGAGGTCACGCACACCGGCCAAGAGACGGAGATCGACGGCGTGCCGATCGTCTTCCAACTCGTCCCCGACAGCGAGGCCCCCGCGGAGATGAACTTCTTCTTTAAGGATTTGGGCGTGCTGTGTGTGGCCGAGAACGCCGTCCACTGCATGCATAACGTACTGACCCCGCGGGGCGCGCCGGTACGCGATTCGCTGGCCTGGTCCAAGTACCTGGGGGAGGCGATCGAGCTGTTCGGCGCGCGAACAGACGTCATGTTCGCCCAACACCATTGGCCGCGCTGGGGTAAAGCGCGGATCGTCGGGCATTTGGCTCGCCATCGCGACATGTACCGCTACCTGCACGACCAAACGCTGCGCCTGGCGAACAGGGGCCTCACGCCGACCGAGATCGCGGCCGAGGTGCGCTTGCCGCCGAGCCTCGAACAAACGTGGTCGTGCCGAGGCTATTACGGCACCGTCAGCCACAACGTGCGCGCCGTCTACCAGCGCTACCTGGGCTTCTTCGACGGCAACCCTGCCCATTTGGATCCGTATCCGCCCGCTGAGGCGGCTTGGCGCTATGTGGAACTGGCCGGCGGCATCGACGAGCTGCTCGCTCAGGCCCATACCGCCTTCAAAGAGGGCGACTACCGTTGGACAGCCGAGCTGTGCTCGCACGCTGTCTTTGCCGAGCCGGAGAACGCGGAGGCGCGGGAGCTGGAGGCGTGCGCACTGGAGCAGCTTGGCTACCAGTCCGAGAGCGCGGTATGGCGCAACCTGTATCTCGTCGGCGCGCACGAGCTGCGCGAGGGCCCGCCGCCGGCGCCGCGGAACAGGCGCGTGGCAAGCGCCGACGTGGCTAAGGCCTTGTCGCTCGAGCAGCTGTGGGACGCGATGGGCGCGCGCCTGGACGGCCCGCGAGCGTGGGATATGACGATCAAGCTCGCGTGGGATTTCACAGACGTAGGAGAGCGCTGGAGCGTCACCGTCGAAAACGGAGCGCTCAGTGCAGTCAGGGATCGCCTGGTGGAGGATTGCCACGCAAAGGTGACGCTCACCCGGGCGGCCCTCGATGCGGTTCTGCTGGGCGAGGGCGACGGAGCGCACCTATTTGCGAGTGGCGCGATCGCCGTGGAGGGCGACGGGGCAAAGCTAGGCGAGTTCCTGGGACTCCTAGACGAGGGAGATCCGGTTTTCGCGATCGTTACACCTGGGGCGCCGGGCAAAGACTGAGCACGACCCTTTCCATCATCTTGAAACACCTCAGGCGATACCAAGCACCACCTTGCCGACGGCGCGGCGCTCGTCGATGATGCGCAGTGCCTCGCTGGCTTGATCGAGGGGCAGGCACGCCCCAACAATCGGCTTGACAAACCCGTCGTCGATCATCTTGCGCACGGCCTCGGCGGCGGCGCGATTACGCTGCGGATTCAGCAACGCGTAAGCCCCCCATCCAGCCCCGACGACCGACACGTTGCGCAGCAGCAGGCGGTTGACCTTGACCTCGGGAATCGAGCCTTCGGTAAAGCCCACGACGACTACGCGCCCCTCCTCTTTGAGCGAGCGCAGCGAGTCGGTGAAGCGATTGCCGCCGACCGGATCGAGCACGACGTCAACGCCGCCGCCGCTGAGCTCGACGGCCTGCTCGCGCCAGGCCCCGTCCGAGCGCACGACCTGATCCGCGCCGGCCTCGCGGGCAACGCGCTCCTTCTCCTCAGTGGAGACGACCGCGATCGTGGAGGCGCCGAGCGCCTTGGCAACTTGCAAAGCAGCGGTGCCGACGCCGCCGGCAGCCCCGTGCACGAGCACGCTCTCACCGGCCCGCAATTGCCCGCGCAGCTTCAGCGCGAAATAGGCGGTGTGGTAGTTGAGGATGACCGAAGCCCCTTGGTTGAAATCGAGCGAGTCGGGGAGGGGGAAGGTCATGTAGGCGGGAGCGACCGCCCGCTCGGCCATACCACCAAGGCCGGTGAAGGCCATCACGCGATCGCCCGGTTGCAAGCCGCTGGAGGCGGGCGCGGAGATGACCGTGCCGCCAACCTCCGCCCCCGGAATGAAGGGCAGGTCGGGTTTGAGCTGGTAGAGCCCGCGTGTCTGCAGAACCTCCGGGAAGGACACGCCGGCCGCAGCGACGTCGATCAGCACCCCTTCACCGGGGGTGAGCATGTGGCTGGGTTCAGGCTCGGGCACATCCACGACGCGCACGGCGTCGGGCCCGCCTAGCTCGCTGATCTGGACGGCGAGCATCGCGCGGGGATCTAGTCCTGCCGCGGGCTCTGCAGGTGCTGCTGGTTCTGCTGGCGCTCGCCGCGTACCTGGATCGCGATCAGGACGATGACGATGTTGACGAGGATCCCGATCCCGATGAAGGTGACGATCAGGCCGATGTCCTTGCTGACGGCTTCGCTTGAGGCGAGAAGCATCTTCGATCTCCGGATCGTTGGCGAGGGTTGGGTGTCTTCGTTTTGGCGATGCCCCGTGCGTGCGCGCGCGGCGTCCTAAGAGAGCCTACCAATGGACAAGGACTGAGTGTCATGGCCCGGTGGGAGGCAAGGTAAGTGTGCATGGGTTGTGTGAGAACCCAGGAGTGCCGGGCCAGAAAGGTCGAGAGTCCCTTGGGCTTGTCCGCGGCGAAGCGCGACGTGTCGTAGCCTTTCTGTCGACGCCGCGCACGACGCAGCGATGGAGAGGTGCCAGAGCGGTTGAATGGGCGCGACTGGAAATCGCGTAACGGGGGTTGACCTCGTTCGAGGGTTCGAATCCCTCCCTCTCCGTTTCCGCCAGGTATGTGAGCGTAGTTCGAACTTCGCCAGGGCGAGAGCCGGGAGAGTTGTCAGGTGCTCATCCGATAGGCATCACGTCGATCGGCGCGAGTCGCTGCTCGACGCGAGCCTTTCATGTGCAGCAGCGATCTCGGCGGTGCGCCTGTGGCGTTGGTCCATCGCCTGCTGTCCGTCGTTCTGAGCGATGCCGATAAATGGATTCTCACTTAATGGCGGCCCGAGAGTCGCCTATGGTTTGGCGTTATCGGCACGAGAACACGACCTTGGCGCACGTCGCTAGGCCGGTGGACCGGCCTAGCGGTCCGGTGGCGGCGCCTGTCCGGGGCATGAGCGATCCATCTGAGGCCGCTGGCTCGGCCCGCATCTCCATGCCGCCCGAGCACCTGGAGGCGCGCCGTGAGGAGCGGCGCAAGGCTAAGGCCAGGCGTAGGCGGCTCCTGTTGATTGGGACTCCTCTGCTCGGCCTGCTCACTTGGGCGGCCAGCGCCTATGCGATCTGGATGCTGAAGCCGACGAGCATGTCGTTCGGGGCCCGAAGCGTCGAGTGGGTGAGAGCTGAGGTGCCCTTCGGAAACACGATCGTCGACGACATCGAGCACATCTACTACACCGCAAACGCACCGAAGAAGGGCGGACCGGCGCCGAAGCGAGTGCCGGCGGTGGGATTGAGCCTACAGCGCGGCAGGCACACCGCGGCCTGGCCGCCGCCGATCAAGCCGGTGTTCGTGCATCGGCTGCCGGGGGAAGGGATCTGGAAACCGACAGGGCCGCCCCTCGACGGCGGCCCACCGGTGCTGGTGACGAGCTTCCGCCCCGAAGCTGAATATCCGGAGCTGCTTGCCTATGTGGCCTGGTTCGACCATACACGCACCGCGATCGGTTATTACCCGGGACGTTACGAGCCACCCAACGCGGCCGTGCGCGGGCCGATGATGGTGCCCTACGGTCAGCGCTGGCGGCTGCTGGCGACCTTCAACGGCGGTTTCACCTACGAAGACGGGGAAAACGGCTCGACCGTCAACGGCCAGGTCAACGAGCCGCTGAAGGACGGCAAGGCCACGCTCGTCGGCCATCGCGACGGTCGCGTCGAAATCGTCAAGTGGAGCGGCGGCCCGAACGCGGGAGGAGACATCGCTTGGGCACGCCAGAGCCTCGCGCCGATCGTATGGAACGGGCGCCTGAATCCCGCCTTGAACGAAAACCCCAACAGTCCAGAATGGGGGTTCACGCTCGGCGGCGTCACGCGCGTGTGGCGCACCGGCGTGGGCATCGATCGCCGCGGCAATCTGGTCTTCGTCGCTGCCGAAGGCCAGACGGTGATCTCGATCGCGAAGCTCCTCCAGCACATCGGCGCGGCGCGGGCGATGGAGTTCGACATCAACGCTGACTGGCACACGCTGATCGCCTACACCCACGACCACGGGCTCGTCCCGAAGATGGTCGAGCCCCAGCCGCACCAGTCGGCCGATCGCTACCTCGTCCCCGACGACCGTGACTTCTTCGCCGTCTATCGCCGTCTGCCGGGTCCGATCGCGGTTCCCTTGAGATAGCTCAGGCTCATCCGAAGCGCTCGTCGTGCAGCTCGCCAATGCGCTTCCACCACACCAGGTCCGAGTTCGAACATCGTCCCGCGATCTCCGTTTTTTCGCCAGATTTCGCAGCGCTGGCGGGTTGCGGAAAGTCAACGGTGCGGCTGATTGTGCCGTGTATGTTGCGGCGCCGTCGAGGCGCGCCGGCCTCGAGCTGGGTCGACCGGCGCCAATCGGCTCACAGCAACGTCGACCTCGGCCTGTAGGGTCTGCCTCGACCGAAGTTTGAGGCGACAGGGAGGTTCATTGTGGGTGCTCGGATTGCGATAGCCGGCTTGGTCGCGAGCGCGGTGTTGGCGGTGGTGGCTCCATCGGCCCAAGCGCTGACGCTAGGCACGACCACGGTTCCCTCCGGCGCAACGCCTGCCGGCTGCGGCGGTGCGTTCTACGTTCAGAGCGCGACCGATTCGGCCTACCAGTACGCGGTGCCCTCCGGCGGCGGTCAGATCAGCGAGTGGAGCGCGAACACGACGGGCGCCACGATCGGAACCCCGTTGTCGCTTCTTCTGTTGCGGCCGAGCGGTGGCAGCTACAAGGTCGTCGGGTTCGACAGCGAGGCGCTGCCCAACCCGCTGCCAGTGAGCGGGATCGCCGAATTCCCTCTCGCCGCGCCGATCACGGTCACGGGCGGCGAGCTGCTCGGCCTGTATGGCACGTCTGGGACCGTTGCCTGTTATTTCGGGGGCGGCAGCTCCATCCCGGCAGCCGAGATGATCTCCGCCGGCGTCACGGCCGTCGCGCCCAGTATTGGCGCGATCTATACCCCGAGCGTCAGTGCGGGATCGATTCTCGCCAACGTCTCCGCCGAACTGAAGCAGAGTTTCGACGCCGCTCTCAACGGCTCGGCGACGCCTTCCACGATCTCGGCCGGCGGCGTGTCCGACTATTCGTTCACGGTTTCAAACAGCGGTATCTCGGCCGCGCCGGCGACCTTTATCGACGGCATTCCCAGCGGCCTGACGATTCTCTCCGCCGTGGCTGGGTCGGGTGCCTGCTCCACGGCCGGGCAGACTGTTAGCTGCGCTATCTCCAACCTGCCGCCGGGCGCCAGCGTGCCGGTCTCGATCGTCGTGTCGGCCGCCAGCGCCGGCAGTTATGCCGACACGGCCACAGTCACCGCCGGCTCGGAAGGGCTCCCGGATAGCAACCCGGCAAACAACACCGCCGCCGCGACGCTCACCGTCAGCGTGCCCAGCCCCGGGGCGCCTCCGGCACCGCCGATGTGCAAGGTGGTGGGGCTAGCCGGCACGCCGCTCACAGTTGCAAAGGCCGTGATCGCGGCTTTGAACTGCAAGGTCGGCAAGGTTACGAGCAAGTCGTCGAAGAGCATCCACAAGGGTTTGGTCCTCTCCACCAGTCCGGGGTCGGGCGCCACGCTGGCCGCCGGCAGCGTCGTCAATCTCGTCACTTCCTCCGGCCCTCCAAAGAAGAAGCACAAGAAGAAACACTGAGGACCCGGGTCTCTGGCGGAGCATGTAGCTCTCGGGTACGGCGCCAGGCCGAGGTATGTTTCGAGAGTCGTCCCGTAAGCCCCGCCATTTGCTCGACGTTCGAGCCCTGACCGGGGTTCGAACGTCATCCCGGTCTCCCCGTTTCGCTTCTAAGAACGTGTTTCAAAAAGATCGGCACGTCCGGTGCATCCCTGGACGCGGCGCTGGATCACCACGTGACGTCTTGCACGTGCCACCAGCACGCGCTGCGACGTCCCGCGGCGCCCAGCTTGGCCTATGAACGCACCGGACGCACCGCCTATTTTGAAACACGCTCTAAACAGCCGGGTCAACCAAAGAAGCGACAGACTCGGAGTCGAGGCTATCGGTAGGCCGAGCCCGGTACTGTGTAGGGCTAATGTCCGAGCCCACGTTGACACGCGATGCATCCGATCTCCAGGGAGAGCAGGTGCGCCGTTTGCGTCTGGGGGCCGACGGACGGCGGCCGCTTGCGGTGAACCTCCGGGAGACAATCTCGCTGACGCGCAAGCTGTTCGAGTTGCGCGATGCTGCCCGGCGCGCCCGTTGAGCGCACCGTCCTTCGATCAGCTACTTACACGTCTCGTCGAGGCGGACATCAGGTTCGTTGTCATTGGCGGCTTGGCGCTCGGGTCTTGGGGCGTGATACGCGGAACGAAGGACTGCGACATCGTGCCCGATCCGACACCAGAGAACTTGGACCGGCTCGCTGGACTGCTTACTGACCTGGGTGGCCATGTCCAGCTCGGCGAATCGTTGCTCGGCTCCGAGCGTTCCATCGCCGCGCTGCTACGCAGCGGCGAGCGTGCGTTGATCGCCACGCAGCTCGGTGACCTTGACGTCGTGCAGGGCCTCGACGGCGTTCTGCCGTATGACGAGCTTCGAGCGAGCGCAATCGATGTCGAGCTCGCCGACGTGTCGATTCCGATATGCGCAGTGGAGCATCTGCGCACGATGAAGCGAGCTGCCGGACGTCCACGCGACCTCGTCGACCTCGAAGACCTCGATGCATCCCAGCCCCCTCAGGCTTGAAGTTCGAACCGGAGGCTCATGTCCGAGGCATCGGTCATGCCGGTCGTGTGGTCCGTGTAGCGCTATTCGAGCTGACCCAGCCTCCGACCCGCCCCGGTAGTATCTCGCTGTGCTGGCGCGAGAGTTCACGACTCTGTTCGAGGGGGGCGCGTTCTTCGAGGGGCCTCGCTGGCGCGAAGGTCGCTGGTGGGTGTCGGACTTTTACGGGCACGTGGTGATGACGGTCGCTCCCGACGGCGCGGCCGCGACGGTGATGTCGGTCGAGCAGCAGCCCTCGGGGCTGGGCTGGATGCCCGACGGCTCGTTGCTCGTGGTGTCGATGAGAGACCACCGCGTGCTGCGCCGCAGCTCCACGGGCGAGGTGTCTGTGCATGCCGATCTGACGGCGCATTGCGCGGGGCATCTGAACGACATGGTGGTCGACCGGCGGGGGCGTGCATATGTCGGGGAGTTCGGCTTCGACCTGATGGGCTTTGCCGATCCGGCTCCGGGGAAGCTCATGCGGGTCGATCCGGATGGCTCGGTGACGGTGCTCGACGACGACATGAGGTTCCCCAACGGCTTGGTGATCACACCCGACGACGGCACGCTGATCGTCGGGGAGACGGCCGGCGCTCGCTTCACTGCGTTCACGCTCGAGGACGACGGCTCGCTGAGCGATCGGAGGGTCTGGGCACAGGTGGCCTTCACGCCCGAGCTGGGGCCCTTCGAGCAGACATTCCCCCAGCTGAAGTTCGCTCCCGACGGCTGCACGCTCGATGCCGAGGGCTGCATCTGGGCCGCCGACGCGATTGGCGCGCGCTGCGTCCGCGTCGGGCAGGGTGGCGAGATCCTCGAGGAGATACGGACGCCCGACGGTCTGGGCATCTTCGCCTGCGCACTCGGCGGCGAGGACGGGCGCACGCTGCTGCTCTGCGCCGCGCCGGATTTCCTCGAGGCCAACCGAGCGCGCACGCGAGAGGCGGTGCTGCTCACGACCGTCGTCGACGTACCGCACGCCGGGCTGCCCTAGGGGCCCGAGGGCTCGCGCACCGCGATCTCAGGCTTTGTCCCGGGCGCTCTGATAGGGAGCGGCCGTGCAGTCAGGTTCGATCGATGGATCGCTCGTTAGCTGGGAGGAAATCGCTGGTGCGGCGGAATGGGCGCGAACCCGAGACGTAGGAACTAAGTCGGTACCGGGGACTATCATCGGACTCGCCATGACCGCAAAGGAGCAGCTCCTGCAAGAAGCACCCGATTGGAGCGAGCGCGATGCAGAGATCGCTCTGCGAGCGGTGCAGCGCGAGCACGCCGACGGCAACGGCGACGAGTGGGGAGATATCTCCAAGGTCCACGAGGTGGCGTTTGGGGAGACGATGAAGAGACTGGCCGAGGAGGTTGCCAAGGGTACCTGGTCAAGCGAATCACGATGCTCTCGCCAGAGAAGGTCGCTGCCGTCTGCGCTGCTCTGAGCGCCGCGACGAGTTGTGGCTGAGGGGCTGGTCAGTCGGTTTCGCAGAAGCGCGTGGCGTGCAGCTGCTGAATGCGCTTCCCTTTGCGAAGCCAAGAACGAGCGACCGATGGGACATGAGAACTTGGGTGATGTCCGGACCAAGGCTACTCAGCGGCGCCGCCGCTGAGTGACTATTGCGGTTGTTTCTTCTGGAGGTTGCTGTCCGGGACATGTGTCTCCTCGCAGCCCTTTGGCAGTGTTTTCAGGGGGCTTTGTCGCCAAGTACTTCGGTAGTTGAGATCGAGATGCTTGGGACGGAGATTGAGACGCCTGGAAGGGAGACCGAGACGCCTGGGACGGAGACCGACGGGAGGTTGGGGACGCTCGGGAGCGTCACCGGCGGGCTGGTCGGTGGCGTGGGCGGTGACGGGGTCTCTTCGAGAGGAGACGCAGGCGGAGTGGGAGTAGGAGGTTCGGGGGCCGGCGAGCTGTTTGTGGGTGGTGCCGCGGGCGCGGCGGCTACCGCTACTGGTTGGTGCGTGTCAGCACCACCGCCGGCGGAGGTCTCCGGTGTACTCGCTTTCGGGTTCTTGGATACCGGTCTGTTGAGAGGCGCGGGTGCCGAGATGTGCAGGGCCCCGCGGGTTCGACCGTGTTGGGGTTGAGGCAGCTCGATGTTTGCTGTCGGCCTGGTGCGGTGCCGCGCCGCATCTGTGGTCGGGGTCGCTGAGGCGGCCTGCCGGTGGAGTTGTGTCGCTGCGGGTTGGCGATATGTGTTCTGTTCGATTGTCGTGCCGTGACGCAACCCGGGCGACAGTGTGAGTAGACCCGCCGCGCCCAGGGCCGGGAGCATCGAGGTGATGGCTCCCGTGCCGGTGCCGATGACAGGCGAGGCTGTCTGGAGCGCCGCGAATATGCGCTGGGGAACGACTGTCGTGAAGGCGAACCAGGCAACCGAGCGGCGGGCGGAGTAGCAGCCGAGGAAGGCCGAGACAGCCACGCCATCGAGCTGGGAGCCGGCCTGCTGAGAGAGGATGTTCAGTGCCTTCTTGTGGGTGTCCGCTCGCCGGTAGGCACGACTGGAGGTGATGGCATCAAAGGTGTCGGCCACCGCGATGATTCGAGCTCCGAGCGGGATGTCCGAGCCGGCCAGACCATCGGGGTAACCGTGGCCGTCGATGCGCTCATGATGATGGCGAACCATGCTTGTGATCTCTGGATCGCCGACCGTTACCAGCATGTCCGCGCCGTCGCCGGCGTGGAGCTTCACGATTGCGTATTCCCGGTCGGTCAGTCGCCCCGGGTTGTTGAGGATCTCTCTCGGGGTATGGATCTTGCCCACGTCATGAACCGTGGCTGCCGTACGGATCTTGGCAATCTCGGTCACGGAGAGATGCATCGCGCGGGCAATGCGCTCTGCGTGGCGTGCGACCCGCTGATTGTGTCCGTGGGTATAGACGTCGCGTGCTTCGAGTCGCTTGCTCAGGTCTTCCAGCAACTCGATGCTCACTGCTGGGCCGGCCTTTCTCGCTGAGTCGTACAAGGCTCGCGCCTGCGCCAGACGTCGCTCTGCCCAGTACCTGCGCAACCATCCCCATAGCATCAGATCGGCGAACAGGAGGTCGCGCGATCCCGGCCATCGCGTCCACAGGGCGGCCTCGACGCTCGCGATGGCAACCGAGACGGCCACGGCCGATGCTGCGGAGGCCACCATCAACAGAGAGCTGCCCCGCGGCACGAACGCCGCCACGAGCACCGCCGGCAGGACCACCACTGACGCCGTTGTGAGCACGACCAGCGGCAGATATCGCGGCAGGCGCGTAGGCGCCGATTCGTCGCTCCCAGCGATCCCTCCGGCCGGCCCTCTCCACCGATTGAGAGCGACTCTGCGAGACGCTGAAAACAGTTCGAAGAGTGAGAACATGCTTCAGTAATGATCTACCAAGATCGTCATCGCCGGGACGGCGTGGACGAATGTCTTACTGGCGCAACCAGGCGCCGCTATGGGCCGAAGCAACTGGAATATGGAATAGCGCACCATTCTTGAAGGACACCCTGGGCCGGTTCAAGCATCTAGGCAAAGATCGGCCTTTCCCTGCTCACGGGCCTCGTAGTGCTTGGTCCCACCGGCAACGGAGTCCGATCTGACGTGGTCACATGGGCGACTGACGGGCTCGTCCGTGCCCAGGTCGCCAGGCCACTACACTAAGCGGCTCTGCGCCCTTAGCTCAGCTGGATAGAGCGTCGGTCTACGGAACCGAAGGTCGGGAGTTCGAATCTCTCAGGGCGCGCTCCAATCTAGCTCGCGAACCCAAGCTGTTGGCGCCTCAAACCCAGCATCTTCGCTTTGGCCTCGGCTGCGAGCTGCTCTATCCAGGCCTCGGGTGAGAGCGACTCGCCGAGTATCTGTGCTTGGCGCTTGACAGTCGCAAAATCCCCAGGCGCAAGGTCGTCGATGGCATTCAACGCTTGCTCGAACTCTCCTGCGCGCGCGGGCTCTGCGTTTGGATCGAAGCCGCTCTCCGTGCAGAACATCGACCATGCCTGCTCGTGCCGGAGGGCCTTGAACTCGAGCTTCCAGGTGAAGCGGCGCATCGCTGCCGCGTCGATCGAGTCCATCAGGTTTGTGGCAGCGATGAAGATTCCCTCGAATCGCTCCATCCGCTGGAGCAGCTCGTTGACCTGTGTCACCTCCCAGTGGGCGCGTGCGAGCGTGCGGTCGCGCAAAAACGAATCCGCCTCGTCGAGGAACAGCAGCGCACCCTCGTTCTGTGCCTCGGCGAACATCTTCGAGATCTGCTGCTCTGTCTCGCCGAGCCACATCGACAGGAGCTCAGAGGCCGAGCGCATGAGAATCGGAAGGTCGAGCTCGACGGCGATGTGCTCAGCGAGCTGTGTCTTGCCGGCACCCGGTATACCCCAGAAACACAGCGAACCTATTGGCCGCTCGCTTAGGGCCGCGATGATCTGCTTCGGCGCGAAGCGTCCGGCGATGTTCAGAAGGTCGAGGTCATAGCTGGTGACGGAGTCACGTAGTCCCTCGGTGCGATCGCGTCCAAGGACCTTCTGACTGTGGGCGACGGCACGCTTGATCACACGCTCGCGCTCCGGGTCCAGCTGCTCCCGGCCCGGGGCGGGGTCATCGCGCAACTCGTCCTCCGGGAGCATGATCAAACGGGCGAGCTCGGCCGCCCGGCGGACCTGCTGCTCGCCGAGCAGGCTGTACTTTGCGAGGTCGCGCTCCAGTCGCGAGGAGAGGCCGAAGTCCGTGATCACCTGTGCGACGCGCTCCCGCCGCTCTGCACGTGAGCCGGGAAACGCTTCGCAGTGGAACAAGAACGCGCCCAGGTTGCGCTCCGAGAGCTGCCGTGCGCGGTCGGTGATCCACACGCAGCGCACGCGGCTCTCGGTCAAGCCCTCGTCGGAGGCGCGCTCGGGGTCATCGTCGTAGAGCAGCTCGTCGTCGTCGAAGTCAAAGAGGTGAAACCTGCTGCGAGGCCGGGAGGCCAGCGCCTCGTGAGCGCGATCGACGACCAACACCGCGTCGGGGCCGGATCGCTCGACGTGGCGCTGGGCGATGTAGGTCCAGGTTGGCAGGTCTCCCGCCGCAACGTGCTTGGTGACAACCGCGTGCCCACGGATCCCCGCGTCTTCGAGTAGCCGCGCCATCATGTCCCGCTTGTCCACCGACTTGGGACCGTAAACGAGCGCGTGCACGCCATGATCGACTGGCAGTGGCTTGCGCAGGACGTCCAGGAGGATGCGCCTGTCGTCTTCG
The DNA here is from genome assembly GCA_963844095.1 of uncultured Solirubrobacterales bacterium. Classification (GTDB taxonomy): domain Bacteria; phylum Actinomycetota; class Thermoleophilia; order Solirubrobacterales; family Solirubrobacteraceae; genus Palsa-744. Next base: position 772,594 of record CAWJND010000003.1, read on the forward strand.
TGCAGGCGTCCGAGCGACCCGGTCGATGGCGATGGGGAGAGCGGCTTGACGAATCGCTCGATGAGCTCGGCGTCCGCCTCGGCGCGCTCCGCCAGCGTTGCGCTCAAATGGCGCGACGGGCCACTCACCCGTAGCGGACGCTCCTTGACGGTCAACATGCCCGAACGCGCCAGCGTCCCCTGCTCCGATAGCGCCGAGACCATCTCTGAGTCCGGGCTGCCGAGTGCCGCACCGAGTACCGCCTTTGTCGCACGGTCGGTGTCCATCAGCAGCTCGAACAACTGCGAGAACCCCGGCCGAGAGCGTCCGATCTGGAACGCGAGTACGTCTCGCTCCGCCGTGGTCAGATCCAGAAGCTCCGCAATGCGGCCCACGTTCTCATCCAGGGCGGTGATGAACCGCGATGCCTCCACCTCCGCCGCTTGCGTCCAGTCGCGCAACGCACTCTGGAATACACCCTCATCCCGCTCGATCAGTCCGAATACGCTCGTCCCGCGTAGATACAGACGAACGAAGCGTCCGCTGGTGCGCTCGCCGAACTGACGTTGGAGATCCTTCAGGGTCGGCAGCAGCTTCTCATTGGCCGCACTTACCTCACCGTCGTCGCCGGCAAGCGGCTCGGGCGGCGACACGGCCGCAGCGCAGCTTGCATAGAGCAACGCGAACAGATGCGGGTCCGCGGCGAGCAGCCAGCGAAAGCCAGGGCTCTGCGCCAGGCGCAGCGTCCACGCCGCCATCTGCTGTGCGCCGGGCGTTTCGAGGGGATTGTCGGATGAGCTGTGGTTGGGGTTCATGTTCGCCTGCCGCGGTCGATTAGTCAGATGACTATAAGTATCGCATACAATTGTCATATATGCCACGTCGGCCATGCGCTCGATGTCGGCGGCGCGCGAGGTGACGCTGATGGCCCGCGATCATGGTGTGTCGCGTCAGTGCCATCGCCGGCTCGTAATCGATACGTCTGCGGCGGACGCGATCATCAGTGGGGTGGAAGCAAAGTCCCCAGAGCACGCCGCGCTAGGCCGGGCGCTCCACGAACTGCGCTTGGACGCCGGTGTCTCTCAGGACGAGTTGGCACGGAGGGCCGGCATGCACCGGACTTATATAGGAGGTATCGAGCGTGGCGAGCGCAATGTCAGCTTCGCCAACCTGCTGAAGATCGCCGATGCGCTCGGTGAGCTTCCGTCGAAGCTGCTCTCGCGTTACGAACGCTTGCTCTGAGATTGAGAAGCTCGCGCTTCATCAATCGATGCTGCCGCGCGGCGCCACCCAGACGCTCTCGAATGAGAGTGAAGTGTGGACGGCGATCGTGTCGTAGTCGCGGTCGTAATGAAGTACGCCGATGCCCGAGTGAAATGCTCTGTATGACATTTAGCCCGGCGCGGCGCGGATCGTCTATACCGATCAACAACAGTCCGGCCTTTCGCTCGGTCGCTGGACGAGTTGGCCGGTTTACTGGGCTCTCTAAAGAGCCAGTCCAGATGCCTGCACTACAAATACCGATGTCTGGTACCGTGCGGCCTTATCGTTGACGACCGAGCGCGAGGGTGAATATATGGGGGACTTGAGAGGCTTCGGCCTCGGCTGGCTAACCGCGGTGAGCACGCTGTTCGCCCTTTTGATCAGCGGAGCTTCAGCCGCGCCCGCGTATGCCCAAAACCCTTTGTGGGCCATATCCTCGTCCTCCTCACCCACGAACTTCGCACCAGGCGACGAAACGGGCGATGACAAGTACGTGCTGACGGTGGTTGACGCTGGTGGCGCATCGGACGCGGGCAGCCCGATCGAAGTAAGCGACACGCTGCCGACCGGCATTACGGCGAGCGCCGTCTCCGGTGAAGACCTGGGCAACGGCCACGCCCTTGCGTGCAACCTGACGCCCAAGCCAACGTGCACCTATGAAGGCTTCGAAATGGCACCGGGCGATGTCTTGAGAATCGAAGTCACCATCAAGGTGAACTCGGGGGTCTCAGCCTCGGTCACCAACTCGGTAAGTGTCGGCGGCGGCGGCGCCGCCACAGGGGCGCAGGCCGAAGACCCTACGACCATCAGCCCAAGCGAAGCGGACTTTGGGATCTCGTCCTTTGCGACGATTTGGTCGGAAAAACAGGCGGGAGCGAGCGTGAACCTGACCGCCGGCCTCACCTTCAATCAGGCCTTGAGCGCGGGCGAAGCAACGCCGGCCGCGGAAGCAAGAGAGATGAGCTTGAATCTGCCGGCTGGACTGATTGCCGATCCTCAAGCGATACCGATGTGCATGGACGCGGAACTGCAAGCGAACGCATGCCCAAGCGATACGGCGGTCGGTGTCGCCTTCATGTTGACCAGCTCGGGTGTGGGTGGAGCACCGGTGCAGCATTCGAGCCTCGTGTACAACACCGCACCCTCTCCGGATCACATGGGGTCCTTGACCTTGTTCTGGTCGTCCATTCGAGTCAGTTTTGAAATTGGGCTTCGCACCGACGGAACCTACGGTCTGCAAATGAGCGCGCGGGATCTCCCCACGCGCTCACTGCTCTCGATGAGCCTCACCCTCTGGGGCGCTCCAGCTTCCAACGATGGGGCCGGACCAGACCGGGTCACCGAGGGAGGCGCTCCTAGCTTCGGCGCGGCCGGCTCGATCCAGCCGGCACGCTTCTTGAGGAGCCCGACCAGTTGCGCATCTTCGCCGCCCAGCACGCTGTCGAGCGACTCTTGGGTCGCGCCGAATGTCTCTGTCGAAGCCTTGTCGCCGACACCCACATTCACTGGCTGTAACAGGCTCCCCTTCGAAGTGTCCCTCAGTGTCACGCCAGACACGACTACCGGCAACGCGCCCGCTGGATATAGCGTCGAGTTGGCAGTGCCCCACCAGGAATCCGCCGCGGGATTGGCGCGCTCCGACATCGAACGCGCGGCCATCGCCCTACCAGAAGGGACGGGAATCTCGCTCTCGTCGGCCAACGGGCTGGAAGCGTGCAGCGAAGCCGAAGCCAACCTGGACTCGTCTGGACCGGTGACATGTCCTGGCGCTTCGACCATAGGGACGATCGAAGTCGCGACGCCGTTGTTTGGCCTTCCGCTGATGGGCCACATTTACCTGGCGATCCCAGAGAAGAACCCGTCTCACTCTCCGCTCGCCATGTACGTCGAGGCGGAATCGCCGATGAACAGAGTCAGGATCAAGATGGTCGGGCAAATCGAATTCAATCCGATTACCGATCGTTGGGAAGTCTCCTTCCGAGACCTACCACAATTGCCGATCGACGATCTCGCATTGCATTTCTCGGGCGGCCCGCGCGCCCTGCTAAGCACGCCGCCCACTTGCGGCTTGGCCACGAGCACGGCCGAGCTGGAACCTTGGAGCGCCAATGCCGCCGCCACCGCCTCCAGCGCGTTCCAAATCGATTCGGGAGCGCAGGGCACACAGTGCTCAGCGCCCCACCCGTTCAGCCCGGCGATCGTAACCGCCGCCGGAGCGACAAGCGAAGCGAACACGTTCAAGTCGCTGGCGCTCTTGGTGTCTCGCGCCAACCACGATGAGGAACAGGAATTGGGCACAATCGCGATCGAAGCGCCACCGGCGCTCGCGCAGATGTTCGCGGGCGTCCAAACCTGTGAAGAACCGAGGGCCTCGGAGGGCCTGTGTACCAGCACAAGCGAGGTAGGCCGGGTTGAGTCAACCGTCGGCTTGGGATCCCACCCGGCCGCGTTGGACGGCCCGATCTATCTGACCGGACCGTACGGTGGCGCCGCGCAAAGCCTGTCGATCGTGCTGCCCCTGGACCCGGGTCCATTCGATTTCGGCGCGGAGGTCGTGCGGGCGGCGATCACAGTCAATCCGAGCACGGGATCGTTGATCCTCACCAGCGGACAATTGCCGACGCTCGATGACGGCATTGCACTACACCTGGATGAAATCCTGTTGCTCCTCGACCGAGGCACGTTCAAAGTCAACCCGGCCTGCGAATCGCTTGGAGTCACAGGCACGATCACGAGCACCGAAGGCAGCACGGTGCAGACGGCGAGCAACCCGGTGGGCGCGTCCTCCCCGCCATGCCCACACTCAGAACCAGCCCCGTTGCAGGGCGCCCCAAAATTGAGCTTAATCGCCTCCGGCGCATCCACCGTAAGGGTCGTAGGCACGGACATCGCCACGAACGGTCGCGGTGTGGCGAAGGTCAAGCTCGCCTGCAAAGGCACCGCGCGCTGTCTCGGCAGCGTCACATTGACAGGCAAGCTCGGCAGTACGGGCGGTAAGGGACACTCCAAGCAGGACATCCTGGGCACAGCCGACTTCTCGCTCAAGGCTGGCGCCACGACGACTATCGATGTCAAGCTCAGCGCCCGCGCAAGATCCATGTTGCGCTTTGAGCATGGATCTCTGCGGGCGGTGCTGAGCATCTGGACGTCCTCGCCCAAGCCCGCCCAAACGCACAGCGTGACCGTGCAACTGAGTACTCACAAGATCCGCCGCTACGCCAAACGCTAGACGACCGAAAAGAGGAGCCACATGACACGGAGGATGCTTGGGGCAATTGTCGCCACGGCGGCGCTCATCTCGGCGACCGCGCTTTCTCTGCCAGTGACCTCCCAGGGCGCAACCTCTGGCTGCCCGACGCCGGCGACGTCAGCACCGACGAAGGCCGCGATACCTCAGGAACTCTTGGCTCTCAAACAAAAGGCGAAGCAATACCTCAAGCTGAAAAGCATCCGGATTTCGTTTCACGCCGAGCTTGAAGGAGACACCGGCGATCTGGCCTTTAACGACGTCTCGGAGCTCAACCTCAAACCCCGGGAAGCCAGGAGCAACCTCAATGTGGAAGCGACCTCCCCGTCTGGCAAGCGGTCAAGCGAAACCCACGAATTTCTCGAAATAGGCAACGTGACCTACCGCTATGAGTCGACCCTCACTCGTGGCGACGGCGGCCGGCCATGGGTTCGCGAACCTCGCGAACGCTCCCACAAAGAATCGGCGAATTGGCCCTTTGAACCCTCGCCGCAGCTGCTTGGCGCGGCGACGAGCATTGTGGCGGCGGGGACCACGAGCATCGACGGCCAGACGGTCAGCCAGTTCACGATCACCTACGCACCGGGCGTGTTTCCCAAGAGCGAACTTCCATTCGGCGAACTGCTGGAAAAGGAATGCCCGCAACCCGTCCAGGTGGACATGGCGATCGCTACCTCAGGCCTTCCAATACTGGTGAAGGTGAGTACCATCTACGTGAAGTCGGGCAAGACGATCTCAAGTTCCAGCACAACGCGGATCTTGGCGACCAACTTCCATTTCAAGCCGCTCAAACGGCCGCCGGCGCGGCGAACGATCGGGGAAGCGGCACTACGCCGCTTCGAAGCCGCCAAGCTGCGCAAAGAACTGGCCAAGCACAAACTCCACCACGCTGCCGGGCGCAAGACTTTGTAACAAGCTTGTGGCAACCGTAGGCATGCGCGTATCGCCATGCAATCCAGCCCAATCTGGCGTCTGTCCGCGAGCCAAATGGGGCGGGGTGCGAACAGAAGTGCAAACACCCGCGTGTCCCTGTGTTGGGAGATCTCGCCTGACGTCAGCGGACCGCTCCGCCGACGTTGACGACGACGAGGCTCCGCAGGCTGCGGCGTCTCGGATTGAGTAGCAACTCGCTGTTGTCGTCTGACGACGAGTATTGGGAGACTTTCGGCAAGGTTGTGCTTCCAGCGTCGTCTGGGACACCCCTTGATCGCCAGGACGAACTGACGTCATCGGGATGGTCAAGGTCGTCGCGCTGGGCGGCGCGGCAGTGAGTGCTTTCAAGGTCTTGTCAGCAGCAACGCTCATAGGATGCTTTCTCAGGTCTCGATGAGTTACGGGCCAGTCCCGGCGGACCCTCATTTTGAGGGCAGGGATTTTGCATCATTGGCCGAGAGCTGTACGAATCGAACAAACCTCCTTACCCAATTAAGGCTTGGGGATCAGACTTGACTCCGCGCGGATGGCGTAGGGTAGTGCGAACGGAAGTGCGAACAGCTTGCCGCCCTACCTAAGCGGCAGCCTCACTGTGTCGAGTCCCCACGAGCTGTGAGCTTGCCTCTGCCTCTCAAGCTTGTCCCGAAACCCGTGAGCCGTCCAAGTGCGGGTCGAGGACGGCGTCAAGCAATGTGCGGAGTTGGTCGTTTTGTCCGTTGAGGCTGCGGACGTTAGCGGCGAGGCTCCGCTTGTGGTCGAGATGCTCCCAGGCAATGCGATGTCCGGCTTCTCCAGCGAGCTGACTCAGAAACGCACGCAAGCTGCGCGTGTTGCCCTCGCGGAATGGATGAACCGCGTACATCTCGGCGTGGTAATGCGTTAGCCGCTCAAGGAAGGCGCCCCGATCGAGGCCCTTCAGGTGGTCCTCGCGAGCAAGCTCAGCGAAGATGCCCTGGGCATAGCCTGCGACGTGCTCGGGGCGAGCATAGAACGCGTTGGGCTTCGCGATCTGAACGGTCCGAAGCTCCCCGGCCCACGGATAGAGCCGACCGAAGATGCGGCGGTGAAACGCTTGCCAGTGCGCCAAGTCATAGTTGCCCGGAAGTGGCTCATCGGTCAGGGCGCGCAGAGAGAGGCCCACAATGTCTGCCTCGGCCTGCGACAGCTCCTGGGGATCGCGAATCTCCAGGTTGTTGCGCAGTGCAGCGGTGCCTGGATAGACGTACGGATCCTCCGCCATCAGAGCCGACGAACTATCGGACGGTGGTATCAGCCAGGCGTGTGCGTACAAGATCCAAGCCGAGGCGCTCCAGTTCCTCGCTATCGATCTCGCCAGCCACCCACCGGGCGGAGAGCGCTTGATGCTCGGGGCTCATCTCAAGGCCCTCGGCGCGCAGCAAGCCATCCGCGTCCGCCGCTGCGTGCGCGCGGTTCAGATGAGGGATGCTCGGGGCTGCACCATTTTGCGCGACAGCGGTACGTTGCATACGGCCATTGTAGGGCAGCCAGCCGTCGGTACGGCGGACATGGACTACTTGGCGGATGACGCTCGAAAGTGCAAACAAAGTGCAAACATGCCCCACGCCACTCGGCTCCACAGACGCGATTGCGTCCGGACGCGATCACCAGCAATAGAGCCAAATCACCCGATCCAACGACACCCCACACCACCCCCGAAATTGTCTACGGAACCGAAAGTCGGGGGTTCGAATCTCTCAGGGCGCGTACTTCGTTAGCAGAGCTATCTTGTGTGTGGGTGCGGGTTTGCAGGGTTCGCGGGCCCTCTAAAGAGCCCCTGTAGGTGGGCAACAGGGCAACAACAGGCGTGTTGCCCAAGCGCACCGCCTATCCGGGCGTACCACCCGCGCACAAACCGTTGTTTTTGCTGTTGGCCTCCACGGGCCTGCGGATTTCCGAGGCGATCGCTCTGCGCTGGTGCGATCTCGACCTCGACTCACAACCACCACGCCTGCGGGTCTCAGGCCAGCGCTGCCGGCGAAGATCACCTCGTCCAACGTATGGAGCAACTCAGCCTGGAGATCAAGGAAATACACGCCGAAATCCAGCGTTTACGCCCCACAGACACCAGCAGCGAGACGAGACCGCGAGCGGATGCCGCCGGCACCGAAGCACGCCAATCGCCTACCCTCCCAGACCACTGAGCGAGATAGCGACCGTAGTGCCCCTTCGCGGATACGAGCACGTCCGCGGGACGAGAGCGACAGGAGGCCCCCAGCGGGTTCCCCGCTGCCGGTCCTCTCCGGTCGCCCTCCGGGCTCCCTGCGCTCCCCGCCAGCGGGGAACACCAACTCCTGCGACTCAATGTGATCCTGCGTAATAGTAGGCATAACGATCTCCTTCGCTCATGCCTACACAGTTCCTAGGGAGTGTCCGACGAACTGTGTAGGCACTGAGTCGAAAGGAGACTCATGCCTACAACGACGCAGGTGCAGATGCAGGACCCGGGTTCCGCTGGCGTTTCGCGGAGCGAGCCTGGAGGGCGAGCGCAGCGAAATGCCAGCGGGCGCGAGGTTGATAGACCTCCCGGGGTGGGCGATCTACCCAGAGGGCTCCGGGAGCTTCTCCCTGATGAGGTGGTCGACGAGCTGCTCGCCGGCGCGCGGGGCGAGGAGGAGATCGTCGGGCCGGGCGGGCTGCTTTCGCAGTTGACGAAGCGGCTGGTGGAGCGCGCGATGGAGGTCGAGCTCACCGACCATCTCGGCTATGAGCCGCACTTGGAGCCGCCTGGCGGCACGGGCAACGCTCGCAACGGGAGTACCCCGAAGACGCTGATGACCGAGCACGGCCCGGTGGCGATCGAGACCCCTCGGGATCGCAATGGGACGTTTGAGCCGCAGATCGTCCGCAAGCGCCAGCGGCGCTTTGAGGGGTTCGACGAGAAGATCCTCGCGCTCTATAGCCGTGGCCTTTCGACGAGGGATATCGAAGCGCACCTGGCCGAGATCTACGGCGTCAAAGTCGGCCGTGATCTCATCAGCCGTGTCACGGATGCGGTCATGGAGGACGCTCGCTCGTGGCAGAGCAGGCCACTGGAAGACGTCTACCCCGTCGTGTTCCTGGACTGCATGGTCCTGAAGATCCGCGACGGCGGGAGCGTGCAAAGACGCGCTTGCTATCTGGCGTTGGCGATCGGGATGGACGGCGAGCGCGAGGTGCTCGGCATGTGGTTCCAGGCCAACGAGGGCGCGAAGTTCTGGATGCAAGTCCTCACCGACCTCAAGCAGCGCGGCGTCAACGACATCCTGATCGCGTGTGTCGACGGGCTGAAGGGGTTCCCCGAAGCAATCGAGGCAGTCTTCCCGGCCACGACGGTGCAGACCTGCATTGTCCACTTGATCCGCCACAGCCTGAAGTACGTGCCCCGCAAGCAATACGAGCGAGTCGCTAAAGACCTACGGCCGATCTACACCGCCATCGACGCCGACCAAGCACTACTCGCGCTCGAGGCGTTCGAGGAGAAGTGGGGACAGCAGATACCCGTGATCGGCCAAGCATGGCGAAACGCGTGGGAGCACGTCACGCCGTTCATGGCGTTTGAGCCCGAAGTCCGCAGGGTGATTTACACAACGAACGCGATCGAGGCACTCAACCGGCAGCTACGGAAGGCCGTCAAGACAAAGGGCAGCTTCCCCAACGAGGACGCCGCCCGCAAGCTCGTCTACCTAGCCCTACAAAACGCCGTCCCGCAATGGACACGAACCCGGAACTGGACGACGGCGCTACTCGCGTTCAAGATCCACTTCGGAGACCGCGTCCCCGATACCGCAAACTGACAGTCACTGGTTGACACCCACGAAGCCACAGTTACAATTAACCCAGAAACCAGCCTACACAGTTAACCTGACGCCCTCCGGGCAAGCGGTGGCTGGCGGTCGAGGTCTGAGTTGCGTGATCGCAGCCGTCGCTAGTCGGAGTGTGGTTGGAGCATGGGGAGTAGTGTGAGGTTGACTAGGCGTCGGACGGAGTTTGGGTCGTCGAGTGTGATGGTTCCGTCGCGGGTGAGTAGTAGTGAGATCGCGAGGCGGGCGATCACCTCGGCGACGCCCTCTATGTCTGATGTTGCGGCGCGGCCTGCGTTGGCTTCGGCTTGGAGTCGGTGTGCGATGAGTGACCGGTAGAGCTTGAGTACGGGTCCGCCGTCGAGGGTGAGCGGTGGTAGCAGGACCTCGGGTTCGCTGCGTAGGAGCCGGTCGAATAGTGGGTGGCCGCGCACGTAGCGCCCGGCGAACTCGAACCCGGCGACGAGTCGGTCCTCCAGCGTTTCCGCGCCTTCCCATAGGAGGTCGAGCTCTTGCATTCCGCGGTGGACCTCGCGTGCGATGACGACCTCGACGAGGCGTTGCTTGCTCGCGAACCGGCGGAACACGGTCATCCGTGAGACGCCGGCACGGCGGGCGATGTCTTCCATCGAGGTGCGGCGGATGCCGTGCTCGGCGAACTCGTCGAGCGCCGCTGCGGCGACGAGGTCAAAGAGCGCGTCCTCGCCCACGACGGGAGCCACCTCGAGGATTTCAGCTATTGCCACCATCGGATACTATGTTACTCTATTTCGCACAGAGTAACTAGAGAGGATGTGGCTCATGGGCCAAACGCTTACCGACCTACCTCGACTGCGACGCCCCGCGCTCGTCAATGCAGCTCAGTACTGGCTGGCCCCAGAGCAGTTCGCGCGCCACTGCCAGCGGCTCGGCGATCGCTTCCTCGTGCCGATGCCGGCGACCGGTCCGTGGCTGTGCCTGACAGATCCCGAGGACATCAAGCGTGTCTTTACAGCCGACACCGGTGTGCTTCGTCTCGGAGCAGCGCTGGCAAAGGCATCCGCGCACCATCTCTTCCTTGGGCCGACGGGACTCACGAACATCGACGGCGCCGAGCACATGCGCAGGCGACGAACGCAGCTACCCCCATTCCATGGGGACGCGTTGAGCGGCTACCACAAAACGATGGAGCGCAAGACCGAAGAGGTTCTCGCACGCTGGCCCTACGGGCACCCCACGCCCTCCCAGCCGCACATGGAAGCGATCAGCCTCGAGGTGATCATGGCCACCGTGTTCGGGGTCACCGACCCCGCGCGCGTCGAACCGCTTGCGCTCGGCGACGCTCGCGCTGCTTCGCGAGGGCCACTCGCGGCGGTTCTTCCTCCAGACGATAATCGCGACCAGCCGTCAGAACGGGTGGGACAGACCATTCCCGCGAGTCCGCCGAGCGATCGACGCAGTTGACGCGATCGTGATGGAAGAGGTCGCGCAGCGCCGCAGCACCGATCAACTCGACGGCCAGGACGTGCTCGGAATGTTCCTGCGCACACCCGATAGCCAGGGCCGCCTGATGAGCGAGGCCGAGATCTGCGACGCAATGCGCACCCTGCTGCTTGGAGGCCACGACACCACCGCTTCCACCCTGACGTGGATACTCGAGCGCGTCAGCCGCTACCCCGACGCGCTCACACGCCTGCAAACCGCCGCGCTCGACGGACACGACGAGTACCTCGACGCGGTCATAAAGGAGGCGATGCGATTGCGCCCAGCCTTCCCGCTCACCGCACGACTCGCAACCGAGCCATTCGAGCTACCCGGGCTGACCATCCCGAATGGCACGATGGTCGTCCCCTACATAACGCTCGTACACCGCCGGCCCGAGCTCTACCCCGACCCGCTCGCCTTCCGCCCCGAGCGTTTCCTTGACACACGCGCCGGCACCTACACCTGGATTCCTTTCGGCGGCGGACCCAGACGATGCATCGGCGCCGCCTTCTCCCTCACCGAGGCGCGAATCGTACTCAAGACAATCCTCCGCCACGCCCGCCTGGAACCCTCCCACCAGCGAGCAGAGCGAGTCGCCCACCGCAACGTATTCATCGTACCCTCACGCGGCGGACGCATCACACTCCAACCCCGCACATCCCACCCAAGCGCCGTCTGCATACCCCCACGCGACTATGCGAGCGTGGCCTAGACAGCCGTGTGGGCGCGGGGGATTGCGCCCCCTTGCGATCGTAGACTCGCGGAGCTGACCTCCGGGGTAAGGTGCGAGGAATGGATCAGGATCGGGCGGCCGACTTCGTCAGGCGCTTCGCGGAGTTCTGGCAGGCACCCGTGGTAGAGCACCTAGATACGGTGCTGGCACCCGACGCTCGTCTCTCCGCACCGATGGTCTCGACCACCTACGGGCTGGAGGCGGGCAAGCGCACATTCGCAGACCTCTTCGAGCTGATCCCTGACATGACCGCCGAAGTCCACTGCTGGGGCGCCACCTCCGATGGTGTTCTGATCGAGTTCACGGTTCGCGGTACGGCAAGCGGAGCCCCCATCTCCTGGCAGTCGGTCGATCGCTTCGTTCTCAATGAGGACGGACTCGCAACCGAGCGGTTTACCTACTTCGATTCCTTGCCACTCGTGCTGGCCTTGGTCCGACGTCCCCGAACGTGGCGTGGGTTCACGCGCAGCCGCATCAAACAGATGCGCCGCTAAGCCTGGGCAAGAGTGGGAACGGCATGACTGGCCGGAGGGCGAGCAGACTCCGGTTTAGAACGTGTTTCAAAAAGATCGGCACGTCCGGTGCATCCCTGGACGCGGCGCTGGATCACCACGTGACGTCTTGCACGTGCCACCAGCACGCGCTGCGACGTCCCGCGGCGCCCAGCTTGGTCCATGAACGCACCGGACGCACCGCCTATTTTGAAACACGTTCTAAGTGCACGACGGAGCATCTCAGGGCAGACGCTCGATTTGTACGAAAAGAGGCAGTCCGGGTCAGCGCCGCCCGTAGGCTTGCTTCTCCGGCCCAAACAGGAGCCTGCGTGTGGGCGTTTCGTGGAAACGAGGCGGTTCTGGAGGTGGCGCGAAAGCGTAAGCGTCCGAGCAGCGAGTTCTCAGGCTATGCTAGGCGCAGCATCACAGCCGTACAAGTGTTCGCGCAATTGGTCACAGCTCTCGGCCAACCAGCGCTCATTCGCCTCCAAGGACTCGATCAGCTCCTCGGCTGCTCGAAGCAATCGCCGGTTTTCAGGCTCGCCGAACAGCAGGGCGTCGGCGGCCTCCAGCAGCTGCTCCCGCTCTCTCGCGTGCAGCTTGGTGGCACCTTGATTGTCAATCGTTTCAAGCAGCGCCGTGTAGTGGGCGCCACGTGCAGTCATCGGCTCTGCTGTGGTCATCATCATGTCCCAGGTTAGCCACCCCCCACGCAGGGCAAGGTCAACAGGTTGCGTCCTGCTCGCGGACGATCGGGCTACGCGTCGCTGGCGGCCTCAGCGGCGCGACCGTAACTGCCGTCAGCTGGCCGCTCGCAGCATTGCGACGATCCGCGGGTGGCGCACCGATCGGCTGCACGTCGGCGACAACGCGCTCCGCAAGGGACGTCTCATGGATCAGCTCGACCGGCTCAGTCCGGATCGGCTGACTCACCGGTCGTTGCGTTCAGCGTGTCACCGGGCCGGTCTGTGTGATGTACCGGCGCCTGCTTGCGCGCGTCCTTCTTGGCCTGCTTGTCCAGCCGACGCTCGCGGAGCCTGCTTTCACGGGTGAGCTTTGCCATCGTGGTCTTCTTCTTGCCGCTCGAGGCCATGTCTATCCGTCCCTTGTTGTGGAGTTCCGAGCAGGTCCTTTTCGGGGTCATCCGGTGTGATGAATCCCGCAGCCCTGATAGTCGTTGAAACCACTTGAGGGTCCCTGTGGCCATCTCTGTTCACCTCCGGGGTGTATGCACTGCGAGACACGGAGGGTCCTGCGAGGCAACGACTGCCGAAGCGCGGGGCACTCGCTCTGGTCGAACGGACGTTCCCCGACAAGACCACCCTAGCGCCTCCCCGCCGCGGGGTCGGCCAGTGTGCCCGCAGAGACTCACCTTTCAGGACTCATGATCATCGGTAAGCGCACGTAGCGCGACAGCGTGGCCGGGGCGGGCCCACCAAGTCAGCACAAAGATCGAACCTGCAACCGGCGCTTCCGCTTCCGCTTGGGAAGCCGGCGGGTCTGTGCTCAAGCCGCAGGCGCTCGCTTGGGACGAGCCGCGAAAGCCGGTCGGACCTGGAGCGGAAGTTGGCTCCGCCCTTAAGTACGAACCTCAGACATCAGAGTTTTTTCGGGCGCCGGTCCCTGAGGCCTAGAGCGCCCGTGCGTGGTATTCGCCAAGAGGATCGCGCAGCGCGCCCGCCATAAATAGTGTGCGTGAGCAACCAATGAGCACGCCAACCGACGTAACCGCCGCCACTCTCTTTGAACCGCTGACCGACAATCAGCAGCGCATGGTCGAGCTGATCGTCAGCGCGTTCATCGAGAACGCCTGGGAGTGGCCGGTTTTCGACTACATCGAGGGACGCCTTGAGCAAGAAGGAATCGACGCGTGGACGGAGCTCCCGCGGCTCCCGCAACAGGCTGGCAGCGGGTACGGGGCGGCATGGTGGGACCGGGCTGGAAACGCTCCGCCAGCACCAGACATGCCGGTGGGGCTCACTGTGCTCGGCCTTTATCACGCCGAAGCCCGCGAGCAGGTCAGCGCGGGACTCGTGTCGATGTTCCTGAGCCTGGTTCGCTTCCTGGATGAATGGCGTCGACAGCGACCACTCTCGCCAACCCAAACACGCGATCTAGAGGTGTCGAGCGATGAAGTCATCGGGGCATTGCGTAGCCGAGGCCTGCCAGCGAGTGTGCTCGAGCCGAGGCCGGTTAGGTAATCCAGGCGGGAAGTACAAAGGGCGTCGAGGAGCTACTTCAAGGATGCTGCATAAACGGATGACGTTCGACCGACAGTACCTTTTCGCCTCCGAGGGTTTGGGTGGCGATCCAGAAAACGGTGTTCGCGGTGTGGGTTGAGTATCCGTAAGTTCCCTTGACCGTTTCTCCGGCTACCGTAACCGGGAGGCGGGGGAGCAGCCACTTGTGGCGTCTGCGCGTGGCGAGCTCATACGCGTAGAGGTCGCCACGAAACTTCGGTTCGAGGGGAATGTAGCTGGCGGCTTCGCTGCCGGTGTCCCAAGACAGCAGTCCGCTACGCAGATCGAAGTCCTCGGGCTCGCCATTACCGAACCCATCATCAGTGCCGCGCGCTCTCAGGATCGTCGGGCTGCCGTGGCAGGGATCGATTTGAACGTTGCTGTGCTTCCCCGAGCCTTGAGCAAACAGCTCGCCTTGGAACGCGAAGCCGCCACACTTCTAATATACGAGTGAGTCTTCCGAGGATTCCCGAGCGGGTCCAGCGAGCGTTCGACTTGTTCGCGACGGCCCGGAGACCACCCGAGAAGCGGACCGCGGAGCGAGGGGACTGAGGGCATGGCCGAGCAGGTCCCCGTTGTATGCGATGTGCTCGCCACCATCGAGGCGCGAGCCTGGGATCGCCTTGCGCGGCTACTGCACCCAGAAGTGCATTGGACGACTGCGGCCGAAGACGAGCTACATGGCCTCGACGCCGTGATCCGGTGTCTATCCGGCGATCCACCACCCGCGCCACCGTCCTACCACGAGGTGCGCGACGGACTGGTCTGGCGATGGATCGACTGTCCAGGGTGAGGTCTGGCGGCGCTCGACGGGAATGGCCAGATCGGCTGGATCACAGGGTTTCGGGGAAGGCGATGATCTTGTCGGGGTGTGTAGCGGCCACCTGTGGCGTCTGTGACTCCCGAGCTCATTGGCATAGAGGCTCCCAGGAAACTGCGGTTCAGTTGGAAGTAATCGGTCGCTACGCTGCCGAAGTCTCCGGCCATCCACCCCCGGCCGGCATCGACCGCAACGGCGACGCGGTAGTCCTCTGGGACGAAGCCGACGAGTCCAGCTCACAGGGAGTCTTCACCGCAACGCATCACGCCGAACCATGAGCACGAGCAAAGCCGGACGCCACGGTTGACGCCCCGGCAAGGAACGCGACGAGGACGCCTGCCGCCATAGCGCCCAAGAGGACCGCGAGGGCACTAAAAGCGGAGAGGATCAAACTCAGGTCGGTGCGGGTCACCACACCTACAGGGTCGCACGAAAATCACGGTGCAAGTCAATCTCCGGGGCGCATCTATCCAGCCGTAGGATGCCTGATTAGGCTCCTTTGCAGGCAAAAGTGGCAGCCATCATTTCTGACCGACTCCCATTGCCACCGTGGCCCATTTGCCCGGGCGGCGAGCGATATCTCCGACAGTTGAGGCGAGGCACCTATAGGCACCAACGCGGCCCGCACGCGCGGCTATCCATACGCTCTGGGTAGACAGGATCAATGACCCCTGCCAGACTCACGCCGAGAGTCGGGGCTTATAAAGCAAATACCGGAGGTTGGGGCCGAAAAGTTGGGGAGTGGCCATCTCGGCTGGCGAGGCCTCGATCTGTGACGGTCGGAGACCGGGCGGCTAGTCCGTGGAGGTTCCTCGCCTACCCGGATCGGCGGCCTTGGCGAGAGCCTTGCGTTGGCCCACCGCGAGAGTGAGGTGCGACCCAACCCGCCTGGCTGCTGAGGCCGCAGGAGCAAAGGTGACGCGCAACACCCCAAGAGCCAAGACCAGGAGATCGGTGACATCCTGCACCAACAAGCGGCACGGGGCGTTAACGAGCCGCAGAGGCCTTCACGATCTATACGTTCGATCCGCCTGACCACACCCAACCGGCATGTTCGAGAATCTCAAGCATTTCGATCACTCCGCACGACGGGCGCTTGCCCTCGCGCAGGAGGAGGCACAGGCGCTGGGCCACGAGCAGCTCGACAGTGACCATGTGCTCCTGGCTCTCGCGCGCAACCCAGCGAGCGCGACGTGCCTTGTTCTTGAGCGCATGGCTATCACCCCCGAAAGACTGCGCGAGGAGATCCTCCACCACCGACCCGCTCGCCCGCACCCTGCCCACGGTGAGCTACCGGTCACCCCGCGCTTCAAGCGGCTGCTACAGGCAGCGCTGCGCGAGTCGGTGAGGTCTCGGGAGAGGACCGTCACCACAACGCATTTGCTCTTAGCGCTCGCAGAGGACGGCACATCTGTGGCGGGCCAGGCGCTCGCGGCACTCGGCGCGGACCCGCAAAGCCTCCGCGATCAGGCAGCCGCCGTCGAAGACGAAGCGACACTCCGTTCTCAGCTCCGCGCCATCCAGTCATCCACGACAGATCCTGGTACGTCGAGCCCATCCCCGCCCGCCCGACGCAGCGAACCGGGGCTCTCTCCACGACCACGCCATCACGTGCGACGGCTGCTGCCACGTCTCGTCAACGCCGCGCTGCTACTCCAGCTGGTCGTGTTCTCGCTGCTCACGCTCGCAGGCTGGGGTTCTCTGCCGAAGCGAGACATCGACCCACCGAGGATGGAGCGAATCGGAGCGCCCCCGGGACTCATCGACACCTACGCGAGCCTCAGCCATATTACTTTCCCCTTGGAGGATGCCGCGAGCCGCGAGATCGCAACTGCTGCATTCGTGGGCACGCCAGCTGACTGGGGCGGCTCGGAGCCCACCCCGCCATCGCTCAATGTCTTTGGACAGTCACCGGGCACCACGCTGCACCAGCTCGCGGCTGGGAGTGCCAACACCATCATGTTCATCGTTCCTTCTAGCGCTGTGCAGCACGGATCGCTGTACGTAGCAATCAAAGGCGACCGATACCGACTCTCTCTAGTCACCGACGAATCAGCCCTGGGATTTGCCGTTGTGACAGCCGCCGTGAACAACCATCTGCTCTCCGCATTCGCCTCATCGTTGCTCTGGTTGACGCTGCCGGCGCCGACCTCAACGCCCGCCCAGCTGATGCTCATACGGCGAGCTCCCAATGCAGAGGCGTATGCATTGACGCACGGCACCCTCGGTGTGACCAGCCAAACCGGCGTGATAGCCATGCCGGTGCGCGGCATCACCATCGGCACGCCCGTCGTCGCTATCACTTCATCCACGAGCGCTCTGGCAGGCTTTCTCGAGACGGTCGGTCGCGGTCCGAGCAGCTTCGTCTCGACATCGGTCGTCGCAAACATGCTGAAGTCCGTGGGACCCTCGGTCTCCGGCGGGAGCTGACGGGCGCCGAGTAAGCGATGAGTGCTTCCCCTCATCAGATGCTGCACCCGGTGAAGCTGCCGAGGGCCGGCACAGCAGCCCGCCGGGAGCTGCTGGCAGCAGCAGCGCTGCTCCTGCTCGCCATGGCCGTGCTCAGTCTCCCAGCCGGTTCGCTTTCTCACCTCGGCGGATCGTTGGCAAACGCCGAGGGTCAGCCGATCATTCCGACGCTCTCGTTCCTGCTCGGCAGCGCTTGCCTAGCGGCTGCCTTGTGGGCCGCGACGCGTGCGCTCCCAGACACCCGGGCCGCCGGGCTTGCGATCGCGGTACTCGCGCTGATCAGCGTGGCGCAGTTCGGTGCCGTGTATCGGACGGTGCTCCAGTTCGCGACGCTGCACCATTTCTATCTAGAGGGCAACCCGGTGAGGGCACAGGGACCGAGCCTGTACTGGGGCATCACGCTCGTGGTAATCGCTACCGCCGCCTTCGGCCTGCCTCTCGCAGTCGCGCTGGCGAACATCTTTCCCCAAAGCCACGGGCCAAGGCGCTACCGAATCGCCGTTCTAGGGCTCGCAAGCCGTCGGCACTATCTTCTGCTGCCCATCGCAGCGTCGAGTGTCATCGTCGGTATCTGCGCAGTCCTGCCCAGTAGCCTCTCCGCAACGCTCGGCTATAGCTCGCCCACGCTGCAGGGATCACGTCTCGTCTTCCCGGTCAGTCTCCTGGACACCTCGATCTGGCAGTCCTTCGCCCGCCTCGCCTTTCTACCGTTGCTCGTGGGGATGTGGGAGGGAATGGAGTCCGCGCGAGCGTTTTTCGCCATCGCCGAACGCAACACGTTCTGCGTGCGGCTCAGCAGGTTCGTCAACTATCGTGCACTCGCCGCATTGGCCATGCTTGCCGGATGCGCCGTTGCTGTGGTCGAGGGCATACCGCTGCTCATCCCGGGCGCCATCGCCCTCTCCGGTCTCGTCGCGCTCTCAACTGGGGGTGCGTTGCAGCGCGTGGCGGCGATACCGGTCCTGGCCACGGTCGGGTCGCGCGTCGGCATCAGCGAGGATTGGCGCGACGCCGCCCCGATCGGACGGGTGCTCCTGCTACTGGCCGCGCCGGCACTGGTGCCACTGTGCGTGGATCTCTGGCACGGGCTGGAGGGACCGTTTCGACTCTTCTCTGAACTCGGTGGCTACGTCTACTTCTGGCGCGAGTTTGGGATCGACCAGGTGCCAAGCGTGAGCATCGCCGGAATATTTGGTCACGGTATCGACAACATCGCGCTTTACAGCATCGTGCTCATTGGACTCCTGCTCGCTGGCGCGATCTTCAGCGTCGTGTTCCTACGCAACAATGTCAAGGGCCTCGGGAAGAGCATGTGGCTGCTGGTGTCGATCGCAGTGATCGCGATCGCGCTCGTGCCGATCATCGAAGCGGCGAGCCACGCCTCCGCGGCCCTGTTGGTCGGTGCCGGCGCCGTGCCCGCGCTCCTATTGATGGATAGCTCGTCTCGCCGCGACGATATGATCGCCACCTTCGTCGTTGCGCTTGCGCTGCTCGGCTGCTGGTCATACGCCGTCTGGCACTACGATTGGCTACCGCCGTTCGCGGTGCTGGTGGCAACGATCGTGTGGCGCTTCCTGGTTGACGCCAACAATCTGAATAACCTGGATGAACAGGTGCGAATACGGCGGATCGCGGTATTTCTGGCCCTTGCGCTCTTGGGCCTCGGGATGCTCGTGCTCGACCACGGTAGCCAGAGCGGTGTGCTTGACAGCACGAGCCTCTCCGACGTTACTGATCGCATCGCCGTCGCTGTGGTCGCTCCGATCTGGCTCGTTCACTACGCCGTGCGAAGTGTCGCGAAGCAGGCGTAAGCCACCTGCAGCATGTCTACGAGCCTGCCCTGTCGGCAGCGCACAACCTCAATAGGGCAGGATCGAAACGATCGCACCGGCCGGGAGGAGTGACAGTGCCAGGGGCACAATGTAGGCCATCAAGGAGACTGGGCCTTTGAGGAATGGGAGGATCGCCTCAACACAGGTGACCGCGCCGCCGGACATCCCGGGACTGACCGGTGGCACCGAGGGGTACGGTGCTGCCCACGCCGAGAAGGCCGCCCGCTTTGCCATTGCCTGTGCGGCCGAGGAGCAGGGTATTCAGGTGCCTACAGATCTTGCGTTCGAGCACTATGTACCAGCTGGCATCGCCGTAGCCGCATAGCTTCCTTGCTGCGCGTTCCTATGGACACGATTCGCATAGAGGGAATCGTGGGGCTGGCGGCGTACATAACAGTCGATGCGCTTCGAACAAATTCGCTCTGTCACGATCTTCGGGCTGGTGGCCCTTGCGCTTGGGCTTGCTGCTGCGATCGTTCTGGCCTCCGCGGCCGGCGCCTCGGCCGTCTCCACGACGTCGCCATCGCCCGTTCAGGCTGCGCTAGTCACGACGCCCGTGCCCGCTCCGTCCAACGACGAACGTGCCAATGCGCAGGTCGTTCACAGCCTGCCCGCGACCATCAATGGCACAACGGTCGGCGCGACGCTTGAAGGAGGCGAGCCGGAATCTTCCTGCGGTGCGGCGACGACCAACTCGGTCTGGTACAGCGTGCGAGCTCAGAGCGTGGAGCGGATCGCGCTCGACTTGACCGCCGGCGGCGAGCTGGACGGTACGGTCAACGTCTACCACGCCGTGCGCTCTCAGCTGCAGTCGGTGGACTGCCAGCAGACCGAAGGCCACGGCAAGGTGTCGCTCTCGTTCAAAGCATCCAAGAACGGCCTCTACCTGATCCGCGTAGCGGCGCTCGAGAGCTCACAGCAAGCGAACTTCACGCTCGAAGTCTTCCTGCCGACACCGGCCGTGGGACCGCCGGGCGCGCCGCTGCCTACGGGTGGTATCAGCGGGCGCGTCGATCGCATCCAGAACATCAACGCCGCCTACGCATTCACGATGCACTCTGGCGTCAGCTATCTGATCAACCTCGCCAATAGGACCAAGGGCGCCTGTGTCAGCGGCGCTCTGTTCGCGCCCAGCACGAGCTCCTTCGAAGGTGAACCCGCTCTGCTGCGCATCGGCTGCGGTGGCTATCGGCTGTTCACGCCGGGCCCGGGCGAGGGAGGGCTGTACAGCTTCGAGGTCACTCCGCGCAGTTCATATCGCGGCGTCCAGCGCTTTCACCTGCAAGTAGCGACTGCCGGTCCAGCTGAAACGGCGCCAGGCATTGTCCTGGGCAACTATGCCCACGCACACGCCGGTCTCGACGGCGGTGGCGTGAATGTGCTGCGCCTCTACCGCCTCGACGTCACCAGCCACTCAAACCTCACGCTCAAGCTCACGGCCCCTGCCTCGGCCGACTTCAACTTGCAGCTGCGTAGCCAAGATGGCGCAGTGATCGAATGCCGCTGTGGTGGTAGCGGCTCGCAGAAGCTCCAACGCCAGCTGCAACCAGGCCGCTACTACGCGGTCGTCTCCGTGCGCGACGCCACGGCCGGGAACTTCACGCTCGTGCGCCAATCGCGCACGATCACCTCGACCTCGCTGTCCTTCTCTTCGAACAAGGCCGCTCCAGGCCAGGGTGTAGGCATCGAGGTAAAGGTCGCGCCGGCGGCGTCCGGCCCAGTCGCAGTCGAGATCGAACGCCTCGACCCAGTCTTCGGTTGGCAGTTCTACCGTCAGGTATCGGCCCTCGTCAGCGAAGGCGCGGCAAGTGTCCCGTTCGTGCCACCAGCGGTAGGAGAGTGGCGGGCAAAGGCAACATACGGAGGCTCGCGCACGTCGAGCCCGAGCGCAGTGGGCTTTTCTTATCTGCAGGTCTCCTGAGCCGGCTCTTGGAAAGCGATCTTCTTTAAACACCAATTTGGCGGTTGCACGCGCGCGGGTGTAGCTTTCTAGCTATGCCAGCTGAGTGGCCAGCGCTTCCGTTCGCAGACTGGCGGGACAGTTGCGACACGCTGCACGCGCACACGCAGGTGCTGGGCAAGCTGGCGGCGACGCTGGCCGCACCCGAGCCGCAGCTGCAGCATGCGGCATTGCGGCTAAGCGCGCGTGGTTGGGAGACGCTGCCGCTGCAAGCGCCAAACGGTTCGGGAGCGTTTGTTGTGGCGCTCGATCTGCACAGCCACGAGGCGCTGGTCGAGCACAGCGATGGGCGTGTATTGCGAGTCGCGCTTGGTCCTGATAGGCCGGTCGGGAAGGTCACGCGCGAGCTGCTGGCGGCTGTGGCCAAGCTGGTGGGCAAGGTCGAGATCGACCCGACGCCGCAGGAGGTCTCCTGGAGTGTGCCGCTGGACGAGGACGACGAGCACCGAAGCTACGACCGCAAGCAGGTCGAGCGCTATTTCGCCGCGGCGACACAGGCAGCGTTGGTGCTGGCGGCGTTCCGCGCCCCCTATCGCGGCCGCTCGACCCCGGTCAACGCCTGGTGGGGCTCGTTCGACTTGGCCGTCAACCTCTTCTCCGGAAACCCGGCAGACCCGCCGTCGGAGGACTTCATCATGCGCAACGCGATGAACGCCCAAGAGGTGGCGGTCGGTTGGTGGCCAGGAGACGCACGCTATGAGAAGCCGGCCTTCTACGCCTACGCGCACCCGGCTCCGGGGACATTTGCCGAGGCCGAATTGTCGCCGGCGGGCTCGGCGCGCTGGGATGGAGCACTGGGCGAGTACGTGCTCGACTGGGAGGACGTCTGTAAGGCTGCGGACCCGCAGGCTTTTGCGCTGGACTTCGCCCGCTCGGCCTTCCGCCATGCCTGCCTAGTCTGCGACTGGGACCCGGAGCTATTGGCGGGTGCCGAAGGCGATCCGCCGCCAGTTATCTGACGCTCCCCTTGAGCGCAAAGCTCGCGCTGCAGACGCGGCGCGAATCGCTCAGGTTTCGAGCCCGTGCGAACCGGCGTGACCTCACTCCGCTTCGATCTGGACCCGAAACCACTCCGACCCCTCGACGCTAGCCCCCTCTGCGTGCACGCGGTCGCTGAGCCAATGATCCGAGGTCACGACGCGAACAAGCCCAGGCTCCTTCTCCAGCTTGAGCAGTCGCACGATCTCATCGTCGGCCGAGTCGCGTCGCGGGCGGGGAGCATGCGCGACGATGATCACGGTCGAGCGGATCGGCGGTCGCGGCGGCTGCTCGAAGACGACCGTCACGTCCTCGCCGCCGTAGGCGGCCCAGAGCTCCAGCTGGTGCACAAGCTTTACCATCGCGGCATGGCGGTCCTCCCACCAGCCGTCTGGGCGGGTCCCGATCACGTTCATGCCGTCCACAAGCCAGCGCATGCGCGCAGACTATGGTTTAGCGGCCGGCAGCGCGACAGATGTCATAGCTTGGAATCGGCGCGGAGCGTCACGCCTTTGCTTATGCGGCTGTCAGCGCGAGTGGCTTCACCGGGCGCAGCCCAAGCTCAGCCACCGAACGGGCCGAGCACACGATCAGCTCGAGCGTCCCGCAATCCTCAAGCTCCACAAGCAGTTCGCCTTTGGGGTTGTCAACGAGCGTGCGCTCGATATGAAACAGGGTCTCGCCGTCTGTCAGGTACCCACGATCGACCGGCGCGATCTCGGCCCCTGCGGTGTGCGCATGACCCAGTCCGTCCGTACCGCGCTCGTCTCTCATAACTGCAAGCTACCTCTTGGCGCATGATGCTTCCCTCGGTAGACGCTGCCCTTTTGCGTGCGGAAAACCCCGCAGGCTCTAGCCAGGGGTCCAGCACTCAGGTAGGGCGACTACGCTCGTTTTCGAGTCTCAACGCACCGACAGAACAGGCCAGAATGCTGAGCAGCGCAGCCAGCATGATCGCCCCGGCCTGGGAGGCGGTGAGTACGTGCTCGGGCAGTCCAAGTGCGACGATTGCCGAAGGCACGCCAAGCTGCGCTGAGGTAACGAGCCCGGCCGCGCCGGGCTGGCGCGAGAGCCGCGCGGCGAGCAGGTGCACGAGCACGTTCAGCGCCGCCAGCCCTCCGGCAAGCTCGATCAGCGAGGGGTCGCTGAACAGCCCGCGCAGGTCGAGCCGGGCGCCAAGCACGACGAAGAAAAGCGGAATGAAGAACCCGCCAGCGATGCCGAGCACCTCGTTGGAAAGCCGTTTCGGCCCGCCGGTGGCCGCCACCATCAGCCCAGCGCCGAAGCCAGCGATCAAAAGGCTGGCTCCGCTGCGCTCAGTCAACCAGGCAAGCCCGAACAACAAGATCAATGCAAGCCGCAGGTCCACCGCCCAGTTGCGGCGCTTGCCGAGTTGGCGCAGCGCCTGCACGCGTCCGCGACGGCGCAGGTGACGGGTGGCAAAGAACGCCGCGATCACGCAGCCGGCGACGATCGCGCTGCCGGCCACGATCCGGCCAGTCTCCTTGGGCGCGAGCACGAGCGGTACGGCAACCGTGGCCCCGATGTCGGCGACGGTCACCTGCGCCATCACCGCAAGCGCCACTGGCCCAACCAAACTTCGCTCCTGAAGGATCGGCAGCACAACGGCCGCTGAGCCAGAAGCAATCAGCACGGCGTACACCGCAGAGTGCCCGACCCCGTCGATTCGCGCCACGAGCAGGCCGGCCCCAACCGCGATCACGGCCACGAATAGCGCGCTGGTCGCCCCTTTGCCGAGCGAGCTCCGCATCCCGTGGTCGCGCAGGGGCACGTTCATGCCGACCGCGAACATCAGCATCGCAAAGCCGATTTCGGCCATGAAGCTAAGGGTGGGATTGCCGGGATCGATCGCGTTTATGCCGGTCCTGCCGAGGAAGATGCCGGCCAGCAGCTCGCCGACGACGACCGGCACAGCACCTTTGCCGGCGGCCCCTAGGAGCGGCCCGGCAAAGCCGCAGAGGCCGATCAAAGCAAGCGTCCCGAAGCTCATCGTCTTCATTCTCGCGTCTGGGCCAGCGGCACCGATCCGATCCGTCTGCGGCTGGGTTTGTATTGAGACCGCATCGATCCGGGTAGATGAGAGTTGTCTACATAGACACTACCTGCTACATAGAAACTGGATTGGGTCCAGAATTTCGGAGGAGGACGGGATGACGTTGAGGGTTCGGGCTTTGCTCTTTGGGACGGTTGCTTGTGCGTTTACGGTCGCCTACGTAGCGTTTGCGCTGGCGCCTGCGGCTCAGGCCGCGGGGTTTGGCGTGGAAAAGTTTGTTGCGGCGAACTGTCTCACGGGTCATGAGGCTTGCGGCGAAGAAGAACGGACCGAAGAAATAAAGCCTCTCAAAGTTACGCTCACCTACTCCTATCCGAAGGAACCCAGCCTGACCGAAGCCAGGGAAGCGGGCTACACGCAGGCGGCCGGACACCCAGCCGTCGGGATCACGGCCTTCAAGATCAACACCGAAGGCGTATTCCCCAACGAAGCGCCGGCGCACGCCGCCGAAGAGGGAATCGTCACGCACGTGCGCACCGATGTCGCTCCGGGCGTCAGCACGAATCCCGAGGCCGTGGAACAGTGTTCCTTCAAAGATTTTGACGTAGAACAGCCGCTGCTCAAAGGCTCCGGCCTATTTCTCGCTCCTACATGCGGGAAAAACAGCGAAATAGGCGAAAACAAGGTTGTCGTTTGGACGGGTCCGAAGCCGTTCCCAGAAGGTGGAGATCTGCCGCTTACGGGTGAGGTCTACAACCTAGAACAGCCTGAAGGTCTCGCCTCAGATTTCGGTGTTGCGCTGCCGCTTCCGAAGGTACTCACAGAAGCCAAGCTAAAAGCAATCTTCATGGGATCCGAGCCGACAGTTGAAACGGAACAGTACTACGCCCACACGTTGATCGAAGGCAACGTCGAATGGGCCGGCAACTATCACGACTACTACGAAATCAAGGTATCGCCCGAACTTCCGCTGATCGCCTCACGACTGAGCCTCAAGGGCGACATCGGCACGACCGGTCACGGCGGATTCATAACGAACCCAAGCAACTGCGCTGGCCCGGGTCCTTACACCACCAACACGGTCACACTCCAATCGTTGGCAAGCGAAACCGGTGCAAAGACCTACACCGCTCCGATTGGCACAGAAGGCTGCAACGGTGTTCCACCGTTCGCCCTTGTCCCGTTTGCCCCGTCGTTCTCGATGAGCCCCGAAACGACCCAGTCCGACAAGCCAACCGGCGTCACGGCCTCGCTATCGCTGCCCCACGACCCCAGTCCCACGAGCATCGATTCCTCGCAGCTGAAGAACGCCACGATCGTCCTACCCGAAGGCATGACGCTCAACCCGTCGGCTGCTACGGGCCTGAAGTCCTGCACTGCAGCGCAGTTCGGCATTGGAACTAGGAACCCCATCGCCTGCCCATCCGAATCTAGGCTCGGCACGGTCAGTCTGAACGTTCCGGATCTTCCCGAAACTGAAACGGGATTGTTGACGGGCAACATGTACCTTGGTGGAACCGAACCGATCACGGGTGGATCCAATCCGGCGCAGCCCGAATACACGATCTATGTTGCCGCGGAAACGAAGCGTTATGGCGTTCTGGTGCGTCTCCAAGGCACCGTCAGACCCAACCCGACGACGGGCAGGGTGACGACGGAATTCAACAACAACCCCGAACAGCCATTCAGCAAAATCACGCTGGAATTCAGGGGCGGCGCGCTGGCACCGATCGCCAACCCACTCACGTGTGGGACCGCAACGACAAGCGCGAGCCTTGTTCCCTATACAGGGAACCCGGCAGCGTTCTCGCCGGAAGTGAAGCCGTTTACGGTAGACAGCAACGGCACCGGTGGAGCCTGCGCCTCGCCGCTGCCCTTCACACTCGGACAGAGCACGGAATCGCTGCCGACCACCGGTGGCGCCCCGACCAGCTTCACGTTCAACCTGGGACGCTCGGACGGCCAGCAGTACCTGTCGCATGTAACGACCGCACTCCCGCTGGGCCTCGTCGGGAAGATCCCGGCGGTTACCCAGTGCCCAGAACCGCAGGCCTCGCAGGGCAGTTGCTCGGCTGAAAGCCGGATCGGGACGGCGACGACTACGGTCGGTGCAGGCAGCGCCCCGGTGCAGTTCTCGGGCCCGGTCTACCTGACCGGCCCGTACGCCGGCGCCCCGTATGGAATGGTGACGGTCGTCAACGCGGCAGTCGGTCCGTTCAGCCTAGGCAACGTGATCGTGCGCAGCAAGATCGAAGTCAACCCGCACACAAGTCAGGTAACTGTCTCAAGCGAAGTGCCCACGATCTTCAAGGGCATCCCGCTACGTATGAAAACTCTGAGCCTGGCGATCAACGGCCAAGGCTTCCTAGTCAACCCGACCGGCTGTGCCTCGCAGACGACGGCAACGACGCTGACCTCAAGTGGTGGGGCGACCCAGTCGCTGTCGACGCCCTTCCAGGCGACGAACTGCAGCGCCTTGGCATTCGCGCCTAAATTCGGGGCCTCCTCGGGGGCGAAAACCTCGCGTGCCAATGGGGCGTCGCTCGTCACGAACGTCAACGTCCCGGCGGGTGGAGCAAACTTCAAGTCGGTGCTAGTCACCGTCCCGAAGCAGCTCCCCTCGCGCTTGAGTACGTTGAAAAACGCGTGTCTGGAAGCAACGTTCAATTCCAACCCAAGCCTGTGCCCGGCAAACTCAAAGGTGGGCACGGCAAGGATCAAAACACCGGTACTGCCAGGTCAGCTAAGCGGCCCCGCCTACTTCGTCTCGCACGGCGGCGCAGCGTTCCCGGATCTCGACCTCGTGCTAACGGGCGACAACGTGACAGTGATCCTGGTGGGCAACACGAACATCGCGAAAGGCGTCACGACGACGAACTTCGCGAGCACCCCAGATGTCCCGTTCACGGGATTTGAACTGAACCTGCCCACGGGCCCCAATTCGGCGGTAGCCGCCAACGGCAACTTGTGCAAGCAGTCGCTGGTGATGCCGACAACGATCACGGCTCAGAACGGCAAGGTGTTTAAGCAGAACACGAAAATCAATGTTACGGCTTGCCCGGTGACGGTCGTCTCGCATGCCGCCAAGAAAGGCAAGGCAGTGGTCGTCGTCAGGGCGCCGGAAGCGGGCCGCGTAAGCGGCGGTGGCTCTAACCTGAAAACGGTCTACAAGAACCCGGGCAAACAGCAAAACGTGACGCTTGAAGTGCCAGTGACAAGCTCGCGCAGACCGCTGTCGGTGAAGGTACGCGTCGGCTTCGTCCCGAAGGCCAAAGGCAAGAAAACCTCGACGGCATTCGCGACGGTGATCCTCAAATAGCAAATCTCATCAGGTCAGAGGGCCCCAGGTCGGCTCGGTAGGCACCGAGTCGACCTGGGTAGGGGTTTCTACGATTAGAGCGCATGGCAGCGGGTAGCTCCATAGTCGAGGAAGCTCGATCACTGGAGGGGACACATGAGGCTCACCGCACCTACCTGCATCATCGCCGCCCTCGTATGCGCGATTATGGCGATATCGGCGCCGGCGGTCTCGGGAGCCTTCGGAGTCACCAAGTGGGAAGCTGGAACATGCACCGAAAACAGCGAAGCGGCTCCTTGTAACGCGGAAACCACGAGCAAGTACTACACGCAGGCGGCCGGCCACCCAAATTTCGGGATCACCGACTTTCGCTTCAAGGCAACTGGAGCCTCGGGCTCGGAAGCGCCAGAAGGCAACGTCAAGCGGGTACGCGTCGACTTGCCCGCAGGTCTGAGCGTCGATCCCTATGCGACTCCTCGCTGCAAGATTGAAGAACTGGAAAGCTCAAAAGGTTGTCCGGAAGATACTCAGGTCGGCAACGTGCAGCTCACTGCGCACCTGAACTTGGTCGAACTCTTGGGCCACCCGGTGGGCGCCACGATAACTCTCCCCGCGGAACTTACCCCTGTGTATAACATGCAAGCGCCGCCCGGCACGCCGCTGGAAGCAGACTTCAAGGTGGCTTTGTTCGAAACGGTCGTGCACATCGTCGGTGGCATAGACTGGAGCGGCGACTACCACGAGTTCTTCACGATCAACGAAATCCCAAAGAGCCCCGAACTCGTGGAGTCCCGCCTGATCTTCAACGGTAAGGCTTTGGTCGGTGGCGGCACGCTGCCTTTCATCACAATGCCAAGCACCTGCCTCGGCCCGCAGACGACCGGGCTGGAAGTCGAATCCTACGAAGGTCAAAGGGAATCGAAGTCGTTCACCACGCCGGTAGGTGCCAGTGGATGTGACAAGGTTCCTTTCCAGGCGAGCGTATCGACCGAACCGGCGGCGGGCGCGAGCAAGTCAGACGCACCCGACGCGATCACCGTCAAAGTGCAAGTCCCCCAGAAGCCAAACGCCGAAGTAATCGATTCATCGATGCTCAAGGACGCTCACATCGCACTGCCGGAAGGCATGACGCTCAATCCGGCTGTCGCTAACGGGCTTGAAGCATGCACTAACAGTCAGTTCCACAAGGACGAAACAGCGCCGGTCGAATGTCACGAAGGCTCGCAGATCGGCATCACAACGATTGAAACACCAGACCTCCCGCCGGGTGCGCTGACAGGCAAGGTCTACCTCGGCCAGCCCGAAAGCACCGACCCGGAATCTGGCAACGAGTACCGGATCTTCATCGACGCGGAGGCCCCGGCCTACGGAGTGTCCGTGCGCCTGATAGGCCACGTCAGCGCCAACGCCACCACCGGTCGACTGACGACGGCAGTGCTCGAAGCTCCCCAGGTGCCGTTCAACGACTTCATCGTCACGCTGAACGGGCCTCACACGCCACTGGCGAACCCCTTGACGTGCGGGCTGGCGACCACCAATTCAAGCCTGACCCCATACAGCGGCAACCCAGCTGTCGAACCGTTCGCGTCATTCCCGATCGACTTCGACGGCAAAGGCGCTGCCTGTCCATCGCCGTTGCCGTTCGCGCTCGGCCAAAGCGCCGCCACTAGCCCCACGACAGGCGGGTCTGGCACGAGCTTCAACTTCAGCCTCGCCCGCGGCGAAGGCCAGCAATACCTCTCAAAGCTGACCACCGTGCTGCCCCAAGGCCTGGTCGGCAAGATCCCCGACGTGAGCCTCTGTGGTGAACCGCAAGCCGCGCGGGGCGAATGCACCGCTGCAAGTCAGATCGGCACGGTCAGCGTCTCGCTGGGCTCCGGCTCGCCGCTGCTCACGCTCCCGGGCACGGCCTACCTGACCGGCCCCTACGGCAACGCCCCGTATGGCCTGTCGGTCGTGGTGCCGGCTGAAAAAGTTGGCCCCTTCGACTACGGCAAGATCGTTACGCGCGCCACCATCAACGTGGAACCGTTCACTTCGCGCATCGTCATCTCAAGCCAGCTGCCAACGATCGTCGGCGGTGTGCCGCTGCGCCTGCATTCGATCGACGTGAGCGTAAAACGCTCAAACTTCGCGATCAACCCAACCAGCTGTGCGGCTTTGAAGACCGAAACGACGCTCACTTCGACTTTTGGCACGAACCAATCCCTCTCCAGCCCATTCCAGGCGACGGCTTGCAGCGCGCTCGCGTTTGCGCCAAAGCTGACGGCCTCGACCAACGCCAAGACCTCACGCGCGAACGGCGCGATCCTGGCTGTGAAAGTGGCCTACCCGGCCGGCCCCCAGGCCAACATCAAGTCGGTGCTCGTAACTTTGCCGCGGCTGCTCAAAGCACGTACCAGCACCCTCAACAACGCATGTCCCGAGGCGACATTCAATGTCAACCCGGCAGACTGCCCCCCGCTCTCAAAGGTCGGCACCGCCAAGGTGGCGACACCGGTGCTGCCTGACAAGCTGAGCGGCACCGCGATCTTCGTATCGCAGGGCGGTGCTGCCTTCCCCGATCTCGACCTCGTATTGCAGGGCGACGGTGTCACAGTGATCCTGATCGGCAACACCAACATCACCAAAGGGGTGACGACGTCCGACTATGCCTCGATCCCCGATGTGCCGGTGTCGAGCTTCGAAGTGAGGCTTCCGACCGGCAAAGACTCCGTGCTCTCGGCGATCGGCAACCTTTGCAAGTCGACGCTGATCATGCCCACTACGATCACCGCTCAGAACGGCAAGGTGATCAAACAGCGGACCAAGGTCGCGGTCGGGAGCTGTCCGCGCAAGCACAAGCGCCACCACAAGCACAGGCGACGTAGACATGTCCGACACCCGGTCGTACACAAACCGTCGCGTTAGAGCGCTAGATTTGGGGCATGGCAATCGCCTCAGTCAACAGCAACGCGCAGGGGGACGAGCCGGCCCGCGTACTCGCCGGCATGCGCCGCCTCACCTCGCTGGCCGACGCGGTTGAGGACGCGGATGCAGTCTTCTCCGGCCTCGCCCGCGAGCTGATCGCGACGATTGGCGCCGAGGAGGTCCACATCCACCACCTCAGCCCGCCCGGAGGGGACGAGCTCGTGGTCGTCCACATGCTCCAGGGCGATGGGCAACTCAGCTATCTGCAGCCGCACTCCGAGCGCCCGCCCGGAGTTAGCTGGGTGGCGACCACGGGACGCAGCTTCCTCGCGGTCGGTCCGCGCGAGCTGACAGCCAGCGTCCCCCGCCTGTCGGTCACAGCGCCGCCCCAAGCAGACGCCGCCGGCTGCGCGCTGCTCACCCCGCTCACGCTTGGCGGCCAGGTCGAGGCGGTCATCGTGCTCGTCAGGCGCGAAGCCGAGCCTTTCAAAGCAAGCTCGATCGAGGAGGCGGCAACGCTCGTCGACCAGGCAGCGACCGTGCTCGCGCTCGTGCGCGCCCGTGCGGAGGCTGGCACCGACTCGGTGGCCGGCTGCCTCAACCACCGCGCGATGCGCCGTCGCCTACATGAGGAGATCGGCCGTGTGCAGCGCTCGGGTGGGCGGCTGTCGTGTGTGATCGTCGACCTCGACGACTTCAAGCTTGTCAACGACCGCTACGGCCACCAGGCGGGTGACTCGATCCTGCGCCAGGCCGCTCAGGCGCTGATGGGCGAGTTCCGTGCGTTCGACCGCGTGGCTCGCTACGGCGGCGATGAGTTCGTCGTGATCCTGCCCAACGCCGACCTCGACAGCGCGGTCGCCGCCGCCGGGCGTGCCCTGGTGCGCATGCGCAGAGTGCTGTTCCCAGATGGCTCGAACGGCGTGTCCGCCTCGATGGGCGTGGCCGAATGGCGCGCGCCGATGACCGAGGCGGATCTGCTGGAGGTGTGTGACGCGGCGCTCTTGCAGGGCAAGCGCGACGGCAAGGGCAGCGTCACGGGTGCAATCTCCTGTGCGCCCAGCGAGCCCGGCCCGGCTGTCTGTTGAGCTCGACGACTGAAAATAGCTTTGGCGCTCGCGCAACGCTCGCGGTGGCCGGTCGCGAGTACGAGATCTTCCGCCTCGACGCGCTGCAACAGCGCTTCGACGTGGCCCGCTTGCCATTCTCGCTGAAGGTATTGCTCGAGAACCTGCTGCGCACTGAGGGCAACGGCTCGGTCTCGGCCGCCGACATTGAGGCCCTGGCCTCCTGGGATGCCAAGGCGCAACCGAGCAAGGAGATCGCCTTCACGCCGGCCCGTGTCTTGATGCAGGACTTCACCGGCGTGCCGGCCGTCGTTGATCTCGCCGCGATGCGCGACGCGATGGCTGACATGGGCGGCGACCCGTCCAAGATCAACCCGCTCGTACCGGCAGAGCTGGTGATCGACCACTCGGTGCAGGTCGACGCCTTTGGCACACGCGACGCTTTCCGCTTCAACGCCGAGCGCGAGTTCGAGCGCAACCAGGAGCGCTACTCGTTCCTGCGCTGGGGTCAAGGCGCGTTTGATGACTTTGCGGTGGTGCCGCCGGACACGGGCATCGTGCATCAGGTCAACCTCGAGTACCTGGCGCGCGTCGTGTTCTCGACGGAGCCGGGCGGAGTGCAGGCGGGGGCCGATGGTGCTCAATTTGGCGATGCCCCCCGCGCGCGCACGGGGCATCGTGCAAACGGCGATGTCCCGGTGCAGGCATACCCGGACACGCTGGTCGGCACCGATTCGCACACGACGATGGTCAACGGACTGGGCGTGCTCGGCTGGGGAGTAGGGGGGATCGAGGCCGAGGCAGCGATGCTCGGCCAGCCGATGTCGATGCTGATCCCGCGCGTGCTCGGCTTCAAGCTGCATGGCGCGCTCCCGGAGGGCGCCACCGCCACTGACCTCGTGCTGACAGTCACCGAGATGCTGCGCGAGCGCGGCGTGGTGGGGATGTTCGTCGAGTTCTACGGTGCGGGTCTCGCCACATTGCCGCTCGCCGACAGGGCCACGATCGGCAACATGTCGCCCGAGTTCGGCTCCACCTGCGCGATCTTTCCGATCGACGCCGAGACGCTGCGCTACCTGGAGCTCTCAGGGCGCTCGCGCGAGCGGATCGAGCTGGTCGAGGCCTATGCACGCCAGCAGGGTATGTGGCATGACGAGCACTCCGAGGAGCCCATCTTCTCGGACTTGATCGAGCTCGACCTGGGCGAAGTGGTGCCGAGCATCGCCGGGCCCAAGCGCCCACAGGACCGCGTGTCGCTGACAGACGCCAAGCAGGCCTTCGGCGAGTCCTTGAGAGGACTCGTGCCCGACTACGACGACTCCGACGAGGCCTCCGCGGAGAGCTTCCCCTCAAGTGACCCCCCTGCCATCGACGCTTCTGGACGCGCGCAGGGCGCCCACGTCGCCGCCGCTCACAGCCCCAGCTCGCAGGCAAACGGGGGGGAGTGGGCTCCGGGTCTGACCGCAACCGCTTCGCCGACGGCGGTGGACCTGACGCTCGCCGACGGCACCGTCACGCATCTCGACCACGGTCACGTAGTGATCGCCGCGATCACCAGCTGCACCAACACGTCCAACCCGTCGGTGATGGTCGGCGCCGGCATCCTCGCCCGCAACGCGCTTGCACGCGGGCTACAGAGCAAGCCGTGGGTGAAGACCTCGCTCGCGCCCGGCTCTAAGGTCGTCACCGAATATCTCGACAAGGCCGGTCTCACCGAGTCGCTCGAGCAACTCGGCTTCGACCTCGTCGGTTACGGCTGCACCACCTGCATCGGCAACTCCGGTCCGTTGCCGGAGGAGGTATCGAAGGCCGTGGGAGAGGGCGACCTGGCGGTCGTGTCGGTGCTATCGGGCAATCGCAACTTCGAGGGTCGCATCAACCCAGACGTGAAGATGAACTACCTTGCCTCGCCGCCGCTGGTCGTGGCCTATGCGCTGGCCGGCACGATGGACACCGACATCGTCGGCGAGCCGCTCGGCCAGGACGCACAAGGACAGGACGTGTACCTGCGCGATATCTGGCCTTCCGAGCACGAGGTCGCGCAGACGATCGAGCAGGCGATCCACTCGGATATGTTCCGCTCGAGCTACGGCGAGGTATTTGCCGGCGACGAGCGCTGGAACTCGCTGCAAGTACCCGAGGGCGACCGCTTCGCCTGGGAGGCGGACTCCACCTACGTGCGCTTGCCTCCCTATTTCGAGGGAATGCCTGCGCAGCCAGAGCAGCTCACAGACGTCGAGGGGGCGCGCGTACTTGCGCTACTCGGTGACAGCGTCACCACCGACCACATCTCGCCCGCCGGCTCGATCAAGCGCGATGGCCCCGCCGGGGACTACCTGCAAAAGCATGGGGTGGCCCCGCGTGACTTCAACTCCTACGGTTCGCGGCGCGGCAACCACGAGGTGATGATGCGCGGCACGTTCGCCAATATCCGCCTGCGCAACCAGCTGGCGCCAGGCACCGAGGGCGGGGTCACGCTGCACCTCCCCGACGGTGAGCAGATGTCGATCTATGACGCCTCGATGCGCTACGCCGAGGAAAGGGTGCCGTTGGTGGTGCTCGGCGGCAAGGAGTACGGCTCCGGCTCCTCGCGCGATTGGGCCGCGAAGGGCACCAAGCTGCTGGGCGTACGCGCCGTGATCGCCGAGAGCTTCGAGCGCATCCACCGCTCCAACCTGATCGGCATGGGCGTGCTGCCATTGCAATTTCCCGCGGGCGCGTCGGCGAAGTCGCTGGGCATCGACGGCCACGAGCAGTTCAGCGTGACTAGCTTTGCAGAGGTACTGAACGCGGGCGAGCTACCGAAGACGTGCAAGGTGCGCGTCGGCGAGGTCGAGTTCGAGGCAACGGTTCGCATTGACACGCCCAAGGAGGCCGACTACTTCCGCCACGGCGGCATCCTCCAGTACGTGCTGCGACAGTTGCTCGCGGCGTGAGCGGCTCAGGCGCGACCGGGCGGACGTCTTCGTGAGCGGCTTCACGCAAACATTGCGCGACCTGTTGGCCGCGCGTGGGCCTTCAGGCTACGAGACAGCACCGGCGGCGGTATGGAGCGCGGCGGCTCAGGCGTTCAAGGCACAGGTGCAGACGGATGTGGTCGGTACGCCCTCCGCGCGCGTAGCCGCTCGCGGCGACGGCGAGACGCGGCGCCTCGTCGTAATGGGCCACATCGACGAGATCGGCCTGATTGTGACCCACATCGACGACGAGGGCTACCTGTGGTTTCGCGAGGTCGGCGGCTGGGACGCACAGATCCTCGTCGGCCAGCGCGTGGTGCTCGCCACGCGTGAGGGGGAGATCTCCGGCGTGACCGGCAAGAAGCCGATCCACCTGCTGCGCGATGAGGAGCGCAAAAAGGTGGCCGAGCTGCGCGAGCTGCATATCGACATTGGGGCCAAGGACGGCGAGCAGGCCCGCAAGCTGGTGCGCGTTGGCGACGTGGCCGTGATCGACGGTGATCCGCTGGAGCTGCCCAATGGGCGTATCGCCTCTCGTGCGCTTGACAATCGGCTCGGCTCATTCGTGGCGCTCGAGGCGGCGCGGCTCGTGGCTGAGGCAGGCGGCGCGGACGACTGGGAGGTCGTGGCGGTTGCCGCCGCTCAGGAGGAGACGACATTCGGCGGCTCGCGCACGAGCGCCTTTTCGCTCGAGCCTGACGCGGCGATCGTCGTGGACGTCACTCACGCCACCGACGCGCCCGGCATCGACGTCAAGGAGTCCGGCAAGCACGAGCTGGGCTCGGGGCCGGTGCTGAGCAGAGGCTCCACGCTCAACCCACGCCTTTCAGAGCTCCTGTACGACACGGCCGAGAAAGAGAAAATCGCCTTCACCGTCGAGGCGATCGGGCGCAATACGGGCACCGATGCCGACGCGGTGCACCTCAGCCGCGGTGGCGTGCCCACCGCGCTCGTGTCGATCCCCTTGCGCTACATGCACTCGCCGGTCGAGCTGGTGCAGCTGGAGGACGTGCACGCAGCCGCAGCGTTGATCGCCGCGGCTGCGCTCGCGCTCGACGCCGAGACGACGTTCGCGCGCTGATTTCGGCTGCGCGGGCTGGCGTCAGCCGTTCGGATCGCTTGACTACTCGTCCGAACCTCGTGAGGGCTTGGATGGCTCTGATGGAGAATCGCCCTTCGGGTTTGACTCGTCCTCCGGCGAGCGCAGGATCAGGTTTGCGACCCGCTCGAAATGGCGGCGGTTGCGCGTCATGACGGGGAGACCGTGCTCGAGGGCGGTCGCGGCGATCAGGGCGTCCGGAATGTCAAGTTGTGTGGTGCGGCGAATGCGGCCGGCCGATTCCGCGATGACCCGGTCTACCGGGAGCTCGTCAATCAGCTCCAACGTACGTTGAAGACTTGGCTCATGGGTGTTGCGACCGGCGAAGAGCTCGCAGCGGGTCACGACCGAGATCTTCCATGCGGGGTCAAATAGGTCGAGCCGGCGATGCCCGCGTAGATGATCTATCA
This sequence comes from uncultured Solirubrobacterales bacterium, assembly GCA_963844095.1. Lineage (GTDB taxonomy): Bacteria > Actinomycetota > Thermoleophilia > Solirubrobacterales > Solirubrobacteraceae > Palsa-744. Next base: position 808,561 of record CAWJND010000003.1, read on the forward strand.
GAACGTCAGTGTCGAGGAGGGTCGCGCTCAATGCGATTCCAATCAAGGTCGAAGCGGTCCCATTCCTCGCGCGGCGGAACCTCTAGATCGGGGATCGACCCGAAAGTTTCGTCCAGCACTCGCTGGGTCTCCTGACGCCTCGCCTCCTCGGCTGCGGGTCCATGAGTAGCCAGGTACTCATCGAGCGCCGCCCGTATGACTTCGGCCAACGTGCGTCCATCACGTGCGCGAAGCTGCTCGATCTCGCGACGCTGATCTTCGGTCAAATAGACCTGTGTACGTGTAGCAGCCATACAGCGCAGTATACAGCGGCGGCGGCAGATGAGCGGGGTCGTACTCTAGGACGGCTTGCGCTGGGCAGCCCGCGTCCGCGCCGCGCGATAGGCCCGGCGGGCTATCGGCGCGACGCGGACAACGCAAGAACTTCTCTAGTTGCTCGTGCCCTCCAGCGCGGAGAGCGGTGGGTTCGCGCCCTCCAACTCGGTCATCGGGTTGATCTCGTAGGCCGTCCCTGGGGCGGCGCCGAGCGCGAGCATGCGTATGCCCTCGGGGCCGGCGAACACCTTGCGCTTGGGCTCGGGACCGACGCGCACGAACACCTCGGGCTCCAGGTCCACGCGCTCGCCGTCGATCTCGATCCAGCCTGAGCCCTGCAGTGCGAGGAAGACCTCCTCCTGGCCGCTCTCGGCGTGGTCGTGCAGCGGGTAGTCCTTGTAGTCGGCCGGCATCTGAATCACCTGCATGCCAAACGAGGTGACGCCGAGCTCGGCGCGCGCCTTGACGAAGCCGCCGCCGAAAGCGGCCTCCATGTCTTTGATGTTCTTTGCCGTGTAATCGCTCATCTGCTGCTCCTGTCTGTGGTGGGGGTTGGTAGCAAGTTCTTTTGGGGGATGGATGGGCGTGCCAGTCGATCTCAGCTCGCGTCCCGTACGTCCGGTGACAGGCCGCATCGGTCGGTGTTGGCGCGCCATCACTTGTCTTCGGCCCTGCTTCCCAGGCCGGCCGGTTGTAGGACCGGGTTGTCGGTCGGCATGATGATTCCAAGCTGGCGCGACTGGGCAAGGACGGTGCCGTCGGGTGCCCAGATCACACCGTCCTCCTCGAATAGGCCGTCGTAAAGCAGCCGCGTGTCGAACACGCTCAGGCACAGAGCCGCCGGATCGCAGTCGCACGCCAACATCGACTGGCGAAAATGGATCGTGAGGTCGATCGTCGGGCTGATCGCCGGCGAGTCGAGTGCGATGAACGACGGCGGAAACCACGCGTCGCAGAACAGGGCGAGCGACAGCGAGTCGACTGGGCGCTCCTCCGGCAGTCCGATCCAGCCGCCGATCCGCATCGGCGCACCGCTACCGGCAAACGGGACCGCGCCGACGCGCGGCTGCATCACCAGGTGACGCGTGAACTCGGGCGCGCCCTTGAACAGCTTCGGGGTGGAGCGCCGCTCCTCATCGGGCGGAGCCAGGTCGGGCATCGGCAGTTCGTTGGCGCCCGGCGCCTCCCATGGCACGGAGAAGGCAGCAAGCGCGAGCGCGGTGACGCGGCCGTTTTGTTCCATGCGGGCTGACAGCGTGCTCAGCGATCGACCCGCGCGCTCGACGGTCGTGCGGATCTCGATCGGCCCGGGATCGGGTGCACGCGTGTAGTGGATCGTCAGCGAGCGCGGAGTGCGCTTGGGGTCGTCCACGGCGGCGGTGAGCGCGCGTAGCAACATCGCCGCGAGGTAGCCACCGTGCGGCCCGCGTCCGGCCCTCCAGCCCGAGGCGATGTCAGCGGCGACCAGCGCCTCTCCTGCCACGTGCGCGCCGTCGTCAACCCCGCCTTCTACGCGCCTAATGGCAGTGTCGCGGTCAAACACGGTGTCCATGTACGCCGAGCATATAGGTCGGGCACAAAACTGGCTGTGTGGCCAATCGGGTAGTGGAGAAGGGTTGCGCAGATGCGGACGCTCGCGTCGGTAGTACACCGGTGTAATTCATGTAACTGACCTAACTGTCGCCGTCAAACGAGATTGCGCATGGGGTCTCTGCGGGCAACCCAAACCTCTGCTATGTGCTACCGCATGATGGAATATCGATGGTATTTGGACTCAACTCGCCGTGGTTAGCGATACATAGGTCTGCAGTCTGTTCTGTTTCTTCGAGCGAAGTAGGGGGTCTGGCAAAATGAAATGGCGTTTGATTGCCGGTGAACGGGAACGGCAGCGAAGAAGTAAAGGGGATATCGGGGGAAATCGCTACTGATGTTATGTCAATGCCACTCTGGGAAAGTCAAGATGTTGTAACCAACGAGATGTGGCTGGTCGCACCGGCAGCGGAGGGCGGGTGGGCCGAGGACGGCCAGCTCGCAGGGGGTGATGAACCCACCGAGGAAGGGCACGAAGTCAATGGGTACAGTCTTCACCCATTTTATGCATACGGGGAAATAACGGAACGGGATTCAGTATCTATATCTACCCCGGAACAGTCGCAGCCGGCTCCTGGCAGCCGTACAGTGAGGAGGACCCACATTTGAATGGATATTGGTGCGCTGGCTTCGGCTTTGGGACCGCGGCGTGCAAGGGTGGGTACCCTGAGTTTGCGACGGATGTCGAAGTGGGTATGGAGGCGGGGGACGAACGACAGCCAGAAAATGCTGGGCAAGATCGCATCATTGCCCAGTACACGGACGGTACTTGGCACACATGGCCTCGCGCGGAATACCGTTCAGTGTATTACAACGGTGAATCTGAGGCTGGCTATGTGTGCGCAGCGAATTACGGAGGTCTAGCCCCGGGATACACGCAGTGGGGGACGCCGAGCAGTTCGCACCCGTGCTAGCTGGATTCTCGAGATGCTCACACCGCTGTGGTAGGCGACTGGGGCCAAAGACCAGCCAGTCTTGTGTTAAACTTTGACCCAAATAACCCAAAATGTGAGACTAATGCACACCAAACGAAAGAAACATCAACTAGCTGTCATGATGGCTGCGGCGACCGTAGGCATACTAGCGACTGGCCCGCTGTATTCTGGCTCAGCAAGTGCCCAGAGTTGTAAACCACTACCGCCGATTACGCACATTGCGGCGACCGCAATCGCCGGTCGTGTGTATGCCGGCGGCGGTCCTCTTCCCAAACGCGGCTCATGCAGGCTCCGTTTTTCCTACTCGACAATCGGCGCGGGCGGGGCTGTTACGCTCGCCACACCGTCGGGGCGCATAATCGAGACATACTACCTTCACCTCGGAGGGATCTTTCGCTTTGCGGTTCGGCCCGGACGATACGTCGTGACGGGGTCTCTCGATGCCGGGGCGATAACTATACCCTGCCAATCAAAGACTGTGAGGGTAAGGAGGCACGAAAGGAAGATCGTCAAGTTGAGTTGCAACGTTCCGTAAGGTGTTGCCTCCTGTCCCGGGCTGTCAATTCTTGACGCTGTGTGCGGAAGCTCAGGCGAACGCTGGAACTTGCGGCGCGGGACGCAGTGGCACACCGACTGGAGGAGGAAGAAGAAGCGCTCAGCCGCGCACGAGGCGCTTGTAGCTGATGCGGTGTGGGCGATCTGCGGCAGCACCGAGGCGCTCGCGGCGGGCTTCCTCGTAGGCCTCGAAGTTGCCCTCGAACCATGTCACCTGGGAATCGCCCTCGAAGGCGAGCACGTGGGTCGCGATGCGGTCTAGGAACCAGCGATCGTGGGAGATCACCACGGCGCATCCAGGGAAGGCAAGCAAGGCTTCCTCGAGCGCGCGTAGCGTGTCCACGTCGAGGTCGTTCGTAGGCTCGTCCAGCAACAGCAGGTTGCCCCCGGAGCGCAACAGCTTGGCCAGGTGCACGCGGTTGCGCTCGCCGCCGGAGAGCTTGCCGATGCGCGCCTGCTGATCGGAGCCCTTGAAGTTGAACCCGGCGGTGTACTGGCGTGAGTTGACGACGCGATCACCCACCTTCAGGTGGTCGAGCCCGTCTGAGATCTCCTCCCACACCGTCTTGTTGGGGTCGAGCGAGTCGCGTGACTGATCGACGTACGCGAGCTGCACGGTGTCGCCGAGCTCGAGCTTGCCCGCGTCGGGTGTCTCCTCGCCGGTGATCATCCGAAACAGCGTCGTCTTGCCGGCGCCGTTGGGGCCGATCACGCCGACGATGCCGGAGCGCGGCAGGTCGAATGACAGGTCCTCGATCAGCAGGCGCTCGCCAAAGCCCTTGCGCACGTCTTGAGCGACCAGCACCTTCGTGCCAAGGCGTGGCCCCGGCGGAATGTGGATCTGGACCTCGTCGAGCTTGACGTTGCGCTCCTCGGCGACAAGCTCCTCGTAGCGAGCCAAGCGCGCCTTTGACTTCGTGCGCCGCCCCTTGGGATTGGTGCGCACCCACTCGAGCTCCGCGGCGATCGTGCGCTCGCGCCCCTTTTCACTGCGCTCTTCCTGTGCCAGGCGCTTCTGCTTCTGCTCCAGCCAGCTGGAGTAGTTGCCCTCGTAGGGGATACCCTTGCCGCGGTCGAGCTCGAGGATCCAGCCGGCGACGTTGTCGAGAAAGTAGCGGTCGTGGGTGACGGCGACGATCGCCCCCTTGTACTCGCTGAGGTGGCGCTCCAGCCAGTCCACCGACTCGGCGTCGAGGTGGTTGGTGGGCTCGTCGAGCAACAGCAGGTCCGGCGCGCTCAGCAACAGCCGGCACAGTGCCACCCGGCGGCGCTCGCCGCCGGAGAGCGCGCTCACGTCGGCGTCGGGCGGCGGCAGGCGCAGCGCGTCCATCGCGTACTCCAGCTGCGTATCGAGGTTCCAAGCGTCGGCGGCTTCGATCTTGGCCTGGATCTGGCCGAACTCCTCGGCGGTCTCATCGGAGTAGTCGGCGGCCAGCTCGTTGAAACGGTCAAGCAGCGCCCGGGTAGGCGCGACCGCCTCTTCGACGTTGCCCTTGACGTCCTTGGACTCGTCCAGGTGCGGCTCCTGCTCGAGCATCCCCACGCTTGCCCCTGGAGCGAGCATCGCATCGCCGCGGTAGTCCTGGTCGACGCCGGCCATGATCCGCAGCAGCGTGGACTTGCCCGCGCCGTTGTAGCCGAGCACACCGATCTTCGCGCCCGGATAGAAGGCAAGCGTAATGTCGTTGAGCACCGTCTTGTCGGGGGGGTGCAGCTTCGACAGACGGTGCATCGTGAAGATGTATTGCGAGGACATGCAAGCGCAGGATATGAGGTTGGCGCGCCAGGGACGGGCCGGTAACGTGTTGTGCTCATGCCTGGAGTGATCCTCGACATCGAGCAGCAGATGCTCTTGCTGGAGATAGAGCCGCCGTTTGACAAGCGCGACGTGCAGCTTGCGCGGCGACGCATGGCCAAGCGCTGGCATCCGGACATCGCCCCGGCAGGCAAGCAATTCGAGCACGAGCGCCACCTCAAGGCGATCAACGAGGCTGCCGACCACCTGATGCGCCTGGCCGAAACCTCGCGCGGGGGCAAGGTCTCGCGCAGCGCGGTGAAGGTCAGCGCAGCGGCTGCGCGTCAGGCGCGCGAAGAGGCAGGCAGGCGCGCCTACGAAGCCGAGCAGCGCGCACGCGAACATGCGGTCGATCGCCAACGTAACGACCCGTTTGGTAGTCGCGTGCCAGACCACTCGGTGGTGCACCGCTACGCGCGCTGTCAGTCCTATCCGGAGTGGGGGGTGGGGACCGTCGAAGGGATCTACTTCACCGGTGACTACGCCGAAGACGGGAAGGGCGACAGCTCAGCGGACGAGGAGGGTTCGCTTCCCGGCGGGGGCGGGCAGCAATGGGCTCGCGTGAAGTTCAGCCACGGTGTGCGCACGGTTCCAGCCGGCAGTATGAAGTTCGTCGACTTCTCAAAGCCAGACCCAGCCGAGGACCGTGTCGAGCGCTTCATGACAGCCGCACAGCGGGCGATGGCCGAAGGCGAGTACGTGCTCGCGGCACAGCGCCTGGTCTACGCGCGCGACGCCGAACCGCGCAACGTGGGTGTGCTGCGGCTGATGACCTTGGCCTTCTGGCAGGCCGGCAATCTCGAGGCGGCGGCTCGCTCGGTGCGTGATTGGGCGCGCGTCGACGGCGAGCGACCGGCGCCGCACCGTTTCGCCGCGCGCATCTACGAGGACATGGGCGCGATCGACCTGGCCGAGGAGGCCGCCGAGCGCGCGGCCGAGCGCGGCCCGACCGACGCGGGCGCGTGGGAGCGTCTGGGGCGCCTGCGCCTGCAACTGGTCGATCGCGAGGGCTCCGTGCACGCGTTTGAGCGCGCGCTGGGTCTCGGCGCTGGCGGGAAGGTGCGCGATCTGTTGGTGCAGGCGCTCGCCCTGGAGCCTCGAATGACGCAGACGGCCTGATCAGGCCACGGCGCGCAGGTGCCTGTACGGCTCGCCGGCAAGCTCGCGAGCAAGCGCGTCGACGATGCCCTCGTCACTTTCCTCACGACCGTCGGTGACCGCGCCAATGATCGCGCGCTTGCGCTCCAGCAGCGTGGCCATCGTTTCGTCAATCGTGCCGGCGGCCAGTAGGTACCAGGCGTTGACGGCGTCCTGCTGGCCGATACGGTGACAGCGATCCTCGGCCTGGTCGTGCTTGGCGGGCGTCCAGTCGAGCTCGAGAAAGGCGACGTTGGATGCTTGGGTAAGCGTCAGCCCTTGCCCAGCCACCTCGATCGAGCACACGATTAGCTGGTTGTTGGCTTTGTCGGCTGCCTGGAATGCCTCGAGCGAGGCGTCTCGCGCCGCATGCGTGTCTTCGCCGAGGATGTGCAGCGCGTGGGGAAAGCGCTCGACCACAGCGCGCTGGATCTCGCGGTGGCGCGCGAACACGACCAGTCGCTCGCCGGAGGAGCAGAAGTCGTGGATCCAAGCGAGCGCGGCGTGCAGCTTGCCGCGTGCCGCAAGCATCTTCAGGGCATTCAGCCTCACCAGCCGCTCGGCACGCAGGGCCGCGGCGACCTTGGCGTCGAGCTCGCTCAGGTCCAGGGGACGCGAGCGCAGCCAGGCGATCACGTCGGTCTCGGCCAGCCGGTACTCGCTTTCGTTGTCGAGCTCGACCGGCACCACGGTGCGAGTCTTGGCCGGCAGCTGGGGTAGCACGTCAACCTTCAGGCGGCGCACAAAGCAGCGCGAGCGCAGATGCCAGTGCAGTCGCACGTGTGCGTCGGCTCCCTTGAAGCGCCGGCCGAACTGGGCGCCTGAGCCGAAGTCGGCGAGACGCCCGAGGATACGCAGCTGAGCGATCAACTCCGGGGGTCGGTTCATCACGGGTGTGCCGGTCAGTGCCAGTACAAGCCCGTCGCTCGGCACGCTTGAGGCAAGGCGCCCAACGGCCTGGGTGCGCTTGGCGGCGGCGTTCTTGCAGTAGTGCGACTCGTCGAGCACGAGCGCGCGTGGCGCCATCTCGCCAAGCGTCTGTGCACGCGCGGCGAGAATGTCGTAGTTGACGACGGTGATGTCGGCGGGCGGTATCGGCGAGTTGTTGCCGCCCATGCCGGCAAGCGCCTGAGCGCTGCGCCCAGGCAGCCAGCGCTCGATCTCGCGCATCCAGTTGAGCTTCAGGCTGGCCGGGCAGACGACGATCGCGGGATAAGCATCGTCGGCCTCGAGCGTCGCCAGTGCCTCGATCGTCTTGCCAAGCCCCTGCTCGTCGGCCAGGAAGGCGCGCCGCTGCTCCAGTAGATAGGCAACGCCGGCGCGCTGAAACGGCTTCAGCTCGCCACCGAGGCCGGGTACGTCGAGCTCCGCGTCGGTGGCGCTGGAGAGCGCCACGAGGCCGGCAGCCCGGGCGTGAAGCTCTCGGATCTCCTGCAACACCACGAGCGCCTCCGGCTCGATCCAGATGTCGCGCTCGGCCAGGAAACGGTCGAGTTCCTCGACGCAGAACGGGTCGGCGCGGATCGAGGGTAGCTGGCCATGGTCGCGCCGGCGCGAGAGCGGCGCTCGTGTGGCGGCAACCGGTCGGTGTGGCGAGGCGCCGCTCAGCAGGCCGAACGCGTCGAGCTGCGAGGCGTCGTGGCCTGGAGCGAGCACAAACGTGGGATCGTCGTGGACAGAGGACAGCTCCAGCACCGCGGGCGGCGCCGGACGTCCTTCCTTGAGCGCAGCGATACAGCGGCGAGCGGCGGCGCTTGTGAAGCCACGCATGTTCTGCTCGATCGCCTGCCAAGACTCGAGCGTCAGCGGAATCGTCACGCCGCCAGGCGCGCTGAGCGCACGTTCGCGCAGCTCGGTTGGTAGGCCGATGGGATCGCCGAGCAAAAGGAACACGGGCGCATCGGGCTCACCGGCGACGTCGATCGTTCCGCGCCAGGTAGTCGCGCGAGCCAGCCACCCTTGCACGCGGGGGTCGATGCCGGCCAGCTCGAGCTGCTCGAGCAACTCCACGATCAGGTGCGCGTCGTGCTCGACTGCCGCCAGCGCGAAGGTCCCCTCGGGTCCCTCGAGTGAGCGCAGGCCGCTACGAGCCGCAAGCGCGCGAGCAAGCGGAGCATGATCGGCCGCGATCAACACCCAGTGCTGCTTGCGCCGGTCGCGCTTGAGCTCCACGTCGTAGCGCATCGCACCGGGTCGGGCCGGCGGCCGCTCGGAGACCTCGGTCAGCGCGTGGGCGGCGTCTTCGCTGAGGCGCAAGCGGCCGGCCTCGGCGGGCAGCGTGTCAACGAGTCGGGCGGCCTGCTCATCCAGCGGGATCAACGCGCGCCCAATCGTCGGCAGCTGTTGCGCGTCGCTGTGCTCGAGCAAAGCCTCGACGATCCCCAGCGCCCGGTCGGTGGCGAACGTCAGCCACCAGCTCTCGTTCGGGCGCGCCACGTCGAGCACACACTCGTCGCGGCTGCGGCGTCCACGCTGACGCTCGAGCGCGCGGGCCAGCGGCTCGCTGACGAGTGGCGGACGCGGCAGGTTCTCCAGCAGCAGTGCCACCGCCTGCGCGCGCTCGGGGTCCAGCGGCACGATCCAAGCCCGCTCGGCCGGATCCCAGCGGCGCCCGGGGATCGCACGCAGCAGCTTGCGCAGCACGTCGTCATAGGGAAAGCGCAACACCGCCTCGCCCTGCTCGAGCGTCGCTTGGAGAAAGGTCATGACCTATGGACGATAGGCCGCAAAGGGGATGGCTGTGCGACTGGAGAGGAGCGTTTGCGCAAGATGCGGCTTTGCCGGGCCGATCGGGTGGCAGTCAGGCGCCGGCAAGGGGGATGTTCGTGGGTGTCCGGGTGAGTGGCTAGGCGAGGATGTTCACGGCGCGCGAGACAATCAAGCCGATGGTGACCAGCGAGACGAGCGACTGCACCCCCATCGTCATCTTCGCGATCGGCGTCAGCGGCATCGTGTCGGTCGGTGAGAACGCTGTGGCATTCGTCAGGGACACGTACAGGTAGTCGACGAACTTCGGCCGCCAATCCCTAGGCTCGATGTGGTCATCCGACATCTGGGGAAACAAGAGGTCCGGCGGCCCATCGTGGCCGGCTGCCCGCTTGCCGGCGCCGCCGCGGTCCATCTCCCAATACCAGAGCGCAAAGATCAAAAAGTTCGTCATCCAGATCAGCACGCCCGAGACGATCAGCTCGCGGCCACTGGAAACTTTGCTGTGCAGCAGGAAGTGCGTCAGCGCAGCAAGCGAATAGATGTTGGCGGCGCCCACGAACGCCGTCAAGCCGAGTGCGGCGCGGCGCCGACGCTTGTGCTCGTGCTCGAGCTGGCGTGGAGTGGCAAGGAACATGCCGATGAACAGCACCCCCTCGAACGCAGGAACCAACCAGGCAGGTCCCGCCACCAGCCGCGCCGGCAACGCGACCTGTAGACCGATCGCGGCGAGAATAGTCAGCTGCGCCGGCCAAAACGGCTCGCTCTCGGCGGGCGGCGGATAGGTACGCCCGGGCTGGCGCGATGTTTCTGCTGCCACGGGCAGAGAGTAGAAGCCGGATCGGCGGCGAAGATACCTCAGGGTGCGCATGAGTTCCGAGCGGAACGATTGTGCGGCAGAGCCTCCGCTGGGCGCGCTTCGGGGTTGCGGCCGATATTCAGCTCCTACGGGCCAGCGTCGAGCGTTCTGCTCAGCTCAGCCCGTTAAATAACCTTCAGGTTGTAAATGCGTTTCGGCAACGCGCTAGCCTTATGTACATGGGAATCGACAGTCCAGTCCACCTGCTGTTCCTGGGAGCCATAGCGTTGATCGTGCTCGGCCCTAAGCGCCTGCCAGAAGTCGCGCGTGCACTTGGCAAGGGCATGCGCGAGTTCCGTGAGTCGATCAACCTGGACGCGCACGACGAGGACAAGTAGGTCCGCCGAAGCGGATACCGTGCGCCGGTGCGTTTGATCGTCGCTCGCTGTGAGGTCACCTACATCGGCCGTACCACGACGGCTTTGCCAGAGGCCATCCTGCTGCTGATGTGCAAGGGCGACGGCACGTTCATGGTGTGGGCCGACGGTGGGGGCCCAAACGTCAAGCCGCTCAACTGGATGACCCCACCGACGGTGCTCAGCGAGGAGCGCGACGCAAGCGGGGCGTTGACGGCCCTGGTCGTGCGCAAGCAACGCGACGATGAGCGCCTGGAGATCACCATCGCCGAGGTCCTGACCGACGTCGAGCACGAGCTGGACGTGAGTGCCACCTTGGAGAAGGAGGGCGTCGAGCGCGAACTGCAAGAGCTCTTGGCCGACGCCCCCACGTGGTGCGGCGAGGGTTTCCGCTTGGTGCGGCGCGAGTGGCCGACCGACATCGGCCCAGTCGACCTGATGTGCCGAGATCTCAAGGACGAATGGGTCGCCGTCGAGATCAAGCGCATCGCCACACTCGACTCTGTCGAGCAGCTAACCCGCTATCTGGAGCGGATTCGTATCGACCCGGCGATGGCGAGTTGCCGCGGAGTGCTTGTCGCCAAGCACATCAAGCCGCAGGCAAGGGTGCTGGCCGAATCGCGTGGTCTCGCGTGTGTGGAGGTCAACCTAGAAGTGTTGCGCGGCAACCGCGAGCCCGACCTGCGCCTGTTTGCGGCATAGTCCTGCCCATGAGTGGCGATTCTGAGGTGGTGCTCACCGAGCGGCGCGAAGGCGTGCTACTGATCACGCTCAACCGCCCTGAGGCCCGCAACGCGGTGAATCTGCCGCTGGCGGAAGGCATCGCGGCCGCGCTAGACGAGCTCGACAGCGAGGATGGGCTCAGTGTCGGCGTCCTGACGGGCACCGGCAAGGGTTTCTGTGCCGGCATGGACCTGAAGGCGTTCGTCACGGGAGAGCGCCCGTGGGTGGGCGATCGAGGCTTTGCCGGGATCGTGCGGGGAGCGTCGGCAAAGCCGCTGATCGCCGCCGTTGAGGGCTTCGCCGTGGCGGGTGGCTTGGAGGTAGCGCTAGCGTGCGATTTGATCGTGGCCGCCCGGGGAGCAAGGTTGGGCATACCAGAGGTCAAGCGCTCCTTGGTGGCCGCGGGCGGCGCTTTGTTGCGCCTGCCGCGCTCCCTCCCTTACAACGTCGCAATGGAATTGGCGCTGACGGGCGAGCCGATGCTCGCCGAGCGGGCAGCAGAGCTGGGCCTGGTTAACCGCCTGGCCGAGCCTGGCGCCGCGGTAGAGGTAGCGCTTGGGCTGGCGAGAGAGATAGCCGCCAACGCCCCGTTGGCGCTGGCCGCGTCCAAGCGAATCTTGCAGGAACAGTGGGACTGGTCATCTGAGCAGATGTGGGAAGCGCAGAGCGCAATCTCCGACCCGGTGTTCGGCTCGGAGGACGCCCAAGAGGGAGCAAAGGCGTTTGCGGAGAAGCGCCAGCCTGTATGGAGGGGTCGCTAGAGGGGGGATGCCCCCCGCGCGCGCGGGGGGCATGGCGAATTTGGCTTGACAGACTCGCGGATGGCCTAATGTTGCCGGCGCGTCAGCCGCGCATGCGACGCCTGCGTTTGCGCTGGCGCATGACCATCATGAAGCGGCGCCAGAGGGCTCCCATCAGCGCTCGCCCGGTGCCTTTTTCGGATACTGCGAGACGGGAATGCCGAGGTCAAGCGCCGTCCTGACGATGCGGCTCTGCTCGGCGATGTGCGCGGCCGGATAGCCCTCGCCGGGACTGGCTCGCTCGGGCCGTCCGACGAAGCCGAAGTGGATGTCCTCGGGCATGATCTGCATCAGGCGCGGGAACATGTGCGCACGCGCCCCGACGTTGCGCGGCTCCTCTTGCACCCACAGAATCTCCGTGAGATTGGAGTAGCGTCCCATCAGTTCTCTGATGTTGCGCTCGGGGAACGGGTAGAGCAGCTCGACGCGACCGATCGCGACGCCGTCATTGCCCTGGTGGTCGGGATGCCCGGCGAGGTCGTAGTAGATCTTGCCGGTGCAAAGCACGAGCCGCGTCACGGCTCGATCGTCGGCGATGCCGGGCTCGGCAAGCACGGGCTCGAAGCGCGACCCCTCCGCCAGATCCTCGACGGTGTTGGTGGCCTGCGGCAGACGCAGCAGGGACTTGGGCGTCATGATCACAAGCGGCCTTTGCTTGGCGATCAGAGCTTGACGGCGCAGCAGGTGGAAGTACTGGGCGGGCGTGGTCAGGTTGGCCACGCGCATGTTCCCCTCCGCGGCAAGCGCCAGGAAGCGCTCCAAGCGAGCCGAGGAGTGCTCTGGCCCTGACCCCTCATAGCCGTGCGGCAATAGCAGCGTCAGGCGTGAGGTCTGCCCCCACTTGGCAAGCCCCGAGGCGATGAACTGGTCGACGATCACCTGGGCCGAGTTGACGAAGTCGCCGAACTGCGCCTCCCACAGCACAAGCGTCTCGGGCGCCTCCTGACTGTAGCCATACTCGAAGCCCATGCAGGCAAGCTCGGAGAGCGGACTGTTGTGCAGCTCCATCGGAGCTAGTGCATCGGGCAGCGATTGGATCGGGCAGAAGGCTCGCCCGGTCTTCGCGTCGTGGAGCACCAGATGGCGCTGGCTGAACGTGCCGCGCTCGGTGTCCTGCCCAGTCAGCCGCACGGGTGTACCTTCGGTCAAAAGCGACGCGAACGCAAGCGCCTCGGCGTGGGCCCAGTCGAGACGCGCTGGCGCCTTCTCCGTGCTCGTGTCGCCAGTGCCATCGCTGGAGGCGTCATCCTGCACGAGCGCGGCGCGGCGGCGCTCCAGCTGCTTGACAAGCTTCGGGTGCACGGTGAAGTCCTCGGGCGTATGCAGCAGCTCGAGCCCAAGTTCGCGCACGCGCGCTGCCGGCACGGCGGTATCGACCTCGGGGCTGGGCGAGCGGTCGAGCTGGTACTCGCCGGTGCTCTGATTCACGTTCCCGTGCTCGGCCGCGGCCGCGATCTTGGCCTTCAGCCGCTGGTGCAGGATCGTCAAGTTGTCCCAAACCTCCTGTCCGGTGCGCTCGACGTCCTCGCGGCTGACAACCCCGTCCTCGATCAGCTGCTCGGCCCAAAGTTCGTACACACGCTTCTTCGTCTTGATCTTCGCGTACATCTCCGGCTGGGTATAGGCCGGCTCGTCGGACTCGTTGTGACCAAAGCGTCGGTAGCCGATCAGGTCGATCAACACGTCGTGCCCGAACTCCTGGCGGAAGGCAAAGGCGAGCCTCACGGCGCTCATGCAGGCGGGCACGTCGTCAGCGTTGACATGGATGATCGGCACGTCGAACCCCTTGGCCAGATCTGAGGCCCAACGGGTCGAGCGCGCGTCGTCGGGATCGGTCGTGAAGCCGACCTGGTTGTTCATGATCAGGTGCAGGCTGCCGCCGACCTGATAGCCGTCGAGCGCCTGCAGGTTCAGCGTCTCGGCCACGACCCCTTGGGCGGGGAAGGCGGCATCGCCATGGATCACGATCGGCACGGCGGCGTTGGTGTCCTGATGGGCGCGCGGTCCGGTACGGGTGGTCTGAGCGGCGCGTGTAGCCCCCTCGACGACAGGCGATACATACTCGAGGTGACTGGGGTTGGACTCCAGGTTGACGCGGATCGTACCGCCGTCAGGCAGCTTGTAGGAGCCTTGCGAGCCGTGGTGGTACTTGACATCGCCGGTCCCGCCTTGGGGAATAGTGGTGACGGCCTCAAGCGTCGAGGCCCCCTCGAACTCGGCGAAGATCGTGTCGTAGGGACGCCCGAGGTTGTGCGCAAGCACGTTCAGCCGGCCGCGGTGTGCCATCCCCACCACGACCTCCTGCCCGCCGATGCCGGCGGCCAGCTGGATCAGCTCGTCGAGCATCGGCACGGTCATATCCAGCCCCTCGATCGAGAACTGGTGCTGGCCGAGATAGGCCTTGTGCATGAAGCGCTCGAGCGCATCGACCTCGATCAGCCGCTTGAGCAGCGCCTTGCGCGGCTCGATCCCAAGTGGCTGCCGGAATGTGCCGGACTCGATCTGCTCGCGCAGCCACACGCGTTGGCGGTGCGAGGAGATGTGCTCGATCTCATAGGCGATCGTGCCGCAATAGGTTTGACGCAGATTCGGCAGCGCCTCGGCAAGCGTCTCGCCAGGCACGTACATGCGCAGGATGCGAGCCGGGATCTGTGCCATCACCTGCGGAGTCAGGCCGGCGGTTTCCGGATCGAGCTGCGGCTCGCCCTCGGGCTCCGAGCCAAGCGGATCGAGACGCGCCGCGAGGTGCCCGTGGCTGCGGAAGCGGTGCAGAAGCGTGCTGGCGGCCTGCACGGCCTGCAGCATCTGCTCGTCGGGTGCGCTTGCCTGCAATGACGCCGAAGACGGCGAGGCCGCTGTGAGCCCGGTCGGTGTAGGCGCCGGGGGCGCGGGCCCGAGCGCGACGCCAAGCGCGGCGAACACGCTCTCGTAGAAGTGTTGCTCCCCGTGCAGGCGTTGCTCGATCAGCCCAAGGAAGCGCCCAGACTCGGCCCCTTGGATCACACGGTGGTCGTAGGTCGAGGTCATCGTCATGACCTTCTCGGCGCCGATTTGCTCGCCGACGGCACCGAGTCCGACCGGATAGGCGATCGAGCCGGTGGCGACGATCGTCCCTCCTCCGTTCATCAGCCGCGGGACCGAGGCGATCGTGCCGAGTCCGCCGGGATTCGTCAACGTGATGTTGCCCCCGGTCAGGTCGTCGGCCGTGAGCGTGTTGGTACGAGCCTTCTCGACGAGCGCGTCGTAGGAGGCCAGAAACTCCTCGAAGCTCAGCCGATCCGCGCCGCGAATGACCGGAACCATCAGCGTGCGCGAGCCGTCCTTCTTCTCGACGTCGACGGCCAAGCCGAGGTTGACCGCACCGTCCTCGATGCGATATGGCTTGCCCTCGATCTCGGCGAAGTGATGGACCATGCTCGGCATCTCGACGGCGGCCTGCACGATTGCGTAGGCGATCAGATGCGTGAAGGACACCTTGCGCCCAGCTGCCTTCAGCTCGCGGCGGCGCCCGTCGAGAGCTGTCACGGTCAGTGTCCTGAAGCTGGTGGCGGTCGGAATCGAGCGCGACTCATCCATGTAGCGCGCAAGCATTGCCGCGCCACCCTTAAGCAACTGACGCTCGCCTGCTGGCTCAGTGGTGGTAGTCGACTTGCCGTTGGTGGTTGCCGCCCCGCCATTCGCGACGACGCCGAGCACGTCGGCCTTGACGATCCGCCCGCCGGGCCCGCTCCCGGGCACGCCGGTGAGGTCGACGCCTTCGGTGGCCGCCACGCGCGCCGCCACGGGCGACACACGCTTGCCGTCGGACAGGGTGCTCGCCCCGTCGCCGGTCGCTTGCGTGGCGCCTGTACCCTGCGAGGCGCTGATGCCGGTTTGGGCGGTGGCGGTCGTCGCTTGCGTCGAGCTTGCCGCGCGCGGTTCGGTTGCGCCGTTGCCACCATCCGCGGAGGACGCCCCGTCTCCCGGCGCTTGGCCCGACCTACCGTCGCCCTCGGCGAGCCGCGCGATCACCTGTCCCACGCCGACCGTATCGCCCTCCTCGGCAAGGATTTCGACGACGGTCCCGCTAGCGGGCGAGGGCAGCTCGACATCCACCTTGTCGGTGGAGATCTCAACTATCGTGTCGTCGACCTTGATGAAGTCGCCGACCTTGACATGCCATTCGAGGATTGTTCCCTCGGTGACCGACTCGCCGGCGGCAGGGGTCACGACGTCGATCATTTGATTGATCGTAGTGCCGGACGCCATCTGCTGTCACTCTAGCGTGCCAGGCCGGCGGAATTGATCCAGGGCGATCGAAGCGCGCGTCTCTTTACTTTGCCTAACAGTTGCTCGACGACGTTGTTCACGTACGAACTCGGCGCTGCCAAAGAAGGGCCCGATCCCGCCCAGAACCGCTACCGCCACGGCGAGGCGCAGTGAGACGATTCTCATGCGCGCGGCTGTGATGCAGGCAAGCGACATGCCGATCCACAGCAGTCCGTGTGTCCAGCCAAGCAAAAGCGTCTCCGGCTGCGGTTTGCCGAGCGCGAACGCGCAGATCAACAGCGAGGTGTACACGCACGAGTGAAGGAAGGACGTCCACTTCAGGCGTGTGAACGCCATAGAGTGTTCGCGGCTCACTCCGACAGCCAACGCGCCATCCTGCGCAGGCTCTCCTCGGCCTCGGCGGGCCATTCGTCGACGTTGCTCGGCCACCACGCGTACTCGTCGTGCTCGTGGTCGGGTGTCACCTCGGCGCCCTCGTGGAGCCAGGCTTGTCCGACGAACATCACAAGTTGGTGGGGCAAGCGGATCAGTGCCTCCCCCCGCACGCGCGCCGGCGATACCGCCCACTCCTCGTTCAGCTCCCTGACGAGAGTCTCGGCCGGGCTCTCGCCGAGATCGACCGCACCGCCGGCCCCAAGCGCCCAGCGCCCAGCCCACGAAGACAGCCAGGCGGCCCGCCGGCCGGCCAGCCAGCGGCCATCCGCGGCGCGCGTCACGCACAGCCCAGCCACGCTATCCGAAGCGTCGTCATCCACCAGTCGCAGCGCCCAGCGCAGCGGCTGCATCTCGAGCTCGATGCCCTGCGGCCCCTGTTTGAAGTCCACAAGTCGTCCGGCAAGGCCATCGTGGCTCGGCGAGCCGCGCTGTTGCAGGCTTGCGATTTCAGCGTCCGCGGCCTTGGTAAGCGCGGTGGCAGGCTCGAAGTGCTCGCTGCGCCAGCGCGTCTTGACCTGGCTCAGCTCCCAGGGTCCGCGCGCCAGCAGCTGCGGCAGCTCGTTCGTCGTCGGTTGTGCTCTTGTGGCCATGCGTAGAAGGCTAGCTATCCGGAAGCCACGGCGAGTAAAGATCCGCTCATGCGGGACGGGAAGGTGAGCTGGATGGGCGGGAGGGCGAGGGTGGATAGTTGAGAAAGGTGGGAGTGGATAGGCGAGAAGGCTGGGGTGGATAGTTGCTCTAAATCGCCGATGCCCCCCGCGCGCGCGGGGGGCATGCCGGTTTTGGAGGACCTCTCCCCCTAAGCTCTCGGCGGTGAGCACTCGCAGACGCAAGCACTGGGGTTGGGGCTTTGAGGACGAGCAGCCTTCCCCCGAGGAGGTTCGTGCCGCCGCCGGCGGTCTTGCGACGCACCTCGGCTTCCCGCCCGTCGAGGTCGAGGACCCAGTGGGTCTAGATGCTCTCGCGCTGCCAGACCCGCGGATCGTGCCTCCGCCGGCGCTTGCCGAGATCTGTGCAGCCGACGCATACGCTCGCGCTTCCCACGCACTCGGTAAGTCCTATTCGGACGTCGTGCTCGGCTTCCGCGGCCACTTCAAGCATCCCCCGGACTTCGTCGCTTCTCCGCGCGACGAGCGCGACGTCGAGCGGCTACTGGAATGGTGCACAGCCGAGCGTGTCGCCGCGATCCCTTACGGGGGCGGCACGAGCGTGGTCGGCGGAGTACGGCCCGATGTGGATTCCAGCTACAACGGAGTGATCTCGATCGATCTCGCGGCACTGCGCCAGGTGGTCGAGGTGGACGAGGTCTCGCGTGCCGCACGCATCCAGGGCGGTGCCACCGGGCCGGACTTGGAGGCTCAGCTTGCCGAGCACGGCCTCACGCTGCGTCATTTCCCCCAATCGTTCGAGCTCTCCACGCTCGGCGGCTGGATTGCCACGCGCGCCGCGGGGCACTTCGCCACCGTATGGACGCACATAGAGGACTTCGTCGAGTCCGTCCGCGCGATCACGCCGACGGGAACCTGGGAGTCGCGACGGCTGCCAGGCTCCGGCGCCGGCCCGAGTCCCGATCGACTGCTCGTCGGCTCGGAGGGCACGCTAGGGGTCATCACAGAGGCATGGGTGCGAGTCCAGCCGCGGCCCACCTATCGTGCCTCCGTAGGAGTGCGCTTTCCGGCATTCGCGATCGGCGCCGAGTGTGTGCGGGCGCTTTCCCAGTCGGGCCTTCACCCGAGCAACTGCCGCCTGATCGATCCGGCGGAGGCGCGCTTCACGATGTCGGGCGACGGCAGCTTCGCGCTGCTCGTGCTCGGCTTCGAGTCCTGCGATCACCCGGTTGGGCTGTCGATGGACCGGGCGCTTGCCATCTGCGCCGAGCACGGCGGCCTAGCCGGCGAAAGGCGTGAATCCCCCGAAGGCAGAGATGGGTCGCGCGGCGATGTCGGTGCGGGGGCCGGTGCTGCGGGGATTGGTAGTACAAAAAAGGGCGATGCCCCCCGCGCGCGCGGGGGGCATGCCGCAACAGGCAATGTCGGTGGCGGCGTAGGGGCATGGCGCGAAGCATTCCTGAGGGCCCCGTATGTGCGTGACGTCTTCGTCGCCATGGGTGTCCTCTCCGAGACGTTCGAGACGGCCGTCACCTGGGATCGCTTCCCGCGCTTTCACGAGCGCGTGATGGCGGCAGCGCGCGCCGCGGCCGAGGACGTGAGCGGCGTGGCGCACGTCTCCTGCCGTTTCACCCATGTCTACCCGGACGGTCCCGCTCCTTATTACACGGTGCTTGCCCCCGCCCAGCGCGGCGCAGAGGTCGAGCAGTGGGCGGCGATCAAGGCGGCAGTCTCCGAGGTGATCGTCGCCGAGGGCGCCACTATCACCCATCACCACGCCGTCGGGCGCGACCATCGGCCTTGGTATGACCGCCAGCGCCCCGACCCGTTCGCCGCAGCCTTGCGTGGCGCCAAGGCGGCCGTCGATCCCCAGGGAGTCATGAACCCTGGCGTGCTCGTGGACCCACCGCCGTGAGGATCGCGCTGAACGACGTCCGTGCGACGGTGAGCGTAAGTCGCAGGGGGAGCGTAAGTCGCGCTTTTGCGCAAGTGGCAGGACGCTCGTTGTGAACGTCGCCGTACTTGGCCCGGGCGGCGTTGGCGGCTTGGTCGCCGGCGCGCTCGACCGCACGGGCAGCTGCTCTGTGATCGTCGTGGCGCGAACCGCAACGGTCGAGGCGATCGCTGAGCGGGGTCTCAGCGTCAGCAGCGTGCTGCTCGGGAATTTTCTCGTCCACCCGCCGGCTACGGCACGGCTGGAACAGCCGACAGATGTCTTGATCGTGGCCACAAAGGCTGCCGGCTTGCGGGAGGCGCTCGAGCGGATCGACGCAGCGCCAAAGCTTGTGCTGCCGCTGCTGAACGGGCTCGACCACGTAGCCGTGTTGCGCGAGCGCTTTGCCCCGGAGACGGTCGTGGCGGGCACGATCCGCGTCGAGGCCGATCGTCCCGAACCGGGTGTTGTCGTCCACACGAGCAGGTTCCTACGCGTGGACATCGCCTCGCGCTACCCCAGCGCAGGCGAGGCGATGGCGGCGCTTGCGGAGACGCTCTCGGCGGCTGGCATCCCGGCGCGTGTGGGCGGCTCCGAGCCACAAGTACTGTGGTCCAAGCTTGTACGGCTCAATGCTCTGGCATGTACCACCAGCGCATACGACAAGCTGCTCGGAGAGATTCGCTCTACACCGAAGCTACGTGCCGATTTGCTCGGAGCGATCGAGGAGGGCTGCGCAGTGGCTCAGGCTGAGGGTGCCGCGATCTCAAGTGAGGACCCGCTAGGCGAGCTGACCGCCGCGCACGACACGCTCGGCAGCTCGATGCAACGCGACATCGCTGCGGGGCGCCTGCCGGAGCTGGACGCGATCGCCGGCTCCGTGTTGCGAGCCGCCGGACGCCACGGCATTCAATGCCCGACGATCGAGCGGCTCGTTGGAATGATCGCGACGCGGGCTGGCGTGCCCAGCCCGGCGGTTGGGTCGTCGGTTGGCGACTGAGGAGTCTTAGGAAATCGCCATGCCGCGCGCGGGGCATCCTCTTTGACAATGCTTTGCGGCCCTTTTTGGTGGTGGCTCAGAGCTCGCGTGGAGCAGGACCGGGTGAGATCATCGGCAGCGCCTGAGTGGAGACCGCCTCGACGACCTCTTCCTCGGACTCGACAGCGCTCTCGTCATGCTCTCCGTCGCACAGCACACGGAAGTTGGCGCTCTGGCCGCTGTCGGCGTGAATCGTGATCCCCGGGAGGATCTCCTCGCCCTCCTCGAGGCCAAGGCGCTCCATATCGAAGTGCGCCAAGCCGATCCCGTAGGCGGTGTGCGTCGGGTTCTCGCGGTCGTGGGCGGCCACGGCCTGCGCGAAGCGCTCCAGGTTCTTGGCGATCTTGCCGGTGTCAGCCATCGCTGGCGGAAAGGGTAGCGCGCACGCGTGGGGCCACCTCGGTCGCAAACAGTTCGGTCGCACGCAGCGCCTTCTCGTGTGGCAGCACGCCAACACTGATGTGGCCGAGGAAGCGATCGTGGTCGAACAGCTGGTGGTGGGCGAGGATCTTCTTTGCCACGTCCTCGGGCGTGCCGACGAGCAGGTGGCCCTCTGGCGCGCAGCCTGCGTCGAACTGGGCACGGCTCATCGGCGGCCAGCCGCGCTCGCGACCGATGCGATTCATCATCTGCGAGTAGGGGCCGAAGAACTCGTCGGCCGCGCGCTTGGCGCTGTCGGCGATGTACATGTGCGAGTTGATGCCGACCGCCGGGGCGCCTTGGCCGGCCGGCGGTGGGACTTGGTACGCCTCCTCGTGCGAACGCGTGTCGGGACTCTCCTCTCGCGCTCGCTCTTGCTCGCCGCGGCGCAGCGCCTCACGGTACAAGTCGACCAGCGGCGCAAAGCGGGCAGGCGCGCCGCCGATAATGGCGATCATCAGCGGTAGCCCAAGCATCCCAGCGCGTGCCACCGATGCCGGGGTGCCACCGACAGCGATCCAAACGGGCAGCGGCTGCTGCAGCGGACGGGGATACACAGCGGCCTCGTGCAGGGCCGCGCGGTGTCGCCCCGACCAGCTGACGCTCTCGGACTCGCGCAGCGCCAACAGCAGCTCCAATTTCTCGGCGAACAACTCGTCGTAGTCGTCAAGCTCGTAGCCGTAGAGCGGGAAGGACTCGGTGAACGAGCCACGGCCGGCCATGATCTCCGCGCGTCCGCCGGAGAGCAGGTCGAGCGTCGAGAACTCCTCGAAGACGGTGACGGGGTCGGCCGAGCTGAGCACGGTGACGGCGCTCGACAAGCGGATCTTCTCGGTGCGCGCGGCCGCCGCGGCAAGCGCCACTGTTGGGGCCGACACCGCATAGTCGCGCCGGTGGTGCTCGCCGAGACCGAACACGTCGAGGCCAAGGCGGTCGGCGAGCTCGATCTCCTCGAGCAGCTCTTGCAGGCGCTGGGCTACACGCGCCGGCGAGGCACCGGGGGCTACGTCGGCAAATGTGGCGAGACCTAGTTCCATGAAGTCACGCACTATATGGTCGCGCGCAATCCGAATCCGCCATCGACCTCACCAGGCCCCGATGCTTCTAAAGTTGGCTCAGCCCTGCTCGATGATCTCGACCCTGTACCCGTCGGGGTCTTTGACGAAGCACAACCGTGAGCCGCCCTCGCGTACTGAATAAGGCGGCTTCTCGGGTTGGATGTCAAGCTCGGCCAGGCGCGCGAGCATCCCGTCGAGGTCGGACGCAGTGATCGCGATGTGGCCGTAGCCGTTGCCGATCTCATACGAGTTGACGCCGAAGTTGTAGGTGAGCTCCAGACGCGGCATGTCGCCGTCGCCGGGCTGGTTCATGAAGACGTTGACGGCCTCCTCGCCGATCGGAATGCGCCCCACCTCCTCGAAGCCGAGCGCGTTGTAAAAAGCGATTGAGCGGTCGATGTCAGTGATGCGATAGCAGGTATGGATCAGGGGCATGGTTTGGAGTGTACGGACCCGGTGTTCGTGTTCGGCTCGGTTGTGGACGGACGATATGAGTAAAGGGGGTTACGGGCCCGCGCGGTGCGGACCCGTAACCCATCTTCAACGCATGCGACGTGAGTGCTTGTGTTGTGTCTTTAGTGCTTGCTCCGCGCGGTTTTCCCTGTGCTCAGAACGACGCTGAGCGTCTTGGTCGTCGAGGCCTGGCCGCTGGCCTTCGTCAGAATCGTGACGAGTGCCTTGAGGGTCTTGTGACGGGCCAGTTCGGCTCGTCCTGCCTGGGTTAGCTTGAGCTTTGCGACCTGCTTGTCATCGGGCGAGATCCCGAAGGACACCGATCCAAGCGACAGCGGCCGCTTGCTGGCGCGGCCACGAGCGCCAGAGACCCTGCCGGTCTTCGCGGATTGAGCGACGACCAGCGTGATGCGCGCTGAGACCGCATATAGGTTCGGATTGCTCACCGGTAGCGACAGCATTCCCGCGGAGCTGAGGGTGAAGTTTTTGCCAACCAGCTGAACCGATGCCAACGCGGATTTGTCGAGGGCCGCTTTTTTCTGCGCTTCTTGTTCGGCCTTTGTCTTTGCTTCTTGTTCGGCCTTGGCTTTGGCTTCTTGTTCGGCTTTCGCCTTCGCTTCTTGTTCAGCCTTTGTCTTTGCTTCTTGTTCGGCCTTGGCTTTGGCTTCTTGTTCGGCTTTCGCCTTCGCTTCTTGTTCAGCCTTTGTCTTTGCTTCTTGTTCGGCTTTCGCCTTTGCTTCTTGTTCGGCCTTTTCTTTGGCTTCGCGCGCCGCTACTTCCGCGTAGGTTTTGATTCGCGTTGCTACCAGTGTCGCGCTTTCTGTGATGAGCGCTTTATCGGAGTAGAACTTTCCGGTGCCGGAGATCGACGGTGAGCTTCCCGTCGAGTTGAAGGCTATTTTTTCGCCCGTGAATTCGTTCGCCGGGACAGGTCCGTACGCTTCTGATGTCACCGTCACGGTGGCTGTGCTGCCTTCGAGGGTTCCCGAGAAGCTCCCCGGCACGAGACCTTCGAACAGTGCACTGCTGCTGGCGAACTTGTTATCTGAGCTGGGCACGGTCTTGATGATCGCCGTTCCCTGAGAGCTCTGCGAGCCGACTTTGACGACCAGCGACCATTCTCCGCGAAAGTTTTCCCTGGCTTCCTGTTCTTCGTGTTCGCGCTTTTCCTTCGCTTCCTGCGCTTCCCGTTCTTCCACTTCCTTGTAGGTTTTGATCCTGGTCGCGGTGAGCCTTGCGCCGGGGACGGGAGTCGTGCCGGACGTGAATTCTCCGGATCCGGAGATCGTCGGCGAGCTGCCGTTTGGTTCAACCGTCATCGTTTTGCTTGTGAACTTGCCGGCCGCCAGTGGGCCGTAGGCTTCGCTTGTCACTTCCACGGTGGCTTTGGCGCCTTCGAGTGTGCCCGAGAAGGTGCCATGGATCACGTTCCCGATGACAAGATTGTTGGTGGAGAATTCACCGTTGCCGTTGGCTTCCACGCTGATCAGGGCAATCCCTCTCCCGGGCGCCAGCCCAGGGGCTTCTATGACCAGTTCCCATTCGCCTCGCATTTCCGGTGTGCTCGCCGAGGCTATCGCCGGCAGCCCGGCGAGCAGCACGCACGCGAGCAGAAACCCGATCAGTGCCGTCAGGCGCGCCCGGCGCCCGGCGCATGTTCTCGCAAGCCACGTCGAGTCGTGGACCATGATCCTTACCACCCTCCCCCGTTGTAATAGTCAAGTCTTGATAGGACTGCCCCGCCACAAAACCATACGCCGGTGTGTATGTCAAGGCTCGAACGAGCCGATTGTGGCTCCGCTGGACGAAAAGATGCTTCAACGAAGGCGATACGCCCGTGTGTATTTGAGGAGATCGTTCGTCCTGTTGGACTTGGCTTGGACGAGCGGCGCCTTGACGCCGGTTTTACGGCGCGTCGGCGGGCAGCTGCGACCGGACGAGGCGCTTGCAGGCGGCGTCACGAGGCGCTTGCGGGCGGCGCCGTAGCTCGCAACATGGGAGGATCTGCCGATGATCGTCGAGCGAGCGCTTAACGAGCAGTTTCTGTCGAACACGTATCTCCTCGCCGACGGCGAAGGCGGTCCGGGTTTCTTCGTCGACGCCGGTGGTCCCGTCGCGCCGCTGATCGACGCGGCCGAGCGCCTGCAAATCCAGCCTACGCATGTGCTGCTGACTCACCATCACTTCGATCACGTGAGCGAGGTGGGTGCGCTGCGCGAGCGCTGGCCGAAGCTGAAGGTGATGATCCATCCGCTGGAGCGTGAGGCGCTGGTCGAGATGGACGACGTGCTGGGCAAGGGAATGGATCTCGGGACGATTGAGGCGGGGGAGACGCTGCAGTTCGGACAGCTCGAGGTGAGGCCGCTGCGGACGCCGGGTCATACGGCAGGGATGCTCTCGTTTCTCGTCGCGCGCCCGAGCGGAAGCACGCGGCCAGGTGCGGGCGCCGGGCCCGGCGGCTTTCAGGGCGGCGAAGCGGTCGTCTTCACAGGCGACACGCTCTTCAGAGGCTCGGTCGGAGGCGTGAGAGCGCCGGGCCATACGACCTATACAGATCTACGCGATTCGATCATGGGCACGCTGATGGAGCTACCGGGGGAGACGATCATCTATCCGGGGCATACCGAAGCCACGAGCGTCGCTCGGGAGTGGGAGCAGAACGCATTCATCCGCGTGTGGCGCGGGCTCGACCCGGAGGGCTCCGAGTCGTGCCGGGCGCTCGGCGAGCCGGCGACACTGATCCTGCTCGGCGACGACTACGACGGTGGCAAGAAGGCGTGGGTGCGCTGGCCGGACGGCAAGGACGACATCGTGCCGGGCTCGCGCGTCGAGATATCTCTCTAACCGGCATACCGCGCCGCGCGGTCGCTTGTCTGGTACCGGGCTCGCGTATCGACCCCATGCGGTGCACCCGTGGCGGCGACCCTAAACTCTAGGAGTGGCGCAGGAGAAAATCCCAACATCGAGGGTGCGCCGCACGGCGACGGTCGGGCGGCTTGCGGCCAGCGAGGCGGTTAAGCAGTTCGGGACCAAGGCGGCGAACGTAGGTCGCAGCGAGCAGGGTGCGCAGGAAGCAAGTGCGCGCCGCCAGCTGGAGACCGCCAAGCAGATTGTCGCGGCGCTGGGCACGATGAAGGGCGCGGCGATGAAGCTCGGGCAGGTGATGTCGTTCTTGGATGTGGGGCTCGTTCCCGAGGAGCACCGCGAGGAGTTCCAGCGCGAGCTCGCGAAGTTGCGCGACGCGGCGCCGACCGTGTCGTTTAAGCAGATGAGGCGCGTGATCGAGGAGGATCTCGAAGCGGAGATCTCAGACGTGTTCGTCGAGTTCGACGAGCAGCCGATCGCGGCGGCTTCGATCGGCCAGGTGTACCGGGCGAGGCTTCGCGAGGATGTGCTCGAGGATGCCTCTCGCGCCGGGCATGTTGGCGGCGGTGAGGTGGCGGTCAAGGTGCAGTATCCCGGCGTGGCAGGCGCGGTCAGGTCCGATATGCAGAACCTCGACATGATCATGCGTCTGCTCAAGCGCATGACGCCGGCGCTCGACGTGAAGGGCTTGGCGAACGAGATCAGGGAGCGCATCGCCGAGGAGCTCGACTACGAGCTGGAGGCCCAGAACCAGCGCTCGCTGGCGCGCATATACAGAGGCCACCCGTTTATCGTGATCCCCGAGGTAGTGAGCGATCTCTCGCATGAGCGGGTGCTCGTGAGCGAGTTCGTTCGAGGGGTCGGTTTTGAGGAGCTCAAGGAGTATCCGCAGGCCGAGCGCGATCGGATTGGGGAGATCGTGTTCCGCTTCTTTCTCGGCTGCATGTACAGGCACAGGCAGTTCTCGGGCGACCCGCACCCAGGCAATTTCATGCTGCTGGAGGACGGGCGCGTCGCGTTTCTCGACTTCGGCCTGTTCAAGCGCCTCGATCGAGAGCCGCTGGAGCTGGAGCTGGCCTGCCAACGGGCAGTGGTGGAGGGCGATGCGCAGACGCTGCACAAGCTGCTGGCCGAGTCGCGCTTCCTGCCCGAACCAGAGCGTGTGGACCCCGAGCACCTGCTCGCCTTCGTAGAGGGCGCGATCTGGTGGTACACGACCGCAGACGAAGCGGTTCAGCTCTCACCTGAGATTGCGACAGAGGTGATGATCGAAAGTTCCGACCCGCGCTCCTCCCACTTCCGCGAAATGCGCCACCAGACGATCCAGCCCGAGCACCTGTTCGGCCGGCGCATGGAGATGCTGACGCTTGCGGTGCTCTCACAGCTGCGCGCACGCAACAACTGGCACCGGATCGCGCGCGAGTGGATGTACGGCGACACGCCCGTGACCGAGTTGGGGCGCGAGGAGGCCGAGTTCTACGAACGCACGGGTGTTGGTGCTGCGTAAGGTGATTTTTTTGGGAAACAAGATTCGCCGGTACGTTCGAACAGGTCCATCGAGGCCGGTTGCAACGGTGGGTCCCGTAATCCGGCGGTATTGCCCTAAAGCACCTGTATCTGCATCAAGCTTGTGGTTCCCGGTCGCCCGCTCGGCAAGCCGGCGGTGATGCCGACCCGCTGGCCCTTCTCACACCAGCCCAGCTCGACCACGCGCCTGGCCGAATCGGCGATCAGCTCCTCGGTCGTCTCGTGGCGGCGGATCGAGCTCGCCTGCACTCCCCACATCAAGCCGCAGCGGCGTACGGTCTCGCGCCCGGGGGAGAGCGCGTAGATCGGCACCGTCGGGCGGTGTGCCGAGACCAAGCGTGCTGAGCGGCCGGAGAGCGTCGGCACGATCAGCGCGTCGAGCTGCAGTTCGCGCGCGGCCAAGCACAGGCTGTGGGCGACGGTGTGAGCAGGGTCGCTTTCGGAGCGACGCACACGGCTGGTGTTCCAGTCCTCATAAGGCGCGATCGCCTCGGCCTGGATCGCGACCGCGGCCATCATTTCCACCGCCCCCACCGGGTAGGCGCCGATCGCCGTCTCCTGGGAGAGCATCACCGCGTCGGTACCGTCGAGGATTGCGTTGGCCACGTCTGCCACCTCGGCGCGTGTCGGGCGCGAGGAGGTGACCATCGAGTCGAGCATCTGCGTTGCGGTGATCGACGGACGAGCCAGATAGCCGGCCTGCTTGAGCAACTGCTTCTGCACAGCCGGCACCTGCTCGATCGGCATCTCGATGCCGAGGTCGCCGCGCGCGACCATCACGCAGTCGGCGGCGCGGATGATCGCCTCAGCGTGTTCGACCGCCTGGGGCTTCTCCATCTTCGCGATCAAGGGCAGGCGCGTGTGCTCGCGCACCGTTTCCACATCGGAGGGAAAACGCACGAACGACAGCGCCACCATGTCCACGCCGATCGATTCGCCGTGGCGCAACAGCTCCAGGTCCTCCTCGGGCACGGATGGCAACGTGTGTGCGGGTCCTGGGATGTTCAGCCCCTGGCGCGAGGCGACAGCGCCGCCGACCTCGACCTCGGCGTCGACCTCGCCCTGCTCGACGCGCACGGCGCGCACGCGCAGGCGCACCGAACCGTCGGCGAGGTAGAGGATCTCCCCCGGCGTCAGCGCCGCGGCAAGACCCGGCCAGGTGATCGACATGTGAGCGGCGTCGCCGATCTGCTCCTCGCCGCAGCTGAACGTGACCATGTCGCCCGGCTTCAGCTCGACGATGTCCTCGCGCAGCGGCCCGATGCGCAGCTTCGGGCCGGGTAGGTCCTGCAGGATCGCGACAGGTCGTCCCGCCCGTCCGGCGGCGTCGCGCACGCGACGCACCGTCTCCTCGTGCTCGGCCAGCGTGCCGTGCGAGTAGTTCAGGCGCGCCACGTCCATCCCGGCACGCACCATCGCGAGCAGCGTCTCGGGCTCGCGCGAGGCGGGGCCGATGGTGGCAACGATCTTTGTGCGGCGCATTGTCTCGCCACGGTAGCGGTCGCGGCGGGCGCACGCGGCGCTCAGGTGTGACGTTGTGTTATGCCTCAGTCGTGATGCTTGGCCCGACGAGACCGCTCCCACGCGTGGGAGCGTCTGTGCGCATCAAGCACTTCGGCGGTGGCTTCGAGCAAGGCGTGATTGTCGCGGTCGACGACGAGGGCAGCCGCTTGAGTGTCGAGGGCGAGGACGGCGAGTCCTACGAGTTTGTTTTGAGTCCAGCCAATGCGCGCTTCGTCTCGGCCGGCGACGCCCATGGGCCGCGCCTGGAGTTGCTTGCCTAAGGCGCCCGAACGTCCGGGAACCACTCCGCGCAGTGCTCGCGTAGGGCTTCCCTGACCCAAGCGCGCTCCTCGGCACTTGCCACGCGCAGGCGCGCGAGCAGCTCCTTTTGGCGCTCGATCGGGGCGCCGGCGATCGTCCAAGACACCGCAAGGCGCTCGAACAGCAACTCGACCGCGCGCTGCCACGCGTCCTCCTGGGTCGCACCCGCGCGCCCGCCGGCACCCGCCAGAGTTTCGGCGTACTCGCGCCGCGCGCCCGCCGTGAAGGAACCCCGCAACGTGAGCACGTTGCCGTTCGGGTCTATGTAGTCACTGGTGGGCGTACTCGGCTTCGGTTCGCGCGCACGCCTGCGCTTGGCCATGCCCTACAGCGTCTCCGCGGCCTTCAGCAGCTGCGTGCGCACGTCGCCGGTCACTGGCTTCGCGTGTCCCGGCCACGCCGCCGCTGGCTCCATCTCCGCGAGCTTGCGGATCGAGGCCTTGGCCTGTCCGGTGTCGTAGTTGAACATTCGTTCTGCCACGTGTGGCGGGCAGCTACGACCCCACATATCGACCGTGTAAAAGGTGTCGCTGACGAGCGCCAGGCGATCGGACTCGCGCCACAGCCCGATCTGGCCCGGCGCGTGACCGGACAGGTCGATCACCTTGAAGTCCGCAACCTCGTCGCCCTCCTGGAGGGTGCCCGAGATCTTCACCGGGCCGCCGTCCCAGGCGAGTCGGTGCAGGACCCTGTGGATCTGGCGTTGTGGCGTCGGCAGACCGACGAGGTTCTCCGGCCAGTAGCGAAAGCCGCCACTGCCTTCGGCGTCCTGGACCTCGTCGGGGTGGCAGAGTACGGGCACGCCAAGCGCGGGCGCGGTGCCGCGGTGGTCGGTGTGGCCGTGGCCGAGCACGATCCGCTTGATCCCGCCGAGCTTGGCGCCGCCTGAGGCCACCGCGCGGACCATCGTGCGCGCACCCGCGTCGTACATCGTCACGCCGCCGACGCTCTCGTCCTCGATCAGGTACACGTTGCAGCGCCCGGGCTGGCCCTGTACGACCCATACGCCCTCGGCAACTAGCTCGGCATCGCGCGCGGCCATGCCGGTCACCCTTGTCTTTACATTGAACGCGCCCATCAAGCGCTGCTCGGCGCTGGAGTCCTGCGGCGGCATCAACCCGATCTGGCGGGCCGCCGTCATGCCGTCCGAGAATGCATCGTTTGCCTGCACCAGCCCATCGCGCACTGTCAATACATCGACGCCTTCCAGTTTCAATGGACTACCGGTGGCCTGCACGCCGTTCAACGCTCCCGGTCCGGCGAACGTGCCGGTGATCGTCCAGTGCACCGCGCAGCGCTCACCCTCGGTGGTGGTCTCGAGGACCTCCATCTTCATATCCGGCATCGCTTCGATCAGCCCGCCGATGAACTCACGCACGCCCTCGGGTGCGAGCACGTCCACCTGGCCGCGTACGTGCTCGCGCCCGCCCTCGGCCCAAAGCGCCACTGCCGCCTCGACATCGCGCGCAGCGATCGCGTCGAAGTAACTGCGGGCCACCGCCTCGGCGCCCTTGCCTTTGCTGCTTGCCTGCCCCCCGCCAGGGGGGTGGATGTTCGCCGCCGCCTCTTGCACCTTGGCGGCCGCCGTGCCCTTGTCATCTCCGTCGTCAGCCATCGTAATCTCCTTGTCCGCCGTGACCTACGAGTCTACGCCTAGTACTCTCCGCGGCGGTGAGCGAGCCGGCCCGTAAACGCGAGCTTGGCAGGGGTGAGCGCGTCCTGCCGGGCGTCTATCGCCTGCGCTTGCCCTTGCCCTGGCCGGGCGTGCCTCATGGCAACGCGTGGGCGGTGAAGGCGGGGGATGGTGTCGTGTTGTTCGACACGGGCTACTACATGCCGCCGAGCCCGGGCGAGCCCGGCTCGATGGCGCAGCTCGAACGAGCGCTCGCGATGTGCGGGCTTGCCGTCGAGGACGTTCGCCTGGTCGTCTGCACGCACGCCCACTCAGACCACTACGGCCAAGCCGGCGCGATCGTGGAGCGCACCGGTTGCGAGCTGTGGATGCACCCCAAATACGAGCACATGTCGATCGGCGAGCAGGACCCACAGGCGACACTTGCCAGGCGCATCGAAGTCGCGCGCCAGTCGGGTGTTCCCGAGGAGCCCCTGCGGCGCTTCGCCGAGGAGC
This sequence comes from uncultured Solirubrobacterales bacterium, assembly GCA_963844095.1. Taxonomy (GTDB): domain Bacteria; phylum Actinomycetota; class Thermoleophilia; order Solirubrobacterales; family Solirubrobacteraceae; genus Palsa-744. Next base: position 838,891 of record CAWJND010000003.1, read on the forward strand.
GCGAGCACCACGAATCGGGCATCTCCGCGGTGGTCGCGCCCGACCGCGAGTTGCTCCCCGGTGTCGTTGTCAACACCGACCTCGGCCCCTGGAGCGTGTACGAGACGCCCGGCCACGCGCCGTCGCACGTGTGCCTGTTCCAACCCGAGCGGCGTCTGTTGATCTCCGGCGATCACCTGCTCGGGCGCATCTCGCTGTTCTTCGACTTCGGCTACTCACAGGACCCGGTCGGCGAATTCGTCGACTCCCTGGGTGTGGTCGAACGCCTCGGGGCGCGTCTTTGCTTGCCCGGCCATGGGCGCACGTTCACCGACGTGCGCGCGCACATCGACGGCAACCGCGAGCTGGTCGCCGAGCGGCTGGAGAAGGTACGCGGCGCGATCGTGGCCGAGCCGCTCACGGCCTTTGAGATCGTGCCGCGCATCTTCAGCGACGAGCTGGCTACTCACGGTGGCCCATGGTTGCTCTCAGAGACGCTCGCGATGCTCACGCACTTGCAGGTGGTGGGCCAGGCTGAGTGCGTGGGGGATGACCCCAAGCGTTGGCGTGCGACTACGCACGCCACAGCGTAGGCCCGCAGGGCCGCAGCCAATCCTAATCCCCGTCCCAGTCCACGTCCCGTCTCAATCTCGTCCCCAAACCTTGACACGCTCGTGTTAGGCTTTGCCGATGCGGATCGATCAGCTGCTCGCTCGGGAGGAGCCAATCTTCTCGTTCGAGTTCTTTCCCCCCAAGACCGAGCAGGGCGAGCGGAACCTGTACGCAGCGCTTGCCGAGCTGCAAACGCTCGAGCCTGCGTTCGTGTCGGTTACCTATGGCGCGGGCGGCTCAACGCGCGAGAAGACGATCGCGATCGTCAAGCGCATCAAGGACGAGTATGGCCTGGAGGCGATGGCCCACTTCACCTGTGTCGCCGCGACGGTGCCAGAGCTGCGAGCAACGCTTGAGGAGATGCAAGCCGCTGGCATCGACAACGTGCTCGCGCTGCGCGGCGATCCCCCAGCCGGCGAGCAGGACTGGGTCAAGACCGAGGGGGGCCTCGAGTACTCGTGCGAGCTGGTGCAGCTGATCAGAGATGACTACCCGTTCGCGATCGGCGCCGCCTGCTTCCCCGAGACGCATATCCACGCGGTCTCTCCGCAGGCCGACATCGACTACCTGGCCGAGAAGGTTGCCGCCGGCGTGGACTTCCTGATCACGCAGCTGTTCTTCGACAACGCGCTCTACTTCGACTTCGTGGCTCGCGCGCGGGCAGCCGGGATCGCGGTGCCGATTATCCCGGGCATCCTGCCGATCACCCAGATCGGGCAGCTGGAGCGCATGACCAGCATGTGCGGCGCCTCGATCTACGATGGCCTGCGCCAAGAGCTACACGTCCGTGAGGACTCTCCAGAGGCCGTGATCGACTTCGGCGTGGCCTATGCCACGTTGCAATGCGCCGAGCTGTTGGCCGCCGGCGCGCCTGGCATCCACTTCTACACACTCAACCGCTCTCCGGCGACGCGAGCCATCCTCGGCGCTTTGAAGCTCGTGCGGCCCTGGGAGGGTTGAGGCGGAGGGTACATTCCTTTTTTGAGAAGTTACTATGGTGACTACATTTCGTAGTCACTAAAGTAGTTCACTCAAAGTTTATATATCCACCGACGTCTTTATCTACTTAGATCTTCCACTCTTCACCCAGTATTCACGCCACGTCGATATCTAGTGCCTCGGCCACACGCGGCGAGCCATCCGCCGCCTCGTAGCGCACGTCGATCGAGTCGTCCTGTTTGTAGGTGCCCACACCCCACGCGCCCAAGAACCAGCGGCGCTTTGAGATGTGGTCCTTGCGCAGCTCCCGGTCGAACATCAGGGTGCGTCCCTTCACTTGGAAGTCGTGCCCCTCGCGCTGGGGCACGCCGTTGACGAAGACCTCGTAGGGCTCGCGCACAGCGGTGGGCAGTTGCACGATCGATCTCGGCATCGCTCCGATTATCTACCCGGCGCAAGCTTTACGCTCTCGGCGTGGCTGAAATCGAGTACACGGTGCGCCGCTCCAAGCGCGCGCGCAGGGTGCGCGTCAACGTTAGAGCCCACACCGACGTGGAGGTGGTCCTGCCGGCGCATGCCCCCGACCGGGCCGCCGCGGCGGCCGTGCGCGAGCTGGCCCCATGGATCGAGCGGCGCCTGTCGGAGGGCCGGCGAGCGCTGGCCCTCCTGGACGAACGGGCCGGGACCGTCCCCTACCTCGGTACCTCGCTCGAGTTGGTCCCGCAGCCTGGGCGTACGCGCGCTCACCGTCGTGGGGGAAAGCTGTTCGTGCCCGTAGGCGATCATCGCCCGGCTGTGGAGCGCCTGTACCGCCGGCTGGCGCGGGAGGAGGTCGCCAAGCGCCTGGACAGCGCTGTGGAGCAGATAGGCGCCTCCTACGGCGGCCTCTCGATCCGCGCGCAGAGCACGCGCTGGGCCTCGTGCTCTGCGAAGGGTGCGATGAGCTTCAACTGGCGTCTGTTGCTGGCCCCCGAGCCGGTGCTCGACTACGTCGTGTGGCACGAGGTCTGCCACCTGGAGATCCGCGACCACTCGCCCCGCTTCTGGGCTTTGGTGCAGATCCGTTACCCAGGTTGGCGCGAGCAGCGTGACTGGCTGCGGCGCTATGGGGCGACCTTGGTGCTCTGAGCACCAACTCCAAACAACTCCAAATTTCTCCAAGAATCTGGAGTTGCTGCTAAACTCCAAGAAGTTGGATAAATTTGGAATTGCTTGGAGTTTCGGCTAGCCCCGGTGAAAATATGCATGTAGAGATCCCGCCAGATTACGGAAAGCTGTCGTCGAAAATCGCCGAGAGCAAGAATTTCATGGAGATGATGAGGGTCGGTGTTGAGGGTGGGCTTGGCGATGGCTACGTCCACTGGGACAAGCTTCGCCATCTGGATCCACCGGGTGAGCTGACTCGCGAGGAGTGGTGGTCGGGAATCAGGACCGCCAGGCTGACCACATCTCGCTCTCTCCCGGTGTGGGATATCGCCGGCAAACGCTTTTCATACAGCACTCCCGACGGTGTCCAGCGGCTGCTCCACTACGTTGACCAGCATTGCGCCGGAGAGATCGCCATGGGCGAGCTCGTGGCCTCGGACGAGCAAGCACGCCATCATTACCTTGTCAACTCCCTCATGGAGGAGGCGATCCGCTCGAGTCAGCTCGAGGGCGCCACGACGACCCGCAGAGTCGCCAAGGAGCTGCTGCGAACCGGCCGCGAGCCGGCTGACCGCAGCGAGCGGATGATCCTCAACAACTACCGTGCCCTGGAGTTCATGCGGGAGGAGATCGGTGAGCGTCTTACGCCAGCGGCCGTACTCGAGTTGCACCGCGTACTCACGGAGGGGACGCTCGACGATCCGACGGCAGCTGGAAGGTTGCAAAGACCCGATGAGGAGCGCATTGCTGTCGTAGACGCTACGGACGGGAGCCTCATCCATACGCCTCCCCCCGCGACAGAGCTGCCCGCTCGACTGCAGGCGCTCTGCGATTTCGCCAATCAGAGCGAAGACGAGTCGGATAGCTTCATCCACCCGGTGGTACGGGCGATCCTCCTGCATTTCTTCCTTGCCTACGATCACCCGTTCGAAGACGGCAACGGACGCACCGCTCGCGCACTCTTCTATTGGGCTATGCGGACCAACGGCTATTGGCTGGCCGAGTACCTGTCGATCTCGCGCATCCTGCGCGAGGCGCCAGCGCGATACAGCCGCGCGTTCCTCTTCACTGAGACCGACGAAGGCGACACCACCTATTTTCTCCTGCACCAACTGAAGACAGTCAGGCGCGCCGTCGAGGAGTTGCACGTCTATCTCAACCGTAAGGCGAGCGAGATCCGTGATGTAGAGCGGCTGATCGAAGGCTCAGACGGTCTCAACCACAGACAGCTAGCGCTGCTAGGAGACGCAATTCGTCATCCAGAGCGCGTATACGCCTATCAAACGCACGCCGCCGAGCACCGGGTCACGCACGAGACCGCCCGAACTGATCTGCTCCAGCTCCATGAGCACGGACTTTTGACGCGGCGTCGAGAGGGGCACCGATTCGTCTTTAGCCCGATGGGCAACCTGTCGGAGGCGCTTCGACGAGAAGCGACCTCTAACTCCAAATAACTCCAAATTTCTCCAAGAATTTGGAGTTAGAGCTTTTGGGAGCGGCTCAGCCCCGCTTGATGATCGGCACGTAATCGCGGTCGCGATTACCCGTGTAGATCTGGCGGGGACGCGCGATCTTCTGCTCTGGGTCCTCGACCATCTCGAGCCACTGAGCGATCCAACCGCTGGTGCGCCCGATCGCGAACATGACAGGGAACATCGCCACCGGCAGGCCGAGCGCCTCGTAGATCAGGCCGGAGTAGAAGTCCACGTTCGGATAGAGCTTGCGCGAGGTGAAGTAGTCGTCGTCGAGCGCCCGCTTCTCGAGCTCGGTGGCAATGTCGAGCAAGGGGCTTGTGCCGCGCACCTCGAACACCGCGTCGAGGTGCTTCTTGATGATGCGGGCACGCGGGTCGTAGTTCTTGTACACCCGGTGGCCGAAGCCCATCAGGCGCTCGTTGCCCGCCTTCACGCCCTCCAGGAAGTCTGGAATGTTGCGCGGCGACTCGATTCTGCGCAGCATGCGCAGCGCCTGCTCGTTGGCGCCGCCGTGCAGCGGTCCGTACAGTGCCGCCACGCCGGCCGCCACCGCCGAGTAGGGATCCACCTGTGTGGAGCCGACCGATCTGACTGCGCTTGTCGAGGCGTTCTGTTCGTGGTCGGCGTGCAGGATGAAGAGGACGTCGAGCGCCTTCTCCAAGCGGGGATCGGGCTGGTACTTCAGCTCGGTCATCTTGTACATCATCCCGAGGAAGTTGCCGGCGTAGGCAAGGTCGTTGTCTGGATAAACGTAGGGCTGCCCCATGTTGTGGCGGAACGCGAACGCCGCCAGCGTCGGCATCTTCGCGAGCAGCCTGGTGATCTGCATCGCGCGTACCTGCTCGTCGTGGATCTGGGCGGCGTCCGGGTAGAAAGTCGACAGCGCGCCAACGGAGGCGACCAGCATCCCCATCGGGTTGGCGTCGTAGCGAAACCCCTGCATGAAGTCCTTGACGTTCTCGTGCACGAACGTGTGGATCGTGATCTCGTGGACCCAGTCGTCGAGCTGTTTTTGCGTCGGCAGCGCGCCGTTGATCAGCAGGTAGGCCACCTCCAGATAGGTGGAGTGCTCGCACAGCTGCTCGATCGAATAGCCCCTGTGCTGAAGGATGCCGGCCTCGCCGTCGATGTATGTGATCGCGCTGCGACAGGACGCGGTGTTCATGTACGCCGGGTCGTAGGCCATCAGGCCGAAGTCGTCCTCGCCGGTCTTGATCTGACGTAGATCCATCGCGCGCACGGTCCCGTCGGTGACGGGCAGCTCGTAGGTCTTGCCGGTGCGGTTGTCGGTGACGCTCAGCGTCTGTCCGTCTGCCTGCTTGTGCCCTTCAGGGTACGCTCCGGAGGGCGTGCCCTGCGGGGTATCCCCCGTAGCAGGAGCACCGTTGGTTGTTCCCTGCTGAGTGTGTGTCTCGGTGCCCATCTTTCCTCCAGTCGCAGTTGCTGTCTACCCGATTATGCGACACATCGCTCGGCGACCCGTGCGCAAGCTGTGAAGTGGCTCCTTTGAGCCGTCAACGCTGGCTGAGCCGGCGCGATCGATCCCGGGCGCGGCGGCTGCTTTGCGATCAACTCTGCACGAGCCGGCTGCGCGTCACGACCGCGCGCACGCGCGCCGGGGGCGCAAGGGGCGCGTCTCGGTGCGGGCCGCGCCGCGGCGAGCGTGGCAATCGCGGGCGTGGATGGAGCGGATGAGAAGGATGGTGCGGATGCGATGGGTCGGGACGCGGGCCGATGCCACCGTCCTCGCCGGCCACCTCGGGCGTCTGGCGTACAGCCCAGCGCACTATCAGGTAGAGCCCGACGATCGGGATCTTCAGAATGAACATCAGCCAGATGAAAGTCCAGGCATCCACCTCTCTTTAATCTTATACCCGCCTTGCGGTGGGCACAAGCACGCTGATCCGCTGCGCGGCCCGATGCGAAGAACCTCCGACGATGACTCAGCCCCTCGGCCTTCATCGTCGATCTGGTCAACTTCGAGAATGTGAGGACCCCCCATGGACAGTCAAGCGAATCTCCTCGATCACCCAGACGACGCGCTCGAGCGCGCGCAGTCGGCCGGTGGCCTCAGCCGCTCCCAGTTCCTGCGCAACGGCGCCAAGGGCGGGGTTGCGCTGGTCGCTGGTGGCGCAATGCTCGGTCAGGTGACCGGCATCTCCTTCGCCGCCTCTGGCGGTGTGAGCGACAACTCGACGCTTCAGGCCGCTTATGGGGCTGAGAGCCTTGCCGTATTCGTCTACTCGGCGATCATCAAGAACTTCCACTCCTTCAAGCACCCCAAGCTCGAAGACCTCGACTACTTCAAGGCGGCGCTGAAGAACGAGGAAGACCACAAGGCCCTCCTCGCAAAAGCGCTCGGTTCGAAGACCCCCACCGGGCTGGAACTCAAGATCCCTTCGAGCGCACTCGCCAGCGGGCACGCGCTGTTGAAGACCGGCGTCGCGCTCGAGACGGCCTTCGTCCAGACATACCTGGGTGCCGTGGAAACACTCAGCTCAGGCGAACTGAGGGTCATCGCGGCGAAGGTGGCGACCAACGAGGCCAGCCACCTCAGCTTCATTCAGGACCAGTTCAGCGGCAACGCAGTGCTGCCGTCGCTGCCCGCGACAGGCACGGTTGCCGAAGCCGCCAAAGCGCTCTCTCCCACGTTCATCCCCAACCTGGTTCCGCGTCTGGAAGCCGCGGGCTTCCCCAACGCCTAAACACGTCCTAACCGCGCAGTTGTAGGGGCGCTGCGCTGAACTGAGTGAACTCGCGCAGCTCCTCCACGCGGGCGTGGATCTCCTCGCCCGTCAGCCGCTCGATGCGCTCGGTGCCGAACTCCTCCACGTTGAAGGAGGCAAGTGCGGTGCCGTGCGCCATCGCGCGACGCAACAGCTCGTCAGAGAGCTCCTCCTCCGGGTGCGCGGCGATGTAGCCGACGAAACCGCCCGCGAACGTGTCGCCCGCGCCGGTGGGATCGATCACATTCTCCAATGGGTAGGCGGGCAGCGCGAAGAAGCTCTCGGGGGTGATGAGGGTCGCGCCGTACTCGCCCTGCTTCGCCACGATCACCTTCGGGCCCCAGGAAAGAATCTCGCGTGCCGCCGAGACGAGGTTCGGCTTGCCCGTCAGCTGACGCAGCTCGGCATCGTTGAGGATCAGGCAGTCGACGCTCTCGATCGCCTTGACAAGCTGCTCCTTGGCGATGTCGATCCACAGGTTCATCGAGTCGAGCGCCACGAATCGAGCGTTGGGCAATTGTCCGCGCACCTCGATCTGCAGGTCGGGCACGATGTTCGCCAGGAACAGCACGTCGCTTGCACGCGAGCGCTCGGACAGCTTCGGCTGGAAGCCCTCGAACACGCCGAGCTGCGTGTCGAGCGTCTCGCGGGAGTTCAGGTCCCAGCCGTACTCACCGCGCCAGAAGAACGTCTTGCCGCCGGTCACGCGCTCGATGTCCGAGACGTCCACGCCGCGGCGACGCATCACATCAAGCTCGGGCTCGCCGAAATCCTCGCCCACCGGACCCACCACCAGCACCTCCTCGAAGAACGAGGCGGCCAGGGCGAAGTGCACCGCGGCGCCACCGAGCATCCGCTCGCGCTCGCCGAAGGGGGTCTTCACAGCGTCATATGCGATCGATCCGACAACGGTTATTGGCATGGCCGGGACCTTATAGCCTGAGCGCCGATGCGCGCGATCCAGATCGAGGAGTTCGGGGGGCCGGGGGTGATGAAGCTCGTGGAGCTGCCCATCCCCGAGCCCAGTCCCGAGGAGGTCCTGATCCGCGTCAGCCGGGCGGGCATCAACTTCGCCGACACGCACACTCGCACCAACTCCTATGTGCGCAAGGCCAGCCTGCCCCTCGTTCCGGGGGGAGAGGTTGCCGGCACGATCGTCTCAGCGCCGCCGACCAGTGGTCTGAGCGAGGGACAGCGGGTGGTTGCGCTCACTGGGATAGGGGGCTACGCCGAGTATGCGCTCGCGCCGGCTGAGCACAGCTTTGCGATCCCCGATGCGGTCGACGATGCGGCTGCGCTGGCGGTTCTCATTCAAGGGCTGACGGCCTGGCACCTGTACCGCACCGCTGGGCGCGTGGCCGACGGCGAGAGCGTGGTGGTGCACTCCGCGGCGGGGGGTGTCGGCTCGCTGGCCGTCCAGCTTGGACGACCCCTGGGTGCTGGGCGCGTGATCGCGGTGGCCTCCAACGAACAGAAGTGCCAGCTTGCGCTCGAGCTTGGCGCCGACGTCGCGATCGACTCCGAGCCAGACGGCCTCACCGAGCGTTTGATCGAGGCCAATGAGGGGCGCGAGCTGGATGTCGTATTCGACATGGCCGGCGGGGAGGCTTTCGAGCGCTCATATCGAGCGCTGGCTCACTTCGGGCGGATTGTCGTCTGCGGAATCGCCTCGCAAGAACCAAACGAGGTGCGTACTGGCTCGCTGCTGCGCCACTCGCGCTCGGTGGTCGGTTTCTACCTGTTTCATTGCCTGGAGCGCCCGGCGATGGTGGCCGATGCGCTCGATGACCTCTTCATGCGGCTCGCCTCTGACGATCTACACGTGGTGGTGGGGGGGACATACCCCCTGGAGGATGCGCCGCAATCGCATATCGACTTGCGCGAGCGGCGCACCACCGGCAAGCTGCTGCTCGACCCCACTGCGTAGGCCTTCTACAGCGAGGCGGACCGGGTGGGGCACTTGTTGGGACTGAGGCGTTCGCGCGGGCCTTGTGGCTGACTCCACAAAGCGACCCTTGCGCGGCCGATGAGCGTGAGCACGTAAGCTGCTGTCGCGCATGACCAAGACCTTCGCCGAGCTCGGCCTCTCCGAGCAGACCCTGCAAGCGCTGCGCGACGTCGGCTACGAGTCGCCGTCGCCGATCCAGGAGCAGGCAATCCCGCCGCTGCTTGAAGGTCGCGACGTGATCGGCCAAGCGCAGACCGGCACCGGCAAGACTGCCGCCTTCGGCCTGCCGATCGTGCAGTACATCGATCCAGAGGAGCACGAGGTGCAGGCGCTCGTGCTCACGCCGACGCGCGAGCTGTGCATCCAGGTCACCCAGGCGCTGCGCACATATGGCGCACACAGCGGGCTGGACGTGGTGGCCGTGTTCGGTGGCGCGCCGATCCGCACCCAACAGGCGCAATTGCGCGCCGGCGGGCACATCGTCGTCGGCACCGTCGGGCGCGTGCTCGATCTGATCTCGCGTAACTCGATCGTGTTGCACGACTGTCGCTTCGTGGTGCTCGACGAGGCCGATGAGATGCTCGACCTCGGCTTCCTGGAAGACGTCGAGAAGATCCTCTCGATGACGCCGTCGGGACGTCAGACCGCGCTGTTCTCAGCGACGATGCCCCCGCCGATCCGCAAGCTCGCCGACAAGTACATGTACGACCCGGAGGTAATCCAGGTCGAGGCGGCGACGCTCACGATCGACACGGTCGCCCAGTTCCAGCTCTCCGTGGAGACACGCGACAAGGCCGCCAAGCTGGTCGAGGTGCTGCGCGCCGAGCGGCCTGAGCAGGCGATCGTGTTCGTGCGCACCAAGGTCCGCTGCGACCAGCTGTTTCGCACATTGCGCGACGGCGGCATGAACGTGCGTGCGCTGCACGGCGACATGTCCCAGGGCTCGCGTGACGGCGTGATGCTCGCCTTCAAGGGTGGGCGCGTGCCGATCCTCGTGGCCACCGACGTGGCAGCGCGCGGTTTGGACATCTCGACCGTCACGCACGTCGTCAACTACGACGTGCCTACCTCTCCAGACACATACGTGCACCGCATCGGGCGCACCGGCCGCGTGGGACGCTCAGGACGGGCGATCACGTTCGTCGAGTCCCGCCAGACGCGCGAGCTTGAGGCGATCGAGCGCCACATCGGCACCAAGATCGCGGCTTGGTCCAAGGACGTCGAGGCCGCTCCCACCCCTGTGAAGGAGCGCCCGCGGCGGCACTCAAAGCCCCAGATTTCGCGCGACGCAGCCGAGCCGTCGGCCAAGCTCGTGCTCGGCGGTGGGCGGGCCGCCGGCCTGCGCGTCGCAGATATCGTCAGCGCGGTCACCTCGGCGACCGGCTTGGATGGCGAGGCCGTGCGCGACGTGAGCGTCCTGGAGCGCTTCTCGTTCCTGTCGGTCCCCTCGACTGAGGCCGATCGTGTGATCGAGGCGCTGGACGGTCACGAGCTGCGCGGCAAGCGCCTGCGCTTGGAGCGCGTCAAGGCATAGCCCGTGGAGGCGGTGTAACCATCGATTTGCGCGATGCCCCCCGCGTGCGCGCGGGGCATCGTACGTTTTCGTCGCTATCGTGCCAGCTCGATCCCACCGACGACAGAGGAGACGCCGCGATGTCAACCGCCACGATGCAAACCACAGAGGGCACGCTCGTCTTCGAGCTGTTCGACGAGGACGCCCCCAAGACGGTCGATAACTTTCGCAAACTCGCCTCCGAGGGCTTCTACGACGGCCTCAACTTCCATCGCATCATCAGCGACTTCATGATCCAGGGCGGTTGCCCCCAGGGCACCGGCACCGGGGGCCCGGGCTACACCTTCGAGGACGAGATCAACTCGCACAAGATCGTGCGCGGCGCGCTCGCGATGGCCAACGCGGGCCCAAACACCAACGGTTCGCAGTTCTTCATCGTCACAGCCAAGTCGTGCCCGTGGCTCGATGGCAAGCACACCGTGTTCGGCGAGGTGCAGAGCGGTATGGATGTGGTGGACAAGCTCGAGGGTGTGCCGACCGATGGTGGGGACAAACCGACCGAGCCGGTTGGCATCGTCAAGGTCGAGCTGTCCGAGGTCGCTTAATATCTCTGGCTGAGGAGCCAATCGGGTGTAGCCTTGTTGATCTAGAGCGAAACGAGGCAGGGAGACAACGATATGGCGACCGTCGAGCAGCAAGCACCGCACGCGCACAACGGATCGAATGGAGCGCCCAGCTCAGGGGGAGACATATCTGTTGAGAATCCAGCGACGGGTGGGATCGCCGGCAGCGTCCCTGATCTCGACGCGGCCGCCGTTGCCAAGATGGCCGCTCGCGCTCGCGCTGCTCAGCCGCAGTGGGAGGCGTTTGGCTTCGAGGGTCGCGCGCGTGTCTTGCTGCGAGCCCAGAAGTGGCTGATGGAGAACTCAGAGCGTGTGATCGCGACGATCGTCTCGGAGACAGGCAAGACCTACGAGGACGCCGAGTTTGCCGAGATCGCCTACGCCGGTAACGCCTTCGGCTTCTGGGCCAAGAACGCCTCGGACTACCTCGCCGACGAGCGCATCAAATCGGCCTCGGTGATGCTCAAGGGCAAGAAGCTGATGCTGCGCTATCGCCCGCTCGGCTTGATCGGTGTGATCGGCCCTTGGAACTACCCGCTCACGAACTCTTTTGGCGACTGCATCCCGGCGCTCGCGGCCGGCAACAGCGTGATCCTCAAGCCCTCAGAGGTAACGCCGCTCACATCGCTCCTGCTCGCCGAGGGACTGCGTGAGTGCGGCCTGCCCGATGGTGTCTTCCAGGTCGCCACGGGTCGTGGGGCCACGGGTGCCGCGCTGATCGAGCAGGTCGACATGATCATGTTCACCGGTTCCACGCGAACGGGCCGCAAGGTCGCGGCGGCGGCCGCCGAGCGGCTGATCCCATGCTCGCTGGAGCTGGGCGGAAAGGACCCGATGATCGTGCTCTCCGACGCCGACCTGGAGCGTGCTGCCAACATCGCTGTGTACTACTCGATGCAGAACGCGGGGCAAACGTGCATCTCGATCGAGCGCGTCTACGTCGAGGCGCCGGTCTACGACGAGTTCGTCGGCAAGGTGACGGAGAAGATGCGCAAGCTGCGCGTCGGCGCCCCTCACGGCCCCGGTTCGGTGGACGTCGGTGCGATCACATTCCCACCGCAGCTCGACACGATCAAAGAGCATGTGGACGATGCAGTCGATAAGGGCGCGCGCGTGCTTGTTGGCGGCAAGGCCGTGGAGAACGTCAGCGGTCGCTTCTACGAGCCAACGTTGCTCGTGGACGTGGACCACACGATGAAGGTCATGACCGAGGAGACCTTCGGCCCGACTTTGCCCATCATGAAGGTCGCCGACGCCGACGAGGCAGTGCGCCTGGCCAACGAGTCGCCCTACGGGCTCGGCGCCTCGGTGTTCTCACGCGACGTCGATCGCGGCGAGGCAGTCGCGCGGCGCCTGGAGTCGGGCGCGGCCAACGTCAACGACGCGATGGTCAACTACACGGCTTTGGAGTTGCCCATGGGCGGCGCCAAGGCCTCGGGCCTCGGCTCACGCCACGGCGCTGGCGGCATCCGCAAGTACTGCTCGCAACAGGCGATCGTGATCACGCCAAAGCTCGCGCTCAAGCGCGAGGTGCACATGTTCCCCTACAAGCCCCGTACGACGCGTCTGATCTCGCGTGGATTCAAGTTCTTGTACGGCCGCGGGAAAAGAGACTAGGCGAGAGCGACTCCGAGCAGGCGTTCCAGCTCGGGGATCGTCGTCTCGGCACTGGTGTGATGCACAATCGCCATGCCGAGCTCCTCGGCAGGCGTGAGGTTGAAGGGCAGATCGTCCACGAACACGCACAGCTCGGCGGCCACCCCTGCACGCTCGGCGCCCAGTTCGTACATGCGCTTGGCCGGCTTGCGGGTTTTCTCCTCACCTGAGATCACGAGCCCGTCGAAGATCTCGGCCAACACATCATGTGGATAGCGATGCACTCCCCACGAGTTGGAGACGAGCGCTGTACGAATGCCGGCGTCGTGGGCGGCTCTGACCGCCTCGACCATCGCCACATCCGGCTGCACCCCGGCGAACAACCCGTCGATCAGTCCGTCCGAGGGGACGCCGAGCAGCTCGGCGAAGCGCTGCTCGAAAGCGAGCTCGTCCATCGTGCCCTTCTCCAGCGAGATCAACATCTCGCGGAACTCGGGGTCGGCGCTGAAGCGCTTGCCGAGCTCGGCCGGATCGATCTCTTCGCGCACGCAGTACTCGTGGAAGGAGGTGAACAGGTTCGTGGTGAGTACCCCGCCCCAGTCGATCAACAGACCCTTTCGGCCGTTGCTGTTGGTTGGATCAGCCACCGAGCGCCACCTGCTCGGCCTGGCGGGCCAGCTCGAGTACGCCCTCGCCGAACTGCTTCAGGTATGGATCGTCGGTGGTGCCGGCGACGGCGCGCTTGTAGTTGCCCTCCATGAACACGATCGACTTCCAGATCGCGAGTGTGGTGTACCAACGCAAGTCGCGCATCGAGCGTCCCGAGGCCTCCTCGTAGCGTGCGATCAGCTCCGCGCGGGTGGAGAAGCCCTCGGCACGGGTGACCTTGCCGAGATGCTCACGCAAGCCCCCTTCGGGGTCGTAGGCCTCTGTCCAGAACATGCACAGATAGCCGAGGTCGGCCAGCGGGTCTCCAATCGTCGCCATCTCCCAGTCGAACACCGAAACCAGCTCGGCGGGAGCTTGCGCTGCGAACATCGTGTTGCCGAGGCGATAGTCGCCGTGCACGATCGTCGCCGGGCCGGACTCGGGCTTGTGCTCGGCCAGCCAAGCCCCGACGCGTTCGACGGCTGGAATCTCGCGCGTCTTGTTGAGATCCCAGAGGCCGCCGAAGCGCCGTAGCTGGCGGTCGAGATAACCGCTTGGCTTGCCAAAGCCCTCGAGGCCGGCCGCGCGCCAGTCCACGGCGTGGATCTCCACGAGCGCGTCGATCAGCTGCTCGCCGATCCGTTTGCGCTGCTCTGGCGTGTCGAGCGCCGGGGGTGTCTCCCACACGATCACTTCGCCTTGCACGAACTCCATCACATAGAAGGGGCAGCCGATCAGCGTCTCGTCCTCGCACACCGCGAGCACCTTCGGCACGCGCGCGGGCGTCGGCTCCAGCGCCCGCAGCAGGCGCGCCTCGCGCAGCACGTCGTGGGCGCTTGGCGGCAGCGGCGGGCGAGGAGGACGGCGCAACACAAGCCGCGGGCCGCTGTCGCGCTCGATCAGGTAGGTCACGTTCGAGTGCCCGTCGCCGATCGGTTGCGCCTTGATCTCACCTGAGCCGAGGTCGTGCTTGTCCAGGAAGGCACGTAGGGGCTCCAGCACGAGCAGCGGTGGGCGTGCGTCGGCCGCCACGTCCGCATGACGCTCGACAATGTCGTCCGGTGCGACTGCTGCACTCATCGGCTCGCACGCTACACCGAAAGCGGCCAAGTCTGCGCTGTCGCCCCGAGTCGCGCTTGCGTTTCGGCGGACGAGTTCTCGGGCAGACCTCGGCGGCCGGAAAAGCAAGCGCGCCCGACCGCAACATTGCTCAAGCCAACGTGTCTTAAGCCCCCAATGCCCAACATTCACAGACTCATCACCCAAAGAATCCAGACGCGCACGCTGATCCTGCTCGCTTGCGCTGCAACCGTCTTCGGCGCCCTGGCGCCGGCCACGGCGAGCGCATCCCATACGCAGACGATGTACTTCGAGGCCCCGCGCGACCTGGTCGAAGTTACCCCAGCCGCCCGCACCAAGGCGCTTGCCCAGCTGCAGTCGCTTGGCGTCAAAGCGCTGCGTGTCGAGCTGTATTGGGCGAATGTCGCTCCGGGAGCGCACAGCACGAAAAAGCCAACCTTTGAAGCGACCAACCCCGCCGCCTACAACTGGGGCGCCTACGACGGCCTGCTGTTCGAAGCGGCACGCCTGAAATGGCAGGTGCTCCTGACCGTGACCTCGCCCGTGCCGGAGTGGGCGACCGCCAGTCGCAAAGACAAGAGCGGTCTGACAAGCCCCAACGACGCCGACTTCAAGGAATTCATGACGGCGGTGGGCAAGCACTACGCCGGCTTGGTCTCGCTCTATGCGATCTGGAACGAGCCCAACCATCCCGCCTTCCTCCTGCCCCAGTTCAACTCAAAAGGCCAGCCCGTATCGCCGCGTATCTACCGCGGACTGTTCCAGGCCGGTTACGAAGGGCTGCGGGCCTCTGGGATCGCCAAGCCGAAGGTGCTGATGGGAGAAACCGCGCCGGTCGGCGCTGACAGCCTGAGTCGCAGGGAAATCAAGGAAAGAGGCTTGGAACACGATGTCGCGCCGCTCGCGTTCCTGCGCGGAGCGTTGTGCTTGAACTCGAAATACCAGAAGGCAGGCACATGCGAAATGCTGCCGGCCTACGGCTACGCGCATCACGCCTACACGACCGGAGCTGGACCGTTCTACAAACCGGTCGGCGCGGACAACGTCATGATCGGGGTGCTCTCGCGGCTGTCGAGCGCGCTCACGAAGGCTGAAAGGGCGCACGCGATCCCCGCGCACACCCCGATCTATCTGACCGAGTTCGGCATCCAGAGCTACCCCAACACGGAACTTGGCGTGTCTCTGCCAAAGCAGGCCGAATATGACGCGATCGCCGAGAAGATCGCCTGGGAAAACCCGCGCGTGGCGGCCTTCTCGCAGTACCTGCTGCGCGACGACCCCCTTGGGGGGCCACCCGGCTCGAGCGTGCACGGCGGCTATGTCGGCTTCCAGACGGGCCTCGAGACCGTAAGCGGGGCGCGCAAGCCGCTGTACTTCGGCTTCCCGGTGCCGCTGGTCGTCTCAAAGCACGGACATGGCTTCTCGCTATGGGGCCTCGTGCGTCCCACGACGGGGCCGACCACGCTCAAGGTGCTCGTCCAGCCGAAGGGGTCGAAAAGCTACCGAACGCTTGAGAGCGTGCACACAAACTCGCTCGGCTACTGGTCGCTGAACTCCTCGGTGCAGGGATCGCACTGGCGCGTGAGCTGGCGCAGCCCGGCGGGCGTGGCGTATAACGGTCCGCCCATGAGCGCTTACTGAGATCCTCGGCTCTCCGGCGGCGCCCTAGGATGAGGGGCGATGCCGGAGTTGCCTGAGGTCGAGATAACCGCACGCAGACTGGACGAGGCGCTGCGCGGCGCGGCGATCGTCTCGGTGCTTGCGCCTGGGGTGAAGGCGATGCGCACGTTCGACCCGCCGCTGTCGGCGCTCGAGGGCCAGCGCATCGAGCGCGTGGGCCGGCGCGGTAAGCATTTCGTCGTCGAGACTGATGGACCCGCCCACCCGCTGGTACTGCTGATCCACCTGATGTCGGCGGGACGCTTGCAGCTGTACGACCGTCGTGCCGGTCCGCGCGACAGAACTTCGCGCCTGCTCGTGCGAGTGCTCTTGGGTGAGGGAAAGGATACGCATGCTCCCGACGGCAAGGGCGCTCCCGACGGCAAGAGCGCTCCGGATGGCGAAGGCGCCCCCGATGGCAAGGCGGCAGCCGGCGCTGCGCGAGAGGGCGAGCTGCGCCTGCGCGAGTTCGGCTCCAAGCAGGCCGCTTGGGTCAAGCTCCTGCGTCGCGGGGAGCTGGAGCAGGACGAGTCGCTCGCGACGCTGGGCCCGGAGGCGTGGCCGGCGCCGCCGCCGCTCGCCGAGCTGCTCGACGGGGCACGGCCGCTTCACGCGGTGCTGCGCGATCAGCACGTCATTGCCGGTATCGGCCGCTCATGGGTGGATGAGATCCTGTGGGAGGCGCAGCTCTCACCCTTCAAGCGTGCCGGCGACTTGAGTGAGCAGGAGACTGCTGTACTTGAACAGGCGATCGTAAGCACGCTCGGCATGGCGATCGACTCCTATGAGGAAAACGTCAAGCTGCCGATTCCCGACAAGTTGCCGATGCCGCTACAGGTACACCGCCACGAGGGCGAGCCGTGCCCGCGCTGCGCGACCAAGCTCGAGGCTGTGCACTTCGAGGATTACACGATCGCCTATTGCCCTAGCTGTCAGACCGGGGGGCGCACGCTGAAGGACAGGCGTTTGTCACGCCTGTTGAAGTAGCAACCGCAAAGCGGTGCGGGGCTTCTCCGACCGAGACGACCAGCAGGACACGAGCGCGGCTGCCGCGGATCAGACTGGCTCTGGGACGGAGCGCACTCGGCGCCGCTCGCCGATGCTTGCGAGCAGCACGCTGCCCTCGAACAACAGGTAAAGAGGCACAGTCTCGAGTAGCAGGGTGAGCGCGTCGCCGGGTATGAAAGCAGCCACCACCGCGCATGCGAGGACGGCGTAGCGGCGATTGTGGCGCAGCTGCTTGGGCGTCACGATCCCGGCACGGGTTGCTGCCAGCACGCCGACGGGCACCTGGAAGATGAGGCCCATCGCAAGCAATACGACCGCGGCGAAGTGGTAGTACTGGCTGGCCTGCACGAGCACGTTGAATTGCCCGCTGTTGAAGTTCTGGAAGAAGCGCACCGCCGCCGGTAGCACGACGAAGTAGCCGAAGGTCACCCCGATCGCGAACAGCACGGGGATCGCGAGCATCAGCGGCGCGGCGAGTTTGCGCTGCTCTGGGCTGAAGGCCGGCAACAGAAAGCCGTACAGCTCGTACAGGATGACCGGCAAAGCCAGGATCAACGAGAACATCAGCGCCACGCCAATCGTGGTGTTGAACGGCTCGCCGATCCCAAGCGTCACGGGCTTGTTGCCGCTCGGTGCCTTGGAGAGCTTTGCGATGTCCCTGCGCAAGTGCGGCCCCACGTTTTGAATCGAGGAGCGCGTGGCGGCGCTCGCGCCGCTGTCGGATCGCTCTAGTGCCGCGACCACGATCGCAAGCTGGTTGGCGACATCGCGTGCGTTCTGCTGGACGGTGTAGGTAGCGCCAAGCGGTCCCTCGCCGGCGCTCACCTGCTTCTGGGTCTGATGGGCCAGCGGCGCGTTGATGATGGTCAAAAGCGCATGGTTCTGCCACATGCAGAACCCGAAGGCCACTGCAATCGCGGCGATCGAGACGATCAGCCGCGTGCGCAGCTCGCTCAGGTGGTCGACCAGGCTGAGTCGCTCCTCATAGCCGACGCTACCGATGGCAACAGCCATGTCAGTCCTTCAGCTCGATCGGGCTCGACGAGACTCAGGCTGCGCGATTGTCGGGGACGCTCGCCACGTGGGCGACCGGCTGCACGGGCACGACGGGCACAGGCTGCGCCGCCGCCGGCTGCGGGCTTGTCGGCTGTGCGACGTTGGGCCGTGCGTCAACCGTTTGCACGGGTTGGGTGTTCACAGGCTGTGCTTGTGGCTGGGGTTGCTCATGGGCGCTCAAGGGCAGATGAGTGGCCTCGCCGCCGATCGCGTCCTTGAAGCCGCGCAAGCCGGTACCCAGCGAATGCCCCATCTCGGGTAGCCGCTTGGCTCCGAATACGAGCAGTAGAACGATAAGAAGAAATGCAATGTGGATTGGATTGTCGAGACCCATCATGTTGTCGGCTCCTGTGGTTGTTGGCCGTCGGTCAGGGTGTCTTCGCGCTTCGGTCTTGCCTGGATCACTTGCCGTCGCTGCGAGACTGGTCTTTCCCGTTCGCTGATCTCCTCTCGCTGATCCGTTTGGGCGTCGGCCGCGAATCACCCATATCGACTTCAACAAACGCCGATAGATGCCCAAACCACTAAAAGCCAAACCACGAATCGATCTCTCGCCCTCGAAGCTGCACAAGCTTGCCGACGAGGAGCTGATGGAGCTCCTCTGTCGCAACGAGGCTGTCGCGTTCGAGGTCGTGATGGAGCGCCACGTCGATGCCGCCTTCTCGCTGGCCTACCGGATGATCGGCCGCCGCACGCTCGCCGAGGACGTGGTGCAGGAGGCGTTGCTTTCGCTGTGGCGCACCGGCGTTCGCTATGACCGCTCGCGCGGGAGCGTGCGCAACTGGATACTCGGGATCACACATCATCGCGCGGTCGACGCCCTGCGCCGCGACGGCGTACGCACCAGCAAGAACGTCAGCGACGAGGGCCTTGGCGAACGCTTGGAGGCGCCGGAGCGCACCGATATAGAGGCGTTCCGTCGCGACGAGGCCCGCGAGGTGCGCAGCGCCCTGGGGGAGCTGCCGGTGGAGCAGACCCAGGTCATCGAGTTGGCATATTTCGGCGGCTTCACTCATACTGAGATCGCCGCGATGCTCGAGCTGCCGATTGGAACCGTCAAGGGGCGCATGCGTCTTGGCTTGGAGAAGATGCGCGGTCGGCTGGACACGCTGGAGGTGTTGAGGTGAGTCGATTCGACAGCGACTGCGGGGAGCGCGGCCAGGCCGCGGCCTATGTCATCTCGGCGCTCGAGCAGCACGAGGTCGAGCGCTACCGCGAGCATCTCAACAGTTGCTCCCTTTGCAGCGCGGACGTGGCGAGATTGCAGCCGGTCGCCGACTCGCTGGCCACCAGCGTCCCCCACGCGGTCGCCTCACAGGAGTTGCGCGCGCGGGTGATGGCAAGCGTGCGCTCGGAGGCAGAACTTTTGCATGCAGCCGGCGCCGGGGCAGACCGTCCCGAGCCGGTTCGTTCCCGTTGGCGGATGCGTCGTCCACAGTTTCTGATCACGGCTGTCGCGATGGGCGTCGGACTGTTGATCGGGGTGCTGGCAATCGATACGGGCTCGCATACACCTGTCACGCACGTCACCTCAGCCCAGCTCGCTTCGTTGCCGCTCGGCGCGAAAGCCGTCTTGCGACAGACCGGCAACCACGCCGAACTGGTGGTCTCGGGCGCGTCGCAGCCGCCGCGCGGCAAGATCTACGAGCTGTGGCTTGCCCGCTCCGGTGCAGCGCCGCAGCCCACGAGCGCTTTGTTCGGGGTAACACGTTCTGGAGACGCTTCGGTGAACGTGCCGGGCAACCTGGCCGGGGTGCATCAGGTGATGGTGACGGCCGAGCCACTGGGTGGCAGCAGCCATCCGACGAGCTCGCCGATCATCGTGGCCACGCTGCCTTCGTCCTAGGGAGGTCCCCTGGAAGATGGATGCCCTTTGTCGGCGGCGCACGCGACGGCTTTGATCGCTTTGGAACCCGCAACCCAGCGAAGTTCGCTCCACCCGGCTGGATTTCCTCGATGGCTTCGAGCCCCAGCTGTTCAAGTTCGACGGAGTAGCAGATGACCAAAGAACAGGAGAATTCATCTCTTCAGAGCATTCTTTGGTAATAATCTCGCGAGCATGGACGGCAGCTACGACGCGATTGTGATCGGATCGGGCTTTGGCGGCGGGATCGCGGCCTGTCGCCTGGCTGAAGCGGGGCAGCGTGTGGTCGTGCTCGAGCGGGGGCGACGCTTCGCCCCTGAGGACTTCCCGGCCACTCCCGCGCAGGCCCCGTCAGCGTTGTGGCATCCA
The DNA here is from genome assembly GCA_963844095.1 of uncultured Solirubrobacterales bacterium. Lineage (GTDB taxonomy): Bacteria > Actinomycetota > Thermoleophilia > Solirubrobacterales > Solirubrobacteraceae > Palsa-744. Next base: position 859,132 of record CAWJND010000003.1, read on the forward strand.
ACCCTGAATCCACATGGGCTGTTCGACCTGCGACTGATGAAAGATCTGTCGGTCGTGACCGCGGCGGGTGTGGGCGGAGGCTCGCTCGTCTACGCGAACGTGCAGCTGCGAGCGCCAGCAGACGTATTCGCGCAGGGCTGGCCGGAGGCGATCGATCGCCAAGTGCTCGACCCTTACTACGACCGCACCGAGGCGGCGCTATTGCCGATGGAGGTGCCAGAAGAGCTACCGAAGATGCGGGCCTTTGCAGCCGCCGGCAAGCAGGTCGGCAAGCAGGCGCAGCGCCTGCCGCTGGCGGTCAACTTCGAGGGCGATCGCGTGCACCCGTTCAGTGGCGTGCCGCAAAAGCGCTGTGAGAACCTTGGCCGCTGCGACATCGGCTGCCCGATCCACGCAAAGAACACGGTTGACATCACATACGTCGCTCGTGCTGAACAAGCAGGCGCGGAGGTGCGCCCTCTGCACGAAGTAGTGCGCCTCGATCCACCGCGCAATGACGCCCCCCACTGGCGCGTCAAGATGCGAGACCTGGAGCACGGCGGCGAGGCCGAACTGCATGCGCCGCTAGTCGTGCTCGCCGCCGGCTGCCTGGGATCGAGCCGGCTGCTGTTGAAGAACCGCTCACGGTTGCCAGGCTTGTCGGATGCGCTCGGCAGCCATTTCACCGGCAACGGCGACGCGCTAGGCGCGGCGTTCGACCCGAGCGCAAGCGATGTCGGAAGTCCGCGCACCGACTTCGGCCCGTCGATGACGAGCAGGCTCGACTATCTCGACGAGCACGGCTTCATGGTGGCCGACGGCGGCCTGCCTTCGAACTTCGGAGGCTTGCTGGAGATCGTGCGGGCCGTGGACGATGCGGTCCACGGCTGGCGTGGCCTGTTGTTGCGAGTTAAGCGCTGGGCGACGCATTTGGGACTGAGCGATCAGTCGATCACGTATCGCCACCTGCGTCCACGCGCGGAGCGCCCGATCGACGATTCACTCGTGTTCCTGATGATCGGTCGCGCCGCCGCCGACGGACAGATGCGCCTGACGCCGCTGTTGAAATGCTTCGACATCCGCTGGAGCAAGCAAGGAAGCGCCCCTCTGTTCGCGGCGATGGAGAAAGTCACCGACGAGCTGGCGCACGGGGTAGGGGCCAAATCATTCTTTGCGCTGGACACATGGCCGCTCAGCGGCTACATCACCGTGCATCCGCTGGGCGGCTGTCCGATGGCCGACGACCCGAAGCTGGGTGTCGTCGATGACGCCGGCAAGGTTCACGGCTACGAGGGTCTCTACGTGCTGGATGGATCGATCGTGCCCACCGCGCTGGGAGTCAATCCGTCAAAGACGATCGCGGCGCTCGCCGAGCGTGGCGTCGAGCGGTTGATCGAGCGGGGCGTCTGAGGCGATGGGCCTGTGCGAGACCGGTCGAGCGGAGTGGCCGAGCGATGGTCTGCGTGAGCGTCTCAACGTACGGAGCTTCTGAGCCATGGGTCTACGCGAGACGCTCAGGCTGCGCAAAGCCTGGCGCAACGACACTGGCAATCAGCACATCTATCCACTGCGCGAGGTGACCCCGACGACACTGGAGGAGCTCTGTGCGGTGGTGCGCGAAGCAGAGCGCGACGGCTGCGCGGTCCGCGCTGTCGGCTCCGGCCACTCGTGGTCGGACGTGGCGCTGACCGACGGCATCCTGGTGCATCCAGGCGGGCTGAGTAGCCCCCTGGCTTTGGAGGAAGAGCTGCTGCGCGTTTCCGCAGTCGAAGTGCCGGCGGGCGCCGATGCGCAAGCGAAAAGCGGCGGCGTACGAGCGGGCAGCGGTTTCACACTCGTACGGGTGCAGTCCGGCATCACGATCGCCAAGCTCAATGCGCACCTGGAGGGGATGCAGCTCGCCTTGCCGAACATGGGTGGCTTCGATGGGCAGACCGTGGCGGGTGTGATCTCGACATCGACCCACGGATCGGGTATCGGCTACGGACCGATGTCCGACCTGGTGCGATCACTCGAGATCGTCGGGCCGGGTGGCGTGGTCCATCGAATCGAGCCCGCCGATGGCCCGACCGACCCAGACGCCTACCGCGCGCGATACCCAGAGCATCGGCTCAGACAGGACGACCGCTTGTTTCAGGCGGCGGTCGTGGGCATGGGCTGCATGGGCCTGATCTACTCGGTGACACTCGCGGTGCAGCCGCTGTTCTATCTGCGCGAGGTCCGCACGCTGAGCACGTGGTCGCAGGTTCGCAAGGAACTAGCGCTCGGCGAGGTGCTTGCGCGGAACGTCCATTACGAGCTGCTCTTCAACCCCTATCCGGACGAGCAGGATGAGATCGAATGCCTCGTCACCACCCGCAATCCGGTAGCTCCCTCGCAATATCGCCACGACTGGCGCCGCAGTCGTAGCCTGCTGATGGAACTCGTCGCGCGTTTCCCGCTGACGCCGTTGTTGATCAATGTGGCCGTCGGCCTGTTCCCCCGGATCTCACCGTTTTTGATCGCGCAGGCACTCAAGGCCCTCGTCAACGACGACTATGTGAACATCAGCTACCGCGTGTTCAACATCGGCGCGGCCAACTACCTGCCGGCCTACTCGTGTGAGATCGGTGTGCCGGCCGACGAGCCCCAGCTAAATCTGGCGGTCGAGAAGATCGTTGCGGTTGCTGCCCAGCGCAGGCACCTTGGCAATGTCTTTCACAGCTCGCCGATATCACTACGCTTCGTCAAAGCAAGCGATGCGTACATGTCGATGATGCAGGGTCGCGACACGGTCATGATCGAGCTGATCATGGCAACCCACACCGTTGGCGGCATGGAGCTGCTGACCGCGCACGAGAACGCTCTCTACGACCTCGGCGGGCGCCCGCACTGGGGCCAGGTGAACTCGTTGACCGGTAGCCATGGTCTCGTGGCCGCCATGTATCCGCACTATCGGGAGTGGCAGGAGGTCCATGCCGAGCTGAACGCCAGCGGCGTCTTCGACAGTCCCTTCAGCAAGCGGGTGGGGATCTCCCGGGCGCAGTTCCGTGAGTGAGCATAGCGTAGGAGCGGGGTTCGTTCCGCCGGGCATTGACGAATAATCGGACTATGGACGACCGTCGTACGGTATTGCCGGATGTGCTGCAGGCGATCGGGTTGCTGGTCGCGCTGGCCGCCTACGTCTACGCGATCGGCTGGTTTGTCACCTGGGTGCACCTGGCGGCGGCGCGCCTGCCGGTGGCCGCTTCGCTGCCGGCAATTGACGGCAAGGTCATATTCGCCACCGGTGTGAGCGCGGTGCTCGTGATGGCGATCGCGTTCGCCGCCATGTGCGCGGTCGCCTATGCCGTGCACATAGGTCGTTGGGAGAAGCAGGTGAATGTGTGGAGCGACATCCTTGACACGAGTCGCTCGAGCGCGCGCGAGCGGTTCCTGCAGAACAAGTCTCCACGACCGGCACCTGCGCTCCATCGGAACACGGCTCAGGAAGGCGTGGTGCGCGTGATCGCCGGCTTCAATGTCGGCGTGCTCTCGGTAGCGCTCGGCCTGGTCGGGGCCAGGTTCGTCAAGCCATTGGTCGATCAGTGGCAGCCAGGCCACTGGTGGGCGCTGCTCGTGCCGTGGGCGCTCTTCTCGATCCTCTCAGTGGCCGTTCTCCGCATCGTCAACCCACTGAGAGGCGGACGCGTGGTGCACACGATCCTGTGGCTGTTCACTGCCGTCGTCGCGATGCTGTGCTCGGCGCCGCTCGGCTTGCTGCTGCTCACATGGATGGGGATCGCCACGTTCGGCCGTTGGTATGGCAAGCGCCCGCTGCCTTCCTCGACGTTCGAGTTCCTGCGCTCGCCGCTGCCATGGTTGCTGTTGACGGTCTACGCGCTCGTGGGCCTCGCGTATTCGGCGATGCCGCCGGTCAGCTTCTCAAGGACAACCGTCGAGACGACAAGCGGGACGCGCCACGGTGGCTACCTAGCTCGCAACGGAGCGGGCATGTATCTCGTGTCCTGTACGCCGCTGGCCAACGCCACCTCGATCGACAATCGCGTGGAATTCGTCGCGGCCGACGCGGTCAAGTCTGTTGACACCGTCGCTGCGCAGTTCACACTCGACTCTGGCTACCGCCCGTCGCTACCGACGCTCGCACTGCACACCTTCGGCGTCGACGCCGCCACTCCAACGTGGATCAGGCCGGAACTAAGGGAAAGGCGCTCGCCGTGTGCCGGGCAGCCGCCACCCAGCCCAAGTACTGGGTACGAAGCTTCGCAGCTGGGATCTGAGGTGTTCGCCGGTCCCTCTCCGCCAGGCGGTCGCGCGCGCGATGGAGAGGCGCCGATCGAGCAGACGACCCCCGAGATCGCTGAACTGGCAAAGCGCTTTCAACCCACAGTGCTGGTGTCAGACACCGACCCGTTCTGGCCAGTGTCGGTGGGCGCGCTGCTCGAAGACATCGGTAGTAAAGGCCAGTCGACCTGTCTGCACCGGCAGGGTGTAAGCGGCTGTGCGGTCACTCATCCCACGCTGAGCGATCTGCATTTGCAAGGGAGCAGCGCCAGCGAATACTTGCAGTATCCACTTTCACGGGGTCCCGAAGCGCAGCTGGAAGCGTTCCTGCGCGGACAGCAAGGACGCAACACTCAAGTCCCAACCCTCAAAGAACGCCTAGCCGATCCCGGCAAGCTCGACCCCTGGTCAACTGCTCAGGTCTACTTCTTCTACGCGGGTAAAGCCAATCCAGTTCGTTGGCCGGCGCGCAACCGCACGATCGGTACTGGTCTGGTCGGTCTTCAGTACTGGTTCTTCTACCCATACAACTACTACCCAACTTTCGCCACGCCGGAGCTCATGAATCAAACCCCGATCGCCGGCGACGTCTTCAACACCGATCTGCACCAAGGCGACTGGGAGCATGTGACTGTCTTGGTGAATCCGAAGACCAAGCAGGCACAATGGATGTACCTAGCTCATCACAGCAACGAGGGTGAATATTTGCCGTGGACGAGTCCGCTACTCAGCTTCGACGAAGGGCACCCGGTCGTGCAGGCGGCCTACGGAGGTCACCCGACATATCCAGCTTTCTGCGGTCCGCGCCCTCGCTATGCAAACGGCCTGGATGGCCTGGTCAGCGACTGGCTGGTGTGTGGCGCGGGCAGGTTCGCATTCCGGGCAGATACCACGCCGCTGGTTGACATCGCAAAGACACCATGGGCGTGCTGGAAGGGCCATTTTGGCGTGGCCACGCCGAGTGAGGTCCAGGGCTCCAAGCAGAACGAGGACAGCGTTCAGCGCGCGCTCGATGACTACTACGAAGTCGCGGGCCCGCGCTCGCCATTGTGGCAAGCGGAGAACGGCCATCTAGCTGCCGACGGGGAAAATCAGCCGGAATCGGGGTTCTGCGTGGGCAGGGGCGGCCCGCAAGCCCCGGAGCGCGAAGCGATAGGCGAAGGGATCGGACGCTTGAAGTCGCGGGTCGGAAGCGCCTCGACTTCGCCCAAAGCACGCTGAGGCGCTTGGATGTCGAGATCCAGAGCTCTCATCTGTAGACTTCCGCCAGGTCGGAAAGATGGTAGGATCACGAGTATGAAGGTGAGTGTGAGCCTGCCGGGAGAGGATCTGGCGTTCCTTGACGAGTACGCAAGCACCCATGCATATCCTTCGCGTTCCGCAGTCGTGCATAAGGCTATTCGGGCGCTTCGTCTTGGTGAGCTCCACGAGGCATACGGCGACTCATGGGCTGAGTGGGACGCGAGTGGCGAAGCCGACAGCTGGGACGCGGTCGTCGGCGATGGCGTGTAATGCAACGCGGCGAGGTACGCATGGTGGATCTCGACCCCGCCAGCGGGGCTGAGGCGAACAAGCGCCGGCCGGCCGTCATCGTGAGCAACGAAGCCGCGAACAGCACAGCGGCCAGGCTCGGGCGTGGAGTGCTGACGGTCGTGCCGGTCAGCTCGAGCGTTGACCGCGTCTACCCGTTCCAGGTGCTGCTGCCGGCGGGAGCGGGTGGCCTGCCGCGAGAATCGAAGGCCCAGGCGGAGCAGGTTCGATCGCTCGACGCCGAGCGCATCGGCGAGCAGCTCGGTCGGCTGCCCGACCAGTTGATGACGTCACTGGATGACGCGCTGCGCTTGCACCTGGCCCTGTAGCTCGTGCGGGATCGTTGCGAACGAGACGGCTCGCTCCGCGTAGGGTGCAGAGGTGGCTAGGATCCGCGCATGATCGAACAAGGAAACGAGGCCCCCGACTTCGAGCTGCCCGATCAGGATGGCCGGACGGTGAAGCTCTCGGATTTTCGCGGGCAACCTGTCGTCGTCTACTTCTATCCGAAGGCATCGACACCCGGCTGCACGACTCAGGCGTGCGGCGTGCGCGACCATCGCGCTGACTACGAGCAGGCAAACACGGTCGTGCTGGGGATCTCCCCCGACCCTGTCGCCAAGGTCAAGAAGTTCCACGAGAAAGAGGGCCTGAACTTCGCCTTGCTCGCTGACGAGGGCCATCACGTGGCTGATGTCTATGGCGTCTGGGTCGAGAAGTCGATGTACGGCAAAACGTATTTCGGCAACGAGCGCACGACGTTCGTCATCGACCCGGATGGGAAGGTGGCTGAGGTCCTGCGCAAGGTCAAGCCGGCCGAGCACGACGGGCTCGTGCTCGCGGCGCTGGACCAGGCAACGCCGCCTGTCGTGTAGCGCTGCCAGTCGCTCGCGGTTCACCGCGCGCATCCTCGAGCGCCAGCGCGCGATGTACGAAACGGATGAGCCCTTCATCGAGAAGTGGCGCACCGCGATGGCCTTCATCGACGAGGACCTCACTTCGGGCTACCCCAAGGTCTGGGCGGAGCTGCAAGCGCTCGCCTGGAACAAGTCTGAGCTGCGCGAGCGCCTGCAAGGCGTCACCGACAGTTGGCGCACCGTGCTTCGTGACGCGCTCGCTGAGGCAATCGAGGAGTACGACCTCGATGACAGCCCGTTCTCGGCCGAGAGCTTGGCGGCGCTGGTCTCGCAGTTCAACCAGGGCCTCCTGTTCGAGCGGCTGCTCGGCTTCGACCGCGGCCACGAGGCTCTGCTCACGGACATCGACGCGTGGCTCAGCTCGCTGGAGAAGCGCAAGACCGGGAACAACAACAAGACATCCCCCCAATCAACCAATCGGAGGAAGCACAATGAGCGCAGTAGAAATAGATGAAGCAAAGCTCGAAGAGTTCATGGGTCAGTTCGTGGGCGACCTGGGCGCGGCGATCACCACGCCGCTGGTTCTGATCGGCGACAAGCTCGGCCTGTACAAGGCGATGGCCGACAGCGAGCCGGTCACCTCCCAGGAGCTGGCCGAGCGCACCGACTGTCACGAGCGCTACATCCGCGAGTGGCTGTGCCAGCAGGCAGCCAGCGGCTACGTCGAGTACGACGCGGCAACTCAGACCTTCAGGCTGCCGCCCGAGCAGGCGATGGCTTTGGCCGACGAAAACAGCCCGGCGTTCATCCCAGGCGCCTTTCAGCTGGTGGCGGCCACCATCAAGGACGAGTCGCAGATCGCCGAGCGCTTCCGCTCGGGCGAGGGCTTTGGTTGGCACGAGCACCATCACGACCTGTTCGCGGGCACCGAGCGGTTCTTCAGGCCCGGCTATCTGGCGAACCTGGTGGACGCCTGGCTGCCGGCACTTGACGGCGTGCTGGACAAGCTCACGGCCGGCGCCCGCGTCGCTGACATCGGTTGCGGCCATGGGGCCTCGACGATCCTGATGGCCAAGGCGTTCCCGGCCTCCCGGTTCGTTGGATCGGACTACCACGAGGGCTCCGTGCAGGCTGCCCGCGCTGCTGCCGAGCGCGCCGGGGTCTCAGACCGCGTGAGCTTCGAGGTGGCTTCAGCCAAGGACTTCGGAGGCGGGCCGTTCGACCTGGTGTGCGTGTTCGACGCGCTGCACGACATGGGCGACCCGGTGGGCGCCACGTCTCACGTGCGCGAGCAGCTCGCCCCTGACGGAACGTGGATGGTCGTCGAGCCCCTGGCGGGCGACGCGATCGAGGAGAACCTCAACCCTGTTGGGCGCATCTTCTATGGCGGCTCGACAATGCTCTGCACGCCTGCCTCGCTGAGCCAAGAGGTCGGCCTGGCGCTCGGAGCCCAGGCCGGCGAGCAGCGCCTCACCGAGGTCTTGGGCGAAGGCGGCTTCAGCCGCGTGCGCCGCGCCGCCGAGACGCCTTTCAACCTGGTGCTCGAGGCGCGGCCATGAGCACGGCGACCGGGCAGGCAAGAGCCGGCAACGTGGCCATCGACGCCGCGACGGTACAGACTGGTACCGTCGCGGCGCTAGCGGACGACGGGGCCGGTCGGGTCGTCGGTCGCGACGGCGAGCAGAGCCGCGCGCGCTACCCGGACAGCGAAGGCTTCGTCGAGCGGGAACGGGCAGCGACTGTTCGCTGAGTTGCTCTGAATGCGTTGGAGAACGTAATCCTCCCGCTTGTGTAGCCGCAGTGGGTCCCGGGTAAGGTGACTGTGAAGTCGGACGCTGAGGCAAGCCGACTCACGGCGCAAACGCGCAAAGCTTGAACTGGTGCCTATCGGCGTGACACGGAGAAGGGGAGTCGGCCTTGAACGATGGTAATGACCGTCCCGCAGGCGAACCACCGCTGCCGCCGCCGATCCCAGGCGCGGGCGATCCCACATCGAGTGCGGGGGGTTATCCGCCTCCTCCGTCGGGCAGCGGCTACCCACCCGCAACATCCGGCGCGGGCGGCCCGCCCGCGCCGCCTGGAGCCGGCTACCCACCTCCCGTAGACAACCAGGGCGGTGGCAATGGCTTGGCAATCGCGGTCGCGGTCGTGGTCGCCATCGCGTTGATCGTCTTGGTCGTCGTCTTGGTCTCCGACAAAAGCTCCAAATCGACTCCGACGGTCACAAACCAATCGCTCAGTGTCGGCCACTCGACGACGGTCAACCCGACGACCGTAACTCAGCAGAAGACGGTCACAGCTCCCACGACGACCGTAACGACACCGGCAAAGACGGTCACGACACCTGCTCAAACGACGACCACAACGACGACGGGGACAACCAGCAAACCGTCCACTACTGGGACGACGACGGCCCCAGCAGGCGCACCGTAGGCAGTGGCCGCTGAGCGGCTGTCCTCGACGGCCGGCTGAGCAGCTGGCGCCGGAAAGTGCCGGAAGGATCGCCCGCGCGCGTTACAGTCCTGGGCATGGAGCTTCGCCAACTCGGCCACACCGGGGTCAAGGTAAGCCCCCTGTGTCTCGGCGCGATGATGTTCGGCGCCTGGGGCAACACCGACCACGAGGACTCGATCAAGATCATCGATCGCGCGCTCGACGCCGGGATCAACTTCATCGACACCGCTGATGTCTACTCACGCGGAGAGTCCGAGGAAATCGTCGGCAAGGCGCTGGCCGGTGGCAAGCGCGAGAACGTGGTGCTGGCCACCAAGGTGCACGGCACTATGGGAGACGACCCAAACGAGTTCGGCAACTCACGCCGCTGGATCGTCAGAGAGGTCGAGAACAGCCTGCGCCGTTTGAAAACAGATTGGATCGACCTCTACCAGATCCACCGCCCGGAGCTCGATACCGACATCGACGAGACTCTAGGGGCTCTGAGTGACCTTGTGCATGCTGGAAAGGTCCGCTACATCGGTTCCTCGACATTCCCGGCAAGCAGGATCGTCGAGGCCCAGTGGGTAGCGCGCGAGCGCGGTCGCGAGCGCTTCGTCTGTGAGCAGCCGCCCTACTCGATGCTCGTGCGCGAGATAGAGAACGACGTGCTTCCGAGTTGCCGGCGCCACCACATGGGTGTGATCCCCTGGAGTCCGCTCGCGGGGGGCTGGTTGTCGGGTCGCTATCGCAAGGACATCGAGATCCCGACGTCGCGGCGCGCGCAGATGATTCCGGCGCGCTATGACATGTCGATCCCGGCCAACCAGCGCAAGTTGGACGCTGCCGATGCGCTCGGCCGGCTCGCCGAGGAGGCGAGCATCAGCCTGATCGAGTTGGCACTCGCGTTCGTGATCCGCCACCCCGCGGTGACCGCGGCGATCATTGGGCCGCGGACGATGGAGCACCTGGAGTCCCAGCTTGGCGCAGCCGACGTCGAGCTGAGCGAGGAGGTTCTCGATCGGATCGATGAGATCGTCGCTCCCGGCGTCAACGTCAACCCGACCGACGGCGGCTGGGCGAATCCGGAGTTGCAGCCAGCCGCCAGGCGCCGGTAGTCGTCGGTTCGTCCAGGCGGCTGCGCGTAAACGACACAATCGATCTGCGGGCTTGCACCGCTTGGACGCCGCTGAAGGCGCGCTGAGTCAGAAGTACGAGCGTTTGCTGTCGTCTCATCCGACTATCGTGCTCTCGCTTTCTGGGGTATATATGGGAACCGTCAACGTTCGCTTCTAGAAGGGAGAGCGACATGCATGCAAGTACGATCCTCGAGGTCTCCGGGCGCGAGTTCGACGACGAGGATTGCGATGACGCAGACGAGCTCGACAGCGACGAGCTCGACGAGGATCTCGACGAGGAAGGCCTCGAGCCCGAGGACGACGACGAGTTCTAGCGGGTCTGGGTGCGGAGGACCGTAGGCTTGGTCTGTGCCCATCGCGTCGACCTCGATCACAAGCAGCTTCGACTCGTTCATCGAAGCTGCCGGCCAGTTCTTCTCCGATCTGGCGGCGGTCCACTGGGGCGCGCTTACGCTCGGCCTGCTGTTCTTCGGTCTAAATTTGACGCTGCGCTCGCGGGCGTTCTTCCACAGTCTGCGGGCTGCCTACCCAGCGGTTCGCATCCAGTGGCGGCGCATCTGGGGCGCATATGTCGCGGCCGTCGGCTTCAACAACGTCGTGCCCGCGCGCGGGGGAGACATCATCAAGCTGTTCCTCGCCAAGAGCTCGATACCGGGCTCCTCCTACCCGACGGTCGCCGCGGCCTTCTTCGTCGAGGCGGTCTTCGACGTGAGCGTGGGTGTGTTCGTGCTCATCTTCGCCTTCAGCCAAGGAGTCTTTCCCAAGCCGCCGGACTTCTCGAAGCTGAATTCCTTCGACATCTCATATCTAGCCGAGCATTTCCGCTTCACGCTCTTTCTGATCACGCTGCTGGCGGTTCTGGGTCTCCTGGCTTTCGCGCTGCTGTCCGTACGCGTCAAGGCGTTCTGGATCCGTGTCCGTCAAGGTCTGACGATCCTCAGCGATCGCCGTCGCTATCTGCGTGAGGTCGCGGCCTGGCAGGCGGTGGCCTGGGTGTGCCGCTTCATCGCCTTCTGGTTCTTGCTCGACGCGTTCCGTGTGGGTGGCTCGGTCGGCAACGTGCTGCTCGTGTTCGGAGTAGGGCAGGTGGCGGGCGCCGTGCCTTTCACTCCTGGCGGCGCCGGAGTGCAGCAGGCGCTGCTTGTGAAGGTCTTCACCGGTAGCGCCCCAACCGCCGTGGTAGCCGCCTACTCGGTGGGTCAGCAGATCGCGATCGCTGCTTTCACAGCCATCGTGGGGCTCGGCGCGGTCGTGTTCATCTTCCGCTTCCGCTCCTTCAAAGAAGTCATCGCGGCCGGGCGGGCCTCACGCGAGGCCGAGCGCGAATCCGAACGCGGCGATGGCGGATCGGAGCCGCCCACCGCTATCCCTCGCGCGCCTGGGGCACGAGCTTGACCGCCTCAGGGCAGTCGGCCTACTGCAATCCCTCGCGCGCCTCGCGCACGAGCGTGACGGCCTCGGGGAACACGACCGCGATCACTTGACGGATTTGCTGAGCCTGAGCCTCGGCGTCGCCCTGCAAGTTCACACGGTTGACGGCCGCGACCGTCATGTCGACCGCAAGCTTGATCGCGTTGTCGGCCCAGGCCAGTGCCTGCTGACCCTGCATCTGTTCGGCGAACTGCGCGATGCGCCGCTGAAGCTCATCCGGGTCGCCGAATAGGTCGCCAAAGCCTCCGCTCTCCATACCGTCATCCTAGCGTTCACCGCGCGGCAGGCTCCCTGTGAGCCTCGCAACTCATACACTGCCGTGCCGATGGCCCTGGCCCCAGAGATCAAGCAGCGCGTAGCCTTCGAGACAGAGAGGCGCGCGCGCCTCTCTGTCCCTGCCGCGGCGGGTGGCGTGCTGTTCCTGTTGAGCGCCATCATCCTCAACGCCGCGCTGAAGGAACTGCCAACCGTGGGTCTCGTGCAAGGTCTAGAACCTGCGCTGCGCGGCGAAGCCACACCGGCTGTCAGCCCAAGAGCGGCGGAGGTCTCCTACATCGACCATCATGCCTTCGGTCTGATCGCCGGCAACGTCCTGATGGCCGTCGGCATCCTTGGGCTCACGCTTGTGCTGCTGTTTCTGCAGGACTGCACCCGCTTTCGTCGCTCGCAGACCTGGCCGCCGGGACGCCCGCTGGTGCTGGTCGGGGGGATCGGCTACGCGGTGTTGAACCTGATCCACGAGGTGATCCTCGCGATCGAGGCGCACAAGTTCGTCAGCGGCAACGACTTCTCGGGCAAAGCCGTCGAACACGCGCTGCTCACGTCCGGCTCGCTAGGAATCTTCCTGACGCTACTGGGGCTGCTGGCGGCGCTTGCGCTCACCGTTGGAATGATCGCGACGATGGTCGGCACACAACGTGCGGGCCTGCTTCCACGTTGGCTCAGCGTAATTGGAATGCTGGCTGCGCTGTTGTTCCTGCCCCTCTTCGGCTCCAGCTTCGTGACCGCGTTCATCCCAGCGTTCTGGCTGGTCGCGACGGCGTTCCTGCTGTGGGAACGCCTGCCGAGCGGCGACCCGCCGGCCTGGGCTGCCGGCGAGGCAATACCCTGGCCGGCGCAGTCAAGGCGGGCCACGAATGAGGCGACGAAGGACGAACCGCAGACAGGTATCGGGCAGAAGCTCAGGGGAGCCCTGGGCGGAGGTGAGCCGGCCGCCGAGCTTGCTCCGCCACCGACGCCCGTTAGCGGCGGCTCACGCCGCAAGCGCCGCAAGCGCAACTGACGATTGGCTCCTCCCCTCAGCGGGAATAAATAGAGAAGACCGCAGGTTGGCCTTTGGCCACCTCGATCGCGAGTCTTGACAATGCATAAAATGCTGCCCGAAAAGGGTGGCGTGAAGGGAGGGTCCCATGGAGGCCGCTTCTATCCACCCGCGTGCGGCGCAAGGAGTAAGCCCGCCGCTAGCCCAGACGGACTCAGGCGAGCGACCGGTCGCAAGCTCGTGGTCGCCGGCAAATCCGGCGCCGCTCGGGTTGGCGGCGTTCGCGATGACGACGTTCGTGCTGTCGATGTTCAATTCCAACCTTGTCAACGAAAAGGGAACGCCCGTCGTGTTGGGCCTGGCGCTCGCATACGGTGGGATCGTGCAACTGCTCGCCGGTATGTGGGAGTTTCGCACGGGTAATACCTTTGGTGCGGTGGCGTTCTGCTCCTTCGGTGCCTTCTGGATCTCCTTCTGGGCGCTCAACGTGTTCTACGCCAAGAGCATTGGCGGTAACGCGGGACACGCGGTCGGGGTGTACCTGGTTGCGTGGGCGATCTTCACTGCATACATGACCGTTGCCGCATTTCGGGTGAGTGCAGCTGTGCTGCTCGTGTTCGTGCTGCTGACGATCACGTTCATCCTGCTGGCAATCGGCGCTATCGGACCGCACACGACCGTTACCCATTGGGGTGGCTACCTTGGTCTCGCGACTGCGGCGGCTGCCTGGTATGCGTCGTTTGCCGTCGTGACCAACTCGACGTTCAAACGAACGGTTCTGCCGGTGATGCCACTCGGCGGCGAGTAAAGTCACCTCAGGCGCGATGCCAAAGGTGATGGGGAACGGAGGAGCGATGCCGCGAAGAAGGGCAGCGACGAGGACCAGGAGGGAGATGTAGCTCATGGCGATCAATACCGATGCGCTCGATTCTGAGCTGGCGCGGATGCTGGAGGTGGAGCGCTTCGAGCCCCCGCAAGGCTTTCGCGAGCAGGCCCTCCTGAACGATCCGGCTGTCTATGAGCAGGCGCTGCGCGACCCCCAGGCATGGTGGGCCGCGCAGGCAGGCGAGCTCGACTGGTTTGCTTCCTGGGAGCAAGTCCTTGACGATTCCAACCCTCCCTTCTACAAGTGGTTCGTTGGCGGCAAGATCAACGCTTCATACAACTGCCTGGATCGGCACGTACGGGCAGGCCGCGGCGAGCGCGTGGCCTTGCACTGGCGCGGCGAGGACGGCGAGGAGCGCGACATCACCTACGCCGAGCTGCTGGCCGAGGTCAAGCGCTTCGCGAGTGCCCTGAAGGATCAGGGCGTGCGCAAGGGCGATGTCGTCGGCATCTACCTGCCGATGATCCCCGAGGTGGTCGTGGCGATGCTCGCGTGCGCACGGATTGGGGCGCCACACAACGTCGTGTTTGGAGGCTTCTCCGCGGAGGCGGTGCGCGAGCGTATGGAGTTCTCCGAGGCCAAGGCGTTGATAACTGTCGATGGCGCAGCGCGCAAGGGTAAGACCGCCCCGGTCAAGGATCGCGTCGACGAGGTCATGGGTGACTTGGCAACGCTTGAGCGGATCGTGGTCGTGCGCAGCAAGGGCACGGCCTGTCAGATGAAGGAGGGTCGCGACGTCTACTACGACGAGATCCTGGCCGCCGCCGATCCAGAGTGCGAGGCAGAGCCGCTTGACGCCGAGCATCCGCTTTACATCCTCTACACCTCAGGCTCCACCGCCAAGCCGAAGGGAATCCTGCACACGACAGGCGGCTACCTGACCGGCGTCAGCGCGACACATCGCTACGTTTTCGACTTGAAGGCGGACAGCGACGTGTACTGGTGTGCGGCCGACGTCGGCTGGGTGACAGGCCACTCCTACATCGTCTACGGGCCGCTGGCCAATGGAGCGACGTCGGTGATGTGGGAGGGCGCCCCCGACTATCCCGACAAGGACATCTGGTGGGAGATCGTCGAGCGCTACAAAGTCAGCATCCTGTACTGCGCCCCGACCGCCATTCGCGCCTGCATCAAGTGGGGGGCGCAATGGCCCGAGAAGCACGATCTCTCCTCGCTGCGTCTGCTCGGATCGGTGGGCGAGCCGATAAACCCGAAGGCCTGGCTCTGGTACCACAAGGTGATCGGCGGCGAACGCTGCCCGATCGTCGACACCTGGTGGCAGACTGAGACGGGCGCGATCATGATCACGCCGCTGCCGGGTATCACGGCCACCAAGCCGGGCTCGGCGACACACCCATTCCCTGGTGTTCAGGCGCAGGTACTGAGCGAGTCAACCGGCGAGCCGATAAGCGAGGGTCAGGGTCTGCTCGTACTGACGCACCCATGGCCGTCGATGCTGCGCACGCTCTACAAGGAGGACGATCGCTTCATCAGCACCTACTTCGAGCGTTTTGGCAAGCAGACATATTTGGTGGGGGACGCTGCCCGAGTGGACGCCGACGGCTACATCTGGGTGATCGGTCGTATCGACGACGTCGTCAACGTCTCCGGCCACCGGCTCTCGACAGCCGAAGTCGAGTCGGCGATCGTCGCCCATGCCGACGTGGCGGAGGCCGCGGTGATCGGACAGCACGACGAGGACACAGGACAGGCGATCGTCGCGTTCGTAACGCTCCAGGGCGAGCTCCACGGAGATCAGGCAACGATAGACGGCATCCGCGAGACGGTAGCCGAGCGGATCGGCAAGTTCGCACGGCCCAAGCGCATCATCTGGGCTGACGATCTACCAAAGACGCGCTCCGGCAAGATCATGCGCCGCCTGTTGCGCGATATCGCCGAGGGCCGTGCGCTGGGCGACGTGACGACGCTGCGCGACCCAGCGGTCATGGGCGAGCTGGAGGGGCGTGTGAAGGAGCTGCAGGCCCAAGAAGCGTGATCCGCTCTCACGAAGCGTGATTCGGTCTGAGCGGAAGGCATCATCGTCATTGGGCGTCTCAATGGGACACAAGGACGGCCTTCAACACGCCCTCTGCGTGGTACATTGGAGTGGACAAAAACAAGCTCGTAATCCAAAATACCCTGCAAATAGAGGATTTATATGGCAGTTGCAACGGACACTACGGAGGACATTCGAGAGTACAAAACCACCCACCCGTGGATCACGTTCCTGCTTGATGTCAGCAAAATGCCTTGGACGTACTGGGATCACGTTGGCGAAGCTCGTTCCAAGTGTCGCCACCTATCCAGGACTCCGCTACCGCCGGATTTGGCGCGGAACATGGAGAGGATCTACCTGGCGAAGGGCGCCAAGGCAACAACAGCAATCGAGGGCAACAGCTTGAGTGAGGAGCAGGTGCTCGCGGCCGTGGACGGCAATCTTGATCTTCCGCAGAGCCAGAAGTATCTGCAGCGGGAGGTCGAGAACATACTCCAGGCCATCTGGGGAATAGAGCGCGAGATCTATTCGGGTGGTGTCTTTGAGATCACGCCCGCTCGCCTGCGCGATCTCAACGGCAAGGTTCTAGAGGGTCTAGAGGTCGAAGATCATGTGACCCCAGGGGAGTTCCGCACCAAAGGTGTCGTGGTTGGTGGCGTCTACCGTGGCGCACCGGCTGGCGACTGCGCATATCTCCTAGACAAGATGTGCGACTGGCTTAACGGCGTCGGTTTTGCCGCATCTGAGGAGGGACAAGGCAACGAGCCGGCATTTATGTTGGCTCTACTCAAGGCTGTTGTCGCGCATGTTTATATCGCCTGGATACACCCATTTGGGGATGGGAACGGGAGGACGGCACGCTTGGTCGAGTTCGGCATCTTGACGGCCGCGGGCATTCCCTCGGTTGCAGCGCATCTTCTCTCCAATCACTACAACGCGACGCGTCAGCGCTACTACCGCGAACTCGAGTACGCCTCGAAGTCCGGCGGCGATCTAACGCGGTTCCTCGACTATGCCGTCGAGGGTTTTGTTGGCGAACTGCAGCAGCAGCTCGACGGCGTACACGGTTGGATCGTCGAGGCCGCGTGGACAAATCATGTGCACGCGGTGTTCGCTGAGATGCATACGGCGACCCGACGGCGACAGCGCGATCTAGTACTTGCTCTGCCTGCCGACACGTTTGTTCCACGGGCCAGGATCTCGACGTTGACGTCGTCGCTGGCCGAGGCGTACGCGGGAAAGCAGGCGAAGACAATCACACGAGACCTCAATGCGCTAGGCAAGCTTGACCTGATCGAACGCACTTCCAAGGGGATAAGGGCCAAGCGGGAGATCATGCTCTCGCTGCTTCCACGAGTGGCACCGGGCTTGGAGAGCGATCGGGCGGCCCTATTCCCGGCGATCAGCTAATCGCCGCATCCAGAAATCACCCGGCTTCCACGTGAGCGCAAGGACTCACCTAAGGGTCATCCCCTATAGGGCCGTGACTTGGCGGCTGGCATCATTGGAGGAGATGGCCTCAGCGCACACGCCGACGGGCCGGCTCTCCGGCGGCGAGACTCGCCTCCCCGGAGTGCTGGCACGCACCTGGGCTCACCTATCCAATCCGCCTCCCCGTTCTCGATTCGGGCGCCGCTACGCCCTCGTCAGGGTCGGAGCTTCGCTGCTGCGGATCGTGTTCGCGCTTGCGGTCCTCCACGCCGTGGGGGTGCTGCATCCGGGCAGGAGCGTCATCGGTCACACCGTCGTGATCGTCGTGGCCTTCATGGTCGTCGCAGGCCCTTGGTTCCTGCGTCTCGCTCGTAACCTCTCCTTCGAGCGCTCGGCGCGCATCCGCGAGCAGGAGCGCGCCGAGCTGGCCGCCCACCTGCACGACTCCGTTCTGCAAACGCTGGCCCTGATCCAGACACGCTCCAGCGACTCGGCGGCGGTCGCCACGCTCGCTCGTGGTCAGGAGCGCGCTTTGCGGCGCTGGTTGTTCGAGCGGCCCGATGCGCGCGCCGGCGAGCGTGACACGATCAGGACCGTGCTCGAGCGCTCGGCAGGCGAAGTCGAGGAGCTTCACGGAGTTCCGATCGAGGCGGTCGTCGTCGGCGACGGTCGCCTCGACACGCGAGCCGAGGCGCTTGTCCAGGCGGCTCGCGAGGCGATGACCAACGCGTCCAAGTTCGCGCGCAGCGAGCGCATCGATCTGTACGCGGAGATCCAAGCCACACGTGTCGTGGCGTTCATTCGCGATCGCGGCGTCGGCTTCGACCCCGATTCGGTTCCCTTTGACCGTTGCGGTGTACGCGACTCGATCATCGGCCGTATGCGCCGTCATGGCGGCCGCGCGGCTGTGCACAGCGCTCTTGGCGAAGGCACCGAGGTGGAGCTCGAAATGGAGTTGCAACCGGCATGAGCGCCCCACCGCGCGTCGTGGTCGTCGACGACCACGGCCTGTTCAGAGCGGGCGTGCGCGCGGAGCTGGGCGACCGCGTCACGGTTGTCGCCGACGCCGGCACGGTGGCCGACGCCGTGCGCGCGATCGAGCAGACCACCCCCGATGTGGTGCTACTCGATGTCCACATGCCTGACGGGGGAGGGGTGGAGGTGATTCGTCGGATCCTTCCGGTGCTGCCCTCGGTGCGCTTCCTCGCGCTGTCGGTCTCAGACGCGGCAAGCGACGTCATCACCGTAATCCGCGCTGGAGCGCGCGGCTATGTGACCAAGACGATCTCGGGCGTTGAGCTGGCCGACGCGATCGTGCGAGTCTCCGAAGGTGACGCCGTGTTTTCTCCGCGCCTGGCGGGCTTTGTGCTCGACGCGTTCGCCCGTGGGCCTTCACCGGGCGAACAGGCCGAGCTCGATCAACTCACCGCGCGCGAGCGCGAGGTTCTACAGCACATCGCCAGGGGCTACATGTACAAGGAGATTGCCCAGCGCCTTGATATCTCGGTCAAGACGGTCGAGGCGCACGTATCGGCGGTCCTGCGCAAGCTGCAGCTCTCCAGCCGCCACGAGCTCAGCCGCTGGGCGATGCAGCGACAGCTCGTGAGCCTCGACGGCTCGTGACGGACATTCGCGCGGCCGCGAATGTCCGCCTCATTCGAATGGCGCGTGCCCTACGGGTAATTCCCTATGGTGTGCCGCGCTCGCCTCGATCACAGTGTCGGAACAGTCCAACCAGCCGTGAGAACACCGCGCCAGACCGCTCGACCGTGATCCGGTCGTGTCGGACAAGCTGAAGCTCGACAAGGAGACCGATGTCAGCAATCGACCATAGTCCGACGCTGCCCGGCAGAGATTCGACCGGGACGGCGATCCAAACGACCGGCCTCACGAAGCGATTCGGCGAGCGTGCCGCGATCGATAGCGTGGATCTGCAAGTGCCGCGCGGCAGCGCCTTCGGTTTTCTCGGCCCCAACGGGGCCGGCAAGACGACGATGATCCGCATGCTGCTCGGGCTCACACGCGCGAGCGCGGGCAGCATGAGCGTGCTCGGGCATCCCGTGCCCGCCGAGCGCTCCGAGGCACTCGCACGCGTGGGCGCAATTGTGGAGGAGCCCCGCTTTCACCCACAACTATCCGGCCGTGAGAACCTACGTATCGTCGCCGCGGTGCGCGGTCCGCAGACGCAGGCGCGCATCGTGCCGGCCCTGCGACGCGTCGGCCTCTCAGAGCGTGCCGATGAGAAGGTCAAGAAGTACTCGCTCGGTATGCGCCAGCGCCTGGGTGTCGCCCGCTGTCTGCTCGCTGACCCGCTCCTGCTGATCCTCGACGAGCCCACCAATGGCCTCGACCCCGGTGGCATCCAGGAGTTCCGCGAAATGATCCGTGACTTGGTCGAGCAGGAGGGCCGCACGATCTTCATCTCCTCGCACCTGCTTGACGAGGTCGAGAAGATCTGCGACCACGCCGCGATCGTCGATCGCGGAAAGATCCTCATGCAGGGAGCCATCTCAGAGCTGGCTGAAGGGGGTACCCGCCACGAACTGATCGTCGGGGCGGACGATCTCGAACGCGCGCTTGTCGTGCTCGAAGGTTGCCCACAGGCACTGCAGACACGCCGCTCCGAGGGCAACTTGCACGTGATGCTCGCTGTCGATGCGGACAGCTCGGTGGCCGAGTGCTCCGCGACAATCAACTCCGTGCTCGTCGCCGCCGGCTTGGCTGTCTATCGACTCGAGCCGGTGCGCCAGAGCCTGGAGCAGCGCTTCCTAGAGGTCACATCGAGACTCAGCGACACTCCGGCCGAAGAGGTGACGGCATGAACGCCACGATCGCAGCTCAAATGACGGGCGCAGACATTCTCAAGCTGCGCAAGAAACGCGGGATCTTGGTCTGGTCGCTGGTGCTGGCGCTCGGCCCGATCTTGATCTATTTCATCGCAGCCGTGATCGAGCATGCCTCTAACCCGGGCAAATACGGGCCGGCTGGCGGCACTCAAAACTTCGCTGACGGGTTGCGGGTGGTCGCGCTCTTCTTCGGTCCGCTCGCCGCGCTCTTGATCGGCGTCGAGGCCGGCTCCGGCGACGCCTCAGCCGGTGTCTTTCGAGATCTCGTGGTGACGGGTCGCTCGCGCTTGGCGCTATTCGGCTCGCGCGTCCCCGCCGCCCTGGCAGTGACCTTCGTGATGATGATCGGCGCTTACATCTTGCTGCTGGTCGGCACGTTCGCGTTCGCCGCCAACCTCCCGACACCGAGCGTCTCTCTGATTCTCAACGGCCTCGGCTTCACGTTGCTGGCGACCGGGATGCTGTGCGTGGTCGCGGTGGGATTTGCCTCTCTGACCACCTCGAAGCCGGCCGCGATCATCGCTCTGATCGCATGGCAGATCGTTGCGAGCCCGCTGCTGGCCAGCATCAAAGGACTAGGCAGCGTCCGCGAGGGTCTGATGAGTCAGGCGACCGCGCACTTCAGCCCGGTCCACGTCGGCGAAGGCGGTCACGGCGCCAGCGTCACGCTGTCAGGCGGAACGGCTTCCATCGTGCTGCTTGCCTGGATCGTCGTGTTCCTAGCGCTTGGCGCTTGGCGCACGCGCACGATGGACGCGTAGCGTCAGACCTTGCGGTGCTCGGGCACCCACGCGCCGTCGTCTTGACGCGTGAAGTCCTGGAACAAGCCAGGCGCCTCGGCTTGCATGATGCGCGCGATCGTGTCGAATACAAGCCGCAGCTCCTCCTCGGCCCCCTCAGCCGTGCGCATCTCGATCACGTGGCGCAGGGTACGGGCGTTGGCGGTCCACAGGATGTCGGTCGAGAGGCCGATCGGCGCGAGGCGGCGCAGCGCCGAGGTGACCTCCTTCTTGACGTGGAAGGGGACGCCGTCCTTGTCGATGCCGAGCTGCTCGGCGGCACTTACCTGGAACTCCTCGAGCTGCTCGACGATGCTCAGAACTTGCTCGCGCACCGGCTCGAGCGCCGGCGGCACACGGAAGCCGATGTCGGTCAGGCGCACGTAGCGCAGGCTCTCCTGGCTGAAGGCCGAGCCAGCGCGATGCCGAACAAGCTCGTGGGTAAAGACCCGGCTCACGTTGCGCAAGGCAAACGACCAGTTGGCGTGCTCGAGCACACTGCCATGAGCGCTGCGCAGGATGTTGGCGAAGTATTCGCGCTGGTCGGTACGCACACGCGTGACGTTCGGGTTGAGCCCGGGCTCCCAGCTGCGGTAGCAGGCTCTGCCGCCGAACTCGACGATCAGCTCGCCGCCGTTCGGTGCTCCATCTGACTCCTCCAGACGGCGATCGAGCCATGACTCACCGCCGACGTCGCTCAGGTAGCCGCGCATCCCCTCGATCTCGATCGAGGGTCGTGCGATCAGGAATACCTTGGGCGTGGTCTCGTGCACGGGTCGGCGATGCTACCGTCCGCCACGGATGTGCCCGTCAACCTCAACCGCGAGTGACCCCGAGCTCGAGCAAACAGCCTGGAATCTCGAACCGCTCGTCGACGGTCAGGGCCAACATGGCGCGCGCACACAGCTGGCTGAGGCGCTCACTCGCTCGCAAGCATTCGCCGCCCGCTATGCGGGCAAGCTGGGCGAGATCGACAGCGCAGGACTCGAGCAGGCGATGCGCGAGCTCGGCGAGATTCAGGAGTTGGTCGGCCGCGCCGGCACCTACGCTGGGCTGCGCTTCTCGGTCGATACAGCCGATCCGGCAGCGGGCGCGCTGATGCAGGAAGTGCAGGAGCGCGGCACTGAGATCGAGACGACCTTGCTGTTCTTCGAGCTGGAATGGGCCGCGCTGGGAGACGAGCAGGCTGACGCTTTGCTCGATGACGAACGGCTGTCATTCTGCGCGCATCACCTGCGCAACGTGCGCCGCTACCGCGTCCATTTGCTCTCAGAACCAGAGGAGAAGATCCTTGCCGAGAAGGCGGTCACGGGGGCAGCTGCTTGGTCGCGCCTGTTCGACGAGCTGACCTCCGCGATCGAGGTGCGCCTGCCGGGTGGCGCGAGCGATGCTGCAACCGCGAGTACAGGCCAAAGCGGGCAACAGGGAGATGTTCAGCGACAGGGTGGTGTGCAGCAACAAGGGGGTGTGCAGCAACAAGGGGGTGTCGAGCGAAACCGTGGAGGTGCCGCAGCGGAGAAGGTGGCGCTTGACGTCGCGCTGAGTCGACTGGTGCTTGCCGATCGTGAGCTGCGTTGCTCGACCGCCGAGGCCGTCACCGAGGCGCTGGCCCCAGGTCTGCGCACGCGTGCCTTCCTGTTCAACACGCTCTTGGCCGACAAGGCCACCGACGATCGCCTGCGCCGCTACCCAAACTGGCTGGCGGCTCGCAACTTGTCAAACGAGGCAAGCGACGAGTCCGTGGCTGCCTTGATCGAGGCGGTCCGCGCGCGCTACGAGCTGCCGCGGCGCTGGTATCGCCTGAAGGCGAAGCTACTTGGCATCGAGCGGCTGGCCGACTACGACCGCATGGCGGCTGTCACCGAGGATGAGGTCAGCTACTCGTATGCAGATGCGCGCGAGTTGGTGCTCGACTGCTACTCCTCGTTCTCCCCGAAGCTCGGCGAGGTCGTCAAGGGTTTCTTCGATGGGCACTACATAGATGCACCAGTGCGGCCGGCCAAGCGAGGTGGAGCCTTCTGTGCCTCGGCGGTGCCCTCGGCGCACCCGTACGTGATGCTCAACTACACCTCGCGGCGTCGCGACGTCCTGACGCTCGCTCACGAGCTGGGCCACGGCGTCCACTTCGCGCTCGCGGCCAAGCAGGGCGTCTTTCATCAGGGCACGCCGCTGACGCTGGCCGAGACCGCCTCGGTGTTCGGCGAGACGATCGTCTTCGGGCGTCTGCTAGAAGAGGACTCCTCGCCGT
The DNA here is from genome assembly GCA_963844095.1 of uncultured Solirubrobacterales bacterium. Taxonomy (GTDB): domain Bacteria; phylum Actinomycetota; class Thermoleophilia; order Solirubrobacterales; family Solirubrobacteraceae; genus Palsa-744. The sequence continues at coordinate 882,211 of CAWJND010000003.1, forward strand.
CCTCGCGCCTGGCCTTGCTGGCCGAGAACATCGAGGGCGCCCTTGCCACGGTCTTCCGCCAGGTGGCTATGAACCGTTTCGAGGAGCTGGTCCACACGGCCCGTCGCGAGCAGGGCGAGCTGTCGGTCGAGCGCTTCGGCGAGCTGTGGTTCGAGAGCCAGGAGGAGATGTTCGGCGACTCGGTCGAGATCACCGAGGGCTATCGCAGCTGGTGGTCCTACATCCCGCACTTCATCGGCTCGCCGGGCTACGTTTATGCGTATGCCTACGGGCAGTTGTTGGCGCTGTCGGTCTATCAGCGCTATGAGCAGCAGGGCGATGACCTGGTGCCGCGCTACTTGGAGCTGCTGGCTGCCGGTGGTTCGCGCTCGCCGCAGGAGCTAGGCCAGATCGTGGGCATCGATCTGGCCGACCCGGGCTTCTGGGATGCGGGTCTTGACCTGGTCGAGCGCCAGTTGCAGGCGGCTGAAGAGGCCGCGCGCGACGCCGGGCGAGTCTAGGGTCTGGCGAGCTAGAGCCTGGTGGCCGCCGGTCGGCTATTTGCCGATCGTCCGGCCAGGGATTGCTATCGCCGTCGCCAGGGCGCGATGGCCGCGTCCTCAGCGCCTGTACAAGGCCGGAAGGAACGTGCCTTACGCGTGGGACGAAAGGATCGCACCTGGGGCGCAAGGCCGCGAATATCGTTCCGGAAGGTTGTGCCCGTCACAGCTTGGCGGGCCACAGCGCGGGAGACGATCGCCTCGGCCACGGCTTCCGCGTCGACCGTGTATTGCGAGTCGCGTATGAGCTCTCGGATTAGTTGTATTTGTCGGTGCATCGAGGTCACCACAGTCTCTATCGGCAGCGTGTACGTCGGGTTCAGGGGCGAGGGCTCGAGCCGACGAGTGTTCGAGCGGACCGTCTGCCCTGCCCAGTCAGCAATCGGATGTGCGCTTTAGATAGACAACGCGGTCCTCGAGTCGCTGGCCCGAGACAGCGCGAATCGCGCCGACCAACGAAGCGATCCCAGCGGGACGACGCGAGAACCTCGATGAGGACGCGATCAATATGCCTGGGTGATGTTCTCCAGCGGTGAGGTGCTCGGCGGAGATATGCGTGAAGTCCGCGACGTTCTCGGTGAGCAGCGCACAACTCCGCTCGATTGCCGCCGCGAAGATGTCGGGATCGGACTTCCCCGCCACCCCGAGTTCGACGACGGTAGAGGCAGCGATATTGACAGCTTTCAGTAACTCGGCCAGAGCGGCCGGGTACATCTCATCCAACAGCAGCTTCACCGCATCTCGGCGGCTTCTGTCTCACGACGGTGCAGTTCGATACGTGCGGCGATCTCGTCCGGATAGGCCGCACGGTAGCTAAGCGCGGCATCGATCTGAGGTTGCGTGAGCTCTGACTCCTTGACAAGCGTTGCGATTGGATCAGCCTCCTGATCGAGGTCTTCCATCCACATCACGATCTCCCAGATGTCAGGACCGTCAATCAGTTTCGCCCGTCGGCCCGTAGGGCCGTCGCGGAACGTTATATGTGGATGTTCCTCACGACGGGATCCCTCCTCGGCGTAGCGGCGGAGGCGATCCGAGAGGGTCTCGCCAGCGGCGCGAGCGCGGAGGCGCAGGCGCTCGGCGAGCGCCTCGTCGAGGCGGACAGAGATGTTTACTGATATGTATGCAATGTAGCACGGTGTCTGCGATGATCGATTTCGCCGGGCCGGCAGATGTTCCCGAATGTAGTATTATCACAACACACTGGCAACCAAAGTCAGCAGCGCATTCGTCGCTGGGATTCGGCTATATCGGGAAACTTTTGCTATCGAGATTTGATCGTTCGGCTTGAACGAAGTGTGGGTCATCTGAATTCGGAATGGCCTATAATCGGAATCAGCCGAATTGGTGTTCCACCAATAGAAATAAATCAGCGGACCTGACCCGGGGCGCGTTGCCCTGGCAAATGGGGAGGATGCACCCTCCCCGCCCCCATTGACGACACTTCAGAAGGCGCAGTCTCCGGACAGGCCAAGCCGCGTACGGAGTTTACTGCATTCCTATTCAGAGCTGAATTCTCTGACATTCGCATCATTCTGAATTCTGGATTGTCAGAGTAGTCCCAGTGCGCTGCCGACCCCGTGCACGAGGTTGAACAGCGGCTGCGGGACGATCCCGAAGAAGATCGTGGCGGCGCCGGCGAGGACGGCTACGAAGGCGACCTCTGGCTGGAGGCGCGGGGCGTCTATGGCAAGAGAGGACGCGGTCCCACCTGCTCCTGCCAGCGAGGGAGCGCCAGTGCCGGGATTCGCGCCGCCGGCCTCGTCGTCCAACTCCGGCGAGCCGCCTGCGATCGCGGGAGTCGCGCTTGACGCGGGCGTCGTGGCTGCGGCGGGGGAGGGGCTCATCCACATCGTGGCGATCACCGGCAGGTAGTAGCCCAATGAAATCATCGAGCCGATCACGATCACCACGCCAAGCCAGGCATAGCCACCGGCCACGGCCGCGTCGATCAAATAGAACTTGCCGATGAAGCCTGCGGTGGCAGGGATGCCGGCGAGGGCAAGCATCGAGATCGTCATCGGCCAGGCCAGCAGGGGCCGCTCGCGGCCGAGACCGGCGAGTGTCTGGATGGAGTCGCCGACCCAGCCGTCGGGGTCCTCGTCCTCGGTTGGCCACTCCTCAGGATTGCGGGCTTGGGCCAGCGCCCGCGTTTCGCGCTCGCGGGCGACGATCACTGCGAAGGCGGCCATGTTCATCGGCAGGTACACCGCCAGGTAGAAGACAAGCGCTTGGGCGCCGAGCTGGGTTGAGACGACCACGCCGGCGAGGATGTAGCCGGCCTGGGCGACAGAGGAGTAGGCAAGCATGCGCTTCAGCGAGGACTGTCCCAGTGCGCCTACGTTGCCGACGAGGATCGTGATCGTCGCGAGCGCCGCCAGCGCCGGCCCCCAGCTGCCGTGGGCTTCGATCAGCGCGACGTCGAACAGGCGCAGCAGCACGCCGAGCGCCGCCACCTTGGTCGCAACGGCCATGAAGGCGGTGATCGGTGTTGGCGCGCCCTCGTAGACGTCGGGCGTCCACTGGTGGAAGGGCGCAACGGAGGCCTTGAAGGCAAGTCCGGCCACGCAAAGCGCGATGCCCGTGAGCAGCATCGCGTTGTTCGCCAATCCGCTGGCGGAGATCGCGTTTGCGATACCGCTGAAGTCGGTTGCGCCCGTGGCTCCATAGAGCAGCGCGATCCCGTACAGCAGCGTCGCGCTGCCGACTGAGCCCACGATCAGATACTTCAGCCCAGCCTCGAGCGAGTGCTCATTGCGCATCTCGGTCGCGCAAAGCACATAAAGCGGGATCGACAAAAGCTCGAGCCCCAGAAATAGGGCGACGGTATTCTGAGCGGCGCCGAGCAGTGCCATGCCGCCGATCGTCGTCAGCAGCATCGCGTGCAGCTCGCCGTGCGCCGCTTCGCGCGAGGCGCGTGAGCGCCAGGCAAGCAGCACGGTAGCCATGCCGCCCACGGCGAGGATCAGGTTCAAAGTGAGCGACAGACGGTCGATGCGCAGCGCACCGGAGACGATCGACTCGGGCGAGTTCCAACGCCAGATCGTCAAGCCCAGCGAGGCCCCAAGCGCGACGAGCGCCAGTGCCGGCACGACCTGCTCGCGGATCCAGCGCGAGCCGAGCAGCCCGACGAGCAGCACGACGATCGCCCCACCGAACAGGGCGATCAGCGGCGAGAGCGCCGCGAAGTCGACGTGCGGACCTTTGAGGTGGGCGGTGGCGAGGAGAAGGTTCACTGGCCCGAGCCTTCGGTCGATTCTTGCGATGCGCCTGTCTGCGAGGCGGACGTTTCGGAGCTGGATCCGCCCGCGGCTTCCGAGCTGGATCTGCCCGCGACGGTGCCGGATTGCGTGACCGGAGCATTGGCGTTTGCTTCGACGCTCGCGGTGATCGGCGTGAGCGCGGCGTGGGCGGCGGAGACCGATGCACTCGCCGAATTTTCAGAGCGCTTCAGCGCACCTTGGGGGTAGAGCGCGAGGAACACGATCACGGCAAGCAGGGGAACGAGCACGAGCGCGTCGGTGCGCGTGAGGTCACGTGATTTCACGTCCGTGCCGACGCGATTGTGCATCGCACGGATGAACACCCGCAGGGCATAGACGCTGGCCATCACGACACCGCTGAACGCGATCACGGCAATCGCGAGCTTGGCTTTGAAGACGCCGAGCAGGATCAAGAACTCGCCGACGAAGTTGGCCGAGCCAGGCATCGCCAGCGTGGCGAGCGCGACCACCAGGAAGATCGTGGCAAGCACCGGCGCGCGGAAGGCGATGCCGCCCATCTGGCGGATGTCCTGCGAGCCGCCGGCCCGCTGTGCAAGCAGCGCGATGATGAAGAAGATCGGAGCGACCACGAGCCCGTGATTGACCATCTGCAGGAGCGCACCCTGAGCACCTTGGGGATTGAGCGCGAAGATGCCGAGTGTGATGAAGCCGAGCTGCGCCACCGAGGAGTAACCCGCGATCAGGCGCGCGTCGGTTTGGGTGAAGGCGACCGCCGACCCATAGATGATCGAGCACAGCGCGATGATCAGCATCAGCGTCTGGAAGTGGGCAGCTCCCTGGGGAAAGAGCGGCAGCACGATCGCCAGGAAGCCGTAGGCGCCGACCTTGGAGAGCACGCCGCTGAAGACCATCAGCACCTCGATCGGCATGGCTCGGTAGCCGTCGGGCATCCAGCCGTGCAGCGGAAAGGCGGGCATCTTCACGAGGAAGGCCGCGGCGAAGAACAGGAAGATCCACTCCTGTGAGCCCTTGCTGAGTGGCAGCCCTTGCAGCTGGGAGAGTACGAACGTGATGTGTCCGCCGTTCTGCTCGCCGGCGAGCACGCCGGTGGCGATCGCGGCGGCCAGCATCAGCAGTGAGCCGACGAGCGTGTAGATCACAAGCTTGATCGTCGCTTTCACGCGATCGGGCCCCTCGCCCCAAGCGCCGATGAGGAAATAAAAGGGGATCAGCATCAGATCGAAGAAGGCCACGAACAGGGCAAGGTCCTGGGCGAGGAAGGCGCCGAGCACGGCCGACTCGGCGAGCATGAACTGGAAGTAGAAGAGCCTTGGGCGGTCCCATGAGCGCAGATTGGAGGCCAGCACGGCGGCGAAGAACAGCAGCGCCGTGAGCCCGACGAGCAACACGTTCAGCCCGCTGACGCCGAGCTTGTAGTGGATCCCGAGTTCTGAGATCCAAACGACGTCGGTCACGTCCTTCAGCCCGTGCGAGCCGGGTCCGTACTGGGCGATGTAGCCGATAGCCAGACCGAGTGCGGCGAGTGTTCCGGCTAGCGCGAGCAGGCCCGGTAGGCCCCACTTGCGCTGCGCGGAGTCTGCGTCCGAATCGGCGATGCCCCCTGCTTGTGCCCCGCCATGGGGTACGCGCGCGGGGGACCCGCCGGTTGGGATGAGCGCCCCGAGCAGTCCGCAGGCGGCGGGAAGCCAGATCAGTATCGATAGCGGCGGCATCAGCTCATGCCTGCAGCAAGAAGTAGAGGCCGAGTGCCGCGATGCCGAGCACGACAAGTGCTGCGTAGTAGCGCAAGAGGCCGGTCTGCACGGCACGCACTGACGCGGAGCCGGCCTTGACGAGACCGGTGGCGCCGCCGACGATCGCCCCGTCGACAAATACGCGCTCGAAGGTCGTGCTGGCAAAGCGCCCGGCCACCGCGGCCGGCTTCACGATCAGTGCGTCGATCAGCTCGTCGAAATACCACTTGTTCACGAACAGCGTGTACAGAGGCTTGAAGCGGGTGCGAGCGGCCACGGCGATCGAGGGCTGCTTGACCCAGATGCGGTAGGCGATCGCGATCCCGCTCAACCCGAGCACGGTGCCGAGCGCCAGGCCGAACCACAGCAGTCCGTCGCGCGTGTGCACCGTGTATAGCGACGAGCCGTAGAAGCTCGGTTCGAGGAATTTGTCGATCACGTAGTCGACGTTGGGGATCTGCACGAGCCCGGCGCCGACGGCGCCGATCGCGAGGATCACCATCGCCACGCGCATCGGCAGCTCGCGCTCGGCGATCGCGTGTGTGGGACCGGGGAAGCCGACATCGGTGTCCTCGACCTCGCCGTTCGCTGGATTGGTCGGCTCTGGAGCGTGGTAGAGGTGCCCGCCTTCGAGCTCGGAGGCCTGCTCCACGGGATCGCCGTAGAAGGCACGGAAGATCATGCGGAAGGTGTAGATCGCGGTCATGAACGCACCGATGTAGCCGAACACGTACAGCGCCCAGTGCCAGCCACCACGCTCGCCCGTGACCAGCAGGATCTCGTCCTTGGAGAAGAAGCCGGAGAAGGGGGGTATGCCCGACAGGGCAAGGCCGCCGATGATGAAGCAGGCGAACGTGAACGGCATCGCCTTCTTGAAGCCTTTCATCTTCTCAAGCGACTGCTCGCCGCCCATCGCGCCGATGATCGAGCCGGCGCTCATGAACAGCAGCGCCTTGAAGAAGGCGTGGGTCATCAGGTGGAACATGCCGGCGGCGTAGGCGCCGACGGACACACCCATGATCATGTAGCCGATCTGCGACATCGTCGAGTAGGCGATCACGCGCTTGATATCGGTCTGCGTGATTGCGATCGTGGCCGCGATCACGAGCGTCGCACAGCCGATGATCGCGCCCACGTCCTGGGCGGCGGGTGCCAGTTCGAAGAAGGGATGCATGCGCGCGATCAGGTAGACGCCGGCGGTCACCATCGTGGCGGCGTGGATCAGGGCGGAGACAGGCGTGGGCCCCTCCATCGCGTCGGGAAGCCATGTGTGCAGCGGGATCTGTGCCGACTTGGCGAACGCCCCGACGAGCAGCAGCAGGCAGCCGGCGGTCACGTTGCCTTCGCCGCTTGAGAAGACATTCGGTGCCGCCTTGAAAGCCTTGAGGAAATCGAGCGTGCCGGTGTGCTTGAAGAGGAAGTACGTGCCGAGCACGAGCCCGACGTCGCCGACGACGTTGATCACGAACGCCTTGATGCCGGCTTTGGTCGCCGTCGAGCGCCGGTACCAGAAGGAGATCAGCAGGTAGGAGGCGGCGCCGACGAAGGCCCAGCCCACGATCAAGAGCAGGAAGTTGCCGGCCAAGACCAGCAGCAGCATCGAGAAGACGAAGAAGTTGAGGTAGGCGAAGTAGCGCGCGAAGCCTTTGTCAGCGTCCATGTAGGACACCGAGTACAGGTGGATCGTGGTCGAGATGCCGGTGACGACCAGGATCATGAAGACCGACAGCGGGTCGACCAGAATCGACATCTGCGCGTCGATGCCGACGGTGCTCGCGTAGTTCCAAAGCGAGGACGTGAGTTGACGGTCGTGGTCGGCGTGGCCTTGCAGCGAGATCAGTGTCGCCAGAGCCGCCAGGAAGGCCAGGAAGATCGCGGCCGTGCCGATCCAGCCGGCGGTGCGCCCGGGCAGCTTCTTGAAACCTGCGCCGATGATGAGCGTGCCCAGCAGCGGGAACGCCAGCACCAG
>CAWJND010000004.1:0-494115 GCA_963844095.1 uncultured Solirubrobacterales bacterium
CTCTTTCAACTTTGCGATCAGCTCGTCAGCTCCGTCAAGTAGATCTGCAGTGCTCGCGCGCACAAGCTTCATGCCGTGGCGGCGCACGCCCTTGCGCAGGCGCAGGTCGAGAATCGCGGCGTCGGGTACGAGGTCGCACTCCAGCGCAAGCACGGCGTGGGCGAACTCGAGGTCTGAGACCTTCGCCTGCAGCCCCGGCTCGGCCAGCGCCCGGTGCAGCTCCAGCGGTAGCGTGCCCGCGACACGCGAGTCGATGTTGGGCGAGTCCAGGCCCTCGCGCAACAGTCGCCCGAGCAAAAAACCCTCCTCGTTGGTGGCGCCGCCGCCGACGAGTGCCCCTGTCTGCGTCCCCGCGCGCTTCAGGCGTGTGGCGGCTTCCTCCAGCGCCCGCTCCCAGGACACGGCACGCAGCTCGCCGCCGTCGCGGATCATCGGCTGGGTGATGCGGTCTTCGCCAAGCGATGGGTAGGCAAAGCGCCCGCGGTCGCACAGCCAGCCGTCATCCACCTCTGGGTTATCGCGAGCCAGCACGCGCAGCACGCGCTCGTCGCGCACTGTCAGTGAGACGTTGCACTGCGCCGCACACAGCGTGCAAACCGAGCCTGAATCCTCGACGTCCCAAGGGCGCGCCCGGAAGCGGTAGTCGCGCGAGGTCAGCGCTCCAACCGGGCAAAGCTCGATGATGTTGCCGCTGAACGGCGCCACATAGGGGTTGCCGTCGAACGTCGATACGTAGGAGTGCGCGCCGCGCTCGAGCAGCACGAGTTGGTAGTCCTCAGCCACCTCCTGGCTGTAGCGCACGCAGCGGTAGCAGAGGATGCAGCGCTCGCGGTCGATCGCGATCTTCTCGGAAAGGGCAAGCGGCTTGACGAAGTGACGCTTTTCCTCGACGAAGCGTGTCTTGCCGGGGCCCCAGCCGAAGGTGATGTCCTGCAGTGGACACTCGCCACCCTTGTCGCACACCGGGCAGTCCAGCGGATGGTTGACGAGCAGGAACTCGACGACCGCTTCCTGGGCGACTTTCACCCGTTCAGATTGAGTGTGCACGACCATTCCGTCCTTGACGGGCGTCGAGCAGCCGGTCTGCAGCTTGGGGATGCCCTCGATCTCGACCAGGCACATGCGGCAAGCGCCGACCGGATTACCGAGCTTCGGCTCGTAACAGAAGACGGGTATCTCGACGTCGCCGAGCTTGGCGGCATCGACCAGCATCGCGTTTTCCGGCGCCTGCACCTCGCGCCCATCGATCGTAAAGGTGATCGTCTTGGCTTCGGGCCTCGGCATCAGCCTGTTACTCCTGTCGCAAGAGCCGGCTCGGGCGCGCCGGCACCGAGGCCGTTGCGGATGCGTGCGGCCTCGATGTGCTCTTCGAACTCCTCGCGGAACTTGGCGATCATCGAGCCGATCGGCATCGCCATCGCGTCACCGAGCACGCACAGACAGTTGCCGATGATGTGCTCCTGGACAGAGGCCATGATCTCGATGTCCATCGGCGTCGCGGTCCCGGCGTCGATGCGTTCGAGCATCTTCACGGTCCAGTTGGTGCCCTCGCGGCAGGGCGTGCACTTGCCGCAGGACTCGTGGGCGTAGAACTTGGCGACCTTGAGCGCAACGTCGAGGATCGGCGTGGAGTCGTCCACGACGATGATCGCCCCGGAGCCGAGCATCGAACCGGCCTTGGCCATCGCTTCGAAGTCGTAGGGAAGGTCGAGGTCCTCCTTCTTCAGCACCGGAGAGGAGGAACCGCCCGGGAACCAGCACTTGATCTCGCGCCCCTCCGGTGGTCCGCCGGCGAGGCCGTAGATGATCTCGCGCGAGGGGGTGCCAAGCTCGATCTCGTAATTCCCTGGCTTCTGTACGTGCCCCGAGACGGACACGAGCTTCGTGCCTTTCGATGTCTCGGTGCCTAGCTTGGCGTACTGCTCGCCGCCGAGCCGGATGATCGCCGGCACAGTGGCGAGCGTCTCGACGTTGTTGATCAGGGTTGGACCTTGGTAGAGGCCCTGGTTGGCCGGGAACGGCGGCTTTAGGCGTGGGTTGCCGCGCTTGCCTTCGAGCGAGTCCAGCAGCCCGGTCTCCTCGCCGCAGATGTAGGCGCCGGCCCCGCGGTGCACGACCAGCGAGAGCGAGTGACCCGAGCCAAGGATGTTCTCGCCGATGTATCCGGCCGCCGTCGCTTCGGCAAGCGCCGCGTCGAGCACGTCTGCCTGGTGCACGTACTCGCCGCGGATGTAGATGAAGGAGCGGGTGGCGCCGGCCGCGTAGGAGGCGATGATCAGCCCCTCGATCAGCATGTGCGGCGACTTCTGCATCAGCTCGCGGTCCTTGAAGGTGCCGGGCTCGGACTCATCGGCGTTGCAGACGAGGTACTTGTCGATCGTGCCTTTGGGCAGGAAGGACACCTTCTTGCCCATCGCAAAGCCGGCCCCGCCGCGTCCGCGCAGGCCGGAGGCTTCGAGCTGCGCGAGCACGTCCTCGGGCGTGGTCGCGAGCGCCTTGCGCAGCGACTCGTAGCCGCCGCGCCCCGCGTACACCTCAAGCGTCGCGAGACCCGGCTCGTCGATGTCCTTGAAGAGCAGCGCTTCGGTCATCCCGTTCCTCCCGAGTGGTCCGCCGCGGACCCCGTCTCGACGGCATGCGTCGGGAACTCGCGCGAGTTGGCATTCGGGTCGGCTACCAGTCGTCTCGATAGTTGCTTCTCAGGCAACACAGGGCGCCCGCTGCGCGTGTCGTCCAGTAGTTGGGGAATGTCCTCGAGCGTGAGCGGTCCCACGAACACACCATCCACAGATGCCATCGGCGCGATGTCGCAAGCACCGAGGCACTCGAACGAGCGCACGTTGAACTGCGGATCGTCTCCGGCTGCCTCGCTGACAGCTGCGTGCAGAGCATCGGCGCCGCGCAGCGAGCAGGAGATGTTCGTGCAGACGTAAATGCTGTGCTTGCCTACGGGCTCGGTCTCAAGCATGTCGTAGAACGTCGCCACAGCTGCCAGGTAAGCCGGCGTCACCCCCATCACCTCAGCGACTTCCTCGATCGCCTCAGGCGAGCACCAACCATGCACTCGCTGTGCTGCCTCCAATGCCGGGAGTGCAGCTGAGCGGCTGTCGGGGTAGAGGGCCATGTGCGCCTCGATGTCGGCGCGCAACTCGGCGTTCATCGGTCGATGCCCCCAAGAATCGGGTCGAGCATCGCCAGCGTGGCGATCATGTCCGCGATGTAGGAGCCCTCGGCCATGTGCGACAAGGCCTGCAAGTTCACGAACGAGGGGTCGCGCATGTGCACGCGTGCTGGCTTTGAGGAGCCGTCGGAGCGCACGAAGCAGGCCAGCTCCCCGCGCGGGCTCTCGATCGGGTAATAGATCTCGCCCGGCGGCACCCTGAAGCCCTCGGTGACGAGCTTGAAGTGGTGGATCAGCGCCTCCATCGAGGTCGCCAGCTCGTGGCGCGGCGGTAGCGCGATCTTGCGATCGGTTGTGATGTGCGGCCCCTCGGGGAGCCCGTCGAGCGCCTGGTCGATGATCTTCACCGACTCGTAGATCTCAGCGACGCGCACGGCAAAGCGGTCGTAGTTGTCGCCGACCGTGCCGACAGGGATCTTGAAGTCGAAGTCGTCGTAGGAGCTGTAAGGGGCGGCCTTGCGTAGGTCCCACGGGTTGCCGGCGGCACGCAGCAGCGGGCCGGTGACGCCGAGGCTTAGGAGCGTGTCTGCGTCGAGTGGGCAGGTGCCGCGCAGGCGCTGCAGCACGATCTGGTTGGAGTTGAGGATCGCGCCGTACTGATCGGCGCGCGCCGGCATCACCTTCGTGAACTCGCGCGCCTTCTCGACGAAGCCGACCGGAATGTCCTCCATCACGCCGCCGACCTGGAAATAGCGCGTGTGCATGCGTGCCCCGGAGGACATCTCGAACAGGTCGAGGATCAGCTCGCGCTCGCGCAGGCAATAGAGGAAGATCGAGACTGCACCGAGATCCAGGGCGCTCGTGCCGAGCCAGATCAGATGTGAGGCGATGCGGTTGAGCTCCAGGTGGATCACGCGCAGGTACTGGGCGCGCTTGGGAACGTCAACCTCCAGCAGTGTCTCCACCGCACCGACATAGGCCATCGAGTTGAAGTAGTAGGACAGGTAGTCCATCCGCTCGACGACCGGGATCACCTTCCAGTAGGCCTTGTCCTCGGCGGTCTTTTCGATGCCGGTGTGCACGTAGCCGATGACGGGCTTGATCGAGCGCACGACCTCGCCCTGCAGCGTCACGAGCAGGCGCAGGACCCCGTGGGTGGCGGGGTGGTGCGGGCCGAAGTTGAGCGTTAGTAGCTCTTCGTGGGTGTCCTCGCCGGACTGCTCCACCTGGGAGAGCGTGATGCTCTCCTCGCGGCGCCGGTACTCGGACATCTGCTGGTCCGCGACCGTCATCGGGGCACCTCCACGACACTCGGGGTCGCCCGTGACGGTGGGGTCTTCATGGAGGTGGGTCTCATCGCTTCACCCCGACGGACTCGTGTTCGCTGTGCGTGAAGATCACCGGTTCGCCGCCGACAGGGAAGTCGCGCCGCTGCGGATGGCCCTCGTAGTCCTCGGGCATCAGGATGCGTCGCATGTCGGGGTGGCCGTGGAAGGCGACCCCGAACATGTCGTAGATCTCGCGCTCCTGATGGTCGGCAGTGGGCCAGCCCCTGCCGTCCTCGCCGTCGGGTGTGACCGAGTCGAGATCCGGTGCCTCGGTCGGGACGCGTACGACAACGGTCACGCGGTCGACCTTGCTCATGTCGAGCAGCTCGTAGTGCACGCCAAGACGCGGCTCGTGCGGGTAGTAGTCGACGCCGTGCACACTCATCAGCGAGGCGTAGCCGCGCTCGCGCAGCTGGGCGAGCACCGCGCGAATGCGCCCAGGCTGTGCTTCGAACGTCGCGTGACCGCGGAAGTACAGCGTGCCGAGGATCGCCTCTGCGCCCACATCCCCGCTCTCGCGCAGCTCCTTGGCGAGCAGCTCCAGCCCCGTGGCGTCAGGCACCTGGGAGGATCTCCTCGGTGCCCTGCGCCCCGTAGCGCTCGCGCCAGCCCGCCTCGGGGTCGTCCTGCACCATCTTGCGCAGCTTGAGGATTCCGTGCATCAGGCTCTCCGGGCGCGGTGGGCAGCCGGGAACGTGGACATCGATCGGCATGAACTTGTCGGCCGGCACCAGCGCGTAGTTGTTGAAGACGCCCATCGAGCTGCAGCAGGCGCCCATCGAGATCGCCCACTTGGGCTCGAGCATCTGGTCGTACAGTCGGCGGATGATCGGCGCCATCTTGATCGACACGCGACCCGCCAGGATGATCAGGTCTGCCTGGCGTGGGGAGGCGCGGAAAGCCTCGAAGCCGAAGCGCGCGATGTCCATGCGTGGGCCGGCGGTCTGGAACTGCTCCATCGCACAGCAGGCCAGCCCGAAGGCGAGCGGGAAGAACGAGTTCGAGCGGCCCCATGACACGGCCTTCTCAAGCGTCGTGGTGAGCACGCGTTCGTGGACGTAGCGTTCGAGCTCCTCGCCGTCCATGCTCGCTGGAGCCGTCGGGCCGAGTAGCTCCGCGCCGCGCAGCAGTTCCTTGGAGTCGTGCGTGTTGACGCGCAAGCCGCTTGAATCGATCTCCACGCCATGCTGGCCTTGGCCGGTGGGGCGTGTGCCGCGGGGCATGGGCTCGCGCTTTATCTCCACTCGAGTGCTCCCCTGCGCCACACGTATACGAAGGCCACGGTGAGCAGCACGATGAAGGTCACTGTCTCGGCCAGCGCGAAGCCGCCGTATGCCTTCAGTTGCACGGCGATCGGGTAGAGGAAGACGACCTCGATGTCGAACAGGATGAACAGCATCGCGATCAGGTAGAAGCTGATGCCGAAGCGCATGCCGCGCTTGACCTCGGAGGGCAGCCCGCACTCGTAGGGGTCCTGCTTGTGCTCCGTGCGCCGGCGGGGGCCGACCATCGTGTTGAGCACCGTGAAAATGCCGCCGACGGCACCGCCGAGGGCGAGGAATACGATCGCGGGGAGATAGCTGCGCAGCACGGGGGGCTGTTATATCACCGCTTGTGACAGACTGTTACATAGTGACGATTGCCTCGATGAGGCCCTGCGGTTGGTGGGTGTCGGTTGTGGTCGGGGCGAACGCCGGATCGAGGTCGTCTGGGATGTGCGTGAAGGCGACCAGATGACGACAGCGGTCGTGTGGGGAGCGACCGTGTTGGGTGCTCTGAACGCCATACCGGGGTTGCTTGGCGCTTGGCGCTGGTATCGCCACGAAAGCAGCCGTGGCTTCTGGGTGCTGCTGCGAGTCGCACAGGTGGCGGCGATCGTGTACGCGGTCGCGGTAGGCGTGCTTGCCGCGGCGGGGCACTCCTCCAGCGAAAGTCTCTTCTACCTGTATTCGCTGCTGCCGCTTGCGATCGCCTTCGTCGCCGAGCAGCTGCGCGTCGCCTCTGCGCAGACGATCCTCGACCAGCGCGAGATCCCAAGCGCCCAGGCCGTCGGTGAGCTGCCTGAGGATGAGCAGCAGCAGATCGTGGCGCTGATCGTGCGCCGTGAGATGGGCGTGATGTGCTTGTCCACACTGGTCGTTGTCTTCCTTGCGCTACGAGCTGCTGAAACCGCCCATGGGTTCTGACCGATATATTCCGGCGCGCATGAGGCCACCGATGAAGATGCTCGCCGTCGCAACGATTTTGCTCGTTGCGGCCCTTGGTATGTCCGCCTGCGGCTCGCAGGGCATCTCCGTGGCCAAGACCAGCCCCTACTACAGAGGGGCTGTGCTGTTCCGCGACCACTGCTCCGGCTGCCATACGCTTGCCGTCGTCGGCGCCCAGGGCTCGGCCACGTCGATCAAGGACCGCCTCAAGACGAACGGGCCGAACTTCAACATCCGCAAGGAGAACGTCGAACAGGTTCTCTACGCGATTCGCAACGGTGGCTTCTCAGGCGCGATCATGCCCGAGAACCTTGTCGTCGGCGACAGCGCTCAGGAAGTCGCGAAGTTCCTGGCTCAGTATTCCGGGCTGCAGGCGCAGAAGGTGCCGACCGTGAACATCACGCTGTCCACCAAATAGCGCTCCACTGTGGCGCAAAGCCGTAGGCGCGGCGGCGGGCGGGTAGGCTCCAAAGCGTGCTTGACCTCAAGCTGATCCGAGAAGATCCCGACGCGGTGCGTACGGCGCTGGCTCGGCGCGGCGAGCAGGCGGGCGCGGGGCTCGATGCTGTGCTCGCGCTCGACGGGGAGCGGCGCGCGCTGATTCCACGCCTGGAGGGGTTGCGCGCCGAGCGCAACGCGGTGGTCGAGGCGATCGCCCAGGCCAAGCGTGCGGGGGAGGATGCAAGCGGGGCGATCGCCGCGCAGCGCGAGGTGGGGGCACGTGAGAAGCAGCTGACCCGCGAGCTTTCCGAGATCGAGGAGCGACTGCAGGCAGCGCTTGCGCCACTGCCCAATCTGCCCGACCCGACTGCGGCGCCGGGCCCCGAGGACGAGATCGTCAAGGTCATAGGGGAGGCCCGTGTGGGGGGGGATGGGGCGCGCGACCACCTGGAACTGGCCGGTCCCATGATCGACATCGATCACGCCACCAAGCTCTCAGGGGCGCGCTTTGCCTATCTCAAGGGCGACCTCGTGATGACCGAGTTGGCGCTCGTGCGGTTTGTCTTGGAGAAGCTGCGCGGCTTTGGCTTCGAGCCGGTGATTCCCCCGGTGCTGGTGCGCGAGCGGGCGCTGTATGGCACCGGCTTCCTGCCCGACACCGAGCAGCAGATCTATCGGCTCGCCGATGACGACCTCTACCTGGTCGGTACCTCCGAGGTGGCGTTGGCCTCGCTGCACGACGACGAGATCCTCGAGGCCGAGCGTCTGCCACTGCGCTATGCAGGCTTCTCGCCGTGCTTCCGTCGCGAGGCCGGCGCGGCCGGCAAGGATACGCGCGGCATCTTTCGCGTACACCAGTTCGACAAGGTCGAGATGTTTAGCTTCGTCGAGCCTGAGCACTCGCTCGAAGAGCACGAGCGCATCCTCGCGATCGAGGAGGAGATCCTCACAGAGCTCGAGCTGCCCTACCGCGTCGTGAACATAGCCGCGGGAGATCTTGGTAACTCTGCCGCCAAGAAGTACGACTGCGAGGCGTGGCTGCCGAGCCAAGGGCGCTATCGCGAGCTGACCTCATGCTCCAACACGACCGATTACCAGGCGCGGCGCCTGAACATTCGCGTGCGTCGCGAGAAGCGCACGCAGATGCTGCACACGCTGAACGGCACTGCCGTGGCGGTGGGGCGCACGCTGATCGCCCTGCTGGAGAACGGTCAGCGCGAGGACGGCAGCGTGGCGCTGCCGGACGTCCTCGTGGCCTACGGCGCGCCTGTGGTGCTGGGCGCCTGAGAGCAATCTTGGCGTGCCGGCGCCTGAAACCGATCCGGGCGGCCGATTGCCTTGAAAAGGGCTGTTCGCAAAAGCTTGGGAAAACTGGGGAGGTACCTAAAGATTAGGTACCAAAATATCTTCCACGGACCTAAGTAAGGGGGGGCTTTGTGGGACAGGACTTTTGAAAGCGTCCCTTAGATCAAGGGGCGCTGCCGAGCAGCTGGATGTGGTCGGCCTCGGCCGGCCCGGGGAAGGGGCGCGTGAGGCCGAACTTCTCGAGGATCGACTCTGGTACGCCTTCGACGCCCGGTGTGTCCGATGCTTCCCCGCGCGTGTGTGGGTCGTTAGCAAAGCCGCCGACCTCGACCGAGTGTTGCGGGCTGCGATAGCCGGAAATTCCGATCAGATGCAGGTGCAGTGCCTTGCCGAGTGTGTTCAGGCGCTGCACGAGGATCGGCTCGACGCCGACGCTGTAGTTGGTGCCGGGTGCCTGGAAGAACCCGTAGTCGCCTGAAGGGCTGCCGCCTTCCACCGCGTAGCCGGTCGCGAACGACTGGTTCTGCGAGGCGTACTCGCTGACGGCGATCGACACCAGTTCTTTTTCGAGTGAGTGCTGGTGCGAGCGGATTTCGCCAAGCTGTGTGCTCTTGCGGTCACGCGCCTTGATGTACTCGAGTTGGTGGTCGAGCAGGGCAAGATGCAGGTGGGCGACCTCGTCGCGTTGCACGAGCACAGCCGTCGTCTCGCGCTGGGAGCTGTCGGTCAGCACGGTCAGGTGCTGTGTTTCCATGGCTACGGCCTTGCGCGCGTCGGCGACCTGCACCGTCGCCGTGGCGTTCTCATGGCCGACCGCCTTGAGGTCGTCAACACGCTCGATCAGATCACCGAAGCCGTGCGCCTCGAGGATCACCGTCACGATGCTCGGCGGCGGGTCCTCGTAGGCGGCGATCACCTGGGCGACAAGCACCTCTCTGTCCTGGGTGAGCTGGATTTTCAGCGACGTGAGGTGCGAGCGCGCCGAGGCAAGCTGCGCCTTGAGCCGGTTGAGCAGAGCTTTCTCCACGCCCAGAGTCGTTTCAAGTGCGTAGAGCCGCGCTTTGAGGTCTTCGATGTTGCCCTGAAAGCCGTCGATCTCTTTGGAGTCGGCCCGGATTTCCGCGCTGAGCGCACTTGCTTTGGCCGTCGAGGAGGAGATGCCACTTTCAAGAGCACCTTGGGACTGCCCGGCGAGCGCAGGGGCAGCGGCGGCGGCGGCGAGCAGGGCAAGCAGCGCGAGCGCGTAGCGCAGACGGACAGGTGGGAGTTTGAAGTGGCTCATCTCGATGGTTGCCGGCACACGGCGTGGCGCACCTGGCGCATGTCGGGCGGTTGCTGCCCTGGCCAAGCTAGCCACGCCGGGTACCGATCACAAGTCTGTGGGGGTGCCTGCACGGGGACTTGCACGCGCGCGAATCGGCTTGACTACGCCATGTCGACCCGATCGGGTCGAGCTGATCTCCTGTGCATCCGCGTTCGAGCACAGGTGGACAGTAGGCAGATGCCGGGCACGGGTAATATCAAGTACACGCGTAGCATCGGGAGTCCGCTCGAAAGGGATCGGGTGGTCTGGTCGAGCGACGCGCTCAAACGTGGAGGAGATTCAGCGATCAAGGATCCTTGCGGCGATGGTCGAGGAGGTGGCCATCCGCGACGCGTCGTCGCCCACGGTTGCACGCGTGATCGCTCGTGCTCGCGTGTCGCGCCGGCTTTTCTACGAACAGTTCGCCGATATCGAGGACTGCTTTCTGGCCAGCTTCGATTGGGGAGTGAGCCAGGCGCGGGCCGCGGTCGTCGAGGCCGCCGACGCTGAGCGTAGCTGGCGCGAGCAGATCCGTAGCGGCCTAGCTGCGTTGCTGCGCTTCTTCGACCAGGAGCCGCTGCTGGCGCAGCTTTGCGTGGTACATGCTGCGGGCGGTGGCCGGCGCGTGCTCGAGCGCCGTGCACAGGCGATGGCCGAGCTATGTGAAGTGGTCAACTGCGGGCGCCTGGAGGTCTCGAGTGCGCGTCCCCCGGGTCGTCTCGTTGCCGAAGGGGTAGTAGGCGCGGTGATGGCAGTGCTCTACACGCGTCTGTTCGCACGCGACATGGGCGCGGCCGGGGGCTTCGGAGAACTGAGCGAGAGCGAGCCGGCACTGCTTGAGCTGCATGGTGAGCTGATGAATCTGATCGTGCTCCCCTACCGGGGGGCCGCGGTCGCCGCCAGGGAATTGGGCCGTTCAGTACCGTCGCCTCCGCGGAACGCTAGGCCGACGCAGGTGCGGCCGATCGGACGCGTTGCGCTGGAAGAACCCGCGGCTCGTCTGACCTATCGCACGGTGCGTGTGCTCAGGGCAATAGGGGAGCTTCCCGCCGCGAGCAATCGCGAGGTGGCCGAACGCGCCGGCATCGTCGACCAGGGACAGATATCGAAGATTCTCACGCGCCTTGAGTATCAGGGCTTGGTGGCCAATCGTAGTGGCGCAAGCGCGGCACGCGGAACACCCAATTCCTGGTGGCTGACCGAGCGCGGCGAGGAGCTCGAGCACGAAATTGGACAGCGTCCGCTTGGCGATCAGGACTCGGCTCGCCGCGAGGGGGAAGGTCGAGCTCGCAGCGACGGTAGACGTCAACGGTAGACGTCGCATGGCGATCCAGTGCATGGATCAACGTCCACCCACGGCGCGCCGCAGGTGTGAGGCCCGGACTTGGTAGTGCTTTGGTAGGTGTGTTGTAGGAGTTCGTGGTGGTCGTGACGAACCTCTTTGGCATCGGCATGAGCGAAGCGCCCAACGGAGCTCATCCTGCACGACCCGCAGACGCTCTACCGCCACCGGGACCTCGATCTGGCTCGTCAACGCTGGCCCTCGCTGGCAGTGTGCTCGAGCAACAAGGCAGGACGGGGCCGAGGTCCCGCGGGCAACGCTTGCGCGCCAAGTAGCAGAGCCAGCAGTGTGGCGCCGCCGACGGCTACATAGAACCACTCTGCGCCGCTCGCGCCAGACGGTCGTGTCGAGAATGCCGACTGGCTCGCCTGCTTGCGCGCCTTCTCCTTGCGCTCGGCCGCCGAGGGGCTCTGGGCATAGCCGCTGGCGCCCGGCGGTATTGGCTCGACTGGAGGAGTGGCCGCCGGCAGGATCGTCAGCGGTGCGACCACGCTTTCGATCGGCGCCGGCAGGGGCGGTTCCACTGGCACAGGTTTGGGCTTGGCCACCGCCGGCGCGGGCGGCTTGGGCACCGCGTGCGGAGGAGGCGTCGGCGTGGGCGCGTGCGGAGGAGCCAGCGACGCCGGGAGTGAGCCGGCAAGTGGCGCCGGCGGTGGTGGTGGGGGCGCGGTGGCCGATCCCAGCGAGCTCTGCGTCTGGGCGGTATGGACTCTGATCACTTCGCCGACCCCGGGGCGGTAGACCGTGCCGCAGGGCGAGCCAAAGCCACCGGCCTTGACCGTGACCGGCAACGAGTAGCTCAACAGACCGGTCGTGATCGAGACCGTGGTCGTGCCTGCGTTGTACGCGCAGAACAGGCTCGAAGCGGGCGACGGGATCGGATGTCCGTTGGCGTCCAGCTTTGGGAGCGGCGAGCCCGGGCCGCTGGGTTCCACGAAGGCGCCGATCGTCGGATCTGAGCTCGCGAATTCGTAGCTGGGCCGCACGCAAGGCCTCTTGCCGCAGCTCGGGGAGGGGATTTCGACGTAGTTGTCGTAGCCTGGGAACGGTTCGCCCGGTTCGCTTGATTCTTCGGAACGCCCGGCGATTGTGGCGAGCGTGCCCGGCGGGCGGCGGCCGACCGCTTCGAACTGGAGCGTCAGGCTCCTCGAGACGCTCAGCCCGTCCAGCGGCTTGAGTGCGAGCGAGTCGATCACAGGCACGGCGGCGACTTCGACTTCGCGCGTCTGCGTGTCGGCAGAGACGAAGTACCACTTCACGCCGTTGTTCTGGGGCTTCTGGTAGCCGAGCGAAGCGCCCTCGTACTCGGGGATCTTCGGCGTTCCCGGGCTGGCCTGTTCGGGGACGAGGCGGCGTTCGTCGAGTCGGCGGGCGCTGGTCGTGAACACCGCCAGCACGCCTGAGCTCGCGAGCAGCGAGGCGACCGATTCACCGTCCGTGGCTTCTTGCAGCGGCGTGGCGGCGATCACCACCACCGGGAGCCCCTGTCCGTGTGCGCCGGCGAGCTGTTCTTCCAGCCACTGCCGCTGCCCTGCTGTCGCCGCGCCGGCTTCGAGCTGGCCTTCGGCATTGTCGAGCACGATCACCCGCAGCGTCGCGCCATTCTGGTTGGCATCGAAGGCGTAGTAGCGGTGAACGTCTCCGTTCGGCGTCTGCGATCCCGAGGAGACCGGCGCGATCCCGGCGGCCGGCGCCCCGGTGCCGAACGGCTCGGGAGCTTCCGCGAACGCTTCCGAGAAGGGCGTTTCATATTGCTGGTCGGAGTGCCCGATGGCCGCGAATGTCGGCAGGCCGTCGAGCGGCGCGAGCAGTTCGGGTAGGCGGGCGAAGTCAGCCGCCGGTTCCGCGCCGTTCTCGTGTTCCAGCGGCCCGACGGCGTTGCCGCCGAGCATGGCGAACGCCGGCCCCCCCGGCTGTGCGGCGTAGGCCGCGATCTGCTTGGCCGCCGCGCTCAGGTTCACGTCAGGCTGAGCGTCGGGGACCGCCGAGCACTGCACCTTGCACTCGGGGCTCGTGAAGAAGGCGAAGGAGACCACCCCCGGCTTGGCTGGAAGGCTCGGGGGCGCGGATGCAAGGCCGGAGGGCTGTGCGTTGCCTGTAGTGTCATAGCGCCAGATCGACGCGGTCATCCAGCCGGCGGGGCGGGCGGATAGGACCTCGGTGGTCCCCTGGTGGGCGGCGTCTTCGGTGCCGTCGTAGCCGCCAGCCGCCCAGGCGTGTTCGCCGTTTGAGCTGGTGGCGACCGCCAGCACGGGATCGCTCTTTACCGCCCCGTCGCCGGCGATCGCGTTGCCCGCGTACTGCGAGCGGCTCAGGTCCTGCCAGCCGCTTTCGGTCTGGCGCAGCAGCTCGCCGTCGCCGGGGGGAAAGCCGGCCACTTCACCGGTCACCAGGTTGACCGGTGGCGCGACCGACACGTAGGCTCGCAGCTTGCCGGAGGCTTCGCGGAACGGCGCGAGCGCGACGGCGATGCCCGACAGGGGCTGCTCGGCGTATTCGAAGCTCTGGCCGGAGGCTTCGCGGACGAGCATGATCGAGCGTCCGGCCGCGATCACGCCCCCATCGGGCAGGCCGGCGACTAGGCGCAGCTGGCGTGGTGTGGGCTTCGGGTTGCTCGGCAGCAGCGATTCTTCGACCTCTTCCCAACCCCCGCCGGGCCGGCGCTCGATCAGGTCGCCGCCCGCGATCGCGAAGGCTTCCGAGCCGGCCACGGCCACCGAGCTGATGTTCTGCCCGGACTCGGCGGGCGGCGGAGCTTCGATGCTCCATTGTTGACCGTCGTAGTGCAGGATCGTCCCGTTGGCTCCCACAGCCCATCCTTCGCCGGTGGCGGCGAACGCAACCGCGTTGAGCTGCGACTGCGTGAGCGAGATCGACTGCGGATCTTCAGACCAGGACGTGCCGTCCCAGCGCAGGATCACGCCGAACTGGCCGACGGCGAAGGCGCTGGAGGGCCCGTTGAAGGCGACGCCGAGCAGGTTGAGGTGGTGGGCGCGCGGGGCGGCGGGCTCGACCTGCCAGCCGGTTGAACGCGTCGTAGCGCAGCGTCGCGCCGTCCAGTCCGACCGCCAGCGCGCCTGATTCGCCGGCCCCCGCCTGGCTGCCCGGCGCCAGCGCGACGCTTGTCAGCGGCGAGCGGTCTGGCAGCGGCCACGGTGTGAGCAGGCTCGAGCTCTGCTGCGCGGACCATTGCCCGAGCGCCTTCGTGCCGCCGAGCCAACCGGCATCGGGCCCGGTGAACGCATCTCCACCTTCCGGTCCGTGGCCGGGAGCCAGGACGCTCGTCCAGCGGCCGCGGGCGTAGACGTCGACGGCTGCTTCTTGCAGAGAGAGCGCCACCGGTCCGCTTTCTGTCGCGAAGAACGCGTCGGGCACCGCCGCCGAGCCGAGCGGTTCTTCGCAGGAGTTGGCCACCGGCAGCGTGCACCATGAGTTGGTGACATCGCCGCTGTTGCCGTCGTAGCGCGCCACCACGTGGCCGCCACTGTGGCCGTTGAGATAGACCTGTGCTCCGATCCATACGGCGGAGCTTCCCGGTTCCGCCTTCAGCGCTTCCGGTTCGACGTGGTTGCTGTGAGAAGCCAGGGCGCCGCTGAGGTCGAGTGCATCGAGGCCGACACCGCTCGGGGGGAAATGCCATTCGTTGTTGTAGAGGTGGCCCAGGATGAGCCCATGCCCCTGGGGCTTGGCGAGCGAGAACGCGCCCCAGGCTTCGCCCGGGCCCTGGACATCGCCCACTCGGAGGGTCATCGGTTCCGTGCTCGGGACGCCGGGAGGTCGCTGCAGAGCTGTTTCGCGCGTCCACGCACCTTCCTTCAGGAGCGCGTATTCCGATGTATTCGCCGTCAGCATGCCGTACACGCGCCCTCCGGAGTCCTGCCCGAGGCGCAGTTGCGCGCCGGAGCTGGATTCCAGCAGGGGCTTCGCGGTTTCCGTGGCGTTCTTGTCGTATTCGAACCGACCGCCGGGACTTCTGTGGAAGAAACCGATCGTTCTGGCGCCTGTGAGCGGGGTCTCGACCAGTCCTAGCCACGCCTCGCCGGAGGGCGTCATCGCGCCGGTCACCTTGATCCCGCCGCCCGCGCTGATGTTGAGCTGATTGGCCGCCAGCAACTGGAACGGCTTTACGCCGCCGGCTTCGCGCGGCACGTCGGCGATCTGCCAGCCGCCCTTTTCCGCGTAGCTCAGCAGCACGAGCTGGTGGCCCTCGGCGGTGTATTCGAGCTGTTCTCTACCCGCGGCCGCGGGTGGAGCGCGCGTGATGCCGTAGGCCCAGGTTTCCTCTTCATGCCGCGGACTGGCGGCGGCGGAGACCGTGCCGAGGATCGTGACGTCTTCGGCGGGTGCGACCACGCCGGTGATCGATGCCGGAGCCACGGGCGCCGATTCGACGTTGTGGATTTCGACTTCCGTTTCCCCGGAGGTGCTTTCGTTGCCGGCGGCGTCAACGGCGTGTGCGCGAAGCTCGTAGCGGCCGTTCTCCAGGAGTTTGGTGTGCAGCCGGTGGACGTATGCGCCGCCGCTCGAGGGAACCGTGACCAGGCCTCCGGGGACTCGCTTCCAGGCTCTGGCGCCGGCGCGCGTCTGTTCGAAGGTGACCGACACCACACCCGAGGCGGCTTCCCCGTTGGGGAGCTGGGGGTCATCGGCCTCAGCCTTGAGGGTGACATCGCCGCTCAAGGGCGAGCCGGGCGGTTTCAGTTCGACCTTTCCGACTTCCGGCGGGGTGTTGTCCACAAGCCGGCCGCGCACCGGCAGCGAGACGAAGTTGGGGCTTTCCCCGCCGGCCGGCACCACGCGGAAGTCGTCGCGACCGTTCGGCGCTTCGCTGGTCGCGGTGTCGAAGCAGGCGGTGGCCGCCGTGGCCACGCAGCTCGTGGGTTCGCTTCCGCTGGGCACCGTTGGCACCGGCTTCCAGGCGTTCGTGCCCGACGGAGCCCATTCGAAGCGGATCGGCTGGATTTCGGCGCCTTGAGGCGTTTCGGCTTGGAGCTTGATCACGCCGCGCAGGGGCGATTCGGGGACCGCGAGCTTCACGACAGGCGATTCGCCCACGACGATCAGCCGTTCGATCGCAGGCGATTCATACTGGGTGTTCGTCGTCTTTTCGGTGACGAGGACACGCAGTTCATACGGGCCGTCCTGCGCGATTTCTTCTTCCGGGCTCAGGAACGCGTACGGCTGGGTCGGGCTCTTCGTGCTTTCTATTTCCCGCCAGGTCGTGGTTTCGTCCGGGCGAATCTCGAACACGATCGATTCGATCGCCTCGGAGGCCAGCGTTGTGTTGAGCTTGAGGGTGACGACGGATTCGCCTATGAAGTTGGGCCCCGCCGGTTCGGTTTCCAGGACGACTTCCGGCGTGGATTGCAAGGCTGGCGCGGCAAGCGGCGCTCCCGGCACGGTCGGGCCGGCGAAGGGGTAGTTGAGACTCGGCAATCCATCGCTGGAGCTCGGCCGCGTGCCCGGGGCGGCCGCCAAACCGGCCTGGCCCGCGGGCGTGGGCGTGGGGCCGCTGAGCGGCAGCGAGGCAAGCGGCGACGCGGCGACCGGCGCGGGCGAGCTCGGGGTGTCGACCACAGCGGCGCTGGTCGCTCGCCGCGGCACGTGCGGTTGGGCCAGCCGCGATATGCGAGCGACCAGCCTTGGCCACTGCGCCCTCCCCAGCACCGGATCGGGCCGCGCGGCGCTCGAGCTGAGCGGGGCGGCTGCCAGTTTGGCGAGCAAGCCCTGAAGGTGGTCGCCGCGGATCGGAGCGCCCTCCAGCGTGGAGATCGTCCTGCGCAGCGCCGGCTCGGATCGCAGGCGGGCCTTCAGCTGGGGCTTGCTCATCAACTGGATCTCCTCGATCAGCGCATCGCGGGCGCTCGGGCCGAAGAGTGGCTGAGTGCCCTGCTGGGGGTGGCCCTGCGCCTGGCCAAGCAGTCGCCAGGCGTCGAGCACTGGGCGCGGATCGATCGGCCCGGCGCCCGCCGGTCGGACCTCGAAGAGGAAGTGTGCCCGCGCGCCATGCGAATAGCCCGCTACGCCACGCGAGCGGCCCGCCACGTTGCCGAGCACCGTCCCGGGCGCAACCCACGTGCCCCTGCGCAGCGGTGCCAGTCGCATACCAGCGGACCGGGCTGTACGCCCGTTGGGCGCCAGCGCCGAGCCGGTGGGTCGTGGTTGCGGCGGGAGCTCGTAGCGCTCGAGGACCTGGCCGAGTCTGGCGTAGGTGTAGACGTCGCCGTAGGCGTCGCGCAGCTCTATGAAGCGACCCAGCTTCGCGTTGCGCCCGATACGGATGACCTCTGCGTTCTGAACGGCTACCACGGGTGCGCCCGGCGCGACTGCGATGTTTGCCCCGACGACGGTTGGTTCTGAGGAGCCGGTGGCGGAACCGGCGGCCGCCGCCGGTGGCGGGGCGACTGCTGGAGTGCCCGCCGAGTGCTCTGGCCCGGCTCTCGCCGATCGCGCGGCTGCGCGTCGCGGGGTGGTGGTCCACGCAGGTGTCGCGGTGAAGCCGCTTGCTCTCTGGACCGGCATGCGTCCGTCGACAATCGCGGCCAGGCCGTCGATGATTGACTGTGGAGTCTTCCCGAGCAGCCGGGCGCGCAGCAGCACCGATTCGACGTACCCCGAGGAGTGGTTGTAAGCGTAGATCGCCCCGCGCAAGTCGTGGGCGGCGCCGGCCGCCTGAAGGTAGCGGGCGGCGGCGAAGATCGCGTCGGCGGGATTGTAGGGATCGCGCACGCCGGCGCCGTTCGCGTCCACGCCGTAGGCGGACCACTCTTCCGGCAGGAACTGCATCCACCCTTCCGCGCCGGCGCTCGAGACGCCGAGGTCGTAGCCATAGTCGCTCTCGACTTCGTTGATGGCCGCCAGCACCTGCCATGGAACCGCGTAGCGCTCGGCGGCGGCGAGGTAGATGGGCAGCAGGAAGGGCGGCGTGCGGTAGGTGTCGATGAAGAAGTCAAGCAGCGGGCTCGCGCCCGGGCCCATCAGTGCCGGCGAGGGCACGAGCGCTTCGAACGCGCTCGGGCTGGGCGCGGCCGCTGGCGCGCCGGCGGGGAGGGATGAGGACCCGGTCTGCGATGTCGTGCCGCCCGTTTCTCCAGCAAGAGCAGGCGTAGTCTTGGCGCGCGCTTTCGGTGGCCGGTCCCCCGCTGCCGGGCTGGTCGGCTGTCGGGCCTGTGAGACAGCCTTCGGGGTTGGGATTGTTGTGGTCGATGGCTGCGAGGAGGGCGCGGTCGGGGTTGAGGCCGAAGTTGAGGCGCCGGCTTCGCTGCCGGCGGGCGTGGAGCCTTCGCCTGGCGCCGACGTGGAGACGACCTGTCCGGATTCCGTCGCGACGATCGTCCATGCGCCGCTGTCGGGCGGCGCGGCAGCGGCGATGATGCCTGCGAAGACGAGCGCAAGAAGGAAGAACCTCCTCACGCGGGCACCGCCGTCATCTTGGATCTCACGAGTGTCTGGTCCATGGCTGTTGGCATGACGAGCCGTTCGCGGATCGCGCCACGCAGAAGACGAGCCATCTTGAAGTCCCCGGGCGGGCTTGTGGTGAAGAAGCCGTTACTACACGACGAGACGCACTTTGGTTGGCCAGTGCTTGCGGTTGAGCTCGAGGATCAGCAGTCCCGTGCCCCCCGCGAAGTGTCGCGGTCGAGCCTCGCTCACCACGTGTCCGTGCCTGAGGGCCTGCGCGCCGATCGTGACCGGGCGGCGAACTCGAAAGCTCAGGTAGAGACTGAGATGATGCCCCTTATGCAGCCGGGCCTTGACGTCGAAGATCGCGGGTGGCAGCGTGACCCTGAGTGTCTGGGTGACAGTGGCCGGCGGTGGCGGTGGCGGTGGCGGTGGTGGCGGTGGCGGTTCGAGCACCAGAATCGGCGGATCGAGCTGGAGTTCCAGCGGTCGTTCTTCGAGGTCGTCGCCTTCCGGCGCGTCCGGCTTGGATCCGTCGGTCAGCCGGTAGAGGTGAGGCGGCTGTGGTTCGGAGCTCGCGACCACGCCGGATTCCACGGTTAGCCGGCCGGGAGTGGTGGCGGCCCAGGCGTCGTTGGCGGCGTTGGCGGCGATGGCGCTCACGTAGCCTTCGCGGTCGGCAGGCACGAGCGGCGGCTTGGGCAAGGAGCCTTTGTAGGTCGGGTCTTCGACACGAAAGCGCGTCACGGTTGTGGCCCCGTCGCAGGCCGCCTGGGCGATGGCGGGTTCACCGTCAACCGGTCTGGCATTTGGGTCTAGTACCGTTCCTTCCTTGGAGGGGAGCAGACTGCCGCCCGCAAGCGCTTCGCCTGAGCCCGGGACGACAGCGATCGAGGACCACAGGAAGGAGTTGGGGGGTTCGGCGGCGTTGAAGGCGGGGGGCGTGAAGGTGAAGCGGCGTTCCGGTGTGCCCGCGCAGGTCGTGCTAGCCCCGGAGATTGATACCGGCACGAGCGGGGAGGGCGGCGGCGGCAGGCTGGGCGAGGCGGGCCGGAATTCATCTCTGGACCAAACGCGCTGGTCCGCGGGGTTGCCGGCCACCCAGCCCTGGCCCGCGGCGTCGAAGTCGACCGCGACGAGGTCGGTCCGGTAGGGATCGTAGTCCTGTGGGCTCGTGGGCGGCGTGAACGGGACTGGCGAGAAAGCCCCCCCGCTTGAGACCCGCATCTGGGGCGGGGCCATCCCTTCGTGTTCGGACAGGACTTCGCTCTCCGATTCGGGCGCGTAGCGTTCGGCCGTGGCCCCGACCGCCACGCCGAATGGGTTGCCCTGGAGATCTTGGCGGGCGACCGCGGCGGTGTATTCGCCCTGGAGCCAGCCCAGCAACGGGTACGGAGAGGCATCCTCGAGCTGTGTCCCGTCCCAGTGCACGACGGTGCCGTAGGTGCCAAAGAACCAGCAGTCGTTCCAGGCCAAGCAGGAGGCCGAGGTGATCCCCCCAGGCCTGCGGTTTTTTTCGACGACCACCCTTGTCAACGTCGTTTCCGGTAGTTCGAGCGACTCCCATTCGAGCGTTGCGCCGTCGAAGCGGCAGAGGCGGCTCCAGCCCAGGTCGGACGGGCCCCCGATCAGCCAGTAGTCGAGCTTGCCCGCCCACACGACCGTGTGGCCCGGACAGACGTTATAGCCTGGAAAGCCTGGACTCGGGAACCAGGAGGCGCCGTTGAAGAGCCAGACTCCGTAGGGATTGTTCGCATCCACCCCCGGTCCTTCGCTCGTGTCGGTCGCCGCGAGCCCGCGGTTCCAGGCCCTGAAGGCCATCGACGTCACCGTGAGGGCGCACTGGCTCCCCGGTGGGGCTTCTCCTTTGAAGACAAGCGAGCACTGCTGGGCGGGGGTCTCGACGGGTATGCCTTCGCTGCCGAAGGGATACGGATTGACGTCCACCCAGCACGGGCTGGCGGGCGACGGGCCGGCGGGAGGCGAGGTGGGGTGGCCTTCGACGCCCGCCGGCGTGGTCATCGTCGTGGTCGCGCTCTGCGTGCAGGCAACCGCCGAGCCGCCTTCGGCGGCGTCGGCCGGGGCGGCCCCGACAAGGGCGAGGACGAGGATGCATGGCGGCAGGGCGAGCAGGCCGAAGCGGCGGCGCATGGCGCGAGATGTTAGCCGGATAACAGACCCCGACGGCGAGCGTTCACAGGAAGTTTACGATCAGCCAAACCAAGATATATTTACAACACACAATAGGACTCTGAGTTCACCGGGCACCGAGTTCGCATTCACGCCGTGGTGACACGTGCTTCACCGTGACGTAACGACGTTCACCAAGAAGACACAAGGATCTTCACCGGGGGGCAACAACGGACTCTGCTCCAACTGAATAGGTTGGCGTCATGCCTGGGAAGCTTCGCAGTCAGGACGGGTGTCACTCGCTCGTTCCTGGTGTCGTGCCACCGAGTGGTGGACGACTATCTGCCAGTTCGGAGCGACTAGGCCAGTGACCATCGTTATCCTCGACCCAAGCAAGGGGAAGAAACATATGGACATCGCAGTTCGGAAACGATTCAACTTGGCCCCACTCGTCGCATTGCTGATCGGACTCAGCGCGGTCTTCTGCATGGTCTTTGCGGAGACAAGCTCCGCGGCGGTGCCGGCAGGCGTCGGTTGCCAGCCTACCGACGGCAAGATCAACGGGCGCGGCTCCACCTATCAGACTGTCCTGCTGAAAGAATACGCCAAGGCCTTCGGCGAAGACTTCTGCGGAAATGTGGCGGAACAGTACTCCGGAGACCCGGCAGGCAGCGCCATGGTCGTCTACAACTACGCGAAGGCGGCCGAAGCGAGCGCCACCGGCTCGGGCAACGGCGTTAAGGCCGCGAACTGCCGTACGGATGCGTTCGCGGGCACGGACATTCCCTACAGCCAGGCTCAGCTCGTGGAACTCGATGGAACCCCGGGTGCGGCGGGCATCGGCGGATGTGGCATCACCTTCGAACCGCCCTTCACGCCCAACTCCGCGCTGTTCCCCAACGCCAACGACATCCAAGCCAACGTCATGGCACTGCCGGTCGGCGGCTCAGCCGTGACGGTCGCGGTGCACCTCGGGACTACCAGCTGCACTGGTGCTGCGCCGACGAGCCTGCAGTTCACCCCCAAGGAGGTCTCGCGTCTCTACGGTGGCGATGTCGCGACCTGGAATGACGCCGAACTGGTGGCGACCAACCCGTCGCTGAAAGAATGCACAGGCCCAGTCACGCGGGTCGTGCGTGAGGACTCATCCGGGACGACGAACATCCTGAAGCAGTACCTGATCCGCGTGGACAACGAACGGACCGGTGCTACATGTAAAGGTGAAGGTAACCCGGCTACGCCCATTACCTGGGAAGCCGGCTACTTTACAAACAACGTACTATGGCCGGGTAAGCAGCATGAAGGCGCGGAAGGCACCTGCAGCAAAATCACGACGGGGGCCCTGAGCGGTGGGGCTGAACTGATCGCGAAGCTCAAGACGGTCGAAGGCGGCATCGGCTACATCGATCTCGCTGAAGCGGTGGGCCAGGCGGGCATAGTCCTGGCGAGCGTCCAGAACGCTACCGGGACCAAAGAGGAAGCGCCTAGCATCGGCGGCGGAGCGGCCAACTGCCTCTACAGCGCGCTCAGTCTTCCGGGCAGCAGCAAGAACGACGCTGTCGGGCTGAATACGGAAGACAACTGGAGCAACAACAACGAACTAAGCGGAAACCCCAACCACGAGAACGCCACGGATCTGGGCAGCAAGTACCCGATCTGTGGACTCACGTTCGACCTGGTCTACACGGGCCTGCACAGCAACAACGGAGAAGGGAAGGGCGCCATCAGCCGGCTCACGCCCGACCAGCGGAGGACGCTGTACGCGTTCTTCACGTTCATCCTCTCCTCGACCGGGCAGGAAGTTCCTGGAAAGATCCACTACGCACCATTGCCCGCGAGCTGGCTGCCACTGCTCGAGCAGGGATTCCAGGCAAACTTCTAGACATGGATGTCTAGAGAGGCATAGGGTCAAATCCGCGGCGACGGATCTGCTGAAAACGGGGGGAGCCGGTTCAACCGGCTCCCCCCGTTCCTACGTTCCCCATCCTTTATGTATCTAAAATGTGAACATCCCCACGACTGCTTCCCTTATGGCGAACGCTCTGGTAAAAGAGGAGACGGTGAAGATGAGCATTAACCTATTGCACCGGTGTCGGCACGCCGTGAGCCTCACAGTGGCGGTCGCGTGTCTCGGCCTACTCGCGGCAAGCCCCGCGAGCGCCACAACCTTTGTCGTTAAAAGCACCTTGGAACTCGAAAAAGCAGTCGCCTCGGCTAACCAGAACACCGAAGCGAACACGATCGAACTCGCGGCCGGCACCTACCAACCAACCAAGACTTTGATTATCACCAACACGGGTGGCACGCAGACGATTGCCGGACCCGTCGGGTCGATCGGCGTCTTCACGCCTGGTGCAAAGATCTCAGGAAGCAATGTCGTACCGGTAGGGGCTTCCGAACACGAACTGATTACTGTTCCAATAGGTGTTTCGCTGACGGTCAAGCACGTTGTTGTCACGGGTGGCGGCAGTGCATCGAACAGCGCGATCGAAGATTACGGGAGCCTAAATGTCGAAAACGCGACGATTGACGGCAATACTGGCACCCAGATCAATGTTCATGGAGGCGCGACGGCCAGCCTCACCAACTCGACGCTGGCTGACGGCCTCGAATTGGGGATGGCCGATGAAGGCGAAGCCAGCTTCGTGAACGTGACGGTCGTGCACAATGGTACCGACGGCATCGGGGGCACGGGCAGCGGCAAGTTGCGCCTGACGAACACGATCGTCGCTCTCAACGAAGGCTCCGCGCAGTGCGGAAGCTTCAGCACTCTCACGAACGATCACAGCCTTGCCTCCGATGCCAGTTGCGGTGGCGAAGTGGCGTTCCAGAGCAAGACACCGCTGCTGCAGACATCGCTTCTCAACGATGGCGGTTCCACGACGCTCTATTCGGAGAAGGCTGGTAGCCCGACGATCGATGCTGGTGACCCGGCCAAGTGTCCGGCGACCGACCAGCGCGGTTATCCGCGTCCCGATGTTGGGGGCACAGCGTGCGACATCGGCGCCGACGAGTACAGTCCGACGGCGCCCACCATCAAAGTGCCAGCGGAAATAGTGGCTCCCGCCACGAGTGGGTCGGGAGCGGTGGTCAGCTATAGCGTCGAAGCGACCGACTCCGATGCGTTGGTCAAGTCCTTGACCTGCCTGCCCGCATCGGGCGCGACCTTCCCTGTTGGCACGACCAAAGTCGAATGCGCCGCAGTCAACGGTCACGAAAACAAAGCCACAGCCTCTTTCAATGTGACAGTCAGTGCCGCGACAACGGTGCCGGTTGTTACCAGTGTCACGCCTAATGAAGGTCCTGAAGCCGGCGGTACACAAGTCACGATCAAGGGTGAACATCTCGAAGGAGCAACGGAAGCTAAGTTTGGGACGACTCTTGCGACAGAACTCAAAGTCGTGAGTGGCAGCGAAATCACAGTCAAGGATCCCGCGCATACCCCGGGCACGATCGACGTGACAGTCAAGACCCCGGCCGGGACCAGCACCACCAGCAGCACAGACCACTTCACTTACCAGGCTCCGCCGCCGCCGCCCGCGTCGCCGGTTGTTACCAGTGTCACGCCTAATGAAGGTCCTGAAGCCGGCGGTACACAAGTCACGATCAAGGGTGAACATCTCGAAGGAGCAACGGAAGCTAAGTTTGGGACGACTCTTGCGACAGAACTCAAAGTCGTGAGTGGCAGCGAAATCACAGTCAAGGATCCCGCGCATACCCCGGGCACGATCGACGTGACAGTCAAGACCCCGGCCGGGACCAGCACCACCAGCAGCACAGACCACTTCACTTACCAGGCTCCGCCGCCGCCGCCCGCGTCGCCGGTTGTTACCAGTGTCACGCCTAATGAAGGTCCTGAAGCCGGCGGTACACAAGTCACGATCAAGGGTGAACATCTCGAAGGAGCAACGGAAGCTAAGTTTGGGACGACTCTTGCGACAGAACTCAAAGTCGTGAGTGGCAGCGAAATCACAGTCAAGGATCCCGCGCATACCCCGGGCACGATCGACGTGACAGTCAAGACCCCGGCCGGGACCAGCACCACCAGCAGCACAGACCACTTCACTTACCAGGCTCCGCCGCCGCCGCCCGCGTCGCCGGTTGTTACCAGTGTCACGCCTAATGAAGGTCCTGAAGCCGGCGGTACACAAGTCACGATCAAGGGTGAACATCTCGAAGGAGCAACGGAAGCTAAGTTTGGGACGACTCTTGCGACAGAACTCAAAGTCGTGAGTGGCAGCGAAATCACAGTCAAGGATCCCGCGCATACCCCGGGCACGATCGACGTGACAGTCAAGACCCCGGCCGGGACCAGCACCACCAGCAGCACAGACCACTTCACTTACCAGGCTCCGCCGCCGCCGCCCGCGTCGCCGGTTGTTACCAGTGTCACGCCTAATGAAGGTCCTGAAGCCGGCGGTACACAAGTCACGATCAAGGGTGAACATCTCGAAGGAGCAACGGAAGCTAAGTTTGGGACGACTCTTGCGACAGAACTCAAAGTCGTGAGTGGCAGCGAAATCACAGTCAAGGATCCCGCGCATACCCCGGGCACGATCGACGTGACAGTCAAGACCCCGGCCGGGACCAGCACCACCAGCAGCACAGACCACTTCACTTACCAGGCTCCGCCGCCGCCGCCCGCGTCGCCGGTTGTTACCAGTGTCACGCCTAATGAAGGTCCTGAAGCCGGCGGTACACAAGTCACGATCAAGGGTGAACATCTCGAAGGAGCAACGGAAGCTAAGTTTGGGACGACTCTTGCGACAGAACTCAAAGTCGTGAGTGGCAGCGAAATCACAGTCAAGGATCCCGCGCATACCCCGGGCACGATCGACGTGACAGTCAAGACCCCGGCCGGGACCAGCACCACCAGCAGCACAGACCACTTCACTTACCAGGCTCCGAAAGCCAGCTCACCCGAATCGCCCGAAGCCAAGCTACGCGATCTTCTTCAAGGAATCAGGTCGTCAAACATTCAGCACCACATTCGTAGTGAGCTCTCCTGTCTGCTGACCGATGCGTTGCACAGCCTTGCTAGCCTGAACGGCTACGAGCATTCGAAATGTGGCACGGCGCTTCTTTCATCGCGAGCGGCAGCGGCGAAGGCCGATCGGCGGAAAGGCACGCAGCCCGGTGCCTGTGGGGATCTTGAACAGTTCGTCGAGGTGATCGGAAATGACCAGCACGAGACCAAACCGAAGATTCCCGCGAAGCTCGATACGTCTTGGAGTCAGGCAGCTCGCGGCATCGAGGCTTCGCTGGGCTGTACGCGTCCTGGACGACAGCCGTCTCGCCACCCCAGTCGTCCTGCTCACGGGCAGCATCGTGGACACCGTTCCGGCGGCCGGTGAATAGCAACTGGACAGGCTTGCGGTTTAGCCGACTACGGGGTTTGCGCTAAATGTCGAGTCTGCGTGTGGGGGGTCGTTCTGGGGTCTTGCGCTTGGCCCTGGCGGCACTGGCCGTCGGCGCCGTGGTGCTTGGGGTGGTCTTGATAGTGGGTGGCAACGGCTCGCGCGGCCCGGCGCGGCCGGTCTCCGGCGACCAGCCGATCGTCCAACGAAGTGTTCCCTCGCCGAAAGGGGGTGCAGCCGTGACGCGCTCGCTGGGGAACGGAGTCATGGTCGTGGCCATCGACCGGCCGCCATCCGGTTTGTTCTCCGAACAGAACGCCTCCATCGTACAGGGGGCCACGGTCGCGGTTGACGAACTCGACGCCACGGGCGGACTTGCCCGGCATATTCGGATCAAGCTCGTGTCCCAGGACCTGGAAGGCCTTTCCCCCGCTGCCGTGGAGGGCCGGCTGCACTCCGAGGCCGCCGCCGCCCTGATCCTGCCGTGCGACACGGACTCGCAACTGGGCCTCGCCGCGGGGGCGGCCCGGTACGGGACGCTCATGCTCGCGCCGTGCAACCTGGACCCGACGGCTGGAGAACGCTACCCGACGTATTGGCCGATCGGGATGTCCACGAGCGAAGAAATGGCTGGGTTGACGAGCTTCATGCGCACGATCGGTTACGGAAGCGCCTTCATCGTCACCGCCCCGGGCAGCCGTTATGTCCAGCTCGTTACAGATGAGTTCCGCACCGCTGCGCAACGCAGGCACATACGGATAGTCGGCAGCGCATCGATCGCCACGACAACGAGCGATTTCTCGGGCTTGGCGCACACCATCGAAGCTGCCAGCACGCAACCGTCGATCATCTTCACAGCGCTTCCGCCGCCATTGGTGAACCAGATGGCGGCTGGCCTAAAGGCGCAGGGCATACCTCAGAGTGTGGTCGGTGCCTCGGTGATGGATACGCAGCTTACTGTGAGAAGCAACGCTGGCGCGCTCGATGATTCGATCTTTCCCTCATATGGCTTCCCCCGTGAAAGCCCCGCGGGACACCAGTTCCTCGTCAGCTATAAGAAGCGGTTCGGCAGTGAACCGGTGGGCAGCTTTCCCGGCCTCGGGTTCGAAACGATCCGGGTGCTCGAGGCCGCCGCGCACCAAGCGCACTCGCCCGATCCGGAGGCCATCGAGCAAGCGCTTTCCCGGGGCCTCGCCCTAGAAGGGGTCGCGCTTGCCGAACGCCGCTATCTGCCGGGCACGGATCACAACCCGATAGGTCCCGTGGCTGTGGAAAAGGACGTCGCGGGCCACTTCGAACAGGTCCTCGCCACCACGCCCTGAGATGGCGAGGGGATGAGCAGCGGCGCCGCGCGAATCGTGCCGCGCTGTCCTGATCAGTAGGCGGATAGCACGTGCGTCGTGGTACGCGCGTCGTGATCGTTCATGTAGCGGTACGTTCCCTTTAGGAAATGGATCCCCCATAGGGCCACGCCCGAAACCTTCGCCTTGGTGGCTGAGTCTACGCCGGGACCGGTGAGGTGGAAATCCGCTCCTGTGGCGTTGATCGTGACGAATACGGAATACCAGCCACTGCGCAAGCGGGTGACGGTGCGACCGTGTGAGTCGGTCAACCTCACTTCCCTCCCCGTGGTGCTGACTGTCGCGAGGAGTTTGTTAGTCGGAGCAGGCGCCTCTGCCGTATTTGAGGCGGTCGCCCTTGGGGCGGCCGCCTGCTTTGCGGCACCTGATACTCCGCCGCACCCCCCGATGGCGAGGGCAGCCGCGGCTCCCGCTATTGCCAGGACCGCGCGGCTGGACGTGTAGGAGGCAGAAGGGTTCACGACCAGTCAGGGAGCTTCGGTGCCGCCGGGCGAACCGTCGATGTCGCCGACGCCGACGGCCTCTCGCAGAGCCACCGGTGGCACATGGCCGTTTACACCCTTCACCAGCGGCGCTCGCCATGGGAGCACGGCCTCGAGGAACGTATCGAGCGCCGGCCCGCTCAACGTCTCGGCGTCGAGCAGCGTGTTGGCAAGCTCCTCCAGGATCGCCCTGTTCATCTCGATGATCTGCTTGGCGGTGTCCTCCGCCTCGTGGGTCAGCCGCCGCGTCTCGCTGTCCACCAGTTCATGCGTCGCCGCGGCGATGTTGGCTGTTTTCGCCAGGTCGCGGGCGATGAAGATCTCGCCGGGTTTCTCGCCCACAGTCACGGGTCCGATCGCCTCGCTCATGCCCCAGACAGAAACCATCGCATGGGCGGTCTTCGTTGCTTCGTCGAGATCGTTCTCGCCTCCGGTTGAAAGCATGCCGAAGACGTAGTCCTCGGCCGCCACCCCGGCCATGGTCGTGATCAGATTCTTCGTCAGGTCGAGGTGCGTAAGCATGAGCTTGTCTTCGCTTGCGTAAACGGTCGCGCCGCCGCGCCCGCGGGCGCGCGCCACGACCGAGAGCTTCTGCAGCGCCGCCGAGTTGCCGATCGCGCGCGCGACGATCGCATGTCCGGACTCATGCACGGCGATCCGCCAGACCTCGTCGCGCGAGAGCACGTGGCTCTTGCGTGCAGGCCCGGACATAACCCGGTCGATCGCCTCCTCGAGCTCTTCCTGCTCAATCAGTTGCTTGCCGGCACGCACGGTGAGCAGCGCGGCCTCGTTGATGATGTTCGCGAGGTCGGCGCCCGTGAAGCCGGGTGTCTGGTGGGCGATGCGCATCAGGTCCGCGTGGGGCGAGATCGGACTTCTGCTGGCGTGCAGCTCCAGGATCTCAGTGCGCCCGTGTACGTCCGGGACGTCGACGACGACCTGCCGGTCAAAGCGGCCTGGTCGCAGCAGCGCGTTGTCGAGGATGTCCGGCCGGTTGGTTGCGGCCATGATCACGACGCCGGCCTCTGCCCCGAACCCGTCCATCTCCACGAGAATCTGGTTGAGAGTCTGCTCGCGCTCGTCGTTGCCCTGTCCCATGCCTGCGCCTCGTTGCCGGCCGATGGCGTCGAGCTCGTCGATGAAGATGATGGACGGCGCCGCTTCGCGTGCCTGACGGAAGAGGTCGCGCACGCGGGCGGCGCCGACGCCGACCAGCGACTCGACGAACTCTGAGCCGGAGAGGGAGAAGAAGTTGGCTTGTGCCTCACCGGCGACGGCACGCGCGAGCAACGTCTTTCCCGTGCCTGGGGGCCCGGTGAGTATTACTCCCTTGGGTGCCTTGGCGCCGAGGCGGGCGTAGCGTCCTGGGTTCTCGAGGTAGTCGCAGACCTCGCCCAGCTCGATCAGCGCCTCGGGGGCCCCGGCCACATCGGCGAATGTTGTCCGGCCCTCTCCGGCCTTCTGCCCGCTCCCGCTCCACTTCGAAAACGACGCAAAGGCCGCTCCCTGCTCTCGCACGAGCGTCATGAAGAAGGCAAACAGCGTGACTAGGATGAGGATAGGTAGCAGGAACTGGACGGTGGCGCGCAGGGTCGCCTTGCCCGACTGCGGGTTGACGGTGGTGGGTACGTGCTTGCGCTGAAGCTGAGTGATCAGCGTGCCCGTGTAGGAGTCCGAATGCGGGTAGCTTGCCCATAGCGCCTGGCCATTGTCTGTGCGCAGTTCCAGTTGGGCGTCCACGTCAAGCAGCGTCGCCCGCGTCACCTGTCCGTCAGAGATCAGTTCGGTGGCGTTGGTGAGCGTGGTCTGCTGCCCGACCGAGTGCGGCGCGATGATCGACAGGCCGACAAAGAAGAGGATCACCAGCAAGACGGCCGTCGCCGCCAGGCCGGTCAGCAGCGGACTCTCTGTGAGCACCGCCAACACGGCAGCAGCGCCGCGGCGCAGCCCAGCAAAGCGCGACTTCCTGAAGGCGGAGGCCGTGGCTGTGGCGCTATTTGTAGAGGTCTTTGTGCGCGAGTTCGTCATTGCCTACTCGACATGGATCGCTGGAAAGCTACTGGCTACTGGTGTGGCGGTGCGCTTACCAGCGACCTTCACGCCGAGGTCCGGCATTCTTCGGCATCGCCCGACCTTAGACGTGAACAATCTGTGAACGCATATGTGATCGCAAAGTAAACGGCTCGTGACAACGGTGTAATGAATTGAACAGAAAAATGTGACGCCGAGAGTCGTGACGACGCGGTGAACAATCGTGACGATGCGGTGAATTGGCTTGCTTTGGGGTTAATCGGCCTGATAGGAAGCGACATGCCGGGTGGTCGAGGTGGGCGCGCGAGTTGCGCCATCGCGTCCATCTCTCACCATCAACACTGTGCCCCACTGGACTGGAGGACATAATGATGCACCTGATGCACCGAGTCGTGAAGCGCCGCCGAACGTGTTCGGTGGCGCTCGCGTTGGCCGTGACAGCATCGCTCCTGATGCTGGCCGCCGGCGCGAACGCCGCAACCATTGTCGTCAAAAACACCCCGGAACTCGAAAAAGCGGTCACCACGGCCAACGGCAACACCGAAGCGAACACGATCGAACTCACGGCCGGCACCTACCTGCCGCTCAAAACGATGGTTTTCACCAACACACACGGCACGCAGACGTTGGCGGGACCGGTGGGCAAAATCGGTGAAGCGACGCCTGGAGCAAAGATCTCAGGCGCCAGCGTCACCCCGACTCCACCGACGGAACAGGAACTGCTTACTGTCTCAGCAGGTGTTTCGCTGACGGTCAAGCACGTTGTTGTCACGGGTGGCGGCAGTGCATCGAACAGCGCGATCGAAGATCAAGGGAGCCTAAATGTCGAAAACGCGACGATTGACGGCAATACTGGCACCCAGATCAATGTTCATGGAGGCGCGACGGCCAGCCTCACCAACTCGACGCTGGCTGACGGCCTCGAATTGGGGATGGCCGATGAAGGCGAAGCCAGCTTCGTGAACGTGACGGTCGTGCACAACGCCTCCGACGGCATCGGGGGCACGGGCAGCGGCAAGTTGCGCCTGACGAACACGATCGTCGCTCTCAACGAAGGCTCCGCGCAGTGCGGAAGCTTCAGCACTCTCACGAACGATCACAGCCTTGCCTCCGATGCCAGTTGCGGTGGCGAAGTGGCGTTCCAGAGCAAGACACCGCTGCTGCAGACATCGCTTCTCAACGATGGCGGTTCCACGACGCTCTATTCGGAGAAGGCTGGTAGCCCGACGATCGATGCTGGTGACCCGGCCAAGTGTCCGGCGACCGACCAGCGCGGTTATCCGCGTCCCGATGTTGGGGGCACAGCGTGCGACATCGGCGCCGACGAGTACAGTCCGACGGCGCCTCAGATCACGGTGCCAGCGGAAATAGTCACCCCCGCCACCAGTGGGTCGGGAGCGGTGGTCAGCTATAGCGTCGAAGCGACCGACTCCGATGCGTTGGTCAAGTCCTTGACCTGCGTGCCCGTATCGGGCTCGACGTTCAAAGTGGGTACGACCAAAGTCGAATGCACCGCGGTGGATGGCCATGAAAACAGCGCGAAAGCATCCTTCAACGTGAAGGTGACCACTCCGAAGCACACTCTCACCGTGACGGTCAACGGCGAAGGTACCGTGACCTCAACTCCCGCGGGCATCGAATGCGGGCAGGGCCACACGAAATGCAGCGCTGAATTCGAAGAAGTAGCCGTTACCTTGACGCCGACGCCGGCGGCCGGATATTCGCTCGCAGCGTGGGGCGGGGCCTGCTCGGGCGCCGGAGCGTGCTCGTTCAGTCCGCTGGGCGCGACCGAGTCTGTCACGGCCGAATTCAGTTCGGTACCGCTGAACACCGGTCTGCCGGTCATCAGTGGGACGCCGCAGGGTGGGCGTACACTGAGCACCAGCAACGGAGCGTGGACGGGGTCGCCGACCTCCTACACCTACCAGTGGGAGGACTGCAACTCCTCAGGCGCCTCGTGTGTGAGTATCGCCGGCGCGACAGCCGGCGAATACACGTTGAACGAAGCGGATCTCGGTCACACGATCCGCGTCGTGCTCGTCGCACACAACGCGAGTGGCGTGTCGGCTCCGGCCACATCGGAACCGTCCGCCGTCGTAGAAGCGTCCGTCGGGATAGTCGTGGAAGGCAAGGTGCCGTTCACGCAGACACTCGCAACGACGTGCTCGCCAGTGGTGCTGGGTTCGTTCCTTCCGGGCAAAACGCAGGAATACCACAACACCTGCGGTCTGAAGGCGACGAGCACGGCGGCCGAAAGCAAGCTGGTCGCTGAAGACGCGAGCGCCACTGACACCGGGCATCTCGTGCAGGCATACACTCATGGGGCCTTCAAAGAAACCTATGAGCTGCCTGAACCGCTCGAAAGCAAGGCAACATCCACTCAGGGAGGAACTGGCGGTGCCCTCACGTCGTTGGTAGCACCGACAACGCTGCTGACATACGCCAAACCGTTCAGTGAAGATGAAATGACGGTGACGTTCAACCAGAAGATCGGACTACACGATCATCTGCACACCGGCACCTACGCGAAGACGATCACGCTGACCCTGTCAACCACCACCCCGTAGTCGAAGCAGTGAAATGACACAAAGCAGGCGCATGTCGAGGCGCCTGAGGAGCCTCACCGCCGTCGCGGCCGTCATGGTCGCGGCGGCGGTGCTCGTTACCTCCAGTGCTCAGGCGACCGTGACCTTCAGATCTTCATCAATCACGCTAGGCGTGCGGGACAGCACGCCCAGCGGAGCTGTCGGGCAGGTGCAGAGCCCCGCGGAAGCGGGCTCGACGCTGAGCCTGACGATCGATGCCAGCGACACGGGCTCCGGCCTGAGGAGCGCGCAGGCCTCGATCGACGGCAACACCGCGTCCGTGAGCCTGTGCTCGGCCTCTCCGTGTCCGGAAGCGGTTTCAAATGTCCCGCTCTCGATCGACGTCGGCACCGCCGGCTCGCATATGCTGTTCGTTACCGTGACCGACGCGGTCGGCAACACTGGCACACTCCTCGAAGCGCCGATCGAAGTCCTGGACCCTGTCCCGCTCGGCAGCAATACAGTCACAGTCGGGATCACAGCCATACACGAAGGTTCGCCCGTGGAACCGCCAGAAGAACCAGCCCATAAACATCTGCCCAAAGAACCGCCGCCGCGGGTGCCGCCTGTCTGCCCCTCGCCGATGCTGGAAATGCACCTTGCCTCCAAGCCGCTCCGGTATACCCGCAGGGGCGTGCCCGTGCTGCGCCGGGACTGGCGATACCGCTTCACAGGCCGGCTCACCTGCCTGCACGGCCGCCGCCGCGTCTCGGCGCCTGAGGGCACGCCCGTCCGCGTGCTCTACAAGGTAGGGCGGCGTATCTCAACGGCCGAGCACGACACGATGCTCGTGCGTAAAGGTCGTCTCAGCACGATGCTCGAGCTCAAGAGCGCGCGTACGATCATCTTCCGCTACAGCCAAGCCGGCGGCGAAGACGTCGAGGTGCGGATAAGCGCGGCGATCGCGCTCCGAGACCCCCGCAACCACCGTGGTAAGAGGAGGGATGGAGCGCGATGATCGCCGCAACGCGCCTGGGCGCATTGGCGCTGCTCGTCGCGGCGCTGGCCATGCTCGGCGGCGCGCCAGCCGCGCCGGCTGAAGATGGCACGCCCGTGGGCGGCACGGTGGAAAGCACGCTCGCACTCTCGCTGGGCGAACCGAGCACCTTTACGAGGGTGAGCGCCGGCCACAGGCAGAGCACGTATGACGCGACGATCCCTGTGGAAGTCACCGCCACCGATGCACCGATCAGGCTAAGCCTCGCCGACGGCGAAGCGATCTCAGGGGCTCGTCGCGGGCACCTGGTGCGAGGGCGCTCGAACCTCGCGATCGGGCTGCAGGCAGCGGCTGGTCGTGGCGGCTTTCATTCGCTCGATGCAAGCGTGGACAGCGTCCTTGAGCAGTGGGGCGAACCGCTTTCGCTGGAAGAAGCCAAGATCCGCCTGCGCCAGAGGATGCGTGGGACCCATCAACCGCCCATTGGCGACTACCACAAGCTCCTGCTGGTGACCGTCACCGCCGCTGGACCGTGAAACGCGCGGCGAGGCGAAGGCCCGTCGGTAAAAGACACCCCTAACTGAAAGAGCCGTCGGTAAAAGACACCCCTAACTGAAAGAGGAAGCAGCGATCATGAGACTTCACAACAACAAGCGATTGACGCTCGTCATGACACTTGTCATGATGAGCGCGATGCTCACCGTCGCCGTCGCAAGCCTCGCGGCGGGCGGCGGCGTGTCGATCTCCCCGGGCATCTTTGAACATGTCGCCAGCCGCGGCAGCGTCGGCTCGATCAAGATCTCGAACACCACGAGCACGTCGATGGTGGTGAAGGTCGCGCTGCGGCCGTGGTTGCAGGGGCTCAGCGGCGAAGTATCGCCCAACCGCGGCACCACGCTATCCGAGGTGAGCCTCAGCGCAAGCTCCTTCACGCTGGGTGCCGACTCTTCGCGCACAGTCGGCGTGTCGCTGACGGGTACCCCTCCCAGCCACTCCCAGTACGGCGCGATCGAAGTCGTGGGCACGCTGCCCGGCCACCCCGCGAAAGGGATCGAGCTCGCCTATCGCCTGGTGAGCAGCCTGCGGCTCGGGGCGCCGAATAACGCGCAGTCCTTTCGCGCGCAGCCGGGCGGCCTTGTCGAGCAGGGCAGCGCGCGGCACGGCACGCTGCTGCTGGCAGTGCGCAATACTGGCAACACCATTGTCCCGATCGGTGGCACGGTGCTGATCAGCGGGCAAGGGCGCTCGCTTCGTGCTACCGCGGGCACGAAGGCGATTGTGCCGGGACAGACCGTGAATGTACCCCTCGCCGAACTGCTCGGCTCGCTGCCGGCCGGCCGCTACACCGTCACGGTCGGCCTCTCTCAGGGCGGTCACGGTCTTGGGAAGGTCACACGTACGATCGTGCTGCGGTAGCGGGTCACGACGCTGTGTGTTACGGGAATAGCTTGTTGGGCGGGTTCTCTGACCCGAACACTCCGAACGCACCAGTGAACTACATCGGAGAGCTGTGCTCCGTTGACCCTTTTACTGGGCGGACGACTTAGCTGGCGGATATGACCGGGCGCCGACGGCGAGTCGCGGATCGTCTGGCGCGAGCGCAAGGCCCGGCTTCACGAGGTCTTTGACGTCAGCGCTCACAAGGGTCCAAGAATGCTTTCGTGCGGCGGCCACATAGGCAGCGTCGTATGCGGTTAGTTTGTTATCTGTGGCGAGCTTGACCGCCAGCTCGGCAAGCGCAGCGTCGACTCGCGCCACACGCCCGTCGCTGCGCTTGAGGATCGCGCGGCAGATGCGTGCGGCGAGATCGTCCTGGCCCTTGACGACACCAACCACGTTGGCAACCTCGTAAATGGTCAGGTCGAGCGCGCCGAGCGGATGGGCAGGGGTGAGAGCAAGCGCCCGGGCGGCAGAGTGAAAGCGATCGTCCTTATCGACCGCGGCGATCCATACGCTCGCGTCGAGTAGCAGCACTAGCGCGAGCGCCGGTCCTGGCGGATCAGCTTGGTTGCGTTGCCTCCGAGTCCTACGGGGTCGCCGAGCAGCGCTTCGATCTCGGCTTGCTCCTGAGTGGCCTCTGCGGCCAGCTCTCGCTCGGCGATCTCCCGCAAGAACCCGCTACGCGTCGAATGTCGTGCCCGCGCGTGAGTGTCGATCCGCTCCAACAGCTCGTCGGGTAGGGACACCATCACCTTTGCCACGGTCTGAGTATAGCCGGTATAGCTGGCGGTAGCCCACCCGGGAGTCGTGCGGATCGCCGGCAGCTCGCTGTACCGAGCTGAACGTGCCGAGTACTACGATGCCGGTGGAGAAGAGGTTGTAGCCGCCGGCCTGCGCTCCGACGACGCTTGCCGTCGAGGCGAGCGGCGCGGCGGTCCTACCGTGTCGGCTGGCATCGGACCTGGAGCAAAGGAAGCGACACTCTCGAAGGGCGTATCCGCGCCGGGCACTGGATATCCAAGCGACGCCCTGCACATCCACGCCTGGCATCGCTAAGCGGTTTCTCACGCCAAGCTGACCCGTGATTTAGCTAGGCGCTGGATCGTTGCCCGCATGCTCCTTGCCGGCGCGATCACGCGTGCGTGATGCACAGCATTGCGCCAGCGGCCATGCCGCCCGAGCAACGCACTACGCGCCCTTCGTCGAGCGGTACACGCCGCTGGGGATGGCTTGCCGTGGGTCTCGTGCTTGCGCTCGCTTGTGTATTGCGCCTGTGGAAGATCCAGGATGTGCCGGGAAACGTCTTCTACGACGCGGCCGTGCGCAGCATGGCTGGGTCCTGGCACGACTTCTTCTTCGGTGCGCTGGAGCCCTCGGGGACCGTCTCCATCGACAAGCCGCCGGTCGATCTTTGGCTACAGGTCGCCAGCACAGAGGTGTTGGGATTTGGGCGCATTGGCCTTCACATTCCCGAGGCGCTGGGTGGTGTCGCAGCCTGCGGCCTACTTTTCGGCGCACTGCGGCGACCGTTCGGGTTTGTGGCTGCGCTGACCGCGGCGCTCGCGCTCGCGGTCTTGCCGGTATCGGTGCTCACGGCGCGCAGCGACACGATGGACTCGGTGCTTGCGGCGCTGGAGATAGCGGCGCTGTGGCTCTCGTGGCGGGCACTGGAGAGTGGACGCATGCGCTGGTCGTTGGCGGCAGCCGCGGTGATGGGCATGGCTTTCAACGTCAAGCTCGCAGAGATGCTGATCGCTCTGCCGGCGATGGCCTTGCTGTGGCTGTGGGCGGCTACCCCGGGAAGACGTGTGCGAGCACTATTGGCTTGCGCTGCGACATTTCTTGTCGTGGCGCTTTCCTGGACGGCGATTGCCTCGTTGACGCCGACAAGTGGACGACCCTTTCCGATCGGCTCTTCCAACGGAAGTATCTGGCACGTGACGCTCATCTATGACGGCCTGAGTCGTCTGTCGGGCAAAGGCGCCACCGGAACGACTGAAGAGGGAGCAGGCCCGCTGCGTCTGTTGAGTGCCGGTCCTTTGCAGTATTGGACCCTGATCGGCATTGCCTTGATTACGACGTGCCTGCTCGGGTTGATTGCGCTCGTAGTGCTCATCGCTGGAGACCGTGGGCGGCTGCGGGCGACTGTATGTGAACCGGCGGGACGACTTGTCGTCGGGATATCTGGGTGGTTTGCGACTGGGCTGATCGCTTTCAGCGCAATGGAACGGCTGCAGCCGCGCTATCTGGAGGCGTTCGCGCCGGCCGCATGCGCGGTGTTCGGCATGTCGTTTGGCGTGCTGTGGAGTCGGGGTCTCGGCCGTCGCTCGCGTGGCGGGGAACCAACGAGCCGCGCGGCGCTTGACTCCGATGGAGGCCTGCCTGGTGGTACGGCGCTTGCGTCTCGGATCGCGCTCGTGTGCCTTGGCGTTGGCCTGTTGGTGATCTCGCTGAGCAAGGACTCCTACATCGTTGGTCGTGCGCGCAGCGACTCGCT
The DNA here is from genome assembly GCA_963844095.1 of uncultured Solirubrobacterales bacterium. Taxonomy (GTDB): domain Bacteria; phylum Actinomycetota; class Thermoleophilia; order Solirubrobacterales; family Solirubrobacteraceae; genus Palsa-744. The sequence goes on from CAWJND010000004.1 coordinate 37,269, forward strand.
GCTTACCGACTTCAGCACGCCCTCGCTCAGCAGATATCTGCGCGCTCATCGCGACGGTGCCCAATACGAGGTGGCGAGCGCCAACGTAAACGACGTGATCGGTCTGATCGCACGCGACGATCAGCCGGTGCTGGTCCTCAACAGCGTTGACGGTTCGCTGACACGCACCAAGAACCTGAAGGCGGAGGTGGCCGACGGTCGCGTGCGCTTCTACTTTGCTCCCACACACGTCTGTCACAAAGGACGCCACTGCCCCGGGAACCAGATCTGGGCCTTCGCGCACAGCACCCCTATTCCGGGACAATCAGGCCTTCGGCGTTTTACCATTTTGCGTGGCTGAGCTGAGCGTTATGGGTGAATCAGGCCGACCAGCCACAATCGTCACAAGTAGGGAGCCACACCATGAACCGTCAACCAGAAACATCACAAGCATGAGCGGCGCGGAGATCGGGCTGGCCGTCTCCGTCTTCCTCGCCTGCACCGTCGAGGCGGTTGAGGCGCTGACGATCGTGCTCGCGATGGGCACCACGCGCAGCTGGTCTTCGGCCATGAGTGGCGTCGGTGCGGCGACGCTGGCGCTTGCCGCGATTGTGGTGGCCTTGGGACCAGCGCTCACCGCACTGCCGATTGGCGTCTTGAGAGTGGTCGTGGGGGGCCTGCTGTTGATCTTCGGCCTGCAGTGGCTGCGCAAGGCGATCCTGCGCTCGGCTGGCCTGAAGGCCAAGCACGACGAGTTGGAGATATTCCGTGAGGAGGCCGAAGCGGCTCGCGCGCTTGGCGGTAAGCCGGTCGGCTTCGACGGCTACGCCTTTACGATCTCCTTCAAGGGGGTACTGCTGGAGGGCTTGGAGGTCGCGTTCATCGTGTTGACGTTCGGCGCCAATCAGAAACAAGTCCCTCTGGCTGCCGCTGCCGCCGCTGCCGCCGTGCTCGTGGTGATCACCGCCGGTGTGGCGGCGCGTGCGCCCCTGGCCAGGGTCCCTGAGAACACGATGAAGTTCGCGGTCGGCGTGATGCTCAGCTCCTTCGGCATGTTCTGGGGCGCCGAGGGCGCGGGGGCGAGGTGGCCGGGCGGCGACGCCGCGCTGCTGGCGCTGATTCCGGGTGTGCTGTTTGTAGCGAATGCGATCGTGTGGACGTTGCGTCGGACGGTGCCGCTGGCGGCTGGCAAGCAGTCGGTATCGGTGAGGTCAGCGAGTTGACGGTGGTGAGGGTATGAACCGCGTGCAGGCCTTCCTTTTGGGCGTATGGGACTTCGTCGTCGGCGATGACTGGCGCACCGCATTGGGGGTCGTGCTCGCGCTGGGGCTCACTGCGCTGGCGGCGGAAACCTCGGTCGCGGTGTGGTGGATCATGCCGTTGGCGGTGCTCGTGCTGTTGACGCTCTCGATCAAGCGAACGGCGAAGGGCGCCACGCGCGGCGACTGAGATCGTCTCGCTCCGGGTCGTGGTCGTTAGGCAGTGGCCTTGGGATGCGCGGGGATAGGAGACTCCAAATCTGGCATGCCCCCCGCGTGCGGGGCATCGTGCTTTTTTCATCCCAGCTACCTAACCGGTAGATTGTGGGCTGGCTCCGCGGCGACCGTATGTTTACCCTTCCTGTTTCGCATTCGGCCCGTGGGCGGCTGGGGCAGGACCGTCGCGAGCAGGGGAGCCGTCATCCACATCGATCCATACATCGTTCTCGGCAGTGCCATCATCGGCTTTCTGGTCGGTATGACCGGCGCCGGCGGCGGCGCGTTGATGACGCCAATGCTGATCCTGCTGTTCGGGGTGACGCCGTCGGCGGCCATATCGAGCGATCTCGTGGCGGCCGTCGTGATGCGTCCGATCGGCGCAGGCGTGCACTTCAGGCGTGGCACCGTCAACCTGCGTCTGGTTGGCTGGATGGTGCTCGGCTCGGTCCCGATGGCTTTCCTTGGGGCCTACTTGCTGCACGTGATGGGCAACAGCAAGGCCGCCCAGGAAAACATCGAGGTTGCGCTCGGAACGGCACTGTTGATAGGGGCGGCGGCGATGGTGGTGCGCTACGTGCTCGATCGGCGAGGAGGGACGAGCCGCACAGCCCTGGTTCACGACGTGGTCCCTCGCCCGCTGCCGACGGTTGCGATCGGCGCGATCGGCGGGATCATCGTCGGTATGACCTCGGTCGGCTCTGGATCGCTGTTGATCGTGATGCTGTTGTTTCTATATCCGATGATCGGCGCCAAGCAGCTCGTCGGTACCGACCTGGCCCAGGCGGTCCCGCTGACTCTGGCGGCTGCGCTCGGGGCGCTTGCCTTCGGGCATGTCGAGTTCGGCGTCACCGCCTCGCTGATCCTCGGCAGCGTGCCTGCCGTGTTTGTCGGCTCGCTCGTCTCTTCAAGCGCCCCGGACCGCTACATCCGCCCGATGATCACCTTCGTGGTGGCCGCGTCGGGCCTGAAGTACGTGGGCGTCGGCACGACCGCCTTGGGCTGGCTGTTGTGCGCGATGCTGTTTGCTGGCGCGGCGGTGTGGCTTTTCTATATACGCCCGGCTCAGAAGGTGGGCGCTCAAGAGGAGGGCGACCCTCAGGAGACCGCTCTAGCAGCCGAGCCGGTGAGTGTGGACTGACGAGGCCGGTTGGCTAGTTGAGTACCACAGGCAGTGGCTCAGAGGACAGGCAAAGCGTATGGTCGAGATGTAGCGTTTTGTATGATAAACAGCCGGGGAACTGTATGATTCAGGACGTCGCAGCGGAAGCCAGCTGTTCGTAGGTAACCGCTTCGCGCGTGCGGGCCGAGCGCTTGAGCACCCACTCGAGCGCCAGCATGTGGTTGGGGTGTTCAAGGTCTGAGGGATGCATGTCCAGGCGTAGCGTTGTGCCCGAGATGAGCGCACCGGCGCGCAACAGTGCAGGGGACAGGGCGCGGCGCAGCCGCCCGGTACTCGACAGCGAGATCGGCGGTCCGAGCAGGTCGCGCTCGGCCTCCGTCGCAACGTGTGTGTGATCGGAATGGCCACGGTATGAGCCCGGGCTGGCAGGATGGGCGCGGTGCAGGCCAAGCAGCGCCGCCCACCAGTGAAAGCGCTCGCCGAGCGTGCGACGCAGCGCAGGCGTATAGGCGTAGCCGGGTGCGACAAAGCCACGTGGCTCGATGCCCGCGAGCTTCATCACGCGCCAGCCGGCGTCCACTGCTCGCCGCGTCTCGTTCGGGTCGAGCCCCAGGAACTCGCTTTCATGGTCCGCATTGAGGGAGCGCAGCGACCGGTAGGAGCCGCTCCCGCGAGCACCGGAGCGCAGGTGCTGGAAGCCGTGCTGGGCGATCGCGTCGCCTCCGCGCTCACGCTCGATCAGCCAGCTCACCATCTCCGGCGAGCGCTCCGCGAGCGGGTGCAAGTCTCGCGCCGGGATCACCAGCAGAGTCACGTGATCGACGCCGTGGTCGTCCAGCCAGTCGCGGATCAGCGCGCAACGCTCGAACGTCGCCGGCTCGATGTCGTGCAAGGCCACGGCGATCGTGCGGTGCGGCGCGCTCATCGCGGAGCCTTTGGATATCGGGTGATGCCGGTGCTCATGCGATCAGGGGGTTGTCGGGTAAAGGGGGGTGTTGATGCGATCAGCAGGTTGTCGGGCAAAGGGGGTGTTGATAGGACAAGTTGTTTTCGGGTAAGGGGGGCGCTTACGCGACAAGGCGATCGACCTCCTGGCTGTGCTGTGTCTCGCCGGCGTCGCTCCCGAGCGCGCGCCGGTAGCCGTCTGCGAGGCGCTCCAGGGCGCGCTCCCAGGTGCGCTTGCGCACGGCGGCGAGGGCCGCGCCGGCAAGGCGCTCGCGCAGCGGCGGCGCGCCCGCCAACTCCACCAGCGCGCTCGCCAGCTGCTCGTTGTCGGCTTCGCGCAAAAGGCCGGTTACGCGGTCCTCGATCAGCTCCAGCGGGCCGCCCGCGGCGACCGCGAGCACCGGCAGTCCGGAGGCCTGTGCCTCCAGGATCACCTGGCCGAAAGTGTCGGTGGCGCTTGGAAAAAAGAAGATGTCAGCCGAAGCGTAGGTACGCGCGAGCTGATCTCCGCGCAGCCAGCCGAGGAAGGTTGCATGCTTCCCCACGCGCTCGCGCAGGCGTTCCTGCTCTGGTCCACCGCCGGCAAGCACGAGGTGCAGGCGCGGTTCCTGTGCACGCGCGCACAGGAACGCCTCGGCAAGCAGCTCCGCGCCCTTCTCGTGGGTGATTCTGCCCGCATAGAGCACGTTCACCTGCGGGCATTCGCGTCCGGACAGAAGTGGGTCTGTTACTCGGTACGGTGCCGTCGAGGACTCCGGGCACGCCATCCCCTCCATCCACTGTTCGCGCAGCTCGTCGCTACGCAACGATGGATCGAAGCGCGAGGTATCCACGCCGCGGTCCCAGCGCAAGACCTTCTCCGGGCTCATGCCGATCGAGGCGAGCGCAACGTCTGAGGCGGGGCTGGGGGAGAGCACGAGATCGCAGGCGTTGTAGAAGGCGCCGACGGCCATCTGCATCGCCTCGGCGAGGTGCTGTTGGCCGGAGCGCAGTTGCGCATAGGCGGTCAGCTCGGTGTGGTAACTGCCGATTAGCGGCAGGCCGAGCGCGCGCCCCAGCAGCGCCCCGGCGACACCGGTCGGACCGGGCGAGCAGACGTGAATCGCGTCGAAGCCCCCATCGGCCAGCGTCTGCGCGGCGGCCGTGAGACTTGGCACACCGATGCGCAGACCCGGATAGAAGGGAACGTCGAACTCCGCGACCGCTGACAGGCGCCGGTCGACTTCGGGGTCGGTTGCGACGACCTCGATCTCAAAGCCGGGCACGCCGCGCTGGCGGATCTCCTCGATCGTGCGACTGACACCATGGGTCGAGCCGATCCCGTCGGCGAGGATCGCAACGCGTGGCGGCTCGCCGTCTGAGCTCACGCCAGTGCGCGCCAGCTTGGCCTGCTCGTTTGCCAGAAACGCGGTGGCGGGTGCATAGGGAATCGCGGCGATGCAGCTCTCAAACAGCCCCCTCGCGACGGCGCTTGATGTGTTGGGATGGGTCGCGCCTCCTCCTGTCATCCCGCCGCTGCCGCGACCGTCCGCCGTCTCGCCCACAATCGCCTCTATGGCGCGCCCCACCGCATTCGCCAGCTTGCGCTCGTGCATCCGACAGGCGCGGCGGTAGAGGTCTGAGTGGCTGAAGCCCTCCTCCTGCATATATGCGATCAGCCCGCGCTCGCCTGTGCCCGTCAGGGTATCGAGGTGGTCGAGGCCGACGGCAGTAAGCCAGGCGCGCAACAGGCAGCGTGCGTCGGCGGGCGCCACGTCCGCGCCGGTGACCCCTTCGCGCGCGTCGCCCTCGCTCAGCAGCCGTTGTACCATTATCATCACTCGTTGCGGGTCGGGTGTGGCGAGGATGTCTTCGTCTGTGTTGTGTCCTAGCGAGCGTGCCGCCAAAGCGATCGCCGCGTGTGCCCACTTGGCCGCGCTGCCCTGTTTGCCGTGCGCGGAGACGCGCCCAGCGCGCATATGTGCGAGGAACTCGGCAGGCGTTGCAGCGTCGGGTGCCTCCGTCCAGGTGCGCCCGATGTCAATCCCGGCGTGATCGTCGCTGCCGCCGATGCCGGTGCCGTCGAGCGTGGCCACGTACATGGCTGCCGGGCGGTTGAGCTCGCGGGCGCGAGCGCCGTTGCGCGTCTCCCAGATGTCGAGGAGCTCGGCCAGGCGGCGACGGTGGCGCGCCGTCAGCGGGGCTCCAACCGCGTAGTAGGGATGGGCAAGCGCACACGCGATCTCCCGGTCGTAGAGGTACATAGCGCAAAGCTCGACATCGCCGCTGTTGGTCTGCAGCCACTCGTGGTCCTCCGCGGTGATCCCGTAACAGAGAACGTGTACGGCCTGCGGCTCGCCGCGGAACCAGGCGGTCAGCTCCTCGGAGACGAACACATCTGGGCGGTCGGCGATCTCGAGTACCCCGTCGATCGTGTCGTGATCGGTGATCGTGACGAAGTCCATGCCGCGGCGCTTGGCCAGCGCGTAGACCTCCTCGGGAGGAGTGGCACACTCCGGAAGCCCAAGCGCGCGTTGTACCCCGAGCTTTGACACTTGCGAGGCTGTGGAGTGACAGTGCATGTCTACTCGCGTGCTCATACCAACAGGTTCTCCCTGCAAATGCCAAACTTTGTGACCAGTCGGGGACTATTGTGTGAAAGAGGCGTGAAGAGACCGCTGCGCCCGATCGCCTCCGCTCTGCCATATGCTCTGCCGCGATGTCGCTAATCCTCATCAGCATGCCCCTGGCCTCGGCGATCACCTACTTCCAGGCGATCGTGCTCGGCGTGCTGCAGGGCGTGACCGAGCTGTTCCCGATCTCGAGCCTCGGCCACACCGTGCTCTTCCCGACGCTGTTCGGCTGGAACAAGCTGGTCGATGCGCAGTCCGAATCGGAGTCCTTCTGGCTTGCCTTCGTCGTGATGCTGCACGTCGGCAGCGCGATCGGGCTGCTGATCTACTACTGGAGCGACTGGGTGCAGATCGTCAAGGCGTTCTTTCGGACGCTCGGCAAGCGTCGCGCCGAGACTGGCACGGAGCGGCTGGCATGGCTGATCATTATCGCGAGCATCCCCGCCGGAGCCTTCGGCCTGGTCTTTGAGCACCAGTTGCGCACGCTCACCGCCAAGCCCGAAATCGCGGCGATCCTGCTGATGGTCAACGGCCTGATCTTGTTCGCCGCCGAGCGTTTTCGCCGTCGCACCGCGGTGCGCGAACTGGCGATCCGTGAGGGGCTCAACCCCGAGGGGGGGCGTGAGCTCGACACGCTCGAGTATCGCGAGGCACTCGTCGTCGGCGTGGCGCAATCGACCGCGCTGTTCGCCGGCATCAGCCGCGACGGCGTCACGATGGGGACGGGCCTCGCGCGCGGCCTGGACCACAGCGATTCCGCCCGCTTCGCCTTCCTGCTCGCCACGCCGATCATCCTCGCCGCCGGTCTCGTCAAGCTGCCCGACCTGCTCGGCCATCTCGGCAACGGCATCCGTGGGCAGGCGCTCGTCGCCTGCATCTCCGCCGCCATCACGGCAGTCTTCACGGTGGCTTTCCTCGTGCGCTGGTTCAAGACCAGGACGCTGATCCCGTTCGCGATCTATTGCCTGGTGTTCGGCGGAGCGATGGTCATCTACACGCTGGCTTGAGCGCCCCTGGAGCGGGTAGTCGCCGCGTGCACCATCATTGATGCTCGATGCCCACTCCGCGAACCCCAACCAAGATGTTCGAGACGCGCAGCCAAGCGTGGGATGAAGCCGGGCTGTTGCCGCAGGTGAGTCCCGGCGCGGTCAGGCGCGCGCGCTGGGAGGCACTATTGCTCGTGCCGATCTTCATCGGCGTGGTGGTGCTCTATGAAAACCGCCGCTCCCTGCTTGATTTGAATGCGCACGGCAAGGGCCAGCTCGCCTGGCTGGAAACACCGGTGGACTTCGTCACGGTGATTGTGCTCGTGATGCTCGGCTGGGCGATCGCACGCGACGTGGGACGCGCGTTCGGGCCGGCGCTGTTCCGGCGCATGGACCCGGCCTCGGCTGGCACCGTCGGCTTCGTGATCCGCCTCGCGACGGTGGCGCTGGCCGTGATCGTGGCACTGGGCATCATCGGCATCGAACCGCGCACGCTCGCGCTCGGCGGCGCCTTCACAGCTGTGATCCTCGGCTTGGCCGCCCAGCAGACGCTCGGCAACATGTTCGCCGGCACGGTGCTGTTGAGCGCAAGGCCGTTTCGTGTCGGAGATAGCGTGCGCCTGCAAGGGGGCCCGCTGGCAGGCCAGATTGACGGCACGGTCAGCATGCTTGGCTTGCTTTACACAACCTTCGCGACCGACGACGGCCCGATTATGGTGCCCAACAGCGTCGTGCTCAGTGTTGCGGTGCTCGCGCGGGGGCGTGCGCGTGTCGACGGGCGGGACTGAATGCTTGCGGGCGCTCCCATCTCAGCTAAAACAAAATGTGCCTCAAGTCATGCGGTAGGCACCACCCGATAGCGCAAGAACAGGTAGGAATCGTGCTCCAACACGGCTGCCAGTGCTAGCTCCAGCGGCGGGTCGAACTCGGGCCCGCTCACGATCCGAAGCGTCTCGCTCACCGCATCCCCGCCCGCCAGCTTGGGCGACAAGGTCAGAAACAGCTCGTCGACGAGCCTGTGCGCCAGCAACTGGTCGTTCAGGTGGGGGCCGCCCTCGCAAAGCAAGGTGTGCACGCCGAAGTGTTCGTACAGATCAGCCATCGCCCCGGGCAGATCGAGTTGGCCGTCGCGCTTGCTGCGTACATAGGAAATCTCGGCACTGCAGTCCTGCGGAAGACTCGCCTCAGACGAGGTCAGGATCGCGACGCGTGCGCCCGACTCCGCGAGCAGTGGAATCCCGCTGTCCAGGGCGAGCCGCCCCGAGACGATGCACGCCAACGGCTCCTCGGTAAGGCCGCGCTCGCGCCGTATCGCTCGCCCGCGATCGTCACGAATCAGCTGTCCGTAGCGCTCGGCGCGAACCGTCCCAGCGCCGGCCATGACCGCGTCCACGGTGGTGCGCAAGCCGTACAGCAGTTCTTTGTCGGCGCGTCCGCCCAGCGGCCCTGAGCGCCCGCCGAGAGTCGCACGACCGTCGGCGGTGGCGATCATGTTGAGCATCAGGTAAGGACGCCGGCGCCTCGCATCCTCGCCCGCCGCGATCAGCTGCAGCTCGTCAACGACCTGCTCGATCGTGGCCGGGTCGCCGCTGGGGAGCAGGCGTTTGAGCTTCAGCGACCGTTCGTTTGGCGGCTGCTCCAGGTTGCTAGGCATATACCACTTGCTAACACATCCGCGGACCTACGTGCTACCGTCGTGCGGTCTGGCCGGCCAAAAAGACCGGCGAAAGCAGTGCAAGCGCTCGCAGGTCGAAGCTCTAGCAGCATCCTCCGCGTAGCAGCACGCACATATCGTGGAGGAAGTCACATGCCTACCGGCACAGTGAAGTGGTTCAGCGACGACAAGGGGTTCGGCTTCATCACCCCAGATGATGGCGACAAGGACTTGTTCGTTCACCACACCGGGATCAACGGCGAAGGCTATCGCTCGCTCCAGGAGGGCACGAAGGTGTCCTACGACGCGGAGCAGGGCGACAAGGGCCCCAAGGCCGTAAACGTCACGACCATCTAGAGCCGCTGACAGATTTGAGGGCTGATCCCGCCAGGGACACGCGTCCATGACGGGATACGCCCAGAGCAGTAGCGAGCATGTCTTCGGGGCCCTGCGGGGCCCCGCCGACGTTGTGGAGCGCGAGGCGCGACGCGGACGCGTCGAGAGGGCAGTCGGGGCCGGCGTTCTGATCGCGATCCTGGCGGGCTGCCTGCTAGTAGTGGTCGCGTCGGCCGACCGTCCCAGCTTTCTGGCGGCGACGAGCACGGGCCACTACTTCCCGCACTGGATGGCGGGCCCACTCGGTGGCCTATGGCCGTCGCTGACACGTAGCACCACGGGCTTGAGGTGGCTGTTCACAGCCCCGATCGTGCTCATGTTCGCGAGCTATCTTGTGGGCCTGCGCTACGTGCCGCTGCTGCGCGCGCGCTGGGTGATCGCGGCGATCGTGGCAGCACACGCGATCATGTTCCTCTCGCCGCCGCTGGCGCTCACCGACATCTTCAACTACATCAACTACGGGCGCATGGAGGTTGTCCACAACCTCAACCCGTACACGACGATCCCGGTGCTCGAGCCGCACAACGACCCGAGCTATGCCCCGAGCAACTGGCATCAGCTGCTGAGCCCGTATGGACCGTTGTTCACGTTGATCACCTTCATAGTCGTGCCGCTGGGCGTGGCAATGTCGTTCTGGCTCTTGAAGGGCCTGCTGATGCTCACGAGCTTGGGCATAGTGTTTCTAGTGTGGCGCTCCGCGCGCCTGGTCGGTCGCGATCCTGTAGCGGCGATTGTGTTCGTGGGCCTGAACCCGATCGTGCTCATCTGGGGCCTCGGCGGCGATCACAACGACTTCCTGATGATGTTCTGTGTCGTGCTCGGCTTCTATCTGCTGCTGCGCACGGGTTGTATGCCGGGGGTGGCCGGCGGGCAGGATGACTCCGGCGCAAAGACGGCCGAAGTTCGGCTGTGGTCCCCGGCTCTGCTGGGAGCCGGAGCGGCATTCGTCGCGGCCGTGGCGATCAAGGCTTCGGCCGGCATTCTGTTGCCGGTCGTGCTCGCCGCGCTGCTACATCGCCGTCGCGATCTGCTGCAGGTCGTGGCCGGCATGGCGCTGGGCGCGGTCGTCCTCGGCCTGGCCAGCGTGATCGCATTCGGACCTCATTTCCCCGATCTCGCCACGCAGGGACGTTTGGTGACGATGACGAGCATTCCAAACCTGTTCGGGTTGGCGCTCGGCGCCGGGGGGGAGACCACCACCATGCGGGTACTGTTGAGCGGCGTTCTCATCGTGGCTGTGGCCGCCTGCTCGTTGCTTGCCTACCGCCAGCGCGAGTCGCTCACAGCCGCCGGCTGGGCGTCGATCGCGCTGCTCGTCACGCTCAGCTGGGTACTGCCTTGGTACGTGCTGTGGATACTGCCGCTTGCCGCTCTGTCGAGCTCGCGGCGCTTGCGCGTCGCCGCCGTGTTGATGGGCGTCTACATGATCCTGGCCTGGGCTCCGCTCAACGCAAACGTTTTCAACGCGATCGGTTTCCACCCGGAAAAGACGGCGCTTGGGCGCTTGCACCAGCGCTACGTCAAGGAACTCCTCTATTGAGGCCGGTCGTGAGCGAGGAGAATCAATCATTGGAGCCAGACAGTGGAGCAGCGGCGACGGCGCAGATACGCACGCCCCTCACTTCCGACGAGGAGTTGCTGTGCGCCGAGCACGCCATCACGCAGAACAGCTTCAGCGACGAGCAGCGCCTCGATCGCATGCGAGCAGAGATGGCCGAGGGCTTCGCCGCGCTTGCCGGCGTGAGCCGCGGGGCCTCACTGTTCGGCTCGGCTCGCACCCCTGTCGGCCATCGTGACTACGAGCTCGCGCGCGAGACCGCCCTGGCACTCGGCTCGGCGGGCTTCGCGATCATCACCGGCGGCGGGCCCGGCATCATGCAGGCCGCCAATCAGGGCGCACGCGAGGCCGGAGCCCAATCGATCGGGTTGAACATTCATCTCCCTTACGAGCAGCAGTTCAACCCGTATGTCGATATCGCCCTGCGCTTCCATTACTTCTTTACGCGCAAGGTCATGTTCGTGCGGTATTCGAGTGCCTTCGTCGTCTCGCCGGGCGGCTACGGCACGATGGACGAGCTGTTCGAGGCGCTGACGCTGATCCAGACCGGCAAGATCCTGCACTTTCCAGTGGTCCTGCTTGGCAAGCGTTACTGGGGCGGTCTATTCGACTGGCTGCGCGAGACGATGCTCGTCGAGGGCAAGATCTCCAGTGCCGACGTCAACCTGTTGCAGGTCGTCGACGACCCGCAACACGCCGTGGCGATCGTCGAGCGGGCCGCGGCTCGTCAGGGTCGCGGCTAAAGCATCTGGCGCAAAGCGGTGGCCTGCAGTATTGCCCAGAGGGGAGGTGCGGTATTGCAAACGGGGGGCTGTGTGGTGTCGCGGAGGAGGCTGTGCAACATCTGCGAAAAGCGCGATGCCCCGCCCGCGCGCGCGGGGCATGCCATTTTTCTAGTTGAGCTCAGGCCGCTCCGGGAGGGCCGCTGACGCGCTGCTCGCCGTCGGGTAGGCGTCCGTCACGCCCGACATAGCCGTCCTTGCCGCCGGCGCACAGGTAGGTGGCGTCGCCCTCACCCACGTTGCGGACCTTGCGCAGCGTCGCAGCGTCCACACGCGCTGAGCCACCCTCTCCGAGGCGATGCGTGCTGCCGTCGCCGAACTCCATCTCGATCGTGCCGCGGTGTACGAAATAGAGCTCCTCCTGGATGTCGTGGTAGTGGCTCCCGGTCGCATAGCCCGCGGGCATAGTGATCACGTTGACACCGAACGCGGTCACGCCTAGCCCCTTGCGCATCTTGCGAAAGCCGTAGCCCTCGCCGAGCGCGTCGAGGTCCTCGGCCACGGCGTAGCCCTCACCCACGGTCACCTTGGGGTACTCGGATGCCTCCATCTGGATCTCCTTTAGCTGGTCGTCAGTGGTCTGCCACGACGCCGCCCTCAGGAGAGAGCGGCCTGTCCTCATTTGCCCAACGCATGAGCCCGCCGCGCATCGACAGCGCCTGTGCGCCGCTGGCCCTAAACGCCTGTGCGGCCATGTCAGAGCGCGCGCCGACGCGGCAGTAGAACACAACGGGACGCTCGCGCTCGATCTCCGCGGCTCTGGAGGACAGCTCCACCAGCGGAATGTGGCGGGAGCCCTCGATATAACCGGCCTCGCGCTCGTAGGGCTCGCGCACGTCGATGACCTGCAGATCGGGCTCGGCGCTCATCCACTCAGCAAGCTGCTCGGGGTCGATGTCCGTTTGCTTCGAGTCCGCCGGGGCGTTCATTGGGGCAGCGTAGCGGCCCTGCGTTTCGCGGGCGAAAGCGGGCGCGCGGCTCTCACGGGCCATGACGCGTCACCCGCTCCGGGCCATTAGGATCAAGACAATGCATGTGACCCTCAACGACACTTACACTATCCCGCAGGAGCACCTCGACTTCTGTGCCACGATCAAACAGATCGCTCAGGAGAAGATCGCGCCGCGCTCGGCGGAGATCGACGAGCAGGCCGAGTATCCGTGGGACATCCGCAAGGTGCTCGCCGAGCAGGACATCCTCGGACTGCCCTTTCCCACCGAGTACGGCGGCACCGGGACCGGCACCCTGATGCTCAATATGGGCGTCGAGGAGATCGCCAAGGTCGATGCCGCATGCGCGCTGATCTTGATGGTGCAGGAGCTTGGCACGCTGCCGATCCAACTGTTTGGCTCGGATGAGCTAAAGGCGCGCTTCCTACCGAAGTGCGCCAGCGGCGAGTGGTCACCAGCGTTCGCGCTGTCCGAGCCAGAAGCGGGGTCCGATCCGGCGGGAATGCAGACGACCGCTGTGCTCGACGGCGATGAATGGGTCATCAACGGCACCAAGAACTGGATCTCGAACCTTGGCGTGGCCGACTTCTACATCACCTTTGCCGTCACCGACCGCGAGAGCAAACGGATCACCGCGTTCGTCGTCGAGGCGGACCGCCCTGGTTTCAGCGTGGGCAAGCTCGAGCACAAGCTCGGCATCCGCGCCTCGCCGACGGGCCAACCGATCTATGAGGACGTGCGCGTGCCTCAAGAGAACGTGATCGGTGAGGTGGGAAGAGGGCTGCGTGTAGCGCTCGGCACGCTGGAGCGCACACGCCTCGGCGCCGCCGCCCAGGCTGTGGGCATCGCTCAAGGCGCCACCGACTATGCCGTTGCCTATGCTCGCGAGCGCAAGCAGTTCGGCCAGGCGATCAACGAGTTTCAAGGCATCCAGTTCAAGCTCGCCGACATGGAAACGAAAACGGCCGCGGCGCGCGAGCTGCTCTATAAGGCGTGTGCGATGGCCGATCAGGGCCATCCGCAGAGTGCCAAGTACTCCTCGATGGCCAAGGTCTTCTGCTCCGATACCGCGATGGCGGTCACCGTCGAGGCGGTGCAGGTCCTGGGCGGCTACGGTTATGTCAAGGAGTATCCGGTCGAGCGCATGATGCGAGACGCCAAGATCACCCAGATCTACGAGGGCACCAACGAGATTCAAAGGCTCGTTATCGCCCGTACGTTGAAGTAGGCATGGGATGCGTGTGTCGAGGTTGCCAAGCGCCTCCGGCCACGCTCGTCGCGTCGCGGTGGCGGCGCTCGTCGCATTTTCGATCGGCCTGGTCGTGCTCGTCCTCGCCCAGGGCCTCAGCTCGATCAGCTTCGTACGAGCGGTCGAGGAGGTCGCGATCGTGGCGCTTGTCGTTGCCGTGCTGTCGGGTGCCGTTGCGTTCGTGGCTGTGCGGCTCGCCAACTGGCACGACCCAGAGTCAGAGGTTGAGTTCGACGCGTTGATACGCCACTCCGAGGAGTTGGCACGAGAAGGGCTCGTGGTCGATCCCGACGAAGCCGAGTTCATGGAGCTCGACCCGCTCAACGACGATGACTTCGAGGAGTTGGTGCGCGACGCCCTCGATGATCTGCCCGACCTGCTGCGCAACGCGCTTGCCCATGTCGCGGTCGTGATCTCCGACGGCGGTCGTGCGCGCGGCGCCTACGGTCTCTACCAGGGCGCCACGGTGGCGCGTGACGACGTCCACGACCGCATCGTGATCTTCCGCGACACCATCCGCCGGGACTTTGGCCACGACCCTGACTTGCTGCGCGAACAGGTCACGAAGACCGTGCGCCACGAGCTCGCTCATCACGTCGGCTTTGATGAGCTGGGCGTGTCGCGGCTGGACCTGTAGGACTCTTCGCCCGTTGTAGGGGTTACGGGTGCAAGAAAAACGCTGCCTTTCGGCGCGCGGACCAAGGCATTCTGGAGCACAAGTCACACGCCTATTCGTCCAGGCGAGCAATACCGTCCGGGGCCAATGCATATGCTGCACCGGTAATGCGACGACTTCAACTTATGGGCATCGTGCTGGCGGTTGTGTGCGCCGGGGCAGGCGCACTGGCCGACGCTGCCTTGGCGTCGCCGGGTTGGAGTACCCCAAGCGATTTCCCGCTGCCCGCGAAGGAACCTGGCTCCCTTGGCCAGAGCGGCTATCAGATCGCCTATCAGGCAGGCGGTACTGCGACGATCGCCTATCTCGAAATCATCTCGCTGGCGCCTCTGCAGACCGTGCTGCATGCGGGAGTGCTCCCGCCGGGCGGTCCATACCAAGAGCAGCTGCGGATTGCCTCGACAGCCGGCTCGATCCCAGCTGAAGCAAAGCTTGCCGAGGCCCCAAGTGGGACGGCGGTGCTCCAGTGGAGTGTGCTTGAGGGCAGCGAACCGGAAACCTCGCCGCTGGCCTACCTCGCGAGCTACCGCGCTGCGGGAAGCGATGAATGGGAGGCCCCGGCCACCATCGCCACCGACACTACACGAAAGAAAAACATCAACGATACGCTCGTGCCCGCGATCTCCACGAACGGGACGGCGGCTGCCGGTGTTGAACATCTCGACCCGTCGATGCTCTCGGGCGGTTACCGTGCCGACGTCGCCGTTCACCCACCCGGCGGCACATGGGGTCCTCCTGCCCAGATATCGCCCGTGAATGACTCCAGCGAAAACATGAGCCTTGCGCTTGGGTTCGACGCGAGTGGAGACCTCACTGCTGCTTTTCGTAAGGAACTGACAAAAGAACGCGAGACGCTTGTTGCCGTTCGTCGGCCCGCCTCGAGCGGCGTTTGGGGCTCCTTGGAAGACGTGACCGGCTCAGACATCACCTCGGATGCCTACGGTCCGGCGCTTGGGGTTGCGCCCGACGGTAGTGCGGCGATTGCCTTTCAGTATGTCCACTACACAGGGTCGAAAACCCTCGATGTGAATCTCGTCACTCGCTACAGCGCCACTGGCTCCTGGACAGCGCCATTCGATGTCGCACCCGGCGGTGCTTCGAGCGGACCGATGGCCATCGGGATTTCGCCCACCGACCAGGCGTATGTGCTCTACAGCTTTCAGGGCACCAGCTCAGGGGAAAGCTGCGTTGGCGCGATCAGGTCGTCCGCCGGCAGCAACTTCGCCACCAGCCCGCACTGCGTGTCGCCGACCAATTTCAATCCCGGCTTCGGAGGCGTGGCATTCCTCGGCAACGACGCCTATTTCGCCTGGTCCGGCCAACCAAACGGCGGCGAAAGCTATGTGGCGGAGGGCAGCCGCTGGCTGGACGGGTCGCCGACGCCCGACAGCTTCACCGATCTCGATGCCCCGGCGAAAAGCATCCGTCTGGAACAAGTGGTCGCCGACGAGGACGGCAGCGTGGGGGCATTTTGGAACGCCGAAGTACTACCTGGAGAACACGTATTGAGAGCGGCCGCATTCGACGCTGGTCCGCCGAACCTCCTGGCAGCAGCGATACCCGCTAGCGCCGTCGCCGGTCAACCCGTGGCGATGAGCGTGAGCTTCGTTGACCTTTGGTCTGGTCTTGGCGAACCGCCAAGCTGGAGCTTCGGCGACGGCACGAGCGGTAGCGGCGTGCAGGTGAGCCACACCTACGCCGCACCCGGCGCCTACACGGTCAAGGTGACCGCGGATGATGGGCTCGGCAACACGACAAGCAGCACATATTCGATTACCGTCGCCCCCGCCGCACCCGTGTCGCCACCAGCTCCGGTGCTGAAGTTGATCAGCTCGAGGGTGGTCGGTCAGAGCGTCGTCCTGCAGCTCGCATGCACTGGTGCTCCATGCTCCGGCGAGGCAGTGCTCACCACGCACGAGAAGCTTATGTCGGGCAAGTTGGTGGCAGTCCAGTCTCGTCACGGCAAAGCGCGCACGACGTACAAGATGGTGACGGTGGGCGTCTCACACTTCGTGCTTGCCCCGGGCCGGATGCTCAATGTGACGATGGCGCTCAACGCGACAGGGCGCGGGCTGCTCGCGCGTTTTAAGAAACTTCCAGTCAGCCTGACGATCGCGGCTAGTTCGGCGATCCCCGTCAAGCACTTCACGATTCTCCCGCCCAAGCGCCGCGCCAAGCACAAGAAACGCTAGCCTGCGCGCGGCGCATCGCATTGCTGCACGACCTCGCCGAGTCGGAGAGGTCGGTGGTCGTTGATCGATCTCACGTAGGATTCGCGCTGCTCCCGCGCTGCGGGGCGGGTGGAGGGTCCGTCCCCGCCAATGACCAATCAAGGAGAAGCACACATGCCTGAAGCTGTGATCGTCAACGCCATCCGCACGCCCATCGGGCGCGCCGTGAAGGGGTCGCTCAAGTCCGTGCGCGCCGATGACCTCGCCTCGATTCCACTGAAGGCGATCGTGGAGCGCAATCCCCAGGTCGAGCAGAGCTCGATCGTCGACGTGATGATGGGCTGCGGATACGGCGAGGGCGAGCAGGGCTACAACATCGGGCGTATCGCCTCGTTGATCGCCGGCATCGACTACCACGTGCCGGGAACCACCGTCAATCGCTTCTGCGCGTCGTCGCTGCAGACGATCAGGATGGCCTTTCACGCGATCAAGACGGGCGAGGGCGACACCTATCTCTCGGCCGGTGTCGAGGCTGTCTCGAGGGCCGGTCGCGGGAGTGCCTCGTTCGAGTTCCACCCGCTCGTGGACGGCTCCGAGGGCTCTTACTACAACGTTTACATCCCGATGGGTATGACCGCCGAGAACGTTGCTGAGGAACGCAAAGTAAGCAGAGAGGCCCAGGACGAGTGGGCACTGATCTCCCAGATGCGCGCCGTCGAGGCCCAGGCCAGCGGCCACTTCGACAAGGAAATCATTTCGGTCACCGTGCCTGCGCACAAAGACATCGACAAGGAGGGCAACGAGATCGACGTGCCCGAGACGGTCGTCAGTAAGGACGACGGCCCGCGGCCCGGCACGACCCTGGAGAAGCTGGCCGCGCTGAAGCCCGTGTTCAAGCCTGATGGGACGGTCACAGCCGGCAACGCGTGTCCGCTCAACGATGGTGCGGCCGCGGTACTCGTCATGTCCGACGAGAGGGCGGCTGAGCTCGGTCTCAAACCGAGGGCGCGCATCGTTGCCTCCACTGTCGCGGGGATCCGCCCCGAGGTTATGGGTTTGGGTCCAATCCCGGCGATCAAACAGCTGCTTGCCAATACCGGCATGAAGATCGAGGACATCGACGTGGTCGAGATCAACGAGGCGTTCGCGGCTCAGATCGTGCCGTGCATGCAGGAGCTCGGCATCACCGAGGAGCAGCTGAACCCGTTCGGCGGCGCGATCGCCCTCGGCCACCCGTTCGGGATGACCGGCGCGCGCATCATGACCACGTTGCTCAATGACCTGGAGACGCTCGACGGCACGTACGGCATCGAGTCGATGTGCGCCGCCGGTGGCATGGGCATGGCGATGTTGGTGGAACGGCTGTAGGCCTGGCAAAGACATTCTTTGGCGTTAGGCGGGGTGGAGCTGTCAGCTCTGTCCCGCTTGGCATGCCGGGTCGGATTAGGAGGATGTGCAAGCTGGACCGTACACTTACTTCGATAATGCAGACCCTTGTCAGCGGACTGATGAGGTACTAGACTCGGCGCCATGCCGCTTGTCGTGCTCGATCCGCTGCCTGTGGAGATTGAGCGGTTGCTGGAGCGTCGGCGCCGCCTTGACCTCGACGGCTGCGACGAGATGTGGGAGGGGGTGCTGCACATGAACCCAGGTCCGCACGGTCGTCATCACCGGGTCCAACAGCAACTGGCCGAATTGCTTGGACCTCTGGCTCGCGCCGCTCGGCTCATTCCGGCCATGGGAGATTTCAACATTGGCGTCGAAGACAACTATCGCGTACCCGACGGCGGTCTACACCGACCGGGTCCGGACAAGCTCTTCTATCCCACCGTCGCGCTCGCGGTAGAGATCGTCTCGCCCGGCGACGAGACATGGAAGAAGTTGCCCTTCTATGCCGCGCACGCGGTCGATGAGGTCTTGATCGTAGACCCGTTGGAGCGTGTCGTCCATTGGCTCGGCCTGCACGACAGGGAGTATCAGTGGATCGAGCGCAGCGCTCTGATCGACTACGGCCCCATTCAGCTGGCGAAGCAGATCGACTGGTCGGAGGCCGCCGGCTGATGAGGTTGCTCGGCAAAGTCTCTGGCGGTCAGGGCATCCGAAAAATCTCGTGCGCCACTTTGCAATATTTCATATTACTGATAAGTTTTATGATCAATGACCGTTTCGACGTTCCACGACCGTTTGCAGCCCTCCTCTGTGCGGTTGTGCGTTGACGGACGCTGCTGACCCACCAAGCTGTCCTACGCCCACCTGAGAAGTAGCTTTCTCCGCCCACTTCTCAGGTCGTGTCCCGAAGGTGGCTGGGCCGGACCCCCGACCGGCTCAGCCGCACTTCTTTCTCGCCGGTGGGGACTGGTCTCGCGCGAGGAAGCGTCTGCCGCGCTCAGCGCGGGGGCATACGCAGAGCGCCGTCGAGGCGGATGACCTCGCCGTTGAGCATCTGGTTCTCGACGATATGGCAGGCCAGTTGGGCGTACTCGGCTGGGGCGCCCAAGCGTTGCGGAAAAGGTACGCCCGCGCCGAGCTTCTGACGCGCCTCCTCCGGTAGCGCCGCAAGCAGCGGCGTATCGAACAGGCCGGGGGCGATCGTGTTGACGCGGATGCCCTGCTGAGCGAGATCGCGTGCGGCGGGCAGCGTCATCCCGACGATCCCTCCCTTGGAGGCCGCATAGGCAATCTGTCCGATCTGCCCGTCGTAGGCCGCGATTGACGCGGTATTCACGCATACGCCCCTTTCGCCGTCTTCCAGCGGATCGCTAGCGATCATCGCGGTGGCGGCAAAGCGCAGCACGTTGAACGTGCCGATCAAGTTGATCTGGATCGTCGTCTCAAACGGCAACAGCGGATGCGGGCCCTTGGAGCCGGCCAGCTTCTGCGCCCAGCCGATGCCCGCGCAGCACACGGCGATGCGCAGCCCGCCGTCGGCCGCTGTGGCCTGCTCGACCGCAGCTTGCACCTGGGTCTCCTCACGTACGTCGCACGTGGCGAACTCGATGCCCAGCTCCGAGGCCAAGGCCACGCCCTTATCCGTATTGACATCGGCGATCGTCACGATCGCACCCAGCTCGTGCAGGCGTCGTACCGTTGCCTCGCCGAGTCCTGAGGCGCCGCCTACGACAAGCGCCGAGCTTCCGTGGATTTGCATGGCTGGGAGCCTACAGACGGACGGGTCGGGAGAGTGTCAGCGCGAACAGCTTGTCCGGGTCGGTCAACCAGCTGACGATCTCCAGGCCGGCCGCGGAGAGGTCGTCCTGCACGCGGTCGCGGGTGAACTTGGCGCTGATCTCGGTGCGCATCTCCTCACCTTGCTCGAAGTGCACGGACAGGCCGAGGTCGTGCACGGTCGTGGTGTGCTCGCGACGAGCCCGCAGACGCATCTCGATCCACTCGTGCTCGCGGTTGAACAGCGCAACGTGGTCGAAATCCTCGGGGTCGAAGTCGGCCTGCAGCTCGCGATTCAGTACGCGCAACAGGTTGCGGTTGAACTCGGCCGTCACGCCTTGGGAATCGTCGTAGGCGCGTGTCAGCACCTGGGGATCCTTGACCAGATCGGTACCCATCAGGAGATGATCTTCGGGTCCTAGCAGCTTCGCGATCTCGCGTAGAAAACGCCGGCGGCTACCGGGGGGGAAATTGCCGATCGTGCCGCCCAGAAACACGACGAGGCGAGGGCCGATCGCGTCCGGTACTCGGTCGAGGTGACGTTCGAAGTCACCGATCACGCCGTGTACGCGCAGGCCCGGGTACTCGCTTGTCAGCTCCTGCGCGCAGTCGCGCACCATGCTCTCGGTCACATCGACCGGTATGTACAACTGCAGCGTGCCGGCGTTGTGCAGCGCATCGAGCAGCACTCGCGTCTTGGCCGCGGTGCCCGAGCCGAGCTCCACGAGCTCCGCCGCCGCGGTGGTGCTTGCCAGTTGGGCGGCTGTGGCCTGCAGGATCGAGCGCTCGGTGCGCGTGGGATAGTACTCGGGCAACTCGCATATGCGGTCGAACAGCTCCGCTCCGCGCGCGTCGTAGAAGTGCTTGGGCGGTAGCTCCTTGAACGGCCGCGTGAGCCCATCGAGCACATCGTCTGCAAGGGAGCGTTCTTGGCCCTCGTGCAAATAGGAGTCGATCGTGATCGTGCCCTGATCGAGCGCCTCACGTAGTGGATCGGTGATTGGCTCCATCACTTCGTCCTTCCATTGTCATGTGAGGAGCGCGCCCGGAGCTTCATCGAACCAAGTCCCGTGCAAGGCGCAGCCCGGAGAAGATCTGGCTGCGGATCGGCAGATCCCAGTTACGAAATGTGATGCTCGCGACACGTGGGTCAGTCGCCCACGAGCCGCCTCGCAGTACTCGGTAGTCCTCGCCAAAGAACACCTCGGAATACTCACGATAGGGATGCGCCACAAATCCGGGATAGCCGTCGAAGTGGCTGCTGGTCCACTCCCATACATGGCCGACGCCGGCGAGCAGTCCTTGACTCGCCGCCTTCTCCCACTCGGCCTCGGTAGGCAGTCGCGCTCCGAAGGCTCTGGCAAATGCGTCGGCCTCAAACCAGCTGACGTGGCAGACCGGAGCCTCGGGATGCCCGTTTGGCGCCTGTCCGCTGAACTGTCCCCAGCTCGCATTCGTGACCGGGAAAAGTGCGATTTGAAAGGTGGGCAGCTCGACCGTGTGGCGTGGACGCTCGTTGTCATAGGCAAAGCCGTCGGGACTCCCCCCATCTCGAAGGAGCCGGCTGGCACGTCGATCCATTCGCCCACTTCGGCTTGCCCATCAGCTTTGGAGGCGCCCGCAATAGTATCTCCGCCGCCGAGCGGTCCCAAATTCGGCTCGCCCACCGGCAACAAGCGGGCGAGCGCCATCGTCTGGCGCATCGTCTCCGTATGCTGCAGCTCGTGGCGCAGTACCAGCTCATAGATGGTGCTGTCGCCGACGCTTTTTTGAGACAGCGCTTGGGCGCTGCGCAGGCGCACTTCGCTCAGGTAGACCCGTGCCTGGGCAGGATCCAACAGCTCGATCTCGCCTCGGACGGAACGGGGAGTCTCAAACGCGTCGTACAGTTCGGCCAAATCGGGCCTCAGCAGCTCAAGGCCGCCGTGGCGGTGGGCCAGCCACAGGTCCTCGTACGCTGCGATGTGCGCAAGATCCCAGACGAGCGGACTCATGATTGGTGAGAGCACCTGGCTGAGCTGATCTTCGCTCAGGTGAGCGACAAGCGCGAGTGTGCGCTCTCTGACGCTGTCGAGTGCCGCCAGCGCCTCCTCCGGCCCTGGGGGCTGGCGGTGGTGAGCGATGGGGTCGCGGGGAGCGATCGTAGCCATAGCTTCGCCCGCCCACTCTAGAAGGTCAGAGCATCATTGTGGGCAATTTCTCATCGGCGTGACACGTCGGGCTTCGGGCTTCGGACCTCATGGCGTCATCGTCTCCGCCGCATCCAACGCCGGCCCGTATGTGGGGTCGCGCAGCAGCGATTGGCGGATGCCCTCGCCGAGGATCCCACTCTCGCCGCGCGAGGCGCCGAGGATCGTCCATTCGTGTTCGCGGCGATTGGTGTCGCGGCTGCGCGCGCGCAGGCCGCCGGTACCGCGCCTGAGTGCCAGGCGACGACCTGTCGCGGTCGCGATCGCCACGCTGTCGAGGCCCCTGACCTCGAGCTCGGGGGCCCGCTCCAGTCTCACCTTGATCTGTTGCTCGGGGGCCTGGGCAATCCCGGTCAGAGCACCGCTGCCGGATCGCAATGGGCCGACGTCCCAGCCCAAGCGCGAGGCCAGCCACCCCACCAACAGCATCGCCGCGACCGTCGAGTCGGGATGGTGGCGAACCGAGATCGTGTCGATGTTGTGCAGTTCCGCGCGCATACTCTGCGAATCGAACGCCGCCGCCACCCGCTCGCGCCATGGGGTGCTGCGCAGCCATGCGAGGTCGACCACATAAGCGCGTCCACGCAGCTCACACGCTCGCCCGATCGCGTCGCGCCACGACGGATCGTCGAGCGAGTCCACCAGCACCGCCTGGGCAAGCTCGAGCAGCGCGTCGACG
Organism: uncultured Solirubrobacterales bacterium; assembly: GCA_963844095.1. Classification (GTDB taxonomy): domain Bacteria; phylum Actinomycetota; class Thermoleophilia; order Solirubrobacterales; family Solirubrobacteraceae; genus Palsa-744. Next base: position 59,858 of record CAWJND010000004.1, read on the forward strand.
GCCTCGGGATGCCCGTGTGGCGACCACAGCAGCGTTGCCAGGTCGGTGACAACCAGTGGATCCACGATCGTCACGAGGTCGTCGAGGTGGCGCTCGCCGATCTCAACTGTGACAGTCTCGCGCAGCAGCCCAAGCTCGTTGTTACCAGGTTCGCCCTCTGACGAGACGACCGCGCGGGCGTTGAGGGTAGCGCGGTGGGGGTCATAGGAGAGCACGACCAGTCGCGATGCGTGGTAGCGACCTACTGCCGCCAGGCGGTTTGCAATCTCGCCGCTGTAGCTGCTCTCGACGAACGTCACCATGTTCAGCGCCCGCGCTGGCACCAGCCCGCCGTTTTCGCTGTGACGCTGATTTACCAGCTCGCGTAGTGCCGCTTCGATCGCGTCGGGAGTCGTGCGTTGCGCGCTCCATACCGCATCCGGCAGCGGAGTTGAGGGTGGCAAGGGGGAGGAGGACATATGCACTTTTTGTGCCGAATACGATTGTGACTACGATATGTAGCAACTATTAGCTAGCGAGTAAAACGGAATCCAGCACTCCTGGTTCTCATGTGTGAGCTCCTGGTTCCTCATGCGGGAGTCTCCGGTTTCCCATGCGTGAGCCGCCCTGACGGTCAAATCGCTCGCCACGAGTGCTCGGGCAGCAGGATCTCATCTGCCTCACTGGGACCCTGCGAGCCCGATTCGTACTGCGGCAATGGTCCCGGCGTGTGCGGGTGGGTGGGCTCCCAATATTTGAGTACCGGATCGCAGATGCGCCACTGCGCCTCCACCTCGTCATCGCGTGTGAACAGCGTCGCGTCGCCACGCATGGCGTCGGTGATCAGGCGCTCATAGGCCTCAGGCGATTGCGAGAGAAACGCGGTCCCGTAGAGGAACTCCATGTGCACGGGCCTGATCACCATGCGTGAGCCCGGGATCTTTGCGCCAAGGCGCAGCGAGACCCCCTCATTGGGTTGCAGGGTGAGGATCAGCTGGTTGGGCAGCACCCCAAGCGAGCCGTCCTGGCTGAAGGCAAGGTGGGGCACCGGCTTGAGCGTCACCGCGATCTCGGTCACTTTGCGGGCCAGTCGCTTGCCGGTGCGCAGGTAGAAAGGCACCCCAGCCCAACGCCAGTTGTCCACCTCCAAGCGCAGTGCCGCATAGGTCTCGGTGATCGAGTCCTGCGGTATGCCGGACTCTTCCAGGTAGCCCTCCGCGTCCTCGCCACCCGCGTGGCCCTTGCCGTACTGTGCCCTGACAGCCATCTGCCCGATCTCCGCCTCGAGCGGCTCGGCGATCGATTGCAGCACCTTGACCTTCTCGTTGCGCACCTCATCGGCGGTGAAGCTGACCGGCGGCTCCATCGCCACGTGGCAGAGCAACTGCAGCATGTGGTTCTGGATCAGATCGCGCAGCGCCCCGGCGTGGTCGTAATAGCCGGCGCGCGTGCCGATGCCTATGTCCTCCGCCGCGGTGATTTGCACCTGGTCGATGTAGTTGCGGTTCCAAAGTGGCTCGAACATACCGTTGGCGAAACGGAAGGCCATCATGTTCTGGACGGTCTCCTTGCCTAGGTAGTGGTCGATGCGGAACACCTGCTGCTCCTCGAACACTCCGAGCACGCGCCGGTTGAGTTCGCGCGCCTCCTCCAGCGATGTGCCAAACGGCTTCTCGATGATTACGCGCACGTCGGTCTGCTCGTGGCGGTCGAGCCCCTGCTTGCCAAGTGCCTCTACGATCACGGGAAAGAAGGAGGGTGCCGTCGATAGATAGAACGCCCTGTTCAACGGCTCGCCGTCGCGCTCTTCGAAGCGATCGAGCACCTGCTCGAGTTTTTCGTACACCCGCTCGTCGTCGAAGGTTCCCGGTACGTACTTCACGTGCTCGAGTAGCCGCTTGAGCACGTCCTCGTCGGGTTGACGTCGCGAGAATTGGCGGATCGCCTGCTCGCACTCCTGACGGTAATCGGCGTTCTCCTTTTCGCGGCGTGACACGCCGACGAGGTGGAAGCGCTCGGGCAATGCCCCATCGTGCGCGAGGTTGTAGAGCGCCGGCAACAGCTTGCGTCGTGCCAGGTCGCCCGTGGCACCGAAGATCACGAGCGTCGTCGGGGCGACCGGCAAACGCTCCAACCCAGCTGTGAGCGGATTCTCCTCCACAGCGGTCGTCGCGACGGCCGCCATCGGTGCCTACCGGCGCTTCCCGGTCTGCTTCGGACCCGGTGCTTCGCTGGCTGGGGGAGCTGTCTTGACGGCGTGACCGCCGAACTGGTTGCGCAGCGCCGCTAGCACCCTGTGGGCAAAGTCACCGTTGCCGCGTGAGGACAACCGCTCGTACAGCGAGGCGGTGATCACCGGCGTCGGCACGTCTTTGGCGGTGGCATCCTCGATCGTCCAGCGTCCCTCGCCCGAGTCCTCGGTGAAACCCTCGATCGCCTGCAGCTCGTTGCCATCGGCTTCGAACGCCCGTGCGGCAAGTTCGCACAGCCATGAGCGCACCACCGAGCCCTGGTTCCACAGGTGTGCGATCTTGGCGTTGTCAAGCTGATACTCGGACTTGTCGAACACGTCGAAGCCCTCGGCATAAGCCTGCATCAGCCCGTACTCGACGCCGTTGTGCACCATCTTCACGTAATGCCCGGCGCCGGAGGAGCCGAAGTGCATCCAACCGCGCTCGCCGATCGCGCTCACGCTGTCCGCGCTCGTCGGCGGCGCCAGCACGTCGAGGATCGGCGCCAGGCCTTTGACCGCCGCCGGCGGGCCGCCGACCATCATGCAGTAGCCGACGTCGATCCCCCACACGCCGCCGGAGACGCCAACGTCAACATAGCGGATGCCGAGCTTTGTCAATTCCTTTGCGCGGCGCTTGTCGTCTGTCCACTTGGAGTTGCCGCCATCGACGATCGTGTCGCCCTTGTCGAGCAGCTTCGCAAGCTTGTCGACCGTCTGTTGGGTCGGATCGCCAGCGGGCACCATGATCCACACGATCCTCGGCGCCTCGAGCTTCTTGACGAGATCTGCCAGCGAGCTCGCGCCACGCGCGCCATTCTTCTGAGCCTGGGCGACGGCCTTCTTGTCGAAGTCGAACGCGACCACCTCGTGCTCGGAGTCGCGTCGGATGCGATGAACCATGTTCCCGCCCATCTTGCCCAGTCCGACGAATCCGATTTCACTCATGGACGGCATCCTAGCCTGCTCGTGTAGGTTTCTGTCTCGATGAGCGACGATACCTCAACGCGCCCCGACCGCAATCTCGCCCTCGAGCTGGTGCGCGTCACCGAGTTCGCCGCGCTCGCTGCCGCCCCGCTCGTCGGCATGGGCGACAAGGAGGCCGCCGACCAGGCCGCTGTCAACGGTATGCGCTACGCGCTGCACTCGGTCGCGATGGACGGCACCGTCGTGATCGGTGAGGGCGAGAAGGACGAGGCGCCGATGCTCTACAACGGCGAGCGCATCGGCGACGGCTCCCCGCCAGAGGTGGACATTGCCGTCGATCCGCTGGAGGGCACCACGCTTGCCGCCCACGGTATGCCGAGCGCTCTGGCGGTAATTGCGCTGTCGAGCAAGGGCACCATGTTCGACCCAGGCCCGTGCGTCTACATGGAAAAGATGGCCGGTCGTCCGGAGATCGCCGATCTGCTCGACCTCGACCGCCCACTGTCGGAGACGGTCAAGCTGATCGCCGAGCGCAAGGGTCGTCCCGTGGGGGAGGTGATCGTCGTCGTGCTCGAGCGGCCTCGACACGAGGCCGCCATCCACGAGATTCGTGAGGCCGGCGCGCGTGTACGCCTGATTCCTCACGGCGACGTCTCAGCTTCGCTACTGGCCGTCACCGAGCGCTCCCCGGTCGATCTCCTGTGGGGCATCGGCGGTACGCCCGAGGGCGTTATCTCCGCTGCCGCCATCAAGTGCCTCGGCGGTCAGCTGCTCGGACGGCTGTGGCCACGCGACGAACAGGAGCGCAGCGCTGCGCTGGAGGCGGGCTATGACTTGGAGCGCGTGCTGGATCGCGACGACCTCGTGGCCGGTGACGATGTCTTCTTCTCGGCGACCGGAATCACCGACGGCGACGTTCTGCAAGGGGTGCGTTATCCGTCCGCCGGCGGGGCCACCACCGAATCGCTCGTCACACGCTCGCGCTCGGGTACGGTGCGCCGGGTGCGAGCGACGCACGACCGCGAAAAGCTACGTGCGCTGGCCGGGAACGGACGCTTCGGGTAGAGGGTCGCTATCAGGGCTGCTGCTCGCGCGCGCGGCTGGCGTCGAACTGTCCCACCCTCGACTCCGCCAAGTCCAGTCGCGCAAGCGAGCGCAGGAAGCCGTTGGTCACGAACACATGGATCTTCGCCTGAGTGGCGTTGTAGACACGCTTGCCGAGCCGCGTCGCGATCGCCGGGTGGAAGTTGGCGACTTCCACCTCGACGTGCAAGCGCGCCCAGCCGTCCGCCTGGGCCGGCAATCGGCGCACGTCGATCTGTAGGTGGCCGAGACCATCGTGTCCGCTGCGCGCTACGAGCAGCCCGCGCTTGATCCTCCAGCGCACCACCCCGCGCTCGGCGTCCATCTCGTATTCGGGGGCGTCGAAAGTCAGCAACTTCAGGTGACGCTCGAGCAGGACCACCGAGCGCTCGGATTCGCTGTAGACGACCCTTATGAGTCCCAGCGTCACATGTGTGATGAAGCGCCAGTAGGTGCGTGCCAGTCGCTCCAGGTGTCCCGCAGTCCACAGCTTCTGAAGCTCTCCTTGCTCGAGCGTCACATCGGCGCTTTGCACCGAGCGCATCGCGCCGCTCTCCCGGTCTTCGGTCGTGTGGTCGACGAGCTCCGACACCTGGGCTAGCTTCGGCATGCGCCTCACACCGCAAAGGCTATCCGCGGATGAAGTGCCCTTACTCGACCGTCCGCGGATGAAGTGCCCCTACTCGACCGTTGATCTGAAGTGCGACGTGGTCGGCGAGAGTGCTCGGCAAGCCGCCGATCGGCGCGCGTCTTGTCCTTGCTTGCTGATATCAACCTCCTGTGAGAGACCAGCCCGACCAATCGACCCCCTCCTCAGCGGCCGCCGAGCGCCTGCTGCGCGCCGCACGCGCCGCTCAGCAGCTCAGCGATGTTCTCTGGGAGGCATTGCAAGAGGAGCTCAGCGGGGGCCCCCACGCCGAGCGAGTCAGGGAGCTCTCCGGGCGGCTCGTAGAGGTGTCCTCCACAGTTGTCCTGCTGGCCAGCGGAGCCGGCGCTACGGGCTCGGACGCCCCAGATTCAAAGCTTGATTCCGGGGATGGTGGGCGGACCCGCAACGAGCCTGAGGCTCTCAGTTCCAGCGGAGCGCCCGGCGCGAGGGTCGCCGGAGCGCCCAGTGCGAAGGTAGCTACCGGGAGCTCGGCGCAGGCCGGCACCCCGCCAGTTGGTTCGCCACCAGGCGCCGCTGGCTCTGAGCAACCCCCAGTCGAGCGTCGCAAACCACCGGCCCCGTCGCGGCCAGAGACTTCGTCTCCCGCGGCGTTGCAGTCGATTCCTACAAGTGTCGGCGAGTACACGTTCACAAAGCTCGTCGACGAGCAGGAGCAGACCGCCGCACAGCAGCCGCTGGCGTCGGTCGAGCCGATTCAGCCCGAGATCGAGATCAGAGACGTCCGTCGCGAAGAGGGGCCCTCTGCCTGGGTCTCCTCAGTCGGTCGTCTGCTTGCCCGCCATGCCGAGGACGGCCTGCCGTTCGCGGTCCTGCTGGTCGAGATCGTCGACGTCGCGCGTCTGGAGCGCTCGGAGACCCCGCACGATCTGCACGGTCTCGTGGCTCAGGTAGAGACTGCGCTGGGTCGCGGTATGCGTGCCACAGATCGGCTCTCGCGCGAGACGCTTGGCCGCTATTGGCTGGTCGCCCCAGAGACGAATGGCACCGGCGCGCAGATGCTCGCGGAGCGCTTGGCGCGGCTGGTGCGTACCTCCGCCACACATCGCAACGTCCCGATGGAGGTCGCGATCGGCATAGCCGTCTGTCCAGACGACGGCACCGAGGCGCCCGCCTTGGCCGCGCGGGCCGATCTCGGCGTCTACTCCGCGCGGGCAACGGGGCGCTCGATCGCCCACACCGACCCGCCTACGGCTAGCTGAATCGGCTTAGGCGGCGGCGGTGCCGCCGCTGGCAGCTTCCTCGGGTGTCGGTTGCACTTCGGCGGGCACACCCAACAGGGGGGTGTTGGGTGCCTGACCCACCAGCTTTGTCTTGATCCGCACCGTCTCTGTGATTGTCAGTGCGCTGGCGGCGCCCCAGGTCAGATCCCAGGTTGCGCCGTTCCCATATGGACCGCGATCGATCACGGGCACGGTCAGGCGGTGACCCTTGTAGTTGACGAGCACAAGCGTCCCGCACGGCAGCGTCCTGGACGCCACGCCCACGATCACCGGACTCATCGTCTGTCCGCACGCCGTCTTCTGGCCATAGAAGCCCGGGCCGAACCAGGTGGCGATCTGCGCCTTCGTGCTCGGTGCGGCCGCCGTGCCAGAGGTTGACGTGCCGGGGGCGCTGGCGCCTCCCGTGGCGGCTAGTGCGCTAGAGCTGACAACGCCCGCGCAAAGAAGCGCAACGGCGAGGACGAGCAGCGTTGTTTTCGCAAGCGTGCGGTTCATATCGATGTACTGCGCGTCGCCTACGGGGTGAGCTGACGGGCTCGCGCTCTACTTCTGCGCTACGGCCTGAATCAGGCCGATTCGCCCCCGTGGACCGCCTGCTCCCTGCTTGGGATGCACACAGACCACATTGGGTCCCCCGTTCCTCGCAACCTGGGTCACAAGAACTCGGCGTCGGCGAAAGTATACAGAGCTCAGGGACGGCGCAGCAGCGAAAAGGCGTCCTTGAGCAGACGCCCACCCGCGGTTAGCCCTGAGTTGGCGAGCTCACCGATAATGTCCGCCACCGACTCCACCAACTCGACCCCGCTCGGTGGATTGACGGTCTTGCCGAGCTCGAGCTCCTCCTCGGGCTCATAGCCTTGCTTGGGGGCACGAGGCTCGGCGGGCATAGCGGTCGGCTTCGCAGCACCCCGCTTGGTCGAGGCGGCCTTCTTGGTGGCGACAGGCTTCTTGGCCGCAGCCGATTTCTTGGCAGCGACAGGCTTCTTGGCAGCGACAGATTTCTTGGCGGCGACGGGCTGCTTGGTGGCAATGCTCGTCCGGGCGGCTGCCCTGCGAGCGCTCGCGCGCTGGGGCCGGGCTCGCGGTAGCGACGCGAGGATGCCGCCCTCGGGGATCGCCTCGGCTTCGTGTCCGTTGCGGCTTTCGCTGGGACTCATCGTCCCGCAATCATCGCGCACCTACGAGTCGCGTGCAGCTACGAGCGATTTTCGGCTGCCTCGGCGCGTTAAGCCGTTACGATAGACGCGTACATCTGAGTTGTACTGTCGGGCGGGTTTCGGCCACAACCCCGGCTAAGGTAGTCCTCTAACAGCACTCCGAGGGGGTCCCGTCGGCGGGTCCTGCGCCCTCGGGGCGCCTTACGACGGAAACGGGAAAAGCATGTCAGTGGTGGAACTGCAAGAGCTAGAAGAGGTCAAGAACCTGTTGACCAAGGGGCAGCAGGTGGGAGTGCTCACGTTCGCCGAGATCTCCACAGCGACCTCCGATCTCGATCTGGACGAGTCCGACGTCGAGGAGCTGCACGGCTACCTCGAGAAATCGGAGATCGAGCTCGTGGAGGACATCGATCCGGCCACGGCCGCCGGCTCTCAGGTCGAACGCGCACCCGACAAGCGAGGTAGGCGCAAGGCCAAGACGGCGCTCGATCTCAAGCCGGACATGACCACCGACAGCTTGCAGCTGTTCCTCAAGGACATCGGCAAGGTGCGCCTGCTGACAGCCCAGGAGGAGGTCGATCTCGCCAAGCGCATCGAGCGCGGTGACCTCGATGCCAAGCAGAAGATGGTCGAGTCAAACTTGCGCCTCGTGGTGTCGATCGCCAAGAACTACCGCAATCAGGGACTCCCATTTCTCGACCTGATCCAAGAGGGCACGCTCGGCTTGGTGCGCGCCGCGGAGAAGTTCGACTACCGCAAGGGCTTCAAGTTCTCCACGTACGCGACCTGGTGGATCCGCCAGGCGATCGCCCGCGCGCTGGCCGACAAGGCACGCACGATCCGCATCCCCGTGCATGTCGTGGAGAAGCTCAACAAGATCGGCCGCGCCGAGCGCAAGCTCGTGACCGAGCTGGGCCGCGAGCCCACAGCCGATGAGATCGCCGAGGTCACCGGGATCGATCCCGAAGAGGTCGATTCGATCAAGCGCTCCGCCCAGGCCCCTGTTTCGCTGGAGAAGCCTGTCGGCGACGAGGAGGAGTCCGAGTTTGGGCAGTTCATCGCTGACGAGCGGGCAGAGTCCCCGTATGAGCGCGCTGCGGAGATTCTCACCAAGGAGGCGCTGCGTGAGGCCCTGGAGAACCTTTCCTACCGCGAGCGTCGCGTGCTGGAGCTGCGCTATGGGCTCGGCGGCGAGCACCCGCGCACGCTGGACGAGGTCGGGCGCACGTTCAACGTCACGCGCGAGCGCATTCGTCAGATCGAGAACCAGTCTTTGAAGAAGCTCCAGTCGCTCGCTGAGGCCCAGAAGCTGCGCGACGTAGCATAGCCGCTCCAGCGTCTGGGAACCTGGTGGCGAGTGGGTGAACTCTATTTTCTGAAGACTACAATCGTAACTACATATTGTAGCTATTATCGTAGTCCGCTCAAAAATGGAATATATGCACCTATGGGCGCCCCGCTCAAGCAGTACTAGCCACTTGCCGATGTATCGTGCATGTTCGACGTGCACGCAGCGCTGCGCAAGCTTGTGGCCAGCGATGGCTCCGACCTGCACCTGAAGGTCGGCTCCCCGCCGCTCTATCGCGTCCAAGGAGTCTTGGGCCCCGACAAGAGCGAGCCCCCGCTCAGCACAGAGGACACCGAAAACGCGCTGCACGAGCTGCTGCACGACCAGGTCAAGCTCAAGGAGTTCGCCGAGGACCACGAGGTCAACTTCTCCTTCGAAATACCGCAGTTGGCTCGCTTCCGCCTCAACGCCTTTCGTCAGCGCGGCCTGATCTCGATGGCCTGTCGCGCGATCCCCGCGAAGATCTCGAGCATCGACGAGCTGTCCCTGCCCTCCGTGGTTCGCGACCTCGCCGAGGAAGAGCGCGGCATCATCCTGCTCACCGGCACCACCGGCTCGGGCAAGTCCACAACGCTGGCGGCAATGATCGACCACATGAACACGACGATGAGCAAGCACATCGTCACGATCGAGGATCCGATCGAGTTCGTGCACAGCGACAAGAACTCGGTCATCAATCAGCGCGAAGTCGGCATGGATACAAAGTCCTTCGAGCGCGCTCTGCGCCGAGTTTTGCGTCAGGACCCGGACGTGATTCTCGTGGGAGAGATGCGCGACGAGGAGACCGTCCGCACAGCGCTCTCGGCTGCCGAGACTGGCCACCTCGTACTCTCGACCGTCCACACGGTGGACGCCCCAGAGTCGATCAACCGTTTGCTCGACTTCTTCCCACCCCATCAGCACAACCAGGCACGCTCGATGATCGCCGGCACGATTCGCGGCGTCATCTCTCAGCGGCTTGTCCCTGGTGCCACAGGCGGTCGCGTGGCTGTCTGCGAGATTCTGCGCATGACGGGGCGCGTGCGCGACATGATCGTCAACCCAAACCAAACGGGCCAGCTGGGCGAGGCAATCTCCGGCGGTGCCTACTACGGCATGCAGACTTTTGACCAGGCTCTTTTCCATCACGTTAAGGCCGGTCGCGTCACCACCGAGGAGGCCTTGAGGGTGGCCAGCAGTCCCCACGACTTCAAGCTGCTCTTGCAGGCCGACGGCCGCGTGGGCACCACGATGGAGGACGTCGCTCAAGCGCAAGCAAGGCGCGACGGCGCCGAGGCACCCGCTCCGCACATCCCACCGCAGCCGGTCGCACCAGCACCGAGCGCTCCGGCGGTCGTGGGCTGATCGATCGGCCCACGCGGGCCCCGGTTGTGCTCCCTGTCAGGTCTGATCGCACTCCTCGCCTGGGTTGATAGTGCCTCAGCGGAGCAAGGCTCTGCTACTTCAGTTGGTAAAGTAACGGTTGAAATGGCCGCTGACGACACTTGCCCGGTATGCCGCACCGCCGAGGTGGTGTGTGGTAAGTGGACGCTTTTGCTCGTCCGCGACTTGGCCGAGGGACGCACGCGCTTCTGTGAGCTGGAGCGCTCGCTTGCGGGCATCAGTCCCCGCACGCTCTCCCTGCGCCTACGCGCACTCGAGGAGGAGGGCATCGTCGAGCGCCACACTTTTCCCGAGGTCCCGCCGCGCGTGGAGTACGCGCTCACCGAAAAGGGCTTGGCGCTGCTGCCGATCATCGAGGACATGCGCTCCTACGGAGAGCGTTGGCTTGGCCTTGGTCGCGAAGAGGCGGTCGCCTCGACGCTGGCCGCCGCCGCCGCGGTCGCGTAAGTAGATCTTCTCGCTCTCGAGGCATAGCTTCGCGCGGAGCGATCCGTGCTGGGTTGAGGTCTCTCAAAGTGGGCTGCACGTCAACACCCCCCTTTGTGTGGAGCTGGGGGACTATTTTGGTACCTAAGCTTTATCTACGTGTTCGCAAAAGGGGGTGTGTTTCGGGCACGCCGAAATCGTCTATGCCAAAGCTGGAGCGGTTTGGCGAGCGCAACGCGCCTTGCGCCGGCAGGAGCCCTTACGTACGTGGCGAAGTGAGCCAATCGTGCGCTCTCTCCAACTGCAAGCCGCGCTCGCCGAGTTCATCGCTCAGGCAGCCGACAGCCTGCATGCGGAAGTCGCCGCCGGCCAGGAGGTCCCCTTCGAGCTTGCCTCACAGTCCGGTCGCGGGCGTGGCGCGGCTTCTCTGTACTCCTATCGCCCACTGACCGATGCATTCATCGCCGAGCACTTCCCCGAGTTGCGCCGGCTCGACGCATATGCCCAAGCCGCGGCTTTGCTCGACGGTTTCGAGGCGCTCGACCGCTACTTGATCGCGAGCGGTGTGGAGCCCGGCCGTGGCGGAGGTCGTAGTCGTGGCGATGGCCGCGGTGGTGACCGGAACCGAGGTCGAGACCAAGGTCGAGACCGAGACCGTGACCAAGGCCGAGGCCGAGACTGGGACCAAGGCAGAGGCCGGGACCGAGACCGGAACCGAGACAGTGGCAGCGACCGTCCGAGCCGTGGCCGTGCTGACGCCGCTCTGCTCGTGCTGCTGCAGGAGGTCTTCGACCAGCAAACCGATTTCGACCGCTCAAAGATCGGTCAATACGAGCAGCGCGTTGAGCGTGCGCTCGAGCGCCTGGAGGACTCGACATTCGCAGCAACGGGTGAGGTCACGCTCGTAGCGACTCTGCACGGTTTGACGATCGCCTCGCCCGAGCTGGCGCTGGCACGCGGCCTCTTGATCGCCCATCCTGACGCGCTGCAGGGTGCGCCTGAGCAGGCACAGGCCGGTCCCCGCGGCGAGGAGGACCACCTGCTTGTCGTCTTCAGCGCACAAGCGACCGATCCGCGCGCCGCGATCGCCCAGGGCAAGGACGTATTGCGAGAGCTGTTGCGCGCGCTGCGCCTGTTTGGCGACGGCCGCATCGCACTGGGCGCGCTCGCCTGGGCGCGAACCGGCTCGGCACCGTGGGCTGCGCTTGCACTCGGCACGGGCGGCCGCCCGCACGGCATGCTTATGGTGAGCGCTGAGCAGGAGGACGAGCTGCGCGCCTTCTGCAACCTGGTCTCGCGTCGAACCCCACACGCAAACGAGGTGGCGTGGGCGCTGCGACGCTTCGAGCTAGGCTGTGAGCGGGCCTCGGAGTACGAGGCGATCAGCGACCACCTGCTTGCCCTACGCGCATTGCTGGGCGCTCCGTCTGAGCTTGAGCCCGGCGGTTTGCCTGACGGCTTGCTCGCCGCGCGCTTGGCGGCATTGTGCGCGACGCCCGAGCATCGCGCCATACTTGCCGAACGAACCTTGAAGGCAATCGCACTCGAGCGCCAAACAATCGCCGGCATTGCCGAGGAGCGCGCGAGCGCGATCAACCTGGCGCGCGAACTCTCAAATCACCTGCGCGCACTGTTGCGCGACATGGTGTGCGGACACCTGCCGGCTGATCTCAGCTCGCTCGCCGACGAGCTGTTGCTCGGTGGAGTCGAGCCCGACACGGAGGCCGGGTCCTGCGGCGGAGGGCCAGGCGAGGAGGTTTACGATCCAGGCGAGGAGATTCGCGCGAGCAAGGGAAGCGAGGATCTAAAGCAGGTGCCTGTCGTGGCCGCAGGCACGGGCGAGCCGCGCGCCGGTCGTATCGTCGGATCCTCAGGAGAACAGGCGCTCGGCGATCAGGACCAGTCCGCCGAGGTCCTGCACGTCGCCGTCTAGGTAGGGCACGAGCAGCGGGTCGGGTTCGTCGAGCCCCTGCGAAAGCTCAGCGATGCTCGCACGATCGCGTGCAGCGAGGACGTCGAAGTCGGTCAGGTTCCGGGCGACGCGCGCGGCAAGCGAAGCCCCAAGCTCAGCCGAGAGTAGCTGCGTGACCTGCTCTGGCGTGTGCCCGTCGAGCCCATGGTCGTGGATGCGGTTGACGATCAAACCGCTGAACGCCATCTGCTCACTCACAAGCTGGGCATGCAAGAAGACGGCCTCCTGCGCAGGCTCGTGCTCGGGCGAGGTGACGATCAGAAACCCCGTGAGCGGATCGCGCAACAGCTGCTCTACGCCGCGTGCACGCTCGCGAAAGCCGTCGGTGAGCGAGGAGAGCGAGCCGAAGAATCCAGATAGCTCGCCGAGCAGGTTGACGCCCGTCACGCGGGCAAACACCGAGAACATCAAGCCGGCACCACGCCCGAGCAGTCCGCGCGTGACGCCGCCGGGGGAGAGTAGTACCTTCAGCGCGCGTCCCTCCAGGAATTGCGTCAGCCGGTCGGGCGCGTCGAGGAAGTCCAGCGCATCGCGCGAGGGCGGAGTGTCGAGCACGATCACATCCCAGGCGCCGCCGCGATGCAGCTCGAACAGCTTTGCGACAGCCGTGAACTCTTGCGAGCCGGCAACGGCCGAGGAGAGCTCGCGGTAGATGCGGTTTGAGAGGACTTCATCGCGCGTACGCTCGTCTGGAGCCAGCCGCCCGATCAAATCGTCGAACGTGCGCTTGGAGTCGAGCATCATCGCCCACAGCTCGCCGCGCGCCTCGACCCCATGCTCGGCGAGCGTGTGCGGCTCGATCCGGTGTGGCTCACCCGGAAGCTCGCGCAAGCCCAGCGCCCCCGCAAGTCGCTTGGCCGGATCGATGCTGACGACCACCACCTTCTTGCCGCGCATCGCCAGCCCGAGCCCGAGAGCTGCCGAGATAGTGGTCTTGCCGACTCCGCCCGCGCCCACGCAGACGCACACCTGCTTCTCCTCCAGGCGCTTCTCCAGTGGCATGTGACGTGGTGGCACCGTGGGGATCGTAGGGGCACGCCCTGGCCCACGACCGAACGAACGTGCTGTGCGCCCGCGAAGACCGACGAGCACGCCGCCGTGGTGTCTCGAGGGCGAGCGGACGTGCATTGTGCGGGCGAGCATCGACGGGCACGCAGCAATCCCCATCAACAGTGCAGGAATCGCGGAAAGCTGTGCGAATACCGAAGCTCGACGGCTTTCCAAATTCGACCATCGGAGCCTGCCGTGACTGCACGGGCCAAGGTCATCGCGTTCGCAAATCAGAAGGGCGGGGTGGCCAAGACAACAACGACGCTCAACCTGGCTGCCGCATTCGCGGAGGAGGGTCACCGCGTTCTCTGCGTCGATATGGACCCACAGGGCAACCTGACGATGTCTCAGGGCATCGACCCGGACACGCTGGAGCTGTCGATGTACGACGTGCTGACTCAGCGCGCCACGATCAGAGAGGTGATTCGCAAGCGCGAGATCGATGTCGCGTGCGCCTCAATCGACCTCGCCGGCGCGGAGATCGCGATGTCCACGATGATCGGTCGCGAGCGTTCGCTGCAAAAGGCCTTCGAGCCGATCATGGAAGACTACGACTTCATCTGCATCGACACGCCGCCAAGCCTCGGCCTCCTGACGATTAACGCACTTACCGCCGCCAACAAGGTTATTGTGCCCGTGCAGTGTGAGTATCTCTCAATGCGTGGGCTCATCCAGTTGCAAAACACCCTGGCAATGATTCGCGAGAACCTCAATCCAGACGTCGAAATCGAGGGTATCCTTCCGACCCTGGTCGATTCGCGCACGATCCACGCCAAGGAGGCCATCGAGATCCTCGAGGAGAACTTCGGCGACCGCGTATTCGCGTCGCGCATCCGTAAGACGGTGCGTTTCGCCGAGGCCCCTGTGAAGGGAATGTCGGTGCTCAAGTACGAGCCGGATGGTGTCGCTGCGCAGTCCTATCGGCAGCTGGCACAGGAGGTCTTGGCTCATGGCAAACCCTAAGCGAGCGTCGATGCGCGAAGGCCCGCTTGCGGCCCTTTTTCGCAAGACCGAGGAGCTGGAGAAGGACGAGTCCGTCGAGTCGCCGGCGGCTGAGGCTGCCACGCCCGCAGGCGCCATCGAACCAGCGTCCGAGGCGGCCGCATCTGCCGGCGCAGCCGAGCCCGCGTCTGCCACGAGTCCTCCTCAGCCACAAGCACAGCATTCGCGCGAGAGCGGCGTGCCGCACCCGTCGTTGCGCCCGAGCATCGACGATGACGATGAGCAGGCAGCGCACATCCCGAGCCCGCAGGAGCGCCTGCGCCATGCATTCTCCTCGGAGATCCCCGAGAACCTGATGGAGCATCCCGGCGTTACGCGCGAACGAGATGCCCCACGCGACAGAACCGCGTATGCGCACGAGGTGCAGGAGCAGCCGCGTCCGTTTGGCGCTGCGATCCCGGTGACACAGCCGGTGATACGCGTCGTGGGCGTTGGCGGCGCCGGCACGAATGCGGTCAACCGCATGGTCGAGGCCGAGGTCGAGGGCGTTGAGTTCCTCGCGATCAACACAGACCTACAGTCGCTGCAACAGTCCACAGCCGACATCACCTTGCACATCGGCGCCGAGCTGACTCGTGGCCTCGGCTCGGGCTCAGATGCGAATATCGGCAGGCAGGCGGCGATGGAGGACTACGACCGCGTCAAGGCCCTCTTGAAGGGCTCGGACATGATCTTCATCACGGCGGGCGCCGGCGGTGGCACGGGCACGGGCGCCGCTCCGATCGTGGCGCGCATCGCACGCGAAGTCGGCGCGCTTACCGTCGCGATCGTCACGAAGCCTTTCGGCTTCGAGGGTTCGCGTCGCGCTGAGCAGGCCGACCATGGCGTGGAGGCGCTGGCCGAGGAGGTCGACACGCTGATCGTGGTGCCAAACAACCGTCTGTTGACCGTGCTCGACAAGCAGACGGCGATGGTCGAGGCTTTCCGCGTCGCCGACGACGTGCTGCGCCAGGGCGTCCAGGGTATCTCCGATCTGGTCACGTTGCCCGGCCTCATCAACCTCGACTTCGCCGACGTGCGCACGATCATGTCCGACGCCGGCAACGCGTTGCTGGGAATCGGCATGGGCTTCGGCGAGAACCGCGCCTCAGAGGCAGCGGCCCAGGCGGTCGCCTCGCCGCTGCTTGAGACCTCGATGGAGGGCGCACGCTCGATCCTCCTGTCGATCACGGGTGGCCGCGACCTGTCGCTGTGGGAGGTCAACGAGGCGGCAAAGGCGGTCTCCGAGGCGGCACATCCAGACGCGAACATCATCTTCGGAGCGATGGTCGACGAGAAGCTGGACGACCAAGTATGGGTGACAGTCGTCGCCACCGGCTACGGCGTCAAGAACTCACGCCCGCAGATGCGCGAGCCCGACGGCGAGCCGCGCATAAAGCGCACCGGCCCCTCGGCCCGTGATACGCGCTCTCGCGAGGACAGGCAGTCCCGTCGCGGCGGTCTGTCCGTCAGCGATATGGACGTGCCTGAGTTCATCCCGAACTTCTAAGCGCTGTGCTATCGCTCACGTATGAGCGAAGCTGAGAAGGGGGTTGTGGCGGCGGGCCATCCGCTGACCGCGGAGGCTGGAGCGCGGGTGCTGCGCGAAGGTGGCAACGCCGTCGATGCGGCCGTGGCGGCGATGCTCATCTCGTTTGCCGCAGAGCCGCTGCTGACGGGTCTCGGCGCTGGGGGATACATGATGGTGGCCGGCGGCGGTCAGCGACCGGTTCTGCTCGACTTTTTCGTGCAGGCGCCCGAGCGGGCTACGGACGGCAGCGCAGCGGAGCTGGAGGCGGTGGACGTCTCCTTTGGCGACGCCGTGCAGGTGTTCTACATCGGTGCGGCCTCGTGTGGGATATATGGAGCACCGGCCGGTGCCTGCGAGGCAATCAAGCGCTGGGGCACGATCGAGCTCGCCGAGCTGGCGGCACCGGCGGCGACGCTCGCGCGCGAGGGTGTGGTGCTCAACAAGGGCCAGGCCTACATCGCGAAGATCCTCGGCGACCTGCTCTGCTCGACCCCAGAGTGCGCCGCGCTTTGGGCACCTCAGGGTAGGGTGCTGAGAGAGGGAGAGATGCTGCTCAACCCCGAGCTCGGCGACGCGCTGCTCAGGCTCGGACAGGAGGGCGCCAAGCCTTTCTACAGCGGGGACATCGCCGACGCCGTATGCACATGGCTGGGTGAGCGCGGCGGCTCGCTCACGGCCAAGGAGCTTGGCGCCTACGAGGCGATTGAGCGTGAGCCGCTACCGATGCGCTATCGCGACCGCGAGGTGCTGACCAATCCACCACCTTCGGCCGGCGGCACGCTGCTGGCATATTCGCTGGGCCTGCTCGACGCGCAGCCGGCGCCGCCCGCGCTCGAGGCTGTGATCGGCGCGATGGAAGCGGCCCAGGGTGAGCGTACGGCCGAGTTCGTCCAGGGTCTTTCAGAGGAGGATTTTGGGGCGTGCTTCCTCTCGTCACGACTCGGGTCCACGACCCACATCTCTGTGTTGGACAGGCAGGGGCGTGCCTGCTCTGTGACGTGCACTAATGGCGAGGGATCGGGCGTCGTGGTCCCGGGCACAGGCATCCACCTGAACAACGTGATGGGCGAGGAGGACCTGAGTCCGCTGGGCTTCCACAGCCACCCGGCTGGGCGACGCATGCCGAGCATGATGGCGCCAACGATTGTGATGCGCGAGGGAGAGGTCGAGCTGGTGCTCGGCAGCGCCGGCTCCAATCGGATCCGCTCGGCGCTGCTGCAGACGATCGTGGGAGTTGTCGATCTAGGTCTGCGCGCACCCGAGGCGGTGAGCGCGCCGCGCGCACATTTCGAGGAGGGAATCGTCTACCACGAGCCGGGGATTGAGCCCGCTGCTGGCATCGGTGCGCGGCCCGGGCTCGAGGCCGATGCCGGGCCGGGCGGCGCTACCAGTCGGCAGCGAGAGATAGTTCGCTTTCACGACCTCAACCTGTTCTTCGGCGGCGTCCAGGCTGTGCAGCGGGATGGCTCGGAGCTGATCGGCGCCGGCGATCCACGGCGGGGCGGGGTGGCGGTGGTGGCGTGATCGCGAAAAAGAGGCATGCCCCCCGCGCGCGCGGGGGGCATTGGCTTTTGGCGGGACTGTTCGTCTGTGTCGCGCTGTTGGTCGGCGGCTGCGGTGGAGTGCTCTCGCCTGACCTGTTCATCGTGCAGCGCAGCGGCAGCGGACCTGGAGCCAAGCTGACGATGCTCGTCAACGAAGAAGGCGTCGTGCACTGCGACAACGGGCCGGCACGCCATCTCAGCGATCCGCAGATAATCGAAGCGCGCACGATTCAAGAAGACCTCGAAGAACCGGCGGCCAAGCACGAGTCGCTGCCCGCCGAGCCCGGCTCAGTGCTGAGCTACTACCTGCGCGACGCCAATGGTACGGTGCGCTTCAGCGACAACTCGCCGCATCAGCCGTCGGCGATGCGCAAGCTCGCGGGCTTCGTGCTGACGGTTGCCCAGGGCGTTTGCGGGTTGCCCCAACAGGGGGCTTGAGCGGCCATCGCAGGGGCTCCGAGGGGCAAAGCCTGTCAGCCGCCGTCCAGAGCATGCGCAAGGACTCTCAGCAAAAGTGCACCTTGCCGTTGGAGCGCGCACGCAGCTGTGCACGCTCGACCAACTCCATCTGCTTGATCGCGGCGCGAAACAGCAGCGTGAGCAGGCGCAGCCGCGCGTTCTCCGAGCGCAGCTCCAACAGCTCCTGCTTGGCGTCGGTGCCGAAGTCCACGGTGCCGGCCATTGCGTATGCACTCATCGCCTCCAGCTCCTGCGGTTCGAGCACACGGTCGGTCGCCTGCTCCACGAGCTCGCCGTAGAGCTCGTGGGCCTCGCGCGCAGCCTGCTCGTCGAGATCCTCGTCGCACTCGGCGACGAACTCGACCACGCCAGCCGGATAGGGAAGGTCGTCCTGGCGCTCGAGCAGACGAAAGACGCGCGTGCCGCGCACCAGGATCGTGAAGCGGCCGTCGTCCTCGCGATCGAGCACGCTCTCGATCTCACAAGCGCAGCCGACCGGCTTCAGCTCGTCGTCCGCAAGCCAGACGATCCCGAACTCGCTCTCGCCCTCCATGCACTCCTCGATCATCGCGCGATAGCGATCCTCGAAGATGTGCAGCGGGACGCTCTCCGTCGGCAGCGCAACGATCCCAAGCGGGAACAGCGGAAAGTCTTGGACGGGGGCTTCTGGCACGTATTCCAGTCTATGCACGTAGAGACCGCTAGCCAGACCGTCCGGCTGGCCACTACACTTCCGCGAATGGAGAACGAGTTGATGAAGCGTGTGATGTGGTCCGGCCTGTTGACCGCCGTCGGTGCGCTCGCGAGCATCATCACCCAGCGGGCAGCTGCCCAGTTGTGGCGACGCATGTTCGACGAGGAGCCCCCGGAGTGAGCGACGCCCCCTACCCGCCCCCCGGCCAGGACGGGCGACAGCAGGGCATCGCCGCAGCGATAACCGAGGTAACCGAGCGCGCGAGCCTGCTGATCCGCGAGGAGATCGAGCTCGCAAAGACAGAGATCACGGAGAAGACGACGCGCCTTGCCAAGGGCGCGATCGTGGCGATCGTCGCCGGCGTGTTCTTCTTCACCGCGCTCTTCTTCGTCCTGATCGGGTGCGCCTGGCTGCTCTACTTCGAGCTGCCGATCGGCAACCAGTTCACCTATTTCTGGGGTTTCTTCGCGATGGCGCTGATTCTTGTGGTGCTAGGCGTGATCGCCGGCCTGCTCGCATACAGGGCCGTCAAAGCGGGCGCGCCGCCGACCCCGGATATGGCGATCGAGGAGGCCCGCAAGATCCGCGAGACGGTCAGCTCATCCTCGGAGGCGCCCGTCGCGACACCGGACACAGGTCTTGGAAGGGGGATTGCCGATGGCACAACGCTCGACAGCTGAGATCCGCGACTCGATCGAGGCCAACCGTGCAGAGTTGGCTGTGTCGCTGAACAACCTGCACGGCGAAGTTGCGCGTATCACCGATTGGCGTGGGCAGCTCGAGCGCCATCAACGCGAGATCGCGATTGGCGTTGGTGTCGTAAGTGTCCTGCTACTCGGACGTCGCCGTCGTCGCAAACGTCGCCGCGGCTGAGGCCCCTGGACACGGCGCTGGATCGCCACATGCCGTCTTGCACGTGTTACCAGCACGCGCTTCGACGTCCTGCGGCGACCAGCTTGGTCCAAGAAACCTCAGGGACCGAATAGCGCGTTCGGCAAGGCGCCGACACCAAGCAGACCCGGTCCGGTGTAGGTGCCGATCACCGGTCCAACCTCGGATGTGAAGATCGGCTCTGAGCCGAAGATCTCACGGCAGCGGTCCATCAATCGCTCTGCCTGCTCGATTGCCTGGATGTGCTGCACGACCCAGCGGTCGGCGCCGCTGTCGTGCAATTCCTGCGCATACTGCACCATGCGCTCGAACGCGCGCTTGGCGGTGCGCACGCGCTCGACGGGCGTGATTTCGTAGTCGAGCGAGAGGATCGGCTTGATCTTGAGCGTGCTGCCGATCCATGCTTGGGCGTTGCCGATGCGCCCACCACGGCGCAAGTACTCGAGCGTGTCTACGCAGAACCAGATCTTCAGCGCCTTGCGTGCCTCGTGTGCTCGCGCGGCGACGGCGTCCTTATCGGCGCCTTTGTGAGCGGCCGCAGCTGCTGCGAGTAGTACCAAGCCGAGGCCGCCGCAAGCGGTTTCCCCATCGATCACCTCGATGCGCTCGCCCAGGCCGCGCTCGATGAGCAGACTCTGCGCTTGACGGGCGGACTCGCACGTGCCGGAGATGCCGCCGGCGAGATGGATCGAGACGATGTCCTGCCCGGCCTCGAGCAGTGGCTCCCACACGGCGAGAAAGTCGCCGATCGAAGGTTGCGAGGTGGTCGGCAGATCCGGGTCGGTGCGCAGCCGCGCGTAGAAGGCGTCAAAGCCGTCGAGCTCGATCTCGCGTCGCTGGTCGTCCTGCCAGCCGACGTACAGGCTGACCTGGTGGATACCTTCCTTGTCCGCCAACTCGCGCGGCAGGTAGTTGGTGGTATCGGTGACGACGGTGACGGGGCTCATACGGCGCTGCGGACCTTACCGCACTGCCGGCCGGGCCCCGGGACTCCTTTGGGAGTCCCAATCGAGCTCAAGTTGTCATCCGAGCCGGTTCTCTACTTGGGTGAGCCCAGAGGACTGCACTCCGTTGGCCACCGGCTCCACGGGGCCGCTCTCGCGCTCGTCCAGCCCGAGCGTCTCGGCCAGCTCGCCGGACTCGTACATCTCCGTGACGATGTCGCAACCCCCGACAAGCTCGCCGCCGACGAACAGCTGGGGGATGGTGGGCCAGCCCGAGATGGCCGAGAGCTCTTGGCGGATGCGCGGGTCGGGCAGGATGTCAACTGCGGCGAACGGCGCCTCGAGCGACTGCAGCATCGCAACGGTGCGTGCGGAGAAGCCACACGCGGGCGCCTCGGGAGTGCCCTTCATAAAGAGGATCGTGTCGTGCTGCGCGATCGCCTCGACGATCGCATCGCGGATGGGGTTTGACTCGGTGTCGGACATCGGCTACTCCTGACTCAGGGTTTTCAGCGAGAGCGCATGGATCGGACCGCCGATCTCATCGCCGAACACGCCATAAACAAGCTTGTGCTGCTCGATGCGGCTGCGCCCCGCAAACGCCGGCGAGACGACCGTTGCGTGGAAGTGGTCGCCACCGCCCGTGTAGTCCTCGACTTCGGCGCTTGCGCCTGGGATGGCGGCTTCGATGCGCTGCTTGAGCTCCTCGGCGGTAGGCATTGGCTCTCAGCTTAGCCAAGAAAGGACGTCGCTATACTTTGGAAAGCGATGATCTCGATCACTGACAAGGGTGCGGAGAAGGTTCGCGAGTTCCTGGAGGCCCAGCAGGCCGATGTGACACTCGCGGGGCTGCGCGTTGGTGTGCGTGGTGGGGGCTGCTCCGGCTTCCAGTATCAGCTCGCCTTCGACGAGCAACGCGAGAGCGACATCGTCTTCGAAGACCACGGATTGAAGCTGCTCGTGGACAACGAGAGCCTGCAGTTCGTATCGGGCTCCACGATCGACTACGAGGAGAGCCTGCAAGGGGCCGGTTTCAAAGTCGAGAACCCCAACGTGGTCGCTGCTTGCGGCTGTGGCTCCTCTTTCCGCGTAGCCGAGGAAGAGCAGGTCTCAGCGGTCTGACGGTCGGGAAGCGACGCGATGCTGCGTCCTCCCTCCCTTGTGTGCTGAAGCACACGGCGGTTGGTGCGTCCTTGCCTCGCTTGCTCCCCGACCGTCAGACGGCCTGGGGAATCAAGTGGGTTCGTTGTTGAGCGAACGCCACAAGTAGCGACATGCGAGCGTGCGGTGTGGGCGCCAGCGCTCGGCCAGGCGTTCGATCGTCTCGCGGTCGGGCTCTTCAAGCGAGTAGGCGCGTTCGATAGCGCGGCGGATGCCAAGGTCTCCGGGAGCCATCACGTCGGGGCGGTGCAGGTGGCTCATCAGGAACATGTGCGCCGTCCACTCGCCGATGCCCTTGACGGCCACCAGCTCCGCCATGACGTCGTCGTCGGACAGGGAATCGAGCTGGTCCAGCTCTAGCTCCCCGGAGAGGATGTGCTCGGCCAGGGAGCGCATGAAGCCCACCTTCGAGCGCGACAAGCCCACGGCAAGGCGCAGCTCTTCGGGATCGTCGGCCAACAGCTCCTCGGGTGTCGGTGTATGGCCGCCGAAGCGCTCGGTCAGCCTCCCATAGATCGCGGCCCCAGCCTTGACCGACAGCTGCTGATTGACGACTGCGTGAAGCAGGGCACCGTAGTGCTCCTCTGGGTCGGCCTTCTTGCGTGGAGGGCTTGAGATGACGCCGCACATGTCGATCAGTCCGGCCATTATCGGGTCGGCGGCGCGCAGCTCCTCGACGGCCGCCTTCTGGGAAGTTGTCTTCCGTTTGGCGGGAGCCTTGCGCACGGTCGATCTGGAGCTCTTCGCGGTAGGGCTCATCTGTTTAGCCGGCCCGCAGAGCAGAGTTTTCGAGTGAGATCGGCTCGCCGTCGAGCGCGTTCAAGGCCCGCTCCAGGGAGCAAGCAATGCAAGTGAAGCTCGGTGTGTCGCGAACCGTGAAGCGCGAGGCCTCAGTCGTGCGCAGGCGCTGGACGAGGTCGAGGAACGTGCCGACGTCATCAGTGTCGAAGGCCACCACGAACTCCTGGTCGTCCAGGCCGAAAGAGTAGGTCGTGTGGTTGTCCACGCCCGGGTATTCGCGCCCCACGGTGATGTGCCCCTGCATGATGCGCCAGCGCTCCTCGGCCGGCAATGCATACCACTCGCGCGACTTCACGAACGGGTACACGAACACGTACTTGCCTCTGAACCCGCGCGGGTGCACGCGCTCATCTTCGGAGTATTCCGAGCTCTTGCGCATCCCCAGGAACGAGTAGGGCTGCTCGGCCCACTTCATCAGCCCGCTTTGGGCCAGCACGACGTGAAACTCGTGGATGCGATCCAGGTTCTCTGCCTCTGAGATCAGCAGTAGCTCCGCATCGCCGCGCGTGCCGACGAGCGAGAAGGACTGCAGCAGGTGCCCGTCGGCGAAGTCCTCACAGGCAGCCGCGAACTCGCGCTTGTGCTGCGCCCGCGCCTCGCCGTCCAGGCGGCGCCAGGCGGGGTCGAGCTTCAGGAAGGTGTACTTGACGAAGTGGCGCTCGGTCATGAGTCTCGCACGAGTATATGGCGTCGTCTTCTGCTTGAACTGGACACATGAGCTCTATAAACTGGACACATGAGTGTCGAGCTCCAGGAACTAGCTCAGAGTCTCCACGTGAACGAGCGCACGCTCCGTCGTGCCTGGGCGCTCGGGACCCTGCGCGGAGAGAGGACCACTCCTTACAAGCTGCATCTCCCTGTGGATGAGCGTGTCTATCTGCGCCGGCACTGGCCGACGATCAGCAAGCTTCGCGCAGCACTACGTACCGAGCCCAACATCTCGCTTGCCGTCCTCTTCGGATCGGTCGCGCGCGGCGATGATGACGAGCAGTCGGATCTCGATCTACTGGTCCGTTTCCGCGATCCCGAGTTGGGCAACGGGGTCGCGCTCGCAACGCGTCTACGCAAGTACATCGACATTCCGCTCGATGTCATCTTGCTGGAGGATGCTCTGTGCCGAGCGTCGTTCATGGTTGAGATCCTGCGCGATGGACGGGTGTTGGTCGATCGCGATGGGCGCTGGTCGAAAATGCAAGCACGAGCCGACCACTTTGAAGCACAGGCAACAGAGGATCGTCATGTGCGCGCTGAGCGTGCACGCCAGGCCATCGAGATGTTTGCGGCGAGAGCTGAAGCAGCGCCTTGAGTCCACATCGTCCACGCCGCAGCGCTGACCAGCTTCGGGCAGCTTACGAAGATACGCTCGACGCGCTTCGCCGTCGTTTTGAGCAGCTCGAGAGGTCGGTCGCTCAGTTCGCGCCCGATCTTGACGAGCAAGCGCTTACCGCGGCATGGAACTCCGATGATCCAGCGGAGCGCAATCGAGCTGACGGTGTTCTATCCAGCTTCGAGAAGACCTACATGCTGCTCATGGATCTGATCGCGCTGAGCGTGAAGCTGGCGAGGCGGATCGGCGAGACGGACGACGAGGGTACATCCCCGCTCGAACTACTGGCCAATGCCGGGGTCATCTCACGCGATGCCCTGGCGGCGATCGGCAAGCAACGCGATGTGCGTAATACGAGCCAGCACATCTACGTCCGACTTTCGATGGCCGTTCTGCGCGGCGCGGTCCTTCAGCAAATCGAGACGACGCCTTCCACGATTCGAAACGTGGCGGTGTGGGTGGAGTCGTTGGAGTCGGCGAGCATTTAGCGTCCGGGTTCCGCGCCCGATACAGTGCACATGTGCGGATTGCTCTGGTTTCGCCGTACTCTTGGACCTATCCGGGCGGCGTCACGCGCCACATCGAGGCGCTTTCGGCTGAGCTTTGCGCGCAGGGCCACGAGGCGGACATCCTCGCGCCATTCGACCCTGACGATGCGCTCTCGCGGCGCTTGCATCGGGGGGCGCGCCCGCAGCAAGTGGATCCGCCGGAGAACTTCATCGCGCTGGGACGCACGATCGGGATCCCCGCCAACGGCGCGGTCTCCAACCTGACGGGCACGCCGCATTCGGTCTACGCGATCCGCAAAGCGCTGCGCGAGGGCGGCTATGACGTCGCACACATCCACGAGCCGATCGTGCCGCTGATCGGCTTCGACGCGCTCATGTCCTCGGGCGAGCTGCCGCTTGTCGGCACGTTCCACACGTACTCCACGAATCCGATCTCCAACCAGATCGGCGCGCTCGCGCTGGGGGGCAGGCGGCGCATGAACCGCCTGCACGCGCGTATCGCCGTGTCCGAGGCGGCAGCCTGGACGGCCAGACGCTTCTATGGCGGGCACTACCGGATCGTGCCGAACGGGGTTCGTCTCGAAGCGGCCGCGAATCAGACGAGGGAGGCGAGCGAGGGGCCGCTGCGCATCCTGTTCATCGGCCAAGCAGTCGAGCGCAAGGGGCTGCCCGTGTTGCTGCGCGCGTTCGAGGCTTTGCGCGAGCAGATCCCCGCGACGCTCACGCTCGTCGGTGCGAGCGCCGAGGAGATCGCACCGATGCTGCTCGACGATCGCGGTGTGCGTGCGCTGGGAAAGGTCTCCGAGCAGCAAAAGAACGAAGAGTTGCGTCGCGCCGAGGTGTTGTGCGCGCCTTCCTTGCGCGGGGAGAGCTTCGGCATGGTTCTAACGGAGGCGTTTGCCGCAAGCACGCCGGTCGTCGCATCTGATATCCCCGGCTATAGGGACGTGGCACGCGACGGCCGCGACAGCCTGCTTGTCCCGCCCGGCGATGCGCTGGCACTTGCTGAGGCGTTGCGCGCGCTCGCGCTCGACCCTGATCGTCGTGCGGACATGGCCACGGCTGCGCGCGAGCATGCCGAGCGTTTTTCCTGGGCGCACGTTGCCGAGGAGATCGTCGATGTCTACGAGCAGGCGATCGCCGTGGGGCAACCGGCGACGCGCTCCTCACGCATCGCCGTGCGCCACGGCATTGCACCCGCTGACCTGCGCCCGCCTGTGCGTGCGCAGCGCTTGCCGAGCCTCGAGCAGGCTCCACCGGTCACGCATCGCGCGTTGCGCATGCTCTCGCGCGGTGCGCTGCTTGCCACCTCGCTCGCAGGTGTGATGCTTGCCTACGTTGCCCTGCAGAAGATCGGCGTCACGAATGTCGCAGCGAGCCTTGTTGCCTCAAGCCCCGGACTGGTGGCCGCCGGCGTGGCCGTGATGTGCGCCTCGATGATCGTGCGCGGCATCGCCTGGCACGCGATCCTCAAGGCGGCGCCTACTTGGCGCGCAGCGCGTCGGCGCGACGCGCTGCAGGGAACGTTCATTGGCGTGCTGATGTCCGCCACGCTGCCTGCCCGTCTCGGCGAGCCCTCCCGTGCGCTGATCGTTGCGCGTCGCATCGGGCGTGCGCGCGAGACATTGCCCGTCGTGCTGGGCACGATGGTCTCCCAGACATTGCTCAACCTGCTGGCGCTGGTGATCCTCGGCGGCGTGATGTTCTCGAGCGTCAGCTTCGCCGGCAAACACACCGATGCGCTGCTTGCCGTAGGGCTGGCCCCGCTGGCTGTGCTGATCGCGCTGTTGCTGGCGCCCGTGCTGGTTCCCAGCGCCGCCGTCTCGCGCTCGCAGCGGCTTGGGCGCGTGCTGGCAAGCATGCGCGCCTCGCTGTTGCGCGTGCGCGCCGGCCTGAGCGTATTTCGCAAGCCGCGCCAAGCCGCCGCGGCGACCGTGCTGCAGCTGTCCGCGTGGGGGCTGCAGTGGCTCTCCTGCTGGCTGTTGTTGATGGCGTTGGGCCTTGATGAGAAGGTCGGCTTCGGCGCTGCCGCGGCCGTCCTCTTTGCCGTCAACGTAACGGCGGTCATTCCCGCCACACCCGCCAATGTCGGTGTCTTCCAGGCTGCGTGCGTCGCGGTGCTCGCCGGCGCCTACCACGTGGGGACTGCCGATGCGCTTGCCTACGGGATCGTGTTGCAGGCCGTCGAGATCGCCACCGCCGTCATCATGGGCACGCCGGCGCTCGTCAACGAGGGGCTCTCCTGGAAGGACGTGCGCCTACGCACGATGCACGCCTCGCCGGTGAAGCTGCCGCCGCTGCCGGGAACCGCGCGACGCGCGCCTTCGCGGGTCCAGTCCTAAGTAGGAGAGGCCTGCGCAGGGAGATCGGCGCCGGCACAGAATCGAGATCGATGAGCGACGCCTGGGTTTATATGTTGCGCTGCGACGATGGGTCGCTCTACACGGGCTGGACCAACGACTTGACGAAGCGACTGACCACACACGCGGCGGGCAAGGCGAGCCGCTACACGGCAAGCAGGTTGCCCGTAGAGCTTGCTCTGGCGCTACCGATGCAGGATCGTGGATCGGCGATGCGCGAGGAGGCCCGCATCAAGCGGCTGGCACGCAGACAGAAGCTGGAGCTGGTTGAGCATCACGCTACACGGGCGCTCTAAGTGCAGGCCCGTAGTTGGGCTCAGCCGCTCTCGCCTGCCATCGCGGGCTCGTTCTCCTGTTCGACCGCGCCATCCGGCGGGTCGCTCTCCTCCAGCGTCGCCGAGCCGGTGAACGTCGGCAGCGACGGATCGCGGTAGGAGCCCTTGATCACGTCGTCGGGTGAACCATTGGGCAAGAGCCTGCCCTGGCGCGTGCCGAAGTAGATCGCCTGCGGGTGATGCGCGACGAGTGCGAGCGTGGACTGCTCGGGTATCGGGGCGTAGCCGTCTGAGATCGTCATGCCGATCTGCTCCAGGCACAGCAGCTTCTCCACCTTCAGGTGCTCAGCCTGCTCGGGCACGGCGGGGTAGCCCCACGAGTAGCGCCTGCCCTGGATCGAAGGGATGGAGAGCATCTCGCGTGTCTTCCAGTGCAGCCACTCAGCCAGGCCCTCAGCGGTCTGTACGCCGAGGCCGTGTACGAACAGCTGCTCGGCGAACTCGCCGTCTGCCTCCAGCTTGGCCATCAGCTCGGTGACCTCAGAGCCAACGGTCACGGCCTGCACCGCGATCACATCGAGCTCAGCTGGCGGCTTACCCTCATGCGAGGGCTCACCGTCTGGGCCAACCGCGGGCCTGAAGAAGTCGGCGAGGCAGATGCGATCGCCCTTCGGTTGGCGAGGACAGACAAACCTCGTCAACTCCGCGGCAGGATCGGCGGGGTCAAGGCCCGAGTCCGAGTCGGCGACACGCGGGTCGAGCACCACGATGTCGTTGCCCTGTGCGTAGCAGGGGAAGAAGCCGAGCAGCGCGCGCGGGTGCAGGTAGTCCTGCTCGGCCCACATGCGCTCCAGGCGCGGGCGGAAGTTCTCGTCCACGAGCTCACGCCAGGCCTCGCCCTTGACGCCCTTGCCGCCCCAGTGCAGCTTGAACAGCACGTGCGTGTCGAGGTGCGAGTACACCTCGTCCATGTCCACAGGCACCTCCTTGACTCCCGACCATGGAGGAGTGGGGATGGGGTCGTGCGTAGTGACGTTCGAGCGCACGGAGTCGTCAGCGAAGTTGAGCTCCTCAACGGGAGCCTCGCCCTTGGCGCGGAACTCCGTGGCGCCGCTCCTCAGCTTCTCCAGGAGCGCGTCGTGGGCGTCCGCGTCGATCAGCTGGTCCATGACAGACAGTCCCTCGAAGGCGTCCTTGCAGTAGAACACGCCCGGCTCGTACTGCTCGTCGGATTCCTTGCCGCCGGGGTACAACGCCCGGTAGGAGAAGGCGCGGTTGATCGCGGCGCCGCCGATCAGGACCGGGTATTGCATGCCCTTGGCGTGCAGCTCCTGGATGCAGGCGGGCATCTGCTTGGAGGTGGAGACAAGCAGCGCCGAGAGGCCGATCGCGGTCGCTTCGTGCTCCTGGGCGGCGTCCAAAATGGTTTGGATCGGCACCTGCTTGCCGAGGTCGACCACCGTGTAGCCGTTGTTCGTGAGGATCGTGTTGACAAGCGACTTGCCGATGTCGTGCACATCGCCGAAGACGGTCGCGAGCACCACGGTGCCCTTCGTGTAGCCCTCGATCTTGTCGAGGTAGTTCTCCAGGCGCGCCACGGCCTTCTTCATCACCTCGGCCGATTGCAGCACGAAGGGAAGGATCAATTCGCCGGCGCCGAACTTGTCGCCGACCTCCTTCATCGCCGGCAGCAGCACTTCGTTGAGCGTCGGCACCGCGCCGATCTTCTCGACGGACGCGTCGATCCAGTCCTCCACGCCCTCCTTGCGCCGGCGCAGGATGTGGAAGTGCAGCGCCTGCTCGGGCTCCATCCCCTCGGTCGGGTTGGCGCTCGTCTGCTCCTCCTGCTCGCCCTTCGACTCGAAGTGCGCGATGAACTGCTCCAGCGCATCCTCGCGACGGTTGAACACCAGGTCGTCGGCCAGCCCGCGCTCCTCGTCGGAGATCTCGGAATAAGGGGTTATGTGGTTGGGGTTGACCATCGCCAGGTCGAGCCCGGCCTCGACGCAGTGGTGCAGGAAGACCGAGTTGAGCACCGCCCTCGCGCCCGGGCTCACGCCGAAGGAGACGTTGGATACGCCCAGCGATGTCTTGACGTCGGATATCTCAGCCTTGATGCGCCTGATGCCCTCGATCGTCTCCACAGCGGAGGGCCGCCACTCCTCGTCGCCGGTCGTGAGCGTGAACGTGAGGCAGTCGAAGATCAAGACCTCCGGGTCGAGCCCGTGCTCGTCGCAGCACAGGCCCTTGATCCGTTCCGCGATCTCCACCTTACGCTGCGCTGTCTTGGCCATCCCGACCTCATCGATCGTCAGCGCGATCAGCGCCGCCCCGTGTGCCAGCGCCATCGGCACCACGCGGTCGAGCTTGTCGCGGCCGGCCTCCAGGTTGACGGAGTTGACGATCGCCCTGCCCGGGATCTGCTCCAAGGCGCGTTCGATTACCTCCGGTTCGGTCGAATCGATCTGGATCGGCGGCTCCTGGGTGAGTGAGATGCGCTTGGCCAGCAGGCGCATCTGTTCGTCCTCGTCTGAGCGCTCGGTGAGGGCCACACACAGGTCGAGCACGTGCGCGCCGCCGGTCACCTGATCCTCGGCAATCTGCACGAGCCCGTCGTAGTCGTCGGCGAGCAACAGCTCCTTGGCCTTGCGCGAGCCTTGACTGTTGACGCGCTCGCCGACCATTGTCGGACGCGGCTCCTGCACGAGAGTGGTCGCCGCGATCATCGAGGAGAGATGAGGAGGCCGGGGGGCGGGCCGGGGTGCTACCGAGCGTCCGGCTACGCGCTCAGCGATCGCACGGATGTGCTCCGGGGTGGTGCCGCAGCAGCCGCCCACCACGCCAACGCCGTAGCGCTCGACAAACTCTCCGAGCGCCTCCGCCAGCGGCTCTGGCTTCTCCGGGAAGATCGTCTCGCCGTCGGGGCCCTGCAAGGGCAGACCGGCGTTGGGAATGCACGCCACCGGCACCGGGCAATACTCGCCAAGGAAGCGGATCGCGTCGCGCATGTCCTGCGGGCCGGTCGAGCAGTTGAGCCCGATCACGTCCACCTTCAGCGCCTCCAAGGTGCACAGGACGGCGGAGATGTCGGTGCCGAGCAGCATCTTGCCGCCGTTGGGCAGCAGCGACACGGAGGTGTGGATCGGCAAGGTCTTGCCGGTGCTCTTGAAGGCCGCGCGCGCCCCGAAGATGGCGGCCTTGACCTCGAGGATGTCCTGGGCGGTCTCGATGATGATGAGGTCAACGCCGCCGTCGATCAGGCCGGCGGCCTGCTCGGTGAAGACCTCAACGAGCTCGCCGAAGCTGATCTGGCCGAGCGTGGGATCTTCTGAGGCCGGCAGGAAGCCGGTCGGGCCGATCGAGCCGGCTACGAAGCGCTGCTCGCCGGCGACTTTGCGCGCGATTTCCGCGGCCTTCGTGTTGACCTCGACCGTATAGTCGGCCAGGCCCCACTCATCCAGCTTCAGGCGTGAGGCCTGGAACGTGTCGGTCTCGAGCACTTCCGCGCCGGCATCGAGCATCGAGGCGTGTACGCCCTCGATTACGTCCGGGCGGTTGAGCACGAGCGCCTCGTGGCACTTGCCCTGCAGCCCGCCGTAGTCCTCGGCGGTCAGCTCGAACTGCTCCAGCGTCGCGCCCATGCCGCCGTCGTAGACGACGACTTTGCTGCGCAGCGCTGCCAGATAGTCGCGTGCCATCGGCACGGATGCTAGCAGCGAAACGATAACCCTGACATAACTATGTCAGGGTTGATTACAAGGGCTGCCCAGAGGGCCGGAGGGCAAGTCTGGCAAGGACGGCCCCGACCGCCGTATGCTTCTGCACACAAGGGAGGGAGGACGCAGCCAGGCGCCGCCATCCGGCCCTCTGGGCTACTTGATGAACAGCATCTCCGAGTACTTCGGCAGCGGCCACAGGTCGTCGGCGACCAGCTTCTCCAGGCGGTCGGCCACGTCGCGCACATCGTCCATCGCGGGGATTGTCGTATCGCGCATGTAGGTCGCCCACTTCATCGCCGAGCTGTCCGGCTGGTTGTCACTCAGGTTGGCGTCCTCGAGCTTGACGATCGCGAACTGGAACTCCTTGACGAGCGGCTCGATCTCCTCGACGAGCTCCTCAAGACCCGTGGCCTTCAGCTCGTTGAGATACCTGACCGCAGCCGGCAGGAGCATCGTGCGCGCGATCTGGGCAGCGGTCTCGGCCTCGATGTTGATCTTGACCGCGTACTGCTCGGTGAAGACCTCCAGGCGCGACTCCAGCTCACGCTTTGACAAAACCTTGTACTTCTTGAACGCGGCCACGGTCTGCTTGTCCACGAGCCAGGGCAGCGCGTCGGGGGTCGTGCGCAGGTTGGCAAGGCCGCGCTTCTCGGCCTCCTCGTGCCACTCCTCGGAGTAGCCGTCGCCGTCGAACACGACCTGCTTGTTGGCCGACCACGCCTCCTTGACGACCTTCGTCACGGCCTTCTCCAGCGTCGCGCCCGACGCTTTCAAAGCCGTCTTCAGCTTGTCGGCAAGCTCGTCGA
The DNA here is from genome assembly GCA_963844095.1 of uncultured Solirubrobacterales bacterium. Classification (GTDB taxonomy): domain Bacteria; phylum Actinomycetota; class Thermoleophilia; order Solirubrobacterales; family Solirubrobacteraceae; genus Palsa-744. The sequence continues at coordinate 91,305 of CAWJND010000004.1, forward strand.
TCGACTCGGCCACAATCGTGTTCAGCACCGTGTTCGGCAGCGCCGGCGACTGGCTCGAGCCAAGCGCGCGGAACTCGAACTTGTTGCCGGTGAAAGCGAACGGGCTGGTGCGGTTGCGGTCGCCGCCGTGCAGTGGCAGCGGCGGCAGCACCGGTGTGCCGAGGCCCAGGAACGACCCTGGCTTGGATGCCTGCACCTTGCCCGACTCGATCGCCGCGAACACCTTCTCCAGGTCGGCGCCGAGGAAGATCGAGATGATCGCCGGCGGCGCCTCGTTTGCCCCGAGCCGGTGATCCTGGCCCGCGTTGGCGATCGATGCGCGTAGCAGCGCCTGATGCTTGTTGACGGCCTGGATGACGGCCGCGCAGAAGAACAGGAACTTCAGGTTTGCCTCGGGGGTGTCGCCCGGGTCGAGCAGATTCAGCCCGGTGTCGGTGCCCATCGACCAGTTGTTGTGCTTGCCCGATCCGTTGACGCCCGCGAACGGCTTCTCGTGTAGGAGACAAACAAGGCCATAGCGACGCGCGGTGTTCTGCAGGATCTGCATCGTCAGCATCTGATGGTCGGCGCCGACGTTTGAGTTCTCGAAGATCGGCGCCACCTCGTACTGGTTGGGCGCGACCTCGTTGTGCCTGGTCTTGATCGGTACGCCCAGCTTTGCCAGCTCGACCTCGCACTCCAGCATGTAGGCGAGAATGCGCTCGGGGATCGAGCCGAAGTAGTGGTCGTCCAGCTCGTGCCCCTTCGGCGGCTTGGCGCCGAACAGCGTGCGTCCGGTCGTCAGCAGGTCGGGCCGCTCGAAGTAGTACTGCTCGTCGATCAGGAAGTACTCCTGCTCGCAGCCGATCGTGGTGAACACGCGCGCGGCGTCCTCGATGCCGAGTAGCTCGAGCGCTCCGACGGCGGCGCCCGAGAGCGCGTCCATTGAGCGCAGCAGTGGGATCTTGTTATCCAGCGCCTCGCCCGTCCACGACGTGAACGCCGTCGGGATGCACAGCAGTGCACCGTTGGGGTTCTCGAGGATGAACGCGGGAGAGGTGGGGTCCCAGGCGGTGTAGCCACGTGCCTCGAACGTCGCGCGGATGCCGCCGGTCGGGAACGAGGACGCGTCGGGCTCGCCCTGGATCAGCTCCTTGCCGGAGAACTCGGCGATCGCGGTGCCGTCGCCGGCGGGGCCGTAGAAGGAGTCGTGCTTCTCCGCGGTGGAGCCGGTGAGCGGCTGGAACCAGTGGGTGTAGTGGGTGGCGCCCTTCTCCATCGCCCATTCCTTCATCGCCTGGGCCACGGCGTCGGCGAGCGTCGTGTCGAGCGCCTCGCCACGCTCCAGCGTGCGCTGCAGTGCCTTGAACACGTGCTTGGGCAGGCGGCGGCGCTGCACCGCCACACTGAATACGTTCGAGGCGAAGATCTGGTTGCCGGGAAGCGTCAGGTCAAGCGAGCCGAGCGCGCTCCCGTTGGCGCTCCACTGCGCGGCTGTCACGTTCTGCTGGCGGCTCTTTGGCATGGGTGGGCTCTACTCCTCCTGTTTTGTCCTAGGCGTAAGGCGGAATCGCATCGTAGCCCCCGGCGCCCGCAGGAGTATCGCTCAGGTGGCGAAAGGTCTCCTGCGATCTTTCGACATTCGTCCAAATCAGTTTGTAGAGCCCTTTCTGAGCCTGTATGAGAGGGACGCACATGTGCGTCCCTCCGGCCGGCACATGTGCCGGCCGGACCGTGGCGCATGCGCCACGGTCTTCACCCAAAGACGGAGGCGCGCATGCGCGCCTCCGCGGGACGGTGCATGCACCGTCCCGGACATCGGTGCATGCACCGATGTCAACAACAGAATGACTATTCGGAAGCGGGCTGTTCCTTCACAAAGGCCGGGTGTGGCCCCGGTTCGATCTCGCCCGTTTCCGGGTTGACGTGCGTGCGCGGAGGAGCGGGAGCGATCGATGCGGTCAAGCTGCCCGTGGCCAGCCCGCCACCGGCCAAACGCGCGAGCGCCTTGCCATCGAGTCCTGCCGCCACGGTGTAGTGAACCGTGTGCACCCCCGCCTTCACGGGCGTCACATGCCATATAAAGAAGCGGCTGGCGTGTGGGGCAAGCGCTCCGAGTGCCCAGGTGTTGACGAAGGCCGTTTCGCCGCCGCCGGACGGGTTGACTTCCTCGGTTTGTATCGGCGGACTGGTGGCGACCTTCCCCGGACCCGTGTTTACGATCCAAACGGGTCGCTTCTTCACGGCCAGTTTTGGATAGGTGCTCGTGTAGTAGAACGAGTCAAGCGTCACCGCGATATTGGGGATCGTGCGCACGCCAGCGTTGCGCACAACCAACGTGAAGCGCTCGTCGCGCGCGATCGCCTGCTTGGCGGGGAAGCGAGCCCTGAGGACTTCCACCGGGTAAGTGGCTGCCACTTCGTGCGCGTTGCGCTGAGCGCTGCCGCAACCACTCATGAGAGCAGCAAGAAATGCGCCGCACACGACGAGCGATACCCCACTAAGCAGCTTTCCCACCCTCACGGCGAGCGCCACGATATCAGGGCCGGTGGCGCTCGCGCGGAACGGTCGGCTGCGTTCGCCTCGCGCCGCCGGTGGCGCCTGCGCCGGAGGGTCGGTAGCGTTCGTCCTCTGCTGCCGGTGGCGTTCGGCCTGCCGATCGCGTAGAGTTGGAGACGCGGGTCGGTACAGTTGGGGGCGCAGATGTTGGCGTCCCCTGAGGAGGGGTTGAGATGGTGCGAAGTGCAGCCGAGCGGGCTTTCCTACCGACTAGGAGTCTGCTCGAGGAAATCGGGGACATGATGATCCTGACCGGCAGGACGATTGCCTCTGCCCTGCGCCCGCCCTATCCCTATGGCGGCGAGTTCGTATCGCAGTTCCTGTTCGCGCTACGCCTGTGCTGGTTTCCGCTGCTGATCTCCACGGTTGCGATCTGTTACGCCGCGCCGGGCCTGCAGGCTGCCAACTTCCTCACGATCTTCGGTGCCCTGGATCGCTTGGGCGGCATCTTCGTGCTCGCCGCTATTCGTGAGATCGGCCCCAACGTGACCGCGATCGTGCTCGCCGGTGTCGCCGGCACCGCGATCACCGCCGATCTCGGCGCGCGCAAGATCCGCGAGGAGCTCGACGCGCTTCAGGTGCTCGGCGTCGATCCCGTCAAGAATCTCGTCGTTCCGCGCTTCCTCGCTCTGATGCTTGTGACGGGCCTGTTCAACGTCTACGCAATCCTCTTCGGTCTGTTCGGGGGCATCCTTGCCGAGCTCGTCAACGGCCAGCCGCTGGGTCCCTTCTGGGACACGCTCTTCGCCAACGCCTCCACAACCGACCTGTGGGGTTCCGCCTTGAAGACGACCATCTTCGGCGCGATCATCGCGATCGTCTGCTGTTACAAGGGCATGACCGCCTCCGGCGGCGCCGAGGGCGTCGGCCGCGCCGTCAACCAGGCCGTCGTCGTCACTTTCCTGGCGATCTTCGCGTTCGACTATGCCTACACGCAGCTCCTGCTTGCGACGCACCCCAACATCTTGGTGATCAAGTGAGCGGAGGTCGGCACGTGATGATCCCCGGCCGGGAGAGCGAGTCGTGAACGAACTCCTCGTAACACCGCGCGAATGGCTAGCCGCGACCGGGGAGATCGGCCGCTTCAGCGCCAACATCGTGCGCGACGTCTGGGGTCTGCGCGTCTTTCACTTCTTCGGCGAGGCGCTGCGCCAGTCGGGCATCCTGATCGTCTCCTCGACGCTGATCATCTGGGCTCTGATGTTCGTGCTCGGCTTGGAGTGCGGAATCGAGGGTGCCTACTTCCTCGAGGCCCAGGGTGCGCCCGCCTACGCGGGCGTGTTCACGGCGTGGTGCGATCTGCGCGAGATCATCCCCTACGCCTTCGGCTACATGATGGCCGCGAAGGTCGGCACTGGAATCGTCGCCGAGTTGGGAGCGATGCGCATCTCCGATGAGATCGATGCGCTCGAGGTGATGGGCATCGACTCGCTCACCTTCCTGTGCGCCACGCGCCTACTGGCAGCTTGGGTTGTGCTCCCTTTCATGTATCTCGCCGGTGTCGGAGCGGCCTTCCTGGCCTCCTACATTGCCGTAGTGGAGCAGGTCGCGACCGTCTCAGCCGGTGGCTACCTGCTGATCTTCTGGCAGTTCCAGAACCCCCCGGATTTCCTCTACAGCCTGATCAAGGCCATGTTCATGGCCACCGCTATCGTGCTCGTGGGCTGTTACTACGGCTACAACGCCAGTGGTGGGCCCGTAGGCGTGGGTACCGCCACGGCCAAGTCCATGGTGTTGAACATAATCTTGGTGCACTTGATCGGAATGCTCGGCACCCAGGTCTTTTGGGGCGCCAACCCGAAAGCCCCGATCGGAGGTTGAAAGATGGCCGCTTCCGAGGAGGGGACACCCACAGGCGAGGTAGACCCCCTATCGCAGGGAGCAGGCGAGCCCCTTGTCGCTGAGGAGCTCTCGATTGAGCAGGGGCACGACCCCTCATCGCGGGGGACCCCCCATCGCGGGGGGCAGGCAGGCGAGAGCGAGGAGTCCGAGTTTCACATGGGGCTCAATCGCCCTACGGGCGTGCCCGACGCGATCGAGTTCATCGGAGTCCACAAGTCCTTCGGCTCGAATCATGTGCTGCGTGGGTTGAATATGGGTTTGCCCGAGGGCAAGATCTCGATGATCCTTGGCCCCTCGGGAACCGGCAAGTCGGTCTGCATCAAGCACATAGTCGGACTGCTCTATCCTGACGAGGGCGACGTGATCGTCCAGGGCCGATCGATTCCGAGCCTGCCCGATGCCGAGCTGTTCGAGATTCGCAAGAAGTTTGGCGTGCTCTTCCAGGACGGCGCCCTGTTCGGCTCGATGAACCTCTACGACAACATCGCCTTTCCGTTGCGCCAGCACACCGAGAAGGGCGAAGAGGAGATCGCCGAGATCGTCAACTCGCGCATGCGCGAGGTCGGTCTGGGCAACGCCGGCGAGAAGATGCCCAACGAGCTCTCCGGTGGGATGCGCAAGCGCGCCGGCTTCGCTCGCTCGCTCGTGCTCGACCCGGAGATCGTGCTATTCGACGAGCCCGACTCGGGACTTGACCCGGTGCGCACCGCACTTCTTTGCGAACTGATCAAAGAGGTCCACGAGGAGAACGGCGGCACCTACGTCGTCATAACCCACGACATCATGTCCGCCCGGAGAGTGGCCGAGCACATCTCCGTGCTATGGCACGGACAGATCGTCGAGTCCGGCCCCGCGGCAGAGCTGTTCGACTCCGAAAATGCCTTCGTCCGCCAGTTCCTCTCAGGCGAATCACAGGGTCCGCTGGGAATGGAGTAAGACGGCTTTCAGAATGAGCTGTGCGGCGGATGTTTATGGATCGTAAAGGCCAGGGTGTATGGCTTGTCTTTTGAATGGTCTTCCCAACACCCCCTTTTGCGAGCGCCCAGATAAAGGTTAGGTGCCTAAATAAATCACCCGGGTTCAAGCAAAGGGGTATTGAGACGTGCAGGTCATTTTGAAGACCTTCCAAGCCGCCGTGTCCGGCGCTTGGCTACCTCGCCCCGTCTGGCGCTTGGCCACCGGACACGGCGCTAGCCTTCAAACGTGACTATGGGGAGGCTTTTCTCAGGGCTGGCGCTGCGCGCGGCGCGGCGTCCATTGCTGACGTTGGGGTTGTTCGCTGCGATTGGTATCGCCTGTGCAATCGCTGCGCTTAGCCTGCGCCCGACAGCCGCCACAGACACGCTTGTAGGCAGCTCCAGCGCTACCTACAAGAACACTCAGAGCTTCTACAGGCACTTCGGCGAAGAGCCGGTCGAGGTGCTCGTCAAGGGAGATCTGCGCAAGCTCGTGCTCAGCTCCGACATCGACAGGCTCGTCGGGCTTGAGGGCTGCATGTCGCCGAGCCTGCCGGCTGCCGCTCTTCCCAAGGAGGGCGGTGTGAACGGCCCATGCGGGCAGCTGATGCGCAGCAAAGCGGTCAAGGTGGTGTTCGGCCCCGGGACGTTCCTCAACGAGGCGGCGGTATGGGTGGACGAAGCGCTCGCCTCGCGCAGCGCCCAGGCCGAAACACAGGCCAAGCTCGCGCAGAGCGCCGTCTACCGCAAGGCGCTCGCAAGCGGGCTGGGTGTGCAGGAAGCGAGCACGCTGGGCGCCGAAGCACGCAAGGCGACGATGGCGGGCTTTGCCGCCGAAGTCAGCGCGCTTTCAATCCGCTATGGCCTCAGCAGCGCTCCCACCCTCGACGACCACGAATTCGTCTCGAAGGTCGTGTTCGATCCGACCAAGCCATCGGGCACTCCAAACCAACGCTTTGCCTACCTCTTCCCCAGCCGCGAAGCGGCGCTCGTCTCGGTACGCCTGAAGGCTGGTCTCTCCGAAGCGCAGCGCTCGCACGCAATCAGCCTGATTCGCCAGGCGGTGACGATGAACCAGTGGCACCTGCAAAATGGCGAGACCTACCTGGTCACCGGCGAGCCCGTGATCGTCAGCGATGTCACGAGCTCGATCTCGCATTCGATCGAGTTGCTGTTGATCGCGGTACTGCTCGTGATGGGGCTTGTCCTCAGTCTCGATGTTCAGGGCCCGCCCACCCAGCCCGCGCTTATTGCCGCTCGCGATTGCACTGCTTGCTGCGGCGCTCACTTTCGGCGCACTCGCGCTCTCGGGCGCTTCGCTGACGATGGCCTCGGTTGCTGTACTGCCGGTACTGGTCGGTCTGTCCGTCGATTACGCGATCCAGTTCCAGTCGCGCGTCGACGAGGCCCGTGCCGACGGCGCATGTGACACGCTCGAGGCGATTCGCCGAGCCGCGCTTCACGGTGTACCCACGATCGCCACGGCCGTGCTCGCGAGCATCGGAGGCCTGCTTGTGCTGACGCTTTCGCCGGTACCGATGGTGCGTGGCTTCGGCCTGCTGCTCGTGCTCGGCGTCGCGATCGCGTTCCTCTGTGCTTTGACGGCCGGGTCGGCCGCGCTGGTGCTTGCCGATCGCAGAGCCCAGCGTATTTCCGGAAGAGGCTTTGACGGCGCAGGCGGGGGGACGGGAGAAGCGAAAAATCGCGATGCCCCCCGCGCGCGCGGGGGGCATGCCTTTTTTGGAATGGTTACCCCGGCTTGGCAGGGCGCGCGCGAGATCCTTACCGACAACGCCGCCAGCCGCTTCATCTCGAATATGGCGCTCGACCGTGCTGTGCGCTACCCGGGCCGCGTGCTCGGGGTCGGCCTGGTGCTGGCCGTGCTCGGATGGGGACTGGACACCCAGACCCAAGTGCAAACCGACATCTCCAAGCTGGCTCCGCAGAATCTCTCCTCGCTTCACAACCTGGACGAACTCGAGCGTGTGACAGGGGTTGGCGGTGAGATCGACCTGACGGTCAGCTCCAGTGCGCTTACCAAGCTCGCGACGATCGAATGGATGAGCGCGTACGAGGGCACGATCCTCAAGCGCTTTGGCTATAGCTCGGCCAAGGGCTGTGGCCATGCTCAGTTGTGTCCAGCATTCTCCCTGCCCGACCTCTTCCACGAAGGGGAAGGCTCTACAGCCAAACTGACCCAGAAACGTGTCAATGCACTGCTCGCGGCGCTGCCGCCCTACTTCTCTGCAGACGTCATCACGCCCAACCGTCATGTGGCGACGCTCGCGTTTGGCATTCGCTTGATGTCGCTCCAGAAGCAGCAACACGTGATCGAGGCGATGCAGTCGAGTCTGCACCCGCCGGCGGGCGTGAGCGCGCGGCTCGTCGGCCTGTCGGTGCTGGCCGCCCAGGCAGGGGCACAAATCGCCTCGCCTTGGCGGCGCGTGGTCACACTGCTCGTAGCACTCGCCGCGGTTGCGTTGATTCTGCTCGTTGCCTTCAGGGGAGACCGTCGGCGCGCGCTGGTGCCGCTCGCTCCGATCGTGCTTGCTACAGGCTGGTCGGCGCTCGTCGTGTTTGCACTGCGTATCCCGCTCAATCCAATGTCGGTCACGCTCGGCGCGCTCGTGATTGCGATCTCCACCGAGTTCAGCGTGCTGCTCTCAGAGCGCCATCGCCAAGAGCGCCTGGCTGGGCACTCGACGGTGCAGGCTTTGCGCCGGGCTTACCGCTACACGGGCGCTGCCGTCGCCGCCTCGGGTGTCACCGCTATAGCGGGATTTGGTGTGCTGGTCTGCTCTGACATCGCGATGCTGCGCGACTTCGGGCTCGTCACGCTCGTCGACCTCTCGGTTTCGCTACTCGGCGTGCTGATAGCGCTGCCTGCAGCGGTAGTGCTCGCTGAGGGCGAGCAGCCGTTGAGCGAGCGGATCCGGGCCGGCCTGGAAGCTGTCAAGAGGATCGCTCCCCGCCGGCGCGCGAGGCGACGCGGGCTAACCGCACCATGAGCCGGACCGGCTCGCCGGAACCTCCGACCGATGACGAGTTGCCGCCGACGACGACAGGGGCCAGCGGCTCGCCGGGCGGGATCGCCGGCACACGCTACGGCCTCTTTGTGGTGAGTCTTGCCGCAATCCTGTTGATCGCTTTCACGATCCACGTCGCGCTCAGCTCGCACAAAGGCGTCACCAGCGTCCATCCGGGTGCCCGCATCCCGGCATTTGCGGCTCCCTACGCGGTCGGTGGGCCCGCCGGCGAAGTAGACGTCGCAACACACGCCAATGATGGATCGGCTGGCAAAATACCGGCGTGCTCAGAGCGTGGGCGGGGGATCCTCAACATCTGTGAGCTCTACGAACGTGGCCCAGTAGTTCTCGCGCTGTTCTTCCAGGCCGGCTCCTGTCCCAGCGTTCTCAACGATCTGCAGCAGCTTGCACCCGCCTTTCCACAGGTCAGCTTTGCCGCCATGGCCGTCAAAGAAGGAGCCTCTTCGGTCGCGCGTTTGGTGCGTTCAAAGCACTTGACGGTGCCTGTTGGCGTAGATGGGGAAGGACGACTGGGGGAGCTCTTTGCAATGGTCAGCTGTCCACAGATCACGTTTGTCTATCCGGGTGGCGTGGTGCAGAGCGCGGCGCTGCTGAGCACGCCGTCGCTTGCCACACTGCGCGTGCGTGTGAGCGAACTGGTGGCGGCCTCGCGCGCTCGCGGCTGGAGGCCTGGACAGACATGAGCGACGAGCCCGTGCGCGGCTGGTGCGAGCGTGAGGTACAGCAGGAGCTGCCCGGGCTCGGGCTGATGTGCACGACGATAGAACTCGCCCCGCGCAGATCGCTCACTGGCAACTCGCCGCCCGCGGTACTGGCACGCTTGCACGAACTATCCAATCGCTGGCGCGGAGCGCGCGCGGTGAATGTCCGCCAAGAGCCGATTCCGGCCGCCTACAGGGTCTTCTTCCGTCACATCGGTCTCGACCCGGACGTGCATAGGACGCCGATCGAGGCGGCGGTACTCGAACGGATGCTCGACGGTGGCTTTCTCTCCGAAGGCCTGCTCGCCGACATTCTCACGATCGGTCTGATCGATACCGCCGTGCCGGTTTGGGCGCTGGACGCCGACACAGTCAACGGGCCGCTCGGCATCCGCGTGAGTCGCGCCGAGGAGCGCCTCGGTCGAGGCCCCGAAGGACCGAGCCTGGGCGGCGGCAGACTCGTCGTCGCCGACGCTGATAGACCGCTGGCGATTCTCTTCGGGCAGCTGGCCGCTGCTCATGAGCCGAGTTCGCGGACACGCCGGCTCGCCCTATTTGCCGTACAGGTGGCTGGGGTGCCGGCTCTGCACGCCGAAGAGACGCTGTGGGCGTGCCGCTCAGCGCTGAGCGATGTGGGGCGCTGACTGATCGCGGGCCTCCAAGTGAGTCTTTCCCGACGGGGATCTGACTAGCCGGCGGTCGAGAGCCTTTACCACAACGTGCTGGGCAGCTAACATCGGTGAGGTCGTTTCCACGGGAGGAGCAGGGCATGGTGCAATCCGAGCAGATCACGGTCGACCACATCGACACCGATCTCATCTTCGGTAGTACTGGGAGGCATAGCGGCAACGGTCCCTTCGGCGACCACGGCGTGGAGCCTGACGAGTACGCGGCGCGCGAGGCGCTCAGGGCGCAGGTGTCAAAGCTTGAGCGCGAGCTCTCAGGCCTTGTAGCGGGTACTTTCCCGCACATCTCGCCGCGGGACGAAGGCGGAGAGGCGTTCAGTGGGCCACGCCTGTTGAGCTTGGCCGAGCTGGAGCGTGTACGCGACCGGCTTGCGGTGCGCGTGGGCGAGGTGCGCGGCCAGGTCGCAGAGCGCACCGCGCTGGAGCAGCGCTCGCGGGCATTGCTACAGCGGATGAAGCTCGAACCCGGCCGCTACAAGTTCGTGCGTGTGCCTGTGGCCGATCTCGGCGACGGACATTGTGGCGTGTGGGAGGTGCGTCCACGCCTCGGGCTGATCGGGATGCTCGCCGGCTGGTGGCAGGTCAAGCTCTCATCCGGCTGCCCGTAACTGCACCGAGCTGAGAGGCGCTTGCTGCCAGCCAAGGACTATCCATCGTCACCGAGGGACTGTCCATCGTCACCGAGCCGCTGGGGGTCAGCATCGCCGCGAGCGTACGCCGTTGGCGCTCGGTCATCGAGCCCACCGTCTTTTGCTCTGACATCGGGATCTGGGCGAGGAACTTGCGGCAGCGCGTCTGGCCCCAACGGCGCTGACTCATTAGGAGGTCTGAGACGGCCATGCTGTCGGCCTCCCATGGACACTCGAGGATCACCTCGGCGGCGCCGATCTCGCCGCTGGCCACGCGGCGCTTGAGCTCGGCACGGGCAAGGCGTACCTGGTTGGCGCGTTCGAGGGCGCGCATGTGCTGAGGGCCTGCAGGGGCAATGGTCGCGGTTGCGTTCATGTGTGCTCACTCCCCGTCGCCGCCGCGGGTGCCCCCGGGGCGTGCAACAAGCTTGGCTGGTTGACGAGTAGCGCGCCACACGATCGTCCGCTGCTTCCCTCGCGAGCATGTCGCGAAAGTCCTCGGGACCCCTCTACCGCTGACTTGCAGGCGGGCCTCGGACGGTCGTGCTTTGCGTTCTGAGAAGCTAGCCAGCGAGGCGCTCTGGGTCAACCGTGTTCTTTCAGAACGTTCGCTAGAAGCGGGCTTTTTCTGAAGATGTTTCTTCTTGTGAAGAAGCGCGAGTGCGATCGAGCTGCTTCGGGTCCCGGCTAGTCGAAGGACTCGTCTTAGGCCTTGATTGGTCTCGGCAAGGGGCCGTGCTCGGACTCGAACTCGGGCTTGACGCTGGCAAAGACCTCCAGCGCGCGGTCGAGAGTGGGACGGTCGTGGGTTGCCATGACGCTCGTGCGCAGCAAAGCGCCGCCGGGTGGTACGGCGGGGTGCAGGGCGCAGTTGGTGAACACCCCGCGGTCATAGAGCGCACGCCACAACAGCGCCGCCTTCCAGTCGTCGCCGACGAGCACGGGCACGATCGGGGTGACGATGCTCTGCGTCGGGCTGTCTGGCTCGGGACCGATACGCACGGGCTCTCCCCGCAGCGTGCGGTAGCCGATCGCTTGCAAGCCATCGGCGAGATAGCGGGCGTTCTCCAGTACCTCGGCGAGCAGCGCACGACCCTCCTCGGAGCGGATGACGCGCAACGCCGACAGCGCCGCCCCCAACGCCGCGGGCACCGCGGAGGCGGTGAACAGGAAAGCGCGGCTGGAGATGCGCAGGTAGTCGATCACCTCCGCCGATCCCGCCACGAAGCCGCCGCAGGCCGCGAGCGACTTGGAGAAGGTGCCCATGCGCAGGTCCACATCGCGCTCGATCCCGAGTAGCTCCGATGCGCCCGCGCCGCGTGCGCCGAGCACGCCGGCGCCGTGCGCCTCGTCGACCATCAGCCGCGCGCCGTGGCGTTTGCAAAGCTCGACGATGTCCACGAGCGGCGCCACGTCGCCCTCCATCGAGAAGACCCCGTCAACGACGACAAGCACGCCACCGCCGTCGCCTTCGGCGCGCTCCAGGGCGCGCGCGAGCTTGTCCATGCGGTTGTGCCTGAACGGACGCATCTTCGCTTTCGAGAGCAGCACGCCGTCGAGGATCGAGGCGTGATCGGCCGAGTCCACGATCACGGTGTCCTTTGCGTCGAGCAGCGTGCCGAGCGTGCCGACGTTTGCCTGATGGCCGGTGGTGAAGACGATCGCGTCGTCGGTCTCCATCCACTCGGCCAGCTCGCGCTCGAGCTCGAGGTGCAGCGGCGTCGTGCCGTTCAGCAGACGTGAGCCGGTCAGCCCGGTGCCGTAGCGGGCGAGCGCGTCGCGCGCGCCCTGCATCACTCGCTCGTCGCCGGTCAGCCCGAGGTAGTTGTTGGAGGCAAGCATGATGCGCGGGGCCCCCTCCATCTCGACGACCGGCATCGCCGGCGACTCGACCGTACGGAAATAGGGCATCAGGTCGGCCTCGCGCGCCGCCTTCAACAGCTCTTCGCGCTCGTAGCCGCGAACCTTGGCAAATACGTCGGTGGTGGTTGGCATGTCAGCGTGTGCCGACATTGGCGTCTTGGGTTATGCCTGTCGAGGTAAGCATCGGCTCTCTTCCTATAGGGTGCGCGGCGATGGCTGTCGAGACTTCGGAGAAGACGATGAGCGTCGAGGTTCGTCCGGTCACGAGCCGGAGCGAGTTGAACACCTTCATCAAGCTGCCATGGCGGCTCTATCGTAACGAGCGCAACTGGGTCGCGCCGCTTCTGATGGACGTCAAGAAAAGGCTCGACCAGAAGAAGAACCCGTTCTTCAAGCACACGGAGGCGCAGTACTTCCTGGCTTATCGCGATGGCCGGCCCGTGGGGCGCATCAGCGCGCACATCGATCGCAACTTCAACGAGTTCCAGGACAACAAGTGGGGCCTGTTTGGCTGGTTCGAGTGCGAGGATGACCCCGAGGCAGCACGCGCCTTGCTCAGCACCGCAGAGCTTTGGTTGCGCGATCGCGGGCGCGATCGCATGGTCGGTCCGATGGACTTCACCACCAACGACGAGTGTGGCTTGCTCGTCGAGGGCCATGAGCGTCCGCCGATCATCCTCTGCCCGTGGCATCACCCCTACTACCAGCGCATCTTCGAGCAGGACGTGGGCATGGCCAAGGCGATGGACCTGTACATGTGGAGCCTGCACGTCACGGGTCGCGAGAACGTGCACCCGGCGATCTGGGAGTCTGCCGACAAGCTGGAGGCAGAACACGGGATCGTGTGTCGCAAATTCCGCAAGAAGGAACTGCACGCGGAGATCACTCGTTTCCTCGACGTCTACAACGCCGCTTGGGAAAACAACTGGGCCTCGGTGCCACTCAACGAAGAGGAGGTCCGCCACATGGCCAAGGACCTCAAGCCCGTACTCGACGAGAATTGGGCGATGGTCGCCGAAAAGAAGGACACGGGCGAGGTCGTAGGTGCAGCTCTAACGCTGCCTGACTTCAACCAGGTGCTCGCCAAGCTGAACGGCCGTCTGCTGCCATTCGGGTGGATAACGGCTTTGCGCGAGCGCAAGAAGATCGACTCGGTGCGTGTGTTCGCACTTGGCGTCAAGCCCGAGTATCAGCACACTGGCGTCGCGGCTCGCTTCTACCAAATGCACTTCGACGCAGCCGAAACCACCCCGCAAAAAGGTGGCGAGATGGGCTGGATCCTAGAGATCAACAAGCCGATGAATCGCGCGATGGAAGGCATGGGCGGCAAGATCGTGCGTCGCTATCGCGTGTACGAGCGCGAGCTCTAGCCGACTGACCATTGGGCTTCGGCGAGTGTGGGCGGTCGATCCGTTTCCACAAGTGCGACAAGTAGTCCGCACTCGCCTCTACACTGCGCGCTGTGAGTGAGCCTCTCAACGACGAGGTGCTCGACGGTCTGCCGGTGCTTGCCGACGAGCCGTCCGAGGGCATGTTTCCGGCGCCCACTCCACGTGGGGCAATCGGGCCACTGGCCGGTCCAGCACAGACGGCAGTAGCGGCCGCGGGCGGCTTCGTCGCGGGTGCAGCCGTACTTGGCCTAGTGCATCGGCGCAAAAGCAAGCGTCTCGCGTTGGCGGGCGCAAGCTCGTCACGGCGGATCGCTCGTGGCGGCAAACGCTCGAAGTCAGCCGGCGAACTGGTGATCGTGGGCTCACGCTCGCTGCTGGTCGACGTGCACCTGCTCGGGACACCCCTCAGGGGCCGCTAGGCCCAGGAGCTTGCGTGAGGAGCGCACTTGCGCGCCCGATGCAGTCGTGTTCTCTCGTTTGGCGACTTCGCCGCGGGCAGCGCCAGTGGCGCCTGAGTCCGTAGAGCTGCGTGTCGAGGTCAAGCCGGTCGGTCCGTTTCGCCTGCCTCGTGTCGGCGGTATGGATGGCGTGCTGCGCAGTCGGGGAGGAGTGCTTGAACGACTGCTACACAAGGACGGAGAGCCGGTGCACGTGCGCGTGGCCCAGACAGCCCACGACGCGGTTTTGTTTGGTGCTCGCTCGCCCAGCGCGCAAGCGGCGCGCTACGGGATAGAACGAATGCGCTTCGTGCTCGGTGTCGATGAGGATCTGAGTGCCTTTCAGCGCGAGTTCGCACGCGACCCGCTGATCGGGCGCTCGGTCCGCGAGCGACCATGGCTGCGCCCGACGCGACGGCCTGAGCCGTTCGAGGCGTTGGCGTGGGCAATCTGCGAGCAGCTAATCGAATACGAGCGAGCCGCCGCGATCCAGCGGCGCATCGTGGCCTCGATGGGACCGCGCTGGACGGCATGGGAGGGATGTGAGCGCCCTCTGCGCGACGTGCCCGCCCCAGCTGCGTTCGCGGGCGCCGCGCCGGCGCGCCTGGAGTCCTTCGACCTGACCGGCTCGCGAGCCCGTCTGTTGGTGCGCGTTGCGCGCGAGGTGGCGAAGGGACGCTTGGACCTGCACGACGCAGATCACGAGCGTGCATGGCGGCGGCTGCGGGCGATCCCTGGGATCGGGCCGTGGACCGTCGAGATGCTCGCCTTGCACGGCCAGGGCCGCTACGACCAGCTGCCGGCCGGGGACGTCGGCCTACTCAAGTACGTGGGGCGCAGCCTCAGCGGAGGCGATCCGGGGGCACGAGTGGGCGAAGATGAGGTCCGTGCGTTTTTCGCGCGCTATGGGTCTTGGCAGGGACTGGCGGCTGTGCACGTCGGTGTTATCTAAAAAGCGCGATCCAAGTTTGTAGTGCCAATCCGACACAAAACCTAAAGGTTAGGTACCAAAATGTTTGCTCGGTGCACATTCCAGAGGGTGCATTTGGGACAACGAGTTTTGGTTAGTGGCTCGCGCTCGACAAGCGGTGCATCGGAACACAACGAGTTCGGTCAATCTCGCTCGCGCTCCACAAGCAGTGCAAAGGTCGGACAGGCCTGCGCCGCTCGCTGCGCATGGGATACGAGCTCGGCAGGCAGCGGCCGCTCGTCGAGGATCGGGTAACCCCACTCGTCGAGCGCGATCCGCTCGGGCAACAGCTCGGCGCACATGCCGTGTGCCTCGCAGGCGATCGGGTTCAGGCGTAGTCGCTCGCTCATCTGAGCGGGGGCTTGGTTCGATGGTCACGCATATCGCTCACGAGCTCACGCCGCTGTGACCGTCTGCCGATTGGTCGGCAGTGGCAGCTCGGATTGGCGCGCGCACGCCTCGCAGGCGCCGTAGCGGGCGTGGTCGGCGAGCTCCTCGGCGAACACGTCCACGGCGCTCGTAACGAAGCGAACGGTGCCGTCGGGATGGGCACAGGCGCCGCGCCTGTTGACGAGCATCGAGAGCTGCTCGACCCGCGCCATCGCGTCGTCGCGCGCCCTGCCGCGGCATACCTCCTCCAGCGTCTGGGCGAGCGCGTCCAGGCCGTGCACGCACGGCCCGCACTGACCGGCGCTCTCGCCGGCAAGCCAGCGCGTCACACGCGCCGTCTCCGCTACCGGGCATGCAAGCTCTGAGAGCAGCAGCACGACCCCGGCGCCGAGGCTGGCACCGTGTGGCGCCAGGTGGGCGTTCGACAGCGCGAGCCTTGGCAGCGAGGCGCCATCGACCCAGGTGCCGGCATAGCCTCCGAACAGGGCAGCGCGCACGCGAGTGGTCGTTCCGCCGGCGGCGTCGAGCAGCGAGGACAGCGAGGCGCCGTACTCCACCTCGTAGACGCCCGGGTAGGCAAGCGGGCCTGAGAGCGTCACGAGCGTCGATCCCGGTTGATCGGCGAGGCCGAGTTCGCGAAACCAGCGTGGGCCGTGACGCGCGATCAGTGCGACGTGGGCCACCGTCTCGGCATTGTTGACGAGCGTCGGACGCCGACGCACGCCCCGCTCGAAGGGCATCGGCGGTGAGAACGTCGGCTTGCCTGGACCGCCGTTCAGGTGGTTGACGAGCGCCGACTCGTGCCCTGCGACATAGCCCTGCGGGGCGCTGTTCAGCACGATTCGCGGCCAATGCCCCGGAAGTCGCTCGCGTTCGGCGATTGCCTGTGCGGCGCGTTCGAACCCGACGCCCGCCGACTCGCATACACACAGGATCGCCTCGTCTGCGCCGATCGCGCGTGCGGCGAGCGCAGCACCGTCGAGCACCAGGTGCGGCAGCGTCTCGAGCAGCGTGCGGTCCTTGAGGCTGGCCGGCTCGCCCTCGGTGGCGTTGACCACGACGATCGGTTTGCCGCGACCGGCGGCGACCGTGCGCATCTTCTTTGCCATCGGGAAGCCGGCGCCGCCGCGACCGCCAAGGCCGGCCTGTTCGATCTGGTCGATCAGGGCCGCCGCGCCACGCCGGTCGCGCCGCCGGCTGGAGGGCAGCTCGCCGTGCGTGTCGAGGTGTGCCTGCAAGGACATGGCGCCATGCGCCGGCACGCCTTCCAGCAGGCGCGGCAAGCCGGGAGCCGGCGGAGGCGCCGCGCTGTCGAATATCGGCGTCGAGCTCGGCGGTCGTGCTGTTGAGGCTCTGGGTTCATCTGCTTTCTTCGTGTGGAGGCTGAGGCGCGCTGCGCTCGAGGAGGACGAGGTCGAGGCGGAGGACACACCGGCGTTGCCGCTAGAGGAGGCGTGGCCTGAGTGGCCGAGCAGCGCCGCTGGGGTGCCCGAGCGGCGTGCCCATTCTTTGCCGAGCGGGCCGCCTGGGAGCCACAGGAACAGCCCGAGCGTGAAGATTCCAGCTGCGCCCAGCGCTGCGCCGCGCTGGGCGAGCTGGTCGGGCCAGCCCGCCGCGACGCGCACGAGCACTGCCCCGATCACCACGATCAAACAGCCGATGCTGATCGCCAGCATCCAGGTGCTTTTCACGTCGCTGCCGGTGCCCAGTCCGTGCAGCAGCGCTATCGGCCAGCTCGCATAGGTGAGCCAGTGGACGGCTCGCCAGGTCGAATGGCCCATCCGCCGGCGCAGCAGGCTGGTGATGATCACGGCGAGGATCAGATCGAAGGAGAGCGCTCCCAGCCCGAGCCAGAACGGTCGGTAGGTGCCGGTGAACGGGATCACAGCGTTGACCAGCGAGATCGGCGCGAAGCTGTCGAGCACGGCGGTGAGGATGTGCAGGCACAGGAACGCGAGCGCCAGCAGCGACACATTGCGGTGCAGCGAGTCGACCACGAAGCGCGGCCAGGTCTCCGAGCTCCAACGCCTGACGTCGACCACGCCGAGCGCGAGCGCGAGCGTCAACAGGATCAGTGCCACTGCTCCGGTGGAGCGAGTCAGGTACCAATAGGCGCTCGGGCCCGTCGCTGCCAGGAGGGGACTCATACGGGTCCTTGCGGGTACGAGGGTGCGTCGGGACGGTTTGTCAATGTATCGCGGCGGGACGCGGTTGGAGTCAGTTGCCTCATCGCGCCTCGTCCTCCGCGGGCCAGGCGCCGACCGTCAATACCTCGCCGTCGCGACCGACGAGCCGTGCCGGCAGCCCCAGTCCGGCAAGCCATTCTGGCGCGCGTGCCCCGCGCACGATCGCTGCCGTCGCGGCGATGTTGGCGTCGGCGCAATCGCTCGCCGCGACGCTGACGGTGCGCCACACTTCCTCTGCGGGCGCGCCGCTGGCGGGGTCGATGATGTGGTGCATCGATCTGTTCGCGGTGGCGCCAGCGACGTACCGTGGTGCTGGATGTGGCAAGTCCTCCGCCCGCGATCGAGATTGTCTGACCCGGGGCGTCGGGGCCGCCGCGGTGGTCGTCGGTGACGTGTATCTGCCAGCCTGCCCGGGCTTTCTGTCCAACGGGTTCCTCGGTTGGGGCAGGGCCCGCGGTGGAAATGTCCCCGCCAAGGCTTACGAGCACGCCGCAGCCGACTGCCTCGTAGATGGCGCCGGCTGCTCGATCTGCCGCCCAGGCCTTCGCGGTGGCGCCGAGGTCGAGCTTCACGCCGCGCGGGATCCTGAGTGTGGAGCGCTCGCGATCGAGCTCGACTGCTCTCCATCCCGAGAGCAGCGTGGCGCGGACGCGTGGCGCTATCGCGGGGGGTAATCATCGCCGGAGGAGGGCAGGCTCCTGTGCTCGGCGTCCCCGGTCGCGGGCGAGATGCGGTCGAGCAGCTGCATGTCGCGGTCATAGCCGGCGAGCACGAGTGCCGCTCCCACTGTCGGATCGACGTCTCCGTCGGTCAGCTCGGCGGCGCGTAGGGCCACTTCGACTGCCTCGATCAACAGCGAGTCGACTCGAACGGTGCGCCCGGCTCCAGCGTTGACGCGCATCAGCTCCGAGTCCTCGCGGAAGCGGCTGCAGGCCCGATCGAGCTCGTCGAGCTGGCGCTCGAGGATCGCCCGCGCTTGCGCCAAGGCGGCCGTCGCAACCGCCCGGCGTGGCCATCGCTCACGAGGAGCTCGACGCTTGTGCCGAGCGCTTGCCATTTTGCGCGTGCGAGCTGCGTCATCGGCATCACGATCCGCCCGATACGACCGGCGCCGATTCCTGTGCGGGTGCGGATTCCTGCGCAGGCGCAGCTTCTTTGGCGGGGCAGATTCCTGCGCGGGCTGCGATTCCTGGGCCGGCGCGGATTCTTTTGCGGGCGACGCTTCTTGGGCGGGGGCCGGGGCTTCCCCGGCAGGCGCCGATTCCTGAGAGGGAGAGGATTCGTGGCTGGGGGCCGATTCCTGGGGAGGCGTTTCGTGGGGCGCGGTCGGTTCCGGGGTCGTGTTCGCCTGTGGCGCCTGCGCCGGTGGCTGAAGCGATTTCGCGGTAGTTGCCGACGAGGCTTTCTGGGTGGCGTGCGCGTGCGCTCGTGTTGCGCTCGATGCCTTGACGGTTTTACCGGGGAAGGCTTGCGCGGCGACCTCGGCGAACACGCCGGTCAGTGCCACAGAGCTGGCGACCAGCCAGCGGTTGGCGGTGCTCAATCTGCGCAGTGCCGCGTCTCTGGCGTTTGTCGGTCTATGTGGCATGGCTAGTGGTGATGGCGAAAGGCCTCGAAGTGCGTCCAAGCGCCGAAGTGGGGGATCAGCACGATTGCCAGCACGACGCCCGCAACCAGCGCACCGACGATCGAGATGGTTCGCCCGCTCGCGCCGGCGGCATATCTGTTGTACTCGACACGACCGCCGCGGCTGGTGAGAAAGATCTTTTGTATGTCGGGCAGGTGACCGAGAACGTGCAGGGCCATGAAAGCGACCCATACGATGAAGCTCACCTTGTGCAGCAGGCGCAGCGTGCCCGAGGACTGCGGTTCGAGGAACAGCAGTGCGACCCCGGTGGCGAGAACCGCCAGACTCGTCGCCACAACGATTGGGGCACTCACACGTAGCAGGATCGGCGGTGCGCCCCGCTTGCGGTAGGCCGGGTCTGAGGTGTAGTAGCGCACGAAGCGATAGCCGGTGCTCGCAAGCTTCAAGCAGACCACGGGGATCAGCACCAGCCCGACGAACAGGTGCACGGAGATGAGCGGGCGCAGCCGCAGGATGGTCACGCCGATCACGGCAAGCAGCGCTACCAGCAGGATGCCAGTGGCCGCCGTCAGGCGCTCGTTGCCGAACGTCCCTCCGCCGGTGATGCGTCCGCCGCTGGCCTGGCGCGAGTCCGGCATGCCGGCGGAGCGCTCGAATCGCGGGCTCGCTCGAAATTCCCGAGCGGTGGGAGTTGGCGCTGGGCGGCGCCGCGAACTGGGCTATGCGGTTCGGCGGGCATGGAGCGAGTGTGTGCTCGCTTGCTAAGCGGCCCGATAACAGAATGATGAGAAAAGTCATCGAAACCGCTTGCAGGAGTCGGTCGATGAGAGTCGAGGGCCTATCCTGAGTCAATGCCCGATATGGCCGAGCCCGGCGCGGACGCGGCATTTGCGCCGTCGATCCTGCTGGTGGAGGACGAGCCTGGGATCGTCGATTTCCTCAAGCGCGGGCTGGAGGCCGAAGGATTCGTGGTGCAGGCCGCGCTCAACGGCCTGGAGGGAGAGCAGCGGGCACGGCGTGAGAGCTTCGACATGGTGGTGCTCGATCTGATGCTTCCGGGGCTCGGTGGTATGGAGCTGCTGGCCAAGCTGCGCGATGTCAAGCCGGAGCTGCCGGTGATCGTGCTCACCGCCCGCGCTGAGATCGAGGACCGCGTGGCGGGCCTGGACGCCGGCGCGGTCGACTATCTGGTGAAGCCGTTTTCACTTGCCGAGTTGCTGGCAAGGGTACGTGCACAATTGCGGGTCGCGGCGCAAACCTCGACCACCACGCTTCAGAGTGGCGACATCGAAGTGAATCTGTTGACTCGCAAGGTGCGCCGTGCAGGCATCCAGGTGGCACTGTCCACGACCGAGTTCGAGCTGCTCGTCTACCTGATGCGTCATGGCGGTCAGGTGCTCTCGCGCGAGCAGATCCTCAGCGCCGTTTGGGGCTACCAGCACGACCCGGCCACGAATGTGGTCGATGTCTATGTCGGCTATCTGCGACGCAAGCTCGCGCGCCCAGACAGCCCGGCCCGATCTTCACGGTGCGCAGGGTCGGCTATCGCCTCGGCAGCGGTGGCTAACGGGCGCTCTCAACCTCAGGCGTCTGGTGCCGGGCGACCTGCGCTGGCGCTTGGCCGGTTGGGTGGCGCTTGTCGTGCTGCTCGCTTCCGCGGTGACATTTCTGGTCTTTTACGTCCGTGTCGGTGCCCAAGGGCACGATCCCGATTTCTCAAGCGATATGCGTACGTTCGTGCTCGCCGGGGTGCTGACCCTGCTCGGCGCCCTGGTCGGAGCATGGTTGATCGGTACGCGTCTCTCGCGACCGCTGCGCCGGATGGCGGAGGTGGCGGCGAGGGTCGATGCGGGCGATCTGCATCCGCGCATCCATGGCGTCTCCGGCGAGGCGGCCGAGCTGCGGGTGCTGGCGGATGCTTTCAATCACATGCTCGACCGGCTCACCGAGGCGTTTGCCGGCCAGCGGGCTTTCGTGGCCGACGCCTCGCATGAGTTGCGTACGCCCCTGACGGTGATCAGCGGCCAGCTGGAGGTGCTTGCCGCGCAGTCCCAGCCCAGCGAGCCGGAGGTGAGGCGCGTCGAGCGGCTCGTGCAGGCCGAGATCGCCCGCATCACACGCCTGGTCGACGACCTGCTGCTGCTCGCCAAGGCCGAGCAGACCGAGTTCCTGCGGATGGAGCCGATCGAGCTGCCCGAGTACGTGCGCGAGCTGTGGGACGGGATGAGCCTGATCGCTGTGCGACGCTTCGAGTTGGGGGACGATGCCGCACGGAGTGCTCAGCGCCGATCCGGATCGTCTCGCGCAGGCGCTGCGCAACCTGATCGCCAATGCGATCGAGCACACGGCCGAGATTGATGGGTTCGTGCGCCTGGATGTAGAAGATCTCGGTGGCGGATGGGTCTGCTTCGCGGTCGAAGACGACGGACGCGGGATCGATCCGCAGGAGCGCGAGCGTGTCTTTGACCGATTCCATCGCACCGATACGGCGCGCGATCGAGCTTCCGGCGGGGCGGGTCTCGGGCTTGCGATCGTACGCGCTATCGCGCAAGCTCACGGTGGTCGCGTCGCCGCGACGACGGGGCGTGCGGGCGGCGCTCGCATCGAGTTGAGGCTCGCCGGTTTCCGCGCTCAAGCGCCCAGCCACAGGTGCCGGTAGTGACCCGTCGGCCAGCCTATCAGCACCTACACATTGAAATTATTCGGCCCAAGGACACATTCTGGCGCGATCTTGAATACTCTGTCTGACATGACCGCGGATGTTCGTCACTAAAGGCCGATCGGCCGATGTCAGCCAAGAACGCAGTACTGGGACTCGTGATAGAGCGACCGGGCTACGGTTACGATCTTGCACGTCGCTTGGAGGAGAGGTTTGGATCTTCGGGCTTCGCGCCGACGGGTGTCTATTCGGCGCTCGACCAACTCAGCTCTGAGGAGCTGGTACGCAGCGCCGGCGCGCGCCCGGGTGGCGCAAACGAGCGCGCGGCGCCGCGCACGATCTACGAAGCTACGCCCAAGGGCATCGACCGTTTCGAAGGCTGGATGCTCGGCGACTCCTCGCTGGCGCCCGTCCGCGACGAGCTGTACATGAAGATCGCGCTCTCCAGGCCCCACAACCTCTCGCGCCTGATCGAACTTACGCAGACACAGGAGCAGGACTGCCTGGCCCTTCTGCACCAGCTGCGAGAACCGGCGGGTCGTCGGCAGAGCCGACCCAAGGCATGGTCAGAGGTGGCTGTGCTGCTGGTGCGAGACGCGGAGATCAAGCAGCTGCAGGCGAGGATCGAGTGGCTGCAGAAGGCTCGCACGATCATGCACAAGCTGAACGAAGTCCACCAACGCGGCACCGCACGAGGAGACGGGGTCACTTGAGCTCACAGGTGCGGCTAGCGCTTGAGAAGGTCAGCAAGAGCTACTGGCGCGGTCCGCACGAGACCGCGGTGCTGAAGGAGATCTCGCTGTCGGTCTATGCGGGCGAGTGCGTCGCCGTATGGGGTCAACGGGGCTCGGGCAAGACCACCTTGTTGAAGGTGGCGGCCGGCCTGGAGGCACCCGAAAGCGGCACCGTACGCTTCAAGGACCAGGACCTGGGGGGCATGTCAAGGGCCGCGCTCGTGCGTCTACTGCGCGAGGAGATCGGCTGGGCCAGACGCGCCGGACCGGAGAGCGACGAGCTTGAGATGCTCGACTATGTGGCTCTGCCGCTGCTCAAACGCCAGACGCTGCGTCGCGCGCGTCGTCGCTCGGCGGCGGCCCTGTCGCGTGTCGGCGTGGGCGAATGTTCGAAAGGGCGCTGGGAGGATCTGACCGACGGGGAGCGCACGCTCGTCTCTATCGCCCATGCGATGGTGAGACAGCCGAGCCTGCTGGTCGTCGACGACCCAACTGCAAACCTGGATGTGCTTCAGCGTGAGGAGGTGATGGGTCTCCTGCGCAGTACGGCGGAGCAGGACTGGCTCGGGGTACTTATCACCGTCCCGGACATGCCGTCGATGGTGCATGCGCACCGGATCGGATCGCTCAGCGACGGGCATTTGTTGGTGCCCTCGGGCACCCTGCCAGAGCGCGACAACGTGGTCGAGTTCCCCGCACGCGGTCAAGCAGCTCCAGGGTGAGATCGTGATCGTGTCGCCCAGCGAGTCTGAGCCGCTGCCGGAAGGGCACTTACCGCAGGAGCCTGAGCGCGAGATCTCCCACGAGCAGGCATTGCGGCCGACGGAGGAATCCAGCGCCGGGCGATTTGCCCAAGAACCGCCCGAGGACACGCTATCCGGCGAGCCGCTGGTCTCGATCACGCTTTCGCGCAATCAGGTGGACTACGTGGTGCGAGCCGCGCTTGGCGAGGATGCCATGCCGAGCGTCTCCGGTATGGTCGCTGGTACCGGCTTTCATCGCGCGCATGCCAGGCAGGTGCTCAGCTCCAGATATCGGGCACTTCAAGGGAACAGGCGCTTGTCGCGATCGCTGCTGGCGGGCTTGCTCGTGCTCTCATGCTTTTCCCGGGAAGGGTTGGACGTGGGGATCAAGGACATTTCCGAGCAGCTCGATCTGAACACCAGCACCGTCCATCGCTATGTGCTGACGCTTGTAGCCGCGGGCTTGCTGGAGCGCGACCCAGACACGCGTCGCTACAGACTTCTGCCCGAATAGAGGGACAAGTCGCGGGTATAGCTCAGTCACTGGAGACCCAGTCGAAGCTAGGGCCTCTCCTGCTGGCGGTTTACCGGGAGGGTCGCGCGTAGAGCTCTCAACTCTACGCGCGACCATCTCCTTGGCGCCCAGGTAGGGAGTCCTGGACGTCGCCCTGTCCCGGTGGTCTATGCGTCGTCTTCACAGCCCTCGGGTCGGGGGGCGGTGCTGAGACCGTAACGACGCGTGTTCGGGGCAGTTTGGTCAGGTGACAAGCCTTCATTTAGTCCACTTGAGGTCTTTGTCCTCTGCATCCTCGCGCTTGTGCGGATAGTGCCCATCCGCACGTACCACCCGAAGCACTCGTGGATTTCCCGCATCGCGCTTGCACTACCTGGACCTGTCCGGCCGGATGTAACGTAGAGCGGGCGATGACTCGCCCGCTCTACTTCGATCACCCGGCGTGTCTGGAGCACGACCCGCGCTCGCATATGCCCACGCATCCGGACACGCCCGAGCGGCTATACGCGATCGAGCGGGCGCTGCAAGCTCGCGACTGGCTCGGCTGGGAGCGTCGGCGGGCGTCCGCCGCGGGCGAGCACGAACTCGAACTCGTTCACAGCGCCTCGCATGTGAGCACCATCCGTGAGCTGTGTGCGACCGGTGGCGGCGCGATCGACGCCGACACCTTTGTCGGGGAGGCCTCCTATCGCGCCGCACTGCACGCTGCCGGCGGCGCCTGTGCCATGACGGAGGCGCTGATGGCAGGCGAGACGCAGGTCGGCTTCTGCGCGGTGCGCCCATCCGGGCACCATGCTGAGCCGTCGCGCGCGATGGGCTTTTGCCTCTTCAACAACGTCGCGATCGCCGCCGAGCACGCCATCCGCGACCTCGGCGCACGATCGGTATTCGTGCTCGACTGGGACGTCCATCACGGCAACGGCACCGCCGAGGCATTCCGCGGACGCTCCGACGTGCTGTTCGCAAGCATCCATCAGGGGGGCTTGTATCCAGGCAGTGGTCAGCTGAGCGACATGGGCTCGGGCGAGGGGGAGGGATACACGATCAACCTGCCGGTGCCGGCGGGCTGCGAGGAGGATCTCTGGCTGTCGCTGCTCGAGCACGTCGTGCTGCCCGCCGCTGTCGCCTTCAAGCCCGACCTCGTGCTCGTCTCCGCCGGCTTCGACGCCCACCGCAAGGACCCCTTGGCAGGGGTGCGCTTGGAGACAAGCTCCTTCGGCGAGATGGCGAGGCACGTGCGCGACATGGCCGAGAGCGTGGGGGTACCGCTCGGCGCGGTGTTGGAGGGGGGCTATGAGCCGGATGTGCTCGCCGACTGCGTGGTGGAGACGCTTGGTGCGCTGGCAGGTTCTGAGCCGCCGTCCTTGGCGGCGTCGGAGGCGCCGCTCACCTCGAGGGCCGCGGCTCAGATCGGCCGCTACTGGCCGCTATGAGGGCGTTACCTCCACGGTGACAAGCGGCGGCAGGTCATTGACGCGGCGGCAGGCCATTGCGCAAAGCTGGTCCCTCCTACGCGCAACGTCCAGTCTGCTCAGGAGGCTTTGATCAGCCCACGTTTGAGCGCGTAGGCGACCAGCTCGGCGCGCGAGGACAGGTTGAGCTTCTGCTGGATGTGGGCGCGGTGGGTCTCGACCGTGCGTACCGACAGGAACAGCTGCTCGGCGATCTCGGCATTTGTGTGGCCGAGCGCGATCAGGCGCAGCACGTCGACCTCGCGCTCGCTCAAATCGTCGGGCGGCCCTGGGGCCGGCTCTGAGGCCAGGCGCGCGCCCAGGCGTGGGTTCAGATAGCTCTCGTTGCGCGCTGCCCTGCGCACCGCCTCGACCAGCTCGTCGTCGGCGGCCTCCTTGAGCACATACCCGATTGCGCCGGCGCTGAGCGCGCTGCGCGCGAACACCGGCTCCTGCTGCATCGTGAGCACCACGATCTGGGTCTCTGGGTTGCTCTCGCGAATGACAGGGATCGCCTCAAGGCTCGATCCGCCCGGCATGTTCAAGTCGAGCACGAGCACCGTTGGCCTGTGCCCGCGCACGTAGCGCTGGGCGCCTTCGACGTCGCCCGTCTCGGCAACCACGTCGAAGTCGCTCTCGCTCTCCAACAACAGTCGCAGACCGCTGCGCACGACGGCGTGATCGTCGGCCAGCACGATGCGGATCTTCTTCTGTGTGTCTGGCAGATTTGCGATGCTTATATCCCTTCGCCGGGCAGGAACTCGTTGGTAAAGGGTGGCAGACCGGCGCTGTTGGGGTTTGAGTGAATCAGACCTTGCGTGAACATCCAGTGCCCAAACGCCGCCCACGCCGACGGTTCCTGCCAGCCATACGGCTTTGAGTGGTTGCTCGGCAGTGTGGCCGGCAGTGTCGCTTCGATCGAGGAGAGCTGCAGCTTCTCTTCAGCGGACGGGTTGGCCTTTGCGATCAGGGCTGCCGCCGCGGCAGGATTCGCGCGCACCTGCCGCTCGCCGCGCGTCAGCGCCTGCAGGAAGGCACGCATGTCCACACCGTCGGTACGCGCCTCCTCGGAGCGCACCACCAGCACCAGCTCGTCGTAGGTCGGGACGCCGGCTTGGTCGATTGGGATCACGACCGCGTTCTTGTGCATCTGGCGCAGCTGGAGAGCCTCATAGTTCCAGTAGCCGCCGAGCGTGGCCGCCACCTTGCCCGAGAGCATCGCCGGTACGAGGTTGAAGCCGACGTCGCTTTCTGTGACGGAGCTGGGGTTCACACCGGCCGCGCGCAGCGCGGTGTGTAGCTCGGCCGTCTGGTAGGCGATTCCCGCGGTGCCTACGCGCTTGCCAGCAAGGTCTGCGACCTTGCTCACGTGCGCTGAGGGCAGCGCGATGATCGAGGTGAGCGGGCGTTGTACGAGCGCGCCGATCGATACCACTTTCAGCCCCTGGTCACGGGCGAGCAGCAGCTGCGGCTCATAGGAGATCGCCATGTCGACCTTGCCGGCGGCAAGCAGCTTCAACGGTTCGGCCGATTCGCTGGGCACGATCGGACGCACATCCAGGCCCACAGCGTTGAAGTACCCGTGTCGCGATGGCCGTGTACAGCGACGCATGGTCGGCGTTGGGGAACCAGTCGAGCATCACCGTGAACGGCTTCGTCCCAGGCGCCGAGACGACGTCCTGCTTGGTCCCGCACGCGCCCAGCACGACGGCGCAGAGGCAGGCGACCAGCAGAGACCATCCGTAGCGGGAGGCAAGCCTCCCAAGCATCACGGAGGCCAAGCAGGGCGGCACGGCGGACGCTTGACGATGCTCTCAACGGATCTCTCCTCTTGGTTGGTTGGCCCACGGCGAGAGCTTTCGCTCGGCGATGGTCAGTGCATAGAAACAGCTGATTGCAAACACGAACAGCACGGCCGTGGCGGCGTATGCGCGAGAGGTCTGCAGAGCCGTCAAATCCGAGGTGATCTCGCGCCCCAGGCCGGCGTAAGGGCCGGTGGTAGGTGTCGAGGTCTCGGCGATGAACGCCCCGATCACACCAACCGCGAGCGCGATCCGCGCACCGCTGAGCGCCGCCGGCAGCGCCGCGGGCAGCTCGCCGAAGCGAAACGCCTGCCAGCGCGACGCATCGAGTGTGCGCAACAGCTTGAGCTGGTCGGGATCGACCGCCGCGAGTCCATCCACGGTGGTCACGACCACCGGAAAGAAGCAGATCAACGCGATCACGACCAACTTCGGGAAGATGCCAAAGCCCCACCAAAAGCACAGCGGCGCCGCGATCACCGCGATCGGGATCGCCTGCGAGCCGACCGTGTGCGGATAGACGGCGCGACGCATCGGCGTCCACATGTGGATCGCGACGGCCATCGCAAAGCCGCCGACGAGCGCCAGCGCGAGCCCGAACACGACCTCCTTGGCGGTGATCGTGAAGTTCGACCACAGCAGCCCAGCGTTGTCCCACATTTCGGCAAACATCGCGTGCGGCGCCGGCAGCAGCAACGGGTCCACACCCTGGAGGTCAACATACAGCTCCCAAGCGCCGAGGAAGGCAAGCCCCAGCAGCAGTGGCGGCAATACGTTCGCAAACCCGCGTCTCATAGGGCCCTACTTTCTGCCAGCGTCTGCATTGCCCGCTCGCGTAGCTCGATCACCGTTGCGTCGGTGCGCGAGCGCGGGCGGGGCTACTCCACCTTCAGCTCGGCCACGACACGCCCCGGACGAGGGGAGAGGATGGCGACGCGGTCGGCGAGCACGATTGCCTCCTCGACGTCGTGCGTCACGAGCACCACGGTGCGCGGCTCACGCACGAGCGCGCCCGTCAGCCATTCCTGCATCTCCTGCCTGGTGATCGCGTCGAGAGCGCCAAAGGGCTCGTCTAGGCACAGCACAGGCTTGCCGGAGAGCAGCGTGCGCACAAACGCCACGCGCTGGCGCATTCCGCCCGAGAGCTCGTGCGGGCGCGCGCTCTCGAAGCCCGCGAGGCCCAACTCCTCGAAAAGGCCTGCTCCCCGTCTGCGCGCCTGCGCGCGCGGGGCACCCGCGATTCGCAGCGCAAGCGCCGCATTGTCCACAGCGCTGAGCCAAGGCAGCAGCAGATCGTGTTGAGGCATCAGAACCGCCGGCTCGCACTCGATCGTGCCGCTGTCGGGCTGCTGCAGTCCGCAGATCATCTCCAGCAGCGTCGTCTTGCCGCAGCCGCTCGGGCCAACAACGGCAAGCACGCTTCCGCGAGCCGCGTGCAGCGAGACGTTCGCGAGCGCCTGTACAGTCGCGCCACGGCGATCGACGTAGGTGCGGCTCACGTCGCTCAGGTTCACCGCCGCGCCCGGGCCGATCGGCTCATGCGTCTGGCCTTCGTGGGACTTCAGTTGCGTCTGCACAGCGCTCCCTCCGCGGGCATTACCCCACAGGTTCGAAGGGTCGGCGCCGGATCTGTGCGCCATCTCAGCCGACTTCCGTCAGCTCCCCTGTTGCCTTGCCAGTTCCGATGCTAGCGCTAGGCGCTCACGACCGGTCGCGTCAATGCCTTGACGAAATCCTCGAGCTGGGCGGTCGTCCAGCACTCGAACGCGGTGCAGTACTGCTCGTAGGCCGCGATCACCGAGTCGCCGTAGTTCCAGTACAGGCGGGGCTCGGGGTTCAGCCAGAAAGTGCGGCCCGCGCGAGCGGCCACCTGGCCGAACAGGTCGGCGCGCGGGTCGCGGCCGTTGGTGCGGGCGTCGCCGAGCACGATCACGGTGGCGCGCGGGACTCATGTCGTCGGCGATCAGCTCCAACAGCTCCGACCAAACGCGCCCATAGTCGGTGTAGCCGGAGATGTCGGCCACGCCGGCGTCGCTCGAGATGCGTTCGGATACGGCGCGGAAGTCGCGCTCGTGCTCGAACACGTCGGTGACCTCGCTGATGCGCTCGATGAACACGAACGAGCGCATCTTGCGAAACGAGTCATGCAGTGCGTGCAGCACCGAGAGGAAGAACACCGAAGCGGAGGTGACGCTCGTGGAGACATCGCACAGCACATAGATCTCCGGGCGCCGCGGACGACGCGGGCGGTAGCGCAGCTCGACGGGCACGCCGCCGGTTTGCAGGGAGGCGCGCATCGTGCGGCGCACGTCCACGTGCGCGTGGTGACGGTGCCCGCGATTCTGCTTGCCCTGCGTGGCAAGGCGTCTGCGTAGCTGCGCCACGACGCGGTGCACCGCGGCAAGGTCCGCAAGTGGGCCGGAGGGCAGTGCGCGGTCGAGCTCGCCCAACGGGCGCGCAGGCGGGAAGGCGCCCGGAGCGTTGCACTTGCTGGCGTTCGAGCTCGCGACGCATCAGCGCCTCGAAGCGGCGCAGCGCCTCGCGCGGCACGCCGTCGCGAGCGGGGGTCGTCCGGGGGCAGCTCGGGTTGGGGCTCGGCACGCAGACCGAGCGCGCGGCGGATGCGTTGCACGTCCACGCCGATCACGCCACTGCCTTGCTCGGCTTGGCCGAAGGTGGCGATCGCCATGCGCGCCAGGTCGCGCATCGCGCCCTCGGCGCCTTCGCGCAGAGCGGCGGCGATCTGCATTGCGCAGCGCGTCGAGTTCGGTTTCGGAGAGCTCGACTCGAGGTCGGCCGAGGAGCCGTATTGCCCTCGTCCGACCCCCTCGCGCACCGAGGCGATCTCCACCGCACGGAAGAAGAAGCGGTCGAACACCAGCTCGAAAATGCGCCGGTCGTCCTGGCTCTTGGCGAGCGTCGCGGCAAGTGCCTCGCGGAACTCGCCCTGCGCGGTCCAGGGAATCTCGCGCAGCACGGCAAACGCGTCGAGCAGCTCGGAGGTGCCGACAGCGACGCCCTCGGCGCGCAGTTGCTCGCCGAGCTCCAGCAGGCGTGCGGCCATTCCCTCGGGGGGAACGGCCGACGGGGAGGGTTCGTGCGCGTCGGCCGCCTTGCGCTCGACGCGAGGCGTCCCCGGCGTCCGCGCGGGGCAGCGCGGAGCCGGATCCCTCAGGCCGGCTGGGCATTGGCAGGCTCGGCGTCCTGCGCCAGCTTCAGCCCGACGCGCTCGGCGACGATGTCCATGTCGGTGCGGTGCTTGACGATCACCGACATCGTTTCGTTGAACGATCGCTGGCGTCGATGTCCTTGGCGCCGAGCAGCAGGAGCGCGCGCGCCCAGTCGATCGACTCGGCGATCGATGGCGGCTTCTTGAGGTCGAGCTCGCGCACCATGCCGACCACCTCCACGAGTCGCCGCGCGACCGCGTCGGAGAGGTCGGGCGCGTGCAGCTTGACGATCGCAAGCTCGTGCTCGAGCGCAGGGGTAGTCGAGCCACAGATACAGGCAGCGGCGCTTGAGCGCCTCGGTCAGCTCGCGCGAGTTGTTGGAGGTGAGCAGCACGACAGGGTGGGTGGTGGAGGTGACGCGTCCCGAGCTCGGGAATCGAGATCTGGAAGTCGGAGAGCACCTCCAGCAGCATCGCCTCGAACTCCTGGTCGGTCTTGTCGATCTCGTCGATCAGTAGGACCACGGGCTGCTCGGAGGCGATCGCGCTCATCAGGGGTCGCGCGAGCAGGAACTCCTCGCCGAAGATGTCCTCCTGCACGGCCTCCCAGCCGGTGCCGGATGCCTCGGCCTGGATGCGCAGCAGCTGCTTGCGGTAGTTCCACTCATACAGCGCCTTGGCCTCGTCCAGGCCCTCGTAGCACTGCAGGCGGATCAACTCGCGATCGAGGTAGCGCGCAAGCGCCTTGGCCAGCTCGGTCTTGCCGACGCCGGCCGGTCCCTCCACGAGCACGGGCTTGCCGAGCTTGGTCGCGAGGAAGGCGACGAGCGCGGTGGACTCGCTCGGCAGGTAGCCGACTGAGCTCAGGCCGTCGGCGACGTCGGCGGAGGAGAGGGGTCCCTCAGGGGGCATCGTCGGGGGAATGATACGGGTACCTCAACGCTCCTCCGGCTCCACGGGCGAGTCGTCGAAGGAAAGCTGCTCGGAAGGCCCAGGCGGAAAGCGGGGCCGCTTGGGTGGAGCGGTGGGTCGTCTGGATGGAGGGGATGGGGTCGTGCTCTGTGGCGGTCGGGCGCTCTGTTCCACGACCGTCGTGATGTCCTCGGACGGATCGGAGTCGTGCTTCAGCAACCGTTGTGATGTCTCTGGACGGGTCGGAGTCTCGCGTGAGCGGCCGGGCTTTCCTCTACTGGGGGTGCAGAAGGCCGCGCTGCGACCGGTCTCGCCCGTGAGGCGCGCCGGGGAGAGGGGGTGACGACCGTGACGTCCTCGTCGCTCGGCGCGCTCGGTGCGCGTCGTCGGCTCCCGCGTGGGCGCATCAGTGGCATCTCGGGCGTGCTGGCGGCGCGCATGCGCCAACCGGCGTAACCAAGCGTGCCGGCGGCGACGAAAGCAAGGAAGAACCCCCATTCGATGCCGACGGGATAGCCATGGCCGTCGGGGCGTGAGAAGACGCGGTAGAAGATCAACAGGGCGGCCCAAGCACCGGCGGCCATCACGACAGCACCGTCGCTGCCGGGCATGTGGAAGTCGCGCCGCTCAGCACGCGCGAACATCAGCGCGATCACACCGGCGGCCACCAGGAACACGGCGGCCTCGACGAACGAAACGTCGCCGAAGGCGCTGATCGAGTGCGAGTAGATCGCGCTGGTCTTGCGATCCAGCGACTGCAGGTCATACCAAGGCAGGAACATCGTCACGAGCAGCGCGAGCGCCGCCACTGTGGCGATGCGCTGCTCGGGCGCAAGCGCCCCCCAGGCGCGTGTCATGCGCGTCATACGCGTGCGTAGCGGGGGGCGTTGTGCGGCATAGATCGATTGTATGGCGCGCTCCAGCGCGAGCGGCTCAGATGCGATGACGGGTGGCGCGTGGCTCAGGCGTGCGTCTTGGCGGCCTTGCCCAGCCGCTTGACCAGCAGCTTCGTGTCCTTCTCGCCGATCGTGCGCAGCTGGCCTTGGAAGGCGAGCTTCCAGTGCTCGGCAGGCCACTTGCGGATGTGCTCGAGCTTGGTCGCGAGCTCTTCGGCCGGCACCCACTCGTCCTGCTCCAGCACGATCTCAGGCTCCGTGGCAAAACGCCAGGGATAGGC
Organism: uncultured Solirubrobacterales bacterium; assembly: GCA_963844095.1. GTDB lineage: Bacteria > Actinomycetota > Thermoleophilia > Solirubrobacterales > Solirubrobacteraceae > Palsa-744. The sequence continues at coordinate 123,690 of CAWJND010000004.1, forward strand.
GTCGGCTTTGCCGGGCTTGCCGGGCCACAGCTTCGTGCGGTCCTCGTACATCTCACCGGTGACGAGAATGCTGCCGGCGAAGCTCATCACCTTCGTCAGGTAGAGGACGATGCGATCCCCAGGCTCGATCTGCAGCGCCCGCGGACGGTTGCGCTCCTTGATCCCGATCACGCTGAACCCGTGCGCGCGTGTGGCCTCGTGGTTTTCGGGCGAGGCGGTCAGGATCCAGGTTTGGGCGACGGCGTCCGGCATGGGTGAGGCTCAAAGAATAGGCTGCCGCCGCGCCTGGGCCGAGATCCGCTCCACCGGCGCGAACTTTGCTGCACGGGCGCTCTTAGCCCCTCCTTTGGAGGAGGACTTGACCACGATCGTGCCGGTGGCCACTTCTTCGTTGCCGGCAAGGTCGACTGGCTTTGAACCCAACCGAGTAGGTCCCGGCTTTCGAGGGCGTCACCCAAAGCAGGCGCGGCTTGCCGCCTTCGACGGTCGCGCTGTTGCTCCAGACGGTCTTTTCGCCGAGCTTGATGACCATGCTGACGCTCGAGACCTTCGACAGCTTGATCTGCACGCCGGCACGTTCGTTCGTGCGCACGCTCTGCGTCAGCAGTTCGATCACCGGCGGCGTCTTCTCGTCCGCGCGGAATTCCTTGGCCGTCGTGCAGTAGATCTGATCGCCGGCTATCTGCCCGGTGGTCGGCGTCAACGGCTCGCCCTTGCTCGTCTTTTCGCACAGGTGTTCGAGGAATTCCGCAAGCAGTTCGTGGTAGTTGAGATCGGATTCCGAATGCTGGTCGTACATCGACCAGGCCCCCGTGTTGTAGTGAGGCACCTCCGCGCGCGCCTCGGCGTCGCCGGCTTCGAACAGCTGCTGGCCCAGGGGATCCTTGGTCAGCTTCGTGTATTCGTAGAGCCCGACAAGGCTCTGGATGAAGCCGTTGAGGATGCGCTCGCTCGGCGCGTAGGTGTACTCCAGGTAGTGGGCCCCGGCGGGGGTGGCGACCCGCACGCCGACGGGCGGGCGGCTGTCTCGAAGATGCCAAGCGCCTGCTGTGCGGCCGTCAGGTAGACCTGTTCGTGCGTCACGCTCCAAGCGCGAGAGAACACCTGTAGCGCCGTCCCCTGCGAGAGCCCGCTGGTCCAGGGCGGAAGCCCGCCGTCGAACTGGAACATGTATTCCCAGGCGATCCCGCCGGCGCGCTGGGTGGCGAGTGAGATCGCTTCGTTCAGCACTTCCTTCAGGGTCGTGATTTCTTTGTCGAGGAAGTACGCGTTTGCCTTGCCAAACGTAGCCAGCCACTGGATCTCGATGCCCTGGCCTGGGTAGTACTCCCACACCAGCTTGCTGCCGCTGAAGTACACGCGCTGGTCGGCCCCAAGCAGACGTTCGGTCGTCCACCACTGCCGGTTGCGTTCGAGCGTGGTGAACACCACGGGAAGGCGCGAGGGGATCAGCTGGTTGGTCGCGGCCATCGCTTCGACGTTGGCCATCACCGCACCGAGTTCGGCGCGCACGAGTCCCGGACAGTTTGCGCAGCGAGCTCTTGGCTGCGCTGAAGGCCCCTTGGTACTTGGCGTAGACGGCCGGAGTGATCGCCCCACTCTTCTGCAGTTGCTGTAGCGCAGCGGTCACAGTCACACGCTTACTGGCGCTTGCGCCGCCGGCGAGTGCGGCCAGACACGCAAGGGCCACAACAGCGAACCCCAGCGCCATGCGCGATCTCACTCTTTGGCTGCGGGCGCGCAGTGGCTTTGAATGCATCGGCCTGATGCTAGGCTCATCCGCGTCGGGCATCGCAGCAAACGTTGCAGTGCGCCGATCGGGTCGAAGCGTTGAGGACACTCCTGAAGAACACAACCGTACGAGCAGCAGTTGCGCTGCTGCTCGCAATCTTCTGTGGCTGTCTGCTCTCGGCTTGCGGTGGCGACTCCTCCGGCAGTGCCCAGGCGCTACTCGACGAAACCTTCTCCGGGCACAAGCAAATCGAAAGCGGCAACATCAAGCTCTCCTTGGCGCTCGGCGCCGGCGGATCGAGCACTCAGACCAAGCCGCTCGCGGTAACCCTCAGCGGCCCGTTTGAAAGCGTCGGTACAGGCAAGCTCCCACGCTTCGCCCTCCAGCTGCAGCTCGGCGCCGCCGGTCACAGCCTCCAGGCAGGCGCCACCTCGACCGGCTCGGCGTTGTTTGTCGAGCTAGCCGGCACCTGGTTCTCGACGCCGTCGAGTACCTACAAGGCGCTCGAAGAAAGCTATGCGCAAGCCACCAAAAAGGCGTCAAGCGCCAAGGTCCGCTCGACCTTCTCCTCGCTTGGCATCGAACCGGGCCGCTGGCTGTCGAATCCGACCAAGGTCGGCACGGTTACGGTAGGCGGCGAAGACACGATTCATCTCATAGCGGCAGTGGACATACCGGCCTTCCTGGCCGACGTGACCAAACTCTCTCAAGCCGGCAGCTCGCTCGGCCTGGACTCGGTGCCCGGAGCCTCAAGCGCCGGTGGCACGCTTTCGCCGAGCGTCATCAACGAACTGGCGAAGTCGATCAAATCCGCCCATGTGGACGTCTACACGGGCGAGAGCGACCACATGCTGCGCCGCCTGGAAGTCACGGCAGCGATCACGGGCACGCCGCAGACGCAGGGCTTCCTCGACGGCCTCAGTAGCGCCAACTGACGGTCCAGCTCGAATTCACAGACCTCAACAAAAAGCAGACGATCAGCGCGCCGGCCAACGTTGAGCCGCCAACCCAGCTGCTCCCGGCGTTGCAACAGCTCGTGGGAGTGCTCGAGGGCACCTCGGGCTCGGGCACAAGCTCGGGCACGCTTGAAGAACTCTCCGAAGGCTGATCTCAGCGGCCTTCGGGGTCGAGTTCTTCCAGGGTTTTCCGCACCTCTGACTCGACGTCCATCGGCTCTTCGCCGCTGCGCACTCTGCGTTCGTTGCGCGCCGTCACGAGTTGGCGCACCTCTTCGGTCAGCCCCACATCGTGTTTGCCGACGGGCGTGCCATCCGTCGGCTCTTCCAGCAGCGCGAGCTCGGCGTCGATGTCAAGCGCCGTCCCGCCTTGGCGCACCTGCCTGTCGCTGCGTGCCTGCAGCATCTGGCGGATCTCCTGCTCGCGCTCGGCACGAGCCAGCGGCGAGTTCGGCGGCGGTCCGCCAGAGCCGCTCTCGCCCATCGAAAGACCGCCCTCGCCGATCTTGTCGTACAGGCTGCCGCCGGCAAGGAACGAGCCGACGCCGACGAGCACGAACAGCACCACCGCGCCGACCACCACGACCGTAAACGGTTCCATCGTCTGATTGTGGCTCACTCGAGGCTGTCTTGCCACGCCGAGCTCCGTGGGCGGCGGGTATTCCGTTTTTGGGCGATGCCCCCCGCGCGCGCGGGGGGCATCGACTAAACGGGACCTTCGCTACCCTTTGAGGCCACGATTGACTGACTAGTCAATCTAAAACCGGCGTCCGTCCTAGGAGAACACCAGACCATGGTCGATTTCACGCTCACCGACGAGCAGAAGAACCTTCGCGAAATGGCCCACGACTTCGCCGAGAAAGAGATCCGGCCGGTCGCCTGGGAGTACGACAAGGACGGCACCTGGCCGGCGGACATCATCCAGAAGGCCTGGGATGTTGGTCTGATGAACACCCACATCGACGAGGAGTACGGCGGACCCGGCGCCGGCTACCTCGACGGCTGTCTGATCGAGGAGGAGCTCTCCTGGGGCTGCTCCGGGATTCAGACCTCGCTCGGCTGCAACGGCCTGGCCACCGCCCCGATCGCTCTGGGCGGCTCGGAGGAGACCAAGAAGAAGTACCTGAGCATGCTCACCGAAGCGCCCAAGCTCGCCTCCTTCTGCCTGACCGAGCCCGACGCGGGCTCCGACGTCTCCGGGATGCGCACCACGGCCGTCAAGAAAGGCGACAAGTACGTCATCAACGGCTCCAAGTGCTTCATCACCAACGGCGGCTACGCCGACTACTACACGGTCTATGCCAAGACCGACAAGGAGGCCGGCCACCGCGGCATCTCCGCTTTCGTCGTCGAGCGCGACTGGGGCGTCGTCGTGGACAAGAAGGAGGACAAGCTCGGACAGCGTGCCTCCAACACCGCCACGATCTCCTTCAACGACGTCGAGGTTCCCGCTGAGAACCTGCTCGGCGAGGAAAACGCCGGCTTCAAGCTCGCGATGATGACGCTCGACCGCACCCGCCCGGGAGTGGCCGCGATGGCCACGGGCATCGCGCGCGCCGCGTTTGAATTCGCCACCGACTACTCGCGCGAACGCGTCCAGTTCGGCGTGCCGATCGCGATGCACCAGGCGATCCAGTTCATGATCGCCGACATGGCCACCGAAATCGAGGCGGCGCGTCTGCTCACGTGGAAGTCGGCGTACCTGCTCGACAGCGGTCAGCGCAACACGCTCGTCTCCTCGCACGCCAAGCGCTTCGCCGCCGACGCCGCGATGAAGATCGCCACCGACGCCGTGCAGGTCTACGGCGGCTATGGCTTCATCAAGGAGTACCCGGTCGAGAAGCTGTTCCGCGACGCCAAGATCATGCAGCTGTACGAGGGCACGTCGCAGATCCAGCGCCTCGTGATCGCACGCGAAACGCTGCTTCCGCGTCGCGTCGAGGAGCCGGCGGCCGTTTGATGTTCGTGTTCAAGGCCGCCGTCGTCGGCGCAGGGCACCATGGGCGGGCAGATCGCGCAGACGATCGCCGCCGCCGGCTTCCCGGTCGTGCTCAAGGACATCAACCAGGACCTCGTGCAGGCCGGCTTGGACGAGGCTCGCAAAGTGACCGAGGGCCAGGTCGGCAAGCTGGTCAAGAAGGAGCGCATCACCGCCGAGCAGGGCGCGGCCCAGATCGAGGAGATTCTCGGGCGGATCGAGGGCACCACCTCCTATGCCGGCTTCGGCGACGTCGATTTCGTGATCGAGGCGGTCCCGGAGCGCATGGAGATCAAGCAGTCCGTGTTCGCCGAGCTCGACGCGGTACTGCCCGGGTCACGCGATCCTCGCCTCCAACACTTCCTCGCTGTCGATCGGCGAGATCGGCGAGGCCACGCTGCGCCCGGACAAGGTCGTCGGTTTCCACTACTTCTATCCCGCTTCGGTAATGCCGCTTGTCGAGATCGTCGAGGGCGAGGAGACCTCGCCGGAAACGGTCACCGCCGCGCTCACTTTTGCCCAGGCGATCCGCAAGCAGCCGATCGCGTGCCTGGAGGTCCCCGGCTTCGTCGTCAACCGCATCCTGATGGCGGGCATGTCCGAGCTCTGGCGCGAGCAGGAGGAGAAGAAACTCTCGATCAAGGCGATCGACGAGGGCGTCGGCGCCGCCGGCGTGGTCCCGATGGGCCCCTACTTCCTCGTCAACCTGCTCGGCCTCGACACGGTCCTGCACGTCGCCGAACACGTTACCGACGCCTATGGCGAGGAGCGCTTCTACGTGCCCAAGGGCATGAAGAAGCTCGTCTCCGAAGGCAAGCTCGGCGCCAAGACCGGCGGCGACGGCTTCTACAGCCCCAGCGGGCGAGCCCAACTTCAAAGACGACGGCGAGCCCGATGTGGCGGAGCTCGTCGAGCTGCTCACGCTGAAGACTTTCGTGGAGGCCGCGCTCGTGTTGCAGGAGGGCGTCGCCACCCACCGCGACATCGACTTCGGGATGATGGCCGGCGCCGGCCTCGACCCCCGCCGTGGCCTGATGCCGCCGTTCATGAAGGCCGACATCGAAGGGCTCGACTCGGTGCTCGAGCGCCTGGAGAACGCGGCCGAGCGCTACGGCGAGCGCTTCGCCCCGCCGGCGATCCTGCGCCGCCTGGTTGCTCAGGGGCGGCTGGGGCAGAAGAGCGGCCAGGGTTTCTACGCCTACCCCCAGCCCGACGCCGAGCAGCCGGCCGCGTCGTCATCGAAGGTGGAGGTGGTCAAGCTCGAGACGCGCCCCGACGGTGTCGCGATCGCCTGGCTCGCAAACGGCCAGATGAACTCGATCGCCCCACAGGTGATCGAGGATCTCGGCAAGGTCTGGAGCAAGGTCAAGGACACGAACGTGCACGCGCTCGTGATCGCCTCCTCCAACCCGTTCCTGTTCAGCGCGGGCGCCGACATCAAGGCGTTCACCTCGATGGACGAGGGCGCGGCGAGCAGCTGATCCACGCCGCCCACGCGCTCTTGCGCGAATTCGGCACGGTGGGCATCGCCACGATCGCGGCCGTCAACGGGCTCGCGTTCGGCGGCGGCTGCGAGCTCGCGATGGCCTGCGACGTGCGCATCGCCGCGCGCTCGGCGACCTTCGGCCAGCCGGAGATCAAGCTCGGGATCATCCCCGGCTTTGGCGGCACCCAGCGTCTGCCGCGGCTCGTGGGCGAGAACAAGGCTCTGGAGATGAACCTCGTCGGCGATCCGATCATGGCCGAAGAGGCCTTCGAACTCGGCCTCGTCAACCGCATGGTCGAGGATCACGAACTGCTCGACACGGCCCTCTCCTGGGCGCGCCGCTTGGCGGCTCAGGCGCCGGTCGCGCTCGAGCAGATCAAGCGCGTCTCGGGCGCCGGCGATCTCGACGCGGGCATCGAGGCGGAGAAGCGCGGCTTCGCGGCGGCCTTCGGCAGCGAGGACGCCAAGGAGGGCATCTCGGCCTTCCTCGGCAAGCGCGCGCCGCGCTTTCAGGGCCGTTAGGGGCCGAGCTCTCAGGTGGAGCGTGTTTCAAAACGAGCGGTGCGCGTTGACACCCCCTTGTTTGAACACGGATGATTTATTTAGGTACCTGACCTTTATCTACGTGTTCAAACAAGGGGGTGTTGTGAGGGATGTCCCGCGCGAGTCCGCCACGAAGTTTGCACGAGGCCGGTCATTGCGTTCAGATCGGCCGTCCGAGACTCAAGGTATTGGGCCCGTGTGCCGACGCATTCGTCCATGGCAATCCCAAAGATTGGATCTGAGGGCGAGCAAGCCTTCTCGGCGGGGCGGACGGAGCTGGAGTTGGAGGACGAGCAGCCATCGGCTGCCGCCCGCATGGAGCTGGAGCACCAGCTCAAGCGCCTCGGCGAGACGCTCAACGGGCGAACCGAGGATGTCGTGAGCGGCATCGTCAGGCGCAACGAGGAATCGGCTGTCGTACTCGAGCCGATCGTCGAAGAGAGCTTCGTCAAGGTCGGCACCGTCTCCACCGTCGCGTTCGCCAGGTGGACCGCCGGCGAGGGCGCCGAGGTGGCGCGCGAGGTTGGCCACGAGTCGTGGAACATCTTCGGCCAGCTCGCCGCGCAACGGGCCGCGCCGCTCAACGAGGTCACCAAGCGCTGCCTGCGCTGGCGCGACGCCGCCGCGGATGTGATCTGTGAGATAGGCGCGCAGCTCGAGCTCTCCGAGACGGCTCTCGACCGGGCGCTCTCGATGCTCCAGCGCAGCCTCGACGTGACGCTCGTGCGCATGTGCCAGTCCTTCGAGGTCGAGCGCCGTCGCGCGCACGAGGAGCTGCACCGCCGCCAGGAGGAGCTTGCCTTCATGGCGACCCACGATGCGCTCACGGGCCTGCCCAATCGCACGCTGATCCTCGACCGCGTCGAGCAGATGCTCGTGCGTGCGCGACGCAACCAGACACCGGTGGCTGCGCTGTTCATCGACCTCGACAACTTCAAGCACATCAACGACACGCTCGGGCACGGCGTCGGCGACCAGCTGCTGCGCGCCGTGGCGGCGCGCCTGGAGGCGGTCGTGCGCGACATCGATGCGCTCGGGCGCCTCGGTGGCGACGAGTTCGTCGTCGTCGCCGAAGGCATGTCGCTTGCCGCCGGCCCCGAGCTGATCGCCGAGCGGCTGCTCGGCGCGCTCAAGCAGCCCTTCAAACTGAAGGGCGCCGAGAACACGCGCCTGGTCGTCACCGCCAGCGTCGGCGTTGCGATGGGCGAGCGGGCCACCGCCGAAGAGCTCTTGCGCGACGCCGACATCGCCATGTACCGCGCCAAGTGGGACGGCAAGAACGGCTACGTGGTGTTCGAGTCGGGCATGCAGGATGCCGTCCAGAGCCGCATGGAGCTCGAGATGGACCTGCGCGACGCCTTCGAGAAAGACGAGTTCTTCGTCGTCTACCAGCCCACGTTCAACTTGCGCGAAATGGTGCCCACGGGCATGGAGGCGCTGATCCGCTGGCGCCATCCCACGCGCGGCGTCGTCCAGCCCGACGATTTCGTGCCGCTGCTGGAGGAGACGGGCCTGATCGTCGAGGTCGGAAGATGGGTCCTGCGCGAGGCCTGCCGTCAGGGCGCCGAGTGGCGTCGAGGCCGGCCGTGAGGTCGGCGTCGCCGTCAACGTCGCCGCGCGCCAGCTCGACCGCGACGAGTTCGTCGACGAGGTCAGGGATGCCCTGAGCGAGTCCGGACTGGAGCCCGAGCAGCTCACGATCGAGATCACCGAGACCACGATCATGGCCAACGCCGAGGAGACAGCCGGCCGGCTCGCGTCGATCAAGGAAATCGGGGTGCGAGTCGCGATCGACGACTTCGGCACCGGCTACTCCTCGCTTGCCTACTTGCAGCGCTTCCCGGTCGACGCTCTGAAGATCGACCGCTCGTTCATCTCGAAAATGAGCAACGACGCCGAAGGCGAGACGCTGATCAGGACGCTCGTGCAGCTCGGCAAGTCGCTCTCGATCGAGACGCTCGCCGAGGGCATCGAGCAAGCCCAGGAGCTCAGCCTGCTGCGCGAGGAGAGCTGCGACACCGGACAGGGCTTCCTGTTCGCGCGCCCGCTCGACATGGAGGAATGCGAGACCTTCCTGGAGAACTGGGCGGGAGCGGTCTCGCCGCGGCGTCCGTGGTCCGGCCGAAGCGACCCGGCCTGCCTGAGCGTCTGGCCTGAGTTCTCCTGGCCTGCGTCCATCTGGCGCGCTCTGGCCGCTTCTCAGCCGAGCTTGACGAGATCGCGCCGCGGCGCGATCTCCCAGCGCGTGGCCAGCTCGTCGAGCTCCTCGTCGAGCTGCCAGCGGTCGGCAAGTTGCTCGCCCTCGTATTCGACGCTTGCTCCCTTCAGCACCATCGAGCCGCTGTTGTCGCCGATCGCGCGCAGCTCGGCAACCTCGGCCTCGCTGAGCAGCGGCTCGCGCGGGCAGCGACGCAAGCTCGGCGCGCTTGTCCTCGATTGGCCTTGGGAGCGCCGGACTCGTGATGTTTGGCTCGGTGCTGTTTGCTTGCGTCGGTAGCGGGCCTCGACGCTCTCCTGGATCAGCGTGGGCGCCACGCAGCGGACCGCCGGATGGGCAAGGTTCCACTGGCAGGCAAGTTGCAGCAGCGTCAGCCCGTGACGCTCGGCATAGGGGCGCATGCGCTCGAGCTTCTCGACCCCTGCCTCCACCCAGCCGGCGGGGCGAAACTTGCGGTGGTCGTACTGGGCGAACTCGTGGCCCGGGCGTACGTCGTCATGGAACAGGCCGCCGTAGTCGACCACGCGCGTGATCAGCTTCACGTCGTGAGTTGTGGCTGCGTCGAGCACCAGCTCGCCCGGCCACGGCTCCATCGGGCTGAGGATGATCATCGCCCAGTCGATCAGCTCGCCGAAGCGCTCGAAGCAGTCGATCAAGTCGAGCGTGAAGCCGTTTGCCGGGCCGGGGGCAACGCCGAGCAGGCGCGTGAGGCCCGCCTCGCGCAAAGCCTGCATCCCCTCCCAAACGCTTGCGCTCGTGTAGCCGGTGCGGTCGGGGTTGTGCAGCATCAACAGGTCGAAGCGCTCGGCTCCGAGGCGCTCCAAGCTCCGCTCGGCGGCCATGCGGATGTAGTCGCCGTAGTCGCGCTCGCCGCGCAGGCGCGGATCGGTGAAGCGCGGGAAGCCCTTGGCGCCTTCGCGCTCGCCCTCGTAGAAGTCGTGCCCGATCGCGCCGATCAAACAGAAGCTGTCGCGATCGCACTCCCTCGATCGCGCGTCCGAGCAGACGATCGGCCTCGCCGGCGCCGTAGGCGTCGGCGCTCATCACGGTGTCGATCCCATCGCCGGGCCGTAGCAGCGCGAGCAGGCGCTCGTCCTCCAGGGGCTCGCCGAAGTGCATGAAGCGTCCGCCGCTCCAGGTGCCGATCGCCGTGGCGGTTGGGTCAACGGTCATCGAGCGTTTTCTCTCGCTTGGCGCATCGTCATCGGGCGTTGTCTGGGGCATCGGGAGTGTTCGGTAAAGGGGGTGTGTTTCGCTCATGCGGAGTGTGTCGGTAAGAGAGGGTTTGTTTTGTCATACGGAATGTTCGGTAAAGGGGGTGTGTTTCGGGCGGGTTCATCGCCACGAACTCTACGACGAGCCGAATCCGGTCGCGGTGCGTGCCCGCAGGGCGGCTTCGAGCCGCTCGAGCGCATGGCGCACGACCTGCTCCTCCGGTGGCTCCGCGTTGGGCGCTTGCTGGCCACGCCGGCGCTCAGCTCGCGCAGCTCGTCGATGCGCGCCTGCAGGTCTGGGCGCCGCTCCTTCGGCAGTTCGCGCAGCGCCGCCACATATGCGCGGTCCAGCTCGATCGCGGCCAGCGCGAGCCGGCCTTGGTCGAGGTCCAGGCGCGCGCGCAGCGCGAGCTCCTCGCATAGCGAGCACGTTGCCGCGCCCGGACAAGAGCAGCGCAAGGCGCTCCTGTGGGCGCAGCACGCTCGCTCGCTTGCCGGCCCGCCGGCGCGAGAGCACGAGCTCGCGCGCGTCGCTCCAGAGGCCGTCGGCGACCTGCTCGCCCTCGCCGAAGCCGGCGCGCACGACCAGCGCCTGGGCTGGGGAGATCTCGTGGATGTGCGGGGCCGCGCCCGCGATGCGGTGCGCGTAGAGCACGCGGTTGAGCACCCTGCGGCCGCCTGCGCCTCGCGCTCGGGGTCGAGCTGCTTCAGCCAGGCGGTTGCCTGGGTCTCGAGCGACAGCGGCACCGGGTCGACCACGGTGGCGCGCGCGACGGGTACGGGGGCCGGCTCGGGATCGGCTCGGCGCGTGCGCGAGCGCTTGCCGAGCATGCCGCGGCGCTCGGCCCCGATCGTCGAGAGCACGACCACGTGCTCGGGCTCGTTGCCGTCAGGTCCTGCCGACTTGCGCAGCAGATAGCGGCCGTCGGCCGGGCCCAGCTCCCAGGGAAGCTCCATCTGCACGAAGGTGAACAGGCGCGTGGGCACACGCGCACGGTACTCTTTGGCCGATGTCCGATGGAAACAAGGCGGCTGCGGGGCTGCGCGAGCGCTTGACCACCGGCACCGAGGACAAGATCGGCAGGGCGCTCGTCGACCTGATCGAGAACCCGCTGATCACAGGCACGATCGGCCGGGCGTTCGACGCGCGCGAGCGCGCCGCCCAGGCCCAGGAGTTGGCGCTGAGCGCATTGAACATTCCCACAGCCGCCGACATCGAGCGGCTCACGCGGCGTCTGCGCTCGGTATCGCAGCGTCTGGAGGGCATCGAGGACGGCGTGCACCGCATCAACCGGGCGCTGAGCGAGGGCTCGGTCGAACGGCGTCTGGTCGCGATGGAGGAGCAGTTGAAGGCGCTCAGCAGCAAGCTGTCGGCGACGGGCAGGCCTCTCCCAGGCAAGCCCTCCGCGCCGTGGCAAGCCCTCCGCGCGCGTGGGGCACCTCGGCCAAGGCCTCCGCATCGGCCAAGAGCTCGGTCGCGGCCAAGAAGCCGGCGCCAAGCGTGCGGCGCCCAAGCGCTCGGCAAAGCCCAAGAAGAGCGCCTGCATGCGCGCCCAAGCGTCTCGCCTCGTCTCGGAGCTGTGCGAGCCGCCGAGTGCGGCCGCGCGGCGCTACCCATTGCCTCGGCCGCCTGCGTGAGCGCTTCGTCGTCGATGCGCATGCGCGTCTTCCGGTCCGTCGAAGGTGTCGCTGACCGCCAGGAGGCAGGCGACCTGAATGCCGGCGTTCGCGCCCACCGCAAACAGCGTCGCGGCCTCCATCTCCACCGCCAGCGCCCCTTCGGCGCTCCAGTTCGCATTGCGTGTCGAGTCGCGCTCGTAGAAGAGGTCTGTGCTGACGATCCGGCCCTCGCGGTGCGCTCGCTCGCGCCTGCCGCCGGCCTCCCGGGCAAGGGCGTCGGCCAAGGTCGGGTCGGCGTGTGCCAGCTGCTCGGCGCCGAGGGCGGCGCTCGTCCCGTCGGCGGCGATCGCCTCGCGGGCGACCACGAGATCGCCGAGGCCGAGCCCCGGGTCGAGCGCCCCACACGTGCCCACCCTGATCGCGCGCGTCACACCCAGGGAGATCAGCTCGTGCAGCACGATCGCGGCGGACGGTCCGCCCATGCCGGTGCTCTGGATCGTGAGCGGCTCGCCGTCGACGGCCGTGCCGGTATAGCCCCACAGGCCGCGGTTGTGGTTGAACATGAGCGGGCTCTCCAGCAGGAATTGGGCGAGCGCGAGCGCGCGGCCCGGGTCGCCCGGAAGCAGCACCCGCTCGGCCAACGTGGCGGTTGGGTGCAGGTGGATCGTGTTCCCCTGGGGCAGTGGGGTCGGTCGCTCGGCCGGTCGCACGGGTTGCCCGCTGAGACGAGCGGGATCGGCTCGCTTTCGGCCTGTTGGACTGGGTCACTGTGATCCACGCCCGGCGACTTTAGACTGCCGCTGATGGCGACGTCCACGACAAGCGAGCAGGCCGAGGGGGGGCAAGCGAGCCCACGCTGGCCGAGGTGGCCTCGCGCGCGGGCGTCTCCGCGGCGACGGTCAGGCGTTGGGTGAAGGAGGGGCTGATCCCCCAGTACGAGGGCAGCTGGACCCCGGCGGCGGCGGCACAGGTGCGCATCGTCGGGCGTCTGCGCGAGCGCGGGCACACGATCGAGCAGATCCGCCGCGCGAGCGAGAGCGGGCAGTTGGCCGGCTACGTGCAGGGCATGTTCGCGCCGCAGGAGGGCCGCTACACGCTCAGGCAGGCCGCGCGCGAGGCGGAAATCGACGAGCAGCTGATCGAGCGCATCTACATGAGCCTCGGCCTGAGCACGCTGTCGGTCGACTCGATCACCGAGGAAGACATGGAGATGCTGCGCTACATCGCGGCGATGCTCAACTCCGGCCTGCCGGAGGTCGCGTTTCTGCAGCTTGCGCGCGTGTACGGGCAGACGCTCGCCCAGATCGCCGACGCCGAGGTGCGGCTGATCCACATCTACGTGCACGAGCCGATGATGCGCGAGGGCATCCCCGGCGTGCAGATGGCCGAGGCGATGGAGGGGCTCGCCGGCGAGCTGCTGCCGTTCGCCGCGCCGTTCATGCGCTACCTGCACGGGCGCTTTCTCGGGCACTTCATCGAGCAGGACGTGATCGGCCACATGGAGGCCGAGCTTGCCGGCGGCGTGCCCGAGGAGGGGCGCATGCGCGTGGTGATCGCCTTCGCCGACCTGGCCGGCTATACGCGCCTGACCGAGGAGCGCGGCGACGAGGAGGCCGTCGGCGTCGTGGAACGCTTCGTGGAGTCCGTGCAGCACTCGCTGCCGATCGACGCGCGCGTGATCAAGACGCTCGGCGACGAGGTGATGGTCGTCGGCGCCGACGCGCTCGCGCTCACGCAGTGGGCGGTCGACTTCCAAGCGGCGCTTGCTCCAGACGTGCCGGCTCCGCGCATCGGCATCCATACCGGCGAGGCGCTCTACCGCGACGGCGACTACTACGGGCGCGACGTCAACCAGGCGGCGCGCGTGGTCGCCAGGGCCGCCGGCGGCGAGGTGCTCGTCACGCGCCAGGTGGTGGACGCGGCCAGCGGCGTCGGATACCGCTCGCGGCACAAGCGGCTTGCGCTTCGAGCTGATCGGCGAAATCGGCTTGAAGGGCTTCTCCGAGCCGGTCGAGCTGTTCCACGCGTTTCCGCGCGAGGAGTAGGAACTATTCCATGCGTTTCCACGCTGAGGAGCAGGAACTGGTCTATGGCAGGCCTAGCTCTGAGCGTCGTCGAGCTGGACGAACCGTGACTGTCGCCGAGGTCGGGTAGCGATGACCGCCGCCGAGGTCCGCGAGCGCGTGCGAGCCGGTGGCCTGCTTTCCTCGGGCCGCGGCGTCGTTGCGATGCTCTCCGGCGGGCGCGACTCGGTCTGCCTGCTCGACGTCGCGGTCGCGCTGTGCGGGGCGGAGCAGGTGCACGCGCTGCATGTCAACTACGGGCTGCGAGCCGAGTCGGACGATGACGAGCGCCACTGTCGCGAGCTGTGTGGGCGGTTGGGGGTGGAGATCGAGGTGGTGCGGGCGAGCAGGGAAGCGCAGGCCAGCGGCAACCTGCACGCGTGGGCGCGCGAGCTGCGCTATGCGGCGGCGCACGAGCTGGCGCAGCGGCTGGACGAGCGTCGCGGCGCGCAGGCCGGCGGGCCATTGGACTGCAGCGCGCCGCACTGTCGGGGTGGCTCCCGCCGCCGAGCTCGAGTGGAGGCGGACGGTGTCTCAAAACACGATGCCCCCCGCGCGCGCGGGGGGCATCGCCCTTTTTCGACTCTCGATCGCAACAGGCCACACCGCCACCGACCAGGTCGAGACGATCCTCTACCGCCTTGCCTCTTCGCCTGGGCGTCGGGCGCTGCTCGGCATGGCCGCGAGCGAGGGACGGCTTGTGCGGCCATTGTTGGGGCTGACGCGCCAGGACACTGCCGCTTACTGTCAGGAGCTGAAGCTCGCTTGGCACGAGGATTCGAGCAACGACAGCGAGCTCTATGCCCGCGCGCGCGTGCGCCACGGGCTCGTCAAGGCGCTCGACGCCGTGCACCCGGCGGCGCAGGCCAACGTGCTGCGCACAGCTGCGCTCTTGCGCGAGGAGACCGAGCTGCTCGACGCGTTGGTGGACGCCGAGCTGGGGGCAGGCGCGAGCATCGCGATCGAGCGTCTGCGAGAGCTGGCGCCGGCATTGCAGCGGCTCGTGGTCATTCGCCTGGCCGAGGAGGCAGCTGGCGAGTTTGCTCCGCGGGCCGGCGAGCGCGTCGGCGAGATCCTTGCGCTCGGCGCGCGCGGCGGTCGATGCGGAGCTGCACGTTGGCGGCCTCGCAAGCGCTGTGATCGAGGACGGCGAGCTGCGCATGGTCGCGATCCAGCCGCGCGAACAGCGCCC
The DNA here is from genome assembly GCA_963844095.1 of uncultured Solirubrobacterales bacterium. Classification (GTDB taxonomy): domain Bacteria; phylum Actinomycetota; class Thermoleophilia; order Solirubrobacterales; family Solirubrobacteraceae; genus Palsa-744. Next base: position 138,692 of record CAWJND010000004.1, read on the forward strand.
GCCGCGCTCTCTCGGGAACTCCCAGCAGGGACAGACAGACGCACATGAGCCCTAGCAGGGACAGGCGGGCGCGCGCGAGGCTCTGCCCGAGTCCACCCCCAGTGGATGCCGAGGATCCTGGCGGACAGGGTCCATGGGCGGGGTCGGCCCGGCGGCCAATACACTCCCTCGCGTGGTGCCCATACCAGAGCGTGTCGCCTCGGCGGCCTCCGAGGCGACCTCCGAGGTGGGCGAGGTGCTTGTCGGCGAGGAGGATCTGAGCCGGCGCGTGCGCGAGCTTGGCGAGGCGATCTCGCGCGACTACGCCGGGCGTCCGCTGCTACTCGTCGGCGTGCTCAAGGGCGCCGTCTTCTTCTTGAGCGACCTGATGCGCTTCATCGACATCCCGGTCGAGGTCGACTTCATGGCCGTCGCCTCCTACGGCTCGGCCACCGACTCCTCCGGGGTGGTGCGCATCCTCAAGGATCTCGACATCGCGATCGAGGGCCGCGACGTGTTGATCGTCGAGGACATCGTCGACTCCGGGCTCACCTTGCAGTACCTGTTGCGCAACCTCGGCTCGCGCAATCCCGCCTCCCTGGAGGTGTGTGCGCTGCTGACCAAGCCCGACCGTCGCAAGGTCGATCTGCCCACCCGCTATGTCGGCTTTGAGATACCCGACCGCTTCGTCATCGGCTACGGGCTCGATTACGCCGAGCGCCACCGCAACCTGCCGTTCGTTGCCGTGCTTGAGCGTTAGAAGACCTATGGGCACGAACTTCTATCCCAATAACTCAAGCGCATGCGAGCCGCGGCGCATCCGGTCTCGGCGTGGGCGCGCGTGGTCGGAAACGACCGGGAATTCAGGCCTCTCGTGGTACGCTGGTGGACTGGCGGTCGGCACCTCCATTGTCGTTGGCGGCCAGGATCCAAGCCCATGAGCCGATTCTTCAAGAGCGCCGCTTTCCCGATTCTGATCGTGGTCGTGCTCGCCTTCTTCATCTCGAAGGTGTTCGTCTCGCCCGCTCAGAAAGGGCCGGAACACACCTACAGGACGCTCGTCACCGAAGACATTCCCGGTCACCGCGTCAAGTCGGCGGTCCTGAAGGTCAAAGACAACTCGGTCGCGGTCACGCTGAACTCGACCTACAAAGAAGAAAAATACGAAGTCGGGTTCGTCGACCAGCAGGTTCCCAAGCTCGAAGAAGAACTGAAGAAGGCCGGCACCAAGTTCAACGTCGAATCCAACAAGACCTCGCATCTGGCCGTCGCTGCTCACTTATCTGCTGCCGCTCGTCTTGATCCTCGGCTTCTGGTTCTTCCTGATCAATCAGGTCCAGGGCGGGGGCTCGCGCGTCATGTCCTTCGGCAAGTCGCGCGCCAAGCGCCTCTCCGCCGACTCCCCCAAGATCACGTTCCGTGACGTCGCCGGGGTCGACGAGGCCGTTGAGGAGTTGCACGAGATCAAGGAGTTCCTCGAGAACCCCAAGAAGTTCCAAGCGCTCGGCGCGCGAATACCCACCGGCGTGCTGCTGTACGGCCCTCCGGGTACGGGTAAGACGCTGCTCGCACGCGCCGTGGCCGGCGAGGCGGGCGTGCCCTTCTTCTCGATCTCGGGCTCCGATTTCGTCGAGATGTTCGTCGGCGTCGGCGCCTCGCGTGTGCGCGACCTGTTCGAGCAGGCCAAGCAGAACTCGCCCGTGCATCATCTTCATGGACGAGATCGACGCCGTCGGCCGCCACCGCGGCGCGGGTCTCGGCGGCGGTCACGACGAGCGCGAGCAGACGCTCAACCAGCTCTTGGTCGAGATGGACGGCTTCGAGGCCAAGGACAACATCATCATGATCGCGGCCACCAACCGGCCCGACATCCTCGACCCGGCGCTGCTGCGTCCCGGCCGCTTCGACCGCCAGATCGCCGTCGATCGCCCCGACCGCAAGGGCCGCGCGAAGATCCTCGAGGTGCACACGCGCGGCAAGCCGCTCGCCAAGATCATCGACATCGACGCGCTCGCCGGCCAGACGCCCGGCTTCACCGGCGCCGACCTGTCGAACCTGATCAACGAGGCCGCGCTGCTCTCAGCCCGTATCGGCAAGCGCGAGATCGGCCAGGAAGAGCTTGAGGAGGGGATCATGCGCGTGATCGCCGGCCCCGAGAAGAAGACGCGCGTGATGAGCAAGAAGGAGCGCCTGATCACCGCCTACCACGAGATGGGCCACGCGATCGTCGGCCATTTCCTCGAGCACTCGGACCCGGTCCACAAGATCTCGGTGATCTCGCGCGGCCAGGCGCTCGGCTACACGATCTCGATGCCCCAGGAAGACCGCTTCCTGACCACCAGCGCAGAGCTCAACGACACGATGGCGATGACTCTGGGCGGCCGCGCCGCCGAGGAGATCGTCTTCGAAGAGATCACGACCGGCGCCTCCAACGACCTGGAGAAGGTCACCGCGACCGCCAAGCAGATGGTGATGCGCTTCGGCATGTCCGAGAAGCTGGGCCCGCGCGTGTTCGGCCACGAGCACGGCCAGCCGTTCCTCGGCCGCGAGTTCTCGACCGAGCCCGACTACTCAGACGAGATCGCGCGCGAGATCGACGACGAGGTACGGCGCATCGTCGAGTCTGCCCACCAGCGCGCCAAGACGATCCTGACCGAGCACAAAGACGACCTCACCAATCTCTCTGAGATTCTCGTCAAGCGCGAGACGATCGAGAAGGAGGAGTTCCTCGCCTTGCTCGACGGCAAGAACGAGGAGGAAGTGTTCGGCGCCGAGGAGGCCCCGGCGCCCGACCTGCCGGTTCCGCCGGCACAGGCCGACCGCGCCGGTCGCGAGGCGCCGCGCCCGCTGCCGCGCCCAGGTTTGGCCGGTGGCACAGCCGACATGACCGGCTCGGACCCCAGCGGACCCTCCGTCACCTGAACCTGTCCTAGAACTTTCAGGCGCTCGATCCGTCCCGAGCGCGCGCGGCACATAGGCTGTGGGTATGCTCGACTACCGCCTCATGGGGGTCGTCAACGTCACCCCCGACTCGTTCTCGGACGGGGGCTTGTTCTTGGACGCGCAAGCTGCCGTAGCGCATGGGTGGAGCTTGTCCGAGCAGGGGGCGCATATCCTCGATGTCGGCGGCGAATCGACGCGCCCGGGGGCTGAGCCTGTCGATGTGGAGGAGGAGCTGCGCCGGGTCGTGCCGGTCGATAGAGGCTTTGTCTCAGCGCGTCGGCACGACGCAGATCTCGATCGATACCTCCAAGGCGGTCGTGGCGCAAGCCGCGATTGGCGCCGGCGCGACGCTCGTCAACGACGTCAGCGCTTTGCGTGCCGATCCCGAGATGGCCGGTGTCGTTGCCGCAAGTGGCGCCGACTGCTGCCTGATGCACATGCTCGGCTCGCCGCGCACGATGCAGCGGGGTGGGTGGGTCCTCATACAAGGATGTAGTTGACGAGGTGAAGGCGTTTCTGGAGGAGCGCATGGCGTTCGCGGTGGGGGAGGGCATCGAGGAGCGACGCATCCTGCTCGATCCGGGCATCGGCTTCGGTAAGACCGTCGCCCACAACCTGGAGTTGTTGCGTCGCCTGGAGGAGCTCGTGGCGCTCGGCAGGCCAGTGGTCGATCGGCACTTCGCGCAAGAGCTTCCTTAGGGTTGTGGCAGGCGATCGCTTGGCAGGCACGATCGCGACGAACGTGATGGCGCTGGAGCGGGGGGCGAGCGTGTTTCGCGTGCACGATGTCGCGCCGGTGGCCGCCGCGCTGGCGGTGGCGAGTGCTACGTTGAGCGGCAAATGGACGGCGAGCCCCACGACGAGCTGAGCGACGAGGAGCGCCGGCGCCGCGCGGAGTCTCCGGGAGGCGAGGAGGGTGAGCTGCCCGAAGAGGAGGCAGAGGAGTGCGACCCCTTCGAAGAAGATGAGGACGACGAGGAGGACGGCTTCGAGACCGTCACGATCGAGATCAGCGGCCTCTCGCTCTACACGCATCATGGGGTGAGCGAGGCCGAGCGCGAGATCGGCCAACGCCTGCTGCTCGACCTGCGCTTGGACGTGGGCGAAACCGATGCCACCGTCACCGACCGTGTCGAGGACACGGTCGACTACGCCGAGGTCTGCCAGTTGGTGGCGCTTGTCGCCCAGCAGCGCTCCTACCGAACGCTCGAGCGTCTGTGCAGCGCGATCGCCGACCGCCTGCTCGCCGACTTCGAGCTGGAGGGCGTGTGGGTGAAGGCGTCAAAGCCCGAGCCGCCGATTCCGCTGCCGGTGGAGGACGTGTCGGTGGAGGTTTGGCGGGAGGCGGGGGAGTAGAGGAATCGTCCTGCTGATGGTCGCAGTCGGTGCGGGCCTGCTCGTGCTGATCTTCCTACTTGCTGTGCTGGGGAGCCGCCCAAGAGGTGATCGTCGAAGTGCCGCTCGTCGAAACGGTGCCCGGCGCCAACGATGCTGGCTTGCATTCGCGACTCCTCTGCGCGCGCGGTCCTTCAGGCCTCGCACGCCTCGGCCACACGGTCGAAGCGCTCTCTGCGCGGATCGTCGGCCCCTACGATCCGGTCGAGCCAAGTGCGCACTTCCGCCAAGTCGAGATCGTCGACGCAGACGAGCATCTGCTCGATGTCCAGCCAGTCCTTGGGACGGTTGAAGATCGCCTTGCACACCAGCAGGTGCTCGGGGGCGAGGACGGGGATCTTCGTTTCGCCGAAGGGCTCGCTTCTGGTTGCCCGGCGCATGGCATCGTGGAGCGCGTCATACGCGAAGAACAGGTCGATCGGCGTATTGCCCCAGCGCAGACGGCACTGGCCGTCGCGTTCAACGACCTTTGCATCCACTCCGTCGCCGACTCCAATCCTCGCCAAATCCCGCTCGATATCCGGGTATGAGCTGGGGGCGACGAACAGGTTGAGGTCGACGTCAATCGTCGCACGCGGCTCGGCATAGTAGGCAAGCGCCAGCGCGCCCCCGAACGCGTGCGGAATTTTCGCGCGCGTCAGCTGCTCGTGGATCGCCACGATCTTCTCCGGAAGGTTGGGCTCACTCATGTGGCGCGCGAGGCGATACGCGGGAAGCGCCGGCGCTCGCGCGTCCTCGCGCGAGGGAGGTAGTCGCTCAACAACAGCAGGTCGCGCAGCGTCTCTCCCCGTCGCTCGCTCGAGGCCGTGATCCAAGCGGCGGCGGCCTGCAAGTTGTCCGTTGGTTGCCCTCCGTCGCCGATCCGCTGAGAGCGCCTGCACAAGCAGGCGGGCCAGCAGCGGTCGCGGCCGCTGGCCATCGGCCAACTGGGTGAGCAGCTCTCCCGCCGAGCGATCAGAAGGAGGGGCCGCTACCGGCGCGCCCGCTCGCCGTGCGGCCTGACGCAACTCGCTCGCATCGAGATCTTTCGAGGACCGCGCTTGTGCGTGGGCGATCGTCTCAGGCGTCAACGTCCTGAACGTCGCGAGCGTGCGGCTACGGGGTCCCGCCGCGGTTGTGTGCGACTCGCGTATCTCCCATGCGCCGGCACCGCGATCAAGTACGAAAGCCATAGTGGGTTATTCTACCACTATTGGATTTACATGCGAGAGACGGTTGCTTCAGCGCTATCGCCCTCGCTCGAATAGCCTGCCAGCGCCATATGCCCATGCACAGTGGTCTGCTCGGCCTTGGATCGAACGTCGGCGACCGCCGTGCACATCTCCAGGCGGCCGTCGACGCGTTGCCGTCGGTGGGCGTGAGAGCGACCGCCGCCTCCTCGGTGTACGACACCGACCCGGTCGGCGAGGTGCTCGACCAGCCGAGTTTCCTGAATGCGTGCGTGCTCGTGGAGACAGAGCTCGAGCCGCTCGAGTTGCTCGACGCCGTCAAGCGCTTGGAGGCTGAGCTGGGACGTGCGAGTGGTGGCGTGCGACACGGGCCACGAGCAATCGATATCGACATCCTGTTGCTCGGAGAGCTCACGTTCGCGCACGAGCGCATGACGCTGCCGCACGAGCAGGTGCTGAACCGTCGCTTTGTGTTGATCCCTGCGCTCGAGCTCGACTTCGAGCTAGTTACTCCAGATGGGCAGCGGCTAGCCGACGCATTGGCGGTGCTCCCGGTGAGCGAAGGCGTTCGCTGGGCGGGATCGCCGTTGAAGGTGTGAGAGTTTGCTGTCGCGGCGCAAGTTGGTGCCTCCGGACGCGATAAAATACGGCACATGAGTGCGCGCCCTCCCCTCCGACCCAATCCGCCGCTCAGGGCTGGCTACGAGGCCGAGTGGGCGCAGCTGAATCGCGAAGAGGCGGAGCAGCTTCGTGCGAGTAATATGGCGCTGACCCCCGCGCAGCGGCTACGGGTAGGTCAGAAGCTCTCTCAGCAGGCGGTATCCCTACTGGCGGCCTCGATACGCGCAGGCCATGCTCCAAGACGAACCTACTGGTCCTAACCTCGAGGGCGTCCTCGCGGACGCCAACGCGGTCGGCCTGGAGTGTGTGGTGATCGGTGGATTCAGCGTGATCTACCACGGCCACATTCGTGCCACCAAGGACAGCGACCTGCTGGTGCCAGACGGCTCTGAGGCCGACGATGCGATCGTCCGTTTTCTGGATCGTGCCCAGGCCACGCGCCTATATGACGGCAAGCGACTGAGCGGTGAGGATGTGGCGGGCATGCAACATATCCGGGTCAGTAGTCGCCACGGGGTCGTCAACATTATGCGAGGAGGACTCCCTCCACTCGACTACGAGACCGTCGCCCGACGAGCTGAGCAGACCGCCTGGGACGGACAAAATGTGCGTGTTGCCGCCCTGCCCAGCGTCGTCGGCTTCAAGCGTCTGGCGGGTCGCCCTCAGGATCGGCAGGACCTCAGCGATCTCGAAGCGATCTATGGCGAGCTTCCGATCGAGCCGATCCCTGGTCTCGACACCTGATCGGGTTCGTCGATTTCAGACGGTGACCTTCCGAGCGCGAAGTCGGCGATCTCATGCGTGCAATATGACTGTGCGGGTAACCGTCACGGCCGCGCCGTGTTGTGGTGTGAGCGTGATCTTCACCGTCAGCGCCAGGCGCCGGTGACGGCGCAGCGCGGCCTTGCCCTTCGCGCTCAAGGACACCGAGAAGGATAGGCTGCCCGCCTTCAGCGACGAGCGCACCAGCCGCCCGACGCGCGCCTGCGGCGAGTGTCCTGCCTTGGCCAGCGAGGCGCCGGCGGCGAACAGGCCGACTTCCAGTCGCCCGCCGGCGCCGGCCTGGGAGACCTTGATTGACCCGTGCACTGTCGATCCGCGCTGGCTGCCGGCGAGCTTCAGCGCCTTTGATCCTCCTTCCAAAGGCGAGCCGGAGCCCTGGCTCGGTTCGCCCGGCATCATGGGGGTGGTCGTCGGTGTGGTTGTGGTCGGCATGGTGGAGGTTGTGCCGGTGCCTGCGGATTTTTCGACGATCACCTTGTACTGGGTGTAGTTAAACCCGTCCGCGTTGAACAGTTCTTGACTTTCAAATTCGTATTCACCCGCGTTGGCAAAGGTGCAGGTGCTACTCCAGCTGGTTGTCGGCATGGACGGCACTACGGGTGTGCAGCTTGGCGCGGCGCCCTTCCAAAGCACGTCGGTGGGCGCCTTCGAGTCGTTGTCTTCAAAGGAGATCGTGCCGCTCTGAGCGATTGTGAACGGCTGGATTTGGCCGATGTCTTCCGGGTTGTTCCCCTTGACGTTCCAGCAGGGCCATTCGGAGAGGTGGCAGTTCTCGTTGATTTCGAGCTTCGCTTCGGATGGTGCGGGCGTGCCGGCAGCGAGCGCGGGCAGCACCGCCACCGCCGTCCCTGCCAGCCCAGCGAGGACGAAAAGGACAAGCATGCGTGGTCTCAAAAGCGGTCTCATCGTAGGACCAGGCTTCGCGTGAGGGTCATAGCCGTGCCGTGCTTGGGCGTGAGCACGATCTTCACCGTCAGCGCGAGCCGGTGGTGGGTCTTCAGCGTGTGCTTTGCCTTCGCGCTCAGGGGCAGCGAGAATGTGAGCTTGCCCGCGTGCAGCGATGAACGCACGAGCTTGCCGACAGGAGCCGCGGCGCCCTTGGTGAGCAGCTCGATCTGAAGCTGGCCTTCAGAACCAGCCGAGGACACGACCAGAGATCCATGGACCACTCCGCCGTGCTGAGTGGATGCCAGCTTGAGCGACCCAAACAGCGGGCCGGACGCAGGTTCGATCTTTGGTTGCCCAGAAGACGGTGAGCTTGAGGTTGTGCCCGTGGGATTGCCGCCGGTAGGGGTCGGCGTTGGTGAAGGTCCTTTCGCGGGAGGTTCTTTGGTTGGAGGAGACATCGTTTTGAAGCTGTGATCCAGACCTTCGGCAGGGCCCTGGTTGTTTTTAGCGACAAGTCGGAAGTGGTATTCCGTGCCGGGGGTCAAGCCTTTGAGCGTGGCAGAAACACCCTGACTGCCTCCGCTCGCCAAGAGAGTCGCTTTTCCCGTCTTCTGCCCGTAGCCGGTGCCGGTTCCGTATTCGAAGAAGTATTCGGTTTCTTCGCCGCCGGGGTTGACCATGCCTTTGAGAGTGGCTTCGGTTTCTTTAAACCCTTCGGCAGCGAGCGTTGTAGCGGTCGGCGCGGTTACCGCATGGGTTGTGAACATCTTTTGCGTCGCGCCCGACACAGAGGTTTTCCCGACTCCGTAGGTCGCGACCAGAAGGAAGTTGTAGGTCATACCTGGCTCCAGGCCGCTCACCGGAGCCGACACGGTGTGGCTCGTGGAGTCGGCCGCGCTCAACGTGACTGTAGGGGTCGACTGTTTACCGGTCACGCCCGGGCCTTCATATTCGAAGTGGTAATCGACGGTATTGCCTTCGGGATCGATGCTGCCGTTGAGCATCGCTTCCGTTTGGGTTTCGCCGCTCGCGGAAGTCGTTGCGTCCGTGGGCGTACCTGCGACCATGACCTTGTATTTGCGGTAGTTGCTGTAGAGATTCTTGAAAAGTTCTTCACTTTCGAATTCGTATTCACCGGCAGTGGCGAAGATGCACGTGCCGCTCCAGCCTGTTTTGGTCGGCGGCGCTTCCACGACTCCCGTGCAACTACTAGGCCGCGCCGTGCCCTTCCAGATCACGTCGGTGGGCGCTTGGGAGTCTTTGTCTTCGAAGGAGATCGTGCCGCCCTGAGCGAGCTTGAACGGTGGCACTTCGCTTTCCGGAACGCTTTTTTCGGGGTTGCCCACGGGGTTCCAACAGGCCCAGTCGGTCGTGAAGCAGTTTTGGGCGACTTCGAGCTTGACTTCCGAGGCAGTGGCCAGCGCCGGCGAGACGGCGGCCCCGAGCACAGCCACTCCGAGCACGGCCGCTACGGGTAGATAACGCTTACGCAGCTTCACAATCTCAGCCCACCTCTCGATCGAGTAACCCCATGTCGGTCCCGCGTGCTCGTGCAAAGCAGCCGATGCACGCTCTAACCAGCCAGGACTCCGGCCCGGCGGGATCCTTCCCGGCGCTCATCGCGCCGCGCTCAGCAGTGGTCCGAATGGCGCCCACCCGACGGTCCCATGCCGCACCGACCCGATGGTTGAGGCGTGAACAAGATCGCGCGCGGCGCCAAAGTCGCAGAGCGGGATCGACCGGCGTGCGTCTCCTTTTCACGTGAGCTTCGCTTGGCGGTCTAGCTGCCTAGCGCGAGCGCGAGGTGCACAACGATGGCGATCCCGTATCCGAGCCCGAGTAGGTGGCGAAACCAGTTGACGCCGTGTAGTAGCTCCTCGTAAGCCCATATGCCAAATGCGAGGAAGGAGATCGCGACAAGATATGCGTGGCCTGGGTCATGCGTGCGGGCAGCCGCAGTGCCTGCGAGGAACGCGATGATGAGTGGCGCGTTGGGGAACTGAACGATCGGGAAGTTCCTAGGCCATCCGAACTGGGTCAGACGCTTGAACCCCCGCCACAGCTCGCGTGGGCTCAAACGCCGCAGGTGCTGGCGCGCCACCTCTAGCTGCCGTTTGGAGACGGTGCGATCTCGCCGCGGCCAGCTTGTTGGAGGTCTGCAGGCAGGGGCGCGTCGGCGGCGCGGGCGAGAACGGCCAGGCCGGTGCGCCACTGGATGATCGCCGCGCGCTGTTCGGACTGCGTGTCGGGCAGGCTGTCCAGGTCGCGCTCTGCCAGGCCCGTGGTGAGCGCACTCAGATATGAGTCCTCGAGGATGTAGGTATGGGCGTAGGGGGCGTTGACGGCGCGCAGCTGCGCCGTGGCGGGCTGGATCGCTGCCATGTCGACCGTGTAGGCCGCGAAACGCCGCTCCAGGGCGCCCATCCGCAGCGATGCCTGCCCAGGGGAGATGCGGCTGTCGTGGTAGGCCGACAGGATCGGATCGGCTCCATCCAGCAGGTTGTTGACCGCGAGCCTGATCGGCTCGACCTCGCCCATATAGCGCTCGATCGCTGCCCGCCCAGCACGTTGCGTGCTGGGCGCCGACGGGGTTTGGCTTGCGCACCCGCCGAGCGCCACCGCGCACAAGCAACTGAAGGCCAGCGCGCGCGGGCGGCTTGTCACACCCACGCGCGCTGCGCCGCGAATCTGCGGGATGGCTTCGCTAGTAGCCGTATTTTTCGGGCGCAGTCGTTGTATTAGTCGGAGTGGTCGTCGTTGGAGTCGTCGTTGTGGGCGTGGTGGGAGTGGTCGTCGTAGGCGCAGGTGTGCTCGCGGGAGTTGAGGTAGTGGGAGTCGAGGGGGAGTTAGGAGTGGTTTCAGCCATCACCGGCTCCAGAGGCGCGTCGGTTGCAGCCGAGACCACGTGCCACGTGCCGCCGAAGCTGTGGATGTTCTCGCCGTTCGCGGCGCCCTTGGCGCTGTCGCCCGAGAAGCGATAGAGGGGCAGGCCGCCGAGTGTGACCTGAAGCACCCCGTTGCTGCGTCGCAAGATCCCGAGATGGCCATGCACACCGGACCCCGCCATGAGCTTGGACCTACGCGAATGCACCGTAAGCGGCGGCCAGAACTTCAAGCATTCGCTGCTCTTGCACAGGAGATGATGCGTCGTCTCGGGACTCAGCGCGTACAGCGTCCGGCCGTGTGCGTCCACCACGATCTTTTCTGCGAACTTTGCGTTCGTGGCCGATCCGACCGCCGGCGCCGCAGAGCTCGAAGCGAGTGCCATCGCCGCGAACATCGCGATCACTGCCAGGGTCAGCACGCCCAGCGCCCAGCTCAAAGGCCGCCCATATCGACGTGGCTGGCTTGTGTGCTGTGACTTTTTGGCGAACATGCTGCTCCCTCCGGTGGTGATCCTTATCAACTAAGACGCCGACAGCTCCACAACCTTCCGGCGCCCATTTGAGGAAGGATCGACGGAGAGAGGGGTCATGAGCAAGTAGATGAAGCTGCCATTGCCAAGATTGCCGCGACTAGTGGGAGGCGCATTGTGACTAGTAAATTCAGGGCTGGGCCGGTCTGCGTGAGCTTGGCGTTGGTCCTCGTCGCGAGCGGTTGCGGCGGCGGCAGCTCGGCCATGACGGCCACGACGCGGGCGCCCGTGGCAGTCCCGGCGACCACCGCCGCGAGACCGGCCAGCGCTCCGACGCCGCATCTGTCGATCCTCTCGCCGCGGGCGGGCGCACACACCGCCTCTACGCTCACGGTGCGCGTCGCGCTCAGCGGCGCGACGAACGGCGCGCAGCGGTTCCGGTACGTGCTCGATCGCCGCCTCGCGCGGTCCGGTTCTGCTCGGCTCACGTTCCACGACCTCGCGCCGGGGCGCCATCGCCTGGAGGTGCTCTCAGCCGCCGTTAGCACGGTTCGCGCCAGCACCACCTTCACCGTCAGCGCTCCTGCACCCGCGGCCATCCCGGCACCGGTTCCAGCCCAACCGACAGTGTCCACGCCGGCACCGGCACCCACGACCCCGCCACCGACCAAAACCACGGCGCCTGCACCACCAAAAGCGAGCTCGCCGGAATCGAGCGGCGGCATACCGCAAGGACCGAACGCGGGAGACGGCGACGGCGATAACAACGGCGGCCCGAGCGACGGCGACGGAAATATCTAGCGTCGAGGATCACCCCCGAGGAGCGTCTGCGAGTCGCCACGGAAATTCCTCCGGTGCCGTACACCTGCTGCTCCTCAGAGTCGTGCGACTACCAGCCCGGTGGCGAGCAGCACCATCGCCACCGCGCACGATTGAAGGGCGCGCTCCATCGGTGCCGCCAGGCGCGCGGCGTCGAGCGTCACGGTGGAGCCGTCCGCGAGGCGCTGCTCGCCGGTGAGCGAGATGGTGCGCCGGCGCAGCTCGCGCACCGGCGTACTGAGACTCCGCTGAGCGACGAGGAGCATGGCGCACCCAGCCGCCGCCAGCAAAGCCGAGGGACGGAGTTCAAGCGCGTTGACCCAGTACGCCGTCAGGACCGGGAAGGCGCCCCACGAGATCGCGAGCCAGAAGGTGGTGTGAAAGCGCCCGCCGAACAACTCCAGGTTGTAGGCGAGCACGATGAACACGCCCGCGAGCACGAACGGGATCAGGGTGAGCGAGATCGTCACGGCCCCCACGATCCCGATGGCCGCTGACCCCGTCACCGAGACCGCCGCCAGCACGACGAGCGTGCGGTCGGAAAGGTGCGTTCCCAGCGGCCTGCCGTGCAGCTCATCGAGCACATGCGCGCAAATGCCCACTGCCAAAAAGAACGCCAGAAGAGCCGCCGTCAGCCGTCCCGCGTAGAGATGCGGAGCAAGCGCCGCCCCAATCGCCACGTTGGCCAGATTCCAGGCCGTATAGGGAAGGTGCAGGAGCGTCACGAGGTCCCGCCAGCCTCCCGGGCGCAGGGCGTAGAACGCCGGACGCTCAAGTGGCGCCAAGGACGCCGAGGCACGCGTTGGACTAGGCAAGCCCGGATTCCTGGATCAGTTGGGAAGCTTGCTGGTCGTTGCCGAGCACCGTCGGGCTGAGTTCCGCTGGCGCGATCTTCGAGAGCGGTGTGATCTGTGGGTTCGGCTTGATCCCGGGCCTGAGCGGATATTCAAAATCATAGCCGTGGGCGAGGATCTCCTGCGCGGTCGGGCTGAGCAGGAACTTCACGAACTCCTGAGCCTCTTGGGGGTGTTTGCTCGTCTTCAGCACCGCCGCTCCGGAGATGTTCTCCAGCGACCCGACATTGTGGTTCGGGAAGAAATACAGAATGCTGTGCATCCTGCTCGCTCCGACCTCGAGTCGCAGGCGGTACCAGTAGTAGTGGTTGATGATGCCGACCGCCACATCGCCTTTGTTGACCGCAGCGACCACAGACTCATCGGACTGGTAGAGCGAGCCGTTGCGCTTCAGTCCGGACAGCCAGTTGACGGCCGCCTGCTTGCCATAGGTGGCGATGACCGCGCCGACCAGCGGTACGAAGTCTGAGTCGGTGGGCGCGAGTGCGACCTTGCCCTTCCACCCGGGTTCGGCCAGTTCCAGCAGTGACTTGGGCAGACGAGATGCTGGAATGAGCGAGGGGTCGTAGGCCAGTGCACTGATGCGCAGCGCCATACCCGCCCACTCACCGCTCGCTGACTCGTAACGAGAGGGGACTTGCGCGAGTGTCGTGGGGTCGAGTTTGGCCAGCAGCCCGTGCTCTTCGAGATCCTCGAGCTCTGGGCTGTTCTCGGTGAGGTACACATCGGCGGGAGATGAGCTGCCCTCCTGCAATAGCTGGTCGGCGAGGACGATGCCGTCGTCGGTGCGCACTTCGACTTTGATGTGAGTCTGCTTTTCGAATGCCGCCACCAGTTCGGTGGTCACCTGCGGGTGCTGGCCGTTGTAGAGGAGGATCGAGCGGCTGTCTGCAGAGCCTCCGCATCCGGCTACAGCCAGAAGGAACGCCAGAACAACAAGGGCACCCAGCGCATGTCCACGATGATTCATGGTGTTCATCTCGCTTTGGGCTGGGGAGGGAAGACGACGACCGGGCCGACGACACCGAGCTCGACAAGTTCACCCACCTTGGGGATCTCCTGGTCGAACGTTCTCGCCTTGAGAATCGTCTGCGGGCTGTCCAGCAGCGATAGTGAGAGCACCGTGTCGGGTCCGTAATAGGCGTGATCGATCACCTTGGCCGTGATGCCTGCCGAGATCGCCCCGTTTGTGCCGTTTGGTGGCGTCAGGTGGATCTGCTCGGGGCGAATCAGGACCTCGACCGGGCCCTGCAGCCCAGGGTTGGCGACGGTGAGCTGCCCCAGTCCGCACTGAACCTACCTTGAGGTTGCGTGACCTTCAGAGATGATCGCTTCGCCGACGAATTGAGCGACATCACGATCGACGGGGGTCCGATAGAGGGCTGTAGGCGTGGCGCGTTGGGCGAGTCGCCCGTCTCGCAGCAGAGCGACTTCACGGCCCATCGACAATGCCTCGGCTTGGTCGTGCGTGACCAGTAGCGCGGTCGTACCCTGCTCACGCAGAGCGTGGAGAACAGCTTCGCGCGTTTCGACGCGCAGCGCGGCATCGAGGCCGGAGAAGGGCTCGTCGAGCAGCACGATCCGGGGATGTGGAGCGAGCGCCCGGGCGAGCGCAACGCGCCGTTGCTCGCCGCCGGAGAGCTCATGCGCTGGGCGCGGGGCGTAGCTCTCATCGAGTCCGACGAGCTCGAGTGCCTCGAAGATGCGGGCTCCCTGCTTGCGCTGCGAGCGGGCAAGGCCGAAGCCGACGTTCTCCCCCGCGGTGAGGTGAGGGAACAGTGCGCCTTCCTGGGCGACGTAGCCGATCGCACGCTTGTCGGAGGCCAGGTGCACCCGCCCTGCGTCGGCCACGGTCTCGCCGCCGATGGTGACCGTCCCCGCATCGAGCTCGATGAAACCGATGATCGCGCGCAGCAGCGTGGTCTTGCCGCTTCCGGACGCGCCGAGGATCGCCGTCAACGTCCCTGTGGGAACCTCCAGATCGACGTCGCGCAGCACGACACGCCCGCGATAGGACTTGGCCAGGCCCATACAGCGAAGCTCAGCCATGCTCAGCCGTCCCCGAGGGCGCGAACCCTGCCGAAGCGGCCCATGAGCACGTAGGCGGCCAGCATCGAGAGCGCGAGGAGCACGGCGGCAAACGGCGCGGCCGCGGCGAACGCGACCGTGGAGGCGTTCGCCTGAAACTCGGTGCCTAGCGTGTAGAGGTTCGGGGGCAGCAACACCTGAGCGGTGCCCAGGTCGCCAAGCACAAACGCGAACACGAGGACCCCGGCCGCCGCCATCCCTGGGCGGGCGAGCGGCATCGTGACCCGCGCGAACGCGCGCAGCGGCCCGACGCCCAGCGACCGCGCGGAGTCCTCAAGGGCGGGCTCGATCTGACCGAGGGTGGCACGCATCGCAACAATCGCGAATGGCACGAACAGCATCGCCTCGGCGAGCACGAGCAGCACGATGCTTCCATACAGGCGCGGCGCGTAATGGCTCGCCGCGTAGGCCAGTGCGATCGCGGCGACGAGATCGGGCAGCGCGAAGGACAGGTAGGTCGCCCGCTCCAAGAACGTCGAGACTCCCCCCTTGTGGCGGACGACGAGAAAGGCAACCGGGAGCGCAAAGGCGAGCGCGAGCAGCGCGGCGCTCACACCGAGACCGATCGACGTCAGCGTGGCCGGCCACAGGTAGTGGATGTTCGCCGAGGCGCCCGCCAAGCCGGCCTGGCTGCTCTGAGTGAACCAGTAGACGAGCGTGCCCACCGGAACGCCCACGCCGATGCTCGCCCCGATCAAGAACCAGGCCAGCACGAACGGCATGGCGCGGCCAAGGCGGTAGCGCGTAAGGGGCCGCCGGACACCCTGGCTCACGCGGGTGTAGTTCGCACCCCCTCGCAACCGCGACTCGGCAAACAGCAGCACGACGCACAGCAGGATCGAGAAGAAAGACAGCGCCGCCGCGCCCGAGGCGCTGAAGCTGAGCTCATATTGGGCGTAGATGTGCACGGTGAAGGTCTGATACTTCAAGGCGACGAACGCGTCGAACTCGACGAGGGTGTCCAGCACCACCAGCAGCATGCCGCCGAGCAGCGCCGGACGGAGCTGGGGAAGGATCACGCGAAAGAACGTCTGGCGGGCGTTCAGGCCGAGTGAGCGGGCCGTCTCCTCGAGTGCCGGGTCCATCCCGCGCAAAGCGACGGCGACGAGCAGGAAGACGATCGGGGAATAGGAGAAGGCGATGATGCCGGCCGCGCCAAGGAACCCCTGCAGCAGGTTTCCGATGCTCGCCCACGCGTAGCTCGTCACGAACAGCGGGATCGTCAGCGGCGCCACCGCCAGCAGTGTCCACACCTTCCGGCCAGGTAGGTACGTGCGCTCGATGAACCAGGCGCCCGTGACGCCGATCAGGCCGGCGAGCGGGGCAGCGACGAGCGCGACGAGGACCGAGTGCAGAAGCAGTGTCCGCGCGGAAGACGCGTCGATCGCTTTGACCGCCGCGGAGACACCGCCCTGAAGCCCCTGCACGATCGTGACCGCGACAGGCAGGACGACAACGATCACGACGAGAACGCAGACGAGCAGCAACCCGCGCGGCGTGGGACCGAGCAACCGGCCCGCCGGGCGCGCCGACACAGGCTCCTCGATACGTCTTGCAGCGATGACGGATGTGCTCGACATGACCCTGAACTCTATGGTCCGCTGGCGGCTGCGCTACGCGTGGGAGACCTCTCGTCTCCCACGCCTTCTACCACGGAGGCCTCCTAGAGGTTGCCGTCCCCGTCGCTGGGTCCGCCATTGTTATCGCCATCTTTGTCTCCCGCGTTTGGCCCCTGCGGGATACCGGAACTCGATGATTCAGTTTTCGTCTTCTTCCGCGGGCGCCTTTGTTTCCGCGGGCGCGGCCGACGATGACGAGGTTGTGGGGCTCGAGGAGCTAGAGCTGCCACAACCGGCTACTCCCAGCGCGACCAGGACGACGCCCAGCGCTACCCATCGGCGTGGCCCTGCGCTTGCGCGCCCGTCAGATGATTTTGTGAGCATGAGACCTCCGTGGTGGGTATGTAGCGGCCGACTGTCTTGAAAGCCAGATCGGACAGCTGAACGTTCGCGAGCATGACTGATGCGTCAACCCCTCAGACCCCACCATGCCCTAAAACCTTCCGCGTCGCCGCACGCTCTCACTGAACGTGAGGTTCAGGCGTGTACGACGATGCCGCGGGTGATCGTCATCGCCGGCCCGTGTAGTGGTGTGAGCGTGATCACGAGGGATCACATCAACTGCGCGTTACGTCTAGCTACCCTTGGGAGATGGCGCGATCTCGCCGCGGCCAGCTTGTTGCAGGTCGGCCGGCAGGGCGCATCGGCGGCGCGGGCGACTGTGCCGCCGATCCAGCCACGAGGGCTCAGTAGCCGTAGCCGCCGCCACCGTTGGAGGATTCTTCTGAGGAGCCGCCCGTGCTCGGCGCGGGTGTCGCCGAGGTGCTGCTTGTGCTCGTCGCGGGGGTGCTTTTGGAGCTGGTCGTGACGACGCTCCAGGTGCCTACGTCTTTGATCCCCTGACCCTTGGTTTCACCGGACTGCTGGTCCCCTGTAAACGTGTACAGCGGCTCGCCCTTATAGGTGACCTGCATGGTCCCTTCGGGGCGCTTCACGGTCCCGAGCGAGCCGACTTCACCGCTGGGAGCGCCGCTGGACGAAGCGATGAGAGGATGCCACACGCCCACGCAGGCCGTGCTGGTGCAGATGAACTTGCCGTTCTGCTCGCCGCTGAGGTGATACAGCGTCATCCCCTGACTGTCGACCAGGATCGTGCCGAGCGAGCTGGAGGCAGCTCTTCACGAGGACGGCGCTTGACGGGCTGCTGCTTGTCTGCGCGGCGGCCTGGGTGCTAGGCGGCCGAGCTGGTCGTGTTGCTGGATGAGCTGCTGCCGCAGGCGGCGATCAGGAGCGATGCGGCGATTGCTGGAAGGGACAGCTTCAGAAGATGGCGCATGTATTCACTCCTGTGAGGATTCGGCGCCGTGCGGGCGCGTGTGGGTCCTGCTGTACCGACAAAGACTCCGGGCAGGCGCTTTCCTTCCGGCCTTTCGCCGCTCGCCGAGCCTCCGGGAGGCGGGTGAGATGCGAGCGCGATCGGCGTTGGCGCTACAGTCGCTGGACGGGGAGAGCATCTTCGGTGCCGCGAGGGCCGCTCTCTCCGCCACCGCCAATGCGCACCCTGGACCCACAGTCGCTGACGCAACACGTGGACCGGCTCTATCGCGCCGCGTGGGCGCTGTGCGGCTCGCGCGAGGATGCCGAGGATTTGGTGCAGGAGACGTTTGCGCGGGTGCTGGCCAGGCCCCGAGTTCTCACCGGCGACGACGATCTGTACTACTTGATGCGCGTACTGCGCAACACGTTCTTCACGAACCGCCGTACCGCGAGCAGACGACCGGTGACCGTGGCCACGCTCGAGGACGTCAACCCCGCCGATCCTCGGCAGCTGGGCGAGCCCGAGCAAGCGCTTGAGATGCAAGAGGTATATGCCACGATTGCGGGACTTCCGGAGGATCGTCGCCTTGTGTTGGTGGCCGTGGACGTGCTCGGTCTCTCTTACAAGGAAGCTGCACGAGCATTGCGTGTGCGCGAGGCAACGATCACAACCAGGCTGTTCCGGGCACGCAAGCAGGTGGCTGAGCGGCTTACCCCCACGGAGGACGGGGCAGCGGGGGCGGAGTGCGGCGGGGGCGGGGGTGGCGGGGGTGGCGGGCCCTCAATCAGATTCGTCCGCGGCGCGATCTTCAAAGCGAGGCTCTCCCGATCTCGAGGGCTCTCCCGCAACCCAGCGTCCACCAAACCAGGCGGTCCGCGGGAATGAGACGCGGCCGGCCGGAGTCTTGTCCAGTAGAGGAACGCCATGACCGACATGCCCTCCAACATCGAAGACGACCAACAGCGCATCGCCGAGCTGGTGCGCTCATTCGACGCGCCCGCACCGCAATCGCTGCACCGGCGGATCGACTCGCTCGTGGCGGATCATCGGGATTCGCGTCACGCGCGCAGGCATCTCGGGCAGCGGCTCTCTTTTCCGGTTCTCACTGGCGTGGGAGCGATTGCCGTCGTGGCGGTCATCGTCCTTGCGATCGCGTTTAGCGGCGGCGGCAGTGGCGCTGCGCCGCTGACCGTAGACCAGACGGTTGCGCCGACCTTGCGCGCGGCGACGCTTCCGGCGCCGCGCGAGAGCCTCACTCGCCACGCCCAGCTCGACGCCGCCGTCGGCGGCGTGCCGTTCCCGTATTGGGGTGAGCGCTTCGGTTGGCACAGCATCGGAGCACGCGCCGATCGGATCGGCGGGCGTGCCGTCACAACGGTCTTCTACGCCAACAGTGGCGGTCAGCGCGTTGGCTATGCGATCTTTGCCGGGGCTCCGATACCCAAGACGGGTGGCGTCCTCACTTGGCGTGGCGGCGTGTCCTACCGGTTGTTCGACGAGCATGGCGTTGCCGTGGTCACGTGGCTGCGCGACGACCACCTGTGCGTCGTCTCAGGCCGTGGCGTCTCCAGTGCCACACTGTTGGGGTTGGCCAGCTGGAGAGAGGGCAACCCCACGGTCACATGAGAGCCGTGTGTCGACTGGTGTCAGAGTCGATCGAGCCGCACGCATGTCGGACAGAAGAGTGGGATCGAGCGGCGCGCTTCGGATCGAGCCACGCATGTGTCGGGCGGAAGGTTCGCGGCGTTGTCGGGGTCTATAGGGACACATGAGATTCATTTGTCCCACCACCTCGACACATTCGGAGGAACCATGAAGCGACCATACGTCTTCCTGGCCGTTGCCCTAGCCAGCATGGCGAGTGCCGCGAAGGTTGCGAGCGCGAAGCCGGGCGTCCCCAGCGCACGCTCGAGTAGCGCGGCAACCGTGCAACTACGCCACACAAGCCTTGGCAGCATTCTCGTCAGTAGCTCGGGGCGGACGCTATATGAGTTCACGAAGGATCGCGCCAACAAAAGCAGCTGCGCTGCGATCAGCGGATGCTCGCATGTGTGGCCGTCGCTGAGGGCCAGCGGTAGGCCCACGGCTGGTTCCGGGATCAAGGCTTCACTGCTCTCTACCTCTGGTGGGCAGGTCACCTATGCCGGCCACCCGCTCTACCTCTACAGCGGAGACAGCGGCCCAGGGAAGACTTCCTACGTCGGGGTCAAGCAGTTCGGCGGCTCGTGGTACGCGCTCAACGCTTCTGGCGGGGCAGTCAAGTAACTCGGCGGGGCGGTCAAGTAGCCCGCCCCGCCATGACGTCCGTCGCTAGTAGCCGTATTCAGGCGTCGGGCTGGGCGTGGTCGGTTTGGCGGGTGTCGTTGGGCTGGTGCTGGCGGTCGCGCTCAGCACATGCCATGTACCGCCGAAGCTATGGATGCTCTGACCGTTTGCCTCGCCCTTGGCCTGGTCGCCCGAGTAGCGATACAACGGTAGGCCGCCGAGCGTGACCTGCAACACGCCATTGCTGCGTCGCAGAATCGCAAGATGGCCGTGCACGCCAGGCCCGGCCAGGAGCTTGGTCTTGCTCGAGCGCACGGTCAACGGCGGCCAAAACTTCAGGCATTCGCTGCTCTTGCACAACAGATGATGCGTGGTCTCCGGGCTCAGGGCGTAGAGCGTGCGTCCCTGCGCGTCGACGACGATCTGCTCACCGAGCGTCGAGCTCGATGCCGAGCTGACTGTCGTGGCGCTGCCGGTTGCAAGCGCCATCGCGGCCAGCGAGCCGGCAAACACCAGCGTGGCGGCCATCACTGTCACAAGCAGGCCCGAAGGTCGCCACCGCCGTCTCCGGGACGAGCGCGCTATCTGGTTCTGCCGTGCACTGTTCATCGAGTCTCCTCCGTTGTAGGCGTTGCCTACATTGACGCCTGGGCGCCCACAACCTTCCAAGCTACGAACGTTCATTACAACAAGCGCAGCGTGTTTTCGCCGTCATCTACGTAGATGCCCTTCCTGAGGGAGTAACCGACTGCGCTAGACGGAGATCAGGTTTGCCGTTGCGTCGTCAGGGTCCGGTGGGTGCCGGCGGCGAGGCGATCTCTGTTCTCAGCGTTGCCGTCAGCGCATCTGCCGGTTCGGGTCGGGCGATGAAGTAGCCCTGGCCCGTTTGGCAGCCGAGGGCGGTGAGCGCTTCATGACGGCTTCGGTCTCGATGCCCTCGGCGACGACCGTCAGTCCGAGGTTGCGGGCGAGGTCGATGATCGAGCGGACGATGGCCTCAGAGCGGGGTTCCTCGAGGATCGCCGGTGATGAACGATCTGTCGATCTTGATCTCGCTTGCCGGAAGCATCGCCAAGTACTCGATCGAGGCGTTGCCCGTGCCGAAATCGTCAATGGAGACGCCGATGCCTGTTGCCCGCAATGCCGCAAGCACGGCCACTGAGCGTTGCGGGTCGATCATCGCCGCGCTCTCGGTGACCTCCACGACCAGCTTCTCAGGCGCGACCTTGTGCCGATCGAGAAGCTCGGCGATCTGCTGTGGGAGCGCCGGATCGAGCAGGTTGCGGGCGGAGAGATTGACCGACATCTGCAGCGTGATTCCGAGCTTGCGCCAGGCAACCAGTTGGTCGAGCGCTTGGTCGATCAGGTGCAGCGTGAGCGGACCGATCAGCGCCGTCTGCTCGATCAGCGGGATGAACTTCGCTGGTGCCAGCAGCCCGTGGCTGGGGTGGTGCCAACGAACCAGTGCCTCGACCCCTATTACCTCTCCAGTCTGGAGATCGATCTGTGGTTGGTAGTGAAGGACGAGCTCACCGCGACCAAGCGCGCCGCGGACTTGACTGAGCAGCCTCAGTCGCTCGGCGTCGAAATGGTCGCACTCGGGCGAGTAGACCTCGACGCTGCTGCGATGAGACCTTGCATGCGCGAGCGCCGCGTCGGCACGCTGTAGCAACTCGCCCGGTGTCTTGGCGTGCTCGCCGATCACCGCGACGCCGACACTTGCCTCGACGGCGACTTCGATCTCGTCGAGGGCTATCGAGGGCTCGAGGCTCGCCTGTATAGCGGTCGCGGCGCCCAACGCGTCGGGAACGCCTTGCGCACCGCGCAGAAGCACCGCAAACCCGTCGCCCGCGAGTCGCGCGATGACGACGCCATCTCCCAGGGTGGCGCGCAGGCGCTCGGCGACCTCGCGGAGCACGAGGTCGCCGTTGGCGCTGCCGAGCGTGTTGTTGATCTCGGTGAAGCGGTCGAGGTCGATCAGCAACACAGCGACAGCTCCGGTGCCTTGCTTGTTGGCACTGACGGCATGCTCGACGCTCTCGATGAACAGCGTGCGGTTGGGCAACCCAGTCAGTTGGTCATAGCGCGCCAGACGGGCATTTTCCTCGGCGTGCTCGCGCAGTCGCCGCGAGGCTCGGGCGACGATCCGATAGAGGATCGCCCAAAGTAGGGCAAGGCCTACGGCGATCAGCGCGGCGATCATGCGCTTGTCGCGCGCAACCGCCGCCGCGATCGGCGTATAGCTCAGGTAGATCTCAAAGACACCAGCCGGCTGTGGCGAGCCGTCGAAGTGAAGCGGCACGTAGACCTCGACAAGTTCGCCAAGCCCTACCTCGCTGGCCGTCTCACTGTCCTTGCTGGGTGTGACCAGTGCGGCCGGATGCGGCCTGCCGGCCAGAGCGTCGAGGAGATCGTCGCGGGTGGAAGGGTGCGACCGATCAGGCCGTGATCGTCGGAGTAGATGACCTTGTCATGAGCGTTCCAGATCTTGATTCGCGCAAGATCTTGCGTGACGGATCGTGCGCGTAGCTGTTCGTCCAGGGCGCGCACCCCAGCCGCGCTCATCCCGTAGCGCAGATCGTGCGGTGTGAGACGAGGCTGAATCCCGATGCGCGCAATCAGTTGCGCCGACTGGTCGGCATCGGCCAGGGACCGCTCGACGATCTGCTCTTGCAGGACGCGTGCGAGTATCAGCCCCAGTGCAACGATCGGGACGAGGCTCAACAGGGCGACTTGTCGCGTCAGCGTCAGATGTCCTATCCACCGTCTCCCTCCGTGGAACGGGCGCATAGGCTTCTCTCGTCCGCAAGGTCGAGATACTCAAGTCGGGAAATCGAAATCCCGACAGACAGACTGTCAGGCCGTTCTCAGAAGGTGAGTGTGATCAGGCGCTCGTCGGCGCCGGCAGCCACTGGGCCGGCAGTGTGCCCGCAGGGATTTCGCCTGCCTGCGGCTCAAACCAGCGCGTCAGGCTCAGTGCCTTATGGGCGGGTGGGCCTTCAATCAACGGTCGCACGTCCGCGATCGTCATCAGCAGGCGAATCGAGCTGCCGATCTGCAGGTCGGCAGCGTTGGGCTGCTCGCCGCCGAGCACGCCGTCGGCGATCCAGGCGTCGATGTGCTCCAGCTGCGCGGGAAGCGCGGCAAGGTCGGCCTTGGCTTTCTCGTCGTCGGCCTTGTTGAGCTTGGCCATCAGCTTGGCCGTCAGCGGTAGCGCCGGGCGCAGCATCGGGCGTGGCAGCGGCAGCTTTGTGTCGCCCGCATAGCTCTCCATGCTGGCGGCGTCGCGCAGCCAGGCCGCGTCGAGAAGTCGCCGCGGCACGCTCTGCAGTACCTCGTCGCCCCAGCGCTCGGCCTCCAACACACGTGCGCGCGCCACAGCGTCCGACAGCGGCGGCAACAACGGCGGCTCGGGCGCGAGCGCGTCGAGGCGGCGCATGATCGTGCGCGAGCCCGCCAGGCGCTCGCCGTCGATGCGCACGCCTGGCACCGTGTTGCCTCCGTAGCGCAACGGGCCGATCGCCAATTGGGACAGCGGCAGCAAGTCGATGCGCTGGTAGTCGATCGACTTCAGTCGCAACGCCACCTCGACGGCGGCGCACGGGTGCGATCCGGGCAGCGCATACAGCTTCACTTTCACGTGGCGGAGCATAGGCCCTATTGCCCAGCTCGTGCGTCCTGGCTGGCTCGCCGACCAGGACCCCAGGGCGCAGCAGCGGCGCGCTAGGCCCATAATCCCGGCCATGCTGCTTGTCGTCGACGTCGGCAACACCCAAACGCATTTCGGCACCTTCGAAGGATGAGGAGCTGCTCGAGCACTGGCGCTTTGCCACGGTGCGCGAGTCCACCGCCGACCAGCTGGGCGCTGCGCTGCGCAACCTGCTGGAGCTGCGCGGCCTCTCCTTCGAGGATCTATCGAGCCTCGATCGTCTCCTCGACGGTGCCGCACCTGGAGCCCGAATGGACCGCGATGGCCAAGCGCTACCTCGGCCACGAGATGCTCGTCGTCGGCCCGGGCCTGAAGACGGGCATGGCGATCCGCTACGACAACCCGCGCGAGATCGGGGCCGACCGGCTCGTCAACGCCGTCGCCCTGCGCACGCGCTTCGGCGGGCCCGCCGTGTGCGTGGACTTCGGCACCGCCACCACTTTCGACGTCCTCAGCGCCGCCGGCGAGTACGTCGGCGGCTCCTTGATGACCGGCATGGAGATTTCCCTGGACGCGCTCACCGAGCGCGGCGCGCGGTTGCCGAAGGTGGAGCTTGCCCCGCCGAAGAGCGTGATCGCCAAGAACACGATCGACGCGATCCGCTCGGGGGTCATATTTGGCTACGCCGGCGCCGTCGACGCGATCCTGCGCCGCATCTACGACGAGCTCGGCGCGCGCGTCGCGGTCGTCGCAACCGGCGGTCTCGGGCACCTGGTCGTGCCCTTCACCGAGGAGATCGACGAGGTCGACGATCTGCTCACGCTCACCGGATTGCGCCTGATCCACGAGATGAACGCGGCGTAAGCGCCCCAAACCCAGCGCGCCGAAGTTTGATGGGGGGAGACGCACAGTCGGCTCGATCGGTAGCCAACGGCGCGCGAATATGCGGGCACGAACGACGATCCCCACAATAATGGGCTTATGGCAACGCATGCCCGTCTCACAGACCCATGGCAGCTCGGCCCTCTGAGCGTCCCCAACCGCGTGATGCTCGCCCCACTGGCCGGCATCGGCAACTGGTTTGTGCGCCTGCAGGCCAAGCGCCACGGCGCCGGTATGGCGGTCTCGGAGATGCTCTCCTCGCATGCGATCTTCCACGGCAACGAGCGCACATGCGTGGAGATGCTGCGCATCGACGGGCGCGAGCGGGAGTACGAGGGCCCGATCTCGATCCAGCTGTTCGGGCAGGACCCGGCCGTCATGCGTGTCGCGGCCAGAGAGGTCGCCAGAGCCGGCGCCGACGCGATCGACCTGAACATGGGCTGCCCCGTACCGAAGGTCTGCAAGACCGGCGCCGGCGCCGCGCTGCTCGACGACCCGGATGTCGCGGTCGCCGTCGCACGTGCCGCACGCGAGGGCAGCGGTCTGCCCGTCACCGTCAAGCTGCGCTCCGGTCGGCGCCCTGGAGATACGAGCGGCTTCGAGCTTGCTCATCGCCTCGTGCGCGAGGCGGGAGTTGCGGCGATCGCCTTCCATCCGCGCTCCGCCGCTGTCCACCACAAAGGCGTTCCCGACTACGCCTTGGCCGCCCGCCTCGTGCGGGAGCTGGATGCGCCGGTGATCCTCACGGGCGGCCTGCACGATCCGCAGTCCACGCTCGGTGCCTTTGAGCAGACCGGCGCCAGTGCAGTGATGCTCGCGCGCGGCTCGCTCGGCAACCCATGGCTGTTCGAGCAGCTTGCTCGGACGTCGTGAGGATGCGCCCACGCGCGCAGAGGTCCTGGCCGAGCTCGACTGGACGATCGACCGTGCGGTCGAGCACCTCGGCACGCCGCGAGCCACCCGCTACCTGCGCAAGTTCTACCCGTGGTACGTCGCTCGCCTGGGTCTCGAGAGGCCTCAGGCCAAGGCTTTGGGAGAGTCCCTGCAAAGAGCCGCCACCTTGGATGACGCTCGCTATACTGCTGCGCTCGCCGCCCACCCGACGGTGGCGGTCCCTGCCTGAAACTGCAGGGATTTCCTCATCCCAAAGCCAACCTCGCGGAGTTAGTTCCCGCCCACCCATATGCCGAAGGACGTCATCCTCACTCCCGAAGGGCTGGAGAAGCTCCAAGAGGAGCTCGAGCTGCTCTCGACCGCCAAGCGCCGCGAGGTGGCTCAGCGGATCAAGGAGGCACGCGAGTTCGGCGACATCACCGAGAACTCCGAGTACGACGACGCCAAGAACGAGCAGGCCATGCTCGAGAGCCGCATCGCCACCTTGCAGGAGAAGCTGCGCATGGCGAGCGTGATCGACTCCGCTGAGATCTCGACAGACGTCGTCGGCGTTGGCTCGGTTGTGCACGTCAAGGATGAAAAGACCGGCAAGTCGGTCAAGTACACGATCGTCGGCTCCGCCGAGGCCAACCCGCAGGAGGCCAAGCTCTCCAACGAGTCGCCGGTCGGGCGCGCCCTGATCGGGCACAAGCGCAACGAGGTCGTCGCCGTGCAGGTCCCGCGTGGACCGGCCCGCAAGCTCAAGATCACAAAGATCGACGTCGGACTCAAATAGTCTCTCGCGTTGTGAGCGAGAGCGATGATGAGCCGGCTGGGGGTTCTTCTGAGCCCGATACCCCGAGCGCGCACGGGAGAGAGACCTCTGGGGAGCAAGCCGGAGCTGGTGCTAAGGGTCGTGGGGATGGGCAGCCGGATCACTCGAATGTGGATGCTCAAAAAAGCGATGCCCCGCGCGCGCACGGGGGGCATGTTGCTGTAGAGCATGCGGCCCACGGCCTGCCCGAGCTGATCGCCGAGCGCCGCGCCAAGGCGCAGCGCTTGCGTGCGGAGGGGGCTGAGATTGCCCCTTACGCCTTCCCGGATGTCGAGCCGATCGCCGAAGTGCGCGCCGCTTACGAGCACCTGGAGATCGGCGAGGAGACCGAGGATCGCCACCGCGTCGCCGGGCGCATCGCCGCGCGTCGCGGCGCCGGCAAGGCCGCCTTTCTCGACCTCGTCGACCGCAGCGGCAAGATCCAGCTGCACGCGCGTGCGGACGTGCTCGGCGCGGACAC
The DNA here is from genome assembly GCA_963844095.1 of uncultured Solirubrobacterales bacterium. Taxonomy (GTDB): domain Bacteria; phylum Actinomycetota; class Thermoleophilia; order Solirubrobacterales; family Solirubrobacteraceae; genus Palsa-744. Next base: position 165,427 of record CAWJND010000004.1, read on the forward strand.
GCTCAAGCAATTGCTCTCGCTCGACCTCGGCGATCTGCTCGGCGTCGATGGGGCGCCTTTGCGCAGTCGCCACGGCGAGCTGACCCTGCGCGTGGACGGCTTTCAGATCCTCGGCAAGGCGTTGCGCCCGCCGCCCGACAAGCACGCGGGCTTGATCGACGTCGAGACGCGCCATCGCCGTCGCGAGCTGGATCTGATCGCAAACGAGGACGCACGCAAGCTGTTCGCCGACCGCGCCCGCATCGTCTCGGCCGTGCGTGCGTACTTGGACGGCAGAGGGCTTCCTGGAGGTCGAGACGCCGGTCCTTCAGCCGCTCTACGGCGGTGCCATGGCACGGCCGTTCACGACCCACCACAACGCCTTGGACCGCGAGCTGTACTTGCGCATCGCCACCGAGCTGTACCTCAAGCGGCTGATCGTCGGCGGGCTGGAGCGCGTATACGAGCTCGGCAAGAACTTCCGCAACGAGGGCCTCTCCACCAAGCACAACCCCGAGTTCACGGTGGTCGAGTGGTATGAGGCCTACGCCGACTACAACGACGAGGCCGCACGCCTGGAGGCGATGGTGGCGGGCGCGGCCGCCGCGGTCGGCTACGAGGGCGAGCTGGACTTCAAGGCGCCCTGGCGGCGGGTGCGCTTCACGGATGCCGTGCAGCGAGGCAACGGGCATCGACCTGCGAGCGCATGCGCGAGAGCTCCGGCGCTTGCGGACGGCGATCGCCGAGCGCGACCTGGGCATGCCTACCGACGGGCTCAGCTGGCCTCAGCTGGCCGACGACCTGCTCTCGAAGTTCGTGGAGCCCAAGCTGATCCAGCCCACGTTCGTGCTCGACTACCCGATCGAGCTGTCGCCGCTCGCGCGCGCGCATCGCTCCGAGGAGGGTCTCGCCGAGCGCTGGGAGGCGTTCGCCGGAGGCATGGAGATCGCCAACGCCTTCTCCGAGCTGACCGATCCCGACGAGCAGCGCGAGCGCTTCGAGGCGCAGGCCCGGCTGGCGCTGGCAGGCGACGAGGAGACCCAGCCCCACGACGAGCTGTTCCTGGAAGCGCTCGAGCAGGGCATGCCCCCGACGGGCGGCGTCGGCGTGGGCATCGACCGGCTCGTGATGCTGCTCACGGGACGGACTTCGATCCGCGAGGTCGTGCTGTTCCCGGCGATGCGCAACTAGCGCTCCTCCCGCGGTCTTTAGGGCATATATCACAACGTCGCGAGGGCGGCAACGGGAGCCCGGATACCCGGTTGGTAGACTGCCTGAAAGGCGCCACAGGACCGTAAGCGCGAGGCTTGCGCTCCGCACAGGAAGGACGTACCCCATGTTCGAGCGATTCACAGAACGGGCCCGGCAGGTCGTCGTTCTCGCGCAGGAGGAGGCGCGTACGCTCAAGCACAACTACATCGGCACGGAGCACATCCTGCTCGGCTTGCTGCGCGAGGAGGAGGGCTTGGCCGCGCGCGTGCTCGAGTCCCTCGACATCACCGTCGAGCGTGTGCGCGCCCAGGTGGTCCGCATCGTCGGCTCCGGCGAGGAGGTCACCTCCGGGCAGATCCCGTTCACGCCGCGCGCCAAGAAGGTGCTGGAGCTCGCCCTGCGCGAGGCGCTGTCGCTGGGCCACAACTACATCGGCACGGAGCACATCCTGCTCGGCCTGGTACGCGAGAACGAGGGCGTCGCCGCCCGCATCCTGCTCGACTTCGACGCCGACTCCGAGAAGATCCGCAACGAGGTCATCCGCATGCTCTCCGGCCCAGGCGGCCGTCGTCAGGGCTCAGGCGCCGGCGCCGGCTCGGGCTCGGGTCCAGGCGAGGGCAAGAAGTCCTCGAAGCTGCTCGACCAGTTCGGACGCAACTTGACCAAGCTCGCCGCCGAGGGCAAGCTCGACCCGGTGGTCGGGCGCGAGACCGAGATCGAGCGGATCATGCAGATCCTCTCGCGGCGCACCAAGAACAACCCGGTCCTGATCGGCGAGCCCGGCGTGGGCAAGACCGCCGTGGTCGAGGGCCTGGCCCAGCGCATCACCAACTCCGACGTGCCCGAGCTCTTGAAGAACAAGCAGATCTACACGCTCGACCTGGCAGCTCTGGTCGCCGGCTCGAAGTACCGCGGCGAGTTCGAGGAGCGCCTGAAGAAGGTGATGAAGGAGATCACCCAGCGCGGCGACATCATCCTGTTCATCGACGAGCTCCACAACCTGGTGGGAGCCGGCGCCGCCGAGGGCGCGATCGACGCCGCCTCGATCCTCAAGCCGGCCTTGGCTCGCGGCGAGCTGCAGACGATCGGCGCGACCACGCTGGACGAGTACCGCAAGTACCTGGAGCGCGACTCGGCTTTGGAGCGCCGCTTCCAGCAGATCCGCGTGGAGGAGCCGACGATCGAGCAGACCGTCGAAATCCTCAAGGGCCTGCGCGACCGCTACGAGCAACACCACAAGGTGCAGATCACAGACGAGGCCTTGCAGGCCGCGGCCGACCTCGCCTACCGCTACATCTCAGACCGCTTCCTGCCCGACAAGGCGATCGACCTGATCGACGAGGCGGCTTCGCGCATGCGCATCAAGTCGATGACCTCTCCGCCCGCCAACCGCGAGTTCGAAGAGGAGATCGAATCGACGCGCCGCGAGAAGGAGGCGGCGATCGAGGCCCAGGAATTCGAGAAGGCCGCAGCCCTGCGCGACCAGGAGCGCAAGCTGGCGGGCAAGAAGCGCGAGCTCGAGGAAGAGTGGGAGTCCGGCGAGTCCGTCGAGCGCCCGGCGATCGGCGAGGAGGAGATCGCCGACATCGTCTCGATGTGGACCGGCATCCCCGTCTTCAAGCTGACCGAGGCCGAGACCCAGAAGCTGATGCGCATGGAGGAGGAACTGCACAAGCGCGTCATCGGCCAGCACCCCGCGATCGAGGTCATCTCCAAGGCGATCCGCCGCTCGCGCGCTGGCCTGAAGGATCCCAAAAGGCCGACCGGCTCGTTCATCTTCCTCGGCCCCTCGGGCGTCGGCAAGACCGAGCTCGCACGCACGCTTGCCGAGTTCCTGTTCGGCGACGACGAAGCGATGATCCGGATCGACATGTCCGAGTACATGGAGAAGCACGCCGTCTCGCGCCTGGTCGGCTCGCCCCCGGCTACATCGGCTACGACGAGGGCGGCCAGCTGACCGAGGCCGTGCGCCGCAAGCCCTACTCCGTGCTGCTGCTTGGACGAGATCGAGAAGGCCCACCCCGACGTGTTCAACATCCTGCTGCAGATCCTCGAGGACGGCCGCCTCACCGACGCCCAGGGTCGCACGGTGGACTTCCGCCACGCGATCGTGATCATGACCTCCAACATCGGAGCGGCTGAGATCGCGCGCAACACGCCGCTTGGCTTCGCCGTCTCCGACGATGAGACCGGGATCACCTACGACGACATGAAGAACCGCATCATGGGCGAGCTCAAGAAGGTCTTCCGCCCCGAGTTCCTCAACCGCATCGACGACGTGATCGTCTTCCACAAGCTGCAAAAGGAGGAGATCCGCCAGATCGTCGAGCTGCTGTTGGTGCGCATCCGCGAGTCGATGGCCGAACGCGAGCTGCAGCTGGAGCTGACCGATCCGGCCAAGGATCTGCTCGTAGACAAGGGTTGGGATCCAGCGATGGGTGCCCGTCCGCTGCGTCGCGCGATCCAGCGCTACATCGAGGATCCGCTGGCCGACTTCGTCCTGCGCGAGCAGCTGATGCCAGGTGCCACAGTCGTCGTGGACCCAGCCCCAGAGGGCGACGACAGCGAGGTGCGCCTCACGATCGTCAAGCCCAAGAAGGCAAAGACCCCTGTGGGGGTCGGCGCTGGTGGCGGCGAGCCCGAGCCTGGCGCGGAGCTGCCGGTGGGCGAGGACACGCATCACGAGACGACGAGCATCCTGCCGAGCCGTAGGCTTCTGAGAAGGTTCCGCTGAGTACCAGCCAGCAGGTGACAGTCGCGCCGATGAGCGCCGAGGACTGGCCGGCGGTGGCGCGCATATTCGCGCGGGCATCGCCACTGGCAACGCCACATTCGAGCACGCCGTCACCGAGGTGGGAGCAGTGGTCGCGCGGCGCGCTGTCCCGGAGCCGCGCTTGGTCGCACGCGACGCGCGGGTGACGTGATCGGTTGGGCGGCGCTCACGCCCGTTTCGAGCGCGCCCGGTGTATCGCGGCGTCGGCGGCGGTCAGCATCTATGTCGATCCTGCCCATGCGCGTCGCGGGGTCGGTCGGGCGCTGCTGCTCGAAGAGCTGGTCAGACGCGTCCGAGCGCGCCGGCTTCTGGACGCTTGCAGGCAGGGATCTTCCCGGAGAACGCGGCATCGATCGCGCCTGCACGAGAGCTGCGGCTTTCGCCTGGTGGGCACGCACGAGCGGATGGGTCAGATGCCCGACGGCCGCTGGCGCGATGTGGTGCTCTACGAGCGCCGCAGCGAAGTGGTCGGTCGCGCCTTGACCTCGGGCTCCTGGTTGTCGGGATGGTCTTCAAAATCGGCATGCCCCCTGCGCGCGCGGGGGGCATTGCGAATTTGGTGGATCGCAGACGGCACGTGTTCTGGACGTTCCAAGTCGATGCTCCCGCGCAGAGAACCGTCGGGAGCGGTGCGTAACCTGGGTGATGGCCCGAGCTCAAACCGTCCATATCTGCTCGCAGTGCGGGCTCTCCTCTGCCCAGTGGCATGGACAGTGCCCAGGATGCGGCGCATGGAACACGCTGGTTGAGGAGCGCTCGGCGGGGGGTGGTGGGGATCATCGTCGAAGCGGCGTGCCCCCCGCGCGCGCGGGGGGCGTTGGCGCACCGCTGGTAGCGCTCTCGCAGGTGGCGGCCGCTCGGCTGGAGCGCCTGCAGACGGGCATCGGCGAGCTCGACCGCGTGCTCGGCGGCGGGCTCGTGCCAGGCTCGCTGGTGCTGCTTGGCGGCTCGCCGGGGATCGGCAAGTCGACGCTCACCAACATGGCGCTGGGCAACATCGCCGGGGCCGGACACAAGACGCTGTATGTGAGCGGCGAGGAGTCCGCCGAGCAGGTGCGTCTGCGCGCCGAGCGGTTGCAGCCCAGTGCGCTGGAGGTGCCGGTGCTCGCCGAGACCGACCTCGACGCGGTGCTCGACACGATCTCCGCCCACGCTCCAAGTGTTTGTGTGATCGATTCGGTGCAAACGCTGCGCTGCGCCGAGCTCTCCGGCGCGCCAGGCTCGGTCGGGCAGGTGCGCGAGGTGGCCGCGCGCATCATGGACCTGGCCAAGGCGCGCTCTATCGCCGTGGTGCTCGTCGGGCATGTCACCAAGGACGGCGCGCTCGCCGGGCCACGCGTGCTGGAGCACCTGGTCGATTGCGTGCTGCAGTTCGAGGGCGAGCGCGAGCGCCCCTATCGCGAGCTACGCGCGCTGAAGAACCGCTTTGGCTCGACTAACGAGGCCGGTCTGTTCGAGATGCGCCAGGGTGGGCTCGTGGAGGTGCTCGATGCCTCCGCGCGCTTCGTCGCCGAGGCCACGCGCGCTCCCGGCAGCGTCGTGCTGGCGGCGATGGAGGGCTCGCGGCCTCTGCTTGTCGAGGTACAAGCGCTGGTAGCTCCTTCTGAGCTCGAGCAGCCGCGGCGCGTGGTGTCGGGCCTAGACCGCAACCGGCTTGCGCTGGTGTTGGCGATCCTCGGTCGCCACGGGGGCGTCGGCGTCGCTGGCCACGACGTGTTCGTCAACGTCGTCGGCGGTGTGCGCGTCGATGAGCCCGGGGTGGACCTGGCGATCGCTTTGGCCGTCGCCTCGGCGGCCAAGGGGGTGGCGCTCAGAGGGCCGATGCGGTCTGCCGCGCGCGCCGCCCACGGTCCCGCCTCCTCGCCGGAGCCCGAGGTAGGACCCAATTCTCCGTGCGCATGCTTCGGCGAGCTGGGCTTGACCGGCGAGCTGCGTTGGGTCGGTCACCCCGAGCGACGCTTGGCCGAGGCCGCCAGACATGGCCTCTCAGGCGTGCACGCGCCTGCCGGCAGTGGCGACGGGGCACGCGAGGCCTCGACGTTGCGCGAGGCGCTGGCGGCGGCACTTCCCGCCGTCGCGCGTCGGTCCTGCACGGGCTGCGTGAGACGTCCGCCGAGAGGTTTTTGCTCGCGGTCGCGTGTGAGCGGGCCGATTCGTTCCCTTAGAACACGTTAGGGGCGCGATAAAAAAAGCCTAAATGCCGTAGAATGTCTAGTCGTGGCCTCACGATCCGGCGAAGAATTCGACACGGACGCGCGACCCGAGCCCGGTCTGGTCAGGGCCCTCGAGATGGTCGCTCCCGGCACAGCTCTGCGGGAGGGAATCGAGAGCATCCTGCACGCTCGCACGGGCGGTCTGATCGTGATCGGCGATCCGGAGGAGCTCAGCTTCCTCTTCTCGGGCGGCATCAAGCTCGACATCGACTACACCCCGGCCTTCCTCTACCAGGTGGCCAAGATGGACGGCGCGATCATCGTCAGCACCAACGCCACCAAGATCGCGATGGCCAACGTGCAGCTGATGCCGGATCCGACGATCCTCTCGCACGAGACGGGCACGCGCCACCGCACCGCCGAGCGCGTCTCCAAGCAGACAGACGCGCTCGTGATCGCGATCTCGCAGCGCCGCGAGGTGGTCTCGCTCTACGTGGACGGGGCCAAGTACATCCTCGAAGACATCACCGTCGTGCTCTCCAAGGCCAACCAGGCGCTGGCCACACTCGACAAGTATCGCCAGCGCCTCGATCAGGTCTCCACACGGCTCACGGCGCTCGAGTTCGAGGGGGGTGTGACGCTGCACGACGTGCTCACGGTGTTGCAGCGCTCGGAGCTCGTCACGCGCATGGCGGTGGAGATCGAGCGCTACATCGTCGAGCTCGGCAGCGAGGGACGATTGATCGAGATGCAATTGGAGGAGACGATCCTCGGCACCACCGCCGAGAAGGCAGCGCTCGTGCAGGACTACCTGGCCGACTACGGCGACGAGGCGTTCGCCTCGGCGCTCGACCAGATCGGTCGCCTGGCCCACCAGGATCTGCTCGACTTCGGGCGCATAGCCGAGCTGCTCGGCTATGACCGCAAGCTCAACACACTTGACTATCCGGTCTCGCCGCGCGGCCACCGCATCCTTGGCCGCATCCCGCGTCTGCCGAAGCTGGTGGTCACGCAGATCGTCGCTGAATTTGGCGGACTGGACGAGCTCTTGGCGGCGACCGACGCCGAGCTCGAGGCGGTCGAGGGAGTGGGGGAAATACGGGCGAAGGACATCCGCGAGGGCCTTCGCCGACTGCAGGAGATCAATCTCGTGGATCGCTACCTACAGACTTGACTTGACCCACAGCCGGTCCGTGGCCGGCCCCGACACAAAGGCCGGTCCCCATTGCCGGCGCGACGAAGGAGGACACCATCCCAGTATCAACAGTTGAAGAGACATCGTTCATTGAGGAGCTCGAGGCGACCCGCGAGGTCGAGTGCATCGAGTTCGAGCTCGGCGACCACGTCGTGTATCCCCATCACGGCGCAGGCAAGGTTCTGAGCAAGGAGGACATGGAGGTACTCGGCACCACACGCGAGTATCTGACGATCAAGATCCTCCACAACGACATGACCGTCAAGGTCCCCACCGAGAACGCGGCCCTGGCGGGCCTACGCCGCGTGATCGACGAGGAAACGGTCAAGAAGGTTCTGGATGTCCTCACCGCCGAGGTGTCCGAGATGCCGAAGAACTGGAACCGGCGCTTCAAGCACAACCGCGACAAGATCAAGACCGGCGACATCTACGAGCTCGCCGAGGTTGTCCGTAACCTCTCGCTGCGTGAGAGCGAAAAGGGTCTGTCCACAGGCGAGAAGCAGATGTACACGCGCGCCAAGAAGATCCTCGCCTCCGAGCTGATGTACGCGCTCGACAAGGACGAGGACGAGGCTGAGTCCTACCTGGACGAGCTGCTCGCGAACTCCGCGTCGAGCCAGCTGGCCGTAGCCGGCAAGTAACGCCGCTTGGCCGTCGCGCTGATCGTTGCCGCCGGACTCGGCGAGCGTCTTGGAGCTGGACGTCCCAAGGCGCTCGTCGAGCTCGCAGGGCGACCACTGTGCAGTGGAGCGTGGACGTGCTCCGCGACCGTGCCGGCGATCGAGCGGATCGTGGTCGCGATGCCGCCCGCTTATGAGAGCGGAGGCACAACCCGCGACGTCGAGGCCTCCGGCTCGCGGACCGTTCGGCGTCAAAGGCGGCGCGGTACGCTCCGAGTCGGTGCGCCTCGCGCTGGCAGCCGTCGGAGACGGGCCGGACTCGGATCTGGTGCTCGTGCACGACGCCGCGCGTCCGCTGCTTACCGCTCGAGCTGATCGAGGCGACGCTCGCGGCCGCCGAAGGCGAGGGCGTCGATGCGGCGATTGCCGCCACCCCGGTCACCGACACGATCAAGCAGGCCGACGGCGAGGGCGTGGTGACGCGGACGCTCGATCGCGCCGGCCTGTGGGCGGTGCAGACGCCGCAGGTGTTTCGCCGCGGCGCGTTGGAGCGAGCTCTGGATGTCCCTGAGGACATGCTCGCGCAGGCCACCGACGACGCGTGGCTGGTGGAGCGCGCCGGCGGGCAGGTCGTGGTGGTGCCCGCGCCGAAGGACAACCTGAAGGTGACTACGCTCGATCTCGAGCTTGCCGAGCTGCTGCTGGCTCGGCGTGAGGTCGCCGACGACCGCTGCTTCTCGCTCATCGGCCCGTGCTCGCGGGCCGACCCCGAACTTCGCCTCGCGATAGCTACTCTGGCGTGGCCCACGATTAGGATCCCGACCGACGAAAAATGCTCACCGACTACCACCTACACCTACGCCCCGACGAGCTTGGCGCGACGCCAGCCGAGTACTTCACGCAGACCAACGTTCAGCGCTATCGCGATACGGCGAGTGAGCGCGATATCTCCGAGCTGGGTGTGTCCGAGCACATCTACCGCTTCGAGCAGGCGCTCGATGTCTGGCAGCATCCGCTGTGGCGCGAATTCGCGCACGACGACATCGACGAGTACTGCCGCTTCGTGCGCGAGGACACCGACCTGCGCTTGGGGATCGAGGCCGACTTCATTCCCGGGGGCGAGGACCGCATCGCCAATCTGCTGGAGGCGCGCGACTTCGACTATGTCGTCGGCTCCGTGCACTTTCTGCGCGACCACGCCCTCGACATGGACGACTACAGCGTGTGGGGCTCCGGGCGCTCCGCCGAGGAGATCTGGCGTGCGTATTTCCTGCGCGCTCGGCGAGGCGGCTCGCAGCGGCCTGTTCGACATCCTCGCCCACCCCGATCTGGTCAAGGTGTGGGGTCGTGACCGTCCCCTGCCCGAAGGCGATCTGCGCCGCTATTACGAGCTTGCGATCGAGGGAATCGCCGAGTCGGGCGTGGCGATCGAGGTCTCCACCGCCGGCTTGCGCAAGCGCGCCCAGGAGATCTACCCGGCACCCGCGCTGCTTCAGATGTGCGTGGAAGCCGGCGCGCCCGTGGCGCTGTCGAGCGACGCGCACCGGCCCGAGGATGTCGGCGCCGACTACGACCGCGCGCTGGAGCTGCTGGAGAGCGTCGGCGTTAGCGAGCTGTGCGTGTTTCGAGCGCCGCGAGCGTCGCCTGGAGCCGATCGCGCTTGCGGGTATGTTCCGATGGCGCTGGCGGGGACAGACCCCTCATCGGGACGCGCAATGTGGCGCAGCGGACGGCTTGGTCGGGATCAGGCACAGCCCACCGCGCGAGGCCGTACGATGGCCCACTGACCCTCAGCGGCATCGGCTACGACTCCCATCGTCTGATCGCGGGTCGCCAGCTGATCCTCGGTGGCGTGGAGATCCCCAGCGAGCTGGGCCTCGATGGTCACTCCGACGCCGACGTGCTCACCCACGCGGTGATCGACGCGTTGCTCGGCGCGGCCGGCCTCGGAGATATCGGCGAGCACTTTCCCGACAGCGACGAGCGCTATCGCGACGCCGACTCGATCGAGCTGCTGAGACGGTGTCATGCCGCTCGTGTTCCGCGCAGGGGCTTGGAGCTGGTCAACGTGGACAGCACCGTCGTGATGGAGCGCCCCAAGCTTGGTCCCTACCGCGAGGCGATCCGCGAGCGTCTCGCCGGGCGCTCGGGCTTGCGCCCGGACGCGTCAACGTGAAGGCCAGCACGGGCGAGGGGATCGGGTTCGTCGGCCGCGGCGAGGGCGTCGCGGCGCTGGCGGTCGTGAGCCTGGATTTCGCCGACTGAAGATCAGAGGTCGAGCAGGAAGCGCAGGGAGCGGGCAATCTGGAACATGACCTCGTCGCTCGCCTCTCCGAGCCGTCCGATCAGACGCTGCCCGGAGATGGACTTGACGTCCTCGCACTTCGCGTGGCTCGTCTCGTCGAGCCCTGAGTCGCGTGGATCGATCTCTACGTGAGACGGCAGGCCCCGAGGAGTCGTGGTGGTTGGGACGACGACCACGACGCCCGCGCGACTGTCGTTCAGGGGATCGGCGGATACGACTACGGCGGGTCGCCTGCCCGACTGCTCGCGTCCCACGGGATCGCCGAAATCGACCAGCCAAATCTCCGCTCGGCGTGGGTTCACGACGAGCGGTCGCGCAGCGCGCCGCCCTCAGCGGCGCGCTCGGCCTCGATCTCGCTCCACGCGTCCGGGTCGGCGTGTAGGACCTCGTAGCAATCGGATAGTCGATCGAAGAACACACGACGCTCCAGTGCGTCAACGGCCTCCTCCACCAGCTGGCTCATGGGACGACCTGTGGTCTTTGCCAATCTGGCGAAGCGATCACGGGTCGGTTCGCTCACCCTGATTGTTGTGCTCACGCCATCAATCTACCATATAGGCGCCTGAATCATCTACAGCTAGATGGGTGTCACACTTCACAAGCCGTGGCGGCTTACGAGCCCAGCGCCTTGCCCGGAGCGGTGACCTGAGGTTCGGTGGCGCTACTGTTGCTCGGCTATGCGAGAGATCCAGCTACACGACACGCGCAGCGGGGAGCGGGTGCTGTTGCGTCCGCGCGACCCAGGCCGGGTGGGGATCTACGCGTGCGGGCCGACCGTTTACTCGCGCATTCACATCGGCAATGCGCGTCCGTTCGTCGTATTCAGCGTGCTCAAGCGGTTTCTGAGCACGAGGGCTACGAGGTGACCTTCGTCGCGAACGTCACCGACGTCAACGACAAGATCTACGATGCCGCGCGGGCGCAGGGCCGTCCCAGCACCGAGTTGGCGGTGGAGATGACCGCCAACTACATCGCCGACACAGACGCGCTGGGCCTCGGACGCCCCGATCGCGAGCCGCTCGCGTCGCAGACGATGGACGCGATCGTCTCCTACATCCGCGATCTGATCGACTCCGGCCACGCGTACGAGAGCGGCGGCGACGTGTTCTTCAGGGTTCGCTCCGACACCGGCTACGGCTCGCTCTCGCACCGTCGCGTCGAGGAGCTCGACCAGGGCGAAGGCGTGGAGGGCTGCCGAGCGCAAGGAGGATCCGCTCGACTTTGCCCTGTGGAAGGCGCGCAAGCCCGACGAGGACGCTTGGTGGTCCTCGCCGTGGGGCGACGGCCGCCCCGGCTGGCACATCGAGTGCTCGGCGATGGCCGAGGAGGCGCTCGGCGTGGGCTTTGACATTCACGGTGGCGGCTCGGACCTGCTGTTCCCTCACCACGAGAACGAGGCCGCACAGACGCGCTCCGCGCGCGGCCAGGAGCTCGCGCAGATCTGGATGCACAACGGGATGATCCAGCTCACCGGCGAGAAGATGGCCAAGTCGGTTGGCAACATCGCGTTGCTGCACGAGGTGCTCGAGCGCTATGGCCGCGACGCGGTCGTGATGTACCTGATCTCCGGTCACTACCGCCAGCCGCTGGCCTTCGGAGAGACGGAGCTGGAGCAAGCTCGCACGAATGTCGGTCGAATCCGGGAGGCGGGTCGGCGGCTCGGCTCCGGCGCAACTGTCTATCGCGGTCCTGGAGATGAGGAACACCTGCGCTCGTTTCGCGACGGCTTCTTCCATTCGCTGGCCAACGACTTCAATACGCCCGGGGCCCTGGCCCAGCTGTACGAGTGGATTCGGGGTGCAGGCCACCTTGGTGTGGAAGGTGACGCAGACCTTGGCGAGATGCTGGGGGTGCTCGGTCTCGACGGGTTGCTCGCGCCGGTAGCCGAGGCTCCCGCTGAGGTGCGCGATCTCGCTCAGCGGCGTGAGCAGGCGAGGGCCGAGCGCGATTTCGCAACGGCCGACAAGCTCCGCGAGGAGATCGCGCGAGTCTGGCTGGGAGGTGCGGGACGGCTCCTCGGGCCCCGAGCTGCTGCCGCTCACGCGCTCGTGATCGTCTACGGGCGCAACCCCGTGCGCGAGGCGCTGCGCGGCCGTCGAGCTCGTAGCGTCGCTCGGAGTGTGGGCGACCGCGAGCGTCGCGCATGAGCCCTGGTTGACGGGGGTCAAGACGAAGGTATGCGGCGCGGATGAGCTGGAGCGGGTTTGTGGATCCTCTGCCCATCAGGGTGTCTGCGCGGAGATGGGTGGCTATCCGTACGTCGGCGCGCGCGAGCTCTTGGCCGCTCGACTCGCCTCTGATCGTCGCGCTCGACCAGGTCCAGGACCCACAGAACCTCGGCTCGATCTGCCGCACGGCAGAGTGCGCCGGAGTCACGGGTGTGGTCATCCCCGAGCGTCGCGCGGCCGAGGTGACTCCGGCCGCGTGCAAGGCCTCGGCGGGAGCGGTCGAGCATGTGCGCATCGCGCGCGTGCGCAACATCGCCGACTTCCTCGGTGAAGCACGCGAGGCCGGCTGCTGGTCCTATGGCGCGAGTGCGCTCGTTCGTGCGCCGGAGGACCCCGACGGGTATGGTGCTCGCCCCGACAGTGGAGTGGCTGTGGGCGCTCAAGATGCCGGAGCGCAGGCGGGGGTCACGGGTAGCGCCGGCGCTGCCGCGCCAGCACGGTCGGCGCGTAGTGACCGCGGGCATGAGCCCGTGCCCTACACCGCCCCTGACTACAGCGGCGGCGTCGTGCTCGTGCTCGGCAGCGAGGGCAGCGGCTTGCGCCCGCGTGTGGCCGGCGCGTGCGATCAGCTCATCTCGTTGCCCCTGCGAGGACAGTATGGAGTCGCTCGGGGTTGCCGCGGCCGCGGCCGCGCTGCTGTACGGAATCTTGCAGTCTCGCGATGTCGCGCTTGACAAGGCTCCATAACTGTGCGAAGCTGCCGCCCATAACGCTCAACCTAAGGTTGACTTCATAGCTTTGGCGCCAGGGGAGGAGTGCGCCACTGAGCATGTTTTGGCTGGAATAAGCCAAGAAAGGATCTGCTCGTGGCACGTACCTTCCATAACACTCAATCTGAAGTTAAGGTTGATGACGGTTTTTTGATCGCCCTTGCGAAGCAGGGGGATCGCAATGCCTATGACCGTCTCGTGCGCCGCTACCACGGCTTCGTGCGGCTGAAGGCCTCGTCCTATTTCCTGGCAGGGGGCGACTCCGAAGATCTGATCCAAGAGGGCCTGGTCGGCTTGTACAAGGCGATCCGCGACTACCGCACCGACCGCGAGTCGAGCTTTCGCAACTTCGCCGAGCTCTGCATCACGCGTCAGATCATCACCGCGGTGAAGACGGCCACGCGCAACAAGCACACGCCGCTGAACCAGTACGTCTCGTTCTCCTCGACCCCGGCCGCGGCAGGAGAGGACGTGCCGACACTCGACCAGACGATCGCCGGCCCGTCCGTCAACGACCCGGTCAACCGCGTGATCTCATCCGAGGAGCTGCGCTCGCTCGTCGGCTGCCTCTCCACGGCACTGTCGGAGCTCGAGAGTCGTGTGCTCTCGCTCTACCTGGACGGCTGCTCCTACGAGCAGGTCGGCGAGCGCCTTGGCTGCGACACCAAGACGGTCGACAACGCCCTGCAGCGCGTCAAGCGCAAGGTCGGCGCGCACCTGCGCACGCGGCTGGTGGCTTCTTCCCACAGCTCGGCCTATAAGGGCCGGGCTTGCGCCGCGCCTTTCCGCCGGGAAACGCCAGGCGCAGGATCGTGCGCTGGACGTTGCCCAGTTGCTTGCTGAAGGGTCCGGTGTTGTAAGGCAGCCCGTAGCGGTGGCACACGTCTCGCACGCGCGGTGCGATCTCCGCATAGCGGCTGGAGGGCATGTCGGGATACAGATGGTGCTCGACCTGGAAGCTCAGGTTGCCCGCGATGAAGTGGAACAGCGGGCCACCTTCTATATTCGCCGAGCCGAGCAGCTGGCGCACATACCAGCCGCCGCGCGTCTCCTCGGCGACCTCGGCCTGGCTGAACGTATACGTCTGGTCTGGGAAGTGCCCGCAGAAGATGATCGAGTAGGCCCAGACGTTGCGAACGATGTTCGCGGTGAAATCGGCGGTGAGCGTTGACTTGTACGCGCGCCCAGCGGCTGCTCCGATTCCTCGGGCCGTGCGGTCGCTCGGTGGTTTGTGGCCTTGCTTTGGACCCGGCTGCGGGATCTGTGTCCAGCGGGCCTGTGCCGGCTCGACGGCTCTTTGGCTGCTTGAACCGCGCCGGCAATCGCCGCGGAGAGCAGTGGGAAGGCGATGTAGTCCTTGACGGCCTGCCTGCGCGCCTTCACGCCGATCGCCTTCAGCTCCTCGAGCAGCTGCTCCTTGGACTTCTCGCCGGCTTTGATCGCGTCGAAGTTGAGGTCGTGAAAGGCCACGCCCCACTCGAAGAACCCCATCAGCAGCAGGTTGTAGAAGGGCTGCAGCAGATACACGGGATGCCATTTCTGATGGGGGTCGATGCGCATGATCTCGTAGCCCAGATCGCGATCCTTGCCGCGGATGTTCGTGAACGTGTGGTGCTCGTAGTTGTGCGAGTGCCGCCAAGCATCGGCCGGCGAGGCCGTATCCCAGTCCCAGCTCTGAGAGTTGATGTCGGGGTCGTTCATCCAGTCCCACTGCCCGTGCATCACGTTGTGGCCGATCTCCATGTTCTCGAGGATCTTGGCGATCGACAGCGAGGCGGTGCCGGCAAACCACAACGGCTTGTAGCGCGAGCCGAGCAGCATCGCGCGCGCCGCCAGCACGAGTTGGCGGTGCAGCTTGATCGTGGAGCGTATGTAGCGCGAGTCGCGATCGCCGAGGTCTGCGCGCACTTCGTCGTGGATCGCGTCGAACTCGCGCCCCAGCTGCTCGAGTTGCTCGGGTGTGAGTCGCGCGAGCGGGCTCTCGGGCTCAGCGGGATCGGCTGCCGACTTCTGGGAAGGGGGCACGCTCCCGGTCGGGGGAGGCGTTGCGCTCCCTGTGCGGCGTGCGCTCCTTTCCCGGGGTCGGCGTTGCACCTCCGGCCGGCGCCGGCGCAGGGACGTTGGGGGAATGAATGGCTTCTCGGCGTGGATCGTTGACATGGGCGCTCCTTCGGTAGGTCGTGTCTTCTATCGGTTAGAGGTCGATCTCGATCGCGCCCTCGGGCGCGTTGATGCAGGTGCGCAACATCTCCCCGGGCTGGCCGTGCACGACCCCGGTGCGCAGATCGCGCACCTGCCCGGCGCGCAGCTTCCCCACGCACGTATGGCAAATCCCCATGCGACACCCAAAGGGCAAGCTCGCGCCCGCCTTCTCCCCGGCCACAAGGATCGGCTGCTCGCCGTCGCTGCAAGCTTCCAGCTCGCTCTTGCGAAAGCGGATCGTGCCACCCGATCCGCGCTGCCCCTCGCCAACTGTCGTGCTCGGCTGAAAGTGCTCGATGTGCAGCTGCTCGTGCTCGCCATCTTCGCTCCACCGCTGCTCCATCCCCTCGATCAGCCCCGCGGGCCCACAAACAAACGCCTCGCGCTCCCGCCAGTCCTCACAGAGAGCGTCGAGTTGCCCAGGTGTCACGCGACCCTGCTCGCCGGTCAGTCGCAGATGCAGTCGTAGCCAGGATGGCGGGCATCCAGCTCGCCCAGCTCGCGCGCGAAGATCACCCCGTCGGCGGAGCGTGCGCAATGCACGTGAACCACGTCCTCGATCGCTCCGCCGTCGGCGAGGCTGCGCAACATGCTCATGATCGGGGTGATGCCGCTGCCGGCGCTGATGAACAGCAGACGAGCGGGCAGCGGCTCAGGCAGCACAAAGGTGCCTTCCACGCCGCCGAGTCGCACGATCGTGCCCGGGCGCACGCGCCCGAACAGGAAGGGGGAGACCTTGCCTCCCTCGACCAGCTTCGGCGTGATCGAGATGCATCCGTCCGGCCGCTTCGGCGCGGAGGTGAGCGAGTAGGCGCGCCAGTGATGCACCCCGTCCACCTCGATCCCCAGGCGCAGATACTGCCCTGGTCGATGACCCTCCCATTCCCAGCCCGGCTTGATCATGACGGTCACGGCGCTCGGTGTCTCGCGCTCGATCCGCTCGATCCGTCCGCGCAGCTCCCGCGTGGACCACAGCGGATTGACCAGCTCCAGGTAGTCGTCGGGCAGCAGCGGCGAGGTGAACGACCGCACCAGAGCCAGCGCTCGGCGGCGGCCCGCGGGGACCCGTGGGGGTGCACCACGCTCAGCCATGGAGGCGCACGGGGAGAATAAACCCAGAGCGGGAGCGCGTAGGCAAAGGCGCGAGATAGCGCGGGGATTTGGGGAGAAAGCTCATCTGACCTGGATCGATGATACCTCAAATGAGGTTACATGTAAGATGGTATCCTAAATCGAGGTGGCGGGATCGCGAATCGATACGGCAGACATACCGGGAGGGAGCCCTCAGGACTCACTTCTTCGAGCATGGGGAGGGGTCTGCCGGCGAAGGGCTGACGATCGAGCAGCTCGCCGCCGAGGTGGGGATGTCGGTACGCAATATCCGCACCCACCAGTCGCGGGGACTCTGCCCGCACCCGAGGTGCGCGCGCGCGTGGGCTACTGCGACGCCGAGCATGTCGCCCGCCTGCGTCTAATCCTCGACCTGCAAGCCGACGGCTTCAACCTGGCGGCGATCGAGCACCTGATGAGCTCCTCCGGTGGCGTTGCCTCGCGGCTGCTGGGCTTCCGCAACGCGATGACCACTCCCTATGCGACCGAGTCGCCCGAGGTGGTCACCGCAGAGGACTTGGAACGGCGCTTTGGCGAGGTCGACGCCAAGAGCGTCGAGCGCATTCGCAAGCTTAAGCTGTTGATCCCCCTGGGCGACGATCGCTTTGAAGTGCCTAGCCCCGCGCTCATGAAAGCGGCCGAAGAAGTGACCGCCTTGGGCATCCCGCTACCGGCCGCCCTGGCGCTGGTCGAGCGGGTCTCGCGCGACTGCGAATCGATCTCCAAGGCCCTTTGTCAGGTTGTTTCTGGGCGAGCTGTGGGAGCCCTTCGAGCAGGCCGGTCAGCCCGACGAGCGCTGGGAGGAGATGATCGCGGCGACTGACGCGCTGCGGCCAATCGCCTCAGAGGCATTGCTGGCGATCTTCAAGCAGCGCATGACTACCCAGGTCGAGCGGGCCTTTGGCAAGGTGCTCGAGCAGCAGACCAAGCGCACGAGATAGCGCCAGGAGCCAGGGAGAGGCGCGCGGGGGAAGCGCGACGCGCAGGTGGGGGGGGGGGGGGGGGGGGGGGGGGGGGGGGGGGGGGGGGGGGGGGGGGGGGGGGGGGGGGGGGGGGGGGGGGGGGGGGGGGGGGGGGGGGGGGGGGGGGGGGGGGGGGGGGGGGGGGGGGAAACCTCACATAAATATTTCGCAAAGTATTTGGCGCATCAAACACGGCGTGGGTGTGTTAGCGAGGGCGGAACCTATAACTGCAGCCGTCGCAAGGGAGGCGTCGATGCGTTCACGTACGCTCATTCCGGCCGTCACGGCCGTCATATCGCTGTTCGCGCTTACACCGTCGGGCGCCTTCGCGCGCAAGCACCCGAGTCCAAGCGGTCGCTGCATCGTGAGCATGCAGGTAGCCCCGCGCCAGATCGTGGCGGGCGATCCAGTGGTCATCTTCGGACGGCTCCGCTGCGTCAACCGCGCGAGCGCCGCCGGTTCAGCAGGTCGTTCTCTACCACCACCTCACCGGTCTGTTCGGATTCACCCCTGTACAGAGCGCCACCACCGACGCTCACGGCTTCTATGAGTTCGGCCGCGCTGACGGCGTGGTTGAAACCAACCGTTCGTTCTTCGTGCGCTCGCACGGCGCTCGCAGCGCCACCAAGCGAATCAGGGTTGCCGCGCAGGTGACGCTCAACGGCTCAGCCGAAGGCGCCTTGCTCACCGGCTACCCAAATAGCGTCACTTTCACCGGAGCGGTCTCGCCGGCAGACGTGGGCGCGCGCGTGATCCTGCAGCGCCAGAATGCCCTCACGGGCAACCAGTGGCGGCGTATCGACTCGGGCTTCGTCGAATCGACCGGGGACTACACGATTACGCACACCTTTGTCGTACCTGGCGACGCCAACCTCAGGGTGCTTGTGCACTCACAGGGACGCAATGTGCCAAGCGAATCCAACATCCTCGCCGACACGGTCTCCCAGGCCCAAAATCCCGAACTGACGATTCAGGCATCTGCCGATCCGATCGCCTCCGGGGAAGCGGTCACGATCAGCGGCAAGCTCACCGCGGGCGCGAGTCGCTCGCTGACGCTGATGGCTCATACGGCGCGCCAGCCCGGGTTCGTCGCTGTGGCACGGACGACCGGCAACTCCGCGGGCGAATCCCCACTTCCCGGCGCAGTCGCCGGCCAACAGCGCCTTCTCCAGGGTGGGTGCCGGCCAGCTCGTATGCCCGCCGAATGCGGTGTGCCCGGCTATCGCATTCAGGCCGGTCTCCTCGGCGGTCCTCTACGAGGGCGTGAAGGACGTACTCACCGCTCAGGCCTCGCCAACCACGATTCAGGCGGGCCAGAGCGTCGCGTTCTCGGGCACAGTCTCTCCGGACCAAACCGGTCACGTGATCTACCTCGAACGCCAGAACGCACGCGGGACCGGGGAACACCACGTGGTTCAGCTGTCGTTCGTCGAGGGAGCCGGCTGCGGCTTACACGATCGTGCACCGCTTCTATGACGCCGGCACCAAGCTGCTGCGTGTCTACATCCCTGGCGGACCAGACAATCAGGGCGCCGCCAGTCCATCGTTCACGATTCAGGTCAACCCGGCGCTGGCGTCGACCCTGATGCCCGAAACGCCAGAAAACACGACGGTCCCACCGGAAGGTCAGTCCTAATCCACAGGGCCCCGCGGCCGGTCGAAGCCGGCCGGCCGCAAGTCTGTAGCCGCAGGGTCTACGAGTACAGGGTCAACGAGCGCAGGATCTAAGGGCGCACGGTCTACTGCGCTCCTGTCTACGTGAGCAGGGTCTTCGTGAGTTCGTGTCTACGCGCGCTCGCTCAGGCGCTCGCGGCTGGTAAGTCCGGGCCTCGAGCCCGAATCCGGCCCGGGCTGCGTAAGACTTGTTCGTCGTCTGAGGTCTCTCGCCCACTACCGAAGCCCGCGATCTGCGTGTTGCAGCTAGGGCAACGGTCTTCTCCAGCGGCCTTTACGAGCAGTGCATCGGTCCAGCGGTGGCAGTGCGGACAACGCACGCGTTGGTTCATCCCCGGCCAATCCCCATTACAGATAGGCGCATACCCGGATGATTCCTGCTCCAAACCGTCCACGCCTCAGCTGTTCAGCCTCACGCCTGCGTGGAGGACTACTGAAAAGCCCGCACCGTCTCTGGGCATCCGTTCGGCGCAGAGAGATGAGCCTGCTCGAGGGCTGAAATACTTCCCGCTGTGGGGCGTGCGCGAGAGCTGCTCACGGATCGTTGACGTAGCGTGCCGTTCGTGTGCAGGCGGCCGGTGCTACTCGACCGGCGTATAGCCCAAGTGTGCCGAGATCTTCTCAGCGCACTCCACCACCAGCGGCGCCAGCCGCTCGACCAGTTGCGCTCGCGAGAAGCTTGACTTGTCCGCCGCCACATCGACCGCGGCGACTACCTCCGCGGACTTCGACATCACAGGCGCCGCCACGCATCTTTGACCATCGATGCGCACCTGATCGGCTATCGCGATCCCCTTTTGGCGGATACTGTTGAGTTCGCCGATCAACTTTTCTCTTGTCGCCAGCGCATCTGCGGAGCCCGGGCGCTCCGTGTATGCATCGATCGCGTCGCATTGCTCCTGATGAGACAGATGTGCCAGCAGCACTCTGCCCATCGCAGTACGGCTTGCCGGCAGACGTGAACCGCGCCCGATCCTCTGCGTTACTTCGCTCTCTCCCTGCCAAGAGCTTCTGGCGCGGTGGATGTAAACGATCTCCTTGCCGTGCAGCAGAGCGAGACTGGCGTTGCACATGCTGTGGTCACGCAGCTCGGCTAGATATTTCTGCGGCAGCTTGCCCAATACAGTCGAACTCACCGCCGAGCGCCCTGGATCACCAGCGCGCATCCCGAGTCTGTACTTGCGTCTGGGGCCCTGCTCCAGGTAGTCGAGGGCAACGAGCGTCGAGGCGTAGCGGTGGGTTGTCGGACGGCTCATTTCCAGCGTCTCGGCAAGTTCAGCGATCCCCATCCACGTCCGCTCCGGCGTAAAGGCGGTGAGGATCGCCAAGCCGCGCTCCAACGATTGCGAGTAGCGACCCTCCTGAGAATTGGGCAGATGCAAGATGCCTCCGCGGATAGGGGACATGGTCGTCATAGAACGGGCCTTCCTTGCACGCGCCTCTATTGCGTGTCAGCCTACGTCCCACAGCGGGACGATGAACGAACACAATGGTGCTCAAATGGAACGATTTGGGCTAGTCAGCCCTGAATCTTTCAGAGCTGAAAGGAGCGAAGAGCGTATTTGGAGAGTTACCTGGGCTCGGCCGGCAGTCCTTCGAGTCGCTCGCGCACGCCCTGCAGCCATTCGATCCTTGCCTTCCAAAAGCCAAGCTCCGCGTCACGCGATACAACGCGAACCATCCTGTCCCACTCAGAGCCATCCACGCCGTCGGCTTCGGAGGCGCGCTTCAGATCATGCACTCGCCCCAGACACACCAGCTCTTGCCCACGGATCAGCTCGATCATGCGTGGCGCGTCACGCGGGCGGCACAGTGCGATCCTGAAGTGTAGGTCGTCTCGCAACGGTGGCTCCGCGGTCGTCGACAGCAGCCAATCCTCAAAGGACTCAACTCCCTTTTGGGTGGCCTCGTAGATTGCTCTGCGGCCCGAGGTCCCATTGCGAAGCGGGTCGCCATTCTCGTCGACCCTACGCACCAGGCCTTCGTTCTCGAGCTTCTCGAGAGCCCAGTACGGATAAGAATCGGCGAGATCGGCAAACCGCAGCTGTCGGCGCACACCCGAGGCGATCCTGTAGGCATAGCTTGGCTGCCCGATTACAAGCCCAAGTACGGCATGCTTAGCAGACACCGGTCTGCAACCCGCCTTCCAACCAGTCAACTTCGTACAAGAAAATGACGATAGTCGAAGGGATGCTTAGGTTTGACGGATTGTGGGCTTTGGCGTGTCCAGACTCGACGGCTTGCTGGAGTTTCGGTTTAGGCAGTACGAGCGAGATAGCCGTTTCTCAGGGCCATTGCTGAGGAATGTCCTAGTCGGGAATGTGTCGTCTATTCGTCATCCCACGTTTACGAGTCGGAAACAAACGCGCACGTTGTCGTTGGCATAGGGCTTCGGGAAGGGCGCAAGCGGGTGCGTCCATCGTTTGGAATCCGATTCGGTTGGCTTTGGGCGAAAGAACTCAAGTTGAGCCTTTTGAGGGCCGATCCAGGGGTATGGCGCAAAAGATGTCCAATCGGGCTGGTCAGCTGACGCCTGAGCAGGCACGCGAGGGGCATCGGTGGATACGGCTTACCGTGCTTGCGGCTGTGCTCCAGATATGGATGATGGCTAGCGTCGTGGCGCTACTAGTTCCCCGTCTGCTGGCATTGTTCCTGGCGCTCGGAGCGGCCTACTCGCTGGCTGCGCCGCTGCTGTTCCGCTATCTGAACCGCGATGTCGAGCGCCGCGTGATCACAGGCCCCCAAAACAGAAATTCCTGCTCGCCCATCTGACAGTCAAAGAGCGCGTTCGGCAGGCCGCCGCCCGTCCCGCCCGTTCCGCATCTGAATCCGGCCTGCATGAAGCGGCCTTCGCGTGTGCCGAACTTTTTCGTGTTCGTTTCAGCGATGATCGTACTTGCGGCAGGGCAGGTCATGTTTATTGCTTTCACTTCGGTCGCCATTCCCCCATCGGCGAGCCGGACGTCCGGGCATTCTGTCTCAGGTGGGTTGTACCCGACGTACTTGCCGGTGCAGATGTTGATGTAGGCGTGCGGGTTGAAGCTCTGCCCGTACTTCGGGAAGTACCACTCAATTGCGTTGTAGGACGGCTGGCCACGGCAGGTACCGAGATGAAACGCCACGACCCGCGCGCCAGAAGTGTCCCCGTTGCTTGCCACGGAGGTGCCGGGCCACACATACTCCGCGTCGCCTTCGCCGATCGCCTGCCTGCTGCCCCATCCGGTCCAGTGGATGTGCTGCATCTCCCCGGTCGGGTCGCCTCCGTTGAAAATGTGGGTCGGGCGAACTGTGCCATAGCCGATCTGGTCGGTCCCCCACGGTCGGCCGAGGCGTGGCGCCCGCCTCGCCGCGGTCGCGAACACGCTCTCGCTTGGCACAGTCACGAGCAGGCCGATGATGGCGAGACCGGCAAGCGCTCGACCTCGATGTCTACCGCCCCCTGGAAGCCGCCGCCCATGGGGGCATGCGGATGGTGCATGGCTTACGCCAAACAGTCTCGTTACGACGGCTCATTTCAAGCGATCCCTCCAGCGGGTGTTACGGGCGCGCCCACACTTTGAGTAGCAGCGGGTCCGCGAAAGCCGGAGACGGGATTCGAACCCGTGACCCCCTGTTTACAAGACAGGTGCTCTGGCCAGCTGAGCTACTCCGGCGGGAAGGATCGAGCGTAGCGACCCTGGGGCTGTAACGCTGTCTGCGCAAGCGGGTACCCAATGCATGGAGTCAAGCGCAGCCACCGACCGGCGCAAGGAGAGCGAGCAGAGCAAAAGGGCGCTGAGCGTCCCGCCGGGGTCCGTCTGGCGCCTGTGCGCGGCAACACGCGATCAGATCGCACAGATGCCTCTGAGGATCGCCGGGGCGCTCCAAGTATGGAGTCCAACGAGCTGCACGCGTTTCGCGAGCACGCACTTGCCCACGGCGTGAACCCGGTGCTCTACTGGCTGGACGAGCCGTCTTGATGCCCTTCTTCCTGGTCTACTTTCGCCTTGCCCGCCTTGGACGCGAGCACATTCCAAGCTCCGGGCCCGTGCTGCTGGCAGCTAACCACCGGAGCTTTCTCGACCCGTTCGTGATCGGCGCGCTAACGCGTCGGCCTGTCTACTACATGGCGAAGCGCGAGCTATTCGAGCATCGCTGGCAGGCTTGGCTGCTCAACGCCCTTGGGGCTTTTCCCGTTCACCGTGGACACGGTGACGATCAGGCGATGACCACCGCTCGCGCGATTCTCGGGCGGGGCGACGGTGTCGTGATCTTCCCGGAGGGGACACGTGTGCGTCCTGGCCCACTCGCCCACCCTCACCGAGGGGTTGGACGGCTTGCTCTACAGACCGGCGCTCCCGTCGTGCCGGTCGCGGTGTTCGGCACCGAGGACGTACGCCGAGGCTGGCGGATACGCCCCCGCAAGGTCAGCCTCCGTTGCGGGCGTCCGCTTCGCTTCCCGCGAGCCGAGCGGCCAACGCCTGCGATGGCCCTTGGCGTAGCCGAGCGTATCTGGGCGTGTGTCAGCTTGCAGTGGGAGTGGCTAGGCGGTGCCAGTGCGATTCCCAACAATGTGGAGATCCATTCGAGCGACTCCGGGCATCACGCGCGTGCCGCCTGAGGACTTGGGTAAAAGCGTCGAAGGGTAGGGTGCGATGAGTGGCTCTCCAGCAAACGAAGTCCAAGGCGCAGCTCGACGCCGAGTTCTCCGAGCTGTATCGAGCTCACCTGCGCGACGTCTACAGCTACTCCTACTACCGGATCGGCAACCATCACGACGCGGAGGATCTAACCGAGCAGACCTTCCTGCAGGCTTATCGCCATTTCGAGCGCGCTCAGCGCGAGTCTCACGGGAGGCCGTTGCGTCCGTGGCTGATCCGTATAGCTCACAATCTTGCCGCCAATCTCTATCGCGATCGCTCGCGCCGCCCGTCATCCTCGATCGACGAGAGCTCGGAGCTTGCGAGCCTGCACACCACGGAGGACTTGGTCGAGGGACGCGACGAGCTAAGCCGGGTGCTCGATGGGGTGCAGCGCTTGCCCGACGACAGACGCGAGGCCTTGATCATGCGCTTTGCGCTTGGCATGGACAATCGCGAGATCGCACGCGCCATGGGTCGCTCCGACGGGGCCACCAAGGTGCTGATCCATCGTGCGATAAAGCAGCTGGAGGAGATCGTTAACGAGTCGAGCATGGAGTCATCAGATGAGTGAAGTGCTGCCAAGCTTTGAGGGGCTGCTTCACGAGGCGCTCTCTCCGATAGACCCGCCCGAGGATCTCGTGCGGCGCCTGGAGGGCACGCTCACGAGTATCACGGAGAGTGCCGCGGAGGAGCTCGAGGCCTGGGAGCTCTCAGCGATGCGCGACCCGCGCAACTGGGTCCGTCCGGCGGCAGCCGTTGTCGTTGGGGGAGGGGCTGGCGTCGCGCTCGTGCTGCTGCGCGCCCGCCACCAGCCCCGTCCGGCCACGGGTGGGCTACGGGGGGCTCGCCGTGCGGCCGAGCGGGCTGTGGGCGATCTCAGCGAGCACACGCGGCGCTTGCTCGGAGAGCGCTAGCCACCCGAAGCTGCTCGCTGCGCCGTACCCAGGCGCCTCCTGTATCCAGGTGTCTCTCGGTAGAGCTTCGGCCTTCCGTGCCGGGTCTTCGATGACCATTGGAGATGTGTACCGGTTGTCAGGATGCACTTCCGTTTTACGCTGAGAGCGCACTGATCATCGATGTTTGCTTGCAATTTCGCGATGTAGCGGTCACAGTGTCTGGCACGGAACTGTTCCGATTGTCAGGCATATGGAACTTTTTGATGACAAGTCGCCTAGGCACGTGATGCCGATCTCGGGCAGGTCTAAGGGAACCTCCTCGCCGGCCTGTACTGGCTCGTGGGGCATGCCGGAGCTGCCGCCGAGTGTGTCCGCCCGACTCCCGGACGATGCCCTCATGATGCTTGTCGTGCGCGGTGATCCGGGTGCGTTTGAAGTGCTCTACGATCGTCACGTGCACGCCGCGTTGGCGCTCGCGACGCAGATGTGTCGCAGGCGTGCGGTTGCCGAGGAGGTGGTCCAAGAGGCGTTCCTGTCGGTTTGGCGTAGCCGCGGGCACTTCGACTGCACACGAGGCAATCTCAGGGCTTGGGTGCTGGGGATCGTGCGCAATCGTGCGATCGACGTCTTGCGACAGAGCGTCGCGCACGACCTTGCCGACGCGAATCGACAGGTGGAGGATCTCCTCGAAGCACGCGAGCGCACCGACCATGAGGTCGGGCGCCGCGAGGGTGCACGCGAACTGCTCGCGGCGCTCGGCGGTCTTCCACCCGAGCAGAGCTGTGTCATCACGCTTGCCTACTACGGTGGCTATACCCACACCGAGATCGCGAGCATGCTCGATACCCCGATCGGCACGATTAAGGGTCGCATGCGCCTCGGGCTGCGCAAGATGGCGGTTGCCGGCGCCGACTTGCGCTGAGCGCTTCGAGCAAGCGCATCGCTCCTGCTCATCCCGCTGCTAGCGTCTGCGCGGCCAATGGCCACCTGCTACCGCCACCCCTCGCGCGAGACCGGAGTCGCGTGCTCCTCTTGTGGGCGTCCGATTTGCCCGGACTGCATGACTCCCACCGCTGTCGGGATGCGCTGTCCGGAGTGCTCCAAACAGGGGACCAAGGTGATGACGATGCGCAACATGGCCACCAGGCCACGGGTCACATTCGCGCTGATCGCGATCAACGTGATCGTGTTCCTCAGCGAGCAGGGCCAGCTGACGATCTCGGGTAGCTCGATTCACGGGCCGGTAATCGAAGAAGGCATCCTCGCCCGCATGCTTACTGGCGTCAATGGCCAGGGATTCCTCGTCACCCGCTTCCCGATCTCAGGCGAACATCAGTACTGGCGGCTTCTCACGAGCGGCTTCCTGCACGAGAACCTGCTGCACATCGGTTTCAACATGTACCTGCTCTATCTGCTCGGCATGATGCTCGAGCCTGCGCTCGGATCGGTCAAGTTCGCCGCCATCTACTTCACCTCGCTGCTGGCGGGCTCCTTTGGTGCGCTGTTTGCCACCGGCGCCCCGAGCCTGGGCGCCTCCGGCGCGATCTTCGGGCTGATGGGCGCCGCGGTGATCGAGCTCAGGTCTCGTCGCATGAGCGTCATGGAGTCGGGCATCGGCGGGCTGATCATCATCAATCTGATCTTTTCTTTCACGTTCTCCAACATCTCGGTGGGAGCCCACATCGGTGGGCTCATCGGTGGGACGCTGGCAGGGCTGGCGATCCGAACTGCCGACGATCGCCACCGCTCCTGGGCCGGTCTCGCGGCCTGTGTGGCGCTCTCGGCGGCATCGGTCTTTGCGGCTATCGCCGTGTCGGGCTCCACGGCGGCCGGTATCGCTTGAATTAGGGCGCGGAACCCTCCCGTGGGAACGATTGTGTGGTGAGCATTGTGGGGAGTGCATCAAGCGGAGGTCACCGTGCGAATCCTGAGATATCGCCCGCACGCGGGTATCCTCGTCTGCGTGACGCTTCTCTCCGACTCTGAGATCGACGCCAACCTCGTAGCCGGCGAGTGGCAACGCGACGCTCAGGCAATTACCCGCGAATGGAAGCTCGATGACTTTGCCGACGCGATTGCCTTCGTCAACCGCGTGGCCGATGCGGCCGAGGCGGCCAACCACCATCCCGACATCCACCTACACGGCTGGAACAAGGTCCGTCTCGAGCTCTCGACCCACTCCGAGGGCGGTCTCACGCAGGCCGACTTCGACATGGCCGTTCGCATCGACGCCTTGGCCTGAGCGGGCGCCTGAACCTTGTCCAAAGCCGACCAGTGCCCCTGCTACGGTTGTGCCGTCGGCTATCGATGAACGAAGAAGAAAAACCTCCTCGAAGTAGATCGGCCCGGACGGGCGCCGATCGGGCGTGAACGGGCTCAAGCTCATACTCGCGGTCGTCCTGATCGCGATCAATGCGTTTTTCGTTGCCGCCGAGTATGCGCTCGTGCGCTCCAAGCGGGCGCGTCTAGAGCTCATGCGCGAGGAAGGCTCGCGCGGAGCGGCGCTCGCTCTGAGCCAGCTGGACCGCATCAACGAATACATCTCCGCCGTCCAGATCGGCGTGACGATGACCTCGATCGCGATCGGCGCGCTCGCCACGCCGGCGCTCGCGGACATCCTCAAGAGCGCTTTCGGCAGCACGCCGAGCCACGACGTCGCGGTCGTCATATCGGTGGTCCTTGCATTCGCGCTGATTGCCGCCACGCAGCTGATCGCGGGGGAGATGGTGCCGAAGCTCTACGCGATCGATCGCGCCGAGACGATCGCCCGTCGCATCGCCCGCCCGCTACAGGCCTTCAGCGTGCTGTTTCACCCGGTGATCATCGCTCTTACGGTCGTCTCTGGTCGTATCCTGCGCCTGCTCGGCGTCGAGATGAGCGCACAGAAGGAAGGTGGCTCACCTGATGAGCTCAAGCGCCTGATCGCTGAGTCCTATGCCGGCGGCCAGCTCGATCCTGGCGAGGCGGGCATGCTCACCGGTGTGTTCCATCTGCATGAGCAAGAGGCTCGCCAGGTTATGACTCCGATTCCGGCGGTCGTCACTGTCAACGTCTCCCAAGACGCCCAGACCGCGCTCGAGCTTTGCATCTCCAGTGGCCATACTCGACTCGTCGTGATCGAGGGCGACGATCGCGATCACGTGCGTGGGCTCGTGCACTCCTCCTCGCTTGCCAAGCGGCTGATGCAGGACGGTCCCCATGCTTCGATCGAGCCGATCATGCACGATGCACCGATCGTGCCCGAGACGAAGCCTCTAGACGATCTGCTCGCCGATCTACAGCGTCAGCGCACCTCGATGGCGGTTGTCGTGGACGAGTATGGGCGCGTCGTCGGGATCGTGACGATCGAGGACATCATCGAGGAGGTTGTCGGCGAGATCACCGACGAGACCGACCCGGCCGCGGGCGAGGTTCGTCGGCTCTCCGGCGGCGACCTGTTCGTGCGCGGCCACGTCTCGATCGCCGACCTGCTCGACTATGGGGTCGAGCTGCCGGTAGACAGCGATGCCTATAACTCGGTTGGGGGCTTCGTGTTTGCCGAGATCGGGCGGCTACCTCGTCGCGGCGACACGATCAGCTCCGGCGACTTCTCGATCAGGGTCGAGTCAGTCAACCACAATCGCGTGGAGGCGGTGCGCATCCGGCCGCGTCGCGCGCTGTCCACGAGCGAGGGTCGCCCGCGCGAGCCTGCCCGCCGCGATGCCCCGCCTACTGCCGGGCCGTAAGCCACGGGTAGTGGGCGTCTTTCAGGACGGTCTTGGGCAGATGTTGACGGATCGTGGACGCCGTCTATGGCTCGTCTTGAATGATCCTCCCAACACCCCCTGTTGCGAACACGTAGATAAAGGTTCGGTACCCAAATAAATCACTCGTGTCCAAAACAAGGGGGTGTCGAGCGTGCAGGTCCTTTTTAAGACCTCCCAAGTGGCGCCCCTAAATGGTGCGGCATCACATGCCGCCGGGTCGCAGCTAGCCAAAAACACGTCCGGCCCGCGGGGGGAGCGGGCCGGAGCGTGTGCACTGGGAGGAGGCGGGTGTGCGTTGCGATCTTGTGTCGCACCACAAGTATGCACCCGCTGATGAAGCCTTCCTAAAAGTCTGGTGAGCCTAAGTAAATTCTCAGCCTGGGGCTGCCCTCAGTAAGTGAGGAATCCTCGCTTTGTCTTGCGTCCCAAGGCGCCCTCGTCGATCAGCTCGTCTACGCGCGGAGGGATTTGCTCGCCGATCGTCTCGCCGATCGCCTTGGAGACGTCGAGGCCGACCAGGTCCAACAGTGCAAACGGTCCCATTGGGTGTCCGGCACCGAGCTTCATGCAGGTGTCGATATCCGTCGGGTCCATGCCTGTCTCTTCGAGCAGGCGCACCGCGTTGAACAGGTACGGGAACAACAGCCTGTTGACGACGAACCCTGGTACGTCGGGAATCTCGACGGCGGTCTTCTCGAAGGTCTCGCACAGCGCCAGAGCGCGGCTGCGAGTCTCCTGCGACGCGGCCTTCGGGAACACGAGCTCCACCAGCTTCATGCGCGTCACCGGGTTGAACACGTGCAAGCCGACGAACCGCTCCGGGCGACCGGAGGCCTCGGCGAGGCGCTCTACCGACAGCGAGGAGGTCGTCGAGGCAAGCACCGCCTGCTCGTCGAGTAGCTCGTTCAGCTCGCCCAGTAGACCGGCCTTTACATCGTGATCCTCCACAACCGCCTCGACTACGAACGAGGACTGCGCAAGCGCGGTCACGTCTGTGACGATCTGCACATGCTGGGGATCGACCTCCGCCTCCAGGCGGCTGAGGGTCTTCTCTACGGTTGCGCGCGCACGCTCGGCTGAGCTGTCTGAGCGTGCGAGCAACAGTACGGGTCCATGGTGTGCGGCGGTGGCGGCCAGCCCGCAGGCAATGGCTCCGCTGCCGACTATCGCTAGGCGTTCGTTCAAGGTCTCTCGCTCCTCTGGCGGCGGTAGGGATATGGCGGTGGATGTGGCGATCCGGGCGTGGCTGTCGGTTGGTCCATCCGGCTGTCAGCCCGGGTGCCTCGATCCAGCAGTATCGGATCCTGGTTGACTGACCAGTCAATCTAGTGCTGCTGAGCGGTACAGTAGAGGTAGCGAACGCGCGGCGTCTTCACCAGAAGCCGGTTTGCGCCCGCTTTCTGAGCACACGCCGGGCGAGATGCCGCGGCGCCACCGGCAACAGACAAGCAAAGGACTTCCAAAATGAGGCAAGCAGAGGGCCGCGAGGTCGTAATCGTCGAGGCCGTTCGCACACCGATCGGTCGCGGACACCTGGAGAAGGGCTACTACAAGGACACCCATCCTAACGCGCTGCTCGCGAAGGTCTACACCGAGGTGATCGACCGCGCCGGCATCGAGCCTGCCGTCGTCGAAGACGTCGTCGCCGGTTGCGTGCAGCAGTTCGGCGAGCAGGGCCTTAACGTCGCTCGCAACGCGTGGCTGCAGGCCGGTCTGCCGATCGAGACCCCCGCCACGACCGTCGATCGCCAATGTGGCTCCGCCCAGCAGGCGGTCAACTTCTCAGCGGCGCTGATCGCCGCGGGCGTGCACGACGCGATGATCGGCGGTGGCGTGGAGCACATGGGCCACTTCCCGTTCTCAGCAGCGATGAAGACCCAGCAGGAGTTCGGATTTGCCTTCACCCCTGAGCTGATGGCCAAGCACAACATCGTCGGTCAGGGTCTCGGCGCCGAGATGATCGCCGACGAGTGGGAGATACCGCGTTCAGAGCTGGACGAGCTAGCGGTGCGCTCGCACAAACTGGCCCATCAGGCCACCGAGGAGGGCCGCTTCGAGCGCGAGATAGTGCCGTTCGCGGTCAATGGCGACACTTACGTCACCGATCAGGGAATCCGCCCCGACACCAACCTGGAGGCGCTCTCCCAGCTCAAACCGGCGTTCAAGCCCGATGGCAAGATCACGGCCGGCAACAGCTCCCAGATCTCAGACGGCGCTGCCGCGGTCCTGTTGATGAGCGCCGAGAAGGCCAAAGACCTGGGCCTGACCGCTCGTGCTCGCATCGTCGATCAGACCACCGTGGGCTGCGACCCGGTGAAGATGCTCGAGGGGCCGATCCCAGCCACGCGCAAGATCCTCGAGCGCAACAGCATGAAGATCGACGACATCGACCTGATCGAGATCAACGAGG
The DNA here is from genome assembly GCA_963844095.1 of uncultured Solirubrobacterales bacterium. Taxonomy (GTDB): domain Bacteria; phylum Actinomycetota; class Thermoleophilia; order Solirubrobacterales; family Solirubrobacteraceae; genus Palsa-744. The sequence goes on from CAWJND010000004.1 coordinate 196,224, forward strand.
CGTTCGCGCCGGTCGTGGCTGCTTGGAAGCGTGAGCTCAGCCCAGACATGGATCGCGTCAACGTCAACGGTGGCGCGATGGCGCTCGGCCACCCACTCGGCTCGACCGGCGCGCGTTTGATCACCACGCTGTTGCACGAGCTGGAGCGCTCTGACAAGGAGATCGGCTTCGTCACGATGTGCTGTGGCGGCGGCTTGGGTACCGGCACCCTGATCCAGCGCGTCTGAACTACCCCTTTGGCCCGGCGCCGGTCCAGTCGACTGCGACCGGCGTTAGGGCCAAGAGGGCCTGCCAAGTGGCCGCTTCGGTTTGGCCGCTTGGGGCGATCCCGTGCGCGCTTTGGAACTGCTCCAGGTTCGTCTTGGTCGCGGCGTCGAAGATGCCGGTTGTTTCCTGGGTAAGGATCGCCGCGGCCAGATGCTCTTGCATCCAAAGCACCGGGTCGCCTTTGCTGCCTTCGCCAAGTTCGGACCAGGAGGGATTGGGAGTGACGCTGCTCAGCGGCGCGAGCGGAGTTGCCAGAGCCGTCCATAGGCTTGCCGGCGTTTCCTGGAAGTCCCAGAAAGAGGTGCCGGTCGCTCCATAGAGAGGCGCCTCCTCGCGGAAGCGCACCAGTTCTTCGGTCGAGGGTTTGGAGTACGTCTGCCCGAGCGGGAAGATCGGTCGTCCATAGACGCGGTTTGAGATGTACGTGTTCGCATACGCAGTGTCCACCGAGTTGCCGATGTCCTTCCAGTACATCTGCGGCGCGTTGAACTGCGCGCCGTTCGGGCCGAGGAAAACGGAGTAGGGGAAGGAGGTGTGGTCGTACACGTAGGGGAAGGACGCCAACCCAAGGGGATAGGCCGCACCGATCTTGGCGCGCAGGTCGGCGATGTAGGTCTGAGCAGCGCCGTAGTGGCCTTCGTACTCCGACTCGGCGTCGATCACCAGGCAGTCGGCCCCAGTTGCCACCGCTCGCGCCCCGAGTTCGGCCTCGCCGGCCGGGTTGCTGCCGTAGACGTATTGCCATGCACACACCTTCAACCCGTTCGCGTGCAGTTGCGCCACCAGTTCGGGGCTGAACTGGCTCCAGTAGTTGGAGGACCCATCGGAGCTCTTGACATAGAGCGTGGTCACGTCCGCGGCGTGAGCCTGGGCCACGATCGAAGCGAGGTTGCCGCCGTCGGACTGGCTCACATACCAAATCCACATGCCCTGGCCATTGAACGCGCTGCCACTTGGCGTCGGTGCCGGCGGAGCTGCCGGCGGTTTGGGCGGCGTTGGCGGGTGCAGCGCATAGGGCACGACCTGCATCGGGCCGAAGGAGTTGGTGTGGCGACCGTGGCTGATCAGTACCATGATGCGCCCAGAGTGGGCGCTGCTCGGCACATGCACAACCATCCCCAGGGACGAGTTGGCCAGGTGGGCTGTGGGCGAGTTGCTGGCGATGCGCGCGTTCCAGCTGTGGGGAAACGCAACGACCATCCCGGTGCGCAGCCCTTTGCCTTTGATGAGCAGCTCGCCGCCTACGGACACCTGGCGCGAGTTGGTCGAGCAGTGGACAGCCGGCACGCAAACAGCGCTCGAGAGCGTGAAGGGGTTTACGTGCTTCGCGGTCGTCTTCTTCTTGGCGGCGGACTTCGGCGAGCTGCCACCTGTCGCTTTACTCGTCGGCGCCGAGGGCTTCGAGGGCGCCGCCGAGCCGCCGACGTTCGAGGTGGCGCCGGAGGGCAGGGGGTCGATCAACGCGAAGCAGCCGGCGCAGAGCGCCAGTGCCATTGCCCCTGCTGCGCTGCGGATAGATCGCTGCTTGGCACTTGCGCTTGCCACGAACATCCTCTCCCGGTGGAGTCGTTTGGCAGGACCGTAAAGCCTATGGACCTCCCAACCAAGGCGCGCCAGAGAAGTTGCGCCCTCGCGGGGCCCGTGGGCGTCAGCCCCAGCGGAACCCGAGTGCCGTGGGCGCCGGTCGCAGAGGGCTCTGCGGTAGACCTGCGGGCGGATCCGGCAGGTTGTAGCCACTCGGGGCCACGTCATTGGGAGCGTCCGCATGAAACAGCGACGCGAGATACTGGATCTGTCCACGACCCACGCCAAGCTCGAACTGCCCGCCGCCGTAGTTGCCGATTCCTCGCGCGGCACAGTAGTCAAATGCATCGAGCAGATTTCTGAGCCCTCCGAGCCGTGACGGCTTGATGTTGACCATGCGCGGCGGGTAGCGCAGCGCATGGATGTCCTCGACGGAGTGGATCGGAGCATCCCAGGAGAAGCGCTCGCGGTGGGTCTGGAGCACCGCGTCGGTCTCCGGCGTGAGTGCTGGGTCCTCGATCCATGCGTCGGGGAACGCCTCGACGACACGCTGGTAGAGCAGAGGATCCGCCGGCTGGTCGACGATCGAGCCTGAGTAGTAAGCCTTGAAATCGACCGACTCGACCGCACGGGTAGCCACGAGCGCGGCGATCAACTCGTCATCCCAAGAACTCGTCGGATCGAGCTTGAAACGCAGCGATGGATAGGCCTCCAGACGTTGATGCAGAGGATCGATGCTCGGTGGCTCGCCGAGGCGCAGCGACACCACGAAGCGCACCGGCTGCGGCCTGCGATCCAAGACCTCGTGCAGCGTCGTGCCCGACTGGCGCAGCGCCAGGTCGAGCGCCGCCGACTCATATGCCCACACGCGATAGCGACGGGACACCTCACGTTGAGGCTCCTGCGGAAAGAGATCGAGCGTTGCCAGATGCTCTGAGAACGAGCCGATCGTCCAGCTGCCCTGCTAGCGGAAGGTGCGGTCCCGTGGCCTGCAGAATCTCATGGTCGACGGGGTCGTAAGTCACGTCCTCGCCGATGCCCTCGTGTCCAGCACCAGAGATGTGGATCACCGTGCTCTTGCGCTCGAACTCGCTCGACACGAGCGCCTGCAGCGGCTCGAATGTATGCCGCTCGATCTGCAGCGGCAGGCTGGCCAGGCGCTCCCAGGTATTCCCGTGCTCAGGCACAGCGGCTCAGCTTAGCGCCCACAACAGCAAGGTAGCCGGCCGTAAACTGTAGTCGTGGCAAGTAACACCAAGGGTCCGCGGGGACGCTCCCGCAAGCCGCGCCCGAGCGCGCCTGTGGCAGGCGGTGGGTCGAAGTCTGCCTCTGACGAACAGCCCACCTCGTCGTCCGGGCAGACTGCGTCGCGAGCAGAGCGAGCCAGATCCTCTCGTCGCGAGCGCGCGCCGAGTACAGCCCGGCGCCCGCCGGTCTCGCCTCAGAGAACGTTCGGCGAGCGCCCGCAAGCTCCCTGGCATCCGCTGCCACTCTCAGAGCTGCTCATCCTGGCCGGAGGGGTCGCGTTCGTGATTGCCGTCACGCGACTGCGTCACGGCCCAGCGGCTGGTGGCCCGCTACTGCTGGCGGGCATCGCCGCCGTCGCCCTTGGCACGATCGAGGTGACCTGGCGCGAGCACTCAAGCGGATATCGTTCTCACACGCTGCTCTTGGCGCTGCTGCCGGTGATCGTGCTGCATTCGGCCGTCGTCTTGGGCTATACGTTCCTCGCGAAAGCTTCTCAGCTGTTGAACGTGGGCATGTTCGCTGTCGACATAGCCGTCTTCGTGTTCCTGTTCAGACTGCTGCGCGCGCGCTTCCTGGACGCCCGCGCACGCGCGATGATCCGGAGTTGACGAGGGCAGCTGACTGCCTGTCGCCGATTAGAACACGTCGAGGGGCGGGCTTGGAGAGCGGTCTTGATGAGTCTGGCTGAGCAAAAGGCCGCAGGAGACGGAGCGACTAGGCGACGCTCAGCGAGGGCAACGGTAGCTCGCCCTCGTTGCCGGCCTCGCCGCGCGTCTCGCCGGTAAAGCCAAGGCGCTCCAGTCGCGCGATCTCGCGCTCGCCTTCTATCCGCGCCGGATGGTCGGAGGGGAGCTCAGCAATCAAGCGTACGATGCGATTGCGCAGTTGCAGCGCGAAGTGTGGGGTGGAGGCGCCCATCAGCTCGCGTACGTCCTCCACGCTCACCTCTCCGGAGCGCTCTCTGATCAGGCGTTGTGGGTTCTCGGCTTGACTCATGGTTCGCTGCCCTGTGTCGATTCGCTGGGTGTAGATTCGCTCGAAGGCGTCGTCGGCGAGGAGAAGCTTGCTTCGGGTGCTGTTCGGGAGGATATCTCCAGCAGCGTGTCCAAGCGCGCCTGGGTGGTGGCGGATATCGCGGTTTCGCTCGCCGATCAGCCAGCCACGGTTGTAGACGCCGTGCACCGGCTGCCCGATGTGCGGTGTAGCCCGGCTGCAGGTCGCTCAGATAGCCGCTCAGCTGCTCGACAGCGCTTCGGGACCTTCAAGGAGCAGCAGCGGGCCATAGTCGCCGCGCGCAGACAGTGGCGCAGCGGCGGGTGCGTCCAGGGGTCGTGAGCTGTTCGCGAACACGAGTCCGTGGCCCGGTTCAAGCACGCCCCAGCCGAAGGAGCCATTGCTGAAGCGCGCCACGGCGATCGCGTTTGCCGCTCGGAGTGGACCGTCGATGCGCGTCACCGGGCCGAAGTGTCGAAGCTCTCTGACCACGCGCTCGCTTACTACAGTGCGTGGACCGACGACGTAGATCGAGGCTCCGGCGAGCTTCGCCAGCTCGGCGGCGGTTGCACGAGGAATCCTCGAGCGCTGCACGAACAGGATCGGCGCGCCTGTCTGCGCGGACAGTCCCGCGGCCGGCATCGTCATCGCGGGCGGCCCGTTCGCCGCCGTCACGATCAGATCATGCGGCGAGTGACCGTCCAGCAAGCTCGAGAGCCGCTCGATCGCGACGGCCAGGGCGGCCGGTTCGGCTGCCGCGAGCGACCGCGTCACATAGCCGGCCGGGGCGGGGGCGTTGCCGACATCGAGCACTTGGGCGTGTCCAGCCGGTCCGCTCGGTGAGGGCCCGAGCGCGTCGGTCCCCGTGGGTCGCATCGCTTGGAGGGCCATGTCGGTTGGCTGTGGCAACGTGCTGCCTTCGCTGTACAGAAGCGGCGCGCGCAGCGGCGTGCCGGCAAGCACAGAGGAAGCAAGCGCCGCCGGCCAGTCGTTGTCGTCCACCATGACCACCAGCGGTGGTCGAGTCGCGGGGGTGAGGCCCGGGTATGCGGCGAGCGCGACCGCGGCGGCGTCGATGACCGGGGTGGACCCACCCAGGCGGGTGGTGTTCGTCGTGCTCGCGCCGATCGCCGCGTGTGCGCTGAGCGCCGGAACCGTGGTGGTGGCATGTTCGCCTGCCTGGGGAGAGAGCGCCTTGCCGCATCCGGCGGAGCGCCGTGAAAGCGAGGAGCACGAGGGTTGCGGCGCGCAGAGAGCTGACATGCATACCCGCCACGCTACCCGCCTTCCCCGACGACAGCGGTCAGGAACGCGTCTCTCCACGCCGGCCGAACGCCCTCCGAACTGCAATTTGGCGCCCAAAATCCCCGTATTTGCGGGGAAAACGTCTCAAAACGCCTATATCCCGTGCAACCGTCATTGCACTCTGATAGCCTGCCGCCCCGAACGCCGAATCCTTGGTCAGAAGCCAAGGAACGGGGGACCCAAGTTGTTGGGGCGAATCCCGCGGTAGATCCGTGAGAAGCGCAGGCTCTTTCAGCGCTAGCCCGTCAGCTAACCCCGCAGGCCGACGAAAGAGGTTGCTTTGCGATTGCGAGCCGCGGGCTCAACGCTATTCTGCATGCTGTTCCTGGCTGTCGCGCCTGTCTCGGCGCTGGCCGCGACAGGTGGTGTCTCGGCCGGAGGCGCTTCGGCGACCGTGGCTCCACCCGCAGCCGTCGGCGGTGCCGCTCCCACGACCACCGCTCCGGCCGTAAAGAAGCCGCACGCGCCGATCACCTCGAAATCGACGAGCCTCGTCTACAGGGGCCCGATCTACGAGAAGACGGCGACCGGCCAGGTCGTGCCCTACGTTGCCCCACAGTCGCCGAGCGAAATGACCTCATCGACCGGTGGAAGCGTGGTCGGCGTTGCCGCTGACACCAAGCCGGAGCTGCTTGTCCCGGGCAGCACTGCTCGTGTCGTGGACGGTCTTGCCGCGGCCCCGATGTCTGCGCCACCTGCCGTCCAGGACATCATCTGGGCCGGCAACCAGATCATCGGCCTGCCCTACATCTACGGTGGCGGTCACGCATCTTTCATCTCGCCCGGCTACGACTGCTCGGGCACCGTCTCCTACGCGCTTCACGGCGCCGACCTGATCGCGACGCCGATGGACTCAAGCGAATTCATGGGCTGGGACTCCGGCGGTATCGGCACGTGGGTGACGATCTTCGCCAACGGCGGTCACGCCTACATGACGGTCGCCGGTCTGCGCTTGGACACGAGCCCGGTCGACGATCCCTCCAATCAGAACGGTCCGCGCTGGCGTCCGCTGCGTCCCGGCAACCCTGGCTTCACGGTTCGCCACCCCACCGGCCTGTAGGCGCTCGTCGGCTACGCTGATAGCCTCAACTTCCCCGCCCTACAGGAGGATCATATGGCCGGTTTGACCGGGCGCATGTCAACCGTCGTGAAGGCCAAGGTATCCAAGCTCTTGGATCGCGCCGAAGACCCCGCCGAGACGCTCGACTACAGCTACCAGAAGCAGGTCGAACAACTGCAGAACGTCAAGAAGGGCATCGCCGACGTGGTGACCGCCAAGAAGCGTCTGCAGCTGCAGGAGACATCGCTGCAGCAACAGGTCGTCAAGCTCGACACGCAGGCCCGCCAAGCGGTCTCCTCCGGCAAGGAAGATCTCGCGCGCGTGGCGCTCGAACGCAAGAACATCGCCCAGACCGAGCTGCAGGGGCTCGACACGCAGGTGACGGAACTTGAAGATCAGCAGCAGAAGCTGACCGACTCCGAGCAGAAGCTGCGCGCCAAGATCGAATCCTTCCGCACCAAGAAGGAGGTCATCAAGGCGCAGTACTCCGCCGCCGAAGCGCAGGTCAAGATCTCCGAAGCGGCAACGGGGGTGGGCGAGCAGATGGCCGATGTGGGACTCGCCATGCAGCGCGCCGTCGACAAGACCGAAAACATGAAGGCGCGCGCCGACGCGGTGCAGGAGCTCGAAGCGGCCGGCACGTTCGACGACATCACCGCGCTCGGCCCCGGCGAAGACGACATCGATCGCCAGCTCAAATCGCTCTCCAGCAAGTCCGCGGTCGACGACGACCTCGCCAAGCTCAAGGGAGAACTTGGAGCGGGAGACGCAGGTGGCGGCGCGGGCCAGCTTCCGGCGGGCGCCGAGGACGAGCCGGTCGAGGGCGAACCTGCCGCGGCCGATCCCAGCAAGGAGCAGTCGGCATGATCGTGCGCATCTCAGGCGAGGACCAGTACCGGCTCGACGATGGGCTACACGACCAGCTCGACCAACTCGCGGGTGCCGCGCACGCGGCGGTTGACGCCGAGCGACGAGGGCGGCTTCTCGCGATCGCTCGCTGAGCTGCTTGCCTTCGTGCGCGCCAACGGCACGCGCGTAGACGACGAGGAGATCGAGACCTCCGACGTGATCCTGCCGCCCAGCGATACCACGCTCGCCGAGGCTCGCTCAGAGTTCACAGGCGAGGGCCTGATCCCAGACTGACATATCCAATTTTTGTGCGATTCACGATGGTGACTACAATTTGTAGCTACTAACGTGAATCGACTTAAGGCGAATACATAGTCAATGCGCCTTTGGGTCGCCAAGCGCGAACAAGGCCATTGAACCCGACGTCAATCTCTAAATCGGAATACCCCACAGGGGGAACCATCGCTCGAGTTCCGGCTCGATCGGCAGTTCCGAGGCCATCTGCGCCTTCAGCTGCAGCTCGCGCTCGGTCGAGCGTTCGCTGGCTTGAGCCGAGCTCGAAGAAGGCCGCCGCCCGAGGCCGGCACGAACGGGTACCAGAAGCCGCGCTTGTAGTTGTAGATGAAGTAAAGCTCGCGCTCCTTGGCGTCCTTGAAGGCGAACACCGCGCACAGCAGCCGCTCGCCGTGGCCGGCCGTCTCGATCGAGCCGGAAACCGCGTTGATGCCGACGGCCAGGTCTTCCACGGAGTTGCCGTTCAGCACCATCCAGCGGTAGCCGAAGCTGTCGTCCTGGGTGTGCACCTTGGTGCCGCTCTCACCGCCGGTGGCCACGACGACTTCTTCCATTTCCTTGATGACGCTTTCGAACTCGCTGGTCTGCAGCGCCTGGAAGACGATCGCCGCGGCGCCGGCAGGCTCGATGTTGTGCTCGGTTTGCAGCGCGATGTAGGCGGTGGAGATCGCAAACAGGCGGTCGGGGGCCGGCCCTTTGACCTCGTGGCGGCCCGTCAGGATGTCTTTGAGGCCCACGGTTTGCTAGGCAGCGCTCTGCAGCTTGGGACTCCAGCCGGCTGAGCGCGTCCAGACGCTTCTCGAGCGAGGGATGGTCGGAGAAGAGGTTCATCAGCGACTGCTTGGTGCGAGCCGGCACGATGAAGAAGGCGCTCATGCCTTCGGCCTTGCGCAGGTCTTGGCTTGGTATCCGTTCCATCGTGCCGCTGATCTTCACCAGCGCCGAGGCCAGCGCGCTGGGACGGCCGGTCAGGACCGCCGAGCCGCGGTCGGCGGCGAACTCGCGGTAGCGCGAGAGCGCCTGCAGCAGCATGAAGGAGATCGCGTAGACGAGCACGGAGACGATCAGCACGAGCATGATCCCCTCCTCCTCTTCCTGGTTGCGCCCATAGCCGCCGCCGAAGCCGCCTCCGAAGAAGAGCGTGAACTGGGCGATCAGCGCGGCCAGCGAGGCGAAGAAGCTGGCCAGCGTCATCACCATCACGTCGCGGTTGATCACATGCGTGAGCTCGTGGCCGATCACGCCTTCGAGCTCGGCCGTATCGAGCATCTGCAGGATGCCGCTGGTCGCGCACACCGTTGCCTTCTTCTGCGAGCGGCCCATCGCAAAGGCGTTGGGCATGGGCGTGTCCATCACGCACACGCGCGGCTTGGGTAGGTCCGCTTGCACGCAGAGTCGCTCGATGATCCCGTGCAGCTCGGGTTGTTCCTGGGGGGTGACCTCTTTGGCGCCGAGCGTCGAGAGCGCGATCTTGTCCGAGGCGAAGAACTGCAGCGCCAGCATGAACACCGCGATCACGACGATCAAGCCGGCGGCTGCGCCGGCAGCGAAAAGGGCGCCGACGAACACCACGTAGACGAGTCCCAGCAGGAACATCGTCAGCAGCATCCTTATCTGCAGACCGCCGTCTTTGCCGAACTCTGAGTGTCGCTTTGCCATCTGGATTGATTGTAGAGTCCGCGAATGCCGAAGTCGCCGACCCCAAGCCTCGCTGGAGCGCCGTGAAGCCAGAAGTCCTCATCTTCGGCATCTCGATCAAGACGTTCGGCGTCACGTTCGCGATCTGTTTCCTGGCCTGTGGCGCGATCGTCGCTCGTCGTTTGCGCGAGCTCGGCAAGCCGGTCGACTGGGCGTATGAGATCGTGTTCGCCGCGCTCATCGGTGGGCTGCTCGGAGCGCGCGGCTACTTCATCGTGCAGAACTACGGCGAAGTCAAGCACGACCTGCTCGGACACATCTTCTCCGGCTCGGGTTTGGTCTGGTACGGCGGCGCGATCGGCGGCGCGATCGCCGTGGTGGCTTGGATGCGCTGGCGCGACACACTCAACCTGGCCACTGTCGATATGTGCGCAACCGTGCTGGCGCTCGGCTATGGGATTGGGCGGATCGGCTGTCAGGTCTCCGGTGACGGCGACTACGGCATCCGCTCGAAACTGCCGTGGGCTATGGGCTATCCGCATGGCACGGTGCCCACGCCTCCGGGTGTGACCGTGCAGCCGACACCGATCTACGAGACCGTCTCGATGTGTCTGCTCGCCTATGTCTTGTGGCAGCTACGCGATCGCGTGCGGCCCGGAGTGATCCTTGGGCTGTACTTGGTGCTGAGCGGTCTCGAGCGGCTGCTTGTGGAGTTCGTGCGGCGTAACAAAGAGATCTTCGCGGGCTTGACGGGGCCGCAGCTGGAGAGCGTCGTGCTGATGGCGATCGGCGTTGTGTTGCTGTGGGTCTTGGCTCGTGGCGGGGGCTGGGCGGCACCGGGCAGGGGTCGTGGTGTCTCCGTTTCGAGCCGCCCCGCGCGTACGCGCGCGAGCACTGCTTAAGCCGGTTGTCAAGTAGGCACCCGCGCACGCGGGGCATGCTTTCGGGTGCCGTGCCCTATCGGCGCGGCAGTAGGGCTCTTGTGGACGGTCGGGTCACGGTGCGCCGAGTTCCGTCCCCTGTAAGCCGCCATAATCCAACGCATGGCTACGGGAACCACTCTTTCGCATGTCTTCCCACTGGGAAGCCGGCTCAACGAGCGCGGCCGAGTCGAGGTGGGGGGGTGCGACACGATCGAGCTCGCGCGGGAATTCGGCACGCCCGCGTATGTCGTCGCCGAGGACGATCTACGAGCGCGGGCACGTGCGTTCGTGCAGGCGGGCTCCGCGGCCGGCCACGAGGACTTCTTCCATGTGGTGTTCGCCTCCAAGGCGTTCCCATGCACGGCGGTGCTGAGCCTGTTCGCCGAGGAGGGTCTGTGGTGCGACGTGGCCTCCGGTGGCGAGCTTCACCTTGCTTTGAACGCGGGATTCCCGCCCGAGCGGATCCTGATGCACGGCAACGCCAAGTCTGAGGCCGAGCTGCGCATGGCTTTGGAGCTGCGGATCGGGTTGATCGTGATCGACAACTTCGACGAGATCGATCGACTCGAGCGACTCATCAATTCTTTCCAGCCGGCGCATGCGCCGGCTGGCCGGACCGCACATGTGCGGTCCGGGACAACGCCGCATGCGGCGTTGTCTTCCCAAGATGTGCTCATAAGGGCCACACCCGATGTTCGAGGGGACACCCACGAGAAGATCTCCACGGGTCAGGCCGACTCGAAGTTCGGCTTCTCGATGGCCGACGTCCCTGCCGCGATCGAGCGCGTGCGGGCGGTCGCGGGGCTCGAGCTGCGAGGCATCCACGCCCACATCGGCTCGCAGCTGCTCGAACTGGAGCCCTACCGTCGCGAGGCCAAGGCGCTCGCGAAGATCGGCGACGGGGTGGGCGGGTTCTCCACCTACGATCTCGGCGGCGGACTCGGGGTCGCATACGCCGAGAGCCAGCATCCGCCTGAGATCGAGGAATGGGTGGGGGCGGTTCTCGGCGCCGCGCATGAGGCTGGGATCGATCCGGGCAAGCGCATACTGGTCGAGCCGGGACGCGCGCTCACGGCCAACGCCGGCGTCACGCTCTACACGGTGGAGAGCGTCAAGCGCAACGTCTCGACCTGGGTGGCGGTCGACGGCGGCATGTCCGACAACCTGCGTCCGATGCTCTACGGCGCCGCCTACGAAGCGCACGTCGCCGATCGACTCGCCGATCCCGCGAGCGCCGTCAGCTGCGTGCTGGCCGGCAAGCACTGCGAGTCCGGCGATGTGATCGTGCGCGAGGCGCTGCTCGAGGATCCAAGGCCGGGAGACGTGATCGTGACGCCCGCCACCGGCGCCTACGGCTTCGCGATGGCCAGCAACTACAACGGCGTGCCGCGCCCGCCGGTCGTGTTCTGCAAGGACGGCGACGCCCGCGTCGTGGTCAGGCGTGAGCGCTTCGAGGATCTCACGGCCCGCGATGTCGTCTGAGCACTCAGCGATGACCTCTGTGCGCCCGGTGGCTTTCCCAGATCGCGTCGCCGAAGCCTCCGCGCCGTTCAATGTCGGCCTGCTCGGCTTCGGGACCGTCGGCTCGGCCTTCGCCACGTTGCTGGGAGAGCGTGCCCAGCACATCGAGCGGCTCACCGGTCGTTTGCCGGTACTGGGCGAGGCGCTCACCACCAGCAAAGGCGACTTCACCCAGATCCTCGAGTCCTCCGACTTGATTGTCGAGCTGATCGGCGGGATCGAGCCAGCGCGCGAGTACGTGCTCAGCGCTCTGCAGGCGGGCAAGCACGTCGTCACGGCCAACAAGCAGCTGCTCTCTCAGCACGGCGAGGAACTGTTCGAGGCGGCGCGCGCAAGCGGTGTGCAGTTGCGCTTCGAGGCTGCCGTGGCGGGCGTCGTCCCAGTCATCCGCGTGCTGTGCGAGTCGCTCGCCGGCGCGCACGTCGAGCGCATCCACGGGATCGTCAACGGCACCACCAACTTCATCTTGAGTGAGATGACACACGGCTCCTCATACGAGCAGGCACTCGCCGAGGCCCAGCGCCAGGGCTACGCCGAGGCCGACCCAAGCGACGACGTAAGCGGACGCGACGCCGCGGCCAAGATGGCGATCCTCGCGCGGCTCGCCTTCGGCACACCTGTCCACATCGATCAAGTCCCATACGAGGGCATCGAGCAGCTGCAGACAGACGACCTGCAGTATGCGCGCGAGCTGGGGCTAGGCTTGAAGCTGATCGGCACCGCCGAGCGGCGCGACGGTGGCATCTCGGTTCGCGTACACCCAGCCTTCCTTTACTCAGGCCACCCGCTGGCTTCGGTCAATGGCCCGTTCAACGCGGTCACGGTCGAGTCCGACGCGATCACCGAGATCACGATGTCTGGACCAGGGGCTGGGGGACGCCAGACGGCGAGCGCCGTGCTTGGCGACCTCGTCAGCGCGATGCTCCCGCTTGGCGCGCCGTCCGCACCGCTCGAGCCGCTGCCGCTGGTGCAGGACGTGGAGAGCGGTTTCTACATCCACATGGAGGTCGCCGACACGCCGGGGACACTGGCCTCGATCGCTCAGGTGCTCGGCGAGCAGGGCGCCTCGATCAAGTCCGTCGCTCAACACGGCCTGGGTGAGCACGCGCGCCTGGTGATGGTCATCCATCCGCTGGCTGAATCGCGCCTGCGCGAGGCCCTGAAACGCATCGCGGCGCTCGACTTCCTACGCTCAACCCCACGCGCCATACGTGTAATAGAAGAGGAGTTCATGTGATCCTGGGCACGTATGGCGGCGCTGGGCGGCGTCCTCGGTCTCTTGCGTGCGCAGCACGCGGCGTTCCCTGCGTCCTTGCCCAGCTTGCCCTACGTGCCCAGGATGGGCTTTACCGAAAGGAGTTCATGTGAGCAACACGATTTCCATGGGCAAGAGCCATGTGCCGCTAATCGAGCGCTACCGCGATCGCCTGCCCTTCGCCGAGGACGATCCGATCATCAGCCTGCAGGAGGGCTCCACGCCGCTGTTGCGCGCGCCCGTGCTCTCGGAGATGGTGGGGGCCAGCGTGCGCCTCAAGCTCGAGGGCGCCAACCCCACCGGGTCCTTCAAGGACCGTGGCATGACCTGTGCGGTCTCGGCGGCGGTGCGCGACGGCGCCAAGGCCGTGATCTGCGCTTCCACCGGCAACACCGCCGGCAGCGCGGCCGCATACGCCGCGCGCGCGGGCATCACCTGTGCCGTGATCGTCCCCGAGGGCAAGATCGCCGAAGGCAAGATGGCCCAGACTTTGATGCACGGCGCGCGTGTGATCTCACTGGCCGGCAACTTCGACCAGGCGCTGAAACTGGTGCGCGAGCTCGTCGAGAAGGACCCGATCGTGCTCGTCAACTCGGTCAACGAATTTCGCATCGAAGGCCAGAAGACGGCGGCCTTTGAGATTCACGAGGACCTCGAAGGGCAGCTTGAGGCGCTCTGCATTCCGGTCGGCAACGCCGGCAACATCACCTCCTATTGGCGCGGTTTCCGCGAGATGGGGGCCACGCCGAGGCTGTTTGGCTTCCAAGCCGAGGGTGCCTCGCCGCTGGTGCGCGGCGAAGCGTTTGAGCACCCTGAAACCGTGGCAAGTGCGATCCGCATCGGCCACCCGGTGCGGGGTAGCGATGCGCTTGTCGCCGTGAGCGAGTCCGGGGGCGCGATCCGCGCCGTCTCAGACCACGAGATCCTTGCCGCCTATCGGCTCTTGGCCTCCAAGGAAGGCATGTTCTGCGAGCCGGCTTCGGCGGCGTCGGTCGCCGGCCTGCTCAAGTACGGTCCTGACGGCGCCGAGCAGGTCGTGTGTGTGCTCACCGGCCGTGGCATCAAGGACCCGCAGACCGCGATCGAACACAACGGCGGCGCGGTAATCCCCTGTGCCCCCGACATCGCGGCGATCGAAGAGGCGGTTCTCGGTTGAGTCGTGAGCGTCTTCTCGCGAGCCGCATGCGTCGATTTTCGCCCAAGGGGAGCGGAAGGTATGTATAAATTGTGAAGACTACAATAATAGATACATATAGTAGCTACTATCGTAGTTTTGAAAAAATGTATGGGACGGGCAGCGGGTGATTCGCAGGCGGGTCGTGCGCGTGCCCGCGTCCTCGGCAAACCTCGGCCCTGGCTTCGACTGTTTTGCCGCCGCGATTGGCCTGCACATGGAGCTGGAGGTGTCAGAGACCGGCAGCTTCGCCGTCGAGACCGACCTAGACGTCTCAAGGGACAAGGACAACCTCTGCGTGCGCGCCTTCGAGAGCCTACACCCAGCCGACGATTTCACTTTCCGCATTCGCTCGGAGATCCCGCTGACGGGCGGCCTCGGCTCCAGTGCCTCGGCGATCGTGGCGGGCTTGCTCGCCGCCGACCACCTGTTCGAGCTGGATGTGGACCTGCTGGAGCGCGCGACCGCGATCGAGGGCCACCCGGACAATGTCGCCGCGGCGCTCCACGGCGGCTTCGTCATATGCGCGGACGGCCAAGCTGTGCGCTTCGAGCCGCCCACGGGCCTTGAGGCGCTCGCGGTCGTGCCCGAGCAGGCGGTACGCACCAGCGAGGCGCGCGGCGCCCTGCCCGAGCAGGTCCCGATCGAGCAGGCGGTCTTCAACGTGGCCCACGGTGCGCTGCTCACGCTGGGACTCGCGCGCGGCGACTGGGATCTGGTCGCGCGCGGCCTACACGACAGCCTGCACGAGCAAAGGCGCTCGCACCTGTTCCCGCGCTCCTACGCGCTCGCCCAGCAAGCAGCAGATTTCGGCGCGCTGGGCGCGACGATCTCCGGCGCCGGGCCCACCGTCCTGATGTGGTGTTTCTACGAGCACACAGGCGCAGTCGTAGAGGCGTTGCGGCCGGAGATCGAGGGCTGGGCCACACTGCTGCGCGCCCCGTTCGAGGCTCAGGGCGCGTATGTAGGGGAGATGTAAGTTGGCCGGCCAGCCAGTCCGGTAGCATCCGCGCATGACCCAGGCCCGTGCCAGCACGATGCACATCTCCGCTTCCGACGACGGCTACTTCCCACGCGGAAGCTCAATGCTTCGGACGGTCCACGAAGAGAAGGCGGTCGGGCTGATGTACGGCCAGCGCGCGCTCTGCGTCGGCGCCGTCAAGCCGCTCAACTATGTCGGCACAAGCGAACACACCCGCAACAAGCGCATGCCGTTCAAGCGCATCACGCATACGGGAGGTATGTTCGAGGCGGTCTTCTTCGGTAGTCGCGAACAGGCCGATCGCGTCCTGGAGATCGTCGACGGCATGCACGAGCGCGTGGTCGGCGAGCTTCCAGAGGACGCTGGCCCCCACTACCCGACGGGTACGCCCTACTCGGCCTTCGACCCTGAGCTGATGCTGTGGACAGTTGCCGTCATCGCCGACTCGGCGGAATGGTTCTACGACAGGCTTGTGCGCCCGCTGACCGACGAGCAACGCGAAGCGCTATGGCAGGACTACCTGCGCTTCGCCGAGCTGTTCAAGATGCCGCGTCATTCGGCCCCGCCCACCCACCGCGAGTTTCGCGAGTGGTTCGAGCGCCAGCTGGCCGGCCCGGATCTGCACCTGACCGAGGAGGCCCGCTACATGGGCTACGCCTCCGCTTTCGAGATCCCGATGCCCTCGAGTCGTCAACTGGCCAAGCGTATCCACGATCTGGTGATGCTCGGCTCGCTGCCCCCGCGCGTGCGCGAGCTCTACGGTCTGCGCTACAGCTCCTCTCAGGCCAGAACCTGTGTAGCGGTGCTGGCCGGCGGACGCTTCGCGCGTATGCTGGCCCCGCGCAAGCTCACCCACGGCTCCTGTATACCCGAGTTCGAAATGGTCGCGGCCACCGAGCAGCGCCGGATCGAGCGTGGGCAGCCGACGCCACAGCTGGTGGGCTGATGGTGCTTCAGCGAAGCTCGGCCAAGCGCTTGCGGGCGTTCGCCATACCCGGCAGACGCTCGAGCATTTCGTCGGCGACCGCGAGGTAGTCGGCGCCGAGATCGGGGCGGTGGTCGAGGATCGAGGTGGCCCGCTCGGCCGACTCTGCGTAGGCGATCGAGCTGCGTACCGGCGTATCGAAGACCTTCTCGCCGAAGCGCTCCTGCAGCGACGCCTTCGCCTCACGCGAGTGCACCGTGCGCATGTCGGCCAAGTTCAGCAACACCCCAAGCAGCGAAAGCTCTTCGTTGAGGCTGTCGCGCGCGATCTCGATCACCTCCATCGCCTGCTCGACACCCTGCAGCGCGAAGTACTGGGCCTCGGCTGTCACCAGCGCGTAGTCAGCCGCCACGAGCGCGTTCACGGTCAGCAGCCCCAGCGAGGGGGGACAGTCGATGAGCACCACTTCGTACTCCTCGGGCAGCTTGGCAAGCGCCCGCCTCAAAGTCATCTCACGCCCAATTCTGCCGCCGAGCATCAGCTCCGCCTCAGCCAGGTTCAAGCTGGCAGGGATCACGTCCTCGTGAATTGCGTCAGTGGCAGAGCTTGTACCGGCAAGCACGTCGGCAACCGTGGGGTCGCTGTCGGGAGGCAGGTCGAAGTAGTCCGACAAGTTGCCTTGGGGATCGAGATCGACCGCCAAGGTCTTCACACCGATTCGGCGCAACACGTCGGTGAGCGTGCGCACCGTGGTCGTCTTGCCGGTGCCGCCCTTCTGCGAGAGCACAGCGATTGTCTGGGCCATTGCGGCCGATAGTACGTGGAATGCGCTGCGCGAGCGCTCAGCCCTCAGGCCTGCGCCAGCAGCGATGGGCGCTGCGCACGCTCGCCAGGCACGCTCACGAACGTGAGCCGATAACGGCCTACAAGAATCTCGTCGCCGTCGTTCAAGGGTCGCCACTCGACGCGCTCGCCGTTGACGAAAACACCGTTGAGGCTGCGGTCGTCGAGCACTCTCACGCCATCGGCCTGACGCACGACGAGCGCGTGGCGCCGGGAGACGGTCGGATCGTCGAAGCGCACGTCGGCGGCGAGACTGCGCCCGATGCGTGTCCACTCGCGCGTGAGCGCGACTGTCCTTGACTCCTCGCCGTCGTCATACAGCAGGTACTCGCCCGGCTCGATCAGCTCTTCGCGCGCACGCCCGATCCACTCCTGAGGCTCGTAAGCGTGCGCCTGCGCATGAGTCTCAGCGGACGCGACGGCCGCGTTGAACAACGAGGCCCTGACGAAGTCATGCCCGCCACACTCCGGGCAGTCGCGCAGAGCATCCAGCGATGTGAGAGTCAATACGTATCCGCATCCCTGGCAGCGGAACGATCCGGTGCCAGCCATCGTGCCCGAAATATGCGACTCCATATTGCGCTATCCCTTCCTCTCGTTCCCGGACGGTTGGGAACTTTCTGCAGGGTGGAATCCGGCGGGAATCATAACGAAGCTGTCAAGTGGGCTTGTAGGGAGCAAATAAACGAGGTGCTCGATCTTCGCCTGCACTTTGTCGCTGATCCCAGCATACCCCTCCGATTCGGAGGTCAAACGAATCGCGTCGAAAGATCAATGAAGAGTGCAGGACCCAGCCTGGTCCTGGCGAAAGTAGCGCGCATGGACTCGCCCCATGTCGACGTAGAGCAGCTCGAGCGCTTCCTCCTGCGCCGCGGTGTCGGCTCGCTGACTGCTGATCGCCACCGCTGCGTCGACTGCGATCGCACGCCACTCGTGGGCGAGCGCATATACGTGTACGCGCAGGCACGTGGCATTGTCTGCGAGCTGTGCCGCCAGATGCGTCGTGGGGCGCCGCTTCAGAGCGAGATCGTCCGCCACAGCGAGCTTGGCCATACGGTGCGCTTGACCGCGCGCGCCGCCTGAAGCTCGTGTGAGCCTCGTGAGCCGCGAGCCTGACCGCTCCGCCACCGTGCGCGCCACCTGCCCCATCTGCCACCTACCCGTCTGATGCGTCTCGCCGACCTCTGGACGTTGCCCAAGGAAAGTAGGATCCGGCAATATAACCTTCGGGTTGTAGGATCCGGCAATATAACCTTCAGGTTGTAGGGTCCAGCCATATAACCTTCAGGTTGTTATTCGGTTTACGTCTTTCAAGCGGATCATCTCCTGGTGATCATGCTCTGGGCGCAAAACCGCCCCGCCAGTCATTAGACTGCCGCGCCGTGGATCCCCTGACCGTATCGATCGTCATCAGCGCCCCGCGCGACCAGGTGTTCGACTACCTGCAGGACATCGCCAACCATCCCGAGTTCACTGACCACTATCTGGTCGATTGGCACCTCACGCGCGAGGACTCGGTCGGTTGTGGCGCGGGAGCCCGCTTTCGCGTGAAGGCTCCCGGCAACCGCTTCAGCTGGGCCGACTCGACGTTCACCGAGATCTCAAGGCCCCACCGCATCGTCGAGGTGGGCCGCACCGGCAAGACCAACCGGGTGCGCACGCTCGGCGTCTACGAGCTTGCTCCGGCGGCCGGAGGAGCCACGCGTGTGCAGTTCACGCTGGAGACCGAGACCCATATGCTGTCTGACCGGATCATGGAGGCGCTTGGCGGTCGTGCATGGCTGAAGCGCAAGAATGAGAAGGCCATGCGTCGCCTGCGGGCGATCCTCGAGCGGGGCGAGGGCCGCGGAGAGCGCATTACCGTCGCCGGCGGATAAACTGCCCGCTCGCATGACTCCCAGCCCAGCCAACAGCTCCCTCCGTGCTCGCCTGCGCACCCTGGCCAAGCGGCCTTCGTCGATGCCCGCACGCTCGCTGGGCAAGCTCGCGCTGCTGGCGGTTCTGCTGGTCTCGATGCTGGCGCTCAGCGCTTGCTCGGACAACTCTCATACTCGCGTGACGACCGGCACCTACGCGGGCGAGTCTGGTCAGAACGCCCCTTATCTGAACGTCGGTCCGCTGATCTACGAGGTTCAGCTCTCGCGCGAGCTCAACCCCTACGACACAGAAGACTCCACTTACTTGAGCGGCCTGACCCCCGCGCAGCGAAAGCTAGGCCCGGGCGAAGAGTGGTTCGCGGTCTTTCTACAGGTCTATAACGAAACCTCGGCCCCTCATGTGGCGACCACGAACATCTCGATCAGCGATACCCAGGAAAACGTATACACGCCGGTCGCCCCGGCCCTGACCAACGAATTTGCCTACCGAGGCGGGCTCGTCCCTCCCAAAGGCCGTATCCCGGCGCTCGACACGACCGCTGCCAACGGGCCCACGCAGGGTGCGCTGGTGCTGTTCAAGATCAAGATCGTCTCGCTTGATAACCGTCCGATCGAGATCAAGTTCGTCGATCCGTTCAATCCGGCAGAGACGGCCTCAGCCGAGCTAGACGTTTAGGGATCCGACGCAGGTTTCCGCTGGTTCAGTCCTTGGCCCGGCGAGTACCGAGCGCCGAGTGCTGAGCACTCGTATCAGCGCAAGCCGGCTTCGAGCACCTGTTTGGCCAGCGGGGCGGCCGTTTCTCCTCCGGCTCCGTCTTTTACGAGCAATACCCCGACGGCGATCTTCGGGTGTATCGCCGGTGCGAACGCGGCAAACCAGGCGTCGGTGTTCTGCGGATCGTCGCTTCCGCTAGAGCAGTCTTCGCCTGCCTCCTTTTCGTTTTCTCCGTTCGTCTGGGATTCGCTGCCTTCAGCTTCGTGTTCGCTTTTGCCGGGGCATGCCGGTACGCCCAGTTCGGCAGTGCCGGTCTTGCCGGCCACGACCACCCCGGGGATGGCGGCCGCGGTGCCCGTCCCTTCGCGCACTACCCCGATCATCAGTCTTCGCACGGTGCGCGCCGTGGCGGCGCTCATCACGCGCACGGGTGTGGAAGGCAGTGCTTCAAAGGTGGGCGTCGGGCGTCTGCCGCCGTCCCCGACGGTTGCCGCGATCCTCACCATCTCAAGCGCCGAGGCCTGTACCTGCCCCTGTCCGATCGACGTCGATCCAAGATCCAGTTCGCCCTGGATCTGACTTGCCGGCGGCAGCGTGCTTTCGACCGCGCCGGGAAGCCCAGGGGCATGGTTGAAGCCGAAGCGCTCAGCCGTCGCCACAAGGCGATCGGCGCCAACCTTCACTCCCAGGGGGGCGAACACCGAGTTGCACGACACCGCGAAGGCAAGCGCCAGACTGCCTCCGCAGTCCTCGCCGTTGGCGTTTTCCAGCTTGACCCCGTCGAGAGTGGCCGACGTTGCATAGGGGAATACGCTCTTTAGGCTTGCCACTTTGGCTTCCAAGGCGGCGGTAACGGTCACCATCTTGAATGTCGAGCCGGGCGGCTGCAGGTCGTCGATGCCGAGGCCCGCCACAGCCAGTATCTCCCCGTTTGCGGGATCCATTGCCACGACCCCGCCGAGCTGTCCGCCGAGTGCTTCTGCCGCGACACGCTGAAGGTTCGGAGCGATCGTGGTGTGCACGGCGGGACTCGGCTTGGGCGAGACGCTCGCGAGCACTCGTTCGCCTCCGAGTAGCTGTCCACCGGGTGTCCCGCGCAGCCGACTGTCAAGCGCCAGCTCAAGGCCACTGGTGCCGACGATCGCTTCAGCCGGTACGCCTCGAGCTTCCAGTTCGCTCACACGAGCGCTCGGCACTGGCCCGACCTCTCCGACGACGCCCGCTGCCGCGGCGCCCAGCGGCGAGTTGCGCGCGCCCGCCGCGGTTGCCGGCCCATCGGCCAACACCGACCCATCGCGCGCGAGCAGTGTCGCGCGGGGCGGCAGCACCATACGCCTGCTCAGCGACTCGCCCGCCAGCAGCCCGGGAAAGACAAGCGAGTGCGACCAGATCACGCGCGGGCCACCGGGCCCGTCCTGCACGTTCACGAGCAGATTCTCTTTGAGCGTTCCCCAGATTCGTGTGCCGACGCGCATCGGCACCGAGATAACCCCATGCGCGCCCTGATGAGCGCTACCCATAACGGTCAAGCTGGTCTCGGTCGCCGTGCGCGCGGCCGCTTGGTAGTCCTCGGCGAATGTGCTCGCGGGGATGCGTCGTTGTGCGACAGCGTCGATGTCTTCGTACATCGACGCGTAGTTGCCTTGCGTCCAAGCGTGGGCAAACCGCTCGGCAAGTTCCAGCCGGGGCGAGCCACCATGACCGGAGCCGACGACCGCGCCTACCAGGAAGGCGACCGCGGCGAGAGCGATCACCGGCACCGCTCGCCGCGCTCGTCGCCGGCGGTCATGGGAGGGGTTCACAGCTCGGGACGGTAGAACATGAGCATGACGCGGCTCGACTGGATCATCGTGGGGTTTGCTGTCCTGCTTGCGCTGTTCGGGTTTCGACGGGGCTTCATCGTCGCTGTGCTCTCCTTTGGCGGTTTCGCCCTTGGTTCATTCATCGGAACACGGCTGGGTCCTCTACTGCTCTCTCGGGGCTCCGCCAGTCCCTACGCGCCGGCATTTGGGCTGGTTGGAGCCCTGCTCGCCGGAGCGATCCTGGCGACCGGCTTCGAGGGCGTCGGTTTCAGATTGCGTCGCACACTCGTGCTGCCTGGACTGGGCATGCTCGACGGCGTGCTTGGTGCCTTGCTCAGCGCGGCGCTTGGTTTGGCGATCGCGTGGATTCTCGCTGCGGTCGTCGTACAGACGGCGGGCACGACCCAGCTGCGTGCGGACATCCAACGCTCGGAGATCTTGCGCGAGCTCGACCAGCTGCTGCCACCCAGCGGGCCGGTCTTGAATGTGCTCGCAAGCCTTGATCCGCTGCCGTCGATCGCCGGCCCGGTTCCAGAGGCCGCGCCGCCGTCGCGCGCGATCGAGCGGGAGCGGGGGGTTCGTATCGCTGCTCGCAGCGTCGTGCGCGTGCTCGGCACGGCCTGCGGCTTGGCAATCGAGGGCTCGGGTTGGGTAGCCCAGCCCGGTGTGGTGGTTACCAATGCGCATGTGGTCGCGGGCGAGCACGACACGACCGTCGAGGTTGGGGGAGAGGAACCGGAGCTATCGGCCTACCCGATCGCCTTCGACCCCACTGACGACATCGCGATCCTGCGCGTCCCGGGTCTCTCCCTGCCACCGCTCACGCTCGTCCCCAGTCCAGCGCCGGGCAGCGCGGGCGCGATCTTGGGCTATCCAGAGGACGGTCCGTTCGACCCACAACCTGGACGTATCGGTACGACACAGAAGATCATCACCGACGACGCCTACGGCCGTGGCCCGGTCTCGCGGCTGCTGACACCGCTGCGAGGCCTGGTGCGCCCGGGCAATTCAGGCGGTCCGCTGGTCAATCGCGAAGGACGTGTGCTGACTACGGTGTTCGCGAGCACCACGGGCGGTGGCCCCGCCGGTGGCTATGGCGTTGCAAACGCGACCGTCGCTCAGGTGCTCGCGGGGGCGGGCCACATGGTCGGCACGGGGGAATGTACCTCCGGCTGAGTAAGAACGTCTTTCAAAATGAGCCATATGGGGCGTTTGGGGACCGTGAACGCGCCGGATCGTGTAGTTCGTTTTGAAATGATCTTCCCAACACACCCTTTGTTTGGGTGCGTAGGTAAAGGTTAGGTACCAAAATAAACCCCCCAGCTCCACACAAAGGGGTGTTAGACGTGCAGCTCACTTTTTAGGACCTTCTAGGTGAGGCGTGTAAGTAAGTCAGGCGGTGGAGGGGCGAGTCCGGGGACGTGTACGCGGCGCCCTTCTCTCCTGTGCAGGCTTGGGGGGCGTGGCCCGTGGCTCGGCATCGCTCACGCTCTGTCGCTCGGCCACGGCGGAAACGGCCTTCCGCTTGTCCGCGGGTGCCTTGAGCAACGGCTCGGCGGTGGCGATGCGGCGCACGAGCTCCATGCGCACGCGCTCGAGCTCCTCGACGCTCAGCAGGCGTGGGCCGGCATGCCTCGATGGTTTGCTGGGCACAGGAACCAAGCCCGGATGGCTGGACTGGATCTCTGAGAGGGTTTGCTCCAGCGCCGCGATCTGAGCGCGCAGTTCGCGGCGACGCTCGCTCGCTTGTGTGGCAGCGTCTGAAGCCGGCTCGGCGGTGACGTACAGAGCGGCCGCCACCTCACGTGGGTCGACGCCGGTGCGGCGCGCCTGGCGGGCCGCGTCCGCGGCTATTTGGCCGACGGCGGAAGGTTCCTGAGCGACGCTCGCCACGAACGTGCCGGTGCCCTGGCGGCTGTCGATCAGTCCCTCCTGCTCCAAGCGCTGGTAGACCGCGCGCGCCGTGTTGGCGTTGATACCGAGCATCTCGGCAAGTTCGCGCAGGCCGGGCAGGCGCTGACCTGGGGCGAGCCGCCCATCGCCGATCCGAGCACGCAAGCCCCAGGCGAGTTGAACGCCGATCGGGATCTCTCCCGCGCGGTCGATCGTCAGGTCTTCGAGCTCGAGCTGTGCTGCCGGGGCCTGTCCTTGAGCGGGCAGCTCCGATGCAGGCATTTCAGTTGACGCTTCTGACGCATGCGGGTCTGGATGGTCACGTCCTGCCATGCCTCAACTTTAGACGCTCGCGGGCGAGAAACGCATTGTGCTAGTGAACTAGTACACTAGCGCTATGGAAGGGTTGGGGTCTGGGGAAGTGGCCGGCGGTGACGCGTTGAGCGATGCGCCAGGCGTAGGGTCGAACGGAGCGCTGGGCGATAGACCTAGTGATGCGCTGAGCAACGACGCGAGCCCGACGGGTACAGGCCTTTTGAGACGAGCATTGCTCCCGGCTCGCAACGTGTTCGAGGAAGTTGGGGAGATGATGATCCTCACGGGTCGCACTGTCGTGGCTATCGTGAGGCCGCCCTATCCGTATGGTGGCGAGTTCGTCTGGCAGTTCCTGTTCGCGCTGCGGATCTGCTGGTTGCCGCTGCTGCTGTCGACCTTTGCCCTCTCTTATGGCGCCGCGGGTCTGCAGGCGGCGAACTTCCTGACGGTGTTGGGCAACCTCGACCGCTTGGGCGGATTCTTCGTGCTGATCGTCGTGCGAGAAATCGGTCCGTTGATCACGGCGACGATGCTCGCGGGAGCGGCTGGCACCGCGATCACCGCGGACTTGGGCGCGCGCAAGATCCGCGAGGAGCTCGACGCCCTGCAGGTGTTGGGTGTCGATCCCGTCAAGAACCTGGTGGTGCCGCGCTTTCTGGCGCTAATGCTCGTGACGGGGCTGTTCAACGTCTACGCGATCCTGTTCGGCATCTTCGGCGGCGTGCTTGCCACCGTCGTCCACGGGGCGCCGCTCGGGCCTTTCTGGGCGACCTTCTTCAACAACACCTCGGCCACCGACCTGTGGGGCTCGACCCTGAAGACGGCTGTGTTCGGGGCGATCATCGCGATCATCTGCTGTTACAAGGGCATGACCGCCTCCGGCGGCGCCGAGGGTGTGGGTCGCGCCGTCAACCAGGCTGTCGTGGCGTCCTTCCTCGCATTCGGATCGTTCAACTACGCCTTCACGCAGCTGTTGCTCGCGACACACCCCAACCTGATCGCGATCAAATGAATGAAGCTCTCACAGGCGCGCGAGACTGGCTTGCCTCAGCGGGGGAGATCGCCAGCTTCACCGGCCGGATCGTGCGCGACGTGTGGACGCTGCGCGTGCTGCGCTTCTTCGGCGAGGGGGTGCGTCAGGCGGGTCTTTTGATCGTGTCCTCGACAGCGGTCCTGTGGATCATGATCTTCATCATCGGCCTTGGTCCCTGCGGCATCCAGGGCGCCTATTTCGCCACGTCTCAGGGCGCGCCAAGCGTCGCGGGGGCTTTTGCGGCCTGGTGCGATCTACGCGAGGCGATTCCCTATGCGTTCGGCTACATGATGGCGGCGAAGGTCGGTACCGGCATCGTCGCCGAGCTCGGCGCGATGCGCATTAACGACGAGATCGACGCGCTGGAAGTGATGGGCGTCGACTCGATGGTGTTCCTCTGCGCCACGCGCCTGCTGGCGGCCTGGATGGTGCTGCCGTTCATGTACATCGCCGGAATCGGGATGGGCTACCTGGCCTCCTACATCGCGGTCGTCAAGCAGGTGGGGGCCGTTACCTCGGGCGGCTACCTGTTGATCTTCTGGCAGTACCAGAACCCGGTGGATTACCTCTACAGCGTGATCAAGGCGATGTCGATGGCCACGGCCGTCGTGCTCGTAGCCTGCTACTACGGCTACAACGCCTCGGGCGGGCCGGTGGGGGTCGGCAGGGCTACGGCCAAGTCGATGGTGCTCAACCTGGTGCTCGTCACGATGATCGGGATGCTCGGCACGGAGGTCTTCTGGGGTACCAGCCCGCGCACGCCGATCGGGGGTTGAGCGCGCGCGTGCGCCGGGTCGGACGTACGCGCGCGCTGGTCGGTCTTGCGGGGCTTGGGCGGAACCCGATGGGGCGACTCATCCGGTGGGTCGGAGCGATGGATGGGGTGGGCGGGACGGGTGGGCGGGACCTCAATCAACCCACCCGCTACGCTGGGCGCCATGTCAAAGACGCTTGTGATCGCAGAGAAGCCTTCGGTTGGTCGCGACCTGGCACGTGTGCTGCCAGGCCCGTTCGCCAAGCAGGAGGGCTATCTCGACGGGCCCGACTACGTGATCACGTGGGCGGTGGGCCATCTCGTGCAGCTCGCCGACCCCGATGAATACGACGCCAAGTACAAGCGCTGGCGGATGCCGGACCTGCCGATCGTGCCATCCAAGTTCAAGCTGGTCGTGCGCGACGAGCGCTCGCGCAAGCAGATGTCGGTGGTCACGAGCCAGCTCGGGCGCGAGGATGTCGAGCAGGTTGTCAACGCTTGCGACGCCGGGCGCGAGGGCGAGCTGATCTTCGCCTACCTGTACGAGAAGGCTAAATCGAAGAAGCCGGTGCAGCGCCTGTGGCTGAACTCGATGACCACGGCCGCGATGAAGAGCGCCTTCGAATCGCTGCGCCCGGCGGAGGACTATGCGCTGCTCGAGCAGGCCGCGCGCTCGCGCTCGGAGGCCGACTGGATCGTTGGCATGAACGCCACCCGCGCCGCCACGATCCGCCTCAAATCGTCCTTCGACGGGGCGGTCTCGCTGGGTCGCGTGCAAACGCCGACGCTTGCGATCGTCGCGCGTCGCGAGGAGGAGATCAAGGCGTTCGTGCCCGAGCCCTATTGGTTGGTGGATGCACGCTTCGACGCGGGAAGCGCCGCCGGCGGAGGTGCGGGGGGCGATCTTGGGGGCGACGGGAGCCCTGACGACGGATCCAGCAGCGGTGGAGCTGAAGCTTCGCGGGTCTACGGAGGACGCTTTCATGCCGGGGCGAAGCCGCGCTTGGCCACAGAGGAGGAGGCGCTTACGATCGTCGCGGCCTGTCGGGGCAGGCAGGGCACGATCACCAAGCTCGACAAGAAGGAGCAGCGCGAGCGCGCTCCGATGCTGTACGACCTCACCACCCTTCAGCGCGAGGCCAACACGCGCTACGGCTTCTCCGCGCGGCGCACGCTCGCGGCCGCGCAAAGACTGTACGAGGAGCACAAGGCACTCACTTATCCGCGAACCAACTCGCGCTACCTGACGACCGACATGGTCGAGGAGATAAAGCCGACAGCCGAGCTCGTGGGCGGGCAGAAGGAGTACGCCAAGGCCGCCGCCTACGTGACGGCTTTGGACGTGCTGCCGCTCGCGCGCGTGGTCAACAACGAGAAGGTCACAGACCACCACGCGATCATTCCCACCAAGGCCGAGCACGCCGTCGATCGCATGGGCGACGACGACAAGCGCGTCTACGACATGGTCGTCAGGCGCTTCCTTGCCGTGTTCCACCCTGAGGCGGTGTTCGAGAACACGCGTGTGGAGACGACGATTGCCCCTGAGGGTGAGCAAGGCGGGCATGTCTTCAGGACGCGCGGCAAGCTGCTGCTGGTTCCCGGTTGGCGCGGGGTCTACGGAGAGGTGCCCTCCGAGGACAAGTCTGCCGCCGAGGAAGACGAGGGCACCGACCAGCAGCTGCCCAAGCTGAACGACGGCGAAGACGTAGAGACGCTCGAGATCGCAAGCGAGCGCAAGGAAACCAAGCCGCCGCGGCGCTACAGCGACGCGTCGCTGCTCGGTGCGATGGAGACCGCGGGCAAGCTCGTCGAGGACGACGAGCTGCGCGAGGCGATGAAGGACTCCGGCATCGGCACGCCGGCGACGCGTGCCGCGATCATCGAGCGGCTGATCCAGGTGGGCTACATCGAACGCGACGCACGCGCGCTAGTGGCCACCGAGAAGGGCCTCAACGTAATCAGGCTGCTCGGCGAGCACGCACTGACCTCGCCGGACATGACCGGCCAGTGGGAGCACCGTCTCGACAAGATCGAGCGCGGCGAAGACTCTCGCGAGAAGTTCATGGGCGACATCGCCGGCTTTGCGGAGCTGACGGTCAAAGAGCTCGACGAGAAATTGAAGGACGTGCGCATCCCGCGCGCCAACCTCGGGCCCTGCCCGATCTGCGGGCACGAGATCAAAGAGAACCGCAAGGGCTACTCCTGCTGGGCTCGCGACGATCCGGGCTGTGGCTTTGTGATCTGGAAGGGCAAGTCCGGCAAGCAGCTGCCCGTGGCGGTGGCCAAGGAGCTGGTCCACAACGGCTACACAGCCAAGGCCGTGACAGGCTTCAAGGCGCGCAGCGGACGCAACTTCCGCGCTCGTCTTGCCCTCAGCCAGAACGAGGAAGGCAAGTGGCGCGTCGAGTTTGACGAGGAGTGGGCCCGTGAGGGCGCCAAGCCGCCTGAGGCCGAGGTTGAGGCACAGGTTGCCGAGGGCCAGCAGGACGCGGGCCAGAAGGATGCGGTAGCCGCGAGCGCGGCGTAGCGGCTCACGGTCTCTCGCTGGCGCAGTCGATTTGGCCACGTGCATGTCTTTCAAAACGGGCTGCACACTTTACACCCCCCTTTGGTATGCAGAGAGGGAATACTTTGGTACCTAATCTTTATCTTTAGGTCCAACTACAGGGGTGGAAAAGCGATCAAGCTGAATCCGGTCAGACAGGACGAGCCGTTCAACCAGATCCGGCACGCCCGAGGGAGCTGACCCGTCGGGCTGGTGCGCCAGGATGACTGCATGCCGATCGCGCTCGTAACCGGACCAGCCAACGCCGGCAAGGCGCACGTCTTGCTGGAAGCGGTACGCGGACACGTGGCGCGCGGGGAAGAGCCGCTGCTGATAGTGCCGACCGAGGCCGACCAGGCCCGCTACCGGCGCGAGCTGGCCGAGGGAGGGCTGGCGCTTGGCGTCAGGGTCGAGCGCTTCGAGGGTCTCCTGGCCGAGGTGCTGGCGAGAGCCGGAGACATGCGCGCGCCGCTCGGCCCGCTGGCGCGCGAGCATCTACTGGCGCGCCTGGCAAACGCCCGTCCGGGCATGGCCAGGGAGCTGGCGATGCTGGTCGCCGACCTTGAGACCCAACGCGTGACTCCAGCCCGGCTGCGTGGTGCGCTGCGCGCGACGACATCCGATGGACGGGAATCCGGCGAGCAAGCGTCGCTTGAGCGTCTCTGTGCCGTGTTCGAGCGCTATCAGCAGACGCTCGCGCGGATGGGGCGCGCCGATCGCGAGCTGCGCGCTACGCGGGCGCTTGACGATCTTCGTCGCAAGCCCGCATCGTGGGGGGCAACCCCGGTATTGCTCTACGGCTTCGACGACTTCACCGAGTTGCAGGTCGACACGATCCTGACGCTTGGCGGCGTGGTGGGCGCTCCCGTGATGGTCTCGCTGGCATATGAGCCGGGACGCGTCGCCTTCGTCGGTCGTGCCTCCACTTTTCAGCGGCTCGCGCCGCTTGCCGACTCTCATACCGAGTTGCGCGCCCGCGCCGATCATTACGCGCCGTCCTCGCGCGAGGCACTGCACCACTTGGAGCGCTCGCTGCTCAGCGACGACCCGCAACAGGTCGAGCCCGGAGAGGCTGTGAGGCTGCTCGAGGGCGGTAGCCCCAGAGCCGAGCTGGAGCTCCTCGCGGGTGAGGTCAGGGCTCTGCTCGACGATGGTGTGCCGGCAGAGGAGATCGCGATCGTGCACCGCTCTCCCGAGTCGATCGCCGGTCTGCTTGGAGAAGTGCTGGAGGACTTCGACATCCCCTACGCGCAGCGGCGGCACATGATGTTCGCCGATACCGCGCTCGGTCGCGGCCTGCTGGGAATGCTGCGCTGCGCTACCGAAGTCGGCGAGCTGGGCGATCTGCTGGCCTGGCTGGGAGCTCCAGGCGTGCTCGAGCGCCCGGAGCTGCTCGACCGCTTCGAGCTGAGTGCACGCCGGCAGGGCGTGCTCGACAGCGCTCGCGCTCGGGCTTTGTGGGAGGCCGAGAACTGGCCGCTGGAGCGCATCGACCGTGTGCGCGAAGCGGCCGCCACGAGGCACTCTGGCCCTGCTCGATGCGCTCGCCGACGAGCTCCAGCGCCTGTTCTGCGCTCCCCGCGGCAACACCGCGTCAGTGCTCGATGAGGACGAGCGCGACGAGGCCAGCGCACTTGTGGGGGCACGCCGCGCGCTCGAGGAGTTGCGCGAGCTGGCGCGCGCCGCGCCCGAGCTTGCGCCAAGCGCAGGCGAGCTGATCGAGCTCCTGGAGCGGCTCGAGTTGACCGCCGGCGAGCACCTGGAGCCTGGGCGGGTCGCGGTCCTCGACCCCCTTTCACTAAGGGCACGCCGCGCAAGAATGGTGTTCGCCTGTGGGTTGCAGGAGGGCGTCTTTCCCACGACAGCCACGCCCCATCCCCTAATCCAAGAGCACCAGCGTCGCGAGCTGGCCCAGGGTTCCGGACTGGTGTTGCGTGGCGAGCCTGACGTGCTGGCGGCCGAGCGCTACCTGCTCTACGCGTTGGCCTCGCGTCCGCTGGAGCGCCTCACGCTCAGCTGGCACATCGCCGACGAGCAGGGCACGCCGATCGCTCGCTCGCTGTTCGTCGATGACATATGCGACCTGTTCACCGCGACGCTGAAAGAGCGCATCGTGCGCCGAGTAGCAGGGGCCGCCGACTGGCCGGGCCCGGGCGGGCCGGCTGGGGCGATGGCAGCGCGTGCGGCCGCGATCTCCGCGGCGGCGGACTCCGCGGCCGCGCCGGCCAGCCCGATCGCTCCGCTACGGAGACGAGCGCATGCTGGGCGAGATGCGTGAGCGTGTGCTGTGGTCCGCCTCGTCGCTTGAGAGCTGGACGGGCTGTCCCGTGAAGTGGTTCGTGGAGCGCCTGCTGCGCGCGGATGACATCGAGCCCGACCCGGAGCCGCTCAAGCGCGGCGGATTGGCTCACGCTGCGCTGAAGGACACGCTGGAGCGTTTGCGCGAGCGCAGCGGCTCGGCACGACTGACCCCCGCGAGCGTGGGCTTCGCCAAGCGTCTGTTGGCGGAGGCTCTGCTCGAGTTGGAGCCCAGCTACCCGTTGTCGGTCGCACCCGAGCGTCTGCCCGGAGCGCGTCGGCGCCTGCAGGTGGACCTGGAGCGCTACCTGGAGTGCGCGGCCGAGCAGGCCAGTCCGCTGGAGCCGACGTACCTGGAGTTGGAGTTCGGCTTCGCGCAGGCCAGGAAGAGTCGGGCGGGGGTCTGTCGGAAGCAGCGGAGCAGGAGGGGTGAGCATTGCCGCCGCTTGAGCTCGGCGAGGGAGTTCTGTTGCGCGGGCGCATCGATCGTGTCGATCTCGGCTCGGCGGGAGAGGCGGTGGTCTATGACTACAAGGGCCGCAGCGCCCCACCGGCCGCCAAGTGGCTCGGCGACGGCGCCTTCCAGCTGGCGCTGTACATGCGCGCTGTGGAGGCGCTGCTGGACCGCACCGCCGTGGGCGGCTTCTATCAGCCGCTGGCCGGCAGGGACATCCGCGCGCGCGGCGTGCTCGACGGCGACAGCGCTGTGGAGCTCGAGTGCGTGCGCACCGATCGCCTGGAGCACGAGCGATGCGCGAGCTGATCGATCAATGTCTGGCCGCCGCCTTGCGTGCCGCCGGCGAGGCGCGCTCGGGAGCGCTGGAGCCACGCCCTGATACCTGCGCCTACAACGGTGGCTGTTCATACCCGACGATCTGTCGTTGCGAGCGATGACGGCGCCGGGCAACATGCAGCGGCTGCACCGGTTGTGAACGAGTTGGCGATTCAACAGCAGCTCGCGCTCGACTACGAGCAGGCCGCTGCGCGTCGAGGATCGCCGAGCGGCGGCTCACCGACGAGCAGGAGCGGGCGGTCGCAAGTCGCAGGCTTCGCTGCTGCTTGCCGCGGGCGCCGGCAGCGGCAAGACCTCGGTGCTCGTCGAGCGCTTCGTGCGCGCGGTGCGCGAGGACGGCGTCGCTCCTGGGCGGATCCTCGCGATCACTTTCACCGAGCGCGCGGCCGGCGAGTTGCGCCAGCGGGTGCGCGCGCGCATGTTGGAGTTGGGCGAGCGCGAGGCCGCACGCGAGACCGAGGCCGCGAATGTGTGCACCTTCCATAGCTTCTGTGCGCGGCTGCTGCGCATCCATCCCTTGCAGGCCGGGGTCGAACCAGGCTTTGAGATCCTCGAGGAGGGCATCGCCACGCGGCTGCGCACGCTTGCCTTCAGCGACGCGCTGGGCGACTTCCTGGCCGGCGAGCGCCAGGAGGCGGTCGATCTCGTGGCGGCCTACGGCGCCGACCCGCTGCGCGTGATGGTGCTGGGCGCCTACGCCCAGCTGCGCAGCCAGGGGCAGGCACAGCCGCGCCTGCTCTCAGAGCCTCGCCAGACGGAGCCTGAATCTCTCGGACGTCGATGCGGATGCGCTCGTTGCCTGTGAGCTGATCGGCGAGTTGCTGGAGCGCTTTGGGGCAAGCTATGCCGAGCGCAAGCACGCGCGCGGAGCACTCGACTTCGACGATCTCGAGCTGAACGCGCGCGCGCTGCTGCAAGCGCACGCGGACGTGCGCGAATCCTGGGCGGAGCGCTTCCAGCTGTTGATGGTGGACGAGTTCCAGGACTCCAATCCGCGCCAACTCCAGGTGCTGGCTGCACTCGATCGCGACAATCTCTTCACCGTCGGCGATGAGCTGCAGTCGATCTACGGCTTTCGTCATGCCGACGTCGGCCTCTTTCGCGAGCGCCGCGCCAGGCTGGCCCGCGATGCCTCAAGCCTCGAGCTGACAAGCAACTTTCGCAGCCTGCCCCCGATTCTCACGGCCGTCAAGCGGATCTTCTCCGAGCGGATCGGGGAGCACTTCACAGCGCTGACTCCGATGCGCTCTCCAGGTGAAGGGTCCGAGTCCGCAAACGAGCCGATCGTGGAGCTGCTGCTCTGCGACAAGCGCGGTTGGGAGCAGTTTCCGGGCGACGAGCAGCTCGCGGGCCTGCCTCAGGCCACTCTTGTGGCGCCAGGCCGAAGCAGCTCTGCTTGCGCGGCGCATCGCACAGTTGATCGCAAGCGGCGAGGCGCGAGCGGGGGAGGTCGTCGTGCTGTTGCGCGCGTTGGGCGACCTACCGGTGTACGAGAGCGCCTTGCGCCGGCACGGCCTGCGCACGCTCGCCGGGGTCGGCGGCTTCTGGAGCCATCAACAGATCGGCGATCTGCTTGCCTGGCTGCGGACTCTGGCAAACCCGCTGGACGAGCTCGCGCTCTACTCGACGCTCGCCTCGCCGCTCGTGGGTCTCTCAAGCGACGGTCTCGCGCTGCTCGCACGCGTCGCCCGCGAGCATGGACGTGGCGTGTGGCAGGCGATCCTCGAGCGCTCCGCGGAGCTCGACGCCCTGCTGCCGGCCGAGGACCGCGAGCGACTCGACGCCTTCCGCGAGCTGTTCGCGGCAGAGCGCATGGGTGCCCGGCTGCATCCCATCTCCGAGCTGTTGCGCCGTGTGATCGCGCGCCACCGGCTACGACACCCACGTGCTCTCGCTCGGCTGGGGCGAGCGACGGCTTGCCAACGTGCACAAGCTCATCGGCATGGCGCGGCGCTTCGAGGCGCAGGAGGGCCGTGACCTGCGCGGCTTCCTCGACCACGTCGCCCACCTCGAAGTCGCGCTCGCCGGGCGCGAGGCCGAAGCGCCGGTTGGCGACGGACAGCTGGACGCCGTGCGCCTGATGAGCATTCATGCGGCCAAGGGACTCGAGTTTCCGGTCGTATGCGTAGCCGATCTGGGCCGCGAAGCGAATCTGCGCGTGCCCGACCTCTTGTTCGACGAGGCCGGCGGGCGCTTGGGACTGCGCCTGCAGCAGCTGGGAAACCCGGAGTCGGTCAGCGCGCTTGCCTACGAGCAGCTGCGCGACGAGCGTCGCCTCGCACAGGAAGAGGAGGAGGACCGTGTCCTGTACGTCGCCTGCACGCGAGCGGAGAACAGGCTGCTGTTGAGCGGCTCGGTCGCGTTCGAGCGCTGGCCGGCTGTGAGGCCGGGCATTGCGCCGATCGCATGGATGGCGCCGGCGCTCGTGCCCGATGCGCCGGCGCTCGCGGCGTCCGGGCAGCCGCCTACGGAGGCTCTGACGGTGGATCTGGGTGGCGGATTGAAGGTGCGCTGCATGTTTCACTCCGTCGGCCAGCGGTCGAGCCGGCCGAGCGGCGAGCGGCTCCCACGTGGACATCGATCTCGACCGTGCCTCGGCGGTTCTCTCGCCGACGCCGGATGCTCTCGTGTCGATGTCGCGATGCGCTCCGCGCGTGCGTCGGATGCTGCCCCACGTGCGTCGGATGGTCTCCGTACTGGACGCCTTCCCCCGAATCGGTCGAGAAGTCCGCCACGTCCCATCCGCTGCCACTCAGCGACCCCGACGCGACGATGAGCTACACCTCGCTTGCCGAGCTGGAGCGCTGCGGCTACCGCTTCTATGTCGAAAGAGTCCTGCGTCTCCCCGAGAATCGCGCGGCCGCCCGCACGGGCAGCGACGACGGCGGAGGGCGGGCGCGCCGGCGCGGCACGATCGTGCACGGGCTGCTCGAGTCGATCGACTTCGCGCATCCCAGGCAACCGTCCTCGGAGGACGTCGCCGAGCGGGCGCGGCGAATCGGCGCGATGCTGAGCGCGGGCGAGCGCGAGGAGATCGCCGCTCTGATCGCGGCGGCGCTCGCCTCCGAGCCGGCCCGGCTGCTGGGCGAAGCGCGCCAGGCGCGCCGCGAGTATCCGTTCGCGTTCTCGCTCGGTGGGAGAGAGCCGCTGGTGACAGGCGTGCTCGATCTGCTCGTCAAGCAGCCCGACGGCAGCGCCCTGATCGTCGACTACAAGAGCGATCGGCTCGCCGAGGGCGAGGACTTGGAGCTGCTCGTGCAACGCGACTATGGTTTTCAGCGGCTGCTCTACGCGCTGGCCGCGATCGAGGACGGTGCCTCGCACGTGCAGATCGTGCACTGGTTCTTGGAGCGTCCGAACGAGTGGGTCGCGGCCAGTTTCGACTCCCATGAGCGGGAGGCTCTGCGCGAGCTGTTGCTGGAGAGGATCGCGCTGCATGAGGGCCAAGGGCTTCGCTGTCACGCAGACGCCCCACCGCGGCGTCTGCCTGACGTGTCCCGCTCGCGGGGGATTGTGCTCATGGGGGGAAACCCGCACCATGAGTGAGCGGTCCACCACATTGGAATCCAGCGGTTGAAGGGGTAGCCTCAAAGTCGAGAATCGCAAGTCTTGCAATTTGGGCGAGGCCGACGAGAGGGAACTTGTATGGCAACCGAGAGGTCAGCGGCTACGGTCATCCAGATGCCGCCGTTCCTGCCCGATCTCGAGCTCTTTGCCCGCATGCACCTCGACGGCGATTCGCACGCTCGTGAGCTGCTCGTCGAGCGCTATCTGCCGCTCGCGCGCCGCCTCGCGCGCCGCTACCAGCACACCGACGAGCCGATCGAGGATCTCATCCAGGTCGCCTCGATCGGACTGCTGAAGGCCGTCGATCGCTTCGATTGCTCGCGCGAGGTGATGTTCTCAAGCTACGCGGTACCCACCATCCTCGGCGAGCTCAAGCGCCATTTTCGCGATCGCACATGGTCGGTGCGAGTGCCGCGCGATCTGCAGGAGTTGGCGTTGCGCGTCGACCAGACGGTCACGCGACTATCGCTTGGTCAGCGTCACTCTCCGTCGGTGAGCGAAGTCGCACGGGCAGTCGAAGCCTCCGAGGAGCAGGTGCTCGAAGCGCTCGAGGCAATGGGCGCTTACAGGGCTGGCTCGCTCGATGCGCCACGCTCGGCGCGCGACGAGGAGACCGAGACGGTCGCCGAGGGCCTTGGCTCGGATGACGATGGCTTCGCCAGAGCCGAGGAACGGGCCACGTTGGACCCGCTGATGGGGCAGATCGGCGAGCGCGAGCGCATCGTGCTGAAGCTTCGTTTCAGCGACGATCTCACGCAGGCGGAGATCGGTGAGCGGATAGGCGTCTCGCAAATGCAGGTCTCGCGTCTAATCCGCCAAGCGTTGGCACGTTTGCGTGCGGGCGTGGACGCCTCCTCCCGATAGCCGCCGGACGGGTCCTACGGGCCGATCCGGACACGCCCGGATCCCGCGGATAGGTCCTGGCCGATCCAGATAGCTCTACGAGCGTGCGCGAAGCGCGAGAACCAGTTGTGAGCCCTCGCAGTGGGCGCTGGGCTCCGTGGATACGCGCTCGGCGATCCGCTCGAACACGTTGCCCACGACCGGCAGCACCGCGTCTTTGACGAGGCCGCTCGCGCCGTCGCCTATGAGATCGAGCACGCGCAGCTCGGCATCGTGCTCGCCCGCTTGGATGCTGAACGTCACCGTGGCGTCGCTGGAGTATGCGAAGGCGTGCGCCGACAGCGCATCGCATACGAGCAGCATGTCGTCGAGCCGGTCGAGCGGCCAGTCGGCGCGCGCGAGCATCATCGACACGACCCGCCACAGCACGGGCCCGGCGAGCGGCCCGTCGGCGAGGCGCACACGCGCGAAGTTGGCCTGGGCCGGCTCTGGCTCGTCTGAGATCGACTCGGTCACGGTCGAACCGTCCAACGATTCGGCGTCCAGCGAGTCGAAGGGGTAGGCGTGGCCAGCCGGCTCGCTCATGCGCCGTAGCCGCCTGTGTCTGGAGAGTTGCTTGCTCCTGGCAGGGTGCTCGTTCCCAGCAGACTCGCATCGCCCGATAGGGCACCTGTGCTCGGACGCGTGTTCGTGCTCGGCAGGGTGTCTGTGCTCGGCAGTGTTTCCGCGCTCGCGATTGGCTGGCTCAGGGAGAAGGTCATCCGCACCTCGGTGTGCTCCACCTCGCCATGGGCCAGCTGCACGCTGTCGGCAAGCGCCGCGATCAACGACAGGCCGAGGCCGAGGCCCGGGCTGTCCGGACGTGGCCCGATGCCGCGCCCCCAATCGCGCACGAGCACCGTCAGCGTGTCCTCGTCCTTACTGGCGATGACCTCCATCGGCCCATGATGGTCATCCGGATAGGCGTGCACGACCACGTTTGCGCACGCCTCGGTGACCGCAAGGCGGATATCCGAGAGCTTGGACTCGGGCACCGCGAAGGCCTCGCCGAGGCCGCCGAGGGCATACCGAACTACAGCGATGTTCTCAGCTCGCGCTGTAAGCGCGAGCTCCATGTCCGGCGTCATTGCCTCTCCTGGCGCTTTGCCGTACTTAGCTTGCCTTGCCGTCTCGCCCATAATGATCCCCGTCGAGGACGGATTTCACACGTCCAATGCCCGTCCGAAGGCGATCTCGATGCTACCCTTTCAGGCTCCGCCTCAGGTGCCGACCCCCCATGTCCGCGAGCGCGCCGCAGCCCATAGGGGCCCGCGTCGCCTCAAGGCAGCACTCATATGACTTCGCAAACATTGCCATCCCAGGCCGCTGGACTCTACGACCCCCGCTATGAGCACGACGCGTGCGGGGTCGGCATGGTCGCGCGTCTGGACAACACTCCCACGCACGAGGTGGTCACACGCGCGCTTGCCGCCCTGGAGAACCTCGAGCACCGCGGCGCCTCCGGGGCCGACCCGCTGACCGGCGACGGCGCAGGCATCCTGATGCAGATGCCCGACGAGCTGTTGCGCGCGGTCGCGGGCTTCGAGTTGCCCCCGCTTGGTGCCTACGGGGTCTTCATGTGCTTTCTGCCTACCGAGGACTCCGCACGCGCCCGGATCGAGGCTCTGCTCGATCGCACCGTGAGCGAGGAGGGCCAGCGGGTGCTGGGCTGGCGCGACGTGCCCGTCTGCCCCGAGCACACAGGCGCTACCGCCGCGGCCTCTCGCCCGGTGATCCGCCAGCTGTTCGTCGGCTGCGCAGACGGCCTCGACCAGGACGCCTTCGAGCGCAAGCTGTATGTGATCCGGCGCATCTGCGAACAGGCTGTCGCCGCATGGTCGCCAGAGGAGCGTAAGGGCTTCTATGTCACCTCCAGCTCCTCGCGCACGATCAACTACAAGGGCATGCTCATCAGCTACCAGCTCGGCGCGTTCTATCCCGACCTGCGCGACGAGCGCTGCAAGAGCGCGCTTGGGCTGGTGCACTCGCGCTTCTCCACGAACACGTTCCCCAGCTGGGAGCTTGCCCATCCCTACCGCGTGATCTGCCACAACGGCGAGATCAACACGGTGATGGGCAACGTCAACTGGATGCGCGCGCGCGAGTCAGAGCTCGCCTCCGAGCTGTTTGGCGAGGATCTGGAGAAGATCCTGCCGGTCGTCACGCAGGGTAACTCCGACTCGGCCACGTTCGACAACGTGCTCGAGCTGCTGCTGCTTGCCGGGCGCTCGTTGCCGCACGCGGTGATGATGATGATTCCCGAGGCCTATCGGGGTCGTGCCGACCTCTCCGAGGAGCTGAAGGGCTTCTATGCCTTCCACTCGTGCCTGATGGAGCCTTGGGACGGACCGGCGGCGGTCGCCTTCACCGACGGTCGTGTGGTCGGGGCGACGCTCGATCGCAACGGACTGCGGCCCGGGCGCTGGGTCCTGACCAAGGACGGCCATGTCGTGCTCGGCTCGGAGGCGGGGCTGCTCGACGTGCCCGCCGAGGAGGTCGTACGCCTTGGCCGACTTCAGCCGGGCAAGCTGTTTCTCGTGGACCTCGAGCAGGGCTGCGTGGTGGATGACGGGGATGTCAAGCACCGCATCGCCACCCAGAAGCCATACGGCGAGTGGTATGCGCGCAACGCGGTGCGCTTTGCCGAGATCGAGCCCTCCGAGCAGGTGACGCTCTCCGATCAGCCGCTGCGCCGTCGCCAGCGTGCCTTCGGCTACTCCCAGGAGGATCTGCGCGTGCTGCTCGAGCCGATGGCGCGCGACGCTCAGGAGCCGCTCGGATCGATGGGCAACGATCTGTCGTTGGCGGTGCTCTCAGACCAGGCGCCGCCGCTGTTCTCCTACTTCAAGCAGCTGTTCGCGCAGGTCACGAATCCGCCGATCGACCCGATCCGCGAGGAAATCGTGATGAGCCTCTCGACCAGCCTTGGCACCGAGCGCAACCTGTTCGACGAGACGCCCGAGCACGCCCACAAGCTGGAGCTGGACCAGCCGATCCTGCTCAACCGCGAGCTCGAGACCCTGCGCCACATCTCAAGCGATGTCTTCTCCTCGCGCACGCTCGACATCACCTGGAAGGTGGCCGAGGGGCCCGAGGGGCTGGCGGGCGCGCTCACGCGTGTCTGCGAGCAGGCCCACGAGGCGATCGCCGAGGGCGTCAACATCATCATCCTCTCCGACCGCCTGCTCGGCCCGGCGCGGGCGGCGATTCCCTCGCTGCTTGCCGTCTCCTCGGTCCACCACCATCTGGTGCGCGAGGGCACGCGCCTGCGCGCCGGCATCGTGCTCGAGTCCGGCGAGCCGCGCGAGGTCCACCACTTCGCCACGCTGATCGGCTACGGCGCCTCAGCGATCAACCCGTACGTGATGCTCGAGACGCTCGATGAGCTCGTTGTGCAGGGGCACATCATGCGCACCGAGAACGGTTCGACGGTCTTCGCTCTCGCCCGAGCAGGCCGCCCAGAACACGATCAAGGCGATCGGCAAGGGGCTGCTCAAGACGATCTCCAAGATGGGGATCTCCACGATCCAGTCCTATCGAGGCGCGCAGATATTCGAGGCCGTCGGCCTGGAGCCCGGCTTGATCGAGCGCCACTTCACCGGCACCGCCTCGCGTATCGGCGGCATCGGCCTGGACGTGTTGGCCGTCGAGGCGCTGGAGCGCCATGCGCGCGCCTATCCGCGAGCGGGTGGGATCCGCAATCGACGATCTGCTGCCGGTCGGCGGCGTCTATGCGTGGCGCCGCGACGGCGAGCACCACATGTGGAACCCGGAGACGATCGCGCTCGTTCAACACGCGGTGCGCTCGGCAAACGGCAATGTCGCCGCTGCCTTGCAGGGCGACGCCGACCGCGCACGCCGAGGTGCGCGAGTCGCCCGCCTTCCAGAAGTACCGCGAGTACGCGGCCGCCGTCAACGAGGACGCCGCGCGCAAGGCCACCTTGCGGGGGCTGCTGCGGATCGGGCCTGAGCGCGATGGCTCGCCCGGCGGTCCGGGCGCGACGGCCGGTGAAGCGCACGGGGAGGCAATTCCGCTGGAGGAGGTCGAGCCCGCCAAGGAGATCGTCAGGCGCTTTTGCACCGGCGCGATGAGCCTCGGCTCGATATCCCGCGAGGCCCACGAGACGCTTGCGATCGCGATGAACCGCCTTGGCGGGCGCTCCAACACAGGCGAGGGTGGGGAGGACCCGGCACGCTTCACACCCGACGCCAACGGCGACAGACGTCGCTCGGCGATCAAGCAGGTCGCCTCCGGACGCTTCGGCGTGACGATTCACTACTTGGTCAACGCCGATGAGCTGCAGATCAAGATGGCCCAAGGCGCCAAGCCCGGCGAGGGCGGCCAGCTGCCCGGTCACAAGGTGGACGCCTACATCGGCTCGATCCGCCACACCACACCCGGTGTCGGCCTGATCTCACCGCCGCCCCACCACGACATCTATTCGATCGAGGATCTCAAGCAGCTGATCTACGACCTGCGCTGCTCCAACCCCGAGGCCCAGGTGTCGGTCAAGCTCGTCTCCGAGGTCGGCGTCGGCACTGTTGCCGCGGGCGTATCCAAGGCCAACGCCGACCGTGTCCTGATCGCCGGCCACGATGGCGGTACGGGTGCCTCGCCGCTCTCCTCGATCCAGGCGGCCGGCATCCCCTGGGAGATCGGCCTGGCCGAGACCCAGCAGACGCTGATGCTCAACGACCTGCGCTCGCGCATCGTCGTGCAGACCGACGGGCAGCTGAAGACCGGCCGCGACGTCGTCATCGCCGCGATGCTCGGCGCGGACGAGATGGGCTTCTCCACGGCGCCGCTGATCGCGACCGGCTGCATCATGATGCGTGCCTGCCACCTGAACACCTGTCCTGTCGGCATCGCCACGCAGGACCCGGAGCTGCGCAAGCGCTTCAAAGGCACGCCCGGAGCACGTCGTCAACTTCTTCTTCTTCGTGGCGGAGGAAGTCCGCGAGATTCTTGCCTCGCTGGGCTTGCGCAGCTTGGACGAGGCGATCGGGCGCGTCGATCTGCTTGGCGCGGAGACCGCGATCGAGCACTGGAAGGCGCGCGGCGTGGACCTCACGCACATCCTCGCTCACGTCGAGCTCGATGAGGATCCCGCCACCCCGCGCCGCGCCATCGCGTGAAGCCGCCGCCGCGCGTGCTTGACGACGCACTCGATTGGGAGCTTGTGGAGCGCGCACGTGCGGTCATCGATGCGCCGCCGGCGGTGCTCGAGAACCACGCCAACGGCGAGCTGCACGGCATGGCGGCGCAGGCCATCTCTCGCGATGGCTCCAGGCGCGCGCGGGTGGAGATCGAGCTGCCGATTCGCAACGTCAATCGCTGCGTCGGCGGCATCCTCTCCAGCCACATCGCGCGCGCGCGCGGAGCCGAGGGTCTGCCGCCCGACTCGATCGTCGTGCGCTTCAAGGGGTCGGCCGGCCAGAGCTTCGGCGGCTGGCTCGCGCCCGGTGTCACCTTCGAGCTGGAGGGCGACACCAACGACTACACCGGCAAGGGGCTCTCGGGCGGTGTCGTCTCGGTGCGCCCGTCGCGCGAGATGGGCGAGCATTTCATCGCTCAGGAGAACGTGATCGTCGGCAACACGGTGCTCTACGGCGCCACATCCGGCCGCGCCTTCTTCAGGGGGCTCGCCGGCGAGCGCTTTGCCGTGCGCAACTCGGGCGCGTGGGCGGTCGTCGAGGGTGTGGGCGATCACGGCTGCGAGTACATGACCGGCGGTCGCGTCGTCGTGCTCGGGCCCACCGGGCGCAACTTCGCCGCCGGCATGAGCGGTGGGATCGCCTACGTGCTCGACGAGGACGGCAGCTTCCTCGCACGCTGCAACATGGGCATGGTCGGCTTCGACGAGATATCGGCGGCCGACGCGATCGAGCTGCGCGCGATGATCGAGGAGCACGAGCGGCACACCGACTCGCCGGTCGCGCGCGACGTGCTCGCGCGCTTCGAGCAGTTGCTCGAGAGCGGTTCGCTCGTGAAGGTGATGCCCCACGACTACAAGCGCGTGCTGCGCGAGCTGGCTGAGGCTGAAGAGGGTAGGCCCGAGGGCGTGGTGGCATGAGGTCGGTCATTTGGATGGATGGATTGGGCGTGCCTCTCGGTGTGCTCGCGCCTGCGCCCACGTCCGTGCGCCGCAATGGCACCGGGGTTGCGTGCTGATGGGCAAGCTCGGCGGTTTCCTACAGATCGAGCGTCACGGGATGACCTATCGCGATCCCGGCGAGCGCGCGCACGACTACCAGGAGTTCGTCGTGGAGCGGCCGGTGCAGGAGCTGCGCGATCAGGGCGCGCGCTGCATGGAATGCGGCGTGCCCTTCTGCCACAACGGCTGTCCGCTGGGCAATCTGATCCCCGACTGGAATGACCTCGTGTATCGCGATCGCTGGCAGGAGGCGATCGCCCAGCTGCACGCCACCAACAACTTCCCCGACTTCACCGGACGTCTGTGCCCGGCGCCGTGCGAGGCGGCCTGCGTGCTCGAGATCCGCGAGGGCGACTCGGTCACGATCAAGCAGATCGAGCTTGCGATCGTCGATCGGGCCTTCGCGGAAGGCTGGATCAAGCCAGAGCCGCCCAAGGCCAAGTACGAGACCGGCCAAGTCGGTCGCGGTCGTCGGCTCGGGTCCTGCCGGGATGGCCGCCGCGCAGCAGCTGCGTCGCATCGGCCACGACGTCACGCTGTTCGAGCGCGACGAGGCCGCCGGCGGGCTGGTGCGCTTCGGCGTGCCCGACTTCAAGATCGAGAAGCGGGTCGTGCAGCGGCGCGTCGAGCAGTTGATCGCCGAGGGCGTGGACCTGCGCTGCGGCGTGGATGTCGGCAGCGACGTCACGGTGGCCGAGCTGCGTGAGCGCTTCGACGCGGTCGTGCTTGCGACCGGCTCGCGCGTTCCCCGCGACCTGCCGGTGCCCGGGCGCGAGCTTGCGGGCATCCACTTCGCGATGGACTACCTCTACCAGCGCAATCGCTTTGTGGCCGGCGAGTACGGCCCCGAGCCGACCGTGCCCCAACCGCCGGCCGGCGAGCCGATCAGCGCGGCCGGCAAGCACGTGGTCGTGATCGGCGGCGGCGACACCGGCGCCGACTGCGTCGGCAACTCGCTGCGCGAGGGCGCCCTCTCGATCGTCCAGCTCGAGCTTCTGCCAGAGCCCCCCGAGCACAGGCCAGACGCGCGCACGCCGTGGCCGGAGTGGCCGTTGAAGTATCGCCTCTCCTATGCGATGGAGGAGGCCAAGACAGCTGCTGTGGGCGAGCAGGACTACTCGGTCACCACTGCCCGCTTCTCCGGCGATGAGCACGGCAACGTCTCCGCGCTGCACATCGCCGGCGCCGAAGCCGCACCGCCGTTCGGGCCGGTGTCTGGCACCGAACGCGAGCTGCCGGCTCAGCTCGTGCTGCTGGCGATGGGCTTTCTGCATCCCGAGCAGCCGCTGCTGGACCAGCTCGGCGTGGAGAAGGATCCTCGTGGCAACGTCAAGGCGCTCAAGCCCTACACGACCTCGGTGGACGGCGTCTTCGCGGCCGGCGACGCGCGTCGCGGGCAGTCGTTGATCGTGTGGGCGATCAACGAGGGACGCCAATGCGCGCGAATGGTGGATCGTTACTTGGCGGGACTCCGCAACGGGTCGGCGCTGCTCTCGCACGACGAGGGCGTTGCCGGACACGCGAGTGCCGACGAAGGTCCTGAGGGGCCTCCGCAGCACGTCGGGCCCGGCGTTCCGGCGGGGTAACCGCGCATCCTGAGGCGCGCGAGCTATCCCCCGTCAATTCGTTCGCCTACCCAGACTATGAAGTCATCCTCGCTGAGGACATGCGCGGCAAGGTCTTCGATGGTTTGAGCGGTGCCGCCAAGACCATCGGCTGGGTGCTGAAAGACAGCTCCGTTGCGGTCCAAGAACTCTCGCATCGTGTCGTAAGCGGCCCTCTTGTTCCCGTCCGGGAGGGGGTGGTAGGTGACGATTCGCGAGCAATACACAGCTGCCTTCTCGTGCAAGGCCGGGAAAAGCTCGTAGTCGCCAAACCCCGCAAAGGGGGCGGCGAGCGCCGCCCCGGCAAGGTTGATGACTCGTGGGATACGTGCCAGTTGGTGCGCGTCGATCCCAGAGTGGATCTCGGCGATCAGGAGGAAATCACCAAACTCGATGCGTTCCATAAACGGCAGGCTAACAGGTGGCTAGGTGGCTTGGTATGAAGAATCCTTAATAAAATATTCCTTGACACCGACAAGATTTTCCTATAGAACCGATGCCGTGCTTGTAAATACCCAGGAGTGCTCGAGATGGCTAAGACGATGACCCTCAGGCTGGACGATGAGCGTGCGGCCACGCTCGAGTTGGTGGCCCGTGCGGATGATCAGACTTTGACGGAGGCGGTTCGAACCGCGATCGACGCCCACATCGAGGAGCGTCGGGGCGATAAGGACTTCAAGGAGCGGTTGCGCCGCCGGCATGAGGAAGAGCGCTTGCTCTATGAGCGTCTCGCGCGGTGAGCGATAGCGGCCCGGCCCGTCGGTGCCGACGAAGCACGGGCTCGGTGTTCCCGCGGGTCGGCGCTCGGCGCTAGACTGGCCACGTGGCCAACACCTCCGACAACGCCTGGGCCGTGTCATGCAATGGCAGTGCCGGTTCCGCGGGCGTAGCTGCCGCCAAGCGCGGCCTGCCGCGCACCTGCATCATCGGCGCCGGCTCCTCCGGCATCGCCGCCGCCAAGGCGCTGCTCGACCGCGGTGTTCCCTTCGACTGCTTTGAGAAGTCAGACCAAGTCGGCGGCAACTGGGTGTTCGGCAATCGCAACGGGATGTCTGCCGCCTATAGGGACCTGTTCATCAACGTCTCGCGCGAGCGGATGGCCTACGCGGACTATCCGATGCCAACCTCCTATCCCGACTTCCCCCACCACACCCACATCAAGGAGTACTTCGACAACTACGTCGACCATTTCGGCCTGCGCGAGCACATCACGTTCGAGACCGGGCGTCGAGCACGCGCGCAAGCGCGAAGACGGAGCCTGGGAGGTAAAGCTCGACACGGGGGAGACGCGCATCGTATGACGCCTTGATCGTGGCCAACGGCCACCACTGGGATGCGCGCTGGCCCGAACCGGCCTTTCCCGGATCCGACACGTTCAAGGGCACGCAGCTGCACGCTCACTCCTACGTGGACAATTCGATCTTCGCCGGCAAGGACGTGGTGGTGCTGGGCATGGGCAACTCGGCGATGGACATCGCGGTCGAGTCTTCCTATGTGGCCGCTAATACGTATTTGGCGGCGCGCAAAGGCGCTTGGATCATCCCCAAGTACGTGTTCGGCAAGCCGGTCGACCAGTTGCCCAACAACCCGCGCATCCCCTTCGCGATTCGCCAGCGCATGATCCACCAGACGATCAAGACGCTGACCGGGCCGCCCGAGCGCTACGGGCTGCCCAAGCCCGACCACAAGTTCGGCGAGGCCCACCCAACCGTCTCCGGGCGCATCCTCGACCGCATCGCGCACGGCACGATCGCGCCGAAGCCGAACATCGCCTCGCTCGAGGGCGATTGCGTGCGCTTCGTCGACGGTAGCGAGGTGCACGCCGACATGGTCGTTTACTGCACC
The DNA here is from genome assembly GCA_963844095.1 of uncultured Solirubrobacterales bacterium. Taxonomy (GTDB): domain Bacteria; phylum Actinomycetota; class Thermoleophilia; order Solirubrobacterales; family Solirubrobacteraceae; genus Palsa-744. Next base: position 241,103 of record CAWJND010000004.1, read on the forward strand.
GGCTACAAGATCAGCTTTCCGTTCTTCGACAAGGACTTCCTCGCGGCGCCCGACAACCACATCGAGCTGTTCCGCCGTGTCTTCCACCCCGACATCGGCGGCCTGTACTTCATCGGGCTGTTGCAACCGCTGGGCGCGATCATGCCGCTGGCCGAGGCCCAATCGGCCTGGGTCGGGGACTACCTGCGCGGCGAGTACGCGCTGCCCTCGCCGGCCGAGTTGCATCGCGACATCGCCTCCGATCAGGCGGCGATGCGCAAGCGCTACATAGCCTCCAAGCGCCACACGATCCAGGTGGATTTCGACGACTACATGTACGCGCTCGACGCCGAGCGCCGTAGCGGAGCCGAGCGGGCGCGAACGCGAGGGTTTGCCGTGCCGATTCCGGCGCGTGCGAGCATCACGGCGCATAGCGCTTGAGCGCCTCCGTCTCGCTAGCGTTACCGACGTGAGCCCTACCTTCTGTCGCCACAACCGCTTTGTCGATCGCTGTCCGATCTGCCGCGAGAGCGCTCCAGGGCAGAGCCTCGACAAGTCGTGTGACCAAGCCCAAGCGTGGGACTGGGAGCGACGCACGGGCGAGCACCGGGCGAGCAGCGGCGTCGCGGGCGGGTGGCGCGCGCGTCCAGGCAGCGCGAACATCGACACGGCGCAACCAGGAAGTGCGCGTCCATCGCGAGGTACGTGCCCAGGACGACGGCTATCACTGCGAGCTGGTCCCCGGCCTGCGCTCCTCCGAGGATGCCCGGCGACTCGCTGAAGAGGTTGGCTTTGCGGGCGGACGTCTGCTGGCGCTTGGCGTGGCTCCTCCGAGCTTCTACGCCGAGGCGCGCGATTGCGGAGACATCGAGCAGGCGACTTGGGCGTGCGTGCTGGCGGCCTATCTGTCTCCGCTGCAGGGTGATCAGCCGTTCGCGGGGATCCGCGAGGCGCTGCTTTCTTGCGACTGGGCATCGGGCTCCGTACCCGAGCTCCAGGGGATACCACTGGGCCCCCGTACCTCCCACGATCCAGCTCGCGGAGCGGAGACGTTGAGCGCGTACCGACGCTTCGTGGAGCATGCGGGCTCACAGCAACAAGCTTTCGCCGGCGAGCCTGAGTGGACGCCGCAGCGACGCTTCGCGCGGCTGTTCGAGCGCCTCGCGCTGCCCGGCTTCGGACGTATGGGGCGCTATGACCTGCTGGTGACACTCGGACGACTCGGGCTCTACGACTTGCGCGCCGACTCGCTGCAGATCGTCACGCGCTCTGGGCAGGCAACATCCGAGCTCGCGCCGCAGGCCGCCAAGCGGATCTTCGGGATCGGCGATCCGCTGATCATCGAGCGGCGTGCCTCCGCGCTTGCCGAGGCAGCCTCGAACCCGATCGAAGCAATCGATCTGGCGCTTTACAATTGGAGCCTCGGGTCTCCGGTGCAGGAACGCGTAACGCTCGGCTTCCTCAAGGACACATGCGACGAACAGGCTCTGAAGCGCGCCGAAATGGCGCTTGGAGTCTGAACGAAAAGTAACGTCCACACCGGCCCCTAAAGTGCCGTCAATGCCGCTCTGCTTCATCGAGCCACACGACGCCATCAGAGTGATCGCAGATTCCGTCGGCCGCGAGGCCCGCCGGCAGCTCGTCGGCGAGGTCGTGCGCGCATGGGTCGACGATCTCCCCGACCAGGAGCTCACGTTCCACTACGAGCGCGCGATCGCCGGCTTGGACCAGGACGACCTGCACCTACTGGCCGCCTGGCACGCCTCACTCGAGGTCGGCCATCCCGTCCCCAACACCGACTTCCTCGTCGGTGTCTTCCCGAGCCTCGGCGAGAATCGCCGCGAGGCGCTGAAGATCGCCGCCGGCTTCAAGGGCGAGGAAGCCTTCCAGGCAGGTATCGCCGAGGAACAGGCGCTTGACACAGTGCTTCCCCATCTGTCTCGTGCGCGGGCGATCGAGCTTGCCGAGGAGTGCATCCAGCTGTATCAGTGGGACCGCCTCGGCTCATACAACTAGACTGAGGTCATGGAAGAGACGACGGTCACCGTCGATGACGTGATGGACGCCTTGTCCAACGTGATCGACCCCGAGCTTGGCCTGGACTTCGTGGAGCTTGGTTTGATCTACGGCGTCGAGGTCTCAGGCGGCAACGTGCATGTCACGTTCACGCTGACGACTCCGGGCTGTCCGATCGGGCCGCAGGTGACCGAGCAGATCGACGAGTTCGTAGGCGAACTCGACGGCGTCGCCACGATCGAGTCGGAGATGGTCTTCACGCCTCCGTGGTCGCCCGAGAAGATGAGCGAGGACGCGAAGTTCGCTTTGGGCTACTGACGCCGCTGAGCGGCGCGGGGCGGCGTCCTCAGTCGCTCATGTGCTAGCGCACACTACGCGGGCGGTGGGCCATCAATCCTTGCCCCGCTTGCTCATCGACGCCAGTAGCAGCATGTCGCAGGACGATTTGATTAGGAGCTAACGGGAGTTGCGCGCTTTGTGCGCTTCGGCTTTGCCCGGACGGGCCGCTGGGCGGCCTGCTTTTCCTTGGCCAACTCGACCAGCTCCGCCAGTTCCGCTTTGATGCTCTCCCCGAGCGAGTCGATGTCCGGGAGCGCGTCGAAGTCGCCGAGCAGGCCGAAGTTCATCTCGCCCGCGTAGGACATGATCGCCACCGCGAGCGCGTGGTTTTCGGGCAGGAACGCCACCGGGAACACGCGCTCCATGCGACGCCCAAGTACGTACAGCGGGAATTGCGGTCCCGGCACATTTGTGACGATCAGGTTGAACAGGCGCGTGGAGAAGTTCAAGCGCGAGGCCTGTGCCAGGATCGTGGGCGGCGCGAAGTTCTGTGCGCCAGCGATCACCTCGGCGCCGAGGGCCTGCTTTGACTCCTTCAGGCCGTCCATCGCGTGGCTGACGAAGCGCAGACGTTGCAATGGGTCGGCGATGTACACAGGCAATGGCCCCCGCATCACGACGATCCGGTTGCCGCCCTCGTGGCGCTCACCCACCGTGCGCACCGAGACCGGCACGAGCGCGCGCATCTCCTTGCCCTCCGTGCGCACGCCTCGGGCGATCAAGAACGAGCGCAGGGCGCCCGTCACAACGGCCAAGACCACGTCGTTGACCGTCCCCCCGAACGCGTTCTTGACGAGCTTGAAATCGTCCAATTGCGCGGCGATCCCCACGAAGCGACGGTGAGGGCCGATCTCCACATTCAATGGCGTCTCTGGCGCGGGGTTCAAGCCGGCCCAAACGATCTCGCCAACGCCCTCCGCAGCCTCACGTGCTCGCTCGAGCGTGCGCTCGGGATGGGTGAGCGCATGTACCGCCCCACTCACCATCTCCGCGCCCGCGCGTACCGCGCCACGTACGCCCACTGCGACGAGCTCGGTTGCGTCCGGTTCCGGCTTCGGTTTCCACGGTCTGCCCGAATGACGCAAGGGCTCCGGCTCGGGTGAGAGGTCGAACAGGACTGTCGCGAGATCGACGCCCGCGATCCCGTCGATCAGCGAATGATGGGTCTTGGATATCAGCGCGAAACGGTCGCGGACAGGGGCGCCGCGTCCATCCATCTTTGGATCGAGACCCTCGATCAACCACATCTCCCACAATGGCTTCGAGCGGTCGAGCGCCTGAGAGAAGATGCGCGCCGTCAGGTTGCGCAACTGTTCCCAACTGCCCGGGGCTGGCAGCGCCGTGTGGCGCACGTGGAACTCGAGGTTGAAGCCGGGGTCGTCCACCCACACCGGGCGCCCACTGTCGAGCGCCGTGTAGGCCAGCTTGTGGCGGTAGCGAGGCACGAGATGCAGACGCTTGCGGATCTGCTCGAGAAACTCCTCCATAGCGGGTGGTGGACCCTCGAGCAATGTGAGCCCGCCTACGTGCATGTGCGAGTTGCGTCCCTCCTGGTGCAGGAAGGAGGCGTCCACCGCCGTGAGCCTGTCGAGGTGTCGTTGTGCCATCGGTTTGCTCAAGGGTACTGGCCGCGCGGCCGCTTGCCCCGCCGGACGCGCGCGCCGTGCATGGCTGGGTCGCGACGGCCCTACAATGGGGTGGTGGCCAACACAGTCGAGAAGCTCTTACTTGCCGCGCCGCGCGGATATTGCGCGGGCGTCGATCGCGCCGTGCAAACAGTCGAACGCGCGCTCGACCTGCATGGGCCGCCTGTGTACGTGCGCAAGCAGATCGTTCACAACAAGCACGTGGTCGAGTTGCTCACCGCGCGTGGTGCTGTATTCGTCGAGGACGTCTCGGAAGTGCCGGAGGGAGCGCTCACCGTCTTCTCTGCTCACGGTGTCTCGCCGAAGGTGCGCAGTGACGCACAGGCTCGCGGCCTGGAGACGATCGACGCCACCTGCCCACTGGTGACGAAGGTCCATCGCGAGGCGGTCCACTTTGCGCAGGACGGCTACACGATCGTGCTCGTCGGTCACGCTGGTCACGAGGAGGTTCAGGGGACGATGGGGGAGGCCCCCGAGCACATCGTGCTCGTCGAGAATGAGCAGGACGTAGACGAGCTTGTCATTGAGGACCCCGAGCGCGTCGCCTACATCACGCAGACGACCCTCTCGGTGGATGAAACGACGGCGATCGTCAAGCGACTGCACGAGCGTTTCCCGGCGATAGCCGGTCCGCGTACCGACGACATCTGCTACGCCACCACCAACCGTCAGGCCGCCGTCAAGCAGATGGCCGGCGACTGCGATCTGATGCTCGTGATCGGCTCGCGCAACTCCTCCAACTCGGTACGCCTGGTCGAGGTCGCCCGCGACTGCGGCACAGAGGCCTACCTAATCGATCACGCCGGTGAGGTGCGCGAGGAGTGGCTTGCCGGCAAGCGCGTCGTCGGTGTCAGCTCCGGGGCCAGCGCGCCCGACGATCTGGTCCAGGACCTGCTCAACTTCTTTCGCGAGCGTGGAGTGCAGGACATCTCCGAGTTCCATGTTGTGCGTGAGGATGTGCGGTTCATGCTGCCGAAGCCGATCCGCGAGGCTGTAGCGGCCGCGTCTTGACGCGCACACTTGTAGTTTCAGATCTGCATCTAGGTGCAGGCTCCGGTGCTGATGTGTTGCGCTCCTCCGGGCCTCGCTTCGCGCTGACCGACGCGCTCCAAGACATCGATCGACTTGTCTTGTTGGGCGATGTGCTCGAGCTGCGCCATGGCCCGCGTCGCGATGCGCTTGCCGCCGCACGTCCATTTTTCGAGGAGCTTGGCCGAGCCTTTGCCGGGCGAGAGATCGTGGTCGTTGCCGGCAATCACGATCATGCGCTCGATGGAGTCTTGGTCGCGAGACCGTGACGAATCGCCAGAGCTCGTGGCGCTTGGCTTGGAGCAGCGCTTTGCCGCCGAGGAAGCTTCTTCGATGCTCGCCGCGCTTGCCTCGTGGGCCGAGCCTGCGCGCCTGAGCGCCGCCTATCCAGGTTTGTGGCTGCGTCCGGACGTGTACGCGACGCACGGCCATTACCTCGATTGCCACCTGTCGATTCCGACGATGGAGCGGCTTGGCATCGGCATGACCGCCCGTGTGCAGAGCCGGCCAACCGAGGCGTTTGCCACGGTCGCGGATTACGAGGCCGTCACCGCGCCTGTGTTTGCATGGATCGACGCCGTTGCGCGCCAGGCTCCGACCGGGTCTACGCTCAACGGGCAGTCAACTGTGCGCGCATGGCGCGCGCTTGCGGGCAAAGGACGTAACGGCGACGGCTTCGATCTGCGCGCACGTGCGCTGGCCGGCGCCTTCCCGTTTGCGGTTGCGGCTCTCAACAGGGCGGGCATCGGCTCCTTCCAAGCTGATATCTCGACGGCCGAGCTGCGCCGTGCGGGCTTGCGCGCGATGGGGGAGGTGGCCGCGCGGCTCGGTCTCGGCGACGCACACGTGATCTTCGGGCACACGCATCGGGCAGGGCCGCTGCCGGGGGATGTGGACGCGGAGTGGCGTGGGCCCGCGGGCGCGCGCTTGCTCAACGCTGGCTGCTGGACCTATGACTCATATTTTGTCACCGATACGCCTGGTGAGAGCCCGTACTGGCCGGGGGGTGCCGTGCTAGTCGCGGATGACGATCCGCCTATATTGCGACGACTGCTCGACGATCGCTCGAAGGTCGAACTAGCCGCCGTGCGCGACTGAGCGCGAGCTTCCCAAACTAGGGGTCGCGTGTTCGAGGCCCGTCTACCGCTTCGTCTTGGCGGAGCCGATTTTGGCTCTGTGTAAGGGGATTATCGGTGGTGGTGCGCAGTTTGCCGGGACACACGTTCGACGCTCCCGTCGGCATCTGGACGATGAGGCCGCGCGGGAAGCCAATGCGGCAAGCGACTCGCGGACGATCGGTGAGATTGTCCAGCTCTACTTCGCCTTCAACGCCCCGACACAGCAGACGGCCTTGCGACCTCGACATTCCGCACCTACTCCTGGTCGGCGAAACGGCACCTGCTCGGGCACGAAGGCATGGTCAAAGGAAAGCGCCTGGCTCCTTCTCGGGTTGACGAGCCCCACTTACGCGCTCGGCTGCGCTCTCGCCAGGCGGCCCATGATTCAGCTGGTGGTGGAGTACAGTCCACGGCATTGTTGGGCAAGCCACCGCGCAGATCGCGCAAAGGGGGATCGAATGGCGCTCGGGTTCTATATCACTGCCAAGGGTTTTACGCAGGAGCGGTACGACACGACGCTCGTCCAGCTTGAGGAGGCGGGTGTGGGAGCTCCCGACGGACGTATCTCCCATGTCGCTCTTGAGACGGACGGTGAGATCCAGGTCTTTGACGTTTGGGAGTCGCAGGAGGCATTCGACGCGTTCGGGGTAACCCTTTTGCCGATCCTCGCGGCAGCGGGTGTCGAGATGAACGAGCCGATGGTGGCTCGGGTTCACAACGAGATCAAGGGCTGATCGGCTAAAGCGAGCACGCGGCTCGGTAAGCAGTATCGGCTGGCACCGGGCGCCCGAGGCGCCGAAATCAGGAGAGTCGGTCCCGCGCGAAAGCGGACAGTCTCCCAGTCTAGACGCCTACTCGTGGCCGAGCGAGCGTCCGGCCATGGGCTGTACGGGCGCGGGCTTGGGACGAAAGGGAGGAGTCAAGAGCGGCGCGGACGCGGAAGCGCAAGGCGCGTCAAGGCGGCAAAGCCGCGAAGCGAGGTGCGCGCACTAGAACCAAAGCTAACGCTCGTCACCTCACCTCGCAGCCCTGCTCGTAGCGCGTGATGCTTTCTTGGTGCGAGGAGTGCTTCTGCGTTGCGAGGCGGGTATCTCCGCTTTGGCGACAGCCTTGGTTTGCCGCACGATCTCCTTCTCGAGAAAGGAGCGCATGCGCTCCTCCTCGCGGCCGATTGTGCGTGCCAGTCGCTGCGTCTCCTTGTCACCGAGTACTCCCGCGAGCGTTTCGATCGCGGCGTAAGTCGCGATCTCCTCGGCCTCGCTGGCATACTCGGTCTTGGCGTTCTTCAGCTGCTTCTCCTCCTCGCCTGTGCCCCGAAGCGCGTGCAACGGACCTTGTGCGAACGCCACTGCCTTCTGGGTACCGCTTAGCACCGCCTGAGCAGCCTCGGTCACCGTGGCAGGCCCGGGCGTGTCTATTGTCGTTGCCGCGCCACCGAGCTCTTTGATGCGTTTCTTTACCTCGCGGCCATGGCGCTTGGTTTCTGAGAGGTGCTGCTTCAGGCGCTTCTTGTACGCGGGCTGGATTGTCATCGCGATATGCGCCTCCAGCGCGGTCTCCAAGCGCTTCTCAAGGCCAAACGCCTCGTTCAGATACTGGACCAGCTTCCTGTTCCCAGCAGATAGCTCAGCCATCTCGTCTCCTTCCTACAAGCGCCCGCGGCGCCCACGATAGGGACCCATGAACAGCACGAGCACGACGAGCAGAAGGAGCAACACAAAGGGGCTCACAAAGGCCCCGCCCACGATGCTCAGAACCACCAAGACGATGATGAGAAGCAGCAGCAGATCCAAGAGATCCTCGTTTCGTTCGATTTAGGAGATGAGCGTTGTGCTACCCGCAGAACGGGTGCCTAAAGCCTCGCACCGACCGCACCGGCGTTCATTGCTCCTCATTCCCCGTCTGGGATGGTTCCTCATCCTCTGAGCGGGTAGAAGACTCTTAACGGAAAGTGAGGTCCAGATGGATACGGACAAGAGTGTCGACGAGGGCAAGGGGCGTCTGAAGGAGGCCGCAGGCAGCTTGACTGGCGATGACGACCTAAAGAACGAGGGCAAGGTCGACCGAGCCAAGGCCTCGGTAAAGGACAAGATCGATAAGGCCGCCGATAGAGCAAAGGAGGCACTCCATCGAGATGAGAAGTAGCTCTTTCCGCGCTGGTGGCGCGGCTCCAAGGGTCAGGTCGGTCGATGCGGCACACCAGAAGCATCTGTCGATCTACTTGCAGGATCACTTTGCAGGCGCGACAGCGGGAGCAGACCTCGCGCGCCGTGCGGCCGGCTCCAATCCAGATGGCCAGGGCTATGGCGCTCCGTTGCGGAAGTTGGCTGGCGAAATCGACGAAGATCGAGACTCACTGCGCTCACTTATGGACCGGCTGCATGTCCGCGCTGACCGGGTCAAGCAACTCGCGGCGTGGACGGGCGAGAAGGCGGGCCGTCTCAAGCTGAATGGCCACCTCTTCACCTACTCGCCGCTCAGCCGGTTGGAGGAGCTTGAGCTTTTGGCGCTGGGTGTCACCGGGAAGCGGGCGCTGTGGCAGACGCTTCACCTGCTAGCGCACCAGGAGCCTCGCCTCTCTACCTCGGACCTCGAACGTCTGATTAGCCGCGCCGATCAGCAGCTCGAGAAGATCGAGGCGTGTCGACGCAACGCGGTCGGCGATGCCCTCTCACCAGAGTGGGCAGTAGAGAGCCCGTCGACCGGGGTCACGCACCCGCGAAGCTGAGGTGAAGGAGGTCTCGCTTTAGCCCGCTGGTAGGAGTATGGTTGGGAGGGAGCTGGTCCTGCGACTAGAGCGCTGGCCGAAGCCCGTAAGCCGCCGAAAGCGCCTATGGCGCGGACGAGGGGTGGAGCGGAGGCAAACAGCGATCGGTAGTAGGGCCAGCGCGTTGAGATGGACACCCGATCTGCGCAGCGAGTTCTCAGGCTATGGGAGTCGCAGCATCACAGCCGTACAAGTGTTCGCGCAATTGGTCACAGCTCTCGGCCAACCAGCGCTCACTCGCCTCCAAGGACTCGATCAGCTCCTCAGCCGCTCGAAGCAACCGCCGGTTTTCAGGCTCGCCGAACAGCAGGGCGTCGGCGGCCTCCAGCAGCTGCTCCCGCTCTCTCTCGTGCAGCTTGGTGGCACCTTGATTGTCAATCGTTTCGAGCAGCGCCGTGTAGTGGGCGCCACGTGCGGTCATCGGCTCTGCTGGGGTCATTATCTGTCCCAGGTTAGCCACCCCCCACGCAGGGCAAGGTTGACAGGTTGCGTCCTGCCCGCGGACGATCGGGCTACGCGTCGCCGGCGGCCTCCAGTGGCGCGACCGTAGCTGCCGTCAGCTGGCCGCTCGCAGCACTGCGACGATCCGCTGGTGGCGCACCGATCGCCTGCACGTCGGCGACAACGCGCTCCGCAAGGGACGCCTCGTGGATCAGCTCGATCGGCTCAGCCCGGATCGGCTGACTCACCGGTCGTTGCGTTCAGCGTGTCACCGGGCAGGTCTGTGTGATGTGCCGGCGCCCGCTTCCGCGCGTCCTTCTTGGCCTGCTTGTCCAGCCGACGCTCGCGGAGCCTGCTTTCACGGGTGAGCTTTGCCATCGTGGTCTTCTTCTTGCCGCTCGAGGCCATGTCTATCCGTCCCTTGTTGTGGAGTTCCGAACAGCTTGTCGGGTCATCCGGTGTGATGAATCCCGCAGCCCTGATCGTCGTTGAACCACTTGAGGGCCCTGTGGCCATCTCTGTTCACCTCCGGGTGTATGCACTACGAGACACGGAGGGTGCTGCGAGGCAACGACTGCCGAAGCGCGGGGCACTGCTCTGGTCGAACGGATGTTCCCCGACCAGAGGGTTGGGTGGAGCGGTGGGGCCGCTGGTGTGAACGTGTCGGATTATTCTCGTGTCATGCAAGCGCCTTTTTCGGTCGCCGTCGCGCAGCCACGGTGTGCAGCGAAGAACATGTACAGCAACGCGCGGGCACATGCCGAGCTGATCCGCAGGGCGCGAGCGCGGGTTGTCATCTTCCCTGAGCTGTCGCTGACTGGTTATGAGCTTGATGCAGATCCGATCGCGCTCGAGGATTGCGTTCTGGACATCATCCTCCGGGCCTGTGAGGAAATGCAGAGCGTCGCGCTTGTGGGAGCGCCGATCCGCGGCTTGGGATCCGGGGCTTATATCGGTTTGCTGCACGTCAGCGCGACGGGCGTCACCGTCGCTTACCGCAAGTGCTTTCTCGGTGGGGAGGAGCCGGCCCACTTCTTGCCGGGCGACGGGCCTGTCGTGATCGAGGTTGACGGCTGGCGTGTCGGATTGGGAATCTGCAAGGACACAGGCGTCGAGCAGCACATCAGCGAGACCGCCGCCCTCAATGTTGACGTCTATCTCGCCGGCCTAGTCCACCTCCCAACCGAGCTTGAGATCCAAGAACAGCGAGCACAACGGATCGCCCAGGCCTGCAACTCCTACGTCGGCTTTGCCAGCTTTGCCGGCGCGACGGGCGGTGGCTTTGATCACACCGCTGGCGTCTCGTCGCTCTGGAGCCCCGCCGGATCTGAGATCGCCCGCGCCGGCACCGACCCCGACGACTTCGCTCGCGCGACGCTGATCCACATATAACACCTCCAGCCGCCCGTTGCTCCTATGTCAAGCGGAGCTCGGAAATTGCGAGGAAGTGTCCCGCTCGCCATTTGAGTAAGTAACTCTGGATCCGATGCATTAGCAGTGTGTCTGCGAACGGCATGTTCGTGGTGCTGCATCTTCTTGGGAGCAGCGCAGAGGAGCGACTCTCCGCGTTGAGTTGCTCGATTCCCTGCTCTTCGTCCTGGGCGCAAGCGAGCTGTGCGTATACGGAGACGCTTGCCCGATTCTCCTGCTCCTCGGTGACGGCTACCTGCCCGGTCCTCAAGTGGGCTTGTGCGCCAGGAAGAGGTAGCGGTTGAGACTGAGGAAGTAGTTGGGGCCGAGTTCGGTTAGGTCTTCTGCCCATGCTGTGGCTTCGGCCTCGCTCACGCCGTTGCGATCGGCTACGAACGTGGCGATCAGCTCAAGCATTCCGGCGCTGTAGGTGTTGGGGTCATAGCCGGCGTTGAACAACGGCACGATTTCCCGGTCGGTGACTTCCAGTCCAGCATCGCGCAACAGCCGCGTGAGCGTACGCGGCAGATGAGGGTGAACAAGGTGCTCCTCCCACGCGGCGAGCACCCGGTCCATGCGCTCATCGTCACTCGAAGCCCATACGATCGAGTCCCAGTCGGTGTCAAGCACGAGCGCCCGGCCTCCCGGACGCAGCACCCGCCCTAGCTCCAGCAGCGCAGCAGGAACATCATCGACGTACTCGTAAACCTGTGTGCAGACCGCGACGTCGAAGCTCGCGTCCGCATAGGGGAGCGTGTGCGCGCCAGCTTCTTGGTACTCGATCGGGCCGCTGGGAGCTGGTGGTCTGCGCGCCCTGGCGAGGGCAAGCATGTTCTCGCTGACGTCCACCCCGCAGATCCGCCCGCCGCTCCCGACAGCAACGGCCATTTCGCACGCGAGTAGACCAGGACCAGAGCCGATGTCGATCGCGCGCTCGCCCGGCTGGAGCGCGAGTGCCCGCAAGATCGTTTGGCGCTGTTCGATGACATCAGGCGTGGTGTAGATCCTCTCTACACGCCGGGAAGCGTCCTCGTCGAATTGCAGCGTGGCGCTCATAGTTCGCCCTCGATTGGTGAATGGCTCACTCTCAGGGAACGCCAGGGTACACCTGATGCTCGATACGGTGTCTTGATCGGTCGCTGAGCAGCCGATAGTACCTGCGGGCGAGGCGGCGCTTGAGGCAGCTCGTTGAGCCGCCGAGGGCGGTGCCGAGCATCAGTAGTGGGGCGAGGATTCCGCGCTGGTATTCGACTCAGGATCGAGGTGTACTATGGGGTGGTGAGGGTAGGATGATGCGGCACTCTGCGACGATCCAGCGACGTTCCGGCGGATGGCTGATACGCGGCTTTATCGTTCTGCTCGCCACTATCGGAGTCGCGCTGTCTATCGCCGTCCTGCCCGCCGTGGCGCTCGCGTCCTCCTCGCCGTCGATCGAATGGACCAACGCTTGGAACCTGACGCTGACCGACGCGACCCTCGGAGCGGGGATCGATCCGGCAGGCCTGCCCCCCGGTGCCTACTACCAGTTCCAGGTGGTCAAGAACACGAGCGAATACCTGTCTGAAATCGCCTGTCCTTCGCGAGCCAAGCTCAAAGGCACAGACGGATGCGGTCCCGGTCCCGAAGTCGAAGGGGCCCTGCCGATCGGCTCCGTGCCAGACGGCACGAAAGGCGAAACCGTCACCCTTGATCTGGCCAGCGCGGGCATTACATTGAAACCGGGCACGACCTATCACTACCGCGTGCTCGCGGCCAAGGCGCTGCAAACCGAAGACACACTCCAGTGGGAACCACCGGTGATCGCCGCGCCCGACCAAACGTTCACGACGCCGCTGGCGTCCACGCCGGCGGTCGAAAGCGAGTCCGCCGCGACCGTCACCCCCACCGGTGCAACGCTCGACGCGACGATCAACTCGGAGGACCTGCCCCAGGGCGCCTACTACCAGTTCCAACTCGTCAAGAGCACAAGCGAATACCTACCCGAACTCGCCTGCCCTGAGCCCAGTCTGCGGCTGAATAGCGACGATGGATGCAACAGCCCCGACAGCCCCCTCCAGCCGACTGCGGGCGCCCTGCCGATCGGCTTCATCGCTAAAGGACCGGAAGGTCAATCCGTCAGCCAGAGCCTGACCGCCGCGGGCATCACGCTGCAGCCGGGCACCACTTACCACTACCGCGTGCTCGCGGTCAAGCGGGTGCAGAGCGAAGACGGGATCAACTGGCAGGGCCCGCCCGTCATTGGTCCCGATCACACGTTCACGACGCCCATCGCCCCGGTGATCGACTCCGTGTCGCTCTCGCACCTCACATCGAGCGACGCGACGCTGGAAGCGCAGATCGACACCGAGGGCCTGCCGACGACCTACGAATTCCAGATGTGGTCCTCGCCCTGCAGTAAACACGGCTCCGGGTGCGAACTGTTGATCGACATTCCCCTGCCCGCGGGGTCCTTGCTCGGCTCCTTCGTACCGCAGAGCGTTAGCCTCGACCTGAACAGCGCGGGCGTGACGCTCGGTGGAGGGGAATACGGCTTCTCCATCAGCGCAACCAACAAGGCCGGTACTACAAGCGCGGGTGGGGGAGTGTTCGAAGCACCCCCGAGCGTGGTCGAACCTCTGAGCACCACGACTTCACCTCCGTCCGGCGCTGGCCAGCCCGCCGGCTCCAACACCAACACCGGCGACCAGCCCGCCGGCTCAGGAGGCTCTCCTGCGCGCGGTGTTACGCCGCTTGGGCCTCAAATCGTGTGCCTGTGTAACTGCGCGCGAGGATGCCATGGCAAGAAGATCAGCCCTAAGCATCCCGCCCGAACCCAGAAGCTGTCCAAAGCCTTGAAGGCGTGCGAGAAGAAGCCAAAGAAGCAGCGGGCAAGTTGCAAGCGCCAAGCGGAGAAGAAGTACGCCGCAACAAGTAAGCACCGGCCCTGACCACCGGCCTGCGCCATCTGGGATGAATCGGAAGCTCCGCGTGTTCACCGCCACCGCAGTTGTGTTGACTGCGACGGGCTCGGCCATTGCCGCAGGTAGCACGCCAGCGAACCGCGCATCCGTCGAGGTGCAGCAGAAGCCAGGCATCGCCGGCAACATCCACGTCAGCTTCCGCCCCGCCGATCGCCTACCCGATGGTGGCTACTACTACGCCGTCATCGTTCTGAAGCAATACAAGCACTACACCTCCAGTGAACCTCCGCCGTGCGCGACCTCAAGCGACATGCAAAAGACCGACTACGCATATCCCCACCCAGGACACCCGGTAGAGCTCGCACTAACACCGGCAAAGTCGTTTGCCCATCACTGGTGCCAAGGCGGCGTCTACAGCGGCGGGATCTATGCCGTGCCCTACCCGCCCCCCTGTGACAGCACGTACCCTTGCCGCAGCGAACCGTACAAAGAACCCAGCCCCTGCTTTGAAATCGCACCCGGCCGCAGGGCGTGTGGTGTCGTTGCGAAGCCAAAGCTCTACCGCTACCCCGACGGGCTGCCCACGCCGCTCGCCAAAGGCACCCGCATCGTCGGACGCTTTCAGGTCGCGTTCTAGTCTCTATACGCGAAGGGTCTCCGGGCCTGGGCGCCTGGACGAATGATTGAAGGCGTAGGTAGGCGGGGTAGATGAGTCTCTGAGTAGGAGACTTCAGCCTCTAGTGTCCTGCCCACATACGATTCGGTCCTCGCTGAACAGGCGACCATCCTTTCTACAAGGAAGCTGGCGAGCACGCGAGCGTTTCCGGGCAGCGGCACTCGCCCGCGGAGCCTCCTCATGAGAGATTACTTACCTTTTAGAGGTTGCTTAACGAGTTGCCCTTACGCTGCTGCGCATGAATAGCGAGACCATCGCAGCGCCGCGGCGGGCTGGAGTCGACTGGCGGCGCGCTGAGTTCGTCCTTACGCTGCTTGCGTTTCTGGGCTTCATCGCGCTACCCATCCGCATCACCACTATTTACAGCGGCCTGCCCGCGCACCCGCTGTTCGTGCATGTGCCGGTCATCCTGATCCCGACCACCATCTTCGTCGCGATCGTCTTCGTCGTTAAGCCGCAGTGGCTAACGCGCTACGGGATCGCGCTGGCGCTGGTGTCGATTGTTGCCATGAGCTCGGTGTTCCTCGCGATGCAGGCCGGCGCTGCGCTGCGCGGGGCATTGAACCTGCAGGGCCAAGCCGCCAAACTTATCTCCGAACATTCGCAGGCCGCGCATATTCTTGCGATCGTCTACGTGCTGTTTACCGCCACGTTGATCCTCACCTTTGCGGCGCAGCGGATCTCCGGTGGGATGCCAACCGGCCTAGGCATCCTCGACAGGCTGCTGTCACCCAGGCCGATACTCACCGCGCTGCGCGTCGTGCTCGTGCTGCTGTCCATCGTCGCCGGCTACATGTGCTTCAGGACAGGCGACCTCGGCGCCAAAGCGGTGTGGGAGGGGCGCATCCAGGCCGCCCACGCCACTCGCCCCGGCGGACCCGGTGAACCTGGGCTGGCGCCGCCTCCGGGCACCGGCGCCCCCTAGCCGAGGTCGACACCCTGCACGATCGGCAGCGCGAAGGTGGGGCAGGCGCGAGCGGCACGGATCGCATGCTCGACCTCCGCGAGCGCTCTCAACGATGACCAACGAGCCAAGACCCCCCACTAGGACCCTCGCCGCCCGAAGTTCGGGCCTGACTGAGTATCGATCAGTCAGGCGCCGCCGGGCGGTATGGCGGCGGCGCGCGGCGGCCGCCGCCGTCGTCCTGATCGTCGGTTTCGTGCTTGTCGGGTGGCTCACCGCCAAACGCTTGACAGCACACCACCCCTCGGTCAGGGTTGGCGTTACGCGCACGTCCCGTCGCGGAGGACCGCGCTCACCCGAGCACTTCGCGGTCTCCCACCTGCCGTACACGTTGCCCGCTGCGCTACAAGACACGGCTGGCGTGCCGCTTGGGTCAGGGCGCGTCGTGTTGCTGGGGGGCCTGAACGCTGCCGACACCTCGACCGCGGCCGTTAGCGTGCTAGACGCGCATGGCGTCAAAGCTGCTGCGAATCTGCCCGAAGCCCAGCACGACGCTCAAGGCGTACCCCTCGACGGGCGGGTCTACGTGTTCGGAGGCGGGCAGTTCAACTCCTACGACCACATCCTCTCCTTCAACCCGGACACGGACAGCGTGGCTCAGGTCGGCAGTCTGCCGACGCCGAGCTCCGACGCGGCCGTCGCCGTGATCGCGGGCACCGCGTATGTCGTCGGCGGCTACAACGGAGTGCAGGCACTCGATACGATCATCGCATGGCGTCCCGGCTCGCACCCGCAGCTCGTAGCAAGGCTGCCCTACGGTTTGCGCTACGCCGCCGTCGCTGCCAGCGGTGGCCGGCTGCTGATCGTGGGTGGCTCACACGACGAAGCCGCGACCACCACGATCCTGAGCTTCGACCCCGCCACCCACAATGTCCAGCACATCGGCGATTTGCCCAGCCCGATCACGCACGCCGCGGCCGTCACACTCGGGTCCTACGTCTACATCCTCGGAGGCCGAGGCTCGCCACCAGGCACACAAAGCGCAGCGATCCTCGCCATTGATCCCGCGACCGGCCACTCCGTGCGAGTCGGACGGCTGCCACAACCGCTGTCAGACGCCGCCGCGATCCCCCTCGGCGACCGGGTGTGGCTGGCCGGTGGGCTGAGTGCAAAGGGTCCTGTCAACTCTGTGCTCGAACTCACGCCCAGGCTGCCGTAGAGCACGGCTGTTCAAGGCGCGCGCAGCGTGCCAGCGAACCGCTCGTCCAACGAGTTGGGAGGCGCGAGGTCCACACCGTCTGGGTTGCTCAGGAACCCTTCGCGCGAGCCTGGAACACGAGTGTGGCCGTACTGCCACACGATCCTATTGGTTCGTGGATCGACCACGATCACACGATCGTTCTTATCATCGTTGGCGAGAATGTCCCCGTTCGGCAAAGGCAACGCCAACGAGGGCTGATTCAGTGCCGCCCCGCCGGTGGGTTCGTAGCGCCAGCGCAGTTCGCCAGTGTTCGTGAACGTCTCAATCGCCCCAGGGTTCGTGTAGTCGACAGAGAGGAACAACCCTGGTCGCACCTGGTTCGTATCGGAGGGATAGGTGAAACCCGGTGGGTGCGTGGCGAGCACCGGCGTTCCGTCAGGAGCGAGCACATCGAGCCAGTCACCGTTGATCTCAGTGATAGCCGTGTCCCCGTCGGCCATCGGGAAAGCCCCGTTTGGGCTGCCGTAGGACACGCCCAACTGGTGTTCGCATGCGCCCGTCTCGCCGAGCTGGCGCAACGGCCGATGGGCTGGCGGACGGATCACCAGCACCCGGCAGTTCTTGATGTCGGCAGAGAGGAGGTCTCCTGAGGGCATCAGCATCGCGTCGTCGGGATTGTGGACGTAGCCCGGTTCAGAGCCAGGCACCCCAGGATGCCCGTAGCGGTAGACGATGCGGCTGCTTGCGAGGTCAACCACACTGATTGCGAAATCATCCTCCTGAGTCACGACTACTTGACGGCCGTTTGGTGAGAAGAACGCGTCGTCCGGCAGCAGGAAAGTCTGACCAGGAGCGAGATCACCGGACGCCGGGAAACGCCACAGCAATCGCCCGTCGGGGCTCACCTCCAGCAGGCGGTTGTTGTCACGATCGGCGATCAGAACCGGCCCTGGAAGAACGGCCGGGTTCGACCCTGGTCTCAGGTTCTTGCTTGCCCCGTGCCGTTGAGCCTCCGGTGCCTTTCGCGGAATGGTAGATAGGGCCCCAGCGAGCACGCGCCGAGCTGTGCTCGCACGATTCTGCTCGTTGTGGTGGCCAACTGCGATCGCCATGGCAACGACCACCACGATCGCGACGGCCAGCGCCACCGCTCGGCGGCGGCTGTTCGTCTGCTGACGCGCAGCGCTTCGCCGGGATGACATCGCGCCAAGCATCCAGGCGCCGTCTAAAGTCCGGCTGTGCCGCGAGTGAGAACATCCTCACCGGCGAGTGCGAACCTTTCCAACCGGGTGTCGTTTCGACCCGGCCTAGGTCACTAGATCACGCTGGTCAGGACCAGCGCTCCGATGACGATGAGGACGAGCGCGGTGAACACGTTGCCCCACTGCTCAAGCCACTGTCCCTGTATCTGATACCCGCCGAAGCACCCCAGAAGCGTGAGACGCCAAACGGCACCATCACCGAAGCCAACCCATGAAACCGGCTCTCCTTGGTCGAGGGATTGCGAACCCCAGGCCGGTGAGGATCAGGACGCTGCCGATGATGGTGTCCTACGCGCTCTGCACGGTCGAGCGGAACTGGAGCCCCACAACGATGATCACAGCGCCGAGCACGATCGACACGAGTACGTGCGCCACGCCAGATCAATTGCCATGTTGAACATACGTGTGCCGTCGATGGCTTGGCGTAGGTGCGTGTATGTTGGTGCATACCGAATGTGAGGAGATTTCCCATGTATGTGCGTGTCGTGAGATTCACCGACGTAAACGCCGAGCGGATGGAGGGATTGTTGGCCCGCATAAATGAGTCAGACGGGCCACCTCCGGGTGTGCCCGCCACCGGCCTGACGATAATGTTTGACGAGGCGCAGGGCACAGCGATCGTTCTCCAGCACTTTGCCACCGCGGAGGACATGAGCGCAGGCGCCCAAGCTTTTAGCGCAATGGATGCCTCAGAGACTCCGGGTGTCCGCGCCTCCGTAGACATGTGTGAGCTGAAGCTCGAACTTGAGGTCTGATCCACAAGCTCGTACGCTGAAATGGCCTATGACGACGAGTTCGCCCATCGAATCCGCGAGCAGCTCGGTGACGAGCACGGCGTAACCGAGAAGGCCATGTTCGGCGGGCTGGCGTTCCTGCTCGACGGCAACATGGCGGTAGGGATCACCAATGGTGGGGAGCTGATGGTCCGGGTCGGCCCGGACGCATCTGACAAGGCGCTCGCCCGACCTCACACTCGCGTCTTCGACATGACCGGCCGGCCGATGAAGGGCTGGATCCTGGTCTCCCCGGAGGGATTCGCGACCAAGCGCCGGCTCGGCGTCTGGGTACGACGTGGCGTGGCGTTCGCCCGAACCCTCCCGGCGAAGGGCTATGCAGCCGCGCCGCCGGCTCGTAAGGCATATCCCGAGCCGGCGGCAAGCCGCAATCGTCAGTCGGTGACGAGGCCAGCTGCAAACGCACCCACAGGCAGCGGCGTAGGTGAGCTGGACAGCTCGGTGAGGCTTCCACCGTTCACCGCGAACGACGCGATGACGTTGGCTTTGCTTCCGTCTACCAGCAGCGTCCTGCCGTCGGGAGACAAACGGGCGTCAACAGCGCCCGCTCCGGCCGAGCCGAACGGTGTGCTGCCGAGCAAGACCAGTGAGCCATCGGGGTTGATCGAGTAGCTCGAGATCGAGCCTGACGCAGTGTTCACCGTGAACAGGAACTGTCCGTCGTGGCTGATCTCCACCCAGCAAGGAGCTGTCTGAAGGTCGGCGAATGGGGATGCGCCGATCGAAGCCAGCTGGCCCGTGCTGCCGCTCGCCAAGAAGACCGAGACCGTTCCGTTGCCCGCACCACCATGGGCGTTGCTGACAAACAGCTGTGAGGGATTGCTCGGCCGGAACTCCGCGCCGAACGGTCCTGCTCCCTGCGCCGCGATGGGTGAGCCTGGAGCGGCGACGAGCAAGCCATCGTGAAGGACGTGAAAGCTTGCGATCGTCGAGGTGTTGTCGAGGTCGACTACGAGCCTGCGGCCCCTGGGGTCGATCAACACGTCATCCGGACCCGAGCCCGCGGGCAGCGAGACGGTCGAGCCTGGCAGTGGGTTCAGCGATCCGTTCGGGGCAAGGATGAATCCGGTGATGTTCGGCGCGCTCGCGCCGGCGTTGGCGACGTATACGAGATTGCCGGAGACCGCGATGCTGAGCGGTTCGCCGCCACCGGAGGACACGGGCGCGCCAACCGGCTGGGGTACGCCATTGAAGCCAATTCGCGACACCGATATCTGGTTGCTGCCGGCATCGACGGCGAGTAGGTAGCGCCCGTCACTGGAGAGCTGAATCGCACCTTGTGACGGCAAGCCGGCGCCGAGCCCTGCGCCGCCGACCGGAAAAGGAGAGCCGGAGATTGGCGTGAGCGACCCGTCGGCGTGCCGGTCGAAGCCCGCCACGGTGTTCGATACCGCGGTGTTGTCGTTGACGTACGCGTGACCAACGACCTGGGATTCATGGTGGCCAAATTCGCGCCCCTGGTGGGCGGCGGCGGATGTTGCGGTCGCCCCGGCCAGGGCCAGTGCGAGCGGGATAACGAGATGAGGCAGCTTCATAAGTGAACCTCCTGGACTGGGCGGGGGTCATTCCCCGACCACGGGCACGATGCCTGGGACTCCTAACGTGCCTCTTGCGCGGAGATGAACATTCCGTGAATCGTTTTGCGCCGCTGACGAGCGGGGTCAGACGATCGCGGAGGGCTCTGCGATAGGGAGCGTGAACGCGAAGCGCGCGCCTCCCTCGGGCCGGTTCTCCGCCCAGATACGACCGCCCTGCGCCTCTACGAAGCCTCGTGCTATCGCGAGCCCCAGCCCGGCGCCGCCACTCGTGCGAGTACGTGAGGCATCATCGCGCCAGAAGCGCTCGAACATGCGCTGTTGAGCTTCCTTGCTGAGCCCGACACCGGTGTCCTCAACCGATACCTCCAACTCACGATTGCGCCGTCTCGCCCTGACGAGCACCGAGCCGTCCGAAGGAGTGTGCCGCAGCGCATTGGTCACGAGGTTCAGGAGCACCCGTTGCACATGCTCCGGAGCGCAGCGAACGTCGGGCAAGGCGTCATCGAGCTGACTCTCCAGGCGTACCTGCCGCGCCCGCGCGTCGGCCTCCAGGCCGCTCACACAATGGGAGACGAGCTGCGGGAGCTGGGCCTCCCGGAGCTCGAGTGTGAGCGCGCCCGCATCGATGCGCGCGAGCTCGAACAGATCGTCGATCAGGCTCGCGAGCGTACGCGTCTGCTGGTGCAGCGCCGGCAGGTACTCGTCGATCGAAGCGAGACCATCCTCGACCGCTTCGAGCATCGCTTGAATTGAGGCTACCGGCGTGCGCAGATCGTGACTCGCCCAGGCGACGAGCTGGCGACGCGCATCGAAGAGCGCCTCGATGTTTCCCGCCATCGTGTTGAAAGCCTCGCCGACGTGCGCGAGCTCGCGCGGCCCTTCAGTCGGCGCGCGAGCCTTCAGCTCCCCGCCGGAAAGCTCGTCGGCCGCTACCTCGAGTCCACGGATACGCCGCGCGATCTGCCCTCCGAGCAGCAACGCCGCGGCAAGTGCCGTCGAGGCTGAGGCTGCTGCCACGGCCAGGATCTTCACGTCGTCGTGCATGTGAAACATCACAAGACCACCCAGGATCACGGCCGCGAGCGGCAAGCCCACCGCCAACAGCGCAAGTCCAACGAGCTGCATGCGCACCGTCGGCAGCAGACGCAATGCCAGGGCCAGCGCGACACCCGCGACGAGCGTGCTCAAGGACACGATGAGCGCGAATGCGATCACGGCGTGAACCTGTAGCCGACGCCGAATACCGTCTCGAGGTGACGTGGACGCGAAGCGTCATCCTCGATCTTCTTGCGCAAGCGGCGAACATGGACCGTCACCGTCCCCGTGTCGAGGGCGCTCGCATATCCCCACACACGGTCCATCAGCTGATCGCGTGAGAACACCTGCCGAGGATTCGACACAAAGAACAGGAGCAGGTCCAGCTCCTTCAACGTCAGCTTGAGCAGCTCGCCGCTCTTATGAGCCTCGCGCGCAATCGGGTCGATTGCGACGTCGCCAAAAGCGATCGCCTGCGCTCTGCCGACGGTCGGCTGGGCAGTGCGACGCATCAGCTTGCGAACTCGAACCGCCAGCTCCCGCGGCGAGAAAGGCTTGGTCAGGTAGTCGTCGGCCCCGAGCTCCAGGCCAACGATCCGATCGGCCTCCTCGCCGAGCGCCGTCAGCATTACGATCGGCACCTCTGAGCGCGAACGGATCCAGCGGCACAGCTCGAGCCCGCTCACTCCCGGCAGCATCACGTCCAGAACGACCAGCGACGGCCACTCACGTTCCAAAAGGCTCCGTGCCTCATCGCCGGTGGCGGCCTCGAGCGTCCTGTGCCCGTCGCGCTCGAGATAGCGCACGACCACGTCGCGCACGATCGGCTCATCGTCAACGACGAGGACGGTAGACACACCGAAATTGTCGGCGGCAGAGATTACGCACACCTTAAAATCGAGCGTACGACGCGCTCCTACCGTATGCGCCACTCTCCCCGGGTCGATCGACAAGCCAAAGGACTCAAGCGATTCCCGGCGTGAAGCAAGTCGCCAGGCACTCAACCCCTGAGCCGACCTCGAGTCTGAGTATCCCCCGAGTATGGCGCTCGTGCTGGATTAGCTGGTATGCGCCCGGGCGCTCGACGCTCAGCGTCCTCTCCTCGGTTGATGCGCTCTTCTCAGCACCCGCACTGACCGTCACCGTGCCCAACCCATCGAGTACGGCCCAAGCACTGCCGGCTTCGTAGGGGCCCGACCATGGGCCTGGCTGCTCTGCGGTCTGTGGCAACAATTGAGCATCGGCTGAGTCCTCTGGGCGCAGCGGCTCAAGCGGCTCGCGCTTGACGCCCAACAGCTCTTGGATGGCCAGCTCGGTCTCGACGTAGGCCCCCTCGCCGTAGTGGTAGTCGAACAGGCGTGCATGGCCGTCGAACAAGTAGCGTGCGGGCCAGCCGCGGTTCTCGTACTCCTGCCAGACCTCGAACTCGCTGTCGATCAGCACGGGGTGGGAGATCTCCAGGCGCTCGACGGCGTCGCGAACAGCCTGCTCGGGATGCGATGGCGCGAAGCCGGGGCAGTGAACGCCAATCACACGCAACCCGTCGGCGGCATAGCGCTCGTGCCATGCCTTTACATATGGGAGCGTCCTGATCGAGTTGGGCCGGCAGAAGTCCCAGAACTCGACCAGCATCGGCTGGCCCCGCTTGAGGATGCTTGCTTGCGCCCCGTTCGTGTTGACCCACGGGAGCTTTGTGGGAAACAGCGGCGCAACGATTGTGTCAACTGGCGCACGCATGCGCCCACCCTAACCAATGCTGCCGACCATCTCCAACTGGATTAGGCGGTTGAGCTCGACCGCGTACTCCATCGGCAGCTCCTTCGTCACCGGCTCGATGAAGCCGTTGACGATCATCGCGGCAGCCTCGTCCTCGGTGAAGCCGCGCGAGCCCATGTAGAAGAGCTGGTCGTCGGAGATGCGTCCGACCGTGGCCTCGTGCGCGACCGCCACGTTGGGGTTCTGGATCTGGATGTCAGGCCAAGTGTCAGAGCGCGATTCGCCGTCCATCATCAGGCCGTCGCATTGCACGCGTGACTTCGAGCCGGCGCTGTTGTGGCCCATCTTGACGAGACCCCTGTAGCCCATGATCCCGCCGTCCTTGGAGATCGACTTGGCGAGGATGTTCGAGGTGGTGTTGGGGGCAAGGTGAACTACCTTGGCGCCGGTGTCCTTGTGCACGCCTTTGCCGGCCACGCCGACGTTGAGGTGGTCGGCGCGGGCACCCTCGCCCATCAGATAGGAGCCGGGGTAGAGCATCACGTACTTGGCGCCCATCGAGCCGCCCACCCACTCGACCGTGCCTTCGGCGTCCACGATGGCACGCTTGGTGTTGAGGTTGTACACATCCTTGGACCAGTTCTGCACGGTCGTGTAGCGCGCCTTGGCGCCCTCGTGCACGAAGATCTCGACGACCGCGGAGTGCATCGAGTTGACCGAGTAGGTCTGAGCGGTGCAGCCCTCGATGTAGTTCACGTCCGAGCCCTCGTCAGCGATGATAAGGGTGTGCTCGAAGGTGCCCTCGCCGGCGCCCTCCATCCTGAAATAGGCCTGCAGGGGCAGGTCCACCTTGACGCCCTTGGGCACATAAAGGAACGAGCCGCCCGACCACACCGCGCCGTGCAGCGCCGAGAACTTGTTGTCCTGCGGTGGCACGCACTTGTTCATGAAGTACTTCTGCACCAAGTCCGGGTACTTGGTGATGGCCGTATCCATCGAGCAGAAGAGGATGCCGAGCTTGGCGTACTCTTCCTTCAGGCCCTCATACACAGGCTCCTGGCGCCATACGCCGACGACGCCGGCGAGCTGCTCGCGCTCGGCTTGGGGGATGCCAAGATCCTCGTAGGTTTTCTTCATCTCCTCGGGCACGTCGTCCCACGAGTTGAAGCGCCCGGCGGTCGGGGGGGAGTAGAGCACCAGCTCGTCCAGGTTCAGGCCGCTCAGGTCGGGACCCCAGGTGGGGATCGGCTTGCGTTCGTAGATTTCAAGCGACTTGACGCGCTTCTCTGCCATCCAGTCGGGCTCGTCCTTGACCTTGGAGAGCTCTCGCACCACCTCACGCGAGATGCCTTTGCGCGCCAAAAGCTGCCCCTGCTCGTCCTCGACGATCGGGCTGGGCTTTGCGATCTTGGTGCGGTCTAGCGTCGCCATAGGGCTCCCTTTGTGAATCCTGTGCTGTGGACTAGGAATTATATCGAGACCATCACGCCGAGCCAACGGGCCAGCTGTTGTCGCCGGTGACGGCGCCCTTTACCACCTTCAAACCGAGCAGTGCGCACTTGCGCCGCGTGGCCGACACCGGGATGCCCAGTAGGTCGATCGCCCAGTCGGCGTCGAGCTTGCCCACCTCATCGAGCTCCATCCCAACCAGCTCCTCGGAGGCGATCGACGCCGAGGCCTGAGAGATCGCGCAACCGTGGCCGTGGAAGCGCAGATCCTCAATCTTGCCGTCCTTGACACGGATGTGTACGCCCAGCTCATCGCCGCACAACGGGTTGTGCTCCAGCCCCTCCATGTCGTGCGGGTCCAGCTCGCCGAAGTTGCGGGGGCGCTTGTAGTGGTCGAGGATGTAATCGCGGTAGAGGTCGTCCATCACAAACCAAAGACCTTCAGGCCGGCGAGCAAAGAGTCGATCAGTGCATCCACGTCGCTTGGCTCGTTGTACACGCCCACGCTCGCGCGCGCTGTCGCTCCGACACCGAGGCAGCGCATCAGCGGCTGCGCGCAGTGGTGTCCGGCGCGGATACACACGCCGCCGCGGTTGGCCAGCTCGGCAATGTCGTGGGCGTGCATGCCCTCGACCGTGAAGGACACGAGGCCACCGCGATTCTCGGGCTCGGGCGGACCGACGAAGCGCAAGCCTGGAACCTCTTGCAGGCGTTCGAGCATATAGCCGGTCAGCTCGCGCTCGTGCGCGCGGACTTGCTCCATTCCGAGCGCCGATAGATAATCAATGGCCGCTCCCAGTCCCACGGCCTCGGCGATCGGCGGCGTGCCCGCCTCGAACTTGTAGGGCAGCTCGTTCCAGGTGGCGCCGTCGAAGTCGACCGAGGCGATCATGTCACCACCGGTCAGGAACGGCTGCGTCGCATCCAGGATCTCCGCACGACCATGCAATACGCCGATACCCGTCGGACCGAGCGCCTTGTGGCCGGTCCAGGCATAGAAGTCGGCCCCCAGAGTGCTCAGGTCTACCGGCATATGCGGCACCGCCTGGGCGCCGTCGACTAGCGAAGTCGCGCCCGCGGCGCGGATGCGCGCGGTCATCTCCGCCACTGGCACGATCGTGCCGAGCACGTTCGATATGTGCGTAAATGCGACAAGCTTCACGTCGCCCTTCGCCAGCTCCCGGTCGAGTTGGTCGAGGGAAAGCTCGCCGCGCTCGTCCACTTCCAGATAGCGCAGCTGCGCGCCGCGCTCGCGACACAGCACCTGCCAAGGCACGATGTTCGCGTGGTGCTCCATCTGGGTGGTGAGTACCGCGTCGCCGGGACCGACGTTGGCACGGCCCCACGCGTAGGCCACGAGGTTGATTGCCTCGGTCACGTTCTTGGTGAAGATCGTCGTCTTTGGCTCCCAGCAGACGAAGTTTGCAACCTTCGTGCGCGCGTCATCGTAGGCGGCGTCGGCCTCTTGCGCCAGCGTGTAGACCCCGCGGTGGACATTGGCGTTGCGCTCGCGGTAGTAGGTGTCCATCGCGTCGATCACCGCCCGCGGCTTCTGCGAGGTGGCCCCCGAGTCGAGGTAGATCAGAGGGCGCCCGTCGAACTCGTGCGTGAAGATCGGGAAGTCGTCTCGCACGTCGAGGGTCACGCCCGTGACAGCGCCGTCGATGGGGGCTGTGGGCCTGGGGCTATATGTACTTTTTGTGTCAACTACCATAGTAATTACAATATGTAGCTATTATCGTAGGTTGAGCAAAAACGGACATCACATCTCCGCGCTGGGCTGCTCTCTATCTGGCGGTCGCATAGGCCTCGATGTCGTCCTTCGCGCGCGCCAGCTTGCTCGCGACCTTGGTGCGCACGAGCTCTTCCAGTGGCTCATCTTCGAGCTGCCCGAGTACCGGCTCGAAGAAGCCCTCGACGAGCAACCGCACGGCCGAAGGGCGATCGAGGCCGCGGCTGGCCATGTAGAAGATCGACGCCTCATCCAGTTCGCCCACGGTGCCGCCGTGTGAGGCCGATACGTCGTCGGCGGACACGAGCACGGAGGGGATCGCGTCCAGGCGCGCCTTCGGCGAGAGCATCAGCGTGTGGATCTGCAGGTAGGTGTGCGTCTTCTGCGCGCCCGGGTCGATCTGGATCAAGCCCTCGAAGCTCGCCCGGCTCTGACCGGTGGCGGCGCCGCGCCAGTGCACGTCCCCACCGGAGGGTCCGGTCTCGTGCAGGTCCACCGCGAACGTGTCCAGATGCTCCTGGGCCTCTGTGAAGAACAGGCCGCGGAAGGCCATGTCCCCGCCCGGCTCCATCACCGCAAGCTCGAGATGGTGGCGCACCAGATGGCCGCCGAGCAGCGCGGGCAGCCAGTGGCAGTATGCGTCGCGGCCCACGCCCACGAAGCGGGTGGAGGCGTCGAACACATCGCCACTGCCCCAATCCTGCACCTGCGCGAGGCGGCAGCGAGCGTTGTCCTGCAGGTACATCTCAAACGCGCTCGCGTGCAGCGATTGGCCCTCGGCGAAGTCGGCAGCAAGGTCGTGCTCGTGCACGCGGAACTCGCTCGAGCGTCCGCCGATCACAAGCGTGCGGCCGTACTGCGCCACGCCGGGGCCCGAGATCGCGTACACGATCTCGAAGGGGTCCTCCACGATCAGGCCCTCGGGCACATGCAGGAACGCGCCGCCGGTCCAGAAGGCCGCGTTGGCGGCCTCCAGCTTGTGGCGGTCGATCGTCAGGCGCTTGGAGTACCACCGCGCGAACAGCTCGCCGTGCAGCTCGGCAGCCTGCTCCAGCGAGCAGAGGATCACGCCCTGCTCGGCAAGTCGCCGGTCGAGCTCCACGTGCACCACCGAGGCGTCCAGCTGCACGATTCGTCCTGCGCGGGGGCGCTCGGGGATGGCGCTCGTCACGAGCTCGGGCACGTTCCCGTCATGTGGGCTTGGTGTCGTCTCGCGCGGCACCAGCAGTCCCTCGTCGAGCTCGGCGAAGCTCGTCGTCCAGAAGCCAGAGCGGCGCCACACCGGCAGCTCGCTGTGCTCGAAGGCACGCAACGCCGCCTCGCGCAGCTGGGCGAGGGTGCGACCGTCGCCGTCGCCGGCACCCGCCAGCGCGTGGTAGAGCGACGCCTCGCGATGGCGCCCTGGCTTGACAGCGATGCCCTCGCCGGCGTCGGTCACATCGTCGGGGGCGCCCACGCCTGCCGTCGCGGAGCCATTGGCCGCACTCATGCCGCCAGCTCTCCCGACTCGCCGAATTCCTGGCGGATCTGGTCGTAGCCTTCGCGCTCCAGGCGCTCCACCAGCTCGACTCCACCCTCCAGCACGATGCGCCCGTCCATCAGTATGTGCACGAACTGGGGCTTGACGTAGTGCAGGATGCGCTGGTAGTGGGTGATGATCAGCGCGCCCAGCCCCTGCTCGTCGTGCAGCTTCTGCACGCCCTCGGCGACGGTGCGCAGCGCGTCGATGTCAAGGCCTGAGTCGGTCTCGTCGAGAATCGCTACTTCGGGTGAGAGCATCGCCATCTGCAGGATCTCCGCGCGCTTCTTCTCGCCGCCGGAGAAGCCGTCGTTTAGATGACGGGATGTAAAAGCTCTGTCAACGTCGAGCAGCTCGATCGCGTGCTGCAGCTGCACGCCGAACTCCTTTACGCGGATCGGCTCATCCCTTTTCGCATTGATCGCCATGCGAAGGAAGTTGGCCACCGACACGCCCGGAATCGACACTGGATACTGGAAGGCGAGGAACAGCCCTGCCTTAGCGCGCTCGTGCGACTCGGCCTCGGTGATGTCCTCGCCTTTGAACACGATCTTGCCCTCGGTTACCTCGTAGGAGGGGTGGCCGAGCATTGTGTTGGCGAGCGTCGACTTGCCGGAGCCGTTGGGCCCCATCAGGGCGTGGATCTCACCCTTGTCGATGTTCAGGTTGACGCCCTTGAGGATCTCGCGATCCTCGATGCGCACGTGCAAGTTGATGATTTCGAGGTCGGCCATGGTTCCTTTGTTCTAAGCGGGGACGGGAATGGGAAAGCGTTTAGGCGGGGATCGAGGGAAGTGGGGTGGAGGCAGGTATCGGGGAAGTGGGAAGCGGTGTGGATGTAGCACTGGTCGTGCCGTTCGTGGCGGCCATCAGCGCCTGTGCTTCATTTCCGACCAAGAGGTCGGCGAGGGTCGTTTCGCGCAGCGTGCGCACGATCGAGAAGCGCACGCGCGTCCACAGCAGCTTGGTGGGACAGACATGGTCGGGATCGGACTCGCGCGAGCACACCACACGCCCGTCGGAGGCTTGAGAGATGCACTCGATCGGGGCGATCGAGCCCTCCAGTGCCTCGACGACCTCGGCCATCGTGATCTGCTCTGCGCGGCGCGCCAGCATGTAGCCACCGCGCGAGCCTCTGCGACTGTCGATCAAGCCCGCCTTGCGCAAACGCGCGACTAGGTGCTCCAGGTAGGCAAGCGGCAGACCATCGTGCTCGGCGATCTCGGCCAGCGGCACGACCGACTCGACACCATCGGGAGCGTTGCCGGCTCGCCGAGCCAGCTCCACCATCACGCGCACGCCGTACTCGGCCTTGGTCGAGAACATCATCGTCTGAATACCTACCTGCTGGCTAGGGTATCAGCCTCCAATTGACGCCTGTGAGTCGCCAGACGGGGTGGCATACATTGTGGGGGAGAGAATCGCTATCAGGCGGCTGCAAGCAGTCGGATGTCGTGGGCGAGGCTTTCGGGGGTTATCTGTTCGAGGCCGAAGCCGACGCGCTCGGCGCCGTTGTGGTCGATCAAGAGCACGGTGCTTCCCTCTTCCGACGCGTACTTGCCGGCGCTCACCGGGGGGATCGCGTAGGCCTTCCAGATCGGTTGCAGCTCCTGCGGTGTGCCGGTCAAGTATTCGACGTGTCCGCTCAGCGAAGTTTCGCTCAGGAAGCGGCTGACGTTCGCGCGCGTGTCGGTGTGGGGGTCGGTGCTGACGAAGATCGTCACGACACCGGGCGTGCCTTCGACTTCGTCGAGCGCGCCCCGCACTTGATTGGCGACCAGCACGCACGTGCGACAGCTGGAGAAGAGGAAGGCGAGCACCACCACCTTGCCTCGGTAGGCGCTCAGCGACACGCGCTGGCCACGCTGGTTTGTCAGCGTGAAGTCGTGCGCCCGCACGGCGGGCGGAAACGCCGCACCGTCGAAATTGCCGTTGTGGTCGGCGTTGGGCGCGCTGGGGGAGGAGTTGTGGCCGCCTCCAAGGACGATCGCCAAGACAAGCGCGATCGCCAGGATGGTCGAGATAGCCAGAAGCACGAAGCGAGGTTGGTAGCGCACCGGCAGGCAAGGGTAGGGGACCAGGGCAGGCAAGGGTAGGGGACCAGTTGACGCGCGGGCTGCAGTGCAGGTCGTCCGAGATAGTCGTGAGCGTCGACGACGATCGGCTCGGGCAGCTGTTCAAAGGTCGAGCGACGGGCGCTATACTTTTTGAAGTTCCATGAATTCCGACCGCAATTCAGGAGATTTCAGATGAGCCCGTCGAGTGCGGACCTGCTGCGCCAGGTGAAGAGCGAAATAGACGAGGTCGACCCCTCCGAGGTCAAGGAGCTCTTGCAAGAGGGCGCTGTGATCATCGATCTGCGCGAGACCGACGAGCTTGCCTCCGGCATCCTGCCGGGCGCCAAGCATGTGCCGCGCTCCTACCTGGAGACACGCATCGAGGGCATCGTGCCAAATCGCGATGCTCACGTGATCCTCTACTGCGCCTCGGGCAACCGCTCCGCCTACGGCGCACGCACCCTGCGCGACGATCTCGGCTATGAGCACGTCGAGTCGATGACAGGCGGCATCACGTTGTGGAAGGACCGTGGCTACGAGGTCGATGTGCCGCGCACGCTGTCGGCCGAGCAACGCGATCGTTACTCGCGCCACCTGCTGATCCCCGAGATCGGCAACGAGGGCCAGCAGAAGCTGCTCGACGCGAAGGTACTGCTGCTCGGTGCCGGTGGCCTGGGCTCGCCTACCGCGTTGTACCTGGCGGCCGCCGGCGTCGGCACGCTCGGGATCGTCGACGACGACGTCGTCGACCTCTCCAATCTTCAACGCCAGGTGATCCACTCCACCCAGCGCATCGGCATCCCCAAGGTCGACTCCGCCGAGGAGGCGATTCACGGGCTCAACCCCGACGTGAAGGTCGTCAAGTACCCGGTGCGGCTGGACGCCTCCAACATCATGGAGATCATCGAGGGCTACGACGTGATCGTCGACGGCGTCGATAACTTCCCGACGCGCTACCTGCTCAACGACGCCACCGTGCGCTTGAAGATTCCGGTCGTCTCCGCCTCGATCCTTGGCTTCGACGGACAGCTGTCGGTCTTCAAGCCGTACGAGGGCCCGTGCTACCGCTGCCTGTTCCGCGAGCCCCCACCGGCGGAGCTCGCGCCCTCCTGCGGGGCCAACGGCGTGCTCGGCGTGCTGCCCGGGACGATGGGCCTGTTGCAAGCCACAGAGGTCGTGAAGCTGATCCTCGGCATCGGCGATCCCGCGATCGGGCGTCTGTTGCTCTACGACGCGCTCGCTGCGACGCTCACCGAGGTCAAGGTCCACCGCGACCCCGACTGCCCGATCTGCTCGCGCCCGCCGGATGAGATCTCCGATGAGGAGATGGGCGTGTTTCCGGACTACGAGGCATTCTGCGCGGCGGCAGGGTAGCCTCCGCTTCGACGATGGCCAAGATCAAGATCCCACCGGTACTGCGCCCCTCCGTCGGAGGTGAGCGCGAGGTATCGGCCTCAGGCGGGAACGTCGGCGAGATCCTGCGCGACCTGGCCGACTCGCATCCGGCCACGGCCGAGCAGCTGTTCGCGGCTGACGGCGAGCTGAATCGCTACGTCAACGTCTACCTCAATGACGAGGACGTACGCGTGTTGGACGGGCTGGACACCACCGTCGCCGAGAGCGACACAGTGGTGATCCTGCCGGCGATGGCCGGCGGGCGCTGAACGTCCAACTTCTCGCCCAAGGCTAAATATTCCGACCGGGCGAACGACTATGTTCTCGTGCCAATGAGAACCGGTCAGCTCGCTCTATCAGCGACGCCTCAGAGTTGTCGCTGTTTTTATGTCAGCGTTTGCGCTGGCCGCCCTTGCGGTCTGGGTTCTCTTGGCCGCACCGGCTTCGGCCAACAAATCCGCGCCCGAATACTCGCTCTCGGTCGTCGAGGGAGCCGACACGCAACCCGAAGACTCGATCGAGCACGTCAGCGCAAAAGTCAACGAGAACGCCGAAGCGTCGAACGCCGAAGTGTCGGTGTCGCTTGACCCACAACGGTCTCGTTGTGGCACAAAACACAGGCAAGGGCTACGCGGGGCTCTCGCAGGTGCCGCAGGTGGGGGATGTGGTCACATTCGCATCCCAGGGCTTCACCACGGCCGTCACCTACGACGGCCTGCCCTCGCTGGACCCCACCGTATGCGTCGGCTCGAACAACTTCTCCGGTCAGCGCACACTCGGCTACACCGTCGAAGGCGGCTACTACACCGTGACACCAGCCCGTCACCACACTTACTACTCGCAGCACACTCTGGCCCAGGTACAAGTGCTTTCCGGGTCTGCCTTCGGCGGCAGCTTCCTCAACCCGCTCGTCAGCGGCGACACCGTCTACGCCGCCGAGTCGCTGACTTCCCCGCTCCCCGGCGGAGCAACGTTCACCTATTCCAGCGAGAACGACCGTCCGGTTGGTGGCTGTCCTCCGCCGCCGCCGCCCCCTCCTCCGCCACCGCCGCTCGCGCTCTCCGGGGCATTCGCGAAATTCACGCGGACTTCGATCGCCAAGCTGCTTCATTCGGGATGGTCGACACATGTGACGATCAACCAGCCCGGGACGATCGTCGAGGATCTCTACCAGCACAGCGGGGTGCTGCCGGCGTTCGCGGCGACAAGCAAACATAAGCGGCCGCGCAAAGAGCTCAAAGCACTACTGCTCGCGCGGGGCACGGCTACCGCCAAAGCGCCGGGCACGGTGACGGTCACGATGCACCTCACGTCCGTCGGTCGGCGCCTGCTCAAGCACGCGCACAGCGCCAAAGTGGTGCTGATCACGACGCTCACCGCCAGCTCGGGCGCGAAGCTCGCGCTTGGACGTCACGTTCTCACGCTTCACCGCTAGACCACGTTTCCAGCCGGCGCAACCGCGGATACCGGCCCTGACTTGTCGTTCCTGGTGCTAGAGGGGGCCGTCTCGATGGGAGTCACTGAGGGGCGCTCAAGGTTTCCACCGTACACGTTGGAGGGTCTTTGAAGCGTGCTCTTCAAGCCGCGTCGGTATTGCTCAGCATGATCGCCTGGCTACAGCCTCCCGCCGTGCTTCCCCTGCCCTCGCGCACCGGCGCGGACGGGCCGCCGCGGCCCTTCGGGGTCGAGCCGCCGGCGGGGAGGGAACCCTCGAATACTCCGCCCTCACTCGCGC
The DNA here is from genome assembly GCA_963844095.1 of uncultured Solirubrobacterales bacterium. Taxonomy (GTDB): domain Bacteria; phylum Actinomycetota; class Thermoleophilia; order Solirubrobacterales; family Solirubrobacteraceae; genus Palsa-744. The sequence goes on from CAWJND010000004.1 coordinate 273,760, forward strand.
GGGCCCAGAGCCACGCTCTGCTCTACGGTCCCTTCCCGCACGGGGGACTCGCGCGCGGGGTTTCCGACGGAGATCTGATGCTGAGCGAAGACACCGAAGTCCGCGCTCAGACGATGAGCAGGGTGCGGGCGCTCGGCGGGAGCGTGGCTCGCATCCCCGTGGACTGGCGCAACGTCGTGCAAGCAAGCCCCCCGGCGGGCTTTCAGGCGCGCGACCCGGCCAGCCCCGCCTACGACTTCTCCCAGCTCGACGCGGCCGTGGAGAGCGCCGTGAGCAGCCGGGCTGCAGCCGCTACTGGTCGTCTCCCACGCGCCCGCTTTCGCCGAAGCGCCTCGCCGCTGGCCCTACGCCTACCCAGGCAGCTGGGCGCCCAGCCCGATGGCGCTGGAAGAATTCGCGGCGGCTCTCGCCAGCCGCTACGACGGCGCTTTTCCCGACCCGCTGCGCCCCGGCGCCGTGCTGCCGCGCGTGCGCCTCCTCCAAGCGTGGAACGAGCCCAACCTCGCGCGCTACCTGGAGCCCCAGTGGGTGGCGGTCGGTCGCCGCTGGAGCGCATTCTCGCCACAGCTCTACCGCCAGCTGCTGAACGGGTTCTACGCGGGCGTCAAGTCGGTCCAGCCGAGCGACACGGTCGCCGCCGCCGGCGTGGCCCCTGAGGGCGAACCCGCCGGCGTGGGGGCGATGGCGCCCGTGACATTTCTGGAAGGGCTGCTCTGCCTGGGCGCAGCAAGCTCAAGCTGTCCGCAGAAGCCCCATCTGGACGTGCTGGCGTTCCATCCGCTGTCCGTCTTCAACCCGGACGTCCCGGCCGTCTCGAAGCTGGACGTGGCGATATCCGACATCGGCAAGGTCACCGGATCTGCTGGCCCGAGCCGAGCGCCTGCACACGGTCTTGCCCGCCGAGTCTCACGCCGCTGTGGGTCACCGAGCTCAACTGGGAGAGCTCCCCGCCGAGCTCCACGGGCGTGCCCGAAGCCCGTTGCAGGCCGCTTGGATCTCGCGAGCGCTGCACCGCCTGTGGGTGGCCGGCGTGAGCCTCGTCGATTGGCAGTTCCTGATCGACCCATATGGCGGGACGCCGCTGGCCTCGCCCGACGGCAGTATCGGCTTGTACCCGCGACCAGCCGGGCTATATGCCCTGGGCCGGGCGGTGATACCGCCCTTGCTCGCCCCAAGCCCTTCCTGCAAGGCTTCACGCTGCCGTTCGACCCGCTGCGCGTGAACCGACGGCAGCTGCGCATATGGGCGCTGCTCATGCACGCCAGTCAGTCGGCTCTCCTACAACGGCAGGGTCGCGGAGGGCGGTGGCGACACGATCGCCCGTCCTACACGCCAACGGCTATGGCGTGCTCAATCGGCTCCTACGCTTGACCGGTCCTGCGCGTCTGCGACTACGGACTGGGAAGCTCGTCTCGGCGCCTATACCGGTGCCTCGGACCCAGAGCGCTTTGTAAGGCGACACGCGCCATACATCGCGTCGGCTCTCTAAGGCAGGCTCTACGCCTGTGCCGTGACGGGCTCTGGAGTGGTTGCGATGTCCTCCATGCCCGCTGGGGGCACATGGCTCATCGCGTGCTCGGCCAGCGCGGTGATCGTGAGGCTCGGGTTGACGCCCACGTTCGCCGGGACCGCCGAGCCGTCGCAGACGAGCAGGTTCTCGTAGCCGAAGACGTGCTGGTGGGCGTCCACCACGCCGTGGTCCGCGTCGGCGCCGATCACCGCTCCGCCCAAGATGTGGGCGGTGGTGGGGATGTTCAGGGCCGCCTCGGTGAACGAGCTCTGCGCGATGCCACCGGTGCGCTCGGCAAACCATTCGGCTGCCTTGTTCGCGACCGGGATGAACGTCGGGATCGGACGCTCGGGGTCCTGTTCGGTGCTCAGCCACAGCGTTTTGAACGGGCCCTGTTTCGGGCGCAGCGCGATCGCGTTGTCGAGCGTCTGCATCACGAGGATGATGATCGTGCGCCGCGACCAGTTCTTGGGCCGCACCACTTGCGCGAAGCGCTTGGGGTGGCGGACGATCTGCCCGAGCAGCTTCAGCGGCCGCGTCGCGCGCGTGCCGTCGCCTGTCAGCAGCGTGTTCAAGCGGCTCATCGAGTCGCCGTCGTTGCCGTAGGTGACGGTCTCGATGTGCGTGTGCGGGTCGGGATAGATGCTGGAGGTGATCGCCACCCGTTTGATCAGATTCTCCGGATAGTCCTCGGGCACCGTCACCGCGAGGATCGCCTCGCTGTTGGTGCGCACCAGCTCGCCGAGCCGCGCCGAGATGCGCGGCAGCGAGCCGCCGAGGCGGCAGCGCTGCAGCAGCGTGTTCGTGCCCAGCGGGCCGGCTGACACGACCACGCCACGCGCGCGCTGCACCTTGCGTTCGCGGCGTACCCACGCGCCGGAGCGAATGCTTTCGACCTCATAGCCGTCGCTGCCGTCGCCCGCGCCCAGCGGGCGGATGTCGATCACCGTGCGTTCGGGAGAGACGCGTGCGCCGCGCTTTTCCGCCAGGTAGAGGTAGTTCTTCACAAGCGTGTTCTTGGAGCCATGCGGGCAGCCGACCATGCAGCGACCACACAGCCGACAGCCGGTGCGGTCGGGGCCCTCGCCGCCGAAGAAGGGATCGGGCACGCGCTTGCCGGCCTCGCCCTCCGCGCCGAAGAACACGCCCACCGGCGTCTTTTTGTAGGTGTCAGAAACACCCAGCTCCTCGACCCAGCTCGCGCAGCAGCTGGTCGGCGGGGTCGTCGTGCGGGTTCATCGTCACGCCGAGCATCCGCTGTGCCTCGTCGTAATGGGGGGCGAGCTCGGTCTCCCAATCGGCGATTCCGCCCACTGCGCGTCCTCGAAGAACGGCGTCGGCGGCACGTACAGCGTGTTGGCGTAGCCGAGGCTGCCGCCACCAACCCCACAGCCGCTCACGACCGACACGTCTTTGAACGTCGTCAGGCGGAAGATGCCCTTCCAGCCGATCTTCGGGCGCCAGAAGTAGCGCTTGTAGTCGGCGGTGGACTCGGGGAACTCGTGGTCGGCAAAGCGCCGTCCGCACTCCAGCACGCCGACGCTGTAGCCCTTCTCGGAGAGGCGCAGCGCCGAGACGCTGCCGCCGAAGCCCGAGCCGATCACCAGCCAGTCGTAGTCGAAGTCCCCTGCCATCCCGCCTATCAGCATATTCGCTTCTTGGCGCTCTGGCCAGACGGCGCTATATTCCGTGAAGTAATGGCTGCGGAGCGGGTCCAGAACAAGCCGTGCGGAGGTCGCTACGGCGACATCATCCAGTCGATCGGCAACACGCCGCTCGTGGAGTTGCCGCGCCTCTCGCCCAAGCCGGGCGTGCGCATCTGGGCCAAGCTCGAGTCGCGCAACCCGACCGGCTCGGTCAAGGACCGCGTGGCGCGCGCGCTGATCGAGGACGCCGAGAGCCAGGGCGCGATCCTCCCAGGCCAGACGATCCTGGAGCCGACCTCCGGCAACACCGGCATCTCGCTCGGCATGATCTGCTCGCGCAAGGGCTACCGACTGAAGGTGGTCATGCCCGAGAACGTCACCCCCGAGCGCACCCAGCTGCTGAAGATGTACGGGGCGGAGATCGTCTACTCCGAGGGCTCCAAGGGCTCCAACGGCGCGGTCGAGAAGGCGCTTGACATGGCCGAGAAAGACTCCTCCTACTACATGCCCTACCAGTACGGCAACATGGCCAACCCGAACGCCCACTACAACGGCACGGCCCTGGAGATCCTCGAGGAGCTCGACGAGGTGTCCGCGTTCGTCGCCGGCCTCGGCACCGGCGGCACCCTGATGGGCAACGGGCGCCGCCTGAAGGAGACCTTCGGCGACGCCTGCAAGATCGTTGCGGCCGAGCCGATGCAAGGCGAGCCCGTGCAGGGCCTGCGCTCGCTCGACGACGGCTTCATCCCGCCGATCATCGACCTCTCGCTGCTCGACCGCAAGATCTTCGTCACCAACACCGACGCGATCCTGTGGACGCGCAAGCTGCTCGACGAGGAGAGCGTCTTCGCGGGCGTCTCCAGCGGCGCGATCGCGCGCGTCGCGGTGCGCATCGCCGGCGAGCTGGACGAGGGCAACGTCGTCTTCATCGTCGCCGACGACGGCTGGAAGTATTTGTCGAGCGGCATCTACACGCTGCCCGTCGAGGAGATCGAGAACCTCGACTCCACCGTTTGGTGGTGAGCAACCGCTGCCCAGGCGACCGGCCTGCCGAAGCGTCGCTGACCGGGAACCGAGCGCATGGACATCTCGCATGAGCTGCTCGAGCAGATCCTCGCGCACGCCCGCGAGGAGGCACCCAACGAGTGCTGCGGGGTCGTGGCGGTCGCTCCCGCCTCAGACGGTCAGCCGGCGCAGGCGATGCGCGTGCGCTCGGCGCGCAACGTCCACGCGAGCCCCAAGCGCTTCGAGATCGACGGCAAAGACGTGATTCGCGGCGATCAACGAGTTCGACGAGGCCGGCTGGGAGATCGGTGCGATCTATCACTCGCACACGCACACGCCGCCCTACCCGTCGCAGACCGACATCAACTTCGCGGCCAGCTGGCCCGGCGTCGAGTGGATCATCGTCGGGCTCTCCGACCCAGCGGCGCCGGAGATCCGCTCCTATCTGATCGAGGGAGGCACCGTCCGTGAGGTGGAGATCGGGCAAATCGCGGTCTGAGCGATCGCGTGCACCTCGTCAAGGTCGCCTACGCGCGCAACCTCGCCGAGGCCGAACTGATCCAGGGGCTGCTGCGCCAAGAGCACATCCCCAGCATGCTCAAGCGCAACGGCGGCTCCGACGTCCCCGACTTCATCGCCGCCGGCGGGCGCGACGTGCTCGTGCCCGTGTCCCAGGCGGATCGCGCGCGGGAGCTGCTCGCTTAGCTAATCCATATTGCTGTTCGGGCCGGCACATGTGCCGGCCCGCCGGACGGTGCATGCACCGTCCGGGACCGCGCCGCATGCGGCGCGGTCAGTCCACTGATCTTCGCCGATCTGCGGGACCTGGGCTGCTCAGACGAGGACCGGCTGGCCCATCGGCTGGCCGGCTTCGCGCGTGATCGACCTCGATCTCTTCGGCGGCGCGTTCGAACTCGCCGTCGGAGAGCACGGGTGTGCCCTCGAAGGGCAGTTCGCGCTGTAGCTCAAGCCAAGAGCTGCAAACGCCGTACTCGTCCTTGACCTTGACGGTCACGGGACGGGGAATCCTGTAGGTGCGCAGCAACAGCACGTGCAAGGGATGGCGGCGCTTCCATTCGAGGCGCTTCTCGGCGTAGTCGGGCGTCCACACGTAGAACGGCGACAGCGCGTCCACGCAGCGCGGATCGGAGATCGTGAAGTGGCCGGCCACTTCGGCCCACGCCCTGATGCGCACGCGCTCGGGCTGCTGGATGCCGCCTTCGACGCTGAACGCGTTCACCGACGGCTCGCCGTCGTTCCACACGCCTTCCTCGAGCGCCCGGCGCAGCTCCGGCTGGTGGGACTCGCGCACGAGGTCGTTGCGCTGGTGGTCGAACGTGGGATACAGGAAAAAGCGGTCGTGATCGAGCTTGAAGTGCTTTTCGGGCTCGCGAATACCGCCCTTGCGCAGGGTGATGAGCTGCTCGCCTTCGGCGAGGGCGCGGACGGTGACCGCCCATTCCTTGAGAGCAATTGGCATTTTGAAAAGACCTGACTACGAGGGATCGTCTGAGAACCGTGCGACCCCATCCGTGCCGCCTACAAGGCCTTGGCACGGGGTGCCGCTGCCCTTAAAGATACGAAATCCGAGCGAAAATCCCAAATCCCCTGCAAATGGAGGGTTTTTTTGGGTGGTCTGCCGGTTACGAGGCGTTTACAGCCGCCGTCCGGCGAGGCCCTCGGCTGACTCGATCAATGCCGAATAGTCATCCGCGCCATGCCCACGGCCCATCGTCGCGGCCAACAGGTCGCGAGCATGGGCAGCCGCCGGGAAGGGAATTCCGGCGGCCTGTGCTTCCTCCAGGCACAGCCGCACGTCCTTGAGCAGGTGCTCGGTCTTGAACAACGTCGAATAGTCGTGCGCGCGCATCGGCCCAGACTTCATCTGCATCTGCGCCGAGGCGCCCGAGCCGCTCTGGGTCACCGCCACGAGCGCGTCCAAGTCCACGCCGGTCGCCTTGGCGAGCAGCAGCGCCTCGGCCACGGCCGCCGCGTTTGCGGCCCCGAGGGAGTTGTTGATCAGCTTGAGCATCTCGCCCTGGCCAAGCTCGCCGACGTGCACGATCAGCTCGCCCATCGTCTCCAGCAGCGGCTTCACGCGCTCGAACTCCTCGGCCTCGCCACCGACCATGATCGTCAGCGTCCCCGCCTCCGCGCGTGGCGAGGAGCCGGTCACGGGCGCGTCGATCATGCCGATCCCGCGCTCCTTCAAGCGCGCGGCGATGCGGCGCGTGTCGGTCGGGGCGATCGTCGACATATCCACACAAAGCAGACCGTCTTTGGCGCCGTCCGCAACACCGTTCTCCCCGCACAGCACGCTCTCGACCTGGGCGCCGTCGACGACCATGCTCACGACGACGTCGCTGGCTGCCGCCACCTCCGCCGGCGTGTTCACCGCGGTGGCTTTGTGCTCCTCCGCCCAGCGCTGCGCCTTGCCCTCGGTATGCGTCCAGACCGTCAGCGGATAGCCCGCCTTGGCCACGTTCGCGGCCATGCGCGAGCCCATGATGCCGAGGCCAAGGAAGCCGATTCGCTCAGCCACGTGCCAACTCTCCAGGCTGGTCCGGGCGACAGTCGGATCGGCCGCTCAGTCGGATCGAATTCTGCTCAGGCCGACTGTTCATCGGGATCGGGCCGCTCGGGTGGAGCGCCATATCCACCGCCTCCGGGCGTTTCGATGCGAAGTCGCTCACCGGCATGAAGCCTACCCGTCGTCTTCGCCGGCAATCCTCGTGGCTTGCCATCGAGCCCGATCAACGTGTCGCGACCTGGCTTGCCGGCCTCGCCGCCGTTTGCGCCGGGCGGGCGCGTGGCGGCGGCGCTCGCCGATCAGCGAGAAGGTCATGTCGCTGAGCGCCTCGAGCTCGCGCACGACGCCGTCGCCGCCCCTGTGCATGCCCGCTCCGCCTGAGTCGCGTCGCAGCGAGTACTCGCTGACGAGCAGCGGCAGTTCGCGCTCGAGCGCCTCGATCGGGGTGTTCAGCGTGTTGCTCATCGCCACGTGCACGCCGCTGGGCCCGTCGGCGTCCGCGCAAGCCCCCTGCCCGCCGCCGAGCGTCTCGTAGTAGCTGAAGTCCGCGTTGCCGAGCGTCAGATTGTTCATCGTGCCCTGGCCCAGCGCCCTGCCAAAAGCGCCGAGCACGAGGTCGGCGACGCGCGAGGAGGTCTCCACGTTGCCGGCGGCAACGGCCGGGGCCGGCTCCCCGCTGTCGGCGGGTGGCTTGGCGTTCAACAGCGAGCCCTCCGGCACGATCACCTCGACGGGACGGTACGCGCCGGCCGAGGGCGGAATGTCGGGGTCGGTGAGCACGCGCACCGCAAACCAGCAGGCAGACAGCGTGACCGCAAGCGGGCAGTTGAGGTTGCCGGGATGGCGCCAGGCCGAGCCGCTGAAGTCGAGTGTCAGCTGCTCGCCGGCGACCGTCGCCTTCAGGCACAGCAGCAGATCGCCCTCGGGCGCCTCCAACACGTCGCGGGCTTCGCGCACCCCGTCTGTCAGCGCCGCGATGCACGCACGTGTGCGCCGCTCCGCGTAGTCGAGCACCTCCTCCATCGCCATGGCGAGACGTTGCACCCCGACGCGCTCAGCCAGCTCGGAGAGGCGCAGGGCGCCGATGCGATTGGCGGCGAGCTGTGCCCGCAGGTCCGCTCTGCGCTCCTGGGGCTGGCGCATCTGCGCCACAAGCTCCCCGATTGCCGCCTCGCTCAGCTCGCGGGGATGGATCACGACGCCCTCTTCCTCAAGCGTTCGGCTGTCGGCCGGCATCGACCCAGGTACCAGCCCGCCCACGTCGGCGTGGTGGGCGCGGCTGGCGGCGAAGCCGATCAGCGACCCTCTTGGGGGAGGCCTCGGTAGGAGAAGGCTCCATGGGGCTTTGCGGGATGGCGCCACCTGGGGCGTTGGATGCTCGAGAACGCGATGCCCCCCGCGCGCGCGGGGGGCATCGGCGAAAACAGGAGTCACAACCGTGATGTCCGGCAGGTGCGTGCCACCTTCGAAGGGATCGTTCAGCACCCAGGACACGCCGGGTCGCTGCTCGCGCTCGAGCACCGCAAGCACCGCGGCAGGCATCGAGCCGAGGTGCACGGGAATGTGCTCGGCCTGCATCACCATCTCGCCGTGACGATCGAACAGCGCGGTCGAGGCGTCGCGACGCTCCTTGATGTTGGCCGAGTGCGCCGAGCGAACGAGCGTGGCACCCATCTCCTCGCAGCTCGCCCTGAGCGCACCGACGATCACCTGCAGCTCGATCGGATCGAGTGAGCTCAAGCGCCTTGTGCCCTCGGGTGCTCCGAGCTCGGCGCGTTTGTCCGACCTGCTCCAGCGGAGCCCCTCCAGCACGATCGTCCCATGCTCGTCCACCGCTCCGCTCCAACCGGGCGGCACGAGCAGCGTGGACTCGGGCATCGCACACAGAGCAGGCCCGTGCACCTGCGTGCCCACGGGCAGATCTCCGCGCCACAGCTCTGCCTCGAGCCACTCCCCAGCGAATGCCACCAGCTTGCTCTCGCGCGTCGGTTGCTCATCGGCGGCAACGCTCAGCCGCAGCAGCGGGCCGTGACCCGATCGCCGACACGCGCACGTTCACCAGCTCGACCTCCGCGTTCGCGTCGCGATAGCCATAGCGCTGCTCGTGCTCGGCTTCGAAGGCTTCGCGCAAGCGCAGGGGATCGCACAACGTGTGGGAGTGGACCCTCGGAGCGTCAGTGACGGGAACGACCTCTCCTCCAAACCAATCCGTGGGGTCGATTTCCTCATCAACCGTCAGCTCGAACGACTGCCCCAGATATCGCAGCTCGTAGCGCAGCCCGATGCGCTCGGCTGGCTCGTCGAGCTCGCCTGACGCGCGCGCGATCAGTGCGTCCAGCGTCTCGGCGACGTTCTCGCCCGTAAAGCTTGCGCCACTGAGCATGACCGTGCTCGACGCATCGCGCCGCGGCGCCGCGGCGGCCAGGCCGAGCGCGCTCAGCACGCCGCAAGCGCGTGGGCACAGCACGCGCTCGATCCCGAGCTCGCCGGCCATCGAGGCGGCGTGCAGCGGCCCGGCGCCCCCGAACGGCATCAGCGCAAAGCGGCGCGGGTCGATCCCGCGCTCCACGGTCATCACCGCCAGCGCCCGCCTCATCTCGGTCTCGGCGACTCGGACGATCCCCTCGGCACAGGCGAGCGGATCGAGCCCCAACTCATCTGCCAGCGCTCCCACGGCGCGCTCGGCCGCCATCCGATCGAGACGCACGCCGCCGGCCAGCGGCGCGTCGTCGAGCAGCCTGCCCAGCAGCAAGTTGGCGTCGGTCACCGTTGCGCTCGTCCCACCAAGCCCATAGCAAGCGGGCCCCGGATCGGCCCCAGCCGACTCCGGGCCGACGCGCAGCGCCCCGCCCGGGTCGCGCCAGGCGATCGAGCCGCCACCAGCTCCCACCGTGTGGATGTCGAGCGCGGGCAGCGCGAGCGGGCGACCGCCCACGCTGCGCTGCGCCGTCTCGGCCACTCGTCCCGCGTCGATTACGCACACGTCGCACGAAGTGCCCCCCATGTCGAAGCACAGCACGTCGCGCTCGCCGGCTGCCTGGCTGAGCAGCAGCGCCCCGCCGACGCCGCCGGCGGGGCCGGAGAGCACCGTCAGCGCTGCGTGGGCGGCGGCTCTTGCGCATCGGTGAGCCCGCCCGAGGACTGCATCACCTGGACCTCGGGCAAGCGTTGCTCGGCGGCACGCTCGCCGAGTTTGCGCAGGTAGGAGGCGAGCAAGGGGGAGAGCGCCGCGTCGACCTCGGTGGTGCTCGCACGCTCGTACTCTCTGAAAGTGCCGACAAGCTCGTGCGAAAGCGACAGATGTATGCCTGGCAGGCGCGATGAAATTAGTTCGTCCGAGCCGGCGCTCGTGCTCAGGGTGGGCGTAGGAGTGCAGCAGCACGACCGCCACGGCTTCGGGCCGGCTGGCCGCAAGCCGCTCCAGCAGCGTCTCGGTGGCCTCGACGTCGAGCTCGCGCAACACCCCGTTTGGGCCCATCCGCTCAGGCGCCCCGAAGCGCAGGTGCGGCGGTACAAGCGGTCGTGGTCCCGCCTGACACAGGCGATACAGGCTTGGGCGAGCCTGGCGCGCAAGCTCGACAATGTCAGTGAACCCTTCGGTTGCGACTAGCGCGGTGCGTGCGGGTGGGTGGACGGGTGGGTGGGCTTCCGATTCGAGCAAGGCGTTCGTCGCGACCGTCATGCCATGGGCGAAGCGTTGGGCTTGACCAGGCTCGGCGCCTGCGCGGGCGAGCACTGCCGCTATGGCGACCATCACGCCTCGCTCCTGCGCGCCGGGCGTGCTCGGCGCCTTGGCGGTGTGGACGGTCCCGTCGTCGCCGACGAGTACCGCATCGGTGAACGTCCCACCCACATCTACCCCGAGCAGCATGCCCAGGAAGGCTGAACTCTCAAGCCGCGGCGAGGCGCTCGCTGTGCTCGGTGTCGGCCAGGTGCTGGTGCGAGGGGCAATATCCGTTGTGCGGCAACGGCACGCGCTGACAGGTCGAGCCCTTGCGAGTGGTGGCCCGGCAGGTAGGCGGCTCGTCGGTCACGGCCGCGTGTGCCTCCAACGGGTTCTCGGCAAGGAAGCGCTGGGCAAGCCCGATATAGCGGCAAACGGTCTGCAGCACGCGCTCCTGTGCGCTCATCGGGAAATAGGTCCTGATGTCATAGAACAGTGTGCGAGCGGGCTTGGCGAAATAGTGGCGGTCGGTTGCAAGCCGCTCGACGGCCGACTCGCACGCGTCAAGCACGTGCTTGTGGTTGGAGGCGGCTCCGGCGTCGGGCCTCGACTCCGTTATATACGGCGCCAACTCCCTGTATATGGCTCGGCTGAACTGATACATAGTTCTGCTCTCTTCAACACCGGTTCATGCCAAAAGGACCGGACTTGACAAGTATCCAAGCCATTCCTAAGCGGCACAGAAGTAATTGATTAAGCTCGGGTTAGCTTTTCGGCCGTTGCGCGTTTTTTGGGGATGTCTCACCCCATTTTGCGGCGTTTCTTGCAGTTAGTTCGTGGCGCCGTCAGCGCCAATCCTGCCAGTCGAGCTCCAACTCGCCGCCACTCCGCACCACCACATGCTTGCCGTCGAGGTGTGTATCGCACTCCAAATAATCGCTGCGCGTATGGGTACCGCGACTCTCCTTGCGCATCAGCGCCGAGCGCGCTATCAGTCGTGCCAAGGGGTGGGGACTGTCGAGAAGTTCCGTCAATCCGTCAGCCGAACGCTCGATCCCCGCGTGTCGCCACAACGCCAGTCTGATGTCCTGCTGGTCGCCTGAAGACCCCTCCGATCGCCAATCCACGCTCGCGCCCACCCCCGGCGTCGAAGCGCCGCCGTCGATCGCGGCCTGGCTGACTTCCGCAGCCACATCGTCGAGCGCAGGCTCCTCGATTGCCGCCAGCGCCGCGCGGCGACCGAACACGAAGCACTCGCTCAACGAGTTCGACGCCAGCCGGTTGGCTCCGTGCAGGCCGGTGCAGGCCGTCTCGCCGACCGCATACAGCCCGGCTATCGCTGAGCGTGCATGCAGGTCGGTGACGATCCCCCCAATCGTGTAGTGCGCGGCAGGCGCCACCGGCACCAACTCGCGCATCGGGTCGAGCCCGGCCTCGCGCAGCGCACCGACCACGTTGGGAAAGAGGGCCGGGTCGATCGTGCGCATGTCGAGGCTGACCGAGCGCCCCCCGCTCTCGCGCAAACGGCTTTGGATCGCACGCGAGACCTCGTCACGCGGCGCCAGCTCGTCGACGAAGCGCTGCCCGTCGCTATCAAGCAGCGTCGCTCCCTCGCCGCGGATCGCCTCGGTGATCAAAAAGCCTTCCCTGCCCTCCACGCCGATGACCGCCGTCGGATGGAACTGCACAAACTCGAGGTCCGCCAGCGTCGCCCCGGCGGCGTGCGCCAGCAGGAGTCCCTGGCCGATCGAGCCCGGCGGGTTGGTCGTGCGCGCCCACAGGGCGGCGGCGCCGCCGGTGCTCAACACCGTGGCCCGCGCTGTGACGATGCGCCCCGGCGCGTGGGGATCCTCTGGATCCTCGCTTGCCCGGCAGACGACGCCTATGCAGCGCTCGCCTTCGCAAAGCAACCGGCTCACGCGCGCCCCCTCGATCACACGCACGCGCGAGTGCCCTACAACGAGCGCCGAGAGCTCGCGCAACAGCCGCCTCCCGGTCGCGCTACCGCCGGCGTGCACGATCCTGCGCACCGAGTGTCCGCCCTCCAGCCCGAGCGCCAAGCGCCCATGGCGATCCGCGTCGAAGTGAAAGCCGAGCCGCTCCAGATCGCGCACGCGCTCGGGCGCCTCGCTGACGAGCACCTCGGCAGCCGAGCCGCGCACCGCCCCGCGCCCCGCCCGCTCGGTGTCGCTCAGGTGCAGCTCGAAGCTGTCGTCGGTCGAGAGCACCGCCGCGAGCCCGCCCTGTGCCCAGTAGCTGGCCGTCTGCGCGAGCGGCATCGCCGACAGCAGCGCGACCGTGGCGCCCTCGTTGGCCGCGCACAGCGCCGCGTACAGCCCAGCGGCGCCGGCTCCGACCACAGCTACGTCGACATCGCCGCGTCGTGCCCCCGCCGAGGCAGCAGAGCTCATCCGGCGAGCTTCACCAGCGCTGCCGCGAGTACCGCCAGCGACAGCACCACAACGAGCAGCAGGACCACCACGAGCGCCTTCCATTTCGGTTGTGCCGCCAGGCGCGTGCGCGCGGCAGCCCCGCAGTGCAGGCACCAATTCTGGTCGGATCTCAATGGGGCCTGGCAGAGCGGACAGAGATCGCGCGGCAAAGCTTCGACCTGGGCGACTGCCGGCGCCTGAGCGCTCACGGACTCGTGTCCCCACGCGGCGGCCGCAAAATTTGCGTCGGTTCGTCCTCCTGTGCTCGCTCAGGGGTTTTCGGCGCCGAAGCAGGCGGGGATGTGGCAGGTTTGGTCTCGGCCGGCGAGGGGGAGGGTTTGACGGCGGTCGCGGGAGTGGCAGTTGGCTTGGCCGCGAACGGTGGGGCCGTCGGCTTCAACGGAGGCGCTGAGGCCATAGATGGAGTAGGGGTTGTGGCTGGAGTCACGACTGGGGCTGGCGATGGCGCTGAGGCTGGGGCGGGTGGCGCAGCCGACGACGGAGAGGTCGTGACGGGTGGCGTGGCGAGCGGAGCCTGTATAGGAGCGGGCGCCGTCTGTGCCTGGGGAGCCACCGGCGCGGTCGAGATCGGGCGGTCCGCATTGGCGTCGAACGCGAGTCCGCAGCCCGGGCAGAAGCGGTCATCGCTGCCGTGAATTGCTGCGCAGCGCGGGCACGCCGCGATCCCAACTTCACGCAGCACCGTCACCGGCCGGTGGTCGTGCAAGCCGTCTTCGAGCCCACGCAACTCGGTATCGAGCTCACGCAGCGTCGCAAGCTTGGCGAGTACCAGCGGGTCGTTACGCTGGCCGAAGCGGTGCAAATCGAATACGAGCCCACCGAGATCGCGATAGGCGAGCTCGCGCGCCTTGCGCAAGAAGCGTGCGCGACGACGCATGCGTCCGCGCTCGCCGAAGCCAGGCGTTGGCGTCGGCTGCTCGACAGAGGCCTCGGCCTCTGGGGTCTGCTGCTCGGAGCTCTGTGCAGCGTGATTGGTGGCTGTCGAGGCCTGCTCGGCGATCGGCGCAGCATCCTGTGAAGCCCCTGGCGCTTGCTCGGGGGCCTGCGCTGTCTGCGCGGCGGTCTGTGGTGTCCGAGCAGCTGCCTGCGGCCTCTGCTCAGCTTCGTCCGCTCCTGCCACGACCTCCATGCTATCCGGCATCCGCGACGAGTGAGCGCCATGCCGCTGCCACCCGCTCGGCCATCCGTGGCGCCGAGAAGGACTCTGCATGGGCGCGACCCGCTACCCGCGGGTCCTCGGCGGCCAGGTGGGGCGCCAGCGCAGCCTCCCAGCGCTCGAGCTCGAACGGTGCGCAAAGTGTTCCCGCCACGCCGTCGAGCGCCTGTGCGTGGATACCGACGGGCGTCGCCAGCACCGGCACGTCGCAAGCCAGCGCCTCGAGCACCGCAAGCCCGAACCCCTCTCGCTCCGAGGGCACGATCACGGCGTTGGCTGCGTTCACATACAAGGGCACGCGCTCCGGGTCCACGCCGCCGAGCGTGAGCAATCGCGCTTTGGCCGCCTCGGCGAGTGCCTGGGCGCGGTCATAGCGCTTCTCCGGGCGGCTCGGGTCGGCTGGGAACAGCAGGTAGGGCGTTTGTGCTTCCAAATCGAGCATGCCCCCCGCGCGCGCGCGGGGCATCGCCATGAAACGCTCCATGTCCACGCCGCAGGGCAGCACCTGCGCGCGGGCACGCGCCCTGCGACCGGGTAGCTCCTCGACGAGCGCCTGCGAGACCGCTGCGAGCAGGCCGACGCTGGGCAGCACGGCACGCGTGGCCAGCCGCGTGCGGGGATGACGTACGTCGGTGCCGTGCACCGTCAGCGCCCGTCCTCGCGCCTTCACCGCCAGCGCCGCCCAGGCCGTCAGGCCGAAGTGAGCGTGCACCACGTCGAAGCGCTCGCCCGCATAGCGCGTGCGCAAGTCGCGCGTCGCGCGTGCCAGAGCGCCGGCGCCCGGCGCGAACTCGTACAGCTCGACCTGCCACTCGCCCAGCCCACGCAGTGCGTCCACCTGATCGCGCACGAAGCGACCGCGCTCGGGATGGCGCTCGTCGGGGCGCATGTTCGACAGCACAAGCGCGCGCAAGCCCCCCGTATGTGAGTCCGCCGATCCCTCGATCTGCTCTGGCACAGGCCCCGACGGTAGCGCTCTGGAATGATGGGTCGCGTGACGAGCCCCGTCAGCGACCCGCGTGCCCGGCCGATCGGCGTGTTCGACTCCGGCGTGGGCGGGCTCACCGTTTTGCACGAGCTGCTGGTGCAGCTGCCACATGAGGACTTCGTCTATCTGGGCGACACGGCGCGCTTCCCCTACGGCGAACGCTCGCCGGAGGAACTGGCGCGTTTCGCCTCAGAGATCGCCGAGGAGCTCTTGCGTCGCCACGCCAAGCTGCTCGTGATCGCCTGCAACTCCGCCACCGCCGCTGCCCTGCCGATCCTCGAGCGGCGCATGATGGAGACGACACTGGGCATCGACGTGCTCGGCGTCGTGCGCCCAGAGGCCTCGCAAGCCGTGGCCGTCACGCGCAGCGGGCGCATCGGCCTGCTCGCCACGCCCACCACGGTGGCCAGCGGCAGCTACGAGCGCGCGGTCGGCGCGATCGACGCGCACGTCACACTGCACGCGGTCGCCTGCCCGACGCTGGCCTCGATCATCCAGGCCGGCCGGCAGTTCGACGAGAGCGCCGTCGAGCAGGTGCGCGAGGCCTGCGCTCCGCTACGCGAAGCCGAGGTCGACACGGTCATCCTCGGCTGCACGCATTACCCGCTCATCAGCCCGATGCTCCAGCGCATGCTCGGTCCGGGCGTGCGGCTCGTCAGCTCCGGGGGGGCGCTTGCCCGTCAAGTCGAGCACGCGCTGTCCACACGCAACCTGAGCAACCCTCGCACGCAAGGCGAGGGCGACTACCACTTCCTCTGCACCGGCGACGTACCCGCCTTCAGGGACCTCGGCACACGCTTTCTGCAGATGCCGCTCGGGGAGGTCGAGCACGTCGATCTGCATAGCGTCGGAGCGTTGGCATGAGCGAGGAGCAGCAACCGGCCGAAGTTGTGGGAGCAGGCCACTGCTGGCGTCCGCTGCAGGAGAACAGTCACGAGCCCGAGCGTCCCACCCGCAAACGCAGCTACGGGCGTACGGCTGGTCAGCTGCGCCCCGTGGAGATCGAGCCCGGGTTCGTGCGCACCGCGACCGGCTCAGCGCTGATCTCGATGGGCGAGACGCGCGTCATCTGCACGGCCTCCGCGCAGGAGGGCGTGCCGCGTTGGATGGCCGGCAAGGGCCGTGGCTGGCTGACCGCCGAGTACGGCATGCTGCCTGCATCCACCGGCGATCGCAAGGCGCGCGACATCTCCAAGGGCCGCCTCGACGGGCGCTCGGTCGAGATCCAGCGCCTGATCGGACGCGCTCGCTGCGCGTCGTCATCGACCTGAACGCGCTCGGCGAACGCACCATCTACCTCGACTGCGACGTGCTGCAGGCCGACGGCGGCACCCGCTGCGCCTCGATCACCGGTGCCTACGTCGCCCTCGCACTCGCCTGTAAGCGGCTGCAGAGCAAGGAGCGCATCGAGCGTTCGCCGCTCACCGGCTCGATCGCGGCCGTCTCCTGCGGGATCGTCGGCGGTGCTGCGCTGCTCGATCTCGACTACGGCGAGGACTCCAATGCGGAGGTCGATGCCAACGTCGTCATGACAGGCGAAGGCGGCCTGGTCGAGGTGCAGGCGACCGCCGAGCGCACGCCGCTCTCGCGCGCCTCGCTCGACGAGCTGCTGGCGCTCGCGGCCGACGGGATCGAGCAGCTGCGCGCCGCGCAGGAGCAGGCGCTCGACGCCGCCTGAGGCAGGCGTGGTGGGCCGGCACAACGACATACCCAGCGGCGAGCGCGCAGCAGGCGCCCCGCGGCTCCTGCTGTCCACCCGCAACGAGCACAAGCGCCGCGAGTTCGCGCGGCTGCTCAGCGGCTTCGAGGTCGACGCGCTGCCCGATGAGGTGGTCTTGCCGCCGGAGGACGGCGATACCTTCGAGGCAGAACGCGCTCGGCAAGGCGCGAGCCGCTGCCGCCGCCACCGGCAGAGTCAGCATTGCCGATGACTCTGGCATCGAAGCGCAGGCGCTCGGCGGTGCGCCCGGGGTGCGCTCCGCCCGCTACGCCGGAGAGGACGCCAGCGACGAGCAGAACCTCGCCAAGCTCCTGCGAGAGGCGCCTGCCGGCAGTCCGCTCGCCTACGTGTGCGCGCTCGCCTACGTCGATCCGGTGCGCGGCGTCGAGCGTGTGTTCGAAGGGCGTTGCACGGGCCGGCTGGCCGAGCATCCGCGCGGCGAGCGCGGCTTCGGCTACGACCCGGCGTTCCTGACGGACGACGAGCCGGGCGATGTGACGATGGCCGAGCTCAGCGACGAGCGCAAGGACGCCATCAGCCACCGAGGACGCGCCCTGCGCGCGCTGCAGCAGTGGCTCACAACAGATTGATCGAAGCGGAAGCCGCCACCGCGACACTCAGGGCCGCGTAGCCGGTGTAGTCGGACAGCAGCAGCAACACCGCCGTCAGCAGCGCTATCAGCACGGTCACGATCCAGGAGACGCGGGCGAGGTCCATCTGTCCACGTATTCTTACGTGTCGTGTCCCTGTCTGCTCGTCCATCCGCTCCAAGCGCCGGTCTCGGGGACCGGTCGCCGAGCGCAGGCGAGGCATCCGGCAATTTCGGCGACAGGCTCGCCGCGCTGGTCGCGCAGCGCGAGTCGCAGATCGTGCTCGGGCTCGACCCCGATCCGATGGGCCTGTGGCCGGCCGCCGTCGAGCGCGTTCGCGACGATGCGGACGTCCTGCCGGTGCAACGGGCCGGGATGGCGATGCTCAATCACTGCCGCGCGCTGATCGATGCGGTCGGCGACGCCTGTGTCGCGGTCAAGCCGCAACTGGCTCGCTTCGAGGTGTTGGGCGACGTTGGCTGGACGCTGCTCACCGCAGTGGTGCGCCATGCCCAGGCGGAGGGTCTGCTCGTGATCGCCGACGGCAAGCGCGGCGACATCGACGTGAGCGCCGGCGCCTACGCACGAGCGCTTCTGGGGGCCAGCGACACGCCTTTCGGCAGCGTCGAAGGGCTGGGCGTCGACCTCATGACGGTCAACCCGCTGATGGGCTCGGACGCGCTCACGCCGTTCATCGCCACGGCGCGAGCGGCAGCGGCCCTCAATGGCAACGCGGCCGGCGTGCTCGTGCTGGTACGCACCTCCAACCCGGGCGCCGCCGACATCGAGGATCTGGAGCTCGCCGGCGGCGAGCGTGTCTGGGAGCGGATCGCGATGCTCGTCGAGGAGCTGGGGGGCGACGCTGTCGGCGAGGCGGGTATCAGCGACGTGGGAGCGGTCGTCGGGGCCACCGTGCCCGAGCACCTGGCGCGCGCACGCGAGCTGATGCCTCACGCCGTCTTCCTGCTGCCAGGCGTTGGTGCGCAGGGCGGACGCGTCGAGGACCTGGCCCCAGCCTTCGCGCCTGGTCGTGCCGCGGGCCTGGTCAGCGCCTCGCGCTCGATCGTCGATGCCTATCGCGGTAGCGGGGGCGACCCGGCCGAGGCGGCTCGCGCCGAGGCTGAGCGTCTGCGCGAGCTGGCGTGGGCTCTCTCGGGGGCTTAGCGACATCTGGTCTGGCCGACTCGACCTGGCGGCCGAATCGTCCGACTGGCGCGAACGGCAGCGCAAGGCGACACCCGCAGCGCCGGAAATTTATCCAGGTTTTCTGCTTTGTCGCCGCCTGTCCGCTAGCCTCTGCAGGGCGTGTAGGCGACCATCCGGTCCGTCCCGCGCGAGAACGCGGATGAAGAGCACCAGATGATCATCACGGTCACGCTCAACGCGGCTATCGACAAGTCGCTGTCGGTGCCCAACTTCCGCCTTGGACGGCGCCACCGCACCGTCGAGCAGCGCACGATGGCCGGCGGCAAGGGCGTCAACATCGCGCGTGCTCTGAAGGCGCTCGGGCAGCCCGTGATCGCGACCGGCCTCGCCGGCGGCGCGACCGGTACGCATATCGTCGAGCAGCTCACCGAGGAGGCGATCCTCAACGACTTCGTGCGCATCCGCGACGAGTCGCGCACCAACACCTCGGTGCTCGACCCGACCAACGGCGAGCAGACGGAGGTCAACGAACGCGGTCCCGCCGTCTCCGAGCAGGAGGTCGAGCTGTTTCGCGACAAGCTGCTCTACCTCGCGCGCGGTGCCGCGATCGTGGTGCTGGCCGGATCGCTGCCGCGAGGGCGTCTCCTCAGAGATCTATGCCGAGCTGATCCGCGATCTGCAGAAAGTCGGCGTGACCACGGTGATCGACACCGACGGCGACGCTCTGCTGCACGCGGTCCGCGCCGAGCCCGATGTCGTGTCCCCGAACATCCTCGAGGCCGAGGAGCTGGTCGGGCACGAGTTCGCCTCCGAGGAGGAAAGGCTGCTCGCGGTGCGCGAGATCGTCGCGCTGGGACCGCACGAGGCGATCATGACGATGGGCGACGGCTGTGTCGCCGACGTGCTTGTGGACGGGAAATCGTGCTTGCGTCGTGCCCAGACCGCGCCACGCGAGCCGGTCGCCAAGCGTGGCTCGGGCGATGCCTTCCTTGCCGGCTACGTGGCCGCACGCTACGAGGGTCGCGCGCCCGACCAGTGCCTGCGCTTCGGCGTCGCCTGCGGCGCGGAGTCAACGGGGCGGCTCGGCGCCGGCCTGATCGACCCCAAGGAAGCTCGGCGCCTGCTGGGCGAGGTCGAGGTCGGGGCAGTCGAGCTGCCGGTCGAAGTGAGCTAGCCGCCGGCTACATCGCGGCGCAGGAACACGAGATATGCCGCGAACAGCGACGGGACTGCATACAGAGCGGACACCCATAGCGAGTGCAAGACCGGCGCCCAGTCGGTGGGGGTGCGCAGCAGGCCGTGCCAGTTCTCGAACTGTTCGGTGAGCAGGTAGGGCTTGATGCCTTCAAGGCCCGGTATGCCGGCGATTATGTAAAGCAGGATCACGATGCCAACGGCGCCGACGACCGAAGCGGTGCTGTTGCGCGTGGCTGGTCGACAGCAGCACTCCGATGCTGGCGACCGCGAACAGCGGGATCAGGTAGCAGGCGTTGGCGGCGATTACGAGCAGGAGGCCTTCGGAGGCCGAGACGGTGCTGCCGGAGAACGTTGTGATCGAGTGGAAGCCCCACGAGGCGATGCCGCCGAGGGTCGCGACCGCAGCCGACAGGAACACCGCGATCGTGGCGTAGGTGAGTGCGGTCAAGGCCTTGGCGGCGAACACCTGGCCGCGGTCCACCGAGCGCGTGAGGATCGTCTTGAGCGTGCCGTTGCCGTCCTCGGCTGCGACGACGTCGCCGGCCACCAGGGATGCGATCAGAGGCAGAAAGAAGACGGACTCGAACAGCAGCATCAGGACCGGCGTCGCCAAGCCCGACTGGGTGATCTGGCCGGCGAAGATGCTGTCGCCGCCAGCCGTGGCGCGGTGTGCACGTTCTGCACGATCACGAAGATCAGGGGCAGGACCACGGCCAGGCCGAGGCCCATGTAGGTGCGCTTCTGGGCACGCAGCTTGCGCAGCTCCCAGCGGTAGACGGTGAGCGTGGACGGCCGTCGTGCGCGGCTCGCCGAAGCGGGTGCGGGCAGGGGAGGGGAGGCGGCGACGCTGCTCATCGGGGGGCTTTCCGGGCTCGGCAAACGGCGCCGAGCTTGCAACGGTTGGAGTCTCATGGCGCTCCCACTAGGGTGCCGGCAGCTGGGGGCGTTTCGCTCGGGCGCCGGCTTGGCTCCGTTGCTCTCGGTCAGACGGAAGAACAGGTCCTCGAGCGTGGCCAGCTCGGGCGTGAGCGCGAGGATGCCGATGCCTGCCTGGCCGAGCGCGAGCGAGAGCGGGCCGACGTCGCTCTCTTGCGCCTGGAAGGCGATCCCGTGTGGACCGGCAGCGGCGTGCTCGACGCCGTGCTGCGCGCTGAGGACGCCCAGCGCGCGCGAGTCGTCGGTCGTGCGCAGACGATATCCGGCCCCGCCCTGGCGGCGCAGGTCGGCCAAGGCGCCCTCGTAGACGACTTTGCCGCGGTCCACGATCGCGACGCGGTCGCACAGTTCCTGGACCTCGGGCAGCTGGTGGCTTGAGAGCAGCACGGTGATGCCTTCGTCGGCCAAGCGGCGGATCAAAGCCCGCATGTCGCGCATACCCGCCGGGTCGAGGCCCGTTGCCGGCTCGTCGAGGATCAGCAGACGCGGGCGGCGCAACAGGGCCGCCGCGATCCCCAAGCGCTGGCGCATGCCGTGGGAGTAGCCGCCGACCTTGTGCTTGCCGCGGGGCGTCAGCTCGACGACCTCCAAGACCTCCTCGATGCGCGCTGACGCGTCGTCGCCGTCCAGAGCGGCCAGCAACTGGAGGTTCTTGCGCCCGGTCATGTAGGGATAGAAGCGCGGCGCCTCCACGAATCCGGCGACGCCCTCGCAGAGCGCGGGCGCCCTCGCGCATCGGGTCGCGCCCGAACAGCTCCACGATCCCCTCGCTTGGCGTGATCAAGCCCAACGCCATGCGCAAGGTCGTCGTCTTGCCCGCGCCGTTGGGGCCGAGGAAGCCATACACGTCGCCGGCCTGGACGTTCAGGTCGATGTGGTCGACCGCCAGGACCTCCTTGTAGCGCTTGACGAGCCCTCTGGCCTTGACCGGCTGGGCGTTGCGTCGTCACTAAAGGCCCCGCGCGAACGCCTCGATCGACGCCGGCGTGACCGAGCCCGCCAGCACATAGCGCACGCCTGCGCGCTCGAAGGTCAAGAAGCGTGCCGAGCGGCGTTGGCAGCTCCGAGGCGCTGGTGCCGTTGATGGTGACCTTCGGCAGGCTTTCCAGCTCGGATTCGGTGGATTCCTTGGCGCCCGCCTTGACCGGGCTTTCCAGCAGAGCGATCGCGCCGAGGCCTTCGCCGTGCGTGCTCACGCTTCGGCTTTTCGCCGCTGCCGGCGTCCGGGCGCGCCCGAGTCGTGCTTGGTCGGGAAGCGTCACTTCCTCGACCTTCGCGTTGGCCGGCGGGGTGAAGTCGAGCGTCGAGGCGGCGACGGGCCCGTAGGAGACTTCGGTGGCGGCCAGTTCGATCATGGGCGAGGAGCTCGTGGTCGAGTAGAGCGCGGCGCTGAGCGGCACTCCGTGCACGGCGTCCCAGGACAGCTCGGCGCCGGCGATCAGGCCGCCGTTTTCGCGCGGCGAGACCCTCACGGTGTAGGCGGCCTGTCCCGCTACGTCGGTGGGTGTGGCGGGGGAGATGTTGGCGTGCTTGCCGGCATGCGTGAGGCCTTCTTCGATTTCGGCGACCGTCGGTGTTCCACGGGGGTTCGTGCCGGTCGTGGAGGAGGGGCCGTTCGTGGAGGAGCCGTCCGAGCCGGTCTGAGTCGAAGCGTCGGTCTCCTCGGCGGTCGGCACGTAGCGGTAGAGGGTGTTGGTCGAGGCGTCGTACAACGAGGCCGTCTTGCCGTCCCACAGGATCTGCGTGTCGCCCTTTTCAGACTGCAGTTCCAGGCGGGCGTGGCCTTCCGCGCCGATCCACAGGCGACCGGAGGCTCCCGGAGATCAGCGGGCTGGAGCTGAGCTGGCTGGATTCGCCACCGCCGCTGGCGAGGTTGGCGCCTTCGAGCAGGTGGTTGGTGAACTGGATGCGTGCGCTCACGCCGCTGACCTTCGGCGCCGCGAGAGCGTCGTGGATCGCGTCGGCAAGGGCTTGGGCGGCGGCGTCGGACCGGTGCCGACGGCCAAGGCAAGCGCGGTCGCGCCGATCCCGACAGCCACTACTACGCCGCACAGCAGCAGCAGGCGGGAGAGGGGGAGGCGGCGCAGGATGTTCACGTGGGCACGTCCAGTTGTTCGAGACTCGAGACCTGCCTTCAGCGTAGCGCCCAACCTAGGCCTTCCCTAAAGGCATGTGAAGAGAGCTCTCATCGAACTCTGGCCGCGAGGCGGTGAGGAGCACTCCGAGCGGGATGCTCATGTATCGTGCCGACCCGATGATCTACGCAGTCATTGCTTTCTGGGTCCTGGTCGGCCTCGGCGTGTTCTTCGTCGCCATGCGGCGAGGCGGGTCGGGTGGGGAGGGCGACGCCCAAAACACCGAATCGAAGGCGAGCCAGCGGGCCGTCTTCCTCGTCGTTGCGCTTGCGTTCGCGTTCGGGCTGGTCGTGCCGATAATCGTGCTCACCGACAATGGCAACAACAAGGCCAGGGAAGCGGTCGGCGGGGTCAAGCTCAATGCTCAGGAGCAGCACGGTCGCGTGCTCTTCTCCGACACTTGTGCGTTCTGTCACACGCTCTCGGGAGCCAACTCCGTGGGACGGACCGGCCCCAATCTCGACGTCAGGCTCGGCTCGGAGATTCCAACCGAAGCCGGTCGCAGGGCGCTGGTGCTGAACGCGATCGCCGAAGGTCGTGCACGCGGCAACGGCAACATGCCGGCGCAGCTGTATCAGGGCAAGGAAGCCGAAGCGGTAGCGAACTTCGTCGCGGCCGTCGCCGGGCATTAGAAGTCCCTGGCATCACCCGGCATCCGAAGCTTCTCGCAAAGTCGGTGAGCTTAATTCCGGTGGCTTCTCCGGTCGCCGCGGGCGCTGTTAGCATCGCCGCCGATGCCACGAGCTTCCGAGGCCCGTGCTTGGTGGGCCGACGTCGAGGATGTGCGCGAGCGGATCGAGCGCCGCAGGGATGGAGAGCGGCGTGCGGCCACCGCCGCCGGCAGGAACGCGGCTCCCGCGATGCGTCGCGGCGTGCGCGAAATCCGCCCTGGCCAGCGCCTGATGCTCGTCGAGCGAGCGGCGCCGCCGCCGCGCGACTCGCGCCGGCGTCCACGGCTTCCCGCGGTGCAACGTGTGGGTCCACGCCCCGACATGATCGCCGCCTGGGCGGTCGCGCTCGGCTTTTTGCTTGTTGCGGTAGCGATCCTCAGCGCCCACTAGCCACTTCTTAGAAAATTAGCTCCCTGCGGACGGGCGTTCGTGGATCATGCAAGCCGGGTGTATGTCTCGTCTTTTGAATGATCTGGCCAACACCCCCCTTTTGCGAATGCCTACCTAAAGGTTAGGTACCAAAATAAATACCCCAGCTCCACAACAAGGGGGTGCCGAGCGTGCAGGTCATTTCGAAAGGACCTTCTTAGCCAATCGTCCAAGGCGGACAGTGGGCCCATCCATTACGCTGCGCCACTGATGGCCGAGATCGAGCAGCCCAAGAGCCGCGACGACGTAAAGGCGCTTGTCGCCGAACGCGACATCCGCTTCATCCGCTTCTGGTTCACCGACATCCTCGGTCAGCTCAAGTCGTTCTCGATCAACGTCGAGGAGCTCGACGACGCCTTCGAGGCCGGCATGGGCTTCGACGGCTCCTCGATCACCGGCTTCAATGCGATCGAGGAGTCCGACATGATCGCGCTGCCCGATCCCAGTACCTTCGCCGTGCTGCCTTGGCGCCCCGAAGAGCAGGGGGTGGGGCGCATGTTTTGCGACGTAATCACGCCCGAGCGCACGCCGTACGAGGGCGATCCTCGGCACGTGCTGCGCCGCGCGCTACAGCGTGCGCAGGCGATGGGCTTCGACACGTTCAACGTCGGTCCCGAGCTTGAGTACTTCCTGTTCAAAGACAGCAAGACCACCGAGGTACTCGACGAAGGCGGCTACTTCGACCTGACGACGCTCGATGCCGGTACCGACGTGCGCCGCGAGACCGTGCTCGCGCTGGAGCAGCTTGGCATTCACGTCGAGTACACCCACCACGAGGTTGGCCCCTCCCAGCACGAGATCGACATGCGCTACGCACCGGCGCTGAAGATGGCCGACGACTGCATGACATACCGCATCACTGTGAAGGAGTACGCGGTCAAGTACGGCTGGCACGCGACCTTCATGCCGAAGCCACTGTTTGGCGAGAACGGCTCGGGGATGCACACCCATCAGTCGCTGTTCGCCGACGGCAAGAACGCGTTCTACGACGCCGATGACCAGTATTTCCTCTCCGACGTCGGCAAGGCGTTCATCGCCGGTCAGCTCAAGCACGCACGCGAGATCTGCTCGATCTTTGCCCAATGGGTCAACTCCTACAAGCGACTTGTGCCCGGGTATGAGGCACCGGTGTACGCCGCTTGGTCGCGACGCAACCGCTCGGCGCTGGTGCGCGTGCCGCTGTATCATCCAGGCAAGGAGCAGGCAACGCGCATGGAGCTGCGCTGCCCCGACCCTGCCTGCAACCCCTACCTGACCTTTGCCGTACTCCTACAGGCCGGCTTGGAGGGCATCGAGAAGGGCTACGAGCTACCTGATCCGATGGAGAAGAACCTCTACCACCTGACCGCCGAGGAGCGCAGGCGCCTGGGCATCGAGCAGCTACCGGAGTCGCTTGGCGAGGCGATCGAGATCACCGCTGAGTCGGAGCTGATGCTGCGTACGCTTGGTGAGCATACGTTCAACCGCTACATCGAGATCAAGCGCCAGGAGTGGGAGGACTACCGCGTGCAGGTCACGCAGTGGGAGCTCGACCGTTATCTGGCGATCCTTTAGGGTCGCCGTCTGTAACAGTCGCTAGGATGCCGCGATCGTGCGCTTGCGGCTTCTTCCCACGACGGGCTCTGTGCTCGTCCTCGCGCTCGGGATGCTCGCCGGCTGCGGCAGCTCTTCGAGCGGCAACAACATCGCCTCCAAGAGCGCGACTGAGATCCTCACTGAAAGCAAGGCCGCGGCCGACAGCGCCAGCTCAGTTCACGTCTCGGGGCGATCAAGACCGGCGCCGCACCCGTCACGATCGATCTGGACCTCGCTGCTGGCAAGGGCGCGCGTGGTGAAATCTCCGAGAACGGGGCCAGCTTCAAGCTGATCCTGGTCGGGGGGACGGCTTACATCAGCGGCAGCAAGGCTTTCTATCGCAGCCTTGGTGGGGCTGCAGCGGCGCAACTACTCGACGGCAAGTGGCTGAAGGCCTCAGCGACGAGCGGCGAATTTGCTTCGTTCAACTCGCTCGCCAACATGCGCCAGCTGATCGACACCACGCTTGCCGCTCATGGAGTGTTGACGAAAGGCGCCACGAGCACCGTCAACGGGCAGCAGGTGATCGCCGTCACCGACACCAACAAAACCGGCACGCTGTACGTGGCCACGAGCGGAAAGCCCTACCCGGTCGCGATCACCAAGGGCGGCTCAGAAAACGGCAAGATCACCTTCGACAACTGGAATCAGCCGGTTACGATCACGGCGCCCGCAAACGCAGTGGATCTGTCAGAACTCAAGGCGCTGGCCGGGCACTGACGGCCGAATGGCGGCGTCTGGCGGCGTCCTCGGTCGCTTGTGTGCAGAGCACACTGCAGCGAACTGCCTGTGCCCCGAATGGGGTACGTCCTTGCCAGACTTGCCCTTCGACCGTCAGTAGGTTGTTCGCCTTAATGGCTGGGTGGCAAGGCGCATGCGATCGGGCGGGGCGGGGCCAGGCGCCAGTGCATCGCCTGCAGCAGATACCCGAAGGACACGGGGTGTCGTGGGGCGATCGTGTGCAATAGCGCAACGACGCCCGCGCCATGGTGCTCGTAGCGCTCCTCGCCCGTCAGCTGTGCGAGGCGCAGCAATCCCATCGCGGCGCTCGATCCGCCGGCCGGGATCGGCGAGTCCTCCAGCTCCTTGCGCCGGGCGATCAGCTGTTCGCTGTCGGCTGCGGTTGAGAAGAAGCCACCGTGCTCCGGGTCTGAGAAGCGCTCGATCAGCTGGTCGGCCAGCGTTGTGGCCTCAGTGAGCCAACGCTCGTCGCAGGTTGCTTCGAACAGGGCGATCAGCGCCTCCAGCAGGAACGCGTAATCCTCGAGATAGGCGTCGATCTTGGCTTCGCCTTTGCTGTACGTTCGCAACAGCCCCCCTTGTGGCGTACGCAGCTCTCGTAGAACGAATTCTGTGCATGCCACGGCCCTATCCACGAACGCGTCCCCAGCTTCGGCCAGCGCAGTGATCATTAGCGCGTTCCAACTCGTCAGGCGCTTGTCGTCGAGTCCAGGCCTCGTTCGCTGGCCTCGCGCTTGAAGCAGCTGCTCCCGAATCCGCTCACGCGTCTCCTCATCGGGGCGCGGGCCGCGATCCTCGAGCACGTTCAGACCTGGCTGAGGGTGGTGCGGATCGACAAAATTGCCCTCCTCAGTCGCACCAAGCCAGCGAATCGCAACGTCTGCCGTGGTGTGCTCTTCGGGGGTTCGCGCTTCGGGTGTTTGCTCCCCTGACGTGTTCTCGCCGAGGACATCTTCGAGCTCGGCGATCGTCCATACGTAGAAGCTTCCCTCGACGCCGTCGGAATCTGCGTCGAGCGCGCTGTAGAAACCTCCCTCCGGGCCCCGCATCTCGCGCAGTGCCCATCCCAGTGTGTCGTGGCACACCTCCAGCAGGGCCCTGTCTCCCGACAATTGAAAGCCGTGCAGGTACGCGCGCGCCAGCAGCGCGTTGTCGTAGAGCATCTTCTCGAAGTGCGGCACCGTCCAGGTCTGATCGACCGCATAGCGGTGAAAGCCGCCGCCGATCTGGTCGTGGATGCCACCGCCGGCCATGCTGCGCAAGGTGTACAGCGACATCTCGCGCTCTCCACGGGCCATCAGGAACTCCAGGACCGAGGCTTGCGGAAACTTCGGCGCTCCGCCGAAGCCGCCGTTACCGCGTCGAAGGACGCTCTCAGTCTTTGCACCGCGTCATCGAGCGAGCTCTCCTCGAAGGGCTCCTCGGCCGCTCGCAACAGGGCGCCGCCGGCGAGCCGCTCGCGCAGCTGCTCGCCGCTTGCCCTGATCTCCGCTCCGCGCTCGCCCCACGCCTCGGACACAGCCAGTAGCACCTGCGTGAAGGACGGCATGCCTGGGCGATCCTGCGGCGGAAAGTATGTGCCGCCGTAGAACGGCAGACCCTCAGGGGTCAAGAACACGTTCAGTGGCCAGCCGCCGTGGCCGGTCATGCCCTGCACCGCCTCCATGTACAACGCGTCCACGTCGGGGCGCTCCTCGCGATCGACCTTCACGCACACGAAGCTCTCGTTCATCAGCTGGGCGGTGCGCTCGTCCTCGAAGGACTCACGCTCCATCACGTGACACCAGTGGCAGGAGGAGTAGCCGATCGAAACGAGCAGCGGCACGTCGCGCTCTCGCGCCAGCCCTAGTGCGCTCGGGCCCCAAGGCAGCCAGTTCACCGGGTTGTTCGCGTGCTGGCGTAGGTAGGGAGAGCTCTCGGCTGCGAGCGCGTTGGTCATCGCGTCAGCGGGTGTGCGCCAGCGCCGGCGTGGGGAAGCTCAGGTTCATTGCCGGCCAGCTCGTCTGCGCGTCGCCGACGCTGGCGCGCGCCAGCTTGACTTTGGCGAGGTCGACATCGAAGCGATGGCCGCCGAGCGTACCGCTGACATGTGCGCTCGCGCCGACGCGGATCGTCCCGCGGGCGGCTTGGGAGCCTTCGACACGCAGGTTGGCTGCCAGCAGATGGCCATCCTTGATCGGGAAGCTGCCGGTCAGTTGCACGCCACCCACAAAAGACAGACCGTGCAATTGGAGCGCTGAGGGTGTGATCTGCGCAAAACCACCACGCAAGCCGCCGAAGCTCGACCCGCTCGGCAGTTCCTCATCAGCTTGGAGCGTTGCCCCAACCACCTGTCGTTCGAGGTCGAGGATCGTATCCAGTACCACTGCGAGCGTGCTGCCCGCGCGGCCGGGAACTCCTCCCACCGCTTTTACGAGTGAGAGCTTCCTCGGGGTGATCGGCGTGGGCGGGAACGGGTTTTGCGTAACCGTGCACGGTTGTACGACTCCACCTGAGAAGAAGGCGCTGACGGCCGCCTGGGAGCAGCCGCTGAAATCGGTACCCAACACCGAGTGGCCGGTATAAGGCACCACGACCAGCTGTGCTCCGGGAATTCGCGCCGCGATCGCCTGCGCTCCCGAAGTGGGTGTGCGCAGGTCCTGGGCACCGGAGAGGATCAGGGTTGGCACGCTCGGCAGCGGGACGATGGCCGGGGGTGCCGGTGCCACGTTCGGCCATTGCGCGCATCCGGGCAGTACGCTGCTGGCCCAGGCGACGCTCGCGTTGAACGGGTAATAGTCCGATTGAGGCAGGGTGTGCAGTGCGTTCAAGGCTTCGGCTAGTCGGATGCTCGCCGGCGCTGAGCGCTGCCAAGGGAAGGGCTCCTCTTCACAGGTTGTATCCACGAACAGCGCTTCGTCGATACCGTCGGAGCTGGCCAGCGGCGTGCCCGGCACACGGTTTGCGCTTGCGCGAGGGATGGTCTGCGCTTTCGGCTTGCGGCCCGCGTCCGTCAGCGGATTGCCTGGTACGTTGGGGATCAAGCCCTCTGAGAGCAGGTTCAAGCGCAGCAGGGGAGCTGGATCGCCGTGCAGCGCCGATTGCACCGAGGCCGGCAGCAGCGCCCGCAGGGCCGGGTTCAAGTCGCCGGCTCCGATCAGGTTGAGTAGGTCCACGTTGGTCATCGTCGCGCGATGGCGGTGGCCGGAGCCGTCGTATACGTAGCCGTTCAATGCATGCTTCTGAAGAGTCGCCGCCAGGCGCGCGATATCGTCGAGCGGGTTGGCGGTGATGCCGGCGCAAACGTGTGCCGAGCACAGCTCTTCGAATACCGGCTTCATCGCCTGGAACATCCCCACCGAGAAGGGGTCGTCTCGTTCCGGCGGTACGACCGAGTCGAGCACCAACGCTTCCACGTTCTGGGGGTAGCGTTCGGCGTACTCGAGCGCCACCTTGGTGCCGTAGGAGACGCCGAACAGCACGAGCTTTTCGTAGCCGGCTGCTTGGCGGATCGCCTCGATGTCGGCTACCGATTCCTGGGTCGTATAGGAACCGCGGGCGGCGCCGATCTGTAGCGCGCAGCGTTCAAAGGCCTGCCCGATCGCGCCGAAGACTTCGGCGGAGCCTTCAAGTGCCGGACAGGCAAGCGGGTCGGAGCTGCCCGTGCCGCGCTGGTCGAACACGAGCAAGTCGCGCGAGCCGAGCGCCGGTGCCATCTCCTTGGCCATCCCCGCGGCCAGCAGTAGCGCCGCCTGGCCCGGGCCGCCGGCCAGCCCGATCACGGCGGTATGGGTTGGTACAGCGCCGGCCTGCAGGCGCTCGATGTTCAGGCCCAATGTTCCGGGCGCGCCTTCGTTGCGGGCGAGCGGCACGGTCAGCGTCGCACAGCTGAATCCGGCTGCATCCGAGACCGAGCAGGGCGCGAACGTCAACGCCTGTGCCGGTGTGGCCTGTGTCGCGGCGAGGGCGATCGAGGAGAGTAGCGGCACGCTGAGCGCAAGTGTCAAGATCCGCCGCAGCACAGCGACAGACGTTAGCGGTAGATCCGTAAGCGTCCGTAAATGGGAGCGGCTGTGCATGGCCACGGCTCGGCCGGGCTGGTCGGGGGTGTGTTGCTCCACCGAAGTGGCTCAGGCGTCGCTTAGATCTTGGCGAGCCTTTAGCCGAGCACGAAGCGCAACAGCGCCGCGGTACCGGCCGAGCGCAGCGCCGCGTATCGCTGAGGTGTTGCTGTCAGGTCGCCCAAGCGTGACTTGACGATAAGTGCCGTGGCGCCGCGCTTGACTTCAGCGGCTCCGGCGCTTGTGAGATGCACGTGCTTGCCGGCGAGCACGCCCGTGAGTGTCCCGTGCGCGACCGTGAGCGTCCCGCGCGCGGCCGCCGAGCCGCCGATGCTCAGCTTGGCGACACCGGAAGAGACTTTGCCGGAGACGGTGACGCCGGGCACGTAGGAATAGCCGTGTAGCAGCTGCGTGTCGCCCGAGATCCCGCACCAGCCCGCAAGCAAACCACCGGCTTGTGCCGAGGGGCCTTGTAGCGATTCTGAGCTTGGCTCGGAAAGCAGCGTGACGAGTAGCTGACGATCGCAGTCTGCAAGCGTCAAGACTGCCGCGTCTATGGTGAGTCCCGCCTTGCCGTGGTTTCCCCGCGCGAGCGGGACGGCGTTCAAGCTGCGTGGCGGCAGCGGCGTGGGCAACTCCAGGGCGGGAGGTGTCCGGTCTTTGCACTGCTGGACCGGCTTGCCCTCGAACAGTGCCTGCAATGCGTTGTGTGCGCAGGGGGTTGGGTCCGCGCCGAGCACGGAGTGGCCCGTGTTGGGCACGACCAGCAGTTGTGCATCGGGTATCTGGGCGGCCACCTGGCGTGCGTTCGCGGTCGGTGTGCGCAGATCGTCGGCGCCGCTCAGGATCAAGGTCGGCACATTCGGGAATGGGGCTTCGTCGACTTCGGGTCCCGCCGAGGCAAACGGCCACGAGGCGCAGGGGACCACGTCGCTCAGCGCGAGCGCGTTGGCCGATGTGAATGGCGCAAATGCTCTCGTCGGCTGTGTGCGTAGCGCGGCGAGGGCTTCGCCGAGGCGCGCTTTGGGGCTCGAAGAGCGATTCCATGGGAATACGCTCTCTTCGCAGATCGTCGAGTAGTAAAGCGGCGTGTCGAAACCCTCGCTCAGGTTTTCTTCGCCTTCGCCTTCTTCGCCGCTATCGGCGCGTGCGAGTAGACGCACGAGCGCGGCCGTGTTGCCGTCTACAGCCGAGCGCACCGCGGCCGGGAATTCGGCTCGCAGGATCGGGTCGAAGTCGCCCTCCATCAACACCCCAAGCAGGTCGTTCGCGTAGATGCGCACCGGTTCAGACCGGCCTTGGCTATTGATGAAACGGCCGCTGACAGAGCCGCCGCCCATTCGCTTTACCAGCCGCGAGAGATCGGCCACTGGTTCAGGCGTGATGTGTTTGCAGGCGCCCGCGGAGCACAGCTGGCGCAAGATGCGGCCCACGGCCGTGAATGTCGGTTCCTGGAATGCGTCTCGGCCCGAGGTTGGTACGACTGAGTCGAGCACGAGCGCTTCGACGTGGCTCGGGTACTCCTGGGCGTAGCGCTCGGCGACCTTGGTACCGTAGCTCGTCCCATACAGCACGAGCTTTTCGTAGCCGCCTGCCTGGCGGATGGCCTCGATGTCGGCGACCGTGTCAGCGGTTGTGTACAGGCCTCGTGTCTGTCCGATTTGGCCCGCACAGATCGACACGGAGAGCGGCGTTATACCGCCTTTGAGGTGTTCGAAAGCGGCACAGGAAAGCGGGTGAGAGAGGCCTGTACCACGCTGGTCGAACACGATCAGGTCACGAGTCGAGACGATCGGCCCGAGGATCTGGGCGAAGTCGCTCGTGAACGGGAGTGCGGACTGGCCCGGCCCGCCGGCGAGCGCGATTACAGCGGTCTTGGCTGTGCCGACCGGGGAAAGGTGGCGGCGCATCGCCAGTGTGATCGCGCCCGGGATCGCTCCGCTGGGGTCGACCGGAACCGTCAGATGGGCGCACGCGACTTCGTTTGTGCCCGCACAGGGCTTCCATTCGATTTGCGCCTGCGCGGTGGCCGACCACAGTGCCGTGCACCCCAGAATCGCCAGGAATGCGCTCGCAAATGTCCCGGCTCTTCGTCGCACAGTCGGAATCTAGCGCACTGTCAACGGAACTTGCGCCGACACCCGTCAGCGTCCAAGAGCTTGGAATAGGAGTCTCCCCAACGGTGTCGCAGCGCTGTGGACGAGGCCGGTAAGCTCGCGTGCGATGAGCAATGATCGCGAAACGATCGACGCATCAGGCGCCCCCGCTGCGATCGGCCCGTATTCACATGCGGTGCGTGCCGGCTCGCTGCTGTTCTGCTCGGGACAGATCCCGCTCGATCCGGCCAGTGGCGAGCTGGTCGGCGAGACAGCGGCGGAGCAGGCGCGACAGTGCCTGAAGAATTTGACGGCCGTCTGTGACGCGGCGGGTGCGTCGCTTGCGGAGGCGGTGCGCCTCACGGTCTATATGACAGACCTTGCAGCATTTGCTGAGGTGGGGGAGGTCTACGCGACGTTCTTTTCAGATGCGCCGCCGGCACGCGTGGCGATTGGCGTGGCGGCCTTGCCACGAGGCGCCCAAGTCGAGATAGACGCAATCGTCGCCCTCCATTAGGAAGACATCGCCGCATGCGGCGATGTCCCTGACGTGCATGCACGTCAGGCCGGTCGGTGCATGCACCGACCGGAACAGCATTATTTTTGGCGCAACTCCGCCCGCTTGACCTTGCCACTGGCTGTCTTGGGCAGCTCCTCTACGAACTCCACGATCCGCGGATACTTGTACGGCGCCGTCTCGCGCTTGACGTGCTCCTGCAGCTCGCTCGCCAACGCATCCGAGGGCTCATAGCCGTCGCGCAACACGATCACCGCGCGAACCACCGCTCCGCGCTCCTCGTCCGGAGCTGCGATGGCGGCAGCCTCGGCAACAGCGGGATGGGCGACAAGCGCCGACTCGACCTCGAAGGGACCGATGCGATACCCGGCCGAGATGATCACGTCGTCGGCACGGCCCTCGAAGTGCAGATACCCATCTTCGTCTTCGCGCACCCGATCGCCCGTATGCCAGTGACCGCCGTCGCGGCGGTCCTGGACTGTCCAAGTCCCGTCCGGCTCGTGCTGCACGTTCTCTCCGAGGTACCCAAGGAAGAACGTCGGCACGCTCTTAGGATCAGCCACGAGCTCGCCGTGGATCACTCTCAGCCCCACGCCAGGCAGGGCCTGGCCCATCGAACCGGGAAGGGCACGCCCATCCATCCCCATACCCGTCATCTGACCTGTCTCTGTCTGTCCATAGCCGTCGCGGATGTCCAGTCCTGTCGCCTCGCGCCAGACTGCCAGCACCTCGGGGTTGAGCGCCTCGCCGGCCGCGACCATCCCCTTCAAGCTCGGCAACGCGCGCAGCTCCGCTCGCTTGGCGATCACGCGGTACTCGGTGGGAGCCATGCAGAGCACGCTCACCTGCTCCCGCTCGATCAGGTCGAGACGCTCGTGCGGATCGAAGCGCGCATCGTGCAGCAAGGCGGGCGCCCCCATCAGCCAGGGCGCCATGAAGACGTTGCGAGCCGACTTGCTCCAGCCGCTGGCCGCGGTGCACCAAACCAGCTCACCCGCTTTCGCGCCGAGCCAGTGCTCGGCCTGCACGCGCTGTCCGTACAGGTAGCGCTGGCCGTGGACAACAGCCTTCGGTTCGCCGGCCGTGCCGCTTGTGAACGTGATCAGGGCTGGGTCTGTCGCAGCCAGCTCGGCGTGCGGTGGTGGTGTCTGGAGGGACGATGCCCCCCGCGCGCGCGGGGGGCCCTCAGTTTTCGAAGTATCGGCGTGCGGTGTCGTGTCCTCGGCGTCCGGGAGCGTCCCGAAAGATGATGCCCCCTGCGCGCGCGGGGGCATCGCCGTTTGCGAAGCACTCCCACTGCGCGTCTCCTCGGTCAGGGCGCCCTCGTCTCCACCCACCCACATCACCGGGCAGCTGGACGCAGCTGCTTCGACCTGCTCACGGTTGCGCTCGTCAGCCACGATCAGCGAAGGACGCGCAACGCTCAGGCGCAGACGCAGGTCCTTGGCACGCAGTTGCTCGGTGCAAGGCAGCACGATCGCACCGATGCGAAAGCAGGCCATCATCGCGAACACCCACTCGGGCCGGTTGCCGATCAGTGTCATCGCCACGTCTCCACGTCGCAGCCCGTGCCGCACGAATACGCCGGCCATCGCTGCGCTGTGTCGCTCGACATCGCCAAAGCTCCACTCGCGCCGGGCGCCGTCGCGCGCCAGCTCGACCAGCGCGAGCTGATCCGGCGGTTGGGCTTGCAATAGGTCAAATGCGAAGTTCACGGGCTCGCAGTCTGCCAGGCCGTATCGGTTTGCCGGTGTGCGAGCCAGTTTGTCTCGCCACGCCCAGGTATCCTGCAAGGACGCCCCGATTCCCGACCTTGGAGCCGCACGAATGGCCGTAGCCTCAGCCCCTTTCACCGAGAAGACCGACGAGCAGAAGGCGATCACCGAGATGGTGCATCAATTCGCCGACGAGCAGATCCTCCCCAACGCCGAGCACTACGACCACGAGGACCTGTTCCCCGAGCCGATCGTCGAGCAGATGAAGGAGCTCGGCCTGTTCGGGGTCACGATCCCCGAGGAGTACGGCGGCATGGGCCTGGACCTCACGACCTACGCGATGATCGTGGAGGAGCTCTCGCGTGGCTGGATCTCGATCTCGGGTGTGATCAACACCCACTTCATCGGCTCCTACCTCTTGATGAAGTTCGGCTCCGAGGAGCAGAAGCAGAAGTACCTGCCACGCATGGCTACGGGCGAGATTCGCGCTGCCTTCTCGTTGTCCGAGCCCGAGCTTGGCTCCGACGTGCAGGCGATCAAAACCGCCGCCAAGAAGGGCGAGGACGGCAAGTACGAGATCAATGGCCAGAAGATGTGGGTCACCAACGGCCTGATGTCCTCCTTGGTTTTCGTGCTCGTCAAGACCGACCCAGACGCCCAGCCGCGTCACAAGGGCTTCACCTGCTTTATCGCCGAGAAGCAGGGGGGAGTCTCCGAGAACACGGGCGACTACGCCGGCTTGATCGTGCCGGAGAAGCTCAAAAAGATGGGCTACAAGGGCGTCGAGTCCACAGAGCTCGTGTTCGACGGCTACCGCTGCCCGGCCGAGAACATCCTCGGCGGCGAGGACGCCGGTCTCAACAAGGGCTTCGCACAGATGATGGACGCCCTGGAGGTCGGTCGCGTCAACGTCGCCGCCCGTGGCGTCGGCATCGCCCAGCGCGCGCTCGAGCTCGGCTTGCGCTACTCCCAGGAGCGCAAGACCTTCGGCAAGCCGATCGCCGAGCACCAGGCGATCCAGTTCAAGCTCGCCGATATGGCTACCCAGGTCGATGCGGCCCGCCTGCTCACGCTGCGCGCGGCGCGCTTGAAGGA
Source organism: uncultured Solirubrobacterales bacterium (assembly GCA_963844095.1). Taxonomy (GTDB): domain Bacteria; phylum Actinomycetota; class Thermoleophilia; order Solirubrobacterales; family Solirubrobacteraceae; genus Palsa-744. The sequence continues at coordinate 309,315 of CAWJND010000004.1, forward strand.
CGCCGGCGAGCGCTCGGACCTGGAGGCCGGCATGGCCAAGCTGTTCGCCTCCGAGGCCGGCCGCTTCTGCGTGGAGGAGTCCTTCCGCATCCACGGCGGTTACGGCTATTCCAAGGAGTATGAGATCGAGCGCCTCTACCGTGATGCGCCGCTGCTGCTGATCGGCGAGGGTACGTCTGAGATCCAGCGCATGGTGATCGGCAAGAAGCTTCTGCAAAGACACAAGATTTGAGCCCTGTGTCACCCACACAGGATTCTGAGGGAGGCGGCTGATGAGCGGCGACGCGAAGACCCTGATCGAGACGGCAGCACGACGATTCGTCGAGGAAGTGCCTGCGCTCGCGCCGATGAAGCTCGTCGTCGGGGTCGAGCTGCACGGTCGTGGTGACGTTCAGCACTTCCGCCTGCAGATGCCCGAGGCACAAGTGACCAAGGGTCCCGCCGACGACGCGCGCATCAACGTCGAAATGCGCCGCGAGTTCTTCAACGTCATGGCCGCCGAGGGCAAGGTCCCCGACTGGATCGAGGCATTTACCTACGGCAAGGCCAAGGCCACGGGACCCACGCAGTTCCTGAAGCTGATCTCGACGGTCGTGGACAAGCACCAGGAACGCGAACGGCTAAAGTCAGCCCGCAAGCATTCTTAAACGGCGGCATCTTTCAGACTAAAGGCGTCTAGGCGTTCGCTAGGCAAGCGAGACAAGACCGTATGGGTTGTGTCGATCGGTGTGAGCGGTAGTGATGGTCGGCACCCCGCGCATGAGTGTGCGGGGACTGGGCTGGAGGATGGCCCTCCGGCCGACACCCTGAGTCATGGGAGGTGCCGACATGCTGAACGATAGGACGGTCGTCGGGTTGGATGTGCACGGGACGGCGACGCAGGCCGCTGCGCTGGAACTCGCAACGGGCGAGCTGACGTTCCGGAGGGTCAACGGGCCGCCGAGCGAGACTATTGGGTATCTGCGGGGGCTCGGAGGGAGAGTGCTTGCGACGTATGAGGCTGGCCCGATGGGGTACGGGCTCGCGAGGGCAGCCGCCGAGCTGGGACTGGATGTTCGTGTCTGCGCCCCCGGTTCGATCCTGCGTCGCCCGCACGAGCGGATCAAGACCGACCGTCGCGACGCGGAGCGTTTGGCGCGGCTGTTGGCCGCCGGAGAGCTTTCCTTCGTGCGCGTACCCACCATTGAGGAAGAGAGCTACCGTGACCTCGCTCGTTGCCGAGAGGCAGCGCGTGGTGATCTGATGCGCGCCCGTCACCGTCTCGGGAAGCTCCTCTTGCGCCGCGACATACGTTTTCCCGGCCCGGGGAGCAACTGGACGCTCGCGCACTGGAAGTGGCTGAACCAACTGGAGTTCGATGACGCTCCCTCGCGTGCGGTGCTCGCCGATTATGTGACGGGTGTTCGTGCGCTCGAACAACGTCGCTGCGCGCTCGATGGCGCGATCGAAGAGACCTGGGGTGAGAGCCCATGGGCGACCACGATCGCTGCTCTGCGCTGCATGCGCGGTATCAACTCGACTACCGCGTTCGGTTTGTGCGCCGAGATCGGCGACTTCCACCGCTTCAAGCACCCCGCCACACTCGCTTCTTATCTCGGGATCGTTCCCAGCGAGCACTCCTCCGGCGAGCAGACCCGTCGCGGTCCGATCACCAAGGCCGGCTCCCCACACGCCCGCAGACTGCTCGTCGAGGCAGCACACCACTACCGTCACACCCCAGCGATCGGGACGGTCCTCAAGCGTCGCCAAGACGGCCAAGACCCCCGCGCGTGCGAGATCGCGTGGCGTGCCCAACGACGCCTGCACCACCAATACAAGCGGTTGCGCCTGGAGCGCGGTAAGCCCGCGAACATCGTCACGATCGCGCTCGCACGCGAGCTCGCCGCGTTCGCCTGGGAGGTCGGCCAACTCACCTGAACACCAACCCACAACACCACTCCCCGCCAGCAACGACGGTGCTGTCGGGGCGACACGGGAACCACCGGGACCTGGCCTGTCGCGGCTAGCGGGCCCGCGCTGCGTCCTCGGGCAACCAACACCACCAAGGTGCTGGCCGCGCCCGCCACAAGACTGCGCGCCCCGCGACGAATCGGCGGTCATGAGGTACCCAGCCCTCGCATATGAGGCTGAAACAGCACTCGACACGCCCAGACACCGCCCGTGACGCCCCGAGAACACCGCACGCCCCACACCCACACCCGCCAAAACGCGAGCAACCCCAACACGCCCACTTGACAAACCAACCCCCATATGAGGACGCAAGGAGCGAAATGTGCTCTGCACATGAGCGACTGAGGACGCAGTATCGCGCCGCCTAGCGAACGCCTAGTGGTACGCCAGGATCTGCTGGGCCAAGAAGGCCAACGAAGCCAGCATGAAGACGCACATCACGATCAGTGAGAAGTTTTCGCTCACGGTCTACATACCATACCGCTGAGAGGGGTCATCTGGGCCGGCCCCTGCCGGCTCAAGGCACCTTGTACGGAGTTGAGCTGCCGATCACGCTGCCGCTTGAGTTGAGTGCCTGACTCTCCACATACGCTGCGTTGCTCGTCAGCGTCGCATCCGTTTGAAAGCCGCTCTTGGGCGCGGTTGAGAGCACTGTCAATGAGCTGGGGGAGCCGCCTGCAAGCAGCCGCCAGGAGGCGACTTCCGTGGCGCCGTTCCAGCTCGTTAGGATCGTGACGCTCGAACCGCTGCGTTTGGCGACGATTGTCGGCGGGGTCGTCGGATGCCCGCTCCAGGGCGAGAGGTAGGTGCGGAAGTCCTGTACGTTGGGCCCCAGCTCGCCGTCGAGCAATACCCCGCCGGCAGCGTTGTACTCGGTGAAGTTGGGCAGGTTGCCGTAGCCCATCAGCCAATTGCCTTCGGAGAGTTTGATCAGGCTGCCCTGCGCCGGCGCCAACAGCGTCTTCGTTGGGTTGGTGTATGCCTTCACGAGCGACACGGTCTTGTTGGTGTAGTCGGGCTTGAGCAGGACGCCACGCGACTGCTTCTCCTTGGGCGGCGTCGAGCCGTTGTCGAACACGGAGATCAGACCACCGGGTTGCCATTCGGCGTCGTGCTGCCAGTAGGTTTTCGTGCCCGGGCCGAGCTTGAAGTTCGAGTGTCCGCCGCCAAGCTGCCAGTTGAAGGCGCCGGTCTTGATGCTCACGTCATACAGCTCCCAGGAGTTGCGGGCGGAGATCAGGACGTCGTCGGAGGGACCCGGGTCAACGGAGTTGACGTGGATGTAGTCCCAGGGGTAGCTGTTGCTCGGGACGGTGTTGTAAGAGTCGTGCAGTGGTATGTGTCCGAGCGCGTGCCACTCCCACATGACCAGCCCGGTCTTGACGTCGATCTCCTGCACCACCGAGTCGGTCAGGATGCCGTTGGCCGAGCCGTGCACGGAACGGAGGTTCATGTGGATCGGGTCGAACGAGTCGATCCAGGCGGTGCCTTGCGGGGTCAGCAGGATCTCGTGCAAGTCAGCCTTATAGCCGTTGCCCGCCCTGACTTTGGCCACAGGTTGGTAGGAGGTGTTGTAGATCTCGTCTTCGCCCTGCCCGAAGCCGACCTTCAGGATGCGCCCCTGCCACCAGGTGAGCACCGGCTTACTTTCGTACTGCTGCACCTGGAAGTTCGTCGACTCGTCGCCCGCGGGCAGTGGGTGGAACCAGACAAGTGCGCCGTTCTGTTCTGAGATCATCGGGCCCGGCGAGCCCTCGCCTTGGTAGGGCGCTAGGAACAGGTCACCGGGGGAAGCCCCAGCTTGCGCCGGCGTCGTCAACTTCACGCTTGAAGGTGTCAGCGTGGGGGCCGAGGCATAGTGCTGCACGTCGTGCGCATCGCCCGGATTGTTGGGGAACTCTTCCTGGCTCACGGCTGCCTGGTGGGCGATGGTGAACACGGTCGTCACCGGCTGCTCGGGAGTCCCGGAACCGACGCCGACCAGAGCGTGGACGGCCACTTGCTCCCCGGCCTGAAACGGCGAGTTGGGGATGAAACTCATTCCCGTGCCCGTCGAGTAGCGCTTAAGTTTGCCGGAGTGGTTGCCGCTGCGCGAGCCGACGACGCTCACGTCGGCGACGGTGGTGCCGCTTTCGCCGAGAAAGCTGATCTGCGTGTCGGGAGACGCGTCCTCGGTTCCCGGCAGCGGCGAGACGGCGACAGCGTTGGCCTGGGCCTCGGCCTTGTCGGCCGTCGGCGTCAGCGCACTCACCGCAGCGTGCGAGGAGCTTGCTTCGCCGCATGCCGCCAGCCCGACGCACAGCGCGAGCGCCGTCGTCATCGTTGCCATTGCCGCGCCTATCCTCATGTTTCCCCCTGCGAAGTGAATGGCCGCGAAGCTCCGATCACCTGGCCCTTGGCATTGAGTGCCTCAACCTCGAAGCTCTTGTAGTTCGATGGCACCGGCACCGCCGTCTCGAATCCGGCCCTCGCGGCGTTTGCCACGGCGGTCAGCTTACCGGGGGCAGGTTCGGCCAGTACCCGCCAGGACGCGACTTCGGTCGCGCCGTTCCAGCTCGCGTACACCGTCGTCTTGCCGCCGGCTTGGCGAGCGGCACCCGCGGGCACGGTGAGCGGCTTGCCGACCCACGGCTCGAGCGTCTCGCGGTAGCTCAGGTCGGGCCCGGGGAAGTTCGCCTCCAGTAGTTGTTGGCCCGAGGGACCGTACTCCGAGAAGTACGGTTCTGAGCCCCAGCCGACGAACGTGTTGCGGTTGGCCAGGGGTTGCGTGTCGCCCATGTATTCGGTTTCGAACTTGTCCCCGCCGGAGTACTGGGCCACGAGCGTCGCCGTACGCGCGCTGTGGTTCAAGTTGAGTACAAGCGCGCGCGAGGCCCCTGTGGCCGGGACCGAGGTGCCTCCGCCGGTCAGCTGACAGCAGTGATCGTCGAACATCGTAACCGTGGAATCGGAATGCCCACCCACCCCAAAGGCAACGTCGTGTTGCCATTGGAAGTCCGCGCCGGGGCCGAACGTAAAGCTCGATTTCTTGCCGCCGAGCGTCCATTCGGTCTGGCTGCTTGCGATGTTGACCAGATAGGCGGCCCAGGTGTTGCGCATCGAGACGAGGAAGTCGCCGTCTGCGGTAAGGGCGATGGAGTTGACGTGGTAGGCGTCCCAGGGAAAGCCGTTGGTAGGCACGCTTGCGTAGGAATCCTCCAGCGGGATGTGATCGAGCGCGTCCCAACTGCGCAGCAGCTTGCCGGTCTTGAGGTTGTACTCCTGCACGGCCGAGTCGATCAGTGCGCCGTTGTAAGCGCCGCCGTAGCTAGACAAGTCCTTGGCTACGTTCTTGTTGGCCGTGACCCAGGCGTCTTCGCCTGAGATAACCATCTCGTGCAGCGTGAGCACCCAGCCGTCGGCGCCTTTCAGTCGTGCGACGGGGCGGTAGTGCTGGTTGACGACCACGTCTTCGCCGCTCTCGGTTTGGCCGGTGTTCGTGACGACCCCTTGCCACCAGGCAAGCGCCGGCTCGCCTTCATAGGTCTGCAGGCTCAAGTTGGAGGCCACGACCTTTTCAGGAACGGGCTGGAACCAGACGGGCTGCAGGCTGTGGTCGAGGATCAACGGTCCGCTCTGGCCAACAAGCGGGGGATAGTTCAGGTTGTAGAAGTTGGCTGTGAAGATGTAGCCGCCTGCCAGCTTGCCGGTGAGCGTGGGGCCGTCCTTGTGGAGCTTGGGCGGGTGCAGGGTGGGCTCGGTGACGAAGCTGTAGGCGCCTTTGGTGGTGTAGGCGCCGACCGGAGCGCCATGAGAGCCGGCGAATGCGAGGTCGAGCGCGACGAAGGCGACGATGACGAGCGCGATCGCTGCCGCGAATCGCCGGGTGGCGCGCTGTGTCTCGATAGTCGCTCCACCTGCCGGGCCTGCTCCCAGGTCGGGTCCAGTTCCAGGGGCCTCCACTGGCACGGGTTTGGGCAGCGCAGTGAACGTGACCAATGCCGCCGCCGCAGCCAGGCCGGCGCCGATCAGGTAGGCAAGTCGGAAGCCGTCGGTAAGGGCCTGTGGCACGAGCGCGCCGGTGCCGATCAGATGACTGGAGCGTTGTGTCGCCAGCGTTACCAGCACAGCCAACCCCAGCCCGCCGCCAATCTGGCGTGAGGTGTTGACAAGGCCCGAAGCAAGCCCAGCCTGTCCTTCCTTGGCGCCCTGCGTTGCAGCGATCGTCGAGGGCACGATCGACATCGCGATTCCCGCGGCTGTCAAGAGGCCGGGGATCATGATGTAGACGATCGGGCTGCCGCTGGAGCCGATTCTCGATAGCAGCAGCATCCCGCCCGTCAGCATCACCAGTCCGCCACTGAGCACGACACGCACGCCGAAGCGGCTGACGAGCTTGCCGGTCCGCGAGGCGACAAACATGATCATCAACGTCATTGGCAGGAAGATCAATCCGGTGTGCAGCGGCGATAGGCCCAGCACTTGCTGCAGATAGAGCGAGCTGACGAACCACATCGGAAACAGGGAGGCGCTGAACAGCAGCACGATGTTGTTGGCGGTCCGCAGGGGCTTGGTCAGCTCCTTGAAGGGAATCAGAGGGTCCTTTGCCAAGCGCGTCTCGATCACGCCGAACACCGCCAGCAGGGCGATGCCCGCGACGATGGGGCCGAGCGCGGCAAAGGTGTCCCAGCCGGCCAGCCCGGCTTCGACGACGCCGAATACCAGCACCATCTGGCCGATCGTGAGTGTCAACGCTCCTGCAAGGTCGAAAGTGCGTCCTGGGGCGCGGCGGCGTTCGCTGACGACCGCGTAGGCGACGATCGCGGCAGCAATCCCGATCGGCGGGTTGATCAAGAGCACCCAACGCCAGCTCAGCTCCTGGGTGATCAGCCCACCGAACAGCATCCCGGCGGCGCCGCCCAGTCCGTTCATCGCCGCCCACGCGCCGATCGCGCGGTTGAGCTTTGGCCCCGGCGCAAACGACGAGGTGATGATCGCCAGCGAGCATGCCGCCATCAGGGCTCCTCCGACACCCTGCGCCGCGCGAGCAAGGATCAGCGTCGCGCGGTCGCTCGCAAGCCCGCCGGCCAGCGAGGCGAGCCCGAACACGAGCAGCGCGATGACGAACATGCGGCGCTGGCCGAAATGGTCGGCTGCGCGACCACCGAGCATCAGGAAGCCGGCGAAGGTGATCGCGTAGGCATCGACTATCCATTGGAGTTCTGGTGCCGTGAAGCCGAGGCTCAATTGGATCGAGGGCAACGCGACGTTGACGATGCTCAAGTCGAGGATGACCATGAACTGCGCCGCGCAACACACGCCAAGCAGCCAAGCCTCGCGCGAGCCCAGCCGGCGCTTGGAGGGCTCGGCGCCCATCGCTCCTGCGGTTGTCGGTGTCACGGTGCTCATGTCGGGATTCGCGTAGCCGACGCCTGGTAGGGTGGGCGCCGAAGTCCGCACCCTCGCGGGCACCCCCCACGGCGGGGGGCAGGCAAAGAGAGCGACGACAGGAGGCCAGCCGATGAAACGAACGTCACTGGCCGCCATGCTAACGCTGCTGGCCGTCCTTGCGGCCACGCTGGTGGTGGCAGGGTGCGGCGGTAAAACAACGAGCAGCTCGACCGCCACGCAGACGAGCGGCACGACGAGCGGCACGGGCGCCGCTCCGCACAAGCACTCCACAAAACCGGCTTACTAGGCATCCCGCTCATCCCGACTGCGGGGTGGAAGGTAGTGCGGCGGCGTATGTGCTGACCTTGGCGGGCTTGGAGTCGCCTAGCACCTTGCCCGTCGCATCCAGCGCCTGCACCGCTGCGTAGGCGTACTTCTTGGGCAGGATCGTCGAGCTTTCGAAGGCGTTCGCCGGAATCGTGGTCCGGGATGTGAGCGACTCGGAGCGTTCTCCCGCAAGCACACGCCAGGAGGCCACTTCGCTTGCGCCGTTCCAGCTCATGTGCACGATCGTCTCTTCGCCGGTGTTGTTCAAGTTGGCGAGTACGGCCGGCGGCGTGGCGGGACGCCCGCTCCAGGGAAAGCGGAACGCCCGATAGAAGGACATGTCGAAGGGCAGGTGGGCATCGAACAGCAGCTTGCCTCCGGGCGCGAACTCGCTGATCGCCGCGACCCCGCCGTAGCCCAGCACAGCGTTGCCGTCGGCCAGCGTCTGCATGTTGCCCTGGCTTGGGGTGAGCAAGGACGGATCGGGGTGCGTGTATGCCTCGATCAGGTGCGCTTCGTGTGTCCTTGAGTCGAGCGCGATCCGCAGACCGCGCGACTGCTGGTGGATGGGTGGGTTCGAGCCGTCGTCGAAGAAGGTGACTTCGCCGCCGGAGAGGATGCGTCCGTCGTGCTGCCACGCGGTTTCGGTGCCAGGGCCCATCTTGAAGGAGCTCTTCAGGCCGCCGAGGCGCCAGAGGACGTTGCCGCTGCCGCCTTCCAGCTGATAGCCGGCCCAGGTGCTGCGCGCCGAGATGAAGAGGTTCCCGTTGGGCTGCGGATCGATCGAGTTGACGTGAAACCAGTCCCAAGGCGCAGCGCTCTTAGGCGCCGGGGTCTCGGACTCCGCGGCGCCGACATGGTCGACGCTGTGCCATTCCCAGCGCACGAGCCCGGTCTTCATGTCGATCTCCTGCACGGCGGTGTCCAGGATCACCCCGTTGGCGGCTCCGTCAACCGACGATAGGTTGCAGCGGATCGCGTTGAAGGCCGTCGTGTAGGAGATGCCGTGAGGGGCGATCTGGAAGTCGTGCAGGTCGGCCTGCAAGCCGTTGCCGCCCGGGACTTTGGCGACGGTCTGGTAGTGGGAGTTCATGACGACGTCTTCGCCCTGGCCGAAGCCGAGTGAGAGCACCTTGCCATGCCAGAAGGTCAGGTCGCGCCGGCCTTCGTAGCTCTGCACGTTCAGGTCCTCGGCGGTTTCGCCTTTAGGCAGACGGTCAAACCACATGAGTCGGCCCTGGGGGGTGTAGATCAGCGGTCCGTACTGGCCCGGCCCGGGTCCGTTGGTCGTGAGGATGTCGCCCGCGGCGGGATCGCGATCTGGCACGGTGACGCTCAGGACAGGGACTTGGACCCCGGGCAGCGTGTCGAAGCTCTGGTAGTCGGCGGGCGCCGCCTGTGGGTTGGGAAATGCCGGTGCGCTCGCCGTCGAGTAGGGGGTGTCGACCCGGAAGGAGAAGGAGACCTTCCGTAGGGGCAACGGCGGAGTCGGCTGTGGAGGGGAGAAATAGCTGCCGACAGCGATCGTCGCGGTCACGGACACCGTCTCGCCGGGCGCGAACGAGCTGTCGGGCACGAAGCTCGCTCCGTCGCTTTGGGAGTAGGCGAGCAGCCGGCCGGCGTGGCTGCCGCTCTTCTGTCCGGCCACCGACACGCTGTGGATTGCTGACGATGGCAGGCCCAGAAAGCTGATCTGTGTGTGTGGGTTGGCAGTGACCGTGCCCGGCGCGGGCGACACGTAGATCGAGCTGGCGGGCAGCTGAGCGCTGTGGTCAAGCGTCGCGGGCAGGCACGTAGGCGCGCTCGCGCTGGGCGCGGCGGCTTTGTCGCTGGACCCGGACAGCGCGCCCGTGGCCAGCACTATTGCCACGGCAATCACAACAGCCGCTGCAAGTACGGCAATGACGAAGCGGGCTCTGCTCATGCCAGACGGCCGCTGGCGTCCCGAGTCGGCAATCGGGACACTAGGCCGTCGCGGGCTTCAGTGCGTCAGCCTCTTCCGCACGCCATGTCTCAAGCGCCCCAAGGGCGCCGTCGATTACTCGGCCGAGGAATGTCTCGCGGTCGTTGACGTGCGGCAGCGGCTCAGCCGGCACAGGCACCTCGAGGAACTCGCACAGCGGCTCCCAGCCTTCGCTCACGTTCCACACGAGCAAGCGCTCTGGCGGAACGGTCGCCTTGACCAGTTCGTTGTGGCGTTCAAAGCCGGCGATCAGCTGCTCGGGCAGCTCGTGTCCAGCGGCGAATGGCGCCTGCTCGATCCAGAACATGCGCTCGACCAGCTTCAGATAGCGAGCCCAGCGTGGGTCGACCTGGCCGCGGGCGCTTGAGAGCAGTCGGATCAGCGACTCGCCGTAGCACATGTTCCAAATCGTCTCGCGGAAGCTGGGCTCCCACTTCTCGGGGTCGCGCACGCTGAGCAGCACCTTGGCATCCGGGTAGAAGTCCATCAGCTCGCGCCAGAAGTAGCCGCCGGGCCAGTCCACCGTCGCCTGGGAGTCTCCGAACACCTCATCCCATGGTTCGGCGCCGTCGAGCGCGCGGTTCCAGACGTCCACCTGGTCGAGGTCGGCGATGACGTTGACCCAGTGGTAGCACGGCTCGAAACCGAGCGTCTCAAGCGCCACCTTCTGCGTCAGTGTGCCCGTGCGCGGCATTCCGGCTCCGATCACCTTCATCTGCTTCCCTCCAGGCTCCATGGATGTTGTAGTCCCTGCAGGCTAATCATGGACGCCTGTCGAAGGGTTTGTGAAGAAACATGTCGATAGGATGAAGAGTCTATGAAGAAAAGCCTCCCAGGCGCCGCTCTTTCGCGGTTGCCGACGGGTTGCTCACGTATCCTCGTATTTCGCCCGGCCCACTCATCCGCCCTATGAACCGAGAGACTCCAGGGGGTCCATCTTGAAGGCTATAGCCGACCTCCCCGGCTTGAGAGAGCAGCCACTTGCGTGGGGCGATCAAAGCCCCAGGCTCCCGCACATTAGCCGGCTCGCACTGGCTGGCCCCGACACGTCGTTTACTCAACAGGACGTGCTCGGCCTGCTCGGCCTCTCAGGCGACGAGTTCGCGCAGCGCATCTTCAGCCGCTGCGGTGTGCAGCGGCGCAGCTTGACGCTGACCGACGAGTTTCTGGCGACCACCGTTCAGGGTCGCACGCCCGCTATTGAGGAGCATCTGCTCGGCTATGCGGTGCGGGCGATCGACGAGCTCGAAATCGACCCGCTGGAGATCGGCGTGGTCGTGAGCGCGACGCTCTATTCGCTCGGCGGTCCCACGATCGCCCACCGACTTGTGGATCACTACGAGATGGACCCGTCCACCGATAAGTACCACATCGTTGGTGTCGGCTGTGCAAGCGCTGTGCCGTTGATACGGCTCGCCTCGCAGACTCTGCGCGAATGCCCAGGCAAGAAGGCGCTTGTCGTCGCGGCCGAGAGTATGACGGGCATCCTCATGGGGGCGGCCGAGGACGATGCACGCAGCAAGACGGTCGGCTCGTCGATCTTCGGCGATGGCTGTGCCGCGGCGTTGATCGAGTTCGACGAGGAACCCACCCAAGCCGCCGGACCGGTGGTGCTCGCGTCCAAGGTCCACCAGGTCGCGGGCACGCTCGGCGCGGTGCGGATGCAGCTCACACCCGAGGACAGCTATCTGCACTTGATTCGTGAGCTCCCGGACGTTGCCAGCGAAGGGCTGCTCGAGCTGGTCGACGATTTCCTCGGGACAAATGGCTTGGAGCGTGAGGCGATCGACCATTGGCTCGTGCATCCAGGTGGACGACGCATCATCGAGAGCGTGGAGGAAGCGCTCGAACTCTCGCATGAGGATGTCGCCGCCAGCTACGACGTGCTTGCCGAACACGGCAACATGGGCACGCCCTCGATCTTCTATGTGATGCAGCGCGCGGTGGACCTGCGCAAACCACAAGCCGGCGATCTGGGCTTGATGGTCACCGTCGGCCCCGGGGTCACCGTCGGTTTGATGCTTATGCGCTGGTAAGCACCGCGTCGTTGTCGTAAAGCTTGATGATGCTGACCGCGCCCTCTGGCGCCGCGGCCAGGCACAGCCCGCACAGCACACACTCGTCGAGGTTCTTCTCGACGATGCTCACGCCGCCGCTCTCTGTCTTGGCGAAGATATCGACCGGGCAGGCGTCGCTGAGCTTGACCGCTAGCGCGGCATCGGCGGCTGCTTGGTCATCAACCTCGACGGCGATGAAGGTCCCGTCGGCTCTCATGCTGGGCTCCTCTCGGAGATCTTGGACTGAATCAGCCCGGGTATGTCCTCGATGCGCTCGGCCACGGTGATCCCGGCCTGTGCAAGGCGCGCGATCTTCTCTGTGGCCGTGTCCTCCTTGCCTTCGACGATCGTGCCGGCGTGGCCGAAGCTCATGCCGGGCATCTCGTCCATGAAGCGTCCTGCCATGAAGGCAACGATCGGCAGGCGCGATTTGTTCTCGGTGACCCAGCGCGCGAGCTCGGCCTCCATGCGTCCGCCGGGCTCGGTGTAGATGACGATGCCCTGCGTCTGCTCGTCGGCCTCGAACAGCGGCATCAGCTCGGCGTAGCTCGAGCCGATGATCGCGTCGCCGCCGATCGAGACTGCCGTGGACTGCCCTAGTCCCGCGGCGCTCAGCGTTGAGGACATCTCGGTCGTCATGCCGCCCGAGCGTGAGATCACGCCGATCGGGCCGGGAGTGTAGGCCTGCGCGGCGTTACGTGCCGGGCCGCCGATGCCGCCCATCTTGATCACGTCGGGGACGATGATGCCGAGACAGTTGGGGCCGATGATGCGCGCGCCTCTGAGCGTCGCCAGCTCGACCATCTCGGCCACGTCGCGGCGCGGGATGCGCTCGGTGACGATCACGATCAGCTTGATGCCATTCTCGATCGCCTCGAACACGGCGTCCTTGGTGAAGGCGGGGGGGACCGTCACGACCGAGCCGTAGATCGGCTCGCCGTGATGGGCGACGGCCTGGGCGACCGTGTCGAACACAGGCACCCCGTGTACGTCGCGGCCGAGGCGCCCTGGTGTGACGCCGCCGACGACCTTGGCGCCTGTGCCGTAGTCGAGGCACTCCCTCGTCAGGTTGACCGCCTCGCGGCCGGTGATGCCCTGGACGATGAATGTCGTATCGGAGTCGATGAGGATGCTCATGCGGCAACTCCTTGGATCTTCTCGACGGCTCTGCGTGCGGCCTCGTTGAGCGAGACAGAGCGGTCGGCGTAGTCAACGCCGTACTTCTCGAGGATCTTGAAGCCCTCCTCCTCCCAGGCGCCGGGGATGCGGAAGATCGCGATCTTCTCGGCCGGGTCCATGCCCAGCTCGAGGCAGGCCTTGATCACGCCGCGCGCGACGATGTCCACGCGCGTGTTGGACACGATCGACATCATCACCGCGATCTTGTCTACGCCGGGCTTCTGCAGCACGAGCTTGGCCAGCCCGCACGCCTTTGCGACCGAGGGGTTGCCGCCGATCTCGCAGTAGTTTGCTGGCTTACCGCCGTGCGCCCGGACCGCGTCGAACAGTGTGAGCGAGCCGCCGCCGGCGCCGATCACCAGGCCGAGGTTGCCGTCGAACTCGGTGACATTGCCGGCGACGCCGCGGTGGTCGGTGGCGTCGACTTCCTCTCCAGCCAGCTCGAAGGGCGTGGCCTCGCGCGCCTGACGGGTCTCCTCGTCGCCCACGCCGAGGTCCTTCAGCAGCTTCTTGTGGCGGCCGCGCGCCTCGTTCTCGATGTCCATGTGCGCGTCGAGCGCCACGAACGAGCCGTCGGCGAGCTGCCCGAGTGGGTTGATCTCGGCAAGCGTCATGTCGTTGTCCACGAACAGCTTCGCCAGACGCGTGACGATCGGCACGAGCTTGTTGAGCGCCGAGCCGGTCACGCCAGTGGAGGCGATCACCTCCTTGGCCTCGAAGTCCCCAAAAGGCAGGATGTTCGAGAAGTGGCGGCGACCGACCTTGTCGGGTTGCTCCTCGGCGACCTGCTCGATGTCGATCCCGCCGACGGGCGAGAAGATCATCACAGGCTGCTTGCGGATGCCGTCCCATACAACGCCCGCGTAGTACTCCTGGGCGACCTCTGCCTTTGGGTCGACCAGCACGCCGCGCGGCATGTGGCCGTTGATCTCAAGGGCCAGGATGTCGCGGGCGTACTCCTCGGCCTGCTCGGGCGTGTCGGCGAACTTCACGCCGCCGGCCTTCATGCGCCCGCCGGTGAGCACTTGGGACTTGATGACTGTGGGACCGCCGATGCGCTCGGCGATCTGCCGCGCCTCGGCGGGATCGGTGGTGAAGCCGTAGTCGGTTACCGGTATACCGGCGCGCTTGACTACCTCGCGCGCCTCAAACTCGAAGAATCTCATCGCGTCCTTGGTTGCTTGGGGACGGGGCGTCGGAACCCTATCGGGACGGCGGAGACGATGCGCGCGTGGTGGTCGCCCCAGCCGTGGGCGAAAGGGCGACCACCACGGCCGACTACATGACCTCGATCGTCTCGTACACGTCCACCTTGCCACCCGCGGCGATGATCGGGCAGTCGCTGACGAGGCTTGCCGCCGCGTCGAGGCTGTCGGCGGCGATGACCGAGTAGCCAGTCAGGCCGGACCCCGCAGCGCCGTTGCTACCCGAAGCGCTCACGGACGTGGATGCGCCGACCGGGTTACCGGGCGCGACCACTGCCGATCCGAGCTTGCCAAACCACTGCCCCCAGGCCGCCATCGCCTGTTCGCGCTCGGCCTCTGTCGCCGCCATGCCGCCACCCGCGTATGCCAGTAGGTAGTTCGCCATCTTCTTGCTCCTTCTGTTGGTTGTTTGTGTGTGTTTGTCCGCGCTACCCATCGGAAGTGCCTTATCGGGTCCCGACCGGCATTGCGAGGGTCTGTCAGGACGTCTGTGCGGCGCGCTCGTTGAGATGCGTCTGGAATGCTTCGAGCACGCCTTCCCAGCCGTGTCCGTGCGAGTCGCGAGACTCCAGTGACTCGAAGCTCGTGTGTTCGAGCACGACCGTCGTTTGCTCTCCCTCGCCGCGAAAGTCGACCGCCACGGTGCTCAGGTGGCCGAGCTCGCCATCTTCCTGCTCCCACTGCCAGCTGTAGACGAGCCGATTGGGGCGACTCACCTCGCTGTACTCGCCTCCCGCGGTGTATTTTTTGCCGCTCTCGGGGTCTTCCATCGAGATGCGATAGCGCCCGCCGACGCGCAGATCGACCTCGGCGACAGGCGTGATCCATGCGGGGTTCGCCTTCCACCAGCGTCGCAGCACCTCGGGGTTGGTCCATGCGTCGAACACATCCTCGGCGGGGGCGTCGTATGTGCGCTGCAAACGCAGACTGGTCTCGTTCGGCTTGGTTATCTCGGTCATTTCGACTCCTTCGCTGGTTTGTTCTCTTGCTGTGGCGTTCCCTGCGGGGGCTGTTGGCGCACTCTCTGCTCGCGCAGGTACTGATCGACTGTGTCGAGCTTGCGTTCCCATAGCTCGCGCTGATTTGTCATCCACGCGTACGCCTCGTCCAGCGGCTGCTCGCGCAGCCGCAGGCGGTGCGTGCGCCCGTCGATCACACGCGTAATCGCACCAGCCTCCTCCAGCAGCTTCAGGTGCTTGCTGATCGCGGGCTTGGACACGCCGAAGTCGCCGGTCGCCTCGCCCACGGTCATCTCCCCGCCGGCGAGGCGCTCGAGGATGCCGCGACGGATTGGGTGCGAGCAGGCGACGAAGGTGCGGTCTAGCAGGGCATTGTTAGCCATATGGTTAACAATAGCAGTGTTGCGGCGGGACCGTCCGTGAGACGGAGTTGGGAGGGGTCCGCATCGGTCAAGTACGATCCCGCGCGTGCTGAGACGCATGTGGCGGTTGTGGGCAACTGGGGCGATATCGCTCGCGCTTCTTGGTGTGGGCGCGTCGTCGGTCAGCTCGGCCGGCGCCGAAGAATCGACCGCAATCAAATGCGGGTCGGAACCGAAGAAGACGACCGAAGCGATCGAAAAGGCGGTCGAAAAGGGCGGCACTTACGTCCTCGAATGCTTCGAACACCCCTATATCCCCGTTCCCAAGCCCAAGGAACTCTCGTCTAGCAAGCTGGCCGAAGGATTCAAAGTCCCCTCCGAGAAGAGCGTCACCCTCATCGCCCAAGCGGGCACCCTGCCGACCTTTGAGAACGAAACCAACAGCCACTCGCGGCTGTTCACCGTCGCCAAAGGCGGCTCGTTGACCCTCCAAGGCATCGTCCTGAGCGCAACGACCAGGGGTCCCAGCGGCGTATCCGCCGGCAAGGCCAAGCTCACCGGCGAAAAGAGCGAAGCCGGCGAATCGGGCGAAGAAGCTCTGGAAGAAGAAACGGAATCGTCCTTCAAAAAGCTGGGCACGGAAGGCGAAGAAGGCGCAGATCATCTTGAAGAAGAAGTCAGTGGAGATGGCGGTGCCGGCACCGCGGGTGGCAGCGGCGGGTTCATCGCGAGCGCCTCGGCCAATGCACCGGAGGTCCAGGGTGGGGCGATAAGCAACGCGGGCAACGTCACGCTCACCGGCGACTATTTCCAAGGAGACCTTCTGACGGGAGGGGCCGGCGGTAACGGCGGGACCGGTGGTAACGGGGGCGCAGGTGGCAAAGGGGGGGCCGGCGGCAAAGGCGTAAAAGCCGAGTGCGCGAAATCAAAAGGAACACCCACTCCATACCTGAATAACCCGGGCAGCGGCGGCGAAGGAGGGCGCGGAGGCGACGGTGGCGCCAGCACCCCGGCGGGCAACGGCGGCGAAGCTCAGGGTGGCGGCATCTACAACACGGGAACGCTTACCGTTCAGCGCACCAGCTTTGAAAGCGACCTGGCCGAGGGGGGCTACGGCGGCAACGGTGGCGTGGGTGGCTCGGGAGGCAATGGCGGCGACGGCGGCTTCGGCAAGGAAGGCGGCGACGGCAACTCAGGCGGCATCGGTCAGCCAGGCGCCGCCGCCGGCAGCGGCGCGAGCGGTCTCGGCGGCGCGATCTACAACGCCGGAGGCAAACTGAGCATCGAAGGCTCGGTCTTCAATGGCGACACCGCCAAAGGGGGCGAATCCGGACAGGGGGGCGAAGGCGGCAAAGGCGGCAAAGGCGGCGGCGGTGGACTCGCCTTCGGGTTCACCGTATGCGAAAATGAAGCGCCCCAGTCAAAGCCAAACCCCACCAACGCCAGCGGTGGCGATGGAGGCTCGGGAGCGGCCGGCGGCGCGGGCGGCAACGGCGGCAGCGCCGAGGGCGGCGCCGTCTACAGCACCGACACCATCACGCTAATCGGCCTCAATACGGTCTACCAGAACGCAGTCGAAGCGACCCTGGGCGCCGCTGGCTCGTGCGAAGAAGCTTCTCCCTGCGCGGGCAAGGGCGGCGAAGCGGGCGAAGGCGGCAGCGCCGGTGTTGGCGGTACAGGATCCCGGCGAGGAAGGCCATCCAGGCCCGGCGTCCGGTGCTAACGGCGGGGCGGGTACGAATGGCATTGGGCTCAACAAGGACTTGTTCGGCGCGGCCAGTGGTGGAGAATTCGTGGAAGAAGAAAGAAAGCTCGAACCTGAAGGAGGGGGTTTCGTACCTCCTATAAGTCCGCCTACGACTTTGACATCCAACTCCTCTAGCTCAAGCTCCAGCAAATCCTCCAGCTCGAGCAAAGGCGGGGGCGATGACGAAGACAAAGAAGACGACGACAAGCCGTCCGACAAAGCCGAAGGCAAAGCGACCACCAAGCAGTCGGGCTCAACGGTAAAGGTTGAAACCGGCGAAACGGTCAACTGCCCAGCCGGCGGTCAGGACTGCACCGCCGAAGTCACGGTCACGATCAGCGAGGAGATGCCCGCGGGCGAGGCGAGCAGCAAACACAAGGCTCCCAAGCCCAAGATCGTCACGATCGGTCACGGGAGGATTGTCGTGACGCCCGGGCACAGCGCCAAAGTGGTGGTAACGCTAAGCAGCAAGGGCGTGGCGCTGCTGCGCAAGGACCATCATCTGAGCGCCCACGTGACGACGATCATCACCGAGCCGGGACTGGTCCCGGTCAAGCACACCGCCACGATCCCGATCGTGCAGCCGAAGCCGGCCAAGCACGGCAAAAAGCGGTAGACCTAAAAAGCGGTAGACCTCGTACAGCAGTCAGTCGAGGTCCGGCGTGGGCTGAGTCGCGTTGTCGAGTGCTTGTTCCTGACTGTCGAGCATTGTGCGAATGGCATGCTCGGCCAGTCCCGCCAGCTCTTGATCTTGACCTGTGCGGGCGAGGATCTCGGCGTCGCGCGCGGCCACTATCTGTCGATGTTTACGATCGACGACATCGGTCACTCTCGGGCTATCTCCCATATGTGCTCTGAACCTGAACCGTGCCTTACTTCTGAGATGAGCCTGCGGCTTTCTACACTTAGATCTTTTTGAGCACACCTTTTTTCGACGGCTTGTGGCCTTTGAGCTTCACGGTGCCCGTCGCGGTCTTGAAGACCCCGCCGGAGAGGTAGCTGGCGCTGGCGGTGCTGCTCAGTTTGTAGCCGCCGATCGCGAGCAGGCTCTTGCCGTGGTTGTTGAGTTTTATCGAGACCGTGTCGACGCCGAGGGCAAGCGAGTTGAACGAGGCGGTGCCGATCGTCTGGACCACGATCTTTGTTTTCTTTTTTTTGCCTTTGCCCGTGGTCTTCTTGAACTTTGCGAGCAGCTCGAGATCGCCCGTGCACTTCACGCTCGAGCAATCGACGACGACGGAAAGATCGCCTTTGCCGTTGACCTGGTCGGTCTGGTTGGGGATCGTGAGCGAAGACACGGCGGGTGCCGGCGGTGCAGGTGGTGCCGGTGGCGCAGGTGGTGGAATGTGCGCGGGCAACGCGTTGAGGTCGGCGACCTCCATGCCCTGGTAGTCGTTGAACGTGAGCCAGCCCTGACCATCGGCGGCCACCGCAAGACGGGGAATTTCCGAGTAGCCAAAGCCGATCGTCGCGATGTCGCGTTCGCCGGTGAAGTCTTCGCCCCCGTTGGTGGATTCCCACAGACGCATCACATATTCCCCAGCGCCGTTGATGACCGGCTGAGCCACATAGAGCGCGCCGGTTTCGGGGTTCTCGTAGATGTCGCCCGAGTTGAACAGGGTGCCAGCGCTCGTGGGGATCTTCGCGATCTGTACCGGTTCGCCGAAGGTGTGGGTCGTTTCGTTGAACTTGCGTACGTCAATCGCCGAGGGCTGAGCTTCAAGCGATTCTCCAGGGGCGATATCGGTGGAGAGCATGAACAACCCCTTCGGGCCGCTCGCCAAACGCGGTACGTACCCGTCGCTGACCTTGTTAGGCCCTTCCCATCCCTTTTCTTCGCCGTCGACATTGCCTTTCTCGAGCGTAGTAGCGGTAGAAGAATATTTCGTCGGGGGATGACTCGTTATAGTAGGCCTCGATCTCAGGATGGATCTGCTCTTTGGTGAATTCGTCTTCGATTGTGCCGGTGACGTATCCAAGCGTGGAGCTGGCCACGCTGACTTCGCCGAGGCTTTCGAAGTTGAAGGAGGTCGATCCCGAGACGATCTCGTTGGCGGTGAAGCCGAATGCGAGGCCTTTGTTATTGCCGGCCATCCCGAAATAGTCTTCGGTCGGGCCGGCGCCGGCAGGCGTGTTCGGGTCGAGCAGAACGTCACCGATGCCGGTCGTGCCCGGAGAGCCTCCCGGGATCTGCTTCGGGGCGGAGAATGTATTGCCACTGTCGATCGAGGTCCAGATGACCGTGTATTCCTCTTTTATGTAGCGAGGCCCAACGACGTAGACGACGCCCGGCGTCTTCCCGAGGACGACGAAAGGCTGAACGATTTCTTCGTTCGGTCCGGCTGGTAGCGGGAGGGTGATCGGAGCGGTGCACGTCCCGCCACGTGGGATCTTGCAGAACAGCACGACTTCCGGTTCAGAGACGCTGGGGGCAGGGTGATCCCAAGCTACATAGCCGGTGCCGCTTGCTTCGGTGACGATCGGACCGCTCGTTTTGGCATGCGAGTCAAGCGTGAACAGGTTGGTGGCCTGTGCTGTCGCCGGGAGTAGCACCGCAAAGGAGATACCCAGCAGTCCAGCCGCAAGCCGGCGGGCAGTCGCCTGCGGCATGGTCCCGCTTAGGAGTGAGTTGCGAAACATGCCGTCCCCTTCTGTTGGTGGACACCCGCCGATGACGGCGGACGCTCAAGGCGGGCGGGAGTCTAGCAGCGGTATAGCGGCGGATAAGCGCCTATCTAGACGTATGTACGGGTGTCCTGAGCACCGCTCTGACGGCTACACCGCAGCGGGACACGGCTCCAGGCCGCTACGCCGCCGCCGGCACGAACCCGTAAGCCTCCGCCAGCTCCGGGTCCTTGCGCGCAAGCATCTCGGCCAGTTTGACCATCACCTGACACTGCTTCCAAGTGGCGTCGTCCTGCATCTTGCCGTCGATCATGTGCACGCCGCGCCCGTCGGGGATCGCCTCGATCACCTTCTTGGCGAAGATGACCTCCTCGGGATCGGGGGAGAAGACCTTCTTGGCGATCCCGATCTGCACTGGGTGCAGTGACCAAGCGCCGACGCAGCCGAGCAGGAAGGCGGCACGGAACTGCGTTTCACAGCCGAGCTCGTCCTTGATGTCGCCGTAGGGACCGTAGAAGGGGAGGGCGCCGACGGCCGTGCATGCGTCCACCATGCGCGCGATCGAGTAGTGCCATGGGTCTTGCTGATAGCTCGGGCGTGGCAGCTCAGGATTCTCGGCGTCGGGATCGGCGATCGTGCGGTAGCCAGGGTGGCCGCCGCCCACGCGCGTGGTCTTCATGCGCCGCGAGGCCGCCAAGTCGGCGGGGCCGAAGCTCATCCCTTGGATGCGCGGCGAGGCGGCCGCGATCTCCTCGAGGTTGGCCACGCCCAATGCCGTCTCCAGGATCGCATGCACGAGGATCGGCTTCTCGATCCCTGCCTTTGCCTCCAGCTGGGCCAGCAGTCGGTCCACGTAGTGGATGTCCCAAGGCCCCTCGACCTTGGGGACCATAATCACCTCGATCTTGTCCCCGATCGCGCCTACGATTTCGGTCAGATCGTCGAGCACCCACGGCGACTCGAGCGAATTGACGCGCGTCCACAGGGCCGTCTCGCCCATGTCCATCTCGCGCCCCACCTTGATCAGGCCGGCGCGCGCGGCCTCCTTGCGGTCCACCGACACCGCGTCCTCCAAGTTGCCGAGCAAGATGTCGACGGTCGGCGCGATAGCAGGCACCTTTTCGACCATTTTCTCGTTGGATAGGTCGAGGAAATGGATCATCCGCGACGGCTTGAAGGGAATCTCGCGCGCCGGCTCGGGCGCGCCGATCGCAAGGGGCTTGTCGAAGGCTCTGGGGTTGCGCAAGTCTGTTCTCCTGATTTCGTGGTCCGCCTGCCCGCTGGCCGCGGCGTCCGCTTTGATCGCTCTCGGTCATCTGAACGCTATCGCCTCAGCGACGCGACGGCTGCTCAACTGTGCTCTGGGCAGCCGTCCGCCTACGCTGCTCAATAGAGTTCCCCTCGCTTCAATGCCCACCATGCACACCACAGGAGACACCCCCCACCCATGAGCGATACCCACCCCGTCGAGACCGAGCAGGCCGCGCGCGAGGCGTCCGGCGCCCACCCTTACGGCCGCTACCTGGAGGAGTTCGAGGTCGGCGCGACCTACAAGCACTGGCCCGCCAAGACCGTCACCGAGTCAGACGACCACCTCTTCTGTCTGATCACGATGAACCACCACCCCTTGCACCTGAACGATGTCTACGCCGCAAAATCACAGCAAAAACGCAATGTCGTCGTCGGTCCGCTGGTCTACTCGCTCGCGCTCGGCATGTCCGTCTCAGATGTCTCCGGCAAGGCGATAGCGAACCTCGCGACCGAAGAGCTCAAGCACCCCGCGCCCGTCTTCCATGGCGACACGCTGTTCTGCGAGTCCGAGGTGCTGGAGAAGCGCGAGTCCAAGTCAAAGCCCGACCGCGGCACGGTCAAGGTGCATACACGCGTCTACAACCAAGATGGAGTGCTCGTGGCCGAGTTCAAGCGGCTTGTCTTGGTCCCTCGTCGTAATCCAGGTCCCACCCACCCCGGCTCGGCCGCCGAGGGCAACGTCGAGTAGGCGTCGCGGGCATCTGGCAGTTCTGCCTGGAAGGCCGCGAGCCAACGTATCGGGACTGGGATGGCGGCTCGGAGGGGAGTCGAGGGCCGTTATCCGGGGCGGGAGTTTGTCGTCCAGGTAGTTCGCAAACCGCGATGGTTTTGGACGAAACGTCTCGGCACGGTGCGATAGTCTGCAAGTACGCGCCCCTCACGGGCGTTTTTCCGTTCCCAGGCGCCATTCAGGCGCGGTTGCGCTATCGGGCGCAGCCAACGCGACACCGAGGAGCCACTCGCACGTCATGGAGACCACCGCCACAGCCGCCCCAAACACCAACCACGAGCGTCTGCTGACGTGGGTCGAGGAGATCGCCGCGCTCACCGAGCCCGAGGCCATTTACTGGTGTGACGGCTCCGCTGTGGAGTACGACCGTCTCTGCCAGATCCTGGTCGACGCAGGCACCTTCAAGCGCCTCTCCGACGCCAAGCGTCCCAACTCCTATCTCGGTCTCTCAGACCCCGGTGACGTCGCCCGCGTCGAAGATCGCACCTTCATCTGCTCGCCTACCGAGGAGGAAGCGGGTCCGACCAACAACTGGCGCGATCCCGAGGAGATGAAGGAGGCGCTCAAAGAGCTGTTCGCCGGCTGTATGCACGGCCGCACGATGTACGTGGTGCCGTTCTCGATGGGCCCGATCGGCTCTGACAAGAGCCAGATTGGCGTACAGCTGACCGACTCGCCCTACGTGGCTGTCTCGATGCGAATCATGACCAGGATGGGCTCGGCCGCGCTCGACGCGCTCGGCGAGGAAGGCGATTTCATCCCCTGCTTGCACTCGGTCGGGATGCCGCTCGAGGATGGCGCAGAGGACGTGTCCTGGCCGTGCAACGCCGATAACAAGTACATCGTCCACTTTCCCGCCACTCGCGAGATCACCTCCTACGGCTCCGGCTATGGTGGCAACGCGCTGCTCGGCAAGAAGTGCTTCGCGCTGCGCATCGCATCGGTGATGGCGCGCGACGAGGGCTGGATGGCCGAGCACATGCTGATCCTCAAGCTGACCTCGCCCGAGAAGGACGTCAAGTACATCGCGGCGGCATTTCCTTCCGCGTGTGGCAAGACCAACCTGGCGATGCTGATACCCACCCTGGAGGGCTGGGAGGTCGAGACGATCGGCGACGACATCGCCTGGATGAAGTTCGGCGAGGACGGTCGCCTGTACGCCATCAACCCCGAGGCGGGCTTCTTCGGCGTGGCGCCTGGCACCGGCGAGCACACCAATCCGAACGCGATCAAGACGATCGAGTCGAACACGATCTTCACCAACTGCGCGCTGACCGACGATGGCGACGTGTGGTGGGAGGGGCTGACCGACGAGTCGCCCGCACACCTAGTCGATTGGCGCGGCAAAGACTGGACGCCCGCCTCGGAGACGCCGGCCGCACACCCCAACGCTCGCTTCACCGTCGCGGCCGCGCAGGACCCGGCGATCGCCCCGGAGTGGGAGGACACAACGGGCGTCCCGATCTCGGCGATCCTGTTCGGCGGCCGCCGCTCGACGGTCGTGCCGCTGGTGGCCGAGGCATTCGACTGGGAGCACGGCGTCTTCCTCGGCGCGACGATGGGCTCAGAGAAGACCGCTGCCGCCGCTGGCACGGTCGGCGAGCTGCGCTTCGATCCGTTCGCGATGCTGCCTTTCTGCGGCTACAACATGGCCGACTACTTCGCACACTGGCTGAAGATTGGGCGTGAAGCCGATGCGGCGAAGCTGCCGAAGATCTTCTACGTCAACTGGTTTCGCAAGGATGCCGAGGGCAAATTCCTGTGGCCTGGCTACGGCGAGAACTCACGCGTGCTGTCCTGGGTCTTTGCGCGCTGCGCGGGTCACGGCGCGGCTTTGGAGACGCCAATCGGCCACATGCCGCCCGTCGGCCCCGAGGGTCTCGACACTCGCGGTGTCGATGTCTCAGACGAGGACGTCGCCGAGCTGTTGCGCGTCGACGTCGCCGAATGGAAGGCACAGCTGCCTCATTTCCATGAGCACCTCGGCAAGTTCGACCGCCTGCCCAAAGAGCTGCAGGAGCAGCTGCTGGCGCTCGAGCAGCGGCTCTCCGCCGCCTAACCACGTTTCGATGCGGGCGCTGGGCTGAGCCTGGCGCGCGCCGGTGAAGCAAGGTGCGGCACCGCCCGCGTCAGCTGGCCGGTTCTAGAGCGGCTCGACCGCCGGCTCGCGCTGGCGCCAATTGACGGTCAAAGCCACCGCCTGCGTCGCCAGCGCCGCGAGCGTCGCAAGCAGGAAGCCCTCGGCGATCCCGAGGGCTTCGAGCGACACCGCCAGCACGAAGCAAAACAGGGCGTAGGCGACCAAGCCAAGCACGAATCCGCGCATGATTCGCAGCAGGTCCTGCTCGCCGTACTGAGCATGCGTGAACACCGCGAGCACGCTCGCGATCACGGGAAACGGCGCCAGCAGGCCGCTCAATTTCGCTCCCAGCTGACCCGCGACCGCCGTCAACGCAAGCACGAGCGCGACCGCGCTGAGCGCGCGCAGAGGTAGATCCCAAGCCGGCAGCTCGACGGCGGTCTGCTCGCCGCGCTGCGCCCGAGGGAGGACCAGGAGCGTCACTCCGATCGCCAGGAGCACCACCGCAAGTGCCGGACCGGCGCTCACTGTCGTGGTACTCAGTGCCGCTGTCATCAAGAAGAACGCACCCCATCCCAAAAAAAGACTCCCAACCCAGCGCATGCGACTGGCCAGATGTGCATACACCAAGATGAAGGCGAGCAGCGACACAAGCCCAAGCAGCGTGCCGGCCGCGGCGCCGGCAGCAAACGCGGCCCCGTGATCGAGCGCGAACACGAGCAGGATCGGGCCTGCGACGACCGGCAGTCCACCCACCAGCCCGCCGATCCGAGCGCCATAACGTCTCGCCGCAAGCGAAGCTGCGATCACGAACGTCGGCGCGAGCAGTATCTTCGCCGCGAGCACTCCCACCGGTCAGATGATGACGTGCTTGGACAGGCCGCCATTAGCGAGCCGCTGAGCAAGCGAGGCAAGGATGCAGCGAGCTAAGCACATAAGCGAGCGAAGACGCAGCATCGCGCCGCTCAGCGGGTCGCTAATCGTGTTCGTGGGGTTCGCTGCTCCCTGACGATGCCGGCGGGCGTGACTCCTCGGCCAACGACGTGATCGTCAGCAAGCCCCTGGCGGCCGATTCGAGCACCTCGGTTGCCTCCTCCAGCGAGCGCGCGTACAGCTCAACGAGTAGGTGCACGACAATCTGGTCCTCCTCGTGCTTGTGGAAGCGCACGTGTGTAAAGAACTCCCGCACCCCATACTCGCCGAAGGCCGCATAGGAGAGGGCGTCGCCGGCCTCGGGCCCGGAGCAGATCTCCACGTCGTCGGCCTCGACGGTCACCGTGCATGAGGCAACCCAAGGCGTGCCGGCGATCATCCGTTCCCAGCGGTCCTCGATCGGCTCCACGCGCCCGCCAGAGAAGCCGAGGTGTGGCTGGTCGTGCATGCAGTCCAAGCACTGCACCACGGCCTCCTGTAGCTCGTCGACGACTTCTGAGCGCTCTCCGGTTTCCGGGTCAATCTTGTGGATGCCCTCGTAGTGCACCTGCACCTCGAGGTTCTGCGACCAGCAGCGGTAGCACCGTAGCCAAGCTCTTGCGGTGGTCTCGGGTGCTGATCCTCCCTCCATGCGGATCATTGTATGCCTATGCGCGAGGAGTGCCCCTGGGAGCTTGTCGGATGACTCGAAACGAGCGATGAAAGCCTGGATCTACGGGCGACTGGGACGTCGTCTAGCCGAACGTGAATGCGTAGCCGGAGACGCCCGGGGCGAGGCGCAGCGACAGGCGGTGCTGTTGATCGCGCGGTAGCGAAACGAGCGAGTACAGCCGCTCATTTCGCACCGTCAGCGCGCCGTCATGCACATCGGCTCCGGCGTACTTGTTGGGAATCGGCTTGCCGTCGAGCAGCACCTGCACCGGGCGTGGCTTTTCACCTTTGGAGCTGAGCACCAGATACACGTTCTTGGCCTCGAACTCCATGTCGATCCCAGCGCTCGAAACAGCCGTTGCCGGCTGGGCGGCGATATTCCATGTGCCGCTGTAGTCGAATTCGTTGAGCGCCAGATCGTCGGGTACGCTGGTGCCGTAGTCGTGCAGGCCGGACTGTGGCCCGTTGCGCCAGCCTTGCGCACGGTTGGTGCCCAAATACGTCTCGGGTGTGGCCACTTCGCTCGGCACCACGACATCGGTCGGGTGCGCCATCCCGCCGACGCTCGCTCCCGCTTCGGCCAGCAACGAGCGGATCGCGGTTTCGGTCTGCGAGTAGTCGCCCTCGCCTGCTGTGGCGTAACGCACGTCGCCTTTGGAGTCGATCAGGTAGTCCGCCGGCCAATACTCGTTGCCGTAGGCGTTCCAAGTCCCCATTTCGTTGTCCTGCACCACGGGATAGCGCAGGCCAAACTGTTCGATCGCGTTCTTGACGTTGGAGGCCTCGTGCTCGAAGGCGAACTCCGGTGTCTCTACGCCGACAACCGTCAGGCCGTCCTTGCGATAGGCAGCATCCCAAGCCTTCAGATAGGGCAGCGTGCGGATGCAGTTGATGCAGGTGTAGGTCCAGAAGTCGATCAACACAACTTTCCCGCGCAGCCCTTTGAGCGTGAGCGGCGTGTTTGACTGCCCACCCACACCGGTGTTGAACCAGTCCTCGGTGTCGGCGAATTCTGGTGCAGGCCCGAGGTTCTTCAGCTTGGCCGCGTCCGCGAGCAGCGTCGCCTGGCTCGCGTTACGAGGCGCGGTGGTCGTTTTCGAGCCTGACACGAACTTCGCGGTGTGTCCGGTGACTTGGGGCAGGCGGCTTTCGACGGCCTTAGTTTTTTCAAGGCCGGCAGTCAGATTCACGTTGGGGATGTGTTCGGCGACGTACTGGTCGAAGTCCACGTCCACACCGACGACGATCGCCAGCGCTGTCACGATCATCACGATGCCGAGCGTGCGTTGCAGCGCCGGCCCGCGGCCGGCGGCGCGCACGCGGTCGAACAATTTGCGCCCGCCGAGCGTCAACGCGAACAGCACCACCGCGCTGCCAACCGAGTAGGCGATCGCGACCGCGACAGTACGTCCGCTCGCGGCGCTGACCGAGATGACGGCGGCGAGGATCGGCCCTGCGCACGGCGTGTATACGAAGCCGAGCGCGCCACCCACCAGCAGCCCCGAGCGGAAGCCGTCGCCGCGCGTGCGTGGACCGAGCGCCGCGATTCGCGACATGCGCGCCTCCAGGCGGTCGGCCAGGCCGGGCACGATCAGCGCCAGGCCGGATGCAAGCAACACCGCAACGGCGATGTCGCGCAGCGGATCCGAGCCGAGCCCGACCCCGTCAACCACGTTGGCCACGCCGACGATCACGACCGTAAACGTCACAGTCAAGCCAATCACCACGCCGAGCGGACGGCGCCGGCCACCCACGCCGCCCGAGGCGAGCAGCGCCGGCAGTACTGGCAGCACGCACGGCGACAGAGCCGTACCGGCGCCAGCGAGAAACGCGAATCCGAGCAAGACGATCATCTGACATCAGAGCCTAGATCGCGTAGCAAGATAATGAGCTGGATGGGGTTGTGCTCCTTTTGACACACTACTATAGTGACTACGATTTGTAGTAACTATAGTGAATTGTGCAAAAATAAAACATAACCACACAAGCTCTTGCCCTGTGGAGAGCGCGATCTTGATCGCGGCTAGGGGCGATCTCCATCCTGGTGGCGCCATCGACGGGCGTCTAGCGCTTGAGCATGATGTAGACCGTAGCTATCGCGAACGCGATCTGGCCGAAGGCAAACGCCGTGCCGAGGTTGATCGCGCCGAGTGCTCCGGCGAGAGCGCTGGCGAGAACAAATGCGCCGAACATCGTCGCCAGGTCGCGCGCGATCGGTCTCATGTCTCTGTCACCTCTGCCTCAAGCGCGCGAACGAGTGCCTGCGCGTCGAGTTCCACGTCCTGGCGCTCGAGCAACCGCTCAGCTGCGTGACGCCCACCTAGAGCCCGCAGCCCACGCTCGCCGTGCTCAGCGGCAAAATCCAGCAACGCCCCGGAGCGTCGTGCGCGCAGGCGTCTGGCGTCGATGTCGGTGCTCGTGCGCTGCTCCTCCAAGACGCTCACCAGCTCGTCGATCCCCTGGGGCGGAGGCAGGGAGGAGACGGCCAGCACACGCGTCGCCTTGGTGCCGAGCGAGCGCAGCGCCGCGCTCAAATCACGCCTGCTGGCAAGCGCGATCTGGCCGAGGTCGGCCTTGGTGACGACGAGCACGTCTGGAGTCTCCATGATCCCGGACTTCAAGAACTGCAGTACGTCGCCGCTGCCGGGCTGGACGACCACCACAATGGTGTCGGCGAGGTCCGCAACCTCAGTCTCGGCCTGCCCCACACCGACTGTCTCGATCACGACCACGTCAAAGGCGGCTGCCAACGCTTGCGCCGCCACACGCGTTGCGGGCGCGAGGCCGCCGAGCCGCTCGCCGGCGGCGGTCGATCGGATCAGCACGCCTCTGTCGGCAGGATCGAAGTCGATGCGTGCGCGGTCGCCGAGCAGCGAGCCGCCGGAGCGCTTCGAGCTGGGATCGACCGCGAGCATGGCGACGGTCCTGCTCTCGCCGTGCTCGGGCTTGCGCCATGCGTGCAACAGCGCCGAGAGCAGCGTCGACTTGCCGGCGCCCGGGGGACCGGTCACGCCGACGATATGTCCCGGGGCCTCGCCGCCGAGCGCGGCCGGAGAGATCTCGCGCAGCAGCTCGGCTGCCTGCTCACGGTCGGCTGGTGCGTTGCTCTCCAGCAGATTCAGCGTGGCCGGCGCCGCGCTCAGGTCGCGTTCGCGCAGGCGCCTGCCGAGGGCGGCTCCTACCGAGTCTTCGTGCGGATGGTCTTCGTTCTCGATGGAGGTGGGGTGCTCGCCCGATCCAGTGGGCGTGCCGTCGCTCACGCGGAGCCGTTGGCGGAGGGGCCGTGTCCGTTCGTCTCGGCCCCCACAATCCCAACGATGTCGTGCATGATGCGCGAGATGTCGAAGTCCTTCGGGGTGTAGACGGCCGCCACGCCGGCTTGCTTGAGCTGCGCCACGTCCTGCTCAGGAATGATCCCGCCAACGACGACGGGTACGTCCACTTCTACATCGTGCAGAGCGTCGATCACTGCCGGGATCAGCTCTCTGTGCGAGCCGGAGAGGATCGACAGGCCGATCACGTGCACCCCCTCCTGCAGCGCCGAGGCCGCGATCTGCGCTGGGGTCAGGCGGATGCCTTCATAGACCACGTCCATCCCGGCGTCGCGCGCACGTACGGCGATCTGCTCAGCACCGTTTGAATGACCGTCGAGGCCGGGCTTACCGACAAGGATCTTCGGGCGCCGTCCGAGCTTCTCGGCTAGGCCGGCGACTTCTTCGCGCAGCTGTGAAAGCTCATTGTCGGCCGGCGCTGCGCTTGCCTCACCGACGCCCGTGGGTGCGCGGTAGCTGCCGAACACCTCGCGCAGCGTGTGCGCCCACTCGCCCGTGGTCGCGCCAGCGCGCGCGGCGGCGATCGTCGGCACCATCAGATTCTCAGCGCCAAGCTCTGCGGTGGCGACTCGCGCAAGCTCAGCTAGCGCGGCGTCCACGGCTTGCTGGTCGCGCTGGTCGCGCCATCTGCGCACTGACTCGATCTGTTCGGCCTCGACCGCGGGGTCCACAACGAGGATGCCGCCCTCGGCGTCGTCGGTGAGCGGCGAGACCTCTGTCTCGGTGAACCTGTTCTGGCCGATGACCACCTGCTCACCCGACTCGATCCGCTGAATACGTGCGCGATGGGAGTCCACGAGCGCCGCCTTCATGTACGGCACGGCTTCAACTGCGCCACCGTGCTCGGCGACGATCGCCATCTCCTCGCGCGCGCCCTGCAACAGTTCCTCCACGAGCCCGTCCATCACCTTCGAGCCCTCGAAGATGTCGGGGTACTCGAGGATGTCGGTTTCGTAGGCCAACACTTGCTGGATGCGCAGCGACCACTGCTGGTCCCAGGGCCGCGGCAGGCCAAGCGCCTCATTCCAAGCGGGCAGTTGGATCGCACGAGCGCGCGCGTCGCGGCCGAGCGTCACCGCGAGCGCCTCCAGCACGATGCGCTGCACGTTGTTCTCCGGTTGGGCCTCGGTCAAGCCGAGTGAGTTGACCTGTACGCCATAGCGAAAGCGCAGGTGACGCTCGTCCTGTACGCCGTAGCGCTCGCGCCCAAGCTCTTCCCAGAGGATGCCCATTGCCCGCAACTTGGCGTGCTCCTCGACGAAGCGCACACCGGCGTTGACAAAGAAGGAGATGCGCCCGAACACGTCGGCCATCAGCTCATCAGCACGGTCGCCAAGGCGCTCCCGTGCGGCGTCGAGCACGGCGATCGCGTTGCTCATCGCGTAGGCGATCTCCTGCACCGGAGTCGCTCCGGCCTCCTGCAGATGGTAGGAGCAGATGTTGATCGGGTTCCACTTCGGCACGTGCTCGACCGTATAGGCGATCATGTCGGCGATCAAGCGCATCGAGGGAGCGGGCGGGAAGGCGTAGGTACCGCGCGCTAGGAACTCCTTGATGATGTCGTTCTGGGTCGTGCCCTGCAGGCTGCGCTGCGGGGTGGGTGGGTCCTGATTTTCGGCCGCCACGATGTACAGCGCCAAGAGCCAAGCCGCGGTCGCGTTGATCGTCATCGACGTGTTCATCTCACCGAGCGGGATCCCGTCTATCAGTTCAGCCATGTCGCCGCGATGGACTACGGGCACGCCGACCTTGCCCACCTCTCCCCGCGCCAGCTCGTCGTCAGGGTCATAGCCGGTCTGCGTCGGCAGATCGAAGGCCACCGACAGCCCCGTCTGTCCCTTGGCGATGTTACGCCGGTACAGCTCGTTGGAAGCCTTCGCCGTGGAATGCCCGGCGTAGGTGCGCATCATCCAGGGACGGTCACGCTCGGGCAGGCGCGGAGATGGATCGCTGCTCATGAGCGCAATTGTATGGGGGAGCGGCAGGCTTTATCCTGAAGGGCCATGAGCCAAACGATCGAGCTGCCACGCACACGCCTCCCCGGGAGCGGTTATGGAGACTCCTGGAGGGTGATCGTGCGCAACGACGACCACAACACCTTCGAGCACGTCGCCCGTACGCTCGCACGCTTCATCCCCGGCGTGAGTATCGAGCGCGGCCACGAGATCGCCAACATCATCCACACAACCGGCCAGGCGATCGTCTTTGGCGGCCACCAGGAGGCGGCTGAGCACTACTGGGAGCTGCTCAAGGGGGCCGGCTTGACGATGGCGCCTCTGGAGCAGTGCTGAGCAGGCCGTGGACGCAGCGCGGAGCGTTGTCCTACCGATTGGAGATCGATGGGATCTCCAATCGGCCAGCACATGTGCTAGCGCACATTTCGCTCACTGCGTCCTAGCTCCGCTTGGTCCACGGCCTGCTCAGGGGCGTTAGGTTGGGCAGCCTCCGAGATGTGCCGACAGGTGTGGCTCATCTTGCCTCCATCTTGCGGGCAGGGTAGACGATGTCTGCGGGGATGCGTCCTCATATGGGGGTTGGTTTGTCAAGTGGGCGTGTTGGGGTTGCTCGCGTTTTGGCGGGTGTGGGTGTGGGGCGTGCGGTGTTCTCGGGGCGTCACGGGCGGTGTCTGGGCGTGTCGAGTGCTGTTTCAGCCTCATATGCGAGGGCTGGGTACCTCATGACCGCCGATTCGTCGCGGGGCGCGCAGTCTTGTGGCGGGCGCGGCCAGCACCTTGGTGGTGTTGGTCGCCCGAGGACGCAGCGCGGGCCCGCTAGCCGCGACAGGCCAGGTCCCGGTGGTTCCCGTGTCGCCCCGACAGCACCGTCGTTGCTGGCGGGGAGTGGTGTTGTGGGTTGGTGTTCAGGTGAGTTGGCCGACCTCCCAGGCGAACGCGGCGAGCTCGCGTGCGAGCGCGATCGTGACGATGTTCGCGGGCTTACCGCGCTCCAGGCGCAACCGCTTGTATTGGTGGTGCAGGCGTCGTTGGGCACGCCACGCGATCTCGCACGCGCGGGGGTCTTGGCCGTCTTGGCGACGCTTGAGGACCGTCCCGATCGCTGGGGTGTGACGGTAGTGGTGTGCTGCCTCGACGAGCAGTCTGCGGGCGTGTGGGGAGCCGGCCTTGGTGATCGGACCGCGACGGGTCTGCTCGCCGGAGGAGTGCTCGCTGGGAACGATCCCGAGATAAGAAGCGAGTGTGGCGGGGTGCTTGAAGCGGTGGAAGTCGCCGATCTCGGCGCACAAACCGAACGCGGTAGTCGAGTTGATACCGCGCATGCAGCGCAGAGCAGCGATCGTGGTCGCCCATGGGCTCTCACCCCAGGTCTCTTCGATCGCGCCATCGAGCGCGCAGCGACGTTGTTCGAGCGCACGAACACCCGTCACATAATCGGCGAGCACCGCACGCGAGGGAGCGTCATCGAACTCCAGTTGGTTCAGCCACTTCCAGTGCGCGAGCGTCCAGTTGCTCCCCGGGCCGGGAAAACGTATGTCGCGGCGCAAGAGGAGCTTCCCGAGACGGTGACGGGCGCGCATCAGATCACCACGCGCTGCCTCTCGGCAACGAGCGAGGTCACGGTAGCTCTCTTCCTCAATGGTGGGTACGCGCACGAAGGAAAGCTCTCCGGCGGCCAACAGCCGCGCCAAACGCTCCGCGTCGCGACGGTCGGTCTTGATCCGCTCGTGCGGGCGACGCAGGATCGAACCGGGGGCGCAGACACGAACATCCAGTCCCAGCTCGGCGGCTGCCCTCGCGAGCCCGTACCCCATCGGGCCAGCCTCATACGTCGCAAGCACTCTCCCTCCGAGCCCCCGCAGATACCCAATAGTCTCGCTCGGCGGCCCGTTGACCCTCCGGAACGTCAGCTCGCCCGTTGCGAGTTCCAGCGCAGCGGCCTGCGTCGCCGTCCCGTGCACATCCAACCCGACGACCGTCCTATCGTTCAGCATGTCGGCACCTCCCATGACTCAGGGTGTCGGCCGGAGGGCCATCCTCCAGCCCAGTCCCCGCACACTCATGCGCGGGGTGCCGACCATCACTACCGCTCACACCGGTCGACACAACCCATACGGTCTTGTGTGAGGCGTCCGTGGTGAACGCGGTCGTTGTTGTAGAAGCGCAGATAGGTGTCCAGCTCACGTCGTAGGCTGCTGTAGCGGGGGTAGAGGTAGCGAGCGAACGCGGGGCGCCAGCACTCGTCGAGGATCGTCTTGTGCAGCGCCTCGACGTGTCCGTTGGTTTGTGGCCTGCCGGCGTGAATCCGAGTGTGATGAGTTTTTAGGGCGCTGGTGGTCTTGTTGAAGTCCCCCTTGAACTCGTTGCCGTTGTCCGAGAGGAAGCGCTCCAGTCGCCAGCCAGCGGCCTTCAGCTCTCGGGCGACACGCTGGGCGAGCTGGCTGGTCTGTCGGGCGGTGGGGTTGCCCTGCTTGCAGATCACGAGCTCCGCCCAGGCGTAGGAGGATGCGACGTCGATCGCGGTGAGCTGCCAGATCGCGCCCTCGGTGCCCTTCAGTCTGCCGACGTAGAAACAGTCGATCCCGACCAGCTCACCCGGCCGTGAGACGTCAATGTGCTGTTCTGGAGCGGGATCTCTGGGTGGCTCATAGGGAGCGGCGTAGCCCGCAATCAACCCCAACCTCTTCGCCCTGGTGTTCAGCCCGTGGCGGCAGAGAACCTTCCACACACCGTTCGGGGAAACGATGATCCACCCCACTTCTCACGGGCCAGCTCTGAGGAGACGCGCCTGGGACCGAGACCGGGGTGAGCTATCGAGAACGAGACGATCCGCTCCTCGATCATCTTCGGGAACGCGTTTGGCATCTGCGGCCGCCGACGCTCACGAGGACGCAGCATCTCAAGACCGTGCCGGTCGACCTGGCGCTTCCAGGCGTAGTAGGTGGGAGCGGTGCACCCCGAACGTCCGGCACGCCGCCGACACATTTGTCCTCGCTGCCTCCGCGAACAATTGCTGGCGGTAGCCGAACAGCACGTCATCCTTGGTCATCAGGCTCAACCTCTCTCTTCACTTGGCGGTGAAGGAGGCAGCCTGAGCACAGGCGCGGACGGGTTCCCCGACCGGGGAACCCGTCCAACCCTCAAAGACCTATCGAGCCCCCAACTGTCGGGAGCACCCGGAGACAGCCCACGTTAGAGCTTGCAGCGCGCGCTGACGGGAACTTCTGGTGCGCCACTGGCCGGGGGCGGGTCCAGCTTGCACCATGTGAGCTGTCGTGTGTGCTCGCCCAGCACCGCCACATAGGGGTAGTTCACGCCGGCGGCGCGGACGGTGCAGCGGAACGCTCGGTTGGCGCCGGCAGCGCCCTTCGCTTCGCAGTGTACGCTCTGAAATGGCCCAGTGAGGTTTCCGGCCTGGATGCGGCCGTGCGCGTCGCTTGAGATCGTGCGTTCCAGTGCTGTGAGCGTTGCCACACCGGTGGCGAGCCGAGCGGTGTGCGGTGCCTGGTCTTCTTCGATGACGACGTTGCCCTCACGGTTTGCTTCGACTTCCGCTTCGCGTTCGGACTTCGTCGGTGCGGAAGTGCCTTCGCTGTGAGCGTGGATGAAGACCACGGCAGCGAGGGTCAGTACGGCAAAGGTGAGGATCGTGAGCAGCCAGCGCGCCCATAGTGGAGGGTGGCGGGCAGCCAGCATCAGGCGCCCCAGCGAGCTATCGCGCATCCGGCCGTCAGATTACTCCGACGGAATCACTGCTCGCGAGCGTGAAGCTCACACGTAATGGGGCGTGGAGGCATCGCTTGGCAGCCCGTTGGGCGTATCGCCCGCATGCCCGTTGGGGCCGTCGCCTGGGAGGCCGTTGGGAGCGATGGGCGCCACCGGCTCGCCCTCCTCAATGCCGCCTGCCGCTGTGCGGTCCCACCAGCCGTAGAGCACGGGGATCTGGTACCAGCCGGAATAGCGAACCCTGAAGTCGGTCATCTCCGGGCCGTCCCAATAGCGTTCCCAGTCGATGTGCTTAGCGAAGTGGGCGAATTGCTGGAAGCGGTAGCGGTCGTCTTTTGAGCGATACACCGCATAGGAACTGGCGCCATAGCGCAGCGCAACAGCGGCGACCTCGCCCAGTACCTCCTCGAAGCCGTTCGCGCGAAAACCTGTCGCATACCAAGGGACGATTATCGTGCCATCCATATCAACCTCCAACCTCGGCGTGTATCGCACCCGGGCCGTCGGCCGTCTTGCCCTCGCTGTCGGATTCCGCGCCGACGAGGATCGAGATCTTGCCCAGGTGCTTGTTTTCGAGCATCAACTGGTGTGCTTCGGCGACGCCCTCGAAGCCGAGCGTGCGCCACAGCACGGGGCGAATCTGACCTGACTCGATCAGCTCGTTGGCCTTCATGCACTCATACGCATTGGCGAAGTGCGAGCCGAGGATCTCCTTTTGCTTCATCCACAGGTAGCGCACGTCGAAGTCCAGGTTGAAGCCGGTAGTGCCCGCGCAGATCACGACCTTGCCGAACGGCTTGACCGTGAACACCGACGTCGGGAAAGTCGCCTGACCGACGTGCTCGAACACAATGTCGGGGGCGTCGCCGAGAATCTGCTTCACGCGCTTTGAGAACTCGCGCGAGACGAGGAAGCGAGCCTTGTCCTCCTCGGGGGTCTCGCCGCCCTTGCGCATCATCCCCGCGAACTCGGCCCGGTCGATGTAGTCCACGGCACCGAGGCGCTTCACCAGCTCGCCCTTCTCAGCCGAGGACACCACGCCCACGCAGTGCGCGCCGGCGGCGGCGCAAAGTTGGGTGGCGAACACACCCAGGCCGCCCGCGGCGCCCCAGATCAGCACCTTCTGGCCGGCCTGCAGCTTGCAACGCGTCATCAGCATGCGGTAGGCGGTGAAGTACACGAGACCATAAGAGGCCGACTCCGACCAGCTCAGCGCTTGCGGCTTTGGCAGCAGCTGCTGGGCCTGCACCTTCGTAAACTGGGCGAACGATCCCCAGGTCGTCTCATAGCCCCAGATCTTCTGCGAGGGCGCCGCCATCGGGTCGAGACCGTGCACCTCCGGGTCCTCGTAGGAGGCCTGGTTGCAGTGCACTACCACCTCGTCGCCCGGCTTCCAGCGCGTGACGCCTGCGCCGACCTTCCAGACGATGCCCGAGGCGTCCGAGCCGCCGATGTGGTGGCCGTACTGAGGGTGGTCGCCGTACTTCATCACCGACACCGGCTTGCCCAGCGCCGCCCACACGTTGTTGTAGTTCACGCCGGCGGCCATCACGCGCACGATCACCTCGAACGCGCCAGGCTCAGGAACCTCGATCTCCTCGAGCTGGAAAGCGTCCTTGGGTTCTCCCTGGCGCTCCTCGCGGATGACCCAGGCGGCCATCGTGCTCGGCAGCTCGCCAGGCTCGGCGTCCACGCTTGAAACTCGTTGAAGATCGATTGCCACGGTGCGTCTGAACCTCGCGTGTCGGGGACGGGACCAGCAATCCTACCTGGGGCCGGTTCGAGAGGCGTGCATGAGCGCCGCTGCGGCTAGCAAGCTCCAGTGGTGACCTGCGAGCCCCAAGCTCGGCCTATGCAAACGGCAGCTCGACCACCACTGCGCTTGCGCCCCGATCGCCCACGGAGACGGTTGCGCCCGGCTCTGCCTCGCGACGCACGAGCGCCAGCCCGATCGGCCCGAAGCTGGGGGAGAAGACGGAACTGCCGAGGCTGCCGACCGACTTCTCACCAAGCGCCAGAGGCGTACCTGGCTCGCTCGGCTCCGACAGCCGCAGGCCACGGAGGTGACGGTTGGGCTTGCCCTTGTAGTACAGGCGCGCCACGGTCTCCTGGCCGACGTAGCAACCCTTGGTGAAGCTCACCGCCCGCTCGTTGAGGGCCGCCTCCTGTGGGATCGTGCTCTCGTCGAGGTCGATCCCGTAACGAGGTCGACCATGCTCGACACGCACGATCTCTGCCGCCGCCTCGCTCACCGAGACAGCGCCGATCGCTTCGAGTGCGCCGCGCACCATCCCAAGCGCCTCGGCCTCGAACAGGGCGTCGATCCCCAGGTCGGTGCGGATCAGGCGCACGGGCGTCTGCCCAAGGTGGGTGAGCAGATGGCTGTGCTCCTGCGCCGGCAATGCCGTCGCGTCCAGCACGAACGCTTTTGCCGCGATCGCGTCTGTGTCAGGCCCGATGAGCGACAGCAGCGAGGACTCGAGCGTGCGCTTGTGCAGTTCGACGTCGTAGCCGACCTTGAAGCGGCGGATCATGTCGAACAACGCCTGCAGGGCGCCTCGCTCGGTATCGAGCAGTAGTTCGTCTGGCTCCCCCATAGGCTTGTCGTCGGCGCGGGGCTCGCCGGCAGCAGGCCGAGCCTGACCTACGCCGTCGATCGCAAGGATGCGCAGGTCGCCGAGCATCTTGCCCTTGTGCGTCAAGAACGCCGCATAAGAGCCCTCGCCTGCGCCCAGGCCGACTAGCTCGTTCGTGACCTGGCCGCCCAGGAACTCGACGGCGCCCGAGCCGCTAAGCGCGAGCTTGCCGCGCTCGGAGCGGTCCACGATTCCGCACCGCTCTGTCAACGTCGAATATTCCCTCACAAGCGTGGTCGTGTCGGTTGCCGCCATTCATTCGAGGATAGCCGTGCGCCGCTCGCCCCATCTACCGAAAAGGGACGTGCGGAATGGCCGCTCAGGCCGCTAGGCTTCTCGATGATGGTCCTAGCGGACACTTTCCAGAGCATCGTCAATTCTTTGCCCGATGATTGGACCGATCTCGAGCTCGACCTGCGCATCGCCGACGAGTCGCGCTACATCGACGCGTCGGTTTACCTGGCTACCTGCAATGCGCGGCCTTATTCCCACCATGACTGGCACTGGCGTCTGCTGGTTGCCCACCGCTTCGGTCACGCCGCCTCCGCACCAACGGTGCATGGCACGCTCCGACTGCTCGACGAAGCCGGCATCGAGGGTGAGATGGCCGTCCGCGAGCAGCGTGCCGGGCGTGTCGAGGTGACGCAGATGTGGGGCCGTCCGCACTCGGTGCGCGAGGAGTTCGCGCGCCTGCGGGCGCAATAGCCACATCCGACCTGGGCATGGGCAAATAGCTCGATGGCACAAGTTGTCGCCTTCATCCCAGACCTCCTGTTCGGCTCACGTGTGCAGGCCGATCTGCTCGCAGGCGGTCATACGGTCGAGCTGATCGGCGACTCCGAAGTGGTGGAGGGGCTCTTGAACGGCGCGAGCGTCTTGGTTGTCGACCTCACAGACGACGATTACGGTGGTATCTCACTGGTCGAATCGCTATCGGAGCGGGGGTCGCTCGTCGGAGTCGGCACGCTTGCTTTCTACTCGCACGTCGACGCCGCGATGCGTGCGCGCGCCGACAACGCCGGCTTCGACGTGATCGTGCCACGCTCGCGCATGGCGCGGGAGGCTTCGGCACTTACCGCGAAGCTGGCAGGAGACAAGGACCGGACGAGACCCTAACGCTTGCGCTACTCGTTCAGCGAAAGCGTTTCGAGCACCGTGTCCCAGTATCGCTGTCCGACGCTGAATTCAAGTTCGTCGAATCTGGTGACCAGGTGTTCTACGCGCGCCAGTAGCGTCCTGTCGGAGGGTCGCATATACGGCGCGAGTATCCGCGGGGAGGGGATTTCGACGTTGATCGATTCGACGTGGTCATCGAATTGCTGTGTATCGGCAGGAACCGTGGTAAAGCCGCTTGCGGTCCATGTGCGCACGTCTCCGCAGAGGTCTGGAACCTGGAGAGCGATCATTTCGTGTAGCCCCTCGATGAATTTGAGCCCGCGGCGTACGATCGCATGGTTGCTCCACCGCAGGGGGCTGACGGCGTTGATGAACTCGTCCGCGTACTTCGCATCGGTGTGGTAGGCGGTTGCCCACAACGCACCGGCGACCTCGTAACTCAACCGTTGCTCTGATTCGTTCTGAGGGGAGCCCAGTCCCACGTCGGGGCATTCCGCGTGGAACTTCTGGTCGAGTTTGCTGAGGCTGGCTTCCACTTTCGGCCAGGTGGCGATGATGCTGTGCAGGGAGTTATAGGCGGCCACGAGGGTAGCGTGCGTGGACGAGTCGTCTTGCTGAGAAGCGGCAAGAGCACTGCTTGGCATTGCCCAGAGCGCCAGCGCGACAACCGCGACTCCGAAACATCTCCCCATCGAGAAGCATCTCCCCATTCCTACTAAAGTAGCATATGCTACAAGGCGTGGGACGTGTCTCGAAACCTGTGGTGCTTTCTCAGGGTGCCGCAGGTTTCGAGACACGTTCTTAGCTTGGGGGTAGTGCCTCGCCTCCGCCTACGTTGGCGCCTTCGGCCTCGATCGGATCGAGTGGAACGAGCGCGGCGTTGGGGACACGCTCGGCGAGCGCAACATTGTGGCCCGCGCGCTGGAAGAGAGCGATGCGGATTACGACGCCGTGGCAGACGACGAGTGCGGGCAGCTCGCCCTGTTCTATGTCGGAGAGCCCCGCGGCGACGCGGACACCTTGCTGGGCGAACGACTCGCCGCCGGGAAAGCTGAAGTCGGGGCGGCCCTCGATGAAGCCGGCGAATCCATAGGGGTCCTCGGCCTGTACTTCGGTAAAGAGACGGTCGGTCCAGTCGCCCGCGTCGGTCTCCATCAGGCGGGCATCCTCACGCGGCTCCAGGCCGAGTTGCTTAGCGACGATATCGGCCGTTTCGCGCGCGCGTAGCAGCGGGCTGCACCACAAAGCTACGAATGGGAGCCCGCTGCCCGTCCCTGTTGCGGCGCGCTCGGCGAGATCGGCTGCCTGCTCACGTCCCGTATCGTCCAACGGGACCGGCAGATGCCCTTGGAAGCGACGCTCTAGGTTGTAGGCGGTCTGACCATGGCGGGCCAGGTAGACACTCGCCGGAGTCATCGTTGGCGAGGCGGGCGCCCAAGCACGGTCGAGCTGTTCTTGGGCAGGGGACTAGTCGCCCGCGGGCACGGGCTGCGCGGCCTCGCCGGCTTTGCCTATGAACAGATACTGGTAAAGCAACGCTGCCACCGCGGCCCCCAGCACCGGCCCTGCGTACCAAACCCAGCCATTGGCCCAATGGTCGCCCACGAGCTGCGGGCCGAACGCGCGCGAGGGGTTCATCGCGGCGCCCGTGAACGGACCGCCAAACAGCACGTCGATCGAGATCGTGAGGCCGATCGCAAGGCCGGCGACCGCGCCGAACGGGCCGCGCTCATCGACGGCCGAGCCGAACACGACAAGCACGAGGAAGAAGGTGAGGATCGCCTCCAGTAGAAAGCCCGAGCTTGCGTCGACGCCGTGGCCAAGCGCCGGCACACCGAGGTTGACTGCTGCGGTTATTTCTCGCGGCAGCAGCTCCTTGACGAAGAGCGCGGCCAGCGCGGCGCCGCCGAACTGCGCGATCCAGTACACGCCAGCGAGCGCGGGCTTAATGCGGCGGGTTATCAGAAAACCGAATGTGATCGCGGGGTTGAAGTGTCCGCCGGAGATGTAGCCGAGTGCGCACACCATCACGCCGATCGCAAGCCCGTTCGCCACGGCGACGCCGATCAGCGTTGTGTCGTGCACGCCACCGGCGGCGGCCGCGGCCCCGGCGCCGATGAAAGTGAGAGTGAAGGCGCCGATCATCTCGGCCACGGCGCGACGCAAAGTATCTTCGGACATTCGCGCAATGTAGGGATGGTGCCGGACGGCACATGTGCCGATCGGAAGCTGGGCCGCATGCTCAGAAAAGCCGAAGGGTCGCACAGGTCGCATGCGACCTGTGCGCCATGGCCGCATGCGGCCATGGCCGGGGCGCGCATGCGCGCCCCGTATGCAGTCGCACATGTGCGACTGCACCGAGTGGCGCATGCGCCACTCGGCCCTCCGGCGCATGCGCCGGAGGGAACAGCAAGAAGCGTCATAAACTCAGGGCAATGCGCCGTCGTGTCACCTTCTCGCGCAACTTGACGCTCTCGTTGTCGCGGACTTGCCAGTGCTACTGCAAGTACTGCGCCTTCGCAACCCACAAGGCGCACCTGTACGCGCCTGAGGAGGTCTTGGAGATCCTCGACGGCGCGGCCAAGCGACAGGTGAAGGAGCTGCTGGTCCTAACCGGCGAGCGACCGGAGGTCAACCCGCAGGTGCGTGAGCGCTTGGACGAGTACGGGCACGAGGATTTCACCGCATATGTCGTGTGGACTTGTGAGCAGGCGTTGGAGCGTGGCTTGCTGCCGCACACCAATCTGGGCGTGCTCTCGCGTGAGGACCTGGGTCGCCTGCGTGAGGTCACGGCCTCGCAGGGGCTGATGCTGGAGTCCGTGTCCGAGCGGCTGATGCGGACCGTGCACGCCGGCTCGCCCACGAAGCATCCGGCGCGGCGCCTGGAGACGATTCGAGCGGCGGGCGAACTTCGCATTCCATTCACCAGCGGCATCCTCGTAGGCATCGGCGAGACCGCCGAGGAGCGCATTGCCTCACTGGAGGCGCTGGCCACGCTGCATGCGGAGTATGGCCACATCCAAGAGGTGATCCTGCAGAACTTCGTGCCCCACCAGAGCTACTACGGGCAGGAGCCGGCCGAGATCGCCGAGGCCGCGGCACGCCGCTACTGGCAGACAGGCGTCAGGGACTGGGATGACGGGGCTGAGCCGGTGGGTATGGGGGATGGTCCAGAAAATGGCGATGCCCCCCGCGCGCGCGGGGGGCATGCGCTTCCGAAGTGGGCCACCCAAGGCGCCGGCCCGGTCTCGATCGAGGACATGAAGCTGCTGATCGGCGAGACGCGCCGGCTGATGCCTGACGTGGGCATCCAGATCCCGCCGAACCTCGCCGACTGGTGGAGCGAGCTTGTGGCGACCGGTGCGACCGATCTAGGAGGGCTCTCGGCCAACGGCGACCACATCTCTCCGGAGCACCCGTTCCCCTCGCCCCACCAGGTGCGCAAGCGCCTGCAGGCCGATGGCTTCGCGCTCACCGAGCGGCTGTGCGTCTACCCGCGGTACATAGATCCGGAGTGGGTCTCCCAGGGCGTGCTCGACACGATCAAGCTCAAGTACTGGAGCTTCATCCCACGGCGCGGATCCGGTCGCACCGACCCGCCCGCCCCGATCCGATCCGAGCTTGTCAGCGGCGCGATCGACAAGGGTCGCGATGGCCTGCCGCTGAGCGCCGAGGAGCTAACCGCGATGTTCGCCGAGACGCGCCCTGAGGCGATCGAGCAGATGCGGGTGGCGGCGGACGAGCTGCGTGCCGAACTGGCGGGGGACACGGTCACGTTCGTCGTCAACCGCAACATCAACATCTCCAATGTGTGCACCGTCGGCTGCGCCTTCTGCGGCTTCGGTCAGGGCAAGCGCTCGCCCGACGCCTACCAGCACGACGAGGCCGAGTTCGTACGCCGCGTGCACGAGGCGATCGACTACGGCGCCAGCGAGCTTTGCATCCAATCGGGCATCCACCCCGATTGGGACCTTGAGGATTATTTGAGCTGGCTGCGCCTAGCCAAGTCCACCTCACGCGAGGTTGGCAGCGAGCT
The DNA here is from genome assembly GCA_963844095.1 of uncultured Solirubrobacterales bacterium. Taxonomy (GTDB): domain Bacteria; phylum Actinomycetota; class Thermoleophilia; order Solirubrobacterales; family Solirubrobacteraceae; genus Palsa-744. The sequence goes on from CAWJND010000004.1 coordinate 351,565, forward strand.
GCACCTGCACGCTTACTCTCCAATGGAGATCGCACACATGTGCGACATCTCCGGGCTACCTCCATCCGAGGTGTTCGCCCAGTTGCGCGATGCCGGTCTGGACTCGACCCCAGGCACCGCCGCCGAGGTGCTGCACGATGGCGTGCGCGAGCGCATCTCGCCCAACAAGCTGCCCGTCGCTCGCTGGGTGGAGATCATCGAAGCCTCGCACGCGGCCGGTTTGCGCTCGACCTCGACGGTCATGTTCGGCCACATCGAGGAGCCGTGGGAGCTGGCCGAGCACATGCGCGTCATCCGCGAACTGCAAGAGCGCACCGGCGGCATCACCGAGTTCGTGCCGCTCTCGTTCATCCCGTTTCAAACGCTGCTTGGGCGCACACATGGGGTGGAGGAGATATCCCGTGAGGAGAATCTCAAGCACACCGCGGTCTTCCGGCTCGCGCTCGGTCGCACGATTCCGAGTCTGCAGGCCTCCTGGGTGAAGATGGGACTCGACGCCGCCACCGAGTCCTTGCGCTGGGGCGTCAACGATCTCGGCGGCACCTTGATGGAGGAGTCGATCTCGCGGCTTGCCGGCTCCTACCATGGAACCAAGCTCGACCCAGAGCAGCTCGTGGCCGCTGCGCATGAGGCAGGGCGACCGGCAGCCGAGCGCACCACGCTCTACGGGATCAGACGGGACTATCCGCTCAAGCCGCGAACCGCGGTGGCAATCGCCGCCGGGTGATCGTAGGGCTGCATGTGCCCTCCGTAGAGCATCACCAGTCGTGCGTGGGGGAGCGTAGCTGCGATCTTGCGGCCATGGCTCTGGTTCACGAGCTCGTCCTGTTCGCCCTGGATAACGACAGTCGGAGCCTCGATGCCGCTCAATCCCTTGTCGATCTGAGCGATCACGCCGGTGGAGGCCAAGATCTCCCCTGACCACGCTTCCAGGTTGCCGTGCGTCATGTTGATCTCCAAGACGCGCCGGCGATGCGCGGCCACGACCGGCAGGGGAGAAAACGCTTCGGAGTCGCCTTGGTCGGCCGAGACGGTGATAAGCAGCTGACCGAAAGTCGCGTTTGAGACCTGTCGAATTACCGGCAGCTGTAGGAATTTGACCAAGTGCGCCTGTGCTTTTGTGAAACCGTCTACTTTCTGCCCGGCGGCGGCCGCATCGACGAGTACGAGCCCATGCACATCGCTCGGATAGCGCTCGGCAAAGCCCAGTGAGATCGTCCCGCCGTAGGAGTGCCCCACGAGGATCGGTTGCACCACATGAAGCTTCCCCAGCAGCTCGTGGATTACTTCGAGTTGGCGATTGAACGGCACATAGCCGCCGCTCGAATAGCCAAAGCCAGGACGGTCGATCGCGATTGTGCGATGTCCGGCCAGCAGCGGCGTCACGTCTTCCCAGTCCTCGGCGGTCCCGGGCAGGCCATGGATCAGCACCACCGGCGTGCCTGCACCGGGATGTTCGATGTAGTGGATGCGCAGCTTGCCGACCTGCATGAACGAGCCAGTTGGCTTGGGCTCTGCGGGCAGACGGCCGTAGGTCCAGTTGAGGATGAGGACCGCCAGCGCGAGCACGCCGAAGACGATGAGCAGCATTCTCTTGAAAGAGATTCGACCGGGCATGGGCGGATAGTAGTGCGCGAATCGTTGTCGGTGAGCGTTCTGTCCGAGTATTTGGGGTAGATGTCCTGCCTCGGCGAGGCAGGTCTCGATGCGTCTGCTTTCGGTATGGTCCGGCGTCGTGCCGCACGATCCTGTCGAGCTGTTGCGCCAGCTGATCCGGTTCGACACAACCAATCCACCTGGCAACGAGGCTCAGTGCGTCGGGTGGGTCAAGGATCTTTGCGACGAGGCCGGCCTGCTGACAAGAATCTTGGCCAAGGACGCGGCACGGCCAAACCTGCTGGCGCGGCTGCCAGGTAGGGGTGCCGCGCCGCCGCTTCTCCTCCAGGGTCACGTCGACGTGGTCACGACAGACGGCCAGAGCTGGCGCCACGATCCGTTCGGCGGCGAGTTGATCGAGGACGAGGTTTGGGGCCGGGGCGCCCTGGACATGAAGGGCGGCGTGGCGATGATGCTCGGGGCGATCCTGCGGCTCGCCGAGTCCGCTGAGCCTCCACCGGGCGACTTGCTGTTGTGTGTGCTCGCCGATGAGGAGAATCTGGGGCCGTACGGCGCACGCTTCGTGGTTGAGGAGCACCCCGGACTGTTCGAGGGCGTCAAGCACGCGCTCGGTGAGTTTGGTGGCGCGCGCACCGAGCTGGCGGGTCTGAGTGCTTATCCGATTCAGGTGGGTGAGAAGCAGGTGTGCTGGTCGCGCGCAACCATCCGCGGGCCCGGCGGCCACGGCTCGCTCCCGATGCGCGGCGGCGCGATGGCGAAACTCGCTCGGTTGCTGAGTGCACTGGATTCGCGGCGACTGCCGGTGCACGTCACCGAGATTCCACGGTCGATGGTCGAGGCGGTGGTGGCTGCGCTACCCGCCGGCGGACGAGAGCTTGCCGACGGGTTGCTCGACCCCGAGCGCACCGACGCGACGATCGACATGCTCGGCGAGGCGGGCCAGACGTTGGATCCGATGTTCCACAACACAGTCAACGTCACTGTCGTGCGAGGCGGCACCAAGGTCAATATGGTCCCAAGCGAATTGAACCTCGAGCTTGACGGGCGTCTGCTTCCCGGGCAGACGGCAGACGATCTCTTTCGCGAGCTGCGCGAGCTGGCGGAAGACGAGGACCTCGAGTTGGAGGCGATGAACTATGAGCCGGGATCCGACCGGGTGGACCTGTCCCTGATGCCGCTGCTGAGCGACGTCCTCACCGCCGCCGACCCCGACGCCGTGCCGTTGCCAATGCTCATGCCAGGGGTCACCGACGGTCGGTTCTTCGCCAAGCTCGGAATCCAGACCTACGGTTTTCTGCCGATGCGCCTTCCGGCGGAGATGAAGTTCACGAGCCTCATCCACGCGGCGGACGAGCGCGTACCAGCACAGGAGATCGGCTGGGGCACTGACCGCATCTGCGAGGTGCTGACGCGGTACAGGTAGCGAACGGGACCGCCGCGCCGCCATCCGGCACGCTGGTAACTGCTCCTAACTGCTGGCGTCGCCGCCCCCGGTGCACAGCACCAAGCTCGCACAGCACCAAGCTCGATCGGACTATCGCCGCGAGCGCTCCTCCCCAAGTCGCTCAAAGATCTCGGCCAACTGGCGGTGGTAGGCGATGCCGCCCACGAGCGTCGTGTGGGCACCACGCCACCTGTCTTCGATGGCCCCATTCGGCTCGCACTCCAGCGCCTCCATGTACCCCTCCAGCTCAGCGAGCTTGGCGCGGTGCCAGGCTCCCCGCTCTGCGAACACCACCTCCGGGTCGGCCCCGGCGAATACCTTCAGCAAGCCCTCATCGCGATACTGCGAGGGTGGCGAGCCGGGAGCGTCGGCCCACGCGCGTAGCGCCTCGCGTCCAGTATCGGTGAGCGCATAGCGCTTGCGCCTACGCCCGCCCCGCTCTTGGTTGTGTGAGAGATAGCCGGCCTTCGCCAGACGCGCCGGCTCGTCGTAGAAGGTCGTGTGCGGGACCGGCCAGAAGTTCTCGATCGTATGCTCGAGCGCCTGCTTGAGCTCGTATGGCGTGGCCTCGCCGAACGTCTCGAGCAGGCTCATCACCGCATATGAGGTGGTGGTCAGACGAAGCGTCTTGCTTTGCGCGGACATGTCTTGGATGGCCTTGCTTTCCATAGTTCGTCCTGTATAGTTCGGCTCGAACTATACAACGTGCCTCCCGCGCCGGCGGGAGTGTGCCTGCGCGAGGAGCTCAATCGATGGCCGATCAACCGCATGCAGAGAAGATCCTCTCCGACGCCCCGGACCACGACGCGCACCCAGGTGCCGCCCCCTCCAGTGGCGCGCCCACCCGCTCGGACTATGACGTAGCGGTCGTGGGCGCGAGCCTCGCCGGATGCGCCACGGCGATCTTGCTCGCCCGCTCAGGCGCGCGTGTCGCGCTTTTGGAGAAGAGCCCCGACCCGCAGTCCTACAAGAAGATCTGTACGCACTACATCCAATCCTCGGCCATCACGACGCTCGAACGGCTGGGGCTGATCGAGCCGATGATGCAGGCGGGAGCGATACGTTCGCGCATCCGCATGTGGACGCGTTGGGGTGTGATCGAGCCGCCTCCACGGAGCAAGGTTCCTGCTGGGATCAACCTGCGCCGCGAGAAGCTCGATCCGCTGATTCGCGAGATGGCCGCCGCGACTCCCGGCGTCGAGCTGCTGCTCGGGCACGCCGTGCGGGAGCTGTTGCGCGAAGGCGAGCGGATATCCGGTGTGCAGGCGCACGACTCCCACGGACAGACGATCGAGCTGCGCTCGCGGCTGGTGATCGGCGCCGACGGTCGCGACTCGCGCGTGGCGAAGCTGTCGGGGGTGCATACGCGCAGCGTGCCGCACGCACGCATCGCCTACGGTGGCTACTACGAAGGACCCGCATACGAGGGCGCGCCCGCCGCGACGCTGTGGATGATGGATCCCAACATGGTCGGCGCGTTTCCCACCGACGACGGGCTCACGTTCTACGCGGTGATGCCCACCAAGGAGCACCTGCCCGAATTCCGCGCCGACCCGCAGGCGGCGCTCGAGAAGATGGTCTCGGAGGTCCCGCAGGCTCCGCCGATCCTCGCTTCGCGCCTCACCCAGCCGGTGCAGGGCAAGGTCGACATGACCAACGTCATGCACACGCAGACCGCGCCCGGCCTCGCGCTGGTCGGTGACGCCGCCGGCGCGCTCGACCCACTGTGGGGTATCGGCTGCGGCTTTGCGCTGCAGACCTCTGAATGGCTCGCCGACAGCGTCGCGCCGGCGCTGGGCGGCACCGAGCCGTTGGAACGGGGGCTCAAGCGCTATCGCCGTCGCCACGCACGTGGGCTCGCGGGCCACACGCGGATGATCCTCGACTACGCGGGCGGACGCAAGCTCAACGCGGGGGAGAAGTTGCTGTTCTCCGCGTCCAGCTACGACGCGCGCACCGGCAGAATGTTCGAGGCGTTCGGAACGCGCCACATCGGGCCGGTGCGGATGCTGGCCACGGGCGTACCTCTCGCCGTGTTGGCGCACGCGCGACGCTCTATCGGAACAGGTCCTCGTCGCGCGGGCGCAGCAGCGCAGCCGCTCCCGGCCCCTCCTCCTCGCTGACGAAGCGCCCCAGCCCCTCCACGATCACGACCGGCTCGCGTGAGTCCTTGGCGCGCGCGAGGTCGGCGGTGGCGGCGATCATGTCAGCCACCGCCAGCCAGGTGGCGTGAAGCTCGCGCCCCACGCTGTCGGTGCGTCCACGCCAGTCCTCCAGCGGCGCGATGCCGGCGCAGCCAATCGCCACGTCGCACTGACCGTGGCGCCAAGCCCGTCCGAAGCTGTCGCTGATCAGCACGCCCACTTTTGCACCGGTCAGCTCGTGCAGGCGTCGGCGAATTCTGCGGGCCGAGGCGTCGGGGTCGCGCGGCAACACGATCAGCGTCTCGGCATCTAGGGAGTTGGAAGCATCGACGCCGGCATTGGCGCACACGAAACCGTGGTGGGTGCGACAGATGAGAACGCCATTTGCCTCACGTAGGATCTCCGCGGACTGGTCGAGCACGACCTGTACGGCACGCGGGTCCTTTTGTTGCTCAGAGGCGATGCCCCGCGCGCGTGCGCGGGGCATCGTGCTTTTTCGCAAGTCCACCACCGCGCCCTCGGCCTTGGAAACGACCTTGTGCGCGATTGCCACGATCTGGCCATCGGTCAGCGGGTTCATCGCCGGCTCGGCGTCGATGGCGGCTACGATCAGCTCGCCCAGGTCTGTCCCGGCGGCGATCTCGGGCAGCCCGGTCAGGCCGCGGGCAGAGAGGACGCTCACAGGCTCAGGCTGCTCGTGTGGTCGTGCTTGGATCGGTTGGCGCAGCTTTGCTCGTGCGATCATTGGCCTCGGCCCGCGCGAGCACCGCGCGCGTACGGGGAGCCCTGACGTGCTCGCCGGCCAACCGCTCGCGCAACGCCGCCAGATCCTCGCCGGTGTCGATATCGAGCAGCAGCGAAGCCGGTTGCGCGATCCGCCACTTCACGCCGGACTCGGTTGCCAGTCGCTCGTGACGGGTGCGACTGTCGGGTCCGAAGCTGGGGGAGAGGGCGTCGGGAGGATTCAACAGCAGCCCGTTGGTGCCCTTGCCGTGGCGGTCGGGCACGATCACGACTTCCAGATCGACGCTCTCCCGCGGCGTATCGGCCACAAGTAGCTCTACGAGCTCATCAGGGTCGAGCGTCGGGCAGTCGCCCGGCACGCACAGGACTCGCTCGAAGCCTGCCAGCAGCGCGTGCGCGATACCGAGCGAGGCGGCCGCGCTCTGGCCTTCCTCGGCGGTGTCCTCAACTACGACAGCATCGATATAGCGGGCGGCGGCAGCCACGGAAGGCTCGCACGTGACCACGATCGTGGCCTCGATCGCGGGGCATTCGCGTAGTGAGCTCAGGACGTCGCCGACCATTGCCCGCGCGAGGTTCGCGCGTAGCGACTCGGCGACGCTTTCGCCCAAGCGCTGCTTGGCGAGCGGGAAGCGCTTCACGGGGAGGATTGCGGCGGTGCGCATGCGCTCTGAGAGGCTACCCGGAGAGCGTCTCGGCGAACGCGAGCGTCTGCTCGGCTACACGTGCGCAGGCAGCAACGTCCGGCATGCTCGTGTCGATCTCGAGCGTTGCCAGGCTCGCGGTGGGCTCGTCGGCGACGATCCCGTCGAGTAGATCGGGTGCGACCTGTTTGTAGAAGGCGACCACGCCGGCGGCGCTAACTGGCTGGTCGTATGCCGCCAGGAACGCTGCAGTGGGGCCCTTGACGACCTCGCCGCCGACGATTGGGCTGACGCACACCACCGGCGCGGTGACCTCCTCGAGCGCATTGCCAAGGACATGCAGGATCGGCCAGATCGAGATGACAGGATTGCTGGGACCGACGATCACCGCTCGCGCCTCGCTCAGCGCCGCGAGCACCTCGGGCGTGGGCCTAGGTGGTGTGTCAGTTGGTGACGGTTCCTCGGCGTGTACGAGGCGTGCTTGCGCGGGTGTTGTGAATGCCACTTCGCGCACCGGGCCCTCTGCCCGATTGCGGATCATGAACTGCTGGAAGTCGAGCCAGCCGGCGTCGCTGCGTACCAGCGTGCGCAGCGCCTCGTCGCACATCGGCAGCACGCGCGCGCACACACCGATTGCCTCGTTCAACCGCGCGAGCGCCTCGGTGGGGCGCAGTCCTTCGTCCTCCATGCGCTTGCGCTCCAAGCACCATGCGAGGTCGCGGTCGCCGAGGTTGAACCACACGTCTGTGCCCAGCGCGCGCAGGGCATCCATGACCGTGAAGGTGTCGCCCTCGATGCCCCAGCCGCGCTCGTTGATGAGGTCGGCAAGCCAGAAGGAGACGAGGTCGGGGTCGGGGGAGACATGCGAGCCGTAGATGTCGATGTCATCGCCCGTGTTGGCGATCACGACCAGCTCATCCGCTCCGACTACGTCGAGCATGCCGCGCGCGAGCTTCGCCCCGCCGGTGCCTCCGGCCAGCACCACGACCTGTGCGCGCGGGTTGCTCACTCCCAGGAGTCGTCGGGCAGGCCGGTAATGCGCACGCCCGCGTGACATTTGTGCTTGGCGTTGATCGAGATCATCAGCGCTGTCATCGACTCGGCGATGCGCGCCATCTCCAGGCGCCCGCAGTCAACGCAGCGCAGTCCGTCGATCTGTTGGAGCAAAAGCGCAGCTTGGCGCTTGTCTTCTCGCGCGTCGCCGCAGATGAGCACGTCCTGGGCCAGGTCGTGGTCGAGGTCTGTCAGCGAGGCGGCGGACACCGTGTGCAGGGCGGAGACGACTCTCACCCCGTCGGGCACCATCTCCCGGGCGGCTTGCGCGGCCGAGCCCTGCCATACGCCAAGCATGCGCGTCGCGCGCCCGCTCACCGCGGCCGCGAGCGGGACGGTGGCGTCGATCAACAGCTGACCCTCGCGCAGCGACCCCTTGATGTTTTTGAGCGTCTCGGATTGGCTGCGGAAGGGCACGCTCAGGATGATCGTTTCGACCGCCTCGATGGCCTGTGCGTTCTCAGCGCCTGTGAAACCACCGTCCGGTACGGCCGCACGCGCGCGGTCGACCGCCTCGATCGCACGGCCCTCTTCGCGCGATCCGATCACGACTGGCACGCCGGCCTGTCCAAGGCGCACCGCCAAGCCGAAGCCGAGCGCTCCCGATGCTCCGATGATTGCGACGGGGTCGGTGGGGGAGGCAGCCACGGCGGCGGAGTATAGGACCGCGAGGCGTCCTATTGGCAGGTAGATCGGCACGGCCGGCTGAAGGCGTGCCTCCCCGCTCGACCCGTATGCTCCACGAATGCGATTCGAGGGCAAGACTGCACTCGTCACCGGCGGGGCGTCGGGAATCGGCGCCGCCACGGTAAGGCTGCTCGCCGCCGAAGGCGCCCGCGTGGCGATCGGCGATGTCAACGAGGACGGCGCCCGTGAGATCGCGGGCGAGCTCGACGGTGTCGGCTGCGAGCTCGATGTCACAGACGTCGCCTCGGTACGCGCCGCAGTGGCCACGATTGAGGAGCAGCTCGGCCCAGTGGACGTGCTCATCAACAACGCCGGCACGGACCTGTTCTCCTACTTCGTCAATAGCGACGAGGGCCTGTGGGACTTCGTCCTGGGCGTCAACCTGCGCGGGGTCCTGGCCGTCACGCATGCGGTGCTGCCAAGCATGCAGGAGCGCCGCACGGGCGCGATCGTCAACGTCTCAAGCGAGGCTGGTCGTGTCGGCTCGCAGGGATCGGCTGTCTACTCTGCCGCCAAGGCCGGGGTGATCGGTTTCACCAAGGCGATCGCACGCGAGTCGGCGCGCTATCGCGTGCGCTGCAACGCCGTGGCTCCGGGACCGATCGAGACGCCGCTGCTCAACGCTGCTCCCAAGGTGCTTGGTGAGCTGGGAGAGCGGCTCAAGCAGGGCATGGTCAACCAGACCGTCCTGCGCCGCTCCGGTGAGCCAGAGGAGGTCGCCGCGGCGATCGCCTTCCTCGCTTCCGAGGACGCTTCGTATGTGACGGGCCAGACGCTGAACGTCAGCGGTGGCCTCTCCATGTGGTGATCCCTCAACGGGTGGATATCAGGGAGGTCGGTCCGCGCGACGGCTTTCAGAACGAGCCGGAGATCATTCCCACCGAGCGCAAGGTCGAGTTGATCGAGATGCTCGCGCGCACCGGCTTGCGTCGTCTGGAGGTCACGAGCTTCGTACGCCCCGACGTGATCCCGCAACTTGCAGACGCGCCGGAGGTGCTGGCACGGATAGATGTACCCAAGGAGGTCGCGCTGGGCGTGCTCATCCCCAACGAGCGGGGTCTGGAGCGGGCGTTGGAGGTGCGCGATGGCCTCTCGCGGGCGCGCCCGGCTTTCGATGAGATCAACGTCTTCCTGTCGGCTTCTGAGAGCCACAATCGCCACAACGTCAATTGCTCCGTCGAGGAGTCGTTGGTGTCGCTCGAAAAAGTGCTGCCCCTTGCACGCGCGGGGGGTCTGCGCTGCGAGGCGGTCATCTCCACGTCCTTCGGTTGCCCCTACGAGGGCTACGTGCCGCCCGAGCGGGTGCTCGAGATTGCGAGGCGCTTGCGCGATGCGGGCGCCCAGGAGATCGGCTTTGGCGACACCACCGGCATGGCCAACCCGGTGCAAGTGGGAGCCTTCTTCGCCCGGACGTTCGAGTCGCTTGGTGCCTCGCCCGGCGGCGGTCCCGACAAGGGGGGTGTGCAACTCACAGCGCATTTCCACAACACCCGCGGTCAGGGACTTGCCAACGTGTTGGCCGCACTACAAGTAGGCGTCGCGAGTTTTGAGTCGAGCTTTGGCGAGCTGGGCGGCTGTCCCGTGCCCCCGGGTGCGACAGGCAACGTCGCCAGCGAGGATCTCGTCTCAATGCTGCATGAGATGGGCACCTCCACGGGCATAGACCTTGACGCGTTGCTCGCTTGCGCGTGCCGCGTTCAGGAGGTGCTCGGCCGCCCGCTCGGCTCCCACACGCTTGTGGCCGGGCCTATTGACTGGCGCTAGCAGCCTGCTCGCGCATAGCCGCCACGCAGTACTCCTGCACCGACACCTCCATCTCCAGCGTCTGGGCAAGCGCGGGCCGGGCCGAGGCGTCGATCACACGCTTGGCGCGTCCCACTGCAACGTGTGAGTTGGCCAGCAGCTCGTCCACGAGTGCCTGTGTTGCCTGCTCCAGCTCCTTGGGTGCGACGACTCGGTTGAGCAGCCCGATGCGCTCGGCCTCGGCCGCGTCGATCGTGCGGCCGGTCATGATCAGCTCCTTGGCCTTGCCGAGACCGACAACGGCCGGGAGGCGTGTGGAGCCGCCCACGTCGGGGATGATCCCGAACTTCACCTCCGGCAGGCCCAGTTGCGCGTCATCTGAGGCGATCCGCAGATCGCAACCGAGCGCCACCTCCAGTGCCCCGCCCACGCAGGTCTTGTGGATCTGACAGATGACTGGCTTGGGCATCTCTTCGGCGAGGTTCGGGCATTCCAGGAACGTATTCCTGAACGGGCGCAAGTTGCCAGGCGTGCTGGCCGATGCCATCAGCTCGCCGAGGTCCACGCCGGCTGAGAACACCGGACCCTCGCCGCGCAGCACCACGCAGTGCACCGACTCATCAGCAGTTGCCTCTCGTAGGGCGTCCGCGAGCGCGCGCAGCAGCTCCTGGCTCATCGCGTTGCGCTTCTCCGGGCGGTTCAGGACGATGTGGCGTGCCGCGCCGCGGTCTTCTGTGGTGACGATGCTCATCGGCTCGTTTCCTTGGGTCGGGTTGTGAAGTCCAAAATTGGGCTGTCCCCGCGCGGGGACGTCATTTTGGATGAGGCTCGCCTCCTGCGCGGGGAGGGTTGTTTTGGGCGATGCTGGGCTGGCCTCAGCTCAGGTCGAGCACCTGCGTTGGCGCTTCGATCTTGCCGTCGTGATTCTCGCTCGGAACGATCGCCGTCCCCACGGCGAAGAACTCGATCGTGTGACTGCCCCAGCCGTGACTCTTCTCCTGCAGGTCGACACCGACGATGCCCTCCGCGCTCAACGTCTGCGCCTCTGACTGCATGCGCTCCATCGCCAGCTCGCGTGCGTCGTACAGGGCCTGGGTGAAGTTCGAAAGCTCGACGTTGCGCCCTGTCTGTGCCATCGACTTGAGCATGCCGCGGTGCGCCACGTGGTAGACACAGCTGCCCATCACCATGCCCACGGGACGGTGGCCGGTACGCAGCAGCGTCCAGAAGTCCTGACCTGAGAGATCACTGGTGAACGGACGCCCGTTGGGAGCGCGATGCAGTACGCCCTCACGGTGCTTGACAGCTGTGCCGATCGCGATGAACTCCGCCATATCCTGTCCCCACTCGTAGCGGCCGATGTCCAGGCGCACGCCCACCACACCGTCGGCACCGAGCTGGTCGGCCTCCTCCTCCATGCGCGTCATCGCCAGCTGGCGCGCACCGTACATCGCTTCGGAGAGGACCGTCATCTCCTGGCTCTTCTTCCAGCCCGCTACCTGGATGCCGATGTGGTAGATCGAGCTGCCGACGACCAGTCCGACCGGGTCGAAGCCGGCCTGCTTGATCAGCAGGAACTCGTTCACGCTCAAATCTGATGTGAACAGCCCCGCGCGGTTCTGTTGCAGGCGCGCCCTGCCCGCCTCGGGAACGCCCTCAAGCGACGTTGGGTCATAGGTGCTCTCGTTCTCTTCGACGTCGCTCATGCTGCTGCTCCTCGTGTCGGGCTCATGTTTGGCTCCTCTAGGTCGTCAAGTCGACAATGGTCTCGGGCGCACATGGGATCGTCGCGCGGTCCTCGCGGATGGCGGTGCCGATCGCGTGGAAGGTCACCATCAGCCCGCCACGAGAATAAGTCCCGGCGCCGACAGTGGTCCGCTGGATGCCGTGCGCGATACGAACGCCGATCACGCCGCTGGCGTCGAGCTTTGTGGCCTGTTGGGTCAGGCGCTCGACGACGCTCTCGCGGGCGCTGTATACGCCCTGGGTGAATTCGGGCAGCTCCTGGTTCTGGGTGAAGCCCATGCCGCCAACGCCGCTCATCATCTGCGTCGAGTAGGACGCGCCGACGAAGAACACCGAGCTCCATGCAACCACCCCAAGCGGCTCCACGCCGGCGCTGAGCAGCTTGGCGTAGTCGGCGACCGACAACTCGGTCAGGACGGGAGCGCCACGCCCACGCTGTCCGCCACGGGCTTTCAGTCCGCCGTTGCCGCTCCGTGAGCTTCCGAGTTGCGTGCCATCTGGCTCGGCGGTGTTCTCGTGACGGATGGCCGTGCCGATCACCACGTACTCGATCGCGTTTTCGGCCCAGTCGTGCTCGCCGGTGCGCAAATCCACGCCCACCACTGCGTCCGCACCTACGTGCCCCGCCTCCTGGGCGAGGCGCCCCAGCGCGAGTTCGCGCACCTCGTTCCAAGCTTCTGACAGGGCTTGCATCTCGAACATGAAGCCGCCGCCCATCGCCGATGGCCACGGTGTCGACTGGTAGCCGACCTGGTAGATCGAGCTGCCCATCACCTGCGAGACCGGTTTCAGCCCAAGCTGGTGGCAAAGCGCAAAGTCGCCGACCGACAGGTCGGAGGTGAAGGCGCCGCCATGTTCGCCGAGCTCGCGAAGGCGCCGTTCGGCTCCCAGCGGGATGCCGCCCCGCTCGACTTGCGCCAACGATTCGGCTTGCGCGGCGGCGCTCTCGCCGGGGTCCGCCGGCTCGTCGTCCTCCTCGAGGTCGATTGGCGGGTCGTTCGCGCTCATCGTGTCGTGCCTGGCTGTGTCGCGCATAGTGGACAGGCGGTTCGCCCAGCGGTGCAGAGCGGGCTCACCCCACCAGCCTTTCTAGCGCTGCCCGTGCCTCGGCGCTGCGCTCGGCCTCCTCGCGCAGCTGCGCGGCCAGCTCGCTCACCCACTGTCCCGCGTCGAGCTGCTCGCGCTTGATCGCGATCCCACCGACCTTGCGCTCGCGACTGCCCTGCACACGATCGCCCTCGACGATCAGTTCATATGAAGTCTCGCCGAGGTTCACCTCGACACGACGCACCTGCTTCTCGCCCCGTCCGAGCAAGCCGCCACCGCGACGCTCAACCCGCGTACGCGCGGGCAGCGAACTCTCCAGCTTGCTGGCTAGCACGGCCACCGAGATGCGCAGATCCGAACCATCGGCACGCAGCCCGGCTGCGGAGAGGTCGAAGTCATCCTCGGCGGACATCTATTGGAAAGGCTACTCCCACGCATGTCGAGAACGTGCGGTCCCCTGCCAGCTGCGTGATCTACATTTGAGATATGCCAGATCCTGGCCAGATACGCGTATCCGACGCGGAGCGTGAGCGCCTTGTCGAGGAGCTGCACGAGCACACGGTCGCGGGCCGGCTCACCGCCGAGGAGTACGAGCAGCGTTTGGAGGCTGTCTACGCCGCTCGTACGCGTGCGGATCTCGACGCGCTGCGAGCTGATCTCCCAGTCAGCTCGGTTGCCGCCCAGCTCGCGCTGGTGGAGCGCAAGTCGAAGCTTCGCCGGCGTCTGGTGCACGAGGCCGGCGGCTCGATCACGCTGTCGCTGATCTGCGTCGGGGTATGGATCGCGGCGGGCGCAAGCGGCGCCTTCTGGCCGATCTGGGTGATTCTCTTCACGCTGCTGCCGGCGCTGCGCGACGGCTTCATGCTGCTGGGTCCGGGCTCGGACATCGACGTCGTGGAGGCGCGCCTGCAGGCCCGCCACGAGCGCAATCTCGCACGCGAGCACCGCCGCTCCCGGCGTCGGCGCCTGTTGCCCTAGCGCTCCTACGTTGGCGCGCACGCAAATGCCTATGTGGGCCGGGAAATGCTCATGCTGGGCTGGCGCGTCGTGTCCCTGAATTTGGCGATGCCCCACGCGCGCGCGGGGGGCATCGCTCGTTTTTGGGAGGTTCACGAGTACCGTCCGGGGTCGCTCGATAGGCTCAGCTGCGCATGAGCGATCTGCGTCAAGCAACAGACCGAGCGCTCGCGGGCGGACCGCAGCGCCACCGCGAGAAGGCCGTCGAGCAAGGCAAGCTGCCGGTGCGCGAGCGCGTGGCTCTGCTGTTGGACGACGACTCGTTCTCCGAGGAGGCTCTGCTGGCCAACTGGAACGAAGAGGGTCTCGGCGCCGATGGAGTCGTCACGGGCGTTGGCACGATCGACGGGCGGCCCGTGGCGCTGATGGCCAACGACCCGACGGTCAAGGCCGGCTCGTGGGGGCCGAAGACGGTCGAGAAGATCCTGCGCATCCAGGAGCGTGCCGCCGGCCTGCGCATCCCGATGGTCTATCTCGTGGACTCGGCGGGGGCACGCATCACCGAGCAGGTGCAGATGTTCCCCGGGCGGCGTGGCGCGGGGCGAATCTTCTTCAACCAGGTGCGCATGTCCGGCGTGGTGCCGCAGGTGTGCGTGCTGTTCGGGCCGTCGGCTGCCGGCGGCGCCTACATTCCGGCCTTCTGCGACATCGTGATCATGCGCGACGGCAACGCTTCAATGTATTTGGGCTCCCCACGCATGGCTCAGATGGTGATCGGCGAGAACGTAACGCTTGAGGAGATGGGCGGCGCGCGTATGCATACCGGCGTCTCCGGTTGTGCTCACCAGCTCGTCAAGACAGACGAGGAGGGAATCGCCTTTGCGCGGCGTTACTTGTCCTACTTCCCGAATAATTGGGAAACCCACCCGCCCACGCACATGCCTCCCGCGGCAGTTTCCGCGATGCCAGCCGAGCTCCCGAGACGAGCTACGGCTTCGGTGGCGAAGGTCGCGGAGTCCGGGCCGGCAGCGTCCCGAGCAGATGCTTGCGCCATCGCAGATCTGATCCCCATCGACGAGAACAAGCCTTTCGACATGCTCCTGTTGATCGACGCCATCATCGACGAAGGTTCGCTTTTGCAAGTCCACTCGCGCTGGGCCAAGGAGCTCATCGTCGCCTACGCACGCCTCGACGGTCGTGTGATCGGGATCGTTGCCAACCAACCCAAGCACAAGGGCGGCGTGCTGTTCTCGGACTCGGCCGACAAGGCCGCACGCTTCATCTGGGCCTGCAATGCCTTCAACATTCCGTTGCTGTTCCTCGCCGACGTGCCTGGCTTCATGATCGGCACGCAGGTCGAGCGCCAGGGCATCATCCGCCATGGCGCCAAGATGATCAGCGCCGTCTCGGAAGCCACGGTCCCGAAGATCTCGGTGATCGTGCGCAAGGCCTACGGCGCCGGGCTTTATGCGATGGCAGGTCCAGCCTTCGACCCGGACTGCTGCATCGCGCTGCCGAGCGCCTCGATCGCGGTGATGGGGCCGCAGGCGGCCGTCAACGCCGTCTACTACAACCAGCTGCAGGCGATACCCGACGGTGCGGAGCGCGTCGCCAAGACTGAGGAGCTCAGGCGCGAGTATGCCGAGGACATCGACCTGCTGCACCTTGCCTCAGAGCTCGTCATCGACGCCGTCGTCGAGCCCGGGCAGCTGCGAGCCGACCTGATCCGGCGCTTCACCCACGCCGAGAGCAAGCAGCGCGAGTGGCCAGCCAAGCGCAACCCCGTGACACCCGTCTAGACGGTCGTGGAGCGGCGCGATACTGCGTCCTCGGTCGCTCGCGTGCGAAGCACGCCACGCGGGGTGGGTGGGCTTTTGGATCTTGTCTCGCTTGCCCACGACCGTCTAGGATGCCGGGATGGATGCCACCGACCTAGCGTTCGCCGGCATCGCCGGACAGGCTGAGTTGATCGCCGCCGGCGAGGTCTCCTCACGCGAGCTGGTCGAGCTCTACGTCAAGCGGATCGAGCGCTTCGACGGGCAGCTGAATGCCTTCCGGGTCGTATTCGCCGAACGCGCATTGCTTGAAGCCGACCAGGCTGACGCGCGCCGTGGCGCTGGAGGGGAGCGCCCCTTGCTCGGCGTGCCGATCGCCGTCAAGGATGACATTGACGTCGCCGGTGAGGTAACCGCGCTCGGCAGCAACGCCCATGGCGACGTCGCCGCGCCCGCGGATGCTGAGGTCGTGCGCAGGCTGCGCGAGGCCGGCGCGATCGTGATCGGAAAGACCAACGTGCCTGAGCTGTGTATCTGGCCATTTACTGAGACGCCCACCTTTGGCGCGACGCGCAACCCTTGGGACCTGCAGCGCGCTCCGGGTGGTTCCAGCGGCGGCAGTGGGGCGGCGGTCGCCGCCGGTCTCATCGGCGCCGCGCTCGGCTCCGATGGTGCCGGCTCGATCCGTATTCCCTCGGCCTGGTGCGGGCTGTTCGGGCTCAAGCCCCAGCGTGGGCGTGTCTCGATGGCGCCCAAAGCCGAGGCTTGGTTTGGTATGGCGGTCAACGGGGTGCTGAGCCGCTCGGTAATCGACACGGCGCTTTTCCACGATGTCGGCTCCGGTTCGGCTGCAGTGGACCGCGACCGTCCCGAGCCGCCTTCGGTCTCGTTTCTGTCCGCCGCGCGTACCCCACCCGGCAAGCTGCGCATCGCCTTCTCGACCAAGATCCCACCACTGGTCATCGCGCGCCTGGACAGCGACGCGCGCCGTGCTCTGGATGAGACGGTCGAGCTGCTGCGCTCGCTTGGGCACGACGTCAAAGAGCAGGATCCTGACTACGGCTTCGACACGATGCCCGCTGTGCTGATGCGCTTTCTGCGCGGCATCCACGAGGAAGCCAATGCACGCCCGTATCCTGAGCGCCTGTCGCGCCGCACGCGCTCGATGTCGGCGCTTGGGGCGCTTGTGCCACCGACGCTGTTGGAGCGCTCGCGTGCAGCCGAGCACACGCTCGCCGGCAAGTTGAATCGGGTGCTTGCCGACCACGACGTGCTGATCACGCCGACGACCGCTCAGCCGCCTCCGCGGATCGGCCTATACGACGGACGCGGGGCGCTGTGGACGCTCAACGCGGTGACGGCGCTCGTCCCCTACAACGCACCTTGGAATCTCACCGGCCAGCCGGCCGCTTCGGTGCCGGCCGGTTTCGGCTCCGATGGCCTGCCGCGCGGCGTGCAGATCGTTGGGCGCCCCGGCGCCGAGACCACGCTGCTCTCGCTTGCCGGTCAGATCGAGGCTGAGCGTCCGTGGGCACAGCATCGCCCCGACGCGTTCGCGTGAGCGGCGCGACCGACGGAGAGGGCCTCGGGCGCGCAGAGCGTGCTGGTGAGCTGGACAAGTCGACAGATCTGAGCGTGGACATTGACGATCTGCTTGCGCTGGCTGTCGATCTGGCCCGCGACTCAGGCGCATTGCTGCTCGGCCGCTTCGAGGGCGGGCGCGAGCAAGCGCTGGAAAGCAAGAGCACGCCCACCGATCTTGTCAGCGAGGCCGATCTCGCCTCCGAGCGTCTGATCCGCGAGACGCTCGCCCGGCTACGCCCAGCCGACGGAATCCTCGGCGAGGAGGGGGGAGGCACGCAGGGCACTAGCGGTCTCACCTGGGTAGTGGACCCACTCGACGGCACCGTCAACTTCCTCTTCTCGATTCCGCAGTGGTGCGTCAGCGTGGCCGTCACCGATGCCCATGGGGTACTTGTGGGGGCGATCTACGACCCGTGTCGTGGCGAGCTATTCGTTGCCACGCGCGACGGAGAGCCGTTGTTGAATGGCGCCCCGATCGCAGCATCCGATCGCACGGAGCTTTCGAGCGCGATGGTCGCCACCGGCTTTGCCTACGACGCCTCCGTGCGGGCCGCTCAAGCCGAGGTCTTTGCGCGCCTGGTGCCCCGCGTACGCGACATCCGCCGTTTCGGTTCCGCAGCGCTCGACCTGGCGTGGACCGCCTGCGGGCGCTACGACGCCTACTTCGAGCGCACGGTCAAGCCGTGGGACATAGCCGCCGGCACGCTCATCTGCGAACGGGCTGGGCTAACTGTGCGCGAGTTGCCCCAGCGGGAGGGGTTGCCTCTGGGTGTGCTCGCCACCGTACCCGCGCTTGCCGGCGAGTTGTTCGAGCTGGTCGGCTGAAACGCGTTTGCATAGCGGCGCAGAGCTACAACCCGACCGCCGTCTCTCGCTTATCAATTCGATGCGGCGGGTGGGAATCGAACCCACACGCCCTTTCGGACAATGCCTTTTGAGAGCATCGCGTCTACCGTTCCGCCACCGCCGCAACGGATTCCAATAGTACGCTAGACCGGTCGCGCCAGCACGTCACGCTCGGTGTGCGGGTCCAGCTGCTCGAGCTCGATGTTCCAGCCTTGCTGAAAGCCGCGCATCGCGAATGCGATCAGCAGGATCTGGACAGGGATGATCACGAGCGTGAGCACGCCGAGCAGGCCGGCGTTGAGTGTCGGCTGGGCAAAGCCGACTTTGTTGCGCGCGAACCAGCTTGGCGCGGCGACCAGCGCGAACACGAGCAGTATCAGCGCGAGAGCGGCCGCCATCGGCAGTACGCCGCGACTCCAGCGCGCGGTGAAATAGGCCATCAGGATGTAGACGATCGCCCAGGCCAGCAGGATCGGGATGCCGCCTTCGAGCGTTCCCCAGCCGCCGATCGTGATGATCATGATCAAAGCGGTGGATACGAGCAGCAACAGCACGACCGTCGCGCGTGTCGCGCGGGCCACAGACTTGCCGCGGTTTGGGTGCGTGATGATCACGCCCGGCTCCCCACTTCTCTCCCCACTAGATGCCATCGCATAGATGACCATACAATCTCAGGCGGTCCTCACGCAACTCAACCCGCGGGCGTGGTGGAATTGGTAGACACGCTGGCCTTAGGAGCCAGTGGGCTTATGCCCTTGGGGGTTCGAGTCCCTCCGCCCGCACTGATGCGTCGAAGTTGGAACCGTCCGCGTGCTCTCCGACCTTGTATCCGGCTCCCTACCTAGAGCGAGAAGGGTCTGTCCGGTGCAGGTGGGCGGGCCTTCATCTCGGCGCTGGATCGTCACGTGACGTCTTGCACGTGCCACCAGCACGCGCTGCGACATCCCGCGACGACCAGCTTGGTCCATGAACACACCGGACGCACCGCCTATTTTGAAACACGTTCTCAGGGGACGCGAATCGTAAGCGAGCGTGCCGCGCCGCCGACAGGTGTGAGTGTCAGGCGGTAGATACCAGACGGCAGTGTGCTCGAACCGTGCAGCCGGCGGCGGTTGACGCCTCGGATCGCGGCAAATGTGAGTGAGTTGCGCAGCGTGCGCCAGTGCGTACCGCCGGTCGAGCGGATCTGCATGGCAAGGGTCACGTGCATGCTTGTGGCCCAGCTCAGCGTGCAGGAGAACGCGACCCGCGCGACAGGCACTCGATCGCTGTGCAGGGCGGCGCGCGCGTTTGCTGTCAGCTTTAGGGCGATGATCCTGGGTGTCTGTGTCGCGGTGCCGGTCGGCGAGGAGCTGGGTTTCGTCGTTGAATCGCCGGGCGTAGCGCCACCGGGCGGTTGCTGTGCCGGACCCATAGTGGTCTGCGTACCTGAGGGTTCGGTTTCGCCGATTTTGCTGTTTGATCCTTCCTGTTCCCCGCCTGAGCTGTTGCCGGTGGTAGTCGTTCCGGATCCACCGCCTGAGCCACTTCCTCCCGACTTGTTTTTTTCTTTGCTGGGTTCGCTTTTGGTGACACATTCCGGTTTGGCGGTCAGGGATATGGGCCCAGGCTTGAAAGCCGCTATCCCGGCGGGCGCGCCGACGCCGGTGGGGCCGTCGTAGTACTGGTCCCCGCAGCCCGGCGCGGCATTGCAGATCAGTGAGCCTTCACCGCAGTCGAAGGCGAATTCGGATGACAGTGGTTCAAGCGAGCCAGCGCAAGAGACATAGAGGTCCCTGCATCTACCGTTGCCCCCTTCGGTGATGTTGTAGAGGCCGGTGGTTTCGAGATGGGAGTAGAGCGTTGCGGCAGGGTATGGGACTGTATGCGCGCCACCGGCAAGCGCGAACATCGAGGCGATGATCGGCGAGGCGACGCTCGTGCCGCCGATTGGCCACCATTCAAGCGGCGTATTGACAGTTTCGCCGTGCGCTTCGTGAAAACTGGGAACAGAGTCGTAGACGGCAACGCCTGTATAGGGGTCGGCGTCGGCCGCGACGTCGGCCACCGCACGTTTGGATCCGCACCCGACCTGTGACCAGTCCGGCACCGCCTGTTGCCAGGACGGCGCCGTAAACGCTTCGCTGCAGCCGCCTCCGCCGGCGCCCGCATCTGTGTCCTCTGGGTCGGGATCCTCGTTCCACACGGTCTCGCTCTGGCGAATACCGTCTTCCAGGGTCAGCTTGGTACCGCCGACGGCCACCACGTCGGGTGAGCTTGCCGGATAGTCGGCCCCCACGAAGTAGTTCGTCCGTTCTTTTGCTTGTTTGGCCGCTTCGGCCGCTTCGGCCTCGGTCCAGTTGAGGTAGCCGTAGTCGCCGGCGGCGGCGGTGATGACCGTGCCGGGATGATCGAAGGCATCGCCACTGGATCCATCTTGGGGGCCGCCCCATGAGTTGGATATCTCTGTGGCGCCGAGTTTGACGGCCGTTTCCTCGCCCTCTTCGAGGTCTTGATACGAGGTTTCGCTAGCCTCGACTAGCAAGATCTTGCAGTTCTGGCAGACGGCGCGTGCGACCTCGATGTCGGTCGATATCTCCACCACCCAGCCCTCCGCTTCCGCGACGTTCTCACACGCGGCTTCCCGTTCTCGCACGGGCTTGTGGCGGTTTTCGCAGGTAGCCAGTTCTGTCCTTCTTGCCGCTTCGTTTTCGGGGAACGGCAGCGCGTTGCCACCCTGCTGGTTGACCTGTTCAAAGCAGGAGGTCGATGCGGCGGGACATTTGGTCAGTCCGAACTCGCTTTCGTAGGCTTCCAAGTCGGTGCGCGCGCTCGGATCGTTGTAGGCATCCACTAGAGCGATCGTCTGGGACGTTGGCGCTTCAGGCAGTTCGGTGTTAGCGGGGTAGTAGGCGTCGCGTAGATCCTGCGGGCGCAGGCCGTAGGAGCCTTCCGCGGCACTCACCGAGGAGATCGGGCGACTCCTGGTCATCCCGAGCGGATGTGTATGTGCAGTTGCCGCACTGGTGTGGGGTATCAGCTCCAGGGCCAAGCAGCCGGCGTATCCAGGCGCTGGCGCAGAGCAGGCACTACGGGTCGTGTAGTCGGATTCAGGCAACGGCGAGACAGGAGCCCCCGCTGCCAGCGACGGCGCGCCCAGGGCAAGCGTCAGGCAG
Source organism: uncultured Solirubrobacterales bacterium (assembly GCA_963844095.1). Lineage (GTDB taxonomy): Bacteria > Actinomycetota > Thermoleophilia > Solirubrobacterales > Solirubrobacteraceae > Palsa-744. The sequence goes on from CAWJND010000004.1 coordinate 372,751, forward strand.
ATAGCGGCGAGCAGCCAAAAGCGGTCGGCACTTCGGTGGCCTGCGTGTTCCACATGGCCCATCTCCACACGACCCATCTTGGCAGCCCGCAGGCGAATCCTGGCCGCCACCCTAAAGTTGAACGCTGAGATAGATCGAGCGCGAGCGGCCACCGGTCGGCTTCAAGGTCAAGCGGTAGCGCCCCACGGACAGGCGGTTGTGGCCTTTCAGGGAGCGAGCGGCGCGCCCCTTTGCCAGCGACAGCATGAGGGAGTCGGGCAACGAGGACCAGTGCTCGTGTCCGCTCGGACCGGTTTGCTTGACGATCGTGACGTGCACGTTGGCGCGAGCGTTGAGCGTGAACGAGAAGGCGACCGCCGATGCCGTGGGCAGGCGGTGTGCCAGCGCGGCCGTCGCTCTCGCGGTGAGCTTCAGATCGGAGATGGCGACTGAGGCGGCGCCATCTGAGCCTGTTGTAGGCGATATGTCTTCGCCGCCTTCGGCTTCTTCAGCTTCAACTTCAGCTGTGGCCGCTTCTTCTTCGCCTTCTTGCAATTCTTCTTCAGGTTCTTCGGCTTCATTGTCGCTCGTGTAGGCAAACACCGGCATACAGCTGCCTTGTGTGACCTTCAATGTCGAGCAAGAGGGACCAGGTTGCGCGACTGCAGACGCTGGGACGGCGAGCGTTCCACACAGCATTGCGCAGAGACCCAGCAGCGCGAGCGGCATGACCGTCCGCGGACGTTTTACCGCAGTCATCTTGCTTGCAAGTAGAACCTCCACGAAAGAACCCATCGACTGGAGTCAAGGGTTGCTTGAGGAATCGACCGTGCCCGTGCGCAGCGTTATGCGAACAGGCGCGAGCCCACCCAGTCGCCCGACCCGCGCGCGCCCGGGGGTGCGAAGAAGTAGCCCCCGCCCACCGGAGTGATGTAGTCGATCATCGGCTCTTCGGTAAGCCGTGCCTGGATCTTTTCGAACTGGCGGCGGACGTCTTGGTTGAAGGCGACGAACATCAGCCCCTGGTCGAGGTCGCCGGCCTCGTCGATGCCGCGGTCGTAGTTGTAGCCGCGACGCAGGATGCGTTGATCGGCGGTCGCGGGAGTGCGCGGATTGGCCAGGCGGATGTGGGCGTTCAGGGGTATGCGATTGCCGTGGGGGTCGAGGTCGTAGCGGGGTTCCTGGAACTCATCGCTGCCGCCGAGCGGCGCGCCGGTGACGCGGTCGCGCCCGATCATGTTCTGCTGCTCGAACATGCCGACGCGGTCCCAGAACTCGACGTGCATGCGGATCGCGCGCGCGACGAGGTAGGTGCCGCCGGCGGTCCAAGCTGGCTCTCCCGAGCCGGGCTGCACCCAGACCAGCCGGTTCATCAGGCTCGCGTCGGCGACATCGGGGTTAGCGGTGCCGTCGCGGAAGGCAAACAGGTTGCGCGGACTGTTGTGCGGGCTCGGGCCGCGCCTGACGCTCTGAAAGCCGTCGATGCTCCAGCGTGTCGTCAGGCGCCCGGCGACCACGCGCAGCAGCTCGCGCACAGTGTGCGCGACAGTGTCGCGATGTCCCGCGCAAACCTGTAGAAGCAGATCGCCGTGGCTGCGCGTCGGGTCCAGTTCGTTGCCGGCAAAGCTCGGCATCTGATGCAGCAGCTTTGGCTTGTGCGCGGCGAGACCGTAGCGCTCGTCGAACAGCGAGGCGCCGAGGGCGATCGTCACCGTGAGCGCGTCCGGTGAGTCAACGGGGCCGAGGATGCCAGAGTCCGGCGGGGGATCGTCGATCTCCTGGGCGCCGACGGTTTCGCCTTGCGTCAAGCTGCGCGCCCGCGTGCACAGTGTCTGCAGGGCGTCGGCCAGCAACTCGCGGTTGGGGGCGATCGAGTCGAGCGCCACGAACATCGCCTGCGCTTGTGCCGGAGCTGGCGTGAGGATACCCGCCTGGTGAAGCCCGTCAAACGGCACCCTGCTCAGCAGTTCCTCGCTCACTACAGTCCGTGACTGCGCGGCAGCGCTGGCCGGCGGGGAGCTGCCGCGAAGCTCGCTCTCCGCAAGCGCGCCACCCAGCGCGCCGACGCCACCGGCGCCGACGATGGCAAGCGAGCGCTTCACGAACTGGCGACGGTCGAGCTCGCTCATGCTTGGCCACCAAGACGCCTCGCCGCAAGCTGGGGCGACGCGAGCGGGACGCTGTCGAGTCGCCTCACCCGCAGACCCCAGATGGTCGTCGTGGGCGTACCCGTCGAGAGTGCGTGTCGGTCCAGCAGGCTCATGGCGCGTCTTCCGCGGCTCGCTCGGCCGCTCTTTCCGCGGGCGAGGATGTCGGGAGTGGTGGGATCGGCGCGGGCGTCTTCGTCTCGAGCGTGCCCGGCAGCAGCTCCAGCGCCGTGAGAGCCCCGGCGAGCGTCCCGTTCAGCAACTCGTGTTCGTGCATCGACAGCTGGGTGAGTGCCGGCCAGCCTTCGTGGTTGTGGTGGATCTGGGCGATCGCCGAGCTGAGCAAGTCGAGCTCGCTGCGCACCACGGCCTCGGTGTTTTCCCTTCCTGACAGCAGCCGCTGCAGAGTGTGGAAGACCTCCTCGGTCGCATCCAGCCCGGCTGCGGTCCCGAGGACCCCCTGTCCGCTCCAGGGCACGTGCGTGCCGCTCAGCAGATCGCGCTGGGCGTCCTCGAGAATCTCGTGCGCGCGTGTGGCGTATTCCAGGGGCGTGATCTGCACGCTCGGCAAGGCCTTGCGCAGGCTCTGGAGGTTGCGGGCGAGGGCATCCGCAAGTGGCAGCAGAGACTGCGGCGAAACGCCGCTCCACAGACCCATTTCCAGCCGGTGCAAGCCGCTGAAGCGGGGATCGGCGACGCCCGCGAGTACCCCGCTTGGCATCCCGTCGATTTCCTGGTTGAGATCCCCGAACAGCCCGTACACGGCGCCGAGATGCAGGTAGGAACCCCACGTGGCCTGCCAGGCCGAGCGAGCGCCGGCGCGGTCGCCGCTCGCGAGCGCGTCACGCAGGCCATGCGCCTCGTGCTCGGCGATGATTGTCCAGCGCTCTGCGTAGCGCTTGTAGGCGGCCACAGGGGCGACGAAGGCTTGCGCGGGGAGCGGGGACAAGTCGGCGGTCATTTCCCCGCGTGTGTTCTCACCCTGGTCCTCGAGATCGCCTATTTCCGTGCCATACCGGCGGGCGGGCACATTCGATCCGTAGACCTTGCGGATGCGCACGCCAAGCGGATTGGCTGGACTTGTGTGGGCCGTGACCGAAAGCACGCCGAAATGGCTGGGTCGGTGCGTGCCGGGACTGGGCGCCAACGCCGCCCCGGCGAGCAGCAGAATTGCCGCCACCAGTGCAAAGCCAAGCGCGCGCCGTGCCGCGCGTGAACGTGCAAGGGCTGCGAACACGTCGGCAAGGTATGAGCTACGGCCGAAGTGGTTGTTACCAAAACGTGGACGCCGCGCTTTCATTTTGTAAAGAAAGGGACCGTAGCGATCTTGTTACGGAAATGTGGATCGTTCGCTTACATTTCGTGAAAGGGCTCCTTTAAAGGGATAGGACTCCATCAAAAGGCGCCATAGGCCCGATGAGAAGGCCCCATCTCGATTGAGAAGGCTCCATATGTGCCAGGAAGGCTTCATGCTGTAACAGCCTCCGGTGGGATAGCGCGTCATATGCCGGGTGCCGCGGGATTACACAATCGCAACGGGTCTGTGACCTGTTGTTGACAACACGCGACCTGTGCAACTACACGATGCGCATTGCGCTCCCACGCGGGTGGCCGGGGCGCGCGGCAGCACGATCGCCACCCAACAGTCCGAAAAGGAGAAACTCCGTTGCGCACTGGGAAGAAGTTCATCGCGGGCGGCATGGGGGTCCTGGCCGCCGGAGCGGCGGTATTTGGCATTTCGATGTCAAGCGCATCCCCGCCGCCCACCACCACCGCATCGACCACGCCGATCAAGCACGTCGTCGTCATCTTCGACGAGAACATCTCGTTCGATCATTATTTCGGGACCTATCCGCACGCCACCAACCCGGCTGGTGAGCCGTCGTTCACGGCGCTGCCGGGAACGCCCGCGGTCAACGGTCTGAACAACGGCTTGCTCACAAACAACCCGAACGAGGACCAGCCTCAACGCCTGGACCCAAGCCAGGCTCTCACGTGTGACCAAAACCACGGCTACTCCGCAGAGCAGGAAGCCTTCGACGGCGGCCTCATGAACGAGTTCGTCCAGAAGACGACGGGCAGCGGCTGCACGCAGAGCACGACCCCCGACTCCAGTAGCTACGGGCCGAACGGGATCGTGATGGACTACTACGACGGCAACACCGTTACCGGGCTGTGGAATCTCGCTCAGCATTTCTCGCTCAACGACAACTCCTACAGCACCCAGTTCGGACCCTCGAGCCCTGGTGCCATCAACCTGATCTCCGGCCAGACAAACGGCGCCGAAGCGCATGGAGGCGTCTCGACCAACATCGCCAACGGCACGTTGTTCGGCGACGGCGAGCCCTATTACGACCAGTGCTCCAACAACACGACGGCGATCAACGCCGACGGTACCCCGGGTGGGGTGACGGTCTCGCTCAGTGGCAAGAACATCGGCGATCTGATGAACGCCAAGGGTGTCAGCTGGGGTTGGTTCCAGGGTGGCTTTGCTCCCTCGGCCACGGTCCCTGCGGGAACCGGCAGCGTTTCGCTCAGCGACGCCGGCACGAGCAAGGCATACGCCGAGGGTCCGGTAGCTCGCGTGGCGTGCACTACATCGCACAACAACATCGGCGATGCCTCAGTGCAGGACTACGTCGAGCACCACGAGCCGTTCCAGTACTACGCGAGCACGGCCAACCCCGATCACGTCTCGCCGAGCTCGGTCTCGCAGGTCGGCCTCAGCGATCCGGCGGGAACACCAGCAGATGAGGCGGTCAACCATCAGTACGACATCTCACTGTTCTCGCAGGCGCTGCAGCAGGGCTACCTGCCGCAGGTCTCCTACCTCAAGCCGCCCGCATATGAGAACGGTCACGCGGGCAACTCAGATCCGCTGGACGAACAGCGTTTCCTAGCTGACACGATCAACGAAATCGAGCAGTCGAGCTACTGGCCTAACACGGCGATCGTGATTGCCTACGACGACTCCGACGGCTGGTATGACCATCAGATCGGGCCGATCGTGCGTCCGTCCGCCGATACGATCGACTCCCTCAATGGCCCTGGGCAGTGCGGCACGTCCGCTACCCCGCCGGTCCAGAACGATCGCTGCGGCGTTGGTCCGCGCATGCCACTGATGGTGATCTCGCCATGGGCGCGCCCGAACTTCGTCGACGGCACGTTCACCGAGCAGGCGTCGATCACGCAGTTCATCGAGGACAACTGGAATCTCGGGCGCGTCGGCGGTGGATCTGCCGACGCAACGGCGGGGACGCTCGACAACATGTTCGATTTCGAACAGGGCGCGCCACGCTCGCCGGCGGTCATCCTCAACGACACCACCGGTGAGGTGCAGAGCATCATCCCGTCCTCGGAATCGGCCGTTCCCGGGCAGGGACCGGCAGGACCACCCGGGCCGCAAGGTCCCGCGGGCTCGGCAGGCCCACAGGGCGCGACAGGTGCTCAGGGTCCGGTCGGCGCTCAGGGCCCGTCCGGAGCGACGGGGCCGCAGGGTCCTCCAGGCAAGACGCCGAAGATCGAGTGCAAAGTCGACGGCAAAGGCGACAACATAAAAATCACGTGCACACAGGACGGTTACAGCTCGAACGAGCGGGCGCTCGTGTCACTCGTGCGCAAGCACAAGACCGTCGCCAGCGCCAAGGGCCGCCTTGGCGCCGCGATTGTGCTGCGCCACACCAAGGGTCTGCACGGTCTCTACACGCTGTTTGTAGACATACCGGGCGACTCGAGCACGTCGAAGACGGTTCGTCTGTAGCGCCGTAGCAACAGTCAAAGACTCAGGGAAAGCCGCTCCCCGCCTGCACTTGGGGGGAGCGGCTTTTTTGAGGAACACTTCGGGCCCCCTCCGCTGCGTAGTCCCTCATGTTGAAAACGGTGGCCCGATACTTCGGGCTCAGCCTCCGCTGCGTAGCCCTTACTTTTGAAAACGGTGGCCCGATACTTCGGGCTCAGCCTCCGCTGCGTAGCCCTTACTTTTGAAAAGGTGGCCCGATACTTCAGGCTCAGCCTCCGCTGCGTAGCCCTTACTTTTGAAAAGGTGGCCCGATACTTCGGGCTCGGGCTCGGGCTCCGCTGCGCAGCCCGTTACGCTGAAAAGGTGGCCCGCACATTTGGCTTCCTGATGAGCCCAGAACCACCGCCGCGGCGTGTTGGCGCGCTGGTCGCGCTCGCGCTGGTCGCACTGTGCACGCTGCTCATCTATCCACTCAAGCAGGCGGCTCCGGTGGTATCGCTGGGGGTCGTCTACATGCTGGCGGTGGTGATCGTCTCGGTCACCTGGGGTGTGTGGCTGGGAGTAGCGACGTCGCTGATGAGTGCGCTGGCGTACAACTACTTCCACCTGCCGCCGGTCGGGCGCCTGACGATCTCAAACGGCGAGAACTGGGTCGCGCTAATCGCTTTCGTGATCGTCTCGATGCTCGCGAGCTCGGTGGCCGAGGTCACGCGCGCACGTTCGCGCGAGGCGGCCGAGCGACGCCGCGAGGCAGATCTGGCGGCCGAGATGGCGCGCCTGTTGCTCGGTGGCAGGCGTCTCTCCGAGGATTTGCCGACGGCCTCCGCGCGCCTGTCTCAGGTGCTGGGCCTGCCCTCGGCGGCGATCGAGCTGGAGGCGATCGAGGGTGACGAGCGGCGCGTGGCCTTCCCGTTGCGCGAGGGCCCGCGCCGGCTGGGCACGCTGCTCGTCCCCGCGGATACTCCGGAGGCAACGCTGCGGCGTCTGCAGGAGCGCGTCGTGCCGGCGCTGGAGTCGTTGCTGAGCGCCGCCTTGGAGCGGGACTCGCTGCTTGCCGACGTGGTAGAGACGGCCGCATTGCGGCGCACCGACGTTGTCAAGACGGCTCTCTTGCGAGCCGTCTCCCACGATCTGCGCTCGCCGTTGACGGCGATCTCGGCGGCGGCCGACGCGGTCGGCTCGTCCTCGCTCTCCGAGCAAGAGCGCCATGAGATGGCCGCTCTCATCCAGCAGGAGACGCAGCGCCTCTCGCGCTTGGTCGACAACCTGCTCGACCTCTCGCGCTTGGAAGCGGGAGCAGCCGAGCCACACGCGGCGCTCACGTCGGTCGATGAGGTGATCCGCGCCGCGCTCGTTGAGCTCTCGCCCGCGCCAGAGGACTTCAGCCTCTCGATCGATCGCGACCTACCGCCCGTGAGCGTCGATCCTGTGCAGCTGGAGCGCGCGTTCGTGAACGTGCTGGAGAACGCGCGCCGGCACTCGGGGGGGCATCCGGTGTCGGTCAGGGCGCGCGCGGTGCGCAGCCTTGGCGCTGAGGCGCCTCCGGCGGAGCTTGTCGCGGACGAGGAGCACTCGGGCACGGCATTCGACACCGGCCTCGCTCCGCTGGAAGGTCCGAGCGGCGGTCCGGCGGGTGACAGGTTGGTGGTCCGCGTGGTCGATCGCGGCCCCGGCATACCCCCAGCGCAGCTGGAGCGCGTGTTTGAACCCTTCTACCGCGCCGGAACGCAGCAAGGAGGGCATCGCGGCTCCGGCTTGGGGCTTGCGATCGCGCGTGGCTTTACCGAGTCCAACGGCGGCAGGCTGCACGTCGAGTCGCTTCCAGGGCAGGGAGCGACATTCGTGTTCGAGCTGCCGCTCGCGTCGCAACAGCCGTCGCACGAGCCCGAGGATGCTGTCGAGGTCGCGGCGAGCTCCGAGCACGCGCGTTGATCGCACAAGCTCAGCCGGCGCCACCACAGCGAATCCTCGTTGTGGATGACGAGTCGCAGATCCTTCGCGCTTTGCGTGTGGTGCTGCGCGACGCGGGCTTCGAGGTGGTGCCGGCGGAAACGGCAAGCGAGGCGTTGGATCGAGCGGCCGTGCGCCCGCCGCAGGCGGCGATCGTCGATTTGATGTTGCCCGATATGGACGGCGTCGAGCTGACGCGCCTTTTGCGCGAGTGGAGCGAGATGCCGATTCTCGTGCTCTCCGCTGTCGGCGAGGAGGAGCAGAAGGTACGGGCGCTCGAGGCGGGAGCCGATGACTACATAACAAAGCCGTTCGGATCGCGCGAGCTGGTGGCGCGTCTGCAGGCCGCGCTGCGTCGCGGGGGACGCTCGGAGGAGGAGCCGCGCATTACGGTCGGAGACCTGGAGATCGACCTCGCCGCACGTGTCGTGCGTCGGGGCGGAGAGGACGTGCACCTGACCCCGATCGAGTTTGACCTGTTGCGCGTGCTCGTACGCAATCGGGGCAGATTGATGACCCATCGCGCGCTGCTCGGCGAGGTATGGGGCCCTGAGTACGGCGACGACGTGCAAACGCTGCGCACGCACATCGCCCGCCTGCGCGCCAAGGTGCAGGCAGACGGGCAAGCCACGCGGGTGATCGTCACCGACCCTGGTGTCGGCTACCGCTTTTCGGCCTAGCCCACTCGGCCAGAGTTGACCGTACACGCGAATTCCGCTCCTACCCGACGCCGTTCGCGCGCGGGAGCGGAGCCAAAAATCCTTCAAGAGGTATGACGTCTGACGACCGTCACGAAATCGTTATGCCGCATGGCGAATTCGTTATGCGAGCGTGATGGGCGTTGCCTAATAGTGGTGTGCATGGACGCTGTCGCCATTGTTATCGGGATTGTCATGTTCGCCCTGTTGTTGCTCATGCTCGAGGGAATTGACCGTATATGAGAAGTTCGCTCCAACCCGCCGCGCTCATAGCGCACATGAGCGGAGCCGACGTCTTTGGCTTGATTGTCACGCTGTTGATCATCGCCTACCTTTTTTATGCCCTGATCCGTGGAGAGAAGTTCTGAGATGACCGCGGCGGGCTGGCTTACGATCATCCTGTTCGCGGTCATCCTGACCGTGCTCGCGTTCCCGCTGGGCAGTTATATGGCCGCCGTTTACAGCGGCAGGCGCGTTATCCTCTCGCCGATCCTGGGCGGGCCGGAACGGTTTCTCTACAAACTGCTCTGTGTCGATCCAACCAGAGAGCAGGACTGGAAGGCATACGCCAAGAGCCTGATCGTCTTCTCGTTGGCAGGCTGGCTGCTGCTGTATTTCATCTTGCGCACGCAGACCTTGTGGAACTTCACGGGCCTGAATCCGACTGGATTTCACTCGGCTTCGTGGAACGTGACCTTCAACACCGTCTCGTCGTTCATGACGAACACCAACTGGCAGTTCTACAGCGGCGAGACGACGATGAGCTACTTCAGCCAGATGGCGGGGCTGACGGTACAGAACTGGCTTTCGGCGGGCGTCGGCATCGTCACGGCGGTAGCGTTGATTCGCGGCATCATCGGACGTAGCGGCAAGAGCCTTGGAAACTTTTGGCAGGACCTCGTGCGCACGATTCTGTACGTGCTCGCGCCGCTATCGGTATTTGCCGCGATCGTACTCGTCTCACAGGGTGTTCTACAGAACCTCTCCAACTACCTGGTCGCGCACACGATCACGGGTCTGACGCAGACGATTGCGATGGGCCCGGTCGCCTCACAGGAGGCGATCAAGATGGTCGGTACCAACGGCGGCGGTTTCTTCAACACGAACTCTGCCCATCCGTTCGAGAACCCCACGCAGTTCACCAACTTCTTCGAGATGTTGCTGGTGCTGATCATCCCGGCCGCGTTGATTTTCGCCTACGGCCGCATGACCGGCAATCGCCGTCAGGGCTACGCGATCTACGGCGCGGTGATGTTCATGTTCCTCGGGGCCTGTGCTGTCGCTTACATAGCAGAGGCGCACGGCTCGCCCGCGCAGCACGCCGCGGGTCTGCACACGGGTGTCATCCACGGCTCCACGGGTGGCAACATGGAAGGCAAGGAGCAACGCTTCGGTATCGCCGGCTCAGCGCTGTTCGACGTCGTCACGACCGTCACTTCGTGCGGCGCGGTAAATAGCGCTCTCGAGTCTTTCACCGGCATTGGCGGCGCGGTGCCGTTCGCCAACCTGTCCGCCTCCGAGGTGATCTTCGGCGGTGTCGGCACGGGCTTGTACTCGATCCTCTTGTATGTCTTGCTGGCGGTGTTCATCGGTGGCCTGATGGTCGGCCGTACCCCTGAGTGGCTGGGCAAGAAGATCGAGGCACGTGAGATAAAGCTCGCGGGTCTGGGCATCCTGATCACACCATTGGCCGCGCTGTTCTGCACGGCCCTGGCGACCGCAAGCGCCGCGGGCCGCAAATCGGTCGCGGAAGTCGCCCTCAGCAAGGCGGGCGGCAATACGCCGCAAGGCTTCTCGGAGACTTTCTACGCCTACCTGTCGCAAGCCAACAACAACGGTTCCGCATTCGCCGGTTACACCGGCTATATACAGCCAAACGCTGGCAACCTCGGCGCGCACGGCGTCACTTTCGCCGACTTGCTGGGTGGCCTGGACATGACGTTCGCCCGCTACGCGCCGATCCTGTTCGCGCTGGCGGTAGCGGGAGCCCTGGCCGGCAAGCGTGTGACGCCGGCGGGCCTGGGCACGATGCGCACCGACAACCCAACGTTTGTGATCCTGCTGATCGGCGTGATCGTGTTGGTGGGAGCGCTCACGTTCTTCCCGGCCCTCTTGCTGGGTCCGATCGTGCAGGGACTGACAGGACATCTGTACTGACATGCAAAGAGATATCCGCACATCGGCAATAGCCATCGTGGTGTTCACGATCCTGTTGGGGATCGTCTATCCGCTCGCGATCACCGGCATCAGCCAGGTCGCGTTCCCGGGCAACGCCAACGGACAGCAGATTCACCTGAATGGCAAGTTGATCGGATCGAAGATCATCGGCCAGAACTTCGGCACGCCAGTATTGGAAAAGAACGGCAAGACCAAGGAAGAAAAAGGGGCAGTGGTAACCGAAGCGGACCCGCGCTACTTCCAGTCGCGCCCTTCGGCAACCGAAGGCGGCTCCCACAACGCCGCGGCCAGCACTTTCTCCAACCACGGCCCCAACAGCGTGAGAACCAAGGAAGCAAACGAAGAAAACATCAAGGCCTATCTCGAACTGAATGTGAACCCGACCACCAAGAAGGAATACGACCCGGGCCTGACCGTCTCGAGAATCCCGGTGGACGCAGTCAACTTCTCTGCCTCGGGCCTTGACCCCGAAATCTCACCGGCCAACGCTTGGATTCAGGCCTATCGCATCGCATCTGTACGTCGCCTATCGCTGGCGCGCGTCGACGCCCTGATTGCCAAGTACACCTCCAGCCGTGCCCTGGGCTTCTCCGGCGAGGAAGGCGTGAACGTGCTCGAACTGAACCTCGCCCTCGATCGCATCTCAGGAGCAAGCTGATGTCCGCTGTCAACACAACCCACGAGCGCCAGGCGGTCTCGCTGTTCCAGGGCGAGATAGTCAAGCGCGCCCTGATCGACAGCGTCAAGAAGCTCGATCCGCGCGTGCAGGTCCGCAACCCGGTCATGTTCGTAGTGGAGATCGGCTCTGTGATCACGACGGTCACGTGGCTGATCCAGGCGTTTGGTGGCAAACCGCTCGGCGGGGGCAACGAGCCCGCGTGGTACACGTTCACGATCGCCTTCTGGCTGTGGCTGACGGTGATCTTCGCCAACATGGCTGAGGCGTTTGCAGAGGGACGCGGCCGCGCGCAAGCAGACACGCTGCGCAATATGCGCAAGGAGACGGTGGCGACGATGCGCGACGGCTCGATGAAGGCCGCCTCGGCGCTGAGTCGCGGTGACATCGTGGTCGTCGTAGCGGGCGACTTGATCCCAGGCGACGGCAGCGTGATCGAGGGCATCGCCACCGTCGACGAGTCGGCGATCACGGGCGAGTCCGCGCCTGTAATCCGCGAGTCGGGCGGCGACCGCTCTGCCGTCACGGGAGGCACGCGCGTCACCTCCGATCGCATAGTCGTAGAAATCACCCAGGAGCCGGGCAAGTCGTTCCTCGACCGCATGATCGCTCTGGTCGAGGGCGCAGAGCGGCGCAAGACGCCGAACGAGGTCGCGCTCGGAATCCTGCTGGCCGCATTGACGCTGATCTTCATGATCGTCGTTGCCACGCTGCGCCCCTTCGGCTTGTTCGCGGGAACCTCGATCTCCGAGACGACGTTGATCGCGCTGCTGGTGGCGCTGATCCCGACCACGATCGGCGCACTGCTGAGCGCGATCGGGATCGCAGGCATGGACCGCCTCGTGCGTCGCAACGTGCTCGCGCTCTCCGGCCGCGCCGTCGAGGCTTCGGGCGACGTGGACGTGCTGCTGCTAGACAAGACCGGCACGATCACGCTGGGCAACCGCCAAGCGTCGGAGTTCATCCCGATGCCGGGCGTGCCCGAGTCAGAGCTAGCCGAGGTGGCACAGCTCTCCTCGCTGGCGGACGAGACCCCGGAGGGACGCTCGATCGTCGTGCTGGCAAAGACATACGGAATTCGCGAGCACGACATGAACACACTCAACGCCGAGTTCGTGCCCTTCACCGCACAGACCAGGATGAGTGGCGTCGATATCGACGGCCGGCGCCTGCGCAAGGGAGCAGGCGATTCGATCATCCAGTTCGTCGAGGAAGAGGGCGGCCAGGCCCCGCCAGAGTTGCGCGAGTGCCTGGATCGCATTGGGCGCGAGGGCGGCACGCCGCTGGCGGTGGCCCGCGACAACCAGATCCTTGGTGTCGTCTATCTGAAGGACACGATCAAGCAGGGCATGAAGGAGCGCTTCGACCAGCTGCGCGCGATGGGCATCCGCACGGTGATGGTCACCGGCGACAACCGTTTGACGGCTGCAAAGATCGCCGAGGAGTCAGGCGTCGACGACTTCCTGGCCGAAGCCACACCAGAGGCAAAGCTGGCGCTGATCCGCGAGCACCAGGAGGACGGCCGCTTGGTGGCGATGACCGGCGACGGCACCAATGACGCCCCAGCCCTGGCGCAGGCCGACGTCGGTGTGGCGATGAACACGGGCACCCAGGCAGCCCGCGAGGCCGGCAACATGGTCGATCTCGACTCCAACCCGACGAAGCTGATCGAGATCGTCGAGGTGGGTAAGCAACTGCTGATCACGCGTGGAGCGTTGACGACCTTCTCGATCGCCAACGACGTGGCCAAGTACTTCGCGATCCTGCCGGCGATCTTCGTCACGACGTACGCGACGAGCTCCGGAGGCAAGGGTCCGCTGCACGTCTTGAACATCATGAACCTGGGCACCCCCCAGTCGGCGATCGTCTCGGCGATCATCTTCAACGCGATCGTGATCCCGCTGTTGATCCCGCTGTCGCTGCGTGGCGTGCGTTATCGCCCGATCGGCGCCAGCGCGCTGCTAAGGCGCAACTTGTGGATCTACGGCCTGGGCGGCATCATCGCGCCGTTCATCGGCATCAAGCTGATCGATCTAATAGTTCACAACCTGCTCGGAGCCTGACGGGCCGGGGCTCCTGTGCGGGAGCCCAGAAGGTTTGGTTGAGGGGTATGCGCCTTCTGGGTGACGGTGGGAGAGAATGCTCCCGTGTCACCTGATGCCCCCACTGAGTCGCGGCGCGGCCGCCTGAAGGTCTTCATCGGGATGGCGGCTGGGGTCGGCAAGACCTACCGCATGCTGAACGAGGGCCGCGCCGAAGCGGAGACGGGCCGCGACGTGGCGATCGGCTACCTGGAGCCGCACGGCCGTGACGAGACGACCGCCCAGGCAGAGGGCCTGGAGGAGATCCCGCCGCGGATGGTCAACTACCGCGGCACGCCGCTGACGGAGATGGACTTGCCGGCGGTGCTCGCGCGCAAGCCAGAGCTGTGTCTGATCGACGAGCTGGCTCACACCAACGCCCCGGGCACCGAGCACGAGAAGCGCTACGAAGACGTCCAAGACGTGCTCACGGCGGGCATCGACGTGTATTCGACCGTCAACGTGCAACACCTGGAGAGCCTCAACGACCAGGTGATCCAGCTGACGGGCACCCGTGTGCGCGAGACGATCCCTGACGAAGTCCTGGCCGCGGCCGACGAGGTGGTGCTGATCGACTTGACGCCGGAGGCGCTGATCGAGCGCTTGCGCGCCGGCAAGGTCTACCCGCGCGAGCGCGTGCCCGCGGCGTTGAACAACTTCTTCAAGATCGAGAACCTCTCCGCGCTGCGCGAGACGGCTTTGCGCCACGTGGCGGAGGGCGTCGAGATCAAGCGCCTCGCGCCCGCGCCGATCGTCGTGCGTCGCGAAGACGGCATCGCCCAGGCAAGCACGGCGGGCGCAGGCACTCAGGCAATCGCCGAGCGGCTGCTGGCACTGGTCGCGCTGGCGCCGCACTCGCAGCGGATTGTGCGGCGAGCCAGCCGCTCGGCAGAGAGGCTCGGCGCGCGTTTGGACGTGCTGGTCGTGCGTCCGCCGGGTAGAAGCCCAAGCGCCGAGGACCGCGAGCAGTTGGAGGCGCTGCGGCGCTTGAGCTCGATGCTGGGCGCGCGCCTGCTCGTCGAAGAGGGCGAAGATGTGGCCGCGACGGCGATCGAGTCGGCCCAACGACTGGGCAGCACTTATGTGCTGATGGGCGCGCCGGCGCCACGCCGGGGCTTCAAGCGTCTGTCCGAGCCGCTGTTGTTGCGCCTGCTCGAGGGACTTCCAGGGATCGACGTACGCATCGTTGCGGACCCCACGCTGCGCGAGGGTGCTGGGGCATTTGAAGACGCGGAGCAGGGAGCAAGCTAAGAATCGCGAAAGATTGCTTGCGCGCCGCAACGTCGCGACACATAGGCTGTTGCAATGACCATGCCCATACACATTCGCCCACGCACACTGCTGCTGGCCCTGCTCGCAAGCGGCGCCCTGCTCCTCGCCTGCACGAGCCTCCTCGCCGGCTCCTCAAGCTACGCCGCCGCAGGCGCCACACAGCCCAGCGCTAAAGCTGCTTCCTCGTATCTCACGGGTATCGGTGACCAGCAGACGGAGATGTTCACGAACCCTTTGTGGACGCAGCTGCACACGAAAATCGCGCGCTACATCGCGCCATATGACGCGGCCGTGCGCCCCTACTCGCTGCAGCTGGCAAGGGAATGGATCACAGCCGCCGAAGCCAACCACCAGCAGGTGCTCGTGGCCTTCTACCACTCCGAGTACACGCCGACGAAAATGCCAAGCGTCGCCGTCTACCAACGCGACGTCCAGAAGTTCATCAAGCTGTTCCCACATGTCCGCCAGTACCAGCCGTGGAACGAGGCCAACCGCGGCACGATCGTCGAAATCGTCAAAGGCAAACGGCACATAGCGCTCGTCTCGCCCTCCGCGATGCAGTCCACCCAGTACTACAAGGCGATGGAGACTGTGTGCAAGGGCTGCACGATCGTCGGCCTCGACATACTCGACGCGCCCGTGGTCACGCCCACGCTGCAGTACATCGCCCAGTTCAAGCACGACATCGCGCGCCTGAAAACTGTGATGCCGAGCATCTGGGGCCTGCACAACTACTCCGACACCAACCGCCTGCAGAGCACCCGCACGAAAGCGATCTTGGCTGCCGTGCCAGGCCAGGTCTGGCTGACCGAGACGGGGGGCATCGTGCAGTTCGGTAGCGCTTTTCCCAACAAGAAAGGCTCGGGCCTGACGCGGGCCGCCAAGGCGCTGTCCTACATGTTCAAGATCGCGGGTTCCTCCTCGCGCATCAAGCGCCTGTACATCTACGACTGGACCGGTGGCTACGCCTCGACGCGCTTCGACGCGGGACTGATGAACGGCAAGTACGAACCGCGGCCGGGCTATGTAGTTGTCTGCAAGCAGTTGCACGCAGCTAAATGCAATGTGAAGGTCGCCAAAAACTGAGAGTAAGACGCGTCTCACGATCCGTGGCGCCGCGGATGTGGGTTGTTAATGTGCGGGAATCCGGTTTATAACTTCAAAGTTGTAAATGGCGTTTGCACTTGCGTTTATAACTTCTAAGTTGTAAACGGGGTGGCGCTTTGTAGTGTCCGGGCACCTGGCTCAACCGGCCGGATTCGACTCCGGGATTGGGAGCGCCGGGCGGTGAGTCGCGGGGCGGCGTCGGGGCTTGACCGGCCCGCCCGCCACGATTCGTGCACATATGAGTGCGAACAAGCCGGCCCCGGTCGCGACCGGGGCGAGGGCGCGCAGGGGGTAGCGGCTGCCATTGTGGAGAGTCAGGTTCAGCGCCGTGTTGTCGCCCGCTTTGACGATCTCGAGCAGGCCCTGATGGTCGATGCCGAGCAAGGTCGGTCCGAGCAGCGCAAACAGGCACCAGCTGGCGAGTGCGAGGACGCCGGCGCCCAGCGAGGCGCGCGAGATGCGCGTGCGTGCCGTCGCAAGCGTTGCAAGTACGACCGCTCCGCCGGCGGCCAGGAAGAACGGCCAGATCCCGCCCCAGCCGCGGCCGAGGCCGTAGGCGCTTGCGATCGTCGGCTGGAAGAAGCCCTCGCGCACGTAGCGCATCCAGGTGACCGCCTCGGTCTCATAGCCGATCAGCGGGTGGGTGACGGTGGCGATGATCGTGGTCGTCAGCGACACGCCGGCCAGCGCGATCGTCGGGCCTGGGTAGCGCTTCAAGGCAATGCAGATCGGCAGCGCCAGGAACGGCAGCATCGTCATCAGAAAGCGCGGCCCCATGAAGCCGCCGCCGAAAGGCAGGAAGTAGCCGGAGTTGTAGCCCAGGTAGCAAACACAGACGCCGGTGATCGTCAGCGCCTCGGCGCGGCGGCCGCGCTTGTACAGCAGCCAAGTCCCGACCCCGCCCATCGCCAGCACAGGCGAGATCGTCAAGAGCCCGCGCGAGTCGAGCAGCAGGGTGGCCAGCACCCTGAGGCTGGGCAGCCCAATCCCGAAGAACCCTTGCTGCTGGCGGGGAATGTTCGAGTAGGCCAGGTGCGTCCACGAGTGAAAGGCGTAGTGGTTGTAGAGCAGCAGCGGCACGATCCCGATCAGCCCGCCGAAGACAAAGGCACCCGCACGCTTGAAGACGCCGAGCGGTGTGAACGAGTCACGGCGCGAGAGCAGATATACGCCAAGCACCAGCGCCGCGAAGAAGATGGGGTACTCGGAGGCGCCGCCGTAGCCGAGTGCCAATCCAGCCACCCACAGGTACCAGGGATTCGGTGGCCCCTCGCGCTCGTGCCACAGCAAAACAAACGCGGCAAAGGCCAGAAAAGCAGTGAACACATGGCTGAAGATCAGCGTCGAGAGTGGCAACGTGAGCGTACCGAGGCCGAGGATCACCGCCGTGGCGGCGCCGTAGCCTGGCTGTATCCGCTCGGCCAGGTGTCCGACGAGCAGCAGCAACAGCAGGCCGGGGAGCACGTTGGCCCACAGCCCGATCAGATAGATCATCTCGTCGCCCGGATGATTGGGCGGGGCCACGTGCCTGTCGGTCCACGATTCCGCGCCCACCCATTTCAGCGCGTCGTAGAACGGCAGCGAGTAGAGCGCCAGCCCAGGCGCGCGCGCCGAGTACCAGTGGCCCTTGTATTCAGCCTTGTCGCCAGTGTTCGTCTGGTACTGATCGATCGTCGTCTTGTCCTGGTCCAGCGAGCGGATCAGGTCGTAGTGGGAGGTCTGATTCCAGGAGAAGCTCTGGATCATGGTCGCGTAGGAGAGCCCCACGAGCAGGATCGCCGCGAGCGCAAGTCGCTTCTTGGTGAGCATCAGTCGCTTCCGTGCAACGCCTTCGGCCCCGGGCCGATCTCGTAGATCACGACGTCGCCCACGCGCTGGCGGGTGACGCCCAACCCCGCGATGGGCTTGGCGGCAGCCGCGACTGGGTCGGGTGGCTCGGGCACCTCCGGCGCCTGCAGCCCCGGGAGTTTCGCCCGCTGCAGATGCAGCACGACGGTCTTGATCCCATACCAGCGCAGCTTCTCGATACTCGCCTTGTCGGGGAAGCCGCCCATGCCGCCGCGCAGGTCGTCGACCTCGGGCATGTCGAAGGTGCTGTTGCCGACGGGGATCTTGTAGAAGCCGTCGGTCGAGAAGTATTGCCAAACCCGATCGTCAGCACCGTCGGTGGGCAGGTCCATGACCGGCCCAGGCAGCCCGATCTCAGCCTTCGCCGGCTGGGGCACGACCGGGTGGCCGAGGTGCCCGGCGCCTTCGCCGACCACGCCGACGAATAGCAGCGCGCCGACGGTGGCCACAATGACCCCCCCGGTCTTAGGCCCCCAACTGCGTGCCCAGCGACGCGTGATCTCGGTCAATTGCCAAGCGCCCGCTCCGGCAAGCAGCGCCAGGAAGAGCGTCGCCAGCGTGAACACGCGCCCAGGCACGCGCACCCCGTCCCA
This sequence comes from uncultured Solirubrobacterales bacterium, assembly GCA_963844095.1. Lineage (GTDB taxonomy): Bacteria > Actinomycetota > Thermoleophilia > Solirubrobacterales > Solirubrobacteraceae > Palsa-744. The sequence goes on from CAWJND010000004.1 coordinate 391,019, forward strand.
GCCGGGGGCGTAGTTGTAGAGCAGGCGGTAGGGGTAGCCGGCGCCGGTCAGCCCCATGCCGAAGGCAAGCACGCAGCACACGACCACCCCGCATGCGAGCCCGATGCGAAAACGGCGCGTGTAGATCGAGGATGCGAGCCCGATCAACGCGAGCACAAGGATCAGGCCGCCGGGAAAGAAGACATCCTCGTTCTTGGAGTGCACATGCGCCCTTGCGCCCGAGGTGACTGAGCCCCAGACGCGATTCTCTGAGGAGGCCGACAGCAGCGCCCAGGGACCCGAAGAGTAGTTCTCGACTTCGGCGAGCGTGCGCTTGGCGGTCGGGTAGTCGGCCGCCACCTTCAGGTAAGGGCGTGCCTGGTAGACGGTCACTACGCCCACAAGTGCCATGCCGACGCAAGTCACGACGACAAGCTGGCGCGGCAGGCTGCGCGCGCTGGCCGCCAGACCCGGGCGGGAGCCGCGCCTCGGCTTGGGTCGAGCCCGCCACCACCACACCAGTGCGATCAGCGCCAGTACGGCCAACAGGTAGGCAAACTGCAGCCCGAGCGTGAAGCCGAGGCTGATCTGCCAGGCGGAGACGAGCCAGCCGGCCAAAACCAGCCCGCGCGAGGAGCGCCGGTAGCCACGCAGCAGCAGGAACAGGGCAAGGGGAATGCCGCCGCTTGAGACCACGTGTAGGTGACCGGCCTCGGTCACGCGATAGGGGGCGTAGGCGAACGCGGCTCCAGCGACGGTGGCGCCGATCCGCCCAACACCGAGCTCGCGCGCGAGTAGCCAAGCGCCTACGAAGCACAGCGACCAGGCCCACAGGAACAGCAGGTTGTAGCGGACGAGCGCCGCGACTGTGCCCGAGCCGAAGAAGCCGGCAGGTCCGTAGCCAAGCAGCGAGTCTGAGAAGGCAAGGCTCAGTGGGTGCGGATAGAAAGCGTTGGAGTCGAACAGGTGCAGGGGATCGTGCAGCATCGCGTGCCCCACCCAGGCGATCTCCCACGCGGTGCGCACGGGATCGCCGAGATCAGGCGCGATGCGGCTGGACAGGTGCAGCACCAGCGGCCAGGTGGTCAGCACCGCGAGCGCGATCGCGCCGAGGATCACCCACAGCAGCTCGCCCCGAGTGATGCTGGGCGAGGGCGCCCAGCGGGCAGCACGAGGCACGCTCGCCTCCCCGGGGATCGCGGGAGCGCTGCTCGTGTGTGAATGCTCTGGCGTAGTGCGCGGCAGGCTTGGCACGCTCATGCTCGCGCCGTCTGTATCTGTGCGGCTCGGATCGGGGCAGCATACGTGAGCGGCCCTGATACTCGTCGCACGTGGCCGTCCTTCGCGCCGCCGGCTCTTCGTCAGTTATCCAAGCCGGGGATCGGCTCGCGTGGGAGTTCGCCGTGGATCTCTTCGAGGCCGATGAGATCGTTTCGGTCGCGGGGACGGTCGGCGAGACGCTTGAAGCCGACGATGCTGCTCAAGCCAGCCACGAGGAACTCGACTCCGCCGTAGTGGCACGAACAAAACGGTTCGCTATTACTGCGAACCCGCCAACCACGACGAAGCGGGCACCCTCGCCGACCAAAGCGGCGACGGCGACATCTAGCTCAGGATCGAGGGCTGCCATCGGCTCGCTCGATGGCTCGCAGGAGGCCGGCCGCTTGGGCCGATAGATGTTGTCCCCTGCGCAGCAACTCGCCGATCGGAGTGTTGGGAGGGGGAGTCAAGAGCTGTCGCTTCTCTGCATTCAACCGTGCCCACTCATCGCCGTGACCGGTTTCCAACAGAGTGCGAGGCGGAATGGTCATCGGCTCCGATTTTACTGGTCAAAGCGGTGGAACTCACAGCTCGGGTCTACACTGAGACGATGCGCGTGCTCGTTGTAGGAGCCGGCGGTGTGGGAGCGGCGTTCGCGTCGATCGCTCAGCAGCGTCCCGCCTTCGAGCGAGTATCGCTCGCCGACGTATCCGCGACGCGCGCACACGACGTCGTTGCCAAGCTCGGCGAAGCCGACCGCTTCGCAGCCGAGCGCGTGGACGCCTCCGACCGCGCGGCGCTTGTGCGACTGATCGAAAAGGTGCGCCCAGATGCCGTGCTCAACGCCTGCGACCCGCGCTTCAACGAGCCAATCTTCGACGCTGCCTTCCAGGCACGTACCACGTACTTGGATATGGCAATGACGCTTTCCCACCCTCACCCCCAGCGCCCGCACGAGCTGCCCGGGGTGATGCTCGGCGATGTGCAGCTCGCTCGCCACGAGCAGTGGGAGCAGGTCGGCGCGCTCGCGCTTGTGGGGATCGGCGTAGAGCCAGGCCTCTCCGACGTGTTTGCCCGCTATGCCGCCGACGAGCTGTTCTCGCACGTCGAGCAGGTGGGCGTGCGCGACGGCGCCGACCTGGTCGTCGAGGGCTATGAGTTCGCACCCACGTTCTCGATCTGGACGACGATCGAGGAGTGTCTGAACCCGCCGCTGATCTGGGAGCGCGAGCGCGGCTTCTACACGACCCCTCCTTTCTCCGAGCCAGAGGTGTTCGACTTCCCCGAGGGGATCGGGCGTGTGGAGTGCGTGAACGTCGAGCACGAGGAGGTCGTGCTGATCCCGCGCTGGGTGCAATGCGAGCGAGTCACGTTCAAGTACGGCTTGGGCCAGGAGTTCATCGACGTGCTGCGCACGCTGCACAAGCTGGGCCTGGACTCCACCGAGCCGGTCTCGGTGCGCGGTGTGGGGGTGTCTCCACGCGACGTGGTAGCGGCAACCTTGCCCGATCCCGCGACACTGGGCGAACGCATGACCGGGCGCACGTGTGCCGGCACCTGGGTCACGGGCGTTGGCGCAGACGGCGCCCCACGCTCGACCTACCTGTACCACATCGTGGACAACGAGCACACGATGCGCGAATACGGCTCCCAAGCGGTCGTCTGGCAGACGGCGATCAACCCGGTGGTGGCGCTCGAGCTGCTCGAGGAGGGCGTCTGGAGGGGCACGGGCGTGCTCGGCCCAGAGGCATTCCCGCCCGAGCCGTTCTTGGAGCGGCTAGCCGAGCTGGGCTCCCCGCACGGGCAGGTGGAGGTGCCGCTCTCCGGGGTGGTTTGAGAGATTGCGCAGTGCCCGGGCTAGTGGGCGGACGGTTTGAGAGGGCGGCACAGTGCCCCAGGGCTAGTGGGCGAGCTAGTGGTGGTCAACAGCCTGGGCCAGTCACCGTCGCCTGGCGCGCGCGTCGATGCCGGCACAGCGCTGCGCGAGCTGCTGGGCTTCGCCGACATGGTTGCGGCCGGTCAGCCACCGCGACCCTTCGAACCGCTCGCCTTCCCGGCTCTGGCACGACTTGCCAGGCACCGTACCGGCGCGGCGCCTGCGTAGCAAGCGTGAGCGGCGCCGGCAGGCTTGACGGCCTCGCCGGTCATTTTGAAGAGGTTGCTAGCTAGAGTTGATCGCCTAGGAACGTGCCCGCTTCGCCGCCGGCGAGCCCTGGGCGTTGGCGGCGATCGTGCGCAGCTTCTCTTCGATGAACTCGTTGGTGGCGGCCGGTCCGAGGAACGGCGCCATCATGATGTAGGCGCCGTTGCAGGCCATGCCTGCTATCAGCTCGCTCTTTCCTTCGCGGGCGCGCTTGTAACAGATCTCGAAGATTGCGCCGAGCATGGCTTCCATCGCCATCGGCGAAGAGGGGCGATCGGTGTGCTGGTTGCCTTCCTGGAAGAAGATCGTGAAGACGGTGCGAATATCGTCGATGCGCTGGATCGCCGAGATTCCCACGGCGTGGGACTCGACCAGCGCGACATGCGCGATGACCGAATGGGTCGCCTGGAACTGGGTGGCGGCACGCATCGCTTCCCATGCCCGCTCGGGCCACCCGCTGACGCTGAAGAAGGCGCCGGCGGTGACGGCCATCAACTGCTGCACGCAGAACTCGTGGACGGCGAGGAAAGCCTGCTGCTTGTCTTGGAAGTGCTTGTAGAACACGCGTCGATCGACCCCGGCGGCGGCGACGATGTCGGCGATCGTCGTGACGGTGAAGCCCTTGGTCGCGGCCACCGCGGCCGTCGCGTACAGGATCCGTTCGCGCTGGTTGCGTGCGATTTCGCCGTTTGAGAGCTTCGAGCGTCCGGGTGGGATCGCCGGTGGAGGACTCAGCGATATCTGTGCCACGTGTGGCGTCGGCGGCAGCGCCGGCCCGGGCTCAAGCGTGCTCCAGCGGTGCTCCTCGTTTGGCGTCTCGTAGCTTTCGATCCAGCGAATCAGCTCGTCGCCGAGAGCCGTCAGGTCGCGTTCGCCGCGGCGCAGAGGCGGAGCGAGCAGCCAGCGTCCCGCCCCGAACGCAAGCTGGACCGGCATGTCCGGCGTGCTCGTGTGCGCCGGCGCCCGGGCGGCGGCCTGCTCGACGACCAGCGCCATCTCCTCGATCAGACGGTCGTGCCGGTCCAACCCGCGCCATCCAGCGGCCATCGCCTCATTGGTGAGAAAGCAGGCGCGATCCGGGAATTCTTCGCTGAGCCTGATGAACGCGCGAATCGCCACGTAAATGGCCCGCTCAGGGGGCGCTTGCGCAACAGCCTGCCGTACTTCCTCGATCAGCAGGCGGCTCAGATCGCGATGAGCCGCGAGGAAGCACTCGTCCTTGTCGGCGAAATACTCATAGAAGGTCGGCCGCGACACGCCGGCATGGGCGATCACGTGCGAGACGGTCGCGGCTGCATAGCCGTGGCTGGCGGCTGCCGCGATCATCCCTGCGATCAACCGTTCGCGCTGGGTGCTCTTGCGATCCGTGCGGCTGGGGGCGTTGAGGTCGGAGGGCATGGCTCGTACTGACGGCAGGTGACAAACGGTATCCGACTCGTCCAGCCCTGGGGGCTTGGCCACCCTCCAATGCGTGGCGTCTGGCCGAATGCGTCCGCGGTCTCCCGGCATCGCAGCGCGGCGCTTCTGAATGCCACCGCCCCGCGAAGACGACCGGCCCCGCGAGCGTCTCGGGTAACTACCACTTGACAAGACTTGACAAGTGCATAAGAATCTGTTCTTATATACCCCAGGTCAGTTGTGGCCCACCAGACCGGCGCAAAGGGAGCGCTCGGGCGGGGTCGCGTGACGGTTGTGAACAAGTTGCCCGCCGGGGTGACTCCCACTCATGTTTATAGCGAAGGTGGTGGCGGCGAAATCGGCAGGACTTTTCCAGGTTTCCTGACGACTTGCTCGTTTGCGTCGCAGATGGTGACCTGCACGTATGCGGGCCCATTGCTGACCTACGAACGCTTGATGATTGCAATCAGCGTAAAAGTCACGCCGGGTGACGGAAATGGCGAGAATGAATTGAGCTTGTCTGGCGGTGGTGCCACGTCGGCTGTCTTGCGGCGCGCGCTTGCACTCGGCGATTCTACGCCGTCGTTCGGTGTCGAAAATTATGAACTGACCCCGGAAGAAGAGGGCGGGGCCGTGGACACGCAGGCCGGATCGCACCCATTTCAGTTGACGACGACGCTCACATTGAATACAAACGCAGTACCGATATTCAACTCCTATCTAAACGAAACGCTGCCGGAAGTGCGACCACTCGCATATACGAAGGATATGCACTTCAACCTTCCGCCGGGACTTGTCGGCAACCCAACACCGTTGCCGAAGTGCAACATGTACGTCTTCCTTGAACGTAAATTGGAATGCCCGGCAAATACAATTATCGGTGTATCGACGCCGATCGTCATCAACAGCAACAGCGCCTCTCATGTGCCGTTGGCATTTTCGACGCCGTTGTACAGTCTCGAACCATCGGTTGGTGAGCCAGCAAGGTTCGGTTTTCAGACACAACTGGGACCGGTGATCCTCGATACGTCGGTGCGCACGGGTGGCGACTACGGTGTGGTGGTCACCGTTCCCGATATTCCTGAGGCTGGGTTCATAGGCACCCACGTGATCGTGCGGGCGAAGATCGAAGTCAACCCCGAAAACGCGGCGTTGACCATTACCAGCGACGCGACGGGACCGTATGCGATCCCGCAGATCATCGATGGCATCCCGCTGCAGATCAAGCACGTCAACGTCTCGATCAACCGGCCGGACTTCACGTTCAACCCGACGAACTGCGCTCCGCAGGAAATCGGCGGATCGCTGACGAGCGGTCAGGGCACGGTCTCGGCGCTGCACGTCCCATTCCAGGTCACCAACTGCGCGGTCTTGAAGTTTAAACCGCTCTTCTCGGTCTCCACGAATGGCAAGACCTCGCGCAAGAACGGAGCGAGCCTGAACGTCAAGCTCACCTACCCCAAAGCGCCGTTCGGGACGCAGGCGAACATCGGCAAGGTCAAGGTGGACCTGCCCAAACAGCTCCCCTCGCGCCTGACGACACTCCAGAAGGCTTGTCCGGCCAGCACGTTCGAAGCGAACCCCGCAGCCTGCCCCTCGGACTCGAGGATCGGCACGGCGACGGCGACAACCCCAGTTCTGCCGGTCGATCTAGTGGGACCCGCGTACTTCGTGTCTCACGGTGGCGCCAAGTTCCCCGAACTGATCGTCTCGCTGTCAGGCGAGGGCGTCACCGTCTACCTGCACGGCGAAACGTTCATCAGCAAAGAAGGCATCACCAGCAGCACCTTCCGCACCATCCCAGACGTCCCGATCGGCGTGTTCGAACTGAGTCTGCCGGAGGGCCCGGACTCCGCGCTCGCGGCAAACGGCAACCTCTGCAAGAGCAAACTCACGATGCCCACAATCTTCGTGGGCGCGAACGGCGTCAACCTCAAACAATCGACCCCGATCGCCGTCACCGGCTGCCCCAAGAAGGCAACCGTCAAGAAGGCTGCCGTCAAGAAGGCCAAAGGCAAAGGCAAGCACAAGAAGAAATAGAGGCTCGCCCCAGCCGGGGCTAAAATCGAGCGGGCGCGTGCTCGACAGGCTGCTCGATCAGCCCCGGCTGGGCCGTTTCAAGGTGGCGCGAGAAGAAGTCCCTGAAGAACGGCCGCGAGACGAGCATCAGGATCACACCGATCAGCATTCCGCCGATCCCCATCCATAGCGGCAGGGTGATGCCGAGGATCGGTTTGGAGGACACGTTTTCGGCGTGGCCGTAGAAGATCACCGCCTTGACGAACACCCCGAACAGGATCAGGCCGCCGATCAACGGCGCGATGCCGAGCAGGATAAAGTCGCGCACGCTGTTGGTCAGCTCGTGACGGTAGTACACGATGCAGGCGATCCCCGTGAAGCCGTAGTAAAAGCAGATCGGGAAGCCGATCGCCACGATCGAGTCTTCCAGTGCATTTGAGGAGAGCAGCAGGATCACCACCGTCCAGAGAATCGACACGCCCCCCATCAACAGCGTGGAGAAACTGGGCGTGAGAAAGCGCGGGTGCACCCGCCCGAACGCCTTCGGGATCGACTTCCAGTAGGCCATCGACAGCGTGGTACGGGCGGTCGGCAGGATCGTCGTCTGCGTCGAGGCCGAGGCGGAGGTGAGCACCGCGATGATCAGGAGCTTGTCGAGGCCCGATCCGAGCACGGGTTTGCCGAGCGCGTTGAGCACGTCTTCGCTGTTGTTGCTCAGGAAGCCCGGCCCGTGGAAGGCCTGGCCCGCGGCGGACACGATCACGTAGATGAGGACGAGCAGGATCGTCAACATCACCGCGGCCCTGCCCGGCCCCTCATTGGGGTCTTCGGACTCCTCGTTGACCGCCACGCCGGAGTCCCAGCCCCAGTAGATGAACACGCCGAGCAGGATCCCGTCGAGTAGCGCCCCGAATTTCAGGGCGAACGGGTTGAACCAGCCGATCGCCGGCTCGATCGAGCCGGCCGGATGGCTGCCATAGACCTTCACCAGAGCCACCACCGAGAACAGCCCGAGGATCAGTATCTCGGCGCTCAAGAGGATCTGCTGGATGCGCGCTGAGAGCTCGATCCCGCGGTAGCAGATCCAGGTCATCACGGCGATCCACACGACCGCCGCTGCCATCACGGCGCCGGTCGAGTTGGCGGCCGATTCCCAACCGAACAACTTGAACGTGTAGATGCCGGCGATGTCGGCGAGCGAGGCCATCACGAGCACGTCGGCGAGGACGATCGCCCAGCCGTTCACCCAGCCGGTGGCCGGGCCGAGTGCGCGAGTCGTCCACGCGAACGTGGTGCCGGCGTCAGGGTCGGCGCGGTTCAGCCCCCAGTAGGCGCCGGCTATCAGCAGCATCGGAATGAACGCCACGAGCAGGACCGCGGGCGCGTGCACGCCTACGCCGGTCACCGCCACGATAAAACCGAGTGTGGCTGCCAGCGAGTAGGCGGGCGCGGTCGAGGCCACGCCGATCACAAGGTTCGAGAGGTAGCCGATCGCGTCTTTCTTCAGGCCCTTGTCGACCACCTCACCAGTCGCTTTGAGGTGGGATTCACCGGGGGAGCTGATACTGGCCATGGCGGCAACCCTCTCTGTCGCCGCTCCCCGTACCGGGTCGCCCGCGACGGTCAAGTTGGGATCGTTACAAGCAACTGGATTCAGGCTAGAACCGGATCGGTGCATGCACAAGGGGCGCAATCGCCAATAAGTCGCACCGCTTTTATACATCACGTACAACGGGTAGACATCTTGTTGAACGAGTGGCGCATTGATAGGTACATGTGCGGGGAGTACCGTTGTGCGAGGTGTCTATGTCCAGTGAACCGGGGAATGTGGTTTCGCCCGCTATTGCGGGTGATCGATCGAGGGGCGGGACGGCAATGGAGGCATCCAACCTCCAGGCGCTCGCCAAGCGCCACCTGTGGATGCACTTCACGCGCATGGGCGCCTACGAGAATGGCGGCGAAGTACCGATCATCGAGCGTGGCGAGGGCTGCTACGTGTACGACAGCCACGGCAGACGCTACCTCGACGGGCTCTCGGCCCTGTACTGCGTCAACGTCGGTCACGGCCGCGCCGAGCTGGGCGAAGCCGCCGCTGAGCAGGCCAAGCAACTTGGCTTCTACACCAACTGGAGCTACGCCCATCCGCCTTCGATCGAACTGGCCGCTCGCCTCGCCGAGCTGACGCCCGGCGATCTCAATCGCGTGTTCTTCGTCTCCGGCGGCTCGGAGGCGGTCGAGTCGGCTTGGAAGCTTGCCAAGGCCTACCACGCAGCCTGCGGGCAGCCGCGCAAGCACAAGATCGTCTCGCGCAACCTTGCTTACCACGGCACCTCGATGGGGGCGCTCACGGTCACCGGCCTGCCGCCGCTGCGCGAGCCCTTCGAACCGCTCACGCCCGGCGGTAGGCATGTGGCCAACACGAATTCCTACCGCTGGAGCGAAGAGCGCGATCCGCTTTGGGCGGCTGAGGCGATCGAGGAGGCGATCCTGTTCGAGGGCCCAGATACGGTCGCGGCGGTGATCCTCGAGCCGGTGCAGAACAGCGGGGGCTGCTTCGTGCCCCAGGACGGCTACTTCCAACGGGTGCGAGAGATCTGCGACCGCCACGGCGTGCTGCTGATCTCAGACGAGGTGATCTGCGGCTTTGGGCGCCTGGGCCACTGGTTCGGCTGCGAGCGCTACGGTTGCGAGCCGGACATCATGACCTGCGCCAAGGGCATGACCTCGGCCTACGCGCCGATGGGGGCGGTGATCACGACAGACCGCGTGGCCGAGCCGTTCCTGCACGGGCGTGCGATCTTCGACCACGGCTTCACCTTCGGCGGCCATCCGATGGCGTGCGCCGTGGCGATGGCCAACCTCGACATCCTCGAACGCGAGCAGATCAACGAGCACGTGCTCTCCCGCGAGGGCGAGTTCCGCGCGATGCTGGAGGGCCTGCGCGACCTGCCGATCGTCGGTGACGTGCGTGGCGCAGGCTTCTTCCACGCGATCGAGCTCGTCAAGAACAAGGACACCAAGCTCACCTTCGACGCGCACGAGTCCGAGGAGCTGCTGCGCGGCTTCCTCTCTGGAGCGCTGTTCGAGCGTGGCTTGATCTGCCGCACCGACGACCGCGGCGACCCCGTTATCCAGCTCTCACCGCCGCTGATCGCCGACCGCGAGCAGTTCGAGGAGATCGAGGGCATCTTGCGCCCCGTGCTCAGCGAGGCGTGGGAGCGGATCGTCCGGCGCTAGGACGAATCGGGATGAAGCCGGCGCGGATGGAGCGAGCTCAGGCGCAGCCGGCGAGGAGAAAGCCGGCATGTTGACCGTCGAGAGCCTGGTCGCCGAGCTCGACCTGACGCTGGTCACCGGCGAGGAGAATGCGGGGGCGAACGTGCGCTGGGTGCACTCGAGCGAGCTACTCGATCCCACGCCGTGGCTGCGTGGGGGAGAGCTCTTGCTCACGACCGGACTGCAGCTCTCAGGCGCGAAGCCCCAGCGCGAATTCGTCGAACGCCTGGCCGAGCGCGAGATAGCCGGGCTTGGCTTTGGCACGGGCTTCGTGCACAAGAAGCTGCCCGCCGCTGTGCTCAACACGGCGCGCAAGCTTGGCTTCCCGCTGTTCGAGGTGCCCTATGAGCTGCCGTTCATCGCGATCACCGAGCGCGTCTTCGCGCAACTGCTCAACGAGCGCTACGAACTGTTGCAGCGCAATATGGCCGGCGACGTGCTCGCCGAGGCGTTGACCGGGCGTCTGTATCCCGACGAGCTGCAAGCGCGTCTGCGCCCCTTCGGGATCGGCGAGTGTGCGGCTGTGTTGGCTTTCGACATGCGTGAGCCGGGGACGGCGGCATCGACGCTCGAAGCGATCCTCGAGCGCACGGGCCAACACAGCCTAGTTGCGCTGCGCAACGGACTGCTATGCGCGGTCGTTGACTGCGAGGCGTCCGCGACGCCCAACAGCCACGTAGCTGTGGGCGCACAGGGTGCCCCGGCGACCTCGATCCTCGCCGGGCAAGCGCTGGCGCCTTCTGCGCTAGAGGAGCTCTTAGCGAGCGACGAGCGCGATCCGATCGAGCTGGCGCGGCGCATCCGCGGTGAGCTGCAGGGCGGCTTCGGCGAAGTGCGTGCCGCCGCCTCGCGCCCAGCGCCGACGCACAACCTCAGGCGCAGCTTCCACGAGGCACGCTGCGCGCTTGAAGCTGTGCGCCTCTCTAACGGCAGTGCCCCCGAAGTGGCCTCCTATAAGGACCTCGGTGCCTTCCAGCTGTTGCTCTCCCTACAGGACGATGACGCACTTGCCTCCTACTGTCAAAGCGTGCTCGGCCCGGTCGAGTCCGACGACGGCGGCTATGGCGACGAGCTCTTGCGCTCGTTGGACGTTTTCATCGAACAGAACGGCCATTGGGAGCGGGCAGCGCAGGCGCTCTACTGTCACCGCCACACGCTGCGCTACCGCATCAAGCGTGTAGAGCAGCTGACCGGGCGCGACTTCTCGCATGCGCGCGACCGCATCGAGTTCTGGCTGGCGCTGCGCGGCCGGGAGCTGGCGCGATGATACCGCCCGCAGTGCAACCATCCACTCAACTCGATATTTTGGCAAGTGGAATTGTTTTGGGGATAAAAGTTCGTTCCCGTACCGATAGGAGGCGTCCCCTGTGAGGGTTGGAATCCCCACAGAGATAAAGCCCGATGAGTATCGCGTCGCGATTACCCCAGCCGGTGTGCGGGAGCTGTACGCGCGCGGGCACGAGGTGCTGATTCAATCAGGAGCCGGGCTCGGTAGCGCGCTGACGGACGAGCAGTTCCAGGCGCAGGGAGCCACGATCGTGGCCGACGCACAAGCGGTTTTTGCCGATGCCGAGCTGATCCTGAAGGTGAAGGAGCCGCAGTCCTCCGAGGTCGAGCTGCTGCGCGAGGGCCAGACGCTCTTCACCTACCTGCACCTGGCGGCCGAGCCGCGGCTGGCCGAGGGCCTGCGCCGCTCTGGCGCCACCTGCATCGCCTATGAGACGGTGGAGGACGGCGAGGGCCGGCTGCCGCTGCTGGCGCCGATGAGCGAGGTGGCAGGCAAGATTGCCACCCAGGCAGGCGCCTTCATGCTGGAGAAGCCGCTCGGCGGGCGTGGCATCCTGCTCGGAGGTGTGCCGGGCGTGGCGGCTGCGACGGTGCTTGTGATCGGCGGCGGCGTGGTCGGCATGAACGCGGCATTCATCGCGATCGGCATGCAGGCGGACGTGTTCGTCTTCGACCGCTCGATCGACCGCCTGCGCGAGCTGGAAGTGGCATTTGGGGGCCGCGCCTCGACCGTCTACTCCTCGACGCTGGCAATCGAGGAGATGCTGCCGCAGGCAGACCTCGTGATCGGCGCCGTCTTGATCCACGGCGGCCGTGCCCCGCATGTGATCTCGCGTGCCCAGCTCTCGGCGATGAAGCTGGGCGCCGTGCTCGTCGACGTCTCGATCGACCAGGGCGGCTGCTTTGAGACCTCGCGGCCCACGACCCATTCGGACCCGACGTTCGAGGTTGACGGCATCACTCACTACTGCGTCACGAACATGCCGGGCGCCGTGCCGATCACCTCGACGTATGCGCTCACCAATGCCACCTTGCCATATGCGCTCGAGTTGGCGGACGGTGTGGAGCAGGCGATCTCAAGCAGCAAGCAATTGCAATCAGGCGTGAACGTGCGTGCAGGCGAGATCGTCCACCCGGCCGTTGTACACGCATTGGCAACGCTCGCTGACCTTGGGGATGAACGTCCCCAATCGATGGACAGATTTCCAATCCCCCAAAACCAATAACGCCCGAGAACCCTACGCCAAGGAGGCAGCGATGGCCGGCGAGTCACAACCGCTTCGCAACCTGATCGACGGAGACCCGGCGGCCGGCGACGGCGAGGATCGTATGGCCGTGCTCAACCCGGCCACAGGCCAGGAGCTGTGGAACGCGCCGATCTCCGAGGTCGAAGACGTGGACCGCGCAGTGGCGGCCGCGCGCCGCGCGTTCGAGGGCTGGTCGCAGCGCACCCCGGCAGAGCGCTCGCAGGCGTTGTTGGCGTTGGCGGCGATGCTCGAGCAGCACGGCGAGGAGCTGGCACGCCTGGAGGCGCTCAACGCCGGCAAGCCGATCCTCGCCGTCTCGCGTGACGAGCTGCCGGCGATGGCCGACAACCTGCGCTTCTTCGCCGGCGCCGCGCGCTGCATAGAGGGTAGGGCGGCCGGTGAGTACATGCAGGGCTACACGTCGTTTACGCGCCGCGAAGCGATCGGTGTAATCGGCCAGATCACGCCGTGGAACTACCCGCTGATGATGGCCATCTGGAAGATCGCGCCGGCCCTCGCCGCAGGCAATACGATCGTGCTCAAGCCGGCCGAGACGACGCCGGTGACGACGGTGCGCTTCGCCGAGTTGGCGGCCGACATCCTGCCGATCGGTGTGCTCAACGTCGTCATGGGGCCAGGCCGACCGACAGGTCAGGCTTTGCTCGAACACCCCGATGTCGACATGATCTCGCTGACGGGCTCGGTCGGCACAGGCAAGCACGTGGCGCGCACGGCAGCCGAGACGCTCAAGCGCGTGCACCTAGAGCTAGGCGGCAAGGCTCCGGTGATCGTCTTCGACGACGTCGATATGGACAGTGCCATGGAGACGATCGCCGCGACCGGTTACTACAACGCCGGTCAGGACTGCACCGCGGCAACACGCGTACTGGCAGGGCCCAAGGTCTATGACGACGTTGTGGGCGGCCTGGCCGAGCAGGCACAGGCCCTGGTGATCGGAGACACGCTGGCGCCCAACACGACCCTGGGCCCATTGAACTCTTTGCGCCAGCGTGGCCGCGTCGAGCGCTTTTTGGATCGCCGCCCGGGCCATTCTGAGGTGGTCACAGGCGGCCAGGCCCCTGAGCGCGAGGGCTTCTACCTGGAACCGACAGTGGTCGCGGACCTGGAGCAGGGCGATGAGCTGGTGCGCGATGAGATCTTCGGGCCGGTGATCACTGTGCAGCGCTTCACAGATGAGGCGCAGGCGATCGAGTGGGCCAACGCAACCCGTTACGGCTTGGCCTCGTCAGTGTGGACGCGCGACGTGGGGCGGGCGTTGCGTGTCTCAAAGGCCTTGCGTTTTGGCTGTGTGTGGATCAACGACCATATCCCGCTGGTGTCGGAGATGCCGCACGGAGGGTTCAAGGAGTCGGGTTATGGCAAGGACCTGAGCGTGTATTCCCTGGAGGACTACACGGTTGTAAAGCACGTGATGGCTTCGCTCCAGTAGGTCGATGGGCGGCGCCTGGCGGCGTCCTCAGTCGCTTGCGTGCTTAGCACGCGGCGCGGGTGGGTGGGTCCTCTAAACATTGCCAAGCTTGCCCCTCGACCTACTGGACGCCGAGTGGAGTCAGCCGCAAAAAAGAGCGATGCCCCCCGCGCGCGCAGGGGGCATCGTGCTTTCTTGGACCTTGGACTCAGTCGAGGCGGGGTCGTGCGAGCGTCTGGTAGATCGAGACGAACTCGGTCTTGAAGATGTTGCGAGCCGAGCGCAGATACAGCCGCCAAACGCGTAGGCGCTCCTTGCCAGCGATCTGCTCAGCACGGACGAGGTTTTCGTCCAGGCGCTTGATCCACTCGCTGAGTGTGTCGTAGTAGTCCTGGCCGAACTCCTCGACGTGCTCGGTTACGAAGCCCGCACGCTCCAATGCAAGCTGCACGCGCGAGAGTTGTACCGGGTCTCCGTCGGGGAACACGTAGCGTTGTGTGAAGTCGCCGTGGTAGCCGACATCGGTGTACAGGTGGGCGATGCCGTGATTGAGCAGGCGCCCGTCGTTGCCGAGGAGGTTCCTGAGTTTCTGGGCATACACGTCGATGTTGCTTTCGCCGACGTGCTCGACCATGCCGATCGATGCGATCGCGTCGTAGCGCTCGCCATGCAGGTCGCGGTAGTCAGCTACGCGCACCTCGACCTTGTCGCTCAACCCAGCTTCGGCGATCCGCCGGCGCGCCAGTTCGGCCTGGGGGGAAGAGAGCGTGATGCCGACGGCTTTCACCCCGTACTCGCGCGCGGCGTGAATCACGAACGCGCCCCAACCGCAACCGACGTCCAGCACGCGCTCGCCCTCTTTAAGTTTGAGCTTCTTGCAGACGAGATCGAGCTTTGCGAACTGAGCCTCCTCAAGCGTTTTAGCTCCACGCGAGAAGATCGCGCAGCTGTAGGTCATCGACTTGTCGAGAAACAGTTCAAAGAACTCATTGGAGACGTCGTAGTGGTGACGCACGGCCCTGGCGTCGCGTTCCTTGCTGTGGCTGCGGCCCTTCAAGCGCAGCTCGCCCTTGGGCGCGCGGGGGGGGATCGTGAGGCCGCAGGCTCTGAGCGCGGCGACCGCCAAGCGCGCGCGTGTTGCCCTGTCGATCTCGGGCTCCTCGAAGTCGTCGATCAGTCCGATCACACGGTCGAGGTCGTCGACCTCCAACTCGCCAGCGACATAGGCACGGCCAAGCCCAAGCTCGCCGGGTGCGCGCACGACGTAGGCGATCGCCTTGGGCGAGCGCACCGTGAAGATCGGACCTGGATCGATGTTGCCATTGGTCGGGCCGGCGCCGTTGGTGTTCGTAGCGGGCAGTTCTGTACCGTCCCAAAAGCGCACTGTGAAGCCACGCCTGGGCAGTGCGGTGGCCAGCTCGCGGCGCAACGGCTCGGTGTTAGCGAATGGCATTGGCCCTCCAGCCAGTGTTTAGCTTGGTGTTAACAGGGTATGTCACTAGTGTCGGGCGTCTCTCACGTCGTCTGAGCGTGCTAGCGTCTCGTGTCGAGCACACCGATGAGCACCGATTCTATCCAGCGCCCCGCGGCCGCCCGGCAGGGTTCTGACGATGCCGCGGTTCCACGTCACGCCCTCGACGGTCCCGCGCCCGACGGCCCTACCGCGGACGACGTCCAACCGCCCGTCTTCGAAAATCTGGACCGCTTCCTGACGGGCCTGATCACCGTCGGTCCGATTCTCGCGCTCGGCTTCGTCGGTTGGCAGCTGTGGGACGGCCTGCTTCACGGCTCGGACTTGGTGGTGTTCGCGATTATGTACATCTCCACGGCGCTCGGGGTAACGGTCGGCTTTCACCGTCTCTTTACCCACCGCTCGTTCAAGACATCCCCATTCTTTCGTTTCGTCTTCGCCGTGCTCGGCTCGGCCGCGATTGAGGGGCCAGTGATCTCTTGGGTGGCCGACCATCGCAAGCATCACGCCTTCTCCGATCGCGAGGGCGATCCGCACAGTCCGCACGTCGATCATGGCAGCGGCCTGCGGGGAGCCTTGAAGGGGCTTGCCCACGCGCACGTCGGCTGGCTGTTCATCCACACAGCCCGCGGCCATCGCGAACGCTACGCCCCGGACCTGTGCGCCGACCCGGTCGTCTCGTTCGTCAACAAGACCTTCTTTGTATGGGCGATCGGTGGCCTGGTCGCGGCCTTCTGGCTCGGTTACGCAATCGGTGGGACGTGGACGGCCGGTCTCACCGGCCTTTTGTGGGGAGGTGCCGTGCGCATGCTGGTGCTGCACCACGTCACTTACTCGATCAACTCGCTCTGCCACTTCTTCGGCAAACGCAGCTATGAGACTGGCGATCACTCACGCAACCTCGCCTGGCTCGCCCCGTTCTCGCTGGGCGAGGCGTGGCACAACAACCACCACGCTTTCCCAACCTCCGCCTATCACGGCTTCTCCTGGCGCCAGTTCGACATCTCCGCGCTGGTAATCCGTGGCATGGAGAGCGTTGGCCTCGCCTGGGACGTGGTTCGCATCACGCCAGAGCGGCGCGCAACCAAGAGCTTCGCCGCCTGAATCTCGCTGCTTGAGTGCCGGCCGATGGATGCCAGGCGCCGCACACGAGCGCAGACGTACCAGGTAGTACGTCGAGCATCGGGGGTGGCGCCAGGGCGCCGCTGGACGGTGATCAGGCCTGCTACGGTGCAGGGCACGGATGACAAATGTCATCCGCGAGGTTCTTGTCTTTGTTGGTGCTCTTGAGCGCGGATGGGGCCAGTACGAATCTCCCTTCCGCACCGCGGCCACAGGGCCGCCAAAGGAGCATCACAACATGAAGTCCGATTCTTTCGCTGACCTCGGCGTGTCCGAGGCCGTCACCCGCGAGCTTTCAAAGCGCGGCATCGAGCAGCCTTTCGCCGTCCAGAAGATGGTGATTCCAGACGTTCTTGCCGGCCGTGACGTGCTCGCCCAGTCTCCGACCGGTTCAGGCAAGACGCTTGCCTTCGGCGTGCCGCTCGTCTCGCGTTTTCGCGACAGCGACCCACGCCCATCCGCGCTCGTCCTGGCGCCGACACGCGAGCTCGCCTTGCAGATCGTCGAGGACCTGCGCTTGATCGCTCACGCCCGTGCGCTCTCGATCGCCGCCGTTTACGGCGGCGCCGGGATCGTCAAGCAGGCACGCATCGCAGCGCGAGCACACATCCTCGTCGCCACCCCGGGACGATTGCTGGACCTGATCGATCGCCGCGACGTGTCGCTGAAGCAGGTACGTATGCTCGTGCTCGACGAGGCCGACCGCATGCTCGACATGGGCTTCAAGCCGGTCGTCGATCGGATCGTGAAGATGTGCTCCCGAGAGCGTCAGACGCTGCTGTTCTCCGCCACGCTGCAGGGTGAGGTAGGCAAGATTGCCGCTGCATATACGAACAATCCCGCTCGACACGAGCACGCACATTCCGAGGAGCGCAAGGGCGACGTCGAGCATCGCTTTGTCTCTGTCTCCCACGAGGGCAAGGTAGATCGGCTCGTCGCCGAGCTCTCAGAGCCCGAGCGCGGTTTGACGCTCGTGTTCGTGCGCACCAAGCGCGGCGCCGACCGTCTCGTCAAGCGTCTTGCGGCAAGTAGCGTGCCGGCGGTCGCGATGCACGGCGACAAGTCCCAGTCCCAGCGCGAGAAGGCGCTCGCCCGCTTTGAGTCTGGCCACGTCAACACGCTGGTCGCCACCGACGTCGCGGCACGCGGTATCGACGTCTCGGGCATCACCCACGTGATCAACTACGACATGCCCGCGACGCGCGAGGACTACGTCCACCGCGTCGGACGCACCGCGCGTGCCGGAGCCTCCGGCGTCGGCGTCACATTCGTCTTGCACGATCAGGCACGTGAGTTCGCGGGCATGGTCGGCGAGCTGGGCTTGCAGCGCGAGCTGGAGCTGGGTGGCTTCCCAAGCGATGCCACGCGCGGTCGTGAGTCTTCGCGAAGCAATCAGGGACGCCCGTCCGGACGCCCCTCGCGCAACCGTAACTCGCGCCGCTCGCGCGCACGAGTCGGCTCCTAACATCTGGGCGTACCCTTCGGGTATGGCCGATCTGCTCCCGCCCGTCCGCGAGATCCTCGTGGAGCGGGTCGGTGAGGAGATGAGGCTCAACGATGCGTATTTGAACCCGAAGTTGGGACGGATCGTACGCACGCTCGGGTTCGATAAACAGTGGGCATCAGGTGAGGGCGCCCACCTGATCGACGTGGAGGGTAATCGCTACCTGGACCTGCTCTCAGGCTACGGGGTGTTCGCGATCGGGCGAAACCATCCCGAGGCGATCGCAGCCATCCGCGACACGATGGATGCCCACACGGCCAACCTACCTCAGCTCGGAGTGACGCTGCTCAGTGGCGTGCTCGGCGAACAGTTGCTCGCGCGTGCCCCGGGCTCGGTCGCGGCGATGGTGCCGGCCAACAGCGGTACCGAGGCGGTCGAGGGCGCGATCAAGATCTCGCGCGCGGCCACCGGTCGTGGGCGTGTGCTGTTCGCCGAGCACGCTTTCCACGGGCTCACGCTTGGGGCACTCTCGCTCAACGGCAACGACGAGTTTCGCGATGGCTTCGGGCCGCTGTTGCCTGGCTGCGTGGCCATCCCGTTTGGCGATGTAGATGCGCTGGAGCGAGAGCTCGAAAGCGGCGACGTGGCCGCGTTCGTGGTCGAGCCGGTGCAAGGCAAGGGTGTCAACCTACCGCCAGACGGCTATCTGGCCGCCGCGCAGCGTCTCTGCCGCGATGCGGGCGCGTTGCTGGTGTGCGACGAGGTGCAGACGGGCATCGGCCGCACAGGACGCTTTCTGGCGCTGGAACACTGGGGGCTCGAACCGGATCTGATCTGTTTGTCCAAGGCGCTCTCAGGCGGGCTGGTGCCGGTCGGCGCTGTGCTCGTGTCTCGCGCTGCCTTCGACGCGGTGTTCGACGGCATGGAGCGGGCGGTGCGTCACGGCTCTACTTTCGGTGGCAACGACCTCGCCGCGGCGGCCGCGTTGGCGACGCTACGAGTGCTGGACAATGAAGGGCTGGTGGCCCGTGCGAAGCGCCTCGGTGCGCTGCTGCTCGAGCTGACCGCTCCGCTGATCGAGCGCTATGAGATTGTCTCCGACGTGCGCGGCCTCGGGCTGATGTGGGCGATCGAGTTCGGCCCGCCGGAGGGCGGCGCGCGCCGCTCGATCTGGAACGCTGCCGAGCGCGCCCAGCCTGGCATCTTCTCGCAGCTGATCGTGGGACCGCTGTTTCACGATCACCGCATCCTCTGTCAGGTCGCGGGGCACCGTATGAACGTCGTCAAGGCACTGCCGGCGCTGGTGGTCGAGGAGGATGAGATCCGCCGCTTTGCTACTGCTCTGGAGGACGTGGTGGCGCGCGCAGAGCGAGTCCCCAGGGCATTCCTGCGTTTCTCGGTGAGTATGAGCCGACGGGCTTTCGCGGCACGCCGGTAGGGCTTTCCGCGTTTCTCGGTGAGTATGAGCTGGTGAATGCCGGTGGCGCTTGGAGGCGGGAGCTGAGTGTGATGTACTCTTTTTGTGCGATTCACTATAGTGACTACAATATGTAGCTACTATAGTAAATTGCATAAAAAATACATATACGCCCCATCCCTCAAGATCAACGCATCATCCTCTCGGATCGGCTTCATAAGCGGCAAGCCTCTAGCCTGTCCCGCCGGTGCTTGTTCCCAGAGATGACATTCGCAACGTAGCGATCGTGGCCCACGTGGACCACGGCAAGACCACGCTCGTGGACGCCATGCTGTGGCAATCGGGCGCGTTTCGAGCCGGCCAGGACGTAGCCGATCGTGTGATGGACTCGATGGACCTGGAGCGCGAGAAGGGCATCACGATCCTCGCCAAGAACACTTCGCTGCGCTACGAGGGCGTCAAGCTCAACATCGTCAACACTCCGGGTCACGCGGATTTCGGTGGTGAGGTGGAGCGCGGCCTGACGATGGTCAACGGCGTGCTGCTGCTCGTCGATGCCTCCGAGGGCCCGTTGCCGCAGACGCGCTTTGTATTGCGCAAGGCGCTGGAGTCGCGCCTGCCGGTGATCCTCGTCGTCAACAAGGTCGATCGTCCCGACGCGCGCGTCGCAGAGGTGATCGACGAGGTGTACGAGCTGTTCCTCGATCTCGATGCCGACGAGGAGCAGATCGAGTTCCCGATCGTCTACTGCAACGCGCGCGCGGGCATCGCCACGCTGGAGTACGACGCCGCGGCGCCCACCCCAACCGAGGGCACGCTGGCGCCGCTGCTAGACCTGCTGCTGCAGCGCATCCCCGCGCCGACGTATGAGCCCGATCACCCACTGCAGGCGCTCGTCACGAATCTTGACGCCTCTCCATATGTGGGTCGCCTCGCGATCTGCCGTGTGCGCAATGGCTCGATCAAGCGCGGTCAGCAGGTTGCGTGGTGTCGCGCCGACGGCAGCATCGAGCTCGCGCAGGTCTCCGAGCTGTACGTCACCGATGCGCTCGAACGCATAGAAGCTCCTGAAGCCGGACCGGGCGAGATCATTGCCGTCGCGGGAATCCCCGAGATCACGATCGGCGAGACGCTCGCCGACCCGCAGGACCCGCGCCCGCTGTCGGTCATCACGGTCGACGAGCCTTCGCTGTCGATCACGATCGGCATCAACACCTCGCCGATGGCGGGCAAGGAGGGCTCGAAGCTGACCGCACGTCAGGTGCGCGAGCGCCTGGAGCGCGAGCTCGTAGGCAACGTGTCCTTGCGTGTGCTCGACACCGATAGGCCGGAAGCGTGGGAGGTGCAGGGACGCGGCGAGCTGCAACTGGCGGTGCTCGTGGAGATGATGCGCCGCGAAGGTTTTGAACTGACCGTCGGCCAGCCGCATGTGCTCATCCGCGAGATCGACGGCCACCGCAACGAGCCGTTCGAGCGGCTTTCGATTGATGTGCCCGACGACTACGTCGGCGTTGTCACGCAGATGCTCGCGCTGCGCAAGGGCCGCATGGAGCACATGACCAACCACGGCACCGGCTGGGTACGAATGGAGTACATCGTTCCTGCCCGCGGCCTGATTGGCTTCCGCACAGAGTTCCTGACCGAGACGCGCGGCACCGGCTTGATGCATCACGTGTTCGAGCGCTGGGAGCGCTGGGCGGGCGAGCTGCGCACGCGCACGACGGGCGTGCTGATTGCCGACAGGGCTGGCACCACCGCCACGTACTCCTTGATGAGCCTCGGCGAGCGCGGCACGCTGTTCGTGGGTCCTGGCGAGGAGGTCTACGAGGGCATGATCGTCGGTGAGAACTCGCGCTCAGACGACCTCGACGTCAATCCGGTCAAGGAGAAGCACCTGACGAACATTCGCTCCTCCAACTCGGATGTGTACGAGCGCTTGCAACCACATCGCAAGCTCACGCTCGACCAGGCTTTGGAGTTCGTGCGCGACGACGAGTGCGTCGAGGTCACACCGGAGACCGTCCGTCTGCGCAAGGTCTCGCTTGGCAAGACCGATCGCTTGAAGGCGGCACGGCAGCGGCGCTGAGGAACGCTGAGCGAGAGAAGCTTGCGGCTGGGACTGGTTCTGAGCCCTCAGCGAACGAGTATTTCGTCCAATTCCGGTTTTGTCCGTGGCGGCAGTGGATAGTGTCAGGGGACCTATGACGGACGCGATTGTGGCTAGCGGCCTGCACAAGCACTATGGCGAGATACAGGCGGTTCGCGGCATCGATATCTCGATCGGGGTCGGCGAAACGGTCGCGCTGCTCGGGCCCAACGGCGCGGGCAAGTTAACGACGATCGACATGATCCTCGGCTTGGCCGAGCCGGACGGGGGCACGGTCTCGGTACTGGGCGGCTCTCCCAGTGCGGCGATCGACGCGGGCTGGATCGGCGCGATGCTGCAGACAGGCGCCTTGATCCGTGACCTCTCGGTAGGGGAGCTGATCGCGATGGTGGCCTCGCTATACCCCGAACCGCTTGATGTGGCAGAGACGCTGAAGCTGACCGGTCTGACGGAGATCGCCAGGCAGCGCACGCAGAAGCTCTCCGGCGGGCAGGCGCAGCGGGTGCGCTTCGCGGTCGCGCTTGTCAGCAACCCGAAGCTGCTCGTGCTCGACGAGCCGACGGTCGCGATGGACGTGGAGGGACGGCGCTCCTTCTGGACGACAATGCGAAACGAGGCCGCGCGCGGCAGGACGATTCTGTTTGCCACCCATTACCTGGAGGAGGCCGACGCATATGCCGATCGGGCGGTGCTGATGGCCCATGGGCAGGTTGTCGCCGACGGCCCCCCAACAGAGATCAAGGCGATGGTCGGCTTGCGCACGATTCGCGCGACGCTGCCTGGCGCGGACCTCGACGCGCTCGGGCGATTGCCAGGAGTGAGCGCCGCCGAGCGACGCGGCGAGTCGATTGTGCTGGCTTGCGCAGACTCCGATGCCGCTATTCGTGCTCTACTTGCCGCATATCCCGATGCGCGCGATATCGAGATCGCGGCGGCAGGCCTAGAGGAGGCGTTCCTGCAGCTCACCGGTGACGACGCCGGAGCCCAGCTGGCGGAGGCAGTGTCGTGAGCGCCTTGTCCTACACCCGCTATGAGCTGTTGCGCACGCTCCGCAATCGACGCTTCTTCATCCTCTCGCTGGGATTTCCGCTGGTCCTGTACTTCCTGATTGCGGGCTCGCAGCGCAATGTGCACAACCTGGGCGGCACGGGTATCTCGGCTCCTCTGTACTTCATGGTCGGCTTGCTCGCGTTCGGCACGATGAGCTCGATGCTCTCCTGTGGCGCGCGGATCGCCGCCGAGCGTGCGGTCGGCTGGAATCGTCAGCTACGCATCAGCCCGCTGCCCACGCGCACCTATTTCCGAGCGAAGGTGCAGACGGCCTACCTGATGGCGCTGCTGAGCATCATCGTGCTCTATGCAGCTGGAATCTCCCTCGGGGTAGGCATGTCGGCAAGCGATTGGCTGAGGATGACGCTGTTGATCCTCGTTTGCCTGATTCCGTTCGCCGCGCTGGGCATCGTGATCGGTCACATGCTGACGCCCGACTCGATTGGCCCGGCGATGGGCGGCAGCGTTGCGCTGTTCGCATTTCTGGGTGGCACCTGGTTTCCGATCACTCACGGCTTCCTCTACGACTTCGGCCAGCTACTGCCCTCCTACTGGTTGGTGCAAGCCAGCCACATCCCGCTCGGTGGCCATCCGATGAGTACCAAGGGGTGGATCGTGATCGTCGTCTGGACGGTGGTTGCAACGGTAGTAGCACGTCGCGCCTACCGTCGCGACACTGGGCGCGTGTAGGGCCTGCTGCCCCACGCGACGGGCCGTGCCTATAAGGTGCGGGCCATGAACAGATCGACTAGAGGATTGAACGTAGTGCTGGCAGCTGTATGCGCGCTACTGCTCGCGGCCGTGATCGCCGTGCCGGCCGGCGCCGCAACGGTGATTCACTTCCAGCAAGAGGGCGTGCATGCCTATGAAGTGCAGCTGCACAAAGGCGAAGTGCATGCATTGACGTTTCATCCCGGGACGCCGACAGGCCACCTGCACATCTCGATGGACAACGGCGTGCACTACACGGTTGCCTACGCCTCATCTGAACAGGGCAAGCTCGTAGCCGAAGCCCAAGCAGGTCACGCGCGCGTGCAGATCGCTGCCGTTCAGGTCAAAAAAACCGCCCCGGTCAAACACAAACTTCGCTACATCGCAGGTGGGATTCTGATCGTGGTGATCATCGTTGTTCTGATCGTGCTGCTGATCGGTAGGCGCAGGGCGCTTGCCGAGGAGGGTCCGAGGGCACCGGGGGAGAACGCCGCCCCCTGAGGACGGTTGGCCCGCGATAATAATAAGACTCAGTCTTGTGATAGGGTCGTCGCGATGCGGCGACCTACTTGCCTCCCAGCACCAGCAGCAGCAGCGATAGCGGTAGCGGTAGCCGCGGGCGCGCTTGCGCTCGCCGGCTGCGGCTCGGCAGAACCGAGTGAAACGACGGCTTCGGGCAAGCTGCAGGTAGTTGCCGCAGAGAACTTCTGGGGCAGCATCGCAGCGCAGCTCGGTGGGCAGGACGTGGAAGTGCGCAGCATCATCGTCAACCCGAATACCGACCCGCACAGCTACGAGCCGACTGCCGCTGACGCGCGCACGATGGCGGGGGCCCAGATGACGATCGTCAACGGCATCGGCTATGACGAATGGGCCTCGCGCCTGCTGTCGGCCGACCCGGGAGAGGGGCGTGTGCGACTCGACGTAGGCAGCCTGCTCGGCCTGAAGGCAGGCGATAACCCCCACCAGTGGTACTCGCCCGCACACGTGCACGCGGTCATCGATCAGACCGTGGCTGACTACGACAAGCTACGGCCGGCCCAGGCGAGCTACTTCGCCCAACGCAAGCGTGCTTTTGAAACGGTCGGTTTGGCCCGCTACAACGCGCTACTGAAGCAGATTCGCGCACGCTACGCGGGCGTGCCGGTGGGCTACAGCGAGAGCATCTTCCAGCCGCTTGGCGAAGCGCTCGGTCTGAAGTTGATGACTCCGTACAGCTTCGCGAAGGCAATCGCCGAGGGCACGGAAGTAAGCGCCCAGGACAAGCAGACGGTTGACCGGCAAGCCTCCGATCGTCAGATCGCGGTGTGGGTCTTCAACAGCCAGAACGTGACGCCCGACGTACAGCGCGTAGGCGAATTGGCGCGTGGTGCGAACATCCCGATCGCCACGGTGACCGAGACGCTGTCGCCCGCCTCAGACAGCTTCCAGCAGTGGCAGGTGGCAGAGTTCGAAGGGCTGGAGCGTGCCCTGCACAAGGCAACGGGGCGCTGAGCTAGGTGGATGCGCCTCCGAGGGCACGACCGGCTGATCGCACGCCCACCACACATTCGACATCCTCGGAGTCTCTTGCGAGCACACCCGCGATCGAGCTGTGCGACGCCCATGTCAGCATGGGCGGGCGCACGGTCTGGAGTGGCGTCGATCTGAGTGTGTGTCCTGGGGAATTTGTCGCGGTGCTTGGATCCAACGGGAGCGGTAAGTCGACCCTGTTGAAGGCGATCCTCGGCCTGGTACAGACAGCGCCGGGCGCCGTCAGCGTCCTTGGCGGTCCGGCCGGCGCGGCCAACCGCGAGATCGGTTACCTGCCGCAACGACACGGCTTCGACTCGACATTGCCGATCCGCGGTGTGGATCTCGTACGTCTGGGCTTGGACGGGGCCCGTTGGGGGGTGCCACTGCCGCTCGGGCGCCTAGGGTTGGGCCGCGGCGAAGCGCGCGCACGCTCCAGGGAACGCGTGCGCGAGGTAATCGAGCTTGTCGGCGCGAGCGCGTATGCCGAGCGCCCGCTCGGTGAGCTCTCCGGCGGTGAGCAACAGCGCATCCTGATCGCCCAGGCGCTCGTGCGCCGTCCGCGGATACTGATGCTCGACGAGCCGCTGGACAGCCTCGACTTGCCCAATCAGGCTGCAGTGAGTGCGCTGGTGCAGCGCATCTGCAGGACAGAGAACGTGGCGGTATTGCTGGTGGCACACGACGTCAATCCCCTGCTGTCCTATTTGGATCAGGTGATCTACCTGGCGGGCGGCCGTGCGCTGCAGGGTGCCGTGCAGGACGTCATCACCGGGCCGAAGTTGAGCGAGCTGTACGGCGTGGAGATCGAGGTGCTGCGCACCCGCGATGGGCGGCTGGTAGTCGTGGGTCAGCCCGAGGCACCGCACGTCCATGGGCACAGGCACGACCAGTGAATAACCCCACCCTCACATGGAATCTCGTTAAAGACGTACACGAGCTCCTCGCCTACCGGTTCATGGTCAACGCGCTGCAGGCAGGGACGATCGTGGCCGTCATGGCCGGGGTGGTCGGCTGGTTCGTGGTACTGCGCCGCCAGAGCTTTGCCGCGCACACGACCGCGATGATGTCCTTCCCGGGGGCATCGGGAGCGGCTCTGGCGGGTCTGCCCACCGCGCTTGGCTATTACCTTGCATGTGGAGTGGCGGCGCTTGCGATCGGGCGCTCAGGTGGCGCGTCACGGCGCGGGCGCAGCGGCGAGTCGGCGGCGGTCGGGGTTGTGCAGGTCGCGGGATTGGCGCTCGGCTTCCTTTTCTTGAGTCTCTACAGCGGCGTGCTGGAGCAGCTCGAAACATTGCTGTTTGGCACGTTCCTCGGGATTGACCGCAACCAGGTGCTGACGCTGGCGATTGTGGCGGTCGTGGTGTTGGCGGCGCTGGCGGTAATCGGGCGGCCGCTGTTGCTCTCGTCGCTGGACCCCGAAGCGGCGCGAGCGCGTGGGCTGCCAGTAGGCCTATTCGACATCGGCTTTCTGTTGATCCTTGGCCTGACAGTGGCTGCAACGAGTCAGATCACCGGTGCCTTGCTCGTGTTTGCACTGCTGGTGGCACCGCCGGCCGCCGCGCAGGCGCTTACGCCGCGGCCAGGCTTGAGCCTCGCTTTGAGCGTTGTGTTTGCGCTGCTCGTCATATGGCTGGGGCTTGGGATCTCCTACTTCTCGATCTATCCGCTTGGCTTCTTCGTCACCTCGTTTGGATTTGCGCTGTATGTGGCGGCCAAGCTCGCGCGCCGCGCTGTCACGGCCTTGCGGCAGGCACCGCAAGGCGACGGGCCGATGGCGTCGACGGTCTGATGCTCGCCCACGAATTCATCCGCAACGCCTATCTCGCTGGCACGTTCGTGGCGCTCGCATGTGGGCTGGTTGGCTGGTTCGCGGTGCTGCGAGGTCAGGTGTTCGCCGGCGACACGCTCAGCCATGTGGCTTTTGTCGGGGCGATTGCCGCGGCTGTAGTGGGCGTGGACGAGCGTGTCGGCCTGTTTGCGCTGACGCTTGGGCTGGCGGCGGTGATGGCGGGACTGGGGCGACGCGCTCAGGCCAACGACGTGACGATCGGGGTTGTCTTCTCCTGGGTACTTGGGATCGGCGTACTGTTGATCGCGGTGCTCAGCACCGGCTCCTCAGGTGGCGATGGGCTGATCGTTGCCAATACGCTGTTCGGCTCGATCTTCGGCCTTGGTACGGGGCAGAGCGTCGTGGCTGCGGCGATCGGTCTTGCGGTCGTGCTGGCGGCAGTGGCGATCGCCAGGCCGTTGCTCCTCGCGTCGCTCGACGGTGAGCTGGCAGCACTCCACGGCGTGCCGGTGGGCGTGCTCGGCCTGGTGTTGTTGCTACTGATCGGAGCGGTCACGGCCGAGGGCACACAGGCGATCGGGGCGCTGCTCGTGCTTGGTCTGATCGCTGCTCCGGCGGGCGCCGCACTGCGGCTGACGTCCAAGCCATATCTAGGCATGGCTTTGTCGGCAGGCATCGCGCTTGTCGCGATGTGGGGCGGGATAGCGCTCAGCTACGTGATCCCTTCGCTGCCGCCGAGCACGGCGATAATCGGCTTGGCGGTCGGCGCGTATGCGCTTGCTTCTGTGGCATCTAACATCGTCCTGTGGTCGCTTCCAAGTCAGCTACGCAATCGACAGACCGTGGACGGGGTGCACTCGTCGTGAGTGCGGGTGTTCATGTCCACGTTGCGGACGATGCGTCCGCCGCGGCCGTGACAGAGCATGGCGAGAGCTGGATCGAGCGAGCGGAGGCGACGCTGGCCGAGGCCGGTCACAAGCGCGGTGGCGCGCGGCGCGCGCTGCTCGAGTTGCTCGATGCCCAAACGTGCGCGCTGACGGCAGTCGAGATCGAGGACGATCTGCGCAAGGCGGAGCGAAGCGTGAGCCGCGCGAGCGTCTATCGCATCCTCGACGAGCTCGAGAGTTTGCGCTTGGTGCAGCGTGTGGAGACCGGCCAAGCGATGGTCCGCTACGAGCGCGTGTGCACGCACAAGGAGCATCACCACCATCTCGTGTGCGATGGCTGCGGCCTTGTGATGCCATTCTCCGACGATGCTTTGGAGCAGGCGATCGTGAGTCTCAGCCGGAGGGTGCCGCTGACTGTGTCCGAGCACGAGATCGTGCTTCGGGGCGAGTGCTCGGACTGCGCCGGCTGAGGGCCTGCACCCGCACGGGACCGGCCCACAGATAACTGAGCACGCAGCCGAGCGCGAACACAGCGACCACCAGCAGGACCGGGCCGGAGTCCTCAGTGAGCGCGCCGACTACGCCTGAGGTGAGTCCTCCGGCGAATGCTGCGAGCCACAACGGATCGGAAGCCACCGGCGCGAGCACACGATCGCGGCGACGGACCGCGATGAACGAGACGATCAGCGCAAGCGCCGTGGCGAGCGGCATCAGATGGTTCTTCAGCTCGTCCCACGCGGCCGAATAGCGGCGCACGATGATGTCGCGGATGTCCCCCGGCGAGCGCGCGTCGAGCACGCTGCCGGTGAAGTGCCCGGAGCCGTGGGCCGTGGCGAGGTCGATCGCGGCAAGCGCGATCAAGCCAAGGACGGGCGCCGCCATCACGATCAGCACGCGCTTGCGGTTGAGCGTGCCCGGCAGCAGCATCACAGTGGCCGCGGCTGTTCCGGCACTGACGAGGATCACGCCGCCGACGCCTGCGCCGATGCGCGCCGAACCCTCGACGATCGCGAGCATGATGCCCGCGCAAGCCATCGTCACCGCTGAGCGGCGGCTACGTGCAGCGGGGTAGAGCGCTGCCGCCACCGCGGTGAAGACGAGCACGGCAAGCCCCGACTTCAACTCGTTGCCGATCCCGTAGAAGCGCGCCCCGAATGCCGGGCTGGGCCCGAGCAGCGAGCGCATCAACAGTTGTGTGCCGGCGAGTGCATCGACGGTCAAAGCGACCACTGTTACGACCGCGGGCACAAGCGGCGCTCGCGGCCAAGGCACGAGCAGGTCGGTGAGCGCGCCGAGCACAAAGCAAGTCGCCACGATCAGAGCGAATTCGACCGTGCGACTCGGCTCGAGGGCGGCTGGTAGCAATACCGCGGCTGGAGCCCACAGCATCGCGATCGCTCCGATTCGCACCGCCCATGCGCCTCGACTTGGGCGGTCCTTGCGGCGTGCGATCGGCAACTGTGCCGCGACGAGCAACAGCACCCACGCGAGCAAAAGCCAGCCGAGCGCAGGCAGCCTGCGTGGGTCGATCACCACCAGGCGTGCCTTCAGTGCGCGCAGGCTCGCGCCGTCGAGGGCGCCGTCGAGTCGTACAGGCTTGCCGCGCATGTCGGCGGGTATCTGGAGTCCAAGGTGGCCGAGGATCGTCGGGCCGATGTCGATTGCGGCGATCATGCCGCGTTGATTGGTGCTCTGGGACGTGAGCGTGTCGCCGCCGGAGCCCAATCCGGCGAATGCGCTCCACAGCAGTTCGTGTCCGGGGAGGTTGGGCACGCTCTGTACGACAATGAGCAGCTCGCGAGGCGAGCGAGCCGTGGTCAGCGAGCGCAGGTCGCTATAGCCGCCTGCTCCCTGTGGCAAATCCGCAACCACCAAGCTGTGAGTGGCGCGCAACTTACCAATGCGGGCGAGAAGCGTCTCAGAAGATCCGAAGGAGAGTGCGGCAATTCGCCCGGAACGGTTGGCCGCGAGGGGCCAGTCGACCGTTGCGGGAGCTGTTTAGGGGCTTGGCGATTTCAACCTCTACGGTGCCACTGCCAGGCAGATTGGAGAAGTACGGGGCGGCATACCCTGCCCCACCGGGGATCGACGTGGCGAGCAGTCCTGGCTTCAGCAGTTGAGGAGCGCCCTGTGCGCGTCGCAGGGCCGCCGGCCACGATGAGATATGTGCACTGACGGGGAGGCCATGTTCAGCAGTCAGGTCAAGCTCGAGCGAGGACAGGCTCGGCGGATGGGCTGGGCTGTAAGCGGAGTAGGAGATCCGCGCGCCCTGAGTCATGTCGAGCAGCATCTGGTCTGCGTTGTATGCGCCCTGGGTGGCACTCAGGATGCCTATCGAGAGCGTCGGTATCGAGCTCAGCTGGGCCTCGATCACGTCGTCTTCGGATTGGCCCCTGCGGCGTGACGCGCCGGGGGGAAGGAACACGACGAGCACCGAAGGCTCTACGCCCGCACCCGTGTGCCCGGCTTGCTTCGCGGCAGCCTGGCCCGAAGCTCTCAACACCGAAGCGGCCGGTGCAGAGGATGCGGGCCCGCTGATATCGCGCTGTTCGGCTGCTGCGGCTGCGGAGCACCAGCTCGCCGGCGCCATGCACAGCAGGGCCGCCAACAGCCCCCTGCGCATGTTGCTCAGCCCTCTGTCCCCCCGCGTGTCCCCGCAGGGACTGGCTTCTCCTCGGAAGCGAACGTGGCGAGCTCAGCTTCGTCTGCTGGACTTAGGTGAGAGGCGCTGCCCTCGATGTTCAGGTGTGGAAGGAATCGATCGAGGCGGGCTGGGATCGCCCAGGTGGCGTCGCCAAGGATGTTCAGCACCGCCGGCAGCAACAGGCAGCGCACGATGATCGCGTCGAGGAACACAGCCGAGGCCAGGGCCAGCCCGAACTCCTTGATGACACGGCTTTCACCGAGCATGAACGACAGGAACACGCAGATCATGATCGCCGCGGCCGCTGTCACCACACGTCCGGTGAGCGCCAGCCCTTCGCTGACCGCGCGGCGGCTGTCGCCGACGCGAGTCCACTGCTCGTGGATGCGCGAGATCAGGAAGACCTCGTAGTCCATCGACAGTCCGAAGACGATCGCAAACAGCATCACGGGCACGAACGACTCGATCGGGCCGGGTTTGACGCCCATGATCGAGTCGAACCATGCCCATTGGAAGACGACCACTATCACGCCCAGCGAGGCGCCGATGCTGAGCAGGTTCATGAACGCCGCCTGCAGTGGGATCACCAACGAACGGAAAACGATCATCAACAGCAGCGCTGAGAGCAGCACAACTACGCCGATGAACAGCGGCAGCTTCTTGCCGAGCACGCCGGCGAAATCGACTGCTCCGGCCGTGACGCCGCCGACGTACACGTGCATTCCGGTGCTTGCCTCCACTGGCGGGATCGTTTCGTTGCGCAGTTGCGAGACAAGTTGGGTCGTGGCATAGGCCTGAGGTGACGAGCTCGGATAGACGGAGATCGTCGCCACATCTCCGGCGGGGTTGAACTTGGCCGGTGCGACCGAGGCCACGCCCTTGACGCTCGCCATCGCGACACGCAGATCTTCAACCGCGGCCTTGCTCGCGGATGAAGTAGGTGCGGTCAGCAAGACGCCTTGTTTTGCTGCCTGCTTGGCGGGATTACTCGCGCCAGGTACCTGCGCGACAACCTGTAGCGGTCCGTTGAACCCCTGTCCGAAGCCCTCGGCAAGCAGCTGATACGCCTTGTAGGTCGTAAAGCTCTCGGGGTCATTGCTCGCGTCGCTGGACCCGAGTCGCAGCGCTGTGGCGGGTGCCGCTATGACCAGCAGGATGAGCGTCGCGCCCAGCGCGATCGGCCAAGAATGGGCCTGTACGAACTCGCTCCAGCGCAGCCAATTCTTACCATGGCGTGCGTCTGTGGCCTCCACACCGCGGCGGCGTGCACGGCGGCTGGGTCGCACCACCCGCTTACCCGCGATCGTGAGCAGACGCCGGCAGCAGCGTCAGTGAGGCAAGCATCACCAGCAGTACGCCGATCGAGGCGGAGATCGCAACGCCGTAGAGGAAGTCGACGCCGAGCAGCATCATTCCCAGCAGCGCGATGACCACCGTGCAGCCGGCGAACAGCACCGCGCGCCCGGCAGTGTCCATCGCCTGCACGACAGACTCACGCACGTCACCAAAGCTGGGGCCGGGCGTCGCGTAGGCCTCGCGGAAGCGCGTCACGATGAATAGCGAGTAGTCGATCCCCACGCCAAGTCCGATCATCGCCGCGAGCTCGGAGGAGAAATTGGGCGTGTCGACCACATGCGTGAACAGTGCGATCAACCCCAGGCCGGTGCCGAGCCCGAGCAGCGCCGTGATGATCGGTAGGCCCATCGCGATCAGCGACCCGAAGGTGATCAACAGCACGACGATCGCCGCCATTAGGCCGACCGCGGTGGTGATTCCGAAGCCTTCTTGCTCTGTCTGCTCGATCGCCTGCCCGCCGAGCTCGATCTGTAGGTCCGGCGTACGTGCCGCCTCGGCTGTCTTGACTACTTCTTCGCCCGCGCTCTTGGGCAGTTCGTTGGCCTTTTCGTTGAACACGACTGTGGCGAACGCGATGCTGTCCGTCGGCGGAGATGGCCTTGCCCGCTTGGCTCGGTGCGTATGGGCTTATCACTCCCGTCACGTGTGGCAGGCGGCTCACTTCGCCAAACAGCTTGGTCATATGACTCTGCACGGCCAGTTCGCGCACATTGCCGTGCGCGACCTTGAAGACGATCGTGTCGCGGTCGCCGGCCTGCGTCGGGAAGCTATGCGCCAGCAGGTCCGAGGCGCGCTGCGCGTCGGAGTTGGGCAGCGTGAAGTTGTTCGAGTAGGCCGCCCCTCCGCTCGACTGGGAGATGACGTTGACGCCGATCAGCAGGATCACCCAGCCAATGGCGATGTACAGACGATGGGTTGTGGACCAGCGGGCGAACTTGAGCATCGTTAGAACCTAGCGGGGAGGGGAGTCGCCGCGGGGATACGGCGACAGGGACGGGAGGGATGCTTTCGCCCAGCTTACGACGCCAGGCGCGCGATGCTCGATTATTCCACGGAAAAGCGCTCTTGGAGTGCACTGGCGGACAGCCACCTCTCGTAGAGAAGAGCTCCATCGCACCATTGCGGGTGCTAGACGGAGCGCAGGCGGGGAGTGTGACCGCGAACCTGAGGTTTGCGGCGAGAGGGCATGCTCAGTTTGTAGCGTTATCCTCGGTCGTCATCGACTGAGGAGGCGAATGACCATGGCCAAGACACCCCGTGTGGGCGAGCAGGCGCCGGACTTTGAATTGCAGGGTACGAGCGGGCCGTTCAAGCTCTCGGATCATCGTGGCGAGCGGGTGGTGCTGCTGTTCTATCCGGGCGACAACACGATGGTCTGCACAAAGCAGTTTTGCTCCTACCGCGACCGCGCGGAGGACTTTGCTTCGCTACAGGCCACAGTCGTGGGCATCTCTTCTCAAGACCTTGCCTCCCACGAGCAGTTCACCGCCAAGCACGGCCTCAACGTGCCGTTGCTCGCCGACGTGGACAAGGCCGTGGCGAAGTCCTACAGCGCTGTGATGCCAGGCCTCGGCTCGACCGCGCGTGCGGTGATCGTGATCGACGAGCAGGGAGTGGTGCGTGATCGTCACGACCACCGTCTGGGGCTCGACTACCAGACGGTGGACGAGCTGCGCGAAGCACTCGAGCGGCTTCCAGCTCCCGCCGGCTGAGACCCACTTGGTTTGAGCCCTCGCCATTGAGAGACAGGGATGAGGGTCTTCAATATGGCTGTTCGCGAAAGTACCCCCTTTTGATGTGAGAGGGGAATATTTTGGTACCAAAGCTTTGTAGACGCTCGCAAAACTTCTAGCGTTTTGCGGATAAGGCTATGGAGAGAGCTTGCGTGCGCCCAAACAACTGATGCCTCGCGTTTGGCCTGAGAGGGTGCACGCGCCCAAACGCTTGAAGCCTCGCGTCTGGCCTGAGAGAGTGCGCGAGCCCTAGGCGCTTGAAGCCTCGCGCTCGGCTGGACGCGCTTCGGCCGCACGACGCGCATGTAGCTCCATCAGCTCGAGCTGCATGTTGCGCGCCCGCTCGCCCGGCCCGGGGGATTGCCTGCGCCAGACGCCGTCGGCATGCAGTTCCCAAGAGCTCTGGTTGTCGGCGAAGGCCCGTTCCAGCGTGTCCATCAGCTCAGCGCGCAGTTCAGGCGAGTCGATTGGCGCGGCCAGCTCTACGCGGTGGTCGAGGTTGCGCGGCATCAGGTCGGCCGAGGCGATGTACACGGTACGCTCTCCGCCACGCTCGAACGTGTAGACGCGCGAGTGCTCCAGCAGGCGTCCGACGACCGACACGACGCGGATGTTCTCCGAGATGCCGGCGAACCCCTGGGCGCAGGCAGCAGATGCCGCGCACATTCAGGTCAACGCGCACGCCGGCGCGCGAGGCCCGGTAGAGCGCGCGGATGCAGTGGCCGTCCACGAGTGCGTTCATCTTCATCGCGATCCGCCCGGGCGAGGCGGGCGAGTGAGCGGCGATCGTCGCATCGATCTCGGCGATCAGCCCCTCGCGCAGATGCGCCGGGGCGATCAGAACCTTGCGATTGCGCAGCGGACGCCCATAGCCGGTGAGGTTGTTGAACATGTCGGCCACGTCCGCCCCGATGTCCTCGTTGATCGTGAACAGGCCGAAGTCGGTATACAGGCGCGCGGTAGCCGAGTGGTAGTTGCCGGTGCCGACGTGTACGTAGTTGCGCACGCCATCACCCTCTCTGCGCACGACCAGCACGCACTTGGCGTGCGTCTTCAGGGCAGGCTGCCCGTAGACGACGTGCACGCCCGCCTCCTCCAGCGCCTTTGCCCAATGGATGTTCATACGCTCGTCAAAGCGCGCCGTCAGCTCGACGAGTGCGACCGCCTGCTTGCCGCGCTCAGACGCCGCGATCAGGTCGGGGACGAGCGGCGAGTCGTCGCTCGTCCTATACACGGTCTGCTTGATCGCAAGCACGTTCGGGTCGGCAACAGCCTGTTCGACGAAGCGCTCGACCGAGGTGGCAAAGGAGTCATAGGGATGGTGCACGAGCACGTCGCCTTCGCGCATCGCGGCAAACACGTCTGGGCGCTCGCCCTCGTGGCGCAACAGGCGCGGGTGGGTGACAGGCGCATACGGCGCATTGCGCAGCTCGGGCATACCCGGAAGCTTCACGATCTGCCACAGCGCTCCCATGTCGAGCAGTCCCGCGACCGGGTAGACCTCGTCCTCGCGCACGCCGAGCAGGCCGACCAGCTCCTCGCGCAGACGAGGAGAGCAGCTGGTGCCGAGCTCGACGCGCACGATCTCGCCGAAGCGGCGCCGGCGCAGCTCGTCCTCGACGGCCTGCAGCAGGTCGGCGGCGTCGTCGGAGACCTCCAGGTCGGCGTCGCGGGTGACTCTGAAGACGTCGTAGTCGACGATCTCCATGCCCGGGAACAGAGCATCGAGGTGGTGCGCGATCACGTCCTCCAGCGGCACGAGCGTAATGCTCGCCGCAGGCGCGCTACCACTGGCGCACGGCAGCGGTCGCGGCTGGGGACTGACCTCTCAGGACGCGCCGCGGTCACGTCCGCACCGGGGTTGGTCCCGGCAACGACGGTGGGGCCGGCAGAGCGCACCGCCACAAAGCGCGGCAGGATCTCGGTCGGCACCTTCACCCGCGCGAACACAGTCTCGCCGCCGGCGGGATCGCGCACCAGCACCGCCAGGCTGAGCGACAGGTTCGAGATATAGGGGAAGGGGCGACCGGGTGCGACGGCGAGCGGTGTCAGCGCCGGAAAGATCACGCGCCGGAAGTGCTGCGCCAAATAAGCACGTTGCTCGTCGTCGAGCTGCTCGAAACCGACGACGCTCACGCCGTGCTCGGCAAGAGCGGGGCGCAGGCGGGCTTCGAAACAGTCGCTCAGGCGACCTCCGAGCTCCAGTACGCGCTCGCGGATCCCGCCGATCGTCTCAGAGGGCGTGCGTCCGTCCTGGCTGGGGTTCTCCACACCGGCGTCGATCTGGTCGTGCAGCCCTGCCACGCGCACCATGTAGTACTCGTCGAGGTTGGTCGTGTAGATCGCGCAGAACTTGACGCGCTCGAGCAGCGGAATCGACTCGTCCTCGCCCAGCTGCAGCACGCGCTCGTTGAAATCCAGCCACGAGAGCTCGCGGTTTATGTACAGGGAGGGATCGTCCAGCCGGCGGTCGGCTTGCGGGCTCTCGCGATTGTCGGGTTGGTGATCGTCGCTCATCTTGTCGCTCAACTCTTCTATGCTCGCAGAACCCTATGGCTATGGCCCGCCAGCTTTGGCTGCTCCGTCACGCCGACGCAGAGCCTCACGGTACGCGTCCCGACGCAGAGCGGCAGTTGACCGATCGCGGCAAGGGCCAGTCCTACAGCGCCGGCGTCGCGCTGGCGGCAGCTGAAGTGGAGTTCGCCGCGATCCTCGCGAGCCCGAAGGCGCGTGCACGTGAAACCGCCGAGCTGGCGCTGGAGCAGATGGGCGAGCGTGAGCGCGCGCTGCTTGAGCTGCACCCGCTGCTCGCCGGCGGCATTCGCGCACGCGAAGCGCTCGAGCTGCTGGCCGGCGTCGGCGCGGATGGTCCGGTGCTGCTCGTCGCTCATGAGCCCGACCTCTCGGGAATCGTTGGCGAACTCACCGGCGGTCGCGTCGACCTGAAGAAGGGTGGCCTCGCCGTCGTACGGCTAAGCGCCGGTGGTGCTGAGCTCGTACTCCTGATGCGTACCGCCGAGCTTGCCTTGATCGCCGAGGTCGCCTCCGCCGGCATCTAGTCCGTCCGCCTTGTGCGGGCTGTGTGGCTCTTCGCCGGCAACCGCGCCGCTCGCGACGACGCCGTCGCGGGTGTCAATGTGTGTGAGCTGCTCGTCGCTGCTCGCGTCTGTCTGCTCAGCGGGTTCCGCGCCATCTTGCTGCGCGTCGTGGCGTTCGGCGGCGAAGCGATAGCCGATCCCGAAGTGAGTGTGGATGTAGCGCCACTGCGGTGAGGCCTTCTCAAGCTTCTGGCGCAGCTTGCGCACGAATACGTCGACCGAGCGGTCGCCGCGCACCATCGCATAGCCCCACAGGCGCGAGTAGATCTCCTCACGCTCGAGCACGCGCCCTTCGCCGCCGGCAAGCAGCTCGATCAGCTCGAACTCGCGCCGCGTCAGCTCGAGGCTGCGTCCGGAGACGAATGCCTGAAAGCGGTCGGAGCGGATCTGCACCTCGCCGGCGGACACAGGCTTTGACTCGGTCCGCGCGGTAGCCCGGCGGCGGCGCCTGACCAGGCCCTGGACGCGCGCGATCACCTCCTCGGGGTGGCAGGGCTTGGTGATCCAGTCGTCAGCCCCAAGGCGAAGCCCGCGAACGCGCTGGGCGACGGTCGAGGGTCCAGTACAGACGACGATCCCGAGCTCGGGCAGTGTGCCGCAAAGGCGCTCCAGCCATTCCCAGGCGGGCGGTCCGAGCACGGCAAGATCGACGACCAGCGCGCTGAGGCGCATCGAGGCGATCGCGTCGGTCGGCACGGGGCTGGCAAGCACGCGATGCTCCCAACCGAGACGGTCCATGCGCTTGCCGAGAACCTGAATGAAGCCGCTGTCGCGGTCGAGCACCGCGATGCGCAACGAGGACGTGCCCCCTGCGCTCGAAGCGACCCCTTCATCCATGGAGAGGATGCCCGTCGTCATCTAGGCGCAGTGTATAGGCGCTTTGCGTGCGAATGGCAAGAGGCGCAGACGATAGTCACAGGATCTTCACAGGCGTGTTACCGCTGTTTGCGACGGGGGACGGGCTCAGAAGGTCTTTCAAAACGATCTGCACGTATCGATACCCCTTTTTGTGGGCGGGGGAATTTATTTTGGTACCTAACCTTTATCCAAGCCTTCGCAAAAGGGGGTGTTGTGCAGATCGTTCAAAAAGATGAGCCGACACCCAGCTTGCATGACCACAAAACGCCCCACGCACCGCTGATTTTGAAAAGAGGTCTTAGTTGCCGAGCGGGTTGGTCTGGTCGGAGAACTCACGGAACAGGCCGGTAACGACGAAAGCGACCTGCTCGCCGACATCGACCGCGTTGTCGCCGATGCGCTCAAGCGCCCGTGCCACGAGGATCATGTGCATCGCCCACTCGCGCGTGTCAGCGTCGTCACCGATCTCAAGCGCGTGACGGAAGATCTCGCGGTTAAGGCGGTTGATCTCGCGATCCTGGCGGGCAAGGTCTTCGGCGAGCCCGACGTCGCGACCGGAGAAGGAGGCCTTGCACTGCACGATCTCAGAGCGGGCGTACGCGCCCATCTTCAAAATCAGCTCGAGCACCTCCGGACGCACAGGCGGCTCATAACCCGATAGCGGGATCAACTTGGCGATGTTCACGCACTGGTCGCCCATCCGCTCGACGTGCACGATCACGTGCAACAGAGCTGCGACCAGGCGCAGGTCACCGGCAACCGGCGCCTGTGTGGCAAGCAGCGAGAGGATGCCCTGGTGGACCTCCAGGTAGCGCCCGTCGACACGGTCGTCGTCGGCGATCACCATCTGGGCCAGCTCCACGTCTTGGTGGGCGAGCGCCTCCAGCGTGCGGTCGAGCTGCTCGGTCACGACGTCGAGTCCGCCCAGGGCACGATTCTCAAGCTCCTGCAGCTGCTGCTGGAAATGCTGGCGCCCCTGCTGGGCGCTCAGCCGCACGGTTTGCCCGGCGTTTACCTCAGCGCTCATGGTCGATCCGTCGTGTGACTCGGGCGCCGCCGCTTGCGCTTCGTCGGGCGGCTGTGAAGAGTCTGGATCACACGAAATCCTCTAGCCAAACTTTCCGGTGACATATTCCTCGGTCCTCGAATCGTGCGGGTTGGTGAAGATCTGCTGTGTCGGGCCGACCTCGACCAGCTCGCCGCTGAGCATGAACGCGGTGCGGTCGGCAACTCGCGCGGCCTGCTGCATGTTGTGCGTGACGATCACGATCGTCACCTTGCTCTTGAGCTGGTCGATCAGCTCCTCGATCTTCAGCGTGGCGATCGGGTCGAGCGCAGAGCAGGGCTCGTCCATCAGGATCACCTCTGGTTCCACCGCCAACGAGCGCGCGATGCACAGGCGCTGCTGCTGCCCTCCGGAGAGACCGGCACCGGCCTCCGAGAGACGGTCCTTGACCTCGTCCCACAGGCCCGCGCTCCGCAGCGCGGTCTCGACCTTGTTGTTCAGGTCGCCACGTCCGCGCGAGGCCAGCCGCAGTCCAGCGGCGACGTTGTCGAAGACCGACATCGTCGGGAACGGGTTGGGCTTCTGGAAGACCATGCCGATCGCACGCCGCACGGCGACGACGTCGACGCTCGAGTCATAGATGTCAAAGCCGTCGAGCAGTACCTTGCCCTCGGCATGCGCGCCCGGCACCTCCTCGTGCATGCGGTTGATGCAACGCACCATCGTCGACTTGCCACAGCCCGAGGGGCCGATGATCGCGGTCACCTCGTTGGCGTGGAAGTCGAGGTCGATGCCCTTGACCTGCGCGACATCGCCGTAGAAGGCGCGCAGCTGCTCGAGCTTCACGGCGAGCCCGTCGCTGAGGTTCGCGCGTGTTTGGGCAGCGGCGGACGGAGTGGCCTGCGGGCTCTTGGGAGATTGGCTTCGGCTGGGGTCGAGCATCTGCGTGTGCTGGTCGTCGGGGCTCATCGTAGTCCTCCGTGTAGGAGACGGGGGACTTGACTCATCTGCACTCATCGTGGGCTCCCCTGGGGAGATCGTGGGCTTCTCTACGCTTATCGTCGGCTCATCGGCGCTCATCGAAGGCTGCTCCTGCGCGCCAGTAGTCGCGCGAAAAGGTTGAGTAGGAGGATCATGACGACGAGCGTCAAGGCCGCTCCCCAAGCACGGTTTACCACTGCTGTGGTCGGAGATGTGACATCCGTGTATATCTGCATCGGCAGCGAGTTCATGAAACCGCTGAGGTTGAACCCGGTCTTCATCGTCGCCCCGGCCGTGAACAGCAGCGGCGCGGTCTCGCCGGCGGCGCGTGCGATCGCCAGCAGAATGCCAGTCAGCAGGCCTGGTAGCGCGGTCGGCAGCACGATCCTGAAGATCACCTTCCAGCGCGGCGCGCCGAGCGCAAGCGCCGACTCGCGTAGCGAGCCTGGCACGAGCAGCAGTACGACCTCGGCTGCGCGCGTGACTACCGGCAGCATCAGCAGCGACAGCGCGAAGGCGCCCTTGTAGGCGGCGTAGGAAGTGCCGGTACCGACGATCAGCGCGATGTAGATGAACAGCCCGAACATGATCGAAGGCACGCCGGTGAGCACGTCGATGAAGAAGCGCACCGTGTGGGCGAAGCGGCTGGACTTGCCGTACTCGACCAGCCAGACAGCCACACCGAGGCCGAGCGGCACGGCGATCGCGGAGGCAAGTGCCACCATCTCGATCGTGCCAAGGATCGCGCTCTTGATGCCGCCGATCGAGGAGGCCGCGAAGAAGGTGTTGCCTGTCGGGTCGGTCGTGAAGAATTTGATGCTCCAAGAGCCGAGCCCCTTGCTGAGCAGGTAGTACACGATCAGGACAAGCGGCACGAGCGCAATGGCAGTGGCGGCCACCACGGCGCCGCGCGCGATGCGGTCTTTGCGTCGCCGGCTGGGGCTGAGCGAGAAGCGCTCGAAGGTTTGTGGGGGAGTGCTCACTGGATGGTCCCCGTTGTCGGTTGGACAGCGATCGACCGGTGTCCGAGATCTTGGTCTGTGCACGCGCTCATACGCCCGGCCTCGCGAGTGGCGCTGCGTTTGCGGCGAACTCTGCCGCCGTGCGCTTCGGCCTGGTAGAGCGCGCCGCGCGCAACACCAGCAGGCGCGCGATCGCGTTGACCAACAAGGTCAACACGAACAGCACGAGGCCGGCGGCGAACAGCGCCGAGCGGTGCAGTTCCTGGGCTTCGCCGAACTCGTTGGCGATCGCCGCGGCGAGGCTGTAGCCCTGGCCGAACAGGTGGCCTCCAAGTTTGGGATCGTTGCCGACGAGGATCGTCACGGCGATCGTCTCGCCGATCGCGCGGCCGAGCCCGAGCATCGCGGCTCCCGAGATGCCGCTGCGGCAGTAAGGCAGTACGGCCGTGCGGATCATCTCCCAGCGGGTGGCACCGAGACCGAGCGCCGCCTCCTTGTGGTCGGCGGGGACGGTGCTCATCACCTCGCGCGAGAGCGAGCTGACGATCGGCAGGATCATGATCGCCAGTACCAGCCCGGTGACGAAGTAGTTGGGGATCGTCGCCAGGCCGCCGCCGACGAACGGCACGAAGGACAGACGGTCGGCGACCCATTGCTCGGCCGGCAGCAGCTTGGGGGCGAGGAAGAAGATGCCCCACAGGCCATAGACCACCGAGGGCACGGCGGCCAGCAGCTCGATCAGGATCGTCACGGGGCCGCGGATACGCACGGGGCACAGCTCGGTCACGTACAGGGCGGTCGCAACCGCTATCGGCACGCCGATCAGCAGCGCGATCCCTGAGGTGATCAAGGTCCCGACCAGAAGCGCCAAGGCACCGAAGTGGTTGGTGCTGACGTCCCAGTTGTTGCCGAAGGTGAAACCGAGCACGCCGAACTTCGAGAATGCCGGCCCCGCTTCGCCGACCAGCTTGACGAAGAAGTAGACGATCAGCGCGAGGATCGAGGCCGCCAAGATGGTCAGGCCCCAGCGCAGCGCTCTATCCGGGAGGCGTGCAAGCGGCGAGCGCTCGAGGATCGAGTGCCGCCCGCCGCTTGCTACAGATGCTGCCTCCATTACGACTATCTAGCCCCCGGCCGTCGAGCCGCGCTTGACGCGGCTCGACTCCATCGTCGCTCGCTCATCCACGATGAGTAGGACTCTATTGGCCGGGCGGCGCGAGTCATGTCAGCCCGTGATCGGGGCTCCGTTGCACTGCAGGGCGGTGACCGCTTCCTTGGACTTGGTCAGGATCGCCGCGGGTAGCGCCGCGTAGTCGGCCTGACTGAGGATGCTCTGGCCGGAGCCGAGACCATATTCCAGGAACTTCACGACGCCCTTGGCGGCCGCTTCGCCACCGGGCACTCCGGCCTTGCACATGTCCTTGTAGACGACCACGAACGTCTGCGAGGTGATCGGGTAGGCCGTCGGCGCGGCGGGGTTTTTGATCTTGATGCCGAGGTTGGCCGGCACTTCAACCCCTTCGGCCGCAGCGCTGGTCGATGCGAGCGTCGGTTCGATGTAGTTGCCTGCCTTGTTCTTGACGCTGGCGTATGTGAATTTGTGCTCCAGCGCGTAGGACTGCTCGACATAGCCGACAGAGCCGGTCGTCTGCTGCACGGCGCCGGCGACGCCGGCATTACCCTTGGCGCCGGTGCCCGTGGGCCACGGCACGGTCTTGCCTTCGCCGACCTTGCTCTTCCATTCCGGGCTCACCGAGGCCAAAAAGCCAGTGAAGCCGGAGGTCGTGCCGGAGGAATCGGAGCGGTGGATCACTGTGATCGGCGTGCTCGGCAGCGTCACGCCAGGGTTCAGGCCGGCGATCGCTGGGTCGTTCCAGGTTTTGATCTTGCCGAGGAAGATTTCGGCGATCGTCGGGCCGTCGAGCTTGAGGCCGCTCTTCACACCCGGGAGGTTGTAGGAGACGGTGATCGCGCCCAGGAACATCGGAATCTGCTGGACGGGACCGACCTTTTCGAGTGTGGCGAAGTCAGCTGGCTTCAACGGCGGGTCGCTTGCGCCGAAGTCCACGGTCTTGCCCTCCAGGGCCGTGATACCGGCGCCCGAGCCGACTGGGTTGTAGTTGACGGTCAGACCCGAGATGCCCGAGCCCCACTGCTGGTAGACCGGGGCGGCAAACGTCGAGCCGGCACCGGAGATGGTCGCGGACGAGGAGCTCGCCGAGGTGCCGGTCGAGCTTGAGCTCGATTTACCGCACGCGGCGAGGGTGACTGCGAGCAGCGCGCAACTTGCTAGCACGCCGATCTTGTTCTTGTTCACAACGTCTCCTATGACTGGATTTTTGGACGGCGAGCAGGCGAACAGGCCCCTGCGCCGGCTCAGTTCAGCGCAGTCTCTTCAATCGATGGGTGCCCCGTTGTGAACATCTCGTGAAAGCTCAGGCGCGTGTCCCCACGGCTGTGGCTGGAAGCGGTAGCCGAATCCCGGATGGGTATGGATGAAGCGCCGGTCGGGCATCGCCTGCTCCAGCTTGCCTCGCAGCTTGCTCACATAGACATCGACAGAGCGATCGCCGGCGCGCAATTGCCCGCTCCACACGGCCGCGTACAGATCCTCGCGCGTGACGATCGCGCCGGCCCGACCGGCTAGGGCACCAAGTAGCTCGAACTCGCGCACCGACAGCGTCAGCGCACGGCCGTTGGCGAGCACCAGACCCTCACCGAGCCTGATCTCAAGCTCGCCTGCATACAGGGTGCTGGAGCTGTCCTGGTGCACGGCCACCGACACTAGGGTGGCGCTAGAGACTTCTTCAGGAGTTGCAAAGTCGTGATCGACTCGTAAAGAACTCGTGAAGCGGATGACGCCGACGCGGTCCTGTGCATACCCTTGTCGGATGTCCATCTTGCGTCGCGCGGCCGACCCGACGCTCGTTACGCTCGTCGAGAACGCCGCCAGCAACATTTTGCGCTCCGGCGTGCTGTTGCGCGAGCTGCTGGCCGAGCTGCCCGAGCGCTCCGGCTTGGCCGAGGAGGTCAAGTCCTTCGAGCAGGAGGGCGACCGCATCACCCACGACATCATCCACCGGCTCAACGGCGGCGGACGACGTTTGCGCTTGCCGTTTGACTCCGGCGACGGCTACGCGTTGGCCACGGCGCTCGACGACGTGATCGACCACACCGAGCAGACGGCGGCGCTGCTGCAGCTGTACGGGGTGGAAGCGCCGATGGAGCAGGCCGTCGAGCTGGCAGACGTGCTCGTTGGCGCCGACGAGCAGATCGTCAAGGCGCTACAGCAGCTCTGCGCCGGCGGCGAGCCCGGGCCGTATCTGGTGGAGATCCACCGCCTCGAGAACGAGGGCGACCGGCTGCTGCGTGACGGTGTCGCCTCACTGTTCGCCGGTGGTGCGGCCGACCCGATGTTCGTGATCCGCTGGAAGGACATCTTCGAGTCGCTGGAGGCCGCGGTGGATGCGTGTGAGACCGTTGCCCACGTGATCGAGGGGATCATGCTCAAACGCGGCAAACGCCACTGAGGCGTAGAGAGTTCGGCACGCAAAAAGGCGCATGGCCCCCCGCGCGCAGGGGGCCATGCGGTTTTTCAGAAGGTTGTTGCCGGCGCGCTGCTCTGGATCTGTGCCCCGCTGGGATCGCCGACGAAATAGATTTGGAAAGGAACGTTCGTGCCTGCTGCCGGTACTTCCGGCAGTACCGCGCGTCCCGCCGCCACTATCTTCACGCCGCGGCGTGCGACGGCGTATACGACGAGGTTCTGCTGGGCAGTCCGCGAATGATTGGTAACGCCCCCAGAGAGGGTCGTCTCAGCACCGGCTTCGGCGCTCTGATGTGCGCCTGAGATGCTCAGTTGGGGGATGTTCCCCGAGGCCTGCGTGGCTTCTCCGACAAGCGCGCTTGCAGTCGCGGGAATGCCGCTCGCGGTCACCTGGTCGTCCACCCAGATTGTTTCCCGGCCTGGCAACAGCAGCGAGACGGTGCTTAGCGAGGACTCGAGACCGGAGGCGTTGTTCTGGTAGAGCACGCTCCCGTGCGCGTCGCGCACCGTCACCTCGATCGGCGCGTTCTCGAGTGTGTGCGTGGAGGTGTTGCGTAGCGCCACGACGACCGCTGTCCCCGAGTTCAAATGGATCACCGCGCTCTGCAGCACCTTCACGCTCGGGCTCTCCTTGGTCACGGCCGTGCCCTGCGAGGCCAGCACGTCGTGTTTTGCCTGACGTTGCAGTTCCGCGCTGTGTTCCTGCGTGCTCTCACAGCCGCAGAGCGCCACTGCCACAAGACCAACGCCAAGCGCCGCGGTGACGCTTCGGGCACGGGGGCCCCGCCGCGACGGGTCATCCAAACGCCCGCTCGCGACAGCGCCAAGTGCCATAGGTTTACTGCGGGCACGCCCAACCCATCCCCAAAACGACAAGCGAGGAGGACGCCCGAGCCTCGGGCGCACACCGCCGGCGCGGTATCTCACCCGAACGCCCCGCTCACATACTCGCGCGTGCGCGCTTCGCGGGGGTGGTCGAAGATCTGTGAGCTGGGCCCGTACTCGATCAGCTCGCCGAGGTGCATGAAGGCGACGTGGTCGGCCACACGCATCGCCTGCTGCAGGTTGTGCGTGACGATCACGATCGCCACGCTCTGGCGCAGCCCCACGATCAGCTGCTCGATCGTCGCGGTGGAGATCGG
The DNA here is from genome assembly GCA_963844095.1 of uncultured Solirubrobacterales bacterium. Taxonomy (GTDB): domain Bacteria; phylum Actinomycetota; class Thermoleophilia; order Solirubrobacterales; family Solirubrobacteraceae; genus Palsa-744. The sequence goes on from CAWJND010000004.1 coordinate 435,897, forward strand.
ATCGAGCGCCGAGCAGGGCTCGTCCAGCAGCAGCACCTCCGGGCCGGCCGCAAGCGCGCGGGCGATGCACAGCCGCTGCTGCTGGCCGCCGGAGAGGCGCAGTGCGGGATGGTCGAGGTTGCCCGCCACCTCGTCGTAAAGACCGGCACGGCGCAGAGCATCGATCACGGCCGGCATCAGATCGTCGCGCGAGCGCCGTTTGCGCCTGCGCGCGCCCCGCTCGCCGTGCTCCTCGCGCAGCGCGTAGGCGACGTTCTCGAAGATGCTCATCGGGAAGGGATTGGGCTGCTGGAAGACCATCGAGACACGCCGCCTGAGCGAGTTGACCTCGATCTCGCCGATCTCCTGCCCGTCTAGCGTGACGCGCCCGGCGCGCGCGGCCCCGGCGGTGATCTCGGTGAGGCGGTTGAGCGAGCGCAGCAGCGTCGTCTTGCCGGAGCCTGAGGCGCCGATCAGCCCAAGCACCTCGCCCTTGCGCACGGGCAGGCTGACATCGCGGACTACCCACTTCTCGCCATAAGCGAGCCAGACGCCTTCGATGCGCATGCGCTCCTGAATGTCGGCAGCAGGCGCCTGCTCGCTGGCGCTCGCGAGGGGCGCGCGGCTGGGGCGCTGCGTCGTCGTGGTCGTGGCGCCCCAGCCGTTGGCCGGCGGGCTCGCGACGGTCGGATCGCGCTCGAGCATGATCCGTCGTACGGGCGGGGGCATCAGCGGGTCCACGAGCACCTCGTCTCGTCGTCGCCGGGCATCGTCCGTGGGTTCCTTGGCTCTTCCCGCGTGAACGTCAGATCGATCGATGGGGGTATCAGCGTCAGCGGATCCACGGCAGACCCCTAGTCATGGCGCGCCAGCGGCCGGCGGCGCCGAGGCTCTGGCCGGTGCCAGCACGGCTGGCGTTGAGCCGCATCACGATCACGTTCAGCGCAAGCACCATCAGTAGCAGCACGAACGCGGCCGCGTAGGCCTTTTCGTGGGCGTTGCCTTCGCCCGCGGGCGAGTTGAACAGCACATAACTGGTGAGCGTGCCCCCGGTGCCGCGCAGCGTCGAGAGCAGCGGCGCGCCGCCGGCGCCTTCAAGGCGGATCGTCGCGCCCAACAGGATCACGACGATGGCGGTATCGCCGACGATGCGCCCGACGCCGAGCGTGATGCCGTTGGCGATGCTGGGTCGCACCGATGGCAGCAGCACTTTGCGGATCGTCGTCGCCTTCGTCTTGCCGAGCGCATAGGAGGCCTCGCGCACGTGCGCAGGCACCTGCAACAACGCCTCGCGCGTGGAGGCGACAACAAGCGGTAGCGCCAGCAGCGACATCATCGCGCCCGCCGTCAAAAAGGAGCGGCCGAATACAGATCCGCCGGCGGAGGTCTGCGAGAGGAAGGCCAGTGCCGGGCGCGCAAACAGCGCAAGGCCGAACATCGCCAGCAGCACGCTCGGCGCGCCCGCGATCATCTCTACGCCAGACTCGACCAGCCGTGCGAGCCAGGCGGGCCGCTGATACTCACTCATCCAGACCGCCAACCCGACGCCGAGCGGTGCGGCGATCGCCATGCCCACCGCGGTCAGTATCAGCGTGCCCTCGATCGGGTCAAGAAACCCACCGGATGTCGCTTGATCCTGCGAGGCGCTCGGATGTTCGATCAACAGGCTGGGCCGCAGGTAGGAAACCCCCTTCACGAGCATGAACAGCACGATCGCGGCGGCCATCGCGCACAAGCCGATCCCCACGATCCAACAGAGCAGGTAGGCGACGCGATCGGCCAGTGGCCAGCTACCGATCGAGTCGCGCTGCTTGGTGGGGCGGATCGAGCTGGCGGGAGGGGTGAGGGCTTGGGGTGCGCTTGCCATAAAACGCCTATGCCCCCCGCGCGCGCGCGGGGCATCGCCTGTTTTGGAGGAAGGTCACGCTCACGTTCTGAGCTTCTGGCGACGCTGTGCTCACGTCCTGACCCCGTAGCGCTTCATCGGCTGCTTCGCAGCCCAGCCGGCGAGCGACAGCAGCGCACAGGACACGAGCAGCACGGCCGCCATCGCGTACAGCGTGTGTTCGACCGGCACAACGTTGAGGTCCTCGACGTAGTGGACGATCGTCGCGGCCAGCGGCCGCACCGGCTCGAAGAAGAAAGTGGTCCCGTCGAGTGGGTTGGGCGAAAAGCCGCGTGAGCCGGCGACCATCGCGAGCATGATCGCCTCGCCCAGCGCACGCGCGGTGGCGAGCACGGCGGCTGCGACGATCGCGGGCCGCACGGTGCGCAGTGACACGCGCCAGGTCGTGCGCCAACGGTTGACCCCGAGCGCCGCCGAGCCCTCCGTCCACGAGCGCGGCACCGACTCCAGCGCACCGGCGATGATCGCCACCATTATCGGCACGATCATCACCGTCAAGATCAAGACAGCCACGCTCAGGTTGGCGCCAGTCAGCTGCACCACGTACTCGACCGAGCGCTTGCGCTGCTGAGAGATCAAGTTGTGTTCCACCCACGGGGCGATCGCGAGGATCCCAATCAGCCCGTAGACGACCGACGGGACGCCTGCCAACAAGCGGATCGTCGGATCGATTGCGCGCTTGATGCGAGCGGGGGCGAGCTCGACGACGAATACCGCCGCCAGGATCGAGATGACCATGCCGAAGATCACGGCCAGCCCGGAGGTCAGGATCGTGGCCCAGATCAGCGGCCAGGCTTTGAAGTGGTAGATGTAGTTGGCGGGATCGCGGGGCCCGTTGATCATCGCCTCGAACTGTGTGTCGACGTCGCCGCCGCTACCGAACCAGGCGAGCCCGTTGTGCGAGAACGACGGCCAGGCTTTCGAGAAGACGGTGATCGCGATGCCGACAATCACCACGAGCACGCCGACCGCGAGCGCGCGCAGCAAAAGCTCGGTGCGCCGCTCGGCGGCGGCCGCCCCGCCACCGAGGAGATGCCCGAACGTGCGGCCACTGAGAAGACTCTTCAACATGCCGCCGCCGAGAAGATGCCTGAGGGCGCCGCCGGGCCGCCTTCAGGGCGACCCGGTCGAGCGCAGGGTTTCAGTGGACCGCGATCCACTCGGAGTTGATGATCTTGCGGGCCGTAGCGTTTTTCGAGCTGACGATCCATTCGATGAACTTCTTGGCAGGCCCTTTGGGAGCGCCCTTGGTCACCATCCAGAAGTTACGAACGCCCTGGTACTGGCCGGACTTGGCGTTCTGCAGCGTGCAAGGGATTCCTTGGTAGCCGACGGCGTTGACGCCGCTGGTGAAGGCAAACGACACGAAGCCGATCGCGTCTTCGTCAGTTTTGACCTTGTTCTGCACGAGTCCGTTGCTTTCCTCGGCCTCCGCGCTGGGGGAGATCTTCAGCGATTCGCCGAGGAAGATGTCCTGGAAGGCGGCCTGCGTACCGGAGGAGGCGATGCGGTCGACGAGGTCGATCGGCCCTGAGATCTTGGCCCCTGGCACTTCGCTCCATTCGCGTACGTCGCCGGTGAAGATCGCCTGCACTGTCTGCTGGTTGAGGTTCGCGATTGGGTTCTTGGGATTGGTGATCATGCACACGCCGTCGCGCGCGATCTTCGTGAACACAAGCCCTTTGGGGTCGCCTTCTTCGGGGTTGCGCGACACGTCGCCGATGTCAACGCGCCCAGCGGCCACGTCGGAGACGCCGACGTCGGAGGTGCCCTGGTTGATTTTCGGAGTGGGTTCTTTGGTCGCTTTGTGGTAGGCAGCGGCAAGCTGGGTCATCAGCGGGAAGACGGAGGTCGAACCGTCGATCAGCAGGGCACGGGCCCCGGCGACGGCAGGAACGGCCAGCGCGAGCGCGGCGATCAGCGATACGGTCAGGGTGCGTGTGGGTCGGCGCACGTGGGGGACTCCTTTGCTGGATGGATGCGGCAAATGCGGACGCCCGCGGGCATGGCGAGCCCGAGGGTGCTCAGCGCAGTGTCAAGGCCCGCTCTCGCCCCGACGTGAACAGGACGTTTTCAAGTTGAGAAGAATTGGTGAACATCGCCGAGAGCGGCTTGCGATAGCACGCGAGTTCTCAGCTCGTTCACAAGTCGGCGGTCAGGGGCAGTCAGCCTTGCTCGGTGCTTCGCGCGTCGTGCGTCTCGATAGCCGTGCTGCTGCTGTGCGCGGCAACGGCCCAAGCAGAAATCTCGCCCGTCGCCCCGATCGATGGGCCATCCGCTGAAATCGTCGAACTGGGCGGCGCGGCGATGGCCGCCGACGGCACGGGGGGGATCGTCTACCGCAAGCGCGTTGAAGGTCGCGCCCACATCTTCGTGGCGCAGTACGTCGAAGGCAAATGGAACTCGCCGCAGCGCGTGGACGTGGGGGAGAAGTTCGAATCTTCCTTCCCGGCGATCGCGGCCGGCGAAGGCGGGCGGCTCGCGGTCGTGTGGGCAAACCACTACTCATCGACCACCGACGGGCTGTTCTCCGCCACGATGGACCCGGGCGCGGGAGGCTTCCAGCCCCCGGTGCCGGTTGACCTGAACATCGGCCAGGCCACCGGCATCTACCCGTCGCTCGCGATGAACGGCGCCGGCCAGGCACTAGTCGCCTATCGCGTGGTCACGGCCGTGAGCGGCCCCTCGACGCCAAACATCCCGCCCGGATACGTATTGGCGGAAATCCGCATGGCGCGCTACAACGGGCAGTACTGGACGACCTTCGGAGAACCGCTCAACCGCGATGTCAACCAGCCGGTGCTCCAGCCGACAGCGCTGAACTCTCCCCAGGTAGCGATCGACGTCAATGGCGAAGGGCTGCTCGCCTGGCAAGAGCCCGACGACAACTTCATCAACCGCGTCTACGCGCGGCGGATCTTCGGGCTGGTGCCGGGCAACCTGCTCGACGTCAGCCCGACGACCTATAACGGGCACCCGCTCAACGGGGCCGCCGCGGAGCTGTCGCTCGACTTCGCCGGCTTCGGCGAGGGCGCGATCGCGTGGCACCAGGAACCCTCGTCAGGCTCGGGCTTCAGCCACCCGCGTGTGTTCGTCAGCGAGATCCCGTCCTCGTTCTCGCCGAAGGGGGCTGCCTTTGGCCCCGCCAAGCCCGTCGAAGGCCCCCCAGGAGGCGAAGGTCCCACGGAAGCGCTCGGGCCGCTGAGCATGGCCGTCGACGCCGAAGGCGCCTTCGACGTCGGCTATGGCGCTGGCGATCAGAGCTTCGACGGCAACGGCTCGGAAGTGAGCGTGGGCGCCCCGGTGAGGCTCGACACCGGTTCAGAAGTGCCGGGTGACCCGACGCTGACGCGAGCCGACGACGGGGCTCTGGCGGCGGCGTGGAAGGTGCAGATCCACGGCGCCGGTGCGTTGGCGCTGCTCGAACGCCGCGCCGACGGCACTCCCAACCGCGCGATCGTCGCTGCCCCCCACGGTGGCGCGGTGGGACAGCTGGCGATGGGCGGCTCGCATCGCGGCGACGCGATCTTCGGTTTCCTGCAGGGCAGCGGCGCGAACGCGCAGATCGCCGCGGTGGTTGTGCGAGCGCCCCCGGGCGCGTTTGTTGCCGACACGCCCAACGGCTGGATCAAAGCGACGCATATCCCGCTGCAGTGGGAAGTGCCGCAGGCGGGCGCCGGCAAGATCACGTACTCGATCCTCGTCGACGACCGCGAAGTCGTGGAAGGCATCACCGGCAACGAATACCTGCTGAACTCCGAACAGGTCGGCAACGGTGTGCACTCGATCCAGATCGAGGCGACCGACTCGATCGGCCAGGTCGTTGACAGCGCACCTTCCACGCTGAAGGTCGCCCGCATCGGGCCGCGCGTGCGCGTTAGCGTACGCGGCGCAAGCGTCACGGTGCGCCTCTCGGACACCCCCAAGGGGGAAAGCCCGGGCGTGAGGAAGGGCTCGGTGAAGGTCGGCTTCGGCGACGGCCACTCCGCGCGCGGGCGCACCACGCTCGCGCACACTTATTCGCGTGCGGGCACCTACACGATCGTCGTCTCCGCCTTCGACAACGCGGGCAACAAGACCAGCTTCCATAAGCGGGTGCGAGTCTCGTGAGGGGTCGTTCGGCGATCGTCTGGGCACACTCGTGGCTCGCTGGCTGCTTGTGTGCACTGCTGGCATTGGTGTGCTCGCTCGAGCTGGCGCCGGCGGCGCACGCGATCTATGGGCCTGCCGCTGGAGGGTTCGGGGCGGAACTCGTCTCGGTCAACAACGCCTCGGATGAACAGGGCAACGCGCCCACGACCGACGCCGACATCTCGGCGGACGGGCGCTACGTTGTCTTCCAGACGCGGGCGACCAACCTCTTCGAAAACGACGGTGGCGTGGTCGGAGCGCACGGCGTCGAATCCGACGCCGAACCGTCCGGCACGCTGCGCGAAGGCGGGATCTTCCGCTACGACCGCGTCACCGGGGCGATCCAACTCGTCGCCGACGGAACCGAGGTTCACACCGAAGGGCCGGAAAAGGGCAAGCTCATCTTCCAAGGGGCACAGAGCCCCTCGGTCAGCGCGGACGGACGCTACGTGGTCTTCTCTACGGCTCAGCAGCTCGTCCCGCAGGCCCCGGCTGGACGCGTCCAGGTGTACGTGCGGGACATGGACGCGCCACTCACGGCCGATCGCCCGGACTCGGGCGCCTACACGCTTGTGTCGGCCAGGGACGGAGGAGAAGAACCGGCGACATACGCGTCACGAAATCCACCGCTCACGGGCGCCGAACCGGGCGCGGAAGTGTGGCCAAACACCTCGATCAGCGCCAATGGACGCTACGTCGTGTTCCGCACGACCGAACTCGACTCGAATCTACCCGATCACGCTTCGGTGGATACCCCTCCGGGGCAGCTGTTCGTGCGTGACCTGCATGCCAAGACGACGACCCTGCTGAGTCGCAAGATGACATCGACCCTCTATCCCAGCGGCGATCCGGTCGAAAACCCTGGGGAACCAACCGCGCAGCCGACCACGGGACCGGCCACGATCAGCGCCGACGGCACGACGGTCGCGTGGGTGTCTACGGACGCCGAACAGCAGACTCGCTTTCTGCGTGGTGAGGCCCCCGTATCGTCCGTGCCCTACTACCTGTGGCGACGTTGGCAGGAACCGAACGCGCTCACGCGGCGTATCACTGGGATGGTGGATCTGGACGACGCGGCCTGCCCGCTGGAAGAAGAATTCAAGCCGAGCGAAACGGCCAGCGGTCTCTGCTACGGACCGCTCACCAATCAAGAGTCATATCTTGGCAGCATCGCGGACGCCTCCCCGGGACTCAGCGCCGACGGCTACACTGTCGCGTTCCTGGCCGGCGCCGCGCTGCGTCCAGACGTCACCAAGACGGCTGGACTGGATGCCTTCGTGACGAACATGAGCCCAGGCGTCAGCCGCAAGCAGGGCACCCGCGAGTTGACGCTTGCCGCCAACTCCGGCAACCCCGGCTCGACGCCCTCGATCGAATCGCTTGCCCTCTCCGAGGATGGATCGACGATCGCCTTCACGAGTCCGCGCGACGAATTCGTGTTGCCCGAACCCCACACGATTGGAATATTTCGCCCGGTGCCCACGGCGAGTGACCTGTACGTCATTCACCTCGCCGAAAATACGTTGGAGAGAGCCGTCGTGAACTACGAAGGGGGCGACCCCAACGCCTCGACCTTGGACAACCCGACGCTCAGCGAAAACGGCTCAACCGTCGCATTCGCGTCGGCTGCCTCCGATCTGATTCACGGCGATGCAAACCAAGTCTCGGACGCATTCACAGTGACATTGCAGGCGCCCGCCGGCACCGCCGCCCAGTCCTCGGAAGTCAACGCCATTCAGGGTGGCTTCTCGCTGTCCGCAAGTGCCGCGCCCGAACTCGGGCTCCACATCACGCATGGAAAGAACGGTGGCTTGCTCCTGCTCGTCGAGACGCCGAGCGCCGGCAGGCTGATGGCGCAGGCACGCGGCACCATCGCCACGAAGGTCGGCGGGAAGGCGAAGACGAAGAAGGAGAAGGTCGTGTTGGCGCACGCCTCCGGCACGGCCCGCGCCGAGGGCACCACAACGCTTGTCCTGAACCTCTCTTCCAAGTACGCGAAGGCCCTCGAGAGCGCCGGAAAGTTGAAGGTGTCTATCGCGGTCAACTTCACGCCGCCGGCCCCCGCCGAAGTGCTATCGGCGGAAGCGAGCGCGACGTTTGTCGCGACGAGCTCGGACAAGGGATCGTCAAAGGCAAAAGGCAAGACGAAAGGATGAACGCGGCCCGGGTGGACGTCAAGTGTACGTGCGCACGTAGCTGCTGATACCCAGATATTGTTATTAATTGGTTACGGCACGGAGATTAAGTTGTGAAGTCCGGACCAAAGTTTGCTGACGGACATGTTTCACTGATGTGACCAAGATGTGTCGCTTCTGTAAACAGGTATTGCGTGCGTCCAGCCGTGCTGTGACACTCCGACTCGTACGCAGCCTAGATTCGGACTCGTACGTCGCTCTGCTCGTAGAACGTATCCAGACCCTTCTTGAAAGGACATCCCACGCTCATGCGCGTAAGTCTTCCCCTGACCGCTGAACGCGGTCGTATCCGCGTCGCTCTGGCGGCGCTCTGTGCGGTTCTCGCACTGGCGACCGTCGCCACGGTGGCGACGCCGCAAGCGCACGCCTCGTTCACGATCCCGGCCTGTGGCGGCTCGGCGGTCCAAGGCGAGGGCTCATCCTTGCAAGCCGTGGCCCAGGAACAGTTCTGGACCCAGAGCGTCTTCTACAGCTCCTTTGGCTGTGGGACCGGGGCTATCTCGTCCTCGCCGGTGACGTATAAATCAGACGGCAGCGGCTGTGGTATAGCCGCGATCGGGGGTGGACCTGGCGCCGCGGCGACATGTGCTTCTGGAACAAAGAACGCCCAAGAAGCGGTGGCCGGTGAACGGTCCACGACGACTCGCTTCGCCGCGAGCGACGCGCCGCTGACGCCGACTCAGAAGGCAAACGCACAGGCCGAAAGTGGGCCCAATCCAGGCGTAATCCACGAGCTGCCGGTGGCGGTCGCCGCCGTCACGGTCATCGTGCACTTCCCGGAAGGATGCTCACTGGAAAATCCAGAACAGGGCGGTGGCAATGGCGATACGACGACCGGCGGGCCGAACGACCCGGGCGGGAAAGACAGCTCCGGTGACAAGTTTGCCGAAAAGACCTTGCGTGTGCATATCAACGCGACCGAGCTCGAGAAGATCTGGATAGGCGAAGCGGTGACGTGGGGCCAGGTGCTCACGAGCGGTGCCAAAGCGCACATATCTGGCACGGACACCAGCACCGGCCTGAATAACGGCGTGCTTTGTGAAGACGTGCCCGTACGCCGCATAGTCCGCCTCGACGGGTCGGGCACTACCTACAACTTCAAGGCCTACCTGAGCCTGTTGCCGGGGGCGCCGGCCGGTTTGTGGACCACGAGCCCTGTTGTGGGTGACAACAATGTGTGGCCAGTGGCCGGTAAAAACGAAACTCCTGAAAAAGCTAATGGTGGAAACGTCTGCGTAGACGCGAGCCTCATCTGCACGGCCGCGAGCGAAAAAGGCGGCCCTCTCGCCAAAGCGGTTGCCGCGACAGACGGGTCGATCGGCTACCTCGATCTGGCAACGGCTCGTAAGGAAAAATTCGTTGTCGAAAACAAAGCCACTTCTAACTACGACTACTGGATTCCGCTACAGACGGTCAACCCGACGGCGCCAGAAGGCGAAGGCTTTGGCAAGAGGGTGGGCACGGAATACGTCGAGCCCACCGCGGTCCCGACGGCTCACATTGTTGGCAACGGGGCGGCGCTGGGTGCGAACTGCACCAATGCCGACTACCGTGGCATCCCGACAACGCCGGCGAGCGATCCAACGCTCGGAGACTGGTCAAACGCCATAGCGACAGGCAGCCTTGACACCGTCACATACCCTGCCTGCGCATTGACGTATGACTTTGCCTTCGACGACGACGCGCCTGTCTTCGGCAACACCCAGATCGAGCAGGAACGGGCTCGTACGGTCAAGGACTACCTGACGGCGGTCGAGTCCCCCGCGGGCCAGCTGGGGCTGCCGGCGGCCGACTACGGTGTGTTGCCGAGTTCGATCCAGATGCTCGCCCAAAGCGGTGTCAACGCGATTAACTGGAACAAGGCCGCCGGCTCCGGCGGCAGCAAAGAACCAGAAGCTAAAAAAGAAGAATCTAAAAAAGTAGAACCAGGCGGCCCAGGGGTGGTCACGCCCCCGAGCAACGCTTTCTCGATCGCGGCAGCGAAGGTCAAGGGCAAAGACATCGTCCTGTCGCTTGTGCTTCCCTCCTCGGGGAAGGTGCAGATCAAAGCAAGCGGCGGCGGCGTTACGGTTGCGAGCGTCAGCGCCAGTGTGTCGGCTGGCGATGGGACTGTGACCCTGCCCATCTCAAAAGCCGCGCTGAACAAGCTCGCCAAGGTCAAAGGGCACAAGCTCAGCGTGAAGATCACGGTGACGTTCACCCCGGCCGGCGGCACCGCGGCCAGCAAGACGAAGACGCTGACAATCACGCAGGCCCAGGTGACCCCGAAGAAAAAAGCAAGCAAAGGCAAGAAGAAATAAGACAAGCGGGCAGATAGCCCAAACCGCCTCGGGCCTCTCTGGCGGCGCCCGGCACCTTCCCCCGGTGTCGGGCGCCGCCTTTGGTCTGAGCGGCGGCCGGCGCCCCTGAGGGAGACATGACAGACGACGAAGACACAATTCCGCCTCCCTCTTCGCAGGGCAACGGCCGTCCCCCAGCTCCCGTCCGTCCGCCCAAGGGCGGGCAGGTGCGATCGGGTCTGGCGCACAAACGCAACCCGGCGCTGGTCGCGCTCGGCGACTTCGGCACCGGTGCGCGGCGCGTCATCTTCCGCGACAAGATTGCGCTGTTCCTGGTCGTCGCTTCGGCGGGCCTGCTGATCACGTTCTTTTCGCTGCTCGGAGCGATCGGGCCCAATACTCATGGCTCGGAACTACCGATCAGCAGGGTGCTCGAGCTGGCGGTGCACAGGCAGATCGCGACCGCGACGCTGTACGACCACGACAATCGCGTTGAGGTGACGCTCAAGCAGCCAACGAGCGGGGTCGCGGATACAAGCGGTGGCACGAGCGCAACCGGCACGAATACCGGCGCCACTGGCACGACGACGAACACGACCGCCACGACCACGAGCGCAACCGGAACGACAAGTGTCACGACGGCGAGCACGCCTCCGCTCGAATACTGGGCCGCCTATCCGGCCTCAGGCGTGCAGACTCAACAACTGCTTCAAAGCCTCGCGTCGGCCGGCACGGTCGTGACCGTCGACCAGCAGCCGGGCAAGGCACAGCGCGCGATCCTGGTGCAGTTCCTGATCCCGATCGTGCTGCTCGTGTGCCTGTTTGCTCTGTTCATGCGCTTCGGCGCCGACGGCGGTGCGGGTGGGATTGCCGGCTTCTCCAAGTTCACGGGCAAGGGCAAGCGCAAGGGCAAGGGCAGGCTGCACCAGGTCACGTTCTCTGACGTGGCGGGCGCGGGCGAGGCGGTCGCCGAGCTGCGCGAGATCCGCGATTACCTCGCCGATCCGTCCAAGTATCTCGCTGTGGGCGCCGCGGCCCCCAAGGGAGTGCTGCTCGTGGGTCCCCCCGGAACGGGCAAGACGCTTTTGGCCAAGGCCGTCGCAGGCGAGGCGGATGCGGCCTTCTTCTCGCTGTCAGGCTCGGACTTCGTCGAGTCGCTCGTCGGCGTCGGTGCCGCGCGTGTGCGCGACCTGTTCGCAAAGGCACGCAAGACGGCACCGGCGATTATCTTCATCGACGAGTTCGACGCCGCGGGCCGTAAGCGTGGCGCCGGCATTGGCCAGGGCAACGACGAGCGCGAGCAGACGCTCAATGCGTTGCTCGTGGAGATGGACGGCTTCGGCGGCGACGGCGGACTCGTCGTGATGGGTGCCACCAACCGCCCCGACATTCTCGACCCGGCGCTACTACGCCCGGGACGCTTCGATCGTCAGGTGACAATCGACGTGCCCGACGTGCACGGGCGCTTGGAGATCCTGCGCCTGCACGGCAACAAGCGGCCGATGGGCCACGACGTGTCGCTCGAGGAGATTGCGCGCCTGACGCCCGGCTTCAGCGGCGCTGAGCTCGCCAACGTGATCAACGAGGCCGCGCTGCTGAGCGTGCGCGATTCACACGAGCTGATCGACCAGGCAACGCTCGAGGAGGCGATCGACCGCGTCGTCGCAGGTCCGGCCAAGAAGCACATCCTCACTGAGCAGGAGCGCTGGCTGATCTCGATCCACGAGGCCTCCCATGTCGTCGTCGCCGAGGCGCTTGGCCAGGCCTCCGTAAGCCGCAAGGTCTCGATTGTCGCGCGCGGGCGCACGCTCGGGACGGCGGCGCACATGCTGACTGACCGCGACCAGCTGATTCAGACCGAACCTGACCTACAGGCGCAACTGACGGTGATCGTGTCCGGCACCGCTGGAGAGCGGATCGCCTTCGGGCATTTGTCATCCGGCGTTAGCGACGACCTGCACGCCGCTACGAGTCTCGCGCGCACGATGGTCACCTCCTTTGGCATGTCCGATGCGCTCGGTCCGGTGACGATCGGTGAGAAGGGCGGCGAGGTGTTCCTCGGCGCCTCGCTGCAGGACCTCGGCTCGGTCGGCCCTTCGACGCTCGACACGATCGACCGCGAAGTCGAGCGGCTCGTCGGCGACGCCGAGGCGAAGGCGGGCGTGATCCTCGATCGCAACTGGCAGGCGGTCGAGGAGACCGCGCACGCGTTGCTCGAGCAGGAGACACTGTCGGGTGTCGCGCTCGACGCAGTGCTCTCGACCGTCCAGGAGACCGACCTGAGCGAGCTGCGCGATATCACCGGACGGGCCTCGCACAAGGACCCGGGGCACGGACCTTGATCTCGCGGGCGACCGGGACTCTGCTGGCTGGAGTCGCCGTCGTCGTGGCGCTCGCCTCGGCTGCTCCGGGAACAGCCCACGCCGAAGCGACGTGGCGGTTGGAACAGCCTACGCCGCCGGCCGGCACGCCCTACAAGCTCCCGCTCGGAACCCCCGACGACATGGAGTTCTATGCGCCCAACGAGGGCTTGCTGAGCGTCGAGGGCAACGCGGTGGTACCTACCGGGCTGCTCTTCTGGAACGGACGGGCCTGGCATCAGCTCTCGACGGTTTGCGGCGGCTCGGGTGAAGCGTCGCGGATCGCTTGGGCCGGTCCCGATGAGTTCTGGGTCATCACCGAACCGAGCGAGCCGCGCGTCGGATCGGGTCTGGGCCTATGCCACTTCAAGGACGGGGTCGTCGTCGGCTCCTACTCCACCGCACTTCAGTCGCCCGAACCCTTCCGTCCGATGGACGCCGCCGCCTGCGATGGGCCGAACGACTGCTGGTTTGCCGGCATCGGCAGCGAGGATCCGTCGGGTCAGCATATCGGCGCCTTCCACCTGCACTGGGACGGTACGAATCTGACGAGCTCCTATCAGCCGCAGGGCCGCGGCGTCAGCGGCCTCGCGTACTTCGATGGGACGTTCTACGAGAGCACGCTTGTTGGCGCCCAGGCCGGCAATACGACCGACCCGGTGACGCTTGCAACACCCGAGCCGTCCGGTCCAATTCTGATCCACAAGCTCTCAGGCGACACATTCGCCGATGCGAATTTCCTCCCGTTTCCATACCCCGCGACACCCAGCGAAGGCGTCGAGCTGCTCTCGGCCAAAGCCGACGGCACCGACCTGTGGTTCTCCGGCGGCGGCGCCGCCTCCGGTCCTGCGGCGCCGCTCGACGGCTCGGTACCGAGCCCGCCACTGGCCGTCCACTACAACGAACCGTTCTTTCAGCAGGCGCCAATCGAAACCTCTCTCTTCGGCGATGAAGGTCGCTTCGTCGACATCTCACCCGTGCCCGGCACGAGCACAGCGTGGGTCGCCGACCAGGCGCTCTCCGAACGCGGCAGCGCCACGGATCGCGCGAAGGTTGCGCTGATCGGCGCCGACGGCAGCGCCACGCCGCAGACGCTCCCCGCGTCGGGCGCGGGTCGCGGAAGCGCCCAGCTTGTGGCGGCAACCGGGCCGGAAGAAGCGTGGATGGCGACATCGGCGGGCTGGCTGTTCCACTACACGAACGGGACCGTCCTACCCGAAGACACCGACCCCAGCTGGGCCGGCACGATCACCGTGCGCCCGAACGAGTCGATCGAACAGTTCGTCGCTGATACTCCGCCGCCGGACGATTCGCAGCTCTTCGCGCCGCCGCCCGTGGCCGTCGAAACGCATGGGACCGCCGAACCGGCGCCGGAGGTGATCCCCGCGCTGCTAAAGGACGTCAAAGTGGCGCGCCACGGGCTGACGGTCACGATCAGCTTCGATCTCACGCGCCTGGCCGACGTGCAGCTGGTGGCCAAGCTGCACGGCAAGGTAGTGACGCGCACTCGCGACGAGCGTTTGAAGGCGGGCAGGCACTCGCTGTCATTGCGGCTGCAGCGTAAGCGCTGGCCGAGCGGGCTCGGTTTCGTCACAAAGGAGCTGACGAAGCCGAAGCCCGTGCCTGCGACCGGCTCTGAAGGCTCGTCCGGAACGGGCCCAAATGCCGTCAGCACGAGCGTGCATCGCCGTGGGTGAAGCTCAGCTAAGGGCGTGGGGGCGTCGCCGGAGCCTCGTGCTCGCGCTGCCGGCGGCTCTTGTGCTGGCGGCCCTCGGTGTATGGCAGATCGCCGGTCACGGCGCCCGCGCTGTGGCGTCTGCCAACGTCGCTCCCACGCCGCAGCCAGCGCTCGGTACGGCCGACGCGAGTACTGTGCTGATGGGCGCCGCCATTTCTGGTACACAGGGTGAAGCGTGGGCCTATCGGGTGCTACCGCTCGATGTGCCCCTTGCCAGCGGCTCTGAAGATGTGGTGTTCGCCCCTGCTGCCAAGACGAACCCGCCGGGCCAACTCGTGTTCGAGCGCGCCACCGACGCCGACCCCGACTGGACGATCGCCGAAACGCCGCTGAACGAAGAAGGGCAACCCTACCGCGGTATGGAACCGAACCGCACCTCAGCGCGGATTACCGTGCACGGGGGCGGACTACTCGTCGGGCAGGACTCGACGCGCCCCCTCGGCAAGCAGACAGTTGTGCTCGCGCGCAACCCCGAAGGGCGTTTCCGCGTGCTGCCCGAACCGTCTCCCGGCGTGCTGCTCGCCGCGGGCGAAGCGGACGAGCCGGGCGAAAGTGGCGACACCAACGCGGAGGCGCTCGCCGAAAAGGAAGGCATGGGCGCCGTCGCCGACGCGGCTGTCGAAAACGAAGGTCACACCGAAGCCTACTTTGGCGCGCTCGGGCGTACGCGTGATCTTGGTGTTGCGCGCTGGGACGGCGAAAAATGGACGCGCGAGCCGGTCGAACTTCCAGCCGGTTACACGGGTGGCTTCACGATCGTTGCGATCGCCGGCACCGCGCCCAAGAACTTGTGGCTGCTCGGCGAGGCGGAATCGAGCAGCGGGCTGGGGATTCTGCTGTTCAAGCGCGCAGAAGCGAAACCGGACGAATTCCGCTGGGAAGCGGCCTCGCTCGGCTCCGCGCTGTTCGGGGCCGCGGAAACACCGGCCGACGGCCTCTCCAAGCTCGGCCCGCTCACGGGCTCCGCGCAGCCACTGACGGTCACCGAAAAAGGCGTGTGGATCGACGGCAACCTGCAGGCGCCTGGCGGCGGCGCCTACGGGTATGACTTCACGCTCTATTACGACATCGGCGCAGGCAAGCTGACCGGTAGCTGGTGCGACGCGCGCGGCGCTGGCGGCGAAGCGCTCTGCGAACACCCCTTCGGAGCGCGCTTCGGGCGAGAGGCCGGCTACCGCAGCTTCGCCTTCGAAGGCCCCGGCTACGGCACGCGCATCATCACCAACCCGCTACTGCCAGACGGTGAAGACGCGTCGAACATGGGCTCCTACCTGCGTTTCGAAGGGACGACGTTCGCGCGCATGCCCGGCGCCGGCGCCGACAACGCGCCCGGGGGCGCCTTCTACAGTCCCGACGACGGTTGGCTGGAAGGGCCGGTGCAGATCACGAGCACCCAGCAGCCCGAGCGGCTCGTGGGCTGGCCAGTGTCGGCTCGCGCGCCGTTCACGGCAGTGGCGCCCGCGCCCGGGAGTGCACCCGGTGACTTCGGTGCGCAGGCGCTGGCGGTCGGCGCCGACGGGGTTGTTGCGCGCTACACCCCCGGACATGGCTGGGAGCGCGAGTTCTTGCAAACGAGCAGCGGCGCGGTCAGCTCGCCGACGCTGCGCGCGGTGGCATGGCCCGAACCCAACCGCGCCTTCGCCGTCGGGGATCTCGGCGCAATGTGGATCTGGCGCGCGGAAACGGGCCTGTGGGAGAAGGACCCGGCGGCGCCGCTCGACGGCTTCCAGGGCAACCTCGACGGGATCGCCTTCGACCCGAGCGACCCTGGGGTCGGCTACGCGGTGGGTCAGAACGGCGTGCTGCTCTCCTATGGCAAGAGCTGGACGCAGGAAGAAGAACTGCCGAGTGGCTTCTCAGAAGCCAACTTCACGTCGGTCGCATTCGCCGGCTCAGAGGCAATGGTAGCCAGCGAACACGACCTGCTCGTAAACGTTGGCTCGGGCTGGAAGGTCGAACCGGAAGTCCACGCGTTGCTCGCGAGCCTACCGAGCGTGCCGTCGCTGAACGTCGTCGCGGGACTGCCCAACGGCGGCGCGGTACTGGCGGGACGCGACGTCGTGCTGGAGCGCGACAGCGCGGGCGCGTCGTGGCACTTCTCTGAGGAGCCGATCGTCAATGAGACGGCTGTGGCCGCCGCACCGCTGCTCGAAGGCTCCAAGGTGCGTGCGCTGCTGTCGGTCGTGCCCGAGTTCACTTATCCCCCAAGGCTGGTCCTACCACCTGTCGATCCAAACACCCCGGGTCCGTTGATTCCGCCCAATCCCCTGCCGGGCGATGGCTACGTGTTGCGAGAAACCCCCGCGGGCTGGGAGGACGAGGAGCGGGCGGCCTACGCCGGCGATACCTCGGATAAGCCGATCAAGGCAGATCCTGTCGCCGGGCTTGACGTCGCCACGAATGGGACCGGTTGGGCTGTCGGCGGCTGGAGCGGTGAGGCCGACGACTCGGGGCGCGGCAGTGACGCGAGTGGATCCGGTCAGGCGGTGCGCGAAAACGTACAGACGGCGGGCATCTACAGCTTCGCGCCGGACGGCAACCCGCCTGGACCTACTGGTGAGACCGCCACGCCCATCCCGTTGCAGAGCGGCGCGGCGACATTCGCCGTGGGCGGCCACGCCGAGTGTGTCGAACTGTGCTCGGCGCTCGCCGACGTGGGGATCGCGCCCGACCGCAATCTGAGTGCGGCGCTCGGACAGATCGACGGGCTCTGGGCGCAGCCCAACGGTCCGCGCATGCTGCTCTACACCGGAGGGCGCGAGACGCCTGGCGAGGGTCCCGAGCCGGCCGCGGAGGCCGACCGCTACGCGCAGCTGCTCGCCGGTGGTGGTGGCCTGCCGGTCTACCCAGCACTATCAGCCGGCGACAGTGAAGGCGGCGACGACGCGGCGTTCGGGGCGGCGTTCGCCTTCTACAACGCGCCTTTCGGCGAAGGCGCTACGCCGAGCGGGGTGAGTACCGCGAACATACCGGCTGGCACCGCCACCCCGGGGCCCGGGGCGCGCACGCACTATGCGTTCGACTCCACCGGGCCCGCCGGCACGGTGCGCGTGATCGTGATCGACAACTCGCGCGGCTCGCTGGCCGCGAGCGATCCCTATCAGAATCCCGCGGAACCACAGGCGCCCTGGCTCGAACGAATGCTTGCAGACGCCAGAGCACGCGGCATCCCCGCGATCGTGGTCGGCAGCCGCGAGCTGAACCCCAACCTGCCGCCGGCGCTGAACGTCGCCACCGACGCCGCCGAAGAGGCGCAGATCATGGTTGCCGGTGGCGCTTCCGCCTACCTGTACGAACGCCCTGAAGAAAGTCGCACGAGCCAGATTCCCTCTGGCGGCGCGGTCACGATCACCGAGTTCGGCACGGGCGCGCTCGGCTATCGCTCAGCCATCTCGGATTCATTCACCCCCGGCCAGCCAGATGCGCTGTTCGGCACGAACGGCTACTTGCTCGTCAGCGTTGAAGTCGCCAAGCGCAATCCCGCCACGAATGTCGCGCCGGTAGGCGCGCGTCTGATCCCGCTCGTACAGGAAGTCTCACTGGACCCGGTCGACGGCACGCTCTTGCGGCGCAGTGCGCCGGCGCTGTTCACCGGCCTGGGCCGGCGCCCGCTCGCCGGCGATCGCTGGGGCCCGGTCTCCGCGTCCAGCGGCAACCCTAACCCGCCGGGCTCCGATCCCTATGCCGAATTCCCGCCCGCGCTCTGCCGCCAGTCCGACTGCTCGAGCGCGATCGAACCGGAATACACCTTCACCTCCTCCGAACCTGAAATCGCCAACTTCGTCGAGCAGGATCCCAACTCGACGAACCTGCGCAAGCCGCTGCAGAACGCCGAAGGGCACCCGATCCCCGACCCACGCTCCAGCATCCTGTGCGCCTTCAACCCCGGCACGACAATCGTCACGGTTTCCGCTGGCAGCCTTTCCTATTCGATCCCGGTGACCGTGCAGGGTGGTAGCGTCGAGCAGCCCTGCGGCACGGTGCCGCTCAGCCCAAGCCATTTCAAAGTTGCCGCCTCCTCGGCAGCAGCCGTGCCCACCGCGCCGCCGCCCTCGCCGGCACCGGCTCCCGCGCCAATCGCGCCGCCGCCACCACCGCCGGTCGTGCCCGCGGCAGTGGCGAAAGTCGTGCCCAAGCCCGCGCCGAAGGTAGCGCTGCCGTTGGCGTTTCTGCCGATTGTGCAGGTGCCGGCGGCGGGTGGCTTGCGGGTCGTCCCGCCGCCGCCCGCTGCTTCCTTCGTGGACACGATCCCGCCCGGGGGGGCGACCGTGCGCGTGTTCGAAGAAAAACGCGAAGAGGAGGCAGCACCCGAGCAGTCGCAAGCATTTGCGCGCTACCCAGCCTCAGCGCCGGCGCGTTCCTACGCGAGCGCGGGCACCTCCGGTGGCTCTCCGCGGCTCGCGGTATACGGGCCGCCGCTCGCCGTCCTGATCCTGCTGGCCGGCGCCGGAGCCTCGATCGGCCGCGGTCGCCGCCGGTCACGTCGTGCGGCCTTCGCCCGTCTTTATATGCAGCAGCCCACTTCAACACCGTCCTCAAGGAGGCGAATATGAGAGAGCGCATCTCCCGCCACAGCGGCCAGGCCGCGCTTACGATCTCGATCATCGCGCTCATCGGTTCGAGCACCGGGCTGGCGAATGCTGCCCGTCATGCCGTCGTCAGTGCGATCGCTGGGCATCAGATCAGCACCAAGCCACGCCCCGGTGGCATTCTGCTGCTCGGTAAAAACAAGAAGTTCCCGGCCGCGGCGATCCCGACGGTGAAGAATGCCTCTGAGATCAGCGGCAAGACCTTGACCGACATCGAACCGAGTTGTCCGCCGGCGACCGTCAACCTCGGAACGTGGTGCTTGATGGACTCGCCCTATCCGCTGACCAACGCCGAGGCGGGCCAGAACAATTACTTCTGGGCCTCACAGGCGTGCGTCAAGGAGGGTGGCTATCTGCCGACGGCGGCGCAGCTGATCGGCGCGGCTAACCGCGTCAAGCTCGAGTCAACGATCCATGACTCGCAGCTGACCGCGACGATCCCGCTCGACCCAAGCGTCGGGCTCAAAGACCAGCGCGAGATGAGCGCGACACTCGTGACGACAGCCGCGGGCTCAGATGCGGCGGGCTCCGAGGGCGTGAGCGTCGGCTCGACCGGCGACCCACGCACCGGCGAACCGAACCCGGTGCCGCTGCCGGCGGTGCCGGCTCCCTCGACGCTGCAGTACGTGACGGTCTACTCGAACGGCACAAAGGGCGGTTTCGCCGGCTCACAGCCGGTTTCTGAACCGCAGAGCTTCCGCTGTGCGTTCAACGAGATGCCGGGCGCAAACAGCAACGAAGAAGGGTGAGGCTGGGCGTGTTCACAGAATGGTCACAGGTTCTGGGTGCTCGAAGATGGACGATTCGCACATGAGCGAGCAGTGCGCCAAGTGCAGCGCGCCGCTGGCCGACGATCAGCGCTACTGCCTGCAGTGCGGTGAGCCTCGTCCGCACGTCAGCGGACCGCCGTCCCGCACGCCGGAGGCGCCGACAAAGCCGCTGGCGCCGCCGGATGTGCCGGCGATCCCTTTGGCGTCGGCAAGTGGTCGCAATAACACCCTCGCCTTGTTTGGTGGGATCGGAGTACTGCTGCTGGCGATGGGCGTCGGTGTGCTGATCGGGCGCGCCGATGCGGGCTCGGCCAAGGTGCCGCCGGCACAAGTGATCTCGGTGGGCGGCGCGGCCGCTGGTAGCTCGACGCCGGCTACGACCCCGACGACTCCGGCGAGCGAAACGCCGGCCGCGAGCTCCGCGAAGAAACGGCCAAAGCGAAAGGCCTCCTCCTCTCCCACCGGCTCCTCGATCAGCAAACCAGCGCCTCCGACCGTGCTCAAAAGCGTGAGCAAAGGTCAAAGCGGCTCGAGCTATGAGCAGAAATCCAAGAATCTGCCGGACGTGGTCGAAACGGGATGACGAGCGGTCCCGACATACAGCAGCTTGGCCCACAGCAGCCCGACTCGCAGCTGCGCCGTCGCCGCGATCAGCTGGCGGAGGAGGTCGCCGAGCTGCATTGGAATCTCGGTGGGCTCACATATGAGATGGCGATCCGCGACCACTTCCGCCTCGACGTGCTGATCCGCCGTGCCGCGATGCTGCAAGAGCGCGACGCGGAGCTGGCCGAGGTCGAGCGCATGCTGCACATGCAGGAGAGCGGCTCAGCCGGTAATTGTGCGAGTTGCGGGGCGGTCCGCAGCCGCGGCGCCGTCTTCTGCTGGCAGTGCGGTGCGCAGGTCATGGAGCGATCGACTGACAACGGGAACGGTCATCACGCGACCCCGCATCCGATCGATTTGCTCGCGGGAGCCGCGGAGTCGCGCAGTGACGGAGCAATTGAGCAGAGCAACGACGATGAGACTCGGCCGCCGCTCGGTAACGGGGAAGAGACCCAGCAGGCCGATGATCTTGGCCGCCCAGTCCAGACCAGCTCGTGAGCCTCGACCCGTTGCGTCGCTGGGAGCAGCGTTTCGGCGCGCTGCCACTGCCCTCCCCTCTGATCTGGGCTGTGCTTGTTGCGGCCTTTCTCGGCTTCGGGGTGCTGATGGGACGGGCGGCTGGGCATAGTGCGACCGATGCGCTCGTGTCCTCGCACACGCCGCTGAAGGTGCTTGTCGCGCAGGGGAGCGGGCCTGCCGCCACGCCCAGCTCGACGCCTGTCGCGACGCCACCGCCCGCCCCAGAAGAAACGACGCCGGAACCCTCGCAGGCGCCGGCCGAACCGACGAAATCCTCGACGCCCGCTGCACCGAGCAAAACATCCTCCACGTCTTCGACTTCCTCGAAATCCTCGAGCGGCTCGAAAGAATCCTCGGGCGGTGGCGAAGGCTCTTCGTCCAAAGCCGCCGCCAAGCTGCCGGCGATAAAACACGTGTTCGTCGTGATGCTTGACGACCAGCCGTATGCAACCGCCTTCGGGCCGGCCTCGCCCGCCAAATACTTGACGGGGACCCTGGAGAAGCAGGGCGAGTTGCTGCTGCGCTACTACGCCGTTGCACACGAAGCTCTCGCCGATGGCATCGCCTTGCTCAGCGGACAGGGGCCCACCGAAGCGACCGCCGCCAACTGTCCGACGTACGGCGAAATTTCACCTGCAAGCAGTGGGAGCGACGGCCAGGTGCTTGGTAGCGGCTGTATCTATCCATCATCGACGCAGACGCTGATGAGCCAGCTCAGCGCAAAGCACTTCACCTGGAAGGCGTACGTCGAAGGGATCGACGAAGGCTCGGGGACACCGGCAGCTTGTGCGCATCCGGCGAGCGGCGCGGCAGACCTGAGCGCCAGCGCGCCGGCCGCCGGGGCGACGACGCCCGGCTATCAGACGTGGCGTAACCCGTTCGTCTACTTCAGCTCGATCACCGGATCCCCGGCGTGCGCTTCCAAGGACGTTGGGATGAGCGCCTTGAAGAGCGATCTGGCAAACGAGAAGAGCACGGGGAACTTCTCCTATATCGCCCCCGGCCCATGCGACGATGGCAACCCCACGCCGTGTGCGCCCGGCAAGACGGATGGGATGGTCGCGGCCAATGGATTCCTGCAAAAGGTGGTTCCCGAGATTCTTGCCTCGAAAGCCTACAAGCAGAATGGGCTGCTCGCGATCACCGTAGACGACGCTCCCGCAACAGGCGAATACGCGGATTCGAGCTCCTGCTGCGGACAGCCGAAGTTCCCCAATTTGCCGGCGCTGACTGGGATCGCCAAACTCTCGGGGTCTGGGGGCGGCCAGGTCGGACTGCTACTGCTCTCTCCGTTCGTCAAGAAAGGCGGCGGACTGGTGCAGGAAACCTATAACCACTTCTCGCTCTTGGCCACGCTGGAGGAAGTATTCGGGCTTGGCAAGCTTGGGTACGCCGCAGGCGCGGAAGTAAAGCCTTTCAGCGCTTCGCTCTTTTAGGACGCCCAGCTATATGCAACTGTCAGTTGGTGGGTGGGCTCGTTGCCGGTACGGTGAGCGAGACGCTTGACGGGAGGTGCAGCGAACCCGAGACGGCGGCACCAAAGCCGGGTCCGCCGGGACACAGGGCCCGCAGCCATATCCCGCCGCCTGATGAGCCGAGTGGCGTTGCGTCCAGCTCCCACCGCCCCGCCGAGTTGGTTGTGGTTTCGCCAAGCGTCCGCTCGCTGACGACTTCCCCCTTGTGGGTCACCGTGCGGGCTTGGATCAAGACAGGCGCACCACCGATTGGCGTACCGTCGAGTAGCTCGACGACGCCGGAGAGCACTCGCGTCTGGCCGGTCGGGGTGCTTTCGGGCGCAGGCGCGCTGGGTTCTGGTGTGGGCTGTGTTTCTGGCGCGATTGCCGGCTGGGTGAGTGCCAGTGTGACTCTGGTGGGGTTCGGTGCCAGCTTACGGACACCCGCGCGGATCGCCGGAAGCTCGCCGTAGAGCACGTTGCCGGGGCATTCGGTGGCATCGCCGTCGCGGTGACCGGCGATGCGCGGTAGCGATACGCGGGCATTGGCGGGAAAGCGACTGTAGGAAGCACCAGCCGGGTTCACCTTTACCGTCACACGACCCTGTGCGGGAACGCCGTGCAGTGAGAGCTTCCACGCGAGCAGCTTTTCCAGGGCGTCGCGAGCCGCTTTTGAGATTGGGGCCGAGCCGAACGTGCCGAGCACCGCGATGCCGGTGGAGAACAGGTTGTAGCCGCCGGCTTGCGCCCCGACTACGGGCTCATCTATGCCCCCGGCACGCGCCTCGAAGGTCCTCCCGTACAGGTCGATGACGAAGTTGTAGCCGATGTCGTTCCACCCGTTGACATAGCGGTGAAATACGTAGATTGCTCGCAGCATCGCCGGAACCTCGCCAGCCGCATATCCGTTGGGGTTCTCGGTGTGGTGAACGAAGGCCATCTCCACCGCCCCATATTCAGGCGCCACCTTGGGTGGTGCCATCCCCCGAGCCCACGCCTTGCGCGCGATTATCGGCGGCTGGCCGGCTCCGGCCGACAGCTCGGGTGTCGCAAGCGCCAAGCTTGCCGTCAACGCGAGCGGTGCGGCTGTCCTCTGGCTTCGGCCCGCTTGGGTGGCGCCATTGACGTTGACGAGCTGCAATTTCGCATCGCTCACTCTGCCAGCTGCGCGAATCTGGACCGACATCGTTCCGCCGGTCCAGATCGGCTCTCCCACCTGCCGATCCGTTTGTAGGCGCACGTCCGGCCCGTGGCCGTTTGTTCCCGCCGAGACCCAGTTGCTCCAGCGACCGTCCCCACCACGGGCCCGCAACGAGATGCTCTCCTTGGCCGACCCTTGCCATTCGACACCCACAAGATCCGCCGGAGAGGCAAGCGCGACGGTCGCGACAGTCGGTGTGAGTGTTCCAAGCCAATGCTCGCTGAGGCTGGGGGAGGGCGGTCCTCCAAGTAGCGCCAGCGCGGTGCGGGGCCGCAGCACCCCGCTACTGATCGCGCCCGCGGAGGCAACCAGCAACGACCTGCGCGTGATCCGGCGCGCGCTCATCGCCGTCTATGACACCACACGGCCGGCGCAGGTTGCGCTCCAGTTCGTGAGAATCCGCTAAGGTCACCGCCGCGCACGGCTTCCTCACCCTGGAGGGCCTGCAGACCCAAAGCCCAGCGGCCGGCCTGACCCTCCCTCAGGCAGTCCTCTTGCTCCAGCCAATCTTCAAGTACTGGACCGGCCGCTGCAGCACTTGCCAACAAACGGCCAGCCTTCGCGATCTACCACTCCACCGAACACCACAACAAGAGTAAGAACCTACCAAAACACTACTAGGAGCGCGCCAAGAAGGTCAGTCGCCGGCAGGTCAGCCGGCGACCAATGCCGCGGGCTGGGCCAGCGCCTCTTCGGCCGCGCGCACAGCCTCGATGAAGATCTCGACTCCGGTGAGCAGCAGTTCGCGTGTGATCACAAGCGGCGGTAGGAAGCGCGCGACGTTGCCGTAGTGGCCGCCCACCTCGATGATCACACCCTTGCGAAAGCACTCGGTGCGGATCTGCGCCGCCATCTCAGGCCACGGTGCCTTGGTACCGCGGTCCTTGACGAGCTCGATGCCGATCATCAGGCCGCGGCCGCGCACGTCGCCGACGGAGGCCAGCGTGTCCTGCGCTTCGCGCAGCAGGCCGAGCGTCAGCTCGCCGAGGCTTGCGGCGTGCGCGGGCAGGTCCACCTCTTGCATGAACTCGATCGCCGCCAGGCCGGCCGCCATCGCCACCTGGTGGCCACGAAAGGTGCCGATATGTGCTCCCTGCTTCCAGGTGTCGAGCTCTGAGTCATATGCGATGCAGGAGATCGGGTAGCCGATCCCGCCCAGCGCCTTGGAGAGGGTGATCACGTCGGGCGTCACATCGTCGTGTTCGCAGGCGAACATCGTGCCCGTGCGTGCAAAGCCGGTCTGGATCTCGTCGCAGATCAGCGGTACGTCGTGCTTGCGGGTGATCGCGCGCACCTTGCTCAGGTAGCCCTCAGGCGGGACGATCGTGCCGCCCTCGCCCTGGATCGGCTCGATCAGCACGGCCGCCGGATGGGGGATGCCGCTGTGCGGGTCTTCAAGCGAGGTGTCGAGCAGGTTTGCGCACGCCAACTCGCACGAGTCTGGCTTCAGGCCGAGCGGACAGCGGTAGCAGTAGGGGTAGGGCATGAAGTGCACGGGGCTGGAGCTCGGCCCGCCGAAGCCGACGTCGCTTGTCACCGACAGGGCGCCGGTCGTCATGCCGTGGTAGGAGCCCTGGAAGGCGATCACCGCGTCGCGCCCGGTGTGCGCGCGGGTCAGCTTCAGCGCGGACTCGATCGCGTCCGAGCCGGTGGGACCGCCGAAGTGAAACTTGGCGCTCTCGCGCAGGCGGCCGGGGAGCAGGGTCTTGAGCTTGCTCATCAAACGCAGCTTGGGCTTGGTGGGGAAGTCGAGCGCGTGCACGAGCTTGAGCTCCTGCTCGGCCGCGGCCGCCAGCACGTCCGGATGGCTGTGGCCAACGTTGAGCACGCCCGCGCCACCGAAGAAATCGATGAACGTGTTGCCGTCGACGTCCTTCATGGTCGCGCCGCGACCCTCTTCGATCGCGACGGGCACGCTGCGCGGGTAGGAGCGGGCGTTTGACTCGAGCTCGTCCTGCTGGGCGAGCATCTCGCGCGAGAGCGGTCCGGGCACCTCGCCATCGAGCGCCGGGGCGGGCTCGAAATGCAGCTCCTCGAAGTTTTGCTCCCCTTGGCTCATCTCTCAGGTCTCAGGCGACTATAGCCTCCGCTGGGCCTGTGCCTAGTCCGATCGCTCAGGCGTGGAAGGGAGGACGTCGATCGTGGGATCGGCGGGCGTGCCCGTCGGGGCGCGAACCTGAGATGTTGAAGGGGCGGCATCGATTGTGGGATTGGCTTGCGTGCCCGTGGTGGAACCAGCGCCGGTGACCGAGACAGCCGTCTCGGTCGTGGCACCGGCGGGCGTGCCGGTAGGGGAACGCAGCATCTCCCTCATAACCGGAAACGGTGCAACCTCCCGCAGGGTCTCGTGACCGGTGAGGATCATCAACAGACGGTCGACCCCCATGCCGCCGCTGGCTGACGGGGCCAGTCCGTACTCAAGCGCTCGCACGTACTCCTCGTCGTGGGGGTGGGGGGCGTCGTCGTCATCCTCGGCGTGGCGCTGCTTGCGCTGCTCGACGAAGCGCTCGTACTGCTCGACGGGATCGTTGACCTCCGAGTCGCCGCTGACCAGCTCGATGCCGCCGATCACGGCGTCGAAGTGCTCGGCAAGCCTTGAGTCCTCAGCGTGGGCCTTGGTGATCGGAAAGGACTCCAAAGGGAAGTCGTAGACGTGTGTGGGCTGGTTGAGCGTCGGCTCCACGAGCTTTGAGTAGATGGCCTGAACGGCTTGCGCCCAGCTTGCGTCGGGGTGGATCTTGCCCTCCAGCAACGCCATCAGCTCCTCGCGCTCGGCTGCCAGGAAGTCCACGCCCGTGACACGCAGGATCTCGGCTTGCATCGTCGTGTTGCGCCAGGGCTTTGCCAGGTCGATCGCTTCGCCGCCGCGCTCGATCACGGTCGTGCCGAGCACGTGCTGGGCCACGTAGGCGACCATCTCTTCGGTGAATCTCGCCACGTCTTTGTGGTCGGAGTAGCTCATCAGCCACTCGAGCATCGTGAACTCGGGTGAGTGCCGGTAGGAGATGCCCTCGTTGCGGAAGCACTTGCCGAGGTCGTACACGTTCTCCAGCCCGCCGATCAGGCAGCGATTGAGATACAGCTCGACGGAGATGCGCAGCGACATCTCCTGGTCGAGCGCGTTGTGGTGGGTCAGAAACGGTCGCGCCGACGCCCCCCCTGCGAGCGTCTGCAGGACGGGCGTTTCCACCTCGATGAAGCCGCGCTCAGTCATGAAGGCGCGCAACGCATCGATCGTCTTCGCACGCGTGAGGAACAGCTCGCGCGTGCTCTCGTTGGCCAGCAGGTCGAGCTCGCGGTAGCGGTAGCGGGTGCCGGTGTCGCCAAGCCCGTGGCGCTTGTCGGGCGGCGGGCGCAGCGCCTTGGTCAACAGCGCGCAACGGTGCACGCCAAGCGCCAGCTGGCCGCGCTGGGTCACGTAGATCGGCCCTTCGGCTTCGACGATGTCACCGACGTCGAGGTCCACGATGCGCTCGTAGGCCTCCTCGCCGAGTGTGTCCTGGCGCACGGCAAGCTGGATCTCACCGGAGAAGTCGCGCAGGTCGATGAAGGTCGTCTTGCCGTGTCCGCGTCTTGAGATGACGCGTCCGGCGAGGCGATAGCTGAAGTCGGGGTGCTCGCCGGGCTCAAGCTCCGCTGGATCGTGGGCGGCGTGCAACTTGGCGATCTCGGTACGCAGCGTCGAGGGAATGTGCGGGAACGGCTCGACCCCCTGCGCGCGCAGGCGCTCGGCCTTGGCGAGCCGTTCGTGCGTGACGGCGTCGTCAAGCGCGTTATCGAACATGTGAGACCACCAGCAGAAGTTACCAGTGGGGCCTTTCGCGGTCCTCGCGCCGCCCGACCAAAACCCGTCTCCGCGGGACGAGGAGACGGTTGCGACCTTGCTTGTGTTTTCACAGTGGTGTTTCTGTAGGCGAATGTGGATGATGCGTTCGTGAGGCACACGAAGGACCCAGAGATCGACGAGCAGGTGCGTGCTTTCGGCGAGAGCATGCGCGCCACGCGCTTGAGCGTCGGGCTCTCTCAGGTGGGCTTGTCAGAGGCCACAAAGCTCGACCGGGCCGCGATCAGCTTCCTCGAGCGCGCTGAACGCGCTCCGGATCTCTCGACGCTTGTGCGCGTCGCGCGCGCACTTGTCACGACGCCGGCCGACCTGCTCGAGGGGATCGGCCTCGCCGGTCCGCGAGCGGTCTCGCTGCCGGCTGAGGTAGCGCCCGCGAGCGACCCTGGCCTGCGTTTTGGCGCGAACCTGCGCGCGGCACGTAAGGCAGCTTCGCTTTCGCAAGAGGCACTCGCCTACGAGGCCGAAGTCGACCGGGCGGCGATCAGCGTGTACGAGCGCGGGGGCCGCGAACCGAACCTGCGCACGCTCTTGAAGCTCGCGCGGGCACTCCAGTTGAGCCCAGTGGTATTGCTCGACGGCGTGCGCTGAGCTCGCGTCAGAAGCTCAGCTCGTGCGCGCGGATCGCCGCGCGCGTGGGTCGGTACATCGGTTGAGGCGGGATGTCGGGCTCATGTGTTGTGGCGGGCTTGCGCGCGGTGCCGGGCCGTGTGGCGCCGGACTCACGTGCGGCATCGGGCTTGCGTCCGGGAGCGGTTTCGCGTTCGGCCAAGCCGTCCTTGAGCAGGATCTCCAGGGCCACCATGATCTCGTGGATGTCCCGCTGCGTGTCGGGATCGCGTTCGCAGGCGACGGCGACTGCTGTGGCGGTCATACCGTCGCGGGCTCCGCTTATGAGCGTGTGCAGCACGACTGCCGCCAGCAGATCCAGGTGTTGGGAGGAGGCTCCGTCTTGTGAATTCGCCACATTTTGAAACTACACGACGGAGCGGTCGAGTGCTGAGTGGGCCGCGCAAATGCCTGTGTGCTGGCGCCCCCGGCGCTAAAGCAGTACCGCGTGCGTGCCGAAAGGCGTATCGAGGACAAGTATCAGGCACTCGTGATGATCCGCACAAACCCCTTTCGACCAAAGCAAAGCCACCGGTGCTCGGCGTCGGCGGCTTTCGTGCGCCCGCCAGGAGATCGTTCAGCGCACACGCCGGCTCTTGCGCCAAGACGGCTGCCGCCCCTGGGCTCCGAGAGCGGCGACACGCTGATCGAGGTGGTCATTAGCGCTGCTCTGATCTCACTCGTGGTGGTCGCCGTGCTGTTCGGGCTCGACAGCACCAACCGCGCCACGGCGAACAGCCGAGCCCGCTCGCAAGCCGATGCCTTGGCTCAGCAGGATGAGGAGCGGCTGCGTAGCGAACCGATCAAGAAACTCGGCGAACTGGAACGCAAAGAAAATGTGACCGTAGGGGCGACCACTTACACGATCACGACGACCGCCAAATACATCGCCGATGCCACCAGTACCGCCAGCTGCTCCTCGAGCGTGCCGACCGCCGACTACCTGAAGACGATCTCCACGGTCACATGGTCGTCGATGGGCCCCAGCGG
This sequence comes from uncultured Solirubrobacterales bacterium, assembly GCA_963844095.1. Lineage (GTDB taxonomy): Bacteria > Actinomycetota > Thermoleophilia > Solirubrobacterales > Solirubrobacteraceae > Palsa-744. Next base: position 465,061 of record CAWJND010000004.1, read on the forward strand.
AGCCGTGATCGAGACGGGCGAGATCAGCCCGCCAGCCGACTCGGCTCTGATCGTTCGCGTCGAAGATGCCGGCGCGCCGCTGGCGGGGGCTAGAGTCGTCGCCAAAGGGCCTGCTCCATCCAGCAGTGCCCACGAATTGGAAACCTCTTTGAGCGGCTGCGCAATTCTTGCCCTGCCGCCCGGGGAATACACGATCAACGTTAGTAAGACGGGCTACGTGGATCCGAATGGCTATTCGAACACGGAATCCGACAAAAGCGTGACGAAAGTGGTTTATCTTCCCGCCGAGACGACTTCAAAGGAGGGCTATTACCTGGCGCCGGCCGGCAAGCTGAATGTGAGCTTCGTAGCGGCCGCCGAACCTAATACATCCCTGGAAGGCGACTCGTACGTGTACTTCAACACGGGCATGGCCACATACGAACCGTTCCCCAACCCCGCCACGCTCGAAACGTACAGTCCGAAAATTCAATCCGGCGCGACGATCTTCCCGGCCACCACAATTTACACGGTCTATGCTGGAAGCTGTCCGGAAGACCTGCCCACGAAAAACGGGCAGAGCTCTAATCCGGAAGTTGTTGTGACGCCGGGCGAACCCACCCCCGTCAAGGTGCCGCTGGCGCCGATCGACATAAAGGTGCTGGAAAGCAAAGCGCTCCCGGCGCCTATACAGAAGGCGACAGTCGTGTTGGAAGACACCGGCTGCAAAGCGCTTCGCGAACTCGCGACGACCTCGGCTGGTGCGCTCAACCGACCAGGGATGCCATTTGGCACATACTCGCTATGCGTAACGGCGACCGTGGCCGGCAAACAGCGCGAAGACACTGTGCCGATGGATAACGACAACGCGGCCGGTACTCCGCTACAGACCATATACCTGGGCGAAGAAGGCAAAGAAGGGTCGGTTTGCTGATGCTCCGAGCACGCCCATCATTGAAGGCGCTGCGCGAGGAGCGCGGCTTCACGCTGATCGAGTTGCTGGTGGCGATGTCGCTGGGGATCCTCGTCTCCGGGATCGCCCTGTCGCTGCTCAACTTCACGACGGCCGATGTGACGCGCATCACCGAACGTGTGCACGCTGACCAGACGGGACGGGTGGCGCTTGAGAAGCTGATGCTCGCACTGCATTCGTCCTGCCTGACGGCCAAATCAGACCCGATAAAGCCTGAAAGTACCACAAGCAAACTCAGGTTCGTCAGCGAAACCAGCGCCGAAAACGAACACGGAGAACCCTCGGCGGCGCTGTCGACGATCAAGCTGCACGAAATCATCTATACGGCGGGGTCGGGCAAAATCGAAGGCACGCTCACCGAAAAGTCGTGGACGAGCAAAGGTGTACCGCCCGCCTACGAATTTAACGAAAAAGAAACACCCACGACACGCACCTTGTTGACGGGGATCGAGCAGACCGAAAACGCGAAAAAAGAAATCCTGCCGGTATTTCGGTATTACCGCTACTATCGTGAAACCGACAGCAAAGCCGTGCTCGGCGAATTGGATCCCACTCCGGTGGTGTCCGGAAGCGAAAAACTGAAAGAAAGCGAAGCCCTGGGCATTGCCAAGGTGAACGTCAACTTCACCGCGCTGCCGGAAGGCAAAGAAAACAGAATCAACACCGGACTCGGAGGTGGCCGCCCGGTCGCCCTGGAAGACTCGGCGATTCTGCGCCTGTCGCCGTCCTCAGAAGAAAGCGGCTCCAACCTACCCTGCGCCGAACTGTGATGAACTCCTTCATTCGCTCAATACGCCGCTCTCTGGCCGCGCTTCACGATCAAGAGGGTATTACGATGCTTATCGTCATCGGTGTGATGTTCGTCACCTCGCTGCTGCTCGTCGCCACGTTCACGGCGGCCAACGGCGAGATCCACCTGAGCGCCACCGATACTGCCTCGAAGAAGGCCTACTATGCTGCTCTCGCCGGAATCGAGAACTACGAGAACCACCTCACCGAGGACGGCAACTACCTCACCTATTGCACCAACCCACCTGAGCCGAATGCTGCCCTGAACCAGGTTGGGGAAGAAACAACGCACCGTGAGAAGATCATGAGCGAATCGGGTGAATTCCTCGACGAGGAATACGCGATCCAGCTGCTTCCTGCCGAAAGCGCGCCGGCAAATGATCGCAAGTGCGATCCCAACAATCTCGTGGAAACGATGCTCGAAGAGAAGTCGCCCGGAGCCGTCGGCACGTTTCGCATCGAGTCCACCGGTTACTCTGGCAACGAGCGGCGCACGCTTGTCGCAGACTTTCGCAACGCTAACTTCGTCAGCTTCGTCTGGTATACGAAGTACGAAACGGGTGATCCCGCGATCTACGGCGAACCGCTGAAAGAAGGCGAGCCGGCCAACTACTACACGGAATGCTCGAAGTTCTATGGCGAACGCCCGGCGGACGGTGGCAAACCGCGCCGCTGCGACAATAACTTCTTCATCAACGGAGAATCAGTCAACGGGCCGATGCACACCGAGGACCATGTTGGCGTGTGTGGCTCGCCGATCTTTGGCCGTAGCGAAAACGACCGCATTGAATTCGGGCACGCCTCCGGCGGTGACGAAGGTTACTCCGGGGAGGGCGTCTGCCCGGAAGTGAAACCTGTCTTCAAGGGCAAGCACGTGGCGCCCAAGGAAGTCGTCTCGATCGAGCCACCGCCAGGCGACGAAGAACTGAAGCACATCGTCGAACCGGCTTACGAATTTAAAAACAAGACGGAAATCATTCTTGAAAGCGGAACGATGACCGTCACGAATTGGGAAGAAAATACGACGACAAAAGCTTGGGTTGCGAACACCAAAGTGGGTGTGGCATATCCACCTAACGGCGTCATCTACGTCTCCGGTGGTTGCGCGGAAGCCTACTCACCCTACGGACCAAAGCCAAAGTACTCGGAAGACCAAAAATGCGGCAACGTATACATCCATGGTGAATACACCAACTCACTGACGGTAGCCGCCGAAAACGATGTGATCATCAATGGCAACCTCACGACTCCGACGAATTCCGCTGGTACTCCGACGACCAACGCGTTGTTGGGGCTGATTGCGAACAATTTCGTGCGCATATATCACCCTGTTGTGCCAACGTATCCCTCCGTAATTCTCAGCAAAAAAGAAACATGCAAAACAAATGGCGCTGGAGAAACTGAGAAACTCAACGCCAAAAAAGAATGTGAATACACCGACAACGCGGCCGAATGCGATGCTCCCAACGCCGCCGGCGACTTGGAAAATCCGAAGATCTACGCGGCGATGCTTGCCGTCAAACACGCCGTGATTGTCAACAACTACATCTGCGGTCTACCCGAACTCGGAAATTTGAACGTCTACGGAGCGGTTGCCGGCCTCTATACCAACGGCTTCACCGGTGAGTTCTCAGGCTCGTCGATCATCCACGGATACCCCTACAACGCCAACTACGACGATCGCCTGCAGGTCGAGGAGCCGCCGCACTTCCTCAACCCGATCGAGGCCTCCTGGTTCGTGCAGCGCGAGACCTTGGCCGTCAATCCGAAAGAAGGTTGAGCGAGAGCACCCCCGATCAGGGGTATCCTGGGAGCGCAGCAGCCCTGCGCGGACTGCGGATCTCGCCCCGGCGAGCAAGCGTGTAAAGTCTGGGAGCGCTCCGCGCGACGCAGAAGCGCCTGCAAATCGAGCGTTCTGGGGGACTGGTGTAACGGTAACATGGGGGTCTCCAAAACCCTTGCTCGAGGTTCGATTCCTCGGTCCCCCGTTGGGCGAACTGGGCGGAATGCCTTGAAGGACCGCCAGTGTGGCGGGGTCGAGCGGGCCAAACCCGCCGAGACGCGCTGTCGGTAAGAGTGCCGTGCATTCGTGCGCGACGGGGTATCGTGCCGGCGCGGATGGTCGCGAGGGTGTTGGCTTCTAGCGGTGCGGATTTGTATCGTCGAGAGCTATGCGCCTGAACCACGTCACGCTCGCGGTAGGAGATGTCGAGTCATCGGCAGGCTTCTATGTCCGCTTGGGACTCACCCAGATCGTCGCGGACTACCCACATTATGCGCGCTTGCTCGCTCCGCAGGGCGACACGACACTGTCGCTGCACCCGGCGACAGATCATGCATCGGGATCGAACATGAGCATCCATTTCGAGGTCAACGATGTCGACCGTGCAGTGGAAGAACTGAAGCGAGCAGGATTTGGTTTCCTGTGCGACCCTGTCAATCAGCCCTATCTATGGCGTGAGGCGATTCTCCTTGACCCCGACGGGCACCGTGTGTTCATCTACCACGCCGGCAAGAATCGCCTGGATCCGCCTTGGCGTCTGTCGTCAGGGGTTGCAGGGAGGGAATGATGGACGCTCACAGGTTTGTGGCGATCACGCTTCGTCCACGCGCAGTCTTCGTCATCGACACGCCCACGGGGGTAATCGAAGCCCTTCATGAGAAGGCGCACCATGCTTGCTTTATCGCGAACTCCGTTGCGTGCCCGGTGACGGTCGAAGTCGCGCGAGAAAGCTCCGACTCGGGCCTATAGATTGTGGCCTTGAACGAAGCTGGCGAAGGCTCACATGGTGGTCTGCGGATCACCGGCAGCCTGACGATCCCGCTGTCGGAGGTCACGGTCCGTGCAAGCCGCTCGTCCGGGCCGGGCGGCCAGCACGCCAATGTCACCGCCTCCCGTATCGAAGCGAGCTTCGAAGTGCATGCCTCGGCCACGTTGACCGAGACGCAGCGGGATCGAATACTGGCACGTGTCGGCCCGCGTGTGGTCGCTATCGCACAAGACGAGCGCTCGCAAGCCCGCAATCGAGAGTTGGCTCTAGCTCGCCTGGCTGAGCGGCTTGCGACGGCGCTGGCCGTCCCAAAGCATCGTCGTGCCACGCGTCCTACGGCAGCCTCACGCGAGCGCCGTCTCCAAGCTAAGCGCCAGCGCACCGAACGTAAGCGCGAGCGGCGTCCGCCCGAAGACTAGGGAGAGGTACGTGCGAGTTCGCATCGACCCGTTGTCCTAACCTAGGCTCCGTGGAGCACACCCCCGCCGCCCTCATCGAGTTCCCCGCCGACGATCCGCAGCGCGCCTTGCGCTTTTGGAGTGGACTTCTTGGTGTCGAGCTCGAGGTTCGTCAAGGCACAGAAGGAGAGGGCTGGCAGACGCGCTCGCAGCTCCCGGCGATCGGCGTCCACGCGCGGGGGCGCGGACCGGGCGATTCGTTCTCGCTGCCGTACTTCTCCGTGGACGATATGGCCGAGGCGCTGGCGAACGTTCAGGCGCTGGGTGGGAGCGTTATCCATCCGGGCGAGAAGTGGGCGGTTTGCAAGGACTCTGAGGGGAGCCCCTTCGGGCTGACCGGTGCTGACGAGCTATGAGGAGACGACTATGGAGCTGAGCAGCGAACAGGTTGACTACGACAGTCCCGCCGGAGGCGTGTCCGCATATCTGAGCCGCCCGGTCGCGGCCGACGGGCCGCTGCCAGGGGTCGTGGTGATCCAGGAGATTTGGGGTGTTGATCGCCATATCCAGGACGTGGCCGACCGCTTTGCCGCCGCTGGCTATGTCGCCCTCGCGCCCGACCTGTACTCAGCCGGTGGAGGCAGGCCGCTGGTTCTGGCTGTCGAGCGGGTCGAAGCGGCGAAGAGCTTTCTCAACTCGATTCCTCCAGGGCAGTGGATGGCTGTGCTTGGCGATGAAGCTCGTCGGGCCGATGCCCTCTCAAAGCTCCCCGAGGAGCAAGCGCGCAACGTCGGCGAGACAATCGCGGCTCTGTTTGGCGGGGTAAGAAGGGACAATGAGCGCCATCTGGGCGTTCTGAGGGCCGCGATCGCCTTTTTGAGCGGAAGTCCGGCATGCGCGGGACGAGCGGTCGGTTCGATCGGCTTTTGTTTGGGCGGCGGGCTGTCGGCGCTGCTGGCTTGCGAGGAGCCGCAACTGAGCGCGGCGGTCGTCTACTACGGCTCTCCCCCGGAGGAGGAGCGGGTTGGCTCGATCCACTGTCCGCTGCGTGGCTTCTATGGGCAGGACGACCCGCGCATCGTGGCCGGGCTGCCAGCCTTCGATGCTGCGCTCAGCGCGGCCGGCGCGGATCACGAGCTGCGTATCTATCCAGACACAGGACACGCGTTCTTCAACGACACCCGACCTAGCTACCGGCCTGAGGCTGCCAGAGATGCTTGGAGCCGTACGCTCGTCTTCTTTGCCCAGACGCTCGCGCCAGTCGCCACGGTGGCGGTGGAGCAGGCAGGGAGCCCAGCCTGATGTGCCCTCAAGAAGTGAATATGGAAGGCGTGCAATCGTCAAACAAGCAAGCCGATGAGAAACGAGGACGCGCGGCTTGGGTCTTGTTTGGCGTCCGCTACGCAATTCCTGTTGCCGCCGTGATCGCTGGTGTGGTCGTGATGTCGCTAGGGAACGAATCCGATTTGGAGGGGGGTGCCGGCATAATCGGTGCCGGGTTGGCGATCTTTGCGATCAACTGGCTCTACCGCGCCGCCTTCGAGGGCGATCGTGTCGAGCGCGAGAAAGAGGCGGCGGCACGGGCCTACCTTGCCAAGCACGGACACTGGCCGGATGAAGCGCCTCGCACCAAGAGCCGCGGTGACAAGATCGGTCGGCCGATCTAAGCGGGCGTGGCTTCGCGGGGCATGAAGGAGACGCTCGCCTGGTCGAGCGAGGGTGTGACAAGCGCTGGCGCGACCTCGTTCTCGCCCCGCAAGCGACGATAGGGCCACACGACGTTGCAATAGGAGAGCACGCGTCGCCGATCCTCCTCCTCGCAAGCGACGATTGCCGCGCCGATGCGCCATTCCTGGCCGTGCGCCAAGCACGAGCGCACAGCTACTTCCAGTCGTGTTGGAACCGGTTCTCCGCTGACGTCGGGAAGCTGGACGGTGAGGTCCGCGAGTGTCCCAGCCGGCAGCGGACGCGAGAGCTCGAAGCCGACACCGCCGGTTGTGATGTCGTGCATACGTCCCAGCAGCGAGGGATCATCGTCGGCAAGGTCTCCGCTCAGGACGACCATAGCTGCGGCTGCGATCGGTGTCCGGTACTCGCCACGCAGTTGTCGGCGGCGTCCCACGAACGCCAACGTGCGCACGATTCGCCGCAGCTCGAAGGCGCCGAGTAGGGGTAGGAACCAGGCGGCAAAGCCGTGCATCGCCGGCAGTGGTCCCACGCCTGTGTCCTCGGCGATTCGCAGCACGAGTCCCAGGCCCAATAGAACGGCGAGCACGAGCAGAGCGCGAAACTGGCGTACCGCTTCCCAGCCGCCGCGGTCAACGCCCTCCTTCGGTGTCACGCGAAAGTTTGTGCGACCAGGGCGAACGATGCAGCGCAGGGCCCGCGTAAAGATCTCGGCGGTGCACAGTTCATAGTGGATCGCCTCGCCGCTGCTTTGCTTTCCACGGCAAAGGGCCGAGCCGGCAAGCACCATCAACACGGTCGCGGGAGCCCACAGCACCGCCAAAGCCAGCGGTGCGATGCGCAGAGGGAGTGCCCCGCTCCAGAGTACGGCCGCGAGCACCAGAATCATCAGCAAGCGCATCGGACCAGCCAGATAGGACAGCAGGCTGGCCAGGTAGCTCATGCGCTGGCTCACGGTCAGCTCATTCGCACGCAGCGGACTCTCCGGCGTAGTGAACACGGCGAGGTTGCCGCGCGCCCAACGGTCGCGCTGGAGCAGGTAGGCGGCGAGGTCGTGAGGCGCGCGTCCCTGCGCGATGATGCGATCGTCGTAGTGGGTGCGCCAACCACGCCGGTGGAGCTTGATCGTGGTGTGGAAGTCCTCGGCGATCGTTTCGGTCGCGACACCTCCGATCGAGAGCAGCGCCTCGCGTCGTATCAGAGCGCACGAGCCGCACCAGAAGGCGGCGTCGTGGCGGTCCTTGCCAATGCAGATGGCCGAGAAGAACACCGACTGCTCGTGACGGCCGAGGTCGTAGTGCTGGATCGAGTCGTGGTTTGAGAAGTCGTGTGGCGTCTGCACCAAGGCCACCTCGGGGTCCTCGAAATAGCCGACCATCGTGTCCAGGGCGTCGGGCAGTGGTACGTGGTCGGCATCGAGTACGAGCACCAACTCGCCCTTAGTCATTGGCAGCGCATGGTTGATGTTGCCCGCCTTCGCATGGCTTTTGTCGGGACGGGTCATGTAGCGCACACCCCACTGCTGCGCCAGCTCTGCGACCTCAGCACGGGTGCCGTCGTCCAAGAGCCACGTTGTGTGTGGGTAGCTCATGAGTGCACAGCCGGCGAGCGTCGCCTCGAGCACGCTTGGTGCCTCGTCGTAGGTGCAGATGTACACGTCGACGCTTCTTCCCGGTGATGCCGCTGGTCGCTCGCGGGGCGTCACGTCCCATGTCAGCCATGCCAGTGCCGCGAGATTCCACAGGCCGTAGCACTCGGCCAGCAGCAGGCAAGACCAAAGGACGGGGTTGGAGCGATGCCAGCTCCAGCCGATGCGCCAAGCGAGGTACGCCGTCGACCAGCCCAGCGCTACGGCGACCAGCAAGCGCAGCAGGCGTGGATGACTTGCCCACCAGGATCCCCAGCTTTTCGCGACCGTGGCGTTTTCGCCAATGCGCGCGGCCGGCTTTGCCGGCCGCGGCAATCCGAACAGAGCCCAGCCGAGCAGATCGAGTGCCATTCGCGGTCGCGGCAGATGATCTCCTAGATGCCTCGCAAAGCTACGCATGTGCAGCTCATCGGCTCTCGCGAAGCCCTGGTTGAGCTGGGGGAGCCGTCTTGAAGGGCGATTTGCGAGCCTTAGTGCATGTACCACGTCGAGCTGCGCCAGTTCCCCCACAACTTCTGCCGCTTCAACCTCACTGAGACGGAGCTACGCGAGGCCGTTCTCGACGCATGGGCGCGAGGCGAGTGGATCGAGTTCGGGGAACGCAAGTGGAACCCTCAGCAGGCCAAGCTGATCGTGGTGGAGGGTCCGCGGATACCGCTCGAGCAGCTCTCGATGGGGCGTGGCTGGCGTATCGCCGAGCGCGAGGGCAAGGACGTCACCGAGCAGCTGATCGCAGCGGCGCACAGCTCCAGCGTCTCAGCCGCCGGGAGCGCGGCGACGAGCGAGCAGGTCCGCTCTCAAGCGGCGGCTACGCTCGGTCTCGATCCGGCGGTCACGTCGCTGGTGGCGGAGCTGCTCGGTCTGCTCGGCGAGGATCCTGTGGCCCTGATGCGAGCCTGGCAGCTCGCCCTGGAAGGTCATCAGGACCGGACTCCGAGCGAATGCCTGGCGCTGGCCGAAGCCCTCGTGCGCGGCTGATCTGACGCTAGACTTCGCCCTACCAACGTGGTGGGCGTAGCTCAGTTGGTAGAGCTCCGGGTTGTGGTCTCGGCGGTCGCGGGTTCGAATCCCGTCGCTCACCCTCACGAAACACCCGCAAAACAGTGGGTTGTAGTTGCCTTCACGAGGTTGCTACAGGGAGGCGCTCCAGCGCGTCGGCCATGACGGTGGCGCCGTCGCTGCGGGCGAGGGCGTCGGCCATTGCGCGGGCACCCTGTTTGATCGACCGGTCTTCCAGGGCGCTTGAGATCACGCTACGCAGCTTGCTGGAGGAGCTCTTCTTGCTGACCCTCACGCCGGCTTTCACGAATACAACGCGGGCGGCGTTATCGGGCTGGTCGCGCGCGTCGGGGATGCAGACGAGCGGAACACCATCGGCGAGCGCCGCGTTGACCGTCTGCCATCCCGCATGGGTGACCATGAGCGACGCGTGCGGGAGCACGGTTCGATGTGGTACGAAAGCCACGGTGCGCGCGTTGGCGGGGATGCGCAGGCGGCTGGCGTCGAGCGCGGGGCCTGCTGTCAGCAGTGCCCGGACCGGCAGCCCGGCAACGGCGTCAAGCGCTCGCTGGGCGAGCGCGCCCTGATTCATATAGCTGGTGCTGAAGCTGAGCAGCACGAGCGGATCGGTGTTCTCCTTGGGCCACGGCGACTTCCAGTCCTTCTGGAACGGCTCGAACGCGGGGCCCACGTAGTGGACGTTCGTGGGGAGCTGGGCTTTGCTCGAGAAATCGAGCTCTGGCGCGGTCATCACGTAGATAGCCCGCGCACCGAGGACCTGGTCGCTCCAGTCCTCAAGCGGCGCGAGCCCATATTCGGCACGGACACCGTTTAGTACGGGCAGTGCGGGCGCCCAGAAGCGGCGGGTCATGCGATCGAACAGACGATCGCGCACGGCGCCCACTGGACCCGCCATCGGCGACAGGCCGCTGAACAGCGGGGGCGCGCCGCGAGCCGGTAGTGGGTAGGGGCAGTGAACGAGCGCGGCGGCCGGCACACCCGCGAGCTCAGCGGCGATCGCGGCAGCCGGTATAAGCCAGTCGAACACGACCACGTCGGCGCTGTAGCCCTCGAGCGTCTCGATCACATCGCGTGTCCCATCGGGCATCGGCGCGGTTGCGCCGTCGCGCAGTCGCTTCGCGGCGCCAAGCTGCGTGCGCGCCTCCCAGTCACGTACAGGGTCGGTTTCCGGGCGCGTGATGTCGAGGTCGGGCATCGCCCGCCGGTACTCGACGAACTCCGCCCCAGTGCTCTCGATCCGCTCGCGCGCGGCGCGGTGGGCGAGGACCCGCACCGTGTGACCGCGGTCGACGAGCTCACGTGTGAGCGCGAGCTGCGGTGGAGCGTTGCCGCTAAACGCGATGAGCGTCTGGAAAACTCTCATATACTTCATTTTAGTATGACAAAGATGAAAAAGTCAAGTGTTCCGCGCAAGGAACGCACCTATCGGATGACCGCCCGCGCCGATGCGGCCGCCGCGACCGGCGAGCGGCTGCTAGCCGCGGCGTGGAAGCACTTCGGCACGCGACCGTATGAGGAGGTTCGCCTGCGCGAGATCGCCGCTGAGGCGCTCGTCACCGAACAGACGCTGCTCGCGCGCTTTCACTCCAAGGACGAGTTGCTCACCGCGGCGTACAGATGGTGGGCGATGAGCGAGATATCACGCCGCGACGCGGCTCCCGCGGGCCGTTTCCCCGAGGTCGTCGCCAACGTGTTCGACCACTACGAGGCGCACGGAACGGCGATTCTGCGCATGCTCTCCCAGGAGGACCGCATCCCCGCGGTCCGCTACCTCACCGACAGGGGCAGGGAGTACCACCGCGACTGGGCGAGCAGGGTCTTCCAGCCGCTGCTCGCCGGCCTGCGGCGCGCATCCAGAGAGCGCCGGCTCACGGCCCTCATCATCGCCACGGACGTGCTCGTGTGGAAGCTCCTGCGACTCGACATGCAGCTCAGCCGCCCCCAGGCCGAAGAGACTGTGGTTGAGATGATCGAGTCCTACTCGAGGCGATCGAGTTGAGACCCCACGGGACGGTTCGCCGCCGGAGATACCCGTCGGGAGCCGCGCAGCATCAGTGCGCTAGCTTATTCGTGATGGAGTCCTCGTCAGTCATAGATCGTTCCGTCGACGCTCCGCGCGACCGCTCCTCCTACACCGGCCAGGCACCAGCCTCACCGGCCGGTCCCGTAGAGGACACAGAGCCGCTGCACGCACCGCCGAGCGTCCGGCTACCGCGAGCCCTGCAGACTCTGCGCTTCACCAAGCGACAGATCCAGTTCGTATTCGCCGCGCGACGCGAGCTCGGTGACGTGTTCGAGGTTCGCTTCGTGGTGATCCCCGGTGGGGTCGTCCTGACGAGTCACCCCGACCATGTCCGCTCCCTGTTTACCGCCAAGCCCGAGCTGGTGCCTTCGCTGACCGCTGAGTCGCCGCTGCGCCCGATCGTGGGGCCAAACTCGGTGTTGACCGCGAACGGGCCAGGTCATCTGCGTCAGCGCAAGCTGCTGCTGCCTCCATTCCACGGCGAGGCAATCGAGAGCTACACGCAGATGATTCGCGACGTCACCGAACGGGAACTGGACCGTTGGCCCGTTGGCCGCCCGTTCGCTCTTGCCCCAAAGATGCAGGCCATCACCCTCGACGTGATCATGTCGGGCATCTTCGGCATCGAGGGCGCTCCCGCACCGGGGACCACCGAGCATCGACTGAAGGTCACGATCAAGCAGCTGGCGGCGGCCTCGACCTCTCCACTGGCGCTGCTTGGCGAACTCTCGAACCTGGGACGCGAGAAGCCAGTCGGTCTCACGCGCGCCGCGGTGGCCCTGTTGGATCGCGCCACCTATCCCGTGATCGAAGAGCGTCGTCGCGCGGCCGACCTCGATGAGCGGGGAGACATACTCTCGCTGCTGTTGCGCGCCACAAGCGAGGACGGCGAGCGGATGACCGACCACGAGCTGCGCGACGAGCTGCTCACGCTCGTACTCGCCGGCTTTGAGACGACCGCCAATTCGCTGGCCTGGACCTGGGAGCGCCTGGTCCGGACCCCGGCAGCGTATGAGCGCTTGCGCGACGCGGTGCGCTCAGACACTCAAGCCGCGGAGCATGTGGAGGCGGCCATCATCGAGGGTATGCGCTCACGTCCCGTGATCCCGATCATCGGGCGCCGAGTCGCCGTACCTTGGCGACTCGGGGAGTATGTGGTACCGGCGGGACAGGGTGTCAGCATCAGCATCCTACTCGTTCATCATCGCGAGGACCTCTACCCCGACCCATTCACCTATCGCCCTGAGCGCTGGCTGGATCACAGTCCGGGCACATATGAGTGGCTGCCTTTCGGTGGCGGCACCCGTCGCTGCCTCGGTGCGGCGCTGGCGATGGCCGAGCAGCGTGTGGTGCTCGATGCCATGGTCCGCCGCCTGGACCTGGAGGCCGACCGGCCCGAGTCCGAGCACGCGCACCACCGTAATGTCACCATGATCCCGGCGCGCGGCGCGCGAGTGATACTGCGATCGCGCGTCGCCGGGTGAGCAGCCTTGCGTGATGTGAGTCAGGACAAGCCAACTACTTGCGCAGCAGGCACAGACTCCTTGCCCTCCGCGAACTGCAATGGCGTTGCGCTGCCGAGACGACCCGGCGACGATGGGTCGCGACCGAACAGCAATGCCACGTTCCAGTCCATAAGCAGCCGCAGCTTGCGCCCGAAGCCCGGCATCAGCAGCAAATGGTAAGTGCGCGCCAATAGCCATGCCGGTAGTCCGCGCCAGCGCACGCCAAGTGTGATCGCGACAGCCTTGTGGTGACCGAGCTCGGCCACAACTCCAGCAGTGCGGTAGCGGAAGACACCTAGCGGTCTGTGCTCGAGTGCCGCGGCGATATTGGACGCGGCCAGCCGCCCTTGGCGGATCGCGTGCTGTGCCGTCGGTGGGCATGCTGCTCCGCGCCTTGCCGGGTCGGGCACCGCGGCACAGTCTCCGATCGCCCACACACCCGGATGGTCCTTGACACGCAGCTCTCTGTCGACCGCGATCCGCCCGTCCTCACAGAGCGGCAAGCCAAGCGAGGCAACGACTGGGCTTGGCGCCACGCCGGCGGTCCACACAACCGTGCGCGCGGGAATCCGCTCGCCGCTCGACAAGGTCGCGCCATCTGCTGTCACCGCCGCTAGCGTTGTATGCGTCTCGATCTCGATGCCGCGGCTCAGCAGCTCACGTGCGGCGAATGTGGACAGGCTCGCCGGCACCTCGGGCATGATCCGCGCTTGCGCCTCTACAAGCACCCAACGCATGCCCTGCGCACGACAGCGTGGGTACAGCTCGATCGCCTGCGCGGCGAAATCCTGCAGCTCCGCCAGGCCCTCGAGGCCCGCGTAGCCGGCGCCCACGAACACGAAGCCGAGATACTCAGCGCGACGCACCGGGTCATCCAGCGACTCGGCGATATCCAGACACGTCAGCACCTGGTTGCGCAATGCCGTCGCATCCGACAACGACTTCAGCCCGGTGGCATGCTCGGCCAGGCCCGGGATCGGCAGCGTGCGCGAGACCGATCCCAGCGCGACAAGCAAATGGTGGTAGGGGACTTCAAGGCGCTCGCCGTCGACGCGGCGCACCAGCAGCCGCCTGGACTCGGGGTCGGCGCCCGTGACGCTACCGATCAACAGCTCGGTTCGGCGGAGCTGCGAGCGCAATGGGACGACCACATGGCGCGGATCGAGCGTGCCTCCTGCTGTGCCCGGCAGCAAAGGCGTGTAGAGCATGAAGTTCGCGTCGTTGACGAGCGTGACACGAGCCCCTCGGGCCGCGGCAAGCCGCTCCAGTGCCCTGGCGGCATAGAAGCCGCCAAAGCCGCCTCCGGCGATCACAATTCGTCTGGCCATACTTTGACGGTAGCTCCCAAAAGCGGTTGAGACCAATGTCACAAGCGTGTTACAAAGTCCCGTCGGTCTGGTTTTGTGGGATTTGTTCGTTCCGGGTCTGGCGCGGACGGCCTGGCCCGAGACACAAGAGCCGTCAGGCGATCCAGAGCAGTCGCGGCAACACCGATTGTTGTCTCAACCGCGCGCTTCGCTACGGTGTCGCCATGGAGCCAAAGGAGATCATCGAGGCCGCAGGCAAGACGCTCGCCGAGCTCGCGGATGACCCGGTCAAGATATTGCTGTTCGGTTCGCGCGCACGCGGCGACGCGGGGCCGGAGAGCGACTACGACTTCTTGGTGGTGGAGCGTGATCTGAAGGACAGAAAAGCCGAGATGATCAGGTTGCGCCGCGCGTTGCGACCGCTCGGTGTGCCGTGCGACGTGTTGGTTGTGAGTGAGCGCTACGCCGAGGAATGGGGCAGTGCGCTGAACTCGACTATGCACTCTGCCTTGACCGAGGGACGGGTCCTCCATGCCACAGCGTGACAACTTCGATGTGGCCCGGGTACTTCTCAGCCCACCTGAGCCCGCGGAAGAGCAGACATCTTGGGAGACCTGTTAGGCGATCCCGAGCAGTCGCGGCAGCTGATCCAACGACCGCATCAGCTCAGCACCGGCCTGCCGTACGGCCGCTTCGTCGCTGTCGGCGATGTAGCCTAGGACGCGCATGCCGGCCGATACCGCCGCGGTGACACCGGAGGCTGTGTCCTCAACGACGATACAGGCTGACGGTTCCGCGCCCATCGTCGAAGCTGCGTGCAGGAACAGGTCAGGGTGGGGCTTGCCCTGCGGAACGTCGTGCGCTGAGAAGAGCGTCTCGCTCGGGAACAGCTCGCGAAGCCCGGTCAGCTCAAGCGACAAGCGTGTCTTCTCGAGCTTGCCTTGGGAGGCGACACACACGGCGATCCCGGCGCCGATGACGTGCCGCACGGCCTCGGCGGCGCCCGGCACAGCTCGCAGGTCTCTACGGAACGCCCCGGTCCGATCGCGCTCGTAATTGGCAAGCCAGTCCTCTGGAAGCGCGTGTCCGAGCCTGGCCTCTGCTCGAGCGACCACTTCGGAGAGCAGCAGTCCCTGATACTCGTGGCGAGCCTCCGCCAACGTGGTCGGCAGTCCCTGTGCACTGAGCGCACGCGCAAGCACGTCGTTTGAGATGACCTCGCTGTTGACCAAGACGCCGTCGCAGTCGAAGATGACCAGCTGAAGATCGCGCACGAGCGAGATCCTGACGGATTGTCTGGACGGCGAGGCCGGCGAACTGGGAAGGCTCCCAGCGACGCGAGCTTTTGGTCGGCCGTACCCAAGTGGTCAGAGCAGTGGAAAGAGTCGCAAATTGGGGATTAAGTCGTATTGGATTATTTGACACAACCGGGCGAGACCGGCTAGGGTCCACAGCGGATTCTGTCTTAGCAATGGTGCGCCTAAGGAGACCAATGTTGCCGAAACGTCGGCGTAGGTACCAGGATGAAAGTTGTGGGTCGCTAGATCGCACGTCGGGGACATCGCGTCTTTTGTATTCGCGCCTTCTGTTCTTCTGCGCCGTCCTAGTCGTTCTGGCCGTGGCTCTACCGGCCACTACCGCCAGTGCTCGCACGCTCTCCGCTGAACCGGCCGGCGGTGGGTTGGTCGAAAACCCTGACCATACCTGGACCCTTTACGCTTACGGTCACGTAATCAAGGTCTATTCGGCTGCTGAAAAGGAAACTATTGATCGAGTGTGGCACGGGGAGGAATTCGACCTTATCCCTGGTCGTGCGAGCGGCAAAGAAGTCACGGGTATCTCGTCCGCTGAAGCTGAAGCGGCTGCGGGACTGCTCAATCGTTTGCGCACAGGGCAACCTTACGCGACGACGGGTGAACGCGAAGTCGGCAAAGGTTATATGCGCACCATCGAAGAAAAGGGAATCATCGAGAAGCGGGCGGAAGCGTTGTTTGGTGGTCTGAATGAAAAGACTATGCTGGCGGTAGAGCCTTTCGCGGTCGCTATCTCAAACGGGCATACTGTCGAACGGATGTTCACGTTGTCAGCGTGGAGCGCTACCGGGTTGACCGGTGAAAAGGAACACGGTGAACTTGGAGGGAAGCCCATCAAGTATTCTTGGGAATGGGAGTCCCAGTTCAAGGTCGGGACACTTGAGTCCTGCTCCTCCATCCCTGTCGCAGGCGGCGAAGGTGGGGTCTGTGCTCATGCAGCGCAGCCGGTCAAATTGCACGAAGAATGGTGGGAACCGGTAGAAAAAAAATGGTTGTCCCATGAAACACTCGATCCAGGCGGCTATGAGACTTTCGGCGAACATTTCGTGCCTATGGATTGTGTGGCGGATAGTCCTTATCCTACCTGCGGCAATTGGGTAGGTAGTGGAGAAGGCGGTGGCGAAGAAATCGCTGACTATGTCAATGTCACAGCGCTCGAAAGCTCGATTGGCGAAATCGGCTTTCCCGCTGCTGGTCTCGGTAGTTTCGTGCCCGAAGGCGATCACAAGCTGAGTGGTGAAACCTCTTTTGAGACTGAATATGAATTTAACGAACACAAAGAAGTCACGCCGCTGTCGAACGCTGACGTGGCGCCGCTTGCCGATGAGCTTGAGATCGCTTACGCCTTGCAGTTCTCGCTTTTGCCGGGCTTGGAAGGCGGGGTCGTCCCCAGTCCGATGGTTCCTGGCGAACCGCCGCTTGAAGTCGGGCAGAATCGTTCGGAATGCGGCAAACCCGTCGATTGTGCGACTGGTAACGAGACGCTCTCGCAGACCGATCTTCAGGTCGGTGGGCGCGGCGTGGGTCTGGATCTGAGTCGTGCCTACAACTCCCAGGCAGCGGCGGCGGGCGTAAAGGGCCTCTTTGGCTACGGTTGGACTAGCTCCTTCAGCGATCATCTGATCCTGGAACCGGCCCTGCATATCGTGTCGCTCGTGACGGCGAGTGGCGCGACGGTCCCCTTCTCAGAAAGCGGCGGCTCCTTCACGGCTCCGGCTTCTAGCCAAGACAAGCTCTCGGGTTCCTCAGAAGCCGGCTACACACGCTCACGTTGCCTAATCAGACGCAGATGAAGTTTCAAGGGTCGAGCGGGCGCCTTGAATCGGTCACGGACCGCAACGGCAACGAAACCAAACTCACATACAACGGAACAAGCGGTCTGCTTGAAACGGTCACCGATCCTGCGGGTCGCAAACTCACGCTGAAAGAGAATACTGAAGGTTTCGTGGTATCGGCGAAGAGTCCGATGGGTCACGAAGTCAAATACACCTACGAAAACGAAACGCTCGCCACTGTCACACTACCCGGTGAATCCTCGCCGCGCTGGAGCTTTAAAACCGACGGTTCGCACCAGATCACTGAAATGACAGACGGTCGAGGCGGGAAGACGACCAACAAATATAACGCTAATCATCAGGTCGAAGAACAGACCGACCCGATGAAACACACGCTTAAGTTCGCTTACGCGGCGCTACAGACCACGATCACGAACGAGGCGACTGAAGCGGTCACCTTGGAGAAGTACGCTCCCGACGGCGAGCCCGCCTCGATCACCCGCGGCTCCGGCACGGGGCTCGCCACGACCGAAAGCTGGGAATACAACGCCGCAGATTACAAGACAGCATTTATCGACGGCAATAAACACACAACGAAATATGGTTACGATGGCTCGGGTAATCTTACGAGCATGATCGACCCGGACGAACACGAAACGAAATGGGAATACAACTCGACCCACGACGTGACTTCCGTGACCACGCCGAAGGGCGAGACCACGACGATCAAACGCGACAGTCACGGCAACGCTGAAGCGATAGAACGCCCCGCGCCGGAAGGGAAAACACAGATCACCAAGTACAAATACCTGTCTCACGGCGAACTGGAAAGCGTAACGGATCCGTTGGAACGGACGTGGAAATACGAATATGACGGTAAGGGCGACCGGACCGCGGAAATCGATCCCGAAGGCAACAAGCGCACCTGGGAATACAACGAAGACTCTCAGGAGACCGCGACGGTCAGTCCACGCGGCAACGTGACGGGTGCAGAACCGGCGGTTTTCACGACGACGACCGGACGCGATCAGCAGGGTCGTCCGGTGTCAGTCACCGAACCGCCGCGGGAACCTGCCTACAACTCTGCGTTTGGCTCGTCTGGTTCGGGCAACGGCCAGTTCCAGTTCCCCACGCTAGAGGCACTCGCTTCATCCGGGGATTTGTGGGTGGCCGACAGTACGCTGGACCGTTTGCAGGAGTTCAACGAAAAAGGGGAATATCTGGCCCAGTTCGGTTCGGCAGGGACAGGTAGCGGCCAGTTCAAATTCCCGTTTGGGGTGGCCATCAACAAAACGACAGGGGACATCTACGTAAGCGACCGTGAAAACTATCGCGTTCAGGAGTTCTCTTCCAGCGGTACGTTCATCCGTATGTTCGGCTACGGTGTGAGCGACGGCGTCGAAAAATACGAGATCTGCACGACTAGCTGCCGAGCGGGCCTAAAGGGCAACAAACCTAGCGAGTTCGACGAGCCAGACGGATTGACGATCGACTCAAAAGGAGATGTCTGGGTAGTAGACGAAGTAGATGACCGGCTGGAGGAGATCGGCGAAAACGGAGAATACCTTAACGAGTATGGGAGTAAAGGCGCAGGCAACGGCCAGCTCTCCCAGCCTGTCGCGATTGCCTACGATAACGGCAACTTGTATGTAACCGAAGCGACGAATGAGCGCGTTCAGGAGTTCTCGACCGCTGGCGCCTACGTCTCAAAGTTTGGTTCGGAAGGCACGGCGGGCGGCCAGTTCAAGGTGCCCTACGCGATATCGGCTGGTCCGACCAGCAACGATCTGTACGTCACCGACCGCGAAAACAACCGCGTTGAGATATTCACGGCATCAGGGCGATTTCTGAGCAGCTTTGGCTCCAAGGGTAAAGGCAACAGTCAGATGGAACTGCCTACCGGGGTAGCCGCGACCGCGAGCGAAACGCTCTACGTCAGCGACCACAACAACGAGCGGGTCGACAACTGGACAGGATTGACCTCCAAGGTCACGAAATACGCCTACGATGCTAATGGCAATCTCGAATCGAAGACCGACCCGAATGGCAACAAAACCAAATACGTTTATGACGCCGATAACGAGCTTACGAAGGTCGAAGAATCAAACGGGACGGTGACAGAAACCGGGTATGATGGCGCTGGACAGGTGACCAGCCAGACCGACGGTAACAAACACACGACAAAATACGTACGCAACGTACTCGAGCAGGTCACGGAAATCATCGACCCGTTGTCGCGTAAGACGAAGAAGGAATACGACGCCGCAGGTAACCTGACGAGCGTGACCGATGCGGCTAAACGCACCACAACGTACAAATACGATCCTGCCAACAGGCTTACGGAAGTAAGCTACTCGGACGGCAAAACGCCTACCGTCAAATATGAATACGACAAAGATGGGAACCGCACGGCGATGACGGACGGGACCGGCACAACGAAATACGTCTACGACCAGCTGGATCGCCTCACGGAAACCGAAAACGGCCACAAAGAAGTCGTCAAGTACGAATACGATCTAGCGAACGAGAACACGAAGATCACGTACCCCAATGGGAAAAGCGTGACCCGCGCCTACGACAAAGACGGGCGCCTGGAAAAGGTCACGGACTGGCTCGAACACACAACCAAATTCTCTTACAACCCAGATTCTGAGCTGTCGGCAACAGTATTCCCGACAGGCACGGGCGAGGAAGACACCTACGCCTACAACCCTTCCGACCAGATGAGCGAAGCCAAGATGCTCAAAGGCACGGAAACCGTGGCGTCGCTTATCTACGCGCGTGACTCAAACGGCCAGGTCAACAGGACGGTCAGCAAAGGCCTGCCAGGTAGCGAAATCACAGAAGCCGCCTACGATCCCAACAACCGTCTGACAAGCGCTGGCACCACCGCGTACGAATATGACGCGGCGAACAATCCGACCAAGATCGGCGCGAGCACATACAAATATGACAACGCCGATGAGCTCGAAAGCGGAGCAGGCGCAACCTACGCGTACAACGAAATGGGTGAGCGCACCAAAACCGCCCCCACCACTGGACCGGCAACCACATACAGCTACGACCAAGCTGGCAACCTGATAGGCGTCGAACGACCCAAAGAAGGCGAAACCCCCGAAATCAAAGACACCTACAGCTACAACGGCGAAGGACTACGCGCATCACAAACAATCAACGGGACGACAAGCTATCTTACGTGGGACATGAGCCAAGAACTTCCGCTACTTCTCTATGACGGGACCAACGACTACATCTACGGTCCAGGCGGTCTTCCCATCGAGCAAATCAACAACTCGACCGGAGCAGTCACGTATCTGCATCACGACCAGCAAGGCAGCACACGTCTACTCACCGGCTCGACAGGCACCGTCACCGGAAGCACGACATTCGACGCCTACGGCAACAAGACCGGTTCGACCGGTACCGCCACGACGCCGCTCGGATATGACGGCCAATACACCAGCTCAGATACGGGGTTGATCTACCTCAGGGCACGTGTCTACGATCCAGCCACGGCGCAGTTCCTAACAGTCGATCCGGCCGCGTCGCTCACGGGTGCGCCCTACAACTACGCCGAAGACAATCCATTGAACCGTCGCGACAATACGGGGCTAAGCAGTTGGAACCCGTTCAGCGAAAGCTTCTGGACCGAAGGCAACTTTATCTCCGAAAGTCCACTCAACCCGATCCCTTACTACGAAGCAGAGATCGAATCCTACGAAAACGGTTGCGGATACTTCGCATCGGTCGCCCACGGACTAGAGGGAGCCGTCGCCGGCACCGCGCTATTCGCTGGAGGAGAGGGCGCGGACGAGGCCGATTCGGCCGCTGCAGATATCACCTTTGGTCATGGTGCGCGCCATCTTGTCGGCACCGCACTAGATAGCAGTGAGGTGGAGTCGGCGATTCAATCGCAGATCGAGCAGTCTGTTGTCAAAGCCAGCGCAACTGGATCGTTTTGGGGAAGAACTGTGGTGGGCGGCCAGACAGTTGAGTACCGAGCATATACGTTGCCCGACGGAACTATCAACGTGGGGACCTACTATGTCGTCCCGTGACGATATCGGCGCGCACGGAGATTTTCGGCCCTTGTCTGAGTTGGAGCGTCAACTGCTAGCTGTGCTCCTGAGCACAGACTTCTCGGGGCGGGATGCCCTCGTGGAGCAAGTGGCCGAAACATCAGTCCGCGAGATCGATCGCAATGGCAGTCTTGAATTCGAGTCGTCAGACGAAACGCCTGCCGAGGTTGCGCGTCGGATTCCAGTGGAGGCAGAACTTGACGATAGCGATGGTGTAACGATCCATGTGCTGTTGCATGTTGTGGATGGGCTCTTGAAGGAGCTAGAGGTCTATCGCGATGATTCAGGTCGTGTTCAGCGGGTGCTTGTTCCTGGGGATCTTCGCCTCATGATTTTGTGAGTGTGGGTACCTCGTCAGACTACGTTTACGAGCCACGCGAAACGAATGTCGAGCAAATCAACACGCACCACCGAGCGACCGATTGGCGGCCGGTGTCTTCGTGTTCGCCGTTTGGGGTGCTGCTCTTGCTTGCTCCGTAACTTAGGATGCACCGTGGCGCGGGACTCCGCGAATGACTGCAACGGAACGATGAGGACGTGAGCTCGACCACATATCGAAAGACCCCATTGACCGAGCGCCCCCCCTGGGCCGAAGTGTCCGCCCACCAACGCGTGATCGCGAACACCTCGCTGCAGGAGCTGTTTGCCGCTGACCCCACGCGGGGCGAGCGCCTCACGGCCGAGGGTCCAGGCTTCTACCTGGACTACTCGAAGAACCGTGTGACCGACGAGACGATCCGTCTGTTGATCGACCTGGCTAAGCAGTCAGGCCTGGCCGAGCACACCGCGGCGATGTTTGCGGGCGAGCGCATCAACGTCTCTGAGGATCGCTCCGTCCTGCATGTGGCTCTGCGCATGCCAAAGAGCGCGTCGTTGCTGGTTGACGGGGTCGATGTCGTGCGGGAGGTTCATGCGGTGCTGGATCGGATGGCGGCCTTCTGCGAGCGAGTCCGCTCCGGAGAGTGGCGGGGCCACACCGGCAAGCCGATTGTGAATGTCGTCAACATCGGCATCGGCGGCTCAGACCTTGGTCCGGTCATGGCCTACGAGGCGCTACGCCACTACAGCGCGCGAGAGTTGACTTTCCGCTTCGTCTCGAACGTAGATTCCACCGACTTCGTTGAGGTCACGCGCGACCTCGACCCGGAGCAGACTTTGTTCATCGTCTCCTCGAAGACGTTCACGACCCTAGAGACGATGACCAACGCCCGCTCCGCGCGCGAGTGGTCGCTTGCGGCCTTGGGCGATGAGGCGTCGATTGCCAAGCATTTCGTCGCCGTCTCCACGAACGCAAGCGCAGTAGCCGAGTTCGGGATCGACACGGAGAACATGTTCGGCTTCTGGGACTGGGTGGGGGGTCGTTACTCGATGGACTCGGCGATCGGCCTCTCGACAATGCTGGCGATAGGCCCGGCCGGCTTTCACGAGTTGCTCGCCGGCTTCCACGCGATGGACGAGCATTTCCGCAGCACCCCGTTCGAGCGCAATCTGCCGGTGCTGATGGGCCTGCTGGCGGTCTGGTACTCAAATTTCTTCGGGGCGCAGACGGTGGGAGTGATGCCGTACAGCCAGTACCTCAAGCGCTTTCCGGCCTACCTGCAACAGCTGGCGATGGAGTCAAACGGCAAGCACATAACGCTCGAGGGAGTCCCAGTCGATTACGACACCAGTGCGATCTATTGGGGTGAGCCCGGCACGAACGGACAGCACTCCTTCTACCAACTGATCCACCAGGGCACGAGGCTGATCCCGGTCGACCTGATCGGCTTCGCGCGCTCGCTGAACCCGCTTGGCAACCACCACGACCTGCTGATGTCCAATGTGTTTGCTCAAGCCGAGGCATTGGCCTTTGGCAAGACAGAGGAGCAGCTGCGTGCCGAAGGGGTAGCGGAGGCGATCGTCCCTCACCGCGTCATGCAAGGCAACCGCCCGACAAACGTCCTCTTGGCCGAGCAGCTCACCCCGCACACGCTTGGAGCGCTCATCGCCTTGTATGAGCACAGTGTCTTCACGCAGGGCACGATCTGGGGCATCGACTCCTTCGACCAGTGGGGCGTGGAGCTGGGCAAGGCATTGGCCAAGCGCATCATCCCCGAGCTCGAAGCAGAGCAGGAGCCAACGCTCGAGCACGACAGCTCGACCAATGCGCTGATTCGCCGCTACCGTTCGCTGCGCGAGTGATGAGTAACGAACGAACATCGAGCAGCGTCGAGCGGACCCACAAGAGATGAGCGCCGAGCAGATCCCGATCGAGGTCCTCTCCGACGACATTTCCGTCGCGCTGCGCGCCGCCGAACTAGTCGTCGAGCACGCGGCCGCGGCGATTGCCGCGCGCGGCAGCTTCACGCTGGCCGTAAGCGGCGGACACACCCCGGGCCAGATGTTCGCCGATCTGGCCCGTCGTAAGGATTTTCCATGGGAGCAAACGACGATCTACCAAGTCGATGAGCGCATCGCACCCGATGGCGACGCCAACCGCAACCTCACACTTTTGTGGGACAACCTCCCGCCGCAGGCCGTCAGCCGGCTGCGCCCGATGCCGGTCACAGCCGACGATCTGGACGTGGCCGCCCACGCTTACTCGGTCGCGCTGCCCGGGTGCATCGACCTAGTTCACCTCGGCATTGGCGCCGACGGTCACACGGCCTCGCTCGTGCCAGGGGACCCGGTGCTCGACGTGCACGATCGCGACGTGGCGCTCACCGGCGAGTACATGGGCCTGGCGCGTATGACGCTTACCTACCCCGTGCTGAACCGCGCGAGGGCGCTGCTGTGGCTGGTCACGGGCGAGGCCAAGCGCGACGCGCTCAACCGGCTGCAGGCCGGCGATGAGTCGGTCCCGGCCGGCCGCATCTCGCGGGCGCAGGCGCAGATCGTCGCCGACGATGCGGCCGCCGGCTAGACCGGCAGCGGCTGGCGTGCCGAGGCCGCCTGCTCCTGCAGCTCGCTGAGCACCGCCAGCATCGACTCGACGTCGCACTCGCTCTTCGGCCAGGGCTTCTCGGGATGGTCCTCGAGCGTCTTCAGCCCGTTGCCGGTGATGATCGCCACCACGGTCGCGTCGGGATCGAGCTCGCCCGACTCGGCAAGCTTCTTCAGTACCGCGATCGTCGTGCCGCCGGCGGGCTCGGTCAGGATCCCCTCGGTTTCGGCGAGCAGGTCGATCCCGGCGAAGATCTCCTCGTCATTTGCCGTGCCGGCGCTGCCTTTGCGCGAGAGGACGGCGTCGATCACCAGGTAGCCGTCGCCGGGAGAGCCGATCGCCAGTGAGTGCGCGATCGTCGTCGGTTTGCGGGGCTTGATCTCAGGCTCACCGGAGACGATCGCGTCGGCGATCGGCGAGCACCCATCCGGCTGGGCGATGTGCATCTTCGTCGCGCTCGTCTCGGCCAGCCCAACTGTCTGAAGCTCGACCAGTCCCTTGTGCAGCCGTGAGGAAAGCGTGCCGCCGGCGGTGGCGGAGACGATGTGATCCGGAGCCTTCCAGCCGAGCTGCTCGACGATCTCGAAAACCGCTGTCTTGGCGCCCTCGGCGTAGAACGGCCGCAGCGTGATGTTGGCGAACTCGAGCCCACTGGCTGCCGCCACCTTCTTGCACTCGCGGTTGGCTTCGTCGTAGTTGCCGGCAACCTGGCAGACCCGTGCGCCAAGCGCGCGGCAGACGCGCGCCTTGGTCTGCTCCAGGCGGTTGGGATAGAAGACATAGGGCGTGAGCCCGGCCTTGGCCGCCAGCGAAGCGACGGCCGTGCCGACGTTGCCGGTGGAGACGCAGCCGATCTCGGTCTTGCCGAGCTCAAGCGCCCGTGCGATCGCGCTCGAGACAACCCTGTCCTTGTAGGAAAAGCTCGGTCGCTGGGAGCTGTCGTCCTTCAAATACAGTTTGCTCAAGCCCAATCGTGCCCCTAGTCGGTTTGCTGGGATCAGCGGCGTCATGCCGGACACCTGCCCCACTTCGGCCTGGGCATGCGCTGAGCGGATCGGCAGTAGCTCAGACAGCCGCCAGATGTTGCGGGGGCGCTCGTCCATCGACAGCTCACGCAGGCGGCTCTTGGCGAGCTCGTAGTCGTAGGCGATGTCAAAGCACTTACCGCACGACGGGCAAAACGCCTCAGTGTCGGTAATCGGCCGTTTCACATCGCACCTTTGGCACACCAGTTCGGTCACGCACGAGCGCGTCGTCTCGTTCAGGTCTGCGTGCCCCATTGCGGTGCTCATCGGGTCTCACCCCTTCTTCGTTGGGTTAGTTGACTTCGGTTTGTCCAAGTCATCGTGGCACAAGCTCCCCCTGAGGCCACGATGTGTCGATCTCGCTGCCGGGGGATGTCGAGTCGATCAGCAGCTGCTCGGCAATGTGCGGAGCAAACGGCATCAGCACGCGCGCAAGCATCTGCAGCGCCTCGATCAGCGCCTCGTAGTCCTCAGTGCACAGCCGGCCACGCTTAGCGATCACACGCTTCTCGTAGTCGCGGATGCGATCGAACAGCCGCATCACATTGCGAACAGCGCTGTGCATCTCAAGCTCGCGCGCGTCCTCTGTGATCTTCTCCACAGCGGTCTCACACCATTGCGACAGACGTTTGCGCAGGTGCTCGGTCTTATCGGGCCCCATCACCGCGTTCTGCTCGCCGTTAGTCGTCGCGTCGTTCGTGGCGCCCTGACTCAGCTCAGCGGGATTGAGCGTGAAGCGAGCATGTGAGTAGTCCCAAAGTTGGCGCAAGAAACGGTGGCAGCGCTTGACGTCGCCGTCGCTCCAGTTCAACGAGCGCTGTGCGCGAGCGGCGAACAGCACCGCCAGCCGCACGGTGTCGGCCCCGTACTGCGCCACCAGCTCGTCAGGATCCACCACGTTGCCAAGGTGCTTGCTCATCTTGCGCCCGTCCCTGATCACCATCTCGTGAAACAGGCAACCGGCGAACGGCTCGCCGTCCGAGAGGAACTCGAACGGTCCGATGTCGCGCAGCGCCTTTGTCACAGTGCGCTGATCGAACACGAAGTTGCCGCTGTCCGATCCAGCGACGACGCGCTCGCAGGGCAGCCAAGCCCGCAGGTCCTCGAGCGCCAGGATGTGCTCCAAGCTCTGCTCGCGCTCGGCGGGAGGCACACAGACAGGAACCCAAAGCCACAGCGCGTCGAAGTGACAGTCGAGCGTGTCGGTCTCGCGAGTAGCGGGCCCGCCGCACTTGGGACAGGTGGTATGCACGAAGTCCTCGCGCTCGGCTAGCGGATTGCCGGTGCCGGTCGGCGTCAGGTCGAGCGGCAGGATCACGGGCAGCGCATCCTTGGGCAACGGCACCGTCCCGCACCCGTCGCAGTAGACGATCGGGATCGGCGTGCCCCACGAGCGCTGTCTGGAGATGGTGAAGTCGTTGGCGCGGTAGCGAACGGCCTCGCGCGCCCCCGGCACGGAGGTGTGGGGGAGGGTTGTGGGATTCTCCTCAGAGGGCGTGTCTCCCGCGTGCGCGGGAGCGTCCTCGGAGGGACCGAACAACCGCTCGGCGATCAGCGCGTCGGTGCGGTCGCGCTCGGGCACGCCAAACACGGCGGTAGGCCCGAAGCGCCCGTCCACGGTAGGAGTGACGATCACCGGCAATGGCTCACCACCGGTGGGGGAGGCAAGCAGGCGCCCGGTCTCGACAAACGGCATCGTTTGCGCCTCACGCGCACTTCGCTCCAACCCAACCGCTCGCAGCTCCTCCAGCCGCTGAGCCAACCCCTCATCGCGCGCCCACTCATCGACCTGCGGGTGTCTCGGTGAGACGCTTACGAAGCGGGCCAGATCGAGCGCGTCGGTGTGGGGTGTGAAGACGGTCAGCGGCTCGCCGTCCTGGGCAGGCAAATCCAGCTCGACGCCGTCGACGCGCCCCAGCACGAAGCGCTGCGAGGCAAGCGCGTTCTCATCCCAGATCCCGCTCGCCGCCAGCTCCTGCAGGCGCCGGTCGTTCTCCGGCACGTACTCGCTGATGCGCAGGTACCACTGTGGCCGCTGGATCAAGCGCACGGGGTGGTGGCAACGCCAGCACAACCCGTCCTCGACCTGGATTGTCGCGAGCACCGTCTGGCAGGTATCGCACCAATCCACGCTCCCTGTCCCGCGATAGACCAATCCGGCCTCCAGAAGGGTCAGGAACAACCACTGCGACCAGCGGTACATGATCGCCTCGGAGCTCATGAAAGTGCGCTCCCAGTCGAAGGAAAAGCCAAGTCTGCGCAACTGCAGAATCATGTGCTCGGCACAGCGATCAACCCAAGCGCTGGGCGGCTCTTTGCCGGCGATCGCGCCAAGCTCGGCGGGCAGTCCAAACGAGTCAAAGCCGAAGGCGAACAGCACATCCTCGCCGCGCCCCCGGCAAAAGCGCGCGTAAGCATCCCCAATCGAATAGCTGCGCACGTGCCCGATGTGGATGTTCCCCGAGGTAAAGGGAGCCGAGGGCTTGATGTACTTGCGCGCACGATCCTCGCCGATCTCGGGCGTGCGGAAGCGGTGCTGCTCCCGCCAAGCAGCCTGGCGACGAGCCTCGATTACCTGGGGGTCATAGCCGGCGGAATCGTCGTCGCTCATTTGACCGAGAATACCCAAGGGAACCCCGGCGCGGGCGTCAGCCCCGTTGCTATGCTCGTCCGCCACGACTGTAAGGATTCTCAGATGGAAGTAGAGATTGGCCGCGGCAAGAGCGGCCGCCGCGCATACGGCTTCGACGACATCGCGATTGTCCCGTCTAGGCGGACGCGCGACCCTGACGACATCGACATCTCCTGGAAGCTCGGTCCCTACCAGTTCGAGCTGCCGATGATGGCCTCAGCGATGGACGGCGTCGTCTCGCCGGAGACGGCCGCGATCGTGGGCGGGCTCGGGGGTCTGGCGGTGCTCAATCTCGAGGGAATCTTCACGCGCTACGAGGACGCGGACGAGCAGCTGGAGCGGATCGCGGGGCTGCCGAAGGAGATCGCTACGCGCGAGATGCAGGAGATCTACGCCACCCCGGTCAAGCCGGAGCTAATCGCCCAGCGCATTCGCGAGGTCAAGGAGCAGAAGGTCGTCGTGGCCGCGTCCTTGACCCCGCAGAAGGTGCTCGCCTACTACGAGATCGCGCTCGGAGGCGGGCCTCGACGTGCTCGTCATCCAGGGCACCGTCGTATCGGGTGAACACGTCTCCACGGTCTCCGAGCCGCTCAACCTCAAGGAGTTCATCCCTTCACTCGACGTGCCGGTGGTGGTCGGCGGCTGTGCCTCCTACCAGACGGGCCTGCACCTGATGCGCACAGGCGCCGCGGGCGTGCTCGTCGGCGTCGGCCCGGGTGCCGCGTGTACCACGCGCGGCGTGCTCGGCATCGGCGTTCCGCAGGCGACGGCGATCGCCGACGTGGCTCACGCGCGCTCCACGCACATGCTGGAGACCGGCGAGTACTGCCAGGTGATCGCCGACGGCGGCATGCGCAACGGCGGCGACGTCTCCAAGGCGATCGCGCTAGGCGCCGACGCGGTCATGATCGGCTCGCCGCTGGCACGCGCTCACGAAGCCCCGGGCAGAGGCTTTCACTGGGGCATGGCCACGTTCCACCCGACGCTCCCGCGCGGCGCGAGGGTGGCGACGACTCGCAACGGCACGCTGGAGGAGATCTTGGTCGGGCCCGCCCGCGAGAACGACGGCAGCTTCAACCTGTTCGGCGGCCTGCGCACCTCGATGGCCACGTGCGGCCACAAGGACTTGGCGGAGTTCAACCGCGCCGAGGTCGTAATCGCCCCCTCCTTGCAAACCGAGGGCAAGCAGCTCCAGCGTGACCAGTCGGT
>CAWJND010000005.1:0-1013001 GCA_963844095.1 uncultured Solirubrobacterales bacterium
CAACGTTCGCACCGCAGTGCACGAGCGGCTCGGCGACAGCTATCTATCGGTGGCCGAGGGCGCGCAAATACTCGGCCGGGCGATTCCGCCGGCGGTGATCGAGGCGGGCGCATACTGTCGCAGAGGGCGCCCACGTCGGCAGCCTCGTGGTGCTCGGCAGCGACGTCAAGATCGGCGCCGGCTCGACCGTCGAGCGCGCGGTGATCCTCGCCGGCAGCGAGATCGGCGAGAACTGCACGCTGCGCAATTGCATCGTCGCCGCCGGCTGTCGGATAGGCGATGGCACCCACATCCAGGAGGGCGCCGTACTGGGCGAGGGAGTCACAGTCGGGGCGGACAACACGATCGCGGGCGGCGCGCGCATCTTCCCGGGTGTGACGCTGCCCGACGGCGCCATCAAGTTCTAGGCCGCTCAAGCGCTCTGCGGTGCCGGCTCCTTGGCACGGTGAGTCCCGCTGCGTGGTGTTGGGTGGGGGTATATCCGGGACAGGGGGAGTGTGTCGGAGCAAGCGTAAGGTGTCGGGTCCACCACGACGGGTATCCTGGCGCGAGCCTCATGGCCACACCTTCGTGGCCAGACCCCAACAGGAGACGAGTAAATGAGCCAAGGCGGCGGCGCTGCCATCCCGACCACCGACG
This sequence comes from uncultured Solirubrobacterales bacterium, assembly GCA_963844095.1. Taxonomy (GTDB): domain Bacteria; phylum Actinomycetota; class Thermoleophilia; order Solirubrobacterales; family Solirubrobacteraceae; genus Palsa-744. The sequence continues at coordinate 640 of CAWJND010000005.1, forward strand.
TGCTCTCGCGCGAGGCGATTGCCCGCGTCGACGCCTCCGACCAGCTGGCGGACATCCTGGCTTTGCCCGAGCACCTGCGCGACGCGCTGTGGCGGGTGGAGTCGGCGATCATGGCCGAGTGGGACACACCGGCGGGTCTTGTGGTGGCAGGAATGGGAGGCTCGGCGATCGGCGGCGCGTTGGCGCGAGCCGCGCTCGGCGACCACGCTTCGCGCCCGATCTTCGTGACACGCGCATATGGGCTTCCGCCATGGACCACGCCGGAGACGACCGTGCTGTGCGCGAGCTACTCGGGCAATACCGAGGAGACGCTTGCCTGCTACGAGTCGGCGGGTGCGCTTGGCGCTCAGCGCGTAGTGGTCACCACCGGGGGACGTCTTGGGGAGATGGCGCGTGCCGACGGGGTGCCTGTGATCCCGCTGCCCGGAGGCTTCCAGCCCAGGGCGGCCGTGGCCTATATGACCGTTGCGGCATTGGAGGTGGCAGCCCTGTGCGGGGCCGGGCCGCGCCTTACCTCAGAGATCGATGTCGCCGCCTCCCACACCGAGCAGCTTGTCGCCGAGTGGGGTCCCGACGCGCCCGAGGACTCACTGGCCAAGCAGACCGCGCGGGGCCTGCTCGGCACCGCTCCGGTGATCGCCGGCGCGGGGCTCACGGTCCCGATCGCCTACCGCTGGAAGACCCAGATCAACGAGAACGCCAAGCAGCCGGCCTTCGCTCACGAGCTGCCCGAGCTCGACCACAACGAGCTCGAGGGTTGGGAGGGAGCCTTGGACGTCGGCCGCTTCTCGGCCGTGTTCCTCGACGACTCCGACGCCCATCCGCGCGTGAAGGAGCGCATGGACTTGACCGAGAAGCTGATCGCCGGCAACGCCTCGGCGAGCTTCCGCATGGAGACGCGCGGTCAGACGACGATCGAGCGGGTCATCTCGCTGGTGCTGCTCGGCGACTGGTCTCGATCTATCTGGCCGCCTTGCGCGGCGTCGACCCGGGGCCGGTCAAGCTGATCGAGCAGCTCAAGGCCGACCTGGTCAAGCGCTAGCGAGGCGTCGAGGGCTTCCGACCTGCGGCCTCTTGCCGAGAGCTCAACCTTGACATAGCTCTGATAAGGTCTGCAAGATGCAGGCTGCAGCTGTAGATGCGCTGACGATCAACGAGGCGGCCGAGACGACCGGTTGGTCGGCGCGGATGCTGCGCTACATCGAGAGCATCGGACTGGTCGAGCCAGGTCGCTCCGGCTCCGGCTACCGGCTGTACGGCCCGGCCGAGCTGCAGCGTCTGAGCACACTGCGAGAGCTGCTGGAGGCGCAGGAGCTCGACCTGGGCGAGGTCGGTTTCGCGCTGAGACTGCGAGCGGAGCAGGCTCTGCGCGAGGCGATCGAGTCGTGGCTTGCCGCTGAGCCGGCTCGTCCCGAGCATGTCAGCGCCGCCGACTGGCTGCGCTTCGAGCAGGAAAAGCACCAGCGGCTGCTGGCCGCCGCCAAGCCGTCCCGCGCCGCTGTCGACCCATCGGCCAAGATCGCGCCAAAGCCATCCACATACTTCCAAGCCACACGACCATGGAGATCGCATGACCCCCACCGCAACGCTGACCGACACCGACTTCAAGGTCGCCGACCTCTCGCTCGCCGAGTTCGGGCGCAAGGAGATCACGCTCGCCGAGCACGAGATGCCGGGCCTGATGTCGATCCGCCGCGAGTACGCAGACGCTCAGCCGCTCGCGGGGGCGCGCATCACGGGCTCGCTGCACATGACGATCCAGACCGCCGTCCTGATCGAGACGCTTACCTCGCTCGGCGCCGAGGTGCGCTGGTGCAGCTGCAACATCTTCTCCACCCAGGACCACGCGGCCGCAGCAATCGCCGTCGGCCCGGACGGCACGCCCGAGGACCCGCGCGGCGTGCCGGTGTTCGCCTGGAAGGGCGAGAGCCTGGAGGAGTACTGGTGGTGCACCGATCGCGCGCTGCGCTGGCCCGGCGAGGACGGAACGCCTGGGGTATCCGGTCCCAACATGATCCTCGACGACGGCGGTGACGCCACGCTGTTCGTGCACAAGGGCACCGAGTACGAGGCTGCCGGCGCCGTACCGGACCCGGCCTCGGCGGAGTCCGAGGAGTTCGAGGTGGTGCTCTCGCTGCTGACGCGCTCGCTGGACGAAGATCCGCAGCGCTGGACGAAGATCGGCCAGGGCATCAAGGGCGTCACCGAGGAGACCACCACCGGCGTGCACCGGCTCTACCAGATGGTCGAGAGCGGCGAGCTGCTGTTCCCCGCGATCAACGTCAACGACTCGGTCACCAAGTCGAAGTTCGACAACCTCTACGGTTGCCGCCACTCGCTGATCGACGGCATCAACCGCGCCACCGACGTGATGATCGGCGGCAAGGTGGCGGTCGTGTGCGGCTTCGGCGACGTCGGCAAGGGCTGCGCCGAATCGCTGCGCGGACAGGGCGCGCGCGTGGTGATCACCGAGATCGACCCGATCTGCGCGCTGCAGGCGGCGATGCAGGGCTACGAGGTCAACACGCTCGAGGACGTCATCGAGACGGGGGACATCTTCATCACCACGACCGGCAACAAGGACATCATCACCGCCGCCCACATGGCGCGCATGAAGCATCAGGCGATCGTCGGCAACATCGGTCACTTCGACAACGAGATCGACATAGCCGGCCTCACAAAGACCCCGGGGATCAAGCGCATCAACATCAAGCCCCAGGTTGACGAGTGGGTGTTCTCAGACGGCCACGCGATCATCATGCTCTCCGAGGGACGCCTGCTGAACCTGGGCAACGCCACGGGCCATCCGAGCTTCGTGATGAGCAACTCGTTCACCAACCAGACGATCGCCCAGATCGAGCTGTTCTCGAAGAACGACGAGTACGAGAAGCGCGTATACGTGCTGCCCAAGCACCTCGACGAGAAGGTCGCGCGCCTGCACCTCGATGCGCTCGGCGTGAAATTGACCGAGCTCAGCGAGGAGCAGGCGGCCTACATCGGCGTGCCCGTGGGCGGCCCCTACAAGCCCGACCACTACCGCTACTAGAGGCGACGGGGCGCGGCGGGAGTCAAGATCTCGACCGGCGCCGACAGCGGCCAGGCTCGCATCGAGTGGGCCGACTCGCAGATGCCGGTGCTTGCGCAGGTGCGCGAGCGCCTCGCAGAGCGAGCGTCCGCTCGAGGGCGTGAGCGTGGCTGCGTGTCTGCATGTGACGGCCGAGACCGCCAATCTCGTGCGTGCTCTGATCGCCGGCGGAGCGCAGGTGGGATTGTGCGCGGCCAATCCGCTCTCCACCCAGGACGACGTGGTCGCTGGCGCTCACCGAGCGCCACGGCGCGACGGTGCTTGGCCGCGCGTGGCGAGAGCGCCAAGCAGTACGCCGAGCACGTGCAGACACTCGTTCAAGAGCGCGCCGCAGGTCACGATCGACGACGGCGCCGATCTGATCGGCGCGATCCACGAGCGCACCCCGAGCCACGCCGCGGAGATGCTGGGCGGCACCGAGGAGACCACCGCCGGGCTCTTGCGGGTGAGGGCGCTCGCCGAGCAGGGCACGCTCGCCTGTCCGGTGCTGGCGGTCAACGAGTCGCGCACCGAGCGTGCCTTCAACGATCGCTTCGGTACCGGTCAGTCCACGATCGACGGCATCCTGCGCGCCACCAACCTGCTGCTTGGCCGGGCGCACAGTGGTGGTGCTCGGCTATGGCTGGACCGGGCGCGGCGTGGCACTGCGCGCGCGCGGCGCCGGCGCCTCGGTTGTCGTCTGCGAGGTCGATCCACTGCGTGCCCTGGAGGCCCGCATGGAGGGCTATGAGGTGATGGGCGCGCTTGGCGGCTGCCGAGCGTGGAGACGTGTTCGTGACGGTCACCGGTGGGCGCGACGTGCTGCGCGCGCGAGCACTTCGAGCGGATGAAGGACGGAGCGGTGCTCGCCAACGCCGGGCACTTCGACGTCGAGATCACGGCTCGAGGATCTGCGCGCGCTGGCCGTCGGTGGGCGGCGGGAGGCGCTGCCGCTCGTGGAGGAGCACACGCTCGCCGACGGGCGGCGTCTGAACCTGCTCGCCCAAGGTCGCGTCGTGAACCTGGCGGCGGGGGAGGGTCATCCGGCGGCGGTGATGGACATGTCGTTCGCGGGTCAAGCCTTGTGCGTCGAGTACCTGGTCGAGAGCGCTGGCAGCTTGCGCCGCGGGGTGTTGCCGGTGCCAGACCGGATCGACGAGGAGGTCGCGCGTCTGAAGCTCGAGTCGCTCGGCGTGCAGATCGACGAGCTGCGCGAGGACCAGCGCGTATATCGCAGCTCCTGGGAACAAGGGCTAGGACGGCCGTAGACGCGGCGCGAGACGGCGTCCTCCCTCCCTTGTGTGCGTAAGCACACGCGGTCGGTGCGTCCTTGTCTCGCTTGGTCTACGGCCGTGCTAGGGGCTCCTTGTGTCTTCCGTTTCCTATAGGTTGCGCCTGATGAGAGCGATGGTCCTCGCGGCGGGTCTTGGAACCCGCCTGCGCCCCCTCACGAACGAGATCACCAAGCCGATGGTGCCGGTGCTCGACCGGCCGGTGATGGCGCACATCCTCGACCTGCTCGAACGTCACGGCTTCGAGGAGGTGATCGCCAACCTGCATTACTTCCCCGAGTCGATCAAGCAGTACTTCGGCGAGCGCCTGAGCTACCGCTTCGAGCCGGAGCTGCTTGGCACCGCCGGAGGGGTGCGCGGCTGTGCCGACTTCTTCGGCGACGACTCGTTCGTCGTGATCTCGGGCGATGCGCTCACCGACATCGATCTGAGCGCGTTCGTCGCTCGTCACCGCGAGGCCGGCGGGATCGCGACGCTTGCCGTCAAGAAGGTCTCGGACACGCGCGAGTACGGCGTCGTCTTGCACGACCGCGACGGGCGCATCACCGGCTTCCAGGAGAAGCCGAGCCCCGAGGAAGCGCTCTCGGACCTCGGCAACTGCGGCATCTACATCTTCAGCCCGGAGATCTTCGACTACTTCCCCGATCGTCCGTTCGTGGACTGGGCCCAAGACGTGTTCCCGACCCTGCTCGAGAACGACATCCCCTTCCACATCCACGAGGTGCGGGAGTACTGGAACGACGTCGGCTCGCTCGCGGAGCTGCGTCAAGGCACCTTCGACGCGCTGCGAGGCGAGCTGCGCCTGCAGGTCGAGGGTCGCGAGGTCGCCCCGGGCTTGATCGTCGCGGGGGAGAGCGTCGTGCCGCGGAGCGCCGAGATCGAGGGATCCGTCTGGATCGGTCAGCGACGTCGAGCTGGGCGAGAACGTGCGCCTGACGGGCCCGCTCGTTCTGGGTGACGGAGCGCGCGTCGGCGAGGGAGCCCAGCTGCGCGACAGCATCGTGCTTCCCGGAACCGAGGTCGCCCCGGGCGCGATCCTGATCGGCGCGATCGCCGGGCACGCGGGGATCCTCGAGAGCTTGCGGCCCAGATAGAGAGCCGGGGACCGCCGAGTACGTGGAGTCCCGAGAGCGGCGTTCTGAGCGAGACGGATCGTACGCCTCGAACATCCGTGCAAAACCGACACATAGGAGCCGCCAGGAGGGGTACGATGGGTGCACATCGTCTCCGAGTGAAGGGAGTCCCTGATGCAGATAGACATCAAGGGCCGCAATGTCCCGGTCACCGACGACATGCGCGAGCATCTGGAGCGCCGGCTGGAGAAGATCTCCCGCCAGGTCTCCGAGTTCGCCCGCTTGGAGTTCGAGATATTCAGGGAGCCAAACCCGCGCGTCGCCGATCAGCGATGTGGCCGAGGCGACGCTCTACCTCAAGGGCGTCACGCTGAGGGCGCGCGACTCCTCGCCGCAGATGCTGCATTCGCTGAACCTCGTCGTGGACGAGCTGGCGCGCCAAGTCAAGCGCCATCGCGACAAGCGCCGCCATCGCCGCGAGGCGCATGCGGCGGCCGCGCTGCGCGAGCGTCGCCGGCGCCCGAGCCTCGGCGGCCTCTCCCGCGGCCGAATAGTCGCTCTCCGGCGACCGGCGAGCGCCGTGCAGCGCGATCGCGTGTGGCGACCGAGATCCGCGTTCTGAGCGCAGTCAGTGGCGACCATCGGCGGCGTAGTCGGTACCCTGAGCGCATGTCGCTTTTGGATCGTGCGCTGAACATCGGCGAGGGCAAGAAGTTCAAGGACTACGAGAAGCGCGTCGCGCTGATCGGCGCCTACGAGGCCGAGCTGGAGCTCGAGACCGACGACGAGCTGCGCGAGCGCATGAACGAGCTTGCGCGAGCGCGCCGCGAGGGCGAGTCGCTCGAGGATCTGCTGCCCGAGTGCTTTGCGATCGTGCGCGAGGCAGGCAAGCGCACGATGGGGATGCGCCACTTCGACGTGCAGCTGATCGGGGCAATGGCGCTGCACGACGGCTGCATCTCCGAGATGAAGACCGGCGAGGGCAAGACGCTGACGGCGACGCTCGCGGTCGTGCTCAACTCGCTGGCCGCCGCGCGAGGGACGCCACCGGCTTCTGAGACGACCGAACGCAAGGGCGTGCACGTCGTGACCGTCAACGACTACCTGGCCCGCCGCGACGCGGCCTGGATGAGCCCGATCTACAACGCGCTGGATGTGAGCGTGGGGGTGCTGCAGAACCAGCAGCCTACGAGGAGAAGCAGCTGGCCTACTCGTGCGATGTCGTCTATGGCACCAACTCGGAGTTCGGCTTCGACTACCTGCGCGACAACATGGCCAAGGATCTCTCCGAAAAGGTGCAGCGCGGCCATCCCTTCGCGGTCGTGGACGAGGTCGACAACATCCTGATCGACGAGGCGCGCACGCCGCTGATCATCTCCGGCGCCCCCGAACAGGCAGCAGACTTCTACGTGAAGTTCGCCCGTCTGGCGCCGCGCATGATCGCCGGCAAGACGCCTGAAGGCATGGACCCGCGCGCCAAGAAGGGGTTCGTGGCGGAGTTCGACTACGAGGTCGAGGAGAAGCAGAAGACCGTCGCCATCACAGAGCTCGGCGTCGCCAAGGCCGAGCGCTTCCTCGGCATCGACCATCTCTACAAGGCCGAGAACGGACATCTCGTCAACCACCTGATCCAGGCGCTGCGGGCCGAGTCGCTGTACAAGCGCGACGTCGACTACGCCGTGATCGACGGCGAGGTCAAGATCATCGACGAGTTCACCGGCCGCATCCTCGACGGCAGGCGCTGGTCGGAGGGCTTGCACCAGGCGGTCGAGGCCAAGGAGGGCGTGAAGGTCCAAGAGGAGAACCAGACGCTCGCCTCGATCACCTACCAGAACTACTTCCGCCTCTACGACAAGCTCTCCGGCATGACCGGCACCGCCCTGACCGAGGCCACCGAGTTCATGAAGATCTACGAGCTGCCGGTGGTGCAGATCCCGACGAACATGCCGATGGTCCGCGACGATCGCAACGATCAGGTCTACAAGACCAAGGAGGGCAAGTGGGAGGCGGTCGTCAAAGAGATCGCCGCGCGCCACGAGAACGGTCAGCCGGTGCTGGTCGGCACGATCTCCGTCGAGGTCTCAGAGCTGCTCGGCGAGCGTCTGAAGAAGCGCGGGATCGCCCACACGGTGCTCAACGCCAAGCCCGAGCACGCCGCCCGCGAGGCGGAGATCGTGGCCGAGGCAGGCCAGCCCGGCGCCGTCACGATCGCCACGAACATGGCCGGCCGTGGCGTGGACATCAAGCTCGGAGGCAACGCCGAGCATCTGGCGCGCCGGCAGCTTGCCAAGCAGAACGTCGATCCCGAGGACCCGTCTTACGCGCAGCGCCTGAAGGATCTGCTGCCCGAGATAGAGCAGCAGGTGCAGGTCAACCGTGAACGCGTGATGGCGGCGGGAGGCATGTTCATCTGCGGCACCGAGCGTCACGAGTCGCGGCGCATCGACAACCAGCTGCGCGGGCGCGCAGGCCGCCAAGGCGATCCCGGAGAGAGCCGCTTCTTCCTCTCGGCCGAGGACGACCTCGTGCGCCTGTTCGCGGGCGACCGCATCTACAAGATCCTCGATCGCCTCGGTGGCGTGGACGAGGAAGGCAACGAGGAGCCGATCGAGGCGGGCATGCTCTCCAAGCAGATCGAGAAGGCCCAGAAGAAGGTCGAGGAACAGAACTTCCTGATCAGAAAGCGCGTGCTCGAGTACGACGACGTGATGAACGAGCAGCGGCGCATCATCTACGCCTACCGCGACGAGGTGCTCGAAGGCAAGGAGATGGGCGAGGAGGCGCGCGAACAGGTGGTCAACACGATCGAGCGCACAGTCGAGCAGTACACGCCGAGCGACTACATGGAGGACTGGGACCTCGACGGCCTGTTCACCGCGCTCGGACAGTTCTTCCCGGTCGAGCTCGACGAGGACGATCTCGATCCGGAGACGATCGACAGCGGCTATCTGACCGAGGAGATCACCCAGACCGCGGTCAAGCAATACGAGGCGCGCGAGCAGGAGCTCGGCAAGGAGCTGATGGGTGCGCTCGAGCGCTTCCTGATCCTGCAGATCATCGACGAACGCTGGCGCGAGCACCTGTACGACATGGACTATCTGCGTGAGGGCATCCACCTGCGCGGCTTCGCCCAGATCGATCCGCTGGTGGCCTACAAGAACGAGGCGTTCACCCTCTTCGGCGACCTCATGAACAGCGTATGGGTGGACTTCACGCGCATGATCTTCAACGTGCAGGTCAGCGTCGACGGCCAGAACGGCGGGGGAGGGGGAGCGCCGGTCCCAGCGTTTGCGGCATCGGGCAACTCAACGCGCGCCGGACGCGTCTCCTACTCGGGTGGCTCAAGCGCCATGGGTGCCGGCGCGATCGCTGCCGCGGCCGCCGCGGCGGGCCCAGGCGCCGCAGCCTACGAGGGCGAAGGCGAACCGGTCGAGGCGCTCCCGGTCGTAGAGCAGCGCGTCACAGACTCAGAGCACGAAGTCGGCCGCAACGACCCGTGCTGGTGCGGCAGCGGCAAGAAGTTCAAGCGCTGTCACGGAGCGTAGGCCGCTCCGATTCGCGCTTGGCGATGAACTCCTCGGTGGCCTGCGTGCCGATGAAGGGGGTTAGCAGCGTGCGTGCCAGCTCGGGGATGATCGTCGCGACCGTCTCTACGGAGTGCTGGCTGATGTGCAGGTAGAGCACTTCGAAGAAGCGCTGAGTCACGGGCTCGTCGAGGCTGCCGGCTGCTTCCGGGTCGAGCAGGTCATAGCCGGGCTGCAGGAAGATCATGAAGGCCTCCATCAGCGACTTCACCAGCTCCTGGGCCGAGGGCCCGACCGAGAGCAGCTCGACGATCCCCGTGCGAGCGAATGCGGGCTCGTTTTTTGCCCATTCGGCGTAGGCGTACATGCCGTCCCAGACAGCGTCGGGCCAGCTCGGCGAGTTGCGGTACACCTCCTGACAGAAGCCCATCACGCGATCGACACCTGCTTCGACGCCGGAGAAGACAGCTTCCTCCTTGCTCGAGCAAAGTGCTCGTGAAAGGAGCGCGCGGAGATGTTCGCCTCGGCGCAGATGTCTCGAATACTGGTTTGGTGGTAGCCCTTGGCGGCGACCACCCGCACCGCGGCTAGCTGGATCTGCTCGTGCGTGTTGTGCACGATGAAGCGTCGAGGAGCCTCACGGAGGCTGGCAGCATGGCGGATGACAGCTATGACGACAGCGTACACGAGTACGGGCGTCTTGCAACTGGCTTTGACAAGCGAGTACTCGATATTTGAGGCATCGCCTGAGGCGTGAGGTGTCATACCGCATGAGCGTCAAATCCCAGGCAGCTTGTCTTCTCGTGGAGCCGCGTTGTGCCCGGTGCTGCTGATAGCGTTGCGCCCGATGGCAACAGCCCCCCCAAGCGAGTCGACGCCGCAACGCCTTGCGGCCATCCGCGAGCAGCTCACACTGCTGGCGGACTATCTTTGACCCAGCTCAACTGAGCGAGCGCGTCGAGGCGCTCGAAGCGCAGATGCAGGCGCCCGGCTTCTGGGACGACGCCGAGGCGGCCGCCAAGGTCTCGGCCGAGCACGCCAAGGCAAACAGGCGCCTGCAGACATTCACTGAGTTGCAGTCCGACGTGGAGGATCTCGACGGTCTGGTGGAGATGGCCGAGGAGGAGCCGGAGCTCGAGCAGGAGGTCCAAGAGCATCTCGCCTCGGTCGAGCAGCGCTTGGCGGAGCTGGAGGAGCAGCGTCTGTTCTCGGGCTCCTATGACGCGGGGGACGCGCTCGTCAGCGTCAACGCGGGCGCGGGCGGCACCGACGCGCAGGACTGGGCCGAGATGGTGTTGCGCATGATGATGCGCTGGGCCGAGCGGCGCGGCTTCAAGGCTGAGCTGCTGGAGGTGAGCCCGGGCGAGGAAGCTGGCATCAAGTCGGCCACCTTCAAGGTCTCCGGGGAAAACGCCTACGGTCTGTTCGGCGCCGAGCGGGGCGTGCACCGACTCGTGCGCCTCTCCCCGTTCGATTCGGCCCACCGTCGCCAGACGAGCTTCGCGGGCGTCGAGGTGGCGCCGGTCGTAGAGGACAGTGGCGAGGTCGAGATCGACGAGGACGACCTGCAGGTGGACACCTACCGCGCCTCGGGCGCCGGCGGCCAGCACGTCAACAAGACCGACTCGGCCGTGCGCATCACCCATCGACCCTCGGGGATCGTGGTGCAATGCCAGAACGAGCGCTCGCAGACCTCCAACCGCGCCACCGCGATGGCGATGCTGCGCTCAAAGCTCGTGGAGAAGCAGGAGCGCGAACGCCAGGAAGAGATCGCGCGCGAGAAGGGCGAGGCACAGGACGTCAACTTCGGCTCGCAGATCCGCTCCTACGTGCTGCACCCTTACTCGATGGCCAAGGACCATCGCACCGATTATGAGATGGGCGACGTGCAGCGCGTGCTCGACGGGGATCTGGATGGATTTGTGCGTGCCTATCTGCTGAAGTCGGCCTCCGTCGCGTGCAGTGAGCGGCGATGAGCTGACCGAGCTGGTGGGGCGTGCCTTGGCCGAGGACGTCGGCTAGTGGTGATGTAACGACAGTGCGACCGTCGCGGCGGATGCGCGTGCGCGAGCGCTGATCACGCAGAAGGCGCCTGGCACGATTTTCGGCTTGGATGTGGCCGAGGCGTGCTTCGCGCTGCTTGACCCCGACGTGCGCTTCGAGCGCTTGGTGCAAGAGGGCAGCTGGCGCGAGCAGGGCGGCCCGGTGCTATCGATCGAAGGCACGGCCAGTGCGCTGTTGACGGGCGAGCGCACGGCGCTCAACTTCCTCGGACGCCTATCCGGGATCGCGACGCTGGCAGCGCGCTTCGTGCGCGAGGTCGAGGGGACGGGAACGGTCGTGCTGGACACGCGCAAGACGACTCCAGGGCTGAGGACGCTTGAGAAGGCGGCGGTCGCGGCCGGCGGCGCCAGCAACCACCGAATCGGGTTGTTCGACGCGATCCTGATCAAGGAGAACCACATCGCGGCGGCCGGCGGGATCGCCCAGGCGGTGGCTCGCGTGCGCGAGGTTGCCCCTGAGCTTGCGGCCACGCTGGAGGTCGAGGTGCGCGATCCCGCGGAGATCGATGAGGCGCTCGCGGCGGGCGCTCCACGCTTGCTGCTCGACAACATGAGCGTCGAGGAGCTGCGGGTCGCGGTCGCTCAGGTGGACGGTCGCGCCAAGCTGGAGGCAAGCGGCAACGTGACGCTCGAGAACATCCGGGAGCACGCGCAGACCGGGGTAGACTTCATATCGGTTGGCGCGCTCACCCACTCCGCGCCGGCCCTCGACCTGTCCCTGTTGCTATCCTGGTTAGCGAATAAGCTATCAGATTAGAAAATCATTAGCGAATATGCTAAGTTATGATCATGTTGGCGAGCGATGATCGTGTAGCTGGTGATCTGATCGGGAAGATCCGCGGGATCAGCGGACTCACTCAGGCCGAGCTTGCGCGCAGGACCGGGATGCAAAGCTCGGTTCTCAGCGCATATGAGCATGGTCGTCGGCAGCCTTCAGCGGCCGCTCTGGTTCGCATCGCCCGAGCGGCGGGATTGGAGCTGGAACTGACCGAGGCCCCTGGTGACACGTCGCTTCAGCGCCAGGCGAGGGTTCTGGAGCTGGTCCTGGATCTCGCCGGCTCGCTGCCGTTCAAGGGACGCGGCGAGCTCGAGTACCCGCCGCTGATCGCGCTGCGCGCGTGAGTGAGCTTGGCGACCAGCTGCTCGCCGTGCACGATGGCCTCGACGCCGCGGGCATCCCGCACGCCATCGGTGGTGCCATAGCGCTCGCTTACTGCGTCCTCGAGCCGCGCGGCACGCGCGATGTGGACGTCAACGTATTCGTCGAGCCGCAACGCGCGCGCGACGTGTTCGCGGCGATGCCAGAGGGGGTCGAGGTGAGCGGCGAGGCTCTCGAACGGGCCGAACGCGACGGCCAGGTGAGGCTCCGATGGGGGATCACGCCGATCGACCTGTTCCTCAGCGTCTTGCCCTTCCATGACTGAGTCGAGTCGCGCGTCATGGAGGTGCCGTTCGAGGGCCGCACGATACCGGTCCTCGACTGCACCGGGCTCGCTGTCTTTAAGGACGATGTTCGACCGTCCACGCGACTGGGTGGACATCGAAGCGATGGTCGAGGCCCGCGCGATCGATCTCGACGAGGCGATTCGGTGGGTCGGCGAGATGGCGGGCGCCGACTCCGCCAATGCTCGCCGACTGGCCCGGCTGCGCCCCGGAGCGCCTCTCGGCGGGGGATAGACTTCGAGGTGGTGGGTGTGACATCCGCCAAGCCGAGCCGCTATCCCCGATCCCTCGAATCGCAGGTCTGTCGATGAACACTTTGCTGCCGATGATTCCCGACCAGGGACCGCTGCCCGCGCTGAGCGAGGCTGAGATTGCCGAGCTGAGCGCCGAGGTGCGCGCGCTGGCCTCTGAGCGAAACGCGACGATCCTCGCGCACAACTACCAGGTGACGAGATGAAGACGTGTGACTATGTGGGCGACTCGCTGGGACTCTGCGCCAGGCGGCTGCGTCTGACGCCGAGACGAGCCGGGGGCAACGGGAGAGCGGGCACGCGGCCTCGGTCGTGACGTCGCGGGCGCCACTCCTCCTCGAGACGCGCGGCCGCGCGACGGAGAAGAGCGCCGCGCGCCGAGGAGGCGCGCCCCGGAGGACCCGCGCGACGAAGAACGCGCGAAACGCGACGGCAGGAAAACGCGGAAACGCCGACGACGAACCAAGAGACGGACACGAGCGCGAAAGAAGCCAGCGAGAGTGGCGCGGACGGACGCACGATACCTGTGCTGAGCAGACCGGGCCGACGTGAGCAAGGCGATGTTCGACCGACCACGCGACTGGGTCGAACGAAGCGATGGAGGCGCGCGCGATAGACCTGGAGAGGCGAGGGAGGGACAGCGAGAGGCGGGCGCCGACGCGGTGAACGTCGCAGATGGACGAGCGCGTCCCGGAACGAGCTCGCCGGCGGCGGATAGACTTGGAGAAGGTGACGAGTCCACACCACCGAGGACCCCGATCAAGGAGGGGATGAGATGAGCACGCTGCCGATGATCCCTACCCAGGGTGCGCTTGCAGACCTGACTGCAGGCGAGATCGCCGAGCTGCACGCCGAGGTTCGCGCGCTGGCAACCGAGCACAACGCGACGATCCTCGCGCACAACTACCAGGTGCCCGAGGTGCAGGACGTGGCTGACTACGTGGGCGACTCGCTGGGACTCTCACGCCAGGCGGCCGCATCCGATGCCGAGACGATCGTCTTCTGCGGCGTGCACTTCATGGCCGAGACCGCCTCGATCCTGTGTCCGGAGAAGACGGTCCTGATCCCCGACCTGGACGCGGGCTGCTCGTTGGCGGCCTCGATCGACGCCGAGCAGCTTGCGCAGTGGAGAGCTTCATATCCAGAGGGCGTCGTAGTCATGTATGTGAACACCACCGCCGAGGTCAAGGCGCTGACGGACTACTGCTGTACCTCGGCCAACGCGGTGGACGTCGTGCGCCACATCTACGAGACGCATGGTCCGGACACCGAGATCCTGTTCGGCCCGGACATGTGGCTCGGCGCCTACGTCGAGAAGGAGTTGGGTAAGCGTATGCACGTATGGGACGGCGAGTGCCATGTGCACGCCGGCATCCGTCCATCGGACATCGACGCCACGCGCGCCGCCCACCCGGGAGCCGACTTCCTGATCCACCCGGAGTGCGGTTGCACGACTTCGATCATGGAGTACGTCGCCGCCGGCGACGTCTCGGCCGAGGGAGTGCACATGCTCTCGACAGGCGGGATGTTGCGCTACGCCGATGAGCTGGAGAAGCTCGCGGGGGGCCGGGGCGACGGGCAGGCGAGTGCAATCGCCTCGCCGCCGCGCGAAGCGGTCGTGGCGACCGAGACCGGCATGCTCTACCCGCTTGAAATGGCTGCCCCAGACGTGAAGTTCATCCCGGCGAACGCCGAGGCGAGCTGCGTGTACATGAAGATGATCACGCTGGAGAAGCTGCGCGATGCCCTGCGCGACATGAAGTTCGAGGTGCGAGTAGCGCCAGAGATAGCCGAGCGGGCGCGAGTGCCGATCGACCGCATGGTCGCCCTCGGCTAAAACTCGCTGGCCTCGTGCGGGCCTACGCAGGCGACCGCGAGGTTCTCGGCCACGTCTGCCGCGACCTCGCGCACCTCATCGAATGTGACGGCGTCGAGTGCCGCTATCGCAGCGTCGGGATCGACGTCCTCGCCGTAGACGATCCTCTGGCTGGCCCCATAGCGGGCGACAGCGTTCGTGTTCTCGAAGGCAAGCACCAGCCGCCCGGCTGAGTAGGCGCGGGCGCGCTGCACCTCCTCCTCGGTTGGCCCGTCTGCGCGCAGCTCATCGACGATCTCGCGCATGCGTGTATAGGCCTCGATGCACTTTTCCGAGTCGAGCCCTGAGCCCAGCTGCAAGATCGGCACGTCCGCGAAGGCGTGAGCGACCGCGTATACCGAGTAGCAAAGCCCCCGCTTCTCGCGGATCTCCTCGAACAGCCGCGAGCCCATCGAGCCACCGAGTAGCGTCGAGTAAATCGACAGTGCAGCCCGCTGTTTGACGTTGCCGACGTCGATCTGTGGCCTGTAGATCATGCGCAGGTGCGATTGGTTAGTGTCGCGCTGCTCCACCAAGGTCTCGGGGGAGAACTTCGGAGCCGGTGAGTAAGGCTCGGGCTCATGCAGGGTTGGAAAACGGGCGAACAGACTGGCGAGTTGATCCGGTCCGGGAACGAACTCAATATTCCCAACCAAGAACGCCGCGCCGGAAGTCCCGGCCCAGCGACGCTCGCGAAAGCTGACGATTCCCTCGCGAGTAAAGCTGCGCAAATTCTCCTCCGGACCAAGCACAGTGCGTCCAAGCGGATGGTCGCCGAACGCGGCTTTGTCGATCAGGTACTCGGCCACGGTCGAGGGCTGGTCATAAGCACGGTTGATCTCCTGGATCACCACGCCGCGCTCGCGGTCGAGCTCCTCCGCGTCGAGCTTCGGGCGCGCCACGAAGTCGCTGAGCAGGTCGATCGCCTCGGGTGCCGACTCCGCACGCACGGTGATGTGGAAGGCGACGAGGTCATGGCTCGTGTAGGCGTTCAGCATCCCGCCAAGCCGCTCGGCTGTCTCGTTGACCTCCTTGTAGGTGGCGTACTTCTCGCCGCCCTTGAAAACCAGGTGCTCGAGGAAATGGGCCATCCCGTTCTCCTCGACGCGCTCGGTGCGAGCACCTGCGTCGAAGGCGACGAGCACGGTAAGCGCGCGAGTCCCCGGCAGGCTCACGTTGTACACGGGCAGGCCGTTGCCGGCAACGGTAGTGGTCAAGATGTCTGTCATGCGCAAGCACGATAGGCGATCGGCGTGTTGCACTCGTCGCATTGGCGCAAACCCCTCTTCGTGGTTCGTGCGTTGCGTCGTGCAAAAGGCTTTGCATGCAGGGAAAAGTGCGACCTAGCGGGGCTCCGATCGCTACTGTGCCCCGCCATGGCAGACCTCGAGAAAAGCACTCGTCCGGCACGCACGATCCCGCGTCGCGCGCTCGCGCGGCACATGAACCCGAGCCGCGCCCGGGTCGTTGCAAGTGCACGGCCATCTGTTGCGGCTCCAATTCCGAGCAACGCCCCGAGCAAGCCCCCGGTGAGCACTCCGGGAGCGAACACGGTCGTCGACTTCCGTGCCGTTACAAAGCGCTATGACTCGGGCGATGTCGGCCTGGAGCGGGCAACTTTCGCGATCGACCGCCAGGAGTTCGTCTTCCTGGTGGGCGCCACCGGCTCGGGCAAGTCGACGATCATGCGCCTGCTCATCAAGGAGCTAGACCCGAGCGAGGGCATCATCCGCGTCGCCGGCCGCCACCTGGGTGAGATCGATCATAAGCACGTCCCGTACTACCGCCGCAACATCGGCGTCGTCTTCCAAGACTTCAAGCTGCTGCCAACGCGCACCGTCTACGACAACATCGCCTACGCCCTGCAGGTGACGGGCGCCTCGCGCAAGCAGATCCGCTCCTCGCTCCCGGACATCCTGCGCCTGACGGGCCTCTCGACCAAGCTGCACAACTACCCCCATCAGCTCTCCGGCGGCGAGCAGCAGCGAGTGGCGGTAGCGCGCGCCTTCGCTTCGCACCCGCCGCTGTTGCTGGCCGACGAGCCCACGGGCAACCTCGACCCGGACACCTCGATCGGCATCATGCAGCTGCTCTACCGCATCAATCGAGCCGGCACGACCGTGATCGTGGCAACCCACGACAACGAGCTGGTCGACAAGATGCGCCGCCGCGTGATCGAGCTGCGTCGCGGGCGCATCATCCGCGACGAGGCCACAGGCCTGTACGCACAGGATGAGACGACGGGTGACCTGGCAGAGAGGCTGAAGCGGGAAACGGCTGCCGAGGAGGCACAGGAATTCAGCAGGCGTCCGCGCGCAAAAACTCCTCATGGGGACGCAGCTCCGCGCCGGTATACGTCCCCATGAAACTTGGCTTCTTCCTGAAGGAGGCGGTGCGCTCGATGCGGCGCAACCCTGCTCCATCGTTTGCCGCTTTGTCGTGTGTCTTGGTGACGACGCTCGTGCTGGGCGTCTTCATCCCGGTCGTCCAGGCAACAAACGGAGCAGCCAACTCGATTCGCGGTCGTGTTGTCGTCGATGTGGACCTCAACACGACGGCTACCGCGGCAGAAGTCGCCCGTGTGCGTCACAAGGTCGAACACGCCCCTTACGTAGGCCACGTCGAAGTGCTCTCCAAGCAGGCGGGCTATGAACAGGAGCGCAAGATCGACCCGCAGGCATTCCAGTTGATCGGCTACAACCCGCTCCCGGAAATCCTAAGGATTACGCCTACTGATCCTGCAAGAGCCGACGCGATCCAAGCCGAGCTGAATCAGTCAAGCCCAGCAGCTAAGCGCCTGGTGACTGACTCCGCGATCGCCGACGTCCAAGATCGCCAAGCCCAAACCGACAAGATCCTCTCGGCCACGCGCATCGTCAAGATCACGATGGCGCTGCTGGCAGCATTGCTCGTCTTCTCCTCGATCCTGCTCGTCTCCAACACGATCCGCCTGTCGCTCTTCTCGCGCCGGCGCGAGGTCGAGGTGATGAAGCTGGTCGGCGCAACCGACTGGTTCATCCGCTGGCCGTTCGTGATCGAGGGCCTGTTCCTGGGCGCGCTAGGAGGTGTATGCGCGATCGGCTTGCTCGCGGTTGCCAAGGTCACGCTGATCGATCCCTTGGCCGGCACGGTGAAGCTGATCTCTCAGCCCGACATGATCGACTTCCGCTTGCTGATCCTGGTGCTGATGGCATGTGCGATCGCCGTCTCCGCGGCAGGCTCAGGTTTGTCGCTGCGGCGATTCCTGCGGGTCTGAGACGGTCATGGACGCGGCGCGATACGTCGTCCTCGATCGCTCATGTGCGAATCACCTTCGCGAGCTGCCTGCCTGTGCCCAGAATGGGTACGTCCTAGTCTCGCTTGGTCCGTGAGCGTCTCAGAAACCTTTAAGAGTGCGTAGGTAGGGTGGGGGAATGAGCTCCCGCGTAAGACAGATCCTGTTTGCCGCTCTCGCTGTGCTGTTGCCGGTGCTTTTGCTGCTCGTCGGCATCTGGCTGGGTGGCCACCCAAGCAATCTCCCAAGCTTTGCGCGCAAAGCATTCGTCGCCAACAATGACACGGAGGTCGTCGACGAAGCGATCGAACGCGTCTCCCACGACTACTACCGGCCGGTCTCAAAGAGCACTCTGGCGAACTCGTCGGTAGCGGGAATGATCTCGAGTCTTCACGACCCCTACTCCGAGTACCTCAGCCCAAAGGAATTCACGAGCTTCGACCAGCCGGCCAGCTTCGCCGGGATCGGCGTCTCGGTAGACCCAAAGACGGCGGGCCTCGAAGTCGTACACGTGTTCAACTCCTCGCCGGCCCAGCGAGCGGGCCTGAAGCCGAGGGAAACGATCGTCGCCGTCGGCTCGCGCTCGCTGCACGGTGTACCCGCCGACACCGCGACCGCGCTGATCAAGGGCCCGCCGGGCACCAACGTAGAGCTGACCGTCAAGCCGGTGCACGGAGCACCGCACAAGCTCACGGTCACACGGGCGATCATCTCCGAGCCCGTCGTCGCCTCGATGATGCGCACCGTTCACGGGGTCAAGCTCGGCTGGGTCTACCTCGCGACGTTCAGCGAAGGCTCGGCGGCCGAAGTGCGCTCGGCGGTTGACAAGCTCCTCAAGGAAGGCGCGCGCGGCCTCGTGCTGGATCTACGTGCCGACGGCGGCGGTCTCGTCAGCGAAGCGCGCCTGATCGCCTCGATCTTCATCCCCTCAGGAGTGATAGTCACCACGCGCGGACGCTCTCAGCCGACGACCGTACTCACCGCCGCGGGCGGCGCCATCCCCAGCTCGGTTCCGATGGTCGTGCTCGTCGACCGCGACACGGCCTCGGCCTCCGAGATCGTCACGGCGGCTCTGCAGGACCATCGTCGCGCCACCGTAATCGGCACTCACACTTACGGCAAGGGTGTCTTCCAAGAGCTGGAGCCACTCGGCGGCGGTGGTGCGATCAAGATCACGGTGGGCGAGTACTTCACCCCCAACGGTCGTAACCTGGGTGGAGGAGGCGTCAAAGAGGGCGCGGGCATCACCCCAGAAGTCCGGGTGCCCAGCGGCGTGGACACAGAACACGGCCTCCAAGTCGCGCTGCACACACTGCTCGCCAAGGTCAAATGAGCCCGCCGCGTGGCGGCTCGCGCGGAGGGCCAAGCAAAGGGCCCAAGGTCCAAGGGAAAAGCAAGCGCGGCGGTAAGGCCGTGGGGAAAGGCAAGCCCGGCGATAAGACGGTAGGGAGAAGCAAGCGCGGCGGTAAAGCCAAAGAAGGCAAGAACGGTAAGGCGGCCGGTGTGCGCAAGAGCACCAAGACATCCGCTGCACACGCAGCGAAGTCGAGTGCTCCCCGCAAGGATGGCTCTGGTGCACGAGCACCTGACAGCGCCGCGCGAGGCAAGCGCGTAGCACCGCGATTGGGAGGATCGTCAAATACGCGTGTCGTGTGGCCGCCACAGGAGCGCACCGAAACCGCTCGCGATGCCATCGAGCAGATGCTGCGCGAGGCCGGCCACGCGCTGCACTTCGACTCGGCGGTCGAGCGCGAAGCACGCAAGGCGGGCGCACGCGCCTGGGCCAAGGCCGAGGTCGAGCTGCGAGAGGGGGAGCGACGCGACCTGCGTGAGTTGCCCACCTTCACCGTCGACCCAGCCACGGCACGCGACTTCGACGACGCCATCTCTGCTGAGGCATTGCCTGACGGCACGGTGCGCGTCTGGGTCCACATCGCCGACGTCGCCGCACACGTGCCACTAGGCTCGGCGATCGACCTTGAGGCGCGCCGGCGCTCGACGAGCGTCTATGTGCCTGGCATGGTCGAGCCGATGCTCCCGCATGCGCTCTCCAGCAACGCCTGCTCGCTTGTGCCGGGAGCGGAGCGTCTGGCTGTGACTGTCGAGATGCTGTTGCGCGGGCCCAAGGTCGTCTCCGCGAGCTTCTGCCGCTCGCTGATCCGCTCGGACATGCGTTTGGACTACGAGCAAGTCGATCGAGTATTCGCCGGAGAGGAGGTTGCGCCAGAACCGTGGGGCGGCCCGCTTGCCGCTGCCAGGGGCGCGGCAGCCGAGTTGCGACGGGCGCGTGACTCCGGCGGCGCGCTCGCGATCGACTCCGAGGAGCCTGAGTTCTCTTTTGATGAGCGTGGCAATGTCACCGAGATACGCTCGCGTGCGCAAACCGAGTCACATCGCCTGATCGAGCACCTGATGATCGCCGCTAACGAAGCCGTCGCGCGTCAGCTTACTCAGGCCTCAGTGCCATGCTTGTACCGCGTCCACGAGCGCCCCGACCCCGAGCGCATTCGCACGCTCGTCGCCCAACTAGCCTCGCTGGGCGTCTCAACGCCACCGGTGCCAGACCCGTTGTTCCCGGCTGGGGCGGCGGAGCTGGTGGGAGAGATCTCGCGACGGGTGAATGCTCACGTACGTCGCACGGGAATGGGTCGTATCGCGCTCTCTTCGCTTGTGTTGCGCTCGCTCAAGCAGGCCTGCTACTCGCCGAAGAACGTCGGCCACGCGGGCTTGCACTCGGCCTGCTACTGCCACTTCACTTCGCCGATTCGCCGCTATCCGGACCTCGTCTGCCACCGGGCGCTGCTGTCCTCCATCGGCGCTGGAGAACGCGTGACGAGCGCGCGCAAGCTCGTCGAGCTGGGCGAATGGACATCTGAGCGCGAGCGCGACGCCGCAAAGCTGGAGCACAAGGGCGATGACATCGCGGCCTGCTTCCTGCTCGAAGAGGCTTTGCTGGATGGGGGATACGACCAGGTTTTCGTGGGCGAGGTCACGGGCTTGATCGGAGCGGGAGCGTTTGTCGCATTTGGCGATGCCCCCCGCGCGCGCGGGGGGCATGCCGCTGGGAGAGATGCCGAGGCGGGTGCGGATGTGCGGGTTGAGTCTCGGGTGCGTCCGATCTACGAGGGCATGCTGCCAGTGCGCCTGCTCAGCGCGGGGGAGGAGCGCGAGTGGTGGTCGCTCAACGAGCAGTCCACGATCATGCGTGGCGAGCGCTCAGGCACGATGTTGCGGCTCGGCGATCCGGTAGAAGTGCGTGTCGTCAGGGTCGACGCCTCAGCCGGGCGGGTCGATCTGGCCCTGGCCGGCTAGCGCCATCAGCTGCGTGTTCCTCGCGGCGCTCCGCGCCGCGAGGCGTCCGATCGGCGTCCCTAACATCCGTGTCCCTCGTGGCGCCCTGCGCCACGAGGGCGGTCTGGATAGGCTCGACTGATGGCCAAGGCAAAGGGCAAGAAGCGCAAGATCGGCGCGGGCGATGTGGCGAGCAACCGCTACGCCTCCTACCGCTATGAGCTCACCGACCGCGTCGAGTGCGGCATCGCCCTGCAAGGCAGCGAGGTCAAGGCGCTGCGTGCCTCCGGCGCCCAGCTGAAGGACGGCTATGCCTCGATCCGTGACGGCGAGCTGTGGTTGCAGTCGGTGCACATACCGCCGTATCTGCCGGCCTCGCGCGAGAACCATGACCCCGAGCGCCCGCGCAAGCTGCTGCTTGCACCGCTCGCAGATCGAGGACATCGCCGGGCGCGTCTCAGAGCGAGGCCTCACGCTCGTGCCGACACGCATCTATTTCAAGGGCCCGCACGCGAAGGTCGAGATCGCGCTAGCTCGCGGCAAGGATCTCTACGACAAGCGCCAGACGATGCGTGAGCGCGACTCCAAGCGCGAGATGGAACGGGGCATCAGGGAAGCGCGGCGCTGACAGCGCTCGCGTCGCAAAAGCTCTGGGCGCTCAGCGAAGGAGACACGTTCTTAGGCCGTCTGCTCACACTCGGTCAAGCCATTGCGCTTGGCTATCGCCTCCATCTGGTGCTGAGTCGTCTCGCTGGAGGTGATCAGTTTGCCGGCTGCCTTAAGTTCGTTTGCCTTCGCGTATTCGCCGAGCTTAGAAGTGTTTTCGGCAAGTGTCTCGGCGCCAGCGATGAACTGTTTCCAGTCGCTCTCCAGGTAGGCGGGAGGAACGAGTTTGCTCAGTTCAGACAGCGCTTTTTGCTCGAAGGAGGCTAGTTCAGGGGCTACGCGGGCGATGTCCTTCACAGAGTTGGTGGTCTTGGTCGCGAGCTTCGCCGTAACGGTCTTGCAGATCGCGTTGGCCTTGCTCACCAGTTCAGCGTGCGTCAGCGGCTTTTCCGATCCACCGCAGCCCGCAATAGCCACAGTGGTCGCCGCAAGCGCGACTGCCGCCAGCCTTCTAGGTCCCATTCAAATCCCAATCCCGTCGCGTTGGCCCATATGCCCCTGTCCATCGTGCCCGACGAACAGCCTACAGATTCGAATCGAACCGAGTCTGCCGAACACGCGGCTGGTGCGAGGATGCGGGTGGTCGAGTTCAGATCGATCGGAAGCTGTGCCCGGCGCTGACAAGGATGTGAGTCTCGGACATGCCGATTCCAAGCACCAAGATCAGCCCTGCGTAAACGAGTCCGATCGCGATCCGGCTGTGACGCGGCACGCGGTAGAAGGCAGCCTGCTCGATCGAGTGAGATCTCAACTGGCGCCAGCGGCGTGGCATCTCGCGCAGCGCCAGCAGGATGAAGATCAGCAGGAATGGATTGCCGAGCAGGAAGACCATCGCTACCAGCCCACCGATTCCCACGAACCACATCGAGGGCGCCACAGCGGCCATCGCGCGGCCGCCGTCGAAGGGCACCACCGGGATCAGGTTGATGAGGTTCAGAAAGAACGCGAAGTAGGCGAGCGCGAGCAGCAGGTCGCTGTTGGTAAGTGCCCCAGCAACGGCTACTGCTACCGCTCCGAGCGTGCCGAGGATTGGTCCAGCCAAGCCCACGCGTGCCTCGGCGAGCGCGTTGTCGCCGAGCGAGCGCGAAAAGATCGCCGCCCCCAGGAAAGGGATAAACATCGGCGTGCTCGCCTTGATCCCCTCACGCTTGAGTTGAATCACATGGCCCATCTCATGCACGAACAACAGAGCCACGAAGCCCGCGGCGAACGTCCAGCCCCACAGCAGGCTGTAGGCGGCGATCGATACCAGCGCAGTGCCCGCGGTACTGAGCAAGGCTAGTTTCGGCAGCAGAAAAAGCCCAGTCTTCAGGTAGGCGCCGAACTTCGCCGCAAGTGCGGCGACGCCCGCAAAGGCACTGCCGATCCTCTTGCGCAGGGGACGCCGAGGAGCTCCGAAGGGAGCCTCACTTGCCAGAGGCAGCTCGCCGTCCATCCATCCATTGTCGCAGCCGTCATAAGCGTCGCCTAATAGGCCGTCTGTGTGCCACGCAAACGCCTTTTTTCGGAATGTGCGGGTAATGCGCAAAAGCCCTCTTGACGGGGGCCGACGAGAGGCGTACGTTGGATGAAGACGCGGACCCCGAGCCGCAAAGAGCGAGGCCACCGAGGTGTGAGGCCGCGCCACCAATCGTCGGAAGGCTTTCGGGCCGACCGGCGAAAGGTCCTCAAGGCGGCCCGGGACCGCGTCGACTTCGTTAAGCGCTGTGCCCGCGAATGTGGCGGAGCTTGCTCTCGGACTGTCTACTAGTGGCTGGTCAACTGGTCGCCGGAACGGCTGGACAGACCGGTCGCCAGGTCGCCGGGTGGTGTTCGCCAAAAGTGCGATGCCCCCCGCGCGCGCGGGGGGCATCGCATGAAACGGACGCTACACTGCAGCAGACAACATCCACGGGGACGACAGGCTTCGACGCGGTTGGCTCGTGTGGATGGTCGCGAGTCGAGGTCCCGGGCGGCCTCGTAAAACACCCGGGAAAACCATAAGTGCGGACTCTCACGAGTACGCCCTCGCTGCTTAGTCAATAGCTAAGGCACGAGGTCTCGAGCCCCGCTCGCCTATGGCGGGGATCCTCGGGATCAGAAAGTAGGCTCACCCGGTGAGGCCCGCCTCCGCCGACCCGGGAAAACTTTAGGAGGCTGGTCCCCTACAACCCGGCCGGCGAGGCTAGTAGGGGACGAGATTAGAGCGCCGGCTACGCTCGTAGAAGCCATTCATACGCGACTGCGGACCCGGGTTCGATTCCCGGCGTCTCCACTTTTTACAGCTGGTGCTCGCGCCCCCAATCTCAGTTGCTGAGCCCAAAGTCCCGACGCATCCCGGGCAGCACTGCGCGGTCCTTCTCTCGGTTGGAGGATTCCTTCGACCTAACGATGTCGTCCGTAGCCGCGACCACGATCGTGAGGTGGTCGAACTCCATCTCGGTCGCATTGCGCATCCAATCGTCGTACATTCCGATGCCGTCGGCTCGGCGGACGATCTCCAGCCGTCCATACTCGGTTTCGAAGCTTGTGCCTAGCCCTCCTACGTCGGCTTTCATCAGGCCGACTTCCGCCAACGCACGGTTAATTCGATCGGCATTGCTCTCGTTGCTGGCGACGGCGATGTCCAGATCAGTCGTTGCACCCGCCCAGCCGCGGAGCTGGGCTGCTACGCCACCGACGATCACGAACTCCACGCCGTTTCGGAGGAGTGCGTGGAGTAGATGCGATTGATCCTCCGCGAGCGTCATAGGTAGGTAGCTTCAAGCAAAGCCTGCAATCCAGGCACGCGGGCGCGTTCTGAATCGCGGGTAGATGCGTCGGCTATGCGGAGCAGATCCCTAGGGTGCGCCACGAGTACCGTCGTCCGCGCATCGAAGTCCAGGGGCGAGGCGCTCCGCTTGAGGTCTCGGTAATCACTAGCGCCGGGAAGGTTGCGAGCCAATGCCAGCGTGCCTCCCGCCTGCAACGTCCAAGGCTCACGCACATCCGCTTCCCGCCAACGATCGTCGACATCAACGGGTACCAGGCCAGCGGCCCGAAGCTCACCATCGGTCGCCGTCGGGTCTTCGGAAACGAACTCGACCTGTGCGCCATCCGGACGCTGCGGCGCCCCGAGAAGAGCTGCTCCTACTTGACCGAGCACGATGGTTGGGGTGCGCGCATCGGATAGCCACCTGAGCGAGCGCTTTGCATCGCGCACCGTCTCAACCGGGAGTAGCCGCGTCAGGCGCTTGGGTGGAAGTAGCGCGATCTGCTCACGGACGCGATCCAGGAGAGTGGTGTCTCGCTCGGTGAGCCTGAGAACCAAATCGAGCTCGCATGCGGCCACGAGAGCGGACACGGCGTCGAGTGACGGGATCTGGCTTCCGGACTCCCAGCGCGCAATCGTCTCCCGGGGTCGTCCGCTGCGTGCGGCAAGCTGATGCTGCGTCAGGCCAGCGCGGTCCCGCGCAATCCGTATCACGTCGCGGGAACGCATGTAGATCAGTGTAGCGCAAGCATCACGCCCAGTGTGATGGATCAATCACGATGACTGTGACATACATCTCACAGAACCGCGGCCCGCGCCTCAACTGCTTCGACGCCCCACGGCCGGACTCCTCTCGGCGTTCGCAACGTCCCTCGGCACGTCAGCTAGACCGTGTCCGGCGGATGACATCGTCGGATGTACATCCCAGTGCCCGCCGGCTACGCCAAGCTCAGCGGCCGTGCACGCACGACCACGGGGTTTGCGCAACGTATGGCCCTCTCCACTGGGTGGGACTCCTGCGGAGGTTGGCGAAACGCCGATCAACGCAGGGGAAACCCCAGCGCACAAGGGCGAAACGGCGCGAACGAAAAACAGCCGATTTGCGGGAGCGCGGCGGGCTTGCGGTCGCAAAACGGTCGCAGTCGGCATGCGGTTGGGTTACATGCGACCCAAGTCGGGACGCCGGGGTAGCCGACATGGCTAATGGTACTGTGGCTCAACGGGTCAAGTCGATGCCCTGAGCCGCTCGGCGAGCATAACGAGTGCCGAGGGCTGGATGCCGAGGCCGTAGGCGATCTCCACCAGTAGCTCGTAAGTGGGGTCTAGCTCTCCGGCCTCAAGAACGCCGATGCGCTTGCTGGGAATCCCACTGGCGCTCGCGAGCTCCTCGACACTCATACCCCTTTGTTCGCGCATCAGCTTGACGGCTCGCCCGAGGATGACGAGATTGGGCTCTTTGTAGCTGCTCTGTGCCAAGAAAAATCCCCAAAGTGCGACGAAGAAGATGCGATGTAGTGTTTTTTCAACATCGTTGTCTTAACTCCTGCGGCAGGAATGCGTAAGTCTGCAGTTCATGGCACGCCCTCGGACCTCCAAGCCGCGTAGTCTTCGCCACGCCGCGTTGGGTCAGGCGATCGAATTGGTGATCGCCGAAAACGCCGATATGACACATGAGTCCGTAGCTGCCGACTCCCGCCTGGCCGTCAAGCAGGTTGGCTCGTTCGTTCGCGGGCGGGGCAATCCGACATATACGACCCTGCTCAAGCTGTGCGAAGGCCTGCACTTGAGTCTTGGTGAGTTGATGGTTCGCGCCGACGAGTTGTACGAGAAGCGTCTTGGGCGCTAAATGCTGCTCTCCGCGGCGGCGCATTGTGTCGTGCTGGGAGGGTTGATGGCCAGGCCGCTGCTTGACATACCCAGTCCCCCAAGCATACACTTGGCCGAAGTCAGATTTGACTGATTTGAGTGGGGGTGGGGTATGTCGGACTTCGAGTTTTCTCCTTCTCCAGGTAACCGCAAAGTGCGTGGCGATGGGATCGGCAGGGGTCGCTTGCGGCGTGCCGCTCCGCTCGTTGGCCTGACGGCTCGGACTGCCGGCGAGGCGTTTGTGGCGAAGTTGCGCGGCGGGTGGACGGACGCGGACCGGGCCGAGTTTCATGTGCGCTCGGCGGAGCGCTACGCCGAGTTGTTTGGTAGCTCCAAGGGTGCGCTGATGAAGGCGGGCCAGATGGCTTCGTTTGTGCTGATAAGTCCCGCGGTGCCGGTGGAGCTCCAGTCGATCTACCAAGAGGCGCTGATGCGCCTTCGTGACGACGCGCCGCCGATGGCCTCGGAGCTTGCGCGTGAGGTACTCGAGGATGAGCTTGGGCAGCGGACCGAGACAGCGTTCGCACGATTCGACTGGGAGCCGCTCGCGGCGGCCTCAGTTGGCCAGGTGCACGCGGCTCAACTGTACGACGGTCGTGACGTCGCGGTCAAGATTCAGTATCCAGGAGTGGCGGACGCGATTCGCGCCGACCTCAAGAACACAGAATTGCTGGCCACGTTCTTGACGTTGACCATTGGCGGCATGTCACCGCGGAGACTGAGCTTTGACTTGCGCGGCGCGGCGCGCGAGGTCGAGGCACGCATCGTCGAGGAGCTCGACTATCGGCTCGAGGCCGCCAACCAGGCAGAGTTCGCCGACTACTATCGAGGACATCCATTCATCCACGTACCGGACGTTTTCCCTGAGCTTTGTACCGGTCATGTTTTGACTCAAGAGCTCGTACACGGCATGCCCTGGAGCGAGGCCTTCACGGCCAAGCAAGAGTTGCGCGACCAGTGGGCGGAGGCGATCTTCCGCTTCGTCTATGGCGCCTACGAGCGTATCTACCAGTTCAACGCCGATCCACACCCTGGAAATTACATCTTCCACGAGGATGGGAGCGTGAGCTTCCTGGACTTCGGCTGCGTCAAGCGCTTCCGCCCCGAGCAGGTAAAGATCATGGACGAGGTCTTGCGTGAATGCTTGCGCGGCGATGTCCTCGGAACTTGGCGGGCCTGCGTGGAGGCTGGATTCTGCAAGTCCTCAGACCCGGTTTCCGCCGAGGAGATATTCGCCTACTGGCGAGGGGACGGGGAGATGCTTTGGGCGAATGAGCACTTCACCGTCACACCTGAATACGCGGCGAGGAGGATCGAGCGCAGGTGCTCGCCCAACGGCCCCTCGGCCAACGCTTTCCGCCATATCACGATGTCGCCCGAGTACACCTTCATGAGCCGCATGGAGATGGGTGTGCTGTCGGTGATCGCGCAGCTGCGTGCCGGCAATCGTTGGGGCTCGATAACCGCCGAGCATTTTGAGGGTGCTCTACCACTCACCGATATGGGCAAGCTTGAACATGCGTTCTTCGAGGAACGCGAAGTCGCAAGCTCTGTCTGATCGTTGGATACGGCTTCGCGCACAAAGGAGAAGCTGGGGCTAGGGGGAGCAGCGCCTTCGCGGGTAGGCTGTTGGCGATGGCTTACACAACTGCCGAGGGCCGCCAGCAGATTCTCGACGATCTCGCCGGCGCGGCCGATGAGCTTGCCGCTGCGATATCGCTGCTGAGCGAGGCATACGAGCATCTCGACGAGCGGATGGCCGAGCGCCTCGAAGAGCAGCTGTTCCAGCCAATCCAGGCGGCCTACGGCCGTGCCAAGCGCGTTCACGCGGGTTTTGTCGAGCGCCACGAGCTGTCTGGTCACACCTTCCAGACGCCCTCTCCCGTGGCGCCATCGAACGGCACGAGGGGTCTGATCGATGCGGCCGTCGATGCCGCCGGACGGGCAGATGTGATGCTCGGCGAGCTACAGGACTCAATGTTGCCGATCGAGGTCGGCGACGTGGAGCTGCGCGCCGGGCTCTCTGAGGTGCGCGAGCTGATCGGCAGCGTTCGTGCGCGGGCTCGCGAAATGGTGCGCACCCTCGGACGCTGAGGCAGGTTGCAGGATGAAGGAGCGCGCCGCGGACTATCGCCGAACCGGGGTTAACCGCTCGAGTTCTAATTGGCGTTTCGGTTCAGGATGCAGATCCCCTACCGAGGTCCAAGCCCGCGCACAAGCGCCAGTAGCGCCTCAGATGTGCCCTGCGCGTCTTCTCCGCCCCCGGCGAGGCGGCGCACAGCAAGCCCTGTCATCAGCGCGACTACCGCGGGCGCGTGCCGTTTTCCGTCGGAAATGCCGAGCGCGCTGAGGGCAGCGCTCGCAATCTGTTCGTGAGCCTCGAAGCAGCGCCGTGAGGCTTCGCGCAGCTCGGGGTCGCGGGCGGCCTGTAGGTGCAGCTCGAGCTCCGCTATCTGCTGGGGTATCTCGGAGGGCACGGCCACGAGCCGCTCGACGGCTTCCGCCACCTGTTGCACACCCGGTTTCTCCACAGCCAGCTCTTGCGCGATCTGTTGGCGTCTTGCGGTCTCCTCCTCGACGTGCAGAAGCAGGCTCTCGCGCAGTAGCTGGGCTTGGCTTGCGAAGTGGTAGGTGAGCGAGCCGAGCGATACGCCGGCGGCAGCCGCGACGCGGCGGTTGGTGACCGCGGCGACGCCGCCGTCGGCGATCAGCTTCAGGGTCGCTCGCAGCATCCGCTCGCGCACGCCCACGACGTCGCCGCTTGCCCGGTTGGGTGGACCGTTTGCCGGGCTTGGCGGGTTGCCCGAAATGGCATGCCCCCCGCGCGCGCGGGGGGCATCGAGGTTTTGGGCTTCGCCGCCGCGCTCCTCAGATGCCTCTGTGCCGGCGGGTGCGATCTCTGCGCCGGTGGGTGTGACTGCGCCGATCATCGAGGCGCGAACGTGCCGACGGCGTGCGGCGCGATCCGCTCGTGCCAGCGCTCGACGCGCTCGAGCTGCGCGGCGAGCGAGAGTAGGTTGCCCTCGCTGCCGCCCGGTCCCAGTAGTTGCACGCCAAAAGGCAGACCGTGGCCGGTAAGCCCCGCGGGAACGCTGACGCCCGGCCAGCCGAGGACATTCCAAGGCCACGCGTAAGGGCAGCTGCCGGCGATCACTTGTTGCGTGGACCAGCTGGAGAGTCCATCGGTCCTGCCGATCGGCAGTGGTACCTCAGCGCTCGTAGGAGTTATAAGCACGTCAAAATCCCCAAAAATCAAACCGATGCGATCCTGAAAGCGTCGCTCCAAGCGTCTGGCGAGGGGCAGGACGGTCTTACTCAGGACGCCGCCGACCTGTGCTGTGGAGCGGGTGCGGGCATCCAGCAGGGAGCTGTCGGGCACGCGTTTGACCCAGCCGTGCACGCCGGACTCTCCTCGCGCGATCAGCGTGAGGCCCATCAGGCCATAGTTGGGGTGGTGCTCGCTGACAAAGTGGCCTAGCTCAGCGAGCACCCGGCCGATCCTTCGCACGCCGGCCTCGATCTCGTGGTGCAGGTGAACCGGGGCGCCGCTAAAGGCGTGTCGCAGCGAGAGCGCGATGCGCAACGGGCGCGGTTCGCGGGCGATCGTCTGGACATAGGGCTCGGGCGGTGGGGGTGGAGCGTGCAGGTCCCCTGGGTGGTTGCCGCTCAGCACGTCGAGCATCAGCGCGGCGTCGGCGACGGTGCGGGTCAGCGGGCCGATACAGGTGAGCCCGTTGAAGGACTCCGCATCGGGCCAGGTAGAGATGCGCCCGCGCTGGGGCTTAACGCCGACGAGGTTGCACCAGCCGGCGGGAATGCGCACCGAACCGGCTCCGTCGGAGCCGAGACCGGCTGGAACGATGTGCGCGGCGACCGCCGCGGCCGAGCCGCCGCTGGAGCCACCGGGGGTGTGATCCAGGCTCCAGGGATTGCGCGTGACGCCGAAGGCTTTGCCCTCGGTGAAGGGATATAGGCCGATCTCAGGCGTGTTGGTCTTGCCGACGATCACCGCGCCGGCTGCACGCAGGCGGCGCACCATCTCGCAGTCCTCGGCCTCGGCCGCGAATGCCCCCGAGCAGCCGAAGGAGGTGGGGTGCTCGGCGAGGTCGACATCGTCCTTGATCGCTATCGGCACTCCAAGCAGGGGGAGTCGCTCGCCGGCGCTGATGCGCCTGTCGGCCTCGGCTGCCTCCGCGCGGGCAGCATCGGCGCGCACCACACGGAAAGCGTTCAGCGTGGGCTGGGTCGCCTCGATGTGCGCGAGCGTCTGCTGTACAAGTTGCGTTGAGCTTACGCGCCCTTCGACCAGCGCCGCTACATACTCGGTCAGGTCGCTAGGCGAACCTAGGGCATGGGCGCCTTCGGCGTCTGAGGCTGGGCTTGAATGGGTGGCTGAGGACATTTTTGGATTGAAGGGCGTGCCGTTGGTGCGCCCACTCACCTCGTCGATTCAGAGAGCCGTTCGTTCGAACGAACGGTAGCAGCGAATTAGTCGTTGCGCGCCGATCGGCAGAACCGGGGGCGCCGAGAGGGTCTCGGGGCCGTCGGGGGCGGGGAGCGTGAGCAGTTTGCGTGGAGCGCGAGCAGTTTGGGGTCAAGCCGTGAGGCGGGCATAAACTCAGCCGGTGAACATCGGTGCGCCCAGTCTCGACACGCCCGCGATCGTGCGGCGCTTCCATGAGGCGCGTCGCAGTGAGGATCTGGTCGTGCTGCAGGGTTTTCATGCGCTAAAGCATGCGCTTCGCTTCGGCGCGTCCATAGATCTTGTCGCGTGCTCTGACACGACCGAGTTGGCGCGTCTGGGAGAAGGTCTGGCCCCCGACCTGATCGAGCGAATGCAAGCACTTGCGGTCGTCCTGCCAGCAGAGGCTTTCAAGCGGCTCGGCCCCTACGTACCGCACACCGGCGTGGTCAGCATTGCTCGTCGCGTTGCAACCGATCCACTGACGATGCTCGCCGCCGAGGGGCAGGCGCCGCTCGTGCTGTTGGAGGATCCGCGCCACTTTGGCAATCTCGGCGCCGTGATCCGCGTCGCCGCCGCCGCCGAGGCGGCGGGAGTGCTCACGACCGGCCGTCAGGATCCCTGGGATCCGGTCGCGGTGCGCGGCTCGGCGGGATTGCACTTCGCGCTGCCCGTCGCGCGCTTGGAGCATCTCCCCGAGACCGACAGGCCGCTGCTGGCGCTGGACCCCGAGGGAGAGGAGTTGCGTCCCGAGCGCGGTGCCTGCGCGCGCGCTGCTGGCGTTCGGAACCGAGCGCGACGGTCTCAGTGAGCAGTTGCTCGAGCGTGCCGACGCGCGTCTGCGCCTGCCGATGCGGGCCGGAGTCTCCAGCCTGAACCTCGCTACGTCGGTCGCTGCCGTGCTCTACAGCCTGCGTCTTGCTCGGGCGTAGAGCGAGGGAGTGGGTTTGAAAAAAACGCAAAGGCCCCCCGCGCGCGCGGGGGGCCTCGGCGATTTTGGAATGCCGGCGCCGGCGGAAAGCTTTGTTCAATCCGCCTGCGCCGGCATGTACGGGGCGAGCTCGCGCCGTGCGATCGAGAGCTTGTGCACCTCGTCGGGTCCGTCGGCCAGACGCAGCGTGCGCAGGTGCGCGTAGGTCCAGGCGAGCGGAAAGTCGTCTGAGACGCCACCGCCGCCGTGCACCTGGATCGCGCGGTCGATCACCTTCAGCGCGATGCTGGGAGCGGCCACCTTGATCGCGGCGATCTCGGTACGCGCGTGGCGGTTGCCGACCGTGTCCATCAGCCACGCAGCCTTGAGCGTGAGCAGGCGCGCCATCTCGATCTCGATACGCGCCTCGGCGATCCAATCCTGGATGTTGGCCCTGGCGGCTACGGGTTGGCCGAAGGTCGTGCGCTCCACGGCACGCCTGCACATCGCTTCAAGCGCCCGCTCGGCGGCGCCGATCGAGCGCATGCAGTGATGGATGCGCCCCGGGCCGAGCCGTGCCTGGGCGATCATGAAGCCGTCGCCCTCGCCCGCGATCAGGTTGCTTGCCGGCACCTTTACATCCTCGAAGAGGATTTCGGCGTGGCCCTCCTGGTCCTGGTAGCCGAAAACGGGCAGTCCTCGTACGATCTGCACGCCAGGGGTATCGATCGGCACGAGGATCTGGCTTTGCTGACGGTGCCTGGGCGCGTCCGGACTGCTCTTGCCCATCACGATCATGATCTTGCAGTGCGGATGCAGAGCACCTGAGATCCACCACTTGCGCCCGTTGAGCACGTACTCGTCTCCTGAGCGCTCGATGCGCAGCGCGATGTTGGTGGCGTCCGAGGAGGCCACCTCGGGCTCTGTCATCGCAAACGAAGACCGAATCTCACCTTCAAGTAGAGGGTTAAGCCATCGCTGCTTTTGCTCCTCTGTGGCGAATTGGTGCAGGACCTCCATGTTGCCCGTATCCGGGGCCGAGCAGTTGCATGCCTCCGAGGCGATATGGCTACGCCCGAGGATCTCCGCCAGCGGCGCATAGTCGCTGTTGGACAGGCCCGCGCCGTGATCGGCGTCCGGAAGGAACATGTTCCACAGTCCCGCCGCGCGCGCACGCCCCTTCAGCTCCTCCATCACTGCCGGCTGGTGATGAGGGTCGCCGGACTCGGCCAGCTGGCGCTGGTACACGGGCTCGGCGGGATAGACGTGCTCGTCCATGAACGCGCTCAGGCGCTCCTGGAACTCGATGCAACGCTCGCTCGGCTGGAAGTCCATCGTCTCCTCCTCGGCAGTGGGGAATAGGATCATCGCCGATGAGCGAGGGATCGGCCAACTACAAGGCGGCGGGCGTCGACTACGACGCGCTCGATGAGGGCAAGCGCATGGCGATGGCACGCGCGCTCGCCACCTCCTCGCTGCTCGATCTCCGTGGCGGACGCGCGCTCGACGCCTCGCGTGGCGAGCCGGCGTTCGTGTTCGAGCTCGGCGACACGACGCTTGCCTTCGTGATGGAGGGGCTCGGCACGAAGTCGGTCATCGCGCGACAGCTGCTCGAGCGCCACGGCGTCAACCGCTTCGCCGAGGTCGCCTACGACACGGTCGCGGCGATCCTCAACGACCTCTGCTGTGTCGGCGCGCTGCCGCTGGTCGTCAACGCCTATTTCGCGACCGGCGCATCGGAGTGGTACGCAGAGCCCGAGCGCGCCGCCGCGCTGCTGGAAGGTTGGCAGCGTGCGTGCATCGACGCCGGCTGCACATGGGGCGGAGGCGAGTCGCCGTCGTTGCCTGGGCTCGTCGCGGCAGAGGACATCGAGCTGGCGGGCGCGGCTGTGGGCACGGTGCCCGCGGGCCGCTCAGCGATACTCGGCGAGCAGCTGCAGGCGGGCGACGAGATCGTGCTGGTCGCCTCCAGCGGCCTGCACGCCAACGGAGCCTCGCTTGCGCGGCTGCTGGTCGAGCGCTTGCCCGACGGCTATATGACCGCCCTGCCGAGCGGGCGCACGCTGGGTGAAGCGCTGCTCGACCCCTCGATCATCTACGTCCCGCTGGTGCAGGCGCTGCTTGAGTCCGATCTCGGAATCTCCTACTTCAGCCACGTGACCGGCCACGGTCTGCTCAAGCTGATGCGCCCTGTCAAGGCGCTGAGCTACCGCATCTCCCGAGCTGCCCGCGGTGCCGGAGGTCCTGATGTTCCTAGTGGAACAGGCTGGTCTTGACAGGCACGCCGCGTACTCGACGTTCAACATGGGCTCAGGCTATGCGATCTACTGTTCTGAGGGAGCGGGCGCGGAGGTCGTCGAAATGGCTCGAACAATGGGCTTCCAGGCCGTCATAGCTGGCTCAGTGGAGTCTGGTCAGCGCCAGGTGATCGTCGAGCCGATCGGGGTGCACTACATTGGCGATGAGCTCGATTTGAGTGCCGCCGCGCAACCACCTAGTTGAACCCGTCGTCCGATCCGGGTAATCTTTGGGGGCAAATCGCCAATGCTCCCCAGACGGCTGAGACGTTAGGGGACTCGATGTCGCCGGACCGTCAAGGACCGGAGCTACCCGGATCGTAGGCGGACCAGTCCCATCAACAGAGGAGAGAAGCTGATGCGCAAAGCATCCACCCGTCTGGCCTTGCTCGGCCTCGCCGTAGCAATGCTGGTCCTACCGGCGGTCGCAGGGGCGGCACCGGTCGTGACGCTCAAGGTCAAAGCCGTCCCGATCCCGAAGAACCCCAGTTCGAGCAGCGGCCCGACGTGGCCGGGCACCGGCAACATCCTCGGCGCCGGCTCTGCCCTCGAAACCGAATTCACGATCAGCGGCACCGAATACGGCGGCTTTCCCTCGCCGCTGGTTGGCGTAGCTTTCTATACGCCTACCGGGACGAAGATCACGTCCAAAGGCTTTACGAGTTGCGCCGCCTCCATTCTCGAAAGCCACGAAGTGCAGAACTGCCCGAAGAAGTCGATAGCTGGCCCCAAGGGCGAAGCCGGCGGTGTGGTCAGTTTCGGCGGCACGCGTGTTCACGAGAAACTGACCGTACAGCCGTTCTTCGAGGAAGGCGGCAATCTCGGGTTTTACGCCGAAGGACGCGAACCGGCTGTGATCGAACTCCTGTCAACCGGGAAATTTACTTCTGCAAGTGGATCGGGTCCCGTGGTCAATGCGGAAGTCCCGCTCGTTTCGACCGTGCCCGGCGCGCCGTATGGGTCGGTGGAATTCATCAAGGTCAAGGTCGGCGCGGCCTTTATGCAGGGCAAAAAACTCGTCTCCTACGGGACGATCCCGAAGAAGTGCCCGAAGGGCGGCTTCCCCGTCAAGGCCGAACTGAAGTTCTTCAGTGGGGAAACGGTTTCGGTCACGGCAAAGCCTCCGTGCCCGAAGAAATAGGACCGCGAAGGAGTTAAGGGAGAGGCTCGGTGGCCGCCTGGCGCTTGGGGCGGCCACCGGCAGGACTTGGAGGAAAGTAAAGGAAGAGGTACCTCAGAGCGCGCGATGCGCGTAAGGTCTGAGAGACAGCGGGACAGGGCGGCCGAATCCAAAACGGACGAGCCGCCCTCTCCTCGTTATCAACACAGAGGTAGATCGGGTTGAGGACGCAGAATCAGGGGTTCAGGAGGGGCATGGCCGCCGTCGCGGCTACCATCTGCGCGGTGGCGCTCGTCGCCGTCGTGCTGCTCGCGACCTCGGCCGGCGGCTCCAGCGGCAGCTATGAAGTCCGTGCGATCTTCGACGACGCCGGCAACCTGACCTCCGGGGAGAACGTCAAGATCGACGGGGTCAACGTCGGGACGGTCGGATCGGTCACGCCCACGCCACAGGCAAAGGCTGCGGTCGTGCTCAAGATCACCACTCCCGGCTTCCAGGATTTCCGCGAAGACGCGAGCTGCACGGTCCGCCCGCAGGCGCTGATCGGCGAGAAGTTCGTGGACTGCCTACCAACTAAGCCGCGGGTCGAAGGAACACCCTTGCCGCCGCCTTTGAAAACAATCCCCGCGGGGCAAGAAGGCGCCGGCCAGGTGCTTCTGCCGGTCACGAACACACACAGCCCGGTGGATCCCGACCTGCTCGGCGACATCACGCGCTTGCCTGAGGCCCAGCGCTTGACGATCCTGCTCAACGAATTCGGCGCCGGTCTCGCAGGTCGCGGCTCAGACCTAAACGCGGTCATCCGCCGCGCCAATCCGGCTCTGCAAGGACTCGAAGAAGTGTTGGCGATCCTCGCGAAAGAGAACAAGGTGCTGACCGATCTCGCTGTCGAAGGCGACCGCGCGCTCGCGCCGATCACGGCCGATCGCGGACAGGTCGTGGGCTTCATCAAAGCGGGCAAGACGGTCGCCCAAGCGGCCGCCAACCAGCGCGGCGCGCTTGCTCAGAACTTGGCTGACTTCCCCGCTTTCCTCGAACAGCTCGGACCGGCGATGGAACGGCTCGGACGCTTCGCCGACCAGACGACACCAACGCTTGAAGATTTCGGTATCGCGGCGCCCGGCATCAACAAACTGTTCGTGAGTACGGCGCCGTTCTCGAAATCCTTCGAAGGCTTCCTGGGCACGCTCGGCAAAAACGCCAAAAAGACGGCCTCTGCTCTGACCGCCGTCGAACCGCTGCTCGCACTGGCCAAGGGACTCGGCAAGAACGCCAAGCCGTTCGCGACCAACTTCTCCGGGCTGCTCACCAGCTTGAAAAGCACGGGAGGGTTGGAGCGCCTACTCGATTTCATCTATCTCGGCACCGGCAGCGTCAATGGTTACGACGCGCTTGGGCACTTCCTGCGTACTGAAATATTCGCAAGCACCTGCCTGAGCTACTCGGTCGTGACCAACCCGACCTGTACGACAGGGAAATTCCTCGGCGCCAAGACCTCCAGCACGACGAAGGCCGCTTCCGCAAGCGCCAGCTCTACCGGTCTCGTGATGCAGCGCACGCTCGCCGTCTTGAAAGGGATGACCCCGGACGAGGCGATCGCCAAGTATCCGGGCTCGGTCACCGGCGAAGCGAACGGCGCCGCCGGCCTGCTGTCGACCGCCTCCGGCGCGACGCCGGCAGCCCAGCCGGTGGGCGGCGCGGCCTCTGGCACGACCTACTACAGCCCGTCCTCGGAATCCTCTGAAGCAAGTGGCATGCTGCTCAACTATCTGCTCGGCAACTGAACATGACGATCCGCTCATCACTCACCGCGCTCCTGCTCCCGCTGCTGGCGGCGCTTGCCACACTGGCTCCTGTCGAAGCGGCGTTTGCCGAAACCACCGACAGCTCCTGACGCCAGAAGGCCCAGCGCCCGCGGCTGAAACGACGACTACGAACGTGCCTGCCCCGCCGGCAGCCGAACCCTCACCGACGAGCACGAGCACGAGCACGACAGCGACGCCCACGCCGACACCCACTCACGAGCGAATCTTCCACAACGACTGTCCCCGCCCCGGAAGTACGTACGCAGCGCTCGCAGCCGCGTACGACTGTCACCCACGCTCACGGAAGCCCGTCCACGACGCAGACGCCGTCGAGCACCACGACCGGCAAGAACGGTAGGAACACCAAGGCGGTATCGCCTTCGGCGCTGACGCCGCCGCTGCCCTCGACGCTCGGTGGGTCGCTCTCGAACGTGCCCAGCTTCTTCATCAACAGCTTCTCGATCCCGCCCTTCCTGCTGCCGATCTACCAGGCCGCGGGTGCCGCATATGGGATCCCATGGCAGGTGCTCGCTGCGATCAACGAAGTCGAGACCGACTACGGCCGCGACCTGAGCGTCTCGAGCGCCGGCGCCGAGGGCTGGATGCAGTTCCTGCCGAGCGAGTGGAGTCAATACGGCGTCGACGTCAACAACAGCGGCTATGAGGACCCCTATAACCCCGCCGACGCGATCTTCGCTGCCGCTCGCTATCTCAAGCAGGCCGGTGGCGATACAGACATTCGCGCGGCGGTGCTCGCCTACAACCACTCGCAGGCATACGTCGAATCGGTGATGCTGCGCGCGCGCTTGCTCGGCGGCACTCCGCCGGAACTGCTCGGCGCGATCACCGGCTTGACCGAAGCGCGCTTTCCTGTGTACGCCGCCTCGCATTACAGCGACGGCTTCCCCACTACCGAAGGTCCTTCGCCGCATACGGTGCCCGCGACGACGATCTACACGCAGGCCGGGGCTCCCGTGATCGCGGCACAGGATGGGCGCATCTCACAGATCGACCCGACCGGTCCGTTCGGCCCGAGCGTCTCACTTGTGGACGCCTACGGAAACACCTACACCTATGCCGGCCTCGGCACGCTCGCCTCGCTTTACCCGGTGCTCGAATCGGTCGAAGCCGGTGCGCCACGCGCGGCGGGCCTCTCCAGCGTGGGCCTGGATGTCGGCCCGTCAAGCCCGGCCGCCAGCGGTGCGACCCGCTCCTTCAGGGACGGGGCGGAGAACGTCTATCTGCATCCATTGCACGTCGGCGCGCAGGTGATCGCGGGCACTGTGCTGGGCCACGTCGGCTCCGGGGCCGAACCTCACATCGTCTTTCAGATCCGTCCGGCCGGTATCGGCGAGCCGTTGATCGATCCGAAGCCGATCCTCGACGGCTGGGTCAAGCTACAAAGCTCTTCCGCCGTGAAAGCCACGGGCCACACGCCGTTTGTCAAGCTCACGCCTAGTCCAGGACAGGCGCTGCTCGAGTCCAAGACCCAGCTTGAGCTGCAGGTCCCACGCGATCATGCGATCCGCCTCCCCCGCTGCGAGCGACGTCTGATCGCCGACGACCGGGCGGATAGGCGCGTGCTTGCGGCGCTCGAGTTCCTCTCTGCCTCGGGCTTGAGCCCGACCGTGTCCTCACGCAGCTGCGCGCAGACATCCACGACCAAGAACGGTCTGCCATCGCCTGGCGCCACTGGTCAGGTTCTCGATCTCTCGGCGATCGACGGGACTCCCGTCGTCGAGGTAGGCGGGCCGAGCACTCTCGGGCTTGCCGCAGCGCGCAAGCTCGCCGCGCTGCAAGGCGTCATGAAACCACTGCAGATCGCAAGCTCCATGCGTTTCGGCACGCTCCACATGACGGTGCTCGCCGACGAGGGGGACACGATCAGCATCGACTTCGCCCCGCTTGCGGACGCTCAGGCGCACACCGCTGCCGTGTCCGGTTCGGGGCTGACTCCCGCTCAATGGCTGGCGCTCGTCGCCCGGCTCGGCGAGGTACCCGATCCTACGGTCAGCGCCAAGCCATCGCCGGCGGCGATCCCAGACAACTCCGGCGCGGCCTCTCCGGCCACGGAAGGCAAGTAGCGCGATGGCGACCACCGTTCCACCACCGGCATCCACGCCGCCGCCGCTGCCCCCGCCGCCGCGGCGTGCCAACACGACTCGGATCGTCGCTGTCGCGGCGATCGCGGTGGTGGTTGCGATCGTGCTCGTGTTCCTGTTTGGCGGCAGCGGCAGCGCCACCTATTACCTGATCTTCCCCGAAGCCGGACAACTGGTGCGCGGCGATCAAGTACAGGTCGGCGGGGTGCCCGTCGGCTCGATCAAGAACATCACGCTCCTGCACGACTACAACGTGCGCATCACGATCAACGTCGAATCCTCGCTGGCCCCGCTGCACAAGGGCACAACGGCCGAAATCCGTGTGCCGTCGTTGTCGAGCGTTGCCAACCGCTATATCGCGCTCGCGCCGGGACCGAACAATCGTCCCGCGCTGCCCTCCGGCTCGACCCTGCCGATCACATCCACCCACGGCGTCATCGACCTGGATCAGTTGTTCAGCATCTTCAATGCCAAGACGCGCAAGGGTCTGCAGCAGCTCATCCAGGGCTCCGCCGAACAGTATTCGGGCGTCGCTCCCCAACTCCAGAAGGATGTGCGCTACTTCCCGCCGGCGCTGGCCGCGGTCGATCACGTGCTCGCCGAATTCGGCGGTGACCAGGAACTCTTTTCCAACTTCCTCGTGGAATCGGCCAAGACGACCACGGTGCTGGCGGGACGCAGCCAGCAGCTCACCGAACTGGTCAGTCACGCCGACACCGCCTTCGGGGCGATCGCCTCACAGCAGTCCAATCTGACTGCCGGCTTGAAGGCGTTGCCCGCGACATTCAGGGAAGGCAATCGCACGTTTGAAACGCTGCCAGCGACGCTTGCCGACCTGACCAAGTTGGTCGATGCCACCAAGCCAGCGGCGCCGTTGCTTTCGTCGTTCGTGTCCAAGCTACAGCCGCTGGTGACCACGGCAACGCCCGTCGTCAGCAACTTCAGCGAAGCGATCAGCAAGCCCGGCGCCAGCAACGATCTGACAGAAGCGGCGCTTGCACTGCCGCAGATCGCCAAGACGCTCACGACGGCCTCGCCCGACAACGTGCGCGCGCTTGAAGAATCAGTGCCCATAACCGCTCTGTTCGGGCCCTACACCCCCGATCTCCAGGGCTTCCTGCGCGCGTTCGGTCAGACCGGCGCCTACTACGACGCCAACGGCCACTACGCGCGTGTCTCGGGCATGTTCCCCGACTTTGAACTGGGCGCGGAAGATACGTTGAAGCCTGCAAATCCGACCCAGGTCGTGCAGGGCTTGAAGACCGGCCAGCTGCGCCGTTGCCCCGGTGCCGCGACACAGCCGGCGGCCGACGGATCTTCGCCCTTCAGCGACAACGGCCAATTGGGCTGCGACCCGAGCGAGCTCCCCTAGTGGTCCATCCCGCAAATCCACTGGCATTTCCCGGCGTCTGCACGCGACTGGCGGTCCCCGGCGTCCGCACACGTACCACCAGTACGCGCGCGGACACCGTGAACCGTCAGACCACGCGCATACACCCGGCAAACCCACAGCGAATTTACGGGATGGACCACGGATGAACCGCCGTCGCTCCAACTCTCTTGCCGGCAGCCCGCTGCTGATCGGCGCTGTCACAACGCTGATCGTCGTCGTGGCCGTGTTCCTCTCCTACAACGCCAACAACGGCCTGCCGTTCACACCGACTTACGACATCAAGGTGCAGCTGCCGGAGGCATCGGGCCTGCAGAAGGGAAACCAGGTGCGCATCGGCGGTGAGCGTGTCGGCGTGATCAGTGGGCTCAGCCCGTATCAGGATCCGAAGACCGGTCGCGTGACCGCGATCATTTCGCTCAAGCTCGAAAAGGCGGTGGAGCCGCTGCCTGCCGACACGACCGCGATCGTGCAGTCGGTCTCAACGATCGGTCTGAAGTACCTGGCGCTCGAACGAGGCCACTCTGAGCGCAAGCTCAAGGCAGGCGAAACGATCCCCGTCTCCCAGACGCGCGAACCGGTCGACATCGACCAGTTCTTCGACATGTTCGACGAAAAGACGCGTAAGGCCAACCAGGTGAACCTGACGAGCTTCGGCAACGGCTTCGCCGGGCGCGGGATCGGCCTCAACGAAACAATCTCGACGCTGAGGCCGCTCGTCACGAATGCGATCCCGGTGCTACACAACCTCGCCTCGCCAAAGACGGGCTTCGGGCAGCTGTTCGTGGCACTCGACCGTCTCGCCAAAGAAGTGGCGCCTGTGGCAAACGAAAACGCCGCCCTTTACACCAACCTCAACACGTTCTTCACGGCATGGGCGAGCGTCGCCCCCTCGCTCGAACAGACGATCGCCGGTGCGCCGCCCGCGTTGCGCCAGGCGACTCACTCGTTCCCCGCCACGGCCGAATTCGTCAACAAGAGCGCCGATTTCATGCGCCTCTTGCGCCCGAGCGCAAAGATCCTCACGACCGTGGCGGCGCCGCTCGGACACGCCTTTGAAGTCGGCGCCGTCAACCTGCGCTCCGCGACAGCGCTCAACGGCGAGGTCGCCGAAGCGACCGAAGCGTTTGCCAAGTTCGGCAAGAACCCGCTTGTGATCGCCGGCATCGAAGACGCTACACACACGCTCGGGCTTGCCAACCCGCTCTTCGCGGGGTTGGCTCCGGCGCAGACGACCTGCAACTACGTGACGCTCACGTTCCGCAATCTCGCAAGCTTGCTCTCGCAAAGCATCGGCGTGGGTACGCTCGCACGAGCGGCCCCGGTGCTTGCGCCGACCGGGCCTAACAACGAGGGCTTCCCCTCCTCGGCCTACGCCAACGGGCCCTCTACCGAACCTCCGACCGCAGGTAGCCCAGGCCCTGGTCCTGACAACAACCATCTGCATGTCAACCCGTACCCCAACGTCGCCGGCCCCGGCCAGTCAAAGGAGTGCGAAGCCGGCAACGAGCCTTACAAGGTCGGCGAAGCCGTGATCGGCAACGTCCCCGGGAACGTCGGGACCAAAACCGAAGCGACGGAACGCAAGAACAACCTGTTCGGCGTGGAATATCCGGCCTCCACACTCGAAGCTCTCGGCCTGAAGAGCTCGAAAGGGGCCAAGAAATGAGCCGCGTGCGCTGGTGGAAACGCTACGACGAGATGCCGGTCGTCGAGCTGCAGAAATCAAACCCCGTGCGCTTCGGAATCATCGTGATCGTGCTCACGGTGATCGTCGTGTACTTCGGCTTCACCAAGCACATCCCGTTCAAGCACGGCTTCCGCCTGAAGGCGGTGTTCGCTACGGCCGTCAACATCAGCCCCAAATCGCCGGTGCGCATCGCGGGCGTCAACGTCGGGAAGGTCACCTCGATCCAGCGTGAGGGCAACACGGGCGTTGTAACGATGGAAATCACAAATGGCGGTCTGCCGATTCACCGTGACGCGACGCTTAAGATCCGCGCGCGTATCCTGCTCGAAGGCAACTGGTTCGTCGACCTGCAGCCCGGCACGCCGACGTCCCCGACCGTCTCCTCGGGCTACACCGTCCCCATCACACAGACCTCCGACCCGGTCCAGCTCGATCAGGTACTCGATGCGCTCAATACCGATACGCGTGCCAACCTGCAGACGCTGCTTGCCGAATACGGCTCAGCGCTGACACGTAAGCCAACCGCTGCGCAAGACGCCGAACAGAACCCGGCCGTGCGCGGGTTGACCGCTGCGCAGGCGTTGAAAAAGACCTACTACGACAGTCCTGAAGCGTTGGAAGGCACCGCGATCGTAAATCAGGCGTTCGGCGGCGTCGAACGGCACGACCTTTCAAAGCTGGTCGCCGGCATCGAGAAATTGACTGCCGCTCTGAACGTGCACGAGCAGCAGCTCGGCGAATGGGTCGGCAACTTCAACACCTTCCTCGGAGCCTTCGCCGCGCAGTCAACGAGTCTTACGGCTGCGATCGCTTTGTTGCCCGGGACTTTCCAGAACGCCAGCCGCGCCTTCACCAACTTCAACGCCGCCACCCCCGCGATCAGGAAGTTCTCGCTTGCGCTCGCTCCAGGAGTAGAACAGGTTCCCTCGACGATCGAGGCGGCTTTCCCGTGGATCGAACAGACACAAGCCTCACTTGCCCCGACGGAGATCGGTGGCGTCGCCAAGGGTCTGCGCGAAGCGGCCCCGACGCTCGCGGGGCTGGTCGTGACACAGCCCGCTTTCTTCAAACAGACCGACCTATTCTCCAAGTGCCTGAGCACGATCTTCTACCCGGCGGCTACCACCAAGCTGCAGGACGGCTCGAGTACCTCCGGCGAGGAAGTCAACAAGGAATTCTGGTATGCGATGGTGGGCGTTGCGGGCATCGCGCAAAGCTTTGACGGCAACGGGCAGACAGGCCGGTTCATGATCGAGACCGGCAACAACACGCTGCGCTCGGCGCCGGCTAGCGTAGTCGGCGCCTCGAG
Source organism: uncultured Solirubrobacterales bacterium (assembly GCA_963844095.1). GTDB lineage: Bacteria > Actinomycetota > Thermoleophilia > Solirubrobacterales > Solirubrobacteraceae > Palsa-744. The sequence goes on from CAWJND010000005.1 coordinate 44,118, forward strand.
TGGCAAAGGCCTGCGCTTGTTGGCCCACACCTCGCAGGCTCCGCTTGGGACGAGCCCGGCGTTCCCAGCGACCGAGCCGCCCTACAAGCCGCTGGTGCCCTGCTACACGCAGACAGCGCAGAACATCAACGGGCCTTTGGCTCACGGTCCAGCAGACGGGAGCGAACCGTGACCCCCGAGTCCGAGCATCATGGAGAGCGCGGTCTGGGCGATCAGATCGCGCGCTACCGTACCGCCTTTATCTCGATCCTTGCGATGGTCGTGTTCGCGTTGTTCGTGGGCGGCTACATTCTCTCCAACGAGCGCCTCTCGCTGCCGGGATGGGTACCTGTCATAGGGAAGGAATACGTAACGCTCAAGGCTGAGTTCCGCACGGCTCAGGCGGTGACGCCGGGGCAGGGCCAGTCGGTCACGATCGCCGGGGCCAAGATCGGCGAAATCGCAAGCGTTCAGGCCAACGAAGGCAGCGCGCTCGTGACGATGAACATCACGCCCAAGTACGCGCACTACATCTACCGCAACGCCACGATGCTGCTGCGCCCCAAGACGCAGCTGAAGGACATGACCGTCGAGGTAGACCCGGGTACTCCCAGCGCCGGTCACATTCCCAGCGGCTACACGATTCCACAGTCGCAGACCGCCCCAGACGTGAACTTCGAGGAATTCCTCGCCGCGCTCGACGGCGAAACACGCGACTACCTGCAGGAGCTGATCGACGGTGCGGGCGAAGGTCTGAAGGGCAACTCCGAGAACCTCTCTGCCACCTTCAAGCGCTTCGACCCGATCTCGCTCTACTCGCGCAAGATCACCGCACAGCTGAAGCTGCGTCACAAGAACATCGAACACGCGATCCACAATTTCCAGCTGTTCGTCAGCGCGCTCGGCAACAAGGACACCGAAATCTCACAGGCGATCGACGCCGCCAACGCCGTCTTCAAGGTGTTCGCTGAGGAGGACCAAAGCTTCCAGCAGACGCTGCATCTGCTGCCGAGCACGCTTACCAAGACCAAGAGCGGCCTGGGCAAGCTGGCGAGGGCCGCTGCAGTGACCGGCTCGACCTTGACCAAGCTCCAGCCATTCGCCGAATCGCTCGCGCCAGCCCAGGAAGCCACGCGTTCGCTGTTCAAGCAGAGCACGCCGATCATCAAGAACGAGATCCGTCCCGAGGCGCGGGAGATCCTGCCGGTCATCAACCAGCTCAATCCTTCGCTTGAGGAACTCAGCGAAGCTTTCCCGGGGCTGGAAAAGAGCTTCTCGGTATTCAACGAACTCTTCAACGAGTTTGCCTACAACCCCGGGCCCAACCAGGGGGGTTTCCTGTTCTTCCTCGACTGGGGCACCCATGACCTCAACAGCGTGCTCAGCACAGCCGATGCTCATGGCCCGGTCGGGCGCACGGTCGCCTATCTGAACTGCGAACTTCTGACGCTGCTCCAGGGAGCCGGCGAAGTGAATACGACGGTGAAGTTGCTCGTGGCTCTGTTCAACCCGCCGACGGAAGCAGAATGCGTTGCCCAGGGCTTGAAGGCGCCGGTTAGCACGGCAGCGGCTGCACGTGTCAAAGCGCATTCCGGTTCAAGTAAGGGCTTCACCATGAATCTGCTGGGCTCCCAACACAGTGCCTTTGCGCGTTTGGCGTCGAGCGAGAGAGGTCGCTGAGATGCAGAAGCGCGCCCCCACACTTGCCAACATCCTCGTGATCGTGCTGTTCGCATTGAGCTGCTTTGGTCTGCTGCTGTTCCTGTGGGAGTCATTTGGCGGCCCTGTGCCACTCAAGCCGAAGGGCTATCGCTTCACGATCGCCTTCCAGCGCACACTGGCGCTCGCCGAACAGTCCGACGTGCGCATCAGCGGCGTCAACGTCGGTCACGTGATCAGCCTCAAGTACAACAAGGATGGCTTGGCGCACGCACAGCTAGAAATCGCCAGCAAATACGCGCCCATCCCCGCCAACATGAGCGCCATCCTGCGCCAGAAGACGCTACTCGGAGAGACCTACGTGCAACTCAAGCCCGAGGGCACCGACTCCCATTCGCTACCGGACGGCGGGGAACTGCCCGAGGCTCAGGTCGAACCGTCGGTTACGCTCGACGACATCCTCTCGGCGTTCAACCCACAGACGCGTGAGGCTTTCCAGGTGTGGATGCAGTCGCTGGCCGAAGGCCTCGGAGGTCGCGGCGAAGAGATCAACTCGTCTTTCGCGACCATCCAACCGTTCGTGGAAGACGCCAACAAGCTCGTCACCGTCGCCAACTCCCAGGAGGGAGCGCTGACGGCAAGTATCCACAACACGGGTGTCGTATTCGACGCCCTGACTGCGCGCGAGGGACAGTTCCGCAGCTTGACATCAAACGGCGAGCGCGCCTTCCACGCGTTCGCCGCAGCCAGCAATGAGTTTGCCGAAACCTGGCGCCTGCTGCCGGCATTCGAGCGTAATTCCCAGACGGCGCTGCGTAGCCTCGACGCTTTCGCGACCAACACCGTTCCGCTTTACAACGCGATACGCCCCTTCGAGGAAAAACTGACGCCGCTGCTGGAGGCTGTCAAGCCCTTCACGCCGCCATTCAACGCCCTGCTCACCAACCTCGGCCCACTGGCCAAGGCTGCCAAGACAGGCCTGCCAGACGTCAAAAAGGTGACCGAACTGACCGTGCCGATGCTCGCTGCATTGAGCCCGGTGCTACACAACTTCAATCCCTTCTTCCAGTATGCGAGCCAGTACGTACCAGAGCTGCAGGCGCTGTTTGCCAACGGGGCGGCTTCGACTCAGACTCACAGCAAAAACACGAACCTTCCCGGAGGTCCTCAACAGCATTTCCTGAAGGTGATGCAGGTGATGACGCCCGAAGGCCTCGGCGTCTACCAGCAGCGGATCGGCACCAACCGCGCCAATGCCTATCCGCAGCCTGGCGCTTTCAACTCGCTTGCCACCGGCCTGCAGGTGTTCAGCAGCGCTTCCTGTGCTAACTCCGCTCCCTCCCTGAGTGGGCCGCCACTGGGCACGCTCAGCGAAGAAATCCTCGAACAGCTCGTGGGTCTGGTGCCGGGCAGCAGGAAGAATGGTCATCCAACCGAAAACCATGCCCTCTACTCGCCGGTTGCCAACAATCCGGAAAACCAGACCAATGTCATTGGGGCACCTGCCTGCAACCAGCAAGGACCCTTCACATTCAACGGGCAGACAAGCCAGTTCCCGCACGCCACGCCGTCGAAGTAGACGGCTGTCGTTCGGCCACTGCTGGTGGCTTGACTGGGCTTTCAGTCGGATCTAAGCGCTCGGAAGACAGCGGGGCTTGAGGCCCCTGAAGAGGTTCAGGGCGAGGAGACTCGAGCGACGCTCAGTGCACGCTCGTGATCGAGATATGGAAGGAGCGCGAAGTAGGTGAGATCGGCGTGCAGCTCCGGGAGCCCCAGGGTGTCCCCCTGCAGGATGCGGCGCTGCACGATCGAGGCGATCCCGCCGACGATCGCCTCGGAGGTCTGGGCGGGCAGTGCAGAGGTATCCGCCGATTGCAAGCGGCCCTCCTCGATCAGAGCCGCAAACAGGGCAAGCACAGAGCGCTGGCGCTCGCAGGCCTCCGGGCCAGCGCTGAGCATCTCTACAAGCGCAACACGCGCTCCAGCCGGATTACGGGCGAGCGCACAGAGCAGGCTCTGGAGTGCCAGTCGCACACGCTCAGCCCACGGCGCCGCTCGTTGGAACTGCGCGAGCGCGTCTCGTTCTACACGACCCAGCAGGTCGTCTGCGGCCTGCATGAAGCAATCGTGCTTGTCGTAGAAATGCTCGCTGAACGTCGCCTCCTCGAGGCCCGCGCTCGACAGCACACGGCTTACGGTGGTGCGGTCATAGCCGCGCAGCGCGACTGTCTCGACCATCGCGTCGAGCAGGCGCCTGCGCGGGTCCGTCCCGCTGTGCGTCACGACCGCGAGCTGCGCTTCCGCGGAGGTATCCGGAACTGCCTCGGACTCCGCGGCGGAGTGCCTATCGTGAAACATCTCCTTACCTCCCAGCACCGATAGTAGACCCAATGGCCTTCGCATGTCAAGGCGATGTGTATGGGCCGGTACCGGCCGGCGCGCGGCCGCTGTTGTACGTTGGCTGTTGTGCGTGGGTTGACCTGAGTCCTTGCTGACCACTACTATCTGTGCAGTGGAGAGCGAGGGGAGCATTCACGAGGAGAGCGGAGGAGCTGTTGGCTCCGACGCGGCCTTTGGCGTCGTAGGGGACGGCGAGGAGTTCCAGTACCACTCTGGGGCCGGCGACCTCGACCTCGCCGGGGAGGCAACCGACCGCGAGTGGTCGATCCGCTGCTTCGATGTGGTCAAGCGCCTGGCGGGCATTCCGGTCCTCAACGGCCTGAACGTCGCGATCCCCGATGACATGATCACAGTCGTGCTCGGTCCCTCGGGTACCGGCAAGAGCGTGCTCATCAAGCACCTGATCGGGCTGATGTTCCCCGACTCGGGAGACGTCCAGGTGCTCGGCAACTCAGTTCCGACGCTGACGATGCCAAAGCTACTGGAACTTCGCCGCAGGATCGGCGTGCTCTTCCAGGACGGCGCCCTGTTCGGCTCGATGTCGGTGTTCGACAACGTGGCCTTTCCCTTGCGTCAGCACACCGACATGTCCGAAGGCCAGATCGGCGAGCGAGTGCGTCAGCGTCTGGCCGACGTTGGTCTCGCCGATGCGATGGACGACTCGCCTTCGCAGCTCTCCGGTGGAATGCGCAAGCGCGCCGGCTTCGCGCGCGCGCTCGTGACCGAACCGGACATCGTGATCTTCGACGAGCCCGACTCGGGCCTCGACCCGGTGCGCACCGCGCTCTTGTGCGAACTGATCCAGGAGATGCACGAGCTCCACCGCGGCACCTATATCGTCGTCACCCACAACATCGCCTCGGCGCGCCAGATCGGCGAATACATCGCGCTGCTGTGGCGCGGGCGGATCGTTGAAGCAGGCGATGCAGAGCGGATGTTCTCCTCGGAGAACCCGTTTGTGCGGCAGTTCCTCAGCGGGTCGGCAAGCGGTCCGCTGGGAATGGACTGAGCCAACTGTCTGTGGCGGGCGCCTAGCCATATGCGAACATATGTTCGCATATGGTCATATGCGTCCACATCTCTCGCTTCGCGCTGACGGTCGCCGCCGGCGGGACCCAGGCACTAGCGGGCAGAGCGCTTGCGCTCGCCCCGATGGCCGGTGCGGAGCTGCGCTTGGGGGAAGTGTCGGGAGCCGCTGAGGCGTTTGGGGTGAGCGCAGACATGGCCCTCGGCGAGGCACTTGCGCGCTGCCCGGAGCTCGAGCTCGTGCCGGCCGATCCGTTGGCTGTGGCCGAGGCGTGGGAGAGGGTTGTGCATGCTCTGGAAGGGATTGGCGCGGCGGTGGAGCCAGCCCGCGAGGGGCTCGCCTATTTCGAGGCGGATGGGCTGCGGGGTCTGCATGGCTCGGATACCCACACGATCTCAGCCGCGCGCCGCGCGCTTATCCGACTGGTGAGGATCGGGGTGGGCCCGACACGCTTCTGCGCGATGGCCGCTGCGCTTGGCACCAGTGCGCGCCGCACCAAGATCGTGCAAACGCAAGCGGCGCCGAGCTATCTGGCTGCCCTGCCTGTTGACTTGCTCGGCTTTCGCGAGGACACGGCTGCCTTGGTGGATCCGCTCCAGCGTCTCGGTGTACGCACACTTGGAGAGCTTCGAAAGCTTGGTCGCGATGCTTTGGCTGACCGCTTCGGCGAGTCGGGCACACTCGCTTACCGTTTGGCTGGCGGCGAGGACAGTCCGCTTGTGCCCCGGGGAGTGGAGGAGTCCTTGGAGGAGTCTTTGGAGGTCGGGGATGCCGGTAGTGGGCCGATGCTGGAACGCGTGCTGGGGGTGCTTGTCGATCGCTTGCTCGCGCGTCCAGAGCGTCGCGGCAGGACCGTGCGTGCGGTTGTGCTCTCAGCACGGCTCGTGGGCGGCGGGACCTGGCGCGAGCGGGTCGTGTTCCGTCAGGCGCTCGGCGACGCAAAGCGCATGGGCCTCGCTCTGTCGCTGCGTCTGCCATTGCTGCCGGCGCCCGCCGAGTCGCTGCGTCTCGGCGTGGAGCGCTTCGGTCCCGGGGGAGGCGATCAGCGCTCATTGCTCGAGCAGGACAAGCAGGCACGGCTTGTACGTCTGGGGGAGGCGGTCAATCAGGTGCGCACCGTGGCGGGTCACGACGCCGCTTTGCGCGCTGTATGTATAGACCCCGACTCGCGCGTACCCGAGCGCCGGGTCGTGCTCACACCGCTTCCGGGATGAAACTTCGCAGCGCGCCAGCCGTTCGCGAGCAGCATCTCGATCGCAGGCGAGGATGAGCACTCCGCGCGCCCTGAACCTGCCGCGTGCGGCCCGAGTCCGCGCGCACGATGGAACCCCTAGTCAGGTCAACGGCGAGCGAATCGAGATGGTGCGTGAGTCGTGGCTGGTGGAGGACCGCTGGTGGACTGAGCATCCGCTGCGCCGCCGCTACTGGGAGCTAGTGAGTGTTCGTGGACGCAACCTGGTCGTGTTCCACGACCTGTGCGTCGGCGGTTGGTTCACCCAGGGATCGTGAATGGCCATCCAGGTTCAATCTCCTTCGCTCGGCACGCCGCCATATGTCGAGCTGCACTGCCACTCGGCCTACTCGTTCCTGGACGGCGTGTCGTTGCCGGATGAGCTTGCCTATAGCGCGGCGGAGCTTGGGCACACCGCGTTGGCGCTCACAGACCACAACTCGGTGTCCGGCTCGATGGAGCTGGCTCAGGTTGCCAAAGACGCGGGTGTGCGGGCGATCCACGGCGCCGAGGTGGACGTGACCGTGCCCCAGAAGCCGGAAGCCCATAGCGGTGGCGCGGCGTGTGATCACAAACCGGATCGTGCTCAGCAAGGCACGCCCTTCAGATCCCCCAATCAAATCCGCCACCTGACCCTGCTGGTGCGCGATGCACGCGGGTGGCGCAACCTGTGCCGGATACTCACCCATGCCCATGCCGGCACGCGCGAGGGCAGCGGGCGCGAGCGCACAGAGCCTTCGATAGCGCTCCAGACGGTGCTCGATCACGCCGAAGGGCTCGTGTGCCTGACGGGCTGTGCCGAGCGTGGCGTGCACGAACGCTCGACGGTACGTCGGCTGCTCGACGCATTCGGGCCGCAGGGGCTGTGGGTTGAGCTACAGCGTCCCTACGCTCGCCACGACCGCGCCCGCAACCGGGCGCTCGCGGCGCTCGCCCGCGAGCTGGGCGTGAAGTGTGTGGCCACCGGCAACGTGCACGCCCACACCCGCTCACGCGCCGAGCTACAGGACGCCTTTGTGGCGTTGCGCAACCATATGACGCTCGATGCCTCCGAGCCATTGCGGCGAGGTAATCACACCCATGCAATGAGCTCGCCGCAGGCGATGGCCGCTCGCTTTGCAGACCATCCCGAGGCGGTGCACGAGACGCTGCATCTAGCTGAGCAGTTGGGCTTCGACCTGACGAAGGACCTCGGCTACAGCTACCCGGGTTCCGAGGATGAGAGTGCCCCGCGACGGCTGGCTGAGTTGTGCTGGGCGCGCCTGGAGGATCGCTACGAGGGGTGTGTTGTTCGCGCGGAGGCGCAGGCGCGCCTGGGTGAGGAGCTGCGTGTGATCGACCGCCTCGGCCTGGCTGGCTTCTTCCTGCTTCACCACGACATGCTCGAGCTTGCGCGCGAAGTGGCGGTGCAGGTGCGGGGCCGCGACACGCCGCGTGCGCTGCTAGCCCCAGGGCGCGGGCGCGGCTCATCGGTGTCTTCGATCGTGTGCTATCTGACAGGTCTCTCGCACATCGACCCGATCGAGAACGGGCTGTTGCTGGGACGCTTCCTGCACGAGGATCTGCACGGGCTGCCGGATATCGATCTCGACTTCCCACGCGATATCCGCGAGATCTTGATCCCGCGTGTGCACGAGCGCTACGGCCATGAGCGCGCCGCGCTGGTGGCGGCCTTTCCGACGTTTCGTGCACGGGGAGCGATCCGCGAGCTGGGCAAGGTTCTTGGTTTGCCTGCGGGAGAGACCGAGCGTATGGCACGCGCGGCCGATGGCAGGGGCGATGTGAAGCACGACGTTCCCGTCGAGGCGTGCTCCATGCGCTGGCGCTGGCTTGCGCGACTGGTGGAGGAGGCATACCGGCTACCTCGCCACCTCTCTCAGCACTCCGGGGGGATGGTGGTGTCGACGAGGCCTTTGATCGACTGCTGTCCGGTGGTTCCATCGGCAATGGAAGGCAGGCAGATGGTCCAGTGGGACAAGGACTCATGTGCGGATGCGGGCTTCCTGAAGATCGATCTGCTCGGGCTCGGGATGCTCTCGGCGGTGGAACGCTGCGTCGATCTGATCGAGAGCACGCGTGGCAACCGTGTGGACCTTTCGCGTATACGGTTCGACGATCCCAACACGTTCAACGCGATCCGCGAGGCAGACACGGTTGGCGTCTTTCAGATCGAGAGTCGTGCCCAGATGCAGTCGCTGCGGCGCACCTTGCCGAGGAACCTTGACGACCTGACCGTGCAGGTGGCAATCGTGCGCCCCGGACCGATCCAGGGCGGGGCGATCAACCCCTACATCGAGCGTCGTGGGCGCCTGCGCGAGAACCCCGATTACGAAATCCCCTATGAGCATCCTTCGCTTCAACCGGTACTCGAGGCCACACTCGGCACGATCATCTTCCAGGACCAGGTGATGCAGGTGGCGGAGGTGTTCGCCGGCTTCTCGCCGGGCGAGGCCGAAGGACTGCGCCGCGCGATGAGCCGCAAGCGCTCCGAGGAGGCGATGAACAGTCACCGCAAGCGCTTCGTCGATGGCGCGATGCGCCATGTGGATGCCGATGCGCAGACGGCGGAGCGCGTATGGGAGATGGTCGCGGGCTTTGCGGGCTTCGGCTTCCCCAAGGCTCACGCCGCCGCCTTCGGCCTGCTGGCTTACCAGTCGACATGGCTGCGTGTCCATTACCCCTCTGAGTTCCTGTGTGCGCTCTTGAACGAGCAGCCGATGGGTTTCTATGCTCCCGACAGCCTTGTGCATGAGGCACAGCGGCGGGGGATAGTGGTTTTAGGACTCGACGTGAACGCCTCGGGCGTGCAGTGCAGGGTCGAGAAAGGGGCGGTGAGGCTCGGCTTGGGCTATGTCAAAGGCGTCCTTGCGGATGAGGTAGGAGAGCTCGTCGCCGAGCGCGAACGCGGCGGTAGGTTTCGCGACCTGGGCGAGCTTGCCGCCCGAGCGGCGACGCGTCGCGCCACGCTTGAGCAACTGGCCTGGGCTGGCGCTTGCGACGGTCTTGTGGATGTGGGCGCGACAGAATCATCGACAGGCCGCTCGACGGGAGATGCCGATGAGGATCGGCTGAACGCACGTCGACGCGCTGCCCTGTGGCAGTTGGGAATCGCCTCTCCTGGAGAATCCGTCGGCGATGCGGTTCAGCTCGCTTTGCCGATTGAGCTACCGCGAGCGCCCCACCTGCGACCGCTCGACCGCTGGCAAAAGGTGCTCGCCGACTACGCCACGAGCGGGGTGACGGTCGAGGACCACGTGATGGCCGTCCTGCGCCCGCGCCTGTCCATACCGATGCTGGCCACGAGCGCCCAGCTGTCTCGCCTGCCGCACGGCTGCTCGGTGGCGGTGGCCGGCATGACGATCGCCCGTCAGCGACCTGGAACGGCCAAGGGGACAATGTTCCTATTGTTCGAGGACGAGTGGGGCACCGTCAACCTGGTGGTGTCGGGCGCCGTGTACGAGCGCCACCGTGCGCTTGCTCGCGCCGAGCCTTTGCTGCTGGCACGCGGTCGTTTGGAGCGCTCCTCCTCAGGTGTGCTCAACGTGATCGTCTCCGAGCTGGCGGCGCTGGAGCGCTTCCTTGTGGCGACCGAGGGAGGGGCCGAGAGGGCGGGTGGTGCAGCGCGCGTGAGCCGGCTCCCGGGCGCCGATCGTCCGACGCCGGAGGATGAGCAGGAGGGCGCCGAGATGGGAGCGGACATGCGCGCTGTCGCCCCGCCCATTCAGAGCTTTGCCTCGGGCCGGCGACGGTAGAGCCGCCAAGTCGCGCGCACCAAGACGTTTCCGGGAATTGTCGAAACCCGCAGTGCCAAGGATATATATAGGCGTGCTCGTCGCTGCTTGAGTCTTGCCTTACGGGGTAGTCTGCTTTGCATGAAATATCGCAAGCTCGGCTCCAGCGGCATCGACGTCTCGGAGATCAGCCTCGGCTCCTGGTTGACCTACTCCGGCGGAGTGGGACGCGAGCAGGCCGAGGCATGCGTCAAGGCGGCGTTCGAAGAGGGCATCAACTTCATCGACACCGCCAACGTCTACGGACGTGGTGCGGCCGAGTCGTTGCTCGGCGAGGTGCTGCCAGGCTATGACCGCTCCTCCTACGTGCTCGCGACGAAGGTCTACTTCCAGATGTCCGATACCGATAGAGGCCTGTCGGCGGCACAGATCCACAAGCAGATCGACGCTTCCCTGGAGCGCTTGCGGACCGACTACGTCAACCTCTACCAGTGCCATCGCTACGACGAGGACACGCCGCTTGAGGAGACGATGCAGGCGCTCACCGAAGTGGTCGAGGCCGGCAAGGCCCGTCACATCGGCTTCAGCGAGTGGCCGGTCGAGAAGATCGAGGAGTCGCTCGCGCTGCCCGGTGTGGCGAAATGGGTGTCGAGTCAGCCCCAGTACTCGATGCTGTGGCGCGCGCCCGAGGCAGAGGTGATCCCGTTGTGCGAACGCGAGGACATCTCACAGATCGTGTGGTCGCCGCTGGGTCAGGGAGTGCTCACCGGCAAGTACCGTCCCGGCGAGCAGCCGCCCGCAGACTCGCGAGCCGCCAGCGACAGCATGAGCGACTTCATCGGCCAGCTGATGCAGGACCCGGTGCTCGAAGCGGTGCAGCGTCTGCGGCCGGTTGCCGAGGAGGCCGGCTTGACGATGCCCCAGCTGGCGCTCGCCTGGGTATTGCGCCAACCGAATCTCGCCTCGGCGATCGTGGGTGCCAGCAGACCCGAGCAGGTGCGCGCGAACGCGTCTGCCTCAGGCATAACGCTCGACGCCTCAACGCTCGCCGCGGTGGACGAGGCGTTGGGCGACGTCGTGATTCGCTGATTTACGCCTGCTTCACCGCTGACACATCCACAAGGATCTTGACCTTGTCGCTGACCACCACATTGCCCGACCCGAGCGCGGCGTTGAACTTCATGCCGTAGTCCCCGCGGCTGATCTGGGTGCTGGCTGACACGCCGACGCGGTCGTTGCCCTGTGGGTCGGTCTCGGCGCCCTCGAACTCGGCCTTCAACGTGACGCTGTTTGTGACACCGTGAATCGTCAGGTCGGCGTCGATCTCGAACTCGTCGTCTCCGAGCGGGCGGATTGCGGTCGACTCGAAGGTGATCTGCGGAAAGCTCTCGACCTCGAAGAAGTCTGCGGAGCGCAGATGCTCGTCGCGCTGGGGCTCACGCGTGTCGACGCTTGCGACCTCGACGGTTCCGTATGCGCGAGCGCCGGTGTCGCTGACCTCGAGTGTTCCCTCGAATGTTTTGAACTGCCCCTTGACGGTTGCGATGCCGAGATGCTTGACGTGAAACTCGACGCTCGAGTGGACCGGATCGACTTTCCATGTACCGGCTGGTAGCGGTGTGGTGCCGGCAGGCGAAGTGGCGGTGGTGGTGTCGGACATTGGAGCTCCTTTATGGGATTTTCGGTGGCGGCCAGACGCGACGATGGATGCGCGCCCGTGCAAGTGGATGGCCGCTCAAGATACAGTTATAACACGATGCTTGCACACGCAACTACATCATGGGGCTGCTTGGAGGAGCACGAAGGTCTGCCGCATAGTGTTCGCAGCCGGCAGACGCCCCTCGAGGTAGGAGAATGAGCGGATGAGCCAGGCGAAGCTGATCCTGTTCGACATCGACGGCACTCTGATCGACACGGGCGGCGCCGGCGCGCGCAGCTGGGCGTGGGCGTTTGAGCGCCAGTTCGAAACAAAGGTCGATATCGCCGAACACTCGACTGCTGGGATGACCGATCCTGCGATTGGGCGTGCCACGTTCAAGCAGGTAATGGAGCGCGAACCGACGAGCGCTGAGCTCACGCGGCTGATGGCCAGCTATCAAGCGGTGCTGCCGGATTTCGTGGCCTCCTCGGAGGACTATCGCGTGCTCGACGGTGTGCAGAGCCTGCTTGAAGAGCTCACCGACGCCGGCATCGCCCTCGGGTTGACGACGGGTGGACTGGAAGCTGTGGCTCACGCGAAGCTCGGGCGCGGCCAGTTGAACCATTTCTTTCTCGTCGGTGGCTACGGCTCGGATTCCGAGGACCGCGTCGCGCTCACGCGCGCGGCGGTGGAGCGTGGAGAGCAGCTGCTCGGCCATGCGCTCGATCTCAGCCATGTGTTCGTGGTCGGCGACACGCCGCTTGACGTCGCCGCCGCCGAGGGAGTGGGTGCGGTGTCGGTCGGGGTGGCGAGCGGACGCTATGACGTCACGGAACTGGAGGCTGCCAACCCGGATCACGTGCTGGCGTCGCTCGCCGATCCGTTCCCCGGCATGTCCGCCTGAAGACTGGAGTTCGCGCCGCATCAGCGTTTAACGTTCGGAGGCTGTGGATGGCGCGACCGACACGCAGATCGACAGTGCCCTGCCCGTTGCGCGGGTCGCTGGTCGCATCGCTGGTGCGCTGCGCGCATTGGGCGACGGCTGGATCGAGGGGGAGGTCACGCAGATCAGCGTGCACCGTTCCTCAGGTCACGTCTATCTGACGCTGGCCGACGAGTCCGCGAGCCTGGACGCGTGCATCTGGAAGGGGCGCGTCGCGCGCTGCTCGCCGCTGCCGGCCCAGGGCGATTTGGTTCAAGCGCACTACGAGCGTGTGGACTTCTACGCGCCTCGCGGCGCCACCAAGCTGATCGTCAACCGCGTTCGCCCGACGGGCGAGGGCGAGCTGCTGCGCCGTCGCGCCGAGACGCTCGAGCGCCTGCGAGCCGATGGGCTGTGCGACCCCGACAGGCGCAAGCTGCTGCTCGCGTTCCCACGACGCGTCGGCGTGATCGCCGCGCGAAACGACGCGAACATCGACGTGATCCAGGCACTGCGCCGGCGCTTTCCGCCACAGGACGTCGTTTTCTGCGCCGCCTCTGTGCAGGGCGTGCACGCGGTTGGCTCGGTGATCGACGCGCTCGGACGCCTGCAGGCCGTCGCGGGCGTCAACACGATCGTCCTCGCTCGCGGCGGCGGCTCGACCGCCGACCTGCTGGCCTTCGACGACGAGCGTCTCTGCCGGGCGATCTTCGCCTGCGCGGTGCCGGTGATAACGAGCATCGGCCACACCAAGGACCGCCCCAACTGCGATCGCGTGGCGGCGGCCTACGCGCCCGTTCCGGCGAAGGCGGCTGAGCTTGCGATACGCCATTCGGCCGTCGAGCTACTGGAGGATCTGGATCGCCAGCGCACGGCGCTCGCGCGCGTATTCGATCGTCCACGCGCGATGGTGGAGCGGATGGGGGAGCTGCTGCACAGCTCGCGCGCGCGCGTCACGCGCAAGCGTCTGGATCTGATCGCCGCCCTGGATCGCCGCTCAGCCGAAGCGATCCGCGAACTGCGCCGGCGTGTGATCACCCAGCGCCAGGCCGTCGATCGCGAGGCGAGCAGGCTGGGTCCCGCCGCCGAGCGCCTGCTCGCACGTCAAGCAGAACGCGTGGCGGCCCTCGGCGCGATCATCGAGGCGAAGGATTTTCGTCGCCGCGGATGGGTGATGGCCACCGACGCGGGCGGCGTACCCGTCAAGAGCGTTACCGAGCTGCATCCGGCAGAGGAGCTTCTGTTGAGCTTCGCCGACGGCGAGGCCGGCGCCACGATCACCGAAATCAAACGAGGAGAGCACCCATGAGCGACGCCGCACAGTCGCAGGCGATCATGTTCGAGCCGACCGGCGAGCAGGAGCTGCGCGCCGCTCGGAGAGGACCCGAGCAGATCACCTTCGAGCAGGGCTATGAGGAGCTGAAGGGCATCGTCAGCCGGCTCGACGATCCCGAGCTGCCGGTACACGAGATGTTCGATGGCTTTCGTCGTGGCAAGGGCCTGGAGAAGGCGTTGCGCGCCTACCTACAGGAGCGCGAGGGCGAGCTGGCCGAGCTGGAAGAGGGCAACAACCTGCCCGAGTTCGAGATCGCCTCTCCATCCGGCGGTTAGCGGCGCTGCACGACAAGCGCCTGCGTTGCCCGCCCAAGCGGGCCGAGCTCGTCATGCAGCACGCTCTCAGACCAACCGATCCCATCGGGATGCAGCAATGTGCGGGCATCCAGTGCGATCCACTCGCCTCCGGGCGAACGGTCGAACGTGATCGTCAGGTCGGCGTTGATGAACAGGTACTTGTCGAACGGCAGCACCGTCGCCACGCCGTTGCCGAAGTCCGAGGTGGCGGCGACGCGTGCCAGCGAGCTGAGCGGCTCGTCCGGCAACAGGGGATGGCGCAAGCGCATCCAAACTGTCGCCGCACCGCTGGGCTCGTGCTTGGCCGCGCCTTGCTCTGAAGGGTCAGCGCCGGAGACCTCCCGTCCCGGGGACCCGGGTTGGTCAGGCGTGTCGTGCTCGGGCAAACCACCGACCAGCGGCTTGCCGCGTAGGAAGCGCATCTCCATCGCGGTCGCGGCGAAGCTCTTGCGTTCCGAGTCGTCGAGCGCGAAGTGCACTTGCTCCCCGTCGGATGCGGGTGCAATCGCGCGCGGACGCGCCGCCTCGACCTGCGCCAGCGCCAGCTCCGGCAACTCTTCAGGCGTCGGCACGAGACGCAGAGCGCTGGCGCGACACACCGTCACGCCCTCGGCGCTCAGCTCCGCCTCGAGCGCCTGCACACGCCGTCCGGGTCGTGAGACACGCGTGCTCAACTTCAGCGGTGCCATCGGCACCGGGCGCAGGAATTCAAACGACAGGCGCGCGAACCGCAGCTCCGTGCCCGGCTCGATCCGCTCGAACGCCGCGGTAATCAGCGCGGCAGGCGCGCCGCCGTGCAACGCATTCGGGTCCCAGGGCCCGCGCGCGTGCTCGGTCGGCGCGAAAAGGTCGCCGTCGCCGACGAAGATGCTCTCGCTCACGCCGGAAGTTGGGCCGCGAAGTCCGCAAGCTTGTCCGGGTCGCGCAGGGGCGCACCGTGGCCGAATAGCGCGAGCGCGGGACGCAGCGCAGCTACCCTGCGAATCGAGGCTCGGTTGCGCACGGAGTCGACGTTGAACAGCGCCGGCGGCTCGTGCAGGCCGGGTATGCCGGTCATCAGGTTCATGTTGTTGAGCACGTCGCCAAGGATCAGCACACGGTCGGACTCGCGCCAAAAGGACACCTCACCGCGTGTGTGCCCAGGAGTGTCGAGCACGACGAACCCGGCCACCTCATCGCCCTCGCGCAGCGCGCGAGAGACGGGGTGAGGAGGACCCACCCAATAGCGTTCCTGGATGCGCTTCATCACAGCGGGCGCCTTCTTGCCGACGACGCTCCCGGAGGTCTCCATTGCCGGCACGTCGTCCTGGCCCACCCACAATGGGATGCCCAGCCGCTCGCAGACGACGTGGCTGCAGCCCTGGTGGTCGGGGTGCACGTGCGTGAGCGCGTGCGCCGTCAACTTCCGACCGGCGATCTGCTTGAAGATGCGCTTCTCGGCCTGGCGTGTGGCCGAGTCGATCAATACGTCGCCCGCTACATACACGTTGATCGCGTTCGGCGGGAAACCCTTCAACATGTAGACGTCCTCGGCGAGCTGCTTCATCGCGTTTCCCTCCTGCATTTTTGGTTGTCACACCAGAGAAAGGTGTGTCGTGCCTTCAGTCGCGTGACTGCTCCCAAGAGAAACCGCGCACCGCGAAGTAAACACCGAACACGCCCCACAGCGCGATCACAGCGAGCGCGGACAGGTTGTCGCCGAGGCCCTTGCCGGTCACCATCGCGGCAGAGAGACCATCGATCAGCGGCTTCAGCGGCAGCGCTTCGGCGATGTTGCGCACGAACGCCGGCGCGCTTTTGCTGTCGAACACGTAGAACGAGACAAACACGACCGGCAGGAAGACCGCATTGACATAGGCCGCCGTTGACTCGAAGTTCGGGATCACGTGGGCGAAGGCCACGCCAAGGGCCGCAAAGCAGATGACCCCGGCCACCACGAACACGACCAGCTCGAGCCACTCGAGCGGCCAGCCGATCCCAAAGAACAGCTTGCCGGCGACCGTGATGATCGCGATCTGCATAGCCGTGTTCGTGACAGCATTGGCCGCCACTCCGCCGAAGTAGGAGATCGTCGGCAGCGGCGTGCCGCGAATGCGCTTGAGCACACCCCGCTCGCGCAGAAACACGATGTTGTAGGCCAGTGCGGTAAACGTGGTCGACATCACGCTCATGCCGGCGATCGCGGGAACCAGCAGGTTGAGGTCGTGCTGTTTGCCGTGCAAGATGACCCCCCCGGCGGCGAGAAACAGCAGCGGCAGGGCGAAATTGAAGAAGGCGGCACTCGGGTTGCGCCAGAACATGTGTCGCTCCAGCCGGTACTGGCGCCAGGTGAGGGCGACGGCGTCAGGCATGGAAGATTGGTGTCGCATTTGGCGATGCCCCCCGCGCGCGCGGGGGGCATCGCGTCTTTGAGCACATCTGACACGCACCCATAGAGAGATCAAGCATCGGCGGTCAGCTCCAGGTAGACGTCCTCCAAGGAGGGACGTCCCACGTTGAGCTCATCCAGGCGCTCCCCCCGCGCCAGCGCATCGGAGGTGAGCTCGTGCAGGGTGCGCGTCGGATCGTCGGTCTGCACCTCCACAAGCTCGCCGGAGGCGTTGCGGTAGGCGACGGTGTAGTGCGCCGCGCCCACTCCAAGCTCGCGCGGCGGGCCGATGGCAAGCACACGACCGTCCTTGACGATCGCTACGCGATCGGCCAGCGCCTGCGCCTCGTCCAGGTAATGGGTGGTCAACAGGATCGTCTTGCCCAGCGAACGCAGCGAGCGGATCGTCTCCCAGGCGGCACGCCGTGCCTGGGGATCGAAGCCGGTGGTCGGCTCGTCGAGGAAGATCAGCTCGGGGTCGCCGACGAGCGCCAAGGCGAAGTCGAGCCTGCGCAGCTGGCCGCCGGAGAGCTTGCGTGTGCGCACGTCGGCCTTCTCATGCAGGCCCATCAAGCTCAGCACCTCCTCGACGTCGCGGGGATGCGGGTAGAAGCTGGCCCAGTGGCGCAGCGCCTCGCGCGGTGTTAGGTGGCTGTAGATGCCGCTGCTCTGCAAGACGATTCCGATGCGCTTGCGCAATGCGAGCCGGCGTGCGGCCGGGTCGTGGCCGAGCACCGACACCTCTCCGGCGCTGCGCTGGCGATAGCCCTCCAAGATCTCCACCGTGGTGGTCTTGCCGGCGCCGTTGGGTCCGAGCAGGCCGAAGACCTCGCCGCGGTGTACCTCGATGTCGATGCCTCTGACGGCCTCGAACTCGCCGTAGCGCTTGTGCAGGTCTCTGACCTCGATCGCCAGCTCGGCTCTCACCAATGAACGCCTCGCATCAGGTTCGCCATCGCCAGCTGCTCGAGCGAAGCCCGCTCGTCGGTCCCCTTCTCGCCGCGCGAGGCCGCCGAGTCGGGGAACACGCGGTAGGCGAGGTGCAAAATGCGGTCCACGGTGCCGGGCGACAGTGCATAGAGGACCTCGCCGAACGTACCGAGCGATGTCCCCATGTGCTTGGGCCGGGTACGCAGCGCCTCACAGATCATGTCCGCGGCCTGCTCCGGAGTGATCGTGGGAAACGCATCATAAAGTTTCGTGGGAGCGATCATCGGCGTGCGCACGAGCGGCATGTGAATCGTGGTGAAGGTCACGCCGTCGCCGATCACCTCGGAGGCGACCACACGCGTGAACGCGTCGAGCGCGGCCTTGGAGGCGACATAGGCGGAGAAGCGCGGCGGGTTTGTCTGCACGCCGATCGAGGAGATGTTCACGATGTGCCCGAAACCGCGCGCCCGCATCTGCGGAAGCAGCCCGATGATCAGCTTCACCGCCCCGAAGTAGTTGAGCTGCATCGTGCGTTCGAAGTCGTGAAAGCGCTCGTAGCTCAAGGAGATAGAGCGCCGAATCGAGCGTCCGGCGTTGTTGACGAGCATGTCCACGTTGCGATGGTCGTCTTTGACGCGCTCGATCAGCCGGTCGACCTCGTCCATGTCGGAGATGTCTGCCGCATACACGTAAGCAAGCCCGCCGGTGGCGACGATTTCCGCGCGAACCTCCTCGAGCTTCTCCACGTTGCGAGCCACCAGCAGGGGAATCCCGCCGGCGGCGGCAACCTTCACGGCCGTCGCTCTGCCGATGCCGGAGGAGGCGCCGGTGATCAGCACGCGCTTGTCGCGCACCGCCTCGCCAAGCGTGCGCCGGCGGCTGATGCTCGGGTCCATCTCGCGCTCCCAGTAGTCCCAAAGCTGCACGGCATACTCGCGCAGCGCCGGCGGATGCTCGAAGTCAGAGCCCGCCAGGGCCCGTTCGGCCTGACGTGTGTTGAACGTGGGCACCAGGTCGATGTGCTCGAGCACCTCCTTGGGTATGCCAAGCTCGCGAAGTGTCAGTCTGCGCGCCTGGCGCAGCGGAGGTATGCGCATCAAAAGCGAAAGCGGGGTGGTGGGCACGACGTCGAGTACGCGCTTGTCGATACTCACGGCAAAGCGAGGAGCGTTAGCGGCCGATGCGATGTCGTTCATCACCTCGTCAACCCGC
This sequence comes from uncultured Solirubrobacterales bacterium, assembly GCA_963844095.1. Classification (GTDB taxonomy): domain Bacteria; phylum Actinomycetota; class Thermoleophilia; order Solirubrobacterales; family Solirubrobacteraceae; genus Palsa-744. Next base: position 62,848 of record CAWJND010000005.1, read on the forward strand.
TGACCGCCCGGATATGTCAGGTGGAAGGCTCGCCCGTCGAGGTGCGGACGGTGGGCGATGTGGTCGAGCGCGCCGGCTACCCAGTCGACAGGCACGACGTTCGTCTTGCCGAGATCCAGCCCGACGAGCGGCAGCCACTGCGGCACAACTTGGCGCATGCGCTGGATCGCCTTGAAGAAGTAGTAGGGACCGTCGATCTTGTCCATCTCGCCGGTCTTGGAGTCGCCGACGACGACCCCGGGCCGGTAAACACGCCAAGGCACATGCACCTGCTCGCGCACGATCCGCTCGGCCTCGAACTTGGTGGCGTGATAGGGCGAGGGCAACCGCTGCCCCTCTTCGAAGTAGTCCTCGTAGAACTCCCCTTTGTATGCACCGGCAACCGCGATCGAGGAAACGTGGTGCAGGCGCCCGACCCGCAGCGCCCCAGCCAGTTCCACCGCGTGGCTGGTGCCGCCGACGTTAACCGCTGTATCGAGCTCCAGGGGCGCGGTCATGTCATAGACGGCAGCCAGGTGGAAGAGATGATCGATCGTCCCTTCAAGCTCGGAGACCTGCTCGTCGGTCAGCCCAAGCAACGGCTGGCGCAAATCCCCAATGACGGCATGCACGCGCCTGCTCACGGTCGCGTCGGAGCTTCGTTCCCAGTGTTCGATCCGCTCGTCCAGGCGCCCCAGCGAGTCCTCGCGCACGAGCACATGGATCTTGCCCCTGCGCTCCAGCAGCCGCTCAACCAGTCGGCGCCCGATGAAACCGGTCGCTCCCGTTACGAAATAGGCCATTTGCTCTCCCTAGATTCGATCAGTCGAGGATAGTCGTAGCTGCGACTGCGCGGGGCTTGGCTTACGCCGGTATGAGGGTGGCTGTGTCCTGAGTCAAGCTTTCTGAGACGGTCTTTGGTTGGGTGTTGGCTTTGGCCCGAGATCAAGGAGATGACTGGATGGCACGACCCTCGAAGTTCGGCCTGGAGAAGAAGCAGCAGATCGTCCTGAGCGTGCTCAGGGGAGAGATGAGTCTTGCTGAGGCGGCTCGTCGTCATGCGGCTTCGGAGACGTCTGTCGCGAAGTGGCGCGACCTGTTCGTAGAGGGCGGCGTAGCCGCGCTGAAGAACGGGTCGCGCGCGGCTCCGTCGGGGAGGGAGGCTCAGCTCGAGCACGAGCTGGCTGATCTAACGCATGCTCTGGGTGAGGCGCACGTCGAGCTGCGGATCCTCAAGCGCGGCGGGGTAGCGGGTTTCGCCACGAGGAGCTGGAGATGATGCGCCAGCAAGCCGGGCTCAGCGTGACCCGGTTCTGCGAGCTCGTCGCGATCCCACGCGCGACGTGGTACCGCCACGCCCGGAGGGCAAGGGAGGGCTTGCCGGCCCGAGGGCCATGGCCGGCACCGGTTCGCGATCAAATTGAGCAGCCCGCGGCGCAGCTCGCGCTGGAGTGGCCCGCGTGGGGGCACCGCAAGATCCACGCCCTGCTGGCCGTGGACGGCTTCCATGCCTCCCAGGCGACCGTGCGCCGCGCGCTCGCCCGGCGCGGACTGTTGCAGCCGGTCGGCTATCAGCGCGCGAGCGCAGGGAGCTCGCGAAGACACGCAAGGCTGCGTTCGTGGAGCCGCCGACGCGACGCAACCGCGTCTGGCAGACCGACTTCTCAGAGCTCGAGACCTCCGGCGGCGGGACCTGGCAGATGAGCGGTGTCGTTAACTACGTCGCCAAGCTCGTGCTCTGCTGCCCAGTCACCACGACGAAGACCTGGCGGGACGCCGTCGCGGCCCTGGAGGACGCCCGCAGCGCCGCCCAGGATCTGCTTGGCGTCTCGCTGCTGGAAGACTGCACATGCCCCGACACGGGTGCGCTGATGCCGGTGATCGTCGTCTCTGACAATGGGCCGTGCTACCGAGCCGTCGGGTTCGCGCGCTACATCGCCTCGCGACCCGAGCTCTCGCACGTTCGCACGCGGCATCGATCGCCTGGGACCAACGGCGTAATCGAGCGCTTCTACGAGTCGATCAAGTACGAGCACCTCTACCGACACGAGATCGAGGACGGCCCAGCGCTCGCCGAGCACGTCGATGGCTACCTCGACGTCTACAACCACAGGCGCCCGCACGAGGCGCTCCAGTTTGCCCTGCCCATCGACCGCTACACCGCAGTCCCGACCCCCGAAAACACCACCGAAACCACACCCAAAACCAAAGAATCCGTCTCAATTACTTGACACGGGACAGCTACGCCGGAGACGGTGGCTTATCCGCCGGCGCGATGGTGTGGTGGCGAGGTGTGTGTCTTAAAAAGTGGTGTGCGCTAAAAGGGGGGTGTTTAGCGACAGTGCGGTTTCGTAAATCGACAGGTGATCCCCACGCGCCTGCGGTGCTATGCGCCGGCGCCGGCTCCGCCGCGCCCCTCGCCGGAGGCAAAGCGCCGCGCGCCGCTGACAGCGTCGAGGTAGGTCTCGGGCCCGGCGCGAGACTCGAGCGCAAGCCCTTGCTCGAGCGTCATGCCAAAGCCATCGATCGCGGCTTGCCGGTCGGCGAGCATCGTGCGCTGCGGAAAACGAGCAAGGTTGTTGGCAAGCTCGACAGCACGCTCCAGGTGTGTCCCATCGGGAACCACCTCGGTGAGCAGCCCCATCGCATGGGCCTCGCCGGCGTCGATGATGCGTCCCGTCAGGATCAGGTCGAGCGCCCGCCCGAGCCCGACGATGCGCGGCAGGCGCTGTGTCCCACCGTCGATCAGGGGCACGCCCCAACGCCGCTCGGGATAGCCGAGCTTCGAGCTCTCGGTGGCGATCCGCAGATCGCACCACAACGCCAGCTCCAGCCCACCGGCAAGGGCGAACCCGGAGATCGCCGCGATCGTCGGCTTGGAGGGCGTCAGCCGCGTGAAACCCATCGGCCCGTCCGGCGATAGCAACCGTCCACCGAGCGTCTCGATCGCCTTGAGGTCGGCTCCGGCGCAAAAGGCGACTCCGCCCGTGCCGGTGAGCACCATCGCGCGCGCGTCCTCTTCGCCCTCGAAGCGCATGAGCGCCGAGTGCAGGCCCTCGGCGGTGCTTCCGTCGACGGCGTTGCGCCGCTCGGGACGGTCGATGCTGACGACGGCAGCGGCGCCGTGGCGTTCGTATAGGACTGGCTTGGAGGCGGACTGGGACTGGAGGCCCGAGCCCAGAGGCTGCGAGCCAGACGTCGGGTCAGGCTCGCTCGTCATCGCCAAGTCAGTCGGGCCGGTTTACCAACCGCCGCGCCAGCGGGCGTCGTCGATGCGCGCGGTGTGGGCCGCTTTGCGGGCCTGTTTGCGCTTGTCCAGACGCCATTGCAGGAGGCTCATGACAAGCACGAAGGTCGGAAAGAAGATGATCAAATAAAAGCCGGCTTTGGTGATCACCTTGTCGTTGGTGGCTCCGTAGAAGCCGCGCCCGTCGTTGTCGGCGAGCGCCGCGGGGGCGAGCACGAGCAGGAGGATGGCGGAGGCGCAGAGGCTTGAGAGCAGGCGACGCATGTCGGCGAGAATCTTATAGGAAGGGGCGGGCCCTACCATCCTCGACGTGGCTCTCCTGATCGCCTCAGACCTGCGCAAGGACATGGCCGGCAAGCCGCTGCTCGGCGGCGTGTCGTTCAAGCTCGAGCGCCGCGAACGTCTCACGATCGCCGGACGCAACGGCGCCGGTAAGACAACGCTGCTGCGCATGATCGCCGGTGAGGAGCGGATCGACCAGGGCGAGCTGAGCGTCGCCAAGGGCGTGCGCATCGCCCTGCACGACCAACGTCCGCCCAGGGAGCGCACGATGTCGCTGCGCGACTACGTGCTCTCCGGCTGCGTGCATGAGCTGGAGGTGGAGCGCGAGCTGGCCAAGCTGGAGCGGGAGATGACCGACGGCGCAAGCGACGATTCGCTGCTCGACCGCTACGCCCGCGCTCAAGCACGCCTGGAGTCATACGGCGGCTACCTGTGGCGCGACCGCGCCACCGTCATGACGCATGGCCTCGGCTTCTCAGACGCCGATCTGGATCGTGGCCTGGACACCTTCTCCGGCGGTCAGCTCACACGCGCCTCGCTGGCGCGCGCGCTGGCCACGAGCGCCGACGTGCTGCTGCTCGACGAGCCCACCAACCATCTCGACATCGAGTCGCTGGAGTGGCTGGAGCAGACGCTTGTCGAGCTGGACGCGGCAGTGATGCTCGTAGCTCACGATCGCTGGTTCCTGGAGGCGGTCGGTACCGCGGTGCTGGAGCTCTACGGCACTCCGCCCACGCGTTCACGCTTCTTTGCCGGGACGTGGCACATGTGGCGGCGCGAGCAGGCCGCGCGGGAGATGGCGCTGGGCAAGGCGATCGATAAGCAGCAGGCCGAGATCGCGCGCATGGAGCGCTTCGTCGAGCGTTTCCGCGCCAAGGCGACCAAGGCGCGCCAAGCCCAGTCGCGCGTCAAGCAGCTTGCCAAGATCGAGCGCATCGAGCGCGACCCCCGCGACGCGGCAACACTCGAGTTCTCCTTCAAGGCGCCCGAGCGCAGCGGCCGTGTGATCTTCGAGCTCAAGGACGGCCGCGTCGAGATCGAGGGGGCCGGAGACGGGGGTGACTCTTTGGTTCTTCTCGACGATGCCGAGCTGTGGCTGGAACGCGGCGAGCACGTCTCGTTGGTGGGAGCTAACGGCGCCGGTAAGACAACCTTGATCGAGACGCTTGCGGGACGCCGCCAGCTTGGTGCGGGCAAGCTCTCCACCGGGCACAACGTCACCGTCGGCTACCTCTCCCAACACGCCGAGGAGCTGGGCGCCGGCGGCGCGCCAGGGCAGAGCGTGGTGGAGGCGGCTCAGCGCGCGACCGGTCTACCCCCAAACAAGGCGCGTGCGCTCGTGGGCAGGTTCCTGTTCTCCGGCGAGGATGCCGAGAAGCCGCTGGAAGGCCTCTCCGGCGGTGAGCGCCGGCGGCTGTCACTGGCGATCCTGATGAACGGCACGCCGCGCCCACCGAACGTGCTGATCCTCGACGAGCCCACCAACCATCTCGACCTCGAGAGTCGTGAGGCTCTGGAGGACGCCCTGCACAGCTTCGAGGGAGCGCTGCTGCTCGTCTCCCACGACCGGGCTCTGCTCGACGCGGTAGGCACTCGCACGGTAGCGATCGAAGATGGCTCGCTGCGCAGCTTCCTCGGCGGCTGGCCCGAGTATGTGCGTGTGCGTGAAGAGCGGTTGGCGGCTGGGGCTTCCAAGTCAGGAAGGTCCGGAGGTGCCCAGGCGCGCTCGCGCGGGGGAGCGAGCGGTATGGCGGCCGGCGGTAGCGGTAGGAGCGGGAGCGCGGACGGGGCTAGCGAAAATGCCGATGCCCCCCGCGCGCGCGGGGGGCATCGGGTTTCGAGCGATGCTGACGGTGGGGAGGCAGGGTCGGTCAACGGCGGGGCGAAATCCGGTAAGAGCAAGTCAGCGAAGTTGCCGGGCCCCTCGAAGAATCGAGTGCGCGAGCAGGCCAAGGCCGAGCAGGCCGTCGAACAGGCCGAGGCGGCCCTGCGCGAGCTAGAAGACGAGTTGGCCGATCCGGCAGCCTGGGCGACGAAGTACGAGGCAGCCAAGTCCGAGGCACGCCACACGGCGGCAAAGCGTGCAGTCGAAGCTGCCTATGAGCGCTTGGAAACGCTGGTGGACGCTTAAAAACAGGCGCCGGGGCTCTCTGACCTGAATGACGAGTACCCCGGCGCCTGCCAACCAACCCTCGTTTCGGTCGGGTTAGGACCGAATGGGCTTACGCAGTATAGCGTAAAACCGCTCGTGTGGTGAAAACGTTGGATGACTTGTTGCAAGATCATTCCGGAGATTGCGGCTTTGTCTCTCACCCACCGCGAACGCCGGTCTGCCCTGACGGCCCAACTAGACTGAGTGAGCTCATGGGCAGGATGTCGTCATGGACCGAATGAAAGCCGCGCGCAACATCGCGATCATCGCTCTGATCGCCGCCGCGGTCGAGTTCCTGCCGGGCGGCGGTCGCGCAGCCGATGCGTTTGCGGCGGCACTGTGGGTCGTGTTCGCCGCCGGCTTCGCTTTCTTCGGCTACAGGCTCTACCGCGAACGCGGCGTCGACCTGCACAGTCTCGGTGACCGTCACCGAGCGCTGCTCTACGGCGCCGTCGCCGTCGGTTATGCCACGATCGCCGCGCGGTCGCGCATGTGGCAGACGTCTTTCGGTGAGTTCGCGTGGTTCGCGCTGATCGGTATAGCCGCCTACACGCTGCTGGCCGTCTACCGCTACTCACGCACCTATTGAATAACGCCAACTCACGAAGCAAAAGCGTTCCTGGACAGGGCGGGAAGAACACTCCTGGACAGGGCGGGAAGAACACTCCTGGACAGGGTGGGAAGAACACTCCTGAGCAGGGCGGGAAGAACACTCCTGAGCAGGGTGGGAAGAACACTCCTGGACAGGGCGGGAAAAGCGATCTCAGGCCGCCAGGGGCGAAGAGTGGCGCAGAGCAACGACGCGCCAGTCTGGCCGAGCAACGCCGCGTGCTGCCGGATGCGCCGGGCGTCTACCTGTTTCGCGACGCGAAGGGACGCGTCATCTATGTCGGCAAGGCCAAGTCGATCCGCAAGCGGGTTGCCTCCCACTTCTCCAAGGCCCAGGTCCCGTCGAGCCCAGGTCACGCGGAGATGGTGGCAAGCGTGGAAGCGATCGAGTGCGTTGTCGTCTCCAGCGAGGCCGAGGCGCTGCTGGCCGAGCAGAGCTTCATCAAGCAGTACCGCCCGCGCTTCAACATCCGTCTGCGCGACGACAAGTCCTATCCGTTCATCGCGATCTCGCTCGACGAGCAATACCCGAGGGTCTACTTCACACGCGAGCGCCACCGCTCGGACCGCGCTTACTTCGGCCCATATTCGAGCGCCAAGCGTGTGCGCTCCACGCTCGAGGTGCTCGCCAAGGTGTTCATGTACCGATCCTGCACAGGCTCTGAGCCGGGCCGCCGCAGCGGCAGCCCATGCCTCGACTACTACATCAAGCGTTGTGAGGCTCCGTGTGTCGGCTATGTCACCGAGCAGGACTATCGGCGCAGCATCGACGGCGTGATCGACTTCCTCTCCGGACGCTTCAGCACGATCGAGCGCGACCTTGAGCAGCGCATGCGCTCTGCCTCTGACGCTCAAGATTATGAGCAGGCGACGCTCGAGCGCAACCGGCTGCGCGCCGTGCGCTCGCTAATGGAGCGCCAACGCGTCGCCAAGAGCTCGATCGGTACGTTCGACGCCGTTGCCGTCGCCTCTGATGGCCGCGACGCAAACGCTCAGGTCTTCCAGGTACGCGACGGCATCCTCTCCGATCGCCACTCCTTCTACTTGTCAAACGAGACAGAGCGCGAGCTGGGGGAGGTAGCCGAGGAGTTCCTGCTGCAGTACTACGGCGGCCCCACCACGATCCCCGCGCTGCTCGTGGTTCAGCAGGAGCTTGCCGAGCGACCGGTGCTCGCCGAAGCCCTCTCGCAGCGGCGCGGTGGCCCGGTGGAGCTGCGTCCGTCCGAGCGAGGTGACAAGCACCGCATCCTCGAGCTCGCCGAGCGCAACGCGCTGCTCGCACTCGACCAGGAGCGCCTGCGCGACGAGCGTCGCCACCAGCACCGCGCCCAGGCGCTCGAGCGTTTGCAGCTCGCGCTCTCACTCGATGCGATCCCGGTGCGCATCGAGTGCTTTGACATCTCCAATCTGGGCGGCACCCACACGGTCGCCTCGATGGTCGTGTTCGAGGGGGGAGCATCGAAGAAATCCGACTACCGGCGCTTCAAGATCCGCACGATTGAAGATCCCGCCCGCCCCGACGACTATGCCTCGATGGCGGAGGTGCTCTCCAGGCGCTTCAGCCAGTGGGAGCAGCAGGCCGACTTCTCCCCGCACGACCCAGCCCACGACGCCAGCTTCGCAGCGCTCCCAAACGTGGTGGTGATCGACGGCGGCAAGGGTCAGCTCGCGGCGGGCCTGGTTCCGCTGACAGGCTTTCGCGAGCGCGGTGTCGCCGTCATCTCGTTGGCCAAGCGCATCGAGGAGGTGTTCATGCCCGGTCGCTCCGAGCCGCTGTTGCTCGATCACTCAAGCCCCGAGTTGCAGCTGCTGCAGCGCATCCGCGACGAGGCCCATCGCTTCGCAATCACCCACCATCGCAGCAGACGCGACAGCGCGATGACCGGCTCGCTGCTCGACGGGCTGCCGGGTATCGGTCCGACACGCAAGCGCGCGTTGATGACTCATTTCGGCTCGCCCGAGGCGATCCTTGCCGCCTCGCGCGAGGAGCTGCAGGGAGTGCCGGGTCTGCCGGCAAAGACGGCGCGAGACATACACGCCCTCCTGCATCGCGCGGGCTGAGTCACTTTGACCGGCCCTTTCCCCCGACGCAAGCTGCACAATGAACTGAAGATGGCCGCCACCAGGCCCGTGCCTCCCCGTTCCGCGAGCGGACCGACCGTTGTGTCGCGTCTGCAGGACCTCGTCATCATCACGGGCTTCTCCGGCGCCGGCAAGTCCACGGCGATGAACGTGTTCGAGGACGCCGGCTACTTCTGCGTCGACAACCTGCCGCCGGAGATGATCCGCTCACTCGTCGAGCTGTTCGTGCACGAGGGCTCCAAGGTCGAGCGCGCGGCGGTTGTCTCCGACGTGCGCGGCGGCGTCTACTTCGAGGCGCTGACAGCGGTCGTAGACGACCTGCAAGCGCTTGGCATCACCCATCACGTGCTGTTCCTGGAGGCTGCCGAGCAGACGCTCTCCACACGCTACAAGGAGACCCGTCGCCGTCATCCGCTCGCGCCCGAGGGCAGCGTCGCCGCGGGTGTCGCCTCCGAGCACGCGCTGCTCGAGCCGCTGCGCTCGCGCGCCGACCTCGTGATCGACACCACCGGCATGTCTGCCGCGATGCTGCGCAGTCGTATCGCCGACGAGCTGCTGCCACGCCAGAACGTCGGTCGCCTGGCGCTCACGTTCATGAGCTTCGGCTTCAAGCACGGTCCTCCGCGCGAGGAGGATCTCGCCTTCGACGTGCGCTTCCTGCCCAATCCGCATTACGAGAGCGAGCTGCGCGATCTCACCGGACACGACGAGCGGGTCGTGCGGTACATCGCCCGCGACGGGCGCCTCGACGAGTTCTACCTGCGTTTGCATGCACTGCTCGACTTCCTCCTGCCAGAGTACGTGGCCGAGGGCAAGGCGCACCTGGTGATCGCGATCGGTTGCACCGGCGGTCGCCACCGCTCGGTCGCCATCGCGGAGCATCTTGCAGCCCGCTACCGCGATCGCGAGGAGCTCACGGTTGCGGTCGCCCACCGCGACATCGACAAGCGGTCGCGCTCCTAGGGCGATGCCCCGCGCGCGCGTGCGGGGCATCGCCGATTTGGCAACCTCTGCGCGCAGTGCAAGCGTCCTGTCCGGGAATGCGTTGATCGGATGGCGGGTAGGCGTTTATAGGCGGCTGAATGGGCCGCTGATAGCCTTTTCCACCCACGCCGGGCAACGGAGCGAGGCTCCCGAGGCCCGGCATCGTTCATTTTTCACATAGAGGGTGGCGCAGTCGGCCGGAGGCCGACGAGCCGGGCCCTCGTTTTCAATTTTCATCAGGAGGCTATGAATGCCCGTTCGCGTGGGAATCAACGGTTTCGGCCGCATCGGTCGGAACGTGTTCCGCGCCGCAATGGCTCGGGGGGACGTCGATCAGATCGAGTGGGTCGCCGTCAACGACCTGACCGACTGCCGCACGCTGGCTCATCTGCTCAAGTACGACTCGATTCTCGGCCCCTACCCGGGCGAGGTCGTGGCCAAGGACGAGCGCACGATTTTGGTCGACGGACGCGAGTTGAAGGTACTCGCCGAGCGCGATCCCGCTGCGCTGCCGTGGGAGTCGCTCGGGGTTGACGTCGTGATCGAGTCAACCGGGCTGTTCACCGACCGCCCCAACGCCGCCAAGCACCTCGCGGGCGGCGCCAAGAAGGTCGTGATCTCCGCACCGGCCACCGACCCGGACGTGACAGTGGTGCTCGGCGTCAACTTCGACGAGGCCTATGACCGCGACAAGCACGACGTGATCTCAAACGCCTCCTGCACGACCAACTGCCTCGCCCCGGTGGCAAAGGTGCTGGTGGACACGGTCGGGATCAAGCACGGCCTGATGACGACGATTCACGCCTACACAGCCGACCAGCGCCTGCAGGACATGCCCCACAAAGACCTGCGCCGTGCGCGCGCCGCCGCGATCAACCTGATCCCGGCCTCGACCGGCGCCGCCAAGGCGATCGGCCTGGTCGTGCCGCAGCTGCAGGGCAAGCTGCACGGCTTCGCCGTACGCGCGCCCGTGCCTACTGGCTCGGTCGTCGACCTGACGGTGGAGTGCGCGCGTGAGACGAGCGTCGAGGAGGTCAACGCGGCGCTGAAGTCGGCCTCGCAGAGCGGTCCGCTGGAGGGCCTGTTGGCCTACACCGAGGATCCGATCGTCTCCAGCGACATCGTCAGCTCTCCCTACTCCTCGATCGTGGACTCGCAGCTCACCGCCACGATCGACGGCACAATGTTGAAGGTGGTGGCCTGGTATGACAACGAGTGGGGCTATTCCAACCGCGTCGTCGACCTCGTGCAGAAGGTCCTGTGAGCCCGCTCCTCGGCTGTCGGGCCAGCTCTTTCACGGATGGTGGAGCGGTGAGGACACGTAAGGATCCCGCGGACGATGGGATCGTCACGACGATCGGAGCGCAAAAACGATGAGAAGCATCGACCAGCTCGACGTCCACGGCAAGCGTGTGCTCGTGCGCGTGGACTTCAACGTGCCGATGACCACGGACGATCATGGTGCATGGGCGGTGGCCGACGACACGCGCATCGTGCAGGCCTTGCCCACGATCGAAGAGCTGCGCGCGCGCGGCGCGCGCTTGGTGCTCGTCTCTCACCTCGGGCGCCCGGAGGGAAGGCCGGAGGCCGACCTGTCGCTTGCGCCTGTGGCCGAGCGTCTGCGTGAGCTCACCGGGGCAAGCGTCACGCTCGCGCCCGAGGTCGTGGGTCGGCGCGCCCGCAAGCTCGCCGAAGAGCTTGGAGACGGCGAGATCCTGCTGCTGGAGAACGTGCGCTTCGAGCCTGGCGAGACCCCCAACGACCCAGAGCTGGCCCGTGCGCTGGCCGAGCTTGCCGACGTCTACGTCAACGACGCCTTCGGGGCCGCGCACCGCGCACACGCAAGCACCGCCGGCGTGGCACACCTGCTGCCGTGCGCGGCGGGACGCCTGCTCGAACGCGAGGTGAGCACGCTGACCGGCATCCTCGAACATCCCGCGCCACCGCTTGTAGCGATCATCGGCGGAGCGAAGGTAGCCGACAAGATCGGTGTGATCGACCGCTTCCTGCAGCTGGCCGACGTGGTGATGATCGGCGGCGCGATGAGCTTCCCGTTCCTGTGCGCGCAGGGTCACACGGTCGGCGAGTCGCTGTGCGGCGAGGAGGACACCGAGCACGCCCGCAGGCTGCTCGTGCGGGCCAGCGACACACACTCGCCGCAGCCAGGCCGCGCGCGCCTGCTGGTGCCAAGCGACCTGGTGATCGGCGACCGCCTCGCCGACGACGCCGAGCACAGCGTGCTGCACGGGGTCGAGGTGCCGGCGGGTTGTATGGGACTCGACATTGGGCCCGCCACGGTTGAGCGCTACAGCACCGAGATCGCGCGGGCGGGCACCGTCTTCTGGAACGGTCCGATGGGCGCCTTCGAGTACGAGCCGTTCGCGCAGGGCACGCGTGCGATCGCCCAGGCCGTCGCCCGTGCGCCGGGCGTGACGGTCGTCGGCGGCGGCGACTCGGCGGCCGCGCTGGCCGACTTCGGCCTAGAGGACACGGTCGATCACCTCTCGACCGGAGGCGGGGCCACGCTGGAGCTTGTCGAGGGCCGCGTCCTGCCCGGAGTCCAGGCGCTCGAGGGCGCCGGAATCGCCTGATGGCCGGCGAGCGCCGCCCGCTGATCGCGGGCAATTGGAAGATGTACAAGACCGAGGAGCAGGCCGAGGAATACATCCAGGCTCTGCTGCCTCGCGTGTCTTCGGTGAGCGGGGTGGACATCGCCATCTGCGTGCCGTACACCGACCTGCGCGCGATGGTCGACAGCGCACGCGGATCGCGCGTGGAGGTCTACGCCCAGAATATGCACCACGAGCCTGAGGGCGCCTTCACCGGGGAGATCTCGGCGCCGATGCTCTCAGAGCTCGACGTCGGCGGCGTGGTGCTCGGCCACTCCGAGCGCCGTGAGCTGTTCGGCGAGACCGACAAAGCGCTTGCGCTGAAGGTGCCCGCCGCGCTGGCGGCAGGCCTCGCGCCAATCCTGTGCGTGGGGGAGACTGAGAGCGAGCGTGAGGGTGGCGAGACCGAGCGCAAGCTGCGCCACCAGGTCGGCGAGGACCTTGCGGGTGTGCCCGACGAACGCTTGGCCGAGGTGACGATCGCCTACGAGCCGATCTGGGCGATCGGCACAGGCCTAGTGGCCAGCCCTGAACAGGCCCAGGAGGCGATCGCGTTCGTGCGGGCGCTGCTCGGCGGTCGCACGCCCGAGGTGGCTGAGCAGGTGCGCATCCTTTACGGAGGCTCGGTCAAGCCCGACAACGCCGCCGAGCTGCTGGCCCTGCCCGACGTCGACGGCGCGCTCGTGGGTGGCGCATCGCTTGACGCCGCGTCGTTTGCCGCGATCGTGGCGGCCGCCCAGCAATGAGCACGCCGGGCCGGCCGACGACCGGCCCAGAGGGCGACGGCGGCGGTGGGTCGCGCGCGTCGAGCGTCTGTCTGATCGTGCTCGACGGTTGGGGTCTGGCCGAGCCGGGCCCCGGCAACGCCGTCTCGCTTGCCGACACACCCATCTTCGACGAGCTGTGGGCCACATTCCCCCACACCACGCTTACCGCCTGCGGCGCGGCCGTGGGACTGCCTGAAGGGCAGATGGGCAATTCCGAGGTCGGTCACCTGAACCTCGGCGCCGGCGCCGTCGTCAAGCAGGATCTGGTGCGCATCAACGAGGCTGTCGCGGATGGGTCGCTTGTCGAGAACCCTGTACTGCGCGCTGCTTTTGTTGATGCCCCGCGTGTCCACTTGCTCGGGCTCGTATCCGACGGTGGCGTGCACTCATCGCTTGAGCACCTGCGCGCGCTGATCGCGCTCGGCGGTGAGCTGGCGCCCGGGGCGGACGTTGTGTTGCACGCTTTCACCGACGGGCGCGACACGCTGCCGCATGCGGGCGTGGGCTATCTGGCCGAGCTGGACGCCGCCAAGGGCGTGCGTGTCGGCTCGGTCGTGGGTCGCTATTGGGCGATGGACCGTGACAAGCGCTGGGAGCGGACGCAGCGCGCCTACGACATGCTCGTGCACGGCCGTGCTCCGTACAGCGCCTCCAGCGGCGAGCAGGCCGTGCGCGATGCCTACGAGCGCGGCGAGACCGACGAGTTCATAGAGCCCACCTTGGTCGGGGCCGAGGCACGTATCCGTCCTGGAGACAGCTTGCTGTGCTTCAACTTCCGTCCCGATCGCATGCGTGAGATCGTCAGGGCCTTGGCTGAACCGGGCTTTGGCAAAGATAGGGGAGATGGCTCCTCGCACGCGACGGGAGCCGAAGCGGCCTCACGCGCCGAGACGGCGGAGTTGCCTGGCTGGCAGGGACGCGGTGGTGCACCGGCAGTGAGCCGGCTGGCAACGCTCACCGAGTACGAGGAGGGCTGGCCCTATCCCGTCGTCTTCGCGCCCCAACGTCCGCAGACGACTCTCTCGCAAGTGATCGCAAACAGCGGAGCGCGCCAGCTGCACGTGGCCGAGACCGAGAAGTACCCGCACGTCACGTACTTCTTCAACGGTGGCGAGGAGACGCCATGCGCCGGCGAGCGGCGCGAGCTGGTGGCCTCCCCGCGCGATGTGCCCACCTATGACCACAAGCCGCAGATGAGCGCCCGCGAGGCCGCTGCCGCGTTCGTGAGCGCGTGGCGCGAGGACGGGGTGGGTAGGTTTCGATTCGGGGTCATCAACTTCGCCAACGCCGACATGGTCGGTCACACCGGCGTCATTGCAGCCGCGGTAGCGGCGATAGAGACGGTCGATGAGTGCTTGGACAAGGTGCTCGAGGTCGTGCGCGAGAGCGGCGGCGTGTGCGTCGTGACCGCCGACCATGGCAATGCCGACCACATGCTCGAGCCCGACGGCAGCCCCAACACCGCCCATTCGCTCAACCCGGTGCCGTTGATCGTGACCGCGCCGGGCCTCCAGTTGCGTGTAAGGGGCGGTATCCTCGCGGACGTGGCGCCGACAGTGCTCGACCTGCTTGGGATCCCCCAGCCCATGCAAATGACTGGGACATCGCTGATCGTGAGCTGAGGCTCCGAAGACACGACGCTCGAACGAGGAGAGACGATGGAACCCGACACAGACACCGAGACACTCGGCTCGATCGCCGAGCAGCGACGTCGAGGAAGGCGCTCGCGTTTGGTGCTCGGCATCGCTTTCGTCGGCGCCGGCGTCAACCACTTCCTGATGCCGCAGGCCTACGAGGCGATCGTGCCGCCGAGCATGAAAGGTCGCGCGCAGAGCCTCGTCGCCGTCAGCGGCGTAGCTGAGGTCGCGGGCGGTCTCGGTGTGCTGCTGCCGTGGACACGTCGCCTCGCCGGGGTCGGCTTGATCGCGCTGCTCGCGGCGGTGTTCCCGGCAAACCTGCACATGGCGCGCGCCCCCGAGCGCTTCTCGAAGATCCCACGCTGGGCGCTGTACGCGCGCCTACCGCTGCAACCGCTGATGATGTGGTGGGCCTGGACGGCCACCAAGAGGAGCAGCTGAGCGCCTCTGTGGCGCACAGTTGACAGGGATTCCGGCACGCGACGCTGCTATGTTCGAGTAAGCACACAGCCGGTTTCGAGCAAGATCATGTCCACCGCAACAGCCACCGCGACAGTTCTAAAGCTTCCCCAGGGGAAGGACGCTCTCGGCGAATCGGACAGCCTCAGCGAAGCTGAGCTTCGTGCGTGGCGCGGTCTCTTGCGTGCGCACGCTTCGCTCGCCAAGCGCTTGGAGAGCCGCCTCGAGCGCGAGCATGGACTGCAGCTCAGCTCTTACGAGGTGCTCCAGCACTTGATCGACGCTCCCGGCGGGCGCATGCGCATGTGCGATCTAGCCGAGCAGGCCCAGCTCTCACGCAGCGGCCTCACGCGCCTGGTCGACCGTCTGGAGCGCGACGAGCTGCTTGGACGCTGCAGCTGTGAACACGACGCTCGCGGCGCCTATGCCTGTCTCACCGACCGCGGCCGTGAGCGCTTGGACGCGGCACGCGGTACCCATCGCGCGGTCGTACGCGAGCACTTCCTCTCGCACTTCTCCGAGGGAGAGCTCGAGGCGCTAGGCAAGATGTGGGAGCGCGTGACCGCCGGCTGCTGCGGCGCTTGAGTTCCTGAACTAGAGGCTCTCGCGGCGTGCGTGGGAGCCTGAGTTGTGGGGTCCCTCAGCACCTTTGTCAAAAGGGGGTAGGGGAGTCCAGTGCCGCGCTACAGACGCCCGCGACGGTGGGCGACAAAGAAGACAACCGCAGCCAACACCAGCGCCGCGATCCCGTACAGGCCGAACGCTTCGACGGCGTTGCCAGCAGCGTTGCCGAGGAAATAGGCGAGCAGGCCGATCGCCGTCGCCCAGCAGATCCCCCCGAGCGCGTTCCACAGGAAGAAGGAGCGCCAGCGCATATGCGTCGCGCCCGCAAGCCACGAGGCCCAAACGCGCAATCCGAGGATGAAGCGCCCGAAGAACACGGCCTTGGGGCCGTGGCGCTCGAAGAAAGGTTCGCCGGTGACCAGCACCTGCTGGCGCTGGCGTTCGAAGCGCCCCGGTCGTTCCAGCAGCCAGCGCCCTCCCTTGCGGCCGATCTGGTAGCCGATGTTGTCGCCAATGATCGCTGCGGCGGCGGCGATCGGGATCACGAGCTCGATCTGCAGCTTGCCCTGGCTGGCCAGCACGCCCGCGGCGATCAGACCGGTCTCGCCGGGGATCGGCAGGCCGCTGGACTCGGCCATCACGACGAGGAACAGCAGGGGATAGCCGAAGGTTTCTACAAGGTGGCCGACGTTTATGAGCGAGGCAAGCATGGTCTGGGAGCCTGTGGGGCTCGGGCCAGCGTATCCGGCGGCCCGCGATGTCTCCCGCGCCGGACGCTCAGGTGTGAGTCTCCCAGGGCTCTCGTGTATCTGAGCGGGTCCGTGCCAACGTGTGCGTTGGTTCTGCGTGCGTCCCGCGGCCATGTGTGCGATGTGGCCTAGGATGCCCGTCGTGGCCCTCACGATCGAAGCGCGCGACGGCGTCACAAGTGCCCGTGCCGGGCAGTTGCACACTGCACACGGCGATGTCCGCACGCCGGCGTTCGTGCCGCTCGCGACGAAGGCCACGGTCAAGGGTCTCTTGCCGCAAGAGGTCAAGGGGCTCGGCTACGACATGGTGCTGGGCAACACGTTCCACCTGATGCTCAATCCCGGCGCTGAGCTGATCGAGCGCTTCGGTGGGTTGCACAGCTTCATGGACTGGGATGGGCCGATCGTGACCGACTCCGGCGGCTTCCAGGTGTTCTCGATGGGCCACGGCACGATCGCCGACGAGATCAAGGCACGTCCGTCGCGCAAGCATCAAGGCGAGGGAAGTGCACGCGAGGGCGCGATCCTCTCGATCGAGGAGCAAGGCGTGCGCTTTCGCTCCTATGTGGACGGCGCTGAGCGCTTCATGGCTCCGGAGGACTCGATGGCGGTGCAGGCCGCGCTTCACTCGGATATCGCGCTCGTGTTCGACGAGTGCACCCCCTTCCACGTCGACCGCGACTACACCGAGCGCTCAACCGAGCGCACCCATCGTTGGCTGACACGCTGTCTGGATTGGCATGCCGAGCACGGGCCAAGTGACCAGCTCGTCTACGGGATCGTGCAAGGGGGTGTGTACGAGGACATGCGTCGCGCCTCCGCCCGCACGGTGGCTACGAGCGGCTGCGACGGCGTGGCGATCGGAGGCTCGCTCGGCGCCGAGAAGGCTCAGATGTACGAGGTCGTCAGCTATGCCGTCGCTGAGTTGGGCGGCGAGCACGAGCGGCTTCCAAGGCACCTGCTCGGGATCGGTGACGTGGACGACCTGATTCGTGGCGTCGAACTCGGCATCGACACGTTCGACTGCGCAATGCCAACGCGTCTAGGCCGTCATGGCACGGCGCTCGTCCCAGACCCGGCCACACGCTGGCGGGTCGATTTGACGAAAAGCGAGTGGCGCACGTCCGAGCTGCCCTTGATGGAGGGTTGCGCCTGTCACGCCTGTAAACGCGGCCTCTCGCGCGCCTACCTCTCCTATCTGGTGCGCTCCTCGGAGTTGACGGGCATGCGTCTGCTCACCGAACACAACCTTGCGTTTCTGGTGCGGTTGATGGCCGATCTGCGCCAGGGAATATTTGACGGACGGCTGGTCGAAGTGGCGAATTCGCTACGCGGCGCCGAGTACCGTCCCTAGCCTACTTTAAGCTGACAACTGTGTTCCGGTGTGGTGTAAGGGCAACATGGACGACTGTCACTCGTCAGCTGTCGGTTCGAGTCCGACCGCCGGAGCCATTGGTTGAAAGGCGACGGATGAGGCTGCTAGCCTGTGGGACGAGTGACAGTCGTCTCGCCCGAAAGGGCGGCAGTTCTTACCGAGAGGCCCGCGCAAGCGGGCCTCTCGCCTTTCTCGGATCTATTTCGTGTTTTCGTTGACGAGCTGCTTCAGTGCTTCGGCAGATTCTTGAGCGTCGTTGTAGACGACTGTGCGTAGTTTGATCGTGGTGGTAGCGGGAGCGCTGAGCACGACGATCAGCGCGATCACGCCGACGAGCGCCAGCAGTGCCAGCACGGCGAACCCGAGTCGGCGCAGGCCCGCGCCACGACGCTGTGGGGGCGCTGTCGCAACGACGGGTGGGGCCTCGCGCGCGGGCCCGCGGCGCGGCTGGCGCGGGGCGACCGCTCCTCGTCCTTCGGAGGGACTGTGTGTGCGCGTGGCACTTGCAAGCACGCTCGTCGCCTCGGTGGCGTGCCTGGCCCCACGTGCCGGCGCGCGATGCTCGTTGGGGGAGATGCCGAGCGCGCCATCTGAGATCGCCCGTCCCATCTCGCGCGCGCTCTCATAGCGCTCGCGTGGGTCGAGCGCCAGCGCGATCGCGACCGCTTCGGCCAGCTCCGGCGTAACCGCCGCCACGAGCGTGTCGAGCAACGCCGGCTCTTCCTGCTGCTGTTTGAGCGCCAGCTCGGTGAGCGAGGCTGCTTCGTAGGGCAGGCGCCCGGAGATCAGCTGGTAGGTGACGACGCCAAGCGCGTACAGGTCTGCGCGCGGCCCGGCTTCCTCGCCGCGCGCTTGCTCGGGCGCCAGATAGGCGGCGGTGCCGAGTACCGAGCCTACCTGGGTGATGCTCGACTGCTCAGTGGCCTTGGCGATACCGAAATCGGCGAGCTTGACCTCGCCGTCACGCGAGCGCAAGAGGTTCCCTGGCTTGACGTCGCGGTGCACCACGCCGTGGCGGTGGGCGTAGTGCAGCCCCTCGCAGGCCTGTTCGATGATCGCGACGGCTTCGTCGACCTCGATCCAGCCGTCGTCGCGCAGGATTTCGGCGCACGACTGGCCCTCGATGTACTCCATCACGATGAAATACTGCCCCGTGCGCTCATCCTGGCCGGAGTCGAACACCTGCACGATGTTGGGATGGATGAGGCGTGCCGCGGCCTGAGCCTCGCGCTGGAAGCGAGACACGAAGGTGGGATCCTCGGCGAGGTGCTCGGCCAGCAGCTTGACCGCGACGCGGCGCTCCAGGCGCTTGTCGAAGGCCAGGTGCACGGTCGACATGCCGCCGAAGCCAAGGCGGCTCTGCAGCTGATAGCGCCCGGCGATCTCGGCCGTACCCGCGCTCCCCGGGGAGTGCCCTTCGGGGTAGTCGCTCACTGACCGCCTCCCGCGCTAGCCCCACCCGAGTTGGACGCGCCGTTGTCGGCGCTTTCTTTGCTTGCACCTAGCCCTGTCCCGTTTTCGCCGGCACCTTCTTCGGGAGCTTCGACACCTCCGCCGGAGCTCGGCGGCGTGCTGGTGGTGGGTGTCGTCGGCGTGTTGGTCGGTGTCGTCGGCGTCGTCGCCGTTTCGGTGCTTGTCGTCGTTTCGGTGCTCGTCGTGCCCGTCTGTGGAGTGGTTTTCGTCTGTGTAGTCGTCGCCGAAGTTTCAGTCGTGGTCGGTTCTTCGCACATCTCAAGCGCCTGTTTGCGCAGGTTCGTTATGCCTTCTTCCAGGCGCTTGTGCAAGCCTCTGTCGACCGTGGCGGGCAACGCGAGGAAGTCCTGCTCGGTCTTGCCGAGCGCGGCTTCGGTTTTCGCGCAATCCCCGTTCCCGGCTTCGGCCGCTTTGGCGACAGCTTCGAAATCTTCTTGCAGGGGCCCAGCGCTTGCGCTCGGGATCAAACCGGTGCCTGAGCTTCCACAGGACACAAGCAGGGCAGTGGCGGCGCCCAACAGCGCCACCACGATGAGGCGGATAAGTATTCGCATGTTCATTGACCGTACTCCAGGCGCTCCGCAAGCGAGTTTGGCAGACGAGCAGCCTTGATGGCCGCGGCGGCCCCGGCGACGTCATAGCTGGTGCGCCGGTAGGAAGCTTGGTACCCGTCGAGGTCCAGCAGCAACCAAGCAGCCCGACGATCGCCGTCGCGGGGTTGTCCGACGCTCCCGGGATTGAGCATCCATTCGCCATTTGCGAGGTCGAGCTCGGTCCCCTCGCGACACGGCTCGCCGCTTGCCGCCTCCCCAGCCTGGCGCGTAAACGCCGAGGCGACGTGGGAATGGCCGATCAGGCAGATGCGGTTGGGATCGCGGTCCAAGCACAGCTCCGCCAGCAAGGCTGAAAGCACGTACTCCCAAACCGGGTCGCGTGGGCTTGCGTGATACAGCCCGATCGCGCCGTCGCGCATGTCCTCTTGGCCTTGGGGCCGTAGGCCGGCGAGGAACGATTGGTTTGCGGGGGCGATCACTTCGCGCGTCCATTGTGCCGCGATGCTTGCGCCGCGCGAGAACTCGTCCAGGGAAAGCTCGCCGACGACCGCCATGTCGTGATTGCCGGCCAAGCACACGGCAACGTGACGCCGAGCCAGCTCGACGCAGGCGTCCGGGTCGGCGCCGTATCCGACGATGTCACCCAGGCACCAAAGCTCGGAAGCCTCGCTGTTGGCGACTGCCTCCAGCACCGCTTCGAATGCCTGTAGGTTGGCGTGGATGTCCGAGACGACCGCGACCTTCATCCGCCATAAAACCTCAAACGAGATCCTGTACCCCGCGCGGGGTACAGGGACGCCGGCAGGAGACGGGTAACGCGCACCTCGCGGGCGCGACACGCCACTACTCGTCGGCTTCCCCGGCCTCGGCGCCGCCGTACTCGGGCAGGTTCTTGATGCCCTCGCGGGTGCGCCACTTCGAGTAGTTGTCCTCCATCGCGTCGATCAGCTCGCGCATGAAGCGCGGCGAGAGGTTCACGCGCGAGACGACCACGCCCGGCACCTCCTCTGACTCGACCTCATGGTCGACCCTTGCGAAGGTCACCGTGAACTCGTAGTCGGAGTGGCTGACGTTCGCGAAGTTCGCGTATACGCCTCCCATGATCTCGGGAGAGAGATGAATGTTTATGTGGCGCTCGGCGCCTGGGTTCTCATCGTTCACAGAGCTAGTATCGCAACCTCCCCCACGGAAGTGGCCGAGACCGGTTTGGGGGCGCCACGGGGACGTCTCAATTCGGGCTGTCTTACGCTACGGCCGGTCGTACCGGTCGTGCCGTCTTGCGCTCCAGCCGGGTCGCACCGGCGCGGGCGCATAAGATCATCGCCCGTGAGCTCCACGACCACCGAGACAGGCCTGCGCGAGACCGTGCTCGCCCTCGCCGGCGAGCAGGCCGGCAGCGTAAGCTCGCATCGAGCGATCACGCTCGAGCGCCCGCCGCGCCAGGACTTCGGCGACTACTCCACGAACGCGGCTCTGCTGCTCGCGCCGGCAGCGGGCGCCCAGCCGCGCGAGCTGGCCCAGCAGCTGGGCGAGCAGCTGGCAGAGCGCCTCGGCGAGCAGCTGCAGCGCTTCGAGGTAGCGGGCCCAGGCTTTCTAAACCTGTTCCTCTCCGATGCCTGGCACCGCGCCGCACTCGGTGAGTTGCTCGCTGTGGGGGAGAGCTTCGGGCGCGACGGCGTGGCGATCAGCGAGCGGATCATCGTCGAGTTCGTCTCGGCCAACCCGACGGGTCCGATGCATGTAGGCCACGCCCGCAACGCGGCTTACGGCGATGCCTTGGCACGGGTGCTGGCTTTCCACGGCCACAGCGTGGAGCGTGAGTTCTACGTCAACGATGCCGGCTCCCAGGTACTCAAGCTAGGCGAGTCGATCGGGGCGCTCGCGCGTGGCGAGCAGGTGCCCGAGGACGGTTATCACGGCGACTACGTGACCGGGCTTGCAGCAGAACTGGCAAACGAGGCGAGCATGGAGCCGGCCGAGCTGGGACGTGCGGCGGTTGCGCTGATGATGGGCCGCATCGCCGGTTCGTTGAGCGAATTTCGCGTCGACTTCGATTCCTGGAGCTACGAGAGTGCGCTGCACGACGGCGACCCAAGCCCGGTGGCCCACACGCTCTCGATCCTGGAGCAGCAGGGCCACACCTACCGCAGCGAGGGCGCTCTGTGGTTGCGCACGACCGACTATGGCGACGACAAGGACCGTGTCTTGCTGCGCTCGAACGGCGAGCACACATACTTCGCCTCGGACATCGCCTACCACCAGGACAAGCGCGAGCGCGCTTTCGACCGCCAGATCGACGTGTGGGGCGCCGACCACCACGGTTATGTGGGGCGCATGAAGGCGGCGTATGAGGCCTTGGGCGGCGACCCGGAGCACCTGGAGATGCTGATCATGCAGTTGGTTCATCTGGTGCGCCGAGGCGAGCGAGCACAGATGTCCAAGCGCGCCGGAGAGTTCGTGACGCTCGATGACCTGTTGCGCGAGATCGGCGTGGACGCCGCACGCTGGTTCTTGCTGTCGCGCTCACACGACACGACGATCGACCTCGACCTCGACCTGGCACGTGAGCAGTCAAACGAGAACCCGGTCTACTACGTGCAGTACGCACACGCACGCATCGCCTCGATGCTCGCCAAGGCAGGCGCCGAGCAGGTGCAGCGAGCTCTGGCGCAGGTGGGGGAGGGGAGCGGCGCACTGCACTCAGCCGAGCGCAGCCTGATCAAGAAGCTACTTGCGTTCCCGGGCGAGGTGGATGAGGCAGCCACACGTCGCGCGCCACACCGGATAGCCGCCTACGCGCTGGAGCTGGCCCAGCAGTTCACGGCTTTCTACCGCGATTGTCGCGTGCTCGGCGCAGAGTCCCCGGCGCTCGAATCGCAACGCCTAGCATTGTGTGTAGCCTCGCGCCAGACGATCGCCCGCTCGCTCGAGCTGCTCGGGGTGGACGCGCCTACGGAGATGTAGCCGGGCGGGTGTGCGGGAGACGATTTGTCTGCTGGGCGCCGCTGCGCTGCAGGCTGACCGCAGGCGAGCGGGCTGCGGGCGAGCACATTGCGGTGGCGATCGTTGCACGAGTCGCCACCTGCTTCGAACTCGAACGGTCTCTGCCGTAGCTCTCAGTCGAAACGCTCGAGGTCCGCATCCAGGCGCGCCGCGTCGCCTGTGCTGAGCTTAGGCGAGTCGGTGCCGGTTGCGGCCTGACTTCGTGCGTGACGCCGCCAGCTCGGCAAAAGCAGCGCGACCAGTCCAATCAGTGCGAGCACGACGGCAACGGGCACAAGATAAGCGGCAAGGTCAAAGCCTTTGGCGCTCGGCAAGGCAAGCACCGAGCTCCCATATTGCCCAACGAGTTCGCTCTTGATCTGGGCTTCGGTCTTACCTTCGGCGATCAGTCCGCGGATGTAGGCACGCTCGCGTTGGGACTGTGGCGATTCGGCCACGTTCAGGGGAATCTTGCAGGTCACACACATGACCTGACGTTCGATCGCAGGCATGCTCGTGCGTGCTGTAGCGGCGATAGCGCTGGAGTCGAGTGGGAGCGAGGCCCCAAGTGCTGCCACGAGCATCAGCGTCGCTGCCGGACGGGCAAGGTGGTGGGACAGGCGCGAGACGGGACTCGGGCCCGGCCCCACTTTCAAAGAGGGGCACGCCCCAAAAATCCTCATACACTCTCCGCCAGCGCAATCGCATGGTTCAAGAACGCTTCGTCGATTTCCCCGCGCGAGATCGCCACAACATCGCCAGAGGAGTCGATCACGAACGTCTCAGGAATCTGGGTGGTGCCATAGGCCTGGGCGAATTCGCCGGTCGTGTCGCGCAGGTTGGGATAGCTGACGCCGTAGTGCTTGACGAAGGTAGTCGAGTCGGGCGAGGAATCGCGAAAGGTCACACCGAGCACGGTCCCCCCGCGGCGCGCCAGCGCGTGCTGAGCACGCTCCAGGATCGGCGACTCTTCCTGGCAGGGCGTGCACCAGGACGCCCAGAAGTTCAAGACGACCACTTTGCCGCGATAGGAAGCAAGGGTGCGAGCACCGTTACCGGAGAGCAGCGGCATGGGAATGGCGCTGGCCGGCGCCGTGGGATGGTGCCCTTGCTTGATCGCTTCGTCGAGCGTACGTTTGGGCGCTTGGGCCAGCACCCCATAGACGAGCAGCCCGACAAGCGCAGCACCGGCCACACCGATCAGCAAAGGCATGAGGGAACGTTTAGACACTCGAGCAGGAAGCGTAGTGCCAGTGCGAGGGAAGCGGCGTAATATCCACTTCAGTGCGGTGGTAGCTCAGTTGGTAGAGCGCGAGCTTCCCAAGCTCGAGGTCGCGGGTTCGACCCCCGTCCGCCGCTTCGTCTCTCGCGGGCTCGCGGGGCTCGCGGGGCTCGCGGGGCTCGCGCGAGTTATAAAGACTTATAACAATATCGGTTATAAATTGCTATAAGTCGATAGAACGATGGACCCGATCGCGAATCCTTACACGCCGAACGCAGGCTCTCGCCCTCATGAGCTTGCCGGTCGCGCTGGTGAGCTGGAGCAGTTTCGAGTTCTCGTGGGTCGTCTCAAGCGAGGCGCTACTGAGCAGAGCATGATCATCCGTGGCTTGCGCGGCGTGGGTAAGACGGTCCTCCTCAATGCCTTCGAGGATCGGGCCGAGTCTGAGGGCTTCTTGACCTATTACCACGAGCTCACCCCTGACAGCAACTTGATCGGCGAGATCGCCCGCGATGTTGAGAGTGCTCTGGCGCGCCTGAAGCTCAGTGCGCGCGCCTCCAAGACGGTGCGTGGAGCGCTGGAGCATCTCGGCACGATCAACTTGACCGGCCCGGATGGCTTTGGCTTGGAGGTAGATCTGCGAAAGGCCGACGAGGGGACGATCGCCGGGGATCTCTCCGAGCTCTTCCTGCAGCTCGGAGGGGCTGCCGCCAGCAAGGGCTCTGGGGTTGTCTTCCTTCTAGACGAGGTTCAGTTCGCCGGCGAGATCGAATTTCGGTCGTTGATCAGCGCGCTGCACCGCGCGACGCAGAAGAACGTGCCGATCACCGTCGCGGCCGCCGGTCTACCTCAGATTCCGCGGTTGACCGGCGAGGCACGCTCATACGCCGAGCGTCTGTTCACGTTCCCGGCGATCGCCAGCCTCTCAGAGGGAGATGCGCGAGCGGCCTTCGTCGAGCCGGCCCGCCGCCTGCGGGCCGATTACGAGGAGGGTGCCGTGGCGCTCGCCCTCGCCTGGACACGTGGCTATCCCTTTTACATTCAGCAACTGGGCAAGCATGCTTGGAATCTGGCCAAAGCCGCGCCGATCACAACGCAGGATGTGGAGGCGGCGATCCCGGTCGCGCAGAAGGCCCTCGACACGAGCATCTACGAGGTTCGTATTCAGCGTGCCACCCGGGAGGAGCGTCGCTACATGCGAGCTATGGCCGAGCTCGGCGAAGGGCCTTATCGGTCGGGGCAGGTCGCGGCGAAGCTGGGGCGTAGGACCACGGAGGTTTCGATGACCCGTCAACATCTGATCGACAAGGGGCTGACTTACGCCACCGAGGACTACGGTCACGTCGATTTCACAGTGCCCCGTTTCGACGAGTTCATGCGCAGACACATACCCTACCGGAAGCCGAGCTCAAGCCAACGCAACCGTACGTCTTGACCATGACCGGTCGCGAACAGGCCGAGTCGCCCCTGCCCATCCCTGAGTGCGAGAAAGGGCTTGCCGGCCCGTTCGGTCGCGAGCAGATCCTGCAGCTCGCTCGGCGACAGCGAGTGCCGAGCGAGCGGATCGTCGTGCTTGTCAAGGTGAGTGGGCATCGAATCTCGAGGCAGAATCGGTCTCGACAGTATCCAGCCTACTCGCCAAAGCTGGCAAAGTTGTTCGCCTCGTGTTGACGGGCTGTTGCGGATGCGTTGGCTAGGCGGTGCGGATAGTTTTCATTGGCCAGCGACGCTTGGTGCGTCGGGAATGGAGCAGGGATGACCGACAAGCGTCAAAGGCGGGTTGCGGAGTTCATCAAGCCGTTCCTGGTGAAGCCGGGGTCGAAGGTGATCCTTGCCAAGGACTTCGATCCTGCCTTCAAGGGAGGTGTGAAGAAGAAGGAAGGGATCGCCTTGCTCGCCGAGGGAGTGCGACTGCTCTCCGAGTACCAGGCACGGCTGGCCGCTCAGGACAGGTGGGGAGTGCTGGTGGTGTTGCAGGCGCTGGATACCGCCGGAAAGGACGGGACGATCCGCCACGTGATGAGCGGGGTGAATCCGCAGGGTGTGGCCGTGCACAGCTTCAAGGTGCCGTCGGTGGAGGAGCTCGATCACGATTTCCTCTGGCGCTACGCGCAGCGTCTCCCGGGGCGGGGTGAGATCGGCATCTTCAATCGCTCCCACTACGAGGAGGTGCTCGTGGTGCGCGTGCATCCGGAGAACCTCGATCGCCAGAAGCTGCCGATGTCGGCCAAGACGGGGGACATCTGGCGGCGCCGCTACCGCGAGATCAATGAGTGGGAGCGCTATCTCACCGACAACGGGGTGCGGATCGTCAAGCTGTTCTTGAACATCTCGAGGGAGGAGCAGCGAGTCCGCTTGCTGCGGCGGATCGACCTTCCCGACCACAACTGGAAGTTCTCGGAGGCTGACGTCAATGAGCGTGAGCGCTGGGATGACTACCAGGGGGCGTTCTCGGAGATGCTCTCGCACACGAGCACTGAGTGGGCCCCGTGGCACGTGATCCCCGCAGACCGCAAGTGGTTCGCACGGTTCGGAGCGTCGGCCGTGCTGGCTGACACGCTGATGGCGATCGACCCCCGCTTCCCGCCGGTCACCAAGCAACAGCGCGAGGCGCTGCTCGAAGCCAAGGCGCGGCTCGAGGAGCAAGCCCCCAAAGGTGCCGCGGAAGATCCTTTCGAGCAGGAGCGCCAGGACACATAGCAATTGTGGCCAAACGCTAGTCAGTACCTACCCGTCAGATGGGTGACTCGGTAGGGATTCGCGGGTTTGGATCTCCTCGAGTGCGGCCTCGAGCGTGGGGTAGAAGTGTTCGCGATCGAGAGTCTCCATGAGGCCGTAGCGCAAGGTGAGGTCCTGCAGGCGGCTGCGCATCTCCGCGAACGCCAGGTGGGTCCCGGCGGCGTTGAGCTCGTTGTCGAGTTGCTCGAGCATCTCGGCGGCGGTAACGTTGACGTCGGTGACTGCCTCACACTGTAGGACCACCCACTGTGGCCGGTGGTCACGCACGAGTTTGCGGATCTGCAGCCGGAAGGCGCTGGCGTTGGCGAAGAACAGCGGCGCCTCCCAGCGGTATACGACGACACCCGGGATCTGCTTCGCGTCTGGATGAGTACCAATGTCGTGCCACCCGTCCTGGCCTTCGAGCTTGCCCAAGACGGCGCCGTGGGGCCACCAGTTGCGTCTGAAGAAGAGCAGTATCGCGAGCGTGACGGCGACGACGATGCCCTGCAGCACGCCGAGCAGGATCACACCGGCGGTCGCGACAAGGGACACCGCGAACGCGCTCTTGCGAACGCGCAGGTAACGGCGCAGGATGCTCACGTCCATCAACGACAGCGCTGCGACGATCACCACGGCAGCTAGTGCCGTTTGCGGCAGGTCGGCCAGCAGCGAGTTGAGGAACAGCAGGAGCGCCGCGACCAAAGCTGCGCCCACAACACCGGTGAGCTGGCTCTTGGCTTTTGATTGTTCGGCTACCGCCGTCCGTGAGCCGCTGGTCGATATGGCAAAGCCTTGGAAGAGTCCGGCGGCGATGTTCGCCGCGCCCATGCCGATCATCTCCTGGTTGGGCTCGACCTCTTCACCGCGCCGAGCCGCAAAGCTCGTCGCCGTCGCGATCGTGTCGGTCAAAGACACGAGTGTGATGCCCACCGCGGCGATGAACAGGGGAACGACATCGCTGGCGCTCGTCCACGGGAGCGTGGGCGTCGGAATCCCCTGGGGCAGTGCGCCGACCGTGACCACACCCTTGCCGGCGAGCCCAAGCACAGCTGAGGCGACGGTGGCGCCAACGACTCCCACCAGCACCGCAGGCAGCCGAGTAGTGATGCGGGGGAGCACCAGCAGGAGGGTGAGCACAGCGATGCCGACGAGAAGGGTCGTCGTTTGCGTCTGGTCGAGGTGCTCTGCGAATGCGCGTAGCTCCGCGAGGAACGAATCGGCATGAGTGGAGAAACCGAACAGCTTCGGCAGTTGGCCGACGATGATCGTGATTGCAAGGCCGTTCATGTATCCGACCTGCACCTCCTTTGACAGGAGGTCGGCGACGAACCCGAGCTTCCCCAGTCCAAGGCCGATCTCGGTGAGTCCCACGAGGACGGCAAGCATGCCGGCCAGGGCGATTGCGCTCGCGGGATCTCCGGTTAGCAGCAGCGGGGTGATGGCAGCGAGGATCAAGGGCGAGATCGAGGAATCGGGGCCGAGCACCAGCACTCTGGAGGGCCCGAACGCGGCGTAGCCGACCAGGCACGCGATCGTCGTATAGAGGCCGGTGGCCGCCGGGAGTCCGGCCAGCTCGGCGTACGCCATGCCCTGCGGAACGAGGATCGCCGCCAACACCACACCTGCCAGAAGATCCGCTCGCAGCCACGAGCGCCGATACGTTCGGACGACGCGGATGCCCGGCACCCAACGCTCGGCTCGGGTCGAAACCTGCCTGCTCATGTCATCGAGCCTGAGAGCTTTCAGACACGCTCTCACGCTCCCGCAGGCAGCGTGACACGTAAGTTGCCCAGCCGGTGCCGAGCAGCATGCCGGCGACCACGTCGCTTGGATAGTGGACGCCCAGGTAGACACGAGACGCAGCCACCGCGAGAACGATCAGCAGCGCAAGGCCGCCAGCCACGCGGGTTAGCTTCGGCGATGCCCCCGCCGCCGGCATCGCGAACACCAGCGAGAGCCAGAAGGCGCTCGCCTGCGTCGTGTGGCCCGAGGGAAAGCTCGAGCCGGTAACCGCCTGCAGGTGCTCCACAGGCGGGCGCGGACGCGACACAAGCAGCTTGACCCAGTCAGAGATCAGCATCGCGCCGCCGAGGCTGAGCGCGACCGCGAGCGCCTCTCGGCGCAGGCCCGCCCGGGCAAACGTCAGACAGGCGATCAGAGCGAGCGGAACCAGCAGAAACGCACTACCCGCCCAGGTGATCACCCGAACTGCGTCGGTGAGTACCGCTGTGCGCTGAGCAGCGACATCGCGTACCGCGTTCAGGTCGACCGACCCCACGACCGAGGTCCAGAGGTCCCCGACCCCCCAACCGATGAGCACAAAAACGGCCAAGCCAAGCACGAGCCGCGCGGCCGGGTGGCTCACCAGCCAGCCAGCGCGCTGGAGGACGCCGCGCAGAGCGAAAATCGCGCTCACCCGGGCGGCGCTCCCTGCCACCGGGGCCCTGCGCCGGTCTAGGCGTTGAGGATCTTCGCCTTGGCGTCTGCGAACTCCGTGTCGGTGAGGACGCCCGACTCGTGCAGCTGACCGAGTTCCTTGAGCTTCTCCATCGAGTTCTCTTCCGGCGGAGGCGGCGCGGCGGCCATCTGCTGCTGTTCCTGGGCGGACCTCTGCTCTTCTTCCTGTCGGCCCCAGCGGCCCTGCTGACGATGCTGAACGGCACCGGCGGCGCCGCCTGCGACGGCACCGGCTGCGGCTACACGGGCGACACGGCGAAGTAGTGGCATGCCGGTCTCTCCTTCTTTTCTAGGATGCCGACTCGGCGGCATTGAGGGCTTGGATGGCGGCGATGATCTCCTGCGTTGGGACCCTCTGGAAGTCCAGCAGTCGTCCCCCGTTGCGGCTCACCGCGGCGGCGAAGGGACCGGCCCAGGCGTTCTCGAAGCAGATCAGCACGGCTGCTTCGCCCGGCTCAAGTGCCTCTCCTGCCAGGGTTGCGTCCTCGTCGCCGAGCATGCCGGTCCGCGCTCCTTCGAATACGAGAAGGTCGCCCGCGCCGTCACCGTCGAGGTCACCGATCTCAAGCCCCGAGACGACGCCCTCAGCGTTCTTTTGGACCACAAGCACATCTATGACCCGGATGATCCCCCTGTCAACGAGATCCACGAACATGGGGATTGCCTCGCCGGTTCGCGGCGCATCCGGAGGGAAGCCAATCACGACAATGTCGACGGGGCCCAGCTTCAACTCCTCGCTGCTCACGGCTCCTCCTCCGATTGGTCTGTCGTCCTCCAAAGGATGCCAGTCACATCGAAGGTATCACGATGGAGTGTCGATCGCCACGTGAATATGAGCGAATAAATTCGAGGAGCTGATGTGATCGGAAAGCTCGGGCAGGTTTTCGTCCACGCGCTGGCACCGTAGGTCCTCTGACACCACGACATCCCCGATAACTGTAAGGCTGAGTGTTGTGAACGGTTCAACCGCGACGAAGACGGCGGCCACCGGTGCCCAGGTGATCCTGCTGACGCTGGCCGCCGGTCAGTTCCTGATGGCACTCGACAGCTCGGTGATGAACGTCTCGATCGCGACCGTCGCGGAGGACGTTGGCACCACGGTAACCGGGATCCAGGGTGCGATCACGGCCTACACGCTCGTGATGGCGATGCTGATGATCCCCGGGGCGAAGGTCGGCGCGCTGATCGGCCGCAAGCGCGCGTTCATGATCGGCTGCGTCATCTACGGCTGCGGTTCGTTCACGACTGCTCTCTCCCAGAGCCTGCCGGTGCTTCTGTTCGGTTGGTCTTTCCTCGAGGGCGTTGGCGCCGCGCTGATCCTGCCGTCGATCGTCGCGCTGGTTGCGGGCAACTTCCCGGCTGAGCGTCGTCCCGCCGCCTACGGCTTGGTGGCCGCCGCCGGGGCGATCGCGATCGCTGTCGGTCCGCTTGTCGGCGGGCTGGCGACGACCTATGCGTCCTGGCGCTGGGTCTTTGCCGGTGAGGTCATGCTCGTGGCGGTCATCCTGGTGCTGGCACGTCGTGCCGAGGACGCCCCTCCTGACCGCCGACCGAAGATCGACCTGGTCGGCGCGTTTCTTTGCGCCGCCGGTCTCGGCGTGTTCGTCTTTGGCGTGCTGAAGTCCGGTTCCTGGGGCTGGGTGGTATCGAAGTCCGGCGCGCCTCAGTGGTTTGGGATGTCTCCCGTACCGTGGCTGATGGTGGCCGGGCTCATGCTGGTGTGGTCGTTTCTGCACTGGGAGGGCCGGCTGGTCGCGCACAGCAAGGAGCCGCTCGTCGATCCGCAACTGTTGCGCAACGAGCAGCTCCGCGGCGGACTGATCATGTTCTTCTTTCAATACCTCCTGATGATGGGGGTTTTCTTCCTGATTCCGCTCTATTTGTCGGTGGCACTAGGACTGTCGGCGATAGACACCGGGGTTCGGATCATGCCCATGTCCCTGACCCTGTTGGCGGCGGCGCTGGGAGTGCCGCGGCTCCTCCCGGACATCTCGCCGCGCCTGGTTGTACGCGTCGGGATCCTCTTGATTCTGCTCGGGTTGCTAGTGCTGCTGGCCGCAATCGACATCGATGCGGGGGCCGAGATCGTGACCGTTCCACTGCTGCTCGTCGGACTCGGCATCGGCGCGCTGGCGTCCCAGCTCGGCGCTGTAACGGTCTCAGCGGTGCCCGACGAGCAGAGCTCGGAGGTGGGGGGTGTGCAGAACACGGTGACCAACCTCGGCGCCTCGCTGGGCACGGCACTCGCGGGCTCGATCCTGGTCGCCGTGCTGACGGCATCGTTTCTGACACACATCGAGATGAACAACGCGGTCCCCCAGAGCGTCAAGGACAGGGCGAGTACCGAGCTGTCGGCCGGCATCCCGTTCATGTCCGACAAGCAGCTCCAGGCCGCCACAAAGGAAGCGGGCGCCAGCAGCGAGGTGACGCAGGCGGCGCTCGACGCCAACGCCCAAGCTCGCCTCGACGGCCTCCGCGCCGGCCTCACGGTTCTGGTCCTGCTCGCGGCCCTCGCGCTTTTCTTCGTTGGGCGAATGCCGACGCGACAACTCGGCTCCGAGCCGACACAGGCCGGAGCCCCGTAGGCACGGGCTCGCTGGCGCCCACACTCGGTTGTCGTTTATGAAGCCTCACTCATCGAGCGCGCCTACTCGGCTGCGGCAAGCTACTGAAAAGGCTCGGAAAATTACCGATGCAGTTCGGTCTGCTCGGATTACAGTTTGGAGGATCGATCGGCAAACTGAGTCTTGAGTAAAGGAGATCCGCATGGCAGATCAAGGGGAATTCACCCCCACGCGAACGCGGGACACGAGTGCTGGGGTCGAAGGCAGCGGCTGGCTTTTGTTTGCTTCGATCATGATCGCGATCGCCGGCGTGCTGAACATTATCTGGGGGATCGCGGCGATCAGCAACTCGAAGTTCTTTACCCAGAACGCGACCTACATCTTGAGCGGCCTCAACACATGGGGATGGATCGTGTTGATCATCGGGGTACTCGAGCTGTTCGCTGCGTACTCGATCTTGGTCGGCGGGCAGTATGGCCGATGGTTGGGCATTGTTGTGGTGAGTATCAACTCGATCGCGGCCTTGATGTCGATCCCTGCGTACCCGTTCTGGTCGCTGTGCCTGTTCGCGATCGACATTCTGATCATCTATGGGTTGGCCGCCTACGGAGGACAGCACAAGGACGTCATCTGAGCGGCCCACACTCAGAAGAAGCCGACCCAGCATGGCGAGCAGCGAGAAACTGGCACACAATGCATGCTGAGCATGGCGGCTAGACGCAACCGGCTCGTGACGATGCAGGCAACCCGCCATAACGAAGGGAGAGTCTGATGGACATCTTCGAGGTCAAGCAGAAGGAGACCGTCAGCCGGGAGGAGGTTGCGGAGCGCCTACGGCTCCTCGCTGACATGCTCGCTCGCAACAACGACTTGGAGTTCGACCGCGGGGGAATGCATTTCACTGTTCGCGTCCCCGACCACCTTCAGCTCAAGGTCGAGCTGGAGGTGGAGACCGACGAGCGCGAGCTCGAGATCGAGCTGAAATGGTGATTGCTCGCGATGGCCGCGCTCCAGCCTATGGCGCCTTCGGGCGGAATGGCTGCTGCATAGCTAACCCTAATTGCAGTCTGTGGTCATCCCAGGACGACACCCATTGTCGTCCACTTATTCTTGTCTCAATGGCGGCTATGGAACCCACAGTCAGCTGGTCGGCCGTCGATGATTAAGTCTGCGGCGGCCTCGATCCTGTGACGCGCTGGGCTTTCCGGGTGGGCGTGTTGGGCCTCTCGCTGGTCGCCTTGGCCGCGTGTGGCTCAGGCGGCGGGGCGAGTGTGGCCAGCAGCCTGAGTCAGACCGCCTCCAGCCGCGCGGGTGGCACCACCGCGAGCACCAACGATAGTACGCCAACCGCCACGCAGGCCAAGACCGAGACCCAGGCCTCCCAGGACCAAACAGCGACTGCGTCGGCGCAAACAAAGTCGGCGACGACCGCAGCCGCTAAATCGACTCCCACCACCACGAGCACCACACCGACGCAGACGCAGACGGTTACCCAGACCAAAACGGTCACCGCACCGTCGAAGACAACGACCGTGACCACACCTACACAGACACAGACAAACACGGTCGTCAAAACTCAGACCGTCACCACCCCGACCACCCCGACCACCCCAACCGCGACGACCACGACGTCGACGAGCCATGCTCCTGCGGCGGCAGCTGCAGCAGCCGGTGCTGCGGCAGCCGCAAACAAAGAGCCATCCTCGGAATCGAGCAGTCTGCCAGGGTGGGCCTGGGCACTGATCGGTGCTGCTGTTGTCGGCAGCGCGATCTGGATCATCACTCTGATTCGGCGCGGCCGAAAGTACAGCCCGCCGAGCGACGGCACGGGAGGCCCGGGAGTGTCGGGAGGCGAGCCGCCACCGCCCAACGCACCGCCTCGAGCATGAGTGCTCCCGACTCCCCAACTGCCGCCTGGCCGAGCGAGACGTCTGACCCGCCGGAGGCGATCGCTCAACCGCTACTCCATGCGTCGCCATCCAGGATGAGATTTATCTAGTTTCGAAGTATGGCCGTCGTCATGTGGCCTCGATTCCCGCAAATATGTCTACTTGCAGAGAAGAAAGGCCTATCTACCTCAACCTTCCCAACTTGAGGACCGGAGGCACCTGAGGAGGCTTGATGCTCTAGGAGTGTTGCGGGCGACACTCAGCTCGATGAGGATGCTGCGCTATCCGTGCGCCGTGGCGGAGTACAGTTGGACTCGATGCCGCTTTACATGGATCGCCACGACATTCCGGGTGTGACGGCCGCCGATATCGCTAACGCTCACCTGCGCGATCTCGAGGTGCAAGAGAGGTTCGGCGTACGCTTCATTACCTACTGGTTCGAAGAGGAGGCCGGCAGCGGATTTTGCCTCGTCGAGGGTCCCGACAAGGAGTCCGTCGAGGCAGCCCACAGCGCCTCGCACGGGTTGCTTCCGCTGAATGTGGTCGAGGTTGACGAGACGAGCGTTCGAGGGTTCTTTGGACGGCTCAATACTCACCCTCCGGGCGAGCCCTACGTAGAAAGCGCCTTCCGAGCGATCCTCTTCACCGACATGGTCGACTCCACTCGTCTCACCCAACAATTGGGCGATCGCGAGGCCATGCAGCTGGTTCGCCAACACGACTCGATAGTGCGCTCTAGCTTGGCGCAGTTCGGCGGCAGCGAAGTCAAGCACACTGGGGATGGATCATGGCGGCGTTCGACGCGGCCTCCCAAGCGGTCGGCGCGGCTGTGCAAATCCAGCGGGCGCTTGGAGAGCTGGGTGCCGGTGGGCAGTCGGGACTGCGGGTGCGCATCGGCGTGGCCGCGGGAGAGCCCGTCACTGAGCAAGACGATCTCTTCGGAGCGGCTGTGCAGCAGGCCGCGCGGCTATGCGCACACGCTCAGCCAGATCGCATTGTCGTCTCATCCGGGGTGCACGACCTCTGCCGCGGAAAGGGAATCCGCTTCTCCGACGCGGGCCCCCTTGCCGCGAGCCAATCGGGCACTTTGAGGTCCACTGGCGCGATTGACTTCATGGACGCACGCGGTGCGCTCTAGTCTGGCGCGTGAACACGCCACGGCCAGTGCGCAGCCAGGAGGCCCGATCCGATCCCGATTCCCATGCCGACTGCGACATCGCTTGGGTAGTGAACGCCGGTGTGCACGCGTGAATAGGCAACGGCGCCTGCCAGGGGCACCAGGGCCGGCGCCAGTACTGGCAGTTCAGCGCAGGCACCGGTAGCAAACGCGAATGCTGCCGCGCTGTGGCCTGACGGAAACGACGTTGACCGTGGCATACGAATGAGCGCCGGGCGCGACCGCGAGGAAGGCCGCTGTCGGCGCGCGAGCAGCTTTGCCGGACCGTTGGCCACCGCCGCTGCGATCGCTATGGCAATGAGGCCGCGCCCCGCGGCCCTCTGTCCTCGCTTCCCGTCGAGTACCGCGAGCGCGCCAGCGACCACGAGCCATAGTCGTGAATAGTTCGCTGCCCGCGTGATGGCGATGAGGGTGCGATCCAGTGCGGGTGAGCGAGCCCCAAACGAGCACTTCATAAACCAGCGGTCCAAATGCTGAACGCGACTCCACATCGTCACTGAACCTCGTGCTCACCGGCCTGTGGCTACCCGGATCAGTGCGCCCAGGTTCTCCGAGGTGAGTGCCACCGCGCGTGCCGCTGGCGAGGAGCCTGCGCTGCGGGGTAGCCGCACGCGCAGTGCACCGGGCATCGATGCGAATTGCAACGGTGGGTCCAGTACTAGTGCCTCGCCGTCGAGGCCGACCTCGACGGGGCCGCTGGAGTGAACCTCGAACTTTGGTGAGGACCATGACAGTAGGCCGGGGTAGCGCGCCGCTTGGCCGACCAGCTCGAGCGCGACGAGCTTTGAGACGTCCGCGCCCCGCACCCGGGCGGCCACGATGCCGAGTAGGCCCGTGTCGATCCGCTCGCGTGTGCCGGCGCCCGAGAGGTGCGTGAGCTCATACGGGTTATTCGACACCAGCACAAGCGGCGCATCGCTGCAGTTGGTCCCGTCCCGGGTGGTGAACTGGAGGTCGATCGTCTCAGCGTTTGGGCCGAGCAGGTCCGGCAGCATGTCTGTCCATGTCCCGAGCTTGGCATCGCGATAGGCCTCGGACTGGACAACCTTCGCGTAGACGCCGAGTGACGCGTTGTTGACGAACACGCGGTCGTTCACACGCGCTAGGTCGATGCGTCGCTCGACACCGTCGGTGAATGCGTCAAGAGCACCCACGACGTCGTCGCGGTCCAGGCCGAGGTCGAGCGCGAAGTGGTTTCGCGTTCCCGCCGGGATGCACACGTAGGCTATGTCGCGCCGTGCGGCGACCGTCGCCACGAGCGCCTGCGACCCGTCGCCTCCAGCCATTCCGATGACCTCCGCGCCCCGCGCGATAGCGCTCTCGGCGAGCTCGAGCAGATCATCGCCCGGTTCAAGGACGATCGGCTCGATGCCTCGCCGTCGAGCCTCCCTGGCGAGGTCGAAGCGCTCCGCGTTTCCGCCGCCCGACTTCAGATTGATGATCAGCGCTCCCGAGCCGGCGGCACCCACCGAAACTGCGGCGGCCATCCTTCCGAGCGCTGTCCCCCCAGTCCGCCCCAGTGCGTAGCGTGCGGCCGATCCGAACAGAGCAAGCAGCAGGAGTAGCGCGGCCAGCACCAGTAGTCCCTGCCAGTGGGTCGCTAGCACCACGATCAGGCCGGCTCCAGCGAGGGCCGCGATCACCGCGCCGAGGCCGCGCAGCGCGCCGCGCTCTGTCAAAGCGAACCAGATGGCAGCGTTGGCCAACAGGACAAGCCCGACCGCCAGTACCGCGACTGGGACGTCACCCGCCAGCGCGACGGCAGCTACCAGGGCCATAGCGGCGGGCGTGATGAGTGCGATGATCGCGGCGATGCGCTGCAGCCTGGGGCGCTGCGTGGCCCAGTCTGCTTGAGAAGTCACCGACGTTCTGGGCATGTCGGTCATGTTCTCAGATCCTGTCCACCGAATCGGACTCTGCGTCCGACTGTCCCCTCAACTCCGTTAGAGCCTCTAACAGAATGAGTTTTGGAGTTGTTGGTGGCAGATGAGTGCGTAGCCGATTGTGAGGAAGGCTTCGTGGATGTCGGCGCGGCGGTCGTAGCGACGCTCGAGGCGGCGGTGTTGGTGTAGCCAGGAGATCGTCCGCTCGATTACCCATCGTTCTTTGCCGAGCCCGGAGCCGTTGGTGTGTTGCGTTTGGCGATCCGTGGAGTGATGCCGCGTTCGCGGAGCTCCTTGCGGTGCCTTTGGCTGTCATACGCCCGGTCGGCGAGCAGCGTCTTTGGCCTGAACTTGGCGTGAGCTCCGGTCGGCGGGACGCGATCGACGAGCGCCAACAACTCGGTGATGTCGTTGCGGTTCGCCGCCGCGGTGAGAGTGCAGACCAAAGGGATTCCCTGACCGTCGCAGATCACGTGGTGCTTGGAGCCCAGCCGGCGACGATCGACTGGCGAGGGGCCTGTCTTGGCACCCCCCCTTTTGCTCGCACGTGCGAACTGTCAACGACAGCGCGAGACCAGTCCAGTTCTCCTGCGTCCTGCAGTTCATCCAACAGTACCTGGTGCAGGCGCTCCCAAACCCCCGCTCCGTTCCAATCCCGCAGACGACGCCAACAGGTCATCCCCGACCCACAGCCCATCTCTTGGGGCAAGTCCTCCCACGGGATACCCGTCTTCAGAACGAACAGGATGCCCGTCAGGACCCGGCGATCCGGCACCCGCTTGCGCCCCGGATATCCGATACCGACGCTCAACACACGGCAACAACGGCTCGACACGAGCCCACAACCCATCACTAACCAAAGGCTTCGCCATAAACACCGTCTACGACAACAGCACCCCAAAACCTCTTTCTGTTAGGTGCCCTAAGGATGCCTACGCCCGGATCTCGTGTCGCATGCCTGGATCAAGTGACCTGATCAAGGGGAATTCACCCCTCTGGGGCGAGCTCTTAACACCGTCGGGGGGGCATTGCAGGCATCGGGCAGGTGAGCTCAACGGCGACGGCTGACGTCGGTGGCGCGATACAGGTGTTGTGGTCGATCCGTTACTCCGAGGAGAGCGCGCTGAGCATGTCCAGGCGAGCCGCGCGCCGGGCCGGCAGCTGTGCGGCGAGCAGACCCGCCAAGGCGGCGATTACGAGCAGGATCAAGAGCGTGCCGATTGGGAAGGCCTGCACGTAGCCCGAGCCCGACAGGGTGAAGGTGGTGATCAGCACGGCGCCCACGACGCCGATCACGAGCCCGAACACGCCCCCGATCAGCGCGGTGATGACCGACTCGTAGCGGATCATCTGGCGCACCTGACGGCGAGAGGTGCCGATCGCGCGCATCATCCCCAGCTCGCGCGTGCGCTCGTAGATCGAGAGGATCAAGGTGTTGACGATCCCGAACAGTGACACGATCACCGACAGCGCCAGCAGCACGTAGATGAGCGCGAGCAGTGTGTTGATCTGGTTGGCCTGATCCTGCTTGAACTGGGCGGCGGTGCGCGAGCGCGTTTGGGGGAACTGGCTCGCCAACAGCCGGTCGACGGCGGGCTGCACCTGGGCGTCGCTGTAGCCCTTCTGATAGGCGACGAAGTTCAGGGCGTCTTCGCGCAGTCCGAACGCTGCGCGTGCCAGCGAGAGGGACACAGTCATGTTGCCGAGCAGGCGCGCGTTGTCGGAGGCGATGCCAAGCACCCTCAAGGGCACGTGCCGGCCGGTGGGAGTCAGCAAGGAGATGGTCTGGCCGACCTTCAATTTGTGCGATTTTGCGTATTCCTTGGCGACGATCGTGCCGCTGTCGTCAAGCGCCAGCAATGTGGCGTTCGAGCCCTGCTTCCATTCCACGCGGTATACGCGACCGAAGGTCGCGGGTTCGATCGCGGTGATCGAGGCGTTGCTGCTGCTGCCGTGCAGACGCCCGATAGTGAAACCGACCGGTGTCACGACGGCCACTCCCGGGACACGCCGCAGCGCGGGTGCCACCAAGGCAGGAATCCCCGCTTCGTTGCCGGATTGGGAGTTCTCGACGATCAGGTTGCCCGCGAACGAGCGGCTGACCGCCCGGTCGATCGTGGCCTTGGTGCCGTCGGCGAGCACCGCCACCAACGTGACTAGCGCCAGTCCGACCGTGAGTGCGGCGGCCGTAGTGAGCGTGCGGCCGGGCTGGCGAATCGAGTTCTCGCGGGCCAGGCGCGCGGTGATGCCTCGCCATGCAATGAGCGAGCCGATTGCTCGCGCCAAGGCCGGGACTATGCGGTAGTGGCGTGCCGGGCGCTCACCCCCACGACGCAGCCGCACCCATAGCCTCACGGCTCGCAGACACCACGCGACCAGGAGCACGAATCCCAGAGCGCGCCCTCCGGTCACGGCCGCCAGGCCAAAGACCACGACGATCCCGACCACGAACCGGACAATCAACTGACGCTTGGTAGGCAAGGGTCGTGGCGGTATGCCAACGCCCTCGCGCATCGCCGCGAGCGGCGGCACGCGCGTGGCGCGTATCGCGGGCGCCAGGCCGGCGAGCACGGTCACGCCGATCCCGACCGCCAGCGAGACGACGATCGTGCGCGTCTCGAGCACCGTGCCGCTGTCGGGCAGGTCGGCACCGAAGGCCTTAAACAGCTGGTCGAGCGCGGGCGCGAGTAGGAGCCCTCCGAACAGCCCGAGCACCGCCCCCACGGTCCCCAACAGAAAGCCTTCGTAGACGACCGAGCGCATGATCTGGGAGCGCGAGCCGCCGAGCGTGCGCAATAGCCCGAACTCACGCGTGCGCTGGGCGACGGTGATCGAGAAGGTGTTGAAGATGATGAAGGCACCGACTACCAGCGACACGTAGGCGAACACAAGCAGGAACGTACGTAGGAAGCTCAGGTTGCTTTCCAGTTCGGAGGTGTCGTGGCTGGCCTGTTCGGCGCCCGTGCGCACGTCCACGGTGCGCGGCAGCGCCACGCGCAGCCGGTCGCGCAGATCGCCGGGCGTGACGCCTGGCTTGCCGGCGACGTCAATCTGGTCGAAGGCGCCCCGCTCGCCGACCACGCGCTGGGCCTCGGGAAGCGTGAGGACCGCGATGCCCGCGCCGCCGAAGGAAGCACCGCCGCCGAACTTGACGACGCCGACGATCGTGTAGCGCTTGGCGGGCGCGGAGCCTCCAGCGACGAGCATCTGGCTGCCGACCTTCAGTTTGGCGCGTTCGGCAGTGGCTTCGTCGATCGCCAGTTCATCCGGGCCCGAGGGAAAGCGGCCTTGAACCGGGGAGAAGGAGTTGAAGCGCGCCGGCACCTCGGAGGCCACGAACGCGGGCGCGCCCCCTTTGGTGAGGCGTTTGCGGTTCACGTCGAGGAAGGTGCCCGGCGTGAAGATCGACCCAGCGGCCTGACTTACGCCCGCGTTGGCGCGCACGCGCGCGAGCATCGCGTCGGTGATTGGCGTGGTTTCCGAGCCGCTGTTGTTTCCAAGCACCTGCGTGGGCGTGATCACGACGTCGTGGCCACGGTTGGCGGTCTGGAAGATGCCGGCGAAAGATTGGTTGATCGTGTCGGTGAGCACGTAGGTGCCCGCCATCAAGGCCACGCCGAGCGCGACCGCGATCCCGGTGAGCAGCACACGCAGCTTGCGCTGCATGAAGCCTCTCAGCACCAGTGCGAGCATCAGCCGCGCCTCCCTGCCTGGGGGGTTGCATGACCGGCAAGCATCAGCTGTGCCCCCGTGCCGGCGGACGCGTGACTGGCGGGCATCAGCCGAAGGTCTTCATCAGGTCCAAGGCCTGCTCGGCGCTCGTCGCCTCCCCGTCATGAGCGATGCGGCCGTCCACAAGCACCAGCAGGCGGTCAGCGAACGACGCGGCGTGCGCGTCATGGGTGACCATCACGACAGTCTGGGAGAAATCGTTGACGGCGTGGCGCAGCAGTCCGAGCACGTCATCGGAGGCCTTGGAGTCGAGGTTGCCCGAGGGCTCGTCGGCGAACACGACCGAGGGGCGCGAGACCAACGCGCGGGCCACAGCCACACGCTGCTGTTGACCGCCTGACAGCTCAGCCGGGCGGTGGTGGAGACGGTTGCGAATACCGACCGTGTCGATCAGCCGATCCAGCCACTGCTGATCGGGCTTGCGCCCGGCGATCGACAACGGCAGCAGGATGTTCTCTTCGGCACTCAGCACCGGCAGCAGGTTGAACGTCTGGAAGATGAATCCGATCTCGTCGCGGCGCAGCTGTGTGAGCTTGCGGTCCTCGAGATCGCTGAGCTCGACGCCACCGAGCTTCACAGATCCCGAAGTTGGCCGGTCCAGTCCGGCGAGGATGTGCATCAGCGTCGACTTGCCCGACCCCGACGGGCCCATGATCGCCGCGAAACGTCCTGTGGGGAAGTCCACAGTCACTCCAGACAACGCGTTGACAGCCACCTCGCCCTCGCCGTAACGACGGCGCAGATCCTGAGCCTGCACAATTGTCTGTGAGCCGTTTTCGGGACCTGTGCCCTTCATCGAATTCGTCAGCATAGCCGTCACGATACGCGCCCGACACACATGGCCCATTGGCCATTGGACCGATGTTGATAGTGCACTTGATGTTCAGAGAACCGGCGAACGCCGGAGACGGTTGGGCTAGCCTTGCGTCGTTCGGCACCGCTTTCGTGCAGGTCGGCGCCCAGCCAGCGCCCTACAGATGCGGTTATTACCCGGCCAGATGAAAGGAGACACAGTGCTTCGCGCGCGAACAGGGAAGTTCAAGGACCGACACCCGATCGCGGCCAAGGTGCCCGAGATCACGATCGTCTTCTGGATCATCAAGGTCCTCACGACCGGGATGGGCGAGTCGATGTCTGACTTCATGGGCCAGCACAGCGTTCCGATCGCCGGAGCGGTTGGCATCCTCGGCTTGGCCTTCGCCTTGTGGCTACAGGTGCGCACGCCCGAATACCGTGCGCCGGTCTACTGGTTCGCGGTGATGATGGTCGCGGTCTTCGGGACCATGGCCGCCGACGGCGTTCATGATGGAGCGAGCATCCCCTACGCCGTGACAACCCCGATCTTTGCCGCTGTGGTCGCAGCGGTCTTCTTCTTCTGGCAGCGCAGCGAGGGCACGCTCTCGATCCACAGCATCACCACGCGTCGCCGCGAGCGCTATTACTGGGCTGCGGTGCTTGCCACGTTCGCACTGGGTACGGCGGCCGGTGATCTCACCGCAATGTCACTGAACTTCGGCTTCCTTGGTTCAGCGGTGCTCTTTGCCGTATTGATCGCCATCCCCGCGCTCGCCTGGCGGCGCGGGAAGCTCAACCCGATTGCCGCCTTCTGGACCGCCTATGTCATCACGAGACCGCTCGGTGCCTCGCTTGCGGACTGGCTGAGCAAGCCACACTCAGCCACGGGCCTTGGTCTCGGGGACGGGACGGTGAGCGCTCTGGCGTTCGGCGCATTCGTGCTGTTGGTGGCCTACGTTGCAGTCACCAAGCGAGATATCCAGGCGCCACAAACGATGCATCCGGAGTCATTGTCGGCGGTGTCCGGGGAGGATCGAGCGCTCGCATAGCGAGGTGGCGCGGCGTCTCTGCGCCGTTTAGGACAGAATGCGCGGCAATGCATGTCACCGCCAAGGCCGACTACGCCGTCCGCGCCGTCGTCGAGCTGGCCGGAAGTAGCCAGGACGCCCCGCGCAAGGTCGACCAAGTGGCTCAAGCCCAGCACATCCCACTGTCCTTCCTGGAGAACATCCTCACGCAGCTGCGCAGCTCAGGGATCGTGCGCTCCCAACGTGGCCCCGAGGGGGGCTACTGGCTAGCCCATCCGGCCGAGGAGGTCAACCTCGCGCAGATCATCCGTGCCGTGGAGGGCCCGCTTGTCGGTGTACGCGGGCAGCGCCCAGAGGAGGTCGAGTACGTGGGCTCGGCTGAGTGCCTACAGCAGGTATGGATCGCACTGCGCTCGAATTTGCGCAAGGTGCTCGAGCACGTGACCGTGGCAGATGTCGCCTCTGGGAAGCTCC
Organism: uncultured Solirubrobacterales bacterium; assembly: GCA_963844095.1. GTDB lineage: Bacteria > Actinomycetota > Thermoleophilia > Solirubrobacterales > Solirubrobacteraceae > Palsa-744. Next base: position 105,294 of record CAWJND010000005.1, read on the forward strand.
CCAAGGACATCGTCACGCTGACCCGCGAAGAGGAAGCCTGGGAAACCCGCTAGCGGGTCGCTGGGCGGCGCGATACTGCGTCCTCAGTCGCTCATGTGCAGAGCACATTTCGCTCGTTGCGTCCTCATATGGGGGTTGGTTTGTCAAGTGGGCGTGTTGGGGTTGCTCGCGTTTTGGCGGGTGTGGGTGTGGGGCGTGCGGTGTTCTCGGGGCGTCACGGGCGGTGTCTGGGCGTGTCGAGTGCTGTTTCAGCCTCATATGCGAGGGCTGGGTACCTCATGACCGCCGATTCGTCGCGGGGCGCGCAGTCTTGTGGCGGGCGCGGCCAGCACCTTGGTGGTGTTGGTTGCCCGAGGACGCAGCGCGGGCCCGCTAGCCGCGACAGGCCAGGTCCCGGTGGTTCCCGTGTCGCCCCGACAGCACCGTCGTTGCTGGCGGGGAGTGGTGTTGTGGGTTGGTGTTCAGGTGAGTTGGCCGACCTCCCAGGCGAACGCGGCGAGCTCGCGTGCGAGCGCGATCGTGACGATGTTCGCGGGCTTACCGCGCTCCAGGCGCAACCGCTTGTATTGGTGGTGCAGGCGTCGTTGGGCACGCCACGCGATCTCGCACGCGCGGGGGTCTTGGCCGTCTTGGCGACGCTTGAGGACCGTCCCGATCGCTGGGGTGTGACGGTAGTGGTGTGCTGCCTCGACGAGCAGTCTGCGGGCGTGTGGGGAGCCGGCCTTGGTGATCGGACCGCGACGGGTCTGCTCGCCGGAGGAGTGCTCGCTGGGAACGATCCCGAGATAAGAAGCGAGTGTGGCGGGGTGCTTGAAGCGGTGGAAGTCGCCGATCTCGGCGCACAAACCGAACGCGGTAGTCGAGTTGATACCGCGCATGCAGCGCAGAGCAGCGATCGTGGTCGCCCATGGGCTCTCACCCCAGGTCTCTTCGATCGCGCCATCGAGCGCGCAGCGACGTTGTTCGAGCGCACGAACACCCGTCACATAATCGGCGAGCACCGCACGCGAGGGAGCGTCATCGAACTCCAGTTGGTTCAGCCACTTCCAGTGCGCGAGCGTCCAGTTGCTCCCCGGGCCGGGAAAACGTATGTCGCGGCGCAAGAGGAGCTTCCCGAGACGGTGACGGGCGCGCATCAGATCACCACGCGCTGCCTCTCGGCAACGAGCGAGGTCACGGTAGCTCTCTTCCTCAATGGTGGGTACGCGCACGAAGGAAAGCTCTCCGGCGGCCAACAGCCGCGCCAAACGCTCCGCGTCGCGACGGTCGGTCTTGATCCGCTCGTGCGGGCGACGCAGGATCGAACCGGGGGCGCAGACACGAACATCCAGTCCCAGCTCGGCGGCTGCCCTCGCGAGCCCGTACCCCATCGGGCCAGCCTCATACGTCGCAAGCACTCTCCCTCCGAGCCCCCGCAGATACCCAATAGTCTCGCTCGGCGGCCCGTTGACCCTCCGGAACGTCAGCTCGCCCGTTGCGAGTTCCAGCGCAGCGGCCTGCGTCGCCGTCCCGTGCACATCCAACCCGACGACCGTCCTATCGTTCAGCATGTCGGCACCTCCCATGACTCAGGGTGTCGGCCGGAGGGCCATCCTCCAGCCCAGTCCCCGCACACTCATGCGCGGGGTGCCGACCATCACTACCGCTCACACCGGTTGACACAACCCATACGGTCTTGCCTCGCTTGCCCAGAGGCCCGCTAGACGCTAGGACCTGGATCCGCTGAAGCTCAGCGTCAGTTGGCTGGGATTAAGCGAAGACGCGCGGCGCCGGTAGGCGGGCGGCGAGTATCTGACCCTCGGCCAGCTCAAGCTCGGCAGCGGTCTCGCGGGTGACCTGAGCCCAGATGTCGCGGCCGTCGGGGAGCGTCAGCTCGACGCGGACCTCGAAGCCAAGGTGCACGACGCGGCGCACGAGCGCCTCGACCGTGCTGCCGTCTGGATAGGGAAGGATCTGGATGTCGTGGGGGCGCAGCAGCGCGTCGCCGAGCCGGTTGACCGGCCCGATGAACGACATCACGAACTCGTTGCTCGGATGCTCGTAGAGCTCATGGGGGGTGCCGGCCTGCTCGATCCGTCCGGCGTTCATCACGACGATCTGCTGTGCCACGTCCATCGCCTCCTCCTGGTCGTGGGTGACGAAGATCGTGGTGACGTGAATCTCCTCGTGCAGCCGCCGTAGCCACTCACGCAACTCGTTGCGCACCTGCGCGTCGAGTGCGCCAAACGGCTCATCGAGCAAAAGCACCTCGGGCTTTGGCGCAAGCGCGCGTGCGAGTGCCATCCGCTGCAGCTGGCCGCCGGAGAGCTGCGCGGGATAGCGCTTGGCCAGACCATCCAGGCGTACCAGGCCAAGCAGCTCCTCCACGCGCTGGCGCACTGCGGCCTTGGGCTCGTGGCGCACGGTCAGACCGAAGGCGACGTTGTCGAAGACTGTCATGTGCTTGAAGGGGGCGTAGTGCTGGAAGACAAAGCCCACACCACGTCTGCGCGCCGGTTCGGCCGTCACCTCGTGTCCGCCTATTACCACGCTGCCGGTGTCTGGGCTCTCCAGGCCCGCGATGATGCGCAGCAGCGTTGACTTGCCGCTGCCGCTCGGGCCGAGCAGCGCCGTCAAAGAGCCGTCCTCGACCGTCGCGTTCACATAGTCGAGCGCCGTGAACGTGCCGAAGTGCTTGGAGACGCCGTGAACCTCGATCGCCATCAGACCACCGTATCCCTGCTGGTGCGCTTGGCGAGCAGGCTCATCGTCGCGAGCGTGGCGAACGCGAGCAGCGCGAGTACCACCGCGGCCGCGTAGGCGCCGGTTGTGTCGAAGTTCTCGAAGCGATCCTGCACATACAGGGGTAGCGTTTGCGTCTGGCCCTCGATACGTCCAGAGACAATGCTCACCGCCCCGAACTCGCCCAGCGCGCGAGCGGTCGTGAGCACCACGCCGTAGACCACGCCCCAGCGGATGGCGGGCAGCGTCACGCGCCAGAACGTCTGCCAAGAGCTCGCACCAAGCGTTGCCGCGGCCTGCTCGGAATCGGTGCCAAGCTCGTGTAGTACCGGGATCGTCTCGCGTGCTACGAACGGCAGCGAGACAAATGCCGTGGCCAGCACCATGCCCGGCACGGAGAAGATCACTTGGATGCTGTGCGCGGTCAGCCAATCGCCAAACCAGCCGGTGCGTCCGTAGACGAGCAGCAGCGAGAGCCCGACGACGACGGGGGAGATCGCGAACGGTAGGTCCACTATCAGCCCGAGCAGGCTGCGTCCGCGCATGCGCCCGCGCTCCATCAGCAGCGCGATGCCGATCCCGGCGGCAGTGTTAAGTGGCACAACGATCGCGACCAGCTCGATGGATAGCCAGAATGCATGCACCGCGTTCGGTTGCGTAACCGCATCCCAGGCGGGCGCCAGCCCGTGTTCAAAGGTGCGGTAGAAGATCATCGCGACCGGCGCTCCGAGCAGCGCCAGCAGGTAGAACAGCGCCACGAAGCGCAAGCCGAGGCGTCTTGTCCGCGCGGCACCGGCGCTCTCCGTCCAACGTCTGCGTGTTCCGGGCGGGGGAGCCACGCTCACAGACGTGGCTCTGGCGATGCCGGCTGGCTCAGCGGCGGAGAGGGCGCCGGCCTCGAGCGGGGCGAAGGCCCTAGAGGACATGAGCGGACATCCTTCGCGACAGCCAACTCATCGCGCCCAGAACGATCAGCGCGCACACAAGCAGCACGACCGACACGGCGGCAGCGCCCGAGACGTTGTCGTTCTCGACCTGGTTGAAGATGTAAACGGCCCCGACCTCGGTCTTGAAGGGCAGGTTGCCAGAGATCAGCACAACCGAACCGAACTCCCCGAGAGCGCGGGCGAAGGAGAGCGCGACGCCAGAGAGGATTGCAGGCGCAAGGTTTGGTAGCACGATGCGTCGGAACACCGTCCAAGCGCCTGCTCCCAGCGATGACGCGGCTTCCTCCATGGAGTCGTCCAGCTCGATCAAGACAGGCTGTACCGAGCGCACGACGAACGGCAACGTCACGAACAACAGCGCCAGAGCGACCGCGGCGCGCGTGAACGTGATGTCCACACCGGCTGGGCCGCCCTTGCCATATAGCGCCAGCAGCACTACTCCCGCCACGATTGTGGGTAGCGCGAAGGGCAGGTCAATAAGCGCGTTGACGACGCGCTTGCCGGGGAATTCGTCGCGTACGAGCACCCAGGCGATCAGCGTCCCGAACAGCGCGTTGATAGCGACCACGATCGCCGAGACGATCAGCGTGAGCTTCAGCGCGGCCACGGCCTCCGGGCTCGAGACCGATTGCCAGAAGGCCGAAGGTCCCCCTTTGGAAGCACTTGCCAAGAGCGCCGCCAGCGGGAGCAGGACGAGCACCGACAGATACACGCCCAGCAGCCCACGACCGAGCGCGCTGCCGCCGCTACGGCGCAGACGCCCGCCCGCCGGTGAGGGTCCCCGGCGGGCGGGGAGAGGCGTCAGTGCCTCAGATGCCGAGCCGGTGCTCATTTGGCGGTTGAGACCCCCAGTGACTGCTCGATCTTGGTGACGATGCCGGTACCGGTTTCGAAGAATTCCTTGTCCACCTTGGTCCAGCCGCCGAGCGTTTCGATGGTGAACAAGTTGGCCGGTGTCGGGAACTGGCCGGGGGTTGCCACGCCTTCGATGACGGGGCGATAGCCATTTTCAGCCCAGATCTTCTGGCCGGCGGGCGAGAGCAGGTAGTTGACGAACTTCTGCCCCTCGCTCGTGTTGCCGCCGCTGACGACGGCGATCGGGTTCTGGATCAGAATCGTGGCCTTGGGGATCACGTATTCGATCGGCGAGCCCTTCTTCTGGTCGGTGATCGCCTCGTCCTCGTAGTCGATCAGGGCGTCGCCGCGGCCGGCGAGGAATGTCTGCAACGCGTTGCGCGCAGAGCTGTCCTGGCTGACGACTTTGTGAAACAGCGTCTGCAGATAGGCCTGCGCTTCGGCGGGCGTCTTGCCTTCCTTGATCTGGGCACCGTAGGCGGCCAAGATGTTCCAGCGCGCGCTGCCCGAGGTGAAGGGGTTGGGCGTGACCACTTGGATGCCCGGCTTGGCCAGGTCACTCCAGCCGGTGATGTGCTTGGGGTTGCCCTTGCGCACGATGATCACGGCCACCGAGTTGGTGACGAAGCCGTGGGTGGCGTTCTTGTTCCAGTTCGAGGAGACGAGCCCGGCCTTCACCAGGCGTGTGACGTCTGGTTCGAGCGAGAAGTTGACGACATCGGCTTTCAGCCCGGCGGCCACGGCGCGACTCTGTTCGCCGGACGGTCCGTAGGACTGGCTGAAAGTGACTCCTTTGCCTTCGCTTGTGGCATTGAACGCCGGTATCAGCGACGTGTAGGCCCCCTGTGGCGTCGAGTAGGCCACGAGCGTGACTTCTTTGCCGCCGCCCGATGACCCGCAGGCGGCCACTCCGAGCACGGCGCCGAGCACGGCGAGGGTGGACAGGACAGCTGGAATCGTGCGTTTGCGCATAGCCACTTTCTGCATCGAAGACATGAAGATGGCTCCGAGTCTAACACCACAAATCGGATCGGGATTAGCGATTTAGTTCGTGGCTCAGGTTCGGCTCGCGCCGACGGACGCGAGTACCGCGTCGATGCACGCGCGCTGCACGCGCGCCGGCTCGATCGGGAACGGCTCGGGGATGCTTCCGCCCACTGTGCGCACACCCACGCCGATGCGCGCGAGGTGCATCGTGCCGAGCGTCTGCGCATAGAGCAGGTTGGCGGTGAAGTCGGGATCCTCGACGCTGAACACGCCCTGCGCAGCACCCTCGGCGAGGATCTGCGAGAGCTTGCCCAGGCAGGCAGCCATGTTCTGGCCGAGGCGAATCCAGATGGCGTCGGAGATGCTCTCGCGCAAGTCCTCGGCGGAACGGCGCATCAACGAGAGACCGCAGTCGAGGAACGCCGGATACTCCAGGCAGAAGCTTGTGTAGCGCAACCAGCCCTCCTCCAGGCGGGCCACCGGATCGAGCTTGGCGGGCACCTCCTCCAGCAGTTCGGCGAGATCGGCAAGGTAGCTCGACAGGGTGAGCACGTACAGCTCCTCCTTGGAGGAGAAGTAGCGGTAGATCAATGCCTTGTTGATGCCGACGGCGCGCGCGATGCTCTCGATGGGCGCGTCTTGCAGGCCGCGTTCGTCGAACAGTAGGCGCGTGGCGGCGAGGATCTCGCGCTCACGCTCGCGTCGACGCGACATACGCGTCGACGCGGTTGACTCTCGGAAGCTGGGAGCAGTAGCCATCTCTGGCGACTATATCGCGAAAGTAAACACCGTTCAATCTCGCATTTGACAACCGTTTACGCTTTGCTAGGATTTAGTCGTCGACTCACGGGCACGGTTGTCTGTGGGTTGGTCCCGGACTCAGAGCCGGGCGAGGTCGGACCCGGCGGGAGAGCCGGAGCCGACTATCCAGTTTCAGCCGCCACTCCATCGAGCTAGCAAAGGAGCATTCGTCCCATGTCAGCAACCGACGTAACCGCCAGCGAGGCGACCGGAGCCGCCGAGGCCGCCGTCGAGGCGATCACGAGCGCCGCCGGCAAAGACGTTGCCTTCTCGATGGCACTGAGCCAAGACCAGAAGGACATCCGCGACTGGGTGCACGGCTTTGCCGCAGACGTGATGCGCCCCGCTGCGCACGAGTGGGATGAGAAGGAGAAGACCCCGTGGCCGATCATCGAAGAGGCCGCCAAGATCGGGCTCTACGGCTTCGAGGGCCTGGCGCAGTTCTTCGCCGACCCGACTGGGCTCACGCTGCCGATCGTCAACGAAGAGCTCTTCTGGGGCGACGCCGGCATGGGCATGGCAATCATGGGCACCGCACTTGCGGTGGCCGCGATCTTCGGCCAGGGCAGCGGCGAGCAGATCGGCGAGTGGATCCCGCGCTGCTTCGGCACGCCTGAGGACATCAAGGTCGCCGCCTTCTGCTCCTCCGAGCCCAACGCCGGCTCGGACGTGAGCGCGCTGCGCACGACCGCCAAGTTCGACGAGACCACCAAAGAGTGGATCCTCAACGGCCAGAAGGCCTGGGCCACAAACGGCGGCATCTCCGACGTGCACGTCGTAATTGCAACCGTGGACCGCGAGCTGAACTCGCGCGGGCACGCCGCTTTCGTGGTACCGATGAGCGAAGTCAAGGGCATCTCCGAAGGCGCCAAGGTCTCAAAGCACGGCCTGCGCGCCTCCCACACAGCGGATGTGTACCTCGATGACTGTCGCGTCCCTGAGAACTATGTGCTCGGCGGCAAGGAGAAGCTCGACGAACGCCTTGCGCGTGCCAGGGAGGGCAAGAAGAACAAGTCAAACGCCTCAATGGCCACGTTCGAGGCCTCACGGCCCACGGTCGGATCACAGGCACTGGGCATCGCCCGTGCCGCTTATGAGTACTCGCTGGAGTACGCCAAGGAGCGCGAACAGTTCGGCAAGAAGATCATCGAGAACCAGTCGATCGCGTTCACGCTCGCACGCATGAAGATGGAGATCGACGCAGCGCGCCTGCTCGTGTGGCGCGCCTCGTGGATGGGCCGCAACCAGGTCCCGTTTGAAAACGCCGAGGGCTCGATGTCAAAGCTCAAGTCCGGCGAGGTGGCAGTGTGGGTGACCGAGCGCGCGATCCAGATCCTCGGCGGAAACGGCTACACGCGCGAGTTCCCGGTCGAGCGCTGGCATCGCGACGCGAAGATCTACGACATCTTCGAGGGCACTGCGGAGATCCAGCAGCTGGTGATCGCGCGCGCAATCAGCGGCATGCACATCAAGTAGCTCTAGGACTGGGTTTTCGGGGCGGTGCTGGTCGTGCTGGGTGGTCGCTGTCGCGGCCGGGGGCATGGCACAGGAGAGTTAGCTCCCATGCAATCAGCACGGTATACCGTCGTAGCACCCGGACGAGGTTTCTGATGGCCACCGGAGTGCGTCAGCGCTACGGCCGCGAGTGCAATGGAAACGGCCGCTGCAAGTGCCCATACGAGGCGTTTGTATACAGCAAGCGCGACCGCAAGAAGATCCGCAAGACGTTCCCGACGCACGCCGCAGCGCAGGCGTGGCGCGACGACGCCAAGACAGCGGTCCGCAAGCGGACGCTGCGCGCGTCGACGTCGACCACGGTGGATCAGGCCGCCGAGGTGTGGCTACAGGGCGCGCGGGAGGGTCTGATCCGCAACCGTAAGGGCGACCCGTATAAGCCGGCAACGATTAGGGCGTATGAGATCGCGCTGCGGCTGCGCTTGCTGCCCGAGATCGGTTCGATGCGACTATCGGAGGTCACACGCACCGATCTGCAAGACCTCGTTGACGGGCTGCTCGCCTCGGGCCTGAGCGAGAGCGCGATCGGTGTGACGCTGCTTCCGCTCCGTGCGATCTACAAGCGGGCGCTGGCACGGCCCGAGACGGGGATCGCGGTGAACCCGACGAGCGACCTGGAGATGCCAGCGGTGAGCAGTGGTCGCGATCGGATCGCCTCGCCTGATGAGTGCACCGATCTGCTCGCGGCACTCCGACCGGCGGACCGGGCGCTGTGGGCGACCGCTATGTACGCAGGGCTGCAGTCGGGCGCCGACTACCCAGCTCACGCGATGAGCGTGTACCAGGCGTCCATCTCAGTACGAGGCGGCGTAACTCAGTGGCTTACCAAAACCCGGGGGGTAAACGGCATATGTCCTTACCAAAATAGGGGGGGATGGCAGCCATTGCATAGAGGGCCGCTCCTCGGTGCTGGGCCGCAGAAGGCGCGGAGAGTCAATGTGTTGCCGAGCGCTACGGATTCACGGGTTCTGCGCCGATAATGTCGAAGCGAGCGTCGGTCGGCCGATTGGCAGGGAAGATCACGAGGTTCGTGCTCGGGCTGCGCGCGGACGGCAGCAGCCCGTCGCGCTCGAGCCAGTGGACGGCGCCGCCGAGCTGACGGCACGCGATCATGTCGTCGGCTGTGAGCTCTGCTGGGCCGATGCCGAGATCGAGTAGACGCTCGGCGTCGGTGAGGTCGAGGACGCTGGTCAGCGAGGACTCAAGCGTGTAGATGGTGCGGCGGGCGCGAGGTCGGATCGGCTGCACAGCGATCTGGTGCTCGGCCTCGGCGAGTGCGCCGTCCCTGGTGAGGCTTGTGTAGATGGCGGCGACGCCCTGTGGGTTCCAGCGCGCGCCGCGGGTGTTCTCGGCGTCGGGCGGATAGTCGCCGAACATGTGCCGAAACGCTTGGCCACTCCACGGGGTCGGTGTGATCGCCTGCAGGCGGTCGAGCAGCTCTGGGGGGTAGACCACGTTCGCGGGTACCGGCGGTGGCTATCAGACGTAGGCGCCGTCGCGCAACTGGGCGATCAGGGCGAGCACGTCGTCGAGCTTGCCCTGCTGGATGCGGTCTGCGGGACGTTCGCCGCCGAGCAGGCGGTGCGGAGCGAACAGCCACAGATGCGCCTCGTCGGGCTCGTAGAACTCGGCGAGCTCTGCGAGCAACCACTCGAGTGAGAGCAGGCGCTGCAGGCGGTCGGGCTGTGGTTCGACCTTGCCGGTGCGCCAACGCGAAACGGTCTGCGGGGTGGTGTCGAGCAACTGGGCGACCTCGCGGGACTTGATTCCGCCGCTGTTGCGGATCGAGTCAAGACGGCTGGCTACGGCACTGGCCACAAGTTGCTCCTCGCGTAGGCAGATACATGAACATTCACATGAACACTAGCATGAACCTCGCCGCTTGGACGTCCATAAAGTGCGCGCCAGTCTCGCGCCAGTCGTGTTCCGATTGGGCCGGATTCCACCGGATTCCACCGGAGCGGTTTTGGCTCAACCATGCCAAAACCGCGTCAGCGCGTGGCCGAAACGTGATCTACGACATCTTCGAGGGTACAGCCGAGATCCAGCAGCTCGTCATCTCCCGTGCGATCAGCGGGATGCACATCAAGTAGCAGGCCGCTTATGGGCCGGCCTCGATTGGCTGGGCCGGCCTACCAGGCTTGTGTGCGCCCGCAGTGCGGGCACGACACGCTGGTCGAGACCGGCGCGATGAAGAAGCACCCGCATGCGCAGGGGTAGCACGCCTCGTCGATCGGGCCGCCGGCGTCGCGCATGCGTTTCACGGCGATGTCGGGAGCGGCCGGCGGAATCTCGTGGTGGCGCCAGGCGGTGAGTGGGTGAAGAAGGCTCTGTCGCATCGATCTCTACTTCTAAGACGCATGGGACACCCAAAGGTTTCGCTGTCGCTTCGCTATTTCCTCGGTCGCCCGGAGGGAGCGCGGTGTCTGCTGGAACGTCGCGCGGGCCGCTTCTGAGATAATCAGGGTTGATGAGTCCCGCACGCAAGCGAAGGGTGCGGCTGGTGGTCGCGTTGAGCGCGGCCGTGATCCTGGCGAGCGCCCTGATCTACACCAGCTTCAGCGCCGCCAGTCCCACCGTCACGCCAAGTCAGTTGGCCCATGAAGGGGTCGCCGGACGCAGCTACCAGCTCACGGGCAAGGTCCAGGCCGGATCGGTGCGCCACGTTGGCGACACGCTTTACTTCAGCGTGCAAGACAGAGCCGGCGAAACGTCCGTGCCGCTCAGCTATACCGGGACGGTCCCCGACCCCTTCCGCGAAGGGCGCGAGGTGATCGTCACAGTCCAGAAGCAGGGCGATAGTTACGTGGGCGAACGCAACTCGTTGATAACGAAGTGCCCGTCGAAGTACACGGCTACCCCCAGCAAGACCAAGACCTACTAATGGCACAGCTCGGAGGCGCATGTCTGATCCTTGCGCTCGGTGTCTGCGCATACGGCATCGGCGCTTCGATTTACGGCGTCAGAACAGGGCGAGCCGAGTTCTCGGAGTCCGGGCGGCGCTCGGTGTACGCGCTGGCGGGAATCCTCACCGTCGCCTTCGCGGTGCTCGAGCTCGCCTTCCTGCGCAACGACTTCTCCTTCAACACGGTGGCGGAAACCTCGAGCGCGACGACGCCGACGTTCTACAAGGCAGCTGCCGTGTGGTCCTCCCAGCAAGGCTCGTTGCTGTTGTGGGCATGGCTGTTGTCGATGTGGTCGAGCCTCGTCCTGTTCTTGACGCGCAAGCGCATGCGCGACGTGAGCGCCTACGCGACAGCGATCCTGCTCGGCTTCGGCGGTTTCTTCATCGCCCTAATGGTGTTCTATGCGACGCCCTTTGCCACGACCGATCCAGCCCCCGCCGAAGGCGTGGGTTTGGACCCGCTGTTGCGTCACCCGAGCATGATGATTCATCCGCCGATGCTCTACTCGGGCTACACGCTGTGCATCGTGCCGCTCGCCTTCGGGATGGGCGCCTTGCTGGCCCGAAAAGTTGACGCCGAATGGATCAAGGCGACACGGCGCTTTGCGATGGCCGCATGGTTGTTCCTCGGCATCGGCATCATGCTTGGCGCGCGCTGGTCCTACTCCGAGCTCGGCTGGGGCGGTTACTGGGGCTGGGACGCAGTCGAGAACGCCTCGCTTATGCCCTGGCTGTGTGCCACGGCCTTCATCCACTCGCTGATGATCCAAGAGAAGCGCGGCATGTTGAAGGTATGGAACGTCTCACTCGTGCTCGCCACCGGGACACTCGCGATCATGGGCACCTTCCTCGTACGCAGCGGCATCCTCAACTCGATCCACGCCTTCGGCGGCCAGACGCTCGGTGTGCCGTTCGTGATCTTGATCGGGGTGCTGATTCTCAGCTCGATCTACCTCGTCAGCTCGCGTCGAGACATGCTGCGCAGCGAGCATCGCCTTGACTCGCTGCTCTCGCGCGAGTCGATCTTCCTGGCTAACAACGTCGTGCTCGTCGGGCTCTGCTTCGTGATCTTCTGGGGCACCTACTTCCCGCTCATCTCCGAGGCGCTTACCGGTCACGAGGCCTCGGTAGGTCCGCCCTGGTTCGACCGCTATACGGTGCCGCTCGCCCTGATCCTCGTGCTGCTGAGCGGCATCGGCCCCGTAATCGCATGGCGTCGGGCGACACTCGCAAACGCGCGGCGCAACTTCGTCATACCGCTGTCGTTCGCGCTGGTGACGCTTGCGGTGTTGCTCGCCACGGGCGTGGCCGACAGCAAACCGTTCGCGCTGGCGATGTTCTGCTGCGCCGCCTTCGTCCTGGGCAGCGTCGGGCAGGAGTACTGGCGCGGGGTGCGAGTGCGCCGCGCGATCGCAGGCGAGCCGGTGCCGCTGGCGCTGCTGGCGCTCGTCAAGCGCAACCGCAGGCGCTACGGCGGCTATGTCGTGCACATTGGCATTGCCGTGCTGTTCGTCGGCGTGGCGGCCTCCTCATCCTTTCAGCACGCATCCGAGCTGAGCCTGTCGCCCGGGCAGTCCACGAAAGTGGGCGCCTACACGGTGCGCTATGTGCGTCCGACGGCGTCCGTCACTCCGAAGTACGACCCCGTGCACACGGGTTCCACGCTCAGCCTTGGCGCTGTGTTGGATGTGACCAAGCAAGGCAAGCACGTCACCACGCTGACCCCAGCCGAGGACTTCTATGACTCCGGCGAACCAGCTCAGGGCTCGGTGGCCCACCTGATCGGCGGCCAGCCGGTCAGCCAGGTGGGCATCGACGGAGGCATCAAGCGCGACATATGGAGCGCGATCGCGCCGAACATCGACACTCCGCGCCTGAAGCGGATCATCGAAATCGGCAACAAAACGATCCCGCTCGTGCGCCCCGACGAGGGCATGATCGCGGTCGCCGTGATGGCCCGCGAATACATGCGCTCGCCACCGCCGGCCGAATTCCACTTGATCGTCTCGCCGCTTGTGATGTGGATCTGGATCGGCGGGGCGATCGTCGCCAGCGGCGCGCTGATCGCGCTATGGCCCGCTCCGAGTGTGGTACGTGCGCGTGTCAGCGTGCGGGCACGCAGCCGCGCCGCCAGGCGCCTAGCCCGCGCCTAGCAGTGCGGATAGCGATGAGGCCGACTGTTGTGGCGAGTATGTATGTGGACGGCGCGCGACACACATGAGCGTGCTCGCGGCAATGTTGACGCTGATGCTGCTGGCAGCGGTGATGGCGGTCGTGAGTCGGCCGCTGCTCGTCGCGCGCAAGCCGGACGAGTCAGACACGCCGAAGCGCTCAGAGCTCGAGGCCGAGCGCGAGATGAAGTACAGGGAGATCCGCGACGCCGAGTTCGACTATCGCACCGGCAAGCTCTCTAAGGAGGACTACGAGGCGGTCAACGGCGCGCTGCGCGCCGAGGCAGTGGAGATCCTCAACAAGCTGGAGAGCTCCGAAGGGGATCGGGCTGCCGAAGAGGATCAGGCCACTGACCCAGCGAAGTAGGTCCTGTGAACGACCTACCAGGGTTTCTTCAGCAGCAGGATCGTGTTCAGTACGAACATGATCGCGAAGGCGACGGTCCAGCGGTTGAGGTTGCGCTCCACCATCGAGCCACCGCCGAGCGGGCCCTGACCGCTGCCTACCCCGAACGCGCCAGAGAGGCCCGAGTCCTTGCCCGAGTGCATCAGCACAAGGAAGATGAGCCCTACCGCGAGAAACACCTGCACAAGAGAGTCGATCGCTTCCATCGGCAAAGCCTAGCGATTTCTGCAAGCGAGCGTGCGCAAAGTCGGCCAATTCGGCCATCTTCAAGGCTCCCGCCTCGCGCATCTGTACAGTCAGGTCGCTTTGCCGCTAAGAGCAGCTATATGCACCTGGATTACGCCATTTCACCCCGAAGTTACGGCTCCGATTACGAATCCTTTACGAAGCCGTGCTTCCCTGCCGATATGAATAGGGTCAGGGGGCTCTCGGGGTATAGGGATGCCCTGCTCGAACGCGACCAAGGGACGAGAAACGAATGAGCGGGGGCCAAGCATGTCGGGCATAGACGACGCGCCATTCAGGCGGCCTGCCTGCCCCCCGCAATGGGGGGTGCCCCTGAAGGTACGTCGCGTGATCCTCTCTGCGCTTGCCGGCGGTGGGCTCACGGCAGTCGGGCTGAGCGGACCATTGTCCGGTGGTGCCCTCGCGGCCGAACCCCCGAGCGGTGGCGCTCCCCCGACGGGAACGACGACCACGCCGTCGCCGTCGGCACCGACCCAGACGCAGACCAGCACCACGGCGACCACGCCAGAAACGACGACGACGAGTACCGCTACGAGCACGACCACCACTCCAGTCAGTCCGCCACCGAGCACCACGACGCAGACGCAGACGACGACGACGAGCACCACGCAAGCGCCGCCGCCCGCGGCAAAGCAGCCACAGCCGTCTGTCAGCGGCCCGAAAGTTCTCGTCCAGCACACGCAGGAAACGACCGGCGCAGAAGCCGCGGCCCCGGCGCCGAGCACGACTGCACCAGCCACCACCCCGGCGACGCCCAGCGGCCCAAGCAATGTCGCCGCTGCGCCACAGCTCGCCGCGGCTCAGTCCGAGGCGCTCGCCGCGATGCTCGCCGGTTCCTCAGCTTCGATCCGGGCGCTGGACTTCTACCGGATCCCTCTGTATCTACTGCCCATCTATCAGGCCGCCGCCGTCCAATACGGCGTGCCCTGGCCCGTGCTGGCCGCGATCAACGAAGTCGAGACCGACTTCGGCACCGACCTGTCCGTCTCTACCGCCGGAGCCGTCGGCTGGATGCAGTTCATGCCCGAAACATGGTTGCAATACGGCGTGGACGCCGTGAACGCGGGCTACGCCGATCCCTACAACCCGGTTGACGCAATCTTCGCTGCCGCGCGCTACCTGCATGCCGCGGGCGCCTCCAGCAATCTGCGTGCCGCGATCCTCGCCTACAACCACTCCGAAGCCTATGTCGAATCCGTGCTGCTGCGCGCACGCCTGTTCGCGAGCTATCCACCGTCGGTGATCGCCACGCTGACCGGTCTCACCGAGGGCAGCCTGCCCGTTAGGGGAGCCAAGCTGAGCCCGACCTCGATCATCCCGCAAGGTGCTCTCGCGCCCACGCCGACAGGTGCCTCGAGCGCAACGGCCGGGGCCACGCCGCTAGCGCCGCAGGCGACGGGCGTCACGGCAAAAGCGGCCGCGGCGCTCCCAGGCTCGACTCCGGCTCCCTCGCCCGCTGCCAGCGCTGCCAGCGCCGAGGGAGCCTTGAACGCGGCCGCTGCGCCTTCGCAGCTCTCTGAGCTGCTCGCTCGCCGCGGCGCGCCGGTGGTGGCGGTCGAGGATGGGCGCATCGTCGGCATCGGCCACTCACACAAGCTCGGCCACTACGTAGTGCTGCGCGACACCTACGGCGACCTCTTCACATACGCCGGGCTCGGCAGCATCGCGCCCGACTATCGGCTACCAAAGCCGGCTCAAGTCCAGGTGCCCAAGGGTGCGCTCCAGAGCGGCGAAAGCGCCGGCGACCCGACGCCAAAGCTCACCGCAAGCTCCGGACGCCAGCTGCCGGTCACGTTGCACGTCGCCAAAAAGAAGGCGGCCACCTCGGCAAAGACCGCGAGCGCGGCATCCTCAGGCGCAGCCGAAGAAACACAAGCGCCGGTCGAGGCGGGCAAGGTTCGCGTGTTCGCACATCCAGACAACCCAGACGCAATAGCAGCCGCACGCGTTCTGGCAGCACGTTCGGCGGGTGCCAAGGGCGCTGCCGACGGTCTGATGAAGCTGGGTCGTGGCTCGGTGGTAGCCCAGGGCACGGTTTTGGGCCATCTCGGCTCGAACAGCGAAAGCCCGGAGGCCAGCCTGCGCTTCGCGATCCGTCCAGCCGGCGCACAGAGCGCGATCGACCCACGGCCGATCCTCGAGAATTGGCGCCAGCTCGGCATCGCCCTACACCCGCAAGGCGCCAAAGACGGTCCGATACTCGCCGGTGCCACCGCAAGCGACGCCTTCCTGCTCTCACGCGCCGAACTCGACAGCGCGGTGCTCGCCGACCCCGACATCAAGCTCGGTCGCTGCGACCGCGAACAGGTGGCCGCCGGCAAGGTCGGCTCGCGAGCGCTCGCCTTGCTCGTGTTCCTCTCGCGCAGCGGCCTGAAGCCGACCGTCGGAGAGCTGCGCTGTGGCAACATCGAGCGCACAGCCAAGGGCGTCGTGACCACCTTCCCGGCGCCGGACACGATCTACCTGACGGCCATCAACGGCGTCCCGGTCGCCGGTCACCAGGGCTCGGGCACAATCACCGACATCACGATTCGCACGCTGCTCACGCTGCAGCACAAGTTCGCGCCGAAGCGGATTGTGAGCTTGATGAGGTATCCGGGCGCGCCCAGCACGGTGGCTGCGTCCGACTACTCCGCCTACATCAAGATCGAGCTGGCCAAGCCCACCTCCGCGAAGACGAGCAAAAACGTCGGCGCAAAAACTGCCCACGCGGCGAACGCAAGCACGACGAGCCCGCTCGTTGCCAACCCGATCTTGAACACGCTCGAGTGGCAGCGGCTGATGACGCAGCTGAGCACGCTGCAGACGCCGAAGCTATCGAGGAAGCCGAGCGCCTCATCGATACGCGACAAGAGCGCCACACCCAGCAATGGCGGGTCCGGCCCCCGCACATTGCCGTAGCGTGGACTACTCGATCTAACCGGCGCTCGGCGCTCCAGTCGGACGCCTGAAGGCACTTGTCAGAGTGCTACGGCACTTCGCCGAAGCGCTCTTGAACTGCGAGCTGGCGGTGTTGATTCCCTTCGTGTCGAAGATCGGGCCGTTGCCCGAGGTGTTCGCCGCCGGCAGGTTAATGCCGTTCTGCCGCAAACAATTGCCGTACTTGGCGAGCGCAGCCTTGAACACAGGATTGTTGAGCCGCCCTGCCGCACCGCTGCGGAAGAAGTGTACGCTCCCGCCGCCGCACTTCTTCAGTGCCGCTTCGTACTGCGCGCGTGTCACGCCGCTGGGCAGCTGCGGTCCGCCACCTGCACCAGCGCCTGGGGCGAAGCCGCCGCCCGGACGAGAGCCAGGGGTGCGCGTGGGGAGCGTGATGCCGTTCTTCTGCAGGCATTCGCGCATCGCCGCGAAGCGGGCCGAGCCGCGTCCGCTACCCGGGGCGCCCGGCGTAGTAGAGGTGGACCCGGTCGAGGACGTGCCAGAAGCGGAGCCGGTCGAGGCAGCGTTGGCGCTCGAGGATGTCGTGCTCGATGACGAACTGCCACAGGCCGTCAAGCCCAGGCAAGCCAACAATATGACGACAACTGCAGCGACCGCGGGCTTGCGGCTGCGAGTTTTGGCGTTAGGCATGGAACTCCTTTGTCGATGAACAGGCTTCTGGAGAAACCACTCTTGCATGGCTAGCCTCCGAACAGCGCGGGTTCGCCGCCACCGCTGCGTGAGTTCGAGCCCGAGCCGCCGCGAGCGCCAGACCCGCCGAGGAGGGCGGCAAGGCCACCACCGGAGCCGACGTTGATGGATTCAGCGCTGAGCGAGCCGCCCGACCCGGTTTCGCCGGTGATGGTCACCGTTTCGCCGGGGTGGATAGCTTTGACCGAGGATTTCACCGTCTTGTTGACAGTCGTGCCGACAGAGGTCGTGACCTTGACGGTGTTGCCTTCGGCATTGGTCACGTACAGCGTGTTGCCGTCGAGGTAGGCAACGGTGCCGGCAGTCGGGCGTGTGAAGCCGCCGGTACCAGAAGCGCCGCCGCCGAAGCCGCCGGCCGCGGCGCCGGAGCCGGAGCCGGAGCGTGTACCCGTGCCCGATGCATCTGAGGCCCCTGAGGCGCCCCCGCGTAGAGCGGCAAAGCGCGAGGCGAGACCCGACGCGCCGCCTGCAGATGAGCTAGAAGAGCTTTGGCCCTTCTCGACGAGCACGCCGCCGATGAAGCCGCAGGCAATCGCCAAGATGCCCATCAACGCCAGCGGGACGGGCGTCAGCAGACGGCGGCGAGGCCGGGGTGGCAGCTCTGACTCAGGCGGCTCTTCCAACCACTCCTCCTGCTGTTCGACGGTGACTTGCTCAGGGGGCATGACGGACTCCTCTTGGGGGGAAGGTTGATCACTCAAAACGCAGCGCTTCGATCGGTCGCAGCGAAGCCGCGCGCGCGGCGGGATAGGTGCCGAAGAACAGGCCGGAAAGGGCGGCAGCACCAAAGGCCAGGAAGATCGAGTAGGTGGCAATTTCCGGGTGCACCCCGGCGATCTCGAACTGGCTGCCGACCACACCGACGAGCACACCTGTGAGGCCGCCGATCAGCGAGACCAGCACCGCCTCCGTCAGGAACTGCGTGAGGATGTCGCTGCGGCGCGCGCCGATCGCCTTGCGGATGCCGATCTCGCGCGTGCGCTCGGTGACGCTGACAAGCATGATGTTCATGACGCCGATCCCGCCGACCAACAGCGAGATTGCGGCCACCTCGCCCAGCAGCGTTGTGAACACGCTGCTCGTGGAGCTCGATGTTTCAAGCAGCGACCCTTGATTGAGCACGCTGAAGCCTGGTTCCGATGTGTCCTTGATTTTGTGGCGTTCCTCGATAATTGTCGAGACCTCTGCTTCGGCTGCATTCAGCGAGGACTCAGATTTCGCCTGCACGGTGATTGAATCGATCGGCCCAGATCCGCTCAGCGTGCTCTGGACTGTGGTGATCGGAGCCATCACGACGTCGTCCTCGTTGGTGGTGCCGCTGGTTCCCTTGGAGGCCAGCACGCCCACAACTTCGAAATTGTTGCCGTTCACCTTCATGTTCTGCCCGACGGGGCTCACCCCGGAGAACAGTTCCTGGGCGACGGTCTGGCCGATCACAGCCACGCGCTTGTGCTGGCTGACGTCAGTGGAGGTGAACGAGCTGCCTTCGGCGACGTTGTAGCTGTGTGCGGTCAGATAGGAAGGTGTAGTGCCGACGAACGAGGACGGTTCATAGCTAGAGCTGCCGTACACAAGCTTCACGTCATCGGCGTTGACGACGGGCGAGGCACTCTGCACGTCCGGGGCAAGGCTCGGGTTCTGCAGTGCTTCGGCGTCCTGCTTGGTGAGCGAGACACCGCTTGCGCTACTCGCACGCGCGCCCAGACGAAAGCCACCGCCGCCAGGCATCACGATCAGCACGTTCGTGCCCAGGCTCTGGATGCGCGACTCAACGGCTTTGGAGGAGCCGTTGCCGACCGCGATCAACACGATCACCGAAGCGACACCGATCGTCATGCCAAGGATCGTCAGCCCTGAGCGTAGCTTGTTGGTGGTGATGCCGCTCCACGCGATGCGCAGTGTGCCCGGCCCGATCATCGATGAGCCGACTTCTGTGCCTTCAGTACCGGCGGCGCGTCACGTACGCCAAGTAGACGACGGTCTTCGACTATCTCCCCATCGCTGAGGCGGATCACGCGCTTGGTCTGCGCGGCGACATCGGGCTCGTGCGTGATCAGGACCACGGTGCGGCCTTCTTCGTTGAGGTGTCCGAAGATGCGCAGCACGTCCTCGGTCGAGTGCGAGTCGAGGTTGCCGGTCGGCTCGTCGGCGAGGATCAGCGAGGGGTTGGTGACGATCGCTCGCGCCACTGCAACGCGCTGCTGTTGGCCGCCGGAGAGCTCGGAGGGCTGGTGGTGGAAGCGGTTGGCCATGCCCATCGCGCTCAGCGCCGCCTCAGCGCGGCGGCGGCGCTCGCCGCGATTCAACCCGGCATAGGCGAGCGGCAGCTCGACATTGTCGAGCGCGCTCGTGCGCGGCACGAGGTTGAAGCTCTGGAAGACAAAGCCGATCTTGCGGTTGCGCAGGTCGGAGAGATCGTCCTCGTCCATGTGGCTGACGTCAACCCCGTCGATCAGGTAGCGCCCGCTCGTCGGTATGTCCAGGCAGCCGAGAATGTTCATCAGCGTGCTCTTGCCGCTGCCAGAGCTGCCCATGATGCCGACGAGGTCCCCAGTGTCGATACGCAGCGAGACTTTGCGCAAGGCGTGCACATGGATCTGGCCGAGATCGAAGGTCTTGGAGACGTCGTGCACCTGTATGACCGGTGCACGTCCACGGTTCGTGCTCTTGCGGGTGGCGCCGCAGGCCGGTAGCGCACGCTCAACCAGCGGGCGCACACGCGGTGTGCGCGTCTCGCTCTGGTTGCTCGGGCGCAGTGGGCGGTGCATCAGCCGCCGCCCCCTCTGAAGAAGGCGGCCCCGCCTCCGCCGCCAAATCCGCCACCGCCTCCGCCGCCGGCCCCACCGCCGAGCCCGCCACCGCCACCGGCAAGGCGACTCAGCCGGGACGTGAGGCTGGTACTGGAGCTGGTGCTGGTAGCCGCCGGCAGCACGACGGTTTCGCCCGCCTTCAGGCCGCTGAGGATAATCGTCGAGGTGTTGCCGGCCAGGCCCGTGACGACGCGCTGACGCACGTCTTTGCCGTCGCGCACAACCGTCACCGAATCGGCTGAGATGGCGGTGGTCGGCACGTTCACCCCTTCGGCTTGCTTGACGACCACTTCGGCGGTTGCGCTCATGCCGGGCTTCAGCCCCGGTGCCATCTGATCGAGCTGGAATGTGACGTCGTAGCTGACGACGCCGCTGCTGCTGGTCGAGAGCGTGGCGACTTCGCTGACATGGGCTGCGAGCTTGCTCGCCTGCGCCCCAGAGGATGTGCCTCCCTGGGTCCGGCTTTCGAGTGCTTCGACTGTCACGGTGGCGATCTGGCCGACCTTCACATTGCCGATTTCAGATTCGCTCAGCGCCACGACGAGCTGCATCGAGGAGAGATCGCTGAGCACCGCGAAGGCGGAGCTCGAGGAAGTGGAGGAGCCAGAGCCGGAGGAAGACGAAGAGGAGGCGCCGCTGGTTGAGCGCCCCGTCGCCGCCGAGGAGCCGGTTGCGGAGCTGCCCGATCCCGAAGAGCTCGAGGAGCTGCCGCTGGAGGACTTAGTCGTGCCGCTGCCCGAGACGACTTCCCCGACCTGTCCGGAGAGCGAGACGATCGTGCCGCTCTGCGGCGCGTACAGCTTGGTGGCGCCGACCGCCTCTTCATCGCTCTGCACAGTCAGTTCGTCGCTCCTGACCTCGGCCCGGGCGGATGCGAGATTCGCTTCGCGAGTTGCGGTGCTCACGGTGGAAGTCGAGCTTTGCGAGGCCGAGTTCGCACTCGACTTCTTGCCGGAGCCTTGCGGGGTGACTTTTGTGCTCTCGCTCTTAGGCGCGCTCGAGCCTTCGCCGTCAGTTTCTTCTTCTTTGGCGAGAGTGGCCCTGGCGGACAGCAGCGCCGCCTTGGCCTGTTCCAGCGTCACTTCGGCGCTCTGCGGATCCAGTTCGGCGATCAGTTTGCCCTCGGTCACGTACTCCCCTTGGCTCACGTTGATTTTCGTGACTGTGCCGCTTGTCTTGAAGCCGAGGTTGAGCTGGCTGGCCGGCTGCAGGTTGCCGCTGCCCGAGACGGTGGACTGGACGACGCCTTCGGCGGCCTTGGCTGTGCGTGTGACGGCTGTCGTGCTCCCGGAGGCGGGCCCGACGAGCAAAATGGCGGCGACTATCGCGCCCACACACAAGAGGCCCAGCAGGTAGTTGAGCCAGGGACTTCCTGTGCGCTTGGTCATCGGCACCTCTGATATTGGGGTCACGGCGTAAGAGTGGGAGAAGAAACGCCCTAAGGGCAAGTAAAGTCCGAGCCTATGGCCACTTACGGCGGAATCGACCTTGGCGGGACCAAGATCCAGACGATCGTCATGCGCGGCGAGGACAACGCCGTTCTGGGGCAGGCGCGCGGCCTGACCCCACACGAGGGAGGCCCGTCAGCGGTAATCGACGCGATCGTCGCCTGCATGTCCGAGGCGGCAGCTGAGGCAAAGCTCGATGTCGCGCAGCTGGACGGCATCGGTGCTGGAGTACCGGGCGAGGTCGATGCGGCGGCGGGCACGCTCGCGCGCGCAGGAAACCTGCCGGAATGGGAGCACCAAGTGCCGCTGGCGGCACTGCTCTCCGAGCGGCTCGGGCCGAGCGTGAAGCTGGGCAACGACGTGTCGGTGGCCGCCAACGCAGAGCTGTTGCTCGGCGCCGGTCGCGGCGCGAAATCGCTGCTAGGCGTCTTCTGGGGAACGGGCGTCGGCGGCGGTGTGGCGCTCGACGGCAAGCTGTGGCACGGTCGCGGCGACGCGGGGGAGATCGGTCACATGGTCGTCAAGCAAGGGGGCGCGCGTTGTGGTTGCGGCCGGCGCGGCTGTATGGAGGCCTACGCGGGACGCCGGGCGATGGAAGCCAAGGCAAAGCGCATGGTCGAGAAAGGCCACCACACCGACCTGTTCGAGATCATGCGCGAGCGCGAACGCGAGACGCTCTCAAGCGGCGTGTGGGCACATGCCCTGAAGCATGAGGACAAGCTCGCGCAGCGTCTGATCGAGCGTGCGGTCAAGGCGCTGGGAAGCGGCATCGCCTCGGCGGTGAACCTGCTGGACGTCGAGCTGGTGTTGCTGGGAGGTGGTTTGGGCAGCCGCTTCGGCGAGCCGATGCTCGAGCGGATCCTGGCCGCGATGAAGCCGCATCTGTTCAAGGATGAGGACCCCCCGATGCTACGCCTCGCAAGTCTTGGCGATCTCGGTGGGGCGACCGGCGCGGCGTTGCTTTGCGAGCCTTGATGCTGTTCCAGTCGGTGCATGCACCGACTGGCGAGGCCGCACATGTGCGGCCTCGTAGCAAGGCCGCATGCGGCCTTGCTGACCTTGCCGCATGCGGCAAGGTCTTCCCATAGATGGTCCATCTCGGTATGGTCCGGGTGGAGCATTAACGTATGGACGCTTTGTCACAGCCGGTGATGCACCTCTCGACGGTCCTGCGCAGCCCATTGCTCGACAGGGCGGGGGAGAGGCTTGGACGCGTCGAAGACCTGATCGTGCGGCTCGCGGACGGCGGCTACCCGCCGGTGACAGGGCTGAAGGCGAGAATCGGGGGCCGCGAGCTGTTCGTGCCGATCGCGCGTGTCGCCGAGCTGCAACCAGACGCCGTGCGTCTGTCCGGAGAAAAACTGAGCCTCAAGCGCTTCGAGCGGCGTGTGGGCGAGGTGCTACTCGGCCAGGACGTGCTCGGCCGCACGCTGGTCGACGTCGAGGCCGATCCGCCGGTGCTCGTCACGGCGCATGAGATCGAGCTGGCCTGCATCGAGGGCTGGTGGCGGGTCGTGGGAGTGGACAATGCCAGGCGCGCGCGCTTGCGCCGACGCTTGCCGCGTCCACTGAAGGGCTGGATCGGCGATCAGGCGTTTCTCGACTGGTCGACGCTCGAGCCGTTCGTCGACCATGTTCCTACGGCACGTCTGCGCTTCTCCCACCGCAAGCTCGCGAATCTGCACCCAGCCGAGATTGCCGACCTGGTGGAGGCCGCATCGCACGAGGAGGGCGAGGAGATAATCAAGGCTGTCGGCCAGAATCGAGAGCTGGAGGCCGACGTCTTCGAGGAGCTCGACGAGCACCACCAACTCGAGTTCATCCGCGAGCGCCCCGACGAGCAGGTAGCAGCCGTGATCGCGCGCATGGCCCCAGACGACGCGGCCGATCTGATCGTCGAGATCGAGCAGGACCGTCGCTCGAGGATCCTCGCGCTGCTGCCGCCGGCTCAGGAGCACCAGATCGAGAGCCTGCTCGGCTACAACCCGGAGACAGCCGGCGGTCTGATGAGCCCCGATTGCATCGTGCTCCCCTCCGAGGACTCGGTTGCCGTAGCTCTGGAGCACGTACGTTCCAGCGAGATTGCGCCTACAACGCTCACCACCGTCTACCTACACGACGAGCAGGGCAAGCTGTCGGGCTCGGCAGCGGTCGTGACGCTCTTGCGCAGCGACCTCCACACGCCTTTGTCGGATGTCGCCGAGCAGGAGACGGAGTCGGTGCACACCGACGCCGACCTGCCGGAGGTCGCACGCACGATGACCGACTACAACCTTGTGATGCTGCCCGTAGTCGATGAGGATGAGCACGTCGTCGGGGTAGTCACCGTCGATGACGTGCTGGAGCTCACCTTGCCGGCCGGCTGGCGGCGCCGTTTCGGCCTCGCCCGCGACTGAATTCTCGTCCGGACAGATGCTTCGGACTCGCCCGCGACTAGAGTCCGGGCCGTATGTCTGAGCGCCCCGACACAACCGAGGAGACGCCGCTGAGCACGCCGCCGGCACCGCCACGCCCGGATGGCGTGCCGCCGGTGCTCGACGAGGCCCATATCGGCGATATTCGCGGCGCGCTCGGCACGATCAAGCTGCACGACACGGGCGCCAGGCGGGGAGTGCGCGCGAAGCTGTTGGCGCTCCTGGCGATCATGGGCCCCGGCTTGATCGTGATGGTCGGCGACAACGACGCGGGCGGCGTCTCGACCTACTCGCAGGCCGGCCAGAACTACGGCACCACGCTGCTGTGGACGCTGGTGCTGCTGATCCCGGTGCTGATCGTCAACCAGGAGATGGTGATCCGCCTGGGAGCGGTCACGGGAGTGGGCCACGCGCGTCTGATCAACGAGCGCTTCGGCCGCTTCTGGGGCTGGTTCTCGGTCGGCGACCTGTTCATCCTCAACTTCCTCACGATCGTCACGGAGTTCATCGGCGTGAGCCTGGCGCTCGAGTATTTCGGTGTCAGCAAGTACATAGCGGTGCCAGCTGCCGCGTTGACGCTAGTGGCGATCACATCGACCGGCAGCTTTCGCAGCTGGGAGCGCTTCATGTACGTGTTCGTCGTCGCCAACTTCCTCGTGATCCCACTGCTGGTGCTTGCCCACCCCGATCTCGGCACGATCGCCCACGACACGGTCTCGCCGAGCATCAAGGGCGGCGTCAGCTCGACCGCGGTGCTACTTATCATCGCGATCGTCGGCACCACGGTGGCGCCGTGGCAGCTGTTCTTCCAGCAGTCGAACATCATCGACAAGCGCATCACGCCGCGCTGGATCAACTACGAGCGCGCCGACACGGTGATCGGAGCGTTCGTAGTCGTGCTGGGCGCCGGCGCCCTGATCTCGGTAACCGCGTTTGCCTTCGGAGGCACCATCTATGCGGGCCACTTCAACGACGCCGGCACGGTCGCCACCGAGCTGCGGCGGACGCTCGGCTCGACGGCGGGCACTTTCTTCGCGATCATCCTGCTCAACGCCTCGCTGATCGGCGCCGCGGCCGTGACCCTGTCGACGTCTTATGCGTTCGGCGACGTGTTCGGGCAGCGCCATTCGCTCAACCGTGGCATTCGCGACGCCAAGGTGTTCTATGCCAGCTTCACTTTGATGGTTGCGTTTGCGGCGGGCATCGTGCTGATCCCAGGCGCCCCGCTCGGCCTGATCACGACCTCGGTGCAGGCGCTGGCGGGTGTCCTCTTGCCCAGCGCGACGGTGTTTCTGCTGCTGCTATGCAACGACCGTGAGGTGCTGGGCCCGTGGTCGAACCCGCCCTGGCTAAACGCGATCGCAAGCGTGATCATCGCTGTGCTAGTCGAGCTCTCGCTGATCCTGATGGCGAGCACGATGTTCCCGAGCATCGATGTGACGGCTCTGTTCGAGTACCTCAGCCTGGGTACCGCCGCGGCGTTGCTGGTCGCGGGCGCCTTCACGCTACGCCGGCGCTCGGGACAACCGGCAATGGCAGCGGAGGAGGAGCCGGTTGTGGAGCGCAGCACGTGGACGATGCCGCCGCTGGCCCTGCTGGAGCGTCCGGTGTGGTCGCCGGGACGCAAGGCGGGCATGCTCATGTTGCGCGGCTATCTGGTCGTGGCGATCGTGTTGCTCGTCATCAAGACGGTGCAGCTCGCGCATTAAGGACGTATTTCAAAATGGTTGGTGCGTGTTGATACCCCCTTGTTCGGACACGGATGATTTGTTTAGGCACCTAATCTTTATCTGCGTGTTCGCAAAAGGGGGGTGTTGCGGGACACAATCGATGAAGAGTCACCTCCTCCGGCGTTCCCAAACCACGAACCCCGCACATAGCTCGTTCTGAAGCACGTTCCAAGCGTCAATCGCCGCTCAGGTTGGTCGGCAGTGGCAACCCGTGCGGGGGCGGGTCGTCCTCGAGCAGTTGCGGGACCGTGACGGGATGCAGCCCACGCTTGCGCAGCCCCCTGACGATCGCCGGCAGCGCGGCAATCGTCTCTTCGCGGTTGCCGCCACCGTCGTGCATCAAGATGATCGCGCCAGGCTTGGCCCCGGCAAGCGCGGTATGCACGATCGCGCTCACGCCGGGCAGGGTGTAGTCGGAGGTGTCAACCGACCACAGGATCATCAGCAGATGCAGATGGTGCAGCTCTTTGAACGTGGTCGCGTCAAATGACCCGTAGGGCGGGCGGAACAGACGAGGGCGCCTGCCGCCGATCACCTCGATCTGAGCCATCTGGTCAAACAGCTCTTCGTACTGTTCGTGCGGGGAGAGCGTGGCCATCATCGGATGCGTCTCGGTGTGGTCGCCAACTACGTCGCCAGATTTGATCTCGGCGATCGTGCCGGGCGAGAAGTACCGCTCTTGGGAGCCGATCGCAAAGAACGTCGCATGTACGTGCAACCGGTCGAGTGTTGCGACGAGCTGCTGCGTGTAGGGCCCGGGCCCGTCGTCGAAGGTCAGCGCCAGCTCGTTGCCGTGTGAGCCGCCGCTGGTGACCGCCGGTGTATAGGCGAGCACCGAGTTGACCGCATTTTCTTCGCCCTTGATGACTGACGCCGCGCGTTCGGCCGGGGTGAGCGAGGGGATGGCGCGGTGGTGCTTGGCCACGGTGACGTGGGTCTTGCCTGAGCTTTTGTGAGAGCCGACGGCCGCGATAAGTAGGACCAGCACGACGATCGCTGACCCGAAAGCAGCGACACGGCGACGACGAACGACCGGGCTCGCGGCGGGGCGTGGAGGTGGCACGGCGCCTGCCGACGAGGCCGTGTCCGGCTGCTCGCCGGTCTCCTCAGAGGCGACGGGTGGAGCGAGGTTTGCCTGGGAGCGATCCTCCCATGTCCAGTCCCAGCGGGTCATTCGCCTCTATTTTGACTATGTGATTCCGTTTTGGGCTTCCATAGCCGTGCTGTCGCTCTGCCAGGGCCTGGTCGTGGCGCTGCCGCGGTCATGGTCTCCGGCATGGATCGCACGCTTGCACAGCCGCCTGTGGGCGCTTGTCCCGGCGCTCTCGATTATTGGCTTCGTGGCGGTGGGTACGCTTGCTGAACAGGCAAGCGCGCAGGCGTTGACGTATGTGGCCCTGGTGGCGGTACCGCTGCTGGCCGCGCTTGCGCTCGGTTGGCTGATGCACGGCGCCCGCCCGGGCTTGGCGCTGCTGGTCGTGCCGCTGTTCGTCTTGGCGTGGGCCGATCGCGGCGCGCTCGTCGGTCAGGGCGCGGGCGTCCTGCTCTCGGCGCTCAGCTGCGTGACGCTCGGCGCGCTGATCGCAGGCGTAACTCCGGCTCGCTGGCTCGCTGTCGGGATCGTGGCGATGGCCTGCGCCGACACCGCACTCGTGGTCTCCAGCTTGTTGCAAGCCCCCAACAACGCGCTCAACGCAGCTCATCCGGTGGGCGGCTTGCCACGCTTGCAGGCCGAGGTGTTCGGCTCGGCGGTGATGGGCTACGGCGACCTGTTCGTGGCTGGGTTGCTCGGCGGCCTGCTCGCTTGTCTGCCTGCTCGCGCCTCGTGGGATGCGCCTGACAGGGTGTCCTCTGGCGTGGGGGGTCTCCGTACGGGTACCGCCGCGGCGGCCCGCTCGTATCAGTTGATGGGGGCGGTACTCGTCGTCCTGCTGGCGGTGGCCTTCGACCTGCTGTTCTTCGTAATCGAAGAGCTGCCAGCAACCGTGCCGGTAGCGAGTGCGCTTCTTGTTCTCGCGGGGCTGAGTCGCCGCCAAAGGATCAGACCAGCGGAAGCTCGTCCGCAGCAGAAGGTTCCAGCCGCTCGCGCTCCGGCTCCGCGTTAGCGATTGCCTCGCGCGAACGACCGTCGTGCGCACGAATCATCGGCGTCCTCTGCAATTGTGTCTCGTGAGCACCCGAGGTCTCCAGTCCGTCAGGGCCCGGATCGAGCCTGATGGTCGGCGCCTGCGGGTTTGCCTCGATCGGTGCGGGCTCGGGCACCTCGCGCCCGGACGACGCTCCAAGCTCGACGAGTTCTCTGACCTTTGGGGCCAGACGCGAATCGAACGAGCGAGCCGCCTGGTTATAGGCGTCAACCGCTGAGCTCAGGTTACGTCCGACCTTGACCAGGGGCTCCACGAATACGCCAAGTCGCTTATGTAGTTCGCGTCCCAGTTCGGCGATCTGGCGAGCCGACTCGGCGAGTCGCTCTTGGCGCCAGCCGTAATCGATCGCCTTGAGCAGGCCGATCAAAGTGGTCGGCGTCGCGATCAGCACACCCTGATGAACCCCGTACTCGAGGAGGGTCGGATCGCTGGCGAGAGCGGCCAGATAGTTGCCGTCGGAAGGCACGAACATGACGACCAGTTCCGGTGTGGAGGCGAATTGGTCCTGGTAGCCCTTGGAGGCAAGCTTGGTGATGTGTTCGCGTAGTTGCTTGGTGTGGCGTGCCATCGCCAGCGCGCTCTGGGCCTCGTCGGTTACATCGACGTTCTCGAACAGCGCGTTACCAGGGAACTTCGAATCGATCACGATCAGCTTGTCCCCGGGTAGATGCACGAGAACATCGGGCCGCAGCCGTCCGTCTTCGGTGTGGATCGTGCTTTGCACTACGAAATCGCAGTGCTCGACCATGCCGGCCATCTCTATCACCCTGCGTAGGTGAAGCTCGCCCCAGGATCCGCGCGTGCTCGGGCCCTTCAGGGCTGAGGTCAGATTGTCGGTCTGCGCGCGCAAGCCGCCGACCCCTTCGTGCAACTGGCGGACCATGTTCGCCAGTTCGCCCTGGGCGTGCTTGCGCTCACGCTCGAGACGGCCGATCTCGTTCTCGAACTTGCCAAGCTTCTCGTGAACCGGCTGCACAAGTCCTTTCCATTCCTCGGCGCGACGCGTCATCTCGCCGACGGTGCGCTCCTGTTCGGCGCGTTGCTGCTCGATCAACCGTTGCGCGAGCGAGTCTCCGGTCTGTGCCAGTACATCGGCTGAGATCGACTTCATTTCGTCGCGCATCCGCTCGCGGCTATCGGCGGAGATGGAGTCGAGCTGTTCGCGTATGCGCTCGCTGCCGGAGCGCGCAAGCGCAGTGGCAACGGCGGCGCCGGCCAAGGCGCCGACGACCAAACCGGCTATCAACAGTGCAACGGACACGTTTCCTCGCTTTTCATGCTTGTGGAACTACAAGGTGACATCGCGAGCGGACGGCGAGGTCTACGATGAGCGTGTGAGCACGACCGAGGTCCAACTCAGCCACGGGGATGCGGATGTCGGAGGCGGCATCCGACTGCACTACGTCGAGGCCGGCACTGGGCCGCTGGTGGTTCTGCTGCACGGCTTCCCAGAGTTCTGGTACTCCTGGCGTCGTCAGATCGGACCTCTGGCTGAAGCCGGCTACCACGTCGTCGCGCCCGATATGCGTGGCTACGACCTCTCGGACAAGCCGCAGAGCTGGCGCGCCTACGACGCCTCCTTGTTGGCGGGCGACATCGCTGGGCTGATCCGCAGCTTTGGCGAGCAGAACGCGTACGTGGTCGGCCACGACTGGGGCGCCGCGGTTGCCTACGCCGTAGCGATGCTCCATCCCGACGTGGTCAAGCGCCTCGCGATCCTCAACGTGCCGCACACTGCGCGCATGCTTGAGGGCTTCAGGACGCTCAAGCAGCTGCGCAAGAGCTGGTACATGTTCTTTTTCCAGATTCCGCGTCTGCCTGAGTACTTGATCGGGCGCGACGACTTCTCCTTCGCCAAGCGCTCGCTGCGCTCAGACTCCAAAAAGGCGTTCACCGACGAGGACCTTGAACGCTACGTGGAGGCCTGGTCGCAGCCGGGAGCACTCACCGGGATGATCAACTACTACCGGGCGGCACTGCGACGCTCGCCACGCGCGACGCTCGCGGCGATGAAACCGATCCCGGCGCCGACGATGGTGATCTGGGGGATGCTCGACCGTCATCTCGGCAGCGAGCTGGCGGAACCGGCGAGCGAGTGGGTGCCCAACCTGCGCATGGAGCGCATCCTCGATGCCACGCACTGGGTGCAGCACGACGCGCCCGAGCGCGTCAACGAGCTGCTGATCGATTTCATGGGTGAAGCTGACTCCTAGCTGGCGGACCCCTGGCGGGCTCGGGCTCCCCAGCGGGCCGGCCCGAGAGAAGTGGCTGTGGGCGGGCGGGTGTTTACGAAATCGGGGTGCCCCCGCGCGACGCGGGCGCGTGTCTGCGCGCGCGTAATGCGCGCCCCCGCGTATGCGCGCGTCCCCCGCGCGCGCGTCGCGCGGGCATCGTGCTTTTTGGATGTGGTCACCCATGCTCGCTTCACGACTCAACCGCACGCGCTGCGCTGTCTACCCGTGCGAAAGGGGAGATGCCGCGCAAGGCCATCAGCCCCATCAGCGCCACCAGTAGGCAGGTGATGGCACCCACGCCCAGGCCGGCGCGTGCCCCTGCCCAGGCCATCACCCAGCCGATCAGTGGTCCCCCGATCGGGGTGGAGCCCTGGAAGGCCACGAACCACAGCGACATCACGCGACCACGCATCGAAGGCGCGGCGCCAAGCTGCAGCGTCGAGTTGCCGGTGGCCATGAAGGAGATGCTCGCCCAGCCGACGAGCGCCAGCGCCGCAAGCTCCACCGGCAAGGTCGGGGCCAGCGCCGCGAGCCCGATCACCACACCGAAGGCTCCCGAGGCGATCACGAGCGGGCGCAGCCCAGTGCGGCCCACCGCGGCAACAAGCAAACCTCCCACCACCGCGCCTGCACCCATAGCGGCGGTCATGAAGCCATAGCCGGCCGCGCCGACGTGCAGCCCCTGACGGGCCATCACCGGCAGCGTCACCTGGAACTCGTAAGCGAGTGTGCCCACCAGCGCCATCATCAGCAGCGGGATTGCCAGCTCGCGATTGTTCTTGATGTAGCGCAAGCCTTCACGCAGCTGCCCAGGCTCGCGCCCCGAGGGTGGGCTCGGCTGGATCGCGGCAAGATCGAGCGTCAAAAGCGAGGCGATCACAGCGATGAAGCTGGCGGCGTTGGCTAGGAAGCAGACACCCTCGCCGACGGTCGCGATCAAGAGGCCAGCAACGGCCGGCCCGATCGTACGCGCCACGTTGACGAGCACCGAGTTGAGGCTGACGGCGTTGCGCAAATGCTCGGGCCCGACCATCTCGAGCATGAACGACTGGCGCGCGGGATTCTCGAAGGCGTTGTTGACCCCGAGCAGCATCGCGAGCACCCCGATCTGCCACACGCGCACCTCGCCGGTGATGGTGAGCACGCCGAGTATCAGGGCCTGGACGCCCATCATGCCCTGCAGGA
This sequence comes from uncultured Solirubrobacterales bacterium, assembly GCA_963844095.1. Lineage (GTDB taxonomy): Bacteria > Actinomycetota > Thermoleophilia > Solirubrobacterales > Solirubrobacteraceae > Palsa-744. The sequence continues at coordinate 136,446 of CAWJND010000005.1, forward strand.
AGATCATCGTGCGGCGCTTGTCCACGCGGTCGGCGATCACGCCGCCGTAGGGACCCAGCAGCAGGATCGGAAGCGTCTGCAGCGCCACGATCAGGCCAAGTGTCGTTGCCGAGCCGGTAAGCGTCAGCACCAGCCACGACTGGGCCGCCATCTGCATCCAAGTGCCGCACAGCGAGATCGCCTGACCGGAGATGTAGCGGCGGTAGTTGGGGACCTCGAACGCCTTGAAGGTCGTGCGCCCCACGCCAAGCAAGCGCGTCGCAGCGCCTGCGCCGGTGAGCTTCTCGATGTGCCTGCGCAGCACCTCGGGTGCTCACCTCCTGTGGTCGCTTGTCTAACGAGGATTATAGAAGCCACTATTCGCGCTGAGCTAGGCGAGAGTCTCTGCATCCATCTACATCTGTTGTTCGGGTCGGCGCATGCGCCGACCCGCCGGGCCGCACATGTGCGGCCCGGGGCCATGGCGCATGCGCCATGGCCTTCCAAATGAGTCAAGATGGATCGCGTGCAAGAAGAGTCCTCAAAGGCCGAGTCCTCAATGGCGTCGGCACCATCAGGCGAACAGTTCGAGATCGCGCTCGGCGAGCAGCGCGCGACGATCGTCGAGGTGGGGGGTGGGCTGCGCGAGTACACGGTCGCCGGGGAGCCGGTTCTGCACCCCTACGAGGTGGGGGAGATGTGCGACGGCGCGCACGGCGCGGTGCTGTTGCCGTGGCCCAACCGACTCGCTGAGGGTCGCTACGAGTTCGACGGTGAACGTCACCAACTCGCGCTGACAGAGCCCGCAAAGCGCAACGCGATCCATGGCTTGCTGCGCTGGTGCTCGTGGTGGGCGGCAGAGCGCGAGCCCGATCGCGTCGTGATGGCCACGCGCCTTCACCCCCAGACCGGATACCCCTTCGCGCTCGACGCCACCGTCGCCTACGAGCTGAGAGAGGATGGCCTGCACGTGACGATCGGCGCTGTCAATGTCGGCTCGCGCGCATGTCCGTATGGTGCGGGCCAGCATCCCTACTTGTCGCCCGGCGAAAGCGCAATCGATGGTTGCGAATTCGAGTTGCCCGCGCGCACCCGTTTGCTAATTGACGAGCGCCACCAGGTTCCCGTCGATCGCGAGCCGGTGGAGGGCACCCCTTTCGACTTTCGCGAGCCGCGCCAGATCGGCGAGCTTCAGATCGACTCCGGCTTCCGCGATCTGATCCGCGACGCACGTGGCCGCGCCACCGCGCGTCTTCACCGTCCCGACGGCAGCCGCGTGGAGCTGTGGGTGGACGAGCAATACGAGGTCCTACAGGTCTACACCGCCCACACGCTCGCCCCGTCGCGCCGGCGGCTCGGCCTGGCAGTCGAGCCGATGACGTGCGCAGCCAATGCCTTGCAGAGCGGGGACGGGCTCGCGCGGCTGGAGCCCGGACAGGCGTTTTCCGCGCGCTGGGGTGTCTGCCTGCGCTGAGACGAGCTCAGGAGACGGGAGTCGGCTCGATGTCGTGCTCCGGCACGCCGGCCGCTGAGTAAGCGTCGAAGGCGTCAAGCGTCTCCGCCGTGAGCAGTGCTTGGGCCAGGCTCTCCAGTTGCGAGCGGTGCTCGGTGAGCAGCTGTGTCACTTCGCCATGCGCTTGCTCGACCAGCTTGCGCACCTCCTCGTCCACCAGTCGCTGCGTCTGCTCGGAGGTGACGCTCATTCCGGGCAACATCGGCTGGTCGTCGTTAGGTAGCAGCGTGACCGGCCCGAGCGCGTCACTCATCCCCCAACGCCCAACCATCTGTCGAGCGATCGCGGTCAGCTGCTGGATGTCGGACTCGGCGCCGGTAGTGATCGTGCCGTAGACCACCTCCTCGGCCACGCGTCCGCCGAGCGCGACACGGATCTTGGCCTGCAACTCCTCAGTCGAATAGGACACGCGGTCGGCGTCGGGTGTGGACAGGGTCACCCCGAGCGCCATCCCTCTAGGAATGATCGAGACCTTGCGTACCGGGTCGGCGCCGGGCGTCAGCATCCCCACGAGCGCATGTCCGGACTCGTGGTAGGCGGTGCGCTCGCGGTCCGCGGGAGAAAGCAGTATCCCGCGGGGTGATCCCAGCATGATCTTCTCCAGCGAATCGGTGAAATCCGCCATCTTGACCTTCTCGTGCCCGCGACGTGCAGCGAGCAGCGCGGCCTCGTTGGCTAGGTTGGCCAGATCGGCTCCGACCATTCCCGGCGTCGAGCGTGCCACCGCGTCGAGACTCACCTCGTCATCGAGCGGGATCGAGCGCGTGTGCACCACGAGGATCTTCGCGCGACCGTCGCGGTCGGGCGCCTGTACGGTCACGCGTCTGTCGAAGCGTCCAGCGCGCAGCAGGGCGGGGTCGAGCACATCAGGCCTGTTGGTGGCGGCAAGCACGACCACGGCCTCGGAGCTCTCGAAGCCGTCGATCTCAGTGAGGATCTGGTCGAGCGTCTGCTCGCGCTCGTCGTTCGCGCCGGTAACGGACACCGACCCCTGACGCGAGCGCCCGATCGCATCGAGCTCGTCGATGAAGATGATCGCCGGCTCCGCCTCCTTGGCCTTGGCGAACAGGTCGCGCACGCGGGACGCTCCGACACCGACGATTGCCTCGATGAACTCCGATGCGGAGATCGAGAAGAAAGCGGCATGTGCCTCACCGGCCACAGCACGCGCCAGCAGCGTCTTGCCGGTGCCGGGCGCGCCCGAGAGCAACACCCCGTGCGGCATGCGTCCGCCGAGACGCCCGTAGCGCTCGGGGTTACGCAAGAAGTCAACGACCTCCGAGAGCTCGGCCTTTGCCTCATCGATGCCCGCCACGTCGTCAAAGGTGACGCGGATCTTCTCGGGGTCGATGCGTCGTGCTTGGGAGCGGCCGAAGTTGCCGAGCGCGCCCATGCCGCCGCCGCCGCGCATCGCGCGCCGCGCGACGAATATAAACAGCCCCACTATCAGCAGCGTTGGCCCGAAACCGAGTAGTAGCTCAGCCAGTATCGAGGTGCTCTTGGAGGTGGACTTCGCATTAACTTCAACTCCCTTTTCCTGCAAAAGTGCAGCGAGCTCGCTGCCGTTCCAGAAACTTGGCACCTCGGTCGCGAACAGCGTCGTCGGCGTCGCTTTCTTGTCGCTGGCCGGGTAGCGCTGCTTGGCCTTGAACGTGCCTTCGATCGTGTCGCCCTTGGAGGAGATCGACTTGACCTCGCCGCTCTTGACCTGTTCGAGGAAGTAGGGATTGAACGAGACTGTCACCCGGGGTTGGCCGGCTGAGGGCGCGAACAACAGCACCGACAGCCAGTTGAGCGCGAGCAGCGCGACCACGAACCAGATGAAGCCGCGCCTGCGATGCGGGGGAGGTCCGGTCGGCGTCTGCTCGGGCATTCCACGCCCGTCGGGAGCCGGCGCGACTTGCCAGCCGCGCTTGTCGCGCGGCATCGGCGGATGAGCGTCGGCTCGGCTGCGCTCGGTCCGTCCAGAGTCTCCTGAAGCTTGATCGGGCATGAGTCAGATGCTACGCACCGGAATGGATGGGCACGGCCCGGTATGGACGCGTGGGCGGTTGGGGCGGACTGCTCATGTGGAGTCAGATCGGCGTTTACGTGGAGTCAGGTCGGCGCTTATGTGGAGCCAGATCGGCGATGCCCCCCGCGCGCGCGGGGGCATTACGTAGAAAGCCGCAGCCTGTGCAAGGGTGCTCCCGGATGGTGTCGCCTCAGGTGCCGTCTAGGGTGAGGTCCGACTGCGGATATCGACTGCAACCGGGAGCCAAGGAGCGACGAGATGTTCAAGAACGTGCTGGTGGGAGTCGACGACAGGCAGGGGGGCCGCGACGCGATAGCGCTCGCCACCCATCTCGTGGACGAGGCAGGAAAGCTGACGCTGCTCAACGTCCACAGCGGCGTGCTGCGCCCAGTCGACGCGGCCAGCCCGGGTGCGGTCTCGGCCGAGCAGGAACGCTCGCACGCTTTGCTGGAGGCCGAGCGCGAGCGCGCGGGCGTGCAAGCAGAGCTGGTCAGCGTCGTCTCGAGCAGCCCAGGCAAGGGCTTGCATCAGCAGGCCGAGGAGCAGCAGGCCGACCTGATCGTCGTCGGCTCCTGCTCGCGTGGCACTTTCGGCCGGGCGATGCTCGGCGATGACACCCGCGCCGCACTGAACGGCTCTCCCTGCGCGGTGGCGGTCGCCGCCCACAGCTACGCCGAGGCGCCGGCCCCGATCGCGAAGATTGGCGTCGGCTACGACGGCTCGCCGGAGAGCGAAGCAGCGCTCGCGATGGCGCGAGAGCTCGCAACCCCAACGCGGGCAAGCGTGATCGCGCTGGAGGCGGTGTCGATGCCGTCCTACGCCTACTCGGGCATGGTCTCGCCGGCAATCGGTGAGACCATGGAAGTGATGATAAAGGAGGCCAAGGAGCGCATGCACGCATTGCCGGATGTCGACGGTCGCGCCGTGTACGGCTTCGCCGGCGAGGAGCTGGCGGCTTTCGGCGATGAGCTGGACATCCTGGTGGTCGGCTCACGGGGCTACGGCCCCGTCAAGCGCCTGGTCGTCGGCAGCACGTCCGAGTACCTGGAGCGCCGCGCGCGCTGCTCGTTGTTGGTACTTCCGCGCGTTGCGGCTGACTGAGCCGGGTGTCGTAAATGTGAGTGCTCCGCTTGGCCGAGCGGGCTTGAGCTGAGTCGTGCCAAGCTGGGGTCGGATCGGGGAGCTGCTCTCGTCGTGCCGGCACGTGCTCCAAATGCGTAGGTGAAATAACGCGACGGTCACAAGGTGGCCACGCAACAGTCACAAAGTGGCCTTTTGCCGTGATTACGGTAGGCGTGTTCCGCATCCCTACATCCCGGACATGAAGTCCGTGCAAAGGAGACCGTAATGACGAAGCGTTCTGGTCCGCGGGCGGTTGCTCGCGTGGCAGCCGCGATCCTTGCGTCGAGTGCGCTGGGAGTGGCATTCGACGCGCCCGCGCAAGCAGACGGAGGACATTTCCCATCGCCCGGCGGCGGGCACTCGGCGCTGATGCCGGGCAACCTGCTGCTCAGCCGCAGCGTCTATGAAAACGCCCCAGGCCTGACAGCCGGCGTCACCGAGCTGCCGGCCGGATGTGTCACCGCTTGCACGCTTGCCAACGCCGGTGGCGCCTACCCGGAAGTTTGGAACAACGACCTCGTGGACGAAAGCTTCGGCGTCACCTCGAAGATCTTCCTCGACCAGCTCACACCGGGAGGAACGCCGGTCAGCACCTTGCAGGTGCCCAACAGCACCGAGCCGGGGGTCACTTCGGCGGCCGATCAGATGGTGACCAGCTTCTCCTCGAAGTCTGAACTGGCGCTCAACCTCTCCACGCGCGACAATAACGTCACGTTCATGGGCTATCTGGCCCCGGTCGACACGCTCGACGTCTCCAACTCCAACACTCCGGGCGCGATCGACCCGACCAACCCGGTCCCTGGCGCTTACTACCGCGTGGTCGCGCAGCTGAACGCCCAAGGTCAGTTCCAGTTCACCAAGACCAACGCCTACAGCGGCAACAACGGTCGCGCGGCGATCCTCAGCGAAGAACACGGCGCGCACGTGGTCTACATGGCCGGCAACGCCGGCAACGGCGCCAACCCACAGCCGGCTGGAGTGGTCGTCGGCACGGGCGCACAGATCCTCAAGCCCTCGCGCGAACCGGTACCGGAGCTTCTGCAAGAACCGGGATTCCCAACGCCGGTGGGCAGCTTCAACGTCACCCAGCTCGGCGACAAGGTGGACAAGATCGGCAAGGACACAAACTTCCGTGGCCTGACCATCTTCAACAACGTCGTCTACTACACAAAGGGCAGCGGCAGCAACGGTGTCAACACCGTCTACTTCCTGGACACCACGGGCAAGGCTTGCCCGAACGGTGTAGGACTCCCGGCGGCAAACGCGAAACTGCCCTCATGGCCGCTTGCCTACAACCCCGAAGAGTTGGTGGCCGAAGGCCTAAAGCCCAACAACATGTGCATCCTCAAGGGCTTCCCGACGGCTCTGGCAAAGAAGGCGACATCGTTCCCGTTCGGCATCTGGTTCGCCAACGCAAACACGCTGTATGTCGCCGATGAGGGCAACGGCGAAAACGCGTACTCGACAACCAAGAACGAATACAACGAAGCGGCGGCTCAGACAGGCGCGGGTCTGCAGAAGTGGGTCTTCAACTCGACCGCAGGGGAATGGCAGCTTGCCTACACCTTGCAGACCGGCTTGAACCTGGGCAAGCCCTACACGATGCCCGGCTACCCCACCGGCGACAATGCAGCCACGGGTTTGCCGTGGGCGCCGGCAACCGACGGCCTACGCAACATCGACGGTCGCGTGAACCCCAACGGGACGGCCACGGTCTGGGCGATCACCTCGACGGTCAGCGGCGATGGTGACCAGGGCGCCGACCCGAACAAGCTAGTGGCGATCACCGATCAGCTGGGAGCAACCGCACCTCCGGCCTCGGAGAGCTTCGGCACGGTGCGGGCGGCGGCCAGCGGCGAAGTGCTGCGTGGCATCTCGTTCACGCCGGGGACAGGTGCTCAGCAGGGCGGCTACCACCAGGGTGGCGGCTTCTCCGAGCGTAACTACGGCGGTCGCTAGCAAGTACGAGCAGTGCGCGTAGCGTCTGAATGAGCGGGGTGGCCGTGCTGGAGCGTCCAGCGCAGCCACCCCGCTGCACGTTTGTGAGTCTGCGCGGGCCACTTCGCGTAGCCCACCCGGACAGTCCCTTAAGGCCGCGGTACTTGGGTTCCATCGAGGCGGCCTCTATTATTGTAAATGTCGATCAAGATTATTGCATTTGTCCGGGGTGAAGTTGGCCGGGCTGCGACAATGCACCAACCAATCAGCGCGCACTGAAAGGACACGAGCATGACCCTGCAACTAGGCGACCTCGCCCCCGATTTCGAGGCGCAGACCGACCAAGGACCGATCCACTTCCACGACTGGATCGACGGCTCCTGGGCGGTCCTCTTCTCCCACCCTAAGGACTTCACCCCGGTTTGCACGACAGAGCTCGGCTACATGGCCAAGATCAAGCCCGAGTTCGACCGTCGCGGTGTGAAGATCATCGGTCTGTCGGTAGACCAGTCAGACAAGCACGAGCAGTGGGCGCGCGACATCGAGGAGACTCAGGGGTACGCACCCAATTATCCGATCATCGGCGACAGCGACTTCAACGTCTCCAAGCTGTACGAGATGCTGCCGGCTAGCACCGAGGGCGACTCCGACGTGCGCACTCCCGCGGACAACCAGACGGTCCGCAACGTGTTCGTGATCGGTCCGGACAAGAAGATCAAGCTGATCCTCGTCTACCCGATGACGACCGGACGCAACTTCGACGAGGTGCTGAGGGTGATTGACTCGCTACAGCTGACGGCCAACCACAAGGTCGCCACGCCGGTCAACTGGAAGCCGGGCGAGAAGGTCATCATCGCCGGATCGGTCTCCGAGGACGAAGCGAAGGCGACCTATCCGGACGGCTGGGAGACGCCAAAGCCCTACATCAGGATCGTGCCGCAGCCGAGTTGAGGATGCCGGTCACGGGCGACTCGCTCGCTAGCGTCTCAGTCCGGGCCATCCGGGTGCCCCTGTGGCTAGCTTGACTTACGCGACTCTGCAATCCGGAGAGTCAGCAGAGCGTGGTCGAGCAGCCCGTCAGGCTGTACCCCGGTCGGTCCACGGCGACTGGGCTCCTGCCGCGGATCGGCCCGATCCCGTCTCCGTGCTTGCGGCCCAGGCGGCCTCGCGCGTGCAGGAGCTCGTCCCGATCCGCTACGGGCGGATGCTCGTCTCGCCGTTCACGTTCTACCGGGGTGCGGCCGCGGTCATGGCGGCCGATCTCGCGGTGACGCCGAATTCGGGCATCGCGGTGCAGGCTTGCGGCGATGCTCACATCTCGAACTTCGGTGGATTCGCGGCTCCGGATCGCCGGCTCGTATTTGGCCCCAACGACTTCGACGAGACGTTGCCGGGCCCGTGGGAGTGGGATGTCAAGCGGATGGCCGCCAGCGCCGAGATCGCCGGCCGCGACGTAGGGCTGTCGCAGGATCTCCGGCAGTGGATCGTGCGCGACTGTGTGCGCGAATACCGGGAGGGGATGCGCGGCTTCGCCAACGAGAGCCACCTCGATGTCTGGTATGACCGCCTCACCGCGAGCGAGCTCGTCGAGCGCTTCGGCGGAAGGCTGGGCGCGAAGGGACGGATCGTGTTCGCAAAGCCTTTTGCCAAGGCACGACGCAAGACGAGCCTGAGGGCGGTCAAGAAGCTCACCGAGCGCGTCGACGGCGAGCTGCGCTTTCGCAGCGTCCCACCTCTGCTGGTCCCGTTGCGCGAGCTGTTCGAGCCTGGGGACGCTCGTGACGAGAGCGACTACGTTCGCGAGTTGCTGGACGAGTACGCCGCCAGCCTCGACATCGACCGGCGCTACCTGTTTGGGACCTATCGGTTCGTGGACATGGCCCGCAAGGTCGTCGGCGTCGGCAGCGTTGGCACCCGCGCGTGGGTGTTCCTGCTCGTCGGCCGCGACGGTAAGGACCCACTCGTTCTGCAGGCGAAGGAGGCTCAGCCCTCGGTGCTCGAGCCCTACTTGGGCGCGAGCGAGTTCGAGAACCACGGCGAGCGAGTCGTACAGGGCCAGCGGATCTCACACGCGGCGAGTGACACCTTCCTTGGCTGGCAACGCAGCGAGGGCCTCGATGGTCAGGAGCACGACTTCTATGTCCGCCAGCTGTGGGACTGGAAGGCGTCCGCTGACCTGTCGAGGATGAGCGAGATCGGCCTGCATGCGTACACGCGGGCCTGTGGGTGGTCTCTGGCCCGTTCCCATGCCCGCTCCGGCGACCGGCTCGCGATCGCCGCATACCTGGGCGCCGGTACGGGATTCGACAGGGCGATCGCCCGTTTCTCGGGAGCGTACGCGGACCAAAACGAACTCGACCATCAGCGACTGGCGGACGCCGTCGCCGCGGGCGAGGTGCAAGCGGAGTCCGGTGTCTAGTACGTTTCTTCCGGCTGTGCTGAGGGGTTGCTGGGGATAGACCTCGCCGGTCCTCCCGACAGGTATAAGAGTTGCGAGCTGGTGGACGTTCGCCAGGACCACACACGATCAAGGGGCCTTGATGACCAGCTGGACCAACCGTTTGCAGCCTTCACCCGATCTTGGTATCGCCAGTCGATCTGTTGTTACACACAGGCTCATGGTGCCAAAGCGCGTGCTGGCGGCGATGGCGCTGTCGTGTCTAGCGCTCGGCGTGGTACTGCACCAGGGTTTGGCTGGAGGAAGTCGGCCGGTTGCCTCTGTCGTGAGCTCTCACGCGGACTCGCGAGAGGGGTTGTTGAGCTTGCCAACGGCCGCGCAGGGCCCGGTCTCGGCTGCCTTGGGGCATGACCATGCGGAGTATCGGATCAAGGGCTTGGTGGCGAACAATCCGGCGCAGCGGCTCTCGGCGCGGTTTGGACGTTCGGGGGTTGCGATTGCGGCCGGCTCCACGCAGTTCGCTATTTCATTGAAAGCATTTGGGCGTGGCGGTGCACTGAAGGCACTCGCGCCGGTCTCACCGGTGGCGAGCGCCGATCGGGTCAGCTATGCGCACGGTTCGCTGCGCGAGTGGTGGACGAACGGACCGTTGGGACTGGAGCAGGGGTTTGATCTCGCTCGGCGTCCAGCGGGATCTGGCGCGTTGACACTCTCGCTTGCCGTGCCCGCGAGTGCAAGCCTGGCTCACGGCACACTGCTGTTGCCGGGCGGCTTGCGCTACGCAGGCGTGCACGCCACCGATGCCGTTGGTCGCGCCTTGCCCGCTTGGCTGCAGGTGCGCGATGGGCGCGTCCTCGTGCGGGTGGATGATCGCGGGGCGCGCTATCCGGTGCGGGTGGACCCGTTCGTGCAGCAGGCAGAGCTGACTGCGTCAGACGGTGCAGTAGAAGACGATCTCGGCTACTCGGTCGCGATCTCGGGTAACACCCTTGTCGTCGGCGCTCCGCACCAGACGTACCCCCAAGCCCAATCGTCAATCACCGACTCGAACCCTGGCGCGGCTTACGTGTTCGTGCTGGGCACGAGCGGATGGACCCAGACCGCCAAGTTGACTGCCCCGGATGGCGCCGCGGCCGGGCTCGGCTGGTCGGTCGCGATCTCGGGCAACACGATCGTCGCCGGCGCGCCCGGTATCTCGAGCGTGTCACAACCCTGTGACGGCAAACCACCCGCAGACCCTGGCGCAGCGTATGTGTACTCGATGCCTGCGGGCGGATGGACGAACATGACCCCGACCGCCGCGCTGACTGCCAGCGACGCCTGTCCGGGCGATGGATTGGGCTGGTCGGTCGGGATCTCAGGGAACACGGTCGTCGCCGGCGCACCCTGGGCTCCGACGGTGGCCGATGAAAAAGAACCAGGCTATCCCCCAGTCCCGGGTCAGGGGGCGGCCTACGAGTACACGATGCCCTCCTCTGGGTGGAAAAACATGACCCAGACCGCCGAGCTGCTCGCCAGCAACCCCAGCGCCGAGGACGTTCACTTCGGCTGGTCGGTGGCGGTCTCGGGTAACACAATCGTCGCCGGTGACCCCTTCCAGGGCAACGAGCCCGGCGCGGCATACGTGTTCGTGATGCCGCAGAGCGGGTGGACGACCGCTACCCAGACCGCCGAGCTGACCGCCAGCGACCCAAATCCCGGCAGCGACCAGCTCGGCACGTCGGTCGCCGTCTCGGGCAACACGGTCGTCGTCGGCGCGCTCTTCCATACCGTCGGCTCTGTTTTCGAGGCGGGGGCGGCGTATGTGTACGTGATGCCGGCGGGCGGGTGGACGAGCATGACCCAGACCGCCGAGCTGAGCTCCAGCGACGACAGCGGCGGCGAGTACTTCGGGATCTCGGTTGGGATCTCGGAAGGTACGATCGTTGTCGGCGCGCCCCAACACCAGACGAGTCAGTTCAGCGACTCGGGTGCGGCGTACGTCTACACGGAGCCTTCGGGCGGGTGGACGAATATGACCCAGACCGCCGAGCTGAACGCAAGTGACCCCAACACCCGTGACAGCCTCGGCACGTCGGTTGCAGTGTCGGGCAGCACGGTCGTTGCCGGCGCACAGCTACATACGGTGGGCTCGAACTTGCGCCAGGGCGCGGCTTACGTGTTCGGGCCCGGCAGCGTGTCAACCGGCGGGGGCGGGAATACAGGGGGCGGGAATACTGGCGGTGGGACCACAGGCGGTGGGGCCTCGACAGGCCCCACGCCTACCCCGAACGCCCACGTCGTCTCTGTCTCAGGTGGCCGTGGAAAGATCACGGTGACCCTCTCATGTCCGGCGGGCGGCGCGGCGTGCGCGCCGGTGAGCCTGCAGGCCACGGTCACGGAGCACCTCAAGGGCAGCAAGGTCACGGCGATCACAGCCGGCGGCAAAAAGAAGAAAGCGCACGCGACGACGAAGCAGGTCATAGTGGCGAGCGGCGGGGCAACGCTCCCGGCGGGTACGACAAAGGTTCTAACGCTGACGCTCAATTCGACTGGTCAAGCACTGCTCTCAAAGTTCGGCAAGCTCACGGCGATCGTGACCGTCAGCTCTGGCGGCAAGACAATCGATACGGCCACGGTCACGGTGCAAAAGCCTGCCAAGCCGAAAAGAAGAAGTAGTCCTACTTCACAGCCTGTCCCTTGGCGTTGACGGCATACCACTTGCCGCCAAACTGCTTCGCGCCGACATATGAGATCAGCGTTGGCGCTGGTTCATAAATGTAGAGCGGATGACCGGCATAGGTGACCTGGCTAACTCCTTCGGGCAGGGTGATGCTGGAGAGCAGAGAGGCCCGTACGCCTGCGCCTGCTGACGGCTTGCCTTGTACCGGCAACGCCAACCAGATGGCCGAGCATCCGCTGATCTTCACGCAGGTGTCCTTCTTTGGATGGTCGCTTGTGAACTCGTACAGAATCGAGCCAGAGGAGTTGACCAAGATCTTGCCGAGCTTGGTCTTGCGCAGTTCCACCGTGTGAAACAGGGTGGAACGTGCGGAAGGATCCGCACCGGCCACGGTCGATGCAGTCGCCGCGGCGAGCAGGATGCCAACCAAAAGGATGCAAGTACGCTTCATAAGATCGTCTCCGAATCGTTAGCGGTTCTGTACGGGCTAGTCACGACGCATGGCCGAGAACTTATCGGTCTCGTTGCAAGGGGGGAGAGCATTGTGCGGATAGGTGAAGAAGACGTTGATCGTACCCTCGGCGTGGGTTGGCGTGTTGAACTCGCCCTTGAGCGTATAGCGCGGGTTGATCCCCGAGTTGTTCATGACCGTCTCGCCGTCAAAGCGTCCGCTTGCGATTGCCAGCGTCGGAAAGTCGAAGAAGAGCGGTTCGTCGTCGGGTGGACCACAGTTGACGGTTCCTTGGAAGTCGGTCCTCAACCCGGTCAGCTTCTCGCCATTGGGCGTGACCTTGAAGCTCAGCGTAAACGCGCCGACGTCGCCTGAGTAGGCACCCGGCCTTGGCTTGACCGGCGACTTTGCCACGGCCATGCTGCCACCGACGGCAGCGATGGCCACTGCCAGTAGCGTCGCAGCCAGGATGCGGGGGGTGCCTCCGAGTAGAATCTGCTGTGCGGGACTGTTCGGTGAGCGGTTGGCATCGTCCATGCTGATCTCCTTCAGGTGACGTCGGCTCGTGTTCCAAGAGGGTGTGGCGCTCGAGTGAGAATAGGCGAGTCTGCGCCTGGGTGGAGTGCTGGCAGAGCCTTTTGCGGAATATGGCCACCTGGCCAATGTTTGCGAGGCGGAAACGGTCTAGAGTCGTGCGCGCCGACCGCGTCGGCGCAGTGGGCGACGCCGTTGGCGGGCCTGAGAGACGCCGACGATGAAGCTCAAGCGCAAGCCGATCAGTGAGAAGTACACCGCGGAGATAGAGGCGCTGTACCCACAAGCCTTAACCTTCTTCATAGAGGCGCCATATGTGCTGGCCCGCGGAAACGTCAACGCGAAGGCGTGGTTCCACGTCGAAGCCCCTGAGTCGGGCGACGGTCGACGCTAGGCTGATCTGGTGTTGACCCGAGCAACCCTTGATGCCTCCCCCGGCGGCGGCTGATGTCGCTCAAGCACCCCATAGAGCGAGGCGTGGCCGGTCGCCGAGGACCGTTTGATCGTCTTGCCCAGCGGGCATCGTATTTCTCGAGCTCGCCCGCGTTCTTCGTCATCTGCCTTGCTTTGGTGGCTGCTTGGCTTGCAGGCTTTGTCTTTGGGGCGAGCGCCCGATACGAGCAGGCGATGGGCACCGCGTTGACGGCCATCACGCTTCTCCTCGTTGCCCTGCTGAAGAACGCCGAGCTACGGGCCGAGGCCGCCGTCCAGAGTAAGCTCGATGCGCTGGCCACAGGCATGCTCGAGGCCATTCGCAACGAGGGCCAGAAGGCCGACCCGATGCTCGAGCAGGCGATTGGCATAGACGAGCAGCTCTAAGCATCTACCCAACCAGCAAGGACTGACGATCGGGTACTAGCCCAGGAACGTGTTGGTCCGCTCCGGCTGCGAGGTCGGCTGCCATCGTCCGGGTGGCGCCCGCCTAGGTGGCGCTGCAGCCCGGGACCATGCATGGTCTTCAGCGGCGGGCCAGTCGGCGTCCGCTCTCGGTGGTGGGTGGCGTGTAGTTGAGCTCGTAGTGGTGGTAGAGGGCCGACTCGTCGGCTTGGGAGAGCTCCTCTCCGTGCTGTTCGATGTTGGGTGCGTCCTGGACCTGTTGCTTGGTTACCGCCACTTGCAGATCGTCGGGACCGACCTTGATCCCGCCGAGTGGCACGAAGGTTAGATGGCGTCCGATGAAGCCCTCCTTGACGGTCGCGAACTGCGGTTCGTCAGTCTCGACATCGACGTAGACGTCGTGAAGCTTGCCGATCTTCTCGCCGTTGCGGTCGATCAGCAGCTTTCCGTGCCACTCTGTGACACTCCACTCGGCCTCTTTCTGTTGCTCGTTCATGTCAGTTCCTTCTCGGTTTTTGCTTGCCAACGGTTTTTGCGCGACGAGGGGTTGGACGCTGGGAAGCCGGGATCTCCTCCTTGGCGGCTGCTTTTGTCAGCCGCGGTATCTCCTTCTCCAAGAATGCCCGCATGCGCTCCTCATCCCGACGAATAGTGCGAGCCAGGCGTTGGGTATCCTTGTCGCCTAGTGTCTCGGCCAGTGTCTCGATCGCGGTGTAGGTGGCGATCTCCTCAGACTCGCTGGTGTACTCCGTCTTTGCGTTCTTGAGCTGCTTCTCCTGCTCACCGGTTCCCCGCAGTGCATGCAGTGGTCCTTGAGCGAACGCGACCGCTTTCTGAGCCCCGCTCAAGACTGTCTGGGCGGCCTCGGCGATAGGCTCAGGTCCCGGAGCAGACACCGTCTCGGCAGTTCCACCAAGCGTTTTGATGCGCTGCTTGACTTCGCGTCCATGCCGCTTCGTTTCTGAAAGATGCTCCTTCAGACGCTTCTTGTAGGAGGCCTTGGTGGTCATTGCGATATGCGCCTGCAGAGCTGTCTCCAGACGCTTCTCCAGACCATATGCCTCGTTCAGGTACTGGACCAGCTTAGTGTTACCTGAGGATAGTTCAGCCATTTTGTCTCCTTGTTCTAGAGGCGGCTTCGTCGACCGCGGTAGGGGCCCATAAACAGCAGCACGACCACGATGAGAAGCAGAAAAACGAGCGGGCTTATAAAGGCGCCGCCGGCGAGACTGAGAATGATCAAGGCAATGATGATGAGCAGAAGTAGATCCATAAAGGTCCTTTCGTTAATATCTGGTTGCGTGCCAATTAATTCGCGAAGATCTTGCAGCGCACTGTTTAAATGTCCTGGTGTCATGGCATCGGGCTCGCCTGGTGGCGTCCCTGTTCTCTAGGCGACTTCCTTCTCAATGCCCGCACGGAGCTTCTGTAGGCCTAGGCGGCGCTCATGCGGCAGCCCATGTTTGGCTAATACGCAACAGCGCCCGGACGGGCGCCTCTCTTGGGTCGAGATCGAAGATCTCCACCTCCCCGCAGACCCGGGTGATCGCGAACAGACGGTCGATGTGGGCAGGGCCGCGCGCGAGGATCAGCCGGCCGCCGACTCGCCGAGCGTCTGCGGCAGCATCGAGGACGACATGAACGCCGGAGCAATCCATGAAGGCGAGCGCGCGCAGGTCCAGCACGATCATATGGGCGTAGAGCTGAGCCTCTCGCAACGTCTGTCTGAGCTGCGGGGATGTCAGGAGGTCCAGTTCACCGGCTAGGTGAACCCAGGCGGTGCCAGAACCACCTTCCCTCCATGTGCAGGCGAACGGTGTCGGTGCTGCGTAACGGCCTGTTGCTATGGAGCTGGTTAGGGCCGAAGCTTGGGACATGTGACCTCCTCGCGGCTTGCACAAAGCGAACGCAAGAAGTCATATCGTGTTGCCCGTCCCCACTGGGACCGACCGCAGTGATGCCCTCTCCGGTAAGGATAGCGCCGATTAAGCGGGGATGTCAATCGTGTCTAGGCGCCCTGTTTCACCCGCGAGCTCGTGAAGGTCCGTAGGCTGGTATCTCGTGCTCGTCGACGAGGTCTGTTGGGGCGAGGATGAAGACCTCGCACATCAGGTCCGGGTCCTGCTGGTTGCCGCTCATGAAGCCGATCACACGCTTGCCGGTGGCGTCTTCGATGACCGTGACGAACCGCTCGCGCATGACCTCCTGGAACTCCATGCGCTGTTGGATTACCGCCTGTCCACGACCACCGTCGAGCAGCGTCTGCTCGACGCGCGTGAAGCCGCCCCGTAGCACACAGACGACGAGATCGTCCTCGTAGTAGGACTTCGCGCGGGTCGGCCCGCGCCCGTAGAACTCCTTCAACAGGGCGACCATCCCATCGGAGATCGCCGTCAGCACATCCCCATGGCCGCTCGACTTGCTCTGGAGGGTACGTTGTGGATTCATCACCCATGGATCTTAGCTCGCTGGACTACTCACAGATATTGATCGCACCGCGCTACGCTGAAAGCTGATCGCTCGTCGGGTTCTCGCCCTTCTGCCTCGCGTGCGAACCCTACCCGGAGGACGAGAGAGACAGGCCGCGTGCCGGCACCCGAACCTCCTCTGGACGGCGATGAGCTGCTTGCAGCCATCACTGAAGCCATGGTCGAGCTGCATAGGCACTACTACCACCGCAAGCCTGTGACCGCCAAGACCAGGATGCTCGGGGATGACCTCCTCGCCTGTGTGCTCGGCGGTGTCTACACGGATGTCGAGAAGACGATGATCGAGCTCCAGCGCGCCCCGACCGTCAGGGACACCCGCAACGCCTTTCAGAACGCGATGCAGCAGAAGTTCGTCGAGGCGGTGGAGCACCTCTCCGGCCGCTGTGTCACCGCCTTCATCTCAGACAGCCACGTTGGTCCCGATGTCGAGATCGAGCTGTTCATACTTACCCCAACCTCGTCGTGACGGTCTAGCGACCACCTGTCTGGTTTTTGCTGCATGCGATGTGGGCGTTGATCGTAAATGTTCTACGGCGGACGATCATGTCGCCGATGCTGGGCTGACTGTCGTTCTCCCGGTCTGCGGTCACGGTGAACGTATATCTCCCTGCATGGGTATGACATGTCCAAGGTACGCGTAGAGTGTACCTGCGTACCATAGTGCTTTTCCGTCTCTCGACGGATTACTTTGAGCCGAAAAAGTTCGCAATGGATAACATGGACAACTAAATGACCTGCTCCTTGCTCGTGCTATCGATCAGCGTGACGAGAACCTATGTCGCGGCGTTCGTCGAAGAGCACGCGAGGCACAGCTAACCAGGCGCCAGGGAAGGCGTGGTCGATTCCTCGGCGTTGAGGAACTGCTCGACGGCGCCGACGTCGAGGGGACGAGAGAAAAGGAAGCCTTGTCCATGGTCGCAGTGTTCGCGTTGCAGGGTCTCCAGCTGGGATTGCTCCTCGATGCCCTCGGCGAGGGTCTCGATGTCGAGCGTCTTGCCGAGTTGCACGAGCGTGTGAATCAGCGCTGTCGAGCCCTTCGATCCGGCGATGCCGCTGATGAAGGAGCGGTCGATCTTGAGGGCGTCGACGGGGAATTGACGCAGGTAGGCGAGCGAGCTATAGCCGGTGCCGAAGTCGTCGATCGCGATGCGGACGCCGAGCTGCTTGAGCATGTGCAGACGCTTGGCGGTCGCCTCAGCGTCGCGCATCAGCGTGGTCTCGGTGATCTCCAGGGTTAGCGTTGTGGGGTCGAGGCTGCTCTCTTGTAGGGCGCTACGCACGTCCTCGATCAGCTCATCGTCGTCGAGCTGGCGCCCGGAGACGTTCACCGCCATTCCGATCCTGTGGCCATCGCCGTACCAGAGCGCGGCTTGCTGGCAGGCCTCGTCGAGTACCCAGCGCCCGATCGGGACGATCAGCCCGCTCTCCTCGGCGATTGGGATGAACTCGATCGGTGGGATCACGCCGCGCGCGGGGTGGTTCCAGCGGATCAGTGCCTCGACCCCGATCACCCGCTCGGATTGCAAATCGAAGGTTGGCTGGTATTGGAGGAACAGCTGGTGCTGATCGAGCGCCTCGGCGAGGTCCATCTCGAGCGTCAGTCGGTCCTGCGCCGCGGTCTGCATGCTGGACTGAAAGAGCATGTAGCGGTTTTTGCCGGCGGCCTTGGCCTCGTACAGGGCGATGTCCGCGTCGCTCAAAAGCTCGGCGGCGCTCGCGCGCTCCCCTAGCGCGATTCCGATGCTCGCCGTGAGCGACAACGGCCTGCCGGTCTGACCGTCCATCTCGTAGGGCCGGCGCAGTACTTCCAGCAAACGCTCGGCGACGAGCTCGGGTCCGGCGTCGAGCGCGGAGCCCTCGACGAGGACGACGAACTCGTCCCCGCTGAGGCGCGCGGCGGTGTCGCCCTCGCGAACGACCCCCTCCAGGCGGGTGGCGACGATCCGCAGCAGATCGTCGCCGGCGGCGTGTCCGAAGGTGTCGTTGACGTGCTTGAAGCCATCGATGTCGAGATACAGGGCCGCGACCGGGATCTGCTGGCGCCGAGCACGGGCCAGCATCTGCTCCGCTCGATCGAGCGCGAGCACGCGGTTGGGCAAGCCGGTAAGGGCGTCGTGCAGCGACTGGTGGCGGAGCTCTCCGGTCTTCTCCTGCACCATCCCAAGGGCGTGCTCGCGTGAGCGCGTCAGCACCAGTACTAGCGCGAACAGCAGGAGGCTGACAATCGCTCCTCCGATGAGGACCAGCAGACCCTGCAGATTGGCCGAGAGCCAGCTCACGGCCTCCGAGCCTCGGACGACCGCCCGCCATGTGCCGTCTATCTGCATCGTGGTTTCATGGGTGAAAGCGCCCGCGGGAGAAGCCGTGCCGACGCGGCCGATCAGCTGTTCGCTCTGGCCGGGGTTGCTGTGGTAGAGAGCCACGCTGAGGCCGTAGTGGTCGCTGATCGCTTGGTGGATCAGAGCGGTCATTCCAAAGGAGCTCCCGACCCAGCCGGCGACCGCCGCGCGGCGCTGCACGACACTCCGAAGGCTCGCGCCGCGCCGGTAAAACGCGGCTTCGATGAACAGCGTGCTCACTCCCTGCACCGTCACGGGATAAACCAAGAACTGGCCGCTGTCGGTGACCCTCTGCAGGAGATGCGCCTGCAGAATGCCACCATCCTGAAATCCACCGATCGGCGAAGCGGGATTGCACCAATCTCCCTGCACCAGCCGCCCTACTGCCCGGGTGTAAGGCGTCACGGTCCCTCCAGCGGAAAGCAGACAGTAGCGCGCATGTCCGTCAGAAGCGAAAGGCACGACCGAACCCCCGACGAACGCTTGAAATGCGGGATTGGCTGCGCGTCGTGCTTGGAAGGCGGCCAGCTCAGCTGCCGGCACCACTTCGACGACGGTCGTTCCGAGTCCACTCATCTCCCGCTGCCTGCCCTGCAGCTGGGAGAACCATTGATCGAAGCGCATGGCACTCAGGTGTGGCTGCATCGTCAGCACGGCACGCAAGGTCGTTACAAAGTCAGCGTCGCGACGCAGTAGCGTCTCCACTGTCTCGTTCACATCGGTCGAGCTGGTCTGGAACAGCTGCCTGTCGTGCGCCTTCACGCTCGATCGCCACAGCAGCGCGCTGCCGAGCGAGGCTATCAGGCCGACGGTCAGGATCGAGCAGGCAAAGACCATCCACCATCTGCGGCTCTTCGTTGTACGAGCGGATGCGTCTCCGGGGTTGGCCGGCTCCGGCATCGTTGCTGGTGGTTGGGGCATACTCGAGGTATCGGCGCCTCGCCCCGCTAGAGCCCTTCTTATTCTAAAAATTAGACTCATATCGGCAACTTGATAATGAGTTAGTAGATCTTTACGGGTGTGCCAGGTCCGATGCGGGCGGCCAGCCAGTCGATGCTCGCGGTGGCGAGCCGGATGCATCCATGTGATTCGGCTCTGCCGAGTGTTCCTCCTAGGCCCTCTCGACCGTGTATCCCAATCTGGCCGGGACCGCCTTCGAATTCCTGCAACACGTTGGAGCGTGCGCTGAGTGCCAGCGCGAACGGACCATCGGCCTCACCGGGTTCCATCTGCACGGTCTCCTCAACGAAGAACTGGCCGATCGGAGTTGGCGTGGACGGCTTGCCCACCACTGCTTGGAAGGCTCTTGCGTTGCGTCCGTCGTGGTAGACAGTTACGCGGCGTGCGTTGAGATCCACGAGGATGCGCCAGCTTGTGAGGAGCTTGCGCGTGCCTGTCTTGGTAATCCATCCAGTCGATCCGTCGGGGCGGCCCGGAAGCATCACCTTTAGCCATCCCGTCGCGTTAGGCGCCGTCGAGTGTCCGATCACTGGCAGCGTCGTCTGCTCTCCCGTGATCGGCCTACGATCACGGACGAATGCCACCTGGGGCGAGCCGGCTGCCGGTGCGCTGTGTGCGGCGTGGCCACTCAGCAGCTCCGCGAGTTGCTGAGTGGCCTGCACCCGTGTTGGGGTATCTGCGCCGGGGGCTGAGCTTGTCGTGAAGCCGAGCAGGCACACAGCCAGCCCGACGACACTCAGCCGGTGAATGTGCCCCTCCGGTGCGGTAGCGCGGGCCGTGCGGGCGAGTGCGGTTTGGCTGCCTTGCGTGCGCGATGGCGCTTATGGCGCCTGGCAGTCGTCTTCGACGCAATCGGCGCCCTCGAGGTAGTAGTGCTGATGCCGGGACTCGAGACGAGGACTCCCGCGCCCGTTGTCGTCACCGTTGCACCGCTGCTGGTGGTCGTGCCTCCGCTGCCAGTGGTCGTGCCTGCGCCGGTGGTCGTTTCTCCGCCGGTGGTCGCTTTTTCGATCGCGGCTGTTTCTTGCGGGGTGGTGATTTCCGTGCCGCCGCCGCTTCCGCTGCTGCTGGAAGCACAGGTGGACGTGGTGATGGTGTTGTTTTCCAGGGTCACCGCGGCGGTCTGCGCGAGCAGCCGACCGTGGATCGTCGCGCCGGTGTTCGCCGTGATGCTATCCGCGGCCATGATCGTGCCGACGAAGTGTGTCCCGGTCCCAAGCGTCGCGGAGGAGCCAACCTGCCAGAAGACGTTACACGCCTGCGCCCCATTTATGAGGGAGACACTGGTGTTAGAGCCCGTCGTCAAGGTGGAGCCGATCTGGAAGATGAACACCGCATTCGGGTCACCCTCGGCGTTCAACGTCACGCTCCCGGAGGAGAGCAACAGCGACGAGCTCGCGGTATAGACGCCCGGCAGGAAAGCGTGCCCGGCGAGATCTTCCCCAGCCGAGCCGTTGCTCGCTTCGTTCGCGGCTGTCGTCGCTGCGGTCGTGAGGGCGCTCTTCGCTTCATTCGCCACCGCGTCATCGACATGTTCTGCGCCGAGTACCACCGGGGCGCCGGTCACCGAGGAGCCCGGGGCGAGACCGAGATCGCCGAACATCGTCGTCTGGCCCGTGTTCGTGATTGTCGAGCCGCCCAGCACCGAGAAGCTCGCGGCCTTCCCAAGCCCAACACTCGTGGCGCCGAGGGCGCCACTCGCGAAGATTAGGGTGGACAGCGAACCGAGCAGGATCAATCCCACTTGAAACGTCCTCCGCCCGACCTTCCGGGGGGAACGGCGCTTTACTGCGAGGGAGTCGCCGGTCGGCGGCTCGTGCTGCTGGGAGACGCCGCGATGCGTGAGCGTCTGGTGCTGCGATGGGACGCCGCTATTCATAGGGCGTCTCCTGACTGCGGCTTTGACTCGCCGCGATAGAAGGGGAATGGCTCCCCGGTCTCTTTCGACCTGTTATGTAACCCGACGGTTCGCAGCGATAGCGTGAACAACGCGTGAGCAAGTCAACATATGTCGAGTACGAGTTTGCGCACGATCTAAGCCCGATGTGTTCACGATGGCTGCGGTGGTGGCCGGACCCCGTTTGTCGGTCCACCACGAGTGAGAGGGTGGTGGATATGACGTGTGTGAAGGTAGTGCCTGGTCCGGACGGGTAGAGGACTGCGCTGAGGTTTCGCGGCCGTTGTCGCGAAGGCGCGAGCGTAGCGAGTGCCGAGCGGCAATGGCCGCGGCGCGCGGCGCCGACACCCGTCCGTGGGGTTAGGCCGCGAGCGCTGCGTCGTTGTCGGTCCACTCGGCGGCGAACGTGGCCGGGGAGCGCATCCCGAGCGAGCTGTGCGGCCTGCGCGTGTTGTAGTCCTCGCGCCAGTCGCCGATCACCACGCGTGCCTCGGTGAGGCAGGAGAACTCCTCGACGTCCAAGAGCTCGTCGCGGACGCGGGAGTGGAAGCTCTCCACGAACGGGTTTTGCCACGGCGAGCCGGGCTCGATGAACACCGTCCCGGTGTTGGCGTGCTCGCACCAGTCTCTGAGCGCGTGCGCGGTCATCTCTGGCCCGTTGTCCATCCTCAAAAGCTCGGGGGCGACGCCCCGTTCGCCGCACAGTCGCTGTAGCGCCTGGACAACCGTGTCTGCGTTGATGCTGCGCGCCACCAGCATCACCAGCGCCTCGCGCGTGAACTCATCAACGATGTTGCACATCTTCAACGCCCGCCCACAGGCGGTCTGGTCGAACTGGAAGTCAAACGCCCATACGTGGTTGGGCCGCTCGGCCCGCAGCCGCTTCGCTGGGACGGTCGAGTCGCCCAGCCGCCGGCGCTTGCGCTTGCGCACAGGGACCCGCAACCCCTCCTCACGCCACAGCCGCTGCACCCGCTTGCGGTTGACCTCCCAGCCCTCCTGGCGCAGGTGATGATGCGCACGCCGGTACCCCCACCGCGGCCGTTGCGCCGAGAACCTGCGCAGCTCTGCGCGCAACACCGCGTCATCCTCGGCCCGCTTGGGCTCGTGGCGCTGCGTGGAGCGATGCTGCCCGACGACCCGGCATGCCCAGCGCTCGCTGACGCCGAGACGGTCGCGGAGCATCGCGACCGCCTGGCGCCGGCGGACCGGGCCTACCAATTTCCCGAGGAGATCTCCTTGAACGCTCGGTTTTCCAGCGCCTGATCAGCCACGATCGCCTTCAAACGGCCGTTCTCGCGCTCCAGCTCCTTCAACCGCTTGACGTCGTCCGCCTTCATCCCGCCGTACTGGTTACGCCACCGGTGAAAGGTCTGCTCGGAGACCTCAAGTGCCTTCGTGACCTCCGGGATCGTCTTGCCCTCGCCGAGCAGCCGCTCGGCCTCCCGCAGCTTGCGGATGATCTGCTCCGGCGTATGCCTGCGTCGCTTCATCGTTGGAGTTCCTTCCTCGCCCATCATCATGGACGCAAGAAACTCTCACAAGCACCGGACCGAACTCAGGGGGTCACGCCAGTGGGCTCGGATGATAGATGCCTTTCAGGGGTGTCGTACTCCATGTCCGCGCCGAGGGCGTCGATGGGGCGTAGGGGTCCGGGTCCGTTGGGAGCTCGTGTCCCATTTAGGTTGCTGAGCCGCTTCAGGTGCGGGCGGCGCGGCGAGCTCGCGACGGGTGTGAACCCCGAGCTTGCGGTAAATGTTGCGTGCGTGGGTGCGGACCGTCTCGACACCGATCCCCAGGGCGAGAGCGATCTGTGCGTTTGAGTCACCGCGCTGCAGCAGCGGGAGCACCTCGACCTCACGCCGGGTCAACAGAGCGCTTGGGGTGAGAAGACCGGTGCCTGCACTTCCCGCTGCCCTGGGAATTACCTGGAGTCCCCGAGACGCGAGATGGATAGCGTTGATCACATCCCGCGACTGTGTATTCCTGCCGAGGCAGGCGCTCGCTCCGAACGCAAGCGCCTGAGCGCACTCGACCGGCGCGGGATCGTGCCCGAGCAGGAGGAGTCGGGTCGCGGGATAGGAACTGTTGAGTTCGCGCACCTCAGCCAACTTCGCCAGGGCGCCAATGTCGAGGATCGCCACGTCTGGGTGGTGAGCGCGCAGCACGACTCCGATTCGCCGGTGCTGCACATCGGCAGCGACAACAAGGAGACTCGGATCGCTCTCGATCAGCTTGCGCAGCCCCCCGGCGAAGAGATCGTCGAAGTGGGCGAGGACTACGGTGATGGGGGTATTTGACGGCATAGGCGGCCCAGGCGTGGGCCAGCGCGTATGTCTTCATCGGCAACAATCGGCGCAAGGGTGAGCCCGGCCTCACCCCCAGCTCCCCCGTCACTCCCCCCAAGACCACCCTCCCCGGAGGAAGAACAGGGGGCCTGTCGGCCTCAGCATATGGGCATGGCTCGTCTCCTGCTTCCGGTCATCCTCGCAACGACGCTGCTCCTGCCCGCGTCGGCCGGCGCTTATAGCGGCCCGTCTCGCGGCCCGACTACAAACCCAGTGGCGCTTTCGTTGAAGCTCGCCGAGCGGTATTGGCACGGAGTACCGGCCTGCGGGACTCCTACGATCGTGACCAGTACCCATCAACTTCCCAACTCCAACTACGAAACCGTGACGAGCTCCGAACCAGCGAATTCTGTTGTCGAGATGTGGACTGAAGTACAGAAGTGCAAGATCACGATAAACGCCTCACTATGGGGAAGCTGGCATCAGGACGATGAATTCTTCCAATGGTTTTGTGATGCGATGACGCATGAGGTAGGGCACCTGTTTGGGCACCTCGACAGCGGACAGGCCAACCCCTCGTCGATCACCTATCCGTTCCTCAGTTCAACGAGCTCCAACTTCAACTCTGTCCCCGAGTGCAAGAATGTCGCCCTGCAGTACGGCTCCCAGGAAATTCGCAACGAAGAAGTATTCCCCCGTCACTGATCGCTGTCGTCATTCCCTCGCTTGAGATGACGGTCTTGCCGCCAAGTACGTCGGTGTAGAAGCGGCGGGAACGCTCGACATCATCTGAAACGATGAAATGGGCCAAGACCATCTCCTGGTCGATGGTGCTCATGCTGACCTCCGTTGTTGGGGATGGCGATCATGGGCATTCCGTCTGATTGCAGATTCTTGGCGGTCGCCGTAAGCATTTGCGCCATCTGTTCCCACGGATCCCCGCCCAGCCCGGCTATTTCAAGCGCCGCCGCCGACTCGCTGGAGTGGCTGATGAGCGTGTTCGCCAGCCAGAGCCCTCCCTGAGAAAGCCGACGGGCTACAACTTCAAGCTGCTCGGGCTCGCGGCAGACGGCACGGTCCTTCAGCGTGGGAGGAGGCGGTGGCTGGGTCAACTGGTTCCGTCGTCTCCTTGGGGCGGGGACGCTCGTCTTGATCGTCGCTGGCCTAGCCGGCGAGCTCAGAGGCCACTGAGTGAGTTAGCGCTGCTCGTCTGGAGCAGTAGGGAACTGGGTGCCTTCTGAGACGCTCACATCTGGGTGTAGGGTTCCTGTTCACTGTGGAGCGCGCCGACTTCCGATGTCTGCTGCAATGAAATGGTCGTGGATTGCCTTTGTCAGCACGGTATTCTCGACGACCAGACGGTGGGTGGTCATGCCCAGATCGTGAAGGTGCTCGACTTGCTTGTCTTGAACGCTTCCCTGAGCGTTCTGCGATACGAGAATCGCGATCATTGCGAGCCACTGCATGATGCCACCGACAGCAAGCAGCATGAGATTGAAGGGGTAGTGGTCGCCCGCGACTGTCGCCCCGAGACCGGCCATCCAGATCGCGAAGGCAATGATGCTGAGGTAGAACATCCACATGGAGCCAACGGTCTGGGCGATGAAGCTCGCGATCCGATCGTTTAGACCATCGCGCTCGTCGGCCAGCTTGGGCGGGCGGGTATGGCGAGACTTGTGCGTCACCTGCCCGGATGAGCTCTTCTGAGCTGCCGACACCCGGGGCGTGACCGAGGATTCCTCTCGCAGTAGCGTCATCCGGCCGCGGTCGCACCGACGAGTGCCTTGGAACTGTGGCCACTTTCGCCTCCATTGAGCACGATCTTGAGTGCACCCGTGTTCGTGGCGTCGGCGAATGTGTCGTATGCGCTCATCGTGTCCTCGAGTGCGACGTGATGTGTGGCAAACACAGTCGGATCGAGGCGACCGCTGGCCACTAGGCTCATCAGTTGTGGAATCGTTCGGGTGTCGACGAGACCCGTGGTGATCGTGACGTCGCGGGTCCAAAGTCTCTCGAGGTGGAGTGTCGCGGAGTGGCCGTGCACGCCGATATTCGCTACCCGTCCTCCGGGTCGGATCAGTTCAGTCGCCAGCTCGAATGTGGCGGGTACACCCACGGCCTCGAACGCGACATCTGCGCCCATGCCGTCGGTGAGCTCCCTGATCAGGGCGAGGGCATCCTCGCGCCCATTATTGATCGTAACGTCGGCCCCAAAGTCTCGGGCGCTGTCAAGTCGACCGTCAGCGAGGTCGATCGCGACGATCCGCCCGGGTGTGTACAGACTTGCGGTGAGCATCGCCGCAAGACCGATCGGGCCGGCGCCCACCACCGCCACAACATCGCCGGGTGAGACTTTGCCGTTCAGGACACCCACCTCATAAGCCGTCGGCAGGATGTCAGCAAGGAACAGAACCTGCTCGTCGCTGAGCTGCTCGGGGACCTTGTAAACAGAGTTCTCGGCAAACGGTACGCGTGCGTACTCGGCCTGCAACCCGTCGATCAGATGTCCGAAGATCCAGCCGCCGCCGCCGAGGCATTGTCCGTAGCGGGCTTCCTTGCAGAAACGGCAGCGCCCGCAGGAGCTGATACAAGACATCAGCACGCGGTCGCCGACGGCCAGAGTGCTCACGCTGGAGCCGATCTCCTGCACGGTGCCGACGGCCTCGTGTCCGAGCACAGTGCCTGGAGTCGTCTCGGGCACGTCGCCCTTGAGGATATGCAGGTCGCTGCCGCAGATCGTCGAGGTGTCGATTCGCACGACGATGTCGGTCTGATCGATGATCGTGGGGTCATTCACGGTGTCCCAGCCGCGCTGGCCGGGACCGTGGTAAACGAGAGCCTTCATTTCAATCCTTTGGCTTGTCAATCGATCTGGGGAGGATGGCTGGGACTGCTCGACCGCCGCCCGCGTGCTGAGCGACGGTCGCCGATGCTCGAAAGCGGCTAGGTGCTCGCAGCCACCGGGCGTCAACCTCTGAGGTTCACCTGCCAGTTGGCCAACGGGAGTAGGAACAGGATTGCTCCCAGCGCTATGAGTATCCAGCCGGCGAGGGCTGCGATGGTGCCGACCAGTGACCATCCCCACGCATTCAGGAGCAGGCCGCGCAGGGTCTCGCCTTGGAAGAGGGTTGCCTTCTCTTCGGCCAGCTTTGCGTTGGTCGGCGCGGCGAGGGCTGCTGTGCTGACCTGTGCGTAGGTCTGTCCGCCGGCGATCTTAGAGAGGTGCACGTTGATGAAGTTGTTGGCGTACGCCTTGGCCTGACTACCCGTTGTGAGTTGCTGACCTGCGTACTGCTTCACACCGGGCAGCAGCGCCGGACTACCTGCGGCCGGGAAGAAGATCTTCTGTGGGACGAGTTGGTCGTGGACGACCTTCTTGTCCTAGCTGCCTCCTACGACGGCGATGACTCCGACGATCACTATGCCCAATGCGGCGACCATGGCGATCGAGGTCAGGCTGGTGAGCTTCGCGAGTAGTGGGCTTCGCGGTGACTGTGGGCGCGGCGAGGACTGGGGCTGCCCATTGGCAACAGGATCGGCAGTTTCGAGGGGTGGGACGCCGTTGCCGGCGCTCGGGGGGGACGGAGGTGGCATTACTGAGCTGGGCACGATGAACCTCATTTCGTTGGGTGTGCGCATGAGCGCCAGCGACCTGAAGAGCACCGCGGACTTGAACAACATAGCATGAAATCTAAATCTAGGAAATAGATTTCTAGGAATAGGAATCTAGATACGCTAGTCTGTATCCATGACCGAGGACACCGCTCACCGCTGGAAGTTCCTGACGAACCACGCCCAGGTCCTCGCTTGCATCGCCCACGATCCAGGCGTGCTTCTACGAGAGATCAGCGAGCGAGTCGGAATCACCGAACGGGCCGCCCACCGGATCGTCACGGAGCTCACCGACGGCGGCTACATCACGCGAGAGCGCAACGGACGTCGCAACCATTACACGATCCAATCTGGCCTCCCGCTTCCCGACCGCCTTGGCCGCGTGCAGCGAATCAGCGACCTGCTCACGATCCTCATCGGCACGAGCGAAGAGATGCCGAATACACCAGTCCTGGGACCATCCAAAAACAGCAAGGCCGACAAAAACAGCAACGCCGCAAACGGCAAGCCCCAGTAAGTAGTCATGGCCGGCACTTCACACGCCGAGACCGCGATGGGCTTGCCTTCCGACCAGCTTCGCGTGGTCATCGTAGGAGGCGGAGTGGCCGGGCTCGAGGCCGCGCTGGCCCTGGCCGATCTTGGGCGCGACCGAGCCGACGTGACGGTGATCGCTCCCAACACGGAGTTCGTGTACCGGCCGATGGTCGTTGGCGAGCCGTTCGCCCATGGTGCAGCCCGCCGCTATCCGCTCGCCCCGATCGTGCGCGATGCCGGCGCAACGCTCCTGCAAGGCGAACTTGGCTGGATCGACGCGGTTGGGCGGACGATTCACACGAAGGCTGAGGAGTCGATCGAGTACGACGCGCTCCTCCTCGCGCTTGGCGCGAGCATCAGCAAGCGCTACAAGCACGCCTTGACAATCGACGACCGCGATCTGGACGAGACCATGCACGGGCTGATCCAGGATGTCGAGGGCGATTTCGTCCACAAGCTCGCGTTTGTCGCGCCCGGCCGCATAGCCTGGCCGCTGCCGTTGTACGAGCTCGCGCTGATGACAGCCGGGAGGGCGTATGACATGGGTATCGATCTGGAGACGACGATTGTCACTCCAGAGGACAGCCCGCTCGCGATCTTTGGCGCGTCGGCGAGCAGCTCCATAGCCGAGCTCCTCGCCCATGCGAGCATCGAGACGATCACCTCCGCGTACGCCGAGGTCCCCAATGCCCGCGAGGTCGTGGTCAACCCAGGTGACCGACACTTCGAGGTGGATCGAGTGATCGCGCTACCCGAGCTCTTCGGACCGGAGGTGCGCGGCATCTCGCTGGGCGACCACGGCTTCATCCAGGTGGACCCATACTGCCGGGTACAAGGTGTCGAGCACGTCTACGCGGCCGGCGATGCGACCGACTTTCCCATCAAGCACGGCGGCGTCGGCTCGCAGCAGGCTGACACTGCCGCGCAGTCGATCGCAGCGATGGCCGGGGCTTCGGTAAAGCCTCAGCGTTTCAATCCCGTGATACACGGCATGCTGTTGACGAGCGGGAAGCCTCAATACCTCACCGCTCACATCACCGGAGGACACGGGTTCAGCTCGGAGATCACCGACACACCAACATGGTCGCCGCCGAGCAAGATCGCAGCCAAGTACCTAGCGCCATATCTACAACAGCGCGACCGCGAAAGCACCCCGACCTGACGCATACGGTGCTCTCGCTTTGCCCGACATCCATTTGGCAGCTGAGCGGCTGTTCGGCCATCCCGTCTCGAAACACTTCGTGAGCTGGGCGACCGGTGCGCAAGAGAAGCGCCTCGCTTTGAACGGCTCTCTCGCGGCTCATATCAGATCCGAGCACGGCGCTGACGTACTTGGTGCCCCTGCGGCATCCGGGACGTTACGCTGATAGCGGTGGCGCCATCAATCGACTTCACGATCGCCTTTGACGAGCCTGATGAGGACGGCTGGGTTGTTGCGCGCGTTGCTGGAGGTTCCGGGAGCTCTCAGTCAGGGACGCACACGGGCGGAGACGGTGCTTACGCCGGACGACGAGCTCTCCGGGCGACGTTCTGGCGAGGACCTTGAGCATTTGCGGTTCGTCGCAGCGGCGTGAAGCGTCGCGATCTGGAACGACATCTGCGTGAGCATGGTTGCCGTGAGGTTGGCGGCTCCAAGCACGCCAAGTGGCGCGGGCCGACCGGCGAGGTCTCGGCCCTTCCGCGGCACAAGGAGATCGGCCCCGGGCCTGACCCGAGCCATATGCCAGCAGCTTGGCGTTCTGGCACCTCCGAATACACGCTAAGGCAGCTCGGCGGAGTCAGTGGCTACCACGCCGGCCCCAGTGGTAGGAGTTCGATCACCGCTCCGCATCCTGTACGTCCGCGCCGACATCGATATCGGCGATCCCTGGCTCGGCAAGGTTCATCTACCGACCGGCCTCATCCGCCTCACGGACATTGTGGGCCTCGCGATCGAGGATCAGGGCGCGCAACCGCTCCGTGAAGACTGGCGGCGGCTGATCGATGAGGCTTGCAGCTCGCTCAAAAGCACGCGCGAGTCGGTGCTGCATTGCGATCAGCAACGCATCCTCGTAGCTTGTCAACCCATATACAGCCGATTTGCAGCGATTTTCCATGCGCTCGAGTGGACTCGAACCACCACGGACCATTCGGTCCACAAGGCCCTCAACCTTATTCACGGGCGAAAAATGCGTCCGCCAGCGTCCAAATCGTCCGTTTTGTGGGGTTTCGTGGACGCATCGGACGTATCAGACGATCTGAGTGTTGCCACGATGTTGCCACGGAGCGGAGCGCTCTTGAGTACGGTTCACAGGTCGCGCCATGAGGTTCAAGCTGTCTGATGCTGAGTGGGTGCTTAGCCTTGAAGTTCTTGCGGACGCTTTTTCAAGGTTGGCGGCTAGTCTAAAAACCTGTTGCCGGGGCCACAGACGCAAGTGAGGCTCGTTAAAAAGATCTGAACAACCTGGGATCTAGGCGCGCTCCCTAAACCAGCCGTTGAGGCGGTCCCGGCGCTCAAGCGAGCACTAGACATTGTGGTCGAACGTGGGAGCCTCGACCATCTCTGGATCTACATCGACAACAACGGTCCAGACGACGCAGACTGATCGCGACGAACTTTGCGCCAGTCCCGGCAGTCCGTCCGATCATGCCAGTAGTTTCAAATCGTGGGATTGGTTATAGCGGTGGGCGCGCCGACAAGGAACGAAACGGTCATCACGGCTGCTGGAGCAAGTGCTGCGCTGGCTGGACTGATCCTTGTCTTTCTCGGCGTTGTGATAGCCGGGTACCAGACCTATCCAGGTGGGACACCGAAGAGGCTTCTCAAGCCTTATCGTAAGGCAACGGCAGCCATACTCGTTGTATTCGCGCTGAGCCTTTTCTGCGCTGGCCTGAGTCTGGCTTGGCTTGCGACGGGTGGCGGAGGGGGGTTGCTGTATCAAGCGGTCGTGGCCGCATTCTTTGCCAGCCTTATCACGATCTTCGCGGTTGCTATCGGGACGACTTACCGCGTGGTCCTCAAATAGCATGGCAATTACAACTCTCAAGACTGAACAGATCGTAGATGCAGGTCTTAACGGACTGTTTGCTGAAAACAGAGAACACTGGCTTACGCACGCCAAACGCGCCTTTGACTATATGGCTCAGTTGGTCGAACGAGAAATGATCCATCCTGATGATCTAATTCCGGTCTTGATCCCCGCTTTGGAATTGGACGACAAATTGCGTGACTTTCTCGACGAAAATCGGCTAAGCCAAAAGTATTGGTTTACGAACTTCGCCGAGTACATAGTTGATGAGCTATGGGACGAACTATGAAGGAGGACGTCATGACGGACAGCGAGATCGCTCTGCTTGCAAAACGGTACATCGACAGTGCACTGAAAGGTCAGCCTCTGCCCTCGGACGATGCATACGATGCCGCCGTTGGCAAGGTTGAAGCAGAGACACGCAAGTTGCTGACTGTACGACGGTACCGCAACGATCAAGCAGTAGCTGTATGCTAATCGCGGTTCGTTTCGCCGAAGTCTCTTAATTCTAGATCGTTGGGCAGTCTCGGAGATCGACACAATCACGGCCGAGGGGAGTGTCAGATTAACGGTGGATCTGCTTGGTGGTTTTAGTTGATTCTTCCTTCGAACGCTATCGCGAACGCGTTTAGGGCGGGCTTCCATCTCATCGCCCAGCGTGCCTTGCCGCGGCCTGTGGGGTCCAGCGCTCTGGTGGCGAGGTAGAGGCACTTCAGGGCTGCTGTGTCGTTGGGGAAGTGTCCTCGGGCTCTGACGGCGCGTCTGTAGCGGGCGTTCAGCGACTCGATCGCGTTCGTGCTACAGATCACGCGCCGGATCTCGACGTCGTAGTCCAGGAACGGTATGAACTCGCTCCAGGCGTTCTCCCAGAGCTTGCTGATCGCTGGGTACTGGGCGGATTCAATCGGTCGTCGCAACGGTTTTTGTTTGAAGTGATCGTAGATGAATGTCGAGACTCTCGGCTGGTGTGCGCCAACCGAGAGTCTTGCGTGGCCTGCTGTTGAGCGTGGCTGCGACGGCGTCGAGTTCCTCGGCGGTGTGCCTGGCGAGGTTTGTTCCTCTTGGGAAATATTGGCGGAGCAGACCGTTGGTGTTCTCGTTAGTCCCTCGTTGCCAGGGACTTTGAGGGTCACAGAAATAAATGTTAAGTCCGGTCGCGAATCTTTAACTGTGCGTGTTGTGACATCTCGGCTCCCTGGTCCCATGTGAGCGATAGGCGTAGCTGCTCGGGTAGTGTCGTGATCTGCTTTGTGATCGCGTCGCGCACTGCTTCGGCGCCGCGACCGGCGAGCGGCGGCCCGTGCTTGGTTATTGGACCGCCGTGACCGGGGTGGGTTCAAGCGAACGTCGCAACGATGGCTTGTGTCAGGAAGCTATCAGGGCATCGAATAACTCTTGTGGCGGGCGGTCGTTGAGCACGATTCTGGGGCGGTCGTTGAGCTCGTTCTCCACGGCCAGGAGGTGCTCGACGGTGTGTGCGGTCAGGTCGGTGCCCTTGGGGAAGTAGTCGCGCAGGAGCCCGTTGGTGTTCTCGTTGCTGTCGCGCTGCCAGGGCGACCGCGAGTCGCAGAAGTAGACCGGGACACCGAGCGACTTGGTGATGTTGAGGTGACGTGCCATCTCAGTGCCCTGATCCCAGGTGATCGACCGCAATAGCGTGGCGGGCAGATCGCCCATCCGGGTCTGAAGCGCTTCATGGAGGCTGTCCGCGTCACGGCAAGGAAGGTGCAGCAGCCTCACCAGCCGGGTCTGGCGCTCAACGAGCGTGCCGATCGCTGAGCCCTGGTTCTTGCCGACGATCAGGTCGCCCTCCCAGTGGCCGGCCTCTGAGCGACTGTCCACGTCTGCAGGACGTTCGTGGATCGTGAGCATCGGCTGTTCGAACCGTGACCGGCGGCGGTCCGTCCGCTGCTGAGCGCGGCGGTGATCACGGCCGGTCCGCAGCGGTGAGCGTCGATGCGGCGCCAGCCGCGTAGGTTGCATCAACGGTGATCCCGGCTCATAGACGGCCTGGTAGATGCTCTCATGCGACAGCCACATCGCCGGTTCTTCGGGGAAACGCTTGCGCAGCGCTGCCGGCTGATCTGTTCTGGGCTCCAACGCTGCCCCAGCAGCTCGGCGACGACACGGCCGAGGTCGTGGTTGGTCTCGATGCGTCGGTCACGACGTCGTGCGCGACGCGCGCACGCGCGTCGGTGCGCCTCAAATGGGCGGTAGCCGGGCCGCCGGCCGCCGGTCCGGTTGCGCTTCAACTCCCTGGAGATCGTTGACGGCGACCGGCCGACCCGCCGGGAGATCTCACGGACCCCGACGTCCTCGTGGTGCAAGTCGGCGATCTCGATCCTCTCCTGCTGGGAGAGATACCTCGCGCTGACCTCGCGGACTTCGAGGCGGTCCAGCGGCTCGACGAACCTGACCGCGACGCCGTCGCGATAGACGGTGTAGCCGCGGGTCCAGTTAGTCGCGGCGCTCCTGGAGATACCGACCTCACGGGCCGCGCCACGGATACTCCACCCCTGCACTCGTAGCTCCATGAACCGCTGGCGCTTGGCCGAGAGCGGGCGGCGCCCCGGCCCCTTCTTCACACGACGACTCGACAACACGACCTCCTCAAAATCAGGGAAGTGTTGCGACGTTCGCTTGAACCCACCTGCTGACACGCTACAGGATTTCGATGCTGCAATAAAACGCTGGTGGGTGCTGCATGAGGAAGTCTGGCCAGCGCTCGGAGTTTTTGCTAGCCACATCACTGAGGGCAACACCTACTCGCCCGCGCGACTGCTTATCCTCTATTCAGCACTTGAGGCCTACGCAAAGGTGCGGCACGGCCACAAGAACTTCCGAAAGCTCCGCCAGTACGCCGGGATCAAAGGTGAAGTGATTGGAGCGACCAATCCTGCTCTTGATCTACTTGGCGCATCGCGTGGATATTTTGCGCATCTGAAATCGCCGAGCGAGACATATACGCTGGCAGATGTGGAAAACGAAATGCTGCCGTCAACCCGCCGTGGCTCTGGTCTCATGCAGGCGTGCCTTTTGCGGGAGCTTGGCTTCGCGCCGAGCAAGATTGAGGACCTGCTGAGTGGTCACCACAAAGGCTGGGCCGTCTAGTCCTCGCTATCGGTAGGAAGCTGTCCGAGGTGCAGCTGACTCTGCCGGGGTCGTCCCAGGTGTCCGATTTTCCTTCTCCGTTCACACCTGTAGCACGCTAAGCCCGGCTATGGCTTCGATCGGCTCGAAGTCATCGTCCTGGGTGACGACAGATATGCCGTGGGCGAGCGCGGTGGCGGCGATCCAGAGATCGTTGACGTTCAGTCGTCGTTTGTTCTTGGCGAGATGGACTCGTAGCAGTGCCCATGATCGCGCGACCGCTTCGTCGATGGGTAGCTGTTCGATGTCGGCGATCGAGTCGAGGGTGGCCAAGCGGCGGGCGCGTATGTCGAGATCTTCGGCGGCCAATACCCCGGCGTGCAGCTCCCCAACGGTGATGGCTGAGATCGCCATCTCCTCGGGCAGCGCATCTACATCGAGCGGACGACCGGTCTCACTCGCTATGAAGACGCTGGTGTCGAGCAGCCCGCGCTGAGGCGCGCGCTCAGACGACGGGGCCAAGGTCCTCGGTGGTATCGCCGGCCAAGCGTGCGAGATCCTCACGTAGGCCTGGGTCGGCCTGCGCTACGGCTAGGCGCTTGACGAGCTCAGCGCGTGACAGCCAACGTCTGCGTGGTTGCTCCAGCGCATCCAGTGAAGCAACCGGTTTGCCGCGCGAGGTGATCACGATCTGCTCGCCCGCCTGGGCGCGACGCAGGATGCCGGCCGCGTCGTTGCGCAACTCTCTCAAGGCGACCTCGGACATGCTACGAGCGTAGCACATATGTAGCCGCTTGCCTTTAGATTTCCATCGACGTCTCGCAGATCAGTGCGTTCGGCGGTCAAGGTCTTTGCGGCCTTGACGCACTAGCCTGAGCGCTCCGTTGCCAGGCTTCATGCGTTCCCGTAGCTGCCGAATCCGGTCGAGTGTGGCAAGCGTTCGCTCAATATCGGTGTTGCACGGCTCCTGATTGCTCGCCGGGCTTGGGACGCGACCGCTGAGATCCTTGTCCACCCTCGAGTCGGGTTCGAAATTCGTTGGATGCTTTGAGCTGCTCACGGTCAATAACACTATGAACAGCGGGATGCCGACACCGACTGGCCGGCTCCAAATGGCTATGCCGCGTGTGGTTCTAACTCCGCGGGTCATCCCGTCGAGCCTCTGGGGGCAGGTGTCCGCTGGATGTTGCCACGGCGTTGCCACGGCCCACCTATTGGAACTATGAGAAGTTCTTCAATCACCGAAAAACCTGCGATTTGCAGGCACTTCCTATGCGCTCGAGTGGACTCGAACCACCACGGACCATTCGGTCCACAAGGCCCTCAACCTTGCGCGTCTACCAATTCCGCCACGAGCGCAGAGCGGGCGAGTATATCCGGCGCCCGGCTCGAGCAGTGCCTGCCGGTTGCATCCGTCCACAGCCCGCGCTACTGTACGAACACATGTTCGTTTCAGGACCCAATTCATCCGACACGGGAGCCGCGCACACATGGATCTGACCAAGCGTCAGCAGGAGATATTCGATTTCATCGGCAAGTACTCAGCCAAGTACGGCTATCCACCGACGGTGCGTGACATCGGCAAGGCCGTCGGGCTGGCCTCGTCGTCCACTGTGCACGCGCATCTAGCCAATCTCGAGAAGATCGGTCTTCTGCGTCGCGATCCGTCCAAGCCACGGGCCATCGAGCTGCTCGACAAGGCTGTTGGAAGCGCAGTCGACAGCGTGCGCAACATCGTAAGGCCGGAAAGTCTGCCTTTGCTCGGCTCGGTCGCCGCGGGTCAGCCGATCCTCGCCGAAGAGAACGTCGAGGAGTATGTGCCGGTTCCAAGCCTTGCCGGCGGCAGCGACGGCGACTACCTCCTACGGATACGTGGAGAATCGATGAAGAACGCCGGCATCGTCGAAGACGACCTTGTCGTCGTTCACCAGCAGGACACCGCACAGCAGGGCGACATAGTCGTGGCTTTGCTCGGCGAGGAGGCCACGGTCAAGCGTTACTTCCGCGAGTCCGACCACATCCGTCTGCAACCCGAGAACGAGACCATGGAGCCGATCCGCACCAAGGAGGTCAAGGTGCTCGGACGCGTGGTCGGTTTGCTCAGGAGCATGTGATGAGCACCTTGCTGCTCGAGCGGGGTCCGGCTTTCGATGAGGGCTTCGAGCACGACACAAGTCTTCAGCTGGATAGCGCACTGCTCGCGGGGACGGCGGATGCGCACGGCAGGCTTACACTGGATGAGCTCATCACGGGTGTGTGGGAGGGCCTCGCTGTGCGTGGGGCCGTCGAATGTCCGGTCTGCGCGAGCTCAATGGTTCTGGGCTCTTACGGCGATGACCAACAGATGGGCTTCTGCCGCGGCTGCGGCTCGGCACTCTGCTGACTGGTCGCCACTGGTCGTCTCTAGGCGCACGCGTCGGCCCAACCCTTCACAGAGCGCGTGCATCGCGCTACGGTTGTGCGGCAGGTCAAGCAGCCGCGGAAGCCTATTGGGCTTTCGAGGAAACTCCGGACATCACAGGGCAGGGTGGTCGAGCTATCGACCCGGGGAAACCCGCGGGAAAGTGCCACAGAAACAAACCGCCGATGTCGGCCGTCCCACGTGAACGGCTGGCAGGCAAGGGTGAAATGGTGCGGTAAGAGCGCACCAGCACCGCGGTGACGCGGTGGCTGGGTAAACCCCACCCGATGCAAGGTCAAACCGGATCGTTTGCAGGTTGCCCGCCGAGATCCAGGTAGGCCGCTCAGATGGATGGCTGCTCAATGACAGGATCCGGGTTATCGACCTGCTAAGGAAAAACCCCGCTTCAGCGGGGTTTTTCTATTGGTAGTCGCTCTCGTCGCGCTCGACGGCAAAGTCGATAGAGCAGATGTAGTGCCGGTTCGCCCAAGTAGAGCGGCGACGTCAGAGACATTCCGAGAGAGCACGAGGCCGGTGTTGTAGGGCTTTGCTTGCTCTCGCGAGGCTTCTGTTGCGACTAATGGTGCAGACCGTCAGAGTCGCAAAAGACCAGGCATGCCGATTGGCTAGGACTGTATTTCGCGAAAACGACGGCGATCAGGGATGGAGTAGGAGACACGGCTCGACTTGAGGGGTCGAACCCGGGAATCTCTGTATGTGACGCATGGCCGAGACGGTGTGCGGAGGAGCGTCACGCTTGTGGCTGAGCGCTGTGCCCCGCTGGGCGCAGACTCGGATCAACGATGAACAGTACCGACCAGGCAGGGAAACATGGCTTCAATCAATCAGACACGCTCGAAAGCGCGGGCATTGCGTCCTGGCGACGACGGGCTGCCGCGCGGCCACGTGACGGAGATCCAGCGTGCCCGGATGCTCAGCGCCGCAGTCGAGGCGATCGAGGAGAACGGGTATGCACGACTGACTGTCGCGCAGGTGATCGGCCGGGCGAAAGTCTCCCGCAAGACGTTCTATGACCTGTTTATCGATCGCGAGGACTGCTTCCTGGCTGTGTTCGAACGGACGCTCGAGCAGCTGCGTTCGCGGGTGGTAGAGGCGTATGAGCAGGAGACCTCATGGCGTGAGGGGGTTCGTGCTGGTTTGGCGGCCTTGCTGGTCTTTATCGACGAGGAGCCCGAGCTGGCTCGGTTGTGTGCCGTGGATGCGCTCGGTGGGGGTCCGCGAGTACTCGAAGAGCGCGCGCGGTTGCTCGGCCAGTTGCGTAAGGTGATAGATCGGGCTCGCACGACCGCCAATGTCAAGCGTGAGCCGCCGAGCGTCACCGCTGAAGGCGTGATCGGCGCTGTGTTCGCGGTGATCCACACGCGCTTGCTCGAACGAAGCACCAAGCCTTACATCAGCCTGCACGGTTCGCTGATGAGCATGATCGTGCTTCCCTACCTGGGAGTTCGCGCCGCAAGCCGAGAACTGTCTCGCCGCCCGCCCGAGGTTCGCCGGCGAGGCAAGGCTGAGCCGGGTGTCGGCAAGGATCCGATGGCTGGACTCGATATGCGCCTGACCTATAGGACGGTACGAGTACTGACGGCAATCAAGGAGCATCCCGGAGCAAGCAACCGCGAAGTCGCCGACGGAGCGGGGATCGCCGATCAAGGCCAGATATCGAAGCTGCTCTCGCGCCTGGAGCGACTGGACCTGATCGAAAATGTTGACCATGCCCAATCAAAGGGCGCTCCCAACGAATGGTGTCTTACCGAGCGTGGCGAGCGGGTGGAGAGAGCTACCAGACCGATGTGATCACCGGCGACACGGCGCTCCCGGTGAAATGCTGATTCGCGGGAAGTCAACAGCTTGTGGCAGATAGTCCAGGTAATCGTCCTTGACGTCTGCTGCCAGCCAATAGACGCGAAGGCTGGCGTTGCTCTACCTTGGAGGTGCGGGGAGCAGTGGAATGGGGGTGAGCGTCGTGCTGTGGACGGGCCGGAGCAAGCGGCGTAGGGTAGGGGAAGCAAAGGAGATGCTGGCAGCTGCCGGCGGAATTTTCGACCGCTCGCTCGACCCGCATCAGACGATGCGAGCAATCGCCGAGATGGCGGTGCCCAGGCTCGCGCAGATGTGCGTGATCGACCTGTTGCGCGAAGACGGCACGATCGCGGAGACAGTGGCGGTGGCCGAGTACGAGAGAGAGCTGGGAAAGCTCGAGGCACTGTGCGCCGAGCACCCTCTCGACCTCGACGGTGAGCACCCCAGTGCCCGTGCGATTCGTTCACGTGCCCCGGTGACCATGGAAGACTTGACCGATGCGCCCACACTCGAGCTGATCGCGCCGGAGCCTGAGGTGCGCGAACTCTTCCTCTCCAGCGGCTATCGCTCCGCGATAGCGATGCCGCTGATCTCTCGCGGACGACTGCTGGGAGCGCTGTCGTTCTTCTATGTGCACGACGGTCGTCGTTACGACGCCGAGCACATGGCCCTGATGAGCGATCTTGTGGATCGCGCTGCCACGGCGCTCGACAACGCGAGTATGTATACCGCCCGCACGCAAATGGCGCGCACACTGCAGCGCAGTCTGTTGCCCGAGAGCTTGCCTGTGCTCGAGCGTGTGAGTCTCTCCTCTGCTTACCATCCCGTCGGCGAGGGAAACGATGTGGGCGGAGATTTCTATGACGTGTTCACCACCCCGCTTGGCTGTTGGCTGGTCGTGGGCGATGTGTGCGGTAAGGGCCCAGAGGCAGCGGCAGTGACTGCACTGGTGCGTCACAGCATTCGCGCCTTCGCGTTCGTGCGAGCAAGCCCGGCGCAGGTTCTCGGCGCCGTCAATGAGGTTATGCTCGGGCACGCGCTGGGGCAGCGGTTCGCGACCGTTGTGGTCGTTCGGTTGGACCTGACCAGCAAGTGCGCTCGGGCTGTCGTGGCGGCGGCCGGTCATCCTCCGCCAGTGGTGCTGGCGCAAGATGGCTCCAGCCATTGTCCGAGCATGCAAGGCATGATGCTAGGCGTGCGCTCGGGCTCGAATGTGCTCGACTTCGAACTCGAACTCGAGCAGGGATCGACTCTTGTGCTCTATACCGACGGTCTGCTCGACGCAGGCGCGCCACTTCGGGGCCTGACCTCGAAGCAGCTATGCAGCCTGCTCGCCGGCCAAGCTGGAACTGGGCCAACTGCGATCGTCCAGCGACTCGAGCAACTTGCGCTTGCGAGTGGAGCGGGCCGCTTGCGCGACGATGTTGCAATCGTCGCGGCGCGAATCGACAGTTGATTAGCGTCGCGCGCTCGCGTATGTCGAGGGCAGGCGGCTGACAGCCTACCCGGAGTGTGCCTACCCGGAAGGCGCTGCCCACTGCGCGTCCCGATGCGTGTTGCTCGTCGGATCAGAGAAGGAGTTGCCGCTCTGCGCGATACTGCCGAAGCCCTCCCACATCGAGACCGCGGTCGTCCTCGGCACCGGACTGACGTTGGTCGCATGCTTGATGGCGCTGATCTTTGTCCGTCTGCGCGCTCGACGGCTGAGGCGGTACGTGCGCCTCAGGGTAGTGCCCTACCGCGGTGACGATCCATCCACGGAGGCGGTCGTGAATGTCTTCGATGCCCTGCACAAGCGGCTGTTGCGCCGCTGGTGGCGGAGACTGTTCGGTGGCCAGCCATCCGTTGCACTTGAGATTCACTGCCATCACGAGGCGTGGCTGTCGCTCAGCTGCCCTGTGGGAATGCAGTCTCTGATGGAGGCTGCAATGCGCAGTGCCTACCCC
This sequence comes from uncultured Solirubrobacterales bacterium, assembly GCA_963844095.1. GTDB lineage: Bacteria > Actinomycetota > Thermoleophilia > Solirubrobacterales > Solirubrobacteraceae > Palsa-744. The sequence goes on from CAWJND010000005.1 coordinate 176,276, forward strand.
AACTGCCGTCTACAGGACGAGCCGACGACGCTAGGTTCGCCACCCTACGTGCTTCGCTTGAAGAAGCACAGTCCGTTCATCAAGCGTGCGAAGCTGATCGACCCTTTCGACCGCGACCGCGTCCCGGCGGTCAACCGGTTGATCACGACGATGGCCGCCTGCCGAGCCCCTGCCTTTGTACAGATTGCGCTGACGCCTACCCCGGCATTGTTCGAGGGTCACTCTAAGCGCAGCTACAAGCGCCATGAGCACCACCTCTCGCGTCAGCGCAAGCTAAGGCTGCCGCCGCTCGATCGCTCGATGGTGGAGGACGAGGAGCTGAAGGGAGGCCTGGATGTCCAACACCAACCTTTGTTCTTCGTAGATGTGCGCCTGGTCGGGCCGAACCGCGCCGTTTGCGAGCGGATAGCCTCGGAGATGCGCGCCGAAAGTGCTGAGAACCGCTTGGTGGAGCGCGGCACGTCGGTCCGTCACGGCTGGTTTGGGATGTACACCAGACGCGTCTCGCGCGGCGAGGGTAATCCGCTGCCTTCGATCCGCAAGGGCGTGTTCGCCTCAACAGAGCTCGCGAACGTCTGGCAGATGCCTTCGGTGGACTACTCCACAGTTCCGTTCGCACGCAGCCCATTGCCACTTGCTCCGGCACCGCCGACGATCTTTCGCCCGCTGGAGGGGATGGGCACGCTACGCGACGTCAGTGGTCCGGTCTCGATCCACCCGTCGCTGCGCCGCCAAAATACGGCGGTGCCAGGCACGGTTGAGCAGGGCAAGTCGAGCTACCTGGTGGCCACGGTCGCGGAGGACCTTCGGCGCGAGCGTTGCGCGGTGATAGTGCTCGACCCCAAGGGTGACGCCGCCGAGGCCGCCGTCAGCGTTGTCCCGACCGACCGCACGTGCACATTGCTCGACTTTTCTAACCCGACTTGCGGGTTCAATCCCCTGGCGGTGGACGCGCCGGCGGACACGATCGCCGACTATGTTGTCTCGGCGCTGAAGAACCTCTTCAGTGACGGGGACATCAAGGCCTCGTCCGACCGCTATCTGCGTAACGCGATCATCGCCGTGCTGGCTTACGACCGCCGCAGCACGCTATGGGACGCGGCGCGGCTCCTGTCGGTGGGAGAGGAGGGCTACGCATACCGCTCGCGCGTTGCCGGTGCACTGCGCACGCAACCCGAGTTCAAGGAGATTTCGGAGTTTTTCACCGGCGAGCTCTCGGCGCAGCTAGCCGACGCACGTGGCACCACAACAGCCAAGTTGGATGCGCCAGTGAACAAGCTGGCGCGACTGCTCAACTCGCCCTCGATCAAGCGTGTTCTGCTCAATGACTCGCTGCGGGTCAGCTTCGACGAGGTGATCGCGAACGAAGAGGTGCTGGTCGTAAAGGGCGCACTTGGCGTCATGGGCGCCGGCAATACCAGCGTGCTCATGCAACTGCTCACGGGAATGCTCGACGCTGCGCTCGCGCGCCGTCAAGATGGTTTCGCGGCCGAGCAGCGTACTGCTGTGGCCTTGAAGGTGGATGAGGCGCCGCTTGTGCTCAATCGGGGTTTTGCCGAGACGATGGCGCTGAAGCGCTCGGCGGGCCTGGAGACGGTCGCTTGCTGGCAGACCGACTCGCAATGGGTCGATCGCGACATGCGCGACCAGTTGGATGCGCTGTTTGCCAACCGCGTCTACTTCGCCACGGCGTCGGTGGACGACGCACGCGACGCCGCGAGCCTGATGATGGCCGAGTTCTCAGACACCGTTCGTCCAGGAATTCGCAACCTGTCGACGCTGGGGCGCCCCGATGTGCGCCTGCATCTGCCCCGACACTCCGCGATCGCGAGCTGGGTCACGGCGGAGGGCCGTCAGGCTCCGTTCGTCGCGCAAACGCTCCCGTTGCGTGTGAACGAGCAGCGCTTGGCGTTCCACGCAGCAAGACAGGCAGAGCGAGGAGGCGTCTACCTGCAGGACCTCAGCCAGCCTCACTGGGAGCGCACCAGGCGCGAGCAGGCTAAACAAAAAGCCTCGCAGGATCGACCCGCGGCAGGCGCCTCCACAGCGACGGTCGCGCCCGTTGGTGCTCCGGCTCCCGATCTGGCTTCAGGTTCGGCTCCAACCCGGGTCTCCTCGCCAGTTTCAGGCCCCTCCTCAAATCCAGTATCGACTTGCGCCGCAACACCGTCTCCGTCCGCAGGCGCAAGTGTCGCGACCTCGGTCGCCACTCCGCCCCCTGTCGCCGACGGCAGCGGCTCCAGTCAGGCGGCGTCGAGACCGGCGGACAGCTATAGCGAGCTGGTCAACATACGCACCGCGCACAGTGTGCGCTGGGCAAAGCCACCAGCCACAATCATCGAGCTTGATCCCGAGCCGCTGGACATAGAGATACTTGTGCTCCTGGCCTCACTGCGACACTTGCTCAGCAGCCAGATACACCGACGCTTCAACCAGGGCCGTGCCGCGACGACGACCCAGCGCCGCTTGAAGCGACTCTCCGACGCTGGGCTTGTGGCCCGCTTCCAATTCCATCGTCGCGATGGTGGAGGAATGCCGATGTGCTATTCGATCACGCCGACGGGACGAGAGCAACTGAATGTGCGCGGCCACTCGACCGCCAGTCGGTTTCTCCCGGGAGGGGTCTCCGACAAGAACGACCCAACAATCCCCTTATCCAAACACCAAACAGAGGACCAGCTGCTGCGACAGGCACGCCATGACGTTCGCGTCGCGGGCTGGACGCTAGCCGTCGAGCGAGCGCTGTCTGAGCGCCTGCGGGATGTGAGGGGCCCCAAGGAGTCTGTGATCTCCCCACAGAAGCGCTCGAAGTCAGGCGACGCTCCGATGTTGTCTCTCAGTGAGCTCTGCCTTCCTAGGGGCCGGACTCCCCACGACTTCATGCGCACCGCCGAGGACGGCAGCAGGTTCGAGGTCGAGCGCTTCCAGAGCATCAGGCCCGACGCGACGCTGCTCCGCAAGGGGGGTCAGGAGCTGCTTGTCGAGTTCGACGATCGTCTGCCCGAGGGTCTCGCCGCTGCGAAGGTCGAGCGCTACGACCACTTCCTCACGGGCTGGTCGGCCAATCTCGGGCGCTATGCGCGTACGGACAGCCAGTTGCCGATTGTGGTGTTCGTATGCCGAGATCGCGCTCGCGCTCGCGAGTGCGTCAGGCGAGCTGACAAGGTACTGACGGCATGCCGCGCCTACGCGGGCGAGTATCCGCAGGATTGGGAATATCAAGGACGCACCAACATCTTGTTTGCTGCTGAGCGTGACGCTCATGAGGCCCTGCTGCAGGGTTGGCATGTTCCAGCGCTGCCGCCGGGGGTGCGGATCGCGATGGGTGGCGATCCGCGTAGGCGAGAGCCGTTGATTGAGCCACGTAATTTTTACGGTCTGGCCCAGGATTAGGTTCGGTTAAATCTAATTATGCCTATAGGCAGGATTCCGGCGGGCAGAATCATCGAGATTTCCCTATCTATCGGCACTCGATTATCCCCATCGGAAACAATTTGTGAGGAACTCGATACTTCTCTTGACACCCTCACCCAGGTACCCAACAATGCCGTCCGGACCCGTCCGACGGGTCTGAACGACACGGAGTCGGGAATATCTCTGACCTGAGAACGGGGCGTCCCGGCACTGGGCCAACCACCCCTGGAGGGCCGGCTGGCGTGGTCGTACCATGGGGGAAGCCTCCCGAATCGGTGCGGCCCCAGTCGGTCCTCCTCGCATCTGTCCAGCGTTAGAGCTAGAGGTGTGTCAGTGGGCGCAAACTAGAAAAGCTTCGCCAATCCGAGCTTTGTCGTCAAGTGAGAAACAGCAGAATAGAACTACCTCTAGAGATTTGACAAGGACCGCCAGATTAAGCATTCTTGGGACCGTCGTCAGCGCGCGACGGCGTGGTCTACCAGGGACGTCTTGCGGACTAGCGTCCCAGCGGCCGACCAACCCTCACAGAGGGCCGGTTCGGGGCGCGACTGCGAGAGCCGGAGGAGGCCTCCCGGCCGCGGTTGCAGACCCGGCCGGCCCTCGTGCAGGAGAAGCAAATTTTCCGCCGCGGGCATCTTGACACCAATCGAACATTGTGCGAATATCACGCTTGGTCCGAGATTCGGAACAATGCGTGACCGGAACCATGCGTGACCTACTGGTACGGTTTGTCGTCGTGAAATCGGGCTGTAGTGGCAGTGCGGAGGAATCGATCTCATCGAGGGTGGAGGAGATACACAAGACTTCCCGGGAACCGAATGGGCGGACAAGGGAAGAGGGTTCGGATGACCGTGGTAACCCCCACCGTGGTTCCCGAACGAACTCTGGCGCGGCGTTCCTCTCCTCGCGCCCGAGAACTGGTCTCGCGCGACAACATGGCCTGACCTGAGCCATGGCGTCGCGCGAGACCCCTAAATTGATGCTTAGAATGTCTCAAGACCTGCGGCACCCCGAGATGCGGGTGGGTGGGCCTTAATCACTGCGCTGGATTGCCACGTGACGTCTTGCACGTACTACCAGTACGCGCTGCGACATCCCGCGACGACCAGCTTGATCCATGAACGCATGCGCAAGCACCGCAGGTATTGGGACACGTTCTTAGGGTGTGATCCCGTCGAGCAGCAGTGCAGGACGAATCTCGAGCTTGAGCGCAAGCTTCATGACCGTACGCAAATTCGGTTCGCGCCCGCCGTTCTCATAAACGCTGATTGCCGCTCGATCGACTTTGGCATCAAGTGCCAGTCGCTCCTGTGAGATACCTGCACGAGCTCGAGCCCATCTGAGGTTCCCTCCAAATCGCCCACAGTGCCCGTTCGTGCTCCCCTGCGCATGTGCTCCCTTGGGCACACTTCGGGGGGAGACCTTCGGACCGATGCCGCGCAACAGGTCTCTCGGCTCGACCCCGAGCGCCGCGCAAATTCGCAACAGGGTAGGCAAATCGGGAGCACGCTCCCCACACTCCAGACGACTTATCGCGGCCCGGTCCAGCGGTGCCGCGGTCGAGAGCTCTACCTGTGTGAGCCCGGCACGCTTGCGAGCACGGCGCAGGTTCTCCCCAAATGCAACGATCTGCTTGTCGATCTCGGTCTGCTCAGCTTCAACCATATCCTCATCATTCACGTGTGATTACAAAAGAGCCACTGAACAAACACTACATTTGACGATTTGACTGGCTGAAGCGCGATGGTCTCAGCGTACATTCATACCTGCAAACGGGCGTAGAGCGATCTCTGCGGCAAACTCGCTCAAGCTGGGTAGCTCTCGCGTTCGCTCGGCAGCAACGTAGACGAAGCAGAGCTCGAGCAATGCCCCGGTTGTCGCCTCTACGGTGACGGCCTTGGGGGGATTGCCGTTGAGGTTTGGCTCCAGCCCGGGCTCGAGCATCCAGGCATATGCATTCATTCCGTCGTGTGCCACGGCCGCCGCCTTCGGGCTGGCCGTCAAAGCATCGATCAGAGCAAGATGCGCGTACGCTGGCTCGGCTGCAAGGAACTCGAGCAATGTTGAGGCCGCGACACGCACCGCCGAGGGCCAGTCCTCTTGGGCCTCGTAGGCTCGCTCAACAATTGCAAGCGCCTTGCGGTGACCGAGCTCATAGGCCACCAAGAAAGCATCCTCCTTGCCAGAGAAATGCTCGTAGAACGCCTGCACCGACACGGCGGCCTCCTGGACGATCTCGGGAATCGTGGTTGCTCCGAACCCCTTTGCCGCCGCTAGATTCGCGAGTGCGTCCAGAATCCGCTCGCGCTGGTTGTGCACAACGAAGCTGCGCGACACATTGCCCTCGCCTCGCGGTAGTCCACGGCGCTCTATCGCGCGCGAGCCGAGCGACAACGTACCAGGAGCTCGCCCGCCCACCGGGGCTGTAGAACCGGTGTGGCTCGGCGTAAGAGTGATGCCGGATCGCGAGATGTATGAGTTGGCCCAAGCCGACACTTCCGGCACGAGTGCCAGCAAGACGCCTCGACGTGGGCGACGCACGCGTGCTCCACGCTGGGCCCGAGCGTAAAGGATGCGCAGGATCGCACCGACAATCGTCCTCGCCAACAAATCGATGTCGCTTGACTCCTCGCCGAGCGCGTGGCGCAGCGGCTGTGCGAGCCTATAAAGCGCTCGCTCGCGGCGCTCTATACCAGCCGGCCCAGCCGCCGTCAGCTCGACCGCAATGACCCTCAGCGAAGCTGGACTCTCGAGCGCCAGGGCGAAGAGTTCGTCAACAAGCGCATCGATCGCTTCGGGCCCATCTTCTGAAGTGCTCTCGGAGCGCTCGACGCGCGCCACCCACTCATCGATGATCTCTTCGCTCATCGCGAAGAAACAGGCGTGCTTATCCTGGAAGTGCTCGTAGAAGGTCTTGCGAGAAGCCACTGCCTTGGCGATCACGTCCGCAACGACGGTCGCGGCGTAGCCTTGCTCGCCGATGCTCGTGAGCATCGCATCGATCATTCGGGCGCGAGGATCAGCCACGGTTCGCTTGCCCTTGCGAGCCTTGCGGGCCGGGGCTCGACCAGCCGATGGAGAATTCGCTTTACGTCCCTCGCTCTTGTCCACTAACCAACATTGTGACTATCCGGGCCGATTCATGCGAACTGCTCACTGTTGCGTCTAGCTCTTGTCAGGAGCAAAGTAGGCCAACGTGGCCTCGGAACGCTCACGAGTCTGCCACGCCTCTGCCGCAGTCTCGCCATCCCTGGCCGCAGTCGCCCAACGTGGGTGAGGGGACTTGTGCAGTCACCCGGATGCCGAGCACATAGGCGACTGCACCGTCGTCGCAGATATTGACCTACCCGACGGGGTTGGCGCCACGCAGTCGCCTCCGCCGGCGGAAATAGCCTGGTCACCGCCCACCGTTGCCGTGGGAGTTTGCCCGTGGGAGCTAAGTTAGATGTTCTTCTTTTCCCTGCCTCCATGAGCATTCGTGCGTGTGTCGCCGATTTCGATTTCGTTTCTTGGCGAGAGTCAGAGACAACCCGCTCCTCTCGGGAGTTGGTGGTCGCATGTTTATCACTCTCGGTTGGGATCCAGGGCTGAGCGATTCTCGGCCAACTTTCGTGACCGACTCGCGACGGTGAGAGCCCGCTCCGAGGACCCCTTAAGGGGGCCTCGGACTTCTTCTCCGGGACGCTATTAGCGCTTCCCCAAGCACTTGACGACGCGCTGAAGCACGCCTACAAGGCACGTGCATCAACACAACCGGACCGCGCCAACACGGCGCCGCCCAAGACCGTCAGGAGCCCCTTATGTCGTCTGCCATCTCATCCGCACCGCCCACCAGGCGCGGTTCTTTCTCGCGTCGCAATCCCCACGCCTGGTCGCGTCCGTTGCCCTCGCGCCACCCACCCCACGGTGAGATGATCCCGACAAACGCTCGGCTTGCTAGCTACCGCGACGCGCAGGGCCGCACTCGGGACCTGCTCGCACTCCCGGGCCACGACGGCAGTGTGCTCGTGCTAGATCGCGATGCCACAACGCTCTGCGACCGTAGGCTCGTCGCTCACCTCGCCGCCGACGAGCCGCGAGGCAATGCAGAGCTCGTCTGCAACCACTACCTCCAAGACGTGAGAGGACGTTGGTGTCGGCGCATGCGCCCAGAGGACCTGCGGATCTCGCCGCTGGCCCGCGAAGCGGATGGCACTCGGTACGACCTGAATAGCGACGATGCACTCGTAGCCGGGCGCGACGGCAACTTTTACCGTCTTTCGCCGGTTCAGGGAGAGCGCTGCATCCCGCATATCCGCTGGTGCCGGGGCGTCACCGAGAGCGACGATCACTGTTGGCGGCAGACCAGTTTGCGCGATGTCGTTGGTGCCGTCGAAAGCTACGAGCCGATGCGCACGGTCACAGAACAGGCAATCGCGTTGCACGACAACGACCCCGGCGTCTCGGTGACTCGTATGCGCGCTGAACTGGAGCGCCTCGACGGTAGCCCGGTCGTACTCAATCGTCGCTTGCGCGAAGCTGTCCTCGACGTGGTTGATCGCGGTGGTACCAGCATGAGCGAGATCGCATTGCGCTGTGGTGTGGTCAAGCGCGATCGTCGAGGCAAAGTCAGCGGAGAGACGAGCTGGCTCGCGCGGCGGATCGGGATCATGCCCGAAGGCGGCGAGAAGACGATAACGCCGTGGATCCACAGCGAGGTGCTCGGCTCGATCGCGCGCAAGGGCCTGCGCATCAGCCCACGCGAGGTCGAACTCCAATGACGGCCAAGCATGATCGATCGGTCCCGTCCATCGAGGTTGACGATGGTCTGCGGGGGGCCGCAATCCTGTTTGTTCAATCCAATGCATCGCTCGCTCGCGAGTTCGTCGAGCAGTTGCACGCCGACCGCTTCCAAGCTGTATTTGCCAGCGGCGCAGAGCACGCGCGCACGCTTGCCCGGATGCATCGTGTCCGTGTGGTTGTCCTTGGCGAGTTGGATGTGCCGCGCGGTGCGCTTGACCTACTGGAGGAGATCCGTGGCGCCGGCGAGACAGGTCGCACCCGAGGGTCCTGGGATGCACGCTTGCCGGTGATCGCAATCGGTTCAGGGACCAGCCAGCTTGAGCTGTTGCGTGCCTTTGATGCTGGTGCAGATGACTTCATCGCCGCACCCGTTTCCTACTTGGAGCTGCGTGCCCGTCTGCGGGCGCTGCTGCGACGCGCCGAGGACGCTGTCAACGCTCCGATCCTGTCGGTCGGCTCGCTCGCGATCGATACCGCGGCGCACACCGTCAGCTTCGGCGGTGTCGAGGTCGAATTGTGCCGCCTCGAGTACGAGCTGCTTGTGCATCTCGCTCGTGAGCCCACGACCGTCTGCTCCAAGCACGAGCTGTTGCACGTGATCTGGAACCGTCGTACCGATCAGGGTGCGCGCACGCTCGATAGCCACGCCAGCCGCTTGCGTCGCAAGCTCGACGCGGTCGGTGCCGATGGCTTTGTCGTGAACGTCTGGGGCGTGGGCTACCGCCTTATCTAGAAGCGCTTGCAGACGTTCTGAATCCACCTTGGCGGGGCTCTCAGAGCCCCCCATGCAAATGCAGCACCGCGGCGGGCCATCGGCTCGCCGCTTTCTCGTTGACCCCCCAAACGGCCGGCGAAAGCCGGTCCAAGAAAGGAGCGGCTTATGTCCGCGTCCCAGTACACCAACGAAGCCTCAGTCAATCCTCTGCAACCTCTAAGCGAACTGGTCGGATGGCTTTGCTCGACAACGGTCCACATCGCGATCGGCATCGCGCTGGGCCTGTTCGCCGTACGTGTCATGCGCCGGTGTCACCTGCGTTGGACGTGGGCGGCCTGCGCGCTTCCCGTAGCTCTCCTTGCCCATTCGATATTGGCCGGCTGGGCAAGCACGCTCGGCACCGCTGCCGTTTGCGCCAGTGCACGTGGTCGCCATTGGCACGCGGAAGATCTCATGGCCGGCGGCGATCTAGCCGAGATCGCTTGTAAGCGCCGCGGTCCGAGCCACGCGCTACATGTGCTTGCACGGCGGCTATTGGAGCGGATCGTCCACCTCTCTGCTTGGACTTCTCTGCGCGATGAGCGCGTCCCGGTCGGACGTGCCGAGGACGGCGAGACGCTTGCGATCCCGTTTGGCAGCAACAGTGGCGGCAAGCACACCTTGATCGTGGGCGCCACTGGCTCGGGTAAGACGGTTACCGAGACATGGCTTGCGACCCGGGCAATCGAGGCAGGGCTCGGTGCGGTCGTGATCGATCCCAAGGGTGATGCGCGCATGCGTGCACATTTGGCCGAGGCGGCCCATTTCGCCGAACGCGAGTTCATCGAATGGACGCCCACCGGCCCGTCGGTCTACAACCCGTTCGGCCACGGCGGCGCCAGTGAGATCGCCGACAAGGCGCTAGCTGGCGAGCGCTTCACCGAGCCTCATTACCAACGCCAAGCGCAGCGCTATCTCGGCTATGCCGTGCGTGCGCTGCGTGGCGCCGGTACCACCGTGAGCCTGCCGGCGCTCGTCAAGCAGCTCGACCCGGCACAGCTGGAAGTGCTGGCAAGGACGCTTCCCGAAACGCAGGCGGATGCCACCCTCGATTACCTGGAGTCGCTGACCGCGCGCCAACGAACCGATCTCGGTGGCGTGCGCGACAGGCTGGCGATCATGGCCGAGTCAGACGTCGCGCCCTGGCTCGACCCAGACACGATCAACACGCAGACGTTTGATCTGCTCGGTGCCGTCAAAGAGCGAGCGGTCGTGTATTTCAACCTGAAAGCAGACTCGCTGCCACTGCTGGCACGCATGCTCGGCGTGGCAATCGTGCAAGACCTGCAAACGACGATGGCTGCGCTGCAGGCATCCCCGATCCCCACGGTGGTGGTGATCGACGAGTTCGCCGCGATCGCGGCCGAGCAGGTCGTGCATCTGTTCGGCAGGGCAAGATCGGCCGGTCTAAACCTGTTGCTGGGAACCCAGGAGCTCTCTGACCTGCGTCTAGAGGGACGCAAGCAGTTCTTGGAGCAGGTCCTGGGCAACCTCTCGGCAATCGTCGCCCACCGCCAGGTCGTGCCCGAGTCGGCCGAGTTGATCGGTCAACTCGGTGGCAGTCGCGGTGTGTGGCGTGCCACGCACACAAGCGATGGGCGCTGGACGCGTACGCGTACGACCAAGCCGCTACTGGCGTCTGAGGACATACGCGGCCTGTCGCCGGGTTGGGCCGCGGTGATCGAGCTCGGCGGCCACACCTCAGCGCGCTTTGTCGAGGTCTTCTCCTCGGTCGAGAGACCCAACCGACGTCTGCTCCTCAGATAGACCGTCCCGTCCCCAAGACAACCCATCCATCCCCCATGTGAACTGCCGGGAGCGTTGTACGCCTCAACACTCCCGGGACGGTTCGTCCATCCTAGACACAACACAGGAGAACCACATGAGACAACAAGATCGACCACCAACTCCCGAGCAAATAGAGATCGCGCGCTGGACAGCCTCGCTTGGAGCAGTCACAGCCGAGGCTCTCGCCCAGCGCACGGGCGCGAGCGTCGCCTCGGCGCGCGCGAAGCTCCTGGCAGCGCGGCGGCGCAAGCTGCTCGCGAGCGTGCGGCCGCTCTCCGGACAGCCCACGTTGTTCACGATCACCCGATCTGGTCTGCGGGCCTGCGAGACACGCGGCATTCAGATTTGCGCGGTGAGTCCATCCAACGCAAACCATCTGATCATGTGCGCCGCGACGGCTGCAGTGTTGGAGCGCCGCTACCCGCACCATCGCCTCATCGGCGAGCGTGAGCTGCGTCGTGACGAGCGCGAGCTGGGACACCCATTCGCCAGCGCGAAGCTCGCCACGTCGCATAGAGCGCAGGGTGGTCTCCATCGCCCAGATCTCGTTCTCTGTCCCCACGACCCCGACGGAGGTCTGCCACTTGCCATCGAGGTCGAGCTGACGATCAAGTCCTCGGAGCGACTCATCGAGATATGCCGAGCCTGGGCGCGTTGTCGCACGGTTGCCGGGGTGATCTATTTCGCGCCCGAAGATGTCCAGCGAGCGCTCCGGCGAGCCGTGGCGAAGGTGCGCGCCTTCGAGCAGGTGGTGATCGTGCCACTCGACTCGCTGTTGGACAAAGACACGCAGCTAGCCCGCTAGCCGAAAGGTCAGTTGGGTCCTCAAATTGCCGAGAAAGGCCGTCCAATCGGCGGTGTCGCGAGGCGAATTTAGCCCGTCAAATCGGGCTGAAACGCGTTTTTTGGCTTGCTGCGCAAAGAACCGTCCCAAGCGCGGCCTACCTTCATCAACAGGGCGAGCCAACAGCAAAGGAGAACACCATGTCCTACTCGAACATCAACCGCGTCGTGCTCGTCGGCCGTCTCACCAACGACCCCGAGCTGCGGGCGCTCCCCTCTGGGAGCAATGTCTGTGAGTTGCGAATCGCCTGTAACACAACCCGTAAGACCGCCGAAGGTGACTACGCGGAGAAGCCCAACTTCTTCAACGTCAGCGTCTTCGGTCTCGCGGGCGAGTCGGTCCACCGCTATATGAGTCGCGGCCGTCGTGTCGCCATCGACGGGCGCCTGGACTGGCACGAGTGGGAGACCGCCGAGGGAACCAAGCGACAGGCGGTCAAGATCGTCGCCGAGAGCGTGCAGTTTCTCGATGGTCGCGGCGACCAGGGTGGCTCCAGCGGGTCCTCCGATGACGAGGGCTCGCTTGAGGACTCTATCGACGGCGACTCGAACGCAGACGAGCGCGAGCTCGTCGGCGTCGGCTCTGGCATCGAGGACGACCTTGTCTTCTAGCCTGACTGAACCGAGAGTTCTACAAAAGGCGCCCCGGGGCGCCTTTTGTATTTAAGGACCCCTAGTATGCGGCGACACGATAAAGCGACAAGGAGCCCTCCCCGGTGCCAGTCAACGCCAAAGCGATCGGAAAGAAATACGAGCCCACCACATATGCCGTGGGCCGCGAGAAGATCAAGGAGTATGCGCGTGCGGTCGGCGAGACCAATCCGCTGCACCTCGACGAGAAAGCCGCGCGCGATGCCGGCTACACCGATGTCGTAGCTCCGCCGATGTTCGCGGTCGTCTACAGCTCCCCCTCGGTTGCGCCGTCGCTGTTCGACCCCGAGGTGGAAATGAACTTCGCGATGATGGTCCACGGTGGCCAGGAGTTCGAGTGGGGGCCACTGGTCGTCGCGGGCGATGAGATCACCACCACGGCAAGTGTCAAGGACATCTCAGAACGCGATGGTCGCGGCTATTACGTGTTCGAGTCCGTCTCCGTCAACCAGCGCGGCGAGCAGGTCTGCCGTGGAACCTGGACCAACATCGTCCGAGGAGTTTGAGTCATGGCCGATCTTTCAGCTGGAGCGCAGATCCCCGAGGTACGCGTCACCCCCGACAAGTACCTCACAAACCGCTATGCCGGGGCTTCTGGCGATTTCAACCCGATCCACATCGACGAGGAGTTCGCTAAAGCCGTGGGGCTACCCGGGCGCATCCTGCATGGGCTGTGGTCGATGGCACAGGTCGCGCGTGCCCAGACCGAGGCGGCGGGCGGTCCGGCGACGCTCAAGCGCCTGTCGGTTCAGTTTCGCGGCATGGGCGTGCCTGAGCAAGAGGTCGTCGTCACCGGCACAGTTCGTGAGGTCTCAGCCGGCCACGTGATCGTGGACACCGTTGCCGAGCAGGCCGGCAACCAGATCATCCGCAACGCCGAGGCCGAGCTACAGGTCTAGCTCGGCCGTCGAGGCGGCACCTACAATCGAATAATGCTTACGCCCCGACAGGAGTTGATCCTGTGCAAGGTGGTAGAGGACTACCTGCACAGCGGCCAACCGGTGGCCTCCAAGGCGATCGCCGCTGATCCCGGCCTCGATTGCGGGCCCTCCACCGTGCGTAACGAGCTTGCGCTGCTGGAGGAGCACGATCTGCTTGCACATCCGCATACCTCCGCGGGGCGTGTGCCCACCGACGCGGGGCATCGCTATGTGGTGGACAGGATGCTCGGCACCGGTCAAAGCCTTGCGCCTGTTCGCCCGCTGGCGTTGTCGTTGACTCGCAGCGAGCTCGAGGAGGCGATGCGCCTGACGAGCGTCGCGATCTCGCAGGTGACGAGCCTGCTGGCCGTCGTCTCGGCGCCGTCGCTCGACACCGCCACGATCCGCCACATAGAGGTGCTCGCTTTGCAACCCCAGGTTGCGATGGTCGTTGTCATCACCTCGACCGGCGGCGTCTCCAAGCTGCTCACCAGCTTCGACGCGCCCGTTGACCAGGGGCTTGTGAGCTGGGCAGGCGAATACCTCAACGAGCGACTTGTCGGCTTCGGGCTCGGCGCGCGGATGCTCTCTAAGCGCCTGGACGATCCAGGCCTTGGCGTCAGCGAGCGTGCGTTTGTCGATCGGCTCGCGCCTGCTTTTGGCAGCATCAAATCCGAGACCGAGGACACGCTCTATGTTGACGGCACCGCGCACCTGCTCTCCAGTCGTGCAATCGGCGATCTCACCGATGTGAACGAGTTGATGAGCATGCTCGAGCGCCGCGCGGCCCTGCTGCGTGTGCTGCGTGCCGCGCTTGGCGAGTCTGACGTCTACGTCCGTATCGGTCGCGAGAACGAGATCCCCGCGATGCACTCGCTGGCGCTCGTCGCGGCCGGCTATGGCATCGCGCGGCGCAAGCTTGGGGCCGTGTCGGTGATTGGGCCGGTGCACATGGACTACGCCGGCGCGATTGCCACGGTGCGTGAGGCTGCCCACGAGCTCTCGCGTTTCGTCGAAGACGCCTACGCTGAGCGTTGACGAAGCGATGGACAGACATGGGCGTAACCAGACGATGAGCGTAAACAGACGATGAGCGCAACCACTCCCCGTGATCCCTACGACGTGCTTGGCGTAGCTCGTGATGCCGGCGAGCAGGAGGTCAAGAAGGCATTTCGCAAGCTCGCCCGGGAACTGCACCCGGATGTGAACGCCCATGATCCCCAAGCTGAGGAGAAGTTCCGCGAGGCAGCGGAGGCAAACGAGATCCTCTCCGACCCCGAGCGCCGTGCCACCTACGACCGCTACGGACACGAGGGCCTGCGCTCTCGTGGGTACGCACCCAATTTCGAGTCCTTCGGCTCCATCAGCGACCTGTTCAACGCCTTCTTCGGTGGTGGCGGTGCGGGGAGTGCAGGGGCTGCACTCGGTGGCGACATCGCCGTGGCTGTGGAGATGACACTGCTCGAAGCGTCGGTCGGCGCCAAGCTCGACGTGTCCTACGAGGCGATCGACCGCTGCGATCACTGTCACGGCAACGGCGCCGAGCCCGGCACCCCGATCGAGCGCTGCTCGCGCTGCGAAGGGGCTGGTCAGGTGCAGAGCGTTATGCGCACTCCCTTCGGTCAGATGATGCGCACCAGTCTCTGCGATGTTTGCCACGGCGATGGACGCGTGCCGACCAAACCTTGTGGCACCTGCCGCGGTCGCGGACAGCTGGCTGTCAAGCGCAGCGAGCAGGTCGCAGTCCCGGCGGGAATCGACGACGGCCAGAGGATCCGCGTGAGCGGGCGCGGGCACGCCGGCGAGCGGGGGGCTCCGGCCGGCGACCTCTACGTGCTTGTGCGTGTGCGCGCAGATGAGCGCTTCGTCCGCGAAGGCGACGATCTGATCACGGCGCTCGACGTCGCCGCTCCGCTGGCTGCGCTTGGGGCGACGCTGGAGGTGCCCATACTCGACGGTGTGGCACCGATCGAGGTGGCGGCCGGTACCCAACCAGGAGAGATCCTCACGGTGCGCGGACAGGGGATGCCCTCGTTGCGCGGTGGACGTCGTGGCAATCTCCGCGTCGTCGTCAACGTTGTCATCCCACGTCGTCTCAGCGAGCCCCAGCGTGAGTTGCTCGGGCAGTTGAGCGAGACGCTTACAGAGGAGAATCTGCGCTCCGAGGAGTCGATGCTCGGGAAGCTACGCCGCGTTTTGCGCCACCAGGCGGCGTGAGCGGCTTGGGATATAACGGGCCGGGCGCGTGATCCGGCTGGCTCTACGCGTTCGGCGCAGCGATGCCGAGCTCGTGCTTGCCGACCTGCTCGAGCTTGCGCCCAGCGGCGTTGAGGAGATCGAGCTGCCGGCGAGCGATGGGGGAGAGGGAATGGTCGAATACGCCGTCTATGGCACTCCTGGCGAGTTGCCGCTGTTGCCGGATGTACAGGCCGCCGCGGGTGGTTCGCTGGTCGAGATCTCGACCAGTGAGGTCGCCGATGATTGGTCTGAGCGCTGGAAGCAGTTTCATCAGCCGGTGCTGATCGAAGCTAGGGCTGAGGAGGATTTTTCCCCGGCGCACGGGGGGAGAGCGGATGGGGATGTTCCCGTGCCGGCAAGCCCGTATGTGCACGGCGGAAGGGGTGGAGAGGGTCACGGCGGAAGGGGTGGAGAGGATGTCTCTGCGGAGGATGCCCCCCGCGCGCGCGGGGGGCATTGCCTTTTCGTGAGACCCCCGTGGGAGGTGCCGAGCGATCGCGCCGATGCGCTTGAGATCGTGATCGATCCCGCGCAGGCCTTTGGCACCGGTGCGCACGCGACCACTCGCATGTGCCTGGAGTTGTTGCTGGAGCTCGTCGCCACCGAGAGCGCTCGCGATCCCGTGCTGGACGTCGGCTCCGGCTCTGGCGTGCTGGCGATCGCGGCGCTGAAGCTCGGGTACCGTCACGTGCTGGCACTAGACAACGACCGTGAGAGCGTGCGCGCGATTCTCGCCAACGCGGCTATCAACGACGTCGAGTTGGAGGCTCGCTGCTTTGACCTGCGCCGCGAGTCGTTGCCCTGGCTTGTTGGGGATGGGGATTTGAAGGGCGTGCCGGTAGTGCTCAGCGCCGCGCCCAAAACCGATCGCGGCGGACCTGCAAATGGGCAGGTGGTGCTCGCAAATCTTCTGAGGCCGCTACTGATCGACTTGGCGGAGAAGATGGCCGAGCCAGGCGTTCCCGTCTCGCCCGAGCGCCTCGATCTGATCGCAAGTGGGCTGCTGCGCGAGCAGGCCGACGAGGTGGCTGAAGTGTTCGCTAGACGCCTTGGCCTGAGCGAGCGAGCCCGTCTTGAGCAGGGGGAGTGGTCGGCGCTGTGGCTGGCGCGTTAGCTGACGGTTCGGTAGCGGCACGGGCCACCGCCCTGAACAGCAGGTCAAGCGCCGGCCGCAGGTTTTCGTCGTTCTCCAGCAAAGCGCGTGCCGCGATCAGGCCGGCGCCGATCTCATCGAGCGCCTCGCCGACTCCTCCCGGGTCGGGGTCGCGGCACACCGCGATTGCAAGGTCGAGCATGCCCTGCGCCTGCTCGACGGCTCCCGCGAACATCGCCGGGCCGGCGAGGCTCGCGTACCCGTAGGCGCGCGCAAGCCGACCTTGCATCGTGATCTGGTGCTTGCCGCGCGGCGCAGAGACAGGTGGCAGGCCGTGACCATCGACGAGCCCGGCCATGGTCCCGCCGATCACAGCGCCGATCGCCTGCTCGTCGAGTCCGGCGTGGGCGGCGACGCGCAGCGCGAGGTACAGGCCGCTGGAGGTGAGCCCGTAGGGCGGGTCGGAGGCGAACACGATCCGCTCGAACGGCACGCGCGCGAACAGCTCGATTAGGTCCATCGGAAAGAAGCACGACGTGTCGTAGAGGACGCCAGGGTGGTCGGCCAGGCGCGAGGTGAGGATGCCCTGGTCGCAGATCGCGCCGTGGGCAAGGATCAGTACGGCATCGGGATAGCGCAAGGCAAGGTCGGCCAACCCGTCGGCGATCGGAGGCATGCCGCGGCCCGCGTGGATCAGGATCGGCACGCTTGCTTCGCTGGCCAGCTTGAAGATGGCCTCCATCTCAGGGCTGTCGAAAGCGAAGGCCTGTGCGCGGGGGTGCAGCTTGATGCCGCGAGCGCCCCTGGCGATGCAGCGCTCTCCCTCGGCAACGGGGGCTTCGGCGGGATCGAGCCGGCAGAACGGGATCAGGCGTCCCTCGCTTTCGCCGGCCCACCGCAGCACGCGGTCGTTGGGCAGGCTGTAGGAAGGCATGCGCTCGGGGTCATGTAGAGGGAAGACGCAGGCCCGGTGCGCGTCGGCGGCATCGAGCTGGGAGAGCAGGGTCTCCAGGTCAAGCGAGCGGCCGTCCTCGTCAAGCCCGAGATGGGTGTGCGCGTCGAAGACTTCCGTTTCGGCGGGTCGCAGACGCTCGCCGTCCGCCAGGAACGGAGCGAGTGCGTTGCGATAGACGGATACGCTCATCGCCACTCATTCTGCCGATTGCGCGGTTGTGGCGACGCCCGGCATGCCGATCCAGCGGCGAGGCCAACCGGGCGAAAGCGATGAATCGACACAAAAGTCTCGCCTGCTCGGCGTATCCTGAGTCGAGGATGACGATTCTCGATGACGTAAAGGGAGACCTGACGAGCGCGATGCGTGCTGGTGAGAAGCAGCGCGTCGGCGCGCTGCGCATGATCCTCTCCGAGTTGCAGAAGGCGGAAAAGGACGGTTCCGGCGACGAGCTGGCGGTGCTGCGGCGTGAGCGCAAGCGGCGCCTGGAGGCCGCCAAAGCGTTTCGCGACGGTGGACGCGAGGATCTCGCCAGTGGCGAGGAGGCCGAGGTTGAGCTGATCGGCTCCTACCTGCCGGCCGAGCTCTCAGACGCCCAGCTCCAGGCGATCGTCGAGCGGGCCCTGGCTGAAAGCGGCGCGCAGTCGCCCAAGGACATGGGGCAGGCGATGAAGAGTGTGATGGCGGCTGTGGATGGGCGCGCCGATGGTAAGCGGGTCTCGGGCCTGGTAAGGGCGGCGCTCGGGGGATGAGGACACAGATCGAGCTGCCGGGCGAGGTCGCTGCCGAGTTGGCGGGCACTCAGGACTCGGTGCTGCGTGCGCTTGAGGGACACCTGCGTTGCAAGGTGTTCCTGCGTGGAAACTTGCTAACGCTTGAGGGCTCCGAGGAGGACGCGCGTATGGGTGAGCGGGTCATACACGAGCTCGCCGAGCTGATCGGCCGTGGCCATCAGGTCGCGCCCGGCACGATCGCCGCGGTGACGGGCGCGCTGGATGCGCATGAATCGCCGGCGCGTGTCTTGGAGGACGTCGTGTGGAGGCACCGCAGCCTGAGCGTTGCCCCCAAGACCGTCAATCAGAAGCGCTATGTCGACTCGATCCGCTCCAGTACCGTGACGTTCGGCGTTGGTCCGGCCGGCACCGGCAAGACGTTCCTGGCAGTGGCAATGGCCGCCGCTGCGCTCTCGCGCCACGAAGTCAATCGGATCATCCTCACCCGTCCGGCCGTCGAGGCCGGTGAGCGGCTGGGCTTCCTGCCCGGCGACTTGATGGCGAAGGTGGATCCCTATCTGCGGCCGCTGTTCGACGCGTTGCACGACATGCTCGACCCGGAGAAGGTTTCCCAGCATCTAGAGCGTGGCGTGATCGAGATCGCGCCTCTTGCCTTCATGCGCGGCCGTACGCTTAACGATTCGTTCGTGATCCTCGACGAGGCTCAGAACACGACGCCCGAGCAGATGAAGATGTTTCTCACCCGTCTTGGCTTTGGTTCCAGGATGGTCGTGACCGGCGACATCACCCAAGTCGACCTGCCGCGCGAGCAGCGCTCGGGGCTCGTCGTGGTGGGTGAGGTGCTTGATGCGATCGAGGGCATCGAGTTCGTGCGCTTCGGTGGCGAGGACGTGGTGCGCCACAAGCTCGTGCAGCGGATCGTGGAGGCATATGACGAGCACGGCAGGCGCACGAGCGACGACATACCGGGGCGACGTGGGGCTCCCGCGCGACCTGCTGCGTCCGCGCGATCCGGGTCGGACACCGTGGACGATGCCGACGATGCCGACGGGCAGGTCGTGGTTCAGCGTTTGGCCGAACGTCGAGCCTGAGCCGCTCGCATCGATGCTTGAGGTCGAGGTTTTCGGCGCACAACTGCTCGCAGGACCGCTTCCTCAGTGGCGGGTGCAGCGGCTGTGCGCGCTTGCACTGGCATCGGCCGGTGTCGAGGAGGGACATCTCGCCGTCGAGTTCGTCGGCGCCGAACGCATGGCTGAGCTCAACGGCGAGCACCGCCGCAAAGACGGCCCTACAGACGTGCTGTCCTTTCCCGTCGATGGAGCTGATCCGCATGCTCCTGGAGCGGGTGTCCCGCGTGAGCTTGGCGATGTCGTGATCTGTCCCGCCTTCACGAGCGATGTGGGCGAGGCGATCGTGCACGGGACGCTTCACCTCGTCGGCATGGACCACGAGACAGACGAAGGCGAGATGCTGGCGCTGCAAGCCGAGATCATGCGCTGGGGCAACTCGTGAGAAACGAGAACAACCTCACCACCCAGCGACCACGGGTTACCCTATGAGCGACGCAGCCACGGAGCCGGACGCAGCAGTGACGCGCAGCGGCTTTGTCGCGCTGGCCGGTCGCCCCAATGTCGGCAAGTCAACGCTCGTCAACGCGATTGTCGGTGGCAAGGTCGCGATTGTTTCCGATCGCCCGCAGACCACGCGCCGCGCGATTCGCGGCGTGCGCACCGAGCAACATTGGCAGATGGTGCTTGTCGACCTGCCCGGCGTGCAGCGTCCCCGCGACATGCTGACCGAGCGCATGGCTGGGCGGGTGCGGCTGGAACTCGAGGGCTCCGATGCGGCGCTGCTGGTGCTCAACGGGGAGCAGGGGGTCGGCGCCGGCGATCGCTACATCGCACAGGCGCTCGCTGAGGTGGATGTGCCGGTGACGATCGCGATCAACAAGGTCGACCGGCTCGACCGTTCCGCGACCGTTGCGGTGCTGGCGGCTGCCGCTGAGCTTGACCTCGGCGGGGAGATATTCCCGATCTCCGCGCGCACCGGCAAGGGTGTAGTCGAGCTTGTGGAGCACCTCGCCGGGCTAATGCCGCAAGGTCCGTTCATGTTCTCCCCGCAGGCGATCTCCGATCAGCCGCTGTCGGTGTTGCTGGCCGAGCTAGTACGTGAGGCGGCGATCAGACGCACCTTCCAAGAGCTGCCCCACGCCGTCGAGGCAATCGTCGAAGAGATCGAACACCCGCGTGAGGGCTTGGTGCGGGTGCGCGCGCTGCTGTGGGTCGAGACCGAGTCCCAGAAGGGGATCGTAGTCGGTGCGGGCGGGCGCATGATCAAGGCGATCGGCTCCGCCGCACGCAAGGAGATCGAGCGCGAGCTGGACTGTCACGTGCACCTGGACCTGTCGGTGCGGGTGCGACGTGATTGGCGCGGGGACGAGGGCTTGCTGGATCGGCTGGGGATTACCTAGTACGTCTTCGGAATGAGCACCGCGCCGAGGCGTTCATGGGATCATGAAAGCTGGGTGTATGGCTCATCTTTCTGAATGATCTGCCTGACACCCCCTTTTGCGAATGCTTAGCTAAAGGTTAGGTACCAAAATAAACATCTCAGCTCCCATACAAGGGGTGTTGAGCGTGCGGGTCATTTTGAAGACCTTCTCAGGGACCGGACGAGAGGCGTATCGGTCTCAGTTCTTAGATCTTCCCACCAAGCCGGTCGCTTATCCGGCGCACCGCGTCGAGGTCGAAGACCGGGACGAACGCGAAAGGCACAGTCAGCACGACCGGTGGCGAGCCTTCGGCAAACCGCTGCCGGCGTAGGCGGCCTATTTGCGCCAACTGGACGCGGGCGCGGTCGTTGACGGTTCGCGCCATTCGTACGGCGTTGCTTGCGACATTGGCGTCCGCGCCGTTGTCGCCTTCCCTGGTTGCCAGCGCGATTCGCTCCAAATCCTGCCGGCTGAAGCGTCTTGGCATGGTGCCATTGACGATCACCGCGTCGAGGTCTCTGTCCAGTTCGCGGCGCAAGCCTTCCTCCAGCTCGAGCGTCTCGGTGACGGCCATCTCGTTCGCGTGGGTCACCGCTACATATCCCGATCGCCGCGCATCTTCGAGCAGTTCGCGCAGCGCCTGTGCCTGCTCGGCCAGCGGCCCGACGCGCACGATCGCGGAGAACGTCTGCGGGGAGCGCAGCATTGCAAGCGCGTGGCCGCTGGCGGGCGCGTCGAGCACGACGAGGTCATAGGCCACTCGGCCCTGTCTCTGACGACTTGAATCGCTCGATCCGCTCTTGGTTGCACCGCGCCCTTCGCACAGCTCGCGCAGCTTGACCATGCTCACGAGCTCCTTTACGCCGGGAGCCGCGGCCGCGAAGTATTGGAAGGTGCTGCTCGACGCGAGCAGACGCGCCGAGATGCGGCCGGTGAGTGTTTGCAGCCACTCGCCAAGCGCGCGATCTGGGTCGATTGACGTGGCCCAGAGGCCCTGCTGCAGTTCGATCTCCTCGCCATCGTGGCGGTCGGGCTTGTGTCCACGATGGCTGTGCTCGTCGCCGCCTGAGCGCGTCGCCCGGTCGGGCCCATCTGGGTCGATCTCATCGGCGGCGAAGAGGTCGGGCAGGTGATGCTGGGCGCCGAGCTCGACCACGATCGTGCGCAGCCCTTGACGAGCCGCGGCGAGCCCCAGGGCACATGCAATTGTGCTCTTGCCGACCCCGCCCTTGCCGGTCACGACGATCAGCTTTCTCTCCAGCAACGAGACCATGTCTCTTGCAACCTACAATTCGGCGGATGAGCGCAGCGGCAGCCGACGAAGTGGAGCAACTCCTCGCCTACGACGAGCGCGGTCTCGTGCCGTGCGTGGTGCAGGACTGGAACAGCGGCGAGGTGCTGACGCTTGCCTACATGAACGAGCTTGCGCTGGAGCGTACGCGCGCCACCGGCGAGCTGCACCTGTGGAGTCGCTCGCGCCAGGAGCTGTGGCACAAGGGCGCCACGAGCGGCAACACCCAGGCGGTTCGAGCGCTGCGTGTCAACTGCGACGGCGATGCGCTGCTTGCGCTTGTCGAGCCTGCCGGACCGGCCTGTCATACGGGCGAGCGCAGCTGTTTCCATCGCGGGGAGCTTGAGCCTCCTGCTCCTCACGAGGCGCTGCCGGCGCTCGAGCGCACGTTGCGCGAGCGCGCAAGCGAGCGCCCCGCGGGCTCCTACACCGTGGAGTTGCTCGACGACCCTAAGCGCATCGGCGAGAAGGTGATGGAGGAGGCCGAGGAGGTCTCGCGCGCCGCACGCGAGGAGACCGACGAGCGGGTGGCCGAAGAGGCAGCCGACCTTGCCTACCATCTGCTCGTGCTGTTGCACAGCCGCGGTCTTGAGCTGGCGGACGCGGAGGGCGTGCTCAATGAGCGCCGCCGGTAGTGCGGCCCCGTCGCACGCGGCGGGCGCTTACAACCTGATTCCCCTGCACGAGACGTTCATCGCCGACTGCGAGACACCGGTGTCGGCGTTTTTGAAGCTGCGCGAGCTGGCGCCGGACGAACCCGCCTTCCTACTGGAGTCGGCCGAGCAGGGTCAGCGCATGGGCCGCTACTCGTTCATCGGCTTCCGCCCGCGCTCGGTGTTGCGCTGGTCGCTTGGCGATCCGGGTGACCCATATGCGTTGGCGGCCGCCGCGGTAGCCGACTGTCGCCAGGCGCCGCTGCCCGACGGGGTCGGTGGGTTCCCATTCATGGGGGGTGCCGTGGGCTACTTTGGCTATGACCTAGTGCGCACTGTGGAGCCGCTCGCCGAGCCGAATTCGGACGCGCTCGGTCTGCCGGACATGGCGCTGATGCTGACCGATGCGCTTGTCGTCTTCGACCACCTCGAGCACACGATCACGATCCTCGCGAATGCCGACCTCGAGGCCGAGCCTGACGAGCAGCGGGCGCGCGCGGCGGCCGCCACGACGATCGCCGAGGTGCGCGCGTGTCTGTCGGGGCCGGTTCCGAGAAGGGGTGTTGTTACTGAAGGTGGTGTTGCTGAAAGGGGGGTTGTTGCCGACACAGGCGATTTGGAGATCGATGCCGCAGGCAATGC
This sequence comes from uncultured Solirubrobacterales bacterium, assembly GCA_963844095.1. Lineage (GTDB taxonomy): Bacteria > Actinomycetota > Thermoleophilia > Solirubrobacterales > Solirubrobacteraceae > Palsa-744. The sequence continues at coordinate 199,522 of CAWJND010000005.1, forward strand.
GGGTGGCGCCGCCCTCCCGAGGGCGCGCGCGGCGCCGCGTTTCGAGTCGAACATGACACGCGAGCACTTTGAAGCGATGGTGGCGCGGATCGTCGAGTACATCTACGCGGGCGACGCTTTCCAGGTCGTGCCCTCGCAGCGCTTCTCGGCCAAGGTGCCCGTCGAGGGTTTCTCCATATACAGAGGCTTGCGCACCGTCAACCCAAGTCCCTATATGTACTTCTTGGACTTCGGCGATTTCCAGATCGCCGGCGCGAGTCCCGAGCCGCTGCTCACTGTCTCTGCACGCCACGTGTCCACGCGCCCGATTGCTGGCACGCGCCCGCGCGGGGCCAGCCCAGAGGAGGATCGGCGCATCGCCGACGAGCTGCTCGAAGACGAGAAGGAGCGTGCCGAGCACGTGATGCTCGTCAACCTGGGTCGCAACGACCTGGGACGCGTGTGCGAGTACGGCAGCGTCGCGGTCAACGAGCTGATGGAGGTCGAGACTTATAGCCATGTGATGCACATCGTCTCTTCTGTTTCTGGCACGTTGCGCGAGGACGTCGGCGCGATGGACGCACTGCGCTCGGTGCTGCCCCCGGGCACGCTCTCCGGTGCGCCGAAGGTGCGCGCGATGCAGATCATCGACGAGCTGGAGTCAACCAAGCGCGGTGGCTACGGCGGTGCGATCGGCTACCTCAGCTACACGGGCGACCTCGACACCGCGATCCACATCCGCACCGTCGTCGTCAAGGACGGGGTCGCGCACGTGCAGGCGGGCGGTGGGACGGTGGCCGACGCCAAGCCCGAGTACGAGTACGAAGAGTCGGTGAACAAGAGCAAGGCCGTGCTGCGTGCTGTCGAGCTTGCCTGCGAACAGTCGGATTGGGCTTGAACATGGGCGGCTTCAACGACAGATGGCGTGAAACTGAGCGCGTGTGTCCGGCAGGGCGGCTCTATAAGCGCCTGTGTCCGGGAGTGTGGGTCTAGCGATGCGCGTGTTGGTCATCGACAACTACGACTCGTTCACCTACAACCTTGTTCAGTATCTGGGTGAGCTGGGGGCCGAAGTCTGCGCGGTGCGCAACGACGCTGCCACCGTCGAGCAGTTGCTCGAAGACTCCTACGAGCGCTGCGTGATCTCACCTGGCCCTTGCACTCCGAATGAGGCCGGCATCTCGCTGGAGGTGGCCCGCCGTATGCCGGAGGCCGCTATCCCCACGCTCGGCGTCTGTCTTGGCCACCAGTCGATGGCCCAGGCGTTCGGTGGCGTCGTCAAGCTGCATAAGCCCGTGCACGGCAAGGCGACCACGATCGAGCACGACGGGCGCACGATCTTCGCTGGGCTCACTTCGCCGCTGAAGGTCGGGCGCTATCACTCGCTTGTCGTCAACGAGGCGCTGCCCGATTGTCTGGAAGCGACCGCGCACGGCGGGGGAGTGCTGATGGCGTTGCGCCACTGCGAGCTGCCGGCCGAGGGCGTCCAGTTTCACCCGGAGTCGGTGCTCACCGACGAGGGCAAGCTGTTGCTCGGAAATTTCCTCCGCGGCTAATGCCCAATCCCGTCCTCACAAGCGCGATCGACGCGGTCGCCTCCCGCAGGGACCTGAGCCGGCAGGAGGCCGCTGAGGTGCTCGCCGAGATCATGCACGGCGATGTCTCGGAGACCCAGATCGCCGCCTTTCTGATCGCGCTGCGCACGAAGGGGGAGACGGTCAACGAGCTGGCCGGGCTGGCCGGCACGATGCGCGAGCTGGCGGCACATGTGCCGACCAAGCGCCACGACCTGCTCGACACGGCTGGTACCGGCGGTGGCCGGCGTACCTTCAACGTCTCCACCACGGCCGCCCTGGTGGCGGCCGGCGCGGGCTGTGCTGTTGCCAAGCACGGCAACCGCTCGGCGACCAGTTCGTCTGGCTCGGCCGACCTCCTGGAGGCGCTTGGCGCGCGCATCGACCTTGGCCCTGATGCCGTGGCGCAGTGCATCGAGGAGGCCGGCTTCGGCTTCATGTTCGCACCCGCGCATCACCAGGCCACTCGTTTCGTCGTGCCGGTCCGCAGCGAACTGGCGGTGCGCACGATCTTCAACTTCCTCGGGCCGCTAACCAATCCGGCGGGCGCAAACCAGCAGCTTGTTGGCGTCGCCGATTCGAGCTTCCTGGAGACGATCGCAGGGGCGCTGGCACGCCTTGGCGTGCAGCGCGCGCTTGTTGTCGCCGGTGAGGACGGGCTCGACGAGGTTTCCAGCTCGGCAGCCACGCAGGTGGTCGAGGTCAACGGCGACGAGTTGAAGCGCTACGTGCTCACGCCCCAGGACGTCGGCATCGAGCTTGCGGACCCGGCAGATCCGTTGCTTGGCGGTGGCTCTCCAGCCGAGAACGCAGCGGTCGTGCGTGCGGTGTTCGACGGCGAGCAGAGCGTGCGCGCCGATCTCGTGCTGATCAACGCGGGCGCCGCTATCTATGCGGCTGGCGCGGCTGACAGCATTGCCGAGGGCGTCGAAGCCGCACGCGCCGCGATCGCGTCTGGCGCTGCTGCCGCTGCGCTCGAACGTTACGTGCAGGCCAGCCGTCGTCACGCCCCTGAGCAGGTGGCGGGATGAGCGCCCGTGAGGCCGCCGGCGCGACGGCTTCGGGCAGAGCCACTGTGCTTGAGCGAATCCTTGGCGAAACGCGTGCTGAGCTTGAAGATCGCAAGCGCAGCGTGTCGCTGCAACAGCTGGAGGTACAGGCTGGAGTCCGGACATCGAGTCAGACAGTAGAGGGGGGGCGCTTTCGTCAGGCGCTTGAGCGTCCTGGCATTGGCGTGATCGCCGAGTTCAAGCGCCGCTCGCCCTCGGCGGGCAAGCTGCGCGAGCCGGACCCCGACATCGCCGAGATCGTCAGCGCCTACGAGCGCGGCGGGGCTAGTGCTCTGTCGGTGCTGACGGAGGGGCCCAACTTCGACGGGTCGCTGGCCGATATCGACACTGCGCGCGATGCATCTGGGTTGCCGATCTTGCGCAAGGACTTCGTTGTCGATCCCTATCAGCTGTATGAGGCTGTGGTTGCCGGCGCCGATGCTGTGTTGCTGATTGTGGCTGCGCTCGAGCAGGAGGAGCTTGGATCCCTGCACGATCGAGCGCTTGGGCTTGGTCTGGATGTGCTCGTGGAGGTGCACGACCGCGAGGAGCTCGCGCGTGCGGAGCAGGTCGGGGCGCGGCTGATCGGCGTGAACAACCGCGACCTGCGTGACTTCAGTGTCGATGTCGGACGTACAGAGCGGCTGCTGGCGGAGATGCCGGCAGGGACGACGGTGGTATCCGAGTCTGGGATCTCAAGGCCCGAGCAGCTGGAGCAGCTGGAGCGCGCGGGGGTGGCGGCAGTGCTCGTCGGCGAGTCATTGATGCGCGCGCCTGAGCCCGAGCAGGCGCTTGCCGCTCTACTGGAGGGATCTTCCGCGCAGCCTTGAGTCCCTCGTGGCTGTTTGCCCATCAGGCACGCCGCCCGGCTTGCTCGCCCAGCTCGCCCGTGCCGACCGCGGTTCCAATCTTTTTTATACAGTCGCATGGTCCTCTTTAGTTCTCGTTGATCGCTATGCCTCATCCTGACTGCCAATGAAGCGCACGTTCCTCATTCCTCTGCTCTCGGCCCTGATCGGTGGCGGGCTTGTCGTCGCCGTGGTCGCGGCCGCCGGTGATCTCGGCTCCTCGCAGAAGACGGTTACGATCGTGCAACAAGCCTCGACTCCTGTGGCTCCGTCGAACGCATCGCAGCAAGGTAGCGGCCTGACTCCGCACCAGATCTATGAGCGGGATGCGCCCGGGGTCGCGCTCGTGACCTCCACGATCGTCAAGCAGACCGAATCGCCCTTCAGCCTTGGCGGCGAAAGCGAGCAAGGGACGGCTACTGGCTCTGGCTTTGTGATCAACAGCAACGGCACGATCCTGACCAACTACCACGTGGTCGAGAACGCGGTCAAGGTCGAGGTCAGTTTTGAACACGGCAAGACCGTGGAAGCGAAAGTGGTCGGCAAGGATCCCTCGAACGATCTTGCCGTGCTGCGCATCCCAACCGAAGGTCTCACGATGCATGTGTTGACGCTCGGGAACTCCAGCAAGGCGCAGGTCGGCGATCCGGTGCTTGCGATCGGCAACCCCTTCGGCTACGACCGCACGCTCACCACTGGCGTTGTCTCGGCGCTACAGCGTCAGATCACCTCGCCCAACGGTTTCTCGATCGACAATGTTCTGCAGACCGACGCGCCGATCAATCCCGGTAACTCCGGTGGGCCGCTCCTCAACGAGGAGGGCGAAGTGATCGGCATCAACTCCCAGATCGAGACCGGCGGCAGCGGCGACGGCAGCGTGGGGATCGGCTTCTCGATTCCGATCAACACCGCCAAGTCTGAGCTTCCGCAGCTCGAGAAAGGTGGGACTGTCAGCGGTGCTTATCTCGGCGTCAGCTCGATCAGCGTCAACGGCTCGCTCTCCGCCTTGAACTTGCCCGTGAAGAGCGGGGCCATGGTCGAGACCGTGGAAGCTGGCACGCCGGCGGCGAAGGCAGGACTGCGCGGCGGCAACCTCGAAGCGCAGCTGGGTGGCGGCAAGGTGGCTGTCGGCGGCGACATCATCGTCGGTGTGGATGGCAAAGTGATCAGCAGCGCTGAAGATCTTTCGTCCCTGATCGGGTCCAAGAAGCCCGGCGACACGATCTCGGTCGAAGTGATGCGTGCGACCGGCAAGGGCACCTATGAAAAGAAGACGATCAAAGTGACGCTCACGGCGCGGCCGAACTCGATCAAGAACCCCAACACGCCCGAAGGGTAAGGGGGCCGCTACCGTTGGGGCATGCCCTCCGACGGGAATACACACGTGAAGATCTGTGGGATCACCCGCCTGCAGGACGCCGAGCTGGCTGTCGAGCTCGGAAGCTGGGCGGTGGGCATGGTGTTCTTCGATGCTTCTCCCCGCGCCTGCTCGCTTGCTGAAGGGCAGCGCATCACGACGAGCCTGCGCCGCAAGGTGGAGCTGTGTGGGGTGTTCGTCAACGCGCAGATGGAGGAGATCGTCGGCGTCAGCGAGCAGCTCGGTTTGACGTTGCTGCAGCTGCACGGCGACGAGGGGCCCTCCTTCTGCGGGGAGGCCGCTCGCCGCACCGGCGCACGGATAGTCAAGGCGTTTCAGGTGTCCGGCCTGGCCGACATCCAGGACGCGGCCCGCTTCCATACCGACTTTCATTTGCTCGATGCGCGCTCGACAGAGCCTGGGCACGAGCAGTTGCGCGGTGGCACAGGGGAGACCTTCGACTGGGCGCTGCTGGCTGGGCGGCGCTCGAAAGTGCCGCTGATCTTGAGCGGTGGGCTGAATCCCGGCAACGTGGGTGAGGCGGTCGAGCGTGTGCGTCCGTTCGCTGTCGACACCGCTAGCGGCACTGAGAGCGCGCCGGGGATCAAGGATCCGGCAAAGCTGCGCGACTTCTTCGACGCTGTGGATCGTGCTGCCTTCATTTCGCCTGCCCCGGCCACAATGCCTGAGGAGACGGTCTCGCTCAGCGAGCCGGCGCAGGAGGCGACGCCGTCGGTAGGCTCGCCCACGTGAACGCAGTCGAGCACCGCTTTGGGCCCTATGGAGGGCAGTACGTTCCCGAGACGCTGATGCCGGCGCTGGCAGAGCTTGAGCAAGCCTGGCTCCAGGCGCGCGAGGATCCTGCGTTCAGGGCCGAGCTCGACCGTCTGCTGCGCGACTTCGCCGGGCGTCCCACGCCCCTGTACCTCGCCGAGCGCATCTCTGAGCGACTGGGCCGGCTCGTTTATCTCAAGCGCGAGGATCTCGACCACACCGGCTCGCACAAGCTCAACAACGCGCTTGGGCAGGCGCTGTTGGCCAAGCGCATGGGTAAGCAGCGCATCATCGCCGAGACCGGTGCTGGCCAGCACGGCGTCGCCACCGCCACCGTTTGCGCGCTGCTCGACCTCGAATGTGTGATCTACATGGGTACCGAGGACACGCGCCGTCAGGCGCCGAACGTGCAGCGCATGGAACTGCTCGGGGCGCGCGTGCATGCTGTCGATGCCGGTGCGCGCACGCTCAAGGAGGCCACCTCCGCGGCGATCCGCGATTGGGTGACGAATGTCGGCGACACGCACTACATAATCGGCTCGGTCGTCGGGCCCGCTCCCTATCCGGCCCTGGTGCGCGATCTGCAGCGCGTGATCGGCGACGAGGCGCGGGCACAGCTGCTGCAGCGCGAGGGGCGTCTGCCCGCGCGTGTGATCGCTTGCGTTGGCGGGGGCTCCAACGCGCTTGGCATCTTCACCGCCTTCCTCGGCGACGAGGGCGTCGAGCTGGTCGGGGTGGAGGCCGGGGGCGATGGGATCGAGACCGAGCGCCACGGCGCACCGCTGACGGTGGCCGGCCGTGCTGGCGTGTTGCACGGTGCGCTGTCGGCGGTGATGCAGGACGAGGAGGGCCAGATCATCGAGGCTCATTCGATCTCGGCCGGTCTCGACTACCCGGGCACTGGGCCCCAGCACGCGTACCTGCGCGACAGCGGCAGGGCCCGCTATGAGGCCATCACCGACCGCCAGGCGCTTGGCGCGTTCCGTGAGGTGGCGCGTCTGGAGGGGATCATTCCGGCGCTTGAGACAGCGCACGCGCTCGCCTGGACGCTTGCGCAGACCGACGGCGAGCTGGACCTCGTGTGTCTGTCAGGGCGCGGGGACAAGGATTTGGCCGAGGTGCTTGGTGCGAGCTGATTTTTTTGGGAGACAAGATCCGCTCCTCCCCTTGAGGTTTCCCGTGTGGCCGGTCGCGCTATGCCGCGCGGGCAAGCCGGCTCTTTTTGTCTTTGGATCGCGGCTGTGAGCGCTACCGCGACCACCCATGACGGGGGGCAGGCTACCGGCATCGAGCAGATCGCTGTTGCCTTCGCGAGCAGCGGCAAGCGGGCCGCGCTGATGCCCTACCTGATGGGCGGCTTTCCGACGCTCGAGGAGTTGACGAAGATCGGCCAAGCTTGCGTTGGCGCCGGTGCGGATCTGCTGGAGCTAGGCGTGCCCTACTCTGATCCGCTTGCCGACGGTCCGGTGATCCACGAGGCCGGGACACGCGCGCTTGCTGCCGGCGCGAGCCTTACAGGTGTGCTCGAGGTCGCGCGGACGCTTGCGCCGAGCGTGCCGGTGGTACTGATGTGTTACGCCAACATGGTCTTTGCGCCGGGGGCCGAGGCGTTTGTCGAGCGCCTTGCCCAGAGCGGCGCGAGCGGGCTGATCGTTCCGGACCTGCCGCTGGAGGAGGCGCCCCAGGTGCTTGACGCTTGCGACGCCCACGGTCTTGCGCTGGTCCCATTGGTAGCGCCCACCACGCCGCCGGAGCGGCTTTCAAGGATCGGCGAGCGAGCGCGCGGCTTTCTCTACACCGTGTCGGTCGTCGGTACGACCGGTGAGCGGAGCGCGCTGTCGGATCGCTTCGCCGAGGTCGTGAGCCGTGCGAAGGCAAGCACAGCCGCGCCTGTAGCGCTTGGCTTCGGGATCTCGACCGCCGAGCACGCCTTGCAAGCAGCGCAAGCCGGGGCAGACGGCGTGATCGTCGGCACACGCCTGGTGCGCGCCGCCGCGGAGTCCGAGGATCCCGCCGGGGCCGTCGGCGAAGTCGTCGGCGAGCTCGCCGCGGCCCTGGCGGCGTAGGTTCCGGACGCTCACGTTCGCGCGTTGCCGGCCCGCCTGGGCGACCCGTGGTCGAGCCGCAGGCCGCCTACGCGACCTATGCGGCGTCCTACTCGCGCAGGCTGTTATAGGATTCGCCCGCAATGGGACTGGTACTCACCGTAACCGCCGGGCTGGTCATTTGGATCGTGCTTTGGGCGCTTGGCGCGAAGGGCTTTGACTCCTTCATGCTCGCGACGCTGGTCACCATCGTTGGTGCCTCGCTGAAGATCCTCTCCGGCTACCTTCCGGGCCGTCGCGACCCAGGACACTAGTCATCGCGTGCGCGCGCGCTGGGCGGGCACCGGGGTCCTTGCCGCTCTCGCCCTGCTGCCGGCGCTGGCTGGCTGTGGCGGCGTAAGCAGCTCGACCGCCGCGGAGAACGTCGGCAGTCAGCTGACGGTCTACTCGAGTTTGCCGCTGCAGGGTCCCGAGGGAGCCATCTCGCAGCAGATCGTCGGCGGCGAGAAGCTTGCGCTGTCAGGCGCCCAGGGGCACGTCGGTGGCTTCACGGTCAACTACGTATCGCTTGACGACTCCAGCCCCACGACCGGCCAATGGGATCCGGGGGTCACCGCCTCCAACGCGAAGGCGGCGGCGCAGGATCCGACGACGATTGCATATCTCGGCGACTTCAACTCCGGCGCGACCGCCGTGTCGCTGCCGCTCACGAATGCCGCCGGCATTCTGCAGGTCAGTCCCGCAAGTCCCTACATCGGGTTGACGTCCTCGTTCGACGCCAACCAGGGCGAGCCGGAACGCTTCTATCTCACTGGCAAGCGCACGTTTGGACGGATCGCGCCCGGCGACACGGTTCAGGCGGCCGCGCAGGTGGCACTGCTGCGCCGACTCGGGGCACACAAGTTGTATTTGGTCGCGGACCAGGACCCCTTTGACACGCCGCTGGCGGCGATCGTCCAGGGCGACGCCGAACACGCCGGGATCAAGGTGGTGGGCGACGACACGCTCACGATCGCTCCCTCCTCAAGCTTCACCGGCGAGGTGAAGAAGATCTCCGAAAGCGGCGCGCAGGCCGTGTTCGTCAGCGCGACCGCCACCGAGGAAGCGGCAGAATTCTGGCGCGAGCTACATGCCGCGGCGCCGCACCTCTCGCTGCTTGCCTCGGCGACGATGAACAACAGCGTGTTCACTTCGCACCTTCGGGCCGCTGAAAGCGCGACGTTCATCGGCTCGCCAGTGCTGCCCATCAATCTGTATCCGCTCTCGGCGCGGCGCGTACTGAGCGAATACCGTCGCCATTTCGCGACGGCGGGCGAAGCGTATGCGCTGTATGGCTACGAGGCGATGAGCGTGGTGCTCGCCTCAATCCGCGCCGCCGGCAACAACGGCGACGATCGCCAGGCGGTGATCGACAAGTTCTTCGCCACGTACGAACGCGATTCGGTGCTCGGCGTGTACTCGCTACAGCCGAACGGCGAAACGACCCTGTCCACCTATGCCATCGACCGTCTGGTGAACGGCGGACCAGTCTTCTGGCGCGCATTCGACACAGCCGGCTGAGCCCGTTGGAATGTCTTTCGAAATGACCTGCACGCCCGATACCCCTTTGTTTGGACACGAGTGCTTTATTTAGGTACCTAACCTTTATCTATGTGTTCGCGAAAGGGGGTGTTGGCAAGACCATTCAAAAGACGAGCCATACACCCCGGCGTTCACGATCCATGAGCATCCCGCAGCCAGATGTTCTCAGTCGCCGTCGAGCGCGGCGCGCAGCGCCGTGTCCAGCTCGGGATAGCGAAACTCGTAGCCGAGCACGAGCGCCTTGGCCGGCAGCACGCGTGCGCCGCTCGTGACGATCTCGGCCATTTCTCCGTACATGAGCTTCAGTCCCACAGCCGGCACCGGCAGCAGCGACGGGCGGTGCAGCGCCCGGCCAAGCGCTTTGGAGAAGTCGCTGTTGCGCTGCGGTTGCGGCGCCGTTGCGTTGATCGCTCCCTGCCAGCGAGAGTCGTCGATAGCGGCGAGCACGATTCCGACGAGGTCTTGGGGGTGAACCCAGGAGATGTATTGGCGCCCGCCGGCGACCGGCCCGCCCACGCCGAGCTTGAATGGGGGCAGCATCTTGGCCAGCGCGCCGCCTTCGCGGTCGAGCACGACGCCGGTGCGGACCTTCACCACGCGCACGCCGTGCCGCTCCGCCGTCGCGTCGGCCTCGGCCTCCCATGCTTGGCAGGTTTGTGCAAGGAAGTCGCTGCCCGCTGGTACCTCCTCGTCGATCGGCTCGTCGCCGTGGGCGCCGTAGTAGCCGATCGCCGAGCCGCTCACCAGCACCCGCGGCCGCTCGGCCTCTGCCAGCTCGCCGATTCCCTGCACGAGCTGTCGCGTGCCCGTCACGCGGCTGTCGCGAATGGCCTGCTTGGCCGCGGCGTTCCAGCGCTGCGCGATGTTCTCGCCGGCCAGGTGCACGACCGCGTCGCGACCGGCGAGCGCCTGGCCGGGCGCCGGCTCGCGCATGAGGTCCCAGCCCTGTGCGTCGAGCGTGCCCGTCGTCTTCTTGCCGTGCGCGCCGGCCGATCGCGTCAACTTCTCCAGCTGCTCGCTTGCCCGCGCCGGATCGCGCGAGAGCACTGTTACGTCGTCGCCGCGCTCCCTAAGCGCCGTCACGATTCGTCGGCCGATCAGGCCCGTCGCTCCGGTAATCGCTATCCGCATGGCCTTCCAAGCTCCGTCCGTTGTCGCATGGCCGGCCGGTGTGGCCGGTCGCCTATGCCTCAGCCGTTGCTGTGAACGCGCTGTTCGCCCATGCCGGTCAGAGTATCGCCCTGTGCATAGCCGACCTCCTGCCCGGCGAGTGCGTCGCCGCTGGCGCGTGCCTGCTCGGCCACAGCCGCCGCTACGGCGGGAGCCACGTCGCGGTTGAAGACGGAGGGAATGATGTAGTCGTCGCGCAACTCGCTGTCGTCGACGATCGCGGCAATCGCTGTCGCGGCGACCATCTTCATCTGCTCGGTGATCGAGCGTGCGCGCACGTCGAGTGCGCCTCGGAAGATGCCGGGGAAACAGAGCACGTTGTTGATCTGGTTGGGGTAGTCCGAGCGTCCGGTGGCCATGATGCGCACGTAGGGAGCGGCCTCCTCGGGGATCACCTCGGGGTTGGGGTTGGCCATCGCGAAGACCATCGCGTCCTTGTTCATCTTGGCCAGCGCCTCTACGGGCAGGGCCCTGGCCCCGGAGAGGCCGACGAGCAGGTCGGCACCGTCGATCACGTCGGCCGGGCTGCCCGTGCGCTGCTCGCTGTTGGTCGACTCGGCATACCAGCGCTTGACGGAGCTCATCGTGCCGTCTAGGTAGTCCTCGCGCAAAGTTGAGAGCGCGCCGCGCGAGTCGGCGCCGATGATGTCGCGAACACCGGCCTCCAGAAGGATCTTGGTGACGGCGACGCCCGCTGCCCCGAGCCCGATCACGAGCACTTTGAGCTCTGCGAGACTGCGCCCGGTCAACTTGACGGCATTCAGCAGCGCTGCCAGCACGACCACGGCGGTGCCGTGCTGGTCGTCGTGGAACACCGGTATGTCGAGGTCGCGCTTGAGGCGCTCCTCAATCTCAAAGCAACGGGGGGCTGAGATGTCCTCGAGGTTGATCCCGCCGAAGGCGGGTGCGATCAAGGTCACGGCGCGCACGATCTCATCCGTGTCCTTCGTGTCGAGGCAGATCGGGAAGGCGTCCACGCCGGCGAACTCCTTGAACAGGCACGCCTTGCCCTCCATCACCGGCATCGCCGCGGCCGGCCCGATGTCGCCGAGACCCAGTACCGCGGTGCCGTCGGAGACGACGGCCACCGTGTTGCGCTTGATCGTGTACTGGAAGGCCTTGTCGGGATCGTCCTTGATCGCTGTGCAGACTCTGGCCACACCAGGCGTGTAGGCCATCGACAGGTCGTCGCGCGTCTTGAGCGGATGCTTGTTGTGCTGTTCGATCTTGCCGCCGACGTGCAGCAGGAAGGTGCGGTCGGTCGTGTCGATCACCTCGGCGCCGGCGAGCGAGCTGAGCGCCGAGAGGATGCGGTTCCAGTGGTCGCGACTGCCGGCGTCTACAACGACATCGCGCACGCTGTGCCCCGCGCCTGCCTCGACCAGGTCAACAGCGACCACCATTCCGCCCTGCTCGCCGATCATGTCGGTGACCTGGCCGAGCATGCCCTGCTGCTCGTCGATCTTGATGCGGATGGTCAGGCGGTACTGCGCGCTGGGGGTGACGCTCACTGGGACGGGACTCCTCATTGGGAACAGCCGGCGTGGTGGCCGGCGGTCTGGCACGGTGGCCGGACGGTCCGGCATGTTATTTGCTCGGAGCGCTCTACCCCGACCTGAGCTGCCGATGGTGTCGATTTTCGACGATGCCCCCCGCGCGCGCAGGGGGCATCGCGCTTTTGGATGTGTCCATCTCTCGCCGGCAGACTTGGTCGTGAGGCGGCACGTTGCGAACGAGAGCGCCTAATAGAGTGCCCGGCGTGGAGCGCCGCGTATTCCTAATCGACGGTCCCAGCCTCGTCTACCGGGCCTTCTACGCGTTGCCGGAGTCGATCGCGACCTCCACGGGCGAGCCCACCAACGCGATCTTCGGGTTCGCATCGATGCTCGTGAAGATCATCACCGACTACGGCGTGCAGCCCACAGTCGTCGCGTGGGACGCGGGCAGCTCGGGGCGCACGGAGCTGTTCGCCGACTACAAGGCGGGGAGGCGCTCGCGCCCGGATCTGCTCAAGGCACAGTGGCCGGCGATGGAACCCCTGGTCGAGGCGTTCGGTTATCGCAACATCAAGCTGGAGGGCTATGAGGCAGACGACGTGATCGCGACGCTCGCCGAGCAGGCGCGAGGTGCCGGTGTGCCCGTGACGATCCTGACCAGCGACCGAGACGTCTTCCAGCTGATCGACGAGCAGGGCCTTGTACAGGTGATGGCCACAGCGCGCGGCATCACCGAGACCAAGCTGTACGACCGCCAGGCGGTGATCGATCGCTACGGCCTGCCGCCCGAGCTGATCCCTGATTTCTATGGTCTGAAGGGCGACACTTCCGACAACATCCCTGGCATTCCCGGCATCGGCGAGAAGACCGCCAGCGAGCTGATCCAGCGCTTCGGCGGCCTGGAGCAGGTGCTGGCGCACGTGGATGAGATCAGCGGCCCCAAGCGCAAACAGAATCTCGTCGAGCACGCTGAGGCTGCCCGCATGTCGATGAGCCTTGCCACCGTCCAGCGCGATCTGGCGCTCGACTTCGACCCAAGCGGCGAGGCCGTACACGAGCCCGACCGCTCGCGCCTGCGTGAGGTCTTCCGTCGTTACGAGCTGCGCGACCCGCTGCGCCGTCTGGAGGAGGCGCTCGGTGAGGGGGAGATGGCCAAGACGTCCTCCTCGGACGAGGTCAAGCTCACAGTGCATGTGCGACACGGCGCGGTGGCCGACATCGCCAAGCTGGCGTCGGCAGGTGACGCGGCGCAGGAGTTGTGCGTGGTGGTTCACCAGAGTGAGGCGCCCGAGGGCGAGCTGTTCGCCGAAGGCTCGCCGTGGCGCTTTGCAGTTGGCGCCGACGGGAGTGTGCTCGTCGGCAATTGCGCAGGTCCCGAGGAGGTGGTGGCCGCATGCGGTGAGCGTCCGGTCGTCGCCCACGACGCGAAGGCGCTTGGCTTGGTGCCGCCGGGTCTCGTGCACGACACGCTGCTCGGCGCCTATCTGCTCGAGCCGGCTCGTCGTGGCTACCCGTTCGACGAGCTGTGCGAAGAGCGCGGTCTGGTGGCCGACGTCGAGGATCCAGTGGCTGCTCAGGCGCTGTTGCTCGGCGCGCTGGCCACGTGGCAGCGCGAGCAGATCGTCGAGCGCGAGCTGCAGGAGGTGATGGGAGACATCGAGCTGCCGCTGGTGTCGGTGCTGCGCGCGATGGAGCTGCTCGGTGTGCGCTTGAACGTGGAGCGTTTGCGGGAGATCACGGAACGCGTCTACAAGGAGATCGAGTCCCTGGAAGCCCGCATCTTCGCGCTGGCTGAGGAGGAGTTCACGATCGGCTCGCCCCAACAGTTGGGCGAGATCCTGTTCGTCAAGCTCGGCCTTTCGCGCAAGCGTCGCGGCAAGACGGGCTTCTCCACCGACGCGCGTGTGTTGCAGGCAATCCGCGAGGAGCACGAGATCGTCCCATGTATCGAGCGCTGGCGCGAGCTTTCAACCCTGATCAAGACCTACCTGGATGTGCTCCCCCAGATGGTGGACGAGCGCTCGCGCATCCACACCACTTTCTTGCAGGCCGGAGCGCAGACTGGACGCCTCGCATCCACCAACCCGAACATGCAGAACGTCCCGATTCGCACTCCACTGGGGCGCGAGATCCGCGGCTGCTTCGAGGCGGAGGAAGGCCGCGTGCTGATCTCGGCTGACTACTCCCAGATCGAGCTACGCGTGCTCGCGCATGCGGCCGAGGAGCCGGTGCTCGTGGAGATCTTCGAGCGCGGCGAAGACGTCCACACGGCCACCGCCTCCGAGGTGTTCGGCGTCACGGCAGAGCAGATCGACCCGGGGATGCGCTCGAAGGCCAAGATGATCAACTATGGGATCGTCTATGGGCTCTCGGATTTTGGTCTGGCCGACCGTTTGAACATCCCACGCGAGGAGGCCAAAGTGTTCATCGACGCCTACCTCGCGCGCTTCTCGCGCGTCGCACAGTTCATCGAGGAGACGATCGAGCGGGCCAAGCAGGAGGGTCACGTCAAGACGCTGTGGGGCCGGCGCCGCCAGATCCCCGAGCTTCAGGCCCGTAATTATCAAGTGCGCTCGCTCGGCGAGCGCTTGGCAGTCAACACGGTCATTCAGGGAACCGCGGCCGACATCATCAAGCTGGCGATGGTGCGCTGCCAAAACGCGCTGCGAGACACGGGTCTCGCCACCAAGCAGATCCTCACGATCCACGACGAGCTGCTGTTCGAAGGCCCGCCGCAGGAGCGGGAGACGGCGTCTCTGCTGATCGAGGAGGAGATGTGCGGCGTGTGGCAGCACTCACCGCCGATGGCGGTCGACATCGGGGTGGGGCAGAACTGGTTGGAGGCGAAGTGAGTCGCGCCGATATCCGACGCGCGCTCAAGCTCGGCCGCACGCGCGGGTTGACGCATGTGCCGCGGGATGCGCCAACGGCCGGGCAACTCTCGTGAGCCGGCCGCTGGCGATCGTGCTGGTGGCCATCGCCGGTGTGCTCGTGGGAATGCAGCCGGCAGTCAACGCGCGCTTGGGCCAGGCAGTCGGTTCGGTACCGGCGGCGGCGGTCTCCTTCCTGGTCGGAACGGTCGTGCTGTTGCTGATCGTTTCGCTCACAAACGAAGGCATTGGCAGCCTCGGCAACGTCGGCAAGGCCCCATGGTGGGCGTTCGTCGGAGGCCTGCTGGGCGCCGTCTACGTGACCGTTGCGCTCGTCGCCGTACGCACTCTGGGCGTATCGAGTCTCACGGCGATCGTGATCTCCGGCCAGCTCGCCGCCGCGATCCTGATCGATCGCTTTGGCCTGCTGGGGATCGCCAAGCAGCCGATCGGAGCCCCCCGTGTCCTCGGCTTCGTGCTGCTCGTGGCCGGGGTCGTGCTGGTCGTGAGGCGCTAGCCAGTGGTCTGGCTGTAAGCCTCGCCGAGCAGCCGCACACCTTGCTCGATTGCCGGCTCGGGAAGGTTGCCGTAGCCGAGCAGCAAGCCTGGAGGCCCGTCGGCAGCAAAGCGGTGCAACGCCAGCCCCTCGGCGCCCACGCCGCGCTTGCCGGCCGCACGAAGTAGCAGCGACTCGTCGATCTCTTCAGGCAGCATCACGAGCTCGAACAGCCCGGCGCCTGAGCCGCTCACGTGAGCATCGGGCAGCCAGCGCTCCAGTGCCCCTATCAGCGCCTCGCGACGGCGCTGATAGCGCAGGCGCATGCGGCGCACATGGCGGTCGAGCTCGCCGCGGGCGATGAAGTCACGCAAGGCCAGCTGACCGACGACCTCCGAGCCGCAGTCCTCGATCGTCTTCGCCGCGGTCAGCTCCCAGGTCAGCCAGGACGGCAACAGCATCCAACCAAGCCGCATCGCGGGCGCCAGCCGCTTACTGGCGGAGCCGATATACACGATCTGCTCTGGGGCCAGCCCTTGCAGCGCGCCGACTGCCACGGACCCGTAGCGAAACTCTGAGTCGTAATCGTCCTCGACGATCAACCGCTCGTCCTCGGCCCACTCGATCAACGCGGCCCGTCGCTCGGGAGCAAGCACAGCACCGGTGGGAAACTGGTGAGCGGGCGTGAGCAGAACCGCCGAGGCCCCGGTCGCGGCAAGCGCATCGACGCGCAGCCCGCTCTCGTCGACCGGAATCGGCACAACCTCAAGCCCGGCTTGCTCGACGATCAGCCGGTGCAGATGCCAGCCGGGATCCTCAAGCGCCACTTGCTCGACGCCATGTCCCCGCAGCGCACGGCACAGCAGAGAAAGCCCTTGCATGAAGCCGGTGCACACGAGCATATGCTCCGGATCGGCATCGGCCCCGCGCACACGCCCGAGGTAGCCGGCGAGCGCTTCGCGCAACGCCGGCACGCCGCGCGGGTCGCCGTAGCCGAGTGAATCCAGCGGCGAATCGCGTAGCGCCGAGCGCAGCGAGCGCAGCCACGCCTCGCGGGGGAAATCCAGCAGGTCCGGCAGCCCAGGATGGAAGTTGTAGGAGAAACTCTGTAGCAGTGAGCGAGCAGGCGGTCGCTGGCTTGCGGCACGCACCGCCTTGGCAACGCGCACGGGCGCCCCTTGACTGGTGGTGAGATAGCCCTCCACAGCAAGCTGTTCGTATGCCTCTGTTACCACGCCGCGTGAGACCCCAAGCTCCTGGGCAAGCCCACGCGTCGAGGGCAAACGCGCCTCGGCGGCCAGGACCCCGGAGCGAATCGAATAGCGCAGCGCACGCTCGATCTGCTCGTGCAGCGGCAGCTCGCCGTCGCGGTCCAGCTCGACAAGCAGTTCCGGCCCTCCAACTGGCCCTCTTTTGTTTGTCACTACTGGAACTGTAATAGAGACCAGTATCGGCGTAACTTGATTGTCGGAGCGAGATCCGCTCCGACCCGATCACTCCGAAATGCAAAGCCCCCGAGCCCAAACCAAATTCCCTGGTTCCATCCGTCGTGAGACGGCACGTGGACCAAGCGATCGTCTTTCAAGGAGGCAGCGACCATGAGCCCAGTCAACGAAAGCGCCGGCAAGTCACAGATCACGATCGTCGGAGGCGGAATCGCGGGACTCGTGGCGGCGATCGCCTGCGCCGAGGAGGGAGCCAAGGTGCGCCTCGTCGAGGCTCACGAGAGCCTCGGTGGCAGGGGCCGCAGCACCGATGGCCCTTACAAGGCGAATCTCGGCCCGCACGCCATGTACAAAGACGGCGCGTTCTGGAGGTGGATGCGCGAGCGCGACATCCTGCCCGAGCACAACAGCGCGCGTCTGACCGGAGTTCGGTTGCGCATGGGCGGGACATTGCGACGCACGCCACCACTTGGATCCTTGCCTGCGATCCTGCGCTTGCGCGGCCGCGAAGCGCCGGTGGCGACCGATTTCAGGACGTGGATGGCCACCCACGTTGATGACGAGACTGCGGCGATGCTCTCCTCGGGGGCAGGCGTCTTCACTTTCCACCACGACCCGGGCGAGCTCTCGGCGGCGTTCGTGTGGCCGCGCATGGTGCGCCTGCTGTTGACGGCTCCGTCGATCGTGCGCTATCCGGTGGCCGGCTGGAGCACGCTGGTGGAGTCGCTTGAGAAGCGCGTACGCGAGCTGGGAGTAACGGTCGATACCGGCACACGTATGGAGGAGTTGCCGGCCACGCCGACGATCGTGGCAACCGAGCTAGACCAGGCCCGTGAGCTGCTCGGCGACGACAGCTTGCGCTGGCAGAGCGGTCGCACGCTCTGCTTGGACGTGGGTGTGCGCCACCGCCGCGGAGACCCGACGATCGTCGCCGACCTAGACGAGTCTGGCTGGATCGGCCGCTACTCCGGCGCCAACCCGACGATCGCCCCGGACGGCGAGGAGCTGATCCAGGCGCAGATGCCGATTCGCCCGGGGGAGACCGCGGACCTGGCGGCATCACGCTTGGAACGCTTCCTCGACATCAGCATTCAGGATTGGCGTGAGCGTGAGACATGGCGACGGCGTCAGGTGATGGACGCGCGCTCGGGCGCACTCGACATGCCCGGTCATAGCTGGCGCGACCGCCCTGCTGTCGATCGTGGCGATGGCGTGTTCCTAGCGGGCGACATGGTCGCCGCCGACGGCATGCTGGCCGAGGTCTCGTGGGCAAGTGCGATAGAGGCCAGTCGTTTGGCGCTTCAGGCGCTCAGCACGACGCGCCCGCAGCTGCGCGAGGTCGCGTAGGTTCTTGCAAATTCGGCGATGCCCCCCGCGCGCGCGGGGGGCATGCCGATTTCGTGAGGGTCGGAACTCAGGCTGTGGTCGTAGCTACACGCGCTCGGGGGGAGCGGGCGTCACGACCAGGACCGCCCGCCACGAAAGACGGCGGGGCGATCTCCAGGTAATGGTTGAAAGACCAGGCGCAAACACGCTCTGAGGCGAACGTGCGTGCCAGCAGTGTGATCGCACGAGTGGGCGTGAGCTGCCCGACAGCACGCTGGGTGTTCAGCAGCCAGCGGTACTTGCGCTCGTGCGCATCGGAGAAGGCGCCGTAGCGCTGAAGCGCCTGCTCGCACGTGGCCTGACCCGCGAGCACGGGCGCCAGCTCGCGCGCACAGGCAAGGCCGAAATAGAGGGCAGTGCGAATCCCCTCGGCTGTCAGCGGCAGGCAGTGCCCGGCCGAGTCGCCGACGAAGAACACACCATCCTCGACCGCGGGCCGCAGCTGGTGGGGAATCCAATTGCCCTGGTAGCCGTCGGGCGGCAGTCCAAGATCGCCGGCAAGGCGCACGGTCGGCTCCTTGACGTGGTGGGCCGGCCAGAAAGAGCCGACGCCAACGCGCAGCTCGTCGCTCGCGGGAAAGCTCCAGGCATAGCCGGCCCGGATGTACTTCTGGTCGATCCACAGCTCCAGCTCCTCGCCGGCGCCGTGCGGATGGACCTCCAGGCCGCGCGAAAGACGTGCGTTCGGGGGCTGAATCGGTGTGTCGTTGGAAAGCACACGACGCCAGCCGAGCGCGTCGACGATCAGCGGCGCCGTCAAATCCCCCCGGTCGGTGTGAACGGTGTTGCCGTCGCGGCCGCTGACCGTGGCCGTCTCGAACGCGGCGTCGCTCGGATGGGCTTGCCCCCACAGCAACGCACATAGCTCGCGGTAGTCGAAGGTGGAGAACGTCCACGGCAGCTGCCAGCGCGCCGTCGTCCAGGGCGTGTGCACGACAAGCTCGTCGAAGGTCTGGCGCAGCGACCCCGTAAGCGACATCGCTTCCAGCCAGCCGGTGGGGATCCCACAAGCCGAGGTCTGGCGCTCGCCGATCTCGTAGCGGTCGATCACGAGCACGCGCGCCCCCGTGTCGGCCAGCTCGCGCGCAATGGCCAGCCCGGCGAAGGAAGCACCGCAGACGAGCACGTCGCAATCACGCTGTAGGGGTGTGCGCAGCTCCCCGCGCTTCGTCGCTCTTACCGGCATAGCACGGCCAATGATATTTACCCCACCATTCCCGTGGCCACCGCGCCGGGCGCGCGGGGTCTCTGCCCCGTGCGGCGTCGCTGCGCTACGCTTCGCCCAGTGCAGACCCTGATCGAGAGCAGCCCCGCCCAAGTGGTCGAGGGATCAAACGGACTTCTTCTGGAAATAGATGGTCAGATAGTCCCCAACTACGATGCCACGATGCGGCCCTTCGAGGAGGGCGAGGTCGTGACGGGCAATGTTGTGCGTATCGACAAGGACGAGGTCCTCGTTGACATCGGCTACAAGTCCGAGGGTGTCATCCCGGCCAACGAGCTTTCGATCCGCAAGTCTGTGGATCCGCGTGAGGAGGTGTCGCTCGGCGAGGAGGTCAACGCGATGGTCCTCACCAAGGAGGACCAGGACGGCCGCCTGATCATGTCCAAGAAGCGCGCCCGCTTCGAGAAGGCATGGCGCCGCATCGAGGCCGCCGCTGAGTCGGGCGAGCCGGTCATGGGTTCGGTCATCGAGGTCGTCAAGGGCGGCCTGATCATCGACCTAGGAGTGCGCGGCTTCCTGCCCGCCTCGCTCGTTGACATCCGCCGCGTGCCCAACCTCGACGAGTACCTCGGCACGCAGATCGAGACGAAGGTGATCGAGCTGAACCGCTCGCGCAATAACGTCGTGCTCTCGCGTCGCGCGGTGCTCGAGGAGGAGCGCAAGGAGGTGCGCCAGCAGATCCTCGACCGTCTGCAGCCAGGTTTGGTCGTGGAGGGCCAGATCTCCAACATCGTCAACTTCGGCGCGTTCGTCAACCTCGATGGGATCGACGGCCTGATCCACATCTCAGAGCTTTCCTGGTCGCACGTAAATCATCCAAGCGAGATCCTCAACATCGGTGACACCGTGCAGGTCAAGGTGCTCGACATCGACCGCGACCGCCAGCGCATCTCCCTGGGCCTCAAGCAGACCCAGGAAGACCCGTGGCAGCGAATCGTCAACACATACAACGTCAATGACGAGCTGGCAGGCAAGGTCACGAAGGTCGTCACCTTCGGCGCGTTCGTCGAGGTGCTCGATGGCGTCGAGGGCTTGGTTCACATCTCAGAGCTCGCCGGCCATCATGTCGAGAGCCCGCGCGAGATCGTGCACCCGGGCGACGAGATCCGCGTGAAGATCCTCGAGATCGACTCCGAGCGCCGGCGCCTGTCGCTGTCGGCCAAGCGCGTGGAGGACCAGATCCTGCCGCTGTCGCGACCGGACGCACCGGCAGCTTCGCCGGCCGAGCCCGAGGCCGTGGCCGACGAGCAGGTCGTGCTTGAGGATTCGCTTGACGTGGCAGTTGGAGAGGATGCCGGTGAGCTGGCAGCCGATCAGGCCGTGGCCGAGCAGGCGCTTGCCGAGGCTTCGGCGTCGGAGCTCGCTGTCGCCGAGCCCGCAGCCGAGGCTGTTGTTGACGCGCCGGTTGAGCAGGCCCAAGTCGTGGAGGAGCCCGCCGCCGAGGCAGTCGTTGAGGCGCCAGCTGAGGATGCCCCATCCGCGGAGTCGATCGCTGAGGTCGCGGTGGAGGAGCCTGCTGTCCAGGAGCAGGCGCCAGAGCCTGCCGTGGAGGAGCCGGTCGCTGAGGTTGTGACGGAGCCCACACCGGAGTCCGCAGCCGCAGAGAGTGCTGTAGAAGAGCCGGTTGTAGAGGCGCCGGCCGCAGAGGCCCCTGCCGGGGAGCCTGCCGCAACAGAGGCGGATGCCGAGCAGCCGGTCGCTGAGGCCGCTGCCGAGCAGCCTGCCGGCGAGCCAGCCCAAGACTGACGAGTTCGAGCCGTGCAGCCGGTGGTGCCGTTCGTCGGGCTCACCGGCGGCATGGGTGCCGGTAAGTCGACCGCGCTGAAGGCGCTCGAAGAGCTCGGCGCGCAGGTGCTCTCGACCGACGCCGTGGTGCACGAGCTCTATGGCGAGAGCCATGTCAAGGATGCGGTCATCGCGCGCTGGGGTGCCGAGGTGGCGCCTGGGGGAGCCGTCGACCGTGCCGCCATCGCCGCCAAGGCGTTCGCCGGCGGTGAGGAGGAGCGTAAGTGGCTGGAGGGCCTGTTGTGGCCGCTTGTCGGTGCCCGCATGGGCGCGTGGCTCGAGCATGCACGCGCCTTGCGACCGGCGCCCAGGGCGGCCGTGGTCGAGGTGCCGTTGCTGTTCGAGGCTGGCATGGAGAGCGGCTTCGACGCGACGATCGCGGTAATCGCACAGGAGGACACGCGTCGCGCGCGCGCCGCCGCGCGCGGGCACGCACTCGCCGAGGAGCGCGCCGGCAGGCAGCTTCCTCAAGAGGAAAAGGCCGCCCGCGCCGGCTTCGTGATCCACAACGACGGCAGTGAGGCCGACCTGCGGCGCGAACTGGCCGACGTACTTGCCAAGCTATCTCGATGAGCTACACCCAAACGCGGCATGCCCCCCGCGCGCGCGGGGGGCATCGGTCTTCGCGGCCATTGCACCCGGCTAGCGTGTTCGTGCGGATGCTGCTCGCGTTCGCGGTGCTCGTGGCGCTCGGGATCGTGATCGTTTCGCGCATCGAGCACATGTCAGGCAACGAGGGGCTGCCGCTGAGCGATGCGGCCGTGATCCGCGAACAGGCGGCCGAAAAGCACCTCGACCCGGCGCTGATCGCCGGCGTGATCTATGCGGAGACGAAGTTCGACCCGCGCCCTTCTTCCGCCGGTGCGCTCGGCTTGATGCAGATCCTGCCATCGACCGCCCAATACATCGCCCACCTCTCCGGAGGCACCGCCTTTACGACCGGCGATCTGGCAACGCCGAAGATCAACGTGGCTTATGGCAGCTGGTATCTGCGCTACCTGCTCGATCACTACGAAGGCAACGAGATGCTTGCCGTGGCGGCGTACAACGGTGGGCTGGCCAACGTCGATTCGTGGGTGGCGAAGGCGCGCGAAGCTGGTAAGACGCTCAGTGTCTCGGAAATACCCTTTCCCGAGACACAGGCATATGTACAGAAGGTGATGCGCGCCCAGGCGGAATATCGGGCCGTTTATCCCCGCCAGCTCGGGCTGTGAGCCTGTCTTGAGGACAATCCGGGACCTCGCACAGCCTGCCTTGATACAGGCTCTAACGTAGGGGCCTGTGCCTGAGTTCAAGCTCGACCCCGTGTTCACGCCTACGGCCGACCAACCGAAGGCGATCGAATCGCTGTCCGAAGGCGTGCGCGAGGGGGAGCGCTTCCAGACCTTGCTCGGCGCGACCGGCACGGGCAAGACGATGACGATGGCCGGCGTCATCCAGGAGGTGCAGAAGCCGGCGCTCGTGATCGCCCATAACAAGACTTTGGCCGCGCAGCTGTGCAACGAGTTCCGCACCTTCTTTCCCGAGAACGCCGTCGAGTACTTCGTCTCCTACTACGACTACTACCAGCCTGAGGCCTACGTCCCCAGCCGCGACCTGTACATCGAGAAGGACTCGGCGATCAACCAGGAGGTGGATCGCCTGAGGCATGCCGCAACGGCAGCCGTTTTCGCACGGCGTGACGTGATCGTGGTGGCGTCGGTGTCCTGCATCTACGGCCTTGGCTCGCCGGAGACCTATGAGATGAACATGCAGATCCTGCGTCGCGGCGAGGAGATCGACCGCGACAAGTTGCTGCGTAAGCTCGTCTCGATTCAGTACACGCGCAACGATGCGGTGCTCTCGCGCGGCACCTTCAGGGTCAAGGGGGAGACGTTGGAGGTGTTCCCTGCCTATGCCGAGACCGCCTTCAGGGCGACCCTGTTCGGCGACGAGGTGGAGCGCCTGCAGCACTTCGACCCGCTTACCGGCGAGATGCTCGCCGACGACCTCGAGCACGTGGCGATCTGGCCAGCCACCCACTACAACGTCAAGGAGGGCACGATCGAGGACGGCGTGGCGGCGATTGGGCGGGAATTGAACGAGCGCTGCGAGCAACTTGAGGCCGACGGCAAGCAGCTCGAGTCACACCGGTTGCGCCAGCGCACGCAGTACGACATGGAGATGCTGCGCGAGATGGGCTTTTGCTCGGGGATCGAGAACTATTCGCGCATCCTCGACGGGCGCAAACCCGGCGAGCGCCCCTACTGCCTGATCGACTATTTCCCCGAGGACTTCGTCTGCTTCATCGACGAGTCACACCAGACCGTGCCGCAGATCGGGGGCATGTTCGAGGGCGACCGCTCGCGCAAGAGCACACTCGTGGACTACGGCTTCAGGCTGCCCAGTGCGATGGACAACCGCCCGCAGACGTTCGAGGAGTTCCTTTCGATCACGCCACAGCTCGTTTTCCTGTCGGCGACGCCCGGCGAATACGAGCGGACCCGCTCACAGCGGATCGTGGAGCAGATTGTGAGACCCACCGGGGTGGTTGATCCGCAGATAGATGTGCGCGAGACCCGCAATCAGATCGACGATCTGATGAATGAGATTCGCAAGCGTGTGGATGTGAACGAGCGAGTGCTGGTCACTACCCTCACCAAGAAGATGAGCGAGGATCTCTCGCAGTACCTGATCGAGATGGGCTTCAAGGTGCGCTACCTGCATTCGGAGATCGACACGCTCGAGCGCATCCAGATCATCCGCGACCTGCGCCTCGGCGAGTACGACGTGCTCGTCGGTGTGAACCTGCTGCGCGAGGGACTCGACCTGCCCGAGGTGTCACTGGTGGCGATCCTCGATGCCGACAAGGAGGGTTTCCTGCGCGGGGAGACCTCGCTGATCCAGACGATCGGCCGGGCGGCACGCAACATCAAGGGCACCGTGCTGATGTACGCCGACAAGGAGACCAGAGCGATGAAGGCGGCGATTGAGGAGACCGACCGCAGACGCGAGATCCAGGTCGCCTACAACGAGGAGCACGGGATCACCGCGTCGAGCATCGTCAAGGGGATCTCCGACATCGCAGAGTTTCTGCAGGCGGAGTCGAAGGTTCCGAAGGGCCGTAGACGCAAGAACGCCACTAGGGCAAAGGCAAAAGAGATGCCTCAGCACGAGCTGGAGCGTATGGTGGTCGAGCTCGAAGAGGAGATGGTTGCCGCCGCCGACGACCTGCGCTTCGAGTACGCCGCGCAGTTGCGCGACGAGATCAGGGAGCTGCGGCGCGAGCTGAAGGACGTGCAGGTCAGCGAGGCGCCGGTGGAGCAGAGCGCTGGAAGCGAGTCTGCCACTGAGCCGGGCGAGGCAGGCGAGGCAGGCGAGGCAGGCGAGGCGCGCGAGGCAAGTAAGGCAAGCGAGGCTCCAGCGGGCGAGGTGGCATAGGATGAGCGCTGTGGAACTGGACCGTCAGGAGATCGAGCGGCGCGACTTCCCGATCGTGCGTCGTGGCTATGACCCGGCTAGCGTGGACGTTCACCTGCGAGCGCTTGCCGCCGAGGTAGACGAGCTACAGCGCGAAGCGTCGAGCCGTGGCGGAGAGTCGCTTGCCTCAAGCGCCGCCACTCAGGTCCAGGGAATCCTTGAGGCTGCCCAGGCGACGGCCGAGGCGATCGAGCACCAGGCCGCCGAGCAGGCGCACCAGGTGCGCGAGGCCGCCGACGCGGACGCGCGGCGTACACGCGAGGAGGCGGTTGCGCGGGCGCGGGAGCACGTCGCGGCCGTGTCGCAGGCCACCGAGGCGTTGCTTGGACACGTCGGCTCGCTCGACGGCGAGACGCGGGCCTTGGTAGACAGCTTGCGCAGCGGCGCCGGGCGCTTGGCGGGTGACCTGTCGGCCGTCGAGGGCGAGATGGAGGCGCTCTACGACGCGGCCTCGGGGCGTGCAGGGAAGCAGCCTTCAGCGGAGTCGTCAGCCACTGTGGGATACAGCGGTGTGGACCAGCCAATTCCCGTCGCGGCTGCCGAGACTCATAGCGAGCCGTTCGTGGAGACGCCGGCAGAGTCGCACGCGGGTATGCAGGGCGATCCGTACGCGCAGACGCAAGAGGCCGCGGCCTATGCCGCCGAGAGCTTCGAGGCGTCCGCCCTGGCCGACGAGCCTCAGCAGCCGCCGAGCGAGTCGGCGTTTGACGAGCAGCCGCGCTTCTCAGAGCCGGCAGTCGTAAACGATGCCGCGCCGGTCAACGGCGACCTCGACGGGGCTCGTCTGGTCGCGCTCAACATGGCGCTCAACGGCGACTCGCGCGAGGACACTGCTCGCTACTTGGAAGAGAACTTTGCGGTCCCAGACCGCGAGCGCCTGCTCGACGAGGTTTACGCGGCTATCGAAGGGTGAGTTGGACGACGCCCGGTCCAGTCTCCACCCGGTCCAGTCTCCAGCGACGCCCGGTCCAGTCTCCAAGCTGAAGCCGTTATGCAACCAATCGGTTGCATAACACCGTTTACTAGGCACGTCCCACCGGACTACACCCATCCGTACTACCTGTACTTCGCACGTCTCGACCGGTACTTTGCACGTACCGATCGTTTCCTTCGAAGCGGGGCGCGATTCGTTCAGTACTTGCCGGAGATGAGGTTCCAGGCGCGGTGCAGCTTGTCGGAGAAGCCTGGGGCGCCCTCGGCCGGGTCGTCCTTCATGACCCCCGGATTCTCGGTCGGCGCGGGTAGCGCGCGGCAGGCAGCGGCGTCGAGCTTGAGCGTTACCGCCCGCTCGTGGATTGAATCGACATCGTCGGCGTCAGCGAAGCGGTGGTCTCCGTGGCCCTCGTGCTCGTCGATCACGATCCCGTCGAAGACGTCCTCCTCGGGCACGGCGAGCACATGCGTGACCTCGCCGATCTGCTCGCCGTCGCTGCTGTAGACCGGGGTGCCGGGGTCCAGCACCTCATAGGAGATCGGTAGCCCATAGTCGTCCATACGGCCCAGCATACCGGTCCAATGGGGCCGGCCTACTCGTCATGAGACCGACGCGCCAAGGCGAACATCTGTTCGCGTCAATACAATGACAGTCGAATGGCCCAAAGCAACAAGATCGTCGTCAGCGGCGCGCGCGAGCACAATCTGAAGGACATCTCCCTGGAATTGCCGCGCGACGCTCTCGTCGTGATCACCGGGCTCTCCGGCTCGGGCAAGTCAAGTCTCGCCTTCGACACGATCTACGCCGAGGGACAGCGTCGCTACGTGGAGTCGCTGTCCGCCTACGCCCGCCAGTTCCTTGGCCAGATGGACAAGCCCGACGTCGACTCGATCGAGGGGCTCTCGCCGGCGATCTCGATCGACCAGAAGACAACCTCGCGCAATCCCCGCTCGACGGTCGGGACCGTGACCGAGATCTACGACTACCTGCGGCTGCTGTGGGCGCGCGTGGGCAAGCCGCACTGCCCGATCTGCGGGCGGCCGATCGTCGGCCAGTCCGCGGAGCAGATCATCGACCAGGCGATGGGTCTGGCCGAGGGCACGCGCTTCATGGTGCTGGCGCCGGTCGTCAGGGGCCGCAAGGGCGAGTACGGCAAGCTGCTGGAGGAGCTGCGCGCTGACGGCTTCGCGCGCGTGAAGATCGACGGGCGCATACGCATGCTCGAGGAGTCGATCGTGCTCGACAAGCGCTACAAGCACGACGTCTCAGTCGTCGTGGATCGCCTCGCGATGCGCCACGACATCCGCAAGCGCCTGGCGGATTCGATCGAGACAGCGGTCGGACTCGCGGACGGCCTCGTCGAGATCGAGATCGTCGGGTCTTCACGTAGCGAAAATGATGGGGGAGGGGATGGCGTGCCCGCAGCGGGAGACGGCCAGGCCCATTCATCCGGTGCTCTTGGCGTGAAGGCCGCGAATGCCCAGATCGTGCCGGGCGCAAAGCCCACACCCGGGACGCTGTTCACGTTCTCCGAGAAGTTCGCCTGCCCTGAGCACGGACCGTCGCTGGTCGAGTTGGAGCCGCGCATCTTTTCTTTCAACTCTCCTCACGGCGCCTGCGAGCGCTGTACGGGGCTCGGCTCGCAAATGGTGATCGACCCTGATCTGGTCGTGCCCGATCCGACCCTGTCTGTTGGCGAAGGCGCGATCGCGCCGTGGGCGAACAGTGCCTCCAACTACTACGAGCAGGTGACTGAGGCGATTGCAAAGCGCTACAAGGTCGACCTGGGGACGCCGTGGGAAGAGTTGCCGCAGGAGCACCGCGACCTGTTTCTGTCGGGGACAAACGGCGAGCCGCTGCAGATCACCTACCGCAATCGCTTCGGGCGCACGCGCTCCTATGGGACACGCTTCGAGGGGGTGCTGGCAAATCTTCAGAGGCGCTATCGCGAGACCGACTCGGAGTGGACACGCGAGAAGATCGAGGAATTCATGTCGCTGCGTGCGTGCCCCGAGTGCGGTGGGGCGCGGCTGCGGCCCGAGTCGCGCGCGGTGCTCGTCGCGGGCACACGCATCGAGGACTTCTGCGCGCTCTCGGCGCGGCGGGCATTGGCCTGGCTTGAAGAGGTTGAGTTGTCGGAGACCGATCGGCACGTAGCGCGCTTGATACTGCGCGAGATCACAGAGCGCCTTCAATTCTTGGAGAACGTGGGAATCGGCTACCTGTCGATGGACCGCGCGGCCTCGACGCTGTCGGGTGGCGAGGCGCAGCGCATCCGCCTGGCCACGCAGATCGGCTCGTCTCTGGTGGGGGTGCTCTATATCCTCGACGAGCCGTCGATCGGATTGCACCAACGCGACAACGAGAAGCTGATCGCGACGCTGGAACGTTTGCGCGACCTTGGCAACACGGTGATCGTGGTCGAGCACGACGAGCAGACGATGCGCAGCGCCGACCATCTGGTCGATCTGGGGCCCGGCGCCGGCGAACACGGCGGCTGGATCGTGGCGCAGGGGACAGCGGCGCAGGTGCAGAAGGTCAAGCCGTCGTTGACCGGGCAGTTCCTGGCCGGCACGCGCACGATCGAGCTGCCGGATAAGCGGCGCACTCCGATCGGCTACGTCGAGATTCTCGGCGCAAGCCAGCACAACCTGCGTGACGTCAACGTACACGTGCCGCTCGGCACGCTCACCTGCGTCACCGGCGTGTCTGGCTCGGGCAAGTCGACGCTTGTCAACGAAGTGCTCTACAAGGCGGTGGCTAACCGTTTGCACCGTGCCAGACAGCGCCCGGGCGCGCACCGTGCGATCCACGGTCTCGACCAGCTCGACAAGATCATCGCCGTCGACCAGTCGCCGATCGGGCGTACACCACGCTCGAACCCGGCCACGTATACGGGCCTGTTCGACGTGATCCGCGACCTCTTCTCAAAGACGCAGGAGGCACGCGCACGCGGGTACAAGCCAGGGCGCTTCTCTTTCAACGTCAAGGGCGGGCGCTGCGAGGTGTGCCGTGGCGACGGCCAGATCAAGATCGAGATGCACTTCCTGCCGGATGTTTACGTTCCCTGCGAGCAGTGCGACGGGCGCCGCTACAACCGCGAGACGCTGGAGGTCAAGTTCAAGGGCAAGAGCATCGCCGAGGTACTGGCGATGCCGGTCGAGGAGGCGCTTCACTTCTTCGAGCACATCCCCAAGATCCGCCGTCGCCTGGAGACGCTCGACGCGGTCGGCCTTGGCTACATTCGCCTCGGCCAGCCGGCGACGACGCTGTCCGGTGGCGAGGCCCAGCGCGTAAAGCTTGCCACCGAGCTCTCGAAGGTCGCAACAGGGCGCACTTTGTACATCCTCGACGAGCCCACGACGGGCCTGCACTTCGCCGACGTACAGCGTCTGCTGGAGGTATTGCAGCGGCTCGTCGATGCAGGCAACAGCGTGGTCGTGATCGAGCACAACCTCGACGTAATCAAGTGCGCCGATCGCCTGATCGACATGGGCCCGGAGGGCGGGGAGGAGGGCGGCATGGTGATCGCGGCCGGCACGCCCGAGGAGGTCGCGGCCGAGCGCGGGTCGCACACGGGCGAGTTCCTGCGCGACCTGCTCGTGGCAAAGCCCAAGCGCAAGCCGGCACCGCGAAAGCGTCGCGCGAAGGTCGCGGCGTGAGCGCTGCTCAACTGCGTCTCTGGATCACCAGATGGCGCTGGTACGAGCGCAACTCGCTGCCCTGGAATCGTCTGGCAATCCACCGCGAATTCATGCGTCGCGAAGCCTTTGCACGTTGGCCGCTGCATGGCAATGTGCTTGAGGCATTGCGCGAGGGGCGCCTGGAGATTGGCGCGCACACGTTGTTTGAGCCGAACGTGTGGATCACAATGCCAGGCAACGCGCGCGTGCGCCTCGGCAGCGGCACGTTTCTGAATATGGGCGTAATGGTCGCCGCTGAGCAACTTGTCGAGATTGGCGACCATTGCATGCTCGCCAACGGCTGTTTCGTCTCGGATGCATCGCATCGCTACGACGACCCTGAGAAGCCGATCACCTGGCAAGGCTTCGACAGCAAGGGGCCGACCAAGATCGGCGACAACTGCTGGCTGGGCGCCAACGTGGTCGTCACCAGCGGCGTGAGCATCGGCGAGCGTTGCGTGATCGGAGCCAACAGCGTCGTCACCAAAGACGTCGAGCCCTTCTCGATTGCTGCCGGATCGCCCGCAAAGACGATCCGGCAGATCGATTACGCCAACAAGGTGTGAAGTTCGGCCAGCTCGTCTGCGTCGATCGAGTAGCCGTGCTCGGGACCGGGGTAGCGGCCTGAGCGCACGTCATCGGCGTAGGCGCTGACGCCGGCGTCCATCTCCTGTTGGATGTTGGCGTAGCGCTTGACAAAGCGCGGCCCAAGCCCGTCGCGGATGCCGAGTAGGTCATGGAAGACGAGTACCTGGCCGTCGGTCTCCGGCCCGGCGCCGATGCCGATCACGGGCACCTCGAGGTGGGGCATCAGCTCCTTGGTGACAGCGCTCGGGATCGCCTCGAACACGATCGCAAAGCAGCCACTGCCCTGTAGTGCAAGCGCCTCCGAGGCGATGCGTGCCGCCGCGGCGGCGGTGCGGCCCTGGGCCTTCCAGCCGCCGAGCGCGGTCGAGCTCTGCGGGGTCAGCCCGACATGCCCCATCACAGGAATACCGGCGCCGATGATCGCGCGTGCCCGACTGGCGGAGGCAGGGCCGCCGCCCTCCAGCTTGACCGCGTCGCAACCGGCCTCCTTGACCATGCGGATGGCCGAGGCAATGGCCTGCTCGTCGCTGATCTCATACGAGCCGAACGGCAGATCGCCGATCATCAGTGGGGTGTTCAAACCACGGCGCACGGCCCGAGCGAGCACGAGCATGTCGTTGAGATCTACCGGGGTGGTGGCGTTGTAACCGAGGACTGTGGTCGCCGCGGAATCACCGACGAGCACGAGATCCACGCCGCCGGCCTCCGCGGCACGCGCGCTGGGGTAGTCATACGCGGTGACCATCACCACGGGCTCGCCAAGCCGCTTCTTTTCGGCGAGCAGCGGCAGGGTCATGGGAAGACGGCCAGGGTCTGAAGGAACGCCGAGGCTGGACCTACCTGGCATTGACTTGCTCTGATGTCCTGAACTGGGATTGCTGGGATGGCTTGACATGGTGAGTCCTCTCTGGCGCTGGTTGACGCCTTGCTAGCCCCTAGTGCCGGCCTCGAATGAGGCCGGTGGGGAGCTCAGCAGGGTCGCCACCGCGTCGTCAACGGTGATGATGCGATTGGTTTGAGCCTCGACGTGCACGACGCGAGGCTCGTAGTGCTCCATCTCCGCACGGTCGTACTGCCCGTAGGAGATGACGATGACGGTGTCGCCGCGGTGTACGAGGCGCGCGGCGGCTCCGTTGACCTTGATGTCGCCCGAGCCGCGTTGCCCGGCGATCGTGTATGTCTCGAAGCGGGCCCCGTTGTCAACGTCAACAACGTGAACCTGCTCGTGCTCCAGGATGTCGGCGGCCTCGAGCAGGTCGGGGTCGATCGTGATCGAGCCGACGTAGTGGAGGTCGCAATCGGTCACGGTGGCCCGATGGATCTTTGACTTGAGCATTACGCGCTGCATGTAGCTTGAGCCTCTCTTGGGTTGGCTTGCCGGGAATCTGCTGTTTGCTCGAATTGCTGGGGTGAGAACGTTGAGTGCAAGGCGGGTTGTGATGTCGGGTTGGGCTCGGTACGCGAGCTGGGAGAAAGGATCACGTTGTCGATTAGCCGTGTCTCGCCGACACGGGCGGCGATAGCGAGCAGCGCCGGTCGCTCCAGCCGCGCGACCGCATCGAGCGTGTCCGGATGCACGAGCTCGATGTACTCGGGCTCGACGTCGAACGCGCTCATCGCTTCGCGCGACGCTGCCTTGAGTACGTCGGCCGAGCGCTCGCCGTCCTTGACGGCCGCGGTGGCGGCTGCCAGCGCACGCGGCATTGCAAGCGCGCGAGCACGCTCCCCGCTACTCAGGTGTGCATTGCGGCTGGACATCGCCAGCCCGTCGGCTTCGCGCACGGTGGGGCAGGCCTCGATGCGCACGTTGATGTTCAGGTCCTCGACCAAGCGGCGGATCACGATCACTTGTTGCGCGTCCTTCTGGCCGAAGTAGGCGACATCGGGCGAGACGATGTTCAAAAGCTTCGTAACGACGGTCGTGACGCCGCGAAAATGGCCTGCACCGCGCACGACACCCTCCAGGCGATCGGTCAGGCCGAGCACTTCCACCGAGGTCGAGAAGCCGGCCGGGTAGACATCCTCTACCGAGGGCGCAAACAAGAGGTCGGTTCCGGCGCCGGCTGCCAGCTCGCGGTCGCGCTGCTCGTCGCGCGGGTAGCTCTCCAGGTCGGCGTGCTCGTCGAACTGCGCGGGGTTCACGAATAGCGACACGACAACAACGTCGCACTCGGCGCGTGCATGGCCGATCAACGAGAGGTGTCCATCGTGCAGGGCACCCATCGTCGGCACCAGCCCGATCCTACGGCCGGTCAGGCGGGCCGATTCGAGGGCGGTCCGCACTTCATCGATCGAGCGCAAGACCCTCACGGACTTACGTCCCGTGGTACGGACTCAATCGATGTGGAGATCGAAAAGTTCATCTGGCTCGGTCCAGTTCCCAGGGGATACCGGTCGCGACTGAGTTCAAGCATACCGCGGGAGAGCGTTGGTGACTACCATCCGCAGCTGTGTCTTCGGCGGAGATCGATCAGCGGCGCGAGGCCCTCAAGCAGGTTTTCGCTCAGGCAAGCGTGTGCACACGCTGCCAAGAGCTGGCCACCACGCGCAAGAGCGTCGTTTTCGGGGCCGGCAACGCGAACGCCGATCTGATGTTCGTGGGCGAGGCGCCGGGAGCCAGCGAGGACGAGCAGGGACTGCCGTTCGTCGGTCGCGCGGGCAAGCTGCTGGAGACGCTGCTCAAAGAGATCGGTCTGGAGCGCAAGGACGTCTTTATTGCGAACGTGCTCAAGTGCCGCCCTCCCGGCAACCGCGATCCGCTGCCGTTGGAGATCGAGAACTGCCGCGAGTATCTCTACCGACAGGTCGAGCTGATCCAGCCGCGAGTCATCTGCTCGCTTGGCAACTTCTCCACGAAGCTGCTCAGAGACGATCCGACCGGGATCACGCGTCTGCACGGTAAGCCGCAAGAGCTGACGCTCGGCAGGCGCACGGTGCGGCTCTATCCGATCTTCCATCCCGCCGCGGCCTTGTACACCCCACGCATGCTCGAGACGCTGCGCGAGGACTTCGCGCGCCTGCCGGAGTTGCTGGCTCAGCTTGAGCCGCCGCAGCATCAACTCGATGAGGTGCCGCAGGCAGCGGTTGAGGACACGCAGCGGGTTGTGGGTGAGGTGGATCAGCTCGGTCTCTTCTGAGCATTCCCCTGAGCGGGACCGAAGCTCCCAAATTGGGCGGCTTTACGCGGGCGGGGCATCCATATCGGCGCGGCGTTCGTATATGGGAGGTGAAAGGGCTCGTGCGGCCGTTCAAGCAGGCGGGACGGTCTGCCGATACCGAGTACATCCATCCTCCCAAGCACCACGGCCGGTTCGCGATTCTCCTCTCCCGCGAGCCGGCCGTTTTTTGTCGGCGCTAGCTGGCGCTGTTGTCAGCTGGTCCGCGTTCGCGGACGCCGGCACTGGTTGGACTAGGCTTCTCTCGTGGCGACACGTATCGTCGAGACCTCGGATTCAGCCCAAACCGAGGCGCTGGGCGCCGAACTTGCTGCTGCCCTGAAGCCGGGCGACATCGTGCTCGTGCGTGGCGAGTTGGGGGCGGGCAAGACCACGCTCGTGCGCGGCGCGGCGAAAGCTCTGGGAGTTGGCGATGCGGTCACGAGCCCAACTTTCTCGATCGGCCATCGTTACCAGGGCTCGGATGTGACCGTCTCGCATCTGGACCTCTACCGCCTAGCGGCTCTTGCGCAAGAGGAGCCGGAGCTGCTCGACGACTATCTCGCCCCCGATTCGATCGCGTTCGTGGAGTGGCCTGAGCAGGCGGCCCCAGAGCTGCGCGACGCGTGTCTGCTGGTGACGCTGACCCATGAGGGCGCCGATCGCAGGCGCATCGAAGTATGCGAGCTGGACGAGCGCGCAAGCGACGTGTTGGCAGGGCAGGCCGGTGCTGGTCCGGTAGGAAGGGCCGACGATGATGGTCTGACAGGACAGGCCGACGATGCGCGGGCAGACGAAGCACAGCCAAGCGCGATATCCGAGGTCACGCGTTGATCGTGCTCGGGCTCGATACGGCAACGCCAGCGACGGTCGTCGGCCTGAGGCTGGCGGACGGGCGCACGCTGCAAGCGCGCGACGACCCAGACGCGCGGCAGCGCCCAGGCCACGCCACGCGGCTGCTGCCGCTCGCGAACGACCTGCTTGTCGAGGCGCATATCGACTGGCCCGAGCTGGAGCGGATCGCGGTCGGCGTTGGCCCAGGGACGTTCACGGGCCTGCGTATCGGGATCGCCACGGCAGGAGGCTTGGCGCAGTCGCTTGGTGTGGAGCTGGTCGGCGTGTCGAGCCTGCGCGCGCTGGCCCACGATGCAGACCAGCAGGCGCATCGAGTCTTGGCTGCGATAGACGCGCGCCGCGGCGAGGTCTTCGTCGCTGCCTATGAAGACGGCCAAGAGTTGATCGCCCCGCGGGCCGTCTCCCCAAATGGGGTGGTTGAGCTGTTGGATAGCGCAGCAATCGACACACAAGCCGAGCAATGGCTAGCGCTAGGTGACGGGGCCATCCTCTACCGCGAAGCTTTCGAGCGAGTCGGCGTGCGCGTCGCCGAGGATCGCTGCGAACATCACCAAATCCAGGCGCATGCGATCTGTGAGTTGGGTGCGCAGGCGCTCGTCAGTACGGAGATGGTCGTGCCTGACTACCGTCGTCGCCCAGACGCGGAGATCGCGCTGGAAGGGGCGCGGGCCTGATGTGCGCCTCGCTGGCCGGCCCCACGACCGAGGGCTCGTTCTCGGTGGACATACGCGGTCTCACTTACGCCGACCTACCGCGCGTCATCGCGATCGAGCGTCGCGCGTTCCCGACGCCGTGGTCGTTGGCGATGTTCGTGCTCGAGCTTTCCAAGTCCTCGGGCGTCTGTCTAGCCGCTCTGCACGAAGAGCGCCTGGTCGGCTACTTGATCTGCTCGCGCTACGACACGGTATGGCACGTGATGAACGTCGCGGTAGACGTCGAGCACCAACATAAGGGCGTCGCCTCCGCCCTGCTCGGAGAGCTGTACGAGCGGGTGCAGGACGACAGCGCCCGCTTCACGCTGGAGGTTCGCCGCTCCAACGAGGTTGCGATTCATCTCTATGAACGTGAAGGCTTCCGCGCGGCGGGCTTGCGCCGGCGCTACTACCAGGACAACGGCGAGGACGCCCTGGTGATGTGGCGCACGCCGGCGACGCTGGCGGGTTCGTTCGACGACGTGCCGAACCCAGGGCCGGTATGACGATCCTCGCGATTGAGACCAGTTGTGACGACACCTGCGCGGCCATCGTCACCGAGGACGGGACGATCCGCTCGAACGTGATCTCTTCCCAGCAGGCGCACGAGCGCTTCGGCGGCGTCGTGCCTGAGATCGCTTCGCGCCACCACCTGGAGCTGATCGACCTCGTCGTCGAGCGCGCTCTGGTGGAGGCGGCTACGACGCTGGACGAGGTGGAGCTGGTGGCCGCGACGCAGGGCCCGGGCCTGATCGGTGCGTTGCTCGTCGGCTTCTCAAGCGCCAAGGCACTGGCGTCGCCGCGTCGCCTGCCGTTCGCCGCGATCGACCATCTGCAAGGCCACGTGTCTGCCAATTTTCTCGTGTCCGAGGCCGGTGAGGAGGCGTTCGAGCCGCCTTTCCTCTGTCTGATCGCGAGCGGCGGCCACACGCTGCTCGCGCACGTGCAAGAGCAGCATGGCTTTCAGACGCTCGGCCGCACGCTCGACGACGCGGCGGGCGAGGCGTTCGACAAGGGCGCGAGGATGCTGGGCCTAGGCTTTCCGGGAGGCCCTGCGCTGCAGCGTCTGGCGGCCGACGGCGATCCGCAGGCGTTCGAGTTTCCGACCTCCGGCTCGCGCTCACGGGGAGGACGTGGTGCGACGCGCGCTTTCGGTCGCAGTCTCGACTTCTCCTTCGCGGGCCTGAAGACATCGCTGCTCTACAAGCTGCGCGAGCTAGACGAGGCCGAACGTAGCGAACGCGAGGCTGACCTCGCGGCTTCCTACCAGGCCGCGATTGTCGAGCATCTGATCGTGCGCACCGAGGAAGCGCTGGAGCTGAAGGGCTTGGATCGGCTAGCCGTCGGCGGCGGCGTCGCGGCCAACGGAGAGCTGCGCCGACGCTTGCAAGAGTTGGGGGTAGGAGTGCACGTGCCGCCGCCTGTCCTGTGCACCGACAACGCCGCGATGATCGCCAGCGCCGCACGCTTCGCGCCGGCGCTGGCATACCCCGATTATCTGGGTCTGGACGCCTATGCGACGGGGGAGCGCCCGCGGTGAGCGGGGCGAAAAACGCGTCATGCCTCCCGCGTGCGCGCGGGGCATCGAGGTTCTGATGAAGGTCGTCACGCTCTACTCCAAGCCGGATTGCCATCTTTGCGTGGACGCGCAAGATGTCCTGCGGAGATTGCGCCCAGAGCTCGGATTCGAGTTGGCGGAGGTTGACATAACCACCGATGAGGCCCTGCATCGAGCGTATTTCGAGCGCATCCCGGTCGCGATACTGGGCGATGAGGAGCTGTTCGAATATTTCGTCAACGAGGACGCGCTGCGGCAGCGTCTGCGGGCCATCCTCTA
Source organism: uncultured Solirubrobacterales bacterium (assembly GCA_963844095.1). GTDB lineage: Bacteria > Actinomycetota > Thermoleophilia > Solirubrobacterales > Solirubrobacteraceae > Palsa-744. The sequence continues at coordinate 235,805 of CAWJND010000005.1, forward strand.
GAGTCAGAGAACGATGGCTTACAACGAGTTGAGCACTCCAGTGAGCACGATTCACGACGGCGATACGCTCGCCGGCGAGCGGCTCTCGCTCGGCGTGGCAGCACGGCTGTCGCGCTACTTGCAGGTGCTGACGCAGGCAAAGAAGATGGGCAAGGAGACAATCTCCTCGCAAGAGCTCTCCGACTACACACATGTCAACTCCACCCAGATCCGTCGCGACCTGTCGGGATTCGGCAAGTTCGGCAAGCGCGGAGTCGGCTACAACGTCGAGTCGCTCGTCTCGCAAATTCGCAAGATCCTGCGCACGGCAGGCCAGCACAACATCGCATTGCTCGGTGCCGGCCACCTCGGTAAGGCGATCGCTTCCTCGGACATCTTCGCCGACCACGGCTTCAGGGTCGTGGCGATCTTCGACGTGGACGAGACGAAGGTCGGCAGCAAGGTCGGTAGCCAAACGGTTCGTCACACCAGTGAGCTGCACCAAGTCGTGGAAGACGAGGAAATCGTGGTGGGCGTGCTCGCGGTTCCCACGCGCGCTGCTCAGGGCTTGGCGGACGAGCTGGTCGACGCCGGCGTGAAGATCATCTTCAACTATTCCGAGTCGCTCTTGGCGGTCCCGCCCGAGGTGACCGTCCACACTTCAAGTCCAGCGGTCAACTTGCTCTACGCGCTCTACTTCTACTTGACCTGATTCCCGTGGTCGGAAGTGCCAAGCCCGCCTGACCTTGCCTGCGCCGCGTCTGCACCTAACACTAATTTTTCCCCCTCCCATACCGGCAAGCTCCAAGGCCCCACCTGAATGACCAGTAAAGACCTAGATAAAGCAGTTGACACGTTCGCGCAGTCAACCAACCTTACGGTCGGCATCGAGGAGGAGTTCGCGATTCTCGAGCCGACCACGCTGGACTTGGTCCCGCGCTTCGAGCGCTTGCGTGCCCGCGCGAGCGAGTGCGACCCGCTGCTTGCGGACGCGATCACGGGTGAGCTGATCTCATCCGAGATCGAGATCGTCTCCGGCCGCGGCGAGAACCTCGGCGACGCGCTCAGCCGTCAGCGCGAGCGCCGCCGACGGCTGTTTGCCCTGGCGGGCAAAGAGACAGCAGCGCTAGGAGCGACAGGAACCCATCCGTGGGCCGACTACCGCGAGCAGCCGATCATCGACACCGAGCACTACCGACGCGTCGAGCAGGGTCTGAAGTACGTGGCTTGGCGCAACAACACCTTCAGCCTGCACGTACACGTCGGCATCAACGGCATCGACCGCGCTGTGCGCGTCTGCGACCGCTTGCGACCGGTGCTGCCGCTGCTGCTGGCGGTCTCCGCCAACTCCCCGTACCTGGACGGACGCGACTCGGGCTTGCACTCGGCGCGCACGCAAAGCTTCACGCGCAACTTCCCGCGCTGTGGCATCCCCGACGCGTTCGGGGGCTGGCCGGCATATCGCCGCTACATAGAGTTCCTACTGCGGACAAGCTCGATCGTGGAGTTCACGCAGGTGTGGTGGTCGGTGCGCCCGCACTTCGAGTTCGGAACAGTGGAGGTGAGGATCTGCGATGCGCAGAGCACGGCAGGCGAGTCTGAGGCGCTGGCAGCTTTGATCGTGGCGTGTGTGGCCCAGGCGGCCCGGGACCTCGACGAGGGCGTGCCGTTCACCGACCCACCGCCACGCCTAATCGAGGAGAACATGTGGCGTGCGATCCGCTTTGGGCTTGACGGGAGAATGGTCAACCTCGAGCGCGCCGAGGAGTATCCGGCGACAGAGATCGTCGAGCGTTTGGTCGCCTGGACCGAGCCGGTGCGCGCCGAGCTGGGTGTCGAGCCAGCGTTCCCCGAGCGCAATGGAGCACAGCGACAGAAAGCGATGATCGAGGCGGGAGCAAGCCGCGAGGAGGTATTCGCGACCTCGGTAGCCGAGACAAGACAAACCTATTCCCAGGAGGTGACGGTGTGAGCAGCGAGCAACAGCCCCAGCCGGGTGCGGCGAGTGCGCAGGCGGGACCGGTCGGTCCAACGGGCCCAGGCGGTCCAGCGGGACCAGGCGGTCCAGCGGGACCGGGCGGCCCAACGAGTGAGGGGCAGCCAAGCGAGGATGAGCTGCGTGCGGCCTACGAAGCCGAGCTGAACCGCATCACGAGCGCTGAGATGATCATCCAAACGACGGTCTCGCTGATTAACATCGCCGGCCGCCGTCTTGGGCTGGCGCCAGCTGCTGCTGGGGGCGACCCATCCGCAACGCCAGGAAGCGAACGCGACCTGGAGCAGGTGCGCGACGCGATCGACGGTGCCAGTGCGCTGATGCCGATCCTCGAGCGGCGCATGCCGAGCGAGCTAGCTCCGCTGCGCGACGCGATCGCCCAGCTGCAGGTTGCCTATGCGCGCGAGGCGCAGAGCTCTTCAACCCAGACTTCGCGGACTTCGACAACCTCCACGGCGACGCAGGGTACAAGCCCCGAGCAGGCCAAGCCGGCCGAGAAACCGGTCGAGAAGCCGGCAGAGAGCGACGACCAGCAGGCTCCCGGACCGGCCCAAGCGAGCGGTCGACTGTGGGTGCCCGGCCGCTAAGGGCATGCCTCGCGCGTGCGCGGAGCCGCGGATTCGCAAAGGGGGCTTTGTGGGTTTCGCAAAGCGGGGTGTTGGGCAAAGGGGGGTGTTTCGCGCAAGGGGGATTCGTAAAGGGCGATGTTTCGCACAAGGGGGCGTTTGCAAAAGGGTGGTGTTTCGCGCAAGGGGGTGTTTGGCAAAGGGGGGTGTTTCCGTGCACGCGAGGAACGATGTCCCTCGACATGAATGTCCCCAGGCAGGACCTTGATCAGCCCTCCGCCGCGACCTTGACCGCCTTCCGCTGGCGCAAACGATAGACTGCGCCCGCCTTTACGCCGGGTCGTGCACTCCTAGGGAGTGGCCCGTGCGATCAACGTGCGCGCGAATCTCCTCGCGCGGCACCTAACCAGACCGCGGAGGATTTCTGTTGAGTAGCTTTCTGACGAACCATGGGGTCGTCGTTGCCCTTGTGTGCGCCGCCTGTGCTGTGGCGTACGGCCTCGTGACCACCCGCGCTCTGCTCGCGCTCTCGCCGGGCAACGAGCGGATGCAAAGCATCTCACTCGCGGTCCAGCAGGGCGCCCGTGCCTACCTGAACCGCCAGTACACCACGATCGCGATTGTCGGCGTGGTGATTTTCGTGGCGCTGATCTTCATCCAGAACATCGCTGTCGCCTGTGGCTTCGCGATCGGCGGCATCCTCTCCGGCTCGGCCGGCTACATCGGCATGAACGTGTCGGTGCGCGCCAACGCACGCGTCGCCGAGGCCGCTCGCGGCGGAGTATCGCCCGCGCTGCGTGTCGCCTTCCAGGGCGGGGCCATCACGGGCATGCTCGTCGCCGGGCTCGCCCTGATGGGCCTGGCCGGCTACTACGGCCTGCTCACGGCGGTGTTCAACGACAGCCAGAAGACCGCGGTGGACGCTCTGATCGGGCTCGGTTTCGGTGGCTCGCTGATCTCCGTCTTCGCCAGGCTCGGCGGCGGCATCTTCACCAAGGCCGCTGATGTCGGCGCCGACATCGTCGGCAAGATCGAGGCCGGCATCCCCGAGGACGACCCGCGTAACCCGGCCGTGATCGCCGACAACGTCGGCGACAACGTCGGCGACTGCGCCGGCATGGCGGCCGACCTGTTCGAGACCTATGCCGTGACGGCGGTAGCAGTGATGCTGCTGGGCGTACTCACCTTCCACGAGGCCACACGCGTGGTCATGTATCCGCTGGTCCTCGGCGGTGTCGCGATCATCGCCTCGATCATCGGCACGTTCGCCGTGCGCTCGAAGGCCGGCAACGTCGAGCGCGCCCTCTACCAGGGCCTGGTCGTCTCAGGGATCATCGCCGCCGCGGCATTCGCGCCGATCACCTACTGGCTGATGAAAGACCTCACCTTCAGCCAGGTCGGCAACGTCGTCAACCCGCCCTCGTGGGGCAAGTTCTACCTATGCGCGCTGATCGGCATCGGCGTGACCGCGCTGCTGTTCTTCATCACCGACTACTACACCTCTACGCGCTTCTCGCCCGTCAAGAAGACGGCAAAGGCGTCGGTCACCGGACACGCGACGAACATCATCCAGGGCTTCGGCTCGGGCCTGCAGGCGACAGCCCTGCCGGCGATCGTGCTGGTGCTCGGCATCCTCGGCGCCTGGAAGCTGGCAGGCGGCGGTACCACGGGCATCTACGGCATCGGCGTGGCCGTCATGGGTCAGCTATCGCTGACCGGCCTGATCGTGGCACTCGACGCGTTCGGCCCGATCACCGACAACGCCGGTGGTATTGCCGAGATGGCCGAGCTGCCCGAGGACGTACGTAACGTGACCGATCCGCTGGACGCGGTCGGTAACACCACAAAGGCGGTAACCAAGGGCTACGCGATCGGCTCGGCCGTGCTTGCCGCGATCGTTCTGTTTGCCGGCTTCCAACAGGAGCTTGCGGACAAGTCGAATGGCAACTTCATCACCTTCGGCATCAACGAACCGCCGGTGCTGATCGGCCTGTTGCTCGGCGGCATGATGGTGTGCCTGTTCGCCTCGCTCTCGATGGAGGCGGTGGGACGCGCCGGTGGCGCCGTGGTCGAGGAGGTCCGCCGCCAGTTCCGCGAGCACCCGGGGATCATGGAGGGCACCGAAGAGCCCGACTACGCCACATGCGTCGACATCGTCACGCGCACCGCTCAGCGCGAGATGATCCTGCCGGCGATGCTGCCGATCGCGCTGCCGGTGATCGTGGGCCTGATCGACCAGAAGGCACTCGGTGGCTTGCTGATCGGCGTGATCGTCGTCGGCTTCTTCTTCGCCGTCATGATGACCGCGGGCGGTGGCGCCTGGGACAACGCAAAGAAGCTAATCGAGGACGGCGCCTTCGGTGGCAAGGGCTCTGAGGCCCACGCTGCCTCGATCACGGGCGACACGGTCGGTGACCCGTTCAAGGACACGGCTGGGCCGGCGATCAACCCGATGATCAAGGTGGCGAACATCGTCGCAATCCTGATCATCCCGCTCATAACCTGAGATTCCCTGGAGTACTGCCGCGGGGCCGCGAGCGATGCGTGCACGCTCAAGTGCTCCGTGGCAGCACTTCAATGCCGCCAATGGTCCTAAGCTCACGAGAGAGATGAGATGACGGGCAGGCAGCTACATCGTGCCGGCACCACTGTGCTGTCACTGGCGATGGTCGCGATCGGCATCGCGCTCATAGTCGAGGCGCTTCTCAGCGAAGGCCCTCTCAGCATTCGTGTGTTGCTCGGGGTGCTGTTCATCGTTGCCGGCTCGGGCCGCGTATACGTAGACGTCAGACGAGGTCGCGGAGCATGAGCACGCCTGAGGGACGGGACCCAGGCGCCCCAAAGCCAGGCGCGCCTGAAGCGGCGAACGGTGTGCAAGCCGACGGTACGCCTCTATCCGAGGGCGTGCAGGCCTCACAGCGCCGCGCGGCGCGTATGCGCACCATCGAGCTAGGCGCTGGCGCACGCACGACGCTGCGACACGGCCTCGGCTCGCCGATCCTGTTCGCGATCGTCTACACCTCGCTGGCGAGCGCGATCTTCTTCTCGCTCGGGGTCGTGACCGACCACGCGGCCGGCTTGACCCCGGTCGTGTTTCTGATCGCCGCGATCATGTTCGGGCTGACGGCGATGACCTACGTGGAGGGCGCATCGCTGCATCAGGAGCCTGGCGGCTCGACCGTCTTCGCGCGCTACGCCTTCAACGAGCTGGTCAGCTTCATCGCCGGTTGGGCGATGCTGCTCGACTACGTCATCCTGATCGCCGTCACCGCGTTTGCCGCGACCCAGTATCTGCGCGTTTTCTGGGCGCCGCTTGGGCACTACACAGAGGCGCTGCTGCTGGCACTGGCGATCATCGCGTTCGTGGTGTTCAGCAACGTGCGCGGCTTTCACTGGCGCCGCGAATTTCGCATTGGCGTGATCGTGCTCGTGGCGCTGTTGCTCGAGCTGATCATGATCGGAATCGGACTCGTCGAGTTCCTCGATCCCCAGCGGCTAATCGACCAGGTCCAACTCGGCAGCGCGCCGACGTGGGAGGGCCTCGTGTTCGCGCTCACGATCACCACTATTGCTTTCACCTGCGTGGAGTCGGCGTCCGGTCTGGCGGGCGAGGTCAGGGTTGGGCGGAGCGCGTTGCGGCGGCTGATCGGGAGCGGAACAGTGACTGTGGTCGTCACCTACGTGGGCGTGGCGATCGTCGCGGTCCTGGCGTTCCCACTGGCGGCGGGCGGCGTGCCGGGACACCATTTCTCCGACGCCCCGGTGCTCGACATCATGGAACAGCTGCATCCGCACTGGCTCTCGCAAGTGATGACCTATGCGATTGGCGCCACTGCTGGGCTCACATTGGTGGCGGCGGCCGACTCGGCGATGCTTGGCCTCTCGCGGCTGGCCTATTCGCTGTCGGTGAACCGGCAGATCCCGAGCGGGCTGGGCCGCCTGCACGCCCAGCGCTCGACTCCCTATGTGTTGATCCTGCTCGCCGGCGTGATCGCCGCGGGCCTGGTCGTCCCCGAGAGCCTCACCTTCCTCGTCGGCACCTATGCGTTTGGGGCGATGCTGGCGTTCACGATCGCCCATGCCTCGGTCGTCAAGCTGCGCTACAGCGAGCCAGACAGCAAGCGCTTGTATCGCACGCCGTTCTCGGTGCGCGTGCGCGGAGGCGAACTGCCGCTGCTGGCCGTGATTGGCACGGTCGTGTGCTCGTTGGGCTGGATCGCGACGATTGCCGTCCATCACACAGCCCGCTATGTCGGCCTCGGCTGGATGGCTGCCGGGATCCTGCTGTACGTCATCTACCGGAAAGCGGACGAAACCTCGTTGCTGCGGCGCGTGACCGTCTCCGCGGAGGCGTTGCGCGCCGAACACCTACCAGAACGCGAGTACGGCTCGATCCTTGTGCCGCTGTGCGGCACGCGTCTGGACGAGGACATCATCCAGACCGCCGCGCTGCTGGTCGCCGGCAAGCCGACCGACGATGCCGAGATCGACACCTCGACGATCGAGGCGGTGTGGATCTTCGAGATGCCGATGTCGCTGCCGCTGGACGCGCGCCTGCCGGATGCTCAGGTCAAGCACGCACGCCAAGCGCTGGCGCGAGCGAAGGCGGTGGGGGAGGAGTACGCGGGAGTGCAGGTCGCGACAGCCACGATCAGGGCCCGCCGCGTCGGCCACGCGATCCTCGAGGAGGCCCGCAGACGTGGCGTGGAGGCGATCGTGCTCGGCGCCGAGGAGCCCTCTCGGATTCGCGGTGGCTCGCGTCTGGGCGGGCGCGGAGGGCCGCTCGAGAACTTCGTCGGCGACGTCACCAAGTACGTGGTGAAAAAGGCGGCATGTCGCGTGATCGTGACGGCGCCATCCGAGCGCGACTATGCGAAAGTCCTGGCCAGCGTAGAGGCGGGTCCGGATTCGCCTGTTCAGGATGCGTCCGCGAAGACAGCCGCAGCTGCGCCACTCGCCGGGCCGAGCGGCGGACCCATCGTCTAATCTCACACGCCGTGCTTGCGATCCCCCTAGCCCACCCCGACGCCGCCTTCGCCATGTTCGTCTTGATCGTCGGAGCGGGTCGTGTCGGCTCGGCCGTGGCCAAGTCCGCGCTGGCGGCAGGTCACGAAGTCTCGGTGCTCGACGAGGACCCGCTCTCCCACGAGCGCCTCGACGCGGGCCAGAGTGGCAGCTGGGAGGAATCCGATGGCCAGTTCACGGTTGGAACGGCGCTTGAGATCGAAGCACTCGATGCAGGCGGGTATCGAGCGCGCCGACGTGTTCATCGCCTCGACCGACGGCGACAACACCAACCTGATCATCGCCCAGATCGCCCAGCGTCGTTTTGGCGTGCAGAAGGTGCTCGTGCGCGTGATGGACCCGGCCCGCGCCGGCTGGTACGGCGAACAGGGCCTGCACACGATCTCCCCGACCAAGCACGCGATCGAAATGTTCGAGAGCGCGCTCGCGGCCGAGTCGGCGTAGGCGAGCGATGCTTTATCCACTGGTAATCGCCCCCACGTTCTCTATGCGCGCGGTCGAATCGTTTGCGGTAGTCCAGCTCACACCCAGCTTGCTCGGGGGTCAAGCCATGTACGTGATCATCGTCGGTGCCGGCAAGGTGGGTCGCAACCTCGCACGCGAGCTGATCCTCAAGGGCAACGAGGTCACGATCATCGAGTCCTCGCGGCCCCGCTACCTGTTGATCGAGGAAGAGTACGAGCACGCCGTCCAGTACGGCGACGCGACAGAGCTATGGGTGCTCGAGCGGGCTGGCATCCAGCGCGCCGACCTGGTGATCGCCGTCACCGGCGACGACGAGGACAACATGCTCGTCTGCCAGGTCGCCAAGGAGAAGTACCTGTGCGAGCGCATCATCGCCCGCGTCAACAACCCGCGTAACTACGACCACTTCAAGCTGCTCGGCATCCAGCCGGCGGTCTCCGCGACTGACCTGATCCTGCGCTTGATCGAGCATGAGGTGCCGCGCTATGGCTTGGTGCACCTGCTCGCGTTGGAAGAGGAGCGCCTGGAGATCATCGAGCTGGAGGTCAGCACCGGCGCCCCGGTCGTCGGCGAGCGCGTCTCGGACATCGCTTTGCCGGAAGGCAGCCTGATCATCTCGGTGCTGCGCGCGGGGGGTGGCTTCGTGCCCAAGGCGGACACGGTGATCGAAGCGGGGGATGAGGTCTTGCTGGTGCTGGACCCGGGCTTGGAGGAGGCTATTACGGCGTTCTTCGCGTCGAGCGGGAGTCGGGCGGAGGCGTAGCGTCCTCGTTGACTATCCTTGCTTAGCCGTTCCGGGATGGTGTAATTGGCAACACGCATGCCTCTGGAGCATGAGTTTGGGGTTCGAGTCCCTGTCCCGGAGTTTTCTTACGCCGCCGCGTGGATCGCCCAGTCGCGGTACAGATCGTAATACCGACCCTCCGCCGCGATTAGCTCCTCATGCGTGCCCTGCTCGGCGATTTTGCCGTGCTCCAACACCACGATCCTGCCCGCCCCGCGGATCGTCGATAGCCGGTGCGCGATCACGATCGACGTGCGGCCCGCCAGCAGCCGACGCAAACCTTGCTCGATGCGAGCCTCGGTGTGCAGGTCCACGTTTGAGGTCGCCTCGTCGAGGATCAGGATGCGCGGGTCGGCGATCAGCGCGCGGGCGAAGGCGATCAGCTGGCGCTGTCCTGCCGACAGCTGGGCGCCACGCTCACCGACCTCGGTGTCATAGCCGCTCGGTAGCTCTGCGATGAACTCCTCGGCGCCCACCGCGGCCGCGGCCTGGCGAACCTGCTCCTGCTCGGCGCCGGGGCGCCCAAAAGCTATGTTCTCCGCGATCGTGCCGGAGAACAGGAACGCCTCCTGGGGCACGATCCCCATCTGCGAGCGCAAGGACGTGCTGGAGACATCACGCAGGTCGTGGCCGTCTACGAGTACACGTCCTTCGGTGGGGTCGTAGAAGCGCGCGACGAGCTTTGCCATCGTGGACTTGCCGGCTCCGGTGGCGCCCACCAGCGCGACCGTTTGGCCCGGCGGGATTTGCAGGTCGATGTGCTCGAGCGCCAGCACCTCCTCTGCTTCCTGCGGTGCCGGCAAGCCCGCCTCCAAAGGGGCGCTGACCGACTTGTCAACGTTCTTGCGTGCGCGCCGCGGTTTGTAAGCGAAGGTGACGTCTTCGAAGCTGAGCTCGCCGCGAATGCGCTCCAAGGCGGGTGCCCCCGGCTTGTCGGTCAAATCCGGCTCGACATCGAGCAGCTGGAAGATCTTCTCCAAGGCCGCCATCCCCGACTGGTAGGTGGTGTACAGCTGCGAGAGCTGCTGAATCGGTTCGATCAGGTAGGAGAGCGTCGCCACGAACGCGACTACGGTGCCCGCGGTGATGTTGCCGGAGATGGCCTGGTAGCCGCCGTACAGCACGATTCCGGCAATTGCCACCCCGGAGAGCATTTCCACCGCCGGGAAGTAGGCGGCGTTGAGCCTGACCGTGACCATGTTGGCGTCACAGTTGTCCTCGTTGAGCTCGGCAAAGCGCGCGAGGTGGCGTGGCTCCTGGCCGAAGCTGCGCACGACTCGTATGCCTGAGAGCGTCTCTTGTAGGTAGGCGGTGATCGAGCCGATCGTCTCGCGCGTGCGCCGGAACGCGCCGGCCGAGGTCAACCTGAACCAGAAGCTGCCGGCCGCGATCAGCGGCAGGATGCAGAACGTCAGCAGCGCGAGTTTCACGTCGAGGTAGAGCAGCACCGCGACCGCCCCGATCAGCGTCAGGCCGGATTGGAACAGCGTCACGACCGAGTCGGTCACGAGGCTTTCCAACGCCTCGACGTCGTTGGTGATGCGCGATATCAACACGCCCGCCGGGCGGCTCTCGTAGAAGCCGATTGGCTGACTCTGCAAATGCGTGAACAAGCGGATGCGCAGGTCGGCGAGCGTGCGCTGCCCGACCCAGCCGACCAGATACGTTTGCACGTAGGTCATCAGCCACACGAGCAGCGCGGCAACGACGAATGCGACGACGACAAGCACGAGCGTTTTGAAGTCGTGCTGGTCGATGCCTTCGTCGATCGCTGCCCTGGCCAGCAAAGGTGGCGCGAGCGAAGCCGCCGTACCCAGCACCAGCGCGGTCAACATCCCGGCAACGCGCAGGCGATAAGGCTTCAACAGCGCCAGCAGTCCGCGCAGGTTGCGGCCCCGGCTCTCGCGACTTGCCCGCGAGCCGTCCCACTGCGCGCCGCCACGACCCATGCCGGGGCCGCCGCGCCCGCCGCCACCGCCGCCTCGACCTCCCGCGCCGACGCCCATTCCGCTGCGGCCGCCGTGTGCACTCATATGCCGCTCACCTCGCGCTCGCGTGTCTCGGTCGTCAAGAAGACCTGCTCGGGCAGGCCGCGTTCCACTATCTCGCGGTACAGCTCGGAGGCGTCGAGCAGCTGCTCGTGATTGCCCTGAGCCACGATGCGCCCATGGTCGAGCACGACGATCTCATCGGCCAAGGCGATCGTCGATAGGCGGTGGGCGATCACGAACGTCGTGCGTCCTGTCATCGCCTCGGCGAGCGCGAGCTTGATCGACTGCTCGGTGGAGGCGTCGACCGAAGACGTGGCGTCGTCGAGGATCAACACGCGCGGGTTGGCCAACAGCGCTCGCGCGATCGCCAGGCGTTGGCGCTGTCCGCCTGAGAGCGACAGACCGCGCTCTCCGATCTGCGTGTCATAGCCGTCGGGCAGGCGCAACACGAAATCGTGTGCCTGCGCGCGCCGCGCAGCTTCTTCGATCTCCTCGCTGGAGACTGAGGTCCCGCCCCCCCTGGCATAGGCGATGTTCTCGGCGACGCTTGCGGAGAAGAGGAAGGGGTCGTCGCTGACGACCGCCACGGCCGAGCGCAGCGATTGCAGGCCGACCGAGCGCACGTCGGCGCCGTCGAGCAGCACCTCGCCCTCGACCGGGTCGTACAGTCGCGAGATCAACGCGACAAGGCTGGTCTTGCCCGAGCCGGTGGCGCCCACCAGTGCGACCGTGCGGCCCGCGGGCACGTCGAGGTCGAGGTCGTGCAGCACGGTCCTCCTGGCCGGCGCCCGCGTGTCCGGGGGTGTCCCCGCGGCCATGCCCCCCGCGCGCGCGGGGGGGACCCCATTTCGCGACACATCGCTCCCCTCCGCTTCACCAGGGTTCTTGGCCCGCTCGCGCTCGGCAAGCGCGTAGGTGCCGACGTTGAGCTCGTCGTGCGGGTCGCTGTAGCGCAGCGTGACACCGCGCAGTTGCACGTGACCGCTGCCAGCCGGCAGCGGCGGTGCGCCCGGTGGGTCGGCAAGCGTCGGTTCGCGGTCGAGCACCTGGAAGATGCGCGCGCCTGAGGCCGTGGCGCGCTGGGCGAGGTTCAAAGTGACACCGAGCGAGCGCAACGGGCCCACGAGCATGTTGAGCAGCAGGTAGAAAGTGGTGAACTGGCCCAGGGTGAGGTGGGCGTGAATCACAGCGTTGCCGCCGAGCAACAGTACGGCGGCGATGCCGAGCTGCGGCAGGAAGCCGATCGCCGGGTTGTACATAGCTTCCAGGCGCGTGGCAACCATCGCCTGCTCGAACGTGCGCCCCACGCTGCGACGGAAGCGCTCCAACTGGCGCGGCTCGCGCGCAAACGACTTGACGATACGCACGCCGGAGATGTTCTCCTCGGCGTCCGCGGTCAGTTCGGCGATACGCTGCTGCACCTCCTGGATCGCGGGGCGCGCGCGGCGGCCGTAGCGGTAGGAGATCAGCACTACGAACGGCGCCGGCGCGAGCGAGATCAAGCCGAGCCACGGGCTGATCACGATCATCACGATGCCCGCGAGCACGATCGTGAGCACGAACTGCAGGATGAACACGAGGCCGTAGCCGAGGAAGAAGCGTACGGCGGGCAGATCGACGGTGGCACGCGACATCAGCTGTCCTGTCTGCTGGTGATCGAAGAAACCGAGCTCCAGCCGCTGCAGCTGGCTATAGAGGCGCTCGCGCAGGTCGTATTCGACGCCGAGCGAGACACGCCCGGCGATCATGCGCCGCCAGTAGGTGAAGCCCCAGCGCGCGAGCACGACGCCGATAATCGCCAGCGCGTACAGCAGCAGCGTGTGGCGGTCATGCGAGACCGGTTCGTGCCTGTGCGAATGCCGGGCTCCTGTATTGATCGTTTCCACCGCGTGGCCGGTGAGGACCGGCAGCAGCACGCTCATCACCATCGCGAAGCTCGCGAGAATCCAGGAGACGACTACACCGCGCTTGTAAGGACGCAGAAAGCCGAGTAGTCGGTAAAAGATAGCCATAGTTGCTTAGTCAACTATTATTACAGGGGATAGCTGTTCGTGCTCGTTGGTTGGATCCAGCCCGTTCTACGTCCCAGGCCCGCGGTGGACGGTCGGGGCGTGCCAGGTCGTATGACTAGGCTCTGCTCCATGTTCGCTCATGACCCTTCGATCTCCCGCGCACCCGGCCCAAGCGCGGGCCTGTGCGAGACGTGCAAGCACCGCCGGCTCGTGCCCAACACGCGCGGCTCGGTCTTCTCGCTATGCGAGCGTTCGCGTACAGACCCAGCCTATCCGCGCTACCCGCGGTTGCCCGTATCCCGCTGCGCGGGATACGAGTTGCGGGAGGGGTGAGGGGCTTGCCCGTGCTCCGCTGCGCGGGATACGAGTTGAGGAGAGAGTGAGGCGCTTGCCGGTGCGGGAGTGTCCTGGCTACGAGCCACTACCCGGGCAGCGAACGACGGTTTGAGCGGAGGTTTTGCTGCCGTCGAGGAACGAGAAGCTCGCGTGGAAGCGGAAGCCGCCGCGTGGGCAGTGCTTGGGCAGCAGGATTCCCAGCGGGCGGTAGGCGACGCGTTTGCCGTGCGATCGTTCGTAGTAGGTGAGGTTGCCGCCGATCGTTGCTTTCACACGCACGACGGCCACGTCTGGGCCTTCGGGCAGTCCTGCCACGAGCGGGACCTTGATCTGCAGTTCTCCGGGCAACAACAGCGTGGACATCACGATCCGCGCCTGCACCGGGTAGGCGCCGGTGGCGCTGATTAGCAGTTTCAGATAACCGTGCTGCGCGGGCCCTGCAACGAGCGCGATTTCGGCGTTCTCTTCGGAGACTTCAGGGCTCACCTGGAACTCCGCCAGCGCGCTGCCGCGGCCCATGATCGAGTTGGGCGGGCAGGCTTCCGGCCCGGCGAAGCTGAGTTTCGCCGGCGTGCATGTGGCCAGCCCCAGGCCGCTCGTGCCGATCCCCAGGTCGGCCGGGTAATGGAAGACGATGCCCGTCAGCGGCGAGGGCAGGCTGCCGTCGGGGGTGCGCACGTCGAAGCCGAGCGACAGCGCCGTGGGGGAGCCCAGCCGCAGGGGAGAGAAGCCGGCGCTGATGCTCGTGATCTGGGTGGACCAAGCGGGTGTCGCGCTCAGCGAGGCCGACAATGTGAGCGCCGCGAGCAGCGACGCGATCAGCATGGCACGTGTCCCGTGCAGCCACGCGCGCCGGCGGGGGGCCGTTTGCGCTGGTGCGACCGGTCGCTGCGCGCACGATCCGCTCAATAGCTCAACCTCCCGATCGCCTGCACGACCAGTCCGTAACCACGGCGGTGAAACACGCCGAACAGTTCGCCGCTGCCGCGTGCGTGCGCGTAGCGGCCGCTGCCGCCCACGATTACAAGCGCTCCGCGGAAGCTGGGGGTGGGGCTGTTGGGGTTGTTCAGCCGGCATTTCGCCGTGCCGTTCAAGCTGCCGCCGGCTGTGCGGATCGTGAAGCGGGCCGTGACGTTGGGGCTGCCGTTGTAAGTGAAGTACACGCGCCCGCTGCCGGGCAGCGTGCCCGACAGGCGGCCGTCGTCCACGATCTGCGTGGCTTCGTCGCTCATGAAATGCAGGCTGCCTTCGTCGCGCACGCTTGTCAGATGCGCGGCCGTGGCCGGCGCGGGTTGGAGGCCGAGGCTCAGAACGGCCAAGCTCAGCACGGGCACAGCCAGGTTTCTCATGATTGGACCTCCGTGACGAGTTGAGATCCCGTGACGAGTTGGGTCTCCGTGGCGAGCTCGCGCCGGCTTGGACGGACGGTTCGTGAGGCTCGCCAGACCCTCATCGTCAGCAGCGGGATGAACAGCAGCCCGCGCAGCTCGCGGCGCAGCTCTTCCAGTGTCGGGAGTGCGTGTGCGGCGCGAGCTCCTGGCGCCGAGCACCAGTAGGCGGCGGCCGCGGCGAGCGTCATCAGGTGGTGGGCGCTGTTGCGTAGCTCGCGGGAGTGACGCGCGGCTTCGCGCGCGGCGAGCGCGAGCGCTTGGGCGAGCAGCGCCGGGTCCTCATACAGGCCGGCGTAGCTCAGCTCGCCGGTGGCCGCGTCGCGCTCGTGGTCTATGACGCCGTCGAGCAGCGTCACCATCGCACCGGTGAAGAGGTAGGCGGACTCGATCGCCTGCGCCTGCGTCGGCGTCGTGCGCGGGTCGGCCGCCGCCGCGATCAGGGCGTGCAGCGCCAGCACCGAGCAGGCCGCGCCGGCGGCGAATTCGCGCCATTGCAGTGGTGTGTCCCGTGCTTCGCCGCGCGCCCACTCGCCGAGTTGAGCGGAGCCGAGCACGGGCGTCGCGTGCATGCGGATCTGCGCCTGCGCGCCGCGTGTCGCGCAGCGTTGTGCGAACGGCGCGATTGCCTCGCCCGCGGGCAGCTGTGTCAGTGCGACGCGCACGGCTTGGCCGAGCTCCTCCAGGTAGCCCTCGCCATGTGCGCCGGTGCCTGGCGCGAGCGCGCCGACGAAAGCCGCGTACAGCCGCTCGCCCTCGCCCAGCGGGTCCGCGTGCGGGCGCTCGCTCAGGCCGTCGAGGCAGTCGAACATCAGCTCCAGGGCGACGATCGCGCGCACCGCATGGGCGCGGGTCGCGCGCGGGGCGATCGTCGCGGCCATCGCGGCCGCCTCGGCGTTGAAGCCCTCGCCGCGCAGCTTCTCAAGCGCCAGGGCGCGCAACTCCGGATCCTCGATCGCGCGCGCGCGCGACTCCCAATGGCGCATCTCCCGGCGTACGTGTCTCGCCACATACGCCCAGTAGCGCGCGTTCGCCAGCGCGAACGCGACAAGTGCGCGCGCCGGGAGTGTCCGCTCGCTACTCATCGGCCAACGCCAGGACGGGGCGGACACGCGCGGCGAGCCAGCCGGGGATCGCACCGAATGCAAGCGCGGCGACCAGCACGAGCAGCAGGATCTCAAGCGGTCGCACGCCCGCCGTCGGGCTGGCCAGCGGGAAGCCGGTTACGTGGCGCAGGAAGGCGTCGATCACGACCTGACCGTAGGCCCCGGCCACTGCGCCCGTGAAGCAGCCGGCGCTCAGCATCAGCAGCGCTTCGATCAAGAGGATCCCCTGCAGGCTGGCCGAAGTGGCGCCGAACAGGCGCAGACCGGCGAGCCCGGCGCGGCGCTGCCACACGCTCGAAGCCAGCGCGGCGACCATCGCGAGGATTGCCGCCAACAGCAGCAGCGTCGAGATCTCGCGCAGCTGGCCGAGCCCTTCGCTTGCCAATGCGTTTATGCGTGTAGCGCGCGTGGCCGCGAGCGACACTTCCAGGCCACTTGTCGGTCCGAGCGCGGCTGCGATCGCAGCACGCGTAGCTGTGGCGTCTGCGCCCGAGCGCAGCTGCACGCCGAGCGCCGTCGGGGCAGACGTAACCCACGCGCGACTGTAGTCGGCCGTGCTCATGAAGACGACACCGGGCGGCCACGCCAGGTTCGTGGTCGTGGCGGCGATCCTGAACGGGCGCGGGCCGCTCGGCGTCGCCAGTACGAGCGTGCCGCCGACGCCGAGATGATGTTCGGCCGCGATCTGCTGGGAGACGGCGATCCAGCCGCCCTGGGCGAGGCGCGCGAGCGCGGCGGTGGCGCTGCCGCCGCGGATCTGGCTTTCAAGCACGTGGCGCTCGGCCCCGGGCGGGCGCGCGATGATCCACACGCGGCGCGTGCCGAGCTGCGAGAAGCCGCCCTGGAAGCTCTGCACGGCGGCGACGCCGGACAGGCGAGCGATGCGCACGGCGTCGCCGCCGGGAGAAAAGGAGTCGACGGCCTGGTTGTCGCCCGGGTTCGTGACCCAGACGTCGGCGTCGGCCACATAACTATGGGAGAACGAGTCGATCCCCGACAGCAGGTTGGCACGCGAGCCGCCGAGCGCGACGCTGCCGAACAGCGCGACGGCGCCCGTCGCCGCCAGCGCCAGCGAGCGCAGCGTCGTGGCGCGCAGCGAGGACAGCGCCAGCGGCAGGATCGAGATGCGCTGCAAGCGCTCGCCGAGCATGTCGGCGCCGCGCAGCACGGCGGCGAAGGAGAGTGGCACCGCCAGCACGGTGGCAAGTGCCAGCAGCGCGGTCGCTGGGATCGCGGCTGCTGGAAACAGCGCCCACAGCGCGCTCGCGCCTGCCAACAGGAACAGCGCGAGGCCCGCCAGCCGCGCGCGCAATCCCGGGCTCAGGCCGCTTCCCGGCGCGCCGCGTTGCTCGTAGATCGCATCGCGCGCGCGTCCGCGGCGCAGGTCGAGCAGCGGCACCGTCGAGGCCAGGCAGGTGGCGAGGATCCCGCCGAGCAATGCCAGCAGCACGGCGCGCATGCTCACGACGGTGACGCCCGACAGCGTGAAGGCCTCGGCCAGGTAGCCGGTGGACTGGTGGAACACGCCGGTCGAGAGCAGGTAGCCAGCGCCCAGGCCGAGCAGCGAGGCGGGGATGCCCAGGCACAGCGCCTCGAACAGCACCATCTCGGCGATCGTCGCGCGCCGCGCGCCGGCGATGCGCAGGTCGGCGATCGCCCTGCGCCGGTCGGTAACCGTCAGCAGCATCGCGTTGAAGGCCAGCAGGAAGCCGAGCACCGCGCCGATCGAGGCGAACAGGCCGCTGGCCAGGTCGCTGGGGCCGAGCGCCTGGTGCAGCAGCGCGACGTCGGCGTCGGCCGGAGCGACTTCCAAGCGCCCGCCGGCCAGCCGTGTCAGCTCCGCGCGTACCGCCGCCGTCTGTCCTGCTCTGCTCTGCACAAAGATGCGCGTGACCTTGCGCGGTAGGCCGGCGAGCTGCTGCAGGTGGCTGAGCGGCATCACGGCCACGCGCGCGCCTGACAGCGCGCCGGCGGCTTCGGCGCCCAGCACGGCGGAGACGGGCAGCGTGTACGCGTATCCGCGCAGCTTCACGGTTACCTGTGCGCCTTTGGGGACGGAGCGTCCCAGCCCCAGCGCTTGCGCGCTGGCCTGGCTGAGGGCGATTCCCGCTTTGGAAAGCGAGCCGATCGGCAGCGTTTCAGCCAGCCCGTCGAGCACCGCCAGGCGCAGGTCGGCGCCGGCGACCTCGACAGAGATCTGACGTCCGTTGGCGCTCGTCACGGTGGCCGTCTCTTCCAACAGCGGCGCGGCCTGCCTGACATCGGGCAGATGCTTAACGCGCGCATATGTGGCTTCGGAGAAGCCGTCGCCGCCACGTGCGCGCAGCTGCAGGTCGGCCGGCCCGACGATCGTGTGCACGACGCGTCCGGCGGAGCTCGAGATGCTGCCCTCGGCGAGAATCGCGGCAAACACAAGCGCCACGGCGATCGCGATCCCGACGGCGGCGAGCAGCTCCTGGGCGCGGTGCGCTTTCAGCCGTCGCCTGTACATGAACAGCAGTGCGGAGGGGCGCATCAGCTCACCCGCAGCGGCTGGGACACGCCGGTCTCGGTCGCGGAGTGCACGTCGTCGTCTGCCCCGGAATCCGCCCCAGGGTTCGTGTCAGAGCCCGCCCCTAGGGCTGTGTCGTCGTACGCGTCGTGGGGGCGTGCCGGCGAGAGTCGGCCGTCGCGCAGCGTGTAGTCGCGGTCAGCCAAGGCTGCCGCGTCGCGGTCGTGGGTCACGAGCACGACGCTCGCACCCTGCTCGTGCGCGATTGCACGCAGCAGCTCGACCGTCTGCAGGCTGCGCCTGCTGTCGAGGTTGCCGGTCGGCTCGTCGGCGAGGATCAACTTCGGCTCGCCCACAAGCGCGCGCGCGATCGCCACGCGCTGGCGCTCGCCGCCGGAGAGCTGCTCGGCGGTGTGATTCAGGCGCTCGCTCATGCCCAGGCGCTCCAACCACGGCCGCGCCTGCACACGCGCCTGGCGCGGGCCGACGCCGTCGAGCAGCAGCTTCAGCGAGGCGTTCTCGAGCGCCGTGACACCCGGCATCAGCTGAAAGCTCTGGTAGACGAAGCCGACGTCGTGGCGCAGGTAGGCGGACGTGTCGGCCTCCGACAGCGACGACAATGTGCGTCCGCGGTAGCGGATCCTGCCCGCGTCGGGCGCGAGCAGCGTTGCGATCAACAGCAGCAGCGTCGTCTTGCCCGAGCCGCTGGGCCCGTGGATCGCGACCATTTCGCGCTCGTGCACTGTGAGGCTCACACCGTCCACAGCGCGCACAAGCTCGCCTGTCTGCCCCCCGGCATGGGAGCTGCCCGCAGGGCTACCCGCGCCGGCGTAGTGCTTGACGACGTCCTCCAGCTCCAACAGGCTCATGCGGCTTGCCCCGTGTGCACTTGCTCTCCCGTTTGTCTTGCGCGCGCCCCCCACGCGCGCTCGCTCACCCGCTCGCCTCGCGCCGGAGCCCGCGGCGCAGCGGCAGCACCTCTGCCAGTTGTGCCGCAGGCGCTCCGCGCAGCTCGCCGTCGCCGAGCACCAGCCCGCGGTCGGCCTGCGAGAGGCCGGTGGACTCGCCGGTGCTGGCGAGCACCGTGACGCCTTCGTCGGCGAGTGAGCGCAGCAGGCCGAGGATCGGGTCGCGCTCGCTCAGCTCGACGCCCTTGACGGGCTCGTCGATCACGACCATGCGCGGGCGCAGCGCGAGCGTGCGCGCGAGCCCGACGCGCACGGCCTCGGCGCTCGAGAGCTCACGCAGCGTCATACGCGCGCAGTCCGCGACGCCAACGCGCTCGAGTGCGCCCAGCGCACGCAGGCGCGCCTTCGCCGGCGGAACCCAGCGCGAGAGCAGGCCGACCATCGCGTGGTCGAGCGCGGTGTGACCGTCGGCGAAGCGCAGCGTCTTCTGGCAGTAGCCGATGCCCTCGCCGAGCAGGCGCTCGCCGCCGCTGGTCAGGTCGTGGCCGTCGAAGCGCACCGTGCCGGCGTCCGGCGGCTCGATCCCGGCGGCGACGCGCAGCAGGGTGGAGCGCCCGGAGCGGCGCAGGCCCCACACGACGACCAGCTCGCCCGCCTCGGCCTGCAGCGTCACCCCGCGCAAGACCGTGCGCTCGCCCGTGTCGTCGGCGTAGCGCTTGTGGACGCCCTCCAGTTCGAGCAGGCTCATGCGTGCCGTCCGCGGCCGCTCAGCTTCTTCAGCTCCTGGCGCGCGTATTCGACCCATGCGAGCTTGGCGCCGACCGCCAGGCGGTTCTCCTCCTCGCCGAGGCGCCCGAGCAGTGCCAGCGCGTTATCGGCGCCGGCCTCCTGCGCGCCCGCGATCGATGTGCGCATGCCCTCTGACAGGCACGCCTGCTCATAGCCGGCCATCACCTCGTGCAACTGGACGGGCTCGTTTGCGAGGGCGCCGAGCGCGAGCACGAACAGCTGGTTGCGGCGGCGGTCCTCGCCGACCTGGCCGATCAGCCACGCGCCGTATTCCTTCATGCCAAGCGCGGTCGCGCGGTAGTGCGGCTTGGGCTGGCGTCCTTCGCGCGTGCCAGGGATCTCTTCGACCAGTGCGCGCCCGTCGAGCACACCTAGCGCCGTGTAGATGTGTCCGACGTTGCTGAGCGGTAGCGCCTCGCCGTAGCGGCGCTCGAAGCGCTGCGCGAGGTCGTAAGCGTAGCTCGGACGCTCGATCACCAGGCCGAGCAGCGCCCAGTTGACAGGCGAGCGCATCGGCGCCGCGTCGTGTCGCTCAGCTGCGTCCCCAGAGGCTTTCCCCGCCTTCATTACCCCAGCGTACCGGATTCTCAAGTTGATTGCTAGGGAAGCATCTGCATCTCGATCGTCATGGATTCTAGGAACGCATTGGAGTCTCCAATACTCACAAGACTTGAAACGCTTTAACTCGTGGAATACGGGTACCCTCCCGCGTCATGGGACCCGTGGGGACAGCGATAGGCGCTTGACAGTGCAGAATGGTGTTAAAAGTGACGACGCCGAGGCGGTCAGATCACGACAAGCTCGCGCTGGGGATGCGCGGATGGTCCATATTGAAGACCTAGGACCGCGCGGGCGTCGAGGGCCGTGGCGAGGCGCATGAGTGTGCGCGCGTTTGTGGCGTGCTGGCCACTCTCGATGCGTGAGATCGCCGATGGGGTGGTTCCCATGCGTGCGGCGAGCTCTCGCTGCGAGAGTCCGAGCGTCGCGCGGCGCATGATGACCAATCGTGCCAGCGCCTCGAACGGAGCAAGGCGCTCGTGCTCGATGCGCTCATCTGGGTCCTTCAGCGAGCCTTCGATGTCCTCGGCGATCGTCGTGCCGATTGGGCCTGAACCAGGGATGTCGTCTTTAGAGGTTGTCATGTGAAGGCTCCGGCCAGAGGTTAGCATTTTTGTGAACGTCATGGGGCGTCGCGACCGACAGCTCGCGGAGAGCGGCGCGTCGTTGCGTTCATACGTGCCTGGAAGTCCTCCCAGCGCGCGGAGGCGGTTCGGATGTCGGTCGCCGGGAGCTTGCGTGTCGTCTTCCGGAAGGCGTGCAAAAGCACGGTTAGACTCTCGGATCGGCGGTACAGGACCCGGTAATGCTCGGCGCCGAAGTGACAGCGCAGCTCCCGCAGTTCGCCGTCGATCTGAGAGCTGTATGGAAACGGCAGGTGGGGAACAGCATCGTTGAGCAAATTCAGACGAGCTATCTGATTGCGCAGCGAGACGCGTCGCTTGACATCGAATGACTGCAACAGCTCGCGCACCGGTTCGCCGCCGTCGGCTGCGCGGTAGTAGATCGCTTGGAATGATGGCACTCGAGCACCGTACGGAGTGTCCGCGACGCTTTCCGGCGCAGATCCCGCTCGCGATGTCATCGCAGTCGCACGCTCTTCGCGGCCAGATTCCGCTTCATTGCGCGGAATACGGCGTTTCGGGCGGCATCGACCCAGTGGCGACGGGCGAGCGGTGGACGGCCAAACTTGGCCTGCAAACGCTCAGGGAAGCCAGGCGCCAGGCGGGCTCGCTCAGCCCGACTACAGCGTACCGGATTCTCAAGTTGATTGCTAGGGAAGCATCTGCATCTCGATCGTCATGGATTCTAGGAACGCAACAGAGTCTCCAATCGTCACAAGGCTTAGAACGTTACAAGCCTTGGCTTGTATAGCCGGTGCCGTATCGACCACTATGGCCATTGCCGGTCGAGGTCTCGTGGCCCGTCGGAGTACCTGCAAAGCAATCGAGGGATGGGGATCCGGATGTTCTCAGCAATACGCAAACGCGTCACGTACGCCAATGTCGCGATGACGCTCGCGCTCGTGTTCGCTATGAGCGGCGGAGCATATGCCGCCGGCAAATACCTGATCACCTCGACCAAACAGATCAGCCCGAAGGTGCTCAAGTCGCTGGTCGGCAAGGCGGGAGCGCCCGGCGCTCAAGGCCCAGTGGGGCCAGCCGGGCCCAGCGGCGCTCAGGGCCCGGCGGGGGCCAACGGCAAAGACGGCGCGAACGGCGCGAACGGGACCGACGGCACCAACGGCACGAGCGTGACGAGCAGCGTAGAGCCCGCCGGAGCGAACTGCAAAGCCGGCGGCTCGAAGTTCGTGGCGGCGAGCGGTACGGCTTACGCCTGCAATGGCGAAAAAGGCAAGGAAGGCACGTTCGGTGGCGAGACTCTCCCCCAGGGCAAGACATTGACTGGGACGTTCGCCGCGGCGAGCTACGGTGAAGCGGAATTTCCAGAACCAGGATTTGGTCGGGTGGCGACCGGTGTCACCTTCGCGCTCCCTATCCCCACGATCGGTCTCGCAGTTAATTACATTAAGGAAAATGGAATACTGCCTATAGGTTGCTCAGGCAACGCTCTCCAGCCGGTTGCGGAAGCAGGCCACCTCTGTATTTTCGGTCAAAGCGAAATCAATCTCGCAACCAGTCCAGGGACCGAAACAGTCGCTTCTGGAAGCACTACTTCCGGGTTCGATCTCGTGGCTGTCTCTGCCGCAAAGGGAAACATGCTCCTAACTGGCACCTGGGCGGTGACCGCTCCCTAGCAAGGACCGGAGCGTTGTGGGCATTCGAGGGTCAGCACCCGCGTAGGGTTTGCAGGAAGCGCCTCCCCTGTGGCTCCGGATCGTCAGCTGGCTGAGATTAGTGAACAAAAGGCATACATTGGTAAACGAAAGGCTTACGACGTCATGAACATTCTCCATTCCGCACCTGTCGGTCGGCGTCGTATTACGGCTGGATTCGCGGTCCTTGCGATGATCGTGCTGGGAGCACTCTCGTGTGCCCAGGGTGCGTACGCTGAAACGCGCCCACCTGTGCTTATCCCTAATCGCATCAGCGACGAAGCGTATTCGACGCGGGTACTAATAGAAGGCTACGGGCTGGCGATCGAAGGCCTTGCGACCGAATGGAAAGCCGAATACAGCACCAGTTGCGCGGGGCCCTGGACGGAAGTCAACAAAGCGGAATACAGCGCAGCGGAAATAAGAATCTACATTGGGGTGGAGGAAGAATTCATTGTGAACCGCGGCGGTATTGGAGATGGAGTACATTGGTTGCGTCATCTAGCTCCGAATACCTCCTACTGCGCTCGTTTCACCGCGAAGAACGCGGATGGGGAAGCGACGCCTGCCATCATCCCTTTCAAGACCCTTCCTGTGGCAAAGCCAGAAGTGGAGGAAAGAGGGGAAATTAGCGCTAACGAACGACTCCAGTACACGGGAAGCGCGTCTGCGACAACGGCTGGCTTCAAGGCCGAGATTGAGGGCAATGGGGCGGAAACAACGTACGCTTTTGAATACGCGCCGGCGGAAGCGGGCGGTGGTCGGCCGGCTGAAACGAGCGGTGCGTGGAAGCAGTTCACCTCAGGTGCCGCGGGCGTGATAACTGTGGCTGAAGAACACGCGGAAGTCGCGGCAAGCTTGACCGGTCTCACTCCGGAAACCACGTATTACGTTCGCTTGAAGATGCACAATGGTGCGGGTGAAGCCGTACAGACAACGTACGTTAGCGCCGACGGAATCAGTGGACACGAATCGTTCACGACGCTGACCGCCAAGCCGGTCACGGAGGCCGCTGGGCCGGGAAAAGTTCGCAATGTAACGCAGGCTTCCGCTCACATCAAAGGCATCGTCGAGCCTCATGGCTCTGAAACCAGTTGGCGGTTTGAATACGCCACGTCGGTGCTGGGACCGTGGAGCGCGATCCCGAGTCCGGAAGGGGCGGGCACGATCTCTCGGGCGCAGGCCGAAGCTGTCCCCTACGGCGAATCATTCGAATTCGGTGTGACTCTTTCTGGGCTCAGTATTGCCACGAAGTATTATGTCCGTCTGTTCGCCGAAAACGCGGCCGGCGAAGGCGAGGTTTGTCATGGTGTCAGTGCGACGGTTAATGCGATCTGCGAACCCATTTCATCCGCGACTTTCGTTGGAGAAAGAGGAGAAGGTCTCGGTGTAGTCGAAACGCTAGGTGCGCCGTCGGCGACCACGTTCGCGGTTCATGGGCTGCAGGGTGAATCGCTGAGGCTGCTTGGTGCGGTGAATCCCCACAACACGCCGACCTCTGCTGAACAGAGGGTGACGGTTGAAGGGGCGCCGACGGGTGGAACCTTCACGCTCACGTTCAACGGTCATACGACCGCGCCGCTCGCTTACAACGCCCCGGCGAACGAAGGCGGTGGGCCTGGCAGCGTGGAGGAGACGCTTGGGCTCCATGGTGTGAGCGTGGAAGGCTCTGCGGGTGGTCCGTATACCATCCTCTTCTACGAACCCAAAGGCGTGAGTGAGCCGCAGATCGAAGCGAACGGGTCAGGTTTGACTCCGTCGGGGTCGGTCAAGGTCGAAACTCTCCTCAAGGGTGGCGAATCGGCTGAAGCGCATTATCATTTTCAGTATGTGAGCCAGACGAGCTTCACTGAACATGGTTGGTCGGACGCGGCGATGACGCCTGAAGCGCTCGTGAGCCCGGGCGACGGACAGGAGTTTGTGCATGCCTCGCTCCCCGCGCTGGAAGCGGGTGAAACCTACCATTACAGGCTGGTCGTGAACAGCAGCATCGCTGGCATTGGGTTGATCGAAGCGCCGGAGGAGACGTTGAGGGCTCCGTCGTTCACGGTGGAAGCCGCCCCGTCGCCGTGTCCGAATGAAGCGTTTCGTACTGGGTTGTCGGCACACTTGGCCGACTGTCGTGCGTATGAGCTGCTGACGCCGATCGACAAGGGTGGCTCGCAGGAACCGTTTACTTATAACATTGAACTAGGGTCGATGGTGCAAGTCGGGGAAGATGGCGAGCATGCTCTGCTCGAAGCGCGCGGCGTGAGCTGGGGCGCCGGTCCGGGCGCGGGTGGCACACCGTATCTCTTCTCGCGCGAAGTGGGGAAGGGTTGGAAGATGACCGCGGGCTCGCCTCAACCGGCGACCGGTGTCGCGAACCTCGAGCCGCAGCTCTACAGCGCTGACGTGTCCCAGGGCGCGTTTGAATCCAAGTCCGAACCGTCGGATTTGAGCCGATCTGAAGAGATCGAATTCAAGGTCGGTCCGCTGGGTGGCCCGTATACCACGGTGGTGTCCGTTCCGCGCGCGCAGCAGCCAAGCACGACAGAAGGCTGGGTTGCGGCCAACGCGTCGTTTTCAAAGCTCGTGTTCGAGACGCCTGACCATTCGTTGCTTGGCGAACCGACGGGCACGCGCGGCGGCGACGATCTGTATGAATACACGACCCAAGGAGGATTGCGCCAGTTGAACGTGAGCGGTGAACCGGCGGAAACGATCGGGTCGTGCGGCGCGGATATCGCCGTGGGGAGCGAAGGCGGGGGTACGAGGAGCAGCCTGCACACGGTCTCCGCGGACGGTTCGCGGGTGTTCTTCTATGCGAGCGCGCCGCACGAATGCAGCGTGAGCAACCTGTATGTACGGGTGAACGGGAGTGAAACATTCGACATCGGGCCTTACAAGTTCGTCGGCGCCAACGAACAGGGCACGAGATTGTTGCTGGAAGACGGCACCGGGGAGCTCGAGGGGTATGACAGCGAAACTGGCACGCTCGAACCGCAGTCGAGCGGCGAAAAGGCTTCCGCGAGCGAACTGGCGTTGCTTGGAATACCCGATCGGGCCGAGCCCAATGGTGATGAAGCGTTCTACCATCCTCGTTATGCGTATTGGTCGGGTGGTGGGGGAACAGGGACGGTTGACAACGGCGAAGGGGAAGTAGTGCAGGCAGACGAAGACGGTCAGGTCTACCGCTATGACAGGGTGGAACATTTGGTGGAGTGCGTGTCGTGCGCTTCGTCGTATGATCCCAGCCCGAAGCAGCCGGCGTTCTTGGAAAGCGCGTTCGGTCAGAGGCTACATGGTGCGTTCCCCTTGTTGAGTACGACTTCCGCGGATGGACGGTTCGCGTTCTTCACGACGCCGTCGGCGCTTGTGCCGCAGGATGTGGACGGCGAAATCCATATAAGTTCGGAAAAAGAATTCACTGATGTGAAAAGTACGACGTCGTTGTCGAGTGACGTGTATGAGTGGCGTGCTGCCGGTGTCGATGGTTGTGGTCATGTGCAGGGTTGTCTGTCGCTGATCACGGATGGTCGTGGTGGCTATTTGAACATTCTGCTGGGCAGCGCCGAAGAAGGTCGTGAGGTGTTCATCTACACTCGCTCGAAACTGTTGCCGCAGGATGTGGATACTGCCGGTGACATCTATGCTGTGCGTGTGGATGGTGGGTTCGCGCCGCCGCCGCCGCGACCGACCGAATGCGAAGGAGATGCATGCTCGGCGCCACCGCCGGCGCCGAATGACGCCACCCCTTCGAGTCTGACGTTCAACGGGATTGGTAACGCCCTACAGACGCCCTCGGCTAAGCCGGTGATCGGCTCAAAGAAAGCCAAGTCGAGCAAGCCGAAGAAGGGCAAAAAGAGCAGAAAGGCCAAGCACAAGGCGCGCAAGAGCGGCAAAGTCGGGAGAGCGAAGAGAGTGGGCGTCAGAGGGCGCGGCGAGGACACTGGATCGGCCGGAAGGAGTGGACGATGAGCTCGCGGAACGGTCTTGGGCGGAATGTCGTCGGACTGGTGTTGACTGCGTGTATCGTATGGGCCGGCATGTGTGTGGGTGTGGCGCAGGCCGCTCCGAGCGAACATCCATTCGAGCTTGTGCCGGGTTCGTTTCACTTCACGCCATCCACGCTCCAAGCCGGTGCGCATGCGGACTGGGTGACGTCGTTTGGGTTTGAGCCCGAAGCCGAAGGCGTGGAGACGTATAACGATGTGCGCAACATCAATGTCGAAGTACCCACGGGTTTCGATGCGAGCGACACGGCCGCGCCCACGTGCACCCAGGCGCAGTTGCTCGCGACGAACGAGACAGGTGAAGCCCTTTTGCCGCAGTGTCCGATTGCGAGCCAGGTCGGGACGATCGCGATCGAAATAATCGCTGGGGCACTGCCCGTGCAACTCACTGTGCCCTTGTACAACATGGAAGTGACCAGCTTCGGCACGACCGCGGAGCTTGGGTATAAGACGGTTCTCTTCACGGGTTTGTTGCAGATCGGCGCTCGCTCGAGCGATCTTGGGTTGACGTCGCGAACGACGGACATCCCGAACCTAAGTGAACCACACAAAGTGACTGTCACGGTGTGGGGTGTTCCGGCGGCGCATGAACACGATGCGCTGCGCGGCGCCGTATGCGGCGCCAAAGACGAACTCCCGCCGATATGTCACAACGAATATGGTGCTCCGCAACCAGCGAACATCCCCGCCAAGCCGTTCCTGTCGAACCCCACGGAGTGCGGTATGTTCGAAGCGAAGATGGAAGCGGATTCGTGGGAGGAACCATTCGCGTGGACGAAGGCTTCCGATCGGGTCGGTCCGATCGTGGAATGCGAACGTGTGCAGTTCGAACCGGAAATAGAAGCGCAGCCATCGACACTGTCCGCGGAATCGCCCAGCGGTCTTGAAGTCTCGTTGGTCGTTCCACAGACGTGGGAAAACCCGTTTACGATCGCGACGTCGTACCTGAAAGACACAAAGGTCACTTTGCCTGAAGGGATGACGGCGAACCCGGGCCTCGCGGAGGGGTTGGGGGCGTGCACGCCCGAACAGTACGAACGCGAAACGAGCGGCTCGCTGCCTGGGCAGGGTTGTCCACCCGAATCGAAGATCGGGTCGATCTTGATCGAAACACCACTGCTGGGCGAATCGATCCCCGGTTCGATCTATATCGCTACGCCGTACGACAACGTTCCGGCGTTTGGCGACTCTGAGCACCCCGGTGGATCGTTGCTCGCACTGTACGTGGTTGGCAAGGACCCCCAGCGCGGCCTCCTGTTGAAAGTCGCCGGCAAGATCGAACCAAACCCTGTCACAGGACAGCTGGTCACAACCTTCGAACAGCAGCCTGGCACGAACGGCGAACCTGGTCCAGAAGGACTGCCCCAGCAACCGTTCAGCAAGTTCATCTTGAAGTTCCGTCCAGGGGCAACGGCACCTCTGATCAGCCCACCCACATGTGGAAGCTATGCAGTGGCGGGTTCGCTGACGCCCTGGTCTGCTCCTGAAGAATCGCGGCTGATCTCGAGCCAGCCGTTCCAGATCACTCAGGGCGTCCACGAAGGAGCGTGCCCCTCGGGTGGCGTGCCGCCGTTCAAACCACAGGTCGTCTCAGGCACCCAGAACAACGCCGGCGGCAACTACAGCCCGTTCTATCTGCGCATTTTGCGCGAAGACGGCGAACAGGAACTGATCAAATTCTCGACGACGTTGCCGCCTGGCTTGACAGGCAACCTGACGGGCATCCCGTTCTGCTCGGACGCTGCGATCGAAGCGGCTAAGACGGTGACCGGCCAGGAAGAGCTGGAACATCCCTCCTGTCCAACATCGAGCGAAATCGGGCACACAATCGTCGAAGCGGGCGTTGGCAGCGTGCTCGCACAGAACCCCGGCAAGATCTACCTCGCCGGTCCCTATCACGGCGCGCCGCTGTCGATCGTCTCGATCACATCGGCGAAGGTCGGGCCGTTCGACCTCGGCACAGTCGTGATCCGCTTCGCCCTGGACATCAACCCGATCACCGCGCAGGTCGAAGTCTCAGGCGCCCAATCGGACCCGATCCCGCACATCATCAAGGGAATCGTGATCCACGTGCGCGACATCCGCGTCTACATGGACCGCCACGACTTCACGCTCAACCCGACCGACTGCTCCGCCAAGAACATCACCGATGCGATCGTTGGCTCGGGCTCAAACTACGCCAACCCCGCCAACGAGGACACCTCAACAGTCCAAACACAGTTCGAGGCGGCGGATTGTGCAAGCCTCGCCTTCAAACCGGTGTTCAAGGCCGTCACCTCGGGCAAGGCCTCGCGCAAGAACGGCACCAGTCTGCACGTCTCGCTCTCATATCCGAGCGCGCCGCAGGGCACGCAGGCCAACATCAAATCGGTCAAGGTCAACCTGCCCAAGCAGCTGCCCTCGCGGCTGACGACGCTGCAGAAGGCGTGCACGTCGAAGGTCTTCGAAGCCAACCCGGCGGCGTGCCCGGCGGACTCGCGGGTCGGGATGGCCAAGGCGGTCACGCCGATCCTGCCCGTGCCGCTGGAAGGCCCCGCGTACTTCGTCAGCTACGGCGACCTCAAGTTCCCCGAACTGATCGTCGTGCTGCAGGGCTACGGCTTCACGATCGACCTGCACGGCGAAACGTTCATCAGCAAAAAGGGAATCACGAGCAGCACCTTCCGCACCGTCCCCGACCAGCCCGTCACCAGCTTCGAACTGACGCTGCCGGCGGGACCCGACTCGGCGCTCGCCGCCAACGGCAACCTCTGCAAGATCAAGGGCGGGCTGAAGATGCCGACCGCGTTCGTCGCACAGAACGGCCTGAAGCTCAGCCAGAGTACGCCGATCCAAGTCACGGGCTGTCCCAAGGCCAAGAAGGTCAAGAAAGCGCACAAGGGCGCAAAGCACCCGGCCAAGCACAGGAAGAAGAAATGAGATGGCAGGCCGAGGCGCGGCCCCCCGTGGGGGGCAAGCGAGCTTGCGGGCGGCGGCCGGCGCGGAGTTGAGTCCCGTGCGCGAGGAACTCGCGCACGGGCAGATGCTGCAGATCCAACGCGCCCGCATCGTCGCGGCGACGGTGCACGTCGCCTACGAGCTGGGCGTTGCGAACGTGACCGTCGCAAGCGTCGTCGATCAGGCAGGCGTCTCGCGGCGCACCTTCTACGAGCTGTTCGACGACTGCGAGCAGTGCATCATGGCCGCGCTCGAAGACGCCCTGGAGCGCACCGGCGCGCGCGTGCTGCCCGCATACGAGGCGGGGCGCGGCCCGTGGGCCGAGCGCATCAGGGCGGGGCTGCTCGCGCTGCTTGCCTATTTCGACGAGCAGCCGCGTGTGGCGCGGCTGCTCGTGGTCGAGTGGCTCGCCGCCGGCACGCGGGCGCTCGAGCGCCGCCGCGGCGTGGTCGAGCGGATCGCCGACGCGCTCGACGAGGGTCGCACCAGCGGGCCGCGCGGCAGCACCGTGCTGCCGCGGCTGACCGCCGAAGGCACCGTCGGCGCCGTCGCGTCTGTGTTGCACGCGCGGATCACGGGGTCTGAGACCGACGAGTCGCTGCTGGATCTGGCCAACCCGCTGATGAGCATCGTCGTGCTGCCCTACCTCGGCCCGGCGGCGGCGCGCCGCGAGCTTGAGCGAGCGCTGCCCGACAGGCCTGTCGAGCGGAACAATGGGGACGGTGCGCCCGAGGAGGTCCTCAAGGGCCTGAAGATGCGCCTCACCTACCGCACGATCCGTGTGTTGGCCGCCGTGGCGGCTAACCCCGGCGGCTCCAATCGCGTGATCGCGCGCGCGGCCGGCATCGGCGACCAGGGCCAGATCTCAAAGCTGTTGCTGCGTCTGAGCAAGCTCGGTCTCGTCGAGAACCGGGAGGTGCCCGTCAAGGGCGAGCCCAACGCTTGGATCCTGAGCGCCAGCGGGAAGCGAGTCGAGCGACTGCTCGCCGGCTCCTGACTGCGAGGCGACGAAGTCGCGCTGGCGCACCAGCACCAGTGCGCAGACGGCGCCCACGAACGCGATCCCAGCCGCGATCAGCAGGATGTTGTCGAAGGCCTGGGTGAAGCCGACCCGGTAGGAGTGCTTGAGCGCCAGCTGGGCGGTGGGGGAGAGGGCGTGGAACACCTGCTTGACTTCGCCTGACTGAAGCAGTGTGTTCAGGTGGCCGTGCGCGGCGGCCTGTACCGCCGGCAGCTGCGCGCCGAGCCGGCTTGTGGTTGTGTTGAGCACGTCGTGTTGGAACACCGCGCCGAGTCCCGCAATGCCAGTGGCGATGCCGACCTGGCGAAAGGTGCTGTTGATGCCCGAGGCCATGCCGCTGCGCGAGTAGTGCACGACGCCGATTGCGGTCGAGGCCAGCGGCGGGTTGATAAGGCCGATGCCCACGCCTGTCACCGCGAAGCCGGGGATCAATGTGGTCCAGCCGGAGGTGGAGTCGATCGCGGTCATCGCGAGCAGACCGGCGCCGACGAGCAGCAGGCCGCCGCCGAGCAGGTAGCGCACCGGCATGCGCACGCTGAGGCGGCCCGCGATCGGGGCCGCGACGAATGACAGCAGCGTGATCGGCAGGAAGCGCAGGCCCGCCTGCAGCGCCGTGTAGCCGAGCACGTCCTGGATGTAGAGCGTCAAGTACAGGAACATCGCGAAGATCGAGGCGGAGACCGAGAACGCGACGATGCTCGCGCCGGTGAAAGCGGGCTTGCGGAACAGCGAGAGGTCGAGCATCGGCCGCGACTGCTTGAGCTCGGCGACCACGAACGCGATGAATAGCACGAGCGCTCCAAGTAGCAGCGAGACGATCTTGGTTGAGCCCCAGCCGTCTCCGTTGCCCTCGATCAGCGCGAACACGAGCGCGAACAGCGCACCTGAGAACGTGACGAGTCCGATCCAGTCGACGCCACGTGCATTCGGGTCACGCGACTCGACGACGCGTGACAGGGTGATCGCTACGGCGGCGATCCCGATCGGGACGTTGATGAAGAAGATCCATTCCCAGCCGATGCCGGAGGTGATGATCCCGCCGACGACCGGGCCGATTGCGACGGCGGCGCCTGTGACGGCGCCGAACACGCCAAAGGCTGTCCCGCGCTCGCGGCCGTGGAAGGCCTGGGCCAGCAGCGCGAGCGAGGTGGCGTACATCATCGCGCCGCCGACGCCTTGCACGGAGCGCGCGAGGTTGAGCATCAGCGGCGTGGTCGAGAGCCCGCAGACGGCCGAGGAGACGGTGAACACGATCAGGCCGAGCGTGAACACGCGCCGGCGGCCGATCAGGTCGGCGACCGAGCCCGCTGTCAGCAGGAAGGCGGCAAGCGTCAGCGCGTAGGCGTTGACGACCCACTGCAAATCCGAGAACGAGGATTTCAGCGACGACTGGATCGAGGGCAGCGCGACGTTCACGACCGTGATGTCGAGCAACAGCATGAAGATCGCCACCGAGACGGCGATCAATGTCCACCACTTGCGATCCACGGCTGGCTCCTTTCGCGCTAGGAGGACGCTGGACTCATCTCACTGTAGGACGCGATCTCCGCAAGGCGGCCGAGCACGGTGTTGCGCGTGTTCGTGAGCTCGTGGCGCAGCTTGGAAAGCTCGGAGGCGCGGTGCTCGACAAGCTCGAGCTGGCGGTCGAGGTGGCCGAGCGCCTCATTCAACAGCTCGCGGCGGCGCTCGGGGTGCACGTCGTCGCGGCGCAGCTGCGCGCGCACCGCCGCACGCGCCTCCTCGGCTGTCAGCAGGTCCTTGAGCTCGTCCAGGGTCACGCCCAGCAGCTGCTTGAGGCGGATGACCTCGCGTAGGCGCTCGACCTCGGCCTGGGTGTAGAGACGGTGCCCCCCGGAAGGTCGCTCGGGCGCGCCCGCGAGCAGGCCGAGTTCCTCGTAGTAGCGGATCGTGCGCGGGGTGGTGCCGGCCAGCTTGGCGACGTCGCCGATGCGCAGCGGCGCCTCAGTGCTCGGCACAGGCTCGCCACCTCCAGCGAGGCTCACGCTGGAATTGCTCATGCGCGTACTCCCGCACGCAGTGCCGGGCGTGCGTCGTGCTCCGGTTGTCCTTCGCGGGTGCGCTGTTGCTCGCGCACGCGCAGCTCCTCGTCTTCGGCCTCGAGCGTCGCGTGCGTCGGGCGCAACAGGCACACGAGCGCGCCGACCACAGAGGTCGCCACCAGCACCCACAGCGCGACGTGCATGTTGGCGATGAACGGGGCGAGCTTCTGCTCTGAGAGGCCGCGCGTGACGCCGGAGAAGACAGCGAACAGTGTGGCCTTCGGGACGGCCGAGGTGACGATCGCCAGCACGAACGCGATCGACAGCACGGCGCCTGTGTTCTGCAAGAGCGTGCGGGCGCCGGCGGCGATGCCGCGCCGCTGTGCCGGCACGGTGCCCATCATCGCGGCGGTGTTGGGGCTGTTGAACATGCCCGAGCCGATGCCGACGAGCGCCAGCCAGATCATCGACTGCCAGTAGGGGGAGTGCACCTGAAGTGTTGTCATGCCGGCGAGGCCGACGGCGCTGACGAGCATGCCGAGCGAGGCCAGCATGCGCGAGCCGTGGCGGTCGGCGTAGATGCCGGCCAGGGGGGAGGCGACGAGCATGCCGAGCGCCAGCGGTATCAGCTTGATCCCTGCTTCGATCGGGCTGTTCGACTGTGCCCCCTGGAAATAGAAGACGAACAGGAACATCAGCGCGAAGCGGGCCAGGCCGTTGATGAACGAGGCGGCCGACGCCGCGGCGAACAGGCGGTTATTGAAGATCGACAGGTCGAGCATCGGCGCGCGCGTGTGTCGCTCGATCATGACCCACAGCGGCAGGAGCACGACAGCGCACGCCAGACCGCCGATCACTACGGGATCGGACCATCCGGTCAGGCCGCCCTTGGAGACACCAAGCACGAGGCCTGTAAGCCCCACTACGAACGTGGCCGTGCCAAGGGTGTCGAAGCCGCGCACCTCATCGGGCTTGGCCAGCTCACGCAAGATCAGCGCACCCCAGGCCGCGCCGGCCAGGGCGAGCGGCACGTTGAACCAGAAGACCCAGTGCCAGGAGATCTCAACGAGCGCGCCGCCGAGAACCGGACCGAGTACCAGGCCGACGGCGGCGACCATCGTGTTGGCACCCATAGCCAGTCCGAGCTGCTCCTTGGGAAAGGCATCTGTTACAAGAGCGGCGGCGTTAGCGAACAGGAACGCAGATCCAATCCCCTGCAAAACCCGCCAGCAGATCAACTCGGTGGCGCCACCTGAGAAACCGGCGCCGAGCGAGGCGAAGGCGAACAGCAGGAAGCCGCCGATGTAGGCGCGCTTGCGCCCGAACAGGTCGCTGAGGCGGCCCGCCGTCAGCACCAGCACGGTGGCGGCGATCAGGTAGGCGAGGATCACCCACACGAGCGCTAGCAGGCTCGCGTGCAGCGAGCGCTCCAGGCTCGGCAGCGCGATTATCAGCGTGCCGGAGTTGGTCGCGGCCAGCAGCATGCCCAAGCTCGTGCAAGACAGTGCCCACCACTTGTAGTGCTCATGGTCGGCGCTGACGCCGAGGCGGGATGTGGAAGCTGACGTGAACGTAAGGATCAGGATAGCACTGGGACGTGCACACCGGCGGTGTCCCATCGCTTCTGCACGTAAACACCCCCTTTGTGCGGACACACCTGTGCGGACCTGTGTACAGACGCTCGCCTCGGTCTGCTCGGTCGTGCTAGAACGTCACCATGAGCGAGGAACAGGTGCAGAAGTCAGAGCAGGAGTGGCGCGAGGAGCTGACGCCCGAGCAGTACGAGGTGCTGCGCCGCGCGGGCACCGAGGCGCCGTTCACGGGCGAGTACGTCTACAACAAGGACTCCGGTATGTATCGCTGCGCCGGCTGCGGCGCGGACCTGTTCAGCTCTGACACCAAGTTCGAGTCGGGCACGGGCTGGCCCAGCTTCACCGAGCCCGCCGTCGCCGAGACGGTCGAGCTGCGGCCGGACAACGGCTTGTTCATGAAACGCACGGAGGTGGTGTGCCGGAGCTGTGGCGGGCACCTTGGCCACGTCTTCGACGACGGCCCTGGACCGACCGGCCAGCGTTACTGCATCAACTCGGCCGCGCTGTCGTTCGCGCCCGAGCCGGGCGAGCCCGCCTAGCGTCCCGACACTAGACTGGGCCGCGCGATGATCATGGAGAACCGCTCCAAGCGGCTGTCTGAGCCTCTGAGCTGGGGGCGACGTGAGAAGACTGTGGTTGCTGTGTTGCTCAGTTGCGTCTTGATTGTGTTGATTGGGCTCGGCGCCTATTCGCTGACGAGCGGCTCGGTGGAGCCGAAGGACTGCGTGGACATAACGTTTGCCAGCACCCTTGGTGCGGCCCGGATGCATGCCTGTGGCACGCGCGCCAGGACCCTGTGCGCCGCCCCACAGGCCTCGAAGGAGATCGCGCAGCCGCTGAAGCAGGCCTGCCGCCGCGCCGGCTATCCATTTGAATAAGCGCGATGCCCCGCGCGCGCGGGGGGGCATCGTCGGTTTCTTAGGTCTTGCGCCCAGGGCGAGTGGCCCGCAGGCGACCACAAAGCCCCGCCGCTGCGGGCCGTCTATACAAATGTCGAAACGCATCGGTCAACTGTTGGCCACCGTGTCCCTAGCCGTGTAGCGCCCGTGCCGGTTTCATAAGCGGAGCTAAAGAGGCGAGTCGTCACCGCGGGTGCGGGCGGCGGCTTGCCGTATCTACAACGGTAGGAAACGGAGGCATATTGTCCATCTTGGCGACAGCCGAATGGCTCTCATACGAATCCTGGCTCAGCCCCGGCGACAACGCATGGCAGATGACAGCGGCTACGTTCGTCGGGCTGATGAGCCTTCCCGGTCTCGCCATCCTGTACGGCGGGGTCATGCAGAAGCGCTGGTCGGTCAACAGCATGATGCTCACGTTCGTGGCGTTCTGTCTCGTAATGGTGGCGTGGTGCCTGTGGGCCTTCAAGATGGGCTTTGGCAGCCCGATTGCGCATAGCGGTGGGGGCATCTTCGGCACGAAAGGCTTCCTGGGCACAGGCTGGGGTGAACCTGGCGCCGTGCTCGGCCATGCCGCCGAGGAGGGGCAGGCGCTGATCCCATCGATTACGACGGGGCCACCGTTCCATTTCCCTGAGTCCTCGCTCGTGTACTTCCAGTTCGTATTCGCGGCGATCACGCCGATCCTGATGCTCGGCTCGGTCTTGGGCCGCATCAGCTTCAAGGCGTGGATCCCGTTCGTGCTGCTGTGGATCACGTTCGTGTACACGGTCAACGCGTTCCTGATCTGGGGCGGCGGCTACTTCGCGGCCCACGGAGCACTTGACTATTCAGGCGGTTACGTCATCCACCTCGCGGCCGGAATCTCGGGCTTCGTTGCGGCGGCGGTCATAGGACCGCGATTGCAAAGAGACAGAGAGGTCGACGCCCCGAACAACCTGTTGATGGTTGCCGCGGGCGCTGGGCTGCTGTGGCTCGGCTGGAATGGCTTCAACGGTGGAGACTCCTACTACGCAGGTGCCAATGCCTCGGCAGCGGTTCTCAACACGAACCTCTGCACCGCTGTGGCGATGCTCGTGTGGATCGCGTGGGACTACATCTTCCGCGACAAGCCGTCGCTGCTTGGCTCGGTCAACGGCATGATCACGGGGTTGGTGGGCATCACGCCCGCCGCCGGCTTCGTGAACGGCTACGGAGCGATCATCATCGGCGTGGTGGCCTCCACGATCGTGTGGATGGCGATTCGCTTCCTCTCGCGTGCTCCAGTGTTCAGGCACGTGGACGACACGCTGGGGGTGATCTATACCCACGGTATCGCCGGCCTCTGCGGTGGCCTGCTGGTTGGGCTTCTCGCGAACTCCAACGTCGTCGAGTACATCGGCGTGACGAAGACCGGTGCGACCAACCTGCCAGGTGTCTCAGGGCTGCTGGTGAACGGCAGCTGGACGCTGTTGCGCTGGCAGGCTGAGGCTGGTCTGTGGGTGATCCTGTTCAGCGGGACGATGACGTTCATCCTGCTGAAGCTGGTCGGCATATTCCTGCCGCTACGACTCTCCGACGAGGAGCTGGAGATCGGCGATCATGCGATCCACGGCAACGAGGTCTACCCCTCGGACGTGCCGACGCTCGGTGGACCGCACGCGCCGTCATTCCAGCCGACCCCGGCGGGCAGCGCGGCATAACAAACGGCGGATCGGGTTGGGCGTGTCTCCTCTGTGCGCGCCCACCCGGTCTTCTGGTCAGTCACGATGACAACCCGCGACCCCGCTTCGGCGGGGTCGCGGTCGTTGTGGG
Source organism: uncultured Solirubrobacterales bacterium (assembly GCA_963844095.1). GTDB lineage: Bacteria > Actinomycetota > Thermoleophilia > Solirubrobacterales > Solirubrobacteraceae > Palsa-744. The sequence goes on from CAWJND010000005.1 coordinate 272,712, forward strand.
CCGAATACCGTCCGACCGTTGAATACAATGCAGTGCAGGAAGGTGCAACGGCGTGGCCGCCGTAGAGGGTTGATAACCATTCTTCCGGAGCGATCCTTCGGATGGGTTCGATTCCCACACCTTCCGCCAATTGGTCGGGCGACACGAGCAGGTAGCCACAATCATGCGCCGAGACGAGTTAGTCGCCGTCGCGTTCTGTCGCCCGTCCGTCTGCTAGCCTCTGCAACGGTTATCAGCCTTCTACGGCACCTCGGCCCGCCTCGGCGGGCCGCGTCGTTTAAGCAAGGCTCTAGCGCCTGTTCGCCTGCTAATCTCCGGGGACGGTTATCAATCGTGTGCGACCACGGCCCGCTTTGGCGGGCCGCGCTGCTTAAGGGGTGGTCAGGCCGATGGGGCAGGCCACGCCCGTGCCGCCCAGGCCGCAGTAACCGCCTGGATTCTTCTCCAGGTACTGCTGGTGGTGATCCTCGGCGTAATAGAACGGGTGGACCGTGCCGCCCGGCTCTATTTCGGTCGTGATCTGGCCATGGCCGCTTGCGGAGAGCATGCGCTGGTAGGCCTCGCGGGAGGCTAGCGTGGCATCGTGCTGGGCCTCGTCCTCGTAAAGGATCAGCGAGCGGTACTGGCTGCCGACGTCGTTGCCCTGGCGCATTCCCTGCGTCGGATCGTGGCCCTCCCAGAACAGCCTCAGCATCTCCTGGTAGCTGGTGGTGGCGGAGTTGAACGCGACCAGCACCACCTCGGTATGACCGGTGCGTCCGCTGCATACCTCCTCGTAGGTAGGGTTGGGAGTGATCCCGCCGGCATAGCCCACGGCGGTCGTATACACGCCCGGCGCCTGCCAGAAGATGCGCTCTGCGCCCCAGAAGCAGCCCATGCCGAACACGGCCTGCTCGACACCCTCCGGGAAAGGCCCTTGCATCGGCGTGCCGAGCACGATGTGACGCTCGGCGACACGCAGCGGCTGCTCGCGGCCTGGGAGCGCATCGTCGGCGCTGACCATGCTCGTGTGCCGCGATTTGAACAAGCTCATAGCTGTTCAGCCTAGCGTCGCGGGCGTTCCCTGCCGGTCGGCATGCTGGGGTCGGCGGCGGCTCAGCCGGCTGCGCCCGGTCGGCAAGGTTTGTTGTCAGCGGGAGTGGGTGCTCAAGGGCACGCCCCTCCAAACCGAAAAGATGAGCAAGCAATGTCGACCGGCCCATCTCAGACGCTCTCGCAAGCCGCGAAGGCCAGCTTGCCGCTCACGCGAGGCGGATCGGCGCCGCTGCGCTCGCTGCTGCGTCGCGTCGTGGCGCGCCGCCAGGCGATGGCCTGGTCGCTGGCTTTGCTGTTCATGTTCAAGGCGTTCGTCTGCCTGGCGGCGATCCTGTTCCCAGTCAGCTCAACCGAGCCGGTGGGCCTGATCGCGGCCGCCGGTGCCCTGGGTGTGGTTGGCGCTTGCCTGGTGTGGCTGGCGGCGCGGCGCATTCCTGTGCTCGGCTTCGAGCTGCTTGCCGCCTGCGGCACGCTCGTGAGCAGTGGCCTGGTCGCGCATGCGAACACGCACGGCGGCATGATGATCGCCGCGTTCTCTTATCCGTGGATCGCGATCTACTCGGCGCATTTCTTCGAGCGCCGCGTGGTAATCGCGCAGGGCACGCTGATCAGCGTCGCCTTTGGCGTCGCCTTGCTGCTCGGCGGGCTGCCGCACGTCGGCATCTACTGGATGATCGTGACCGTCACGATCTGGTCGATCTGCATCGTGCTTGGACGCCTCAGCGAGAGCCTGCGCCGCCAGGCCGACACCGACACGCTGACGGGCCTGCTCAATCGCAACGGCTTCATGGCGGCGGCCGTCCGCGAGCACGCGATCGCCCAGCGCAGCGGTAACCGGCTGACACTTGCGATGCTCGACCTGGACGGCTTCAAGCAGATCAACGACCTGCGCGGTCACACCGTCGGCGACCGCGTGCTGGCCGATCTGGGCAAATCCTGGCGCGAGCGTCTGCGCACTGGCGACATCCTCGCGCGCCACGGCGGCGACGAGTTCGTGCTGCTGTTGCCAGCCACGACCCCTGAGGGCGCGAGTGCCGTCCTGGATCGCCTGCGCGACGAAGAACTGCCGGTTACCTGGTCGGTCGGGATCGGCGAGTGGCTGCCAAGAGAAAGCCTGGGCGAGTGCATCGCCCGCGCCGACGCCGATCTGTACAGCGTCAAGAACGCCATGCGATTGCGCGACACGCGCGGCGGCGCCCGCGTAGAGCCGTTGCTCAGCTCGTAGAACGTGTCTCAAAACACTGTGCACGCCTAACACCCCCTTACTTAGACAGGGAGGAGATAGTTTGGTACCTAATCTTTAGGTGCCTACCCAAGTTTTCCTAGACTTTTGCGTAAGTACGTTTTTGAAGATCTGACACCCCCAGAAGCGTCCCCTGAACATCGCGCTGGATCGCCCGCGGTGTGTTTGACAAAGGTCACTTCAGGCAACACTCAACTTGAGGGCATCGTTCCTCCCTCATCCCTCCCCGGATCGGCCCGCCCGTGCGCGGGTCGATCTGTGCCTGGTCGCTGGTGATAACTTCGCCAAACAATGCCCCGCCCGCGCACATTGATCATCGGCGCCGCTGTCGTTGCGGCTCTTGTGGTCTTCACCGTGTTCGGGCTCGCCGGCAGCAAAGCGAACGACGGGCGCCCGGCGCCGTCTCTGCCGCTTGAACACCTCTCCGGCTCGGCGGTCACGCTGGCCGCCCTGCGCGGGCGGCCTGTGCTCGTCAGCTTTTGGGCCAGCTGGTGCGAACCGTGCGAACACGAGGCGCCCGTGCTCGAGCGCTTTGCGCGCGGCCTACACGGTAAGGCCACGCTCGTCGGGGTCAACTGGGAGGATCTGTCGCTTGCCAATGCACGCAAGTTCATCCGCACCTACGGCTGGACGTTTCCCAACCTGCGCGATCCCGACGGCAACGTCGGGCGCGACTACGGGATGACCGGAGGGCCGCCGGTGACGTTCGTGATCGACAGCGCCGGGCGCTTGCGTGCTCAGTTGCGCGGTCCACAGACACAGCAGACGCTCGAAGGCGCGCTCGCGAGTGTGGGGGCCTGAACGGTGAGCCGGGCCAGCGGTTGGCGCGTGATCGTCGCCTACGGGCTTGTGTGCGCGGCGACGCAGGTGCTGTGGTTGACCTATGCCGCGATCACCACGGAGACGGCGCGTCACTATGGCGTCTCGGTCGGCGCGGTGGGCTGGCTGGCGGAGATCTTCCCACTACTCTATGTCGTTCTGGCGATCCCCTCGGGCATCCTGCTCGACCGCTGGTTTCGCCCCGTGCTGGCCGGCGGTGGAGTACTGGTGGCCGCCGGTGGGCTCTTGCGCCTGGGCGGCGACACGTTCGCCTGGGCGATGGCGGGCCAGGTCACGGTCGCCGTCGCCCAGCCGGTGGTGTTGAGCGCCGTGAGCAAGCTCGCGGGGGAGTATCTGCCGGTCGAGCAGCGCGCGGCTGGCATCTCACTGGGCTCGGCCGGCGGCTTCGTCGGCATGCTGATCGCGCTTTTGCTCGGTCCGACACTGGGCGGGCACGGACACATCGAGCGGCTGCTGGTCGTCGAGGCCGTGCTGGCCGCGTTGCCGGCGCTGGCTCTGGCTGTGACGCTGCGGCGTCCCGGCCACGAGAGCACCGAGCACGCCGCGATCGCCGGCAATGCCGCGCGCGCGTTGTGGGCGCTGCCGAGCATGCGTACGTTGTGCGGCCTCGTGTTCGTCGGCTTCGGCATCTTCGTCGCGCTGGCCACGTGGCTGCAAACACTGCTTCAGCCCTCCGGCGTCTCGGAAACGGCGGCTGGCGTGTTGCTCGTCGTGATGGTGATCGCCGGCGTGATCGGTTGTGCGGTGCTGCCGCCGCTCGTGGCGAGCCGGGGCAGCGAACGCAATTTCATGCGTGCCGCGGTGATCGTCGGCTGCGTCGGCTGCGTGGCGCTCGGAGTGATCCCGTCGCTTGCGGGTCGCGCCGTGGTGATCGTGGCGATGGGCGTGATGCTGCTGCCGGCGCTACCGGTGATCCTCACGGCCACCGAGCGCTTGGCCGGGTCGGCCGCGGGCACGGCCGGCGCGATCGTGTGGATGGCGGGCAACTTGGGCGGGCTTGTGGTGGCGCTGCTGGTACAGGTCCTGGTGCACCAGCCGATGGCGGCGTTCATCGCGATGGCGGTGGTATCGCTGCTCGGCTTGCCGCTCGCGGCCAGGCTCAAGCCGATCACCGGCGCCGAGATGGGCGCCGAGGCGGCTGAGCCGATGGCAGTTCCAGCGGGCTGACAGTCGGAGCTCTCTGGTTGTGGCCCCAGCTTGAGTTGACCTGGCGGGCTTGACGGGCGGCCGAGCGCCCTGTCACAGCTCAGCTCGGTTGGGCGGCCGGCTCTTGGGCGAGGAAGGCGCTCAGCAGGTCTCTTCCCGTTCCCATGACCGGCTCGCTGTGTGCGAACAGGAGCGTGTCGAACTCCTCGTCGAGCATCTGACGCAAGCTCTTGAGCAGGCCCGCGCGAACGCGCCCCGGGTCCTCGCCTAGCAGCGAGTCGGGCATGAAGGCAAGTGCGCCGTCGCGATCGCGTGTGAGGCCATCGCCGAAGGACAACGCGCCAGCGTGCGCTTCCAAAAGCAGCGTGGTCTCCTCAGCGCAGATCGAGCCAAGCTCCAGAGCGCGCAAACCGTGGGCGAGTTGCTCGTCGAAAACGAAGCCCCCAACCGGGCGATCCTCAGAGAAATGCGCGAGCCCAGCCTTGTGGCAAAGCACGGGGCAGCCGAAGCGCTCGACGTAGAGCGCGCTGTGGCGGTAGTGGTGGCGATTGCTGAGCACGATTCGCTGGGGCCTGCCGAGATCGGCAACGGCATCCAAGCCCTCAGGCGGCTCCATCGGGTCTATCAGCGTGCCTGAGTCCAGGGCGAAGCTGCTGTGCACAGCGTGCTCGATGCCTTCGTGAAAAGCGCTCCAGTGAAACAGCCCGGGTGAGATTTCTTCGATCATGGTCGGGAGATATTTCCCCGTCAGGAGGGTCGTCTAATCGCGACATATGGTCGTTGGGGCGAAGGAGGCGCTACCTCGGGCCAAACGCGGCTCGCGCGGAGGCTTGACATGTGACCGAATAGTCACCTATAATCGGCGGCATGGATGAGGTGTTCAAGGCGCTGGCCGATCCCACGCGGCGCGAGTTGCTCGACGAGCTGTTTCGGCGGGACGGTCAGACGCTGAGTGCGCTCGAGCAAGGCTTGCCGATGACGCGCTTCGGCGTGATGAAGCACCTGAAGGTGCTCGAACAGGCCGGTCTCGTCGTCGCGCGCAAGCGCGGGCGCGAGAAGCTGCACTTCTTGAACCCCGTTCCGATCCGGCTCGTCCACGATCGCTGGGTGAGCAAGTACTCAGAGCCATGGGCCGCAACGTTGAGCGAGCTCAAGCACGACATCGAGGAGAAACTCATGGAGAAGGTATTCGAGATCTACATCAAGACGACACCCGAGCGTCTGTGGGAGGCCCTCACCGATGGTGAGATGAGAGGGAAGTACACGTTTGGGGCCAAAGTCACCTCCGACTGGACTGCCGGCTCGGCCTACTCCGCCGGCAGCCCGAACGCGCCCGACCTGCTGATGGAAGGCGAGAACTTGGAGGTTGACCCGCCGCGCAAGCTCGTCCAGAGCTTCAACGCTCTGTGGGGCGAGGATGTCAAGCGCGAGGCGACCTCACGGGTCACCTATGAGATCGAAGCGGTCGGTAGTTCGTGCCGGCTGACGGTCACCCACGATCAGCTGCGCGAGGGTGCCAACGAACAGCTATATGGTGGCTGGCCGATGATCCTCTCGACCTTGAAGACGCTGCTGGAGACCGGCGAGTCGCTCGACACCCCGGGCTCGCTGATGTATTTGGGTGCAGAGAGAGCTTCTTCTTGAGATGAGCGTTGCGAGAAGGGTGTTTGCGAGAAGGGGGTGTTTGCGAGAAGGGGGTGTTTGCGAGAAGGGGGTGTTTGCGAGAAGGGGGTGTTGAGTGGTAGGCGCGAGGGCGAATGCCACAAGCGAACGTTGTCGAGCAGGCGACTATGCTCGCCAACATGCTCTCGCTTTCCCGCGTCAAAGGCAGCCTGTTATGAGACTGCAGCTCAAGGGCAGGTCCCTTCAGCTCCGTGCCGGGGAGCCGGCGATCATGGGGATAGTGAACATCGGCAGCGACTCCGTGGCCGATCCGCTCGCACTCGACGGCTTGGAGGCGCAAGTGGAGTTCGCGTTGCGCCAAAGCGATGCCGGCGCGCACATCCTCGACGTCGGCCTCCAGTCGGGCAGAACTGACACGCCGGTGTTGCCGGAAGAGCAGGAGATCGAGCGGCTGGTGCCGCTGGTGCACGCGCTCGCCGAACGTGAGCTGGTCGTGTCGGTCGACACCTGGCGGGCCGGCGTCGCCGAGGCGGCGATCGCGGCTGGAGCGGCGCTGATCAACGACGTCGGTGGGCTCGTGGATGAACGACTTGCCGACGTCGTCGGCGCCACAGGCGCGGGGCTCGTCGTGATGCACACGCGCGCTGCTCCGAAGCAGGAGCATTTTCCCGGCTACGAGGACGCGACAGCCGACATCCTTGCCTTTCTCGAGCAGCGCATGCAACTGGCCCTGGGCCGGGGCGTCGCTCGCGAGCAGATCGTCATCGATCCAGGTCTCGACTATGCAAAGACGCCGCAGGAGTCGATCGAGGTGTTGCGCCGCCTCGGCGAGCTGCTGCGGCTCGATCGCCCGATCCTGCTTGCCGTCTCGCGTAAGTACTTCATCGGGATGCTGACCGGCGCCCCGCCGGAGGAACGTCTGGCCGGGACATTGGCGGCGATCGAATTCGGGGTTGGCGCCGGAGCGCACATAGTGCGCGTGCACGATGTGGCACGGGTCGCGGAATTCCTACGCGTGCGCGAGGCGCTGCGCGGCGACGGCACGGCGCGGCTTGACGGCGACCCCGACGACGAGACGCTCAAGTGGCTCGAGCCGAAGCGGAGTCTCAGTCGATGAAACCGAATCTGATGGGTGCCACGCAGGTGCCTGAGCTGGTCGTCGAGGAGCTCGAACCGGTCGATCTCGATGGGCTTGCCGCACGGTTTGAGTTGGAAGACGTGCGGGTTTGCTCTGTCTCCTCTCCCAAGCTGGAGGCTGGCTCTGGGCGTTTGGCTGCGGGCGCAGCTCATCGACGTCGATCTCGGCGAGTCCAAGCTGCATGGGGTCGAGCTCGTCGATGTCATCGCCGAGCGGCTCGATGCCGCCAACGGCGACTGGGGCGGTGCGCGGCTGCGACGCACACTCCTCAGCGACGCGCGCTTGACTGGCCTTGACTTTGCCGAGGCGCAGATCGAGCACGTTCGCTTCAAGCTCTGCAAGCTCGACTACGTCAATTTTCGCCACAGCGAGATCGAGCACGTGTCCTTCGAGGATTGTGTGCTCACCGGAGCCGACTTCCAGGGAGCCAAAATCAAGGAGACGGTCTTCTCCGGCTGTCAGCTCCTGGAAGCAGACTTCTCCAAGGCCGAGCTCGCGCGCGTGGACATGCGTGGCTCGGGGCTTGCGCTTGCAGGCTCCGTGCTTGGGCTGCGCGGGGCAATCATCGATCCCTTGCAGCTGATGGAGCTGGCGCGCACGCTTGCGCACGAGCTCGGGATCACCGTCGAGGACGCCTAGCCGGCTCGCTTGTCAAGGACGCCTGGCTAGCCGCCCGTCGAGGACGTTCGGCTAGCTCGCCCCGCCCGTCGCGTTGCCGGCGCTGTAGGAGTGCGCTCCCGCGCCTGCCAGCTTGCCGCCGTCGACGATCAGGTATTCCTCGCGGATCGGCCTGTTCTCGAAGTAGCACTCGAGGATCTCGCGCACGCCTGCCGCATAGCGGGCCTGGGCTGAGAGGCTCGTACCGGAAGTGTGCGGGGTCATGCCCTGGTTGGGCATCGTGCGCCATGGGTGATCTGACGGCGCCGGTTGCGGAAACCATACGTCGCCCGCGTAGCCGGCCAACTGACCGCTCGCGCATGCGCTTGCCACGGCGTCGCGATCGCAGATCTTGCCGCGCGCGGTGTTGATCAGGTAGGCGCCGCGCTTCATCTTGCCGATCAGCTCCGCGTCGAAGAGGTTTTCGGTCTCCGGGTGAAGTGGCGCGTTGATCGTCACCACGTCGCACGCCTGCACCAGCGACTCGACGCTCTCGTGGAATGTGACGCCAAGCTCCTGCTCGGTCTCCGCTGGGAGACGATGGCGGTCGGTGTAGTGCAGGCCGACGTCGAAAGGCTCCAGCCGACGCAGCACCGCCAGGCCGATGCGTCCCGCCGCGACCGTGCCGACCTGCATGCCCTCGAGGTCGTACTCGCGCGCGGCGCAGTCGGCGATGTTCCAGCCCCCGTCCAAGACGACCTGATGCGAGGGGAGGTAGTTGCGTACGAGCCCGAGGATCATCATCACCACGTGCTCGGCGACGCTGATGCTGTTGCAATATGTGACCTCGGCAACGGTGACTTGACGCTCGATCGCGGCCTGCAGGTCCACGTGATCGGATCCGATCCCGGCCGTCAAAGCCAGTTTCAGTCGCGGTGCGCGCGCGATCCGCTCGGCCGTCAGGTAGGCTGGCCAGAACGGCTGGGAGATCACGATCTCCGCGTCTGGCAGCTCACGCTCGAAGACCGAGTCCGCGCCGTCCTTGTCCGAGGTGACGACCAGTTCGTGCCCGCGCTCTTCGAGGAAGCGCCGCAAGCCGAGCTCGCCCGAGACGCTTCCCAACAGCTCGCCCGGGGTGAAGTCGATCGCCTGTGGCGTCGGCGTGCTCTGCCCATCCGGGTAGCGATCGATTTGGGGGATGCCGTCGCGCGCGTACTTCGGCGGGTAGCCGTCGATCGGATCGTCATAGAGAACGCATAGAACCTTGGCCATCGCCCGCACCCTTTCGTTGGTTGTCCTTTCTATTGACGATCTTAGGGAAGACTGCCTGCTAGGCTGCGCCCTGTGCTGGCCTACGTCCGGCGTCACCACATAGGACTCGTCGCGCTGTTCGTGGCGCTTGGCGGCACGTCCTACGCAGCAACGCGGCTGCCGAGCAACAGCGTCGGGAGTGGACAGATCCGCGCGGGCGCCGTCACCGCCGTGAAGATCCGCAACGGAGCCATCACCGCGGAAAAGCTCTCGCCGGAACTCAGGGCGCGGCTGGGGGTGACGAGGCCGAGCAGGCCGACTCCGGTGACGGGGCCGCCAAAATGGAGGGATCCGGGCATCTTGAACGCGATCAGCTCCGCTGGCCAGACGATCGTCAACCAAAAGATCGTCACGGTGAAGGTGACTGCATCTTGGGTGCCGACGGGTTTGTCGATAACCGCTGGGCAGCACCTGTGGACCGACACGCGCAGCGACGGCAGTTGGAGCGGCAACCCCCAGTTCTTCCCCTTCTCCGACGCGAACGGCCTCGGTCCGTCCGTCTACAAAAACTGCTGGAAGATCGATGAAAATGCTCCGGTCGAGTCGCTGATCGGTTTCATAGGCGGCTCGCCGATCAACGTCTCCGAAGGATGTCAGGGCGGCACGACCGCTCCAGGGTTCTTCGAGGCCGGCGACACTCTGAAGAACTACACGCCCCAGACGACAGGTCCTTTCTCGCTCCGGACCAACGACAACACCGACCACATCTCAAACGTCGGTCAGCAGATCGTCAAGGTCATCGTCACCAGCCCTTGACCTGGGTACCAGGCCGTTCGGGGCCTCGCCCCGAAGCGAGTGCGACGAACCTGAAGAGACATGCGTTGTCTAGTTACCAACGCATGTTTTCACGCTCTCGCGGCGGGTAGCAGTACTACATGTGGCAAGACGAAAAGCGCAGCCCGGGCCCGTGGCCGCAAACCAAGTGGGCGCCGATCGTCGTTGTGGTCGCGCTTGCCGCCGGCGCCGCCGTTGGAGAGATCCACAGCCACGTCGCACTCGGCATCTTCGTTCTGCTCATCGGGCTCGGCGCATTCTGGGTGGCGGCCCGTTTGGATCAACACCGACTACAGGGCGAGCGCTCTCACGCGGCCCGGGCTGGGGGCTTGGCGTGCTGATCTCAAAGACAAACGTCCCTGTTGCTCGCGGCATCTACATACTGATGGGCGTCGGGATCTGCGCCCTTGGCATCCTGAGCATCGTCAGCTAGGCGTGCACCTCAGAAAGCTGCCAGCGTTAGTCCTGATGGGGGATCGCAGTCGAGTCAAGCGCACCGAGCGTTGGGCGCTGATGGAGTGGATCCTGATTCGACGCCGGTTTGTCGTAGCGGCCATATTGCTGTTCGTGCTCGTGCTTGTCACGTGTGCGGCCATTCTCGAGGATGTGGGCATCTCGCACCTGGACGAAAAGGAAAAGCGCACCTTCGTCCACCGGCAGTATTTGTACCGGGTGAACGGTATGGGAGCGCCGCTCATGGAACGTGTCCCGCCGGAACGCTGACCGTTAGGTGCGCTTTTTCTCGGGTAAGACTCAGTTCGTGGGCAATCCGATCCACCTCGTCGTCCTACTGGCCGTTCTCGCGGTCTATTTTGGGCAGGCGTATCTCGCCGGTCGAGTAGCTGCCCGAAAGGGCCGAAGCTTCGCGCTCTACATGGTCGCGGGGCTAATCGTCGGCCCGCTGGTCTTGCTCGGGACGTTGCTCATCCCAAGAGGCCGCCGACTCGCATAGCAGTCCCCGTGTACCCGACGTGGATGGCTTGTGATGGATTGCGGTCACCGTCGTAGTTAGGGTGATGAGCATTTCCGTGTCCTCTTCTGAGCAGCCATCGTCGCGGACTGGAGCGACCTCTCGCCAGGGCGTCTTGGACTCTGCCGCGTTTGATGCCCTCTTCAGGGAGTGCGCTCCCGATGTGCATGGGTATCTGATCTCTCTTCTGGGCGATCGCTCGGCGGCTGAGGATCTCACCGCGCTCGCGTTCGAGCGGCTCTACCGTTCGCGTTTGCGTCTCGATCGCCGGCGCGGCACCCCGCGGGCCTGGTTGTTCTCGATCGCCCGTAATGCCGCTTTGGATGAGCTGCGTCAGAGAAGGCGCAGGAGCAGCTACGACCTGGGGGAGAATCTTGTGGACGATCGGACCTCTGGTGACGCGCTCGAGGATGTGGAGCGTCGCGCAACGGTGCTCGATGCGCTTGCATCGTTGCCGCTTCGCGAGCGTGAGCTCGTGCTGCTGAAGTTTCACGGTCAGCTCTCTAATAGCGAGCTCGCGCGTGCCCTGGGCATCAGCGAGTCCAACGCCGGCACGCGGCTTCACCGTGCGCTCACGCGGTTGCGCAAGCACTGTGCCGAAGCCGGCCACGAGGAGGTGGCATGAGGATCGTTCCGTTCCCGGCCGACGAGCCGTTGCCTGGCCAAGAGGCTTGGACCGCGGAGCTGGAAGCTGCGCTCTGCGGTGAGTCACAGTACGCAGGCGCGCGTGCGTGGCGAGAGCTACGCGATGACGTGCGTGCGCTCGCTCCCGCAATGACCCCCGCGTTTGAAGTTCGCCTCGCGCAGGAGCTCGAGCGCCGTGGTGCACTCGAAAGTAGCGCTGGGAAAGCTGAGATGCGAATGCGGAGTCAAGATTCCGCCGGGTCACCTCGCCGGATCTCGGCGGGTGAGACGTCGGCTTCGCCACCGGGTGGGTTTGTGCGTCATCGGCGCGGTTCGTGGTCACTCGCATCTCATCGGCGCTCGGCTCTTGCTGCAGTCGCGACTGTGGCCGCCGCGCTCGTCGCGGCACTGCTCATCTCGGGATCACACGGATCCGCGCCTGTTATGGAGTCTCCGGCTCCCACGCAGAGAACGCCAGGCGCTGCCCTCAGCCCTAGCGCCCGTGGTCCAAAGGCCGCAGCGTCGTCGTCGCGCTCTTCCACGCCGGCACCTTCGGCGACGTCGCAAGGTTCGTCTGCGTCGGCAGTGGCCCCGAGCGCTACCGGCGCGTTCTCCGCACCCGGGCGTGTGCAGCAGCTCGCTGCGTCCATCACGCTTGACAGCAGCCCCCAGAACCTGCAGGCGACATCCGACCAGGTCGCGCAGCTCACGGTGCACGATGGCGGCTACGTGCAGTCGTCCAATGTGCAGGTTCAGCAGCAGGGAGCCAGCGAAGCCGCGCTCGCGCTCAGGCTGCCCAGCACGCGACTCGCCGCCGCACTGGCAGCGATCGCGCGTCTGGCTCCGGTTCGCGCGGAGAACCAGTCGCTACAGGACATCACCGGTGCCTATAACGCCGCGCACCGACAATTGAGCGATGCCGAAGCTGAACAGCGAGCGTTGCTGCGTGCACTCGCGGCAGCGAGCACCGAAGCGCATATCGACAGTCTGCACGCTCGCCTGGCAGCGTCCCGCGCGGCGATCGTCCGAGCACAATCCTCCGTGAACTCGATCTCGGCGCGTGCGAGCACATCCGAAGTCGAAGTGAGCATCATCGGCGACACACACGCCGGTAGTGAAGGACTCACTCTCCACAAAGGCCTTCACGACGCAGGTCAGATACTGCTCGTCGTCGTCATTGCGATTCTGATCCTGGCCGCGGTACTCGTGCCGCTCGTACTTCTCATTGCTGGAGTTGTGAGCGCGCGAGGCATCTGGCGCCGATACCAGCGCGAGCGGGCCCTCAACGCACCCTGACACTGACACCGAGCGGGGTATTGGCATCACGCAGCCATCTCTTGCCGCCTGCTCAGCCGAGGACGAAAGGTTGCGACTCCGCCCGCGTGGCAAGGACCGATGGTCGTTGACGCGATGCCGGGTAGTCAGATAGGCTCGCGCACTCGGGAGGGCAGCCTGCGACGCGAACCTTCCTCGGAAAACCGTCACGAATCTGTTGAGCGTTCTCGGCGTGCGAATAAATGTTCTAGGTCGCGGAAGATCTCCAGATCGGGCTAAAAGGCGACGACCGGAATCGAACCGGTGTGGACGGCTTTGCAGAGCGTGCTAGCCAATGGATTTTGGCTTAGATAAGCCGTTCTTGGGTTCCTGAAGCATCCTGAAATGAGCTGAAAATTCGTCAATTTGGGGAGCCTTTGGGGAGCCTTCCGTCCGGAGGCTCACCTATAATGGCGTCTACAAACAAGGCCGCGTATCGCGCTGGCCGTCGTCCTTAGGGCACTGATCGGCACGCCAGAGGAGCGTTCCGGTCTTGGTTTCAGAAACGGAGATCTGGATGCAGTCTGGCAAGCAAGCTTATGTGAGAGTCACGCTCTCAAAGATGTACAAGGGTCGCCCGCGACCCGAGCCGGTGTGGATCATGCGCTATCGGCTGCCATCCGGTAAGGACAGCTGTAGCGTGCTTGGGCTGGCCTGGGTGAAGAAAGGCCGGCCGGCTACTGGCTATCTGAGTGAGGCCGATGCGTTGGTCAAGGCAGAGTCGTTTGCCGCTGAGCATTCGCACGACACGCTCGATGGACGACGACCCTTCCGCTCTGCACTTGCCGCCTTCGTACGCCGCTGCGAAGAGGAGAAGGGATTGCGCGGTTCCACTCTCCACGACTACGAGCGGATCGGGAAACGTCTCGCGGAAAGGCCGTGGCGTTCGGGCATGACCTGGGCCGACCGGCCGCTCGACACGTTCACCGCCGATGACATCCTCTCCGTCCGTAGAGAATTGCTCGATGCTAAGCGCAAGCCGGATACGCTCAACCATTATCGGCGCGTTGTGCGCGGGGTGTTCGGGACGCACCCAACCAGTCCGGCGCTCGTTTGGGCGTGGAGTGGCAGTAAGCCCGAGAGCGAGGGCAAGCTGCGTTTCTATACGCCTGAGCAGGTCAGCAAGCTCGTCGCAGAGGGACGCTCGCCCGAAGACAAGGCGATATTTACGTTGGCTACCGAGGCGGGTCCGAGGCTGAGCGAAATTCGTGCCTTGAAGGTAGGCAACGTCGATTTCGGTGTGGGAGTCGTGCGCATCGAGGACGGCTATACGACCGCCGGCGGTCACGCGGGCAACAAGGGCAGGCTGGTGCGCTCCGTGCCGATGAGCGAGAAAGTGCGTGCCGCGCTAGAGCCATTCTGCAAGGGTCGGCCACTTGATGCGTTTGTCTTCGAGCATCCATCTAAGCCGGGGGAGCCGATCTGCGGGAGCAATCTTTACCGTCGCTACATCAAAGCTGCTGAGCGGGCGGGCTTGCCGCGCATTTCCTTTCATGACCTGCGTCATTCATTCGGCACGCAGGCGATCCGCGTTTTCAACATCTATGAGGTCCAGCGCATGATGGGCCATCGCCATATCACCACTACCGAGCGTTACTTGCATTACGCGCCAGACCCCGACGCGGCGGCCAAGCTCTCTCGGCTGTGGGATGTGGCTGCCTAGATGTGTGGCGCTCATGGCGCCGATGACGCCGCAACCATCGTGCTTCTGATCGCTTATCGCTCATGACGGCCGATGCTTGGCTCGTCGCCCCTTGTCTCGCGCAGCCACTCGTGCAGGTCGTTAGGGTCGAAACGGACGTAGTGGCCGAGGCGGTGGTGGGGAATCTTGCCGGCGCGGGCTTGGGCGAGTAGCCAGGTGTAGGGAACGCCGAGGAGGAGGCTTGCGGCCTTGGCGTCGATTAGGGGTGTGAAGGCTCGACGGATGTTTTTGCCGATGCGCCCGCTGAACTTCTGGTGGGTGTGTGGCCTGGGGTGTCTTTGAAGGCTTATCGGCGATGGCGCTCCGCTCTTGGTGTTGTTGACCTTCCCCGCCGCGGTTATGCCTGAGCGTATGTCTTTGAAGCGTTTGCGCTGCCCCCTCGGTTGGGGGATCACTGTCAGGGTTCGCATCTTGCCCATCCTTTCGTTGTTGGTCGAATGTCAATTTGTCAAGGCCGGTTGAAAATTGACCCTGTAGCGCCGGTTGAAAACTGACCCCCCTCGTGGTGGGTTGGGGCTGGTTCAGTCGGCTGTGGGCTCGGCTGGTGGAGGTCCGAGATCGTGGTTCTTTAGGCGGTAGCTGTCGCCCTTCAGGGAGAGGATCTCGGCGTGGTGGACGAGTCTGTCGATCATGGCGGCGGCGGTGGCGTCGTCGCCAAAGATTTCGCCCCATGCGCTGAAGGGCTTGTTGGAGGTGACGATGAGGCTGGCGTGCTCGTAGCGGCTGGAGACGAGCATGAACATGAGGTTCGCGGCTTGCGGATCGAATGGGATGTAGCCGACCTCGTCGCAGACCAAGAGCGGGTAGCGCTCCAATCGTCGCAGCTCGTCATCGAGGTGGCCTTGGCGTTGGGCGTCTGCGAGGAGGGCGACCCATTCGGTGGCGGTGCGGAACAGGACTCGTTGGCCGGCCAGGCAGGCTCTGATGGATAGTGCGATCGCGAGGTGTGTCTTGCCGGTGCCTGGCGGGCCGAGGAGGATCACGTTCTCCTTGCCGTGGAGGAAGTCGAGTTGGCCGAGATGCTCGATCACCTGCTTCTTCACCGATCGTTGAAAGGTGAAGTCGAACTCCTCGAGCGTCTTGCGGGCCGGGAATTTCGAGGCACGGATGCGGGCCTCCCCGCCGTGAGCCTCGCGTGCCGAGGTCTCGGTCGATAGCAGTGCCTGAGCGAAGCGCTCATAGCTCCACTCCTCGGCGCGAGCGCGCTCGGCGAGCTTCGGCAGCGCTTTGGCTGCCGCCGGCGACTTCATCGCCCGGAAGAGGTGGGCGAGCTCTGAGGTGGCGTTGCTCACGCGATCAATTGGTCGTAAACGGTCAATGCGCGCTGCTGAACAAAGGACCCGCTCTCAGGCTCGCCGTGTTCTCCGCGGCGCTCTCTGAGCGTCCTGGCGTGCTCCAACGCTGTGATCGTGCGGTGCTTGGCAAAGCTCCGCTCGTGACGGCAGGCAATCTCGCCACTGTCCAACGCGATGGCAGTGATCTCGTGTTGGGTGGCGTGGATTTCGACTCGCCGGCCAACAAGACCGGGATCAAGCGAATAGTCGTTAGTGTCGAGGCGCAAATACGGGTCGGGGGCCACCCGCAGCATCCAATGTCGGTTGACATCAGGCGGCTTCTCCGGTAGTGGCCGCATCGCCCCACGCTCCTCTGCGAGCCGGTCGATCGGACGGGCTTTGAGCGCCCGGTGCGTCCGCGCGTTGGCCTTCTCAAACCACGCGTCGAGCTGCAACTGAAAATCGAGTTGGTTCGCGAAGCGTCGCCCGGGCTCGAAGTTCGTCTCCAGATATCCCTGCAGCCGCTCGACGACGCCCTTGGCCTGCGGGTCTTTGGCTTCACAGAAATACCAGTCGAGCAACAATTGTCCACAGAAACCGGCATAAGCATCGGTGGGACGGCCCCGGCCGGCGTGAAGGCACCCCTCTCGATCCCAGACCATCAGTTTCGCGAGCGAGCCGAGCGACCACAAACAACGGCCCATCCCCCAAAGCACGTCCGGTGCTTCCTTGCTGAAGATCAACGCGCCGGCACCCATGCGGGAATAGCCCAAACAAGCGATCACGACCCACGCGCGACGGGTCTGGCCATAACCGACGGGAACATGCTCCGAGGTCTCCCAAAGATCCCACTGACAGATCTCTCCCGGCCGATAAACCGTCCGTTGATGCGTCCGCGTCCGCGCAAACAGCGGGCGGACCTCCCGCAAATAATCATCGACGATCGTCTTGCCGCCATAGAACCCGAGCGGTTCGATCAGCTCACGGACTCTCACCCCGGGCAGCTTCGGGTCCCCGCGCAACAAATCGTGGATCTCCTCCTTGAACGGGTCGAGCTTCGACGGCGCCCGCGAACGCTCATAGGCCGGTGGCGCCTCCGAGCGCAACGCCGCCCTGATCGTGTTGCGCGCCAAACCCGTCCGACGCGCAAGCTCCTTGATCGACACCCCACGAACAAAATGCTCCCGACGCAACTCGGCCCAACGCTCCACGTCCAACACGACCCTTCTCCCGGTCTCGGTGACAGCGACCTGTCCCGTGTCAAGTAATTGAGACGGATTCTTTGGTTTTGGGTGTGGTTTCGGTGGTGTTTTCGGGGGTCGGGACTGCGGTGTAGCGGTCGATGGGCAGGGCAAACTGGAGCGCCTCGTGCGGGCGCCTGTGGTTGTAGACGTCGAGGTAGCCATCGACGTGCTCGGCGAGCGCTGGGCCGTCCTCGATCTCGTGTCGGTAGAGGTGCTCGTACTTGATCGACTCGTAGAAGCGCTCGATTACGCCGTTGGTCCCAGGCGATCGATGCCGCGTGCGAACGTGCGAGAGCTCGGGTCGCGAGGCGATGTAGCGCGCGAACCCGACGGCTCGGTAGCACGGCCCATTGTCAGAGACGACGATCACCGGCATCAGCGCACCCGTGTCGGGGCATGTGCAGTCTTCCAGCAGCGAGACGCCAAGCAGATCCTGGGCGGCGCTGCGGGCGTCCTCCAGGGCCGCGACGGCGTCCCGCCAGGTCTTCGTCGTGGTGACTGGGCAGCAGAGCACGAGCTTGGCGACGTAGTCGACGACACCGCTCATCTGCCAGGTCCCGCCGCCGGAGGTCTCGAGCTCTGAGAAGTCGGTCTGCCAGACGCGGTTGCGTCGCGTCGGCGGCTCCACGAACGCAGCCTTGCGTGCCTTCGCGAGCTCCCTGCGCTCGCGCGCTGATAGCCGACCGGCTGCAACAGTCCGCGCCGGGCGAGCGCGCGGCGCACGGTCGCCTGGGAGGCATGGAAGCCGTCCACGGCCAGCAGGGCGTGGATCTTGCGGTGCCCCCACGCGGGCCACTCCAGCGCGAGCTGCGCCGCGGGCTGCTCAATTTGATCGCGAACCGGTGCCGGCCATGGCCCTCGGGCCGGCAAGCCCTCCCTTGCCCTCCGGGCGTGGCGGTACCACGTCGCGCGTGGGATCGCGACGAGCTCGCAGAACCGGGTCACGCTGAGCCCGGCTTGCTGGCGCATCATCTCCAGCTCCTCGTGGCGAAACCCGCTACCCCGCCGCGCTTGAGGATCCGCAGCTCGACGTGCGCCTCACCCAGAGCATGCGTTAGATCAGCCAGCTCGTGCTCGAGCTGAGCCTCCCTCCCCGACGGAGCCGCGCGCGACCCGTTCTTCAGCGCGGCTACGCCGCCCTCTACGAACAGGTCGCGCCACTTCGCGACAGACGTCTCCGAAGCCGCATGACGACGAGCCGCCTCAGCAAGACTCATCTCTCCCCTGAGCACGCTCAGGACGATCTGCTGCTTCTTCTCCAGGCCGAACTTCGAGGGTCGTGCCATCCAGTCATCTCCTTGATCTCGGGCCAAAGCCAACACCCAACCAAAGACCGTCTCAGAAAGCTTGACTCAGGACAATGTGATCGAACAATCCCCCAGCACCGATCGGAGAGAGTTGCGCGCTGTCACCGGCGAGCACGAGCTTTGATTCCTTCTCAGTGGTCCGCTCCACGAGATGGGAGAGACGGTTGGTGTCGGCCATGGCGGCCTCGTCCATTACCACGACGGTGTTCTTGTCGAGGTTGACTATGCCGCTGTTCTCGCGGGCGAGCAGTTCGTTGGTTGTCATGGATTGGTTGGTCTTGGTGTCGGCTCCGAGGCGCTCGGCGGTCGCGCCGGCTATGGCGGTGCCGATCACGTTGTAGCCGTCCTTCTGCCACGCGTTCGTTGCGGCTTGAAGGACGACGGCCTTGCCGGTTCCGGCCTGGCCGATCAGGGTTGTGATGCCGCCCTTGCCGGTGATGGTCTGTAGTGCCTCTTGTTGCTCTTTGCTGAGGGGTCCGCCGATCTCGCGCGCCACCTCTCGTTCGGCAGCGCGAAGAGACTGGTCGCTCACCGGGGCCGCCCGCTCGTCCGCCCGTTGCTTGACGGTCGCGATCGTCTGCTGCTCGCGGTCGCGTAGCTGTCTGGTTGTCCACTTGCCGCCTTGGAGTTGGATCAGCTCGCCCGAGCGCGCGAGATCCTTCACGACGGTTTGGGCTTCGCTTGGATGACACACCCCCGCTGATAGCTCGTAGGCGGTGGCATAGAGTTCGCGCTCGCTGACCATCGAGCTTTTCGCGGTCACTCGCTCGACAAGCTCATATGAGAAACCCGCAGGTAGACCCTCGGAGCGCTCGCTGAGGGACGTCTGGTCGGGAGTGTTGAAGAGGCTGTGAGCGTGGTCTGGGTGAGGCCGTGCTCGGCGGCCATCTCCCGCCAGGCCGCGTCTACTTTCTCGGCGGCGAGCGATGACTTGGTGCCGCGGGTGCCGGTCGTCAGCTCCGCCAGCTCACGCGCATTTGGCTCCCGCCCGTACTGTGTCCTGAAGTCCCGCGCTGCTTGGCGGATCTGGCTGGTGCGGGTTGACCAGCGCTCAGCCAACTCTTTTGGGATGCCTTTGACCTGGAAGTAGCGTTCGTCTTTGCCGGTGCCGCGTTCGATCTGTACCCCAAGCTCTTGGAGGTTCTGCGCGAGCACCGACCGGTACCAAGCCCCGTTCTCGCGCGCGCTCAGAAAGACCTGGCGAGAATCGACGGCAGCGAATTTGCCGTCGTGGCGCTCAGCGACGAATACGACAACATGGGTGTGCAGTTGCGGGTCGGGCACCCCGTCTTTCTCCTGGGTCGCCGTAAGTCGGCTCGCGTTGTGCATGAACTTGGCCGCCACGACGCCTTTCGCGGTCTGCCATTTCAGCTCGCCCGCTTCGCGCACACGGACCAGCTCCACGTCGCGCTCGAGGTGGGCCATTGCGCTTGCGACGGCATCCTTGTGCGCCGCCTCGATCCGCTCGCGATACTCAGACGAGGACGCGGCCCACAGAGCAGATACGTCCTTGGGTGGGCTGAAGCTCATATCGATCCCAGCGACCCTCGTGCCGTCGCCGCCGACGGCCCTAATCTCACGACCGTCGCCCGGGGCCTGACCGTTCATCACGAAGAGGAGCTGATCGCGCTGCACGACGCTGTCAGGCGAGAGCCCAAGCGATGCGAGCACGACCGGGTCGCCGTGCCATTCGCCGGCGGCGCCCTCTCCGCTCTCATCGGCCGGATCGATGTAGTAGTCGCCCCGTTCAGATGTCGAGGTCAGATAGGTCGCGTATTTACCTGCGTCGCCGCCCTGCACCTTGTGAGTCGTCTGCATGCGTTTGAACGTACGCAGCACAGAACAAGACCACAAGAGGCGGCGGCTGAAAGTGAAACTCAGGACGGCTCAGCTCATTTGAGATGCTTACTCTTAACATTTCTCCGAGAGGGAGATTGGCGTCACAGCACCACGGTGCGTATAGTCTGCATCGCGTCGTGAGGGCGTTGAGGGGTAACTGCGCTGTTCTTGGTACGAGCGAGCTTTGAGGCGGGGCGGAGGGTTCGGGGCCGTCTCGGTCTCGGCCCCGAACCCGAATTCGAGGTGTGGGCGAGGTGGTACTAGGGACCGGGTGACGCGAACGTGGTAGAAGCCTTCTGGCACCTATGGGCACGCCCAATAAATCCCATCCACATGCCAGCTCGGAGGGAGTCGTTGGCAGCGGTCGAGCGTAGAGGCGTTAATCATGGTCGAGACCTACCGAATCGATCTAAACCAGCAGCGCACCGTCGAGCTGAAGCCAGCAGTCCTAGCTGATGGCCAGGATGCGGCCAGGGTCGGCCGTCACGAGGTTGTAGCCATCTACGGAAATGTCCAGCCGGATCGTCAAACGCCGAGTCGCGGGATCTACGTGCGTGACGGTGCCGACTACGACCACGCCTGGCTCGAGGATCCGGTGTGGGAGCTGCATGCCGGAGAGATCCACTCTCACGCGCTGGCCCACGCGGGGAGTAATCGGATTGAAGGCATCACTCATTGAAGCGCTCCGTCTGTCGCTCGCGAATCGCTTCGTTCACGGCGCGTCTGACTTCGGCGCGCGCCTCGGGCACCTGTAGGCGATCGCGCAGCGTCGCGTCCTGCTCGGCTGCGCTGAGTAGATCGTCGAACGCGTGCGCCTCGGCCTCCAGGCGCTCCAGCAGGTCGCTCCCGTCCTGCGCCTCGGGCGCCACGAAAGCGAGGTTCCAGTTCTCCTGCAATTCAAGCTCCTCAAGGACAGCCGCAGATGCCTTGAGCAACATGCTCAGCGGGATCTCTGCGCGACTGAGGCTATGAATGAAGCGCTGTTGCAACAGCAACATCCCGCGCTGGGAGAGGATCGCCGTACGCTTGTCGAGCTGCAGCGTCTCCGTAGGCACGGTCCCGAATTCGTCGAACCTTGCCGCATAATGGCGATCCGGCTGATCAGAGTCGAGTGCCGGCAGCGGGAACACCCTGAGATGCTGTGTTGCCCACCTTCCAAGCGCCACGCCGGGGTGCTCCGCGACCGGGATCACGGTCACCTTCGGCCGCAGCCGCGGCCCGGCCCGCATCGTGCAGGGGTGGGCGATCACCATCGCCCCGTGACTTGGCTCCAGGCCGGGGATCTCGACGTCCAGGAACACATCGCCTTGGCAGACAGGACGATAGGCGTCCACCTCCTCCCCGCGAGCGAGATAGATCTCCTGAGGCTCGGTCGGCGAGTCCAGCACTCGCGTGCTTAGCTTCTGTCTTGGAGAATGATCGACGGCATCCCGTCGGGGCCCTTCACGATCTCAAAACCGCTCTCCACGCCGTGCTTGGAATGCCAGTCGGGGTCAAACGCAGACAGCACCTCCTGTGGGGTGCACCACAGTGCAGCCAAATCGAACAAGAGCTCCACACGACCCTTCGCGTACAAGTCCGTCGGAGTCAGCGTCGACTCCTCGGAGATGCGCATCTCAAGCCAGGAGGCGTGGTCGCAGATCGTGGGGTAGTCGTCGCGAAGCATCTCCAAGAAAGCCACCAGCCGCGCCACCGCGCGGCGATTCTCGGGCGTCATCGACTCGCTGCGCCGCCACTTGCGAACCGAGGTCTGGCTGACGTCGAGAAGCTGCGCGACCAGCGTCCACGACAGCCCCCACTCGGTGGCCAGCGTGTCCAGCAGCTCGCTCGGCTCGCCGTGCGCGACAGCGGCTGTGCGCTCGTCCAAAACCTTGCTCTGTAGCTCTCCGTGCAGATCCTGGACATCCTCGGTGGTGACCTTCACCTCGTCGCGCACGGCGGCGGCCTGATGGGCGAGACTGTCATAGGTGGTGGGCGTCTGCGGTAGCTCGGTGATCATGCCCGTGCCTGTGCCCGTCGGATCGGGGGTCATTTCGGCTCCTTTCTAAAGATGTCGCGCGTGCGCCCGGTGATCGAGGCCTCGAAGAGCTCATGGATCGGCTCTCGCAGGCGGGTCGTCTGAGCGAGTATCGCCTCGCTGGAGAACTCGGGTAGGTCGCAGTCCGGTGGGTTTTCCCAATAACTGTCGAGATCGACGAAGAACAGCGGGCCATTCGTGCGCGTGCGCGTGCGCATAGGCCCCTCGGCGTTCACGAGGCGTCCGCTGGTCGAGCCATAGCGCATCGTCACGCGCATTCCGCCCTCGCCGAGATACTCGACCTCCGCCCGCCCGCCTTGTGCGGTCAGTTCGGACGGCACAAGCTGTGTGCCCGCAAGCAGCGCCGGGGCGATAAAGCCCTCCCACTTCTGGGGCAGCGTCACGCCGGGGACACGAATTTCGTTGATGTAGCGCAACCCAATTCGCCCGAAGCCCGCGATCTGCTCGGACGGTAGCGCTGCCAACACGCTCCCCAAGAACTCGCGGAACTCCTCGAAGCAGCGATAGCCGGTGCTCTCCACGACCACCACCTCGGCGCCTACCACCACGCTGAGCGTGCGTCCACGGTCGAGCATCCGCAGCGGTCCTTGCTGAGTCTGCATCATCCCCGGAGCGCCCAACGTCACCTGCACAGCCGGCTCGGGCTGGGTGATCGGCACGCGCTGCTTGAGCACCTCCCACACTTGGGTCTGGGCCGGTCGGTCGGCCAGGCTCAGCGTGTGCGGGATGCGCAATTCGAACACCACCATCGCGAGCGGCGCAGTCGGGTATATCTCCGTCTGAATAGTCGTCAACGTCTTGCGGTGCAAACCAGAAGCAAAACCATAGTCATAACCATAGCCGACACCATCCTACATACCTGTAAGGCGGGGATAAAGGTTGCAGGGCGCGCCCAAGTCGGGGCGTTCCAGCGGCGAGCTATCACCCATCGTCTAGTTTGAAAAGTTCTCGACTGCCAGCTGGGCGACCGGCTGGGGGCAGTCCGGCGGGGTTGGCCCGATGCTATTGCGCTGCGAGTGTGCCGAGCGCCGAGATCGAGGGCGCGAAGAAATACTCCCCGCCGGTCGTCGTGACGAATTGGGGAATGCTCAGTGGTCGGCTGAGATTGGGCGCGTGGAGGGCACGGGTTTCGCTGGCCTGGGCGATGATTGGGTCTTCGCCGTCGCCTTCCTCGGGGAACCGGGGACTGTTGACCCACAGGCTCTGCACGAGTTCGAACTGGTCCTCGATAGAGCGCTGATAGCAGAGGAACAGCAGGCCGCGGTCGTGGGGAAAGCTCGAGTCGCCGGCTTGTGGCGAGCCGGTTTGCGCGCCGCTGTCATATGGCTCGCCGTAGGGAATGCCGCGGCGCAGCAGCCGGTGGGTCTGCGTGTCGGCCTCGCCGCCGCCGGGCGTGGCCTCATCGCGCGGATAGGTCTTGCGGATGTGCGCCGCGCGGGGAACGATCGCGCCGTCTGTGTCGCTGCCGTACTCGAGGTTGTTGATCTTCGCTTCGGAGAGAAGCGAGGGGTCGGCAAGCGAGGGATCGGCGATCTGGGGATCGAGGTCTGCTGGCTCGTCCTTGGTGCGCTCAAGCGGGCAGCCGCTCTTGTAGCGCCCCACAAGCTTCGCGCCCAGGAGATCGGGTGAGATGTGCTCGACGGTCGCGGTTTCGTCGACGAACGCGTTGAAGCGGGCCACGTCCTGGCGCAAGCGACGGAAGACAAGGTATGAGCCATCCGCCGCCCACGCGGGCCCGTTGACGGCTTCGGGTCCAGGTTCGGCGAGCGTGGTCGAGGTCGTAGGTTGCGCCGGCGTGGTCCCCGGGGGCGTTTCGTAGTTGGGTGGCTGAGGCAAGGGTGTGGGAGGCGCCGGCGGTTTCTGCTGTGTGGGATAGCCGAGCACGAACTCTCCGGGCCAGAGACGGTCCTGGCCGGGCTGCCCTTCGTCGGGGTTGCTGGAGTTGGGTTCTGTAAACCCGCGTATGCCGGGCTGGGAGATGCCGTCCTTGAAGCCGAAGTGCTCGTGTCCCGGCAGGTCGGTCCGGACTTTGCCGTCCTGCTTGAAGAGCAGCCGCAAGTCGTGATCGCCCAGCCGCTCGATGTGATGCAGGGCGGCGGCATCGAGATCGGAGGCAGAGTCGGAGGCGAGGATCACGACAGCGTGAATGTCGGTCGAGCCGAACGGCTTGACCCAATGTTCGGGCGAGTTGACGCCCACGTCGCCGATCGCCGTGGTCTGCGCCTTCATGCCGGCGCGGAAGGAGTTTGAGAATGCCGCGATGTCGCTCGGCGCGACGCCGAGGTTCGTCAGTCCGCTGGCGCTCAACGCCAAGTTCATCCAAGTCGCCTTGACTGTGCCCTCTTTGCCGTTGCGCCGCGCGCTTACGCTCTTGAACAGCTTGTTGAAAGCGTCCACCTCTTCGGTGGATGCAACGTCGGGCGCGATCTCTCCCAACCAGCCCTTGGGATCACTTTCGGCGGGAAAGTCCACGAACAGGAAACACTCGTAGTCCTTGTTGAAACCGGCGAGTATGTTTCCCTGGATGTTGTCGAGTTTGAGCTGCGGTTCGGGCATCTGTCCCTCCGGTCCTTGCCACGGACTGATCCAAGAGTCGGCACTGTACTAACAATACGTGCAAGCGTGTTGTGCTCGTGTGAACGGCAGAGGTTGGGCGAACTCAACTAGGATTCCCAACGATCCAGATGCCACCCAGACGATCATCAAGCACCGTCACGAGACGGATTCACTTCTATCGTGCCGTCGTGCCCAAGAGCAAGGGTCAGCTTGTCAAGTTCGAACCGCGTGCTCCCCTCGCACACATCGACGGCTTGGCATTCAGCTTGAACGGTAGATATATGCAGGATGGCGAACGCCTTCTTTGCTGCTGGCCGGAGAGGGCAGCAAATCCTGCGCGGGCTCGGCTCGCGGTCGTGCGTCGTGAAGGTCTGCCGTCGGTAGAGGAAGGGGGCGTAGAGAAGGACCTCTCATTGAACGCTTCGGCAGGCCTAATCGAGCAGATACACATCCGCTGCTTTGCTCGCAACATCGTCGGGTGCGACTTCAATTTTTACGGGCCGAGGCTCCCAAGCTTTGGTCGGTACCTTGCGGCGAAGGGCGGACCCATGGCACAGGAAGTGGAGTTCGAGCCGCTCGTTCATCAGGACGTGGCGAAGCTGCTGGACGGGTACGCGGGTATCAGGGCGATGACCATCCGTGTGCGCAGATCGGAGCTCGATGCCATCGAACAGAGCAACAAAAGTCTGGGTGCGGCGTTTCGCGCCCAAGCAAAGCTCGGAACCGCCGAAGAGGTGGAAATGACGCTGCGGGTAAAGCCCTACACGCGTGGCACAACGCTCGGCAGCCCTCTTTTCAATCGTGTCAAGAAGCTGGCCGCGCGCAAGGACATCACGTCGATTGCCGATCGCTTCATCGTGGATGCTGTGCCGGCGGGAGGTGGCGGCTCACACAGCCTGAACATCCTCGACGATCATCTCATCAGCGAGCAGCAGATCGCCAAGCGGCCTGGCCGCGCGCGCGGTCTGGATCATGGCTCTGCTTACGAAGCGATCGAGCGCGCATACCTGGATCTCAAGGACGACCTGATCCGGGCGGCGAGCGTGACAAGCGCCAACTAGGACGCGGTCTTGCGCGGGCTCGGAGAGTGTTGGAGCAAGCGCTTCCTGATCTATGAGCGACGGTTGTGTCTTCTTGCCACGGTCGCCTTGATTGCAGTATCGGAGGTCATCGTCGGTCCCGCTCGTCTCGATTCCTACCTTTCAGCAAACCGGTTCACGGTGTTCCCGGCAATGGTCGGCGCTTATAGCGCGCTGCTTGGACTAGCGATAGCCGCCAGTGCGCTAGTACTTGACCGGCTTGCCGAGGGGCGCCTCAAGCTCGTGCAGGCGAGCCCACATATCGACTCTCTGTCCGGGATCTTCAGATCAGCGATGGCGTGCCTTGGGGCAGCCACCCTTGCATCGGTACTGGTGCTTGTCCCGACACGCAGTGCCACAGTCGATCGCTCTCTGGTCTACCTGTGGGCCTTGTTTGCTCTACTTGTGGTTGCGCGCCTTGCCCGTGTGATCTGGATTGTGGGCCACATGATGCACATCGTCGCAAGGCAGGAGGATGCGTAGAGGCGCTGCGCCTCACGCGGGGGTCGGCGACACAATGGCCTTGCTCGGGGAGGCGAAGGCCGGCACAAAGTCGGCGAGTATCAGTGTGCTCGCTCGCTGGCTTGGAGCGGGCGCGGGGAGCTGCTATCCATGTGCGCCGTGTTGGCGGAGAGGGTGAAGTTGGCGGTGTTCAGCGCGAGCGGATTCGACTGGGCGCTGTCGGCGGCAGCGTCCGGTCGAGGGGACGTGGCGCTGGGGACGTGAAGCGTCTATATAGCGGTGCGTGACGCTGGTCGAGGGCCCGGCGCGCTGGGGTGTCGCAGTCCGGCGGAGATCCCAATCAATGCTCGATGGCCTCGATGGCGTCGTCTTCGACCGGGAGCTGGGCGTCGATGCCGTGGTCTTGGAGGACGCCCTGGAGCTGGTGCAGGTGGTCGTATAGGCAGGTACGACGGGAGTGGGTGACGGGGAGCTGATCGTGGTCGTGCTCGACGGTCGTGGCTTCGCGTAGGTCGGGGGTGAGGATCAGGTGGGTGGCCTGGGTTTTGACGCTGGTGTGCCCGGTGTAGGTGGAGTGCAGGTCGATGGCCTGGTCGGGGAGGACTGTCTCTAGGACGAGGATGTAGGCGCCGACGCTGGTGGCGAGGGTCTCTGAACGGGCGGGCTTGCCGTCGAGCATGATTTTTAGAGGGATTTGTGAGCGGTGCTCCATTGCCTGGCAAGCTAGCGCTCGGCGCGGGTGGGTCGCCTGCAGCGCCAGCCCGGGCGGCACGCGTGCCTGCGTGCCGCCCGGTTCTGCCTTGTGTTGCTTACTTGCGCTCGGGTGTGTCTGCGATCTCGGGTGTGTGGGCGGCGATGAACTCGTACTCGCCGTTTATTAGTGGGACCTCGTGGCGTGCCTTGATGGCCCACTCGCATAGTTGGCCCCAGGTCAGCTCGCCGCGACGCATAGCGGAGACGCGTTCATCTGTGCTCATTTTCCAGAGGGCTTGGGAGCGCTCTTGCTTGGTTGCGCGTTGCTTGGCGAGGCTTTGCAGCATGTCTTCTCTCATGTCGCTCATGGTTTGCTCCTTTGCGAGGGTTTGGGGGGTGTGCATGCCGCAGCCCAGCTGCGCTCGCGCGGCATAATCGGCAAGGCGTGCGCGCCCCCCAAACCCGTAGTGAGCCCATGCGCACGCACGACGGGATGGCAGGAGACCGGGGGAGGATTGACCCGCAGGTCAGACCGGCCACCGGTTCCGTCGTTGCGCGGCATGAGCGTTCTGCGCGTACTGCGCAGCCTGTGTGAGGTGTGCCGGCGTCTACCGTCGTGGCTCGGCTACAGCTCGAGGTCGTCCATTCGTTGAGCGGCTCTAGTGGCCGCGACGAAGTCGGGGCCTAGCTCGTGGATCAGCCCTGATGCCGCGAGCCCTGCGAGCGCGTCTGTCGCCTCAAGGCGTGATGCGCTCAGTTCGCGTATCAGCTCCTCGCGCGCCCACAGTCCGTGATGGTCGGTGCTCAACAGCAACGCGATAATCGCGGCTTCTGTCCGGTCCTGATCGTGGTCGTCGTTCGGCTCGTCTTTGCACGGGCGCCGGCTTGAGTCGATATTTTGGGTTTGCATGGGAAGGCGTAACTCCTTTCCAGGCCACGGCCCCGGCGTTAGCGCGCGCGGGGCCAATAGCGTTTTGATGGTTGTCTTGAAGCTATCGGCCGATGGACAGGCGGATCAAGGCTTCGGGCTCGAATCTGGCTTGTTTGCGTGAAAGTTGGCCGGGAAACGCTCTTCGCGGGTGGTAGGGAGCGCAGTCCGTGAGGGATTCAACGACTGCTCTAGACGTTGACGGTGACGGTAGGGAGTACGTCCAAAATCGGATCGACGGCGTAGCGGTAGAGGTGGCACTCGCCCTCAAGAATGAATGTGCTCCCGCGCTTGCAGCGCAACACAGCCTCTGCGCCTCCTAGAGCCATGCTCAAGCGCTTGAGCAGTCTTCTCGCGGCTTTCTGGTCGGTGACCTGCTCGGGGCTTACGTCGGCTACGGCGATCATTCCGTTGGGACCATCGATAACGCGTGCGGTTAGGGGCATCTGGACCTCCTTCGTCTTGTGTTTCGTCTCGGACGCTCGCTCTGTTGGTGTGTTGTTCACGATCCGATACATGATTTCTAGTCATAGGATCTATATATGGGGGCGCGGACGGAAACGCCAGATAGGCCAGCGCTATCGCATACATAGGCTGTTCGTTATCGAGGCTCGGCGGACCGAAAAAGTTGTTCACAGGCCCAAAAAGGCTGGTCTTTGCGAACGAAAGCTTGGTTGTCCCCAGGGCCTGGGGATAGGTCTCTATGAAATAGCGCTAGTTGTCCCCGGGTTGGGTTGGGTTACACACAGGCATGGCTCCGTCGACATGTCGTCCTGACATGACGATCCGCTAGACATAGTCCATGGCCAGCACCTATGAGCCCAGCGCCGCGATGGCGCGCACCGCCCGCACCGAGATCGAGCGCATCGCACGGGCGCTGGAGGTCATTGAGCAGCGTCGGGCAGCCTTGCTCGCCCAGGCGACTGAGCTCCAGGAGGAGGCGGAGGATTACATACGCCGGCGACGCCTATTGGAGGAGCTAGTTCAGGTCGAGCAGGCCACACCGACCGCTGAGATAGGAGTCTCCGCGCCGCAACGAGCGGCCCGTTCACTACGAGGTCGAGAGCTGCGACGCGCGGCGGGCCGGCTGCTATGGACGTGGAAGGGCGAGGATCAGATCCACTACCGCGAGTGGTTCGAGCGCGTGCTCGCCGAGGGCTACGCTATTGGCGGCAAGGACCCAGCCGCAAGCTTCCTCACGAACATCCGCGACTCGCCGGCCATCGTGCGCTGCTCAGGTCAAGGTTTCTACCGGCTTGACAGGACAAGCATCGAGCGAGCCGAGCAAACGGCGAATGAGGCCCAGGCAGAGCTAGCCGACGTTGAACGGTCGATCGAGCGGGCCTACGCAGGCGAGGTTCAGCATGGATCGGTCGAGACGCTACGCACGCACCGAGACGGCCTCAAGCAAAGGCTCAAACGCCTAGCGGCAGACCTTGACGAGGTCCGGTATATCTTCGACGAAGAACCAGCACAGCAGCACGGCAGAACAGGCGTCGGGTCCGGTCTACGAGCTGCCTGAGATTTGTTAAGCCGGTAGATGGGCGGGCAGACGCCAAAGCGCTGTCTGCGTCC
The DNA here is from genome assembly GCA_963844095.1 of uncultured Solirubrobacterales bacterium. GTDB lineage: Bacteria > Actinomycetota > Thermoleophilia > Solirubrobacterales > Solirubrobacteraceae > Palsa-744. The sequence continues at coordinate 302,024 of CAWJND010000005.1, forward strand.
TATCGACCATATCTTGAGTAGTCACCTCTCGACGGCGGTGCGCGGGTGTCTTTGATAGCGATCGAAGCTCGGTGATCGTCTGTTCTGGTTTCGGGGGAGCCTTTGGGGAGCCTTGCTTGATGGCGTGCTGGCAACCTCTGTCGAGAGGTGCCAAGAATGGCTTAGATAAAGGTGATTCTGCTCAAGGCGACGACCGGAATCGAACCGGTGTAGACGGCTTTGCAGGCCGCTGCGTAGCCACTCCGCCACGTCGCCAGGGTACTGCGTAGGGTAGCGGCCGCCAGCCGATCCGGCGATCCGCCTAAAGCCGTGATCGCCGGTGGCATTGGACTGCTTACCCTCGGCTTCGAACTCCGTTATGAAGCTTTTCTGATCTCGTTAGGCCTACTTTCGAGAGGCATTAGCGCCCGTACATGGCCAGCGCGCACACTGAGATCCCTAACTCGGAGGTGTCTCGTGAAGCGTCTCTTTTTCCCCATAGTCTTGGCAGCCCTCGTCGGTGCGGTCGCTGCCAGCGTGTTCTTCGCCGCTTCCCGAGGGTCTGGGGGGACCGCGCCGACCCGAACGGCGGCTGCCCCGGTGACCCGCTCTACGGGTGGCGTCACCAAGGATGTGTCATCGACGACGCCGACCGCCACACAGGTCTACCAGCGAGACGCGTCGGGCGTAGTCTCGATCAAGGCCACCGCTGCGGAGGGAGGCGATAGCGGCACCGGGATCGTGCTCAACGAAGAAGGCTTGATCCTCACCAACAACCACGTGATCGCCGAAGGCACGACCCTCACAGTCAGTCCGGGCAAGTCCGCAAACGTGACCCGCACCGCGAGCGTTGTCGGCACAGATCCGAACAGCGACCTTGCGCTGATCAAGATCGATCCTTCCGGTCTAGGGCTGCATCCCCTGAAGCTGGTCAGCTCGAGCTCTGTGCAGGCCGGGGATTCCGTCTACGCGCTCGGCAATCCCTATGGCCTTACCGAGACACTCACGAAGGGCATCGTGTCGGCTCTCCAGCGTGAAATCTCAGCTCCAGATGGAGCGACGATTAAGAACGTGATCCAAACCGATGCTCCGCTGAACCCCGGCAACTCCGGCGGTCCGCTGCTCAACTCCGAAGGCGATGTGATCGGGGTCAACTCGCAGATCGCAAGTGACGCAGCACGCACCGAAGGGTCCCAACCCGGCAGCACCGGCGTGGGCTTCGCGATCTCCTCGAACACCGTCTCCGAAGTGGTCAAGACGATCGAGTCCGGCGGGGGAAGTAACGCCCAAGGGACCGAAGGCGAATCGCGGGTACAACGTTCCGCAACCGAATCAACGCCATATGGGACGGAATCTCCGCACCAGACGGAAGGGCCCGCAACGACACAGGGTGGTGAAGGCGAAAGCCGCGAAGCCAGTCCCTACGGCTACGAATCGAATGGTGGCGCTGGTGTTGAAGGCGGCGAAGCCGGGTCGAGCGGTGAAGGGTTGACCAGCGTTGAACCAAGCAGAGAAGGGCGCGAAGGCCAGGTCATGATCGTGCCCTGATGCTAGAAGCTTGAGATCCAGGCGTCCCGCGGCTGAGAGGAGCAACATGGCTCGGCCGCGGGATGATCTGCTTCAAGCACCGGGACGGGCGGCCGGAGCAGAGGCCGCAGAGAGGCGATCCCAAACTGGCGCCCGTTGATAGGCTAGAGCGGTTCCCAGGGCGATTAGCTCAGCTGGGAGAGCGCCGCCTCGACAAGGCGGAGGTCACTGGTTCGAGCCCAGTATCGCCCATTGAAGTGCTGAGTACAGCAAAACGCCCGCAACTGCGGGCGTTTTGGCGTTTAGGAGGAGAGTTGGAACCACCGTCCGCCGGCCCTCAGTTTTGTGCTTGGCGCACATCTGGCGCACACCTCATCTGTTAGCGGGCGCTGCGGAGTGCGTTGCTCCCGTGGGCGTCCCGCGCGGTCCGTATGCTTGGCCATATGGCCCGCAGCGACCTCCTAAAGCAGATGTTCGCTACGTATTCCAGGGGTGATCACGCCGCCTTTCGCACGGCTGCGGAGGAGATCATTCAGGATGAGCGACGCAAGCGCCATTCGCTCCTTGCCGACGAGCTCGCCGGCTTGCTTGAACACAGCGAGGCGCCGCGGCCGCTGAACGTTTCGACGCTTCAGCCGCTCCCGATGGGTCGTGACGAGGTCCCGCTCGTTCACGTGCGTACGCCGGCGCGGACACTCGACGATGCCGTCCTCCGCCGCGGCTCGCGCGCAGTCGTAGAGGAGCTCGTGCGCGAGTTCCGGAGTGCCAGCGTTCTGCACGCACACGGTCTGAGGCCGCGCTCGCGGGCGCTGTTCGTCGGGCCATCGGGGACCGGCAAGACCTTGACAGCGGAGGCCCTGGCGGGAGAGCTAGGTTTTCCACTCGTCGTGATCGACGTCGCAACCGTCGTCTCCTCATATCTCGGGGAAACGTCACGAAACCTTGCCGCAATTTTCGACTTCTGCTCCCGCGGGAGCTGGGTCGTGCTCTTCGACGAGTTCGATGCGCTCGCGAAGGAGCGCGCCGACAGCAGCGAGCATGGCGAGCTCAAGCGGGTAGTGACGGCGTTCCTGCAACTCCTCGATGAATTTCACGGACGGTCGCTAATCCTCGCCGCGACGAACCATCCCGACCTGATGGATGACGCGGTTTGGCGACGGTTCGACGAGGTGCTCGCGTTCTCCCTGCCGACCCAGCATGAGATCGAGCTGCTCATCAAGATGAAGCTGCGCTCCACGCGCCACCGGGTGCCCCTTCGCGACCGGGCCAAGGCAATGAAAGGCTTCAGTCACGCCGAGGTCGAGATCACTTGCCTCGACGCCTTGCGACGCTCAGTACTGGGCGGCGATGGCGTCGTTAGTGAGGATGATCTTGCGCAAGCGACCGCACGGATGGAGGAGCGACGGCGGACGATCCGCAGCGCGCGACGGTAGGCACCACGGCGCTACCGCATCTTCGTCTCGTTGCTGCTGAGCCTCACGGCTCGCGCCACGCACGCGGCAGCGGGCACGGGGCGCGCATCCACAGCGATCGAGCCGTCCACGGCGCGAACCTCGACAGCCGAGCACGAGCGCTTGCCGCCATTCATCTCGAGCGCCGCGCCACGCTCGGCGTCGACCCAAAGCTCGTCCTCGTGTTCGATCTCGCCGGCCCAGTTGCCCCGTCGTCGCTTCGTGCCGCTGGCCTGACGGTCCTTGGGGGAACGCAGGGAAGCGCTGTTGTTGCGTTCGCCGATGACCCGCAGCTCCACGCATTTCTCGAGCGCGTGCAGAGCTACCGAGACGCCGAGGCGGACGTCAAATACGCGCCCAATGAGGGGTTTGTTGACGTCCTCAGCAATATCCGCCTCTACGCCGCGCAGGATCGGCTCACGCGGCGATTGCGCCAGCGAGGTGAACAGGCAGATGGTGCGGACCCGCTTGACCTGCAGATCGACCTGTGGCACCCCGGGGATCGCGCGCTCGCTGAGGCCTGGATCAGGGAGACAGCCGACGCCGTCCTCACGGCTGGAGGTAACGTGCGCGACCGCTACGTGAATCACCGCTCAGGGCTGCTTCTGATTCGAGCAACTGTTCCCGCGGCGGCCGTCGCCGAGCTTGCTGAGATCGACGAGATCGCGCTGATCGATGGACTGCCAAGTCTCTCGCCGAGTCGCGCCCGCCCACGGCAGGCGTCGGTGGATCAGCTCCCGGATGTCCCGCAGGCATCTTCAACAGCGCCACTCGTGGGGCTGATCGACTCCGGGGTTCGCTCAGCTCATCCAATGCTCGCACCGGGGATCCTCGACGCGGTGACACTGTCCGGCGAGTTCGAAGACGGAGAGGACGAGAATGGGCACGGGACGCGAATCGCTGGTCTTCTCCTTCACGGCCAGCTTGAGGATGCACTGGAGATAGGCCTGCTACCGCGCCCCTTTTGCCGACTACTCTCGGTACGGGTACTCGGCGCGAACAATCAGTTCCCACTCGCGAGCGTGTGGGAGGCCGAGGTGGAGAAGGCGATTCGTCACTGCGCGGCGCAGGGCGCGCGTGTCATTAATCTTTCGATCGGCGACGAAGACACCGCTTACGAGGGTGCCCGCTCGACGCCCCTGGCCGCGATCCTTGACGAGCTCACACGTGAGCTCGGACTCATCCTTGTCGTTCCGACCGGCAACGTCGCCCTGGCGGCGTATCTCGACGCCTCGGATCCGGCCGCGGATGCCTACGTCGAGGCTCTGCTCGCGAGCGCCGAGACGACGATGCTCGACCCTGCGCCCGCCGTCACCGCGCTGACCGTCGGTGCGCTCGCACCCGAGGGCCTTGCCGGATCAGCGCTCTCGAGTTTTCCGGCCAGCAGGCGGGCGCTCGGCCGCGGTGGATGGCCGGCGCCGTTCTCGCGTCGTGGGCCAGGGATCGACGGTTCGATCAAGCCGGAGCTCTCGGCTGTTGGTGGCTCGATCGCTATCGACGCAGAGTTCGGTTCATTCGTCGATGACGATGCGCTCGGCGTCGTGAGCACCAGCGGACACCCCGTGGAGCGGCTGCTCGACATCGACATCGGCACCAGCTTCGCTGTGCCGCTCGTTGCACGAGTCGCGGCCTGCGTGCTCGCCCGTTACCCAGAGTTCAGTGCAAACCTCGTGCGCGCGCTCACCCTGCTCGCGGCGGATGAGCCATCGTTCGCGGAGGCGCTTGGCGACCTCACACCGGCCGCTCAACGAACGGTCGAATTGCAGACCGTCGGCTACGGAGTACCGCGGCTGACCGAGGCAGTTGAGTCAACGCCGCATCGGACGATCCTAGTCGCGGAGGGCGAGATCAAGGTCGACACGACCATGATCTACGAGATCCCGATCCCGACGAGCTTTGGGGCTGGAGGAGGGGCTCGCGGGATCGACATCGCGCTCGCGTTTGATCCCGAGACTCGCGCGCGCCGACTCGACTACGCCGCGACAAAGATGGAGTTTTGGCTCGTGCGCGGTATGTCGGCTGAGGAAATCACCGAGGTCTTTACCTCAGCGGACCCCGAGGAGCTTGAGCGCCTCGAGTCAACCGACGAAGACGTCATTGGCGAGACTGAGGATGAGGACGAGGAGGACGGGGAGAAGGCGAAGAAGATCACGCCTTCGCGACTCAAACGCAAGCTCGTCAACCTCTCTCCGAATGTGCAGGTCCGCTCTCGCGGTGCCAACCAGCTCGGCCGAGTGCGAATCTCACAGCGGCTACCCGACAGCGACGGCGACAGCTATTACCTCGTCGTCCAATGCCGGCGGGTTTGGGCGTCGAGCACGGTCAACCAGTCGTTTGCGATCGCGGTCGCGCTGTCTCGAGATGAGGATCATCCTCCAATCTACGAGGAGCTCCGCGCCCGTACGCGGGTTGCGGTTGAGGTTCCGATCGAGATCGAGCTGAGGCGCTGAAGCCTCGATGCCGACGTCCCGCCCATCACGCTCTGATGGGACACGGCCGCCTCGCAGATCTTCCGCCTTGTCGCTGGCGTACTTGAGGCGGGCTTCTTGTTTGTCTGCCGGCATCAGCGCTAACCATCAGATTGCGCTTGGCGCACATCTGGCGCACACCTCACCTGCTCGCGGGCATTGCGGATTGCCTCGGCGGCCGGTGTCCGCGGCTTGTCTTCGAGTTCGCGCATCACGCCGGCGTAGTGCTTTGCGAGCGTGGCAACCGAGTGCCCAGCCTGCTCGGCCACGTAGGTCAGCGACCGTCCCTCCCACAGCAGCAGGGAGACGAACGATCCACGAAGCCGGTAGGGGCGCATGTCCCCGGTCACTCCTGCAGCCTTGGCCGCGGGCTGGTAGATCCGCCTCCGCCAGTTCTGCCAGTCGTGCAGCTGCCACTCCTTGCCACCCTGACGCGGGAAGATGAGCGCCTTGCCACCTGGACGCCCCTGCGCGAGTCTCCATTCCGCCAAGTCCTGCGCGAGCGGCGCGAGAACATCGACCACTCGATCCCTCTCGGTCTTTCCGGCGTGCGCGTGAAGGATGCGCTCTCCGAGATCATCCCAATGGGCATTCGTCGCTTCCTCGGGACGCAGGCCCCCATATGCGAGCACCGACACGAGTGTCGCGTCTCTTTGAGAGAGCCCCGCGCGGATCGTCTCAACGATCAGCGGCGCCAGCGGCTCCGGGCGCTTGGTCGCGGGTTGGCGCGGCTTGTCCACGACGCTCACAGGGTTGCTCGGGATGAGGCCACGCACGACGGCGCGACGCAGAATGCCCTGCAGCAGCATCACCGCCTTGCGCTGCGTCTGCACGCCGACCTTCGCGGCGCGAAACTGGCTACACAGATCCTCAACCAAGGCAGGGGTGATCTCGCGCAGCTGGTAGTCGCCGATGCGCGGTAGAAGGTGCGTGCCCCAAACCTCGAGGTAGCGGCGGCGCGTTGACGGCTTGAGATTCGGCACGGCATACCGTGGCCACCATTCATCCCTCACGTACTCGGCCAACGTCAGCCGGCTCTGGATCACTCCGGCCGCAAGTGGACCGAGCTGTCGGCGGCGCTTGACATCGAGCTCGAACGCCTGGGCGTCTCCCTTCTTGCCGAACAATCGGGAGCGCTGCCGCCCACCCTCTCGCCAGCGCACCTCGTATTGCCCATCTCGATCCTCACGCTTGCGCACACTCATGCTCGCACCGCCTTTCGTTCAATCTCGCGCAGATCATCAACGCTACCGGGCCGTTGGGACCCCAGCGGTGGGCGCCGGCGAATCGGGCCAGAGCGTAGGTTAGGAGCCGAGCCGGTCAGCGAGACCGGCCGCCCTTCGATCCAGGCGCAGGCGTCGTCCTCTCGAATCAGCAGCTTGTTTGTGGGCTGAAATGCGCGCAGTCTGATAGCGCGCCGCACCGACTTGTGCTCGCAGCGAGCCATCGTGGCGACCTCGCGCACGGTTAGGTAGGCAGTCATGGGAATAAGTGACCCCAAAGAGGGCAAAGCGGCCAACGAATTTTCCGATCGGCCGTCCTTTCGCTCCCATGCGCTTCGACTGCCTGTAGCCACTCGGGCGTAGCTGGCTAGAAGTTTGGGGACCGCGACTCCCGTGTGAGGCCATGCCCGCGCCATTTTTGCACGCCCTCTCGGGCGTGCGGCGCGTTGGGCATCGGCCCCACACGGGGTGGGGCCCTTGCGAGAGGACGCTTATGTCTCAGTCGGTTGCGGTCGCAGGTCACGCCGCCGGAGGCGGCAAGGTTCATCAAGGAGGCGATCGACTCGCTTGGGCGCTCTCCGGTACTGGACCCCACGGCAGGCAACGGGGCGCTGCTGGCGCCGTGGCCGCGCGAACGGCGCTTCGGCGTGGAGATCGACGCCGATCAGATACGCCGCGGGGACTACCAGGCGATCAACGGCGATGTGCAGCGTGCTTTCCCGATGCTGCGCAAGCTCGGGGTGCAATTCCCACGAGTTGTCGCCAACCCGCCATTCGGCTTGACGTGGACCGACGGCACCGGCGATCCGGAGAACAGCGCCGTCGCCGTGTGGCGTATGAGTCTCGCGCTGCTCGCTCCGTATGGTGTCGGTGCCTTCGTCTGTGGGCGCGACCGTTTCCGGCGAGAGATTCTCTGTCGCGAGGACGCTGCGGGCGTGTTCGCCACGGTGGAGAGCAACGACCTGTTCGAGGGCGTGGCACTGCCTTGTCTGATCGCATTCTTCGTCGGGGCGGAGGACCGCGTGGGCGGAGGCGAGGGACTTGTCTTTGAGGGTGAATCCTCCAAGGCAGAACTCGGCGGGCAGGCTCTCAGCTGCGAGATCAAGGAGGCGCTGCGCCAGGCGGGTCGCTACGTCGGTGCGTTTTCCCGGCCGCAGGTCGGTCCAATCGCGCCGTGGAAGCTCGTGGAGCGCGACCTCGACCGTCGCCGTCGCGAGGAGGCCAGCGAACGGCCGACCTACGACGTGGAGCTGCGGGCAGGTGATCGGCTTTCGATTCGTCCCGGCCCGTTCGTGCGTCAGGCGCTCGCGAAGGCCGGGCGACTGAAGCTGGTCGAGACGCTTCATAACCAGCCTGTCGGGCACTTCGCGCTGAACGCACTGGACTGGCGGATGCTCGGTGAGCTGGAGCAGGACTGCGACCTGAGCATTGCGCCAGGGGTACGAGATGCAGTTGCGAGTGTCGCCTCAGCCGCCGAGCGGGAGGTCATCCCGCTGTACGAGGTCCGCCCGCAGATGCGCCTGGGTTATCTCACCGACCTGGACTCGATCCTCTGCACCACCTCGGACCCCGAGCGTGGCTTTCGGGAGGGCACTCGCTACCCGCTGCGCACGGACTCGCGGATCAACGTCAAGCGCGGGCAGAAGGTCGCGCGCAACAAGAACGGCGAGCCGGTCGTGCGCAAGTACGAGGAGGAGGCCAAGGTGCTCCTCATCAAAGTCGCCGACAAGGAGTTCACTGAGTCCACCGAGGACATCCAGTACCTGCTCGAGCACTTCGAGATTCCCAACCCAGGAGACATCGCCACTCGGTTCCCCGAGGAGGTCGAGCGTCAGCGCCAGGTGCTCGATCAGATCGCCGCAGACGGCCGTGCCAACGGGAACGACTCGGCGTTTGAGTGGAAGCGCTTCCAGCGCGAGGATCTGGCTCGCGCCCTGACCAAGACCAAGGACGGCGGCGGGTTCATCCTCAGCTGGGAGCAGGGCGGTGGCAAGACCCTCGGCGCCGCCGGCTACGCACAGGGCGCGGTGCGCAACGGCGCGCGCAACCAAGTCCTGTTCATCGTCCCGCAGGATCTCATCCCGCAGTACCGCCAGGACATCGGCGAGAAGCTCGGGATCGAGGTCGAGCACATCACCACCCCCGCACATGCCCGCCGCGTCGCAAAGCACCTGCGCGCTGGCGGCGAGGGCTGGTACATCACCCACTACGAGGTGCTCTCGCTGCTCGGCGTCAAGAACGAGGCGCTGCCCGTCCAGAGCGTGCCGGTCCACGAAGCTGAGGGTGAGCGCGTCGTGCTGGACTCCTCAGAGTTCTGTCCGGCCTGCCATGCCTCTCATCACGGCGGCTGGCAGAAGGACAGCGCGCTGGTCTGCTCCGCGGTCCACACCGAGGAGGTAGCGGGCGAAATCCGCAGCCGAACCTGCGGCTACGTCCACAAGCGCCTGCGGATCAAGAGTGCCGCGCATCACCTCGCCGGCGCGTTTCGTGACGGTGTGATCTGCATAGACGAGGGAACCCTCATCAAGGGCGACGAATCGCAGCGCAGCAAGGCGATCCGTGGCCTGCAGGCACGTAACAAGCTGCTGGCGACCGGCACGCCGATCTCCAACTACGTCAACCAAATCTTCTGGCTGATGTGGTGGTGCCTCGGTGACTCCAGCCTGCGCTTCCCCTACAGCTACGACGGCGGGCTCGCCACATTCGAGCTCGACTTCTGTGTGGTCGAGTACACCTACGGCCGCGAGGGATCGGAGACGGCCCACCGCCGCGAGAAGCGCAAGGTTCTCCCGCAGATCACGAACGTCAGCCGCTTCTGGAGGCTGTCGGCCGCAGCGATGATCCGCCGGCGCAAGCGCGACTTCGGCGAGCCGATCGTCCCCTGCACACTGAAGACCGTCAGTGCCCCAATGGGGGTCGCCCAGCACGAGCTCTACAAGCACTGGCTCAACAAGTCCACCTTCGCGTCGTTCTTCACCTGGAAGTACCCCGACCACGCGCTGGTGGCGAGTGGGCAGATCGAGCGGTTCGCCGCCGCATGTGGCCAGCTCACAAAGCTCGAGTACGCCACCACCGCCCCCGAGGCGGCGACCGACCGCGACTGGCCGGGCCTGGCAGGACTTGAGCACTCCAACTGGACGCCGAAGAACATGAAGACGCTGGAGCTGATCCTCCAGCATGTCAAGGCTGGCGAGAAGATCCTCGTCGGCTCAGACCTCATCGAGACCGGCCGCTGGCTGTGCGATCGGTTGCTGGAAAAGGGCGTGCGCGCCGGGCACATCGTCGAGGAGCGCAACGGCAAGCCCGCGACGGTGAATCCAAAGAAGCGGGCGGTCGTGATGCGGGAGTTCCGCCACGGCAGCCTGCAAGTGCTGCTTTGCGGCATCCCGGCGATCCGCCTCGGGCACAACCTCGACACCGCCTCAGTCGTCGTGGTCGACGGGCTGGTGTTCTCCTACGAGATGTTCGACCAGTTCATCGCTCGTGCCCACAGGCTCTCCTCCAAGAAGCCCGTCACCGTGTACGTGATGCTCACCAAGGGCTCACTCGACGAGAAGAAGTGGGCGCTGCTCTCCGCCAAGGCAGCCGCGGCGGATCTCGCGCTCGACGGGCAGCTCATGGACGAGCGCGAGGAGCCGATCTCCCTGGAGCAGGTTCTCAAGGATCTCCAGGCCAAGGGCGTGCCGCTCACCGGCGAGGAGATCGCCGAGGCCGAGCTGCGCGCGGCGTGGGAGACCACCGCGAACGTCATCCCATTGATTCCGCGCCGCAAGCCGTTCGCCTCGCTCGAGCCGCTCGTGGACATTGAGCAGCTGGAGCTATTTGCTGCGTAGCTCCATCGCTGCTTGCGGTCTGATTCTCCGGCGCGGTCGCAGTTGAGCCTCCGCGGCTGATCGACGGCGCGTTGAACGCCTCCGCGTGCTCCCCTACAATGGGTTCAAGGACACGGCACCCGCCGCCGATCCCCCAAGTGGACTGTTTGCTATGGCTACCCGAACCGACAACGAAATCCGCGAGCTGACCCCCGAGCAGGGCCAGCAGCTCCTCGACGATAAGGCTCGTCAGTACCTCGGGATCTCCGGGGAGGAGTTTCGCGCTCGCTGGGCGGCCGGCGAGATAGACGCCGACGACGAGCCGGACGTGATGCGGGTCGCGATGCTGCTCCCCCTTGCCGGCTAGAACTCCCGCGGAGGCCGTACAGGCTTACCGCGCCCGCATCTCGCGCGTACTCTCCAGCCTCACGACTGCGCACGTCAACGTCGGAGGCGGCTACGCGCCGTCCGCTGCTCCGCACGCCCTCATCATGGCTGGCAACGATGCCGTGGCCTTGCGGGGAGCAAGTCGCCTGACGCTGGCGGTCAGCGAGCACTACACCATCACGGAGGACTCCGACGCAGGCTGGCAGGTCCACAGAGCCGCCTACTTCTATGCCATTGGCCTTCACGACACCGGCGAACTGCTCGCCTATCACTGGCATCCGCGCGGAAAGAGCCCGGTTGTTGACCCGCACCTACACGTCCGGGCCAATATCCAGCTCGGCGAGCGCTGGCTCGGCAAGGTCCACCTTCCTACGGGCGCGATCGAGCTAGAGGACATCGTGTCGTTGGCGGTCAACGAGCTCGCAGTGGAGCCACTACGCGAGGATTGGGAGCTGCTGCTCCACGAGAACCGGGCTTGATGGGGCATCACCGCCCCGCATCAAGAGCTACTGCTTCGGCTTGCTGTGATGCGATGTGCTGCGGCGAAGCGTGCTCGTGACAGCCAGCTCGTGATCGAGCTTCGCGCTGACGCGGATCAGCGCGTGCGCTGCAGTGCGAGGACCGAGCTTGAACACCACCGTCAGCCGCCCGCGCTTGAGCGCGACTGTCTTTGCGGCTGAGGCGACGGTCCGGCCTCCCAGCCGGCCGGTGAAGCCCACGCGGACCCTGCCGCTCGCGGGTCCGCTCACATGCACCACCAGCTCGCGTCCGCGCAGCGTCTCCGTGACACGGATCGTCGGCTTGGTCCCTGCGCTGTGGCCGGTGCTCGTACCCGAGCCGCCTGGGCCGGACGGCGGGACGACGACGCTTGCGTGCGCGGCGGCGGCGGGGCTCGCGTTGCCTGCCGCGTTAGTGAGCCACACGGCGATGCTCCAGCTTCCGGGGCCGGGAACAGTCACAGTCGCCGGCCCGGCTGCTGGCGCCTGTGCGGGAGCACTGCACGACCCCGAGCCGCTTGCCGGACAGACTTGGTAAAGAGCGCCCGTGATCGGTGCGACCTGACCTGCCGGATCGGTCCAAGTGGCCGTGAATGTCGAGCCGCCCGCCTGCGTAGGAGTTGCGGACAATCCCACTGGCGGCGGAGGCGAGCTGTTCTCCACGGCGATCTGCTCGGAGGCCACGGTCGATTGATTGCCGGCGGCGTCGGTTGCAACAAGCGTGAGCGTGTGAGATCCATCAGAGAGACCCGTAGTGGGCAGCGTCAAGGTCTGCGTGCCCGTCGATGACGGGCAGGGCTGGGCGAAGGTGAAATTGCACGGCGCCGTGTAGGTCTCCACTGGCCGTCCGTCTGCCGACAGCCAGACCCGCCGGGCGTGGGTCGTCGTGGCTTGTTTGGGGTATTCCCGTGTCGGTGCGGGTGCGTTGATTTTCAGCAAGGAGGCACCGGACGTGCTCTGGGGGATGGGCCGTTGTTTGTGGTCGCTCGGGGCGCTTGCGAAACTGATGGTCTGGGATCGAGAGGGGTGCCTTCACGCTGGCGGCGGCCGTCCCACCGACGCTTATGCCGGTTTCTGCGGCCAGTTGTTGCTCGACTGGTATTTCTGTGAAGCCAAAGACCCGCAGGCCAAGGGCGTGGTCGAGCGGCTTCAGGGATATTTGGAGACGAACTTCGAGCCCGGGCGACGCTTCGCGAACCATCTGGACTTCCAGTTGCAGCTCGACGCGTGGTTTGAGAAGGCCAACGCGCGGACGCACCGCGCGATCAAAGCCCGTCCGATCGCGACCGGCTCGCAGAGGAGCGCGGGGGGATGCGGCCACTACCGGAGAAGCCGCCCGATGTCGACCGGCATTGGGTGCTGCGGGTGGCGCCCGACCCGTATTTGCGCCTCGACACCAACGACTACTCGCTTGATCCCGGCCTCGTTGGGCGGCGAGTCGAAATCCACGCCACCCAACACGAGATCACTGCCACCGTCCTGGACACCGGCGAGCTGGCGTGTCGTCACGAACGGAGCTTCGCCAAGCACCGCACCATCACTGCTTTGGAGCACGCCAGGAAGCTAAGAGAGCGCCGCGGCGACCATGCGGAGCCCGAGCCCGGATCTTTTGTCCAGCAGCGGTCTTTGACCGTTTACGACCAGTTGATCGCGCGTGAGCAACGCTACCTCAGAGCTTGCACACCTGTTCAGGGCGATGAAGTCGCCCGCGGCAGCGAAGGCGCTGCCGAAGCTCGCCGAGCGCGCACGTTCAGAGCAATGGAGCTATGAGCGCTTCGCCCAAGCATTGCTCTCCACCGAGACCTCCGCTCGGGAGGCTCACGGCGGAGAGGCCCGCATCCGTTCTGCGCGTTTCCCGGCGCGCAAGACGCTCGAGGAGTTCGACTTCACCTTTCAGCGCTCAGTGAAGAAGCAGGTGATCGAGCATCTCGGCCAACTCGACTTCCTCCACGGCAAGGAGAACGTGATCCTTCTCGGCCCGCCAGGCACCGGCAAGACACACCTCGCGATCGCGCTCTCCATCAGAGCCTGCTTGGCCGGTCAACGAGTCCTGTTCCGCACCGCCACTGAGTGGGTCGCCCTCCTCGCAGACGCCCAACGCCAAGGCCACCTCGAGGAGGAGCTGCGACGCCTGGAGCGCTACCCACTGCTCGTCTGCGACGAGGTCGGCTACATCCCGTTCGATCCGCAAGCCGCGAACCTCATGTTCATGCTCGTCTCCAGCCGCTACGAGCACGCCAGCCTCATCGTCACCTCCAACAAGCCCTTCAGCGCATGGGGCGAAATCTTTGGCGACGACGCCACCGCTGCCGCCATGATCGACAGACTCGTCCACCACACCGAGATCCTCTCGCTGAAGGGCGACAGCTACCGCCTAAAGAACCACGACCTCGGCACCCGACCAGCCGAACCCACAGGCGACTAAACCAAACCCCACCCCACCCCCAGGGGGGTCAAATCTCAACCGGCGCTACAAGGTCAATCCTCAACCGGCCTTGACAATCGAGTGCCGTCCCAGGTTGTAGGCTTCACGGCATGACGCTACAGGCCGAGATCGAGACAGCGGCAGCGGACATCCACACGGACGCCTACGCGATGTCGATTGGGGAGGTCGCGAATCTCTACAAGGACGATGAGTTGGTTATTCGCCCCGCGTTTCAGCGTCTTTTTCGATGGTCTACATATCAGAAGAGTAGGTTGATCGAGTCGATCCTGTTGGGCATACCGATTCCGTCGATCTTTGTCAGCCAGCGCGATGATGGAGTGTGGGAGGTTGTTGACGGCTTGCAACGCTTGTCAACGATCCTTGAGTTCATGGGGGAGCTCAAGGATGAGACGGGCGGGCTGATGACGCCAAGCACACTCGTAGGCACTAACTACCTACCTGATCTCGACGGCCGAACATACGAAGATGGGAACAAGCCATTGGACTCGGCTCAGAGGATCGTCTTCAAGAGGTCTAAGTTGGATATCAAGATCGTCAAGGAGGCAGAGTCTGCAAAGACGAAGTACGACCTGTTTGATCGCCTGAATTCGGGCGGTTCGGGCCTTTCTGATCAAGAGTTTCGGAATTCTCTGATCGTAATGACCGACCCTACCTTTATGGACTGGTTGGATTCAGTTCGGTCATCATCCGATTTTCAGTTGTCGGTTGCCCCCAGTGACAAGCAGTCCGAGGAACAATATGACTTGGAGCTAGTCGTGCGCTACCTTGTCCTGCTGAACCGCAACGAGGAGACTTTGTCGCAGTTCAGGGACTTGAGGGAGCTACTTACTAGCTCAATCCTCAACTATGCGAGCGACGCGGCATTTGACAGAGACGGTCAAGCGCAGCGTTTTCAGAATACATTTGCACTTCTAAACGCTGCCCTCAATGGTTCCGCTTTTCGCAGGTATGATGCGGACACAGATCGCTTTCTCGGTGGATTCTCCGTGAGCGCTTTCGAGGTAATTAGCATCGGCGTGGCGTCTAACCTCGACACTTGGCAGGGTGTTGAAGCGTCTGTGCTCAAGGACAGGGTCGCCTCTGTCTGGGCGCATTCTGACTTCAAGCGATACGGTGGGGGCGGGATCAATCCGACGACGCGGATTCCGCGAACTGTCGCGCTTGGACGAAAACTGTTCTCCTCTGTAAATTGAATCCTGGTTCCGATGAGCGGGCGGGTTACCCGAGAGTCGCTGCTCGATAGTCTCGATGCCGAGCTTGGCTGGCGACGGGTCGAGTTTGCGGCTCTGCGCAGCACGCTTACCCGGGCGAGAGGCCCGGCCCAGGAAACTGCGGCCCGCACGGCCGTTGCTCTTGCATATGCTCACTGGGAGGGATACGTTGTAACGGCCAGTCGTGCGCTACTTCGCTACGTAATTGGTCTGCGCTTGAAGTATGGGGAGTTGTCAGACGCATATCTTGCTTTGTGTCTAGCGGGTAGCCTCACACAGGCGGAGGCTAGCTCGAGGCGCATTCGTCGCCATATTGATGTCGTAGCCCTCCTGCGTGGTCCCGATGACAGGGCGATCTTTCCGTCACCCGAGCGGTCGATACAAGGCGAAGGAAACCTGAAGTCCGAGAAGTTCGATGACATCGTCGCACGGCTAGGCTTGAATGCTGAGCCATTTGAACTCCACTATAAGTGGCTGGATACCGAACTACTACGGAGGCGTAATGGTATCGCACACGGCGCCATAGGCTATACGGACGCAGAATTTAGTCAGAGCGCGCTGGAGACGGTAAATGATCTCCTCACTCGCTTTCGCACAGCGACGCAAAACGCAGCGATGCTTGAGGTGTATCGTCGGCAATAATTCCCGAGCGAATGATTCCGTGTGACGCACCCGCAGCAAATTTCGCGTGTTTCATAACGGATAGGCTCTGGATGCACACGGGGAGGACCCGTGCGCATACCCGGTTGGCGTGACCCCCTGAGTTCGGTCCGGTGCTTGTGAGAGTTTCTTGCGTCCATGATGATGGGCGAGGAAGGAACTCCAACGATGAAGCGACGCAGGCATACGCCGGAGCAGATCATCCGCAAGCTGCGGGAGGCTGAGCGGCTGCTCGGCGAGGGCAAGACGATCCCGGAGGTCACGAAGGCACTTGAGGTCTCCGAGCAGACCTTTCACCGGTGGCGTAACCAGTACGGCGGGATGAAGGCGGACGACGTCAAGCGGTTGAAGGAGCTGGAGCGCGAGAACGGCCGTTTGAAGGCGATCGTGGCTGATCAGGCGCTGGAAAACCGAGCGTTCAAGGAGATCTCCTCGGGAAATTGGTAGGCCCGGTCCGCCGGCGCCAGGCGGTCGCGATGCTCCGCGACCGTCTCGGCGTCAGCGAGCGCTGGGCATGCCGGGTCGTCGGGCAGCATCGCTCCACGCAGCGCCACGAGCCCAAGCGGGCCGAGGATGACGCGGTGTTGCGCGCAGAGCTGCGCAGGTTCTCGGCGCAACGGCCGCGGTGGGGGTACCGGCGTGCGCATCATCACCTGCGCCAGGAGGGCTGGGAGGTCAACCGCAAGCGGGTGCAGCGGCTGTGGCGTGAGGAGGGGTTGCGGGTCCCTGTGCGCAAGCGCAAGCGCCGGCGGCTGGGCGACTCGACCGTCCCAGCGAAGCGGCTGCGGGCCGAGCGGCCCAACCACGTATGGGCGTTTGACTTCCAGTTCGACCAGACCGCCTGTGGGCGGGCGTTGAAGATGTGCAACATCGTTGATGAGTTCACGCGCGAGGCGCTGGTGATGCTGGTGGCGCGCAGCATCAACGCAGACACGGTTGTCCAGGCGCTACAGCGACTGTGCGGCGAACGGGGCGTCGCCCCCGAGCTTTTGAGGATGGACAACGGGCCAGAGATGACCGCGCACGCGCTCAGAGACTGGTGCGAGCACGCCAACACCGGGACGGTGTTCATCGAGCCCGGCTCGCCGTGGCAAAACCCGTTCGTGGAGAGCTTCCACTCCCGCGTCCGCGACGAGCTCTTGGACGTCGAGGAGTTCTCCTGCCTCACCGAGGCACGCGTGGTGATCGGCGACTGGCGCGAGGACTACAACACGCGCAGGCCGCACAGCTCGCTCGGGATGCGCTCCCCGGCCACGTTCGCCGCCGAGTGGACCGACAACGACGCAGCGCTCGCGGCCTAACCCCACGGACGGGTGTCGGCGCCGCGCGCCGCGGCCATTGCCGCTCGGCACTCGCTACGCTCGCGCCTTCGCGACAACGGCCGCGAAACCTCAGCGCAGTCCTCTACCCGTCCGGACCAGGCACTACCTTCACACACGTCATATCCACCACCCTCTCACTCGTGGTGGACCGACAAACGGGGTCCGGCCACGGTCCCTGGGCTAATGCCTTCGGAAGGGTGGCTTCTACGACTTGGACTGGCGTAGCGGGATCGGCGTGCTCGCGTCGTTGAACGTGGCGTCGAGGGCATCTGCAAGGGCTTCCTCGACGCTGGGGAACAGGTGTCCGTAGCGGTCGAGCGTCGTGGTTATGGAGGCGTGTCCTAGTCGTGCTTGGATCAGCTGCGGGTGCGCTCCGGCGGCGACGAGCAGGGACGCACAGGTATGCCGTGTCCTGAGTCAAGCTTTCTGAGACGGTCTTTGGTTGGGTGTTGGCTTTGGCCCGAGATCAAGGAGATGACTGGATGGCACGACCCTCGAAGTTCGGCCTGGAGAAGAAGCAGCAGATCGTCCTGAGCGTGCTCAGGGGAGAGATGAGTCTTGCTGAGGCGGCTCGTCGTCATGCGGCTTCGGAGACGTCTGTCGCGAAGTGGCGCGACCTGTTCGTAGAGGGCGGCGTAGCCGCGCTGAAGAACGGGTCGCGCGCGGCTCCGTCGGGGAGGGAGGCTCAGCTCGAGCACGAGCTGGCTGATCTAACGCATGCTCTGGGTGAGGCGCACGTCGAGCTGCGGATCCTCAAGCGCGGCGGGGTAGCGGGTTTCGCCACGAGGAGCTGGAGATGATGCGCCAGCAAGCCGGGCTCAGCGTGACCCGGTTCTGCGAGCTCGTCGCGATCCCACGCGCGACGTGGTACCGCCACGCCCGGAGGGCAAGGGAGGGCTTGCCGGCCCGAGGGCCATGGCCGGCACCGGTTCGCGATCAAATTGAGCAGCCCGCGGCGCAGCTCGCGCTGGAGTGGCCCGCGTGGGGGCACCGCAAGATCCACGCCCTGCTGGCCGTGGACGGCTTCCATGCCTCCCAGGCGACCGTGCGCCGCGCGCTCGCCCGGCGCGGACTGTTGCAGCCGGTCGGCTATCAGCGCGCGAGCGCAGGGAGCTCGCGAAGACACGCAAGGCTGCGTTCGTGGAGCCGCCGACGCGACGCAACCGCGTCTGGCAGACCGACTTCTCAGAGCTCGAGACCTCCGGCGGCGGGACCTGGCAGATGAGCGGTGTCGTCGACTACGTCGCCAAGCTCGTGCTCTGCTGCCCAGTCACCACGACGAAGACCTGGCGGGACGCCGTCGCGGCCCTGGAGGACGCCCGCAGCGCCGCCCAGGATCTGCTTGGCGTCTCGCTGCTGGAAGACTGCACATGCCCCGACACGGGTGCGCTGATGCCGGTGATCGTCGTCTCTGACAATGGGCCGTGCTACCGAGCCGTCGGGTTCGCGCGCTACATCGCCTCGCGACCCGAGCTCTCGCACGTTCGCACGCGGCATCGATCGCCTGGGACCAACGGCGTAATCGAGCGCTTCTACGAGTCGATCAAGTACGAGCACCTCTACCGACACGAGATCGAGGACGGCCCAGCGCTCGCCGAGCACGTCGATGGCTACCTCGACGTCTACAACCACAGGCGCCCGCACGAGGCGCTCCAGTTTGCCCTGCCCATCGACCGCTACACCGCAGTCCCGACCCCCGAAAACACCACCGAAACCACACCCAAAACCAAAGAATCCGTCTCAATTACTTGACACGGGACAGCCGTAGCCCGTGGAAGCGGAGGTTGTGCTTGTGGGCTGGTAGGGCGGGCTCGCGCTCCTTCTTCTTGTCACCGATGATCGCGGGCTTGAAGACGCGGCGCACGAACAGACTGTGTCGGATGGGTCCGCCGTTGCCTGCCTGGCGGGCTCCGCCGCCGCCGGGGGAGAGGACAGCAGCGCGTCGGGACTCGTCGGCATCGACTCCATGTGCTCGGTGAGCATTGCTTGTAGAAAGGTGGCGTCGGAAGCCGCGAAGGTTCTGAGGAATCCTAAAGCCTCAAAGCGCATGAAGAGGCTTGCAGGAAGCGATCTTTCCAACGCAAAACGATCGAAGCGAAGAAGGCGCTGAGCAGGTATCGGGCGAATACTTGTATGCGGGTCTCCGGTGCGGAACCGCCGTCAAGAGCCGAGGTCAGTTTGCCGTCCGGTGGGGTGACTCGCACCGCTGGCCCTTCGTAGAGATCACCCGAGGATTGTGGCTCGCTACTGCTCGTCGGTCATCGTCTGATCTTCAGAGGAATCAGACGATGATCCTACGCTCTTCTTGCTTATCGCCTGCTCGGCCCACTGCCTCACGGCGGCCACGGTCGCCAGTGCCTCGGCGCGGTCGAGTGGGTTGGGCGCGAATGGGTCGGCGTATCGAAACTCGACGGCCCATGGAGTCAGAGAGACAGCGGCCTTCAAATCATCTGTGAGGTTCAGTCCGTCGTCCTCGATCAAGCCGCATAGGTAGTCGATGTCGTGGCTGCGCTCGAAGTGGACCTGGCGGGCGTGAGGACTGCCTTCAGGGACTTCTCGATTGCCTGCTGTGCGAGGAATCCCACGACGTGGTCGGGCACGTCACTGTGGTCTGCGAGCGCGCGTAGTCCCGCTTCGTCGCCAGCGGCCTTGGCGAGCAGTGCGTTGGCTACGTCGAGTTCGTTACGCTTCGACAAGCACTCGACCCTCAGTTAGCGCCGCATGAAGTGCGGTGCCAGGTGCGTCGCCCCATTCCTCGACCTGGGCCTCGCTGTAGACCAGCACGTCGATTGGTCTGCGCAGGTCGTGCAGGGCGCTGCGCAGGCGCACCATCTCGGCGTGCCGGTCGGGCACGTTAGGCTCGATGACGAGGAAGTCGAGATCGCTTCCCGAGCGCGCCTCATTACGTACGTGCGATCCAAAGAGGATCACACGTACGGGAGAGCCCGCCGTCTCGGCGAGCTTCTGCGCGGCTCGCTCAATGTCCATACTCGTGTCCACCAAAAGGACGCTAGCGAACGGGTAGGCATGAGGTTCATAGTTCGCGGGGTCGCAGTGTGATCCCAAGCCGCGAAATCCCACGAAGCAAGCGCTCATCGATGCTCACCAGCTTGCAATCAAGCATCCGCGCGAGCGCGACGTACTGCGCATCGTAGGTCTTGGCCCAGCCAAGCTCGTCGGCGATATTCCAGGCGGCCTCGGTGAGCCCCTTCGGCGAGCGAATCTCGATGTCGGCCTTCAGCAGACGCGTAAGCAT
The DNA here is from genome assembly GCA_963844095.1 of uncultured Solirubrobacterales bacterium. GTDB lineage: Bacteria > Actinomycetota > Thermoleophilia > Solirubrobacterales > Solirubrobacteraceae > Palsa-744. The sequence goes on from CAWJND010000005.1 coordinate 322,263, forward strand.
CTGCTTCGCCCGCTCCTTGCTGATCGCTTCTCGCCATGACATCTCGTGGAAGACCGAGCTTGCCTCCAAGATCATCAGCTGAGGCGCAACCATCTTGTGCCCACGGAACCTCGCGAAGCCGACCGGCGTGACGAGCACGGTCAGTGGTCGCGACGGGAGCGATGCAGCTCGGCGACCCAGTTCGGTGCTGGCGAGCCGTCGTCGCCGACCTTCCACTCATCGGGCAGCTCGGCCATCGGAAACAGCTCATCCTCGACGGCCCGCAGATCCTGGTCGCTGATGGCGTGGCGTCTGCCTACTCGCCGTGCGCGAAGTCGCCCAGAACGAATCCAGCGGCGCACGGTTTCCGGATCCTTGCCTACGCGGTCGGCGGCCTCGGCTACGGTCAGCATGTAGAGATGGTACGCCGCGCTTCGGACCTAATGCTCAACGCACGCTGATGCCGAGTTCTGCCAGAACCGTCTCGCCATCGCAAGTACGTTGAGCCGCGCCACTTCTAATCCGCTCAGCGGCCAGCGCCTCGACTTCGACATCGGCGCACTTGCTCTCGGATTCGTCGCGAGCCTCGCACTTTATGACTCCCAGGTGGGCTCCCAGCGGCGCGAGCAGGGCAGCGAGGGTACTTGCGGTCGGGTTGGTCTGACCACGCTCAATGTGCGAAATCTCTGCCTGGCCGATGCCGGAGGCGGCAGCGAGTTGCTTTTGTGTCAGGTGGCGCTCCTTACGCAGTTCGCGGACCTCGTGGGCCATGGCGAAGTGAGTATTGAAGCCTCCCAGCGCGCGACTGCCGCGGGGCCTTCGGCCTTGATCTTCTCTTCGATCTCGCGGATGTAGTCATCGAACTTGGTGGGCATCACAGACCCCTGAATTGGCCGCCTGGGACTTTGGGGACTAACGCCGGCGATCGTGATGGTCATCATTGCCGGCCTCGCGACGTATTCCGTTGCGTTGGCATGAAGACGACCCTGGCGGGCCGGTGGTGGACGCGTCCTGCGCGACGGCGTCTCGCACGAATTCGGTGCCGGGTGGCATGGCGGGCCGAGTCGGGATGTCCGGTGACTTCTGTCACAATCAGCATGTAGCGTATTGTACGCAATTCGCCCGGACATCGGGACGCCGGGATTTGGTCGGCCAGTCCGAACCGCCGAAGGTTCCATTCAAGGTTCCATTCCGAGCAAATCCCAGCTAATTTCAGAACACCGAACCCCAACAAACAAGCCATTCCGTGTCTAACGGCACCCCCACCAACCGTTTCGAGCCCAGTATCGCCCATCAACATAAAGCCCCGATTTACGGGTGATTTCCTTCTCCGTAGTACTTCGGTGGTACTACAAGTTGCTCGAAACGCAGCGTTGGATGGCCGTCGAGCGACCTCTTGGAACACCCACGCGATGACTCGGCCCTTGACGTCGGGGGGCGGTCTCGTTCGTGCTTACTGGCGTTAGGCGGCCTTGATGCCCTCGCGCTTAGCGGCCTTCAGAATCTTTTGATCGAATGACGAGACCGCCGAGCTCGTGTGCTTCGCCGTTGCGAGACAGTAGGCGTCAGGGAGGCTGATCGGGTGCCGCTGTCGCAGGCGCGCTGCTTCGACCCCGATAGCCTCGTTCGGCTGGTGCACGGTGACGCCGAGGGCGGCGATCGCCTCCCGGGCGGCGGCTAGCTTCGACACGTCTGCGGAGGGAGCGATCAGCACCTCGGTCAGGTTCACGATGCTGACCGCGCAAGCGCCTTGGTCGTCGCGCCACTTGGTGAACAGCTCGCGAGCGCGATGATGGTGCGGGTGGCTGCCGTCAAGCGCTCCGATCAGGACGTCCGCGTCGAGCAGCAGTTTCACCGCAGTTCATCTTCGGCATCGAGCTGTGCGAGATAGTCAGCAGGGTAGGCGCCCGTCAGCGCCCCGAACGCATCCTCGAAGCTCGTGGTCGTGCGGCGGATCCGCAGTTCCCCGTCACCGGCCGGCTCGACCGTGACTCGCTCGCCTGCGTGCAATCCGACCTCGTCGAGCGTTGCGACGGGGATTGTGATCTGGTTCTTGGCAGAGATTCGCGCCATTCCTTTACTCTAATAGTAAAGGAATGGTCTCCATGCGGAACGAACCGGTGAGAGCCCTCTCCGCCATGACCCGCCGGCGCTCGTCCTTCCCGACCGGCCTGCAGGACACCCAGGGATAGGGGCTAGGACCTGGTCGTGAGCCTCGGGCGGACGCGCTCCAGGCTTCAAGAGCGCCGCTGCTGCGGCCGATACGAGTCTCATGCCCCCGGTGTGTTGCTCGTGACTGCCCAGGCCGTCATCGACGCGTTGAGAGCGGCGCTAGCCGCGTCTCCCGATGACGACGCTATTCGTCGTCATCTTGCTGATCTCTTGGTGGCTGATGGCTATGCCGAGGATGCGCTCGTCCTCTACGAAGAGTCGCTCCGATCGCATCCCGATGATGTCGAGCTGAGCCAAGCGGCGGCCCTGGCCGCCCGGCTGTGTGGCCGGTCAGATGCCGCCGAGCTTCACGATCGTGCGGCTGCTCGCTTGAACGACGCGGACCCTGGCGCCGGACTCGCAATCACCGGTGCTGGCGGTGGCATCGGAACGGAATACGACGGTGCACCGGGCCTCACGCTGGAGGACGTGGGCGGCCTCCATCAAGTCAAGGCCAAGCTGACCGCGGCTTTCCTTGGGCCTGCCACCGATCCTGGCTTGAGTGCCTACTACGGCAAGTCGCTTCGCGGCGGTCTGATGCTCTACGGGCCCCCGGGATGCGGCAAGACATATATCGCGCGCGCGCTCGCCGGTGAGTTGGGCGCGCGATTCCATCCAGTCGGCGTAAACGACGTCCTGGACATGTGGCTGGGCGAGAGCGAGCGCAAGCTCCATGAGCTCTTCGAGGCCGCGCGAGATGACCGGCCGGCGATGCTTTTCCTCGACGAGGTCGATGCGCTTGGGCGCAAGCGAAGCCAGATCCAGGGAGCTGGTCGCACAGCCGTGAGCCAGCTGCTTATCGAGCTGGACGGCGTGAGCGCCGGGAATGAGGGTCTCTTTGTTCTCGCTGCCACCAACCATCCGTGGGACGTCGATACGGCCTTGCGCCGTCCGGGTTGACTCGACCGTATGGTCTTTGTGCCACCACCTGACGCGACTGATCGAGCGCAGATCCTCGCGCTTCACCTCCGCGAGCGGCCGACACGGAATCTCGACCTGGTAACGCTGTCAGCGACGCTCGATCGATTTAGCGGTGCTGATCTCGCCCAACTTTGCGAAGGCGCCGCGGAGCTTGCGATCGAACACGCAATTCGTACGGGAGACCGCAGACCGATCAGTCAAGACCAGCTCGTCAAGGCCTCGCACGAAATCAAGCCGAGCACAATCCCGTGGTTTGAGGTCGCGCAGAATGTCGCGCGCTTCGCGGCCCAAGGTGGTGAGTACGACGAGATGCTCGCGTACCTGCGGCGCGAAGGGATGCTCTAACCCAGCTACACGGACCATCGCTGGAAGGACATCAAACGTATGGGACCGCCGAACGGATCTGGGATCTTCAGTCCCTTCCGTGCAGCCAGGAGAGCACAGGCCCTGCTGTCGATGGGACGGCCGCATGCCGCACTCGATTTGCTGGCGGAAGCCCTCCGTCAAGCACCCGACAACGCCTATTTGCATCGAGCGATGTCGAGAACGTTTATGTATCTCGATCGTTACGACGACGCGATTGCGTCGGCGCGGTCAGCGATCAAATACGCGCCCGACGAGTGGTTGATGCACACCGCCCTCGCGCTTGCATATATCAACGCCTACAGGCATGCCGATGCGGTAACGCCGGCGCTCACCGCTGTCCGGCTTCAGCCCAACGCTTCGTACCCTTTCGCATGGGCCGGTGAGGCTCTGCGTGGGGTGGGCGACCTCAGTGGTGCGCTTGAGAACGCCCAGTCAGCATCGCGGCTTGCCCCCGACCGCCACCAGCCTCTAATGGCTCGTGTCTTCTTCAGCCTGGGGCGTTGGCGCGAGTCGGAGGAAGAATGCGAGCGTGCGTACTCCCGATATCCAGAAGACGCTTACATCGCTTGCTTCCACGGGCTGGCGCTTATTGCCCAGGGACGGCTCGATGAGGCGTCATCGTTGCAGCGAAGTGTCCTCAGGCGACAGCCTTCCAATCTCCTCTCACGCTTTCTCCTGGAGCGCCTAGAGAGCTGGCGGCCCAACACCAGACCGGCCAGCCTCGGTCAAATGGTCGAGCTGGAAGCCGAGTTGCACAGGGCGCGAATCGCGATACTGACAGCAGAGGCCGAGGATCGGGAAGGCGGCGCGGGGGCCGCATTGCACAGACCAATGCCGCCCCCGCTCGGCCGCTGAATCGGGCTGCGCTCAGCGTCGGCGCCGCTGAGCTTTACGATCGTCAAGTAATACCCGGTTGACCAGCACCCGTCTTCGTAGTCCGTCGTATTTTGGTCTAGCAGGGGTGGTGCACGTGCGGCAATTTGCCGATTCGGTTGACACAAAACTGTATGTGTGACTGGGGATCGGGTCTAGCGGAGCCACACCTCGAAAACAAGCGGCGTGTGGCTGATGTTGGTGCTGGACTCTGTCGAGTAGCCGCGGGTCGAGCGACATCCCGCTCGAGATGTTGAGCAACCAGATCTTGCGACGCACCGGACTCGTCGTTTTGGTGCTGTTCTGGTCGCTAGCGCTCTCCAGCACCACCGGCTCGGCTGTCGCAAGCTCGATTCAGGACTGCTCCCAGATCCCGATCGTCGGCGGGATCCCGCCATGGGGCTTTCACACGGGTGCGCCGATCACTGGTGCGAGCGGAAGCTTCGCTCGCGGTCACGGCGATATCAACCTGGACGCCAACACCGTCTCCGGAATTCTGTGTCAAGTCGATCGCTTCCGCCACCAGTCGGACCGGCTGATCATCATGACCGTGGAGCGCCACCTGGTCTACCACTCGCACTACGCGGTGATGTGGGGTGTTCCCGGTAACGTGATGAAGATCGTCGTTCGCGTGCAGAGCAGCACCGATCCGCGATGTGAAGTGGGAACCGTCGGTCACGTGACCCTGTTCGCCAGCTACAACGGCGTGCGCAGCGATAGCGTCCAGTTCCGCTTCCCCACTGCCTGCAGCGACCACGACCACCTGTATCACGGACCGCAGGTGAACAACCAGGTACCGCCGCTGTAGCTGGTTTTCAGATGGTTGCTTCCGGGTCGTGCCGGTCTAGCCGCCCAGCCCCTTGTTCTCCGGGACGAACTGGCTTGCGATGAACGTCGCACCCTGCGGGTCGCTGATGACAGCCATCCTGACCCAGGGCGCATCGAACGGCGCGACGGTCACCTGTCCGCCCAGCTCCGTGGCCTTCGCGGCCGTCGCGTCGGCGTCGTCCACGGCGAACGTCACGCTCCAATGGGGAGGAGTATCGGGTTGGTCATCGGCGATCGGATTGAGCGTTGCCACTACATCCTCGAAGCCCGCGGGAGCACCGCTCCCCGCCATTCGCTCGCGCAGCCCGGGATCGCTCTTTTCCAAGAAGGCGCCGTAGCCCGGCAACCGCCACATTTGGGCATCGCCTCCGAGGCTGAGCGTCTCCCATCCGAACAGCGAGCCGTAGAAGGACTGAGCACCCTCTACGTTGCGTATGTTGAGGCCGTTGAAGTTGAGCGAGCCGGGTTCGTTGACTACCTGCGCGCCCTTGTGTTGCATCGCCTGCCAGACGCAGAACGCGGCTCCCTCCGGGTCGCTGAGCACAGCCATCCGGCCTGCATCGAACACATCGAAGGGGTCGGTCACAACGCGTCCGCCCGCATCGCGCGCCTTCGTGGTCGCCTCGTCCGCGCTGTCAACCCAGACGTAGGTGTTCCAGGTAGCAGTCGGCGGCCCACCCTCGGGCTGGGACCCCACTGCGGCCACGCTGCCGCCGCGCAGACTTGCGATGAAATATTTGCCGTCTGAGTTCGGCGGCATCGTGTCCTTGAAATCCCATCCGAAGAGGCCGCCGTAGAAAGCGGTCGCGGCCTCGGGGTCAGGCTGGCTGGTATCGACCCAGCACGGCACGCCGGGGAGATATCCGTCTCGCTCTGGCATTTGGGTGCTCCCTTCTGGCTTGTTGATATCGCGACTGCATCGAGCGGCACCCAAGACCTCGCTCAGCCTCTGAGTGGCATGATCCCGGGTAGACGCTCGCGGACAGCTTCCAGGAAACCACATCCCCGAGGAGGAATCGATGGGCTTCGACCAATATCACGAGCCGCCGCAGGAGCTCCCCGAGCAGACGCGCACGTTCGCAAGGCTGTGTGCGTCGCTGACCGAGGAGGCAGAAGCGATCGGTTGGTACGAGCAGCGCTTGGCGGTCGAGCGTGATCCCGAAGCGCGGGGGGTGATGGCCGATGCGGTCGGCGAGGAGTACAAGCATTTCTGCATGGATCTCGAGTTCCTGCTCCGCCGCAAGTCGAGGTGGCGGGAAACCGCTGAAGGGGTGCTCTTCCAGCAGGGGGATATCGTCGAGCACGGCGAGGCGGCGGAGGCCGCCGCGGGAAGCGCCGCCTCAGCGGAGGGTTCTTCTTCGGAGGGCTCTGACTCTGAGTCGCGTGAGCTAGCCGGCTCACTGGGTATAGGAAGCCTGAAGGAGGGATGATGAGCCATCTACTGCGCGAGCACGCGCCGATCACACAGGACGGTTGGAAGACGATCGACGACGAGGCGCGTGAGCGCCTGCTACCTGGACTCGCCGCCCGGCGGCTGGTCGACTTCTCCGGACCTCACGGCTGGGAGCACTCGGCTACCAACCTTGGTCGGGTCGAGGATGCCGACGTGAGCCCGGTAAAGGGCGTAGAGGCAAATCGCCGCGTCGTCCTTCCGCTTGTGGAGTTGCGCGCACGATTCACCGTCTCGCGCGAGGAGCTCAGAGCCGGCGACCGTGGCGCCGAGGACGTTGACTTCGACGCGCTCGACGTCGCTGCTCAAAGCATCGTGGAAGCCGAGAACCTTGCTGTGTTTCACTCCTGGCCAAAGGGGGGAATCGCTGGGATCGCCGAGCGCTCACCCCATGGCGCGATCAAGAGTGGGGGAGGCGTCGAGAAGTATCCCGAGCATGTCGCTCGTGCCGTGGAGTTGCTGCTGCGTAAAGGGATCGCCGGACCGTACGGCTTGGCGCTGGGGCGCGAGGAATACACGCGCGTGGTGGAGAGTGCCGAGCATGGGGGCTACCCGCTGCTCGATCACCTGCGCAAGATCCTCGAGGGCCCGATCGTGTGGGCGCCAGGTGTGAAGGGAGCGATCGTGGTGAGCATGCGCGGCGGTGACTTCAGCTTCGAGTCCGGTCAGGATCTGGCGGTCGGCTACGAGTCTCACGACAGCGACGTGGTCACGCTCTATCTGGAGGAGTCCTTCAGCTTCCGCGTGCTCACACCGGAGGCCGCTGTACCCATCTCGCCACTGAAGAGCTAGCGTTGCCGCGACAGCTCGTTGTCGCGCTTTTCAAGTAGCTTCAGCCATATCTCACCCCGGGTTGGGAATGCTGGCACTGCTTCCCAAAGACGCTCGGCGGAGACAACGCCTGCGATCGCGATCGTCGCGGCGTGCACCCACTCGGCGACGTCCACGCCTGTGAACGTCGCGCCGACAATCACGGCGCGGTCCTCGTCGAACACCAAACGCGATGTCCCTGGAGTATCGTGCCCATAGAAGCTCGCCCCCGCGGTACCCGAGGTGGATACGTCGTAGGCGCGTGCGTTGATCCCCTGCTCTCGAGCCCCTCGCAGGGTGAAACCAACCGCGGCCACCTGCGGCTCGGTGAACACCACCCGCGGCGTGATCGCGGCTTCGTTGGTAGCGCGAGCGTCTCCGCCTTCGATGACAGTCGTGACGACACGGGCCTGGTACTTGCCCATGTGAGTCAGCAGGGAGCGTCCGTTGACGTCGCCGATCGCAAACAACCACGGCAACCCCTTCACTTGCAACGTGTCATCTACTTCCATCGACTTGCCCGGCTCAAGGCCGACGCTCTCGAGTCCCAGATGGTCTGTCAGTGGATGGCGCCCAACCGCAACGAGGATCTCCTCTGCGCCAATGCGATCGTCGCCGTCCAGGGTGACGGTGATACCCCGATCGTCCCGGTGGACGGCCTTTGCCTTGGCTCCCAGGTGAATCTCCACTCCACGCTCCAGTAGGGCGTCGCGCAGCTCCTCACCTGCGAAGGGCTCCTCACGCGGCAACAGACGCTGCTCCGCCTCGATCAGCACCACCTTCGCCCCGAGCGAGCTGTAGGCCTGTGCCATCTCCACGCCAACGGCGCTGCCGCCAAGTATCGCCAGGCGACTCGGGATGCTCTGTGCGGTCGTCACCTCTCGATTCGTCCAGGGCTTGGCCTCGGCGAGACCTGGGATCGGTGGCATCGCAGCCTGGCTGCCCACGGCGATGATCACCGCCTGTCGCGCCTCGTAGGTGCGCTCGTCCACGCGCACACGTCGCTCACCCTCGAGGCGGCCATGACCGCGTATCAGCGTGATCTTGTGGTCTTCGAGCCACGGAAGCTGTTGCGAGTCATCCAGATTGTGGATCACCTCGTCGCGGCGCCTCAAAACAGCATCCACGTCTAGCTCGCCTGTGACAGCTTGCGCGGTGCCCGAAACCCGGCGCGCCTCTGCCAGCGCCTCGGCCGGGCGCAAAAGCGCCTTCGAGGGCATGCAAGCGTAGAAGGCGCATTCACCTCCAACCAGCTGCGACTCGACCAATGCAACCTCGTTGCCGCCTCCAGCGAGACGTCCTGCCACCACCTCGCCGGCGGGGCCGGCGCCGATCACGATCACGTCGAACATCCGCGTCGTCGGCGCCTTCATCCGCGTGGAGGTTACCCGTAGAGGAGGTTCACAAACTGATTCGCCCATAGGCCGAGTCGAGCATCGACTCGAGCTCGGCCAAGACATCGAGATGTCGCTGCGCCCAAGCGATAGCCAGCCCTGGCTGCAGCCTGTCCCCGTTGCCCACGTGCTCGAGCACGACCGATCCGTTGGAGGAAAGCGCTTCTCCACCGACACCTCTGGGCTCGGAGTCAGGCGGAGAAGCCGCCAGTGCGATCGCTCTCCCAAACGACTCGTACCACCCGCAGCGTGCTTGCCGCTCGGCGTCGAGCGCGTCGCGTGCCCTGGCCAGACGTGGCAGTGCGTCGTCGATCGGCGCCAGACGCATGAACGATTGGGCATCCTGGAGCAGGCGGGCAACCCGGCGCACGCGACCGGCGCCAGTTGCCAGCAGTGTGAGATCGTTGATGTTTCTGCGAGCGGACCCGCGGGTGGCGAGATAGTCGCGCATTGCCGCATCGAGCAGTTGCGCGGTATCGAAAGCTTCGCGAGCGGCGCTGCTCGAGTGTGCCTCCTCACCGGCGCCAAGCAGCGCCGTGATCGTTGCGTCGAGGTAGCGGGCGGCGCCATCGTAGGCTGCGCCGATCGCGCCGCGCAGGATCGTGGTCGCCCCGCGCGGCCAGAGCAGCAGGCCGACCAGCAGGCTGACAGCGGCGCCGACTGCGACGTCCTCAACGCGCACCAGACCAACTCTCCAACCGGCGGGGTGGATCAAGTTGAACAGTACGAGCACGACGATCGTGAAGGCGCCCTGGCCGGCCGCGAAGGAGATCGCCTGAGGCGCATATGCGGCCAGCAGCACGGCAAATGGCAGCACCGCCCAGAGCACGCCGTGATCGCCGCCCACAGCGACCACGATCAGCCCGCCGAGCACTATCCCCGCAAGCGTCCCCAGCAACGCCGAGGCGATCGTTGCACTCGTCGAGAGTGCGCTCGAGCGCAGCACCGACATCGTGCCGAGCACGATCCAGAACGAGTTCTGCAGGTCGGCCAGTTGCCCGACCAGCACCGCGAGTGCCAGTCCCACGGCCCAGCGCAGGCTGTTGCGCAGCCACACCGACCTAGTGTTGGCGTGCGCCAGCAGCAGGCGGCGAGCGGTGTCGATGCGTGTGCGCAGTGTCTGTTGCGAGATCCTCTTGGCGCGATCCTCACAGGCTTGCAGGGTGTCTCCTCCCGCCTGTAGGACCCCATAGGAGAGTGCGCGCAAGCGGTATGCCTCGTTCAGCTCGATCTCCGCCTCGGCCTCGTCGCGATCGGGTTGCATGCGCTCGAAGTGCTCCAGCTGAGCGCGGCCAAAGACCTCGTGCGCCTCTCTCAGTCGCGCCATCTCGAGCAGCAGGTTGAATTCACCGCCTTCCAGATGGGTCGCCAACGCCAAGCAACACCGTGGCTGTCGCCGTCTCGATCGCGGTGCGCTCGGCGGGACATGGAGCGGCGGTTCTCGCCAGCGCCGGCGGGTGCTCGGCTATTCGCAGCACCCAGCCGAGGTCATCGATCAGGCGCGCCAGCGCAGCAGTCGGACCGGTTGTGCCACTCGGGCGTTGTGTCATCGAGATGAAGCGGCTACGCACGGCGACCGTTGCTGTGTGCGTATCTCGCGCCGCGATCTCGGCAGCGGCGCGATCGCCGCGGGACATCGCCTCGACCAGGCCAGCCAGTGTTTGTGCCACCTGCGCGACTTCCCGGCGCAGCGCGCTGCGCGGACGAGCGGGCCACAACAACAGCGCTGCCGGGATGCAAAGCGCTCCCGCAAGACCCCAGCCGGCCAATCGCGTGGGGATCTCGGCTGCGTCTGCCGGAACCATCACAGGCAGCACGAACGTCAGCGTCACGGCCGCACGCGCAGCCACGACATAGTCGTCGAGCACACCGGCGAACAGGATCGCGAAGGCGACCAAGCCCATCGCGATCGTCGCAAGCCAGGCCGAGCGCGAGCAGAGCGTTCCGAGCACGATCAACACGGCGCCGACCACCATCAGCAGCAGATAGGCGCGCAGACGTGCGCGTCGGGAGCCACCAAAGTCGGCGAAAACGAGCAGTGCCATCGAACCGAAAGCGGCAAACAGGGCCATCTGCTTCGCGTCAATCACTTCGAGCGACAGCGCAAAGGCAAGCGGCATCACTATCGCCGCTCGAAGCGCGCTCTTGAGGACGAACCTCCCCGGATCCGCCGCGTGCAAGCGGGCGATCGGACGAAGCCTGTGGCGATCGGGCATGTCGGCCACCGATTCTGGGTATTTGCACCTCGGCCGTGGCTCTTGCCTCCCGGCCCCGATGGAGCAGTATGGCGCCGATTCGCCCAGTGGGGCAGACTTGCCCGGTGGGGGCCGACCCGCCAAGCGGGGGCGTACAGTCTCGTTGGCATGCGCATCGTCAGCCTTGTCCCTCACGCCACGGAGTTGCTGTTTGCGCTCGGACTTGGCCCTGAGGTGGTGGCGGTTACACACGAGTGCGACTACCCACCTGCCGCGACAGCGCTCGAGCGGGTCACGCGCGACGTGCTGCCCGCGGGTCTCAGCGCCGCCGAGATCGATGCGGCGGTACGCGAGCGCACTCAGCGCGGCGATGCGATCTACGAGCTCGACGGCGATGCGCTCGCGGCGCTCGACCCCGACTTGATCGTCACACAGGCTCTTTGCCATGTGTGCGCGGTCTCCTACACCGAGGTCGCGGAGCTTGCCAAGGAGATGCCGTCCTGCCCTCAGGTCATCTCGCTCGATCCGCACACTTTGGGTGAAACCCTGGAAGATGTCCAAACGGTCGCCGAAGCCACTGATTGCCGTGAGCGTGGTGCAGAGTTGGTGGGTGAGCTGACCGCGCGCGTCGAGTGCGTAAAGCAGGCTGTGAAGGATCGGTCGCGCCGACGCGTCGCTGCACTCGAGTGGCTCGATCCGGTTTACATAGCCGGTCACTGGACCCCCGAGCTCATCGAGTTGGCGGGCGGAGAAGATGTGCTGGGCTCGCCCGGCGCGCCCTCGGTCACGGTCTCCTGGGAGGCGCTTGCCGCCAAGCGGCCAGAGGTTGTAGTGGCAATGCCCTGCGGCTATGACGCCGAGCGTGCTCATGCCGAGGCTCTGGCTTACTCCAGCGAGCTGGCGACCCTCTCCGCGGAGCAAGTTGTCGCCGTGAATGCCTCCGCATACTTTTCTCGTCCCGGCCCACGACTGGTCGACGGCCTGGAACTGCTTGCGCATATCCTGCATCCCGAGGATGTCCCGGACGTTCCCGCCGTCGCGCTGACCGTCGAGTTGGAGCGCGCTCAGTCGATCAAGCGCTTGCCCAACCGCCAGATCGCAAGCCGCCACATCGCAAGCGCGAACGCGATCAATACCGCGGCATGCCCGATGTCGGCTACGCCAAGGTTTCCCAGCGAAGCGTCGCGCACGAGCTGCACGCAGTAATACAGCGGGTTGAACTTCGCGATCGTGCGCAACACGGCCGGCAGTTGCGAGACGGGGAAGAACGTGCCGGCGACAAGGAACATCGGTGTGAGCACCGCGCTGGTTATGTAGTTGAAGTTGTCGATCGTCTTGGCCACCGCGGCCACGGTCACGCCGAACCCGGCGAAGCCGAAGCCGGTGACAAAGCCTATGAACGGCACCAACAGCATCCCCACATTCGGTTCCAGCCCGAAGGCGATCCCCACCAGCAGCGGCGCCATCCCGTAGACGCCGGCCCTGATCGAGATCCACAGCATCTCCGCGGTGACCAGCTCCTCAACGTCCACGGGCGACGCCAGGATCGCGTCATAGGTGCGCTGGAACTGCCAGCGGATGAACGTGTTGAACATCCCCGGGAAGGCGGAGGAGAACAGCACTGCCGTTGCCACGACCCCGGTCGCCACGTACTGCTCGTACTTCAGTCCCGCTATGTGGGGCAAGAGCGAACCGAAGCCCAGCCCGAAGGCGAGCAGGTAGATCGTCGGCTGCACGATCGAGGAGAACGTGGTCGCCTTCCAGTAGCGGCCGAAGATCGCCACGTCGCGGCTCATCACGCCCGCGAGCGCCGCCGGTTCGAGCCGGCGGATACGCCGCGGCCCGCGCTTGGTCGCCTCGGCTTGTGGGAGTGCGCTCAAAACGCCATGCCCCCCGCGCGCGCGGGGGGCATCGCCGCAAAACGACAATGCATACGGCCCCTCATTCGATCTCCTCGCCGGTCAGCGCCACGAACGCGTCCTCCAGGTTTGCGGGACGGCGCACTCCCTCTGGGGCTGCCCCGTCAAGCGTCTCAGCGTGCATGATCGCCACCGCCGGGCCCGCTGCGCCTGCTGACGACCAACCGTTGCTCGACGCCAGCTCGCTGACCTGCGCCAAGTGCTCCGGCGGGCCGTACACCTCCACGACCTGCTCGCCGGCGTACTCCCTCACGAGCGAGGCGGGCGTTCCCTGCGCGACGATCTTGCCGTGGTCCATCACGGCCACGGTGTCCGCGAGGCGCTCGGCCTCCTCGATGTAGTGCGTGCTCATCAGCGCCGTCACGCCGCTCGAGCGCAGGCCGTCGATCAATGACCACAGCTCCTGGCGTACCTGTGGGTCGAGCCCCACCGTGGGCTCGTCGAGCAGCACCAGCCGCGGCTGATGGATCAAGCCCCGCGCAACCAGCAGCCGCCTGCGCATGCCGCCCGAGAGGTCGCGCACGATCGTGTCCGCGCGTGGCACGAGGTTTGCGATCTCGAGCGCTCGCTGCACCGCTGCTGGACGCTCGCTGCGCGGTACGCGGTACAGGCGTGCGTATACCGTCAGGATTTGCCGGCAGGTCAGCTCGACGTCGAGGTTGTCAAGCTGCGGCACGACGCCCATCTCCAGGCGCGACTGCTTGGATTCGCCGCGGTAGCGAGTAGCCGAGCACCGACAGCTCGCCCTCGTCGGCGATCGTCTGCGCGGTGAGCATTCGCATCGTCGTCGACTTGCCCGCGCCGTTGGGGCCGAGCAGGCCGAAGCAGATGCCCGGGGAGACCTCGAGATCGAGGCCGTTCACGGCCACGATCTCGCCATAGCGCTTGACCACGCCGCGCAGCGAGATCGCCGGCTCGCCGCCGTGCCCGGGCGTCTCAAAGCCATTCCTCTCTTGCAAGTCCCCCATCTCCCGACACTCTAGGGGAGCGCTCTCAGGCGATGCTGACGGTCTGAGACTGGCCCAGCGCGGCCCCGCTCGCATCGAGCGCCTGCACGGCGAAGAAAGGCCCGGCCGAGGTGCTGTGCAGAGCGCTCTCGAAGCCGCGTGCGCTCGTGCTGGACACGGGGGTCAGCGCGTTGGCCTGCTGGCCCGCCAGCAGTTGCCAGCTGTGAACGTCTGTCGCTCCGTTCCAGCTGGCATAAGCGGTCATCCCCGCGCGGCCATCGCGACTGACAGCGATCGCTGGGGCTTCCGCCGGCACGCCGCTCCAGGGCAGACGAAAAGCCCGGTATGACTGATACTTCTCGCCGAGCACCGCATCGAACACGAGCCGGCCCGAGCGCTCGAATTCCGAGACACGCGGCACTTCGCCCCAGCCGATGAAGACGTTGCCGTTGTCGAGCAGCTGCATGTTGCCCTGGCTGCCGGTCAAGATCTTCGGATGGGTGTACTGGCGCAGCAGCGTTGCCGTCATCGCCTGCTCGTCGACGTCGAGGATCAAGCCGCGCGAGAGCTTCTCGACCGCCGGCGTGGCGCCGTTGTCGAAGATCGTCAGCGTTCCGTCCGGCCTCCGGCGTGCGTCGTGCTGCCAGGCGAAGTTGCTGCCCGGGGCCATCTCGAAGTCGCTGTGCTTGCCGCCCAGACGCCACAGGATCGTGCCTTTGCGGTCGAGCTTGTAGACGGTGTGGGTGCTGCGCGCGGAGACAAGCAGGTTGCCGTCGCCGTCGAGGTCGACCGAGTTGATGTGAAAGAAGTCCCAGTTCTCGGCTTCGACCGGCGCGTAGGACTCCTCCAGCGGTATGCGATCGAGGCTGTGCCACTCAAGCAGCACCTTGCCGCTGGCCAGGTCTATCTCCTGGAAGATCGCGTCTTGGATCGTGCCTTTGCGGGGGCCGCCGACCGAAGTCAGGTCGGCGGGCGTGATCACATAGCTCGTCAGCAGCGCGGTGTTGCGCGGGGTGATCACGAACTCGTGCAGGTCGCCGTGCAGCCCGCGCGCCGCCTGCACGCGGCGGACCGTGCGGTAGGCGGAGTCCGCGATCACGTATTCGCCGACGCCGTGGCCGTATTCGATCAGCGCCCTCCCACCAGGTGAGCACCGGCTCGTCCGCGATAGCTCTGCACGCGGAAGTTGGTCGTGACCTTGCCTTCCAGTGGGTTCTCCCAGATCGGCTGGCCGCCGGCGTCGACGATCACCGCGCCCACCTGGCCGACCGGAATGTTGTAGGGCGCGATGAAGATCGGATCGCTTGAGGCTCCCTGCTCGTTGCGGGTGACCGTCAGAGAAGGGATGCGCAAGTCCGGTCGCGTGTGCCACACGGGCGGCTTGGGTGGCCTCGGGTTGGGCGGCGTCAGGGCGCTGGCGACGATCTCGCCGAGAACCCCGCTCAGGCCAAGCCCGACCGCGCCCACTCCAGCGGAGCGCAGCAACTGCCGGCGCGTGATCGTGCGGTTCATCTGTACTCAGGAAAGCGCATCGAGGGAAAGCGCACCTGAGGACTCTCTCAAGCAGTCTGAAGAGCAGCGAAGAACCGCGCGAGACGGGGGACCGGCGGATGTGCTCGTCATACACTCTCGGGATGGGCTCGACGCACATCGATGGGGCCGCGCCGGTTGGAGCGGATTTCGCCGAGCGCCACCGACGGTGGCGTGCTTGCCGAGGTGATCCGCACGGTGGCGCTCACGAAGGTCTACGAGGGCGCTGACTTCGCCGCCGTGGACGGTCTCGACTTGACGGTGCGCGCCGGTGAGATCTTCGGCCTGCTCGGGCCTAACGGGGCGGGCAAGACGACGACTGCCGGCATGCTCACGACCCGCGTCGTCCCGACTTCCGGGCAGAAGCCTGGATCGGCGAGGTCGACGTGATCTCAAGTCCGGCGCTCGCCAAGCAGCTGATCGGGATGGTCTCCCAGCAGAACACGCTCGACCGTCAGCTCACCGTGTGGGAGAACCTGTACTTCCACGGGCGCCTGTTCGGCATCAGCGCAGCCGACTCGACGCGCATCGCCGACGAGCTGCTCGAGCAGTTCCAGCTTGCCAAGTGGGCCAAGGCGTCGGTGTTCGCGCTCTCCGGCGGGATGGCCCAGCGCCTGATGGTGGCGCGCGCGATCTTTCACCGCCCGGCCGTGCTGTTCCTGGACGAGCCGACCGCCGGGCTGGATCCGCAGAGCCGTCTGGCGCTGTGGGAGATCCTGGGCGAGCTCAACCGCGATGGACAGACGATCCTCTTGACGACCCACTACATGGAGGAGGCCGACCAGCTGTGCGAGCGCGTGGCGATCATGGACCACGGCAAGATCCTCGCGCTCGACACTCCCGCGAAACTGAAGCAGTCGGTTGACGCCGACACGATCGTGACGGTCAAGGCCGATGGCGACATGGACGCGCTTGCCGCTGCCCTGTCCAGCGCAGATCGAGGGCGCCACGCGTACGCGTGTGGTCGAGGGCGGCGTGGAGCTGCACGTGCAAGGGGCCAAGCGGCTCGTGCCGAGCGTGGTCGACGTGGCCGAGCGCGGTGGCTTCGAGGTGGCCGACCTGTCGGTCGCCGAACCCAGCCTCGAGACCGTGTTCATCAACCTGACCGGCAAGGAGTTGCGCGACTGATGGCCACGCCCGTCACCACCTCCGCCGAGCCGACCGAGCTGCCCGCGGCCCACGCGCCGATCACGCTGAAGCCGACACGCTCGACGATGGCCGCGAGCCGCACCGCGCTGCGCGCGCTGATCCTGCGCGACCTGGTCGTCTTGCGCAAGAACTTCGGCGAATTCGTCGTGCGCACGATCATCCAGCCGTTCCTGCTCGTGTTCGTGTTCCTGTACGTGTTCCCCTCGATCGGCCAGGGCGTCGGCGGGGGTGGGGGGAAGGTGGCCGAGTCGGCGTTCGCCACAGTGTTGGTGCCTGGCGTCGTTGCGATCTCGATCATGTTTCAAGGGATCCAGGCGGTGGCGCTACAGCTCTCCGCGGAGTTCGGCTACACACGCGAGATCGAGGATCGCGTGCAGGCGCCGTGCCCGATCTGGCTGGTGGCCGTCTCCAAGGTGCTCTCCGGTGCCGTGCAGGGAGCGTTGGCGGCCGTGATCGTGTTCCCGATCGCCGCGGTCATCCACGCGCCCGGAGTGCATGCGCACTTGACCGTCAACTGGCCGGTGTTGCTGACCTTGATCCCGCTCGCGTGCGTGGCGATGACCTCGCTCGGGCTGTTGCTCGGGACGGTCTTCGAGCCGCGCAACATCGGGCTGATGTTCGGCTTCGTCGTGCTGCCGCTGACCTTCCTCGGCGGCACCTACTACCAGTGGACGAAGCTCGCTCCAGTACAGGTGTACGGCATTCACTGGCTGCAGATCATCGTGCTCGTCAACCCGCTCGATCTACGTGGCAGAGGGGATGCGCGCCGCGCTCACACCGATCCCGCACATGTCGCTTTGGGCGGTGTATCCCGTGCTCGTCGCCTTCTGCGCCGGCTTCCTCACGCTCGGGCTGCGCAGCTTTCCGCAAACGCGTGCTCGTATGAGCGTCATCAGAGGTCACCCACTTCACTGATCCGGGCTGTCCCTGGGCCTATTCGGCGAGCCCCGCGCTTGCGGTGTTGCAGTGGCGCTATGGCACGCAGCTGCGCTGGCGCCTGGTGACGATCGGCCTCACCGAGAGCGCCGAGCAGTACACGAGCCGTGGTTATACCCCGGTGCGGGCGGCCCACGGCTACATGCGCTTTCGCCGCTTCGGCATGCCGTTCGCGACCGCTCCCCGCGCGCGCATCACGGCCACCGCGCGGATGTGTCGCACGATCGTGGCGGCACGCTTGCTCGACCCTGAGCGCGAATACGCCGTGTTCAGGGCGTTGCAGTTCGCTCAGTTCACGAGCACACTCGTGCTCGACGATGCGCGCGATATTGCTACGGCGCTCGAGCGTGTGCCTGGACTGGACGTGCAGGCGATCGTAGGCGCGCTTGACGACGAGCAGGTGAGCACCGCATATGAGGCCGATCGGGCGCTCTCTCGCACTGCCGCCGGCGGCCCCACCGAGTTCCAGGGCAAGGCCGCGCAGAGCGACGGCCCCGTGCGCTACACCGCCCCGTCGCTGATCCTGCGCTGCGGGCGAGCGCACGCTCGAGGGTGGTGGCTTTCAGCCCGTCGAGGCCTATGACGTGCTGATCGCCAATCTCGATCCCACGCTCGAGCGCGAGCCGCCGCCGGAGAGCCCGCTCGATGCGCTGCAACGCTTTCCCGAGGGGCTCGTGACCCAAGAGGTCGCGGCGATCATGACGCGCGGCAACGACGCCCCTGACCGGGCGGCCGCTGAGAGCGCGCTGGTCGAGCTGGTGGGGGAGGGCAGTGCACGCCGTGTAGCGCTCGGCGACGATGCCCTGTGGCTCGCGAGCAGCTGAGACCACGCCGTCGCGCACGCGGCTGACCGCCGTCAGGCGCTGGCCTCGTAGCATGCCGAGCTACGCGGGCGTGGGTATCGACGCGGAGATGTAGCCTCTCCTGACATGTCCATTACCGTCACACTGCCCGACGGCAAGGCGCTGGAGCTCGCCGACGGCGCCACCGGCGCCGACGCCGCCGCGGCGATTGGGCCCGGCCTCGCCAAAGCCGCGCTGGCAGTCGAGGTGAGCCAGCCCGACGGGGAGCCCACTCGCCCGGCTCCGGAGGTTCGAGACCAGGTTCGCGACTGGCCGTCTCTGCCGAACGGGGCACAGATCGCGATCCTCACTGCCAAGAGCGGCGATCCCTCGCTCGCGCTGATCCGCCACGACGCCGCACATGTGCTGGCAAGCGCCGTGATGGAGCTGTGGCCCGGCGTGAAGATCTCGATCGGGCCCTGCGATCGACAACGGCTTCTACTACGACTTCGACTTCCCCGAGGGCGTCTCCATCTCCGATCAGGACTTCCCCGCGATCGAAGCGAAGATGGCCGAGCACGTGAAGGCGGGGGAGACGTTCGTGCGCGAGGACGTCTCGGTGCAAAGCGCGCGCGAGCGCTTCGTGCACGAGAGCCAGGACTACAAGGTCGAGCTGATCGACGATCTCGTCAAGGGCGCGCCGGTCGACAGCCGCTCGAGAGCGTCTCGCTGTACACGAACGGGCCATTCACCGACCTGTGCCGCGGCCCGCACGCGCCCAGCACCAAGACCGTCGGCGCCTTCAAGCTGCAGTCGGTCGCCGGCGCCTACTGGCGTGGGGACTCCAAACGCAAGATGCTGACCCGCATCTACGGCACCGCTTTTCACACGGGCGCCCAGTTGAGCGAGTACCTCGAGCGCCTGGATAAGGCGGCACAGCGCGACCATCGCAAGTTGGGGCGCGAGCTTGGCCTGTTTCACTTCTCTGATGTCTCTCCCGGCGCGGCCTTCTGGTTGCCGGCCGGCACGAACATTTTCAACACACTCGTCTCGCTCTCGCGCGAGATGGGCTCAGAGCGCGGCTACAGCGAGGTCAAGACGCCGCTGATCTACGACGCCGAGCTGTGGAAGATCTCCGGGCACTGGGGCAAGTACAAGGAGAACATGTTCACCGTGCAGGTCGAGGAGCGCGAGATGGGCGTCAAGCCGATGAACTGCCCCGGGCACGCCCATCTGTTCAACAGCAGTCGCCACTCCTACCGCGACCTGCCCGTGCGCTACTCAGAGCCGGGGCTGCTGCACCGCAACGAGGCCTCGGGCGTGCTGCACGGACTGCTGCGCGTCCGGCACTTCGCCCAAGACGACGCTCACATCTTCTGCAGCGAGGATCAGATCCAGGAAGAGGTGGCAGGTTGCCTGGAGTTCGCCTTTGCCACCTATCGCCTGTTCGACTTCGACGTGCACTTGGAGCTCTCGACGCGACCCGAGCAGCGCGTCGGCTCGGACGAGCTGTGGGATCGCGCCGAGGAAGCTTTGACGAACGCGCTCGATTCGCAAGGCCTCAGCTACGAGCTCAATCCCGGCGACGGCGCCTTCTACGGACCGAAGATCGACATGCACATGACCGACTCGCTCGGGCGCTCCTGGCAGCTCGGCACCGTGCAGCTCGACTACAACATGCCTGAACGCTTCGGGCTCACCTACACGGGCGCCGACAACGCCGAGCACCAGCCCGTGATGATCCATCGCGCCCTGTTCGGCTCCTACGAGCGCTTCATCGGCATCATGATCGAGCACTACGGGGGCGAGTTCCCGCTGTGGCTCGCGCCGGTACAGGCGATCGTGCTGCCGATCTCCGAGCGCCTGAACGAGTACGCGGAGAGCGTGCGCGAGCGCCTGCGCGCCGCCGGCGTGCGTGTCGAGCTCGACGATCGCGGTGAGTCGGTCGGACGCAAGATCCGTGAGGCCGAGCTGCGCAAGATCCCGAACATGCTGGTCGTGGGCGACCGCGAGGCCGAGAGCGACAGCGTGTCGCTGCGCGAGCATCGCGGCGGCGATCGCGGCAGCGTGCCCGTGGCCGAGCTGGTCGAGACGCTCCTCAGCGAGATGCGTGCTCGCGGCGAGCAGGAGCAGGTTGGTTAGGAACAGTCGAATGCCAGGTGAGCAAAAAGTCCTTGTGCACGGCGCCGCGCCCGCTATACTCGGCCGCCTTGAAGCTCGGAATCCATTCACGGCGCAGCGCGTAGTCTCAACTTGACGCGCACCCCCACAAGCTAGTGGCCGTTCCACGCAGGTTCGACCGTCGGCCTCCCGAGCGGGACCTTACGAGGATCAACGATCGCATCCGGGTACCCGAGGTGCGCGTGATCGACGACGAGGGCAACCAGGTCGGGATGATGAAGACTCCCGACGCGGTCAAGTTCGCCCAGGAACGCGATCTCGATCTCGTCGAGGTCGCCCCCGAGGCCAAACCTCCCGTCTGCCGCGTGCTCGACTACTCCAAGTACAAGTACGAGCAGGCGCAGAAGGTCAAGCAGGCGCGCAAGCACCAGCAGCAGATCACGATCCGCGAGATCAAGTTCCGTCCCAAGATCGCCGAGCACGACTACGACACCAAGAAGCACCACGTCGAACGCTTCCTGCGCCACAAGGACAAGGTCAAGATCACGATCATGTTCCGCGGGCGCGAGGTCACCCATCCCGAGCGCGGCGTGATGATCCTCGACCGCCTGGCCGAGGAGCTGGCGGCGCTCGGCGTCGTCGAGCAGCGTCCCACCCAGGACGGGCGCAACATGACGATGATGCTTGGGCCCTCCAAGGCGGTGCTCGCGGGCAAAGTGGACAGCGATGATGCTGCCCGATGCGCCGGTGGCGAGCGATGCACGCGGCTCGATGCATGCGCCGTCGGCGAGCGAGGCCGCGAAGCGAGGCTCCGAGCAACGGCGCCGTGAGTCCGTCCGAGGCGCCGGTCCCGCAAGCTGATGAGAGCGAAGAGGCGCTTGCCGACGTCTCCTCCGACGGGGCTGCGGCTGAGATTCAGAGATGGCGCTCCCGACAGCGTCGCACCGGCCGCTGAGAGCCAGAACGGCGCTTCAGACGGCGCCGTGTCATAATCATCGGCTCGCTATGCCCAAGATGAAGACACACAGCGGCGCGAAGAAGCGCTTCAAGGTAACCGGCTCCGGCAAGGTGCGGGCCAGGCACTCCTACTCGAGCCACATTCTCGAGAAGAAGTCGCCCAAGCGCAAGCGCACGCTCGCCAAACCCGTGATCCTCTCCGATCACGACACGCCACGCGTGAAGCGGCTGCTCGGAGTGGGCAAATGACGCGCGTAAAGCGGTCTGTAGCCGCACGCAAGAAGCGCAAGGCGACACTTGAGCTGACGAAGGGCTTCCGCGGCGAGGCGCACTCCAACTACAGACGCGCCAAGGAGGCGCTGATGAAGGCGGATGCCTACGCCTACCGCGACAGGCGCAACCGCAAGCGCGACTTCCGCAGGCTGTGGATCACGCGCATCAACGCCGCCGCGCGCCAGAACGGGATGAGCTACTCCCAGTTCATGCACGGTCTGTCGCTTGCCGGCATCGAGCTGGACCGCAAGGTGCTGGCCGACATCGCCGTGCGCGACGCCGACACATTCCGACGTTTTGCCGAGACCGCCCGCGAGGCGTCGGCTGCCTGATCTCGGCCACCGACACTGTGAACCTCTCGGGCGTCGCTCCTTCGGGATCGGCGCTTTTTTTATGCCTGAGAGGGCCGGGACCAAGAACCGTCCCAAGCAATGACCACAATTTGACCTCAAAGCCAAATACGAGAATCGAAAGCGCAGATACGAGAACCGCCGTCGCACAGATGACGACCATCACCTCCCCACACAATCCCCGTCTGAAGGAGCTGCGCAAGCTCCAGCGTCGCCGCGAGCGCGAGCGCAGCGGCCGCTTCCTGGCCGAGGGGGAGGACCTGATCGCCGCTGCGATCGCGGCGGGCAGGCCCGCGCTCGCGGGATATCGCGACTGCCGGCACCGCGATCGGCGGTGCCGAGCTTCGAGGACGTCGAGGAGGGCGTGATGGCCGAGCCTCTCGACGCTCGGCTCGGGTACGCGCGCGATCGGTGTCTACGAGCAGTGCTTCGCAAAGCCTGTGGGTCCACTATGCGTTTACCTGCATGGTGTCGGCGATCCCGGCAACGTCGGCGCCGTGCTGCGCAGCGCGCTTGCTTTTGGCGCGTCGTGTGTCGCGCTTGGGCCAGGCTGCGCCGATCCACACTCGCCCAAGGCGGTACGGGCGAGCATGGGGGCCATCTTCGCGGTCGGGCTTGCGCGTGTCAGCGATATGGGCGAGCTGCCCGGCACACGGGTCGCGCTTGTGGCGGGTGCGGGCGAGCCGATCTGGAGCCGTGCGGGGTAGCCCGGCGGCGGTGGTGTCCAGGGCGCGCAAGGTGGCGCTCGGCGAGCGAGCGTCGATCAGAGCGTGCGAGACACTCTCGCAAACGCAATGCCCCCCGCGCGCGCGGGGGGCATGCCCTCTGGCGAGCAACAACCGGCGCTCGCTCACACTGCTTGTCGGCGCAGAGCGCGAGGGGCTTCCCGACGATGTCGTCGAGGCCTGCGAGCGCGTCGCCCACATCCCGATCTCATCGGAGTCGCTGAACGCCGCGATGGCGGCGACGGTGGCTCTCTACGAGATGACACGGGGTGGGCAGGACAACGACGATAGGGTCCCAAGCCTGATGATCGAGCGGATCGAAGAGCTGAGCGCGCAAGCGCAACAGGAGATCGAGGCGGCGTCGAGCAGCGAGGCCGTCGAGCAGCTGCGCGTGCGCTACCTCGGACGCAAGGCCGAGCTGCCGCAGATGCTGCGCGGTGTCGCTGCGCTGGAGCCCGAGCAGCGTGGGCTGGTGGGCAAAGCTGCAAACGTTGCCCGGCGCGCGCTCGAGCAGTTGATCGAGCAGCGCGCGGCGCTGCTCGATGCGACGAGCTCGACGTGCGCTTGGCGGCGGACACGCTCGACGTCACCCTGCCCGGCACCCCGCCGCAACCGGTTGGCCGGCTGCACGTGCTGACCGCGACGATGCGCGAACTGGAAGACATCTTCCTTGGGCTTGGGTTCACGGTGCTGGAGGGGCAGGAGGTCGAGACTGTCCACTACAACTTCGACGCGCTCAACCATTCGCCAACACATCCTGCCCGCGCAAAGACCGACACGTTCTACGTCGCCGCTCCTGAGCTCGACGCCACCGGACGCTCGGCTGGTGGACGCGGCTTGGGAGCCGAGGATCTGTCCTGCGCACGCACACCTCGCCGATGCAGATCCGGGCGATGGAGGCGCATCCGCCGCCTCTGTACGTCGTCATCCCGGGGCGCGTGTACCGCCCCGACAGCGACGCCACCCACACCCCCCAGTTTCACCAGGTCGAGGGCTTGGCGGTCGACGAGGACATCACGCTTGCCGACCTGAAGGGCACGCTGCTCGCGTTCGCTCGGCCGTGTCGGTATCCCTGAGGGCAAACGAGCGCGACGTGCGCCTGCGGCCCGCACTTCTTTCCCTTCACCGAGCCGAGCGTCGAGGTCGACGTGTCCTGTTTTCACTGCTCGGGCAAAGGCTTCATGGGCGACGGCTCGCGCTGTCCGCTGTGCAAGGGCGAGGGCTGGCTGGAGGTGCTCGGCGCCGGCGAGGTCGATCCCAACGTCTACTCCTACGTGCCGACCACAGAGGCCAACGGTCCCGGCTATGACCCCGAGAAGGTTCAAGGGTATGCGTGGGGGATGGGGGTCGAGCGGATCGCGATGCTCAAGCACGGCATCCCCGACCTGCGCCTCTATTACGAAAATGATCTGCGTTTCCTGGAGCAGTTCGGATGAAGGTTCCGCTGAACTGGCTACGCGAATACTGCTCGCCCGATCTCGACACGGCCGCGATCGAGGAGCGTTTGACGATGACCGGCACGAAGGTCGAGACGATTCTCCACCACGGGGTGCCTTCGGTCGAGAACTTCGTCGTTGGTCGCGTGCTCACGGCTGAGCCCCACCCGGATGCCGACAGGCTGAAAGTGTGCACGGTCGATGTGGGGGCAGGACGAGCCGGCCGGGATCGTCTGCGGGGCTCCGAACGTCGCTGCTGGGCAGACCGTTGCGGTGGCGCTGCCAGGGGCGCGTATGCCCGACGGAACCAAGATCAAGGCCGCCAAGCTGCGCGGCGTGCCGTCCAACGGCATGATTCTCGCCGCCGACGAGCTCCAGATCGACAACGACCACAGCGGCATCATGGTGCTCGACGAGCTGATCCTCGACGCGGAGCTGGCTCCCGGTACACCGTTGGCTGACGTGCTCGCCATCTCTACCGATGTGCTGGAGCTGGAGATCACTCCGAACCGGCCTGACTGTCTCGGGGTATACGGGGTCGCGCGCGAGCTGCACGCCGCTACCGGCGCTGCGCTCGCTCCCGAGCCGTGGGGCGAGGATCTCGGTAGCGAGGGTCCGCTGCTCGAAAACGACGATGCCCCCCCCGCGCGCGGGGGGGAGGGTCCTATTGAAATAGCCGTCGAGTGCCCCGACCTCTGTCCCCGCTTCACCGCGCGCGTGTTCGAGGACGTCACGATCGGGCCCTCGCCGCCATGGCTGAAGGCACGCCTGTCTGCCGCCGGGCAGCGTCCGATCAACAACGTGGTGGACATCACCAACTACGTGATGCTGCTGTGTGCGCAGCCGCTGCACGCTTTCGACCTCGATCGCGTCGCGGGCGCCAAGCTGACGGTCAGGCGCGCCCACGAGGGCGAGCAGGTGACGACGCTCGACGGGCAAGTACGCACGCTCGACGGCGAGATGGTCGTGATCGAGGACGCCGAGGGGCCGACCTCGATCGCCGGCATCATGGGCGGTGAGCGCTCGGAGGTCCAGGCCGAGACAAAACGCGTGCTGATGGAGGTCGCCAACTGGAGCGGACCCAACATCCATCGCACCTCCTGGGCGCTGGGCCTGCGCAGCGAGGCGTCCTCGCGCTTCGAGAAGGGGCTTGCGCCCGAGCAGTGCATGTACGCGCAGGCGCTTGCTACGCGCTTGATGGTCGAGCTGTGCGGTGCACGTGTGCTTCCGGGAACGATCGACACCGCGCCCGAGGGTGCGCCCCCGCAGACGATCCGCTTGCGCGAGCAGCGTGTACAGGCGATTCTGGGGATGCCGGTGGCGCGCACGCGCCAGGCCGAGATCCTGCGCGCACTCGACTTCCAGGTCGCGGAGGTGGACGGGGCCGGATTGGACGTGACGGTGCCGCCCGTGCGCCGCGAGGACGTGACCCGCGAGGCCGACCTGATCGAGGAGGTCGCACGCATCCACGGCCTGGACGCGCTGCCGGCGACACTGCCGGCACGCCGCGGCGCATATGGTCGCCTCTCGACCGTTCAACAGTTGCGTCGTCGCGCGGCCGACGCGCTCGTCGGGCGCGGCCTGTATGAGGCGGTCGGCTGGACGTTCACGGCGCCCACGCTGCACGACCGCTTGCGTCTGCCCGAGGACGACCCGCGCCGGCGAGCGCCCGTCGTCGAAAATCCCCTGTCAGACGATCAGTCGCTGCTGCGCACCACCCTGCTCGGCTCGCTGCTCGACGTGGCCGCGCACAACTCCGCGCGCGGGATGGTCGACTTTGGGCTGTTCGAGATTGGAACGTTGTTCGTGCTGGATGGCGACACGCCGGCCGTGCACACAGGCGTTGGCGCCGCTGAGGATGGCGGCACATGGGGGCAAACGACGCCGGCGCGCGCCGAACGGGGGACCAGATCGCCGGGTGCCGGTGGCAAGACCGGGGTGCGCGAGCACCAGTCGCTTGCTGTGCTGCTCGCCGGGAAGGTCTCGCCCGCCACCTGGGGTGCTCCCGATCCTCCTCGCGCGGACGTGTTCGCGGTCAAGGGCGTGCTCGAAGCACTCGGTGCGGCCTTGCGGGTGCGAGCTCGAGTGCCTTCCCGGTGCACAGCCGTTCCTGCATCCTGGTCGCTCTGCCACCGTGCTGTGTGAGGGTCAAGAGTTGGGCTGGCTGGGCGAGCTGCATCCGCTTGTCGCGCGCGAGTGGGGGATCGAGGGCGCGGCGGCGATGGAGCTGCAGCTCGACCTGTTGCTCGGTAGCGCCGAGGCGCAGAGCGCCTATCGCGACGTGATCTCCTATCCGGCGCTGCGTCAAGACCTGGCTGTCGTGCTCGCCGAGGACGTAGCGGCCGCCAAGGTGCTCGACGCTGTGCGCGAAGCGGCCGGTGCGCTGCTCGACGAGGTGGGCGTGTTCGACGTCTACAGCGGTCCGCAGGTGGGGGAGGGCCGGCGCTCGCTTGCCTTGTCGCTTGCCTTCAGGGCACCCGACCGCACGCTCACCGACGAGGACGTGGCGCCGGTGCGCGAGCGGGTTGTCGCGGCGCTGGCAGCGCTTGGAGGTGAGCTGCGTGCTTGAGCTCGCGACGCTCGTCCCACATGCTCATGCCTGCCTGGTCGGGCAGTTTGCTAGATGCTCGGCGGCGTGCTCCCACTTGTTCGCTGGGGGTGAGCTTCGTGCCTAAGGCACTCGTCGCCGGCGCGACCGGCTTTGCGGGGGCTCTGGCAGCGCACCTGCTGTGGCGCCATCCCCAGTTCGATCTGCAAACGGTCACTGCGCGTGCCGATGCCGGGCAGCGTTTGGACCGGCTCTATCCGCGCTACCGCGTGCCGCTGGAGCTGCAAGAGCTCGATCTCGACCGTCATGCCGACGTGGACGCGGCGATCGTCGCCTACCCGCACGCGGCCTCGGCCCCGGTCGTCGCCGCGTTGCGCGCCCGTGGTGTGCGTGTCGTGGACCTCAGCGCGGACTTTCGCCTCTCAGAGCTCTCCACCTACGAACAGTGGTACGGCCCGCATCCACACCCGGAGCTGCTCGAAGACGCCTCCTACGGTCTGCCGGAGCTTCACCGCGAGGCGATCGCGGCCGCGGACCTCGTGGCGACCCCCGGCTGCTACCCGACGGCATCGCTGCTCGGCCTCGCCCCGCTCGCTCGCGCCGGGCTGATCGCCGACCTGGTGATCGACGCCAAGCAGGGCCTCTCCGGCGCCGGCCGCTCCGCTACCTGGCAGACGCACTTCTCCAACAGCGGCGAGAACATCCTCCCTACAACATCGTCCACCATCGCCACACGCCGGAGATCGAGCAGCAGCTGGACGATCTCGACCCCACCCATCCCGGCCTGCGGGTGCAGTTCACTCCGCATCTTGTGCCGCTGGACCAGGGCGAGCTCGTCAACTGCTACGTGACGCCCACCCGTCCGATCGAGCAGGACGAGCTCGACGTCATGTACGAGGATGCCTACGCGGGCGAGCCGTTCGTCGAGCTGGCGCCGGAGCCAGCCGAGGTGCGCGACGTGCGCGAAACGAACATCTGCCGGCTGCACGTCGCGGCCAGCGAGCACACGGGCAAGATCGTCGTGCTCTCGGCGATCGACAACCTGTGGAAGGGCACCTCCTCGCAGGCGGTGCAGAACCTCAATTTGATGTTTGGCTTCCCCGAAGCCGAGGGTTTGCTGTGACGGTACTCGGCGAAGGCTGTTGTCGGTGAAAAAGGGCGTCGTGTGCCTTGGCAAGGACTGCGCCCGCGAATGGACAGGCGTGGCGATGAGCGCCGGCAAAGACGTGTGGGGCGATCGGGCGGACCGCGGATGCCCACACCCGCCGCAGCCTTTCTTTCACTCGCGCTGGGTGGACGCGCCCGCGCATGTCGGCGAGCTGGGCCCCGAGGCCGGTCTGCCGGCCGGCTTTCGCGCTGCCGGTGTTGCCTGTGGGATCAAGCCGTCGGGCAACCCCGATGTCGCCCTGCTCGTGTGCGACTCTCGGAGCCCGGTCAGCGCCGCCCGCTTTGCCGACACGGGCACGCCCGCCGCGCCGGTCTTGCTCTCCCAGGAGCGTTGCAAGCTCTCTGCATTGCGCGTGATCCTTGCCAACTCCGGTTGCGCCAACGCGGCTACCGGCCGCCGCGGCCTGGAAGACGCCGCCAAGACCCAGGGCGCGGCAGCGATGGCGGTCGGCGCGCAATCCGAGGAGGTCCTGCTCGGATCGACCGGCGGCATCTCCCAGTACCTTCCGGTCGAGAACATGCTGCGCGGCATCCGCGAGGCCCAAGCCGCTCTGCGCCGCGAGGGCGACACGGACTTCCAGCAGGCGATTCAAACGACCGATGCTTTCGAGAAGCGCGCCAACCTGCAGGTCGAGCTGCCATCAGGTGTCGTGCGGCTATCGGCGCAGTGCAAGGGCGCCGGCATGATCAGCCCGCGCTTTGCCACGATGTTCTGCTTCGTTGAGACCGACGCCGAGCTGGAGCCGGAGACGGCAGAGCTGTTGCTGTCGGTGTGCCTAAAGCGCTCGTTCGACCGCTGCACGGTCGACGGTCAGCTCTCGACAAACGACACGGCGGTGCTGATCGCCTCGGGTGAGAGCGGCGTAAGGATCGCCCCCGAGAGCGAGGACGAGCTGCGCTTCGGCGAGGCGCTGGATGCGCTCATGCGCCAGCTCGCGATTCTGATGGTGGCCGACGGCGAGGGCGCCGGCAGGATCGGGCGCTTGGTCGTCTACGGCGGCGATCAGGCCACGGTCGAGCTGGCCGCGCGCGCGGTCGCCAACTCGCCACTGGTGAAGACCGCGCTGCACGGCGCCGACCCCAACTGGGGACGGATCGTCCAAGCCGTCGGTGGGGCGCTTGGTGCGGGAGTCGCTCCTTTGTCGATGGACATCGCCTTGCAGGGCACGCAGGTCTGCTCGGCAAGCGTCGCCGTTCCCTACGACGAGCCTGCGCTGACCAAGGCGCTCGAGGGCAAGGAAATCGACTACGAGATCACGCTCCCAGGCGATGGCGCCGAGACCGAGGTCTTCTTCTCCGACCTCTCGCACGAGTACGTGACCATCAACGCCGACTACACAACCTGAGGGGCCACATGCGCGACGTAGCCACACTTCTGGAGGCGCTCCCCTACATCAGGGAGTTCCACGGCAAGACGGTAGTCATCAAGTACGGCGGCGCGGCGATGGAGGACGCGGCGTTGCGCGAGGAGTTCGCGCGCGACGTCGTCCTGCTCAAGTACGTCGGCCTGAACCCGATCGTCGTGCACGGCGGCGGCCCGGACATCACTTCATACATGGAGCGCCTCGGCCTGCCGGTGCAGTTCGTGGGCGGTCTGCGCGTGTCCGATCCGGCCACGGTCGAGGTCGCCAAGATGGTGCTCGTCGGCAAGGTCAACAAGGAAATCGTCTTGCGCTTGGGCCGCCACGGCCAGCCCGCGGTCGGCCTGTGCGGCGACGACGGCTCGCTGTTTCGCATCGCCCGCCGCACCGCCCCGGACGGCCAGGACATCGGTTTCGTCGGCTCGATAGAGCGTGTCAACGTCGACGTGCTCCACCACGTCGCGCTCGACTACATCCCGGTGATCGCCTCGGTCGGCTCCGATCGCGAGGGCAACTCCTACAACGTCAACGCGGACGAGGCCGCGGGTGCGGTCGCGGGCGCGCTCGGTGCCTACAAGGTTGTTTTCCTGACCGACGTAGCCGGCTGGCTAGCCGACCCAAGGACGCGGCCAGCTTGATCGGCCAGGCCAGCGCCCGTGAGGTCGACGCGCAACTGGACAGCCTGCAGGGCGGTATGCGCCCGAAGCTGGCCGCCTGCGTTGAGGCGATCAACGGCGGTGTCAACTCCGCTCACATCATCGACGGCCGCATCCCTCATTCACTGTTGCTCGAGCTATTCACCGATGCTGGGATCGGCACCAAGATCGAGGCAGCGTCGTGATCGTCGATAGGGGCCTGCTCAACACGAGCAGCACGCGCCTACAGGCGACGGTAAGCGTCTGTGCGACCGCCGCAGCGCGGGCGTGTCGCGCCAACTGCCACGCCAAATCCAAACCTAAAATCGCATGACTTTGACGACCTTGCAGGAGATCGAGAGCCGCAGCGTGATCCCGTCCTACGCACGTTTTCCCGTCGAGTTCGTACGCGGCGAGGGCTCGCGTCTATGGGACGAGCGACGGGAAGGAGTACCTCGACTTCCTCTGCGGCATCTCCGTCACAAGCCTCGGCCACTGCCACCCGCGCGTGGTCGCGGCGGTGCGCGAGCAGGTGGGACGCTTGATGCACACGAGCAACCTGTTCTACACCGAGCCGGCGATGCGCTTGGCTGAGCGACTGTCCGAGTCGAGCCTTGGCGGCAAGGTCTACTTCTGCAACTCCGGCGCCGAGGCCAACGAGGCAGCGATCAAGCTGGCGCGCAAGGCCAAGCCAGGCGGTGACATCGTCGTCGCCTACGGCGCGTTTCACGGCCGCACATACGGCGCGCTATCGGCTACCCCACAGGAGTCCAAGCAGGCCCCCTTTGCGCCGCTCGTCCCCGGCTTCAAGGCGATCGCCCCTGAGTCGGCCGTGCTGGAGGCCATAGTGGACGAGCGCACAGCTGCCGTCTTGCTGGAGCCGATTCAAGGCGAGAGCGGCGTCAACGTGCTTGCCGATGAGTTCCTGCGTGTGGCGCGCAAGATGTGCGACGAGCACGGCGCGATGCTCGTATTCGACGAAATCCAGTGCGGTATGGGTCGCACTGGAACGGTTTGGGCCTATGAGCAGACGGGCACCGTTCCAGACGCGATAACAAGCGCCAAGGCGCTCGGGGGCGGCCTGCCGATCGGCGCTCTCGTCACTGCCCCAGCCTTCGGCGAGATCCTGCAGCCCGGCGATCACGGTTCCACCTTTGCGGGAGGCCCGGTCGTGGCCGCCGCTGCTCTGGCGGCGCTCGAGGAGACATGTTCGGAGGACTTGCTCGACGGCGTGCGCAAGCGCGGTGCATCCCTTGCAGACGGCCTGGCCCGTCTGCCCCACGTAGTCGCGGTGCGAGGCCGCGGTCTGATGCTTGCCTGCGAGCTCGATGTGTCTGCTCCGGCCGTGATGCGTCGTGCGCTCCTCGACGAACGTCTGATCGTGAATGCGACCGGGCCGGCGACGCTACGGCTGTTGCCGCCACTCACGGTCTCCGACGAGGAGATCGAAGACGCCCTTGCGCGCCTCGCTGGTTCGCTCGCGAATTTCGGGAGCTGACAGTGCGTCGTTGGCTGCCGGATGGACTCGAGCTGGACGACGACCCCAAACGGGTTGACATCGATGCAGTGCATGCATTCATCAGCCAGGAGTCATATTGGGGAAGGGGTCGCGCGCGGGAGCGTGTAGCTCGCGCGATCGAGGGCTCGACCCGCGTAGTCGGTATCTATCGCGGGTCCGATCAGGTTGGTTTCGCGCGTGCGGTCACTGACGGTGCTGTGGTTGCTTATCTCGCGGATGTGTACGTGCTGGAGCCCTATCGGGGCAAGGGTCTAGGGCTAGAGCTCATACGGGAGATCGTCGACGGAGATACGCAGGACGACGTTCGATGGATGCTGCACACAGCAGACGCCGCAGGGCTATATCGGAAGCTCGGCTTCCGCCCACAAGCGCCGCCATATCCGCTTATGGAACGCCCGCCCGTTGCGGGCACCCGCTAGCCTTGGCGCGCGTGACCGACCCGCCGAGCAGCCATTCCCATGCCAACCGCTTCCTATGAGGCGCGTCCCGAGGACGTCCACCGCGTGCTGCTGCTCTACTCCGGCGGCCTCGACACGAGCGTGATGCTCAAGTGGATCCAGGACTCCTACGAAGCCGAGGTGGTCTGCCTGACAGTCAATCTGGGTCAGCCGGGCGAGGACTACGAGGTGATCTCCGAGAAGGCGCTGCGCCTGGGCGCCTTGGAATGTCACGTCGTGGACGCCCGCGAGGAGTTCGCGCGGGAGTACGTGGTGCCGGCGATCAAGGCCAACGCTCTCTACGGCGGTGGCTACCCGCTGTTCACGGCACTGGGACGCCCGCTGATCGCCAAGCTCGCGGTCGACTACGCCCGCCGCTCGGGCTGCGACACGATCGCCCACGGCTGCACGGGCAAGGGCAACGACCAGGTGCGAATCGAGGCCACAGTAGCCACGCTGGCCCCTGAGCTGAAGACGATCGCGCCGGTGCGCTCCTGGCAGATGGGCCGCGAGGAGGAGATCGCCTATGCGCGCGAGCACGGCATCCCGGTCAAGGGGGGAACGGAGGTGGCCCCGTACTCGATCGACGACAACTTGTGGGGTCGCTCCTCGGAGGGACGTTGGATCGAGGAGCTCGACCACGCCCCGGAGGACGACGTCTTCCAGCTCGTGACGCGCCCAGAGCTGGCCCCTGATGAGGCGGAGATCGTCGAGGTGGAGTTCGAGCAGGGCGTGCCCGTCGGCTTGAACGGGGAGCGTTTGGGGCTGGTGGACCTGCTCGAACGCGCCGCCGAGATCGCGGCCCGTCACGGCGTCGGCATCGTCGATCACATCGAGGACCGCATCGTGGGCTTGAAGGTGCGCGACATCTACGAGGCCCCGGCGGCAGCGATCCTGTTGCCCGCCCACCAGGAGCTCGAGAAGCTCGTCTGCACGATCCACCAGAACCAATTCAAGGCGGGCCTGGATCGCCAATGGGCCTATCTCGTCTACGCGGGCCTGTGGTGGGAGCCGTTGCGCGGCGACCTCGACGCCTACATGGACTCCGTCAACGCGCAGGTCAGCGGCAAGATCGGCCTGAAGCTCTACAAGGGCCACGCACGCGTCGTCACGCGCTCCTCGCCGGGCGCCGTCTATGACCAGGCGCTCGCCTCCTTCGGCGAGTCGGGCGGCCTGTTCTCGCAGAGCGCCTCGCCAGGCTTCATCGAGCTGTGGTCGCTGCAGTCGCGCATGGCCTGGCGCCTTCGCAACCAGTAGACCTGCTGCGTTCTGCTATCAGCTCGCGACGGAGCGAGCTGGCGCCGCGCGAGATCTGGGTACCGTCTTATCTGAGTTGTGTGGGTGCTCTTCTGTGGAGAAGCTCTGGGTGAAGCGGGAGGTTGGTGTTGCAGCGAAAATGGCGATGCCCCCCGCGCGCGCGGGGGGCATCGCGCTTCCCGATAGGTAAAAAGAGCCGTCCGGGGCCGTCTCTAGGGTGGTGCCCCAATGATGATCGAGGAGAGCGAAACGCCGGATATGCCTTCGCAGTCCGACGCCACGCCGGACGTGCTCGCCGCGCGACGCGCGCGACGCGCGGAGGCCGGCGACCCGGTCATAGCCCGTCGCGCCGAGGCGGCCGAGGCGGCTGTGCGCAACCTCGAGACCCACCTGGCCGCACTCGAGCAGCGCCTGGAGGAGGTCGGTCGCGAGCGCGAGCGCATCGCCCAGCAGCTGATGGAGCGCGAATCGGACGTGCGCGGCGCCAAGCAGCGCGAGTACACAGAGCAGCAGCTGCGCGTCGAGGCCGAGGAGCGCGGCGAGCGCCTGCAGCGTGAGATGCGCGGCCAGATCCAGGAGCTGAGCAATCGTCTGGAGGAGACCGAACGTGACGTGCGCGAGCTCAGCACCGAGCTCAGCCAGCTGCGCGAGCGTGACGCCCGCCTGACGCCGATCGTGCGCGAGCTGATGGACGTTGCCGCAGGCTTGCGTGCCGGCTTCGAGCGCGAGCTGACAGCCTTGCGCGAGGAGCTCCAGCAGCAGGTCGTGTGGGAGCGCGAGACCTACGTGCGCGAGCTGACAGCGATGGGCGCGCGCATGGAGGACCTGCGCTTCGAGCTCACCCGCACCGCCGACGACCTGCGCGCCCAGCTGAACGAGCCGATCGACCCGGCGCTGCTGCAGCACACAACCGAGCCCGAGTCCGAGCGTGAGGCCATCCACCGCCGCGAGATGGCCGATGCGCTCGTTGCCGCGGTCGAACGTCTGCGCGCTCGCGTCGCCGAGGTCAAGGAGGCAGAGGCCGAGGAGGAGCAACAGCCCACGGTGGCGGTCAGAGGAGCCAGCTCGCGGTTCGAGTCCAGAGACGATGTCGCTGAGCCCGAGGTAGCCGAGCAGCCGAGGCAATCGAGCGAGTTGCCGTCGAGGAGCCTGTGGTTGCTGATGAGCCTGAGGCGGTGTCTGAGCCTGCGGTCGTCGAGCAGCCTGCGGCGATCGAGCCTGTCGTCGTCGAGCAGCCCGAGGCTGTGGCACCCGAGGTCGTCCCGGAGCCTGAGGTCATAGAGGACCTTGCGGCTGTTGAGCCTGTGGTCGTCGCGGAGCCCGAGCAGGTCGCGGAGCCTGAGCAAGTGACAGAGCCGGAGCCTGTCGAGGAGCTTGTCGCGGCCGACGAGCCCGTGGCCGTCGAGGAGCCCGAGGCGATAGAGGTCCTGGAGGAGCCTGAGGTTCTTGTACAGCCCGCGACAGCCGCGGAGTCCGAGCTCGTCGCGGAACCAGAGGTGCTCGTAGAGCCTGAGACTGCCGAGGAGTCGCCTACCGATGAGCAGTCCGTCGCCGATGAAGAACCTTCCGTCGGCGATCAGTCGCGCGCAGGCGGGCTTGCGGCACCGATAGCGCCGGCCGACCGGCTGGCGCCTTCCGAGCTGTCGGTGCCAGGCCTCGGTCCCAGCGATGCGATCGCCGCGGGTGCGATCAGCACGGAGCCGATGGCGCTTCAATCGCGTCTGCTCACGGTGCCTGACAAGCGGATCTCCTGGCTTGCGCCGGCGATCCGCAAACTCGCCGACGAGCGCGACGCAAAGCTGGCCGCGGAACTCGTGATCGAGCTGATACCGGCCCAGCGCGAGGCTGTCGAGGGACCGCTCAACTACGAGATCAAGATTCGCGAGCTCGGCACCTTCTACGTGACCCTCGATCCGAGTCAGGCAACCATCTCCAGGGAACCGCGGGGCTCGATCGACTTCTCGCTGGAGGGTCCGGTAGCCGCGTTCAGCGAGCTCGCCGCCGGAGGCGCCTCGCGCAGGCAGCGCGGTCTTCGCATCCGCAAGGGCCGCCGCAGCGCGCGACGCTTCCTCAAGACGCGCCGCCGTCCGATCGCGCTTGCCGACCTGGCCTCGGCCGGGGTCGATGTCTGGCCGGGGTTGCTGTTGCTGGCGATGGCCGAGGCGGTCGATCCCACATGGACCAGTGGACGGCGCTTCGAGCTGGCCTTCGACATCCAGGGCACTGCGGGGATCGTCATCTACGTGCGCGTCTGCGACGGTGAGCCGATCCTCGTGAGCCGGACCGCCGCGGGCGAGCCCGTTGCCACGATCTCGCTCAGCGGACACGCGCTGATCTGTCTGCTCGCGGGCACTCAACCGCCGCCGGAGGATCGAACCTTCGTGACCGGCGACGCAAGCTCCGTGGACGCGTTCCTGCAGTGGACGGCACGCGCGCAGGGCCTCACCGTCGCCGGCTCCTGAACTACTCGGCACGCCCCTGTAGGGCGTTCTTCCAGGCAGTCAAAGGGGTCCCTCGGTCCGCCGGTCCAGGGCATACCATCCAACCTCTGTGACTCACCAGTCCTGCGCCCATCTGCACGTCCACTCCGAGTACTCGCTGCTCGACGGCGCATGCAGGATCGAGGACTTGGCAAAGCGCGCCGCCGAGTTCGACCAGCCGGCCCTCGGGCTCACCGACCACGGTGTCATGAACGGCATGGTGGAGCTGCACAAGGCGTGCTCGAAGCACAACATCAAGCCGATCTTCGGCTGCGAGATCTACATGGTCGACGACCACACCGCGCGGATTAAGTCCCCACCCACCCGAGTCGAGCGCAACCACCTCACATTGCTCGCGGCGAGCGACATCGGCTATCGCAACCTCGTGCAACTCTCCTCCGCCGGCTTCACGGAAGGACTGCACAGAGGCAAGCCCACGCTCGACCTAGCCCAGATCGAGCAGCGCTCCGAGGGCATCATCGCGCTCACCGGCTGCCTGGCATCACGCTTCTGTCAGCGACTGCTCGACGATCGCCCCGACGACGCCCGCTCTCACGCCGACGACCTCACACGTATCTTCGGTGCGGAGAACGTCTACTTCGAGGTTCAGAAGAACGGGCTCACCGCGCAAGACAAGTGCAACGAGGGAATCGTGCGCATCGCCGGAGAGATGGGCGGCAAGCTCGTCGGCACCGGCGACGTGCACTACCTGCGCCGCGAGGACTACGACCACCACACCGCGCTGCTGTGCGTGCAGACCAAGAGCACGCTCGCGGCGCCCAAGATGACTTTCGAAACGAACGAGTTCTACCTGCGCGACAGCGCCGAGATGGCAAGCTCCTTCGCGGAGTGGCCCGAGGCTATTGCCAGCACGATCGAGATCGCCGAGCGCTGCAATGTGGAGCTCGAGCTGGACAAGCAGCTGATCCCCAAATACACGACCCCGGATGCCAGCAGCGAGCGCGACTACCTGCGTGAGCAGGTGCTGCGCGGCCTGCACGTGCGCTACGGCGAGCCGCCGCCGGCCGAGGCGATCGCGCGCATGGACATGGAGCTCGGCGTGATCGATCGCATGGGCTTCAACGCCTATTTCCTGATCGTCTGGGATTTCGTCAAGTTCGCCAAGGAGAACGGCATCGCTGTCGGCCCAGGACGTGGTTCGGCGGCCGGCTCGATCGTCTCCTACTGCCTGGCCATCACTGATGTCGACCCGTTGCGCTACGACCTCCTGTTCGAGCGTTTCCTCAACCCTGAGCGTGTGTCGATGCCCGATATCGACATCGACTTCTCCGTGCGTGGGCGCGAGCGTGTGATGCGCTACGTCACCGAGAAGTACGGACGCGAGTCGGTCGCTCAAATCGTCACGTTCGGCAAGATGTTCCCGCGCGCCGCCACCCGCGATGCAGCGCGTGTACTCGGTCGCGACTATGGCGCCGGCGATCGCCTTGCCAAGTTGATCCCCGACCCGATCATGGGTCGTGCCCCATCCTTCGAGGACTGCCTGAAACCAGGCGAACCGCTGCGCAAGGCATACGACGAGGAGCCAGAGGCGCGCACGATCATCGACGTTGCCAAGGGCCTGGAGGGGATCGTCCGCAACTCTTCGATCCACGCGGCGGCGGTAGTGATCGCCGATCGTCCGCTCACGGACATCGTGCCTTTGCAGCTCGCCGACGCCGGAACCGACGAGGATGGCGAGCGCTCATTCCGGACCGTCACGCAGTTCTCGATGAAGCCGATCGAGGAAATCGGCCTGCTCAAGATGGATTTTCTCGGCCTGCGCAACCTCGATGTGATCGAGGACGCCCTGGACATTATCGAGCGTTCCTCCGGCACGCGCCCGGATATGTCAACGCTGCCGCTCGATGACGTGCGCACTTACGAGATGCTGACCCGCGGCGACTCGATTGGCGTGTTCCAGTTCGAGTCGGAGGGCATGCGCGAGGCGCTCAAGCGGGTGCGCCCAGACGAGTTCAACGACCTGGTGGCGCTCAACGCGCTGTACCGGCCGGGGGCGATGGACCAGATACCGGTATATGCCAGGGGCAAGCACAATCCCGAGGCCATCTCCTACCCCGATGAGCGCCTGCGCCCGATCCTCGAGTCCTCCAACGGCGTGATCCTCTATCAGGAGCAGGCGATGCAGATCTCCAAGGAGATCGCCGGCTTCTCCGGTGCCAAGGCAGACGACCTGCGCAAGGCGATCGGCAAGAAGAACCGCCAGGCGATGGCCGCGCTGAAGCCGGAGTTCGTCGAAGGCTGCCGCGCCTCGGGCACGCGCGCCGAGGTGATCGACCTGCTCTGGCAGACCAACGAAAAATCGGCGGACTACTCCTTCAACAAGTCACACGCCGCCTGCTATGGGCTGATCGCCTACCGCACCGCCTGGCTGAAGGCAAACCACACAGCCGAGTACATGGCGGCGCTGATCTCCTCGGTCATGTCCACAAAGGACAAGGTGCCGTTCTTCGTCGCCCGCTGCGAGGAGATGGGCATCGAGATCCTGCCCCCCGACGTCAACCTCTCAGACCACGAGTTCACGGTCGTCGAACGCAACATCCGCTTCGGTCTCGACGCGGTGAAGGGCGTCGGCTATCAGGCCGTCGAGGCGATCAAGTGCGCCCGAGATGAAACGGATCCCGCCCACCCAGACCCCCGCCCTTTCAGCTCGCTGTGGGACTTCTGCGAGCGCGTCGATAGCCGCGCCGTCAACAAGAAGGCGATCGAGGCCTTGATCAAGTGTGGTGCGCTTGGCTCCACCGGCGCCAGCCGCAAGGGCATGCTCGCCGTGCTCGAAACCGCCCAGGCGGCAGGCCAGAAGGCCCAGCAGGACGCGCTTGTCGGCCAGGGCTCGATCTTCGACCTCGATCCGCCGGCAGCGAGCACCTCAGTTGGGGTGGCCGGAGGCCCGGCGCCGGGAGCAGGACTGCTCAGGCCGAGCAACCCTCCGATTCCCGCCGAAGAGTTCGACCAGCCGCAGCTGCTTGCCGTCGAGAAGGAAGCGATCGGGCTGTTCATCTCCGCTCACCCGCTCAAGCCGATGCGCGAGGCGCTCAGGGCGCGCGTGGATTGCTCGCTTGCCGCCCTCGCCAATCGTCGCGACAAGGACTGGGTGACCGTCGGTGGGATCATCACCGAGGCCAAGAAGATCCGCACCCGCAACGGCGACCACATGATGTTCGCCACACTCGACGATCTCGAAGGTGCCGTCGAGATCCTCGTGTTCGGCAAGGCGCTCGCCGAGCAGGAAGCGCTCGGCACGGACGCAAGCGCGCTCGCGGTCGACCAGGTGGTGCTCGTCAGAGGCCGCGTCGACCACAAGGAGGCCGGCAAGACCTGTGTCATCGTGCAATCGGTCGAGCGCTTCACGCCGACCGAGCAGGAGATCGAGCGCGCCGATAGCGAGGCCAAAGCGGTCTCCGTCGCACGGGTCGCGGCGTCGCAGCCGGTACACCTGCAGGTCGACGCCGCGCGTCTGCCAGCGAGCGCGATCGAGGACGTCAAGGACATCATCGAGACCAACCACGGCCCAGCCGAGGTGGTGCTGGAGATGCTTACAAGCGCCGGCACGCGCATCCTGCGCCTTGGCGAGGCCTACCGTGTGCAGCACACGCCCGGCGTGCGCGCCGAGCTGGAAGCGGCTCTGGCGCCGGCCCCGGCGCTTGCCGCAACCGGCTAGCCCATCTCCACCTGAGCGGGCTATATTCGCCGCCCGCGCGGCTATGTGCCGCGTCCGCTGGGGGAATCGGGACCTTCCGGCGCGATTGAGATTCAACCTGGGGTCGCCGGGTGTCACCTACTCGTGGCGCTGGTCTCGGAAACACCAGTAAAAGATGACCCTACACCAGATCCTTTGGTACCTAAACGTTATGCCTCCCGCTCTTTTAGCCCCCGTTCTCCCAGACTCACGGCCAGCTGAACCTCCTCACGCGTCGGTCCCGAGCGGTTCTCTCCCGGTGTCTCCAACACACACGGTAGATCCTGGAACGCCTGTACCGAGAGAAACGCCGCACAGCCATCTTCGCCTAGCTCGCCAGTCCCCACGTTCGCGTGCCGGTCGCGGTTGGACCCGAGCGGGGTCTGGGAGTCGTTGAGGTGCAGCGAGCCCACGCGCCCAAGGCCGATCTTCTCGGCAATCTCTTTCGTCAGCTCGTCCATGCCCGCGTAGGTGCGGATGTCATAGCCGGAGGCAAACAGATGGCACGAGTCAAGGCACAGCCCCAGCCGCTCGTCGTCTCCCGCTGCCTCCAGCAATGCTGTGAGCTCGTCGATCGAGCGTCCCAACGTGCCTCCGGCGCCGGCCGTGTTCTCCAAATGAAGCGGACAACCCTCGCTGTCGGCGAGCGCCTCGCGGATCGTCCCACCGGCGCGCGCGAGCGCCTCGGCGACATTGCCGGTCTTGGCGGAACCGGGGTGCAAGACGACGCCCGCGGCGCCGATGTCGTGCCCAACGCGCAGCGAGTGCGTGAGCGACACGAGCGACTTCTCGCGTATCTCCGGGTCCTCGCTGGCGCAGTTGAGCAGGTACACAGCGTGGATCAGGACAGCATCGATCTGGCTTGAGGCCATCGCCTCGCGAAACGCGGCGACATCCTCCTCGCGGTAGACGGTTGGGCGCCACATACGCGGCGACTGGTTGAAAATCTGGATCGCGCGGCAGTCGCGCTCCAGCCCTCGCTCGATCGCCTTAGGCAGGCCGCCGGCGGGAGAGACATGAGCACCGATCAGCAAGCCGATGTCCTCCTGGGTATCGCTGGCAGTCCAACCCACGGCGGGCTCTGGCGAGTTTGGGATTTTGCGCATTGGTGCCGGCCCACTAGCATGGCGACGATCCTATGAGAGTTCGCTTCGCTCCATCGCCCACGGGCGCGCTGCATATCGGCGGCGCGCGCACCGCGCTGTTCAACTGGCTGCTCGCACGCCACTCGGGCGGCACTTTCCTGCTGCGCATCGAGGACACGGACCGTGAGCGCTCCACACCCGAGAACGTCGAGCAGATCCTCGACGCGCTGCGCTGGCTGCAGCTCGACTGGGACGAGGGCCCGATCTTCCAAGGCGAGCGAGCCGCCCGCCACCAGGAGGTGCTCGAGGCACTGCTCGCGGGCGGACACGCCTACAGGTCGAATGCCACGGCCGCCGACGTCGCCGCCTACAAGCAACTGCACGGTGCCGAGCGCGGCTTCCGTGGAGAGCCAGAGCAGGAGGGAGCGGTGCGCCTGCGCGTGCCGGCCGGTGGC
Source organism: uncultured Solirubrobacterales bacterium (assembly GCA_963844095.1). GTDB lineage: Bacteria > Actinomycetota > Thermoleophilia > Solirubrobacterales > Solirubrobacteraceae > Palsa-744. The sequence goes on from CAWJND010000005.1 coordinate 363,056, forward strand.
GCCACCGTCGTACACGACCTGATCCGCGGCGACACAACCTTTGAACATGTGCACCTCGACGATCCGGTGATCGCGCGCGCGGACGGATCGGTGCTCTACAACTTCGCCGTCGCGATCGACGATCTCGACGCGGCCATCACGCATGTCGTGCGTGGCGAGGACCACCTATCCAACACCCCAAAGCAATTGCTCGTCCTGCAAGCCGCCAAGGCCGCCGGTTTCGGCTCAGAGCACGCCGAGCCGCTGTATGCGCACCTGCCGCTGTTGCACGGCCCCGACGGCAAGAAGCTCTCCAAGCGCCACGGCGCCGCGTCGGTGCAGGAGCTGCGCGAAGCGGGCTACCTGCCGGAGGCGGTGCGCAACTACCTCGCCCTGCTCGGCTGGGGCTCGGGCGACGACGCCACCATCCTCTCGACAGAGCAGCTGGTGGAGCGCTTCGAGTTGGAGCGCGTCAGTCGCAACCCTGCCCGCTTCGACGAGGTCAAGCTGCGCTGGCTCGACGGGATCTACGTTCGTGGGCTCTCCGTAGGCGAGCTCGCCGATCGCGTGCTTGGCTACCTACGTATCACGGACCCGCAGGCTGCAAGTGCCGCGGAAGCCGATCGTCAGCTGCTCGAGGGTGCCGTGGCGATCAGCCAGGAGAAGATTCAGACACTCGCCGACTTCTGGCCGTTGTCGCGCTTCTTCTTCACGGGTGTCGCTGAGGATGCCGCGGCGCGTGAGCGCTGGCTTGGTGAGCGTGGAGTATCGGTATTGGGCGACGCGCGAGCGCAGCTCTCCTCGGCGCCGAGCTTCGAGGTAGAAGCGGTACAGACAGCGCTCGCGCAAGTGATCGAGCGCCACGACGCCAAGCCACGCGAGGTCTATCAGCCGGTGCGTGTAGCAATCGCGGGCACGACTGTTTCGCCGGGCATATTCGAGAGCGTCGCGCTGCTCGGTCGCGAGGAGACCCTGCGTCGCATAGATCTCGCGCTCGCCGGCTAAGAGCGGCAACAGGGCGCCCAAGTCCGCGACGGCGCTCAACAAACGATCTCCAGCTGCCGATAGGACCCATGACGACCACATGGGTTGGCTCGGATGCCTCCCCGTCAAGAAGGTGTCATGAGCACGCAAGCGACAGTGACAAAGCCAACGCACGCAAGCAACCCCGCGGATTCCTCCGGGCTTGGGCGACGCCCGAGCAGTTCAAGTGGATCTGGCGAGCGCCATCAGAACGAGGGTCACGGCCGCCGCTTGATGCGAGCATTCGAGGCGCTAGACGCGTTCCCGGCGCTGTCAGAGTCCCGTAGCCGTCTGCTTGCGGTCGTCTCCAAGGATAACGTCGCGACTGCCGACATCGTCGCTGCCGTCGAGTCTGATGTGGCGCTGCTGATCGCGGTGATGCGCCTCGCCAACGAGGGATGCGGTCCTTCCGAGCGCATCGAGACCGTTGTCGGCGCGGTCGAGCGGCTGACGCCCCAGGCGGTCGAGTCGATCGCCAGCAGGGTGCGTACCTTCGACTTCTTCGAGCGCTCTTCCGGTTGGGACACGGCACCCGAGCGCTTCCGTCTGCACGCGCTCGCTACCCAGCACACAGCGGATCGGCTAGCGGCCGAGGTTGGCTACGAGCACCGTGACCGTCTGACCGTCACAAGCTTGCTTCACGATGTTGGCAAGCTCGTGCTGATGCACGCTTATCCTGGCTATATCGCGCAGGTCAAGAAGGAGGGCCAGACTCCCGAGAAGCGCATCCATCAGGAACGGCGCGAGCTTGGTGTCGACCATGCGCTCGTGGGCGGTGTGCTCGCCCGCCGCTGGGGCCTGCCGCCGGCGATCGCCACAGTGATCGAGCGCCACCACAATCCCGACGCCAATGGCGAGGCGGCGTTCGTGCGCCTTGCCGACATGCTCGCGCACTATGCCCACGGGGCACCGGTCGCGCCGGGAGAGATGCTCACATGCGCACGTGCGCTTGGGCTCGGCCCAGAGGAATTGCGCCGCGTGATGTACGAGCTGCCGAGCTCGCGGGCTCAACGCCAGCGTACGGTCGACCCCTGCCCGCTCTCGGGACGTGAGGTAGGTGTCTTGCAGCGGCTCGCCGAAGGCAAGGTCTACAAGCAGATCGCCCACGAGCTGACGCTCTCCACGAGCACGGTGCGCACGCACTTGCACAACATCTACGGCAAGCTCGGCGCCGTCGACCGCGCGCAGGCGGTCCTGATCGCCACAGAGCGCGGTTGGCTGTAAGAGCGTCTTTCAAAGGAGCTCCACTATGGGGCGTTTATGGATCAATGAAAGCTGGGTGTGTGGCTCATCTTTTGAATGATCCGCCTAACACCCCCCCTTTGCGAGGGCTTAGATAAAGATTAGGTACCAAAATAAATACCCTAGCTCCACACAAAGGGGTGTCGAGACGTGCAGCTCATTTTGAAAGACCGTCAAAGAAGAGCTGAGGCGCCTCGCGCCCCGTCCGAGACGCTTTCTGCGTAGCATCGCGCTTGCGCGATGATCTCGATTACAAGCAAGTCTCCCTATGCGGTGGCCGCGCTCGCGGAGCTTGGTCGTGCCGGCGGCTCTGAGCCGGTGCCGATCGGCGAGCTCGCGCGCCGTCGTGAGATGCCGGTCCAGTTTCTCGAGCAGCTGTTCGCTGTATTGCGCCGCGCCGGCGTGGTCAACTCTCAGCGCGGGGTCAAGGGCGGCTACCGCTTTGCCCGTGACCCGTCGCAGGTGAGTGTGCTCGAAGTCGTGGAGCTGCTCGACGGCCCACTTGGTCGCGACGCTGATGGGGTCTTTGGCGAAGCTTCGAAGGCCGCCCGCGAGGTGCTGGAGCAGACGAGCATCGCCGATGTGATCGAGCGCGAAGCACGCGACTCGGGCGCAAGCATGTACCACATTTGACCTGAGGGCCTACCCCGGCAGACCCGCACGCGCTTCCCGATAGGTCCTGAGTCACTATTGTCGTGGGCATATGGGGTCAATCCCGATCAACATTGCAGAGCTTGTCGGTGGGACGCCGCTGATTCGCCTGCAGCGGATGCTCGAAGGCACCCCTTCTGAACAAAACGGCGTCGAGCTGTACGCAAAGCTGGAGGCGTTCAACCCAGGAGGAAGCGTCAAGGATCGGATCGGCGTGGCGATGATCGAGGCCGCCGAGGCCGAGGGCCGCATCGAGCCGGGGCGCAGCAGGATCGTCGAGGCCACGAGCGGCAACACCGGTATCGCGCTCGCGTTCGTGTGTGCCGCCAAGGGATATGAGCTGGTGCTGACGCTGCCCCAGGGAATGAGCCGCGAGCGCGAGATCCTGCTCAAGCTCTACGGCGCGAGTGTCGAGATCACCGAGTCGCTGGGTGGCATGGGGGAGGCCGTACAAGCGGCGCAGGCGATGGCACGCGACCCCGACGTGTTCCTGCCCGACCAGTTCTCCAATCCCGCCAACCCAGAGGCCCATCGCCGCACGACCGGTCCCGAGATCGCGGGTGCGTTGGATGGTCGCGTAGACGTGCTCGTCGCCGGCGTCGGTACCGGCGGCACGATCACAGGCGTCGGTGAATATCTGCGCGAGCAAAATCCGAAGTTGCAGGTCGTGGCGGTGGAGCCGAGTGGCTCGGCGGTGCTCTCGGGCTCGCGGCCAGGTCCACACCGCATCCAGGGCATCGGCGCGGGCTTTGTCCCGCCCGTCCTGAACCGGGAGCTGATCGACGAGGTGATCCCGGTCTCAGACGACGACGCGATCAAAACCGCATGGACTTGCGCACGGCGCGAGGGGCTACTTGCCGGAATCTCCTGCGGCGCCGCGCTGTGGGCGAGCTTGCAGGTCGCCGCGCGACCTGAGTCCAAGGGCAAGCGGATCGTGACGATCATGCCCGACTCGGGCGAGCGCTACATTTCGCAGGCGTTTTTCGCGCCCGCTACGTAGGCCCGCTACGCTTTCTGCATGCTCGGCATCGACACTGTCGCAAGGGTCGCAAGGGAGCTTCGTCGCGATGTCGAGGTTGCGCGCGACCGCGATCCCGCCGCGTGCGGCGTGGCGCCGGTTGAGATCGTTGCCACTTGGCCTGGTATCCAGGCTTTGCTTGCCCACCGTGTCGCGCATGCGCTGCACACATCGGAAGTCCCCTTGCTACCGCGTGCGATCGCGCTCGTGTCAAGAGCGGTGACCGGGATCGAGATCCATCCGGCCGCGAGCATCGGCAAGGGCTTGTTCATCGATCACGGCTCCGGCGTCGTGATCGGCGAGACTGCCGAGATTGGCGACGACGTGACGCTCTACCAAGGCGTCACGCTCGGCGGCACGGGCTTTGCCACCGGCAAGCGCCATCCGACGGTGCAGGACAACGTGACAATCGGCTCGGGGGCCAAGCTGCTCGGGCCGATCATGATCGGCCACGGCGCCAAGATAGGGGCCAACAGCGTGGTCATCACCGACGTGCCGCCAAACTCAACGGTCGTGGGCAACCCGGGCCACCCGGTGCGCGTTGACGGACGCCGTCCGGAGGGGCCAGATGCCGACTGGATCCATCTGCCTGATCCGATTGCCGAGGCGATCCAGGGGCTGGCCAGTCGCATCGGCGCACTCGAACGCACGGTGGCCGAGCTCTCCGGGGATGATGCCGAGCCGGTGGCCGAGCTCAGACCTCTGCGAACGGTCAAGGGGCCAAATCCTGCTGGGGGATAGAGCGCCAACCCCGCCGGCGGGATAGAGCGCCAACCCCGCCGGGGATAGAGCAGCTCTCGAAAACCGCTCGGGCAAAATCGCGACTTTGCGGTCCGCGCCGATTCTGTGGGAGCGTCCTACGTTGATGTCTCAGCTCTTGCGACAGCTATCTAAACGGGCGTGATCGTAGGCGTGTTTAAGCGACGGTGAGCGGCGCGCCGTCCGACGGCTGAGCTCGGGGGGTGAGTAGAGCGTTGGAGGACACGAATAGGAGCTCTCCACCTGCCGCCTACCACGCCCCACGCTTCCAAGAGGCCGCCGTCCAAGTTTCTGTCGGGCGGAATCAGGGCGTCCTGCTCGGCGTCCGGCGCCGGGCACGCATGGAAGGCAGATGTGCAAGCACGGAGCTTGAGCTGACCGGTGCGGAACTGGTTTGCGTGGACCTCTAGCGTCTTGGGCTCTTCAAACACCGGCATCGCCGTGAAGTAGCCCGTCAGGAGTCGCATGACCGGCTTCTGCACCAGCGCGAAGGCCTGAACGCGGTAGCCCCGCAGCTCGATGCCGCTGAAGGCGGGTTCCCTTACCCCCGTCCTGAGCGTCAGCTCGGTTGCGTAGACTTCGTGCCGGAAGCTGAGGGTTTTGGCGTCGAGTCCGCGAGTTCGGAGTAGTGGCTCTTCTCGAGTCAGCGACACGATCCGGTAGCGGTCGCCCGCCCAGTCGATGGCGAATGGCAACAGCGCTCCGTAAGCCTTGGATGGCAGCCCATATCCTGCGACCACCTCCGGCTCGCCACCTTCGTTGTAGTCCCCCGACGGTCCCGCCCCAGCAGTGAGGGCATGCCATTCGGCAGCCCTCACCCCGGTTCCTTTGGGGCGAAAGTGCAGCCTCAGCTTGAGGTGCCCATCGACCACGTCGTATATCCGCAGGTCGTCCGAGCGCGATCGCCGCCGGGCATTTTCGGCCGTGCCCCTATTGAACGCTTCGTGGTTTGGGAAATCCTCCGTTACGAGGAGCCACGAAGGCTGTTCGGTCTGGTGAAGCTCGATCCGCTCGTCGACCACCACATGATCGCCCCTCGGGCCGGCGCTTGCCATGATCTGTTTCTTCACCGTTTCCATTTGTTCGTCGATCGACGGCGGGGTGAACAGTGCGCCAGCGAAGATCCAGCTCACGATGGACCAGGCGATCAAACCCAAGGCCACCCCCCCGAGGCGGATGTCCCACAACGGCCCTCTTGGCTTGCGTATGTCAACCGGCGCCCGCTCACCGACCGGCTCTTGCGCCGGCTCCGGACTAAAAGCACCCAACCGCACGATCCCTGCTCCCTGGGCCAGCGCGCGCGCGGCCTCGCTGCGTTGAGCGCTTCCGCCCACGAGTTCCTCCCACTGCTCGGTCCGGATCGTCGCCACGATCCTGATCTCAAGGTTGCGAGCCTGCTCGATCGTGCTCAGCGAGCTTGGGTCGAGTGCATCCACGAAGCGATCGAGACCGTCGAGCCAGAGACAGATCTGCTGCGGTGACCCCGGCAGCTCGAAGCCATTGTCGATTAGCAGGCGCAGCGCCTGTGAGTCCAGAGGTATGACCGCGAGAACATCTTTGAGCTCCCGGCTTGCAGCCTGACCGCTCGCTCGCGACTTACCACAGCCCGGCGGACCGTGAACGATGACGCGTTTTGACGCCCGCAGCGCGCTGGCGAGTGCGCCATCCTCTCCGTTGGGGCGAGGCTGATACTTGCACACCCGCCCCTCTACGTCGCGTGCCGGGTAGACCCCCAACGCCTCCAGGCGCGCCATCCCCAGCGGTTCGGGGGGCCAGACGCGCAGGGCGCCCTTCAGGACGTTGCGATCCCGCACGCACTCCGCCAGAAGCTGGCCAAAAGTCGTCAGCAGGCCGACCAGCGCGACGGACATGAGCTTTCCGAACGTCGTGAGACTCAGGGCGGCCGTGATCTGCGGCAGGAACAACACGAGGAAGGCGAGTGCCGACGTGACGGTCGTGACAATCGCGTTGCGCCGGACCCCTGGACTCAAGCTGTGCTCCATCGGCGCGGCAGCTTATATGCAACTGTCCTGAATAGTTCAGATAGAGGCCAGAATGGCCTGATTGATTGTGGGCCGATCGAGCCCATCTACCGGGCTTGCGACCAGCCTTCGGCCGGCTCCTGGGGTGGTGGCAGAGCGGATGAATGCGCTGGTCTCGAAACGATCACCCATTTTTGTGTTCCCGGTTTTCCCTTAAGTTTGGGAACCGATCATTTTCGACTCCCAGCTCTCAGTAGAACACGGTGCGGCACCGGTGGCGGGGGCGTGACTTGTACTCCGGGGCCTGGCCGCGCGTCCACAGCCATGTGTCGATCATGCGTGCAGGCACGCCCGTGCGCTGGGAGATCAGCTCGCAGGCGTGCAGGGCGCAAGCACGGATCTCGCGCTCCGCACCGCCGAGCGTGAGGCGCTCGCCACGGTCGATGCGTGCCGCGAGCTGCTCGTCGTAGACGAGCACGCCGTCGCAGCGCAAGACGTGGGGGACGAGGTTGTCGGCGAAGATCGTCAGACGATCGAGATCGTCGAATTCGGCCACACCGGCCAGCGCGAGGTCATTGGCGACGATCTGCGCACGCTTGTAGAAGCCGCGATCGTCGAACATGGCCATTCCGCGTGCGAGCATCTCGGCAAGGCGCTCTGCCGAGCCCGCTTCGGCGACGAGACCGAGTGTGCGCCGCTCCCTCAGAAAACATCCCAGCGCGCGCAACGCCTGCGAGTACAGGCTCATGAGCTCGTTGGCAGGGGCCTGGCCGAGAATCTCGGCGATCTCGACGGTGCGCACGCGCGACAGCCACACCGCTGTGGGCGGGCCGTGCGTGCGCACATGGTCGGCAAGCGCCCAGGCCACCGTGAAGTAGCCGCTGACCGGCTTGCCGTCGAGTTCGCGCTTGCGCAACGTCGGAAACCAGCCCGAGCCGAAGTTGATCGTGTCGAGCGCAAGCATGTAGTCGGCCACGTCGGCAGGTTCGCCCTCCAGGTAGTGGCACATGGGGTCAAGCGGCGGCGGATCGGCCGGCTTGAACTTCACGGCGGCGTCGATGTCGATCCGCACCGAGCACGCTTCAGCCGCGATCTGGGCGCACGAGGCCCTTACCTCGTCGGTGATGGACATCGTGTAAACGTTAGACGCAGAGGGCTCAGTGCAGAGACGGTTGCGAAGCTCCCCCGATTTGCAACCGCACCCGTCTCTATGCTCCGAGAATGATTCAAAACGAAGGGTCCAAGCGCGTGGAGAAGCTGCTCGAGGGCCTCAACGAGCCCCAGCGCGAGGCGGTCACCCACGGCGAGGGGCCTCTCTTGATCCTTGCTGGCGCAGGCAGTGGCAAGACGCGCGTGCTCACTCATCGTGTGGCTTTCCTGATCTTTACCGAGCAGGCTTATCCGAGCGAGATTCTCGCGATCACCTTCACCAACAAGGCGGCGCAGGAGATGCGGGGGCGTGTCGAGGGGTTGCTCGGAGGCAACATGCGCCGTATGTGGCTGATGACCTTCCACGCCGCCTGTGCGCGCATCATGCGCGCGCACGCTGAGCGCCTCGGCTACACCTCGCGCTTCACGATCTACGACCAGGCCGACTCGCGGCGGATGGTCAAGCGCTGCATCGAGGAGATCGGCGTCGATCCTAAGCGTTTCGCGCCCGCGGCGATCCAAGGACAGATCTCACAAGCCAAGAACAAACTGCTCGCCGCCTCTGACTGCGCAGAGGCGATCGGCTCACCGTTTGAGCAGGTTCTCGCCGAGGTGTACCAGCTGTATGAGAGCGAACTGCTGCGCATGAACGCGATGGACTTCGATGATCTGCTCTTCCGCGCCGTAAACCTGCTTGAGCTGTTCGAGGACGTGCGCACGCATTACGCACAGAGCTTCAGGCATGTGCTGGTGGACGAGTACCAAGACACCAACCACGCTCAGTACCGCTTGCTGCAATTGCTTGTCGGAGGCGGGCGGGCTGAGCCGACGCAAGGCGAGCGTGTAAACATCCCCGGGCATCGCAACCTGGCTGTGGTCGGCGACGACAGTCAATGCCTGATCGAAGGGACGCCTGTACGCATGGCGGACGGGAGTCACAAGCCGATCGAGGATGTGGGTGTCGGAGACGAAGTCCTCTCATGCCATGGCAGCGGTGACATGAGGCCAGCGCGTGTCCTACGAACACACGAAGCGGAGGTAAGCGAGGGCGTAGTCATCACACTGCGCAGCGGGCGCCAGATCGTAAGCACTCCTGAGCACACCCATTTCGCTGGTTATCGGCTTGGAAGCACGCCGCAAATGCATATGACCTACCTGATGCGACATCGCGACAAGGGGTTTCGTGTCGGTACGTCCCGCACCTATACAGCCGGACAGGTAAAGCCAGTAGTGGGAGTGGCGCTCAGAACGCGAGGCGAGAGCGCAGACGCGGCTTGGGTTCTGGGAACGCATTCATGCGAGGCGGAGGCTCGTGTGCACGAGATGACGCTGTCGCTTCGATACCGGCTGCCGACGATCCCGTTCAGGGCACGACGTAACGTTACGAACAACGGGCTGATCTGTGACCAGGCTCTGATCGACCGGATCTTCCACGAGTTCGACACGGTAGCCTCGGGCTCAAAACTTCTCGCAGAAGAAGGGTTTGACGCCGAGCATCCGCACTTCCTTCCCCGCTCATATGACGGGCGCAGACGCGTGGTCACGGTTACCCTCTGCGCGGACAGAAGAGGGCGAACACCGATGCACCTCGTCTCTATCGGCGGTCGTGACGAGGTTACGCGTTCTGTGCTCGAAGGACTGGGCCTGAGTGTTCGCCCGGCGAAGGCGGGATCAAAGAGTTGGCGCTACGAGTCGGTTTACAAGGATTTCTCTGCGGTCATGGATATCGTCAGTCGTATTCGGTCGGCGACTCCAGTCGCTGTGAGGTGTCAGGCTCGATTGGGCGTAAACGAAAAGGGGGCTGAACGCAACACGCTGCCGTTCACGCCGGCGGCCTCCGTGCGGCCTGGAATGGCCATGTTTACCGAGGATGGTGCCTACGACATAGTTGAGAAGGTTGAGCGCATGAGTCTGGATAGACCTGTCTTCGACCTGGACATTGACGGTACGCACAACTTCATCGCGTCGGGGGTTATCACCCACAATTCGATCTACAGCTTCCGCGGTGCCGACGTGTCGAACATCCTCGACTTCGAGCAGGACTTCCCCGACGCACGCGTGGTCAAGCTGGAGCAGAACTATCGCTCCACGCAGACGATCCTCTCTGCTGCCAACGCGGTCATCGCCAACAACCGCGGCGGGATCGCCAAGCAGTTGTGGAGCGATAAGGGGGCGGGCAGCCTAATCAGAGTCCACGGCCTCGATGACGAGCACGCCGAGGCGCGTTTCGTCGTGGGCGAGGCGGAGCGGCTTGTCGACGAGGGCGCTTCGCGCTCTGAGATAGCGATCTTCTACCGCACGAACGCGATGTCGCGCGTGATCGAGGACACCCTTGTACGGCGCGAGATCGCCTATCAGGTGATCGGCGGCACCAAGTTCTACGAGCGGGCGGAGATCAAGGACGCGGTCGCCTACCTCGCCTGGATCGCGAACCCCTTCGATGTCGTCAGCTTCCAGCGCGTGGCCAATTCGCCGAGGCGCGGGCTCGGACAAACTTCGCTGTCGCGGATAGTGGCCCACTCCGCGAGCGTGGGGGAGTCGGTCTGGGAGGTGGCCGCCGCCGCCGATCGCATTCCTGGCCTGGGCGCGGCGGCGATCAAGTCGTTGAGTCGCTTCATGGCGACGATGCAGGACTTGGCAGAGCTCGCTCGCGACACCATGCAGGGCGCACCCTCGGGGGCACAGCCTGAAGGGCACGGGCAAGCAGGCGGCATCCCAGTGGGCGACCTGATGGAGGCGGTGCTCGCCCGCAGCGGCTACATGGAAGCGCTTGAAGCCGAGTCGGTTGGCCATGGCGAAAAGGCGTTCGAGGCGCAAGGACGCGTCGAAAACTTGCAACAGCTCATCGAGGTGGCGCACGAGTTCGATGCCAACAATCCGGCTGAGGAGGACACGCTCGAGCAGTTCCTGCAGGAGATCGCGCTCAAGGCCGACGGCGACTCGCGTAAAGACGACGAGGGGCTTGTGACGCTGATGACCCTGCACAACGCTAAGGGTCTCGAGTACCCGATCGTTTTCGTGGCGGGCTGTGAGGAGGGCGTCTTTCCACACCAGCGGGCGCTCGACGAGGGCGGCATCGAGGAGGAGCGACGCCTCTTCTACGTGGCGGTGACTCGCGCGATGCGTGAGCTGTACCTAACATACGCCAGGCGCCGCTCGGTTTTCGGCGCTTCCACCTACGGCCTTGCGAGCCGCTTTCTGGATGAGATCCCCGCGGAGTTGTGTGAACGTGAGGAGCTGCCTGTGGTGCGTCCACGTGGGACGGGCATCGGCGCGGGCGTAGGCATCTCCGCGAGCATGGGCGCGCGTGGGAGCGGGGGTGGCGACTGGGCCGCGGCCTCTCGCTCAGCTGGGCCGGTGGCCTCCTACCGCCTCGGTGATGACCTTGTGCACGCCGCGTTCGGCGAGGGGGTCGTCACCGGTGTCGAGCCGGGCGGGATCATCGTTGTGCGCTTCGCCGGCGACGGCTCTGAACGCAAGTTGATGGCCGACTATGCCCCGGTCAGTCCTCGCTGATGATGGAGCCGCTGTTTTGCTGTTCCGACTGGTGCATGCACCAGTCGGCCTGGCAGTGCATGCACTGCCAGGAACCGGGCCGCATGCGGCCCGGTTAGGGGACGCACATGTGCGTCCCCGCCAGTCGGTGCATGCACCGACTGGAACATCATCAATACGATCCGATCCATGACGGCTACAATCATCGACGGCAAGGCAATCGCCTCACGCGTGCGGGCCGACGTCGCACGCGACGTCGCCGAGCTCGTGACGGAGGGAGCACAGCCGCCAGGCCTTGCGACCGTGCTCGTCGGCGAGGACCCAGCCTCGGCTGTTTACGTAGGCGGCAAGCAGCGTGCGTGCGCCGAGGTCGGGATGACGCCCTACGACGAACGACTGCCGGCCGATGCAACGTTCGAACAGGTCGCCGGCCGTTTGCAAGCGCTCAACAACGACCCAGCCGTCAGCGGCATACTGCTGCAGCTGCCGCTGCCCGACCATCTCGATGGCCCGACGCTGACAGGCCTGATCGACCCGGGCAAGGATGTCGACGGGCTCACGCCGGTGAATGCGGGTTTGCTCTCGCTCGGACGCCCGGGCCTGCGCCCGTGCACCCCCTCTGGCGTGATCGAGCTGCTCGCAAGCGCAGGCGCACAGCTCGAAGGCGCAGAGGCGGTCGTCGTGGGCCGCTCGAACCTGTTCGGCAAGCCGATGGCGCAGCTGTTGCTGGAGGCGAACGCGACCGTCACGATCTGCCATTCGCGCACGCGAGACCTGCGCGAGGTATGCGCACGCGCGGACATCCTGATCGCGGCCGTCGGTCGGGCAAGAATCGTCAAGCGCGACTTCGTCAAGCCGGGAGCGATCGTGATCGACGTCGGCATGAACCGCCTCTCACCAGAGGAGGCGGGCACCAAGAGCGGCCTCGTCGGCGACGTCAACTTCGCGTCGGTGAGCGAGGTCGCGAGCGCGATCACGCCGGTGCCGGGCGGGGTCGGGCCGATGACGATCGCGATGCTGCTCAGCAATACGTTGCAAGCTGCTCGCGCTCAGCACGTCCCGCGGCCGGTGGGGGCATGATGAGGCGGACACGATTCCGTACGTGGGGCGGGTCGGAAGGAACGCGCAGGTTCATGCGCTCGCGGGGCGGGTCAGAGGGAATGCGCAGGTTCATACACCCGGCGGCCCCAGACCTGCCGGAGCGGACATCGTGAAGCTCACGCGCTTGCGCTCCGGTGAGCTGCTCGCCCTCGTGGGGGCGATCCTGGTGATCATCGCGCTCACGCGCCCCTGGTATGAAAACGCCGGAGTCCTGCTCAGCGCGTGGTCAACGTTTGGGCCGGCGGTCGTGCTGATCATGATCGCCGCACTGGCCGCCCTCGTACTGGTGCTCACTACGATCACCGAGCGCTCGACCGCTTTCCCGGTCGCGTCAGCCGTTTGGAGCGTCCTGTTCGGGCTGGTCGGTGTGATCGCCGCGATCGTGCGCGTGCTCGAGCGACCAGACTCGGCAACTTCGCTGTGCGCGGGCGCCTGGTTGGCGCTGGCAGGGACGATCCTGATCTTCGCGGGCTCGTGGCAGTCGATCCGTGACGAACGCACGTCGCTATACCCGCCGGCCACCCCCGAGCCGCGCAAACTCTCTGCCTAGAATGCGCCCTCGATGATCGACCGCGACGAGGTACTGCACGTAGCCGCCTTGGCGCGTTTGCGCTTGAGCGAGGATGAGATCGAGCCGATGGCGCGCGAGCTCTCCGCCGTCCTGGACCACGTGGCCAAGATCGCCGAGCTGGACCTTGAGGGCGTCCCGGTCACCACGCACGTCGCCGAGGTAACTGGCAGACTGCGCCCAGACGAGCCATGCAAGTCGCTGCCGCGCGAGGTGGTGCTGGCCCAGGCCCCGGCCGTCAGCGGCGAGGGTTTTCTCGTCCCCTCTCCGCAGGCATGACCATGGGCACGTACGGCGGTGGCGTGCGGTCTCCTCGGTCGCTCACATACCAGGCACATCACGCTGGATGGGTGGGCCTTCTATTCCCGGCCCAGCCTGCCCTGCGTGGCCAAGATCTGCGGAGCGGAAGACCGGAACTGTGAGCGATTCGCAGCTGACAGAGCTTTCCGCCGTCGCCGCAGCGCACGCACTCACCGCCGGCGAGCTCGAGGCGAGCGAGCTGTTCGACGCCTACCGCGCGCGCGCAGCCGCCGACGAACTGAACTGCTTCACCTGGGTCGCGCCCGAAGATCCGGCGCCTCAGCTTGCGGCGCCCCAGTCCGGAGCTCCGCTCGCCGGCGTGCCACTTGCGGTCAAGGACCTGTTCTGCACTGAGGGTGTGCCAAGCCAGTCGGGCTCGCGCATCCTTGAGGGCTACCTGCCGCCGTATACCGCGACGGTGGTCGAGCGCCTGCAAGCGGCCGGAGCCCCGCTGCTGGCCAAGACCAACCAGGACGAGTTCGCGATGGGCTCCTCCAACGAGAACTCCGCCTACGGCCCGGTGCTCAATCCATGGGACCGCACGCGCGTCCCCGGCGGCTCCTCCGGCGGTAGCGCCGCGGCGGTGGCGGCCGGTTTGGCACCGTGGGCGCTCGGCACCGACACGGGCGGCTCGATCCGCCAGCCGGCCGCTCTGTGCGGGATCGTCGGGATGAAGCCCACTTACGGCGCTGTCTCGCGTTACGGAATGATCGCTTTTGCCTCATCGTTGGACCAGGCGGGCCCGTTGACGCGCGACGTCAGCGACGCAGCCCTGATGCTGCGCCATATGGTCGGTCGCGACGAGCGCGACGCCACCTCCCTGAGCTTCCCGCACAAGATCGCTTTGCCGAGCGCCGAGAGCCTTGCCGGGATCCGCTTGGGCGTGCCCGAGGAGCTGACGGGCGAAGGCATCGAAGCGGGTGTGCTCGATGCCTTCAATGCCAGCTTGCGGCAAGCCGAGCAATTGGGCGCGAAGATCGAGCAGGTGCGCCTGCCGCACGCCCCGCACGCGCTCTCGGCCTACTACGTGATAGCCCCAGCCGAGGCGTCCTCGAACCTGGCCCGCTTCGACGGGGTCCGCTACGGCCTGCGGGTCGATGCGGAGGACCTGGTCGGCATGTACACGCGCACCCGCCACGACGGCTTCGGCGCCGAGGTCAAGCGGCGCATCATGCTCGGCACCTACGTGTTGTCCTCCGGCTACTACGACGCCTTCTACGGCCGCGCCCAGCGGGTGCGCACGAAGATCGTCGAGGACTTCCGCTCCGTCTTCGAGCGTGTCGATTTCGTCGTCACGCCGACAAGCCCGACCGTGGCCTTCGAGCTGGGGGCAAAGACCGGCGATCCGCTGTCGATGTACCTCAACGACTTCTGCACAGTGCCGATGTCGCTGGCCGGCATCCCCGCGATCTCGATCCCGTGCGGGCTGAGCGATGGTCTTCCGGTCGGATTGCAGCTCGCCGGCCCGGCCTTCAGTGAGAACGCTCTGCTCGATGCGGCGTACGCGCTGGAGCGGACGATCGGCTTCGATGCCACCCCGGCGCGTTTGACTGCCCACCGCGATGGTGGATCCCTGGAAGGGGGGGTATGAGCAAACACGCCATTTTCGTCTGTCTGCATGCCTGGGATATATGCCTGCAAATGGGCGATGCCCCCCGCGCGCGCAGGGGGCATCGCCCATGACGGCTACCTACGAGCCCGTCATCGGCCTGGAGATCCACATCCAGCTGGCCACCCGCACGAAGATGTTCTGCGGCTGCGAGCTGTCCTTCGGCGATCCCCCCAATACTCACACCTGCCCAGTATGCCTAGGCCTCCCGGGCGCGCTGCCGGTTGCCAACGCGCGCGCGATCCACTTCGGCTTGATGATCGGCATGGCGGTCGGCTCGAAGCTCGCGCCGCGCTCGATCTTCCACCGCAAGAACTACTTCTACCCAGACCTGCCCAAGGGCTATCAGATCTCCCAGTACGACGAGCCCCTGTGCTTGGGTGGGCAGCTAGCCGAGGTGCGCATCCACCGCGTGCACTTGGAGGACGACGCCGCCAAGCTCGTCCACGTCGGCTCAAGCGGTCGCATCCACGCCTCCGACGCATCGATCGTGGACTTCAACCGCGGCGGCACCCCGCTGGCGGAGATCGTCACCGAGCCCGACCTGCGCTCAGCCGAGCAGGCGGGAGAGTGGCTGCGACTGTTGCGCACCACGATGCGCCAGCTCGGAGTCTCCGACGTGAACATGGAGGAGGGCTCGCTGCGTTGCGACGCCAACATCTCGCTGCGCCCTGAGGGCACGAGCGAGCTCGGCACGAAGACCGAGCTGAAGAACATGAACTCCTTCCGCTTCATCGAACGCGGCATTCGCGCCGAGATCGTCCGCCAGGAAAAGATCCTGAGCAGCGGCGGGCGCGTCTTGCAGGAGACGCTGCACTTCGACCCCGACAGCGGTCGCATCACCTCGCTGCGTTCCAAGGAGCAGGCGCACGACTATCGCTACTTCCCCGAGCCCGACCTGGTGCCGGTGGCCGTCGAGGAGTCAATGCTTGACGCGGCGCGGGCCGCGATGCCAGAGCTGCCGGCCACCAGGGCAGAGCGCTTCGAGCGGCTTGGGCTCAGTGCAGAAAGCGCCCGTCGCCTCGCCTTCAGTGTCGAGCTGGGCGACTACTTCGAGCAGGGGCTGGCTGCCGAGCCGGACCCGGCGCCGGCACCACAAATGCTTGCCAACTGGATCGTCGCCGACTTGCTTGCCCGTCTGGACGACGGCCAGAGCCCGGGCGATTCGCGCGTCACTCCGTCCGCGCTGGCCACGCTCGCGGGGATGGTCGGCGCCAAGCAGGTGAGCGTGGGTGCCGCGCGCCAGGTGCTCGACCGGCTCGTGGCGGAGGGGGGAGACCCGGCTGCGATCGTCGTCGCTGAGGGCCTGGCCGCGCTCGACGGTGGCGACGACCTCGCCGCCGTCGTGGCCGCCGCTCTGGCCGCCAACTCGGACGCTGCCGAGCGCGTCAAGGGCGGCAACGCCAAGGCAATCGGCCCGATCGTTGGCTACGTGATGCGCGAGACCAAGGGGCGCGCCGACGGCGGCGAGGTCACGCTGCTCGTGAACGAGCAGCTCGGCATCTGAGGCGAGTTTCGGCACTCAGAACACCCGTCCGGCCGACATTTTGGACGAAAGGCCAAACACATCGGGGCCGCCTGAGGGCAATATGGTCGACATGAACAGGCCGAACTCAAATTCGATGGCCACTCCTCCTCGGCGGTTTCTCCTGCTGCCAGAGGACGCCGCGGATGTTCCCGGCCAGGGTGTGCGCATCCGACGCTATCGCCTCACGAGCGTCGGGCGCTCCCATGGACTGGACCGTCCTCCGGCGCCGTGCGCGGGGAACGTGCCACGGGTGCCATAGCCCAGGCGGATGGTGCGTGTAGGGCCAGGGACGGCATGTAGTGCCAAAACCTCGCCGCGAGTCCCCTCCTCGTGGTGAATGGGGCGCGGCCGGGCAGGGTCTCAGAGCCTGCCCGGCCGCGCGCCCCTCTTTTTGAGGTAACCTCTGAACTGTGAGCCCTTCCACGCAAAAGAGTTCCTCAGGTTCACTTGGACGTACGATCGTCGCGATCCTGGTCCTGCTCGTCGTCGGTTATTTCCTGCTTCATGTCTTGATCGGGGTCGCCGTTGCGATCGCGGGCATCGCCGTCGTGGTCTTGGCGGTCGTTGGCGTCATCTGGGCGCTCAAGGTCCTGTTCTAAGGCGCCGCTCGTGATGAGCCGCGTGGAGAGCAGCACATGGCATATCTAGTCATCTGCTTCTTCTTCGGCTTGGCGGGCGGGATCGTCGGTCGCATCAAGGGCAGCTCGTTCGTGCTGTGGTTCCTGATCTCGGCTGTCGTACCCATCTTCGGACTGATGGCCGCGGTCGCTTACCGCTTCGATCGCGACGAGTTGCGCCGGCAATGCCCCAAATGCGGTCGCGTGACCATGCTCCACGACGCTCTCTGCACGCGCTGCGGCGAGGAGCTCGAGTATCCCGAGCAGGTGCTCGTACCCGAATCTTTCCAGGGCAGCGCCGCCCCCCACTCCGGCTGAGCGTAAAGCGACAGGCCTAGGGACGTGTTCTAGGGGGCGTTTCTGACGACGCCTCTGGAGGGTCAGGTACCCGGCGGAAAAATCCGCGAACTTTGGCTTGCCTAAGCCGATTTTGGCTGCCCTAAGCCGATTCTTCGCATAGGCTGTCGGTTAGATGTCCGTCACAGCCGAGAAGCCCACCAAGCCCGCGAGAGAGTCGCGGATCGCCGGCCTGATCCATCGCGCCGGCTACGAGAATGAGCGCTCGTTTGTGTTGCGCGTCGTGCAGCCGGCGCTGGTCGGGATGATCGATGGCACCGTCTCTTCAATCGCGCCGATATTCGCGGCAGCGGTTTCCTCCAACTCGCACACGGCGTTCGTCGTCGGCCTGTCGACCGCGCTCGGGGCCGGTATCAGCATGGGCATCTCCGAGGCACTGTCGGATACGGGCGAGACGACGGGTCGTGGCTCGCCGCTGGTGCGCGGCACGATCACCGGTGGCATGACCGCGCTCGGCGGGATCTTCCACACGCTCCCCTTCCTGATCGCCGACACTCACAAGGCGCTGATCGTCGCCGGCTGCGTGGTCGCCGTCGAGCTGTTCGTGATCGCCTGGGTGCGCGAGCGCTTCCTGGAGGTCTCACTACGCTCCTCGCTGATCGTTGTGACGCTCGCGGGCGCGATCGTGCTGGCGATCGGGGTCGCAATCGGCTCTTCCTGAGCGCAGGAATACTCGCTCATGGCGGGAAAACCCGCTGGTAGACTTGTAGTTTCTTACAAGGCCCTGCGAGGGTCTTTGTGTTCTTGCGATCCCAATTTGAAACGAAAGGAGGTCGGTGCAATGCGTGCAGTTGACGCAGTGATGGAATGCTTGAAGGCGGAGGGCGTGGATGTCGTCTTCGGTCTGCCCGGTGGCGCCAACCTCCCCACCTACGACGCCTTTGTCGACGGTGGTCTGCGCCACATCTTGGTGCGCCACGAGGCGGGCGGTGGGCACGCGGCTGAGGGCTACGCGAAGGCCACCGGCAAGGTGGGTGTGGCGTTTGCCACCAGCGGCCCGGGCGCGACCAACCTGATCACGCCGATCTGCGATGCGATGATGGACTCCGTCCCCGTTGTGTTCATTACCGGTCAGGTGCGCACCGAGTTGCTCGGCACCGACGGCTTCCAGGAGGCCGACACGATCGGTATCACGATGCCGATCGTCAAGCACTCCTTCATGATCCAGGATCCTCTGGAAATCCCGCGAGCGATTCATGAGGCGTTCTTCCTGGCGCGCAGCGGCCGACCGGGCCCGGTGCTGGTCGACATCCCACAAGACCTCTCGCGAGCCGATATTCCCTATGAGCCGGTCGCCGACGTGCGCCTGCCCGGTTATCAGCCGACGCTTGAGGGCAACCAGAAGCAGATCCGCCAAGCCGCAAAGGCACTAGCTGCCGCCAAGCGTCCCGTGATCTATGCGGGCGGGGGCGTCGTCAACGCGAACGCGTCCGAGGAGCTGGTTGAGTTCGCCACCAGCGACCGCTTCCCAGTGACGTGCACACTGATGGGACTGGGGGCTTTCCCTGCGCCGCATCCGCAATGGCTCGGGATGCTGGGCATGCACGGCACGCGTGCCGCCAACTATGCGATGGACGAGGCCGATCTGATCTGTGCCGTGGGCGCTCGCTTCGATGATCGCGTGACCGGCAAGCTCTCCGAGTTTGCCCCCAACGCGAAGTTCATCCACATCGACGTGGACCCGGCGGAGATCTCGAAGAACATCCCGGCCCACATCCCGATCGTGGGCGACGCCAAGCACGTGCTCGCGAAGCTGCTCGTGGAGTACCGCGCGCTGAGCGCCTCCAGCGATCGCCTGAACGAGTGGTGGCAGCGGATCGAAGGCTGGCGCGAGAAGTACCCGCTCACGTTTGAGGACAGCGCCGACAACGAGATCAAGCCGCAGTACATGGTGCAGGCGCTGCACGAGGCCACGGCGGGAGACGCGATCATCACCAGTGACGTCGGCCAGCACCAGATGTGGACGGCGCAGCACTACGACTTCTCAAAGCCTCGCCGCTGGATCAACTCGGGCGGACTCGGCACGATGGGCTTTGGTCTACCCGCGGCGATGGGCGCGGCCGTTGGCTGCCCCGAGATGACCGTCTGCTGCATCGCGGGTGACGGCTCGGTGCAGATGAACGCCCAGGAGCTTGCCACCTGCGCCCAGGAGAAAATTCCGATCAAGGTGTTCATCATGAACAACGGCTACCTGGGCATGGTGCGCCAGTGGCAGGAGCTGTTCTGGGACGGTCGCTACAGCCATGTCGAGACGGGCGACTACCCCGACTTCGTCAAGCTCGCCGAGGCCTACGGCGCCACTGGTATGCGCTTTGACGACAAGACGACGCTTGTGGAGGACATGAAGCGCGCGATCGCCACCGACGGCCCGGTCGTGGTTGACGTGAAGGTCACGCGCGAGGAGAACACCTATCCGATGATCCCCGCAGGGCAGGCCGCCAGGGAGATGGTGGGATGAGCCTGCGCCAGGATCGCTTCACAAATGGAGGGTCTCCCAGATGAGTGAACCAGCCACCAAGGAACCGCTGAGCCTGGAGGCGCTGCAGGCCTCCGGCAATATTCGCTCAGGGCGCAAGCACGTCCTCTCGATCCTCGTCGAGAACAAGTCGGGTGTGCTCACGCGCATCGCGGGACTGTTCGCACGCCGCGGCTTCAACATCGACACGCTCACCGTCGGGCCGACCGACGACGATCACATCTCGCGCGTGACGCTGACCGTAGACGGCGCGATCCACCCGATCGATCAGGTCACAAAGCAGCTACACAAGCTCATCAACGTGTTGAAGATCCGCGATCTGGAGCCGACCGACACGGTCGCACGCGAGCTGGCGCTGTTCAAGATTTCGGCCGATGGCGCCCAGCGCGGCGAGCTGATGCAGATAACCGAGATCTTTCGCGGCAAGGTTGTGGATGTCACCAAGCGCTCGGTGGTCATCGAGGTCACGGGCACGACCGAGAAGGTTGAGGCGTTCGAGAGCATGGTGCGTCCGTTCGGCCTGATCGAGATGATGCGCACGGGCGAGATTGCGATAGCCCGGGGTAGGGCGGAGACCTAGACGTTCGCTGAGCGGTGCGGTGGGGCCGTTCGTGGATCATGAAGGCCGGGATGTATGGCTCATCTTTTGAATGATCTGCCTAACACCCCCCTTTTGTGAAAGCTTAGGTAAAGGTTAGGTACCAAAATAAATCCCCCAGCTCCACACCAAGGGGTATAGATACGTGCAGGTCATTTTGAAAGACCTTCCAAGTCGTGGAAAGATGAGTCCGTGACGCTCCAAACTGGCGAGCGATCGTCGTTCACGCTCACAGAGTCAGACCGCGAACGTTTGGGCGCACGGCTCGACCTCGCGCTCCAGCGTGCGCGCCGCTCAGGTCAGCCGACGCTTGCGACGATCACCTGCGCGCTCTCTGAGGAGGTAGATCCCTCCGCGGTCGTCTGTGCTTCGCGTCGCGCTGGCGAGTCGTGGTTTGTCTTCGAGCAGCCCGACCGCGGCGGCGCGGCGCTAGCCGGTCTAGGCGAGGTCATCCGCATCGAGGACTCAGGTCCCGATCGCTTTGTCACGGTGGCCGACCGCTGGCGCTCGTTGTCGGCCAGAGCGGTCGCAGACTCTCCGGGTGAGCCTGGAGGCGGGGGTCCCGTGGCCGTCGGTGGCTTTGCCTTCGCCCCTGACGGCGGCGGCTCTCCGGCATGGAGAGGCTTCGAGCCAGCCTCACTGGTTGTGCCCGAGGTGACGCTGACGCGTGAGGAGCACCATGGCGAGCGCCGTATACGCCTGACACTTGCTGCCTTGGCTCAGCCGGATGACACCGCCGAGGATTTGCTGGCATCTATCGAGGGTCGCCTGGAGGAGCTCTCGAATCCGCCGCTGCCGCTGCTCGATCCAGCCCCCACAGGCCGCTTTCAGGTCTCGAGCGGCATGCCTCCCGAGCACTTTGAGGCGGCGGTTGCTCGCGCCACCGAGACGATCCGTGCAGGCGACTTGCAGAAGATCGTGCTCGCCCGTGAGGTCCAGGTGCACGCGCCGAATGACTACGATCCGGCGGCTGTGTTCGGCGTGCTGCGCGACGCCTTCCCTTCGTGTTTTGTCTTCTGCATCGGGCGGGGCGATGCGACGTTGGTGGCCGCGAGCCCCGAGCTGCTGGTGCGCCGCGAGGGCCAGCGCGTCAGCACGATCGCGTTGGCCGGCTCGACGCGCCGCAGCGCCGACCCCGCCGTCGACGCGCACCTCGGCGAGCAGTTGATGCGCGACGAGAGCTATCGCGAGGAGCACGCGATCGTGGCAAGGCGCATCGAGCGCACGCTCAACCGCTACGCGATCTGGGTCGCCACCCCACCGGAGCCGACGCTCGTGCAGATGGCCAACATCCAGCATCTGGCGACCCCGATCAGGGCACAGTTGGCGGCGCCGGTCGAGGCGATCGAGCTGGCGGGTCTGATGCACCCCACGCCGGCGGTCGGCGGCGAGCCGTCAGCGGAGGCGCTCGGTCTGATCCCAGCATTGGAGGGTCTCGATCGCGGCTGGTACACAGGTCCGGTGGGTTGGACCGACGCCGCCGGCGACGGCGAGTTCTGCGTCGCTTTGCGCTGCGCTCTGTTGCGCGGCAATGTCGCGCGTTGCTACGCCGGTAACGGGATCGTGCGTGGGTCCAAGCCCGCCGCCGAGCTTGCGGAGACCGAGGTCAAGCTACAGGCTTTGCTGCCGCTACTCACAAGCTGAGTGAGCCAGCCACCGCCTCCCACAGGCGGCTGTGCAGCTCGACGTTTGCGGTCCGTTGGGTACGGCATTCGACGATCGTCGAACGAGGGGATGCCAGGGCTCGCTCCAGCGCGGCGCGAAACGTGGCTACGTTCTGTACGGCCTCGTGGTCGAGGCCGTACAGCTTCGCCGCCGATGCGAAGTCGAGGCCAGTGGGGGTCGCGATGTGGCGGGTGTATACGTCATCCGTAAGCGCATTTGGCGATCCGGCCACCGGGAGGAAATCGAAGATTCCGCCGCCTTCGTTGTTGATCAGCACGATCGTCAACTTCAGGTCGAGCCGGCTGGCCGCAAGCAGGGCGCTGAGGTCGTATGCGAGCGCGACATCGCCGATCAGGAGCACAACTGGATCACGGCTGGCGGCGGCCGTGCCAAACGCGCTCGATACGGTGCCATCGATTCCGTTGGCCCCGCGGTTGCACAGCACCCGCGGCGGATCTGGCCGCACCGGCCAGAAGGTCTCGATGTCGCGTACCGGCATGGAGGAGGCCACGAACAGGGTTGCCTCCTCGGGCAACAGCACACCAAGCTCGGCGGCTACCAAGGGCTCGCTGCAGCCGCCGGCGGCAAGCACGCCCAAAATCGCCTCGGCTGCCAGCTCGTCGGCGCTACGCCAGCTTGCAAGCCAATCACGGTCAGGTTCGGTTGAGTCGTCGAGTGTGTTCGTGAGCGCACTCAAGGCCGCTGCTGGCTCGACCACGAGCGAACTAGAGAGAGTGCTCGCCGGATCCTGCCAGGCGCCCTCAGGGTCGAATGCGATTTGACGGGTATCGCCGAGACCCGCAAGCCACGTGCGCAGCGGCTTTGACACTGGCAGGTCGCCAACGCGCAGGACGAGATCAGGCCTGTGATCATGTGCGAAACCTGGCATGCGCAGCAGCGCGTCGTAGTGCGCGACAGCAGCGTCCCCAAGTCGCGCACCTGACATCGGGTCGGCGATTAGCGGCCAGCCGAGGAGCTCACAGAATTGCGCGGCGGCATGGCCAAGCGGTGTCCTCCGCTCGTGGCGCCCTGCCACGAGCACACCTCGTCGGCTCGAGCGGACCAGCTCGAACAGCGCGCTCATCGGTGAGCTGGGTGTGGTGCCAGGCGCTGAGTACTCCGTTGGAAGCGCTGCGTTGTCTCCTTGCTGTGCTGAGTTGTCCCTTAGGATCGCTTCCGCGCTCGCCTCAAAGTCCTGGGCGAGGCGGATCACGTAGGGCCGCCCATCGGGTCGTCCCTCGCCGGGCGCGTCGGGAAGCTCGTCGCAGACGAGTGGCTCGCGCAACGGGAAATTGAGGTGCACGACCCCAGGCCTGTCTTCAAACGCCGTCCACCACGCGCGACAGGCAAGTGTCCGTATCCAGCGCAGCCGCTCGCTGCTCGCATCGTGTGTGCCGACCTCGAAGAACCACTTGGTGAAGTCGCCGAAGATCTTGAGCTGATCGATCGTCTGTCCGGCGCCGAGCTCGCGCAGCTCCGGCGGGCGGTCGGCGCTCAGCACGATCAAGGGCACACGCGCCTCGTGTGCCTCGACGACCGCGGGCAGCAGCTCTGCGACGGCGGTCCCTGACGTGCAGGTGATCGCGACCGGCAATCCTGATGCCTTCGCGAGCCCCAGTGCAAAGAAGCCCGAGCAGCGCTCGTCGATGTGCGAATGGCAGCGCAAGCGCTGCTCGCGGGCAAGGCTCAACACAAGCGGGGTGGAGCGAGACCCGGGCGAAGTGCAGGCATCGCGCATGCCGCAGCGCGCGAGCTCGTCAACGAATGCGCCGAGCAGCTTGTAGGTGTCGGTGGCAGAGGTCATGGGAAGATTTGAACGGTTGCCGATCGGCAAGCTGCATGGTTACTCGCCGGAAGCTGGGCGATTGATTTCATTGCTTGGCTTGACAGTTAATAGGATGTGGGCGTGATCGAAGATGTCGTTTTGTTGCACGGATTCGCAGGGACGCGTCGTGCATGGGCCGCTGTCGAGAGGCTTCTGCCCGCCGAACGCTATCGCTCGCTTGCACTTGACCTCCCTGGACACGGCGATCTAGGGGACGCACGAGGACCGATCACTTTCGCGAAGTGTGTGACAAGCGTGCTGCAGCGCAGCCCCAAGCGTTTCGTGCTCGGCGGCTATTCAATGGGTGGCCGCATCGCTCTGCACGTCGCGCTGCAGGCGCCGCACAGGGTCGAGCGCCTTGTGCTGGTCTCGGCCACGGCCGGCATCGAGGACGCCAGGGAACGAGCCGAGCGGCGCAGGCGCGATCGTCGCTTTGCCAAGGAAATCGAGCAGGGCTCGATCGAGGATTTCATCGAGCGCTGGCGCTCCAAGCCGATGTTCGCGGAAGACCCGCCGGAGGTCGATGCGCTCGCGCGCGCCGACCAGGCACGCAACGGCCCCAGCGGAGTCGCGGCGGCATTGCGCGGCATCGGCACCGGCGAGATGCCCTCGCTGTGGGAGAGACTCGTTGACCTGGAGATGCCGGTGACGGTTGTGGCGGGTCACCGCGACCGCAAGTTCGTGCGGACGAGCGAACGGATGGTCAAGCTGCTGCCCGACTCGTTGCTGCAAGTGACCGGTGGTGGTCACTGTCTGCTGTTCGAGAACCCGAAAAACGTGGCGATGGCGCTCTCCTAGGATCGTCCGTCACGGTGGCTCGACACCGAGCCCTGGGCCGCTGGGAACGACGATCTCACCGCGTACCGGTGCCAACGGGTCGGCGAGGCCCTCGAACATGGAGAGCGTGGCCAGGCCACAGGCAGGCAGGGGCCCGCGCGAAGCGAGCGCGGCGGCGACGTGCACTCCGGCGGCTATACCGAGCGGTCCGTCGAGCGTCGAGGCGACGTACACCTCGGCGCCTGAGGCGCGCACGAGCGCGGCGGCAGCCAGCAACCCTGAGATGCCGCCGCAGCGAGAGATCTTCAGACAGACCGCGTCAGCTACGCCGGCGGTCAGCGCGCCGTGCTCTGCCGCCGTCTCGTCGATAGCCACACGCGTCGCCACTCGCTCGCGCACCTCGCGCACGCCCGCGAGACCGTGGACCGGCTCCTCTACGAGCTCAAGGCCCGCGGGGGCGAGCGCTTCGATGTTGCGCACCGCCTGCTCGACACTCCAAGCACCATTGGCGTCTATACGCAAAGCCACATGAGGACCGGCGACCGCCCGTACCGCTGCCACGCGACCGGCGTCGTCACCGACGCCGACCTTGACCTTCAAGCATCTGAAGTCCTGCCTGACGGCGATCTCTGCTTGCAAGGCCGCGCCTGCGCGATCGATGGCTGACAGAGTCGCGTTGACCGGAACCGTCAGCGCCGGCGTGTCGGTCACGAGTGCAGCAATCGGTCGGGCCACACGTCGCCCGGCGCGGTCCCAAAGCGCTAGATCGACCGCCGCGAACGCCTCCGGCAGATCCTCCACGCGGCGGCAGGCATCGACGATTTCCGCGCCGTTCATGCCGGTCGCGCCTTCGACCACGGGGCGGTAGCGCTCGAGCGCCGCCTCCACGCGCGCGATGCTGACCCCGTCATAGGCCTCCAGCGGCGCCGCTTCGCCGTAGCCGCTGACGCCGTCCTCTCCCGTGATCGCGACAATCAGCAGTTCGCGCTCGGCGACGGCGCCGTAGGAGGTTTGCAGCGGCTCGCGCAGACGCAGCGACCGCCGCCGCACGACCATTCTCATAACGCCCCGCTTAGTGCCCCAGGGTTGTGAATTTGGAAGGGTGTCAAATCCCGCCGCTTGCGAGGATGCCGGCGGCGAACAGCAGGCAGAAGAGGAGTTGCAGCATTCCGGTCTTGGCCAGCGCACCGTTCAGCGCGGGTCCGTCCACGCGTGAGCGAACGACACGCACAAGCGGGATCGCAAGCGGGATAGCAAGCCATGGCAATAGCAACCATGCGGTCATCGAGCCGAGCAGCCAGCACAGCGGTACGAGCACGAACGCGCCCGCGACCATCACCGTGTAAAGAGCGCGCGTGCGTTGCCTACCGAGGCGCACGGCGAGCGTGCGCTTGCCGGCGCGCCGGTCTGTCTCCAGGTCACGCACGTTGTTGACCACGAGGATCGCGCTCGCCAACAATCCGACGGGTACCGCGCACGCATAGGCTTGCCATGGCAGCTGTTGCACCTGCACGAAGTAGGAGCCGCTTACGGCGACGATCCCGAAGAAGAGGAACACGAACAGCTCGCCGAGGCCCTCGTAGCCGTAGGGCCGTGGGCCGCCGGTGTAGAGCACGCCCGCGAGGATCGAGACACCGCCGACCGCGATCAGCTCCCAGCCGGCGACGAACACCAGGTAGAGCCCACACAGCACTGCCAGTCCGAAGGTCACATACGTCGCTAGCAGCACCCTGTCCGGCGGTACGAGCCCGCCCGCGGTGACCCGCACCGGCCCGAGCCGGTCCTCGGTGTCGGCGCCGCGGCGTGCGTCGGAGTAGTCGTTTGACAAATTAGTTCCCACTTGGATGAAGACCGCGCCAAGCAGTGCCGCCACGAACGCGAGCGGGCGGAAGTGCCCGGCGCCGAGCGCGAGCGAGGTGCCGACGAGCACGGGCGCGACCGCCGCCGGGAGCGTGCGTGGGCGCGCGGCCATCAGCCAGATGTGGACGGCGCTCGATGCTTTCGGCGTCGGCGCGGCGGCCGGCGCGGGTGCGCCGATCGTCCCCATCGTGGTCATGGCCGCCTCGCTCTCATGCCGCGATCCGTCTCTCGGTCGATCGACGTCCTGCTTGCTGCCGTCTGAAACTCATCCAGGCCATGTGCCCTTTCTATGCTCGCCTCGGGAACTGGTCGAAATCTGGCTTGCGCTTCTGCTTGTAGGCCTCGCGTCCCTCTTTGGCCTCTTCGCTGCCGTAGAACAGCAGGTTGGCGTCGTGCGCGAGCTGTTGGATGCCGGCGAGCCCGTCCTCGGAGGCGTTAAAGCTTGCCTTCAACAGGCGCAGTGAGAAAGGAGACAGGGCGAGCATCTCACGGCACCACCCGACCGTCTCCTCCTCCAAACGCTCGAGCGGCACGACTGTATTGACCAGGCCCATCTGAAGCGCCTGTTGCGCGTCGTACTGGCGGCACAGAAACCAGATCTCCTTGGCCTTCTTAACGCCCACCACGTTGGCCAGCAGCCCCGCGCCGAAGCCGCCGTCGAAGGAGCCCACGCGCGGGCCGGTTTGCCCGAAGCGGGCGTTCTCAGCGGCGATCGTCAGGTCGCACACCAGATGCAAGACGTGCCCGCCGCCGACGGCATAGCCGGCCACCATCGCCACCACCGGCTTGGGCAGCCGCCGAATCTGGATGTGCAGGTCGGTCACGTGAAAGCGCCCGGGGCGGGTGGGATCTGGGTTAGCGGCCTCGTCCTCGGCGAGGTAGCCAGAGTCGCCGCGCACACGCTGGTCGCCACCCGAGCAGAAGGCCAGTGGCCCCTCGCCGCACAGCACGATCGCGCCGACCTCGGGGTCCTCGCGCGCCATCTCAAATGCCTTGGAAAGCTCGACAACCGTCAGTGGGCGGAAAGCGTTTCTGACCTCGGGGCGGTTGATCGTGATCTTCGCGATACAGGGAGCGCGGTGCTCGCCCGTGGCGCCGTCCTGCGCGGAGGAGTTCTCGCCGTTGCGGCTGGCGGGCTCGACTGACTTCTCGTAGCGGATGTCGGTGAAGCTGGCGGCTGCTGTCCAGGTGGTGCTCAAGGTTGATCGCTGCTCCTGTCTTAGATCGGCACGCTCCGTTGGCGCGCGCCGAAGATTCAAAGCGAAAGGCTAGCCTGTGAGCCATGCAGGTCGAAGCATGGCTCAAGCGAGCCGCGCGCACGGTGCCCACGCTCACAGCGCTGCAGGCGCCGGATGCACAGCTGTCCTACGCCGAGCTGGAGCGTGTGGCTTGTGCCGGCGCGCGGGAGTTGGGCGAACGCGGGGTGCACGCCGGCGAGCGGGTTGCGATCGCGTTGGCACCCGGCGTCGCCTTCGCTCAGGCACTGCACGCCTGCTTTCTGCTTGGGGCGGTGGCGGTCCCGGTCGATCTGCGCCTGACGCTCTCCGAGCGCGAGCGCATCGCTGCCGGCGCGAGCGTGATCGTGGACGAGCCGCTGGCGGTCGTGGCAGGGGCGGGGGGAGAGGCGCAGGCGCTCGCGCGGTACGCCACACACGATCTCGCTGCCGTCTGTGCGGTGATCCACACATCCGGCACGACATCCAATCCCCGTCCAATCGAGCTTACGTACGGCAACTTCCTGTGGAGCGCGATTGGCTCTGGGGTGGCGCTTGGCGTCGACCCAAACGAGCGTTGGCTGTGCGCGCTGCCGCTTTCGCACGTCGGCGGACTGTCGATCTTGATTCGCAGTGCGATCTATTCAACGACCGCGGTGATCCACGAGCGCTTCGAGACCGAGCGTGCGCTTGCGGCGATACGAGAGGAGCGCATCACGCTCGTCTCGCTTGTCTCGACAACGCTCGCGCGCCTGCTTGACGCCGGTCTGGACAATCCACCACGGCTGCGCTGCGCGCTGACGGGTGGTGGGCCCGTGCCGGCTGCGCTCGTGCAACGTGCACGCGCGGCGGGTGTGCCTGTGCTCGAGACCTACGGGCTCACCGAGTGTTGCTCGCAGGCGGCCACGGCGCCGCTTGCCTCGCAGGATCTGGGGGCGGGTGTACCACTGTTCTGCACACGCACCGAGATCGCCGCGGACGGGGAGATCCTGCTCTCGGGTCCAACCGTCGCGCGTGGCGCGCGGGCGGCGGACGGTCGCCTGCACACCGGTGACCTCGGGCGCATCGACGAGCGCGGCTTTCTGCACGTCACGGGCCGCAAGGCCGACACGATCGTCAGCGGCGGTGAGAACGTCGCGCCCAGCGAGGTCGAGGCGGTGCTGGAATCGTGCCCAGGCGTGCGTGAGGCGGCGGTGCTCGGCCGTCCAGACGAGCAGTGGGGAGAGGCCGTCAGTGCGATTATCGTCACGGCCGTCGGGGCCACTCTCGACGAGCATGTCGTGCGCGAGCATTGCGTCGCGCGCCTGGCCCCGTTCAAGGTGCCAAAGCATGTGACTTTTGTCTCAGACCCCCTTCCTCGCACCGCGTCTGGCAAGCTGTTGCGAAGGGAGTTGTAATGGGATCTTGTGATGAGCACCGTTCAACCTGAGGAAGGACCTGACAAGCAGGCGGCGCGCGAGCACCGCACGGCGAGTCTCGCCCACTGGGAAGAGGCGGCTTCGGGCTGGGTTGCGCGGCAGGCGACGCTGCGTGAGCTGTCGGCGCCCGTGTCGCACTGGATGATCGACGCGGTAGATCCTCAACCTGGTCAGCGTGTGCTCGAGTTGGCTGCCGGCCTCGGTGAGACGGGCTTTCTCGCGGCCGAAATGGTGGCGCCCGTCGGTGGGGTGATCACCAGCGATCAGGCCGACGCGATGCTCGACGGCGCGCGCAAGCGTGCGGGCGAGCTGAACCTGACGAATGTCGAGTTCCAGGTGCTCAACGCCGAATGGATCGACCTGCCGGTCGCAAGCGTCGACGCGGTGTTCTGCCGTTGGGGCTACATGCTGATGGTCGACCCGCTTGCCGCGCTGACGGAGACGCGCCGCGTGTTGCGCCCGGAAGGTCACGTGGCGCTGGCGGTCTGGGATGCGATCGAGCACAACCCGTGGGCGCAGCTGCCGGGCGCCGAGCTGGCCGAGCGCGGCCTGATCGAGCCGTCTCCGGAGGGCGCGCCGGGACCGTTCGCGCTCGGCGACAAGCAACGTGTGCGCGACCTGCTGGAAGGCGCAGGTTTCGACGAGGTGTGGGTGGAGCGCTTGAAGCTGACCCAGCGGGCGGCGAACTTCGATGAGTTCTGGGAGACGACGCTCGACATCGCGCGCGTCTTCCATGACGCGGTGCTCTCGCGTCCGGAGTCGGAGATCGTCGACATCCGCGACAGCCTGGCGAAGCGCTTCGAGCCCTACACCGCCGCGGACGGCTCGCTTGAGATACCGATGCGCACCTTGATGGGAGTTGGTACGGCTTGAGCGCTTTGGACTCGAAGACACCGAAAAGCGTGTGCACGTAAACACCCCCCTTTCGTGACACGCCGATTTCGAAAGCGTGTGCACGTAAACACCCCCCTTTCGTGACACGCCGATTTCGAAAGCGTGTGCACGTAAACACCCCCCTTTCGTGACACGCCGATTTTGAACACTCAAAACCCAGCGGACCGCCTCGACACCGTCGGTCGGATACGCTGGCGCGATGCTCTATGACGACGACGCAGACCTAACGCTCCTCGGCGGCAAGACCGTCGCAATCCTCGGCTACGGCTCCCAAGGCCACGCCCACGCCCTCAACCTGAAGGACTCCGGCGTCAAAGTCGTGGTCGGCCTGCGCGAGGACTCCTCCTCTGTCGCCAAGGCCCGTGCGGACGGTTTTGAGGTGCTCTCGCCGGTCGAGGCCTCAAGCCGCGGCGACCTCGTGATGATGCTCGTGCCCGACGAGCTGCACCACCAGGTTTGGGATGAAATCTCAGACGGCATCGCCGAGGGCAACATGCTGCTGTTCGGACACGGCTTCTCGGTCCACTACAAGGAGGTGTTGCCGCCCCCGGGCGTTGACGTCGCGATGGTCGCCCCCAAGGGGCCCGGCCACCTCGTGCGTCGCCAGTTCACCGAGGGCAGCGGCGTGCCCGGGCTGATCGCCGTCGAGCAGGACGCGACCGGTAACGCTCGTGCGCTTGCCCTGGCCTATGCCAAGGGCATCGGCTGCACGCGCGGCGGTGTAATCGAGACGACCTTCAAGGACGAGACCGAGACTGATCTGTTCGGCGAGCAGGCAGTGCTCTGCGGCGGCGCCTCCGAGCTGGTGCAGGCTGGCTTTCAGACGTTGGTCGATGCTGGCTATGACCCGGAGATGGCCTACTTCGAGTGTATGCACGAGCTCAAGCTGATCGTCGATCTGATGTACGAAAAGGGCCTTGCCGGCATGCGCTACTCGATCTCCAACACGGCCGAGTACGGCGACTACACGCGCGGCAAGCGCGTGATCACCGAGGAGACGCGCGCGAAAATGCGCCAGATCCTCAAGGAGATCCAGGACGGCGACTTCGCGCGCGAGTGGATCGCCGAGAACCGCGCTGGCCAGGAGAACTTCAAGCGTATGCGTGCCGAGCAGGCCGACTCGCAAGTCGAGCACGTCGGCGGCGAGCTACGCTCGCACATGGCCTGGATAAAAACCTCGTTCTAGCCGCTGAGTGCCCCGGTGAGATGAGCGACCGAGGCACTCAGCGATGAGCGCTCACGGACGTAAGCCACCTGATCGCCCCGTCGATCGCGTGATGGGACGCGAGCTGCGCGGGGGCGAGTTCAAGCGCCAGGACAGCCACTTTCGCGAATGGGTCGGCGTGCATCCGCTGACCGGGAAGCGCGGTCTTCCTGTGAGCGCTGGGCGCTACCACCTGTATGTGTCGCTCGCTTGCCCCTGGTGTCATCGCGCCGCGATCGTGCGCGAGCTGGCCGGGCTCGGCGAGGCTGTGCCGATCCACTACGTTGCGCCCTTCCGCGACGAGCATGGCTGGGCGTTCACGGGCGAGCGCTTCGAGGACGGGCCCGGTGGGCTCTACGTCGATCCGCTCAACGGCTGGAAGCTGATGAGCGAGGCCTACCTGAGGAGCGATCCGAGCTACGACGCCCGTGTCACGGTGCCCGTGTTGTGGGACACGCAGAACAAGCGCATCGTCAACAACGAGTCCAGCGACATCATCCGCATGCTCGCCGCCGGCGACTCGCTTGGTCGGCTGGGCAACACGGACGCCAAGCTCGACCTTTACCCGCCGGCCTTGCGCGCGGACATCGACGAGGTCAACCTGCGCGTGTACGACACGATCAACAACGGCGTATACAACGCGGGGTTTGCCCGCTTGCAAGGTGCCTACGAACGTGCTTTCAAGCGGCTGTTCCAGAGCTTTGCCTGGCTTGAGGAGCTATTCGCCAAGCAGCGATATCTGGTCGGTGAGCAGATCACCGAGGCTGACTGGCGATTGTTTCCGACGCTTGTGCGCTTCGACGAGGTCTACCACGTGCACTTTCGCTGCAACTACAGGCGGATCGTCGAGTACCCCAACCTGTGGGCCTACACGCGCGAGCTATACCAGTGGCCTGGGGTGGTGCAGACGGTGGCGATGCAGCAGATCAAGCGTCACTACTACACGACCCACGACGAGCTCAACCCGAAGCACATCATCCCGCTCGGGCCCGCGCCGGACTGGGAGGAGCCGCACGGACGGGGGTAGCTCGCGGTTCGCTACACTCGCTAGCGTCGTCGCGACTGGCGCACTAGGTGGAGTTCACCACCGGGGAGCGACGAGCCGTCTTGCCGCGCGCCTGGGCATCCTTCGATCATCGACACTCCGCGAGGACGCCCCATGACGCCGAATCCGCAAGCGCAGGACACCCAACTCGAGATCCCCGCCGCGCTGAAGCCTGTCGACGGGCGTTTCGGCTGCGGCCCTTCGAAGGTACGCCCCGAGGCGCTACAGCACTTGGCGACCGAAGGTGCGGCGCTGATGGGGACATCTCACCGCCAAAAACCGGTCAAGGGGCTCGTGGGCGAGGTTCGCTCGGGCCTCGCTGAGCTGTTCTCTTTGCCCGACGGCTATGAGGTCGCGCTCGGCAACGGTGGCGCGACCGCCTTCTGGGACGCGGCCTGCTTCGGTTTGGTCGAGCGGCGCGCGCTGCACCTGGCCTTCGGTGAGTTCTCGCAGAAGTTCGCGACCGTCACGAGCGACGCTCCCTTCCTCGAGGATCCGCTTGTCGTCAAGGCCGAGCCGGGCAGCGCGCCCGGGGCCGAGGAGGTCGAAGCGGCGCTCGCCGGCGCCGGCGGTGATGTCGACTCGATCGCCTGGGCGCACAACGAGACTTCGACCGGCGTGATGGCGCCGGTGCTGCGTCCGGCTGCCGGCGGCGACGCGCTGGTGCTGATCGACGCCACCTCCGGCGCCGGTGGCCTGCCGGTGGACGTGTCCCAGGCCGATGCCTACTACTTCGCCCCGCAGAAGTGCTTCGCCGGTGATGGGGGGCTCTGGGCCGCTCTGCTGAGCCCCGCGTCGGTGGAGCGGATTTCGCGGATCGAGGCCTCCAAGCGCTTTACGCCTGCTTCGCTGTCGCTGCCGATCGCGCTTGAGAACTCGCTCAAGGATCAGACCTACAACACCCCGGCATTGGCGACGTTGTTTCTGCTGGCCGACCAGATTCGCTGGATGCTCGACGGCGGCGGGCTTGCCTGGTGCGTGGCGCGCACGAGCGAGTCCTCCACGCATCTGTACGAGTGGGCTGAGCAGAGCCGGTACGCGACCCCGTTCGTGACGGCGCCGGCCAGCCGTTCGCTTGTCGTCGGCACGATCGACTTCGACGAGCGCGTCGACGCGAAACTACTGGCGAGCATCTTGCGCGCCAATGGGATCGTCGACGTCGAGCCCTACCGCAAGCTGGGACGCAACCAGCTGCGCGTCGGCATGTTCCCCGCCGTCGAGCCCGACGACGTACGCGCACTCACCGCCTGTATTGACTGGGTCACAGAGAGGATCGCCGCATGAGCGCCGCTACGAACGACAGCCACAGCAACGAGCGCCTGAAGGTGCTCGTCAAGGAGAAGGTCGGCGACTCGGGCGTGAAACTGCTCGAAGAGCACTTCGACGTCGATCTCGGCATCGACTGGTCCAACGAGGAATTGGCTGAGAGGATCGGCGCCTACCACGGCATCCTGATCCGCTCGGCGACGAAGATGACAGCTGAGCTGATCGACGCCGCAGAGAACCTGCGCGTGATCGGCCGCGCCGGCGTCGGCGTGGACAACGTCGACGTGGAGGCCGCCACACGCCGCGGCATCGTCGTCGCCAACGCGCCGCAGTCGAACGTTGTTACCGCCGCCGAGCACACGATGGCCCTGCTGCTTGCCCTGGCGCGCAACATTCCCCAGGCCTACGCCTCACTCACCAGCGGCAAGTGGGAGCGCTCGAAGTTCTCCGGCGTCGAGCTGTATGAGAAGACGCTCGGCATCCTTGGCTTTGGGCGCATCGGCCAGCTGGTCGCAGTGCGTGCGCGCGGCTTCGGCATGCGCGTGCTTGCCTTCGATCCCTTCGTCTCCGCCGAGCGCTACCGCGAGCTTGGCGTGGAGAAGGCCGAGAACAGCGAGGAGATCTACGCGCAGGCGGACTTCATCACCGTGCACCTGCCAAAGACCCCGGAGACGGCTGGTTGGGTGAACGCCGAGGCCTTCGCCAAGATGCGCGACGGCGTGCGCATCCTCAACGTCGCCCGCGGCGGGCTGATCGACGACGCGGCGCTGAAGGACGCGCTCGACTCCGGCAAGGTCGGCGGCGCCGCGCTCGACGTGTTTCCCTCCGAGCCGATCACCGACTATCCCCTGTTCCAGGGCTATCCACAGGTCGTCGTGACGCCGCACCTGGGCGCATCGACCGCCGAGGCCACCGACCGCGCCGGCTACCAGAGCGCCGAGCAGGTTGTCGCAGCGCTCACCGGCGGCGTCGTCTCAACCGCCGTCAACATTCCCTCGGTCGGCGCGGAGGACATGGAGGTGCTCGGCCCGTTCCTGCCGCTTGCCCGTCGCCTCGGGCGCTTGGCGATGTCGCTGGCCGAGGGCAGCTCGGTCGAGCGCATCGAGGCCGCCTTCATGGGCCGCATCGCCGACTTCGACACGCGCCTGCTCACGCTCGCGGTGATCAGCGGCGCGCTCGAGGGTCGTACCGAGGAGCAGGTCAACCTCGTCAACGCGCCGAGCATGGCCCAGCAGCGCGGCATTGTCGTCGAGGAGAAGTCGGTGACCGAGGCACAGGACTTCAACGAGCTGATCCGCGTGACCGTCGTCGCCGGCGGCGAGAAGGTCGCGGTCGCCGGCACCGGCATTGGGCCCAACCGCGTGCCGCATCTGGTCGAGGTGCAGAGCCGCCGCCTGACGATCGAGCTGACTCCGCACGTCGCGGTCTTCCGCTATGCCGACCTGCCGGGCATGATCGGCCGCGTCGGCACGATCTTCGGCTCCCACGGCATCAACATCTCCTCCGCGGCAGTTGGTCACACACCCGACAAAGACGAGCAGCGCCTGGCGGCAATGGTCGTCACGACAGACGCGCAGGTGCCGGGCGAGGTCGTGCAGGAGATCGTCGCCTCCGAGGGCTTCGTCGCCGGTTGGGCCGTCGAGCTGAGCTGAACATCTCCGGCCCTGGCGATTCGTTCGTGCCGGTGCTAATCTCGGGGCAGATGTCGTTCCAGTTCTCCCTGTCGCTTCTCCTTTCGCTCCCCCCTCGGGGGGAATAGCGCGTGGCGGCCGCGTAGCCGCAAACCCAAAGGAGAAGCGTCAAAGCGAGAGAACTGGAGAAGTGAGGACGACATGAGCGAGCAAGTGAAACCCCAAGACGAGCGCAACCGCGTACGCATTTTCGACACCACCCTGCGCGACGGTGAGCAATCGCCCGGCATCTCCCTGAACAAGCAGGAGAAGCTGGAGATCGCCCAGCAGCTGGCACGCCTGGGCGTGGACATCATCGAGGCGGGCTTTCCGATTACCTCGCCCGGCGACTTCGAGTCGGTGCAGGCCATCTCCCGAGAGGTCGAAGGCCCGGTCATCTGTGGCCTGGCGCGTACCTCAAAGCAAGACATCGACGCCGCCTGGGAGGCGGTTCGCGACGCCGAGGGGGCGGGTGGGGCACGAATCCACACATTCATCGCCACCTCGGACATTCACATCGAGCGCAAGCTGCAGACCACGCGCGATGATGTCAAGGGTCAGGTGCGTGCCGCCGTCGCCCAGGCGAAGAGCTACACCGACGACGTCGAGTTCTCACCTGAGGACGGCTCGCGCTCGGACGTGCAGTACATGGCCGAAGTGATCCAGATCGCGCTGGACGAGGGTGCCACGACGATAAATGTGCCCGACACCGTTGGCTACACGATGCCTGAGGAGTACGCCGCGATGTTCACCGAGCTGTACCGCCTGGTGCCGGGCCTGCGCGATGTCGTCGTCTCCGTTCACTGTCACGACGACCTGGGCTTGGCTGTCGCCAACTCGCTGGCCGGCGTGCAGGCCGGCTGCCGCCAGGTGGAGTGCGCGGTCAACGGCATCGGCGAGCGCGCCGGCAACGCGTCGCTGGAGGAGATCGTGATGCTGTTGCATACTCGCGAGCCCGCGCTGGGCCTGTGGACGGGCATCGAGACGACCGAGATCGCCCGCACCAGCCGTCTGGTCTCGCGTCTGACCGGTTATCCCGTGCAGCCGAACAAGGCGATCGTCGGGCGCAACGCCTTCGCGCACGAGGCCGGGATCCACCAGGACGGCGTGCTGAAGGAGCGCGCCACTTACGAGATCATGGACGCCACCACCGTCGGCCTGCAGAGCAACGCGATCGTGCTGGGCAAGCACTCCGGTCGCCATGCGCTGAGCAAGGCGCTGGAGGAGATGGGCTTCAAGGTCGATGGCCAAGCCCTGAACACCGCCTTCAAGCGCTTCAAGGAGATCGCCGACCGCAAGAAGCAGGTCACCGCGATGGACCTGGAGGCGCTGGTCACCGAGGAGCTGCGCGGCGACGACGTGGCCGCCTACGCCCTGGTCGACTTCGAGGTGGCCGCTTCATCGGCGAGCCCGCCGATGGCGCGTGTGAACGTGAGCGTGGAGGACGGAGCCGTCAAGCTGGGGGAGTCCTCCGGCGACGGTCCGGTCGACGCGATCTTCAAGGCGATCAACGCGGCTACCGGTGTCGACGCTGCTCTGCGCGAGTTCCGCGTCGACGCGGTGACCGAGGGCCAGGACGCGCTAGGCGAGGTCTCGGTCGTCGTCGAGGTCGAGGGCCAGACCGGCGCCGGCCAGGGCGTCTCCACCGACATCATCGAGGCGGCAGCGCGGGCCTATGCGCGCGCGCTGTCGATCGGGGTGATGCGCGCGCGCGAGGGCGCGCGTGGGGTGGGGTTGCCGGAGCCGGCGGCTTGAGCGGCGGCGCGCGGCCTATGGCAACAAAGGCAAAGCAGCGTGAGGAGCCGCCGGTTTCCGACGCGCGCTGGGAGGCGTTCGATTCGAGTGTTATCGGTGCGCGCGTGAAGGCTCTGCGTGAGGCATCCTCGCTGTCCCTACGGGATCTGGCCGAGCGCAGCGGTGTCAGCGCGCCGATGCTTTCGCAGGTCGAGCGCGGCGAGACCAGCCCGACGCTGACGGTCGCCGCCCGGATCGCCGCCGGACTCGACCTGCGGCTCTCGCAGCTGTTGCGCCTCGACGAGGGTGGCTCGGTCACGGTCGTGCATGCCGATGAGCGTGGGCGCGGCGGCAACGCCAAGCGTGGGCACAGCTTCGAGGTGCTGACCGCGGCGCAGCCGGGCCAGCGCTCTGAGCTCTCGCGGCACACGCTCGCGCCGGGCGGAGCCACCGGCGCGTCGGATGATCCGCCGATGCACGAGCCCGGCAGCCGCGAGACTGCGTTGATCGAGCGCGGCGCCGTGGTGCTCGTGTGCGACGGGCAGAGCTACGAGCTCGGTGCGGGTGACTGTGTCACCTTCGACGCCGACCTTCCTCACCATTTCGAGAACCTCGCCGACGCCGAGGCGGCTTTTCTTGCCGTCGTCAGCGCTGGCTTGCGTCGCAGCTGACGCGGCATACGGCTGAGCCGGGCGGAATCCCGGTCGCGGAGATGTCACGCACTCCAGTCCTCGCGTATGTGATAACGTACATTCGTATCACGACTACCGTGGTGGCAAGCGAGAAGAGGGCGCGCGATGAGCACACCGAAGACCATGTTCGAGAAGATCTGGGAGGCCCACGAGGTGGATTCAGGCCCGCCCCCCCTGCTCTACATCGACCTGCACCTGGTACACGAGGTGACGAGCCCGCAGGCCTTCGATGGGCTGCGTCTCGCCGGTAGGCAAGTGCGCCGGCCCGACCGCACCCTGGCGACCGCCGACCACAACACGCCCACAGACGGCACGCCCATCGCCGCTCGCATCAAGGACGAGCTCTCCCGCGTGCAGGTGGAAACGCTGGAGCGCAACTGCGACGAGTTCGGCGTGCCCGTCTACTCACTGGGCTCCGAGCGCCAAGGCATCGTGCACGTGATTGGCCCCGAGCTCGGCGTCAGCCAGCCCGGCATGACGATCGTCTGTGGCGACTCGCACACCTCGACGCACGGCGCCTTCGGTGCGCTCGCCTTCGGAATAGGCACCTCTGAGGTCGAGCACGTGCTCGCCACCCAATGCATGGTCCAACAGCGCCCGCGCTCGATGCGCATTCGCTATGAGGGAGAGCTTGGCTTCGGTGTCACCGCGAAGGACCTGATCCTCGGCACGCTGGGCAAGCTCGGTGTCGGCGGCATGACAGGCCACGTCGTCGAGTACTCCGGTCCCGCGATCGAGGCGCTCTCGATGGAAGGCCGCATGACCGTCTGCAACATGACGATCGAGGGTGGCGGTCGCGCCGGCATGATCGCGCCGGATGAGACCACGTTCTCCTGGTTTCGTGAGCGCGAGCTGCCCGGTGCCCCACACGGAGCCAAGCTGGAGCAGTCGATCGAGCGCTGGCGCGAGCTGCGCACCGACGACGGCGCCTACTTCGACAGCGAGATCGTGATCGACGCCTCGGCAATCTCGCCCCAGGTCACCTGGGGCACCAACCCCGGGATGGTGCGTGCCGTGACCGAGCGCGTTCCCGCCCCTGAGGAGTTCGACTCGCCGGCCGATCGTGAGGCGACCGAGCGCGCGCTCGACTACATGGCGCTAAAGGCCGGTCAGCCGATCGAGGAGATAGCGGTGGACCGCGTCTTCATCGGCTCGTGCACCAACTCGCGCATCGGCGATCTGCGCGCCGCCGCCGAGGTCGTCGCTGGGCGCAAAGTCGCCCCCAGCGTCAACGCGATGGTCGTGCCCGGCTCGCAGCAGATCAAGGCACAGGCCGAGGCCGAGGGCCTCGATCGCATCTTCCGCGACGCCGGCTTCGATTGGCGTGTCGCCGGCTGCTCGATGTGCCTGGGCATGAACCCCGACATCCTCGCGCCCGGCGAGCGTTGTGCATCAACCTCGAACCGCAACTTCGAGGGACGTCAGGGAAGAGGCGGACGCACGCACCTAGTTTCACCGCAGATGGCAGCCGCGGCCGCCATCGAGGGCCATTTCACCGACATCCGCAACTGGAGCTGAGATGGAGCCAATAAACACGATCTCAGGCAAGGTCACCCATCTCGACCGCGCTGATGTCGACACGGACCAGATCATGCCCAAGCAGTTCCTGAAGCGGGTGGAGCGCACCGGCTTCGGGGAGTTTCTGTTCTACGACTGGGCCAAGGAGCCGGGCTGGGATCTACCGGCCAACCCGATCCTCGTGGCGGGGCGTAACTTCGGCTGCGGATCCTCGCGCGAGCACGCTCCTTGGGGTCTGCAGGACTATGGCTTCCAGGCGGTCGTCGCGCCGAGCTTTGCTGACATCTTCTACTCCAACTGCACGAAGATTGGGCTCTTGCCGGTCGTGCTCTGCGAGGAGGACTGCCAGGCGCTCGCGCATGCGGGGGAGGGAACTGTCGACCTCGACGCTCAGGAGGTCCACTTCGCCGAGCGCGAGGTCGCTTTCGAGATCGACCATGAGATCCGTCGGCGGCTGCTAGAGGGCCTCGACGACATCGGCGCCACGCTCACCGAGGAGGACGCGATCGTCGCCTACGAGCACGATCGCGAGCGCTCAGGTCCAGTCACGACAGCTCTGTAGCTGTCAGGATCGCTCGCGCAATCGCCCGCGGCCTGAGCACTCCTGCGCCTGAACACTCACGACCTCCCAGAGGAGACCAATGGCACACCACATCGTCACGCTGCCCGGCGACGGGATCGGCCCTGAGATTCTCGCGCCGACGCTCGATCTGCTGAATAGGTTCGCTGACTTCGAGTTCGAGGAGCATCCTTTCGGCGGGGCGGCGATCGACTTGTATGGCACGGCGCTAACCGACGGCTCGCTTGCGGCTTGCAAGCGAGCCGACGCGGTCCTGTTGGCCGCGGTTGGCGGACCGAAGTGGGATACCACCGACCCCAACGCTCCAAGGCCCGAGCAGGGTCTGCTTGGGCTGCGCAAGGGGCTTGGGCTGTATGCCAACCTGCGGCCCGTCAAGCCGCTGCCCGCGCTGTATGAATCATCGCCGTTGCGACGTGAGCGCATAGAGGGAACCGACCTACTCGTCGTACGCGAGCTCACCGGCGGCATCTACTTCGGTGAGAAGACCCGGACCAAGGACCATGCCTCTGACGTTTGCGCCTATTCACGCGAGGAGATCGAGAGGATCGCACGCACCGCGTTTGGGGCGGCACGGGCGAAGGTGAGTAGCGTCAACAAGGCCAACG
This sequence comes from uncultured Solirubrobacterales bacterium, assembly GCA_963844095.1. Taxonomy (GTDB): domain Bacteria; phylum Actinomycetota; class Thermoleophilia; order Solirubrobacterales; family Solirubrobacteraceae; genus Palsa-744. The sequence continues at coordinate 403,475 of CAWJND010000005.1, forward strand.
TGCTGGAGACATCGCGCTTGTGGCGCGAGGTCGTCATGGAATTGCACGCGCGCGAGTTTCCCCACATACAACTTGAGCACGTGCTCGTCAACAACGCCGCCATGCAACTCGTCTCCGCACCCCGGCACTTCGACACGATTCTCACCGAGAACATGTTTGGCGACATACTGAGCGACGAGGCCGCGATGATCACGGGGTCGATCGGGATGCTTCCCAGTGCCTCGCTTGGCGCAAGTGGTCCAGGCTTGTTCGAGCCTGTGCATGGGTCTGCTCCGGACATCGCCGGGCAGGGGATAGCCAATCCACTCGCCATGTTCCTCTCCGCAGCGCTGATGCTGCGGCACGGGCTTGAGTTGGAGAGCGAGGCGGAGGCGGTCGAAGCGGCGGTCGCAGGGGCGCTCGAAGCCGGTCTACGAACGCCTGATCTCGGCGGCGACGCTGATACGACGCAAGCTACACGCTCGGTACTAGCGCAGCTGTGACGCACGTCGGACGATCCCAACGCCCTTGACCGCGACGAGCAGGACGACCGTGTCTATGGACGAATAGATCTCTGGTGAACCGAGAGAGAAACCCCCCAGAGTGGCAGTCAGACGTAGACCAAAGCGTTGCCGAGTACGACGAGTGGTACCTCGCGGAGTCGCCGGCGATGTTTAGCTTCGCACGAGAACAAGCTCTCAGAGAGGTCCAGGAGACATTCCAAGCTACTGAAGACTTCAGATCATTTGACGCAGAGCGTCTGATGGCTCGGCCGAGGTCGCTGGCGGTCGCCCGGATGTGTGTTTCCCCGCCGATGGCAAGGGATCGCTTTGTGGGCTTTTCAGGTGCCAATAAGAACTTGGTCACGACAATGGAGCGCAAGGGGATCATTCCTCGCAATGCTCGTCGAATCGGAATTCAGCTCGAGGCAATGTGCGATTTTCTCAGGCCGCTACTTGACGCTGAGGTGTTTTGCTGGCTCAAGGACAGCCGGCCGCCCTCTGTCGGCGAGCGCGAGAAGGCACTAATTGTCATCGCCGAGCGACTCGCGACTGCCCTCTACTTGCCGGTCTTGCGCAACACGCAGGAGGCTAGGCAGAAGGATTTGATGCGCACATACCTCGAAGGCGAAGGATTCGAGGAGTCTCTCAATTTGCCATTCGAGATGCGACCAGGAACGTTCGGGTTCGGTCGGAACGTACCGGTTGTTCGGGCTGACGGGGAGCCGCAGAACCTACCTGTGGATTGTGTCGTATCCCCGGTAAGAACTGGGCTAGCGCTGGCTTGTATCGAGCTCAAGTCGGCTGGAGACTTCACGAACGTCAACAAGCGGCGTAAGGAGGAGTCCGACAAGCAGGAGGCACTACGGAGAACCTATGGAGCGCAAACCGTATTCTTGCTCCAGTTGTTCGGTTACTTCGGGCGAACATACCTTGGGTTCGAGGCAGCTGCCGGCATCGATTGGGCATGGGATCATCGACTCAATGATTTCGCTTTGTACCTAGGTATCGACTAGGTCTAGGCGGCATTTTGTGCGATGGGCGGCGTAATGCCGACCGGTGGACGGATCGGCAACGCGATCAAATCCCCAGGCTCTATCTTTGCCAGGCCACCGCCGTAGGTGCGACCGAACTCCCGTATGACTTGTGCGTTGGTGGAGTCTTCGAGCGAGGGTCGTAGAGCTTCAGGATCGATATCGGCTAGCGCCCACACGTTGAGCAATGAAGTCATGCATCGTGCGCCGATTAGGTTTCTGACGATGCGTGCTCGATTACGCGACATGTAGGTCGTAAAGAAATCAGCGGGCGGGACGGCCTCGACGCCATACCACGGTTTGCGGGTCCGACAGTTGAAACGCTTGTGCAATCCGAGATCCAAGCCGTGTTCGATGTACCGCAGCGCATTCGTTCCGGATAGGGAGTCGATCGGATCGTGGCAAAAGAACAGCAAGCCCCGTGCACCTGCTTCGATCCGAGACATGTAGAAACCCAGGTCAAGTGGACCGTCGTTCGGCAGGTCCTTGGATCCGAGCACGACCGGGACGAGGTAGCGCTCCTCGATGCCCCACTGCTCTACATCAACCCGCGACAGTGCAAAGAAGGAGTTATTCCCGGTCGCGATTCCGCGGCGAACGCGGCAATAGTCGCCGAGCTTCGCTGTACGACCCTCGAGCAGAGGAGCCATGCGTTCGGCGCGGGACGGCAACAGTTGCGTCCAGGGGAGAGCTGCGGATGTAGACGCGGCCTGCAATTGAATTTCGCGGTTCTTTGCGATAGAGCCGTTGAGGCTGCCCTCGACGAGGCGGAAACGTCCCGAGGGAGCCTTTCGCTTTGTGGCGATGGTGATCGCTGAGGTCGTCAGCACACCCTCAAATGCGAGCTCGTCCATCTCAAGTACGAGGATCTCGTCGATCTCGCAGTGGGCCAGCAGCGCTTCCTTGAGGGCTTGTCCGTAGCGGACGTCGAGAAACTCCGTAGGAGTGATGAAGACCAGACGGCCGCCGTCGTTCAAACGAAGCAACGCCTCCATGAAGAAGTAGACGTAGCCGCCCGACAGGCTGGAGACCTTCAGGTCCAGTCGCGAGGAATAGTGTCGCGCGAGCAACTTGTGCTCGGCGGACAGATTGTGGTGGCGTACGTAAGGGGGATTGGCGATTACGGCATCGAATGAGCCCTCTGTCAACGGCCAGCTCTCAGCGTCGAGGAAGTCCCCTAGGACGATCTCGCTCTCGTCAGGCAGGGATGCCATAGCGAGCTGTACTGCCATGGCGTCTATGTCCAGGCCGAACAGCGCTGGACCGTCTCCGACGGCGCGAAGCAGGATGCCTCCTCCGACCCCGGGGTCGAGAACGGTCTCAGGCTCAATCTCGCGGACCGCCTCCGCCATCAGATCGGCGATCGGAGGAGGCGTGAAGAATTGACCGATCTCGTAACGGCGGGCACGTGGGTTGAGCTGCTCGAGCTCCGCCTCGGGTGTGATGGTCGGCAAGAACATATGTTCGATACTACGCGCCGCCTCGGACAGAAAGCTACATCGAGGAGGCCAAATACCTCACAGGTCTGGGGAAGGCTGAGGGCCGTAGTTTGAAGCACGAGGCGGCGGCTGTAGAATCGGCAGTCGAACGTGCGCTCGAGCGTGGCCTACGGACCCCCGATCTCGGTGGTGAGGCCGGTACGGCGGAGGCGACACGCTCGGTGCTCGAGCAGTTCTAACCAGGAGACGACAACGTGGACACATGCGACTTCATATGGATGAATGGAGAGTTCCTCGCCTGGGAGGACGCAAAGGTTCATGTTCTCACGCACGGCTTGCACTACGGCACCGGTGTCTTTGAGGGCATCCGCTGCTACGACACCGAGCTTGGGCCCGCGATCTTTCGCAACGCCGAGCACATGGAGCGGCTGCTGCAGTCCTCTGAGCTTTATTACATGCCCGTGCCCTACACGGCGGTGGAACTGCAGGCTGCCGCACGCGAGCTCGTGGCCAACAACAACCTGCGCTCCTGCTACATCCGCCCGATCGTCTATCGCGGCTACGGCTCGATGGGGCTGAACCCGATGGACGCGCCCGTTGACGTGACGATCGCCTGCTGGGAGTGGGGGACCTATTTGGGCGAGGACGGGATGGCCAACGGCATTCGCGCCAAGGTTTCCTCGTGGCGGCGCATCTCACCCGACTCGCTGATCCCGCACGCCAAGGCCTCGGGCCAGTATCTCAACAACGTGCTCGCCAAGGTCGAGTCGATGAAGGCCGGCTACCAGGAGGCGATCCTGCTGGATGGTCACGGCCACGTGTGCGAGGGCACGGGCGAGAACATCTACATCGTCGCCGGCGGGGAGATCGTCACGCCCGGTCACCACAACTCGATCCTCGACGGAATCACACGCCGCTCGATCATGCAATTGGCGGCCGACCTCGGCTACCCGGTGGTGGAGCGCAACATCGCGCGGGCGGAGATGTACCTGGCCGACGAGGTCTTCATGTCCGGCACCGCCGCCGAGCTCGTGCCGGTGGTCGAGGTCAACGATCACAAGGTCGGCTCAGGCAAGCCGGGCGAGGTGACGCGCCTGTTGCAGGGCGCCTTCGACGACGCGATCCACGGGCGCTCGGAGCCCTACCGCGAATGGCTCGACGTGGTCGCTGCCGGCACGCCCGCACCGCCGGCGCCGAGTCCCACGGGCTGATGAGCCACATACAGCTCTATGACGCAACCCTGCGCGATGGCATGGGGGGAGGCGGCATGAGCCTCACCGCGCAGGAGAAGTTGCGCGTCGTGCATGCGCTTGACGCGCTCGGCATCCACCTGATCGAGGCGGGATTCCCCGCGTCAAACCCAAAGGAGCTTGAGCTGTTCGCGCTGCTCGAGCGCGAGAGCTTCACTGTCAGCGAGATCGTGGCCTTCGGCATGACGCGCCGGCGCGACGCTCCGGTAGATCGGGACGAGGGGCTGCGCATCCTGGCGGAATCCTTCGTGCCGGTCTGCACGCTCGTCGGCAAGAGCTCGCCGCTACACGTCGAGAAGGTCGTGCGTGTCTCCCCAGAGGAGAACCTCGCGATGATCGGAGAGTCGATCGCCTTTCTGCACGCCCAGGGCAAGCGTGTGCTGTTCGACGCCGAGCACTTCTTCGACGGCTACGCCGCCGATCCCGGCTACGCGCTCGACACGCTGCGCGCCGCGGCCGCTGCCGGCGCCGAGCGGGTCGTTTTGTGCGACACCAACGGCGGCTCGCTGCCGGGAGGCGTGCGTGCGGTTGTCGAGGCGGTGCACGCCGAGCTTTCAGATCTGGCGCTTGGCATCCATACGCACGACGACGGCGGCTGCGCCGTTGCCAATACACTTGTCGCCGTCGAAGCCGGCGCGACACAGGTACAGGGCACGATCAATGGGATCGGCGAGCGCACGGGCAACGCCAACCTCGTCACGATCATCGCCAACCTACAACTGAAGATGGACTATGAGGGTCTACCGCCAGAGCGACTGGCGCGTCTGACCGAGACCGCCCACCTGTTGGACGAGCTACTCAACCGTGCTCCCAGTCCCGCGCAGCCGTATGTCGGCAAGAACGCTTTTGCTCACAAGGCGGGCCTGCACACCGCCGCAATTCGCGCTGACGCCGCCACGTTCGAGCACATCGATCCGGCGCTGGTCGGCAACGCACGCGACGTGCTCGTCTCAGAGCTCTCGGGGCGCGGCACGGTCATCGAGAAGGCGGCAGAGTTCGGAATCGAGCTTGACGAGCAGGCCGTCGAGCGCGTGCTCGAGCGCGTGAAGAGCGCCGAGCATGAAGGCTTTCAGTTCGAGGCCGCAGACGGCACGCTTGAGTTGCTGATGCGCGAGGAGGCAGGTCTCTATGAGCCTCTGTTCATGCTGGTTTCGTGGCGGGTCATCTCCGAGCAACGCTACGACAGCGAAGTGGAAACCGAGGCGACGATCAAGATCATCGCGCCACCGGGGCCGGACGAGGTCGAATTCATCTGCACGGCAGAGGGCAACGGCCCCGTGAACGCGCTCGACAACGCGCTGCGTGAGGCGCTCGAGCAGGTCTATCCGCATCTGCGCGAGCTGAAATTGGTCAACTACAAGGTGCGGATTCTCGACGAGGCCAGGGGTACAGCGGCAGTCACGCGGGTTCTGATCGACGTGTCAGACGGCGAGCGGGTCTGGGGGACGATCGGGGTCTCGGGGGACATCATCGCCGCTTCTTGGGAAGCTTTGGTGGATTCGCTTACGGTGGGAGTGCAGCAGCCCGCGTCACGGATCCCGTCGTTAACGTCGATTCGATCCTCAGGTCAGGACGGTGGGGCCTCCTCAGAAGGTGATGGTTGGACCGAGGACCCGTCGATCGAATGACGTCCTCGACGGTGTCCTGCTTTGGGTGATCGGGAGGTCATACCTCTCGCCAGGCCTGTTCTTGGGCTTACAGAGGAGAGGTTGGTCTCTGAGGTCTTGACTTCCGGGCAGCTCTCGCTCGGGCCTCGCCTGACGGAGTTCGAGCGGCTGTTTGCCGAGTTTGTCGGTAGTCCGCTTGCCTGTGCTGTCTCCAGCGGTACCGCTGGACTGCATCTTGCCCTGCGTGCTGTCGGCGTCTCTGACGGGGATGAGGTCATTACAAGCCCGTTCTCGTTTGTTGCTTCGGCGAATGTCGCGCTTTATGAGCGGGCTCGGCCGGTCTTTGCCGATATCGATCCGCTTACGCTCAACCTCGATCCCGCGGCGGCTGAGGCCTCGATTACCGAGCGCACTCGGGCGATCTTGCCGGTACACATCTTCGGATATCCGGCAGACATGAAGGCCTTTGAGAAGATCGCTGCGCGACACGGGCTTGGGATCGTGGAGGACGCCTGTGAGGCGCTTGGTGGCATATACGCCGATGGCACGCCCGTCGGCGCGCGTGGGAATCCTGCCGTGTTCGGATTCTATGCCAACAAGCAGCTGACGACGGGGGAGGGCGGGATGGTCACGCTTGGCGATCCCGAGGTCAAGGCGCGGATCGACTCCGAGCGCAACCAGGGGCGTGCGCCGGACATGGACTGGCTCGATCACGATCGGCTTGGCTTCAACTATAGGCTGTCGGACATCGCCTGTGCGATCGGTATCGGGCAGATGGCGCGGCTACCGGGAATGCTGGAATTGCGCGCGCTCGCCGGATCCTATTACCGCGAGGCGCTTGCCGAGATCGAGGGCCTCGAGCTTCCCTGCGAGGATCACGACGGCGCTCGGCGCGGGTGGTTTGTGTATGTGGTGCAACTGCCTCGAGGCGTCGATCGCGACGAGACGGTGCGCAGGCTTGCGGCGCTCGGCATCCAGAGCAAGCCTTACCTGCCGGCGATCCACCTGATGAGTTTCTATCGCGAGCGCTTCGGCCATCGCGAGGGCGAGTTTCCCGTCTGCGAGGACGTCGCCGCACGTTCGCTGGCGCTGCCGCTGTACCCAGGGCTGGGCGAGGCTGAGACGGCGCGCGTGGCCGAGGCGCTGCGCCGCGCGCTCGGGCGTTGAGGAGGATTTGTCCGAATCCGCGCCGAGCGCGACGGTTGAGCGCTCGACCATTCGTCCAGCGTCAAAACGTTTCTGACTTCCGAACGCTCGACCCGGGATCGAGAAAAAGCCGTCGTTCGCAGGGAGAAAGCGCTGTGCCCTCCTCGGGCGAGTTTCATTAGTCTGGCGAGCTGCGGAAGTTCTGGCTGGTAGACGGGGATGAACTGTGATAGGACTTCCGCTGGCGTCTGCCAACCAACACAGGACACGAATGGGCAAGGCTTGGAGTCGAGGTGTTGAGGACGGCACTTCGGCTCGAGCCTCTATTGTGGGGTATAAAGGGCTTGTATGGCTGCACCCACGTTCATCACGCTTGGTCCTTCCGGCACGTGTCACGAGCACGCGCTGCTGCGCTATCTGGAGTTCCAGGGCCTGGAGGATGCGCGGGTGGAGCTGGTGCGCGACTTCGAGGTGGGCTTGGAGCGGGTGCACGAGCAGCCAAACGGGTTCCTGCTGCAGTGCAGCTCGCATCCCGACGTGCATATCGTGACGGAGCGCTACCACCAGGAGGTGTTCGTGGTTGACACGTTCATGTTCCCGGCCAAGGAAATGGGTTTGATCGCGCGCAATGACGTGTCCGAACCGCGCAGCCTCGGGGTGGTGGCGGCCGCGATGGGCTATCCGGACCTCACGCGCTGGGAGACGATCGTGCGGGAGCCGGCCAACCCCGTTGTGGCGGAGAACCTGCTGGCGGGCAAGTACGACGCCGGCGTGACGTTCGTGGCCTTCGGCGAAGAACATCCTGAGGCGTTGCGCGTGCTCGAGCGCTACGGCGAGGTCGACACCACCTGGCTCGTGTACGGCAGGCGCCGGCGCTACGCGGGCGAGCTGATCGGGCAGCGCATCCCGGAGTTCCTCAGCGGCGAGCTCGCGCGCGCATGAGGCCCGCGGAGAACGGCGTCGTCGACCGCGCGCGCTATCCCGCGGTCACGGTCGGGGAGGGCTATGCGGTGGGCTCGATCGACGATCTCGAGCAGGGCTATGGGTTTCGCAAAGTCAGGCGCGGCCTCGGCGTCACCGCCTTCGGGGTCAACGCGCTGGTGCGGCCTCCGGGATATGAGACGAAATGGCACTATCACGATGTCCAGGAGGAGCTGTACTTCGTCCACCGGGGGTCGATCGAGATGGAGTTCGGGGACGGCAGCTCGCACGTGCTCGAGGAGGGCTTGTTCGCGCGGGTCAACCCGGCCACGATCCGGCGTGTCAAGATCCTTGGTCCGGGCGAGACGATCTACATCTGCGTTGGCGGCAAGGACGGCTACATCGGCCATGATGGGCGTACGCCGGACAGCGCGTAGCGCGTGCCCGCGGCGACGTAGTCGGGGGAGAGCATGGATCTCGAGCTCGAGGGCAAGAACATCCTGATCACCGGGGGCTCGGCCGGGCTCGGTCTGGCGCTGGCGGAACTGCTGGTGGGAGAGGGCGCGCGCGTGTGCATCTTCGCGCGGGGCGCCGAGCGGATGAAACAGGCCAACCGCCGGCTGCACGAGCTGGGCGGAGAGGAAACGCTCGGCCTGCTCGGCGACGTCACCGATCCCGAACACATCCAGGGTCTCATTCTCACGCTCGAGGACAACTGGGATCGGATCGACGGAGTCGTCAACAACGCGGGCGGCCTCGCCGCCGGCGCGTTCGCCGAGCACAGCGACGGCGTCTGGGAAGCGGACATCGATCTGAAGCTGATGGCTGCTGTACGGCTCACGCGGGCTGCCCTACCGCTGCTGAGGGCATCACGCGGGGGCGTCGTGCTCAACACGCTGGCGATCTCCGGCAAGGCGCCTGAGGCCTTCACGACGCCGACATCTGTGTCACGCGCGGCCGGGCTCGCGCTCACCAAGGCGCTCTCGCGCGAGCTCGCGCCCGAGCAGATCCGCGTCAACGCGATCCTGATCGGGGTCGTCGAAAGCGCGCAGCTGCAAGCGCGCGCCGCAGCGGAGGGGATCGCGCCGCAGCAGTACTACACACGGATGGTCGAGGCCGCCGGGATCCCACTCGGGCGCGTCGGGCGGGCGGAGGAGTACGCGGCGCTGGCGGCGTTCCTGCTCTCGCCACGCGCGTCCTACGTGACTGGGGTGGGGGTCAACCTCGACGGCGGGCTCTGCCCGGTCGTGTAGGCGAGTGAGCGGCCCCAGGGAATCCGTGAACTTGCGGGCCCTGAAGTTGATGGGGGCCGTGAGCGCGGAGTCCGAGTGAGAAACACCGCTCGATATTACTTCGTCCGAGGCTACCATAGATCCAGTCTTCAGCCATATTCTGTTGTCACGAATTTTGGGAGAGTAGGTCGGTTTCGGCGTTCTCTGGCTTAGGGCGAGCGCTTCTGTTCGCTCCAAACTCAAGCCTCAGAAGAGGCTAGCCAAGTCTCGGATGAGGAGAAGGTAGGTCTAAAGATAATGAGAAAGATCCATATAATTGGGGTTGCTTTTGCCGCGGTCTTTGCGTTGAGTATGGTCGGGGCGAGTAGTGCATCTGCGCTTAGCTTATGGGACCAGTGTACGAAAACAGCGCCGGTGCTGGAATTCACTGAAAGCAACTGCGTAACAAAAGGGAGTCCTGCCACGTTCGGTTGGGAAGAAATAAAAACGTTACTGGTTGTAGATTCGTTACTGACCACCGTGACATTTACATCTGGCCCTGTAACGATTAAATGCGAAGGTAGTGTGGATGGTTCTGTTGGGCCTGGTGCCGAAGGTGAAGTCACGGAAGTCTTAAGTAATCTAGGTGAACTGGTTACATCGGCAAAACCTGTAACATGCACAACTAACGGAGGGGTTTGTGGCGCTAGTGCGACGGCCTTTCCAGTGAATCTTCCATGGAATACGTTACTGGAAGCTACGGAAGGTATGCTATTTCCTGGTTCAAAAGGTGGAAACGCCGGCTGGCACGTCAAGTGTACAAGTGGTCTAGAAAACGAATGCACCAAGGAATTAAGCTTTTTCGTTGTTACGAATTTACTGGCAGAATTAGAGGTAGATTTGGCATCCAAAGCAACAGAAAAGGTGACATGCACTAATGCACTTGCCAAAGAAGGGACGGTTGAAGGTACGGTCTCGATCTTACTGGTGAATGGAAACGGGCTACAGGCTATGTAGTCAGATGGTTGAGTTAGGCATGGTTTGATCTACCGTTGAGTCATGCACGGTTTGGGTTGGCCCGGGGCTTATCGGTCCCGGGACAACCCCTTCCGGTTGCGGACGGTAGGTAGAGTCAACGTACTTTGCCACTGCTAGGCGGGTGGCTGACGAAGGTTCGGTGTCGAACCCAAAGCCTGGAGGTTCCTCCAGTCGAAGGACGTCTCGGCTCCGACGCAGGTAATTAAGCTATCAGACCTAGGCCTCTCGAGGCACGTATCGTGAGTGAGAAACACTGCTCCACATTTGCTTGACATGCCGCTATGGTGCTTGCTACGCTGATGGCGAGATCCTATTAGTCGGGATCTTAACGCACGCAGTGTATAAAGGTCGGTCTCAGCGCTCTCTGACCTAGGACGAGTGCTCTGTATCGGCCAAATTCAAGCCTCGGAAGAGGCTAGCCAAGTCTCGGATGAGGAGAAGGTAGGTCTAAAGATAATGAGGAAGATCCATATAATTGGGGTTGCTTTTGCGGCGATCTTTGCGTTGAGTATGGTCGGGGCGAGTAGTGCATCTGCGCTTAGCTTATGGGACCAGTGTACGAAAACAGCGCCGGTGCTTGAATTCACTGAAAGCAACTGTATAACAAAAGGGACTCCTGCCACGTTCGGTTGGGAAGAAATAAAAACTTTACTAGCTGTAGAATCGTTACTGACTACCGTGACATTGATATCTGGCCCTGTGACGGTTAAATGTGAAGGTAGTGCGGATGGCTCTGTTGGGCCTGGTGCCGAAAACGAAGTCACAGAACTCTTAAATGATAAAAAAGAACCGGTTACATCGGCAAAACCTGTAACATGCACAACTAACGGAGGGATTTGTGGCGCTAGCGCGACGGCCTTCCCAGTGAACCTTCCATGGAATACGTTACTGGAAGGTACGGAAGACATGCTATTTACTGGTTCAAAAGGTGGAAGCCCCGGCTGGAGCGTAAAGTGCATAGGTGGTTTGTCAAACGAATGTACCGATCCGTTAGTTTTTCTGACTGTGACGAATTTACTATCGGAATTAGAGGTAGATCTAGGATTCAAAAAAGAAATAGCGTCATGTACTAATGCGCTTGCCAAAGAAGGGACGGTAGAAGGTACTGTCTCGATCTTCCTCTCGAATGGCAACGGGCTGCAGGCTATGTAATGAGTTGTTTGAATTGAGCATGGTTTGACTTCATGCTTGTTGAGGTTGGCCGGGGCCTCTATGTTGGTTCCGGCCAACCTTCTGGTCGTGATGGGTGGCTGCAGAGTTCCCGGGGGTCAGGATATAGGATGACCGGGTATCGAAGGTGGGAACGCAGATCCACACAATGAATAAGTATGAGTATTAGGGGGAAATGGTAGTGGGGTAAGTGGTGGTGTTGTGTGTGGTCGAGTTGATGGTTGTGATGAAATTTATTGTGGGGAGGGAATCGAGATGTTTTTATGGGTATGCGGGCGGTTTACGTACACGAACATAGCGGTGACGTTTGCGCTTGTGTTCGCGATGACGGGTGGGGCTTATGCCGCCAACAAATATCTGATCAGTTCGATGAAGCAGATCAAGCCGAGCGTGCTCGCGCAGTTGAAGGGTAAGGCTGGGCTCGCGGGGCCGGCAGGTGCTCAGGGTGCTCAGGGTGCTCAGGGTCCGGCGGGCAAGGATGGGGTGAATGGTAAAGAAGGTCCGACTGGTCCGACTGGTCCGACTGGTCCGACTGGTCCGACTGGTCCGCAGGGCGCCAAGGGGCAGACGGGCTATGTTGCTACGCTACCGTCCAAGGCAACGGAGACCGGTACATGGTTGGTTCAGAGCACTAATCTTAAGGAAAATGAAAATAAGTATGTCGCGATATCTTTGTCGATTCCATTGGCATCTGGATCTAGAGTGGAATCCCACTTCATCGCGGCGGGTGAATCTACGCCGGCGGGGTGCAGTGGCAACGAGGCACATCCGGGGGCTGAAGCAGGGGCGGCGTGCTTTTTTGAAGCGACGCGGGAAGCGGGAAGTTTCTCCGGAGCCCTATTTGTGGGCGGTGTGAGATACGACGGTTCGACTCTTGCTGCCGACGGAGTCGATTTTGGTCTTACCGGTAGCGGAGGTTGGCTCTTGATGATTACCAACAAACCGACTACCGTGGGTGAAGAAGTCTCGACTGGCGGCAGCTGGGCCGTGACTGCCGAATAGTGTGTGTGTAGCCCGCCTCGCCTTCTCCGTGGGTGAAGCATCATGGAGAAGGTAAGGCGGGGGCTCGTTCCAAATAAGTGCGTCGTGGCCACGTTATACACAAAATGAACAGACTAAAGCATGTACATCTCGAGGGGAAAGTCACTAAGGTGAACTGCACCGTGCGGAGGTGTCTTGGTAACTCGTCTTCGTGTGGTGTTCTGTTCGCTTTTCTGCTTATGGTCTTCGTGTCCTCGCCTGCCGTTGCTGCGCAGTCTCATGGGTTCTTGAGCTTCTTTGGTTCTCGGGGTTCGGCGGCGGGTCAGGTCGAGCTTTCTTTCGAATCTGGTCTTGCGGTCAACCAGGCCAGCGGCGACGTCTACGTCGCGGACACCGGCAATCACCGCGTCGATGAGTTCAGCGAATCTGGGACGTTCATTCAGGCGTGGGGTTGGGGCGTCAAGGCCGGGGATATCTCCAGCACCGGACTGGATACGTGTACCATAGCGACAGGTTGTCAGGCTGGCTTCTCCGGTGCCGGCACCGGCCAGTTCGAAAACCCGACATTCGTTGCTGTCGATAATACTCCGGGTGGCTCCTCCGACGTGTATGTCGCCGACCTGGGGAGCCAGACCAATGCGCGGCAGACGGTTACCGTCGGCGGCGCTACCGGCGGCGCATATGCTCTTAGTTTTACCTCTACTCTTCATGGCACTATCACCGCGGGCTCGGACTTGGTCACCGCAGTCCAGGGTCCTGAAGAAATCGGCGCCGTGATCTCTGGTCCGGGCATCCCGTCGGGCACCACGATCGTTGGCAGGCTCGAAACCTTAGAAAGTTTCACACTCTCGGCTAACGCCACCGTCAGCGGCAGAGAGGTTCTCGGCGCCACGGGGACGACCGTCCCGATCCAGTACAACGCAAGTGCTGCCGAAGTCCAGGCTACCCTCGAAAACATTCGCGGTCTCGATAGATGGGTGTCCGTTTCCGGTGGCGTGGGTGGTCCTTACACTATCGAATTCGTCGGTGGCCTCGTTGATACTAAAATTCCCCAAATGACCTGTGATGGTTCGGGTCTGTCGCCCTCTGGGGCGACGTGCACGGTGGCGAGCGTCGTCGAAGGCAAGGATAGCGCCCGCGTAGAGAAGTTTGATTCCTCCGGTGGTCTCATCGCCAGTTGGGGTGGAACGCCCGCCAGTGGACAGTTGGATGGTTCGACTTGCTCGAAGTGCGGTGATAACCCCCGCTTCGGACGTGTGGAAGGCATCGCTATCCAGCCGGGAGGCAACCTCCTGGTTCTCGGCGGCCCCCTCGAAAGCGAAACAATAGGACCTTATCTCACTGAATGGAGTCAGTCTTCGGGTGAATTTGTCGAAACGGTGGCTACTTTTGGGTATTCAGCCCCGGTCGGAATGGCTTTTGATCCGGCGGGGCATCTCTATATGGGCAAGCTCAGTAACGAAGTGGTGGGCTCTGGAAGTCACTTTGAAGTCATCCAGACGTCGCTGACGTTATCCGAAGGAGAACCCGCCTATCACGAGAACTTTGTTGTGGATTCGGGTCCTGCGACGGGTGTTGCGGTCGATCCTTCAGACGAAAATGTTTATGTTGCCCGTTTTAATCCGGTGTCTAACCAGAGCGAAGTCGCCGGCTATGCTCCTCTGGGAGAATTGTTCGAGAGTTTCGGTGGTGACGGCGAAATCGGGCGGCCTGCCGGGATCGCCGTCTCCGGGCTTAATAGTGACGTCTATGTCGCTGATCCGGGTGCCGGTCATATCGAGCTGTTCGTGTCTGGTGGTTCCCGCGATGTGCTCAGCGTGACTCGGACCGGGACGACGTTGGGTTCGGTCTCCTCTGCGCCTGCTGGTATCGCATGTCCGTCGAGATGCTCGGCTGGTTTCCCCGAAGGCGAAACGGTCGTGCTTACGGCCGTGGCTCCTTTGCATTCCACGTTCGTCGGTTGGTCGGGTGGTGGTTGTTCTGGCACGATGCCTTGTCAGCTGTCTCTGACTGCTGCTACCGCTGTTGGTGCGGTCTTTGCCCAGGACCGTCCTGTGCTCGCCGCGCCCGTGGCCTCGGCCGTGGCTCGTAATACGGCCACCGTCAGTGGCACGGTTAACCCTGAAGGTGATGCGTCTTCCTGCCTTTTTGAATATGGAACCACAAGTGCCTATGGTGCTGAAGCGCCCTGCTCGACTCGTCCCGGTTCGGTCGCGAGCCCGGTGGCCGTGAGCGCCGAACTGTGGGATCTGGCGGCCTCTACTACCTATCATTATCGTCTCGTTTCGGCCAACAGCGGGGGTGTGATGGAGAGCGCTGACCAGACCTTTACCACGGTCTCTGAAAGCTGTGCCAGCAACTCCGTGCTCTGTTCCGCGCCAGGAGCGACTTCGTCGCTCCTGAATGAAGGCCTCCTGAACGAGGGGCTCGTCTCCCTTAAGCATGTGAGGACCCTGACAAATGCCCAGAAGCTTGCGCAGGCATTGAAGGTATGCAAGAAATACAGGCGCAAGAGCATTCGCGTCAGTTGTGAAAAGCGAGCCAGAGAGAGATACACGCCCGCAAAGAAGAAAACCGGAAAGCCAACACAGAGCAAGAAGAGAGAGGTCAGGCGATAATGTCGATCGGTAAAGCCACGGGGAAAGGGGTCGCTGCGATGAGACCGTGCGGGCTGGCTCTCACGATCTCGCTATGCGGCGCGCTGGCGGGCGGACTGGCGCTGTGGAGTGCACCAGCGCTCGCCTGTCCCAACGAAGAAGTCCGCGCCGGCCCCTCAGCTGCCCTCCCGGACTGTCGCGCTTATGAGATGGTCTCGCCTGTCGTTAAGAACGGCTACTATCCAAACCTCGCTGCTCAGGATCCTTCTTCGGCTTGGGCTCAGGTTTCCCCTGAGGGAGGTGCGATTGCCTATGTCGCTAATGGTGCTTTTCCAGGCTCCGCGACTAACGCTTCCATCGACTTCTATATGGCTTCGCGCGGCGAGAGGGGCTGGTCAACCGAAGCTTTGCTGCCACCCCAGGCCTTCTCCTATAACCAACTCCTCGTGAGCCCGACTTTTGCTGCTTTTTCGCCAGACCTTTCCAAGGCAATTCTCCTTGACGCCACTGACTCGCCTTCGCTCGTCAGCGGCGAGCCCGAAATCACAGCGGCGGAAGCCGCCAATCTCTTTCTCCGTGACAATGTTACCGGCGCCTATTCGCTTTTGAACGTGGCTGCGCCGGGGCTGCATCCGCTTCCCTACGAACCGATCGTCAACGGTGCCTCGTCGGACTTGACTACCGTGATCTTCAATGCGGAGGCGTCTCTCACGCCCGAAGCGCCTGCGAGCGGGGTCGATAATCTCTACGAGTCCTCTGGCGGCGCGCTTGGCCTCCTCAGCCAGGTTCCGCCTGACGGCGCATCCAGTTGTGGCCCCACCGGCCCAGCTTGCATTCCCGCCTCGAACGCCAAGTTCGGTGTCGAAAACGCCGATACGGGGCAGGGACGACAAGGACAAGGTTCTCTTGTACGCGCGATCTCATCCGACGGCTCGCACATTTTCTTTACCGCCGAAGGCAATCTGTACGTCCGCGAGAACGCCGCCACCACTATCCAGCTTGATGGCCCCCATGGGCCGGGCGGCGGCGGCGGCGGCGTGTGGGCGACCGCCGCTGGCGATGGCTCCAAGGTGTTCTTCTATGACGAAGCCTCTGCGGGGCTTACGGTCGACACTGTCCCTGGGAGCGGCAAGAATCTCTATAGCTACGATACGCAGACCGAAACCCTGACCGATCTTACCCCTGGTCCTGAGGCGGGGGTCAAGGGAGTAGTCGGTGAGGCTAGCGAAGACGGGTCCTATCTCTATTTCGTCGCGACCGGCGTCCTCACGAGCGAAAAGAACAGTCTGGAACAGGAAGCCCAGGTCGGCGGCGAAAACCTGTATCTCTCCCACGATGGTGTGATCTCCTTCATCCACACGGTCCTCGATTCTTCAGGTTTGCTCTATCAGGACGAATACCATGATTATCATGGTGCCGCCAGAGTCACGCCTGACGGTCGCCACCTCGCGTTCTTCGCTGAAGATCGTGACGAATTTTCTCGGAATAACCGTGGCGCTCCTTTGTTTGCTGAACTGTTCGAGTACAGCGCCGATTCGGGTGGGCTCAGCCGTCTCTGCGCCTGTGTTGGCAGCGAGTTCTCTCAGCAGCAGTGGAACGCGTCGCCGTTCCACCAGGAGGATGGCCTCTTTCAGTACAATCGCGCGCTCTCAGACGACGGTGGTCGTATCTTCTTCGACAGCGTGGAAGCCCTCCTTCCTCGCGACACCGATGGCCGGAGCAATGTCTATGAGTACGAGCAGGACGGGGTTGGAAGCTGTGATGTGGCCTCCGGCTGTCTCTATCTGGTCTCTAGCGGCACCAGCGATCAGGACTCCACTTTCGTGGACGCGAGCGCTGACGGCGGCGACGTCTTCATCACCACTTCCCAGCAGCTCGTCCCGGCCGACATTGACGCTGCCTATGACCTCTACGACGCCCGCGTGGAAGGTGGTTTCCCCTCACCGCCGGCGCCGGCTCCATGCCTGGGCGATGCCTGCCAACCCGCGTCACAGATCGTCAATGACCCGGCGCCGGCGAGCTTCAGCTTCTCGGGCGCGGGAAACGCGGCGCCGGCGCCGGCGGCGAAGCCGGCGAGGAAGTCAAGAACGCCAAAGAAGAAAGCTGGGCGGGCGAGGACGAAGAAACGCCCTGTTAAGGGGAAGGCGAAGGCCGGCGGAGCAAACGTCCACCGGAGGGCAGGCAGGTGATGGCCGCGGAGCACATCTTCTCCCCGAGCCGGCGTTTGCCCGGCCCGGTCGTCTGGCTGCTCTTCTGCGCCGTGCTCGTTCTCGCGGCCGTTTCCGCCGTGGCGCCGCCCGCTCGCGCGGAAGGGATCGGCTTCCTTTCGGGTCCCGTCGGCTTTGATGGCTCGATCACAAACGCCGATGGCTCCCCCGACGTCCAGGCCGGCTCTCATCCGTATGAGGTGACGACAAGCTTCTCGCTCGCGACGACCACTGACACCAACGGCGATCTGCTTCCACGGGGCGGCGATCCTAAGGACTTCCAGGTGGACGTGCCGCCGGGGCTGATCGGCGACACCCAGGCGGTCCCGGCCTGCTCCGAACTGGACTTCCTCAAGCCCGGCTTCAAGGACGGCCCGTCATGCAGCGACGATACCGCTGTCGGCATCCTCCACATCGAATTGGGTAGCCAGGGCAGCTTCTATCTTGCCGTCTACAACCTGCAGCCCTCGGCGGCCGTGCCCGCCGAGTTCGGCGCGATGTACAACGGTTTTCCGATCATCCTGCAGGCCTCCGTTCGCTCAGGCTCTGACTACGGCATCTCGGTCTCCGACGACGACATCCCTCAGACGCTCCCCATCACCCGCTCAACCCTCACCCTCTGGGGTGTGCCCGCCGACCCCAGCCACGACTCGCTCCGTGGCGAACACTGTATCAATCTGAGCGAAGGTACCTCCGCCGGCAATTGTCCCTCGACCGCTCCGGTGCGCCCCTACCTCACACTGCCTACGTCCTGCCAAGGACCCCAGACGACGACGATCGCGGTCAACTCCTGGGCGAGCCCCGGCCTGTTCGCGACCGACAGCTTCCTCAGCCACGACAATTTCGACAATCCGATCGGCATGGAAGGCTGTGATCGGCTCTCGCTCACTCCGACGATCTCTGTCGAGCCGACCACCGATCTCGCCGAAGCACCGACCGGTCTTGATTTTCATCTAAACATCGCCGACGAAGGACTCACCTCGCCCGAAGGCATCGCCCAGTCGCAGATCAAGAAGACGGTGGTGACCCTACCCGAAGGTTTCACCCTGAACCCCTCTGCCGGTCCGGGCCTTGGCGCCTGCACTCCCTCTGACTTCAACCGCGAGACGGCCGCGTCGCCTCCAGGCGCCGGCTGTCCCAACTCCTCCAAGATCGGCGAAGTCTCGATCGAATCGCCGCTGCTTGAAAAGCCGCTCGAGGGTTCGCTGTTCATTGCTCAACCCAACGATCCGTCAATCACGACGCCGGGGGCGGAGAACCCGTTCAACTCGCTGCTGGCCATCTACGTGGTCGCGAAGCTGCCCGAACGCGGCCTGCTCATCAAGGCCGCCGGCAAGGTCGAACCCAACGCCCAGACCGGTCAGCTGACGACCATTTTCGATAACCTTCCACAGCTTCCCTTCGCCCACTTCACGCTGCACTTCCGTGAAGGCCAAAGCGCCCCGCTCGTCTCTCCCCCTAGCTGCGGGACGTTCACCGCTCAAGCCTCCCTTGTCCCGTGGTCGGCGGCTGACCCCGAAAATCCCGCTCCAGAAGAAGTCGTCCACGACAGCTCGTCCTTCACCGTGACCAAGGGCGTTAACGGCGGCGTGTGTCCCTCCGGTGGTGTACCGCCGTTCAAACCGCAGGTCGTCGCGGGCACGCAGAATAACGCTGCAGGCTCCTATTCTCCGTTCTATCTGCGTATCTTCCGCGAAGACGGCGAACAGGAACTGACGAAATTCTCGACCATCATGCCACCCGGCCTGACGGGCAACTTGGTCGGGATCCCGTTCTGTCCAGAGGCTGACATCGAAGCCGCGCGGTTGGCGAGTGGCCGCCAGGAGCTGGGTGAACCGTCGTGTCCAGCCGCGAGCGAAATCGGCCATACCCTCGTTGGCGCGGGCGTCGGCAGCGTGCTCGCGTGGACGCCCGGGAAAGTCTATTTGGCGGGCCCCTACCACGGCGCGCCGCTATCGATCGTGTCAGTCACCTCCGCGACGGTTGGCCCCTTCGATCTCGGCACAGTCGTGATCCGCTTCGGGCTGCGGATCAACCCCACGACTGCACAGGTCGAAGTCAACTCGACGGGCTCCGACCCGATCCCGCGGATCATCGAGGGGATCGTGGTACACGTGCGGGACATCCGCGTCTACATCGACCGTCGAGGCTTCATACTAAACCCGACCAGCTGCAACCCAATGTCAATCTCCAACACGATCACCGGCGCAGGGGCCGACCCCGCCAATCCAGCTGACCAGGCGCCAGTGACAGTAGCCACGCCCTTCCAGGCCGCTAATTGCGCAAACCTCAGTTTCAAACCAATCTTCAAGGCATCGACCTCGGGCAAGACATCGAGGGCCAAGGGAGCGAGTCTTACGGTAGATCTCACCTATCCCTACGCGCCGTTTGGGACCCAGTCGAACATCCGTTCAGTCAAGGTTGATCTGCCCAAACAGCTTCCCTCCGAGCTCAAGACACTCCAGAAGGCGTGTCCCGACAGCACGTTTAACGCAAACCCAGCCGCGTGTCCATCGGCGTCACGAGTCGGACATGCAGAGGCATTCACGCCGATATTGCCCGTCCCCTTGATTGGTCCCGCATATTTTGTAAGTCATGGCGGCGAGGCGTTCCCCGAACTCGTTATCGTTCTGCAGGGTTATGGGTTTACGATCGATCTGCACGGTGAAACATTCATCAGCAAAGCAGGAATCACGAGCTCCACCTTCCGTGCGGTCCCCGACCAGCCGGTGACAAGCTTCGAACTGACGCTCCCCGAGGGCAAGTTCTCGGCGCTGGCCGCCAACGGGAACCTGTGCACCAGCGCCCTGGCGATGCCCACGGCGTTCACGGCGCAGAACGGAATGACGATCCACCAGTCCACAAAGATCACCGTCACCGACTGCCCAAAGCGCAAGATAAAGGCAAGCAAGCGCAAGAAGAAATAGGGCCACCATATCCATCAAGCCTAATCTCGCGTGGTCTCTGATGAGGCCCGACCCTGGCCGAGACCCTATTTTATAGGTCCCGGCCAGAGCTTTCGGCGATAGCGTAGGCAGGGTGTGGGTCAGGCGACCTGTTCGCAGCCGGTGATGGCGTAGCGCTTGGCGATTATGCCGATATGGTGTACGTCCAATTCCATTATATGGAGTAGACGCCCTCTTGGTCCTGTTGATGGGAGCGACGGTCGCGGCCGTGTAGGCCAGAGTGGGAAACACTGCTCGACATTACTTCGCCCGGGTCTACCATCGGTCTACTCTTCAACTATGTTCTATTGTCACGAATTTAGGTGCATAGGTCGAATGCGGTGTTCTTTCTAGCTTGGGACGAGCGCTTCTGTTCGACCCAAACTCAAGCCTCGGATGAGGAGAAGGTAGGTCTAAAGATAATGAGAAAGATCCATATAATTGGGGTTGCTTTTGCTGCGATCTTTGCGTTGAGCATGGTCGGGGCGAGTAGTGCATCTGCGCTCACCTTATGGGACCAGTGCACGAAAACAGCGCCGGTGCTGGAATTCACCGAAAGCAACTGTATAACAAAAGGGACTCCCGCAACATTCGGTTGGGAAGAAATAAAAACATTAGTACCTGTAGAATCGTTACTGACCACCGTGACATTCACATCTGGCCCTGTAACGATTAAATGCGAAGGTAGTGCGGATGGTTCTGTTGGGCCTGGTGCCGAAAACGAAGTCACAGAACTCTTAAATAATAAAAAAGAACCGGTTACATCGGCAAAACCTGTATCATGCACAACTAACGGAGGGATTTGTGGTGCTAGTGCGACGGCGTTCCCAGTGAATCTTCCATGGAATACGTTACTGGAAGGTACGGAAGACATGCTATTTACTGGTTCAAAAGGTGGAAGCCCCGGCTGGAGCGTAAAATGCGTAGGTGGTTTGTCAAACGAATGTACTGATCCGTTAGTTTTTCTGACTGTGACGAATTTACCATCGGAATTAGAGGTGGATCTGGCATCCAAAGCAACGGAAAAGGTGACATGCACTAATGCACTTGCCAAAGAAGGGACGGTTGAAGGTACTGTCTCGATCTTCCTCGCGAATGGCAACGGGCTACAGGCGATGTAGTCAGATGGTTGAGTCAGGCATGGTTTGATCTACGGTCGAGTCATCCACGGTTGGGTTTGGCCGGGGCTTATCGGTTCCGGCCAAACCTTCCGGTTGCGGACTGTGGGTAGAGTCGGCGTACTTTTGCGATTGATAGGCGGGTGGCTTATGAAGGTTCGGTGTCGAACCAAGCCTAGAGGTCCTGCAGTCGAGGACGTCTCGGCTCCAACGCAGGTAATTAGGGCTATCAGACCAGGCCTCTAGAGACACGTATCGTGAGTGAGAAACACTGCTCCACATTTGCTTGACATGCAGTTAAAGTAATTGCTACGCTGGTGGCGAGGTCCAACTAGTTGGGATCTCGCCGCAGTGCAGCAATGTAGTGCATAATGGTCGGTCTCAGCGCTCTCTGACCTAGGACGAGTGCTCTGTATCGGCCAAATTCAAGCCTCGGAAGAGGCTAGCCAAGTCTCGGATGAGGAGAAGGGTAGGTCTAAAGATAATGAGAAAGATCCATATAATTGGGGTTGCTTTTGCGGCGATCTTTGCGTTGAGCATGGTCGGGGCGAGTAGTGCATCTGCGCTCACCTTATGGGACCAGTGTACGAAAACAGCGCCGGTGCTGGAATTCACTGAAAGCAACTGTATAACAAAAGGGACTCCTGCCACGTTCGGTTGGGAAGAAATAAAAACGTTACTGGTTGTAGATTCGTTACCGACCAGTCTGACATTGACATCTGGTCCTGTAGTGGTTAAATGTGAAGGTAGTATGGTTGGCTCTGTTGGGCCTGGTGCTGAAAATGAAGTCACGGAACTCTTAAATACTTCAAAAGAACTGATTACATCGACAAAACCTGTATCATGCACAACTAACGGAGGGATTTGTGGGGCTAGTGCGACGGCCTTCCCAGTGAATCTTCCATGGAATACGTTACTGGAAGGTACGGAAGACATGCTATTTACTGGTTCAAAAGGTGGAAGCCCCGGCTGGAGCGTAAAATGCATAGGTGGTTTGACGAACGAATGTACCGATCCGTTAGTTTTTCTGACTGTGACGAATTTACTATCGGAATTAGAGGTAGATCTAGGATTCAAAAAAGAAATAGCGTCATGTACTAATGCGCTTGCCAAAGAAGGGACGGTTGAAGGTACTGTCTCGATCTTCCTCTCGAATGGCAATGGGCTGCAGGCTATGTAGTGAGTTGGTTGAATTGAGCATGGTTTGACTTCATGCTTGTTGAGGTTGGCCGGGGCCTTCACGCTGGTTCCGGTCAACCTCTAGTTGGTCTTACCGGTAGCGGAGGGTGGCTCTTGATGATTACCAACAACCCGACTACCGTGGGTGAAGAAGTCTCGACTGGCGGCAGCTGGGCCGTGACTGCTGAATAGTGTGTGGGTAGCCCGCCTCGCCTTCTCCGTGGGTGGAAGCATCATGGAGAAGGTGAGGCGCCACCGTTCCAAATAAGTGCATCGTGGCCACGTTATACATCACATGAACAGACTAAAACATGTACATCTGGAGGGGAAAGGCACTAAGGTGAACTGCACCGTGCGGAGGTGTCTTGGTATCTCGTTCTCGTGTGGTGTTCTGTTCGCTTTTCTGCTTATGGTCTTCGTGTCCTCGCCTGCCGTTGCTGCGCAGTCTCATGGGTTCTTGAGCTTCTTTGGTTCTCGGGGTTCGGCGGCGGGTCAGGTCGAGCTTTCTTTCGAATCTGGTCTTGCGGTCGACCAGGCCAGCGGCGACGTCTACGTCGCGGACACCGGCAATCACCGCGTCGATGAGTTCAGCGAATCTGGGACGTTCATTCAGGCGTGGGGTTGGGGCGTCAAGGCCGGGGATATCTCCAGCACCGGACTGGATACGTGTACCATAGCGACAGGTTGTCAGGCTGGCTTCTCCGGTGCCGGCACCGGCCAGTTCGAAAACCCGACATTCGTTGCTGTCGATAATACTCCGGGTGGCTCCTCCGACGTGTATGTCGCCGACCTGGGGAGCCAGACCAATGCGCGGCAGACGGTTACCGTCGGCGGCGCTACCGGCGGCGCATATGCTCTTAGTTTTACCTCTACTCTTCATGGCACTATCACCGCGGGCTCGGACTTGGTCACCGCAGTCCAGGGTCCTGAAGAAATCGGCGCCGTGATCTCTGGTCCGGGCATCCCGTCGGGCACCACGATCGTTGGCAGGCTCGAAACCTTAGAAAGTTTCACACTCTCGGCTAACGCCACCGTCAGCGGCAGAGAGGTTCTCGGCGCCACGGGGACGACCGTCCCGATCCAGTACAACGCAAGTGCTGCCGAAGTCCAGGCTACCCTCGAAAACATTCGCGGTCTCGATAGATGGGTGTCCGTTTCCGGTGGCGTGGGTGGTCCTTACACTATCGAATTCGTCGGTGGCCTCGTTGATACTAAAATTCCCCAAATGACCTGTGATGGTTCGGGTCTGTCGCCCTCTGGGGCGACGTGCACGGTGGCGAGCGTCGTCGAAGGCAAGGATAGCGCCCGCGTAGAGAAGTTTGATTCCTCCGGTGGTCTCATCGCCAGTTGGGGTGGAACGCCCGCCAGTGGACAGTTGGATGGTTCGACTTGCTCGAAGTGCGGTGATAACCCCCGCTTCGGACGTGTGGAAGGCATCGCTATCCAGCCGGGAGGCAACCTCCTGGTTCTCGGCGGCCCCCTCGAAAACGAAACAATAGGACTAAGTTTATTAGTGCCTTATCTCACTGAATGGAGCCAGTCTTCGGGTGAATTTATCGAAACGGTGGCTACCTCTGGGTATTCAGCCCCGGTCGGAATGGCTTTTGATCCGGCGGGGCATCTCTATATGGGCAAGCTCAGTAACGAAGTGGTGGGCTCTGGAAGTCACTTTGAAGTCATCCAGACGTCGCTGACGTTATCCGAAGGAGAACCCGCCTATCACGAGAACTTTGTTGTGGATTCGGGTCCTGCGACGGGTGTTGCGGTCGATCCTTCAGACGAAAATGTTTATGTTGCCCGTTTTAATCCGGTGTCTAACCAGAGCGAAGTCGCCGGCTATGCTCCTCTGGGAGAATTGTTCGAGAGTTTCGGTGGTGACGGCGAAATCGGGCGGCCTGCCGGGATCGCCGTCTCCGGGCTTAATAGTGACGTCTATGTCGCTGATCCGGGTGCCGGTCATATCGAGCTGTTCGTGTCTGGTGGTTCCCGCGATGTGCTCAGCGTGACTCGGACCGGGACGACGTTGGGTTCGGTCTCCTCTGCGCCTGCTGGTATCGCATGTCCGTCGAGATGCTCGGCTGGTTTCCCCGAAGGCGAAACGGTCGTGCTTACGGCCGTGGCTCCTTTGCATTCCACGTTCGTCGGTTGGTCGGGTGGTGGTCGTTCTGGCACGATGCCTTGTCAGCTGTCTCTGACTGCTGCTACCGCTGTTGGTGCGGTCTTTGCCCAGGACCGTCCTGTGCTCGCCGCGCCCGTGGCCTCGGCCGTGGCTCGTAATACGGCCACCGTCAGTGGCACGGTTAACCCTGAAGGTGATGCGTCTTCCTGCCTTTTTGAATATGGAACCACAAGTGCCTATGGTGCTGAAGCGCCCTGCTCGACTCGTCCCGGTTCGGTCGCGAGCCCGGTGGCCGTGAGCGCCGAACTGTGGGATCTGGCGGCCTCTACTACCTATCATTATCGTCTCGTTTCGGCCAACAGCGGGGGTGTGATGGAGAGCGCTGACCAGACCTTTACCACGGTCTCTGAAAGCTGTGCCAGCAACTCCGTGCTCTGTTCCGCGCCAGGAGCGACTTCGTCGCTCCTGAATGAAGGCCTCCTGAACGAGGGGCTCGTCTCCCTTAAGCATGTGAGGACCCTGACAAATGCCCAGAAGCTTGCGCAGGCATTGAAGGTATGCAAGAAATACAGGCGCAAGAGCATTCGCGTCAGTTGTGAAAAGCGAGCCAGAGAGAGATACACGCCCGCAAAGAAGAAAACCGGAAAGCCAACACAGAGCAAGAAGAGAGAGGTCAGGCGATAATGTCGATCGGTAAAGCCACGGGGAAAGGGGTCGCTGCGATGAGACCGTGCGGGCTGGCTCTCACGATCTCGCTATGCGGCGCGCTGGCGGGCGGACTGGCGCTGTGGAGTGCACCAGCGCTCGCCTGTCCCAACGAAGAAGTCCGCGCCGGCCCCTCAGCGATAGCTTAGGCAGGGTGCGCGTCAGGCGACCCGTTCGCAACCGGTGATGGCGGAGCGCTTGGCGACTAGGCCGATATGGTGTTCGTCCAATTCCATTATATGGATTAGATGCCCTGTTGCTGGAGTGAACCTTTTGGCCTCGACGGCTTCGCTGAATCGGGTGGTATCGGCGGCGAGCTTGTGTGTACCTGCCTCGAACTGCTTCCAGTAGCTTGTCATGGAGGCGGGAGGAGTGAGCTTGCTCAATTCGGCGAGCGCCGTCCTCTGATAGGACGCGAACGGTGGAAATTCAACCGAGATGGCTTGCAAGGTCGCGTCTTTGAGTAATGCGTCTCGAGCATCGATGCGCTTGCAGATCGAGCCCGCGACGGCGACCAATTCCGTTCGCGTCAAGGGCCTGCCCGGGGTGACTTTGATTGACGCGGCCGCTACCGTCGGTGTACCGGCCGTGGCGGTCGAGACGGCCGTGGTACTCGCCGAGGGGCTGGTCGCCCCCGTTTTGGACGATCCGCCGCAGCCGCTGGCCACCAGCGTGGCAGCGGTCATGGCGACCGCCGCCAGACGCATTCTTGGCATTGCATTTCCCTCCGTTTAGGTTGGTCGAAGCGCTGGCGGCTTCTCCACAAAGAGAACTCGCCGCCAGATTCGAATCGTAGCGGTTTGTGGAGTAACGGTCAACGAGTGAGAAACAACAGTCCACACTCGGGGGCTGTGTCCTCACTTCTTTCTGTATGTGGACGACACGGATTTGGCGTGGCGCATGCGGCTGAGCGGTTCCGAGGGCTGGCTTGCAGAAAAGGCGCGGGCCTGGATCTCGTTGCTCGGGCAGGCGCCCGATCTCCTCCGCTGGCGCCGCTCGGTTCAGCTCACCCGAAATGTCTCCGACTACCAGGTGTTGTACCGGTTTTCTGCCGGCATCGAGACACAGCTGATCGATACTGGCCTGCCACGCTGGGTCAACCCGTGCATGGAGCGCTACCGGCTTCTTCTGCTCCGTCTGCTCGAGCTGCTGGTCGATGACCGGGCCACTGTGAATAGTGAAAAACATTTTAGCCCCGTCCCTGAGTGTCCTTGCTCTCATCGGCGTCTGTCCAAAGTGAGAAACACTCTCTTGATATTCCCTTGTGCTTGAGCTCATAGAGTGATATCAAACCTGCGCCCCCTCCGGGCCGATCGGGTCGGGCGCTCTGACCAGAGCGAGGCCCACCCCGGCGCCGGTTTGACAAGGCAGCTCCACGACCGACTCCGGCTCTAAATGACCGACTCCGGCTCTAAAACCAACATCCCCGGACCCGCGCGCTCGAGCGCGGTAGTCGCACTGGGTATCGCGCTGACGCTGATGACTGTCGCGGTGATCGCGGTCCTGGTGGGCTCGCCGCTGGCGACGGCCGGGACGAATGGGGTCCTAGCCCAGGTTGACGGCAGCCTGAAAAAAGGAGACCTTGAAACTTGTCAGCCGTTGGGCCGGATTCCGAGTGGAACCTCGGTTATCCGTGTGGCGATAGAAGCCCCCGCCGCCGGTCCCAACGTAACTCTGCGGGTGCTCGCGGGCTCGCGCGTCCTCTCCGAAGGTCACCAGGCCGCCGGTTGGGGGTCTGCGCGGAAAGTGGGCATACACATGGCTGGCCTGACCGACTCGGTCGGCGACGAGCGCATCTGCACGAAGATCGGGCCGATCGCGGAACACATCCAAATTCGGGGGACGCCGATACGCCAGCCTCCCGCGGGGGCGAAACTCTCCTTTCCAGACATGGCCCTTGGCATGGAATACCTGCGCCCGGCGACACAGTCCTGGCTGTCTCAGGCCTCCTCGGTTGCTTACCGCATGGGACTGGGTCGCGCCTGGAGTGGAACGTGGATAGCGTTCCTCGTGCTCGCGCTCTCCCTCGCGGTCGCGGTGCTCGCGGTGCGCCTGACGCTCGCCGAAGTGCGATGAGCGTCGCAAAGGCGTTCGCGCCCGTCCCTCGCGCTCTCCGTGCTCGCGGTACGCCTGACACTCGCCGAAGTGCGACGAGCGTCGCGAAAGCGTTCGCGCGAGTCCCTCGCGCAGCCTGGGTCTGCGCCCTCGTAGCGTGCCTGAACGCCCTGTGCTGGTCGTTCGTGACGCCCCCCTTCGAGGTTCCGGACGAGCCGTTCCACTTCGCCTACACGCAACAGCTCGCCGAGAACCATCGACTGCCCACCTCCAACGCCTACACCTTCTCGCCGGAAGAGGAAGTCGTGGAGCGCGACATCCACCTGTACGAAGTCCACCAGAGTCCGGAAAACCGCACGATCTCCTCAGCCGCTGAGGAGCGGACTCTGGAAGAAGGCCTCGCCGAACACCCCTCTCGCCGCGGAAACGGCGCGGTCGGTGGCGCGTACTACAGTCCTCCGCTGTACTACCTGCTGCAGACGATTCCCTACGGGCTGGCGTCGGGCGGTACGCTGCTCGATCAACTCCAGCTGATGCGTATGCTGAACGCCCTGATGGGGGGGCTGACCGCGCTGTTCGTCTTCCTGTTCCTCCGTGAGGCGTTGCCGAGAGCCCGGTGGGCGTGGACGGTCGGCGGCCTCGGCGTGGCGTTGGCGCCGATGCTCGGCTTCATGTCGGGCGCGATGAGTCCCGACGCGATGCTCGCGGCGGTCTCGGCGGCGATCTTCTACCTCCTCGCCCGAGCGTTTCGTCGCGGGCTCACGCTGAGACTGGCGATCTTGATCGGCGTGGCGATCGTGGTCGGTTTCCTGACGAAGCTCACTTTCATCGGACTGGCCCCGGGCATCGTCCTCGGGCTGGTTGTGCTCGCTGTGCGCTCCGCGCGCACCCATGGACGATCTGCGTATCGCAACCTTGGAGTCGCTCTGGCGATCGCCGTGAGCCCGGTGTGCATCTACGCCCTCGTCAACGTGGCGTCGGGCCACGCGACGCTTGGCATCGTTTCGACCAGCCTCAAATTCGAGCATGCGCAAGGGTCCATATTCGACAAGGCCAGCTACATATGGCAGCTGTACCTGCCGCGTCTGCCAACGATGAAAAACTACTTCCCCGGCCTTTTTACGACGCGCCAACTTTGGTTTGACAGGCTGGTCGGGTTCTATGGATGGCTCGACACCTCATTTCCGCGCTGGGTCGACAATCTCGCTCTCGTGCCTGCTGGCATCCTGGTTGCGCTGTGCCTCAGGGCGCTTATCGCCGACCGAGCCGCTCTGCGCCGGCGCCTTGCTGAGATCGCCGTCTACGGTGCCATGTGCGTAGGACTGCTGGCACTGATCGGCCTCAGCTCCTATTACAGCTCTCCCAGCGAAGGCCTGGGTTACGCCGAGCCCCGCTATTTCCTTCCTTTGCTGGCGCTCTTCGGCTTGGGGCTCGCGCTCGCGGCTCGCGGTGCGGGTTAACGTTGGGGCCCTGCTGCCGGCGCCGTCATCGTGGTTCTCTTTCTGGCCCTAAACATTTTCAGTCAGCTACTCGCGGTTGGGCGCTACTACGGCTGATGGGACCCGCATATAATTGAAAGGGATCGAGCGACCCTCGACAACGGACATATCGCATGGCTCGAGCAGCTTGCGAACAACGATCACCATCGCGTGCCGATGCGGCACAAACGCGATAGCGCTCTTACGCGGTCGCTCAGAGCGGGGCTCCACCGCCCGCAGGTCCACCTCGCCCACGATGGTAGAGATCACCTGCTTCATCAGCAACTGCGCATAAGGCACGGCCAAACAACGCCTCACCCCCCCGCCAAAAGGAATCCACGTATACGTACCAGCCGGCTGCTGGAGAAAGCGCTCCGGCCGGTAGCGCGTCGGCTCAGGATAGATGTCGGCGTTTCGGTGCACCAGGTGAACGCAAGGTGCCACGGTGGTCCCAGCGGGAATCTCATACCCACCAAGCTCCATAGGCTCAAGCAGCTTGCGCACCACGATCGGCGCGGCGGGACAGAACCGCAGCGTCTCCTTCACGACCGCATCGAGGTATTCGCCGTCGCCAGCGGTCGCCTGCGCTTCGTTGCCTTGCGCCGCCTCGCCGCGAGCGCCATCGACCTCCGCCCGCAGCCGCGCATACGTCTCGGGATGGCGCAAAAGTCGCTCAAACGCCCATGACAGCAGGCTGGAGGTGGGTCCGTCGGTGAGCAGGGTGACCAGTTCGTCGCGCAGATCCTGCTCGGTCATCGGCGAGCCGTCCTCATAGCGCGCTTCGCCCAGCATCGCAGCGATATCGCTCCTGCCTGTCCCCGAACGGGAGGCGGTGTAGCTGGGATCGCGCTGGCGGCGGCGGACCTCCTCTAGTACTCCGGCCTCGACGGGTCCCATCATCTCGCGGTAGTCGCCGTTGCCGGCGAAGCGGCTGGGGCCGGCGGCCGCCAGCAGGTTGAGCCGCTTGGGGTCGTTCATCCAGTTGGTCAGGCGCCTGAGCGACACTCGCAAGCGCTGCAGCGACTCCGTTTCCACCGGCCCGAAGACGACGCGCATGATTGCCTCAAGCGTTATCTCCTGCATCCGCGGCCACAGCTCGAACGGCTCGCCAACCGGCCACGTCGCCACCTCCCGCCGTGTGACCTCGGCCATCATCTCGCTGTAGCCCTGCATCCGCTCGCCGTGGAAGGGGGGCAGCATCAGCTTTCGTCGCTTTACGTGCTCGGGCTCCTCCAAGAGCATCACCGAGCGCGGCCCGAGCAGTGGCCCGAGGATCGAGTTGGCCAGCCCCACGCCAAGTACGGCGTGGTCGGCTGTGAACACCTTCTTCACATCCTCAGGGTCGGCCAAGATCACCCATGTGCCGGCGTGCTTCACGCGGATGGTGAAGATGTCACCAAAATGTTTCTGACACCGCTCCAGGAACGGCAGGGGCCTGCGCGCCCACGCAACCGCCTGCAGTGTGCTGGGCATACGCGGACCCGGTGGCAGGGCAGCGCTTCGAGCGTGCAACAGCAGCGGCGTGGGCCCGGTGCTCATGTGATTTCCGACCCGTTTTTAGCGAGAAGTCCGAAGGGGCGGCATCGCTGAAGATATGGTATTGTCGCGCCACCTCGCACCAGTACCTTAAGCGGTGAAAGGGGCGGACTTAAAATCCGCTGATCCGGGTTCGAGCCCCGGCTGGTGCATCGGGTTAGGACTGACGCGGGAGGCGGGATTCTTGTCATTCGACACTCCCGTCTCCCGCCGCGGAGGGCTGAGCGATCAGCTCGTCCTCCATCCTGCACGTTGCGCCGATCAGCAGCTCGAATAGAGCGGCGGCGAAGTCGGCCGGCAAGTTCGCCTCGGCGCCGCGCTGCAAATAGCGTTCGCGCACTTCGACGACCCGCTGGGGCTGCATCATCGGGATGTCGTGCTCACGCTTGTGGTAGGCCACTTGGCGGCAGACGTCGAAGCGGTCGCCCAACAGCCGCAAGATCTCCCCGTCGAGGAAGTCCAGCCGCGCGCGAAAGGGGGCAAGGCCGTTTGCGGGAGCGTCGCTGCCCTTCGCGACGTTCGTGCCCGCGTGGCCTTCCGCCGCGCTACGACCCGTGTCCTCGGAAGAACTCATAGGTCCTCGTCCTCCTCCATCAGGATGCCCGCCGCGAATGCCTCGCTGCAGTTGGCCAACGCGTCGAGCGCGTAGCCACCCTCCTGCACGACGCACACCGGCAGGCCCGCGTAGGCGAGCACTTCACCGATCTCCATGAAGATCAGCTGCGAGAAGTCCCACGAACCGTGCGGGTCGCTCTCGACGAGGTCGTAGCCGAGCGAGAGCACGAACGCCTGTGCTCCCTCGCCGACTTCGACGATCAGCTCCTCAAGCGCCTCCAGGTAGGTGTCTGGGTGCGGCTGGTGGTCGAACTCGATGAAGTACTCGCCGGGGGATGGCTCGACGTGGCGCCACGGCACCTCGGCCAGCGTCGAGGCGTGCAACGAGCCGAGCGTGACGTTCTCGAAGGGAGCGACGATCGCCGCTGTCCCCGTGGGGAAATGGAAGTCGAGGTCGAGGATGCAGATGCGCTCGATGCCGCCTTCCCACAACGTGTAGGCCGCCGCCGCTGCCGTGTTCAGGTAGCAGTAGCCGCCGAGGAAGGCCGGACCGGCGTGGTGGCCTGGGGGGCGGCACAGGGCGTAGGAGAACTGCTCGCCGTCGATGATCGCGGTTGCCGCGGTCATCGCTGTGCGCACGCCCTCAAAGGCGGTGTCGAACACTCCCGCCCACACTGGGCTGTCGGCCGGTAGCCCCGGCGGCGCCCACTCGGGCATCATCCGTGGCTCCTGCCAGTCGACTTTTCTTAGCGCTTCCAGGTAGCTGGGCTCGTGTAGCGCGGACAGTACCCGCTCGACGTGCTCGGTCGAGGCGTCCGCTCGGGTGGTGCGCACGTCTTCGTGGCGTGTTAGGCCCTCGCGCAGTTGCTCGGTGCGCCGCTCGTCGTCGCGGCCCTGCATCTTGCGTCCGTGACGGTCGAGGATGAAAGGTGCGCCGTTGCCGTTGCCGTTTCCGTTGCTGTTCGAGGCGTCCACCAGTTGCTCGACCACCAGCATTTCACTCATACAACCCTCCGCATTCGCGTACCGATCTGGCTGAAGCCGTTGTTGAGGTAGAAGGCCTCGGTGGCGTCCAAGGCCGGGTAGCGCTCGCTCGGCAGGCCCACCTCGATGCGCTCCACGCCCTGTTTGCTCGCCACCTCGACTAGTGCTCTGAGGAGGGCGGCGCCGATTCTCATGTAGCGGAGCTCCGGCTTGACCCACAGCTCCTGGATCACGCCGTAGCGGCCTGGGATGCGCATCGCGACCTGCCAGCTGACGCCGATGATTCCCACGAGCTCATGCTCTTGCTCGGCGACGAGCACGACGCCGCTGCTGCCTTTGTCGATCAGCGCGTGCGCGGTTTCCGCCAGGGCGGGCGTCGCCAGCGGTTTGCCGCCGAGTTCGACGAGCAGTTCGCGCACGCTCCTCACCACCGCCGGCACGTCCTCGTGCGTGGCTTCGCGTATCTCCCAGGTCACTCCTGACTCCTCCTCGGCGTCGGGTTCGATCGGGCTGAGCGGGCTCATGAGGAGACCGCCGTTCCGGTCGCGGTCGGCCGCGCCGCGCTCATGACGCCGACCCCGCGAACGCGTCCTGCGGCTC
This sequence comes from uncultured Solirubrobacterales bacterium, assembly GCA_963844095.1. GTDB lineage: Bacteria > Actinomycetota > Thermoleophilia > Solirubrobacterales > Solirubrobacteraceae > Palsa-744. Next base: position 435,829 of record CAWJND010000005.1, read on the forward strand.
GAGCTCGACCGTCCACGCCCCCGGGGCTTCGCTGCCCGTGACGGCCTTGGCGATCGCCGCCATCGGGGCCCGTGCCTTCAGCAGGATCTCCTCGAACTCCTCGTGCGGGTCGGACTGCATCACGATCGCCCCGCCGGCGCCGATCGTCGTGGTTTTGGCGCCCCCACCGGGGGGCCTTATCACGATCGTGCGGATCACGATGCTCAGATCGACCACGCCGTCGAGACCGAAGTAGCCGATCGCGCCCGAGTACACACCCCTGGCCTCGCGCTCGATGTCGTCGATGATCTCCATCGTGCGCAGCTTCGGCGCGCCGGTCATCGAGCCGCCGGGGAAGCAGGCGCGCACCGCGTCGATCGCGGAGCGGCCAGGCTCCAGCGTGCCGACGATGTTGGAGATCATCTGGTGCACGGTCGTGTACTGCTCGATCACCATCAACTCGGGCACGCGCACCGTGTTGACTTCGCACACGCGGCCCAGATCGTTGCGCAACAGATCCACGATCATCAGGTGCTCGGCAAACGTCTTTTCGTCCTCAGCAAGCTCTTTGCGCGTAACCTCATCCTGCTCGGGGTCAGGGTTGCGCGGCGCCGTGCCCTTGATCGGGCGCGCCATCACCTTGCGCTCGCGGTCGACCGAGAGAAAACGCTCGGGCGAGCTGCTGACGACCGCCAGCTCGCCCAGCTTCAGGTAAGCGGCAAACGGCGCCGGATTGGAGCGGCGCAGGCCGCGGTACAAAGTCCACGGATCCGGTTCGGCATCGGTGTGGATCTGGTCAGTCAGACACACCTCATAGGACTCGCCGGCCCCCAGTGCACTCTGGCAGCGGGCGATGTCAGCGAGGTACTGCTCACGACCGCGGCCAGGGCGAAAGACGACTTGGTCTTTTGGGGGAGGGATGGGCGTGCCGCTTGGTGTCAGCTCGGCTTGGCCCGTGGCACGCGTCTCGCCTGTCTCCGGCGCGGCTGGGTTGGGCGTGCTCCTCGGCTCCAGCTCGGCTTGGCCTGCGGCAATCGCGTCGTAAACCTCCCGCTCCGCAAGGTCGAGCCACTGCTGTGCCTCGGGCTCCTCGCCCTGGGCCACAGCGAGCACATGGGTGCGCCCGCGCACGTGATCGACCGCGACTACACGGTTGGCGAGCATCTGCACCGCGTCGGGGACGTCGGAGCTGTGTGCGTTGGTGGCGCCGCAGTCGGCCTTCAGCTCGTAACCCAGATAACCGACGAAGCCGCCTAGGAGTCCGTGATCCGGGTCCTGCGACGGCTCGATCGCACGGTTCTCCAACTCGCGATCTAGCACCTGGAAGAACGAACCATTTTCCTTAAAAACTCCATTGGCATCGTGTCGCGTGAGGATGCCCTGCTCGACGTCGTATTCGAACACCAAACGGTTCGGCCCAATCGAGGAGCCGAGGTACGAGTTCTGGCCCAAGTTCGTGGACGTGCTTGCGCTATCCAACCAGAACGCAAAATCCTCTTTGCCGAAGAGGCGTTCGAACAGCAGCTCGGTTAACGGTTCGCCCTCGATCGTGCGCGCGAGCAGGCGCACGTCCGAGTCGCCGGCGCTGCGCCGTTTGCAGCGTCTGGGCGGCACGCTCGGCCGGTTCAGGCGCTGCGCGCGCTTGGGCTTGCGCTCCTGTGCCAGCGCGTAGAAGTTCTCGAACAGCTGATGGCCATATTCGGTGCAGATCGACTCCGGGTGAAACTGCACGCCCCACAGCGGGCGGCTTGCGTGTTCGATGCCCATCACGACACCGTCGGAGGTCCAGGCGATCTCGCGGCCCTCCTCGCCGAGTGAGCCGGACACCGCCAGCGAGTGGTAGCGGACTACCTCGAAATCCTGGGGGATGCCGGCGAACAGGCCCTCGCCTGAGTGCTTGACAGGGGACAGGCGCCCGTGCATCACCGTCGGCGCGTAGGTGACGGTCGCTTTGAGCACGTGGCCCAAGCCCTGGTGGCCCAGACACACGCCGAGCACGGGGACTTCGCTCGAGCGCAGGATGTCCGCGCACACGCCGAAGTCGTGCCAGCGCGCCGGATGGCCCGGCCCGGGGGAGAGCACGATCGCGTCGAAGTCCCAACGTTCGAGCGCCTTCCAGGAAACCATGTCGTTGTGCACGACAATCGGCTCCTCGCCGCAGGCGGCGGCCAGCAGGTGGAAGACGTTGTAAGTGTAGGAGTCGTAGTTGTTGACCAGGAGGGTGCTCATGCCGAGGGCTCCCCGCGGCGGCTGAGGAGCTTTGCTCTTTTGCGACGATGCCCCCCGCGCGCGCGGTGGTGCAGCGCCTCTGTGCACATCTCAGTGCTTGCGTCTCGCGTCCTCATCTGCCCGCCTCCAGCCCCAACCCGCGCGCGCTGCGGTCAAGCAGCGTGTGGATCACGCGCTCGACGTGACTGGAGCGCTCCGCTTCCATGTACCAGCGCGCCAGATGGCGCAGGTACAGCGCCAGCGGCGTGACGTCGTAGCGCTCGACCGCCAGGCGCAGGTGGCGGCGGTAGATCTCCGACTGCACGACCGCGCTGCGGTAGTCCGGGTCATCGGCCGGGCGGTGGCCGGGAGAGGTGGTGAGCGTCCCGTGCGTCGCACGCGCCCGCACCAAGTCCCAGCCCAGCGACTCGCGCTCTGTCAGCAGCTTGCCCATCTCGAAGTCCACGCGCGGGGTCATCGGATATGGCAGGAAGTAGCCGAGCGCGATCTGCGCCGGGATCCGTTCGGGGGCGGGATGCGCGCGGCGTACGTCGCGCATCTGAGGATCCTCGTCGATGCGCGTCTCGATCCACTCGATCAAGTCGTCGATCAAGAGGCCACCTTCGTCGCTTGAGCTGACAGCCCGCTTCTGTTGGGCGACCATGCCGTGGAAAATGTCGTGCGTGGGGTGGATGCCGCGCGAGGCGGCCCCATTCTCAGCGGGCGTCAACTCGCCCATCAGTTGGCGGATGCAAGTCGAGTGCGCAACCCACTCGGTGCCGGTGATCTGGACCGTGGTCACGCCCTCGAGGTCCGGTGCGCCCATCCAGTAGGAGACGGCGCGCATGTGCTGGGTTGTCTGTCCGTCGGCGCGCACCAGCGGCATTTCCTCCATGTGCTCGACGCCGGTGTCGTAGATCACGACGCCGTCCACGCGCCGCTCCAGCTTGCCCTCACGCAAGCCGCGTTCGGTCAGTTCGTTGCCTTCCTCGAGGAAGTCCGACTCGAAGAACACCCTGTCGAACGCGACCCCGAGGCGAGCGAGCGTCTTGCGCTGGCCCGATATCACCCAGGCGCGCGTCTTGAACCACAGCTCCAGCGCCTCGCTCTCGCCGCTCATCACGCGTTTGAGCAACTCGTCCGCGGCGTCGTTCTGCATGCGCAGCTCACGCGTCAGCGAGTCTTCGCGCTCGTCGATGCCCTCCTCGGTAAAGCCGCCGGCGGCGACATAGTCGGCGTAGCAGAGGCCGACGAAGTGATCGCTCTTCTGATCGCCCTCCGGCCACGCGGAGGTGTGGTGGCCGCTGCGGATGATGCCGGCCATAGCCTCGCCCATGCTGCGCCCGGCGTCGGAGATGACGCTGCGCCGCTCGACCTCGCCGCCGGCTTGTGCGAGCGACGCGGCCAGCGCGTTGCCCAGTGCCAGATTGCGCAAATGGCCGACGTGCAGCGCCTTGGTCGCGTTCGCGTCCCAGAATTGGATCGCGTAGCGCTGCGTGCGGCCAAGGTCGACGAGCGCCGCTTCGGCGCCGCCGCCGGCCTCGAGCGCCGCTCCGGTCGTCTCGATCCAGCTGTCGCTGAGGCGCAGCTCGACACCGTCCTCGACGCGCGTCAGCCCGGCCACCCACGGCTCGTCCTGCAGGCGCTCGAGCGCGCTGAGCGACTCAGGATCGCTCTGCCAGTTGGGTGCGCGCGGCACGAGCTTGATGTCAAAGCCGGCGTTCGTCCGTCTTGGCGCACGGGCTGCCCATGGCGCATGAGCCCCATCGTCTTTCGATACTTCCTCGAAATAGTCAAAAAGGTTGGTTGTCATGAGCTAGCGAGGAGGTCGAGTCGAGCATACCGAAAGTGAAGCACTGCGCAGAGCAAAAAGTGAGAAACATGGGGCGTCTCCCGGCGCGCGGTTTTCACTGTGACGGAGACTCCGCCGAAAAGTAAGAAACACTTGTGCGGATCCGCTTGCGCTGCGCCTCTTCCCATGATAGGAAGCACGCGGCCCCTCCAGGCTAACCGGTCGCCGGGGCGTTCTCTGACCTGAACAATGACGCGTCCCGGCACCGGTGTTCTGACAACCTCCTTGGGAAGGATTTGGGTGCGAGATGGTCGTTACGGGATGTATGACGAGAATCAGGGTCTGAGTGCCATGCGCAAACATGCTCATCACGGGTGGCAGTGGACACCCACTTACGACGCGCGCCACGGCACGGCGCGCTACGCGATCCCGCGCCGCTGTGGCTGGGACCTGCGCTGCGAGGAAGCGCCGTGCGCGGGGATCGGCGGGCGCATGACCAAGCGCCGCAAGCCACGAGGCGGTCGCTGGCGGGCGGGAGGTCGACCACGCTAAGAAAATTGAATATTCCGGACCAATCCCGACTATTGACACCTGCGGAAATTTTTTTGTGGCGACGTAGCGGGCGAGGTGTAGTCTTACGCCGTGCGTGAGATACGCCTGTATGACTCGCTGAGCCGGGAGCTCGTGCCAGTCAGCGCGGGGGACGCGATCAGGGTCGAGGTGCGTAGCTCGCCGATCGTCGTCGACGGTGGGGTTGACGTCGCCTCCACCAGGCCGCTGGTGCTGTTCAGCTTCCTTGAGCGATTCCTGCAGCGCGAAGGCTTTGCCACCAAGTTCCTGTTCGACTCGCCCGGCGGCGGCGACATGCTCTATGAGCTCTCTGAGCTGGAGCCGATCGATGCCCCGGACTCACTCGACTCGGGCGGCGAGCACGGCGCCGATCGGGGCCGCGAGCTCGATGCCGAGATGAGCTTGCTCGAGGTTCCGCGCTCAGACGTCAACCGCTGGGTCAACATCTGCTTTGGTGCCGGCCGCGACGGCGCCGAGGCCCACCCTGCCTCCGCCGGCGAGCGCATCCTGCTGAGCGAGGCGCTCAAACACTTCGGCCACTCGGCGGTCGCGCTATACCTGCTAGGCACGCACTACTCGCTGCCGCTCGGGGACGCACTCACCGGCCTGGCGACCGGCTCCAAGAACGCATCGCGTATCCGTGAGGCGCTCGAGAGACTTGTGCCCGACCAGCCCAGCCCGCCGGATATGCGCCACCACATGGAAGCTTTCCGTGACGCGCTCGCCAATGACCTCGACACGCCACTGGCCTTCGTCGTCATGTTCGAATGGCTGCTCGAGGCCGAGCGCCGCGGCGGCGACGTGGGCGACCACGATCTACGCGTGATGCTCGAGGTTCTTGAGCTTGACGGTCTGGCAGCGCCAGTCGGGGCGTAGCTTGGTTTATGGGTAGGCCTGCCGCATCTGAGCGTGAGCGGGCTGAAGGACCCGTGCGAGGGTGGAGGGCGCAAAGAGCGGCTCACACTCGGCCGACTTACACGTGATCCTTTGCCGTGCGAACGGTCAGAGTGAAGCGCGTCACGTCATTGTCGGACTGCGCGATTCGGCGCGCACGCACCACCGGCGCGGCGATGCGCACCCCGTAGGACGGCGAGACCCAGCCGCTGCCGATCTCGAACGCCACGCCCTGGGCTCGGATCTCGAGCTCTGCGCAGGCGTAGGTCGCCAGTGCTCGCGACGCACTTGTCCTCGCGTGGGCCGCGTCCTCGACCGGCGCGAGCGGGAAAACCCACAACAGCTTTTCTCCCTGAGCTCCGAGGACCGTGTCGAGGATATGCACGACACGGTGCTCTCCATCGAAGCGCAACTCGCGGCGATGGAGGACCGCTCCAGGCAGCTCGTGAAAGCCGCTGTGCTCGCCTTCGAAGGTCGCGCCCGCACCGTCGGTCTCGAAGCGCACACAACGGGCGCACGATTCTTCGGCAAGCGCGAACAGGTAGTCCGAACGCAGACGATTCTGCTCGGCTGCACCGATCGCGAGCGTGCTGTGTGCCCTGGTGGATCGAAATTCGTTGCGCGCCCGCGAGTCGGGCGTGTACAGGTAGGAGCCAGGGTCGACGATCAGCGGCTGCCCACCGACGGTCAGCTCGAAGGAGAGCTGGTCGTTGTGCGCGTGCGCGCCGATCCCGCCCAGCCCGACGTCGCCGCAGCGCACGATCCCCCACAGCCCCCCGTGACGCATCACGTACCAGCCCCCGTCCGGATAGGCCGCGTGACCCCGCCCCTCACGCCAGCGTCGCCCGGCCTGTACGTAGAGGTGGCGATGATCGCGTGCGTCGGCTTTGTAGTCGCCGAGCGGCAGGAAGCGGCCGTCGTCGGCGTCGCCGATCTGTGGCGCCAGACCGTCCGGGCGTGTGTAGTCGGATACGAACTCCAACATCAGCTCCAGCCGTTCGCGATAGCTATCGGACAGCGCTCCCGGGCAGAGCGCTTCGGCGGCCTGCGCGCCACACACGAATAGCTCGCTGACCAGCCGGTGGTAGGCGATCGAGGCCTCGTGAGCGCAGCCGTCGCGGTGCACCTGATGGGCCATCTCCCGCTCGAGCTCCCCTGTGGCCCAGCTCGCCCACGCGCGACCCTCTGCGCACGCGGAGAAGGGTGCGCACGCGACGAGCAGGCCGACCACGTCGGACAGGTAGTGGTTCCCGCGCACCTCTCCCCACTCCAGATGCCCGCGGATGAAGCGGCAGTGCAAGAACAGGCTGGCCAGTATGGGCTGCAGCCACGTCGCATCGCGTGCCGCCGGCATCGCCATGCACAGCGCCGCAACCCAATTGGCCGCGCGGATCGCGACGTCCATCGTGCACGACCACGGTGCGCCGAACTCGACCGGATTGGCGGCGACAAACGAGCTCAGCTGAGCTCCCAGCTCATCGAGAAAGCGGGGGTCTCCGCTGAGACGGTGCGCGGCGGAGAGCAGCGGCAGGTGCTGGCAGCGCGCAAGCTCCCACGGCACCTTGATGTCAGCGCCCTCGGTCAGCACAGTCGGCAGCCGCGAGATGTGCGCGTCTCTCCAGCGACGCCCGGACTTGAAGTCGCACTGCCAGTCGATCTGGAGACCGAGGTCCGTCGGCCCGGAGCCGAGCAGATCAAAGCGATGGGCAAGGATCTGCTCCGCTCGCTCGAGCAGGTCCGCTCGAGCATCGCCGTCGAGCTCATCAAGTTCTTGCTCCCACGCGCCGACGGTGGGCAGCGCCGGCAGCGCCCGCCTGCGCAGTGCGCTCGCCGGGTCCTCGTTGCCGAGCGCGCGCGCGAGGTCCTGGGGGGTGACCCGCAGCGGGCGCGCACGCAACCGGGCGCCGCGAAGCCTTCCGTGGATGGGCGCGAAGAGGGCAAGCACGACCGCGGCGGTGCCCCGGCGCGGCCCCAGCCTTCGCCACGCGGCCAGGCCCGTGCGCAGCCGATGCCTCACCCGCGCGCCGGTGGTTCTGAGAATGTGCCGGGCGTGGGCCGCAGCGTGCGAGATAAGGGCCGCAGTGCGCCGGGTGAGGGCCGCAGCGTGCCGGGTGAGGGCCGCAGTGTGCCGGGTGAGGGCCGCAGTGTGCCGGGTGAGGGCCGCAGTGTGCCGGGTGAGGGCCGCAGTGTGCCGGGCGTGGGCCGCAGCCCGCTCAGGAGCGACCGGCGATCCAATGGTCGTGCCATGCGCTCACGTTGTACAGATTCCACAGCTGAAAGCTCCAATCCATCCGTCCGCTGCGGTGGGCCTGCCACAGCTCGTCGATGCGCGCGTAGTCGAGCAGCCCGCGCTCTGCAAGCGAGGAATCCCGGATCTCCCGCTGCGCGCGGCGCCCCAGCTCGCCCCGGAACCACTCGGAGACGGGCAGGCCGAAGCCCTGCTTAGGGCGGTGCACGATCTGGTTCGGCAACAACTGCTCGACGGACCGCTTGAGCAACCACTTCCCGACGTTGCCGCGGACCTTCATCCGCGGGGGCAGCGAGATCGCGAACTCGACCAGCTCGCGATCCAAAAATGGCGTGCGCGCCTCGACTGACGCGGCCATCGTCATCTTGTCTACGCGCATCAACAGCAGCTCGGCCAGCCTCAGCTTCAACTCGAGATACGTCATCTTCTGGAGCAGGTCTGCGTCCGGGCGATCGCGTTCGGCCTCCCGCCAGAAACGCTCGACCAGGCGATAGGCTTCCGGCCGCTCTTCGTGGCGCGCCAGGACCCGGCGCTTGAGCTCCCCGCTGTAGCAGATCGCTCCGCCCCAGAAGGGCAGGCGTCCAGCCGCCGCATTGGCGAGGTAATCGGCATGGAAGAGCCCGCGCCCACTGCGCCACGCGAGTCTCATCCCGGCGTCCGCGAGCAGCCGGCGGGCGGGCGCGGGGACGCGCTGGAAAGGCTCCCAATAGCGGTGCCGGCGGGTCACGGCGTCGATGTAGCCCCGATAGCCGTGGAACAGCTCATCCGAGCCCTCCCCGACCTGCACCACGATCGTCCCGGACTCGCGCGCGAACTTCGAGATGTAGTAGAGCGGCACGCACACCCAGTCGGCGATTGGCTCGTCCTGGTGGTAGACCATCTGGGGGACGAACGACACCAGGTCCTCGGGCTCAACGTAGATCTCGTGGTGGTCGGTCGCGAACCGCCGCGCGACGGCGCGCGCGTGCTGCAACTCGTTGTGGCGCTCGTACTCGCGATACGCCACGGAGAAGGTCCGCACCGGCTTGTCGGTCAACTCCGCCATCAGCGCCACGTTGGTGGAGCTGTCCACCCCGCCGGAGAGGAACACACCGAACGGAACGTCGCTCATCATGCGCTTGGCCACCGAGTCGCGCAGGAGCGCGAGCAGGCGCTCGCTGAGGCTACGCTCGTCGAGCTCTGCGAGCTCCTTTGCGAGGTGCGGAGCCATCGGCGTCCAGTAGATGTCGCGGCGGACGTCGCCGTTTGCGCTCACGGTCATCCGTTCGGCCGGACACAACTTGCTGATGCCGGCGAACATCGTCGCCGGCGCGGGAGTGCAAACAAACGTCAGATAGTCGTGGAAGGCTTGCACATCGAGTTCGGCGCCGACAGCCGGATGGCGGAGCAGCGCCTTGATCTCCGAGGCGAACGTAACGCCCGCGGGAGTCCTCGTCCAGTACAGCGGCTTCTTTCCCAGTCGATCGCGCGCCAGGAAGAGCTCACGGCGGTGCTCGTCCCAGATAGCCATCGCGAACATGCCATCCAGTCGATCGACGCAGTACTCGCCCTCGTCCTCGTAGAGATGGACGATCGTCTCGGTGTCACAGTGGGAGCGAAAACGGTGACCCCGCGCTTCGAGTTCTGGACGCAGCTCGGCGTGGTTGTAGATCTCACCGTTGAAGACGACCCACACGCTGCCGTCCTCGTTGCTCATCGGCTGGTGGCCGGAGTGAGAGACATCCACGATCGAAAGGCGCCGATGGCCGAGACTCACCCGCCCGGCCGGTGAGCTCCAGACTCCCTTGTCGTCCGGCCCACGATGGGTCATCGTGTCGCGCATCGCTACAAGCACCCGCTCGTTGCACGCGAAGCTGTCGTTGAAGGCAAGGACTCCGCAGATGCCGCACATGGAAATGTCCTCGCGCTCGGCGACTAGCGCTGCTTGACGCCGCGGATCACCATGAAGAACCCCAGTTGACGTCCGGTCAAGTGGGCCAGGCCACCCACGAACCGCGCGTCATAGGGAGTCGCCGTCTTCTCGATTCGCACGTCCTCGAGTCCGTCGATCATCGTGCGCACCTCGCGCTTGGTATAGCCCTTGGTACCGGGGCTCTCCTGGTGAAAGTGCAATACGTCGGCGATCGAGCGCAGCGGCCTGCCCCTCAACGGCCCGTTGCGCACCCACAATCCGTAGGCCACCCATGCGTGGCGCGCGTAGACCATCGCGCAAAGGCGTCCCTGTGGGCGCAATACGCGAATCGCCTCGGCAAACGCTCGCGGCGTGTCCGGCGTGTGGTGGAGCACACCCCACGAGTACACGACATCGAAGCTCGCGTCCTCAAACGGCAACAGCTCGGCATCGGCAACGCGCAACTCGGAGTGCAACCCCTCGTGAGCGAGGCGGCGCTCGACCATTTCAACGCTTCTATCTGTCAAATCGATCCCATGCAACTCAGCACCGGCACGCGCGAACTGGATGTGGTCGGTGCCAAGGCCGACGCCGATCTCAAGTACCTCGAGACCTTTTGTGGAGGCAAAGTCGGCGTATTCGTGGATGAACGGCTCGCGCTCGTAGCGCCGTGCCTCGATCTGGTCGTAGTACTCGCTGGTGCCCGCCGGCGCGGTCGCATCCGAGGATCCGCACGGTGCGCGGTTCCAGAAGCCGCGCACCAACCCCTTGGCGTCCGCTGCTCCCGAGCTCATCGGTCTGTCCCTTGCCTCATTGACCATCCCGTCGTGATGCGGCTTTGCGTGGTCGTGGCTCTCATCGTCGACTCACCCGTGCACACCGCGCACCTGGCCGGCCGGTTGGCGAGTAGCTTGATGGTGAGAGCATTATCTTAGTCCGAATGCCGCAATGCTTCCAACTCGGCAACAAATGAGAATGGTTCAAGCATGACCAGTCAGGAAGGTCTTTTCGATCCTCCACGTATTGCATGCGAATGAGTGCTGTGGATCCAACCGAGGCAGTATCCGGGGCATCCGCGGCAGTCCTGCCAGTGCCCGAGCGCGAGTTGCGCCAGGACGTCCTGCTGATGCTGGGCGCAAAGCTCTGCATCCTGGTCTTCGGCGCGGGGACCACGGTGATCGTGGCTCGCTCGCTCGGACCGTCCGGTCGAGGCTCGCTTGCCTCGACCTATGCGCTGATGACGCTGCTGGCCCAGCTCGGGACACTTGGGATCGGCTCGGCCAACCCTTACTTCGTCTCGCGCGAGCCCGGCATGCGCGCGAGCATCGTGAGCAACTCGCTATGGCTCGCTTGTATCGTGGGTCCGTTCATGGCGGCCGTGGGGATCGCCATCAAGGTCGTCGCCCCGGCAGCTCTCGCCAGCATCAGCTGGCCTGCTTTGACCGTCGGCATGCTCGCGGTACCGGCCATGCTCGGCTCGCTGTTTCTGCAGAGCATCCTGCTGGCTGAGGGTCGCACCCTGCTCTACAACGGGATCGAGGTGGGGACGACGCTGCTGATGATGACGTTGCTGTTCACCGTGTTGTCCGTCGTGGGCGCGGGAGTGGTGCTTGCTCTGTCGCTGATGGTCGCTGCGCAGGTAGCGGGGCTTGTGGCGTATCTAGCGGTGATGGGTGCCCACGGCCGCCTGCTGAGGCGCCCCGACGTCGCCTTGGCCCGACGGATGTTCGGCTATGGCGCGCGCGCTTACCTGGTGACGCTGGTCGCCTACATGCTGATCCGCATCGATCTGTTGCTCGTGAATGGCATACAGGGCGCCGGAGCGGCGGGCCAGTACTCAATCGCCGTGGCGTTCGCCGATGCTCTCTATCTGCTGCCGGTGTCGGTGGCAATAAACTTGTTCCCTCGTCTCGCGCGCGGATCCGCCGACCACGAGGTGAGCATCGACGTTCTGCACCTCGTCGCCGTCGGCTACCTGATCGTCTGCGCGCTTGCGGCGCTGTTGGCCGCGCCCGCGATCATGCTGTTGTTCGGCGCGGCCTACGAACCCGCGATCTCGTTGTTCCTGTGGTTGTTGCCCGGCGTGTACTGCCTCGGGCTGTTGACCGTCATCGCCTATCACTTCGCTGCCCGTGGAATGCCGCGAGACCTGCTGATGGTCTGGATTCCGGGTCTCGCCATCAACGTGGCGCTCAACGTCACGCTGTTGCCACACCACGGCACCTACGTGGCCTCGATCGCATCGACGGCGGCCTACGCGATCGTGCTCGTCCTGCACCTACGGTTGTTTGCGCGCGACGTCGGCAGCTGGTCGGCTTTGCGTCCTACGCTGGCTGGCACCGTTTCGCTGGTCCGCGTCGCCCTACGGCGCAGTTGAGGGAAGCAGGACCTCACGCGTCGTTCCGGGGTCGATCGCCTCGAGGCTCGTGAGCGCGACGCTCTAGGCGACATAGCCGGCGCGTAGGCCAGGGAGGAACCGGTCTTCTCCTCTGCGATCTTCTCCTCTGCATGCGCCGAGCACGCGGCGCATGAGCTCGGCGTGTCCTTTGTCCTGGCTCTTCTCCACCGTTTCAGAGCGATTACCTGGGGTGGGATTGCCGTGGGAGCGGTGGTTCGGCGAGCGGTCGTCGAAGCGGGTAAGACGCTGGAAGTCGTCGAGCACCCACGCGCGCCCACCGGCCAGGATTTCGATTCGCTCCTTCGGCAAGCTTGGGGGCCCGAGCGTGGAATAGTGCAAGCTCGCCAGCGAGCCGGTCTCGTAGCCGACGGTGATGCTCGCACTCTCCACCGTGCGGACGTTTGGGCGGCTGGGCGCCGCGATCGCGCACACGCTCAACGGCATGTCGCACAGCCAGTTGGCGTGCGTGACCGGCGGCCGCGCACGCGACCGCTTGGCCCACAAAGAAGTCACCCAACCCGCCGGTGTCCAGCACGATCCCGGCGCAGGCGTAGCCGAGCGTTGTGTCCTCGGAGGTGGAGTTGCGCACCAGCTCGACCGTCTCTCGGAGTCCGTGCTCGCGCGCGTGGCGCAAGGTGAGCAGCACCAGATCCGGGTTGCGCACCGCGCGCATCGGCAGTGACCCGCCGCCGTCGGAGACGGCCGCGCGCTCGGTGCCGCTTGAGATCACCGACGCCACGTTTGCCACGAGCACATGTCCGGGTTGCGGCGAGGGCGCCGGCACCTCGGCGACCAACAGCTCCCCGCGACGTAGCACGACCTGCTTCATCGACGGCTCGGGGGCAAGAGGTTGGTCATCGGGTAACGGGGGAGCTTATTGCGGTTTTGGGGAAATGTGGAACTCTCCTATTATTCGCGAGCGGATGAGCGAGCGGCAGAAGATCCTCTCGGTGGTAGGCACGCGGCCGAACTTCATGAAGGTCGCGCCGATCGTCCGCGCGCTGGAGTCGCGCAAAGATGCGTTCGAGCACGTGTTGGTTCACACCGGTCAGCACTATGACCTCGAGATGTCAGAGATCTTCTTTGACGAGCTCGGGGTGGGGGAGCCCGACCATCGCCTCGACGTAGGGTCTGGAACCCACGCGCGGCAGACGGCTCGTGTGATGGAGCGTCTCGAGCCGGTTCTGCTCGCCGAGCGCCCCGACGTCGTGCTGGTTGTGGGCGACGTCAACTCGACCCTGGCTGCGGCGCTGGTCGCCGTTAAGCTCGGCATCGTGGTCGCTCACGTCGAGGCCGGCCTGCGCTCCTTAGACCGCACGATGCCTGAGGAGATCAACCGGATCCTCACCGACGCGATCTCGGAGATGCTCTTCACACACTCGCCCGAGGCGCGAGAGCATCTGCTTGCCGAAGGCCGCGACGAGCGGCTGATCCACTATGTCGGAAACACAATGATCGACACGCTCGTGGTCATGCGCGAGCGAATCGACGCGCCCGACGCAGCGGCTCGGCGCGGTCTGACGGTTGGCGGGTATCTGGTGGTGACACTGCACCGTCCCGCGCTCGTGGACGGACCGCTGCTGCGGGCGTCCGCTGAGGCGCTCCGTGTCCTTGCCAGCCAGATGCCAGTCATCTTTCCGGTGCATCCGCGCACCCGCGCCCGGCTCGTCGCGGAGGATCCGAGCTTGGCAAGCGCCCCAGGACTCGAGTTGCTGGAGCCGATGGGCTACCTGGAGTTCCTCGCGCTCGTCGCTGCCGCAGCCGGCGTCCTGACAGATTCCGGCGGCATCCAGGAGGAGACCACCTTTCTGGGGGTGCCCTGCCTGACGTTTCGCGAGAACACCGAGCGGCCGATCACTGAGAGCATGGGCACGAACCTGCTGCTCGGGCTCTCGCCCGAGCGCATCGGGGAAGTGCCGGAGCTTTTGGCGCAGGTGCGCGCACGGCCGCATCGGATCCCCCCGCTCTGGGACGGTCAGGCGGCGGAGCGCATCGTGGACACGCTTGCGGGTGCAGCGCGGGACGTCTCAGTGATGTTGTAAATAGAAGCTGGTGGTCGGAGGATGCGTGTCGGTGGCCAACCATTTCACGGGGGGATAGGGGTCGATCGTGAGGAGCTGCTGTGGGATCTCCCATCGGGCTCGTTGAGCGCCATGCTTGCGGCAATGCTTCGAGTCGATTCCCGCGCTGTCCATCAGGCTGAGAATCGGTGCTGTCAGCGCCTCGAACATGCCCAGGGGGATTCCGAGGCTTTGCAGACGCCGCCTTCACGGTCGGCTCCCACGCCCGTCGTGCGCAACATCCTCGAGCAGCGTCGCCATCCGACCCGCCAGGACTTGCCGGCTGTAGGGCTCGAGCCGCTCAGGCGATGGAGGCTCAACGGCCCTCCGCTCGCGCAGCCGCATCAGCGCCGCGAGGATCGTCTCGGGCGCGTCGAGACGCGCGCACATCTGGTCGGCTCCGAGCCGACGCAGAAGCGCCTCGCTGGCGCCGCCGTCTGTCAGGCAGAGCACCGGCTTCTCGAGTGCGAGGTACTCGTAGATCTTGCTTGCGATCGCAGTCTTGTCGCCAGCCCCGCCGGCTTGGGTGATCAGGCCCGCGTCGGCTTTGGCGATTCGGGCCACCGCCTCTGTCCAGGAGCAGGGCGGGAGCACCTCGATCGGCACGTTGCTCTCGCGCCTGGCCCGCTCGACTTCCGCTCGCGATGCGGGCGAGAGATAGCCGTGCAGGACGAGGCGGAAGCTCCCCGCGAGGCCCGGGTCCTCGAGCGCCTGCACCAGCGGTGCGATCGGACGCACGGCGGTGAGTGTGCCCGAGTGAAGGAGCGTGAGAGCCGCGCGGTCTGTCTCTGTGTCCCGGTTTGTATATGCATCTGCATCTGCGTGCGCGTTGGAGTTCGTGTCCGCCTTGGAGTTCATGTGATCGGTGTTATCGCCAATCTGGCACGTTGCGATCGACCTGATCTCGGGATCGAATCCGTTGGAGATCTCGACCACGCGACCGTCGAGCTCGGGGTGGCGTAGGCGCAAGTCAGAAACAGCCTCGGGCGTGCAGGCGACAATAGCTCGTGCTTTGCCAAGCAGCCGATCCTCGATCGCCGAGAGCAGCCGACCGCCGGCGTCGAACGCGGGGTTCCCGGCCCAGAGGTCGCGCAGCTCCATGACCAGCGGGACACGAGCCCCGACGCCGGCACCGGCAGCGATCAGCCCCGCCATGGGTGGGCCGGTCGCCAGCACGACATCCGGAGCGCAACGTTCGATCCGTCGGCGCAGCAGCAGTGCGCCGCGGGGGATCCACAGCATCGAAAGGGGGAACGAGTCCGGCCGCACGCCCGCAAGGTCGAACATCGGTTCACACAATCGAGCGAGACGTGCGGTCACAGCGGCACGTCTTGCAACCGCGCGCGAGGAGCGCGCGTTGAACTCCGAGGCGCCCGCGCGCTCGGTCGCGCTGAGCACTTCCACTTCCCAGCCGTGCTCTGGCAGATAGCGTGTGAACGCCCGCCAGCGGGCGGCCGGTCCGCCCGGTTGCTCGATCGAACGGTGAGTCACGAGCAGCAGCCGTCTCATCCTCATATGGTTTCATGCGAAGGGTGCGGCTGACGGTCGATCGCGGGTCTTACTGTTCGGAGATAACAGCAGATTCCGATAAGCTGACTATGGTGTCTGAGGTGGTCGCCGAGAAAGGGAGTGGAGCGATCGTCGGGGAGGGTACCCGCGTGATCGCCGAGGATGAGAATGGTGTGATCGCCGAGGGGAGGATCGGAGCGGTCGCCGATCGGGGCGTCGATCGATGAACGACGACATCACGGTCGTCATCACCTGTTTCAACTACGGCGTGTTCCTTGCCGAGTGCGTTGACAGCGCGCTCGCCCAGGAGGATGGAGAACCGCGTGTGATCGTGATCGACGATGGGTCAACCGATGCGCGCACACTCGCGGAGCTGGACCGGCTGCCATCGTGGGTGGAGGTCGTGCGGCAGGCGAACTCGGGCGTCGCCGAAGCCCGCAACGCCGCCTTGCGCCGGGTCCAGACGTCATATGCGCTGGTGCTGGACGCCGACGATCGACTCGCCGCCGACGCGTTGCTGCGACTGCGGGATCCGCTCGAAAGGGAGCCCGAGCTCGACTTCAGCTACGGGATCATGCGCTTCTTTGGGGCATGGGAGGGGGTCGTGAAGATGCCACCGTATGACCCGTATCGACTGCTGTTTCGCCACAGCATCGGCTCTACCGCGCTCATCCGCCGGGAGCTGTTCGAGGTTGTGGGTGGCTATGACCCCGCGTTCGCTGGCTACGAGGATTGGGAGTTTTGGCTTCACGCGCTCGCGTGCGGTTGTCGCGGGCGGCGCGTGGAGAAAGTGACGCTCTTCTATCGCCGTCACGGAGCTGCTCGGTCTGTAGGCGCCCGTCGGGGCTATCGCGCGACTTTTCGGCAATTGCGCCACAAGCACGCCGCGCTGTACGGGCGCGCTGGGCGACGCCGGCTGCGAGCGCAGTCCGAGCTCAGTGGGGCGGGCCGTCTGATCTACCGCTGGTGGTGGGGCTGGCGGCCGCTGCCCGCGCGTGCCGAGCTGGCCCTACAGTCGATCCTGTGGCGGCCCCACCAAAAATAGGCAAGCGAGCAAGGGCGGTCAGTCGATGGACGTTCGCGTCATCTTTCCTGGATCGTCCGCGATCTTCGCTTCGGAATCGCCATTGAGTCCTAGGCGATCGCCATTGAGTCGTTCATGGTGGCGCAGCCGCTCCTCGAGTAGCGCCTGACGCTGGGCGAGCGTCTCGCTTTGGTCGCTGAGACGCGAGACCGCGGCGGAGAAGTGCAGCAACAGCAGCAGGATGAATCCGATCGCGATGAAGAAGAGGGCGTTGGGCGGGTATATGACCCCAAGGGCGTGGCTGATCTTCGCAAGCGCGTCGCTCCATATGGCAAGTGCGAGCAGCACCACGGCCGACAGCAGCCACAGCAGGGCGTAGCGCTCCATCAGCCTGCGACGTCGCACCATCTCGAGCACGGTCAGCAGCAGCACGGACGCTCCAACAATCGCCACTAGTTGGATTCGTGCCTGCATACTGAACTAGACTACTGTGACTGCTCACGTCGTGCGATCGCCGAGATCGATCGCGGCGCGACGACGTCCGAGCCCTACGAACAGCGCAAGCAGGACCTTGATCATGTAGTAAGCGGACTTGCCGGTGCTGATCGAGGAGACTCCCCCGCCGCGCGTGTACATCTTCACCGGGATCTCGCTCATACGCAGACGGTGATGATGGAGAATCAGCACTGCCTCCACCTCGGGATAGTCGTGCGGGTAGTGGCGTGAAAAGAGCTCGATCGCCCGGCGGTTGTACAGACGAAACCCCGAGGTCGGATCGCTCACGCGCATTCCGACGATTCGAGAGAGTAGGAAGGAGAAGATATGGATCCCGGTCCGACGGCTGATCGGAGCTGGGTATCGGTAGTCGTCGGTCAGGAAACGGGAACCGCAGACCATGTCGACAGCCTCCTGCTCCATCGTCACGATGAGTCGGGCAAGTTCTATTGAATCGTGTTGTCCGTCTCCGTCAATTTGGGCGAGGAACTCGTAATCGTGCTCGCGCGCGTACACGAAGCCTGTTTGCACGGCTCCGCCGATCCCGACGTTGAACGGCAGTTTGAGGACCGTGGCCCCGGCCTTTGAGGCGAGGGTGGCGGTCCCATCGGTCGAGCCGTCGTCGATCACCAACGTGTCGAACTCCGGCGCGTGGCGATGGAGCGCTTCGACGACGGAGACGATGGTGGCCGACTCGTTGTATGCGGGAACGACGGCCAGGTATAAGGGTTTCGTGCTCACGCGGAAAGCCCGTGGGTGGTCGTGCTGGCCGAGCGTGGACCGTCGAACTCGCCTTCGAGAAGGCACAGTCCGCATACTTCTCGATGACCATGAGTGCTGAGGTGACAGCTGTTGTCGTGTCCTTTGCCGATCCCGACACCTGCGCGACAGCGATCCACAGCCTGCTCGACCAGTCGCTGAGACCGATAGAGGTACTGGTGATCGACAACGATCCTGGTGGGGCAACCGTGGGCTCTCTGGCCGTCGGGCCGCCCTCGACGAGCGTACGGGTCGTGCATCCAGGCGCGAATCTCGGTTATACCGGAGCTGTAAATCTCGCGGCTGGGGAAGCACGGGGAGAGTGGTTGCTGTTTCTCAATCCCGACGCGGTCGCCTCGAAAGACTGCCTGGAGCGATTGCTGGAGGCTGTGGACGGCCATGACGTGGCCGTCGTGGGAGCCCAGGTGCTTCTCCCCGACGGCCGAATCAACGCCGGTGAGAATCCGATCAACATTGCGGGCGTCTCGTGGTCGGGCCGCTACGGTGACCCACGCGAGCACGGGCCTGCCCGTGACACCGCGGCTGTGTCGGGGGCGGCCCTGCTTGTGAAGCGTGACGCTTTCCTGGAGGCCGGTGGACTGTGTCCTTACTTCTTCATGTACGTGGACGACACCGACCTGGCCTGGCGTATGCGGTTGGCGGGCAGGCGGGTTCGCTACTGCCCGGAAGCAATCGTGACGCACAGCTACGAGTTCGATAAAGGAATCCACAAGTGGTTCTATCTTGAGCGAAATCGTGCCTGGGCGCTAGCGAGCAATTTCGAATTGAGGACGCTGGCGTTGCTCGCGCCGGTGCTTTTGATCACCGAGATACTCGTCCTGGTGCGCGCGTTTTCCGAGGGCTGGACTAGAGAGAAGGCACGAGCGTGGATCTCGCTGTTTGCGCAAGCGCCACAGCTGATTCGTTGGCGACAGATGGTTCAGTCTTCTCGGAATGTTTCCGACTATCGGGTTATGAGCCTGTTTTCGGCGGGCATCGATACGCGGTTGATCGAGACGCGCCTGCCGGGTTGGGTAAACCCGTGCATGGAGCGCTACCGACGCCTTGTGCTGTTCCTACTCGAGCGATCGGGATGCTGAGGAGTCGGCGTGCCCGCGACGGCTTGACCGTGGCTAGACGTAATAGCGCGCGACGACGAGCAGTTGACTGAAGATGTTGTGGGCCAGGAAGAGGACGACGATGAGGGCGCCTGCGGTCGGACCCCAACGTCAACCGGCGCCGCGTGCGGTAAGCGCGAGTCCCACCCCGACCAGGGGAAACAAGGGAAGGAAGTAACGAGGCTCTGCGAACAAGCCTTCGTTGCGCCCATCGATATAGGAGCTGAATCCGACCAATACCATGAGCCCGAGGCCTAGCGCGCCGTAGACGAGGAGCTCGGGCAAACGCCGGCGCAACGCCGCTCGTCCGAGGACGAGTGCCCGGAGGAAGAGCAAGGCGAGGATTCCGGCCGGCGCCAGCGCGAGATTGTTGACCCAGACAGGGAACGTCGTGTCGACCCAGCCGTAGAACCCCACTGACCTGTCGAACCAGAGCCGCCGCGTGGTCGATAGGCCGGGGAAGTGGTTGATCATCCCCGGTAGGCGCGGCAGATAAAACTCCCACACGTAGCTGATCTTGCTGAATATGGACCCGTGTGCGCTCCCGAGTTTCAAGGTGGTCGATACGATTCCCAGTGCGGGATGATTGGAGAGTAGGTTGGCGAGAAGATAAACCCAGGCTGGAGCCGCGGCGATAATGAGCGCGAACCCGAGAGAGCGATAGGCGGTGGCGCGTCCGTAGATCCGCGAAGCGGGGACGGTGAGCAAGATCATCCCGAAGATGATTCCGGGGAACAGGCCTACAAAGTTGATCTTCGTGAGCGTGCCGACGGCCGTCAACGTGCCGATCGTGAGCGCGAGCCTGCGTGTAAACCCATGGCGGAATGCGTGAGCGAAGCAATAGAAGATGGCCGCTGACACGGTCGCCAGCATGGCGTCCGGATTCACGGCACCGGACATGTACCCCAGCAGTGGCGCCAGCGCGACGCCGAGGCCGCCGACAGTCCACGCCCATGGGGTCCCGGGCAGCGTCTCACGGATGAAAAGGAAGACGAACAACGCGGTGAGCCCGCCCATCAAGGCACCCAACAGTCGCATCAACTCGAGTTGATCGAGCAGCGTGCCTTCTGAGGCGAGCCCGTAAGGAATCACCTCAAGCAGGTAGTACAGGGGCGGGTCCGCGTATGCGCCTCCCACGCCTCCGCCTCCGACGCGGGAAGGATGCTGTGCGATGTCTTCCTGTAGATGTTTCTGCTCGGCGGCCGTAGAGATGCTCTGGGCTTCCGGAGTGAGATGGACTTCGTACTGGTGCAGGTCACGTAGCACGACCATCTCTTCCGGGGAGAAGGTCGATCGGCTGGATGTGGGCAGCTGGTGATTCTTGGCGAGCTGTTGGGTGTAGGCGAAGTGCGCTGGCTCGTCGGGAACCTCAAAGGGCGGTGTCACGACAGACCAGCAGGCGGCGCTCAGGAAGGCGACGAGGGCGCAGATCCAGGCGGCCCGCGGGATCTGCTTTAGCGCGCCGACGGTCTTTGGAAAAAGCCCCGACTCAGCGGTCTTCCTCGTTCGCTTACGCTTGGCTCTCGCTCTGGTTGCCTGCGCCCGCCTGTCGAACTCGCGCGTGCCGACGCGGCGAGTGCTGCTCGACTGTCTTGTCGATTCCGAGACGGGCCTTGCGGCCCGGCTGCGCCTGCTCATGGCAGCTCCTTCAAAGTAAGTCGCGCGGCGAGGATGGCGACGGCAAGCATGAGTACGATCGTGAAGTACACGATCCACGTCCCGCTGGCCGCGCGACCCAGTCCCATGTGGTAGGCGATCGATGGCGCAAGAGACCACCAGGACTTGGGTCCAGGCCGCATATACTCCATGTGTAGGACCACGGCCTGCAACTTGTTGGCGTTGGCGGCAGATTGACGTGCCGGCGTCCCGCGGATCTTAAAAGGCAGCGTCGCCGGCCCGATCGTCGTGCAGATAACAGCGTTCTTGAGCGTCTGGGCGAGAGGTTTCACCGGCACGGTGGCACTCGAGGCCGAGCCCCATCCGTCGATCAGCTGCCCTTGTGTGAGAACGCGGGTACCCGACAGCACCTTGGCGGTCACCGTCGGACCAGCACTCGTTGGTTCGATCGCGATGCGGATCGCGGAGGTTCCCTTTGGAAACGTTCCGACCGGTTGGCAGCTGCTGAGGTTGCCCTTATGAAGTTCGTTGTTGACCGTTTCAGGAACGGAATTGGTTCCAGCCACCGTAAGCGGCGAGCGGGCGAGGATCGTGATGATCGCAACGACCAACAGCGCCAGTCCGACGGATAGAGCGACGGCAACGCTTCGCATCACTCGCGCGGGAGTCCAGAAGCGCTGATTGCAGAGTCGGTGTTGGTCATCGGAGCATGAAGAGGGGGAGCGGCTCTGTTGCCGCTGGTTGCGAGCAGGCGCGACTGTCTGGTCTTGCGAATATTCGGTGAAGGATTTAGCGTGATCGCGCATGCGTGTCAAGGGCACGATCGGGGGTCGTGTGGGCTTGGTCGCGTGGGAGCCCTCTGGAGATCCTCATTTGCCTGGTTTACAGGTGTGATCGGCGGGTCGGGCCGATTCGCGATGGTTGTGATTCAGATAGAAGAGGGTCTTCACTTACGAAGTAAATGTTTCTGACTTACGGTGCTCTTTGTATATTTGGGATGAAATGACTTTCGATGCCACCTTGTCGCGAGATGTGAGGCCTGGGCGGTGGCTGCTCGGGCGCGGCGGCGTGACAGAGCGCGTCGGAGGAGGCTGGCGAGGGTGGTGAGTCTGTGCCGTGGCGCAAGCCCCTAGACTGGGCGCCCCGATGTCGCGCTTCCACGAGCCACAGCACCCTGACTTCGTACGGATGAACACGTCGATCGGCTTCGATCGACGGTTGTGGCCACAGGACATCGCCCAGTCACGTGCCCACGCCACGATGCTGGCGGCGACGGGAATCATCAGCGGAGAGGATCGTGACGTCCTGCTGGACGGGCTCGACCAGGTGCGGCGCGAGCTGGAGGACGACAGTTTCGAGGTCCTTACGGCCGGTGGACGGGTCCTGGTCGGCGGAAAGGAAACCGATGGCAGCGGCGTGGCCGCCAGGGCCCACGCGGTGCCCGACGAAGACATACACATGGCGATCGAGCGGCGCCTCACGGAGATCGTGGGGTCTGTCGGTGGGAAGCTACACACGGCACGTTCGCGCAATGACCAGGTGGCGACCGATCTCGTTCTTTTCGCGCGCACGTGTGCGTGTGCGGCAAAGGACGCGATCACGCGGCTCATGAGCGCTCTGCTGGAGCGCGCCGAGGAGCACATCGACTGGCCACTGCCCGGCTACACCCACCTACAGCGCGCGCAACCCGTGTATCTCAGCCATCACCTGCTGGCCTACTTCTGGATGCTCGAGCGGGATCGTCAGCGGTTCGAGTTTGCCGAGCGCCAATGCGCGAGCCTGCCGCTCGGCGCGGGAGCGCTGGCCGGCGTGAACTTCAATACCGACCGCCAGATGGTGGCGCGCGAGCTGGGCTTTGAGGAGCCTTCGCCAAACTCGATCGACGCGGTCGCCAACCGCGACTTCGCGCTTGACTATCTCAACGCGGCAGCCACCTGCGCTACACATCTCTCGCGCCTCGGAGCGGAGCTGGTGTTGTGGTCGAGCGCGGAGTTTGGCTTTTGCGAGTTGCCCGATGCGTGGAGCGCGGGCTCCTCGATCATGCCGCAGAAGAAGAACCCCGACGCGGCGGAGCTGCTGCGCGCGAAGGCGCCGCGTGTGGTCTCCCACCTCAGCGGATTGCACGGTGTGCTGCACGCGTTGCCGCTGACCTACAACAAGGATCTGCAGGAGGACAAGGAGCACCTGTTCGATGCGGTGGACACACTTGAGCTGGCGCTCGCCGCCGCTCACGGGATGGTCGCAGGGGTCAGTTTCGACCGCGAGCGGCTCGCGCAGGCGGCTGGCGACGAGTTGATCGCCGCCACCGACGTCGCTGATCTATTGGTGCGGCGTGGGCTCCCGTTCCGCGAAGCCCACGGCGTGGTGGCGGCGCTCGTGCGCACTGCGGTGGACAGCGGCCGCCAGCTGTCGGAGCTCACCTCCGCGGAGCTGGTCGCGCAGAGCGAGCTGCTGGGAGCCCGGGAGGGGGCAGACGAGTATTACAAGGTACTCGCGCGCGACTCGTGGCTGGAATCGAAGGTGTCGATGGGCGGCACGGCCCTGCCCCGCGTGCGGGAGCAGCTGGAGCTGGCGCGCGCCGTGCTGGCCGATGAGGCTCACAGCTGACTTCTACGCGCGTCCGGTGCTCGAGGTTGCGCGTAACTTGATCGGCTGTATCGTCGAGCATCGCGGCGTCGCGGGCAGGATCGTCGAGACGGAGGCCTACCACGAGAGCGAGCCGGCTTGCCATGCGTTTGTCGGGGTCACGCCACGCACACGCATGCTGTTTGGCGAGCCTGGGCTTGCCTACGTCTACCGCTCCTACGGCATCCATGCGATGCTCAACGCGGTCTGCGAGCCGATAGGCGTGGGCGCCGCGGTGCTGATCCGCGCGCTCGAGCCCCTCGATGGCATCGAGCAGATGCGTGTGCGTCGTGGGCGCTTGCGCGAGCGAGATCTCTGCTCAGGGCCTGGCAAGCTCACCCAGGCGCTGGGGATTGAGCTGTCAGAGAACGGGAGCAGTCTCCTCGACGGACCCGTCGTGATCAGGCCCGCTCAGGTTGACGCCACGCGCGCGCGTATCTCCGCGGGCACGCGCATCGGTATCACGAAGGCAATCGACTTGCGCTGGCGTTTCTGCCTGGCTGGCAACCCGCACGTCTCACGGCCGTGGCCGGAGGAGATAGCTGTCTCTCGGCGGCATGCCCCACGCGTCTCCTAATTGGGTGGGCGCCGGCAGGAGCCGAGCTAAGAGCAGCGAACGGCTGCTACCGCTTGGGCTGATCGGGTGGGGTGGTGCCGGCACGGCTGCTAACCGCCTGGGCTGACCCCGCCGGTGGCGCCGGTCCCACCCGCTTTGGAGGCAGGGGCTTCGTTAGCAGGTGCTTCTGGGCTTGGTGTCGCGGGCGGGCTCGCCGGCGTCGGAGTCGGAGTCGCCGGGGTGGCTTCAGACTTTGGTGCTTCGCCTTTTGCTTCTCCGCGTTCGCCGCCGCCTGTTGCGGGTGGAGCCGTGGACGTGTCTTTGGCTGCTTCGCCGGCGCCGTTCTTCGGACTTGTCGCGGCGGGCGGGGGCGTGGCGGTCGTTTCGATAGTGCTCCCGGACGTTTCCGCCTGCGAGCCTGTTCCCTTAGGGGAGCCTGAAGAGCTAGATGAGCCGGCCTTGGCGCTCTTGGCCGCCGCGGCTTCGCTCGCGCGTTCCTTTTCGATCTCCATCGCGGAGGTCATGAAGCTGTGCCAGATCAGCGCTGGAAACGTCCCGCCCAACACGGGTCCGCCGTCGAAGTCAGTGGTCATCGGTACCAGGCTGTTGGGGTAGCCGACCCATACGGCCACGGTGTACTTGCTGTCCCAACCCACGAACCAGGCATCGCCGTAGTTGGAGGTCGTGCCGGTCTTGCCGGCGGCAAACTGGCCGAGTGCGGCCGCCTTGGCCGTGCCGTACTCCAGTACCGTCTCGAGCACCGAGGTCTCGGTGCTCGCTACTTCTGAGGGCAGCACACGTTTGAGGATCACCGCGTTGCGATCGCGGTGGTGGCCGTCGGATAGAACGATGCCGGCGGCGCTCACTTCCTGGATGCCCACGGGCTGCCAGTTGGATACGAGCGAGCCGCTGACGCGATCGCCGCCGTGGGCGATCGTCTCATAAGAATGAGCCATGTCGAGCGGCGTCACGCCTACCTTCAAGCCGCCGATCGTCATTGCCGGGTTGGTGGAAAGCGGGGTCGTGATCCCCATCCGATGAGCTAGATCGGCGATGTGGGTTGTGCCCACCTTTAGGCCCACTTCGGCGTAGATCGAGTTGTCTGAGTAGGCAGTTGCGTTGGTCAGCGAGTTCTCGCCGGTGTAGGCGCCTTCGTCGTTGTGCACGACGAACTTTTCCGTTCCGCCGGGTCCGTGGACGAAGAACGTCTTTTCGCGCGAGGGCCACTCCGATTCGGGGGAGATACCGTCCTCCAGTGCTGCTGCCAGGTCGAACGCCTTGAAGGAAGAGCCAGGTTGACGCTCACCCTCCGTGGCCAGGTTGAATGGCGTTTCATCGTAGTTGCGCCCGCCCACCATCGCGCGCACCTCGCCTGTCGAGTTTTCGATCGCGACGAGTGCTGCCGTGGGGCCTTCGGGGCCGGGGAGGTAGCCGCTGACGGCCTGTTCGGCGGCACGCTGCATGCCAAGATCGAGCGTCGTCTTGATGCGCAGGCCGCCGTTGTAGACGCGTGGGGCGCCGTAGCGTTCGATCACCTGCTGCTGCACCCAGCTGGTGAAGTAGCCCACGTCGACGCCATCTACGAGTGGTTGCTGCGGCGTCTGGATTTCCTTGGCCGTGGGCAGCGGCTGGTTGAGGCTTTCGTCGTACACGGCTCTGCCGATGTAGCGCTGCTCGAACATCTGCTGGAGCACGACGTCGCGCCGTGTTTTGGCTTCCAGAGGGCTGTCTGCGGGGTCGTACTCAGTCGGGGATTGGATGATCCCGGCGAGCAGAGCTGCTTCGGCCGGCTCGAGCTCCTGCACGCACAGCTCGTGGCCCGGTGTGCCGCAGCCGAGATGCTTGGGTTGCGAGCCGAAATATGTCTGCGCGGCGGACTCGATCCCGTAGGCGCCGTTGCCGAAGTAGATCGTATTGAGATAGGCGGCGATGATCTTTTCCTTCGACCACTTGTGCGAGAGCTGATATGCCAGCGCTGCCTCGCGTAGCTTCTCCAGGATCGTTCTGTGCGATTGGGCTTGCAGTGCGTTCTTGATGAACTGCTGCTCGATCGTCGACGCTCCCTGCAGATTGCCTTTGTGCTCGATGTCCTGGACGAACGCACGCGCGATCCCGCGGATGTCGACGCCGCTGTTCGTCCTGAAGCGCTTGTCCTCGATCGATATCACCGCGTCCTGGACGATCGGTGGGATCTCGGACGGCGTGACGATTACGCGATCCTGTTCGCTGAGCACGCCGATCGGATGGCCGAGGTCGTCCAGCAGTACCGAGCTCTGTGCGTTCTTGAACTGCGAGAACCTTGTGAGCGAAGGCAGGTCGGACGCCACGGCCACGAACATGCCGAACACGAAAGAGATGAGGCCGAGCAGCAGGACGGCGAAGAGGATCAGCACGAAGCGAAGCCTCTTCAAGCGCGGCCGGCCGCCGGCAGGCAATGCGGCTAGCTCCACCGGGACGCGAGAGTCTAGCATTGGGCCTCATGCCGAATGCCCACTTGGTCGCGGCTTCCCCTGCTCGCGCGCTCCTCTCCATGCTTGCTTACCCAGTGCCCTCGATGCCTGCTCTCGGGAGGGCTTGCGCAGCTTCACCCTTGACCCTGGTCCCGAGCCCTGGTCGTCCAGGGGCAAGGGCTTGCGCAGCTTCACCATCGAGGCAGCAGCCAGGGCCATACCGAGCGGAGCGCGCGCATGGCCTCTAACCAAGATGAGGCGGCACGGCTAAGCGCAAACTCGGTCGACAGCCTTCCCACGGGGGTGCTGGCGCAGAAGTTGCGCGACGCGGGCGCTGAGGGTCGTCCGCTGCGCGTGAAGCTCGGGATCGATCCGACAGCACCCGACATCCACCTTGGTCACGCAGTGGTACTGCGCAAGTTGCGTGAGTTCCAAGAGGCGGGGCACCTGGTGGTGCTGATCATCGGCGATTACACAGCGCTCGTGGGGGATCCCTCCGGTCGCTCGACCTTGCGTCCGATGCTCAGCGAGGCCGAAATCGAGGCCAACGCCGCCACCTTTCAGCAGCAGGCGCTGAAGATCCTCGACAGCTCGCCCGAGCGCCTGGAGGTGCGACGCAACGGCGAATGGCTGGACATGTCGATGGTGGATCTGCTTGCGCTCGTGCGCACCACCACCGTCGCCCAGATCCTGGAGCGCGAGGACTTCGCCAAACGTTGGTCGGCCTCGGAGCCGATCTCGATGCTCGAGCTGCTCTACCCGCTGCTGCAGGGCTATGACTCGGTGGCGGTGCGCGCCGACGTGGAGCTGGGTGGCACCGACCAGAAGTTCAACCTGCTGCTCGGACGTGACGTGCAGCGTGCCTACGGGCAGCCAGAGCAGGCGATCATGACGATGCCGATTCTCGTTGGCACCGACGGTACGCGCAAGATGTCCAAGTCGCTGGGTAACCACATCGGCGTGACCGACGAGGCCGAGGACATGTACGGCAAGGTGCTCAGCATTCCCGACGAGGCGATGGGCGAGTACTACAGGCTGCTGCTCAGCCGTGATCTCGACGACCATCTGCAGCCACGTGAGGCCAAGCGGGGGCTTGCGCGTGAGCTGGTCGGCTGGCTGCACTCGCCTGACGAGGCTCTGCAGGCCGAGCGTGCATTCGATCGCGTCTTCGTGCAGCGTGGTGCCCCTGAGCAGATCGAGGAGCTCGTCTTCGGGGCATCCGACGCGGTCGTCCACCTGCCTAGGCTGATGGCCGACGCGTTCGGGATGTCACGGTCGGAGGCCCGGCGCCTGATCGACCAGGGCGGGGTATCGCTCGATGAGCAAGCCTTGATTGCCGGCGAACAGGATCTCCCCGTGGAGCGCCTCGATGGGGCGGTATTGCGTGTAGGCAAGCGCCGTTTCCGCAAGCTGCGCGTCGGCTGAAGACGCTCGTCCGCGACATGCCCTATAGTGCCCGGGCACAGCAGCTCGGCTCTGCGACCGAGGCGGTGGGCGACGCTCACAACGCGGTCAAGCAGAGAGCGCTATACTGTACGGTCGGCCTACAAGCGCCTTTGGGCGTGGGTCGAACGGTCTCCTCTAGCGAGAAGTCCTCTCGAAGAGGCTACGACGGTCTTTGAAAACTCAACAGCATGCGCACCTTTGATCGAGAATCGATCAGGGTGTGCGTCCAGGTTCGACCCGTCACGGGAGCGCTTCGGCGAGCCCGGTGACGGCAAAGAGTCAAGTAGAGAAGTACCCCGTCATAGAGGGGACCACGGTGTATGGGTCCCTATCACCTATGACAGCTTTTCGTGAAGTTCTTCACGGAGAGTTTGATCCTGGCTCAGGACGAACGCTGGCGGCGTGCTTAACACATGCAAGTGGAGCGACGAACCAGGGCTTGCCCTGGGGCAGAGCCGCGAACGGGTGAGTAACACGTGGGTTACCTGCCTCGATGACCGGGACAACCCGAGGAAACTCGGGCTAATACCGGATGTGCCCGCAAGGGGAAAGGAAGCTTCGGCCTCCGCATCGAGATGGGCCCGCGGCCCATTAGCTTGTTGGTGAGGTAACGGCTCACCAAGGCTTTGATGGGTAGCTGGTCTGAGAGGACGATCAGCCACACTGGGACTGAGACACGGCCCAGACTCCTACGGGAGGCAGCAGTGGGGAATCTTGCGCAATGCGCGAAAGCGTGACGCAGCAACGCCGCGTGGGGGAAGAAGGCTTTCGGGTTGTAAACCCCTTTCAGTTGGGACGAAGCCTCATCGGTGAATAGCCGCGTGGGGTGACGGTACCTTCACAAGAAGCACCGGCTAACTACGTGCCAGCAGCCGCGGTAATACGTAGGGTGCAAGCGTTGTCCGGAATTATTGGGCGTAAAGAGCGTGTAGGCGGCTTGATTAGTCTGCTGTGAAAGTCCAGGGCTCAACCCTGGAATGCCGGTGGATACTGTCAAGCTAGAGTCCGGAAGGGGCGAGTGGAATTCCTGGTGTAGCGGTGAAATGCGCAGATATCAGGAGGAACACCAATGGCGAAGGCAGCTCGCTGGGACGTGACTGACGCTGAGACGCGAAAGCGTGGGGAGCAAACAGGATTAGATACCCTGGTAGTCCACGCTGTAAACGATGACAACTAGATGTGGGGGGTGTCGACTCCCCCCGTGTCGAAGCTAACGCATTAAGTTGTCCGCCTGGGGAGTACGGCCGCAAGGCTAAAACTCAAAGGAATTGACGGGGGCCCGCACAAGCAGCGGAGCATGTGGTTTAATTCGACGCGACGCGAAGAACCTTACCTGGGCTTGACATGTGCCTGACCGCCGTGGAAACACGGCTTCCCTTCGGGGCAGGTTCACAGGTGGTGCATGGCTGTCGTCAGCTCGTGTCGTGAGATGTTGGGTTAAGTCCCGCAACGAGCGCAACCCCCGTCGCATGTTGCCAGCATTTAGTTGGGGACTCATGCGAGACTGCCGGTGACAAACCGGAGGAAGGTGGGGATGACGTCAAGTCATCATGCCCCTTATGTCCAGGGCTACACACGTGCTACATTGGCGCATACAGAGGGCTGCGATACCGCGAGGTGGAGCGAATCCCTTAAAGTGCGTCTCGGTTCGGATTGCAGGCTGAAACTCGCCTGCATGAAGGCGGAGTTGCTAGTAATCGCGGATCAGCATTGCCGCGGTGAATACGTTCCCGGGCCTTGTACACACCGCCCGTCACACCACGGGAGTGAGCAACACCCGAAGCCGGTGGTCTAACCCGCAAGGGAGGAAGCCGTCGAAGGTGGGGCTCGTGACTGGGGTGAAGTCGTAACAAGGTAGCCGTAGCGGAAGCTGCGGCTGGATCACCTCCTTTCTAGGGAGCACATAACAGTGCCCCGAGCGTAACGGCCGTTAGGTCCCTGGCTCACTTGTGAGTCTTGAGATCCTGTCGGTGACAGAACACTCGGGCCTAGCATGTCGACCGAACCTGGCTGGGTGGGTGCGAGCGCGCGACTTCCCTGACTACTTGGGAAGCACGGTGCAGACACCTATAACAACGCCAGCATGCTGTTGAGTTTTGAGAGACCGGCGTCCGCCGGCGGTGGGGCAGACGCGCAAAGAGCGCGCCCGCACTACCCAGCGCCGACCGGCGTTATACGCCTCTCGACGGTCCTTGAAAACTGCACAGAAGCCACATCAGCCGCCATCGATAAGCGGCGGCTGAAAAACGGGTATCACCGGACCGATGGAGCCCACATCCCCGCAAAGGGATGTGATCGAAATCGGTCAGATCACCGTCAAGATAGTAAGGGCGCATGGTGGATGCCTTGGCACCAAGAGTCGATGAAGGGCGTGAACGGCTGCGATAAGCCACGGTTAGGCGCTGAATAGCCTATGACCCGTGGATTCCCGAATGGGGAAACCCAGCGCTGGTAATGCGGCGTTATCCCCGGTTGAACACATAGACCGGGCGAAGACAAGCGGGGGAAGTGAAACATCTCAGTACCCCGAGGAAAGAAAATCAAAAGAGACTCCCTGAGTAGTGGCGAGCGAAAAGGGATCAGCCCAAACCCGGCAGATGTAAGCGGACATGCGTTGTCTGTTGGGGGTTGTAGGGCGTTTGTTCCGGGTCGTGTCCGGCCCGGCAGGAGTTACAAAATCATGTGGTAGTCGAAGCGTGTGGAACCACGCACCATAGAGGGCAATCGTCCCGTAGACGAAACTGCATGATCTTCTGTCAGACGTTCCTGAGTAAGTCCGCGCCCGTGAAACGCGGACTGAACCTGGGGGGACCACCCTCCAAGGCTAAGTACTCCTTGGTGACCGATAGCGGACTAGTACCGTGAGGGAAAGGTGAAAAGTACCCCGGAAGGGGAGTGAAATAGTACCTGAAACCGCGCGCCTACAAGCGGTGGGAGCAGACTTGTTCTGTGACCGCGTGCTTTTTGCATAACGAGCCGGCGAGTTACTCGTCTGCGGCAAGGTTAAGCGATGAGCGGAGCCGTAGCGAAAGCGAGTCCTAATAGGGCGACATAGTCGTAGGCGGTATACCCGAAACTGAGCGAGCTATCCATGGGCAGGCTGAAGCGGGGGTAAGACCTCGTGGAGGGCCGAACCGACCTAGGTTGAAAACTGGGCGGATGACCTGTGGATCGGAGTGAAAGGCTAATCAAGCTCAGTGATATCTGGTTCTCTCCGAAATATATTTAGGTATAGCCTCGGATAAATTACGTAGTGGCCGTAGAGCACTGTTTGGATAAGGGGCCCTACCAGGTTACCGATTTCAGGCAAACTCCGAAGACCACTACGTCTACTCCGGGAGTCAGTTGCTGGGGGATAAACTTCAGCGTCGAAAGGGAAACAGCCCAGACCGCCAGCTAAGGTCCCTAAGTACTAGCTAAGTGGGAAACGATGTTCGAGTGCATAGACAACCAGGAGGTTGGCTTAGAGGCAGCCATCCTTGAAAGAGTGCGTAACAGCTCACTGGTCAAGTGTTCGAGCGCGGACAATGTAACGGGGCTCAAGCTAGTCACCGAAGCTGCGGGTGTGTGAGGTCTTCGGACCGATCACGCGGTAGGAGAGCGTTCCCATGCCAGTAAAGCGGCGGCGTAAGCCAGCCGTGGAGGCATGGGAAGTGAGAATGCCGGCATAAGTAACGAAAGAAAGGTGAGAATCCTTTCCACCGATTACCCAAGGATTCCTGAGTAAAGTTCGTCTGCTCAGGGTTAGTCGGGACCTAAGGCGAGGCCGAAAGGCGTAGTCGATGGCCAACAGGTTGATATTCCTGTACCACGTATCTTCCGTTTGACCGATGGGGGGACGAGGCAGGCTAAGGGACCCCAGGCGATGGTTGCCCTGGGACAAGCATGTAGGGGTGGTCCATGTTAAATGCGGGACCGCATAACCTGAGGTGCGATGTGAGCTGGCACTAAGCCGGCGACTCCCCAACGCCATACCTCCAAGAAAAGCCTCTAGGGAGGAAGAACGTGCCCGTACCAAAACCGACACAGGTGGGTAAGTAGAGAATACTAAGGTGATCGAGATAACCATCGTTAAGGAACTCGGCAAAATTGCCCCGTAACTTCGGGATAAGGGGCGCCCCAGTAGGGTGAAGGCTCTTCGCGAGCACAGCCCGAGGGGGCCGCAGTGAATAGGCTGAAGCGACTGTTTACCAAAAACACAGGTCTCTGCTAAGTCGTAAGACGACGTATAGGGGCTGACGCCTGCCCGGTGCCGGAAGGTTACGTGGAGTTGTTAGGGCTTGACCCGAAGCAGCGAAGCTAAGCCCCGGTAAACGGCGGCCGTAACTATCAGTTGACCGAGGTAGTTGTAAAACTTGGCTATATGCTGGAACACCCGTGTATCCTGCACTACGAGTGCCGTCCGAAGTGGGCGATATCGTGAAAATGTGACAGGTGCGGACAATCAGCAGGAAAGGCCATTCATCGAGGCCATAGAGGTCTCGCTCGGTAGCTTCTTGTCCGGGTTCGCGCTGGGAGAGGGAAGCTTCATGATCGTTTGCCGCAAGCGCGGTGACTATCGACGAAGCTTCAAGCTCTCAGCTGCCTTCAACGTCTCACAGCATGATCGCGTGCCGCTGGATCTCTTTCGAGAGACCCTGAGGTGCGGGACAATGCGTAAGGCGGGAAACGGAGGCTGGTATTGGGAGGTCAATCGACTTTCTGATCTCACCAGTCTTGTTGTTCCCTTCTTCGATCGGTTTCCGATCGTGGGAGAGAAGGCGGAGGACTATCGTTTGTGGAAGAGCGCAGTTGCTCTACTTGCAAACGGTTGTCTAAGCGACCAGGACTACCACCAGGTTCTTGCTCTCCGGGAACGGATGAACCGAGGTGGGAAGAGACGTTATCGGATGGATGGAATCCTCAGAGACTATACGCCAAGCCCTCAATCTAGAGCGATTGCGGGATGATATAGTCCGCTCTCATGGGCGACCATGAGAATCCGTCAGAAATGAGCGGATCGCTTAGGTAAAGTACCTAAGTAGTAACAGTAGGAACGGTCCTAAGGTTTCGTGAATCGTTGCCTTAGTAAAACCTGGCTGTATGCTGGAAAACCCGTGTATCCGGAGCTACTCGCCCCTCGTGGGCAGTGATAATGCTTACGGTGCGGACAATCAGCAGGGAAGTCGCCCACTTGTGGGTTGACCCCTCAGAGACCACACGCCGGGGTCTACAGTGTTTGTAGGCAAGATATGGTCCGGCCTGCATGGCGACATGCAGAGGTCGACAGAAATGATCGACCCGCTGAGGCTTAGGTCTCAGTTAATCCTAGGTAGTGCATATCAAGGGCCTGGGAAGTAACAGCTAGAGCGAAATTCCTTGTCGGGTAAGTTCCGACCTGCACGAATGGCGTAACGACTTCAGCGCTGTCTCAACGATGGGCTCGGTGAAATTGCAGTCTCGGTGAAGATGCCGAGTACCCGCGGCTAGACGGAAAGACCCCGTGAACCTTTACTACAACCTGGTATTGGAGTTCGGTGCATTTTGCTCAGGATAGGTGGGAGGCTTTGAAGCACAGGCTGCGGCTTGTGTGGAGCCAACCTTGAGATACCACCCCTGGTGTATTGTGCTTCTAACAGCATTCCGTGAATCCGGGTGCTGGACAGTTCCAGGCGGGTAGTTTGACTGGGGCGGTCGCCTCCCAAAATGTAACGGAGGCGCGCAAAGGTTCCCTCAGCACGGTCGGAAATCGTGCGTAGAGCGCAAAGGTAGCAAGGGAGCTTGACTGCGAGACCGACAGGTCGAGCAGGTACGAAAGTAGGTCTTAGTGATCCGGCGGTAGCAAGTGGAAGTGCCGTCGCTCAACGGATAAAAGGTACTCCGGGGATAACAGGCTTATCGGGCCCAAGAGTCCACATCGACGGCCCGGTTTGGCACCTCGATGTCGGCTCGTCGCATCCTGGGGGTGAAGTCGCTCCCAAGGGTTGGGCTGTTCGCCCATTAAAGCGGTACGCGAGCTGGGTTCAGAACGTCGTGAGACAGTAAATTCCGTTGCTGTCTATAAATTCGGCTATATGCTGGAAACTCCGAGTATCCCGCACTACTCGTACGCCCGATCCCGTCCGGATCTGGTGTTACAGTGAAAACGTGTCGGGTGCGGACAATCAGCAGGAAAGGCTGGATGGCTACATCTCGGGCTATGTAGATGGCGAGGGCTGCTTTGCAGTCTCCGTCAATCGCAATCCATCGAGTCGTAGCGGGTATCAACTGGTTCCTGAGTTTCATGTCAGCCAGAACGGTGACAGGGCTCAGGTGTTGTGGTTGATACGCGAGCGATTCGGTGGCAGCGGCTACGTCAAGTCCAACGGAAGAAAGGATCGTGCTTTGGTTTATGTTGTCAGACGGCGACTTGACCTACTGGGGCACGTAATTCCTTTCTTTGAGCAGTCGCCTCTCTTGTCCTCAAAGAACGAGGACTTCGAGAAGTTCGCAACGATTGTGAGATCGATGGCTCTCGGTCAACATCGCACTACTGACGGTTTCGTCAGGCTTTTGGAAATGGCGCTCTCGATGAACGGGGGTGGTCGGTTCCGGAGCGTGAGATGGGAAGAGCTCATCAAAGATGGCCAACCAGAATCCTCAGAGACTATATGCCGAACACGAGGAGTGATGCCTTCGTGAAGATATAGTCCGAGCTGCATGGCGACATGCAGAGTCAGGCAGAAATGCCCTGGCCCTCACGTCCGATTCGACGTGGGAGTAACAAAACTGTCGGTCCCTATCTGCCGTGGGCGTTGGAGAATTGAGAGGATTTGTCCCTAGTACGAGAGGACCGGGATGAACGCACCTCTGGTGTATCTGTTGTCCTGCCAAGGGCATAGCAGGCTAGCTACGTGTGGATCGGATAACCGCTGAAAGCATCTAAGCGGGAAGCCGGCCTCAAGATGAGTTCTCCCATCCCCTAGAGGGAGTAAGGGCCCTGGTAGACCACCAGGTTGATAGGCCGGATCTGGAAGGACGGTAACGTCTGAAGGAGACCGGTACTAATGGCCCGAGGGCTTGACGGATTTTTTTTGATTGCCCCTTCGGGGGTAGTGGTACCCGCTGTGGCGCTGTGTAGTTTTGAAGGACCCCGAGAAGCGTGGTCTCTCGACCCTTTCCGGTGGCTTTAGCGAGGGGGAAACACCTCTTCCCATTCCGAACAGAGAAGTTAAGCCCCTCAGCGCCGATGGTACTTGGCTCGCAAGGGCCTGGGAGAGTAGGACGCCGCCGGTTTCTTTACGCACACGAGCCGCCCCAAGGGGCGGCTCGTGGCGTTTCTATGGCCCTCGTGACCAGGCCCATTCGGTACTAGGGGTTCCTTGAAGACCCCACCCCGCGCGGCACAGCCGCGCAAGATCTCTCCGGCGAGAAGGAGCCGCGCGACACTCCGGCGCGAGCTCGCCCACCGACAGGACATAGACAGACCTGCTCTGCAGACGCAACAACCCCCGGACGTCGTCCGCCCAGAGGACTCCGTAGAGCCATCCGATGCGGATGCACAGCCTCGCGGCGATCGCACTGGCCGTCGGAGTCCTCCCACAAGTACGGGGAAGACTCAATAGCCCACTCGTCCTGGTCGACCTCCCAGTCGACGTCGTAATCGTCCTCGAGCAACAGGAAAGAGCGGATCAGCTGCAACGTTCTCACGAGACGTGGCGGCGCTCCGGGTTTGCGTGATGAACAGAACATGTGTTCGTAGAGTACGAAGACCTGCGGACGGAACTCATGCGAACGGGTGTTTGTGTGCGAAATGTGCCGTGTCCACGTCCGCGAAATGGCTCAACCAAGCCGATTGCTGCGCCTCGCTCTCTGCAACGATAATTGCGCTGCAACCCCGTCCGAGGTTAGGGATGGCCACGCGCGGGGCCTTCGCCCGCGAGTGAGGCACGGGTCGGGTCGGCCACACGGGTCGGGTCGGCCAGGTTGATAGTTCGAAAAGACGCGATGCCCCCCGCGCGCGCGAGGGGCATCGCGTCCTTGAGATGGTTTCGCTCGCGGAGCCCAGAGGGGCGGAAGCTCAGGATCGAGGGAGGGTCTGAGGCGCCCTGCTCGAACTAGTCATCGAGATGGCTGTTACGCTTGCCAGGCGCTCAACCCAGGAACCAACCGAGGTCCCTCGCCGGCGCATTCAGCTCATGGAGAAGTTCGTCATCGAAGGCGGCGCCCCGCTCTCCGGCACGATGATCCCGGCCGGGAACAAGAACGGTGCCCTGCCCATCCTCGCCGCTTGCCTGCTGACGGAGGATGAGATCGTCGTGCACAACGTGCCGCGCATCCGCGACGTGGACGCGATGCTCGCCATCCTCAAGTCGCTCGGCGTGTCGTTCGAATGGCGCGGCGCCAACGAGCTTGCCCTGTGTGCCGCCGACGTGCACGACACCGAGATCGACCCGGAGCTCGCCGAGCAGATCAGAGCGTCGTTCCTGCTTGCCGGTCCACTGCTTGCGCGCTTCGGCCGTGCGCTGATGCCGCCCCCAGGAGGCGATGTCATAGGTCGTAGGCGCCTCGACCCTCACCTGGACGCGTTCAGGGCAATGGGCGCGGACACGGAGTGCAACCGCGAGATCGTCCTGAGCGCTCCCCGCGGCCTGCGCCCTACCGACGTGTTCATGGATGAGCCCTCAGTGATGGCGACCGAGAACGCGCTGATGGCGGCCGCGCTGACGCCTGGTACCACGGTAATCGGCAACGCCGCCTGTGAGCCCCACGTGCAGGACCTGGCACGCATGCTCGTGAAGATGGGCGCCGACATCCAGGGCATCGGCTCCAATCTGATCGCGGTTGGCGGCGCCAAGCGCCTACACGGCTGCGAACACACGGTCGCGCCCGACCACATCGAGATTGGCAGCTTCATGGCGCTTGCCGGCGTGACCGGCGGTGAACTACGCATCAAGGATACGGTGCCGGGCGACCTGCGCATCATCCGATTGGTGTTCGAACGCCTCGGTTTGCGCTCGGTGCTCGACGGCGACGACGTTATCGTCCCGGGCGAACAGAAGCTCGTGGCGCAGTCGGACATCGGTGGCTACAAGTGCAAGGTGCAAGATGGCCCCTGGCCCGCGTTCCCGGCCGATCTGACCTCGATCGCCGTAGCTCTCGCCACGCAAGCCTCGGGCTCGATCCTGGTCCACGAGTGGATGTTCGAGAACCGTCTGATCTTCACCGACAAGCTGATCTTGATGGGCGCAGACATCGTAATGTGCGACCCGCACCGTGCGATCGTGACCGGGCCCCGCCGCCTGCGCGGTGAGCGCGTGGAGTCACCCGACATTCGCGCAGGCATGGCCGTGCTGCTGGCGGCGTTGTGTGCAGAAGGGCGCAGCGAGATCGGCAACATCCGTCAGATCGATCGCGGCTACGAGCGCATCGACGAGCGTCTGCGCGAGCTCGGCGCTCGCATCGAGCGAGTCGCCACAGAGCCAGTGCACGCGTAAGGCGCGGCTACTCTTTTTGCTCGATGCCCCCCGCGCGCGCGGGGGGCATCGTCATTTTGGAAGCAAACGCACCACCCGCAATGCACCTCGTCGTCGCAGTCCGATTGAATGGCGAGACATGACCAAGCCAATTTCAAGCCGACTGCTCCGAGACCGATGATCCATCCGATACCCAGCGGCACCAGGGACGTGCTCCCGGACGAGACACGCGAGGTGCGCGCGATCACCGACGCCTTGCGTGGCGTGTTCGAGCGCCACGGCTACGGCGAGGTGTACACGCCTGCGCTTGAGTACGAGTCGGTGCTCGCACGCGCCGACATGGCTGAGGCCAAGCCCGCCTATCGTGTCTTTGACGAGTCGGGCGCGGCGCTCGTGCTGCGCTCGGACATGACCGTGCCGATCGCGCGTGTGGTCGCCACGCGCTATCCCACAGAAGAGCCGCCGTTGCGCTTTTGCTACCTGGCTCACTGCTATCGCGGCGTGCGCCCGCAGCGTGGTCAGCCGCGCGAGCTGCTGCAGGCCGGGATCGAGCTGATCGGCGCACCCGCCCCCCAGGGAACCGCCGAGGCGCTTGGCGTGCTGTGCGCGGCGCTCGACACGGTGGGCCTCGAGGGCTATCGCATCGGCCTCGGTGACGCTTCGCTGTTCCCATCGCTGATGGCCGGCCTCGGGGTCCCAGAGCAGGCCAGGCCGCGCCTGCTCGAGGCACTTGCCGACCGCGACTTCGTGGGGCTGGATGAGGAGCTCAAGCAGCTCGATCTGGCAGAGGCCGATCGGGCACTGCTGTTAAGCGTGCCTCAGCGTCGTGGTGGCCCGGAGTTGCTGGACGGCGCCGAGGGTGTCGTCGCTGATGCTGTCGCGAACATGCGCGAAGTGCACCAGCTGCTCGAGCCGGACGTCGCCGCGCGTGTGATCTTCGACCTTGGCCTGGTGCGCAGCATCGGCTACTACACCGGCGCCGTCTTCGAGGTGTACGACCAAGCGCTGGGGACGCCGATCGGCGGCGGTGGGCGCTACGACGAGCTGCTCGGCCGCTTCGGTCGCCCCCTGCCGGCCGTCGGCTTCGCGCTCGGGGTCGATCGTCTGCACATCGCCCTGATGGGCGAGGAGCGCGGTACAGGGGCACTGCTGTGAACTGTCCCACGAACGGTTCATCGAGCGGCCCTGAGGGGCTCCCGGCTGGGACGGCCACGCCGTCCGACGCCGTCAAGGGCTCCTCGGGCGCCCCCAAGGGCTCTCCCGGTGCCACCGACGGGCTCACGATCGCCGTCCCACGCGGCGCCCTGTTCAAAGAGACAGTCGATTTGCTGAGCGGGCTCGGCCTCGACACCTCCGAGCTGCGCTCAAACGACCGCAAGCTGCTGTTCGAGGACATCGGCGTAATCACGATGCGGCCCTCGGACGTGCCCACCTACGTGGAGTCCGGAGCTGCCGACATCGGCATCACCGGCAAGGACGTGCTGCTCGAGCAGGCCACGGCACGCGGCGAGGGCGGGCGCGAGGTCTACGAGCTGCTCGACCTGGGCTACGGCCGCTGCACGATGGTGGTGGCCAGCAAGGCCGGTCCCGACCCGGCCGCCGAGGCCTTGCGCCGGCTCGGCGTGATGCGCGTTGCCACCAAGTATCCCCGCATCGCCGAACGCTACCTGGAGGAAACCGGCAGGCAGGCCGAGATCGTGGAGGTCAAGGGCTCGGTCGAGCTTGCGCCGTTGACGGGCATGGTCGAGGCGATCGTCGACCTCACCGCCACGGGCACGACGCTGCGCGAACACGACCTGATCGTGCGCGAGGAGATCGTCGAGTGCACGGCGCGCCTGATCGCGAATCCCGTGTCATACAAGCTGCGGGCGCGGGAGATCGACAAGCTGTTGGAGCGCCTGCGTGCGAGTTGAACGATGGAGCCTGGAGCAGCTGCAGGAGGCCGGCGGACCGGCAGGGGTAGTAGGGCAGTTGCGTCAGATTGTGCCCACCCCGCCTGACCTTCTGCGCAATGTGAGAGAGATCGTAGCCAAGGTCAAGGACCACGGTGACGATGCCCTGCTGGAATTCATACAGGAGTACGACACTGGCGGCATGCGACCACTGCCGCTTCTGGTTGAGCCGGAGCGACTGGACGAGGGAATCGAGCAGTTGCCGCTCGACGTGGTGGCTGGGCTGCAGGTGGCAATTAAGAACGTCGCTGAAGTGGCGAGCGCTGGTCTGGTCAACGATGTGAAGGTGTTACTGGACCAGGGACAGAGTGTGACGCTGCGAGAAGTCCCCGTACAGAGGGCTGCCGTATACGTGCCGGGTGGAATGGCGCCGTATCCAAGCACTGCGGTGATGGGTGTGGTCACGGCGCGTGCAGCCGGTGTACTCGATGTCACCGTCTGTTCTCCGCCAGGACCGGATGGGGAGATCCATCCTGCGGTTCTAGGCACCTGCCGACTGCTTGGGGTGGAGCACGTGTACCGCATGGGTGGCGCGCACGCAATCGCCGCGCTCGCGTTTGGGACGCCAACGGTCGGTCGCGTGGACGTAATAGTCGGACCGGGCAACCGATGGGTGCAGGAAGCCAAGCGCGAGGTCGCTGGTATTGTCGGCATCGACGGATTCGCTGGCCCCAGTGATCTCATGGTCGTGCTCGGGGAGGATGCGAACCTCCACACCGCCGCCCTCGACTTGTTGGCCCAGTCTGAGCACGGACCTGCGAGCTTGGTAGTAGCGGTATCCCCTTCACGAGACGTGTTGGACCGCTTGGAAGATGTTCTTTGGAGTCTTCTGCGCGACGAGCCAGAGGAAGCTCTGGCGGACTGTGTGCTAGTCGAGGTTGCCGATATGCCTGCAGGAGTCGAGTTCGCCAACTCTTTCGCACCTGAGCACCTGCAGCTCATCGGCGTCGAGGCGGAGCGGTCGGCGCCCAATGTGCGCTCAGCTGGCTGCCTGCTAGTAGGTGAGGCGTCGGCGACGGCCTTCAGCGACTATGTCGCCGGCTCCGACCACATTCTGCCGACAGGAGGGGCCGCGAGGTTCAGCTCCGGTCTCTCACCGAGGCATTTCCGTCGCCGTATGTCGGAAGTCAGAATAGACCCTTATGGAGCCACGAAGTTGGCGAAGGCGGGCGCTCCGATTGCCCGTATTGAGGGCTTTGAGTGGCACGCGCGCTCGATGGAGGCCAGGGTACGGGAGAATGACGCGACATGAACCGCGAAGCGACAATCGAGCGCAAGACCGCCGAGACCGAGGTGCGCCTCACGCTCGTGCTCGACGGCAGCGGTCAGGGCACGCGCGAGACCGGCGTCGGCTTTCTCGACCACATGCTCGACCTGCTGGCCCGCCACGGACGTTTCGATCTCGACGTGCAGGTGACGGGCGACCTCCAGACAGGTGCCCACCACACAGCCGAGGACACGGCGATCGTGTTTGGCCAGGCGCTGGATCGCGCGCTCGGCGATCGCGCGGGCATTTACAGGTATGGATTTGGGGTCGTGCCGATGGATGAGGCGCGGGCCAGTTGCACAATCGATATCTCCGGTCGCCCTTTCACACTGTTCGAGGCGCAACTGCCGCCCGGCTCGACCGGCGGCTTCGACCACGAGCTGACAGAGGAGTTCTTCAGGGCGCTGGCCAACTCGGCCAAGCTGACCCTGCATTTGGAGGTGGAGACGGGCACGAACGCCCATCACATGATCGAGGCGGCGTTCAAGGCTTTTGCACGCGCCCTTCGCCAAGCGGTGGCGCTCGACCCGACTGAGAGCGGCGTGCCGAGCACGAAGGGTACGCTGACCTCATGAGCCTGCTCGACGAACCCGTCGACATCGCCGTCGTGGATTACGGCATGGGCAATCGCCGCTCGGTCGAGAAGGCGCTGGCGCACATCGGCGCGAATGTGACCATCACAAACGACCACGAGCGCCTGCGTGCCGCGGCTGGCCTTGTCGTGCCAGGGGTGGGAGCTTTTCCGCGCGGCATGGTCAAGCTGCGCGAGCTCGGCTTGGATGAGCTCTTGCGTGAGCGTCTCGCTGCAGGCGCCCCCGTGCTGGGAATCTGCCTCGGCATGCAGCTCGGCTTCGAGCGCTCGACAGAGCAAGGCGGCACACCGGGCCTGGGTGTGATCGCCGGCGAGGTGCGTGAGCTGCAACACGGCTCGCTGAAGCTGCCGCACATCGGCTGGAACGAGGTCAGCCTCGTCACAGGCTCGCCGCTGACCGACGGCTTGCCCGAGCGCTGCGCCTTCTACCACGTGCACTCCTTCGCGCCCGTGCCGAGCTCAGCAGAGGACATCCTTGGAACCTCCGTCTACGGCGCCCCGTTCGCAAGCGTCGTGGCTCACGACAGCTTCTACGGCGTGCAGTTTCACCCCGAGAAGTCATCGGCGGCTGGCTTGCGTTTGCTGGCCAACTTCGGGCGCATCTGCACGCGCGCCTCGGTGCCGGTCGGCTCGTGAGACACCCCGCAAGCGCGAGTGGCCCGCGCGCGCGGGGGGGTGGCTCATGAACCTGTATCCGGCGATCGACATGCTCGGCGGCAAGGCCGTGCGCCTCACAAAGGGCGACTTCGACGCCAAGAAGGTCTATGACGAGGACCCGCTATCGGCGGCTGGCGAGTGGGTGCAGGCGGGGGCTAAGCGCCTGCACGTCGTCGACCTCGACGGAGCCAAGGCCGGCAGGCCCGCGAACCTCGACCATGTTGGGCGGATCGTCAAAGAGCTCGGGGTGCCGGTCCAGTTCGGCGGCGGTCTGCGCACGCTCAGCGCGATCGAGGACGTGTTCGCGATCGGCGTGGAGCGCGCGATCCTGGGGACGGCCGCCTTCACCGAGGAGACGCTGCTGGGGGAAGCGCTTGAACGCTGGCCGGGGCAGGTGCTCGTGTCGGTCGACGTGCGCGGCGGCCGCGTGGCAACGGCCGGCTGGACAGAGACGATCGACGGCGGCCCGCGCGAGATCATCGGCGAGCTGGCCGCGCGCGGCGCGCGCGAACTGGTCTACACCAACGTTGACCGCGACGGGATGCTGCAAGGCCCCGACCTGGAGGAAGTCGGGCGCGTCGCCGAGGCGGTGCCAGGTAGCTTCGTCTACTCCGGTGGCATCGGCTCGCTCGCCGACCTCGAAGGCCTGGCGAGCCTGGACGCCTCTACCCTCAGTGGTGTGATCGTCGGCAAGGCGCTGTACGAGCGATGCTTCACGATTCCCCAGGCCCAAGTCGCACTGAGGGAGTAGCACAATCCCAGACCATCTACGCTAGGCACGTGCACTACAAGCGTGTGATCCCGTGCCTGGACGTCAACGGCGGTCGCGTCGTCAAGGGCGTCGAATTCCTCGACATCCGCGACGCTGGCGACCCAGTTGAGCTGGCTGCACACTACGACCGCGAGGGCGCCGACGAGCTCGTGTTCCTCGACATCACCGCCACCCACGAGCGCAGAGACACGATCGTCAAACTCGCGCGCGACACCGCCGACGACGTGTTCGTGCCGTTCACGATCGGCGGCGGCATCCGCTCGGTGGAGGATGCCCAGGCGGTGCTCGACGCCGGCGCCGACAAGGTCTCGGTCAACTCAGCGGCGCTTGCGCGCCCGGAGCTGATCGACGAGCTTGCCGCGGTCTTCGGAGCCCAGTGCGTTGTGCTTGCGATCGACGCCAAGGCAGGTGGCTTGGACGGAGATGCCGGTGAGGATGGCCAGAACGGGGCTCCGCCGAGCTGGCAGGCATATGTGGCCGGCGGACGCACCTCCACAGGTCGCGACGCGGTGCAGTGGGCTCAGGAGGGGGCAAATCGCGGAGCGGGAGAGATCCTGCTCACAAGCATGGATCGCGACGGCACTAGCGACGGCTACGACCTGCTTTTGACGACGGCTGTCAGCTCGGCGGTCGACGTGCCGGTAATCGCCTCTGGAGGAGCGGGAGAGCTGCAACACCTCGTCGAGGCGCTGCAGGCCGGAGCCGACGCCGTGCTGTGCGCCTCGATCTTTCACTACAACCGACACACCGTCGCGCAGGCCAAGGATTATCTGGCGGCGGCGGGCATTCCGGTGCGCATCGACTGACCAGCGTCGCCGGCAGCGCATCGGGAGCAGTCAACAATCGGAGCGGAGATGACGAGTATCGGCGAGGACGTGAGCGGTAGAAGTGTCTTGGAGCGCTTGCGTGAGCTGCCGGGCGGTGATCGGCTGCTGGCCGCCGCGCACGCGCACGACGGCGAGGTCGAGCTGGTCGGCGGCGCCGTGCGCGACATCTTGCTCGGTGGTCTGCCGCGCGAGCTGGACGTGGTGGTGGAGGGCGACATGCGCGCGTTTGCCGAGAAGTTGGCAGGCCGTGTGGGTGGTGTTGCGAATGTCGCAAACACGATGCCCCCCGCGCGCGCGAGGGGCATCGACGAAATCGAAGCTCCGGCGGACGGGAACGAAGTAGGTGAGGGCGGCGACCGTCGGGACGTCGGCGGGCCGGTGGAGCTGACGTACCACGAGCGCTTCCACACCGCGGTCATGCGCTGGCCGGACGGCGAGATCGACGTCGCGATGCGTCGCAGCGAGACCTATGCGGCTCCAGGCGCACTGCCCGAGGTCGCCCCGGGCAGCGCGCAACAGGACCTCGAACGCCGCGACTTCACGATCAACGCGATCGCTGTCGCGCTCGCCGGGGAGCAGGCGGGACGGCTGCGCTCGGTGGAGGGTGCGCTCGACGATCTCAGTGCACGTCGTCTGCGCGTCCTGCACGATGCAAGCTTCAGCGACGACCCGACGCGGATCCTGCGATTGGTGCGCTACGCCGCACGCCTGGGTTTCGAGATCGAGCCGCACACATTCGACCTGCTGACCGCGGCGATCGCCGGTGGCGCCTTGCAGACGCTTTCCGGACAGCGCCTCGGCG
The DNA here is from genome assembly GCA_963844095.1 of uncultured Solirubrobacterales bacterium. Lineage (GTDB taxonomy): Bacteria > Actinomycetota > Thermoleophilia > Solirubrobacterales > Solirubrobacteraceae > Palsa-744. Next base: position 479,771 of record CAWJND010000005.1, read on the forward strand.
CGGAGCTGCGCCTGGCCTTGGCCGAACCCGAGCCGCTCGGCCCGCTGGCCGAGCTGGAGCGCCTTGGCGTCCTGCGCACGTTGCAGCCTGGGGTTAGCTTCGACGAGGCTCTGGCACGCGCAGCGCTCCAGATCCTGCCCGAGGACGGCTCGGTGCGCCTGCTGCTCGCGGCGTCGCTCCTGCTCGGCCTGTGCCACGAGCTCGACCGCGAGGAGACAGAGCCGGCGATGCGCGGCTTTCTCTACGACCTCGAGCTTCCAGCGGGCGAGGGCGATCGAGTGTTCGGCATGGCCGTCAGCGCGGTATTCGTAAGCGACCACGTCGAGGGTGTGGAGATGTTCCCCGAAGTAGCCGAGCTGATGCTCGGCACGCCCGTGGAGTCGCTCGCGCTCGCCGCCGCGAGTTGTGAGCTGCGCGACGGTCCGAACTCCTACGGTGTCCAGCTGATCGACGAGTGGCTCAACCGGCGGCGCCACGTCGCACTGCAGCTCACAGGCGAGGACCTGCTCGCCGCCGGCGTGCCGGAGGGCCCGGAGGTGGGCGCACGCCTGGAGGAGTCCTACCGGCTGCTGCTGGAAGAACGGATCGAGCCAGGCCGCGAGAGCGAGCTGCGCGCCGCGCTGGAGGCGAGGATATGAGCCACCGTCGCATACGCATGAGCTGGAGACTCCACCTGTGATGACAAATAGCCATCAGGGCGGTTGTCGATGAGCGCCGTGCAATCGGGCGAGCTTGCGACTCAGCTTTTCGAGTTGCCAGGAGGCGGTCTTGCCACCTTCACGGGACGCGCTCAAGGCAACATGTCCAGTGTCGGTGGAGAGGGTGCGGAGCACGGGCTCGAGACTCGCGAGCGTCTGCGCGAGACGCTTGGTGTACGGCGTCTGGTGCGCGGCTATCAGGTGCACGGCACCGTCGTGGGCAGGGTTCTCGCGGACGGCAAGCGTCCAGGATTCGCCGGCGGCAATGTCTTCGAGGGCGAGGACTCGACCGACCAGCCGACATTCGAGGCCGACGGTCACGCGCTCGCGGCCCCGGGCGTGGCGGCGATGGTGCTCACCGCCGACTGCATCCCGGTGGCGCTGGGAGCGCGGGGAGCCGTGGCGGCGCTTCACGCCGGCTGGCGCGGGCTCGCAGCAGGCGTGCTCGAAGAGGGTTTGCGGGCTCTGCGCGAGGTTGGCGGGCGGGGAGACGTGGTGGCGGTGGTCGGCCCTTGCGCCGGCGCCTGTTGCTATGAGGTCGGAGAGGAGGTCCACGCTGCCTTCGCCGGCGCCCATCGTGACGGTCGCCTGATCGACCTGCGTGCGATCGCCCACGAAAGACTGATCGAGGCGGGGGTGGCGCAGGTGCTCGACTTCGAGGCCTGCACGATCTGCGACGAGCGCTTCTTCTCTCATCGCCGCGAAGAGACTCGGGCCGGTCGCCAGGCGGGGCTCGCATGGATCCCCCAGTGAGCTTCGGGTCTCTCCACAAGTGAGCTCCAGATCTTTCCCACTCGGGATCTCCCCTGACTGTGGGTGTGGAGCTCGATGGTGCAGCTGATCCACGGCCTGCAGGTCGAGCGTGTAAGCGCCAACCTGGCAGCCGTGCGCGAGGAGATCACAGCGGCGGCCGAGCGCACCGGGCGCGACCCGCGCGATGTCGAGGTGCTTGCGGCCTGCAAGTACGTGCCGATTGAGGAGCTTCCGGTGCTCGCCGAGGCGGGTATCGGGCTGGTCGGTGAGAATCGTGTCCAGGATCTACAGCAGAAGGGCGCCGCCCACGGCGACCTGTTCAGCTGGGACTTCATTGGCGCGCTGCAAAGCAAACACGTGCGCGCGATCGTGCCACACGTGCGCCTGATCCATTCGCTGGCCAGCGACTCGGCTCTGCGCGAGCTCGGACGTCACAGCGACCGGGCGCGCCCCGGACTGAGGGTGCTGGTCCAGGTCAACCTCGCCGGCGACCCGGCGAAGGAAGGAATAGTTCCCGAGCAACTCGATGCCTTCATCGCACGCTCACCTTTCCCGGTCGCAGGGCTGATGACGATGCCGCCGCTGGCCGAGGACCCTGAGCAGAACAGGCCCTGGTTTCGCGCGTTGCGCGAGTTGGCGCGGGAGCGGGGCTTGGGCGAGCTGTCGATGGGCACCACCCAAGACTTCAGGGTGGCCGTCGAAGAGGGCGCCACAATCGTGCGAATCGGCACGCGGTTGTACGCTTAGTGTTCGAGGAACACGGGCCCAAGCGCTCAGCCGGCCAAGATTGGAATCATCGGCACTAGCAGGGAAAAGCCCGTTCTCCACGAAAACGCCCTCTAGCAATGGCATTTCGCGACTCATGGCACCGTGCTCTCGTTTACTTCGGCTTGGCCGAGGAGTATCACGACGACTACGAGGAGCCCCCGCATGAGGAGGAGATAGCCGACCGCTATCGCGACCGCCCCAACGTGCGCCGCCTCTCACCGCGCCGGCGCCGCGACGAGTTCGACGAGATCTTCGCCGACGACGAACCGCGCGGACGCCCGACGACGACGCTGCGCCCCGTCGGTCGCGGCAACGGCGACGTCCGGGTGCACCTCGTCATCCCCAAGTCCTTCAACGACGCCCAACAGATCGCCGATAAGTTCAAGGACTCGATCCCGGTCATCCTAAATCTGCAAGGCGCCGACACCGACCTGTCAAAGCGCCTGATCGACTTCGCCAGCGGCCTAACGTATGCGCTCGACGGCGGTATGCAGCGGATCGCCGACAAGGTCTTCATGCTCACCCCACGCAATGTCGAGATCTCGGCAGAGGAGCGGGCACGGTTGATCGAAAAGGGCTTCTTCAACCAGTCCTGACGCTTGCTGGCCGTGAGGGCCGGTAGCCTGACTGCCCTATGAAGATCGGTCTAATCGGTTGCGGCAACATGGCGCGTGCGATGGCGCGCGGATGGGGTCGCCCGGTGCTGTGCTTCGACCCCGTGGGCGAGCGTGCGCAGGCGCTGGCGCAAGAGACGGGGGGAGAGGCGCTCAGCTCAAACGCCGAGGTGGCCGCGCGCGCCGATCTGGTGGTGCTCTGCCACAAGCCGACCCAGCTGGGCAAGATCGCCGCGGAGGTCGCGCCCGCCGCCAAGGCTGTCGCCTCGATCCTGGCGGCGACGCCGCTGTCGAAGTTGAAGAGTGCCTATCCAGACATCCCGGTGTATCGCTTCCTGCCCTCTCTCCCAGCGGAGGTCCGCGGCGGCGCAATCGTGCAAGCCAGCGACCCCAAGCGTGACCCTGGGCTCGCGGACACGCCAGTCAACGCAGAGGTGCGCGAGCTGTTCGCCGAGCTAGGCACGCTTGTAGTGCTGGACGACTCGCTCGTGGACGTTGCCATGGGCCTGATGTCCTGCGCCCCAGCCTACGTGGCACTGGTGGCCGAGGCACAGGTTAACGCGGGCACGCGTCGCGGCATTCCGCCGGCTCAGGCGTCGGTGCTCGTCACCGCGACACTGGCCGGCACTGCTGAGCTGTTGCGCCGGCGCGATTACGACACGCTGGCGGTTCGTCGCGAGGTCACCTCTCCGGGGGGAGTCACCGCACGCGGGCTGGCTGCACTGGAGCGGGGAGGCCTGCGCGCTGCGTTTGACGACGCGCTCGACGCGGTGCTCGGGGAGCAGCGGCAATGAACGTGGTGCTTGCCAGCGCGCGCACTGAAATCGCCGGCTATCTCTCGACGCTGATCTACGTCTACACGCTGCTGATCATCCTCTACATCGTGACTCAGCTTTTGTTCGCTTTCGGCGTGCGCCCGCCCTACTCACGCGCAAGCGACGCAGTGCTCGGCTTCCTGCGCGACGTGTGCGAGCCCTACCTGCGTATCTTCCGGCGCATCATCCCGATGGTCGGAGCATTCGACTTCAGCCCGATCGTTGCGATCATCGTGCTGTCGCTGGTGGGCAACCTGCTCGTCAGCCTGATCCACGGTTGAGCAAAGTGGCCAGACGCACGGCCCGTCTTTCTCCGCTCTCCCAGACGCGTCCCTCCGGGCATCCTCGCCAGGCTGCCCTGGCGTGGCTGTGGACCGTCCTGGTGATGGCCTTCGTGGTGGCGCTCGACCAATTCTCGAAGGCCGCAGTGCGCAAATCGATCGTCCCCGGCGAAACGCGCAGTGTGCTGCCTGGCATCCAGCTCGTCAACACGCGCAACCAGGGTGTGGCGTTCGGCTTCCTGCCCGGTCGTCATGTCGTGGTGACCGTACTCGTCGGCGCTGCCCTGCTCGTGCTGCTCGTCTACTTCGCGCGCCACCGCGACAAGCCCCTGATCTGGCTGCCAACAGGGATGCTGCTCGGCGGTGCGCTCGGCAACATCATCGACCGGTTGCGCGTGGGCTCGGTGACCGACTTCGTCAAGTTCCCGCTCGGCTGGCCGCCGTTCAACCTTGCCGACGCCAGCATCACGCTCGGCGTGCTGTTGCTGCTGATCGTCGTCGAGAAGCGGGAATGATTATTCCCGCCGAGGGATCGTGCGGCAGGGCTAGTGACGTTGCGTCCCAGCGTTATCGAGCGGCGCGCATGATGTCGCGTCGCGGCATCGTCGAGAGACGCACATGACGCCGCAACCCAAGATCGCCTGGGAAGACGAGTACCTGTTGGTCGTCGACAAGCCTGCCGGCCTTGTCGTGCACCCGGCACGCGGACACCGCGAGGGCACGCTCTCACAACTTCTCACGGACACAGTCGGCGGTGTGGCCGGGGGCGATCCCGATCGTCCCGGAATCGTGCATCGCCTGGACCGCGACACCTCAGGGTTGCTCGTGGTCGCCCGCAGCGATGAGGCCCACCGACTGCTGCAGGAGGCTCTACGTAAACGCCTGATCGAGCGCGAATATTTGGCGCTCGTTGAGGGCCTGCCGCCGGCGCGCACCGGCACGATCGAGGCGCCGATCGGGCGCCACCCGCGGATTCGCACGCGCATGGCCGTCGGCGGCACGGCAAGTCGCGAGGCACGCACCCACTTCACGCTCGAGCGCTCGCTGCTCGGCGTGTCGCTGCTGCGCTTGCGCCTGGACACGGGACGCACCCACCAGATCCGCGTTCACCTGCAGGCGATCGGCCATCCGGTATGCGGCGATCCCGAATACGGCACGGGTGGGTGGGATTCGAGTCTCGGCTTGACGCGCCAATTCCTGCACGCGACGCGCCTTGCTTTCCCGCACCCAATCACGGGAGAGCCGGTCGAGGTCAACTCGCCACTGCCCGAGGATCTGCTTGAGGCGCTTGAGCAGGCCGAGGCCGGTTCCAGCGGCTAGCTGCCGCGCGGCAGCGCGGCGGAGCGGCCATCTGATGTCAGACTCGCTCGGAGGGTGCTGAAACCGGCTGCGGACGGTAGACTGAGCTTTCGTACCCAATCTCAATGCCGTGCGACTGCGCAACGCGGCCCTGCCCGAACCACGCACCTAAGCGTGCTCGGGTCCGCGACGTACCGCTCGGACTCAAGCAAGATCAAAATAAGGGAGCACCCGTGAGTCAAGTTGGAATCGCGGACCTGCTGGAGGCCGGAGTTCATTTCGGTCACCAGACACGCCGCTGGAACCCAAAGATGCGCCGTTTCATCCATGGTGAGCGCAACGGCATCTACATCATCGACCTGCTGAAGACCGCCACGCTTCTGCAGCAGGCCCAAGAAGTCGCCGCCCAGATAGCCCATCGTGGCGGCACCGTGCTGTTCGTCGGCACCAAGAAGCAGGCGCGCGACGCCATCAAGGAGGTCGCCGAGGCCGCCGACATGCCCTATGTCAACAATCGCTGGCTCGGTGGTCTGCTCACCAACTTCCAAACCATCAACCAGCGCATCCGCCGCCTGCACGACCTCGAACGCTATGAGACCGAGGGTCAGCTGGCGCTGCTCCCGACACGCGAGCGCATGGCCGCTCAAGCCGATCTCGCCAAGCTGCGCTCCAACCTCGGCGGCGTCAAGAACATGCAGCGCACCCCTAACGCGATCTTCGTCATCGACCTGAACGTCGAGGCGATCGCCGTGCGCGAAGCCCAGCGTCTGCGCATCCCAATCATCGGGCTGGTCAACACCAATTGCGACCCCGACGGCATCGACTACGTGATCCCCGGCAACGACGACGCCATACGCTCGTGCGCGCTCATCGCCAAAGCGATTGGTGATGTCGTCGCTCAGGGTCACGCTGTCTTCCGCGCCGAGGAGGAGAAGGCTCGCGCCGAACGTGCCGAGCAGGCAAAGCGCGAGGCAGAGGAGCGCGCCCGTCGCGAGGCCGAGGAACAGGCAAAGCGGGAGGCCGAGCAGGCCAAGCGAGAGGCTGAGGAGCAGGCAGCCAAGGAGGCCGCAGAGAAGCAGGCGGCCGCCGCGGCGGCTCAAGCCGCTGCCGCCAAGGCGGCGGAGCCCGCTCCTGCACCAGCTGCTCCTGTACCGGCGGCCCCGGCCGCACCGGCTCAGGCTCCGGCTCAGGCCGCCAAGCCTGCTGTTGAGCAAGCGCCGGCTCCGGTTGCGAAGCCCGCTGCGGAGCAAGCGGCTCAGGCTCCGGCTCAGGCCGCCAAGCCCGCCGCCGAGCAAGCTGCGCCGGCTCAGGCTCCGGCTCAGGCCGCCAAGCCCGCCGCCGAGCAAGCTGCGCCGGCTCAGGCTCCGGCTCAGGCCGCCAAGCCCGCCGCCGAGCAAGCTGCGCCGGCTCAGGCCCAGCCAGCCGTGCCTGTCGCGAAGGAGGCCACCTCTGCCGCCTCGGAGGCTCCGGCAGAGAGCACACGGACAGAGGCCGCGCCGGCCGCGCCTGCGCCGGCAGACAACGCGCCGGCAGACAACGCGCCGGCAGACAGCGCGCCCGCCGAGGCCGCGCCGGCAGAGACACCAGCAGAGGAGACCAGCGCATCGTGAGTACGACCGAGATATCCGCCAAGGACGTGAAGGCCCTGCGTGAGCGCACTGGCGCGGGCATGATGGACTGCAAGAAGGCGCTCGCCGAGGCTGAGAACGACATCGATAAGGCGATCGAGATCCTGCGCCTCAAGCAGGGCAAGAAGATCCAGGATCTGGGCGAGCGCACCGCCACCGAGGGCACCGTCCAGGCCTACATCCATGCGGGCGCCAAGGTCGGCGTGATGATCGAGGTCAACTGCAACACCGATTTCGTCGCCAACAACGACGATTTCGTCGCTTTCGCCCGCGACATCGCCATGCAGATCGCAGCGACACCCACCGTCAAGTACGTCTCCCGCGAGGACGTGCCGGTCGAGGCGCGCGACGCGGAGGCTCGCATCTACGAGCAGGAGGCTGCCGAGAAGCCGGAGAACATCCGCGAGAAGATCGTTGCCGGCAAGCTCGACTCCTGGTACAGCACGATCGTGCTGCTCGAGCAGGAGATGCACAACCCCAAGTTCGACGGCAAGACAGTGCAGCAGCTGCGCGACGAGCTGACGGCCAAGACGGGCGAGAACGTCGTGATTCGCCGCTTTGTGCGTTTCGCGGTAGGGCAGTAAGGCCGTGGACGTCGCGCATTGCGGTGTCCACGTTCGCTCGCGTATTTAGGACGGATTTCAGACAGGCCGTGTGGCGGGATGTCCACGGTTTGTGGACGCGGATGTGTGTGGCTCCTCTTTGAATGGTCCTCCCAATACCCCCCTTTTGCGAACGCGTAGCTAAAGGTTAGGTACCTAAATAAAGCACTCGTGTTCAAACAAGGGGGTATTGAGCGTGCAGGTCATTTTGAAAGCCCTTTTTCGGACACCACGCGGGCTACGTCCTTGGACTGCTTGGCCCACGACCTACCGGCCACGAGTAAGCGGATAGGCTCTGGCGTCGATGCCCTCCCCAGCCTTCAAACGCATACTGCTCAAGCTCTCCGGCGAGGCGCTGATGGGTACGCTCGACTACGGCACCGACCCCGAGCGGGTGGCCGCGGTCGCGCGTCAAGTGTCCGCCGTGCGCGACCAGGGCGTCGAGGTCGCGATCGTCGTTGGCGCCGGCAACATCTACCGCGGCATGAAGGGGGCGGCCGACGGCATGGACCGCTCGACCGCCGACTACATGGGGATGCTCGCCACCGTGCTCAATGCGCTGCCGCTACAGGACGCGCTCGAGAAGACCGGCACCGACACGCGCGTGCAATCTGCCCTGGGCATATCAGAGGTTGCCGAGCCCTATATACGCCGACGTGCGATGCGCCACCTGGAGAAGGGGCGCGTTGTGATCTTCGCTGCCGGCACAGGCAACCCGTTCTTCACCACTGATACAGCAGCCGCTCTGCGCGCCGCCGAGATCCACGCCGAGATCATCCTGATGGCCAAGAACGGCGTCGAAGGCGTCTACAGTGCCGACCCGGCACTCGACTCAAGCGCCCAATTCATCCCGCAGATCACCCACATGGAAGCGATCGAGCGACGCTTGCGCGTGATGGACTCCACGGCGCTGGCACTGTGCATGGAGAACGGCATGCCGCTCAACGTCTTCAACATGGACGACGAGACCAACATCGCGCGGATAATCTCAGGGGCGCGCGTGGGGACGCTGGTAAGCGCATGACCTTCTACGAGAGGAGCCACGATGGCCGCTGAGATGATCGACGCTCTGCTCGACGATGCGCGCGAGCGGATGACCAAGTCTCTGGAGTCAACCCAGCACGAGTTCTCCTCGGTGAGGACCGGTCGCGCGAGCCCGGCACTGCTCGAGCGGGTCGTGGTCGACTACTACGGCGCACAAACTCCGCTGAACCAGCTGTCTACGATCTCAGCTCCCGAGGCCCGCCTGATCACAGTCCAGCCTTACGACAAGTCCTCGATCAAGAACATCGAGAAGGCAATCAACGAGTCCGACGTCGGCCTGAACCCCTCCAACGACGGCAATCTGATCCGCCTCGTCGTGCCGGAGCTGACAGAAGAGCGCCGCAAGGAGCTCGTGAAGGTGGTGCGCAACCTCGCCGAGGAGGGGCGCATCGCGATTCGCAACGTGCGCCGCGACACGATGCAGCACCTGCGCGAGCAGAAGTCTGAGGGCGAGATCGGCTCAGACGACGAGCACCGCGCCGAGGGCGAGCTGCAAAAGCTCACCGACGGGCGCATCGCCGATCTCGACGGTGTGCTGAAGGCCAAGGAGGAAGAGATCCTCGAGGTGTGATGGTGGCGATCGCCACCATCAAGCACTTGCACGGCGGAGGGCCAAAGACGTGATGGATGAGAGCTACGAGGCGGGCGCACCGGAGGAGAGCTCGGCTGCCCGCTACATCGCGATCATCACCGATGGCAACGGTCGCTGGGCGCGCGCCCACGGACTGCCTGTCAACGAGGGTCACAACGCCGGCGCCGACAACGTCAAGGCACGCTTGCGCGATGCCGCGGAGTTCGGCGTCAAGGAGCTGACCGTGTACTCCTTCTCGACCGAGAACTGGTCGCGGCCGCCGCAGGAGGTCCAAGGCTTGATGGAGATGTTTGCCAGGCGCATCTCCAGCGAAACCCCAGAGCTGCACAAAGAAGGCGTACGGATGCGCTTCATCGGCCGGCGCGAGGGCATCAACCCGGAACTGCAGGGGCACATGCGAGCAGCTGAGGAGCTCACCGAAGCCAATACGCGCATCACGCTGTTCGTTGCGTTCAACTACGGTGGCCGCGCTGAGATCCTCGACGCCGCACGTGCGTTCCAGGGAGGTGGCGAGGAGGAGTTCCGTCAGCACCTCTACGCCCCCGAGATGCACGACCCGGACATCATCATCCGTACCAGCGGAGAGCGGCGCCTGTCCAACTACCTGCTGTGGCAGTCGGCCTACTCCGAGCTCGTCTTCCGCGACGAGCTATGGCCCGAATTCTCGCGTGAGGCGCTGCAGCAGTCGCTGGCGGAGTTCTCAGAGCGCCGCCGCCGCTTTGGCGGACGCTAGCCCCATGTCGCCTCTCCGCACGGCTGCGCGAGCCGCCTCCAACGCCGAGACGGGCTCTGCGGGACCAGCCCGGCGACCGGGTGGCTCGGACGTCGGCTCGCGCATCCTCTTCGCATTGCCGTTGATCGCGCTCGCGCTGTTTCTCGTGATCGAGGGCGGCGCAATCTTCGCGGCCGGCATCTTTGTGATCGGCTGCATCTGCATGCACGAGCTGTACGGCATGTATGAGCGCACCAACCCAGTGCGCCTGGCAGGCTTTCTTGCGCTTGCGGGGCTGATCGTGGCCGCGGCGTATGGAAGCCCCACCCATCCGACCCAAGTGCTGCTTGCCGCGTCGGTCGTGTTGCCGGTCCTGTTCGCGATGACGCTCGCTCAGCGCCGTCCGAGCGTGGGGGGAATGGCGATCACACTGCTGGGCATCTACTGGATCGGCTTTGGGCTCGCCCACGCCGTACTGCTACGTGGGCTTCCCCATGGCAATGGCATCGTGATCGACGTGCTGGTCGGCACGTTCCTGGGGGATACGGGTGCTTATCTCGGCGGTCGTCTCTTCGGCCGACGTCCGCTCGCGCCGAGCATCTCGCCGAACAAGACCGTCGAGGGGCTCGTCATCGGCATGGCCTGCGCGGTGCTGGCGGTGTGGTTCGCTGGGCGCTACCAGGAATGGTTGCCAGGCGCGCACGCGCTGGTGCTCGGGCTGGGAGTGGCTGTGTTCGCGCCGATCGGGGACCTGTTCGAGTCGTTCGTCAAGCGCCAGGCCGGCGCCAAGGACACCGGCAGCCTGCTGGGTGCACATGGCGGCGTGCTCGACCGGCTGGATGCGGTGCTGTTTACGGCTGTTGTCGGCTATTACATCTGGTTGGCATATGTCTGAAGCTCCTAAGCGCCTCCTCATCCTCGGGTCAACTGGCTCGATCGGCACCCAGGCGCTCGACGTGCTCGAGCGCAGTGAGGAGCTCGAGCTGATCGGTCTCTCGGCCGAGCGCTCGTGGGAGACGCTTGTGGAGCAGGCGCGTGCGCATGGCGTGCGGCGGGTCGCGCTTGTCGATGAGCGTGCCGCACGATTCGCCGCGGATGCGTGGCCGGAGGGGGAGGTTCTGAGCGGCGCGGAGGGGCTGGTACGCCTTATCGTGGAGTCGGGCGCCGATTTGGTGCTCAACGCGCTCGTGGGCTCCGCCGGCCTGGGCCCGACCGTGGCCACTCTCGGCGAGGGCATCGATCTCGCGCTTGCCAACAAGGAGTCGCTCGTGGTCGGAGGTGAGCTGGTGGTGGCGCTCGCCGAAGCGACCGGTGCGCAGATCGTGCCCGTCAACTCCGAGCACACCGCGCTTCACCAGCTTCTCTCGGGGCTGCCACCTGGGAGCGTCGAGCGTCTGACGATCACTGCCAGCGGCGGGCCGTTTCGTGGTCGCTCCTCCGATCAGCTCGCCGAGGTAAGCATCAAGCAGGCGCTTGCCCATCCGACATGGGCGATGGGGGGGAAGATCACGATCGATTCTGCAACGCTGATGAACAAGGGGCTGGAGCTGATGGAGGCCCACCACCTGTTCGGCACGCCCTATGAGCGCATCGACGTCGTCGTGCATCCCCAGTCGCTGATCCACGGTCTCGTTCAGCTTGCGGACGGGGCGATGCTTGCCCATATCGGCCCGAAGGACATGCGCATCGCGATCTCCTATGCCTTGCACGGCGCGGCCAGCGTCGAGCTGCCGATCGCCGCGCTCGACCTCGTACAGGTCGGCTCGCTTACGTTCGAGCCGGTGGATCTGGAGGCGTTTCCGTGCCTGCGCCTTGCCCGTGAAGCGGCCCAGGCCGGCGGCACCGCGCCGTGCGTGCTCAACGCGGCCAACGAGATCGCTGTGCACGCCTTTCTTGCCGGGCGCTTGTCGTTCCTTGGCATAGCCGAAGTGATCGAACGCACGCTCTCGGTGCTGCCGGGGGGGCCGATCAGGGCCTTTGAGTCGCTGTATGAGGCGGACCGCGAGGCTAGGCGCATCGCCGAAGAGGCTGTGTTGGCTGTATGAGAGCCAGGCGGGTCTCGCCGAAGGGATCTGCGGGCCGTGGCAGCCGGGCGCGTCTCGCCGAAGGGATCGTGCCGGCCGTGTGAGCCAGGCGAGCCGGCAGAAGGGATTGTGCGGGCCGTGTGATGACCAAAAAGGCCGATGCCCCCCGCGCGCGCGGGGGGCATCGCCGGTTTTTGACGCTCCAGACCGCGCATGCGCCGGGTTCCTACCGCAACGCCTGCCAAACTGAACCCATGAGCTGGGTGTGGACAATCCTCGGGATCATGGCCTTGATCGTGCTGCACGAGCTTGGTCACTTCGTCGTGGCCAAGGCCGTCGGGATGCGCGTGGAGCGCTTTTCGCTGTTCTTTCCGCCGAAGATCGCCGGGATCAAGCGTGGCGAGACCGAATACATGATCGGCGCGATTCCCGCTGGGGGCTACGTGAAGATCACCGGGATGAATCCTGAGGAGATCAAGACATTGGCGCCGGAGGTGGCCGCTCGCGCCTACTACAACCAGCCGCCTTGGAAGCGGATCGTCGTGATCCTTGCCGGGCCCGGCGTCAACCTGCTGATCGCGTTTCTGCTCTTCTGGGCGGTGCTTTTCACCGGCAGCCTTAGCGGCGCTGTCACGCTGTCGAACCTGAACCCGAAGACGGAAACGATCGTGCCGAGCACCTCGGTGCAGGTGGTCGAGAAGGGGGAGCCAGCCTATGGTGTGCTGCGGCCGGGAGACAAGATCCTCGCTGTGGACGGTCGGCCGGTCACGATACTCGCAGCGACGACGAAGGCGATCGCCGCGCATCGCTGTGCCGGGGTCCCAACTGAAGGTTGCCGGGCGCAGACGCCCGTGAAGCTCACGATTCGTCGCGCCGGGCGCGTGCTCACCGTGTCCGCCTATCCGCGCTACAGCAAGCCCGAGAGGCGCATGCTCGTCGGCTTCGTGAGCTACACCGCCAAGTCGTTCGGCGTCTTCTCCGCTGCCGGCACGTCGCTATCGGAGATGTGGGGCACTACCACGACGATGGTGTCGAACATCGGCAAGGCGTTCACCAGTTCGAAGGTGCGCAAAGAATTCCACAGCATCGTGGGGATCACCGAGATCGCCCAGGAAGCCGTCGTCGCCGGGCCCGGCTATGCGCTCGTGTTCCTTGGCTTCGTGTCGCTGGCGCTGGCCGTGATCAACTTGTTCCCGTTCCTGCCGCTGGATGGCGGGCATGTGCTCTGGGCGGTGGCTGAGAAGTTGCGCGGACGACGCGTGTCGCTGACCGCGATGTGGCGCTTCAGTTCGGTCGGAATCGTGCTGCTGCTTTTCTTGGTCGTAAGTGGTGTCCACAATGACATCGTCCACCTGGGCGGTTAGGACTCGTCCTCAGCCAGGGACCTGGCCTTGCACACGTGCGCCTCGCACGGGGAGGATGTGCCTTCTTACCCGGAGGGTGCATCTCGCAAGCGGAGAGCGCATCCCTACGCGTCGGACTGCTCGCTCGGTGCCCGCACGCATACCCAGCTCTTGATCAGCGGGCCGATACGCTCTGGAAGAGACCTGCCGAACAGCGCCTCCATCTCTCGGCGCGAGAGCAGTGAGATGTCCTCCCAGCCGCCGGCGGCGCCCAGTCGCCAGTAGGGGCGGCGCAACGCCGTCGGTAGCCAGTGGGCGAACGGCAGCAGCGAATGCGGCTCGATCGGAAAGGACAAGGCCGGGGTCTGCACGAACCAGCCGCGACCCACCCGGCGTACCTCGTTTGCGAATGCCTCGCGGCGCGCTGGTGGGACGTGCTCGATCACGCTCGAGCTGTACACGAGGTCGAACTCGTCATCGGCGAAGGGCAGGCCTGCCGCTGCATCCGCCTGCACGAAACGGCCCGGGTAATCACGGCGCTCGGCCATATCCACGCCCGTGATGTCGAGTTCGGGCTCGAGTGCGCGCAGGCCCAACGCGCCGCAGCCGACATCCAGTATCCGTGCGTCCTCAGCAAGCCCGCACATCGCAAAAAAATGCTCGTGACGGCGCTGTCGCGCGCCGGCAGCTAGGGGGGAGGCGAGTCTTGCCAGAGGGCCTCGGGCGGTCGCGTAGACGTCGTGCGATGGGTGCTTATTGGCTGCCATTGCTCGCAGCTTACGCGTGTGCGCAGCCGCTAAACGCGAGCTTCACAGATCGCCTACGGCCTCGCACCTACAATATGGCCATGGCTTCTAAGCGTCAGATCCACGTCGGGCCCGTACCCATCGGCGGCGGGGCGCCCGTGGCCGTGCAGACGATGACCAAGACCGAGACGGCGAACCTCGCGGCCACGATGGAGCAGATCCGCAAAGTGGCCGACGCCGGGGCCGACATCGTGCGGGTGGCGGTGCCACGCGAGCAAGATGTCGAGGCGCTGAAGCAGATCGTGCTCGACTCGCCGATTCCCGTGATCGCCGACATTCACTTCAACCATACGCTTGCTCTGAAGGCGATCGAAGCCGGGGCGCACTGTGTGCGTCTGAATCCTGGCAACATCGGTGGGCCCGAGAAGGTGGCCGAGGTGATCGCCCTTGCCAAGCAGACAGGGACTCCTCTGCGCGTTGGCGTTAACAGCGGTTCTCTGCCTAAGCATCTGCGTGACCTGGAGTACGAGAATCCCGTCGAGGCGCTGGTGACGGCCGCTGTTGAGACGGTTGAGCTGATGGAGCGCCTCGACTTCGACAACTTCAAGGTGTCGATGAAGTTGAACATCTGTCCCGAACACGATCGCCTCCAATCGCATGCTGGCCGAGCGCATTCCCTATCCCTTGCACCTTGGGGTAACCGAGGCCGGCACCAAGTGGTCGGGCTCGCTGAAGTCGGCCGTTGGCCTTGGCACGCTACTTGCCGACGGCATCGGCGACACGATTCGCATCTCGCTTTCTACCTTCCACGCCGAGGAGGAGGTCAAGGTCGCCTGGGAGATTCTCAAGGCCTTGAAGTTGCGCGAGAAGGGGCCCGTGCTGATCGCTTGCCCTACCTGCGGGCGGCTGCAGTTCGACATGGACACCGTGGTCGTGGAAGTGGAGCGGCGGCTCGAAGCGTATGAGGATCCGATCGAGGTGTCAGTGCTCGGCTGCGCGGTCAACGGCATCGGCGAGGCCAGGCACGCCGACTTCGGCATCACCGGCGCGAAGGACATGGGGATGATTTATTCCAAGGGTGAGCCCCTGAAGAAGGTTCCTACCGAGCAGCTGGTGGATGAGCTATTCAAGGAGATCGACCGTTACTACGCTGCCGGCAAGACCGTTCAGCGCGACGAGCGCGAAGCGGCCGAGGCACGCGAATGGCTCGCGGCAAATGAGGATGCCACGGCGATGACGCCGGAGAAATTGGCGGCGCTGGAGGCGGCAGCCGCCGAGCAGGAAACCGAGGCCGACGCCGTGCTCGAGTCGATGCTGCAGCCTGCCGGCACCGCGAACGGCAATGGTGTGACGCTGGACGAGGCGGCTTCGCCTGTCGCCGGCCGGCGCTTCAGCCGCAGTTGACCGATGCTGTTCCGGCGGCGCATGCGCCGCCGGCGGGAGGGCACATGTGCCCTCCCGAGACACGCCGCATGCGGCGTGTCTTCCGACTGGCGCATGCGCCAGTCGGCCCCTCGCGCTATGCGCGAGGGGCACAACAACAGAATCAGGAGACTGCTGCCAAGCGCTCGGCGACCTTGCTCCAATCGACCGTGTTCCACCAAGCATCCAGATAGTCGGGACGCTTGTTCTGGTACTTGAGGTAGTAGGCGTGCTCCCACACGTCCACGCCGAGCAGTGGGGTGCTGCCCGTCGAGATCGGGTTGTCCTGGTTGGGGGTGCCGAGGACTGCCAGCCCGGAGCCGTCGTGCACCAGCCACGACCAGCCAGAGCCGAACTGGTTGACGCCGGTTTCCTTGAGCTTGGCTTGGAAGTCTGAGAAGGAGCCGAACGTCGAGGAGATCGCCTCCGCCAGGACACCGTCGGGCTCGCCGCCGCCGTCCGCTGACATCGACTCCCAGAACAGGGAATGGTTGTAGTGGCCGCCGCCGTTGTTGCGGACCGCGGTGCGCTTGGCCTCGGGTACCTGCGAGAGATCCTTGAGCACGTCCTCGATCGGCGCGTCAGCCAATGGCGTGCCCTCGAGCGCGGCGTTGACCTTGTCCACGTAGGCCTGGTGGTGCTTGTCGTGATGGATTTCCATCGTCAGCTTGTCGATGTGCGGCTCTAGCGCGTCGTATGCGTAGGGAAGCGGCGGTACGGAGTAGGCCATCGGTGCTCCTTGGGTTGGGGACGAGTGCTGGATGTAATTCATAGCGCGCCACGGCGCTCGGGGCGTGAACGAATGCGCTGCGCACACGACTTCGATTTTTTGGGCTACCCCGCTTTGCCTCGCGCAACACCCCCAGGAGCTGAAGGACGCGTAGGATGCCGTCCCAAGCTATGACCAGGCTGACCGAGTATCTACTGCCCACCGAGAAGCAGGCGCCCGCCGACGCCGAGGCGATCTCGCACAAGCTGATGGTGCGTGCTGGGCTGGTTAGACAGATGGGGACAGGCATATGGACCTGGCTGCCGGCCGGCTGGAAGGTCCATCAGCGCGTGGTGGCGATCGTGCGCGAGGAGATCGACGCGATCGGCGGGCGCGAGATGTTGATGCCGGTGCTGCAACCCGCCGAGCTTTGGCGCAAGACCGGGCGGCTTGGGATCGAGGAGTTGTTCAAGCTGCAAGATCGCAAGGGCTCAGAGCTCGTGCTTGCCTTGACTCACGAGGAGGCGGTTACGTTCCACGCCGCCCAAACGATCAACTCCTATCGCGACCTTCCCTTGATCCTCTACCACTTCCAGGTCAAGGAGCGTGACGAGGCGCGGCCGCGTGCTGGGGTTTTGCGTACGCGCGAGTTCGTGATGAAGGACTCCTACAGCTTCGACCGCGACCAGGCCGGGTTGGAGGAGCGCTACGCGCTGCATGTTGGTGCTTACGATCAGATCATGCAGCGCACCGGGTTGCGCTTCTATCGCGTCGAGTCGGACGTTGGCGTGATGGGCGGGCTCGGCGCGCACGAGTACATGGCGCCCTGCCCGGCCGGCGAGGACGACGTCGCGCTCGGCGACGGGTATGCCGCCAACATGGAGGTGGTCAAGGAGAGCCCGGACTATCACAAGGACGGGGAGACCCACATGCTCGGCGAGAAGCAGCTGACGGTTGAGCCGGCGATCGAGATCGGGAACATCTTCAAGTTGGGTACGCGCTACTCGGAGCCGCTGGGCGCCACGTACCTCGACGAACATGGTGCGGAGCTGCCGATCTGGATGGGCTCCTACGGGATCGGGCCGGCGCGAATCGTGGCCGCTGCCGTCGAGCAGTTCGCCGACGAGCACGGCATCTCCTGGCCCAAAGCGCTTGCCCCGTTTGCCGTGCACCTTGTTGCCGTGGGCCGCCCTGGCACACCCGAGCGCGACGCGGCCGACGCGCTCTATGAGACGTTGCTCGCCGGCGGTGTCGATGTTCTCTACGACGATCGCGAAGCTGGGCCTGGAGAGAAGTTCGCCGATGCCGAGCTACTCGGCTGTCCCGTGCGCTTGACCGTGGGGCGGCGCAGCTTGGAGTCGGGCGAGATCGAGGTGCAGCTGCGCCGCGGACGCGAGCCCGGCCCTGGTCTGCCGCTCGGCGGCGAGCCGGCAGAGCTATTGCGGGCGCTGGACGAGCTGTGCCAGAGCACCCCCTAACACTTCGCCGTCTGGTTGGCCTGGATCGCTCCGGACCGCCGCCGCCGCAGACGCTCGCCGGCCAGCCGCTGCGGCCTTGGACGATTCCCAATGCAATCGGTTTCGCCCGACTCGCGCTGATCCCCGTATTTCTTGTCGTGGCGTTGTCGAGCAGCGATGGGGTGGACGCCCTATCGGCGACGCTGTTCGCCGTGATCGGCTGGGGCGATTACGCCGATGGAATCGCCGCGCGGGTGACGCGCCAATACAGCCGCCTAGGCGCGCTGATGGATCCTGTGACCGATCGCTTGCTTGTCGTGAGCGGGGTGGTGGTTTGCTGGCGCTTCGATCTGCTTCCGCGCTGGGCACTCGCGATCCTCGTGGCGCGCGAGCTGTCGATGGTCGCGCTAGGGCGCTATGGGCTGAAGCACGGCGTGGAGCTGCGCATCAACTGGCCTGGACGTGTCGGTGTAGCGCCTTTGATGGGTGCGTTGTTCTTTGCGATGTGTGGCCTTGGCACATTCGCCGAAGTGCTGCTCTACATCGGGCTTGTGCTTGCTCTCACGGCGAGTGCGCTGTACGTGCGCTCGGGGCGCGAACAGCTGCGCGCTCGCGCCACATAGCGAGCAGCCTCTCGCCCGCGAGCCAAGCCCCGATAGTGCCGGCGCACAGCAAGAGCGCCATCAGACTGACGTTGTAGCGCGGCTGGTCGTTGAACGGCGTCGCAAAAGCCGCGATTGCCAGCAGCACGGCCGCGCTCATCGTGAGTATCAGGCGGCGTGTCAGGGCGATACCGGCTAGCAAGCCGAGCACCGCGAAGATCAGATAGATCTTGTGCTGGGCTGGGCTCGTGTCTGGATGGTACGTGCCGTTGCCGCCTGTCCACGCGACAGTCCACATCTTCCAGAACTTGCTCCACAGCATCGAGGCGAACGCCGCCGGTTTGCCCAGCGCGTATTTACGGACATTGTTGAGGTTTTCTTCGTTGACGGCGGCGTTCTCGGACATGCCGGGGTGATGCGCTTCGATCAAGCGGAAGACCGGGGCGGAGCTCTGCTGCCAGTAGCGGCCGCAGTCCTGGGGGAAGTGGCGGCAGACTTCGGGCGCGAGCTTCTCCTCTGTCGGCACCAGCTCGCCCTTGCCCGGCAGGTAGCTGCCGATGAAGAACGCGTCGGGGCCGGCGGTGGTGATCGGCACGAAGCGGCCCTCCTTGCTGGATGCGTAGAGCAACCATGGGGAGAGCACGAGCATCAGGGCCACGAGGTACACGCCGCCGCGCAACAGGCCCGTGCGCCAGCCCGGTCGCCCGCTGAACGCGAGTGCGAGTGCGATCACGCCCATGCCGATCGCCATGTCGCTACGCGTGAGGCACGCGATCCCGCCCATGACGCCGGCCCCGAACAGCCACAACAGCTCGTTGCGGCTGCCGTAGCGCGAGCGGGCGAGCATCGCGGCGGCTATCGAGGCGAGCAGCACGAACGCACCACTTGGCTCTGAGAGGAAAGTGCGCGTGGCCTCGATCAGCGGCTCGTAGCTTGCTACCAATGCTGTGGCGATCACCGCCGCCCACGGCCCCGCGAAGACCCAGGCGAGCACCGCCACCAGTATGAGCGTGAGCACGCCTGCCGCCAGCTGTGTGTATTGCGCCGGGCCGGAGGCGTGCGTGGCGAGCTTCAGCGAGTGGTGACCGGACAGTCGCGTCGCGACCGCAAACGCGATCGAGGTTCCTGGGGGCCACTTGAAGGTGGCGTAGCGTTCGTCGGCGAGGATCCTGTTGGCGTTGCCGACGTAGCCGTTCTCATCGGCGGAGAGATGTGTGTTCGTGCCGATCGCCGTGTTGCGGGCGACGCCGCCGGCGATCACGATCAGGACGATCAGCGCCGCCGCGACCCATTCCGAGCGCGTCATTTTCAATTTGAAGACTCTCAAGCTCAGCTTTACCTTTTGGTCTATACTGGAGCAGCAGCATGGCAGCATGACCGGCAGCTCAGACCTGCATCCTTGCGCAAGAGGAGAGTGCTCGCGATGGACACGTTTCCCGATCTCGGCTCGATGAGCGACAGTGAGCTAAAGGATGTGATCCGCCAGCTCACCGATGAGGAGATGGAGATCTCCTACAAACGACGCATTCTGCACGGCAAGATCGACATTCTCCGGGCCGAGCTGGTGAGTCGTCTGCGCGAGCAGCACAAGGACGGCGACGTGGCGATCACCGGCGACGACGTCAAGCGCCTGTCGGACATTCTCGCCAATCGCGCGGGCGGAGTCTCAACTGACGAGCTGTAGGTAGCTCGTGGCTTTGCATTGCACCGAGTGTGGCTTTCTCAGCGACGAGGGCGCCAACTACTGTCCGCGCTGCGGCGCGCTGTTGCCGCGTGGCGAGGGGCCCGCGGGCGAGCCGGTGACCGCTACCTACCGGATCGACGACGCCGGCGAGCTGGTGCCGGTGGAGATCGGCGAGGTGACCGCGCACGGGCCGGCGCTCGTGATTCGTGCCGGCGGAGGGCGTGCGGGCGAGAGCTTTCCCGTCGATCGCGAGCGGATGAGCATCGGCAGGCGCCCGGACTCTGACGTGTTCCTCGACGACGTGACCGTCTCGCGCGACCATGCTCTGCTGGTCAATCGCGGTGACACCTGGTACCTGGACGACTGCGGGTCGCTGAACGGCACGTACGTGAACCGCTCGCGGATCGACTCGCATCGCCTTGAGGAGGGCGACGAGTTGCAGATCGGCAAGTACAAGCTGACCTACCACGCACGCTGATGGCTGGCACTTCGCAAATCGAGACTCCCACGAGTGAGACGGCCAACGGAGCGAGCGCCGACACACCCAAGAAGGCATTGACGATCGGCGCAGTCTGCAAGGCGCTCGTGCAGGAGTTTCCCGACATCTCGATCTCCAAGATCCGCTATCTGGAGGACCAGAAGCTGTTGACGCCGCGCCGCACGCCTGGCGGCTACCGGTTGTATACCCAGAGCGACGTCGCGCGCTTGCGCACGATCCTGCGGATGCAGCGTGACGAGTTTCTGCCGTTGAGGGTCATCCGCCAGGAGCTTGCCGCCGGGCGCGCGGGCGACATGCAGGTTCCCCGTCCCGCGGGGCGCGAAGGTGGCAAGCGCGCTTGGCACACGAGTATGAGCGTGCGCGAGCAGGAGGGGGCGCTTTATACGCTTGAAGACGTGCTGGAGGAGACCGGCGCGGAGGCGACGCTGGTGCGGGAGCTCGAAGAGTACGGCGTGGTCAAGGGCGAGATGCGAGGTGGGGTGCGCTATTTCGACGAGACGGAGCGCGAGATCGTCGGTGCCGTCTCGGAGCTTGCACGCTACGGCGTGGGTGGGCGCAATCTGCGCGTGTTCCGCTCCTCAGCCGACCGCGAGGCTAGCCTGTTGCAGCAGATCCTCGCGCCGGCGCTGCGCTCGCGCAATCCTGAGCGTCGCAAGGATGCCGTCGATGCGCTCGAGAACCTGGCGGCGGTCACCACGCATCTCAAGCACCTTCTACTGGTACGCGATCTACGCAAGATCGTAAGGTGAGCGCGACAGCGGACCTGCGCGCACTGATCAGGGACATCCCCGACTTTCCCAAGCCGGGTGTCCTGTTCAAGGACATCACGCCGCTGATGGCCGATTCCGCGGCGCTTGCCAAGGCCGTCAAGAGTCTCGCGGAGTATGCGCGCCCGCTCGATGCGCAATGCGTGCTGGCGGCCGAGGCACGCGGCTTCCTGTTGGGGCCGGCCCTTGCGCTAGCGCTCGGCACCGGCTTCGTCCTGGCGCGTAAGCCCGGCAAGCTGCCATACGAGACGGTCAGCGCCGAGTATCAGCTGGAGTACGGCTTGAATCGGCTCGAGCTGCACAGCGACGCGATCACTCCCGGTACGCGCGTACTGGTCCATGACGATCTGTTGGCCACTGGGGGCACGGCGCGAGCGCTGTGTGACCTGGTCGAACGCCTGGGTGGGGTTGTCGTCGGCTGTGGGTTTCTGGTCGAGCTGGCGTTCCTGGGTGGGCGCGAGAGACTCTCCCCACACCAGACCCACGCTCTACTCTCCTACGAGGCGTAAGCCATGCCCACGGTCCGGCGCACCCGCACGATTGACGCTTCGCCCGAAGATCTCTGGGAAGTGCTCGGCGATCCCCACCACCTGCCACGCTGGTGGCCGCGCGTGAGCAGGGTCGAGGCCGTTGAGCAAGATGCCTTTACCGAGGTGCTGACGGGTCCCAGCGGAAAAATCGTGCGGGCCGATTTCAGGTTGCTGGAGCAGGTCGATCGACAACGAATCGTTTGGGCCCAAGTGGTCGAGAACACGCCGTTTGCGCGCGTATTGCGCAGTGCGGAGACGGAGATCGCCATCGCCGAGGGGCAGGGTGGGGATAGCCCCGCCACCGAGGTGACAATCGAGCTGCGCCAGGAGCTGCAAGGCTTCTCGCGCAGACCGGGCAGCGGGTCGTGGCTTGCGGGGATCTCTCGCTTTGGCAGCCCGTTGGTTCGGCGCGCCGCACACTCCACGATCGGCGAGGCGCTGGATGGCTTGGAGCGGATCGTTGGCCACTGAGCGGATGCGCTGGTGGGGGTGGGGCGATCCCCTGCATCCCCCGGGTCTGCCGGCGCACGCTCTGGGTTTTCTAGGAGAGACGGTTGGCCTTGCTGCTCGTCCGTCTCCGCCCGTCGCGCTCGAACACGTCGAGCTCGAACCCTCATCCATCTCTACCAACGCGCTTGCGAACCTGCGCGAGATTCTTGGCGCGGCGCATGTGCGCGACGATCACAGCGACCGCGTCTTGCACGCCGCCGGCAAGGGCTATCCCGACCTCGTGCGGCTGCGCGCCGGACGGCCGCTCGGTGCTCCCGACGCGGTCCTCTATCCCTCCACGCGCGAGCAGCTGCGTGCGCTGCTGAGCCTGTGTGTGCGCGAGTCGCTGGCGGTCGTTCCGTTCGGTGGTGGCACGAGCGTGGTCGGCGGCGTGGAGCCACTGCGGGGTTCTCATCGTGCGGTGGTGGCGCTCGACACGGCCCGCCTGACAAGCATTTTGGAGCTCGACGAAAGCTCGCGGATGGTCACTGTCCAGGCGGGCGCCAGAGCACGTGAGCTGGAGGACTGGCTGAGCACGCGCGGGCTGACGCTCGGTCACTTCCCGCAGTCCTTCGAGTATGTCTCGCTCGGTGGCTGTGCGGCTACGCGTTCAGCCGGACAGGCCTCGAGCGGCTACGGACGCTTCGAGCGCATGGTGCATGGTCTGCGCATGGTCACTCCGGCCGGCGATATCGAGCTGGGGCCTTTTCCGGCTAGTGCTGCGGGCCCGGGCATGCGCGAACTGGCAGTCGGTTCGGAGGGGACCCTTGGGGTGATCGACGAGCTGACGTTGCGCGTGCGTAAAGCTCCCGCCACACGCATCTATGAAGGTGTGTTTTTCGAGAGTTTCGAGGCGGGCGTGCATGCCTTTCGCGAGCTTGCCCAAAGTCGCTGTACGCCTGAGGTGGCGCGCCTCTCGGACGAGCAGGAGACGCGCATGTCGCTTGCGCTGGCAGGTTCAGGTGGGGCGAAGGGCCGGCTCGAGCGGGCCTATCTCGGCATGCGCGGCTACAGCGGCGGCTGTCTGGCCATCTTCGGCTTTGAGGGTGACGCCGCGGAGCTCAGCGTGCGACGTGCGGCGGCAACCGAGATCGTGCGAGCCGCGGGTGGGCTGCGTGTGGGGCGCTCGCCCGGCAACGCGTGGCTTGCCTCGCGTTATTCGGCGCCATACCTGCGCGACGAGCTGCTCACGCACGGTGTGTTGGTGGAGACGCTCGAGACAGCTACGCGCTGGTCGAACGTGCAGCAACTGCACAGGAGCGTTGCCGGAGCGATCGAGGGCGCGCTGCGTGCGCAGGGAACACCCGCGTTGGTGATGTGCCATGTCTCGCACCTCTACGAGACTGGGGCTTCGCTGTACTTCACGTTCATCGCCCGCCAACGCGAGGGTCAGGAGATCGAGCAGTGGCAGGCGGCTAAGGCAGCGGCGAGCGCGGCGATCGTAGACGGGGGCGGGACGATCACCCACCATCACGCGGTGGGACGCGATCACGCGCCATGGTTGGAGCAGGAGATCGGAAGCACGGGCATGTGCGCATTGCGTGCGCTGAAGTCAGAGCTCGACCCTGCCGGCATCATGAACCCGGGAAAGCTCTTGCCCTGAGTGCTGTCGGCCACGGCAGCGAATCGGGCGGGGTTGGGAGGTCCTACCCGGCGCGGCCGGTCGATCGGGGCGGGATCTTAGATCGACCCGGGCTTGGAAGGCGACCTGTCGCGGGGTCTACCGTGTTCCAGTCGATTTAGTGCAGGGTGAAGGCGCCACTTAGCACGGTCGGCCCCGGTTCCTTCGGGTGTGTGCTCGTCTCGCGCGTGATGATGAACTTGGCGTAGTCGCCGGCGTTGCTCGGCAGCGGGTTGCCGCCCTGCATGCGCCCGTTCGAGCTCACGCTTGAGGCGCGGCCGAGCGGCTCGGCGTTCGATGGTGAGTTGTACAGCCATACCGCGTAGAAGAAGCCTGAGGATGGTGGCAGGCCTTGCGCGGAAACATAGAACGCGCGTCTGCTGCCATCGGAGAGCACGTAGGCGACGCCGGTGGCGCTCGTGGATTGTTCGGGCGAGCTGAGCCGGATCGTGCTGTCGAGCTTCGGCTTCGTGGCACTCGTCGTCGAGGTCGAGGAGGTCCCGGTCCCGGTCCCGGTCCCCGTCGTGGTCGTGGTCGCGCCGGCGGCTGTGGTCGTCGGTGTCGAGCTTTTCCCGCCGCCGCTTGAGACGAGTACCACGACGACGACGATCACCACGACGATCGCGCCGAGCAATAGCGCTCCTGCCCGCCGTGAGCCCGCTGAAGCCTGCGGGCTGCGTGGCTCCCGTGGAGGTGGTGGTGGCGCACTCGAGGCGGCAGCATCTGCCCTTGCCGAACCGGGTCCGACCCCTGCGGCAGTGAATCTCGATGCGGCGGTCGCACCTGCCGCGCCAGACCTCTCACCTAGCCCGCTCTCCGTGCCCGGCCTCGCGCCTAGCCCACTCTCCGTGCCCGGCCTCGCGCCACGTCCGCTCCCTGTGCGCGAGCCGCCTGGGGTGGCAACATCGTCGGCGAGCGCATCGAGTGCCGTGTGCGCCCGGTCGCGCACGGCGTTCTCCGGAATACCGAGCAGCTCGGCTACCTCGGCGTAGCTCTTGCCGCGATCGAGTACGAGCGAGAGCACGGCACGTTGGTCGGGTGGCAGTCGGTCGAGCTCTGTCATGTGAAGAAGCGGTCCGGTCCCCTGTCGGACACCAAGCGCCGCCCTTAGGCTATCGTGGCCGGCCGATGGCCATCCCACCAGCCGCACAGATCAACGAGCATTTGCTCGGTTTCGACCGTCTCTATGGGCTCGAGTTGCTGGAGTGCTCGGAGACCGAGATGCGCGCTCAGGTGGTCGTTCGCGACGATCACAAGCAGCCGGCGGGACTCGTTCACGGTGGCGTCTATGCCTCAGTAGCGGAGGCGATCGCCTCGATCGCGACCGGCATGACCGTGCTCGATGAAGGCTGCATGGCGATGGGCATGTCTAATAACACGAGCTTTCTGCGCCCGGTGACATCGGGCACTGTGCACGCTCACGCCATGCGCATCCACCGCGGGCGCACAACCTGGCTGTGGGACGTTAGCTTCAGTGACGACGAGGGTCGTACCTGCGCGATCACGCGCATGACGATCGCCGTTCGACCGCTGCCCAACTAGACAGGATGGAGCGGCCGGGCGGGTCCGGGTGCCGGTGAGGACGGCTGGCGGCCTGCTCCATGTCAGACGCGTGATGCCTTGGTCCCGGATTAGGCGATACCGGAATATAACCTAAAAGTTATATAATCCTGCGCAAATCCCGCGCAACAACTTAGAGGTTATATCTCTGGATTGCTCATTTGGGCAACTACACCACCAGACGATCCACAGGGGCGGCGGGCTATGCGCCAGGGCCGCGCGGCACGCTCACGCCGGCCGGCACCTGGATCGACAGCGGTGCGCTGCCAAAGCCATTGTCGGGTAGTGCCGCGGGCAGCGGTGCCAGAGGTAGCCCGGTCGTGTTCAGTGGCGCCATCGTCTCGGCTGCTTCCCTGGCAAGCGTTGCGTGCCGGCCGAACACGCTCACGACCACATTCCCCGTAGGGATCGCTAGCGTCGAGCCGCCCTGTGCGGAGCTTGCGCTCACGCCGCGCAACGACACCGTCGGCCTCACGACGTTGGCCCCAGGGACGAAACTACTGTCGGGCGAGGTCACGATCGATACAGGCGTCACGCACGTGTACTGGCCGCCGAGCACGCAATCGCCATAGCGGATTGTGACGGCTTCGCTCGGGTCGATCGCCACACTGGTGATCTGCATGCCGTGGAAGCTGAGGCCGAGCCAGTAGACGGGGAAGCGGCTCTTGACGAGTACCGACTCCAGCGGCTGCGGGCCAATCGGCTGGTCTTGCAGAGTATTCCCGCAGGAGGCGAGCGCCAGCGCGCATGCGCAGGTAACGAAGATCGCGACAACTCGTCGCATCTCAGCCACGGTAGGCGTTGGTGATCGGCATGCGCCGGTCGCGCCCGAAAGCGCGCTCGGTGATCTTGATTCCTGGGGGGGCCTGGCGGCGCTTGTACTCGGCAAGGTCGACGAGTCTCGCCGCTCGCTCCACATCCGCGCGCGGCAAGCCTTCGGCGACCAGTTGCTCGCGGCTGCGGTCGAGCTCGATGTAACCGTGCAATATGCGGTCGAGTAGCTCGTATGGCGGCAGTGAATCCTGGTCGGTCTGGTCCTCGCGCAGCTCGGCCGAGGGTGCGCGCTCGATGATCGAGGTCGGGATCGGCACAGACGCGGGTGTGTGGCCGGTGTTGCTGAGCGCTTGTGCGGCGGACGGATCGTTGCGCCAGCGAGCGAGCCGATAAACGAGCGTCTTGGGAACGTCCTTGATGACGGCAAAGCCGCCCGCGAGGTCGCCGTACAGCGTCGTGTAGCCGACGGACATCTCTGACTTGTTGCCGGTCGTCAGCACAAGCCAACCAAACTTGTTGGAGAGCGCCATCAGCAGGTTGCCGCGGATGCGAGCTTGCAGGTTCTCCTCGGTCAGGTCAGCTTCAAGGCCCTCGAAGTCTGCTTGCAGCGTCTGTGTATAGGCATCCATCACCGGCTCGATCGTGAGCTCGTGTGCGCGTAGCCCAAGCGCTCGCGCGAGCATGCGCGCGTCCTCCTGGGTTGCCGAAGAGGAGTACGGGGAGGGCATGATCGCCACGTTCACGCGCTCCGCGCCCAGCGCGTCGGCCGCCAGGCAGGCCACAAGTGCCGAGTCGATCCCGCCGGAGAGCCCCAGCACGACCGAGCCGAAGCCGTTCTTATCCACGTAGTCGTGCAAGCCCAGCAGCAGCGCCTCATAAACCTCCTGCTCGCGTGAGGCGATCGGTGCGCGCGGGGGCGTGGGGGTGACGGTCGGCTGTGGCGCAGGGAAGCCGGTGCGTGTGGTGCTCAAATGCGGATGCTCCCCGCGCGCGCATGGGGCCTCGCCATCTACGAGGTCTATTTCGCACACGATCAGCTCCTCTGAGAACTGTGCTCCCCGGGCGATCGTCTCTCCGTTTGGGTCGAGCACGAAGGAGTGGCCGTCGAACACCAGCTCGTCCTGGCCGCCGACCATCCCGCAGAACGCCACATAAGCGCCGGTCTCTCTTGCGCGCTTGCCGAACAGCCGCTCGCGCTCCAGGCCCTTGCCGGCGTGGTAGGGGGACGCAGAGGCATTGAGGATCAAGCGCGCCCCTGCCATCGCCTCGGCTGAGGCAGGAGGCCCCTCGACCCACAGGTCCTCACAGACGGTCACCCCGAGCTTGTGGCCGTCCACGTCGATCACTGCGCCGTTGGCCTCGCCGGCCGTGAAGTAGCGCTGCTCGTCGAACACGCCGTAGTTGGGCAGGTGCACCTTGCGGTAGATCGCGTGCACGGCGCCGTGAGCGAGTACCGCTGCCGAGTTGTAAACAGCGCTGTCGTCACGCTCGGGAAAGCCGACGATTGCCACGATCCCCTCGGCAGCGCCCGCCAGCTCATGTAGCTTCGCTTCAACGTCCTCGAGGAAATGCGCGCGCAACAGCAGATCCTCGGGCGGGTAGCCGCTGAGGGCGAGCTCTGGGAACAACACCACCTGCGCGCCGGCTTCGCGCCCCGCATCGATACCGGCGCGGATGCGCCCAGCGTTGCCGGCCAAGTCGCCGACCGTCGCATTCATCTGGCACAAGGCCAGGCGTAGCTTGCTCATAGTCGCGACGCGTGCGCCACTAGCGGGCAGTCGCCGCGCCAGGCCGTTTGGCGCGTGCCTGCTTGGCGTGCGCACCCGCGGCTTTCGCCTTGTCGCTGGGGCTCTTTGCGCGCGCACTTACGGACTTAGGCTTGTCGCTGGGGCTCTTTGCGATGGCGCTTACGGCGTCCGTTTTGCCGCTGGGGCTCTTCGTGTTCGCGCTGGCTGCTGCCTTCGCCAGCGCCGCGATCGCCCGCTTGAGCTCGTAAGCGATCGTCTCGAGCTCTGGCAGCGCGTCGTAGTCACCGAGCAAGCCGAAGCCGAGCTGCCCGTCATAGCTCATCACCGCGATGCCGAGCGCTTGGCGGTGCGCGAGCGGCACGACGGGATACAGCGCCTTCAAGCGCCGCCCAAGCAGGTACAGCGGAAACTGCGGTCCCGGCACGTTGGTCACTACCAGGTTGAAGAAGCGCTGGCGCGCTTGCAGACGTGCGGCCTGGCTCAAAATCGTGGGCGGAGCGAAGCCGGCGAGGTTGGTCAGCACCTCCGCGCCGACCGCTTGGCCGGAGTGCTTGAGGTCGTCCATCTCCAGGCGCACTTGCGCAAGGCATTCGACCGGGTCTGCGATGCCGACTGGCATTGGCGCCCACATCGCCGCGACCTTGTTGCCAAGGGCACCGCGCTCGATGTCGGCGCGTATCGAGACCGGCACCATCGCCTTGAGCACCAGGCCCTCGGTGTCATAACCCTGTGCGCGCATGTGTCGCCCTAGCGCAAGACTGACGGCGGCCAGCACGACATCATTGAGCGTGCCCCCAAGCGAGTTCTTGATCGCCTTGAACTGGGCCAGATCGGCATCGATCCACGTGTAGCGTCGGTGCGAGGTGATGTCCACGTTGAGTGGACTCGGCGGCGCCGGTGCGTTGATGCCGGCCAGTGTGGTGGCGCCGACACCGAGGACTGCGTCCTTCAGGTGCCCGAGCGCTTTACGTGGAGTGCGCACCACGGCGCGGGCGCCGCGCACCATCTCCGCCGGCACGGTCGAGCGCTCGACGAGCGCGTCGGCCAACAGCTTCGCCGCTCCCGGCAAAGGTCGCGCGATCCATGGCACCGGTGGGCGGGCGGGGCCGGTCGGCTCCGGCGAGACGTCGAACAGCACGGTCGTGATGTCAACGCCTGAGATCCCATCCACGAGCGCGTGGTGGGTCTTGGCGATCACGGCGAAACGTTCGCCCGCCATGTGCGCGACCAGCCAAAGCTCCCACAACGGCTTGGAGCGATCTAGGCGCTGGGAGAAGATGCGCCCGGCGAGCTGCTTGAGCTCGGTCTCGTCCTCGGGGCTGGGAAGCCCGGTGTGGCGGATGTGGTAGCGGGGGTTGAAGTGCGGATCGTCGGCCCAGACAGGCCGACCTTGGCCGAGTGGCACGAACGCTAGTCGCTGGCGATAGCGCGGCACTAGGTGCAGCCGCGACAGAATGTGGTCGACGAACTCCTCGTACGCCGGCGCCTGGCCTTCGAAGACCATCACCGAGGCGACGTGCATATGCGCCGAGCCGCCGTCCTCCAGGTGCAGGAAGGCTGAATCCAGCCCTGTCAGGCGGTCAGGGTTTGCCATGGAGCACGATTGTCGCGGGTCCAGCGTCCGGCGTCAACGTTGAGTTGTGAGTGAGTGCATGCCGAGCTCGTCCACGCTCGCGTGGCCCGACAGCGCCATGTTGAGATCGAGCTCGGCCAGGAAAGTACGGAGCACGTCGATCACGCCCTGCTCGCCGCCGAGTGCTAGGCCCCACGTGTAGGGCCTGCCCAGACACACGGCACGCGCGCCCAGCGCGAGCGCCTTCAGCGCATCGGCACCAGAGCGGATGCCGCTGTCGAACAGCACCTCGCAGCGCTCGCCGACAGCCTCGACCACACCGGGCAGCGCCTGCAAGGAGCCGATCGCGCCGTCCACCTGACGCCCACCGTGGTTGGAGACGATGATCCCCTCGATCCCGTGCTCGACAGCCAGCTGTGCGTCCTTGACGCTCTGGATGCCCTTGAGCACGATCGGCAGTTTCGTGCACTCGCGCAGAAACTCCAGGTCCGCCCAGGTCACAGCCGGGTTTGAGAACTGCCAGGCCCAGTAGGCGACCGCGCTCGGCATGTCCTCCTCGGGTGGCTTGGGCAAGGCTGCTCGGAAGACAGGGTCTTGCAAATAGTTGACGTTGCCCTCGCCACGTAGGAACGGCAGGAAGCCGTCGGTCAAATCGGCCGGGCGCCAGCCCAACAGCCATGTGTCGAGCGTAACCACGACTGCCTCGTATCCGGTGCTCTCTGCACGGGCGATGAAGCTGCGCGCAAGCTCGCGGTCGCGTGGCCAATACAGCTGGTACCAGAAGCCATGCTTGCGCTCGCCTTCCGTGTCTCCTTGCGGCGCGTCGGTCGCAACGCGTGCCGCGTCGGCTATCTGCTCGATCGTGTGCGAAGCAGCGGTGCTTGCTATCAGCGGCAGTCCGACGTGTGCGGCCGCGCGCGCCGAGGCGAGCTCGCCCTCGGGGTGGGCCACGGTCTGCACTCCGATTGGCGCCAGCAGCACAGGAGCCGGCAACTTGGCTCCCAGCACCGTCCGCTCCAACGAGCGCTCCGAGACGTCTTTCAGCATGCGCGGCACGATGCGCCACTCGTCAAAGGCCTCGCGGTTGGCTCGGATCGTGTCGCCGCGTCCCGCGCCGCCCTGTATGTAGCCGCGCGGTCCACGCGAGAGCATCGCGTAGGCGTCGCGCTCCAGTTCGCGCCAGTCAACCGGCCGGGGCGGCTTGCGCCCGCCGAGCATTCCGGCGACATAGATCTCGTGCTCGTAGTTGGAGTAGGGGGGTTGCAGGGCCATGGGTAGGCGAATCCTATTCGGACGCGTCGAGGGGCTCGGGTTTGAGCCTGTCTCAATCAGTCGCACGCCTGTTTGAGGCAGGCTCTAAAGTTTGGACAATGACATTTGACCAATCTAAGATCGGGCAGGTAGTGGCGGCACAGATGGAGGCGCTCGAAGGTCGCTACGGCGAGGAGTGCGAGATCGGCAACGTCTGCACGATCGTGGAGGTGCTCGGGCCACACGGCTCGGACGTCTCGGTCCGCTCCAGTGAAGCGCGTCCACACACGACGATTGGGCTGCTGCGGATGGCCGAGGCGATGCTGCTCAACAGGATGGGCACGTCTTCCCGCGGCGATGAGGAGTGAGGCGCCAAGGCGCTTTCTGGGATTTCGAGAGGCGGCTTCGAGGGCACGTCCTTCGGCCAATCCTTGCCGTCTAGTACGTACTGACAACACAGAACACCCGGTTTATCGCGTTTTATCCATTTTGCACAAGTGTGCGCTTTCTCACACTTCGCGCCTCTCGCCGTCCTCTAGCGTCTCCAAGATTGCCTAACCCTGCCGAGTCGTCTCCGTGGATGGAGACGAGCGGGGGACCCACTGCCGGGCCTGACGTAAGGGCCCGGATGGGGCGAATCGGCTGCTGATGCAGCCGTAACGTCCGGCCGGTGCATGTTTGGACGACATGTGCTCGGCCGCCGTGAGCCCGACAGCTAACCCCGTAGGCGGATACCCAAGGAGACCTCTTGTCGAGGCCATACATAGTCGGGCGCGTTCGTCGCGCCCAACCGGTGCTGCTTGGCGCGAGCCTGACCTGTGCCGCGGCACTGACCGTCACACCCGTCGCCGGCGCTGAAGGAGCAGGTGCAGGTGCAGGTGTGGCGGCGCTACCGACAGCTCCCGCAAATTCCGCGGGCGCCGCGGTCCCGCCGCTGTTCGGGCCGGTTGTGCTTCCAGCGGATCCTGTGCGTGTGAAACTGCACATCCGCAGAGCACAGTTGAATGTGCTCGACGGCAGTGCGGCGGGCGTTACGGGGGCCTTGCGCCCCGGGCTGGTCAAGCGGGCCATCGAGCTGCAACGGCTCGGGCGCCACGGCTGGGAGACGATCGCGCACACGCTCACCACGGGTGCCGGCCGTTTCGTGTTGCACTACCTTCCGCATCGTCTGCTTAGCGAGCCCGTGCGGGTCAGGTTCGCTGGTGACGCTGGCGATCTCAGCGCGCATCGCGGCATCGGGCGCCTGACCTCCTACCGATTGGCCGACGCCTCTTGGTATGGCGGCGGAGGCAGCCTTGCCTGCGGGGGCGAGCTCACCAGCTCGACCTTGGGCGTCGCGAACAAGACGTTGCCCTGCGGCACACTCGTGACGCTTCGCTACGGCGGGCGCACCGTGCGCGTGCCGGTCGTCGACCGCGGGCCCTACGTCGCAGGTCGCGAATTCGACCTCACCGAAGCGACCAAGCGTGAGCTTGACTTCGAAGGGGTCGGCGAGGTGTGGAGTAACCGCTAGCCAAATCGACGATGCCCCCCGCGCGCGCGGGGGGCATCGTCATTTTTGGACATCGTTTACCTCGGGTGCTCGGCGGGCACAACCGCAAAGACCGCTACCGTCTACGTACTGATGAGCAAGACCACAAGACAACGAGGCCACAAACGCGGGCACCCGAGTAAGAGCGCGCGGCGAAAAGCGGCTGCTGCGGCGATTGTCGCGGTGCGCTTTGTGCGCATGGCTCGCAAGATCAAACACGTCCGGCGTAGGAGCCGCAAGGCGCGCCGTCGTACCGCGCTGGCCTCCGGTGCCGTGTCGCTCGGCTCGCTGGCGGTCGGGGGCCTGGCGCTTGGGGCGGTGGCGATCGGCGTGCTTGCGATCCGCCGTCTCGTGGTCAAGCGGGCCGCTATTGGCCGGCTCGACGTGGGCGAGTTGAAAGTTGGCCGGCTCGAGGTTGACGAGCTGGTCGTTCGCACTCGTAGTTGAATATGCGCTCGTGAGCGATCTGCTAGCCAGCGCCCGGGGTCAGTCATGGACCTGACTTTCAGCGAGCGCGAGCGTGCCTTTCGCGACGAGCTGCGCCGTTGGCTTGCCGACAATCCACCTGCCGCGGAGCCGAGCGGGGGTGGCGAAGATGGCCACTACGCTTGGCGGCGCGACTGGCAGCGGCGCCTGTACGACGCCGGCTGGGCGGCGCCCGCGTGGCCGGCCGAGTACGGCGGTCGTGGCGCTTCGCTGACCGAGTCGGCGATCTACTTCGAGGAGCTTGGGGTTGCTCGCGTACCCCTGCCGGCCAACGTGCTCGGTCTGTTGCTTGGCGGTCCGACGCTGATGGTCTGGGGCACCGATGAGCAGAAGGAGCGCTATCTCGCGCCGATCCTCTCAGCCGAGGAGATCTGGTGCCAGGGTTTTTCCGAGCCCGAGGCCGGCTCGGATCTGGCGGCCCTGAAGACCCGTGCGATCAAGGACGGCGACGAATGGGTGGTCACCGGGCAGAAGGTTTGGACCAGCGCCGCCCAGTACTCCAAGTGGTGCATGCTCGTCGCTCGCACCGATCCTGACTCGCCCAAGCACAAGGGGCTCACCTACTTCTTGATGGACATGGAGCAGGACGCGGTCCAGGTGCGGCCCCTACGCCAGATCACCGGCGAGGCCGAGTTCAACGAGCTGTTCATCGAAGAGGCGCGTATTCCCGACGCCAACGTCGTCGGCGGCGTGGGCAACGGCTGGAAGGTGGCGCTGACGACGCTGATGAACGAGCGCGCCGGGCTTGGCTTTCTTTTGCAGGTACGTTTGCGCCAGCTGCTCGACGACACGCGGGCGCTCGCCCGTGAGCGCGGGCTGCTCGAGGATCCGCTCTATGCCGACGCGCTGGCTGAGATGCACATCCGCTGCGAGTCGATCCGGCTGCTCGCGTGGAAGGGGTTGACCGACATCGAGCGCTACGGGCAGCCGGGTCCGGAGGGGTCGCTTGTCAAGTGGCTGTGGTCGGACACCAACCAGCGGCTCACCTCGCTTGCCGCCGAGATCGTCGGTCCTGAAGCGCTCACCAACGGCACGAGCTGGAGCTACGAGCTGTTGCGCGCGCGTGGCAACACGATCGAGGGCGGCACGACCGAGGTGCTGAAGAACATCGTCGCTGAGCGCGTGCTTGGTCTTCCACGCCTGAAGGCAGTCATCTAGGTGGCTGTGATGGGGATGGGCTGCGCTCCTGGCGGAGCTCCGCTGTTTGGCGTGCCTGGGGTCTCAGGTGGCCCGACCATATTCGCGACGGCAGGGAGGCGCGACTGATGGACTTCGGCCTGAGCACAGACCAACGCGAGATCCAGCGCACGGCCCGTGAGCTGCTTGCAGAGCGGGCCAGACCGGAGCGCGTACGCGAGCATGCTGAGGCCGGCCGTCTCGATGAGGTGCTCTGGCGTGAGCTGTGCGAGCTTGGTTGGCCTGGGATCGCGATCGCCGAGGAGTACGGCGGGCAGGGGCTCGGGCTTGTCGAGTTGTCGATCCTTTGCGAGGAGCTTGGGCGCACGCTTGCGCCCGTGCCCTTGCTGCCCTGTGTATTGGCCGGAGGTCTGATCGAGCATGCCGGCTCGCCTGAGCAGCGTGCGCGCTGGCTTCCCGGGCTCGCCGGCGGTGAGACGATCGGTGCGCTTGGGACGGCGCGCGACGGCGTCGCAGAGTTGGTCGTCGGAGCTCCGGACGCGCAGGTGTTGGTGCTCCTCGATGCGGCAGGTTCCGAGGTGCGTGTGTGCACGCGCGAGCAGGTCACAGTCGAGCCGGTCGATTCGATCGATCCCACGCGTCCGGCGGCGCTTGTGCGCGCGAGCGCCGACGCGGGGGAGAGGCTCGACGGCGACGTGGCCGGCGGGATAGACCGCGCGCTCGTGGCGATCGCCTCCGAGCTCGTCGGGGTTAGCGAGCGTGCGCTGGAGATGACCGTCGCCTACGTCAAGGAGCGCAAGCAGTTCGGTGTGCCTGTCGGTGCTTATCAGGCCGTGTCGCACCGCTGCGCTCAGATGCTGCTCGACACCGAGAAGGCGCGTGCCACGACCGCGTTTGCCGCCTGGGCAGCCGACGCCGATCCCCAGCGTCTCGGGGAAGCTGCGGCGATGGCCAAGGCCGCCGCGTCTGAGGCTGGCGTGGAAGTGACCGCCTCGGCGATACAGGCCCACGGCGGGATCGGCTTCACCTGGGAGGCCGACGTACACTGGCTCTACAAGCGCGCGCTGGTGGACGCGGCATTGCTTGGTGGAGCCAAGCAGCAGCGGGCGCGCTTGGCGGGAATCCTCGCGACCACCTGATTGGGGTCGCCAGACAAAGGACACTCTGCCCATACGTGATAACGTACGGACGTATGTCGAGTGTCCGAGAGTGGGATGGTGCCAGCTACGACCGCATCTCCGGAACGATGGAGGCGCTCGGGCTCGAGGTCCTGTCTCGACTGGAGCTGGAGGGCGATGAGCTGGTACTCGACGCCGGCTGCGGCTCTGGTCGTATCACCCAAGCGCTGATCGAGCAGTTGCCGCGCGGTCGTGTGATCGCGGTCGACCAGTCCGCTTCGATGGTGGAGGCGGCCAAACAGCGGCTCGGCGAAACAGCGGACGTTCGCGTCGTCGATCTGCTCGAGCTGGATCTGGAGCAGCCAGTCGACGCGATCATCTCCACCGCCACCTTCCACTGGATCGCCAGCCACGATCTTCTCTTCGATCGCTTGCATAACGCGCTGCGCCCAGGCGGTCGGCTCGTGGCTCAATGCGGGGGAGAGGGCAACATCACGATCCTGCGCGGCAAGGTAGCTCCTGTGCTCGAGCTCGAGCCATATGCCGAGCACTTCCGCGATTGGCGGCCGCCCTGGAATTACGCGGGAGCGGAGCCGACCCACGAACGATTGATGTCCGCCGGCTTCGCCTCAGCCAAGTGCTGGCTACAGCCGGCGCCGCGCGAACCCGAGCACCCGCGCGAGTTCCTCTCCACGATCGTGCTGGGTCCGCACGTGCAGCGGCTACCCGACGAGCTGCGCGAGCGGTTCATGGACGATGCCTTGCAGGCGATTAGCGAGCCGGTCGTCGTCGACTATGTGCGGCTGAATATCGACGCTGTGGCGTAGACGTTCAGGGCTAAGCGTTTCCGTCGGGCCACCGCGTTCCGTCGCAGTGCGTACGTAGGCTGGCTCGGTGACGATGTCGATGACCAGTCTTCCGGCACACGAGCGTCCGCGCGAGCGCATGCTGCGCTGTGGGGCAGAGGCATTGAGCGAGCGTGAGTTGCTGGCGATCGTTCTGCGCAGCGGCCTCCAGGGGAAGAGCGCACTCGACCTGGCCACGTCGTTGCTCGGCGAATACGGCACCCTCTCGGCGCTCGCTCGCGCGCGACCCGAGGAGCTTGCCACCAGGCGTGGCGTTGGGGTTGCGAAGGCGGCGGCGCTCGTGGCCGCGTTTCAGTTGGGCCGACGGGTGGGTCTCGACGATATGCCGCTTGTCCTGCGCGGCTCGAACGATGTGGCGGAGGTCGCCCGTCGGGAGCTGGACGGCTTGCGCCGCGAGCGCGTCCTGGTACTGGTATGCGACGCCGCAAACCGGCTCCGGCGAACCGTGATCGTCTCTGAGGGATCGATCGACCGCTCACTCCTACCGGTTCGAGAGATCCTAAACGCGGTGCTCCGCCATGACGGACGCGCGTTCGCTGTCGCCCACAACCACCCGAGCGGGAACCCGGAGCCAAGCGAAGCCGATCACAGAGCGACGACCGAGGTGAGAGATGCGGCGAGCGTCGTTGGCCTTCGGTTTCTTGGGCATGTCACCGTCGCCGGCGGCCGTTGGGCGCCGGTTGCTGAGCGAGCCCGGCAAACGCTTGGTTGAGGCCAGCAGCCGCGAGGGACTTGACCCGCTGATCCGACTGGACTCTTGCGTGTCTTATCGCGTCCAAGCTCTTAGCAATGCGAACCATGGCATGCTGCTGCTCAATCGGCGGGAGCCACACCTCGTAGGCAAGGACTGCCTCAACGGGAACTCGTTGGCGTCGGACGCCGAGGCCCTTACTTGAGCCGGCGAGCTCGGCCCACCGGTCGGGCGACCGCAAGTAGCTCGTCAGCCAACGTACATTCAGCTCCGCTGGGTCGGGGTCAAATGTCGGGAACTCGTTGGAGACAAAGAACTTGTCAAATGCAGGCGAGACAAATCCATAGGCACCCTCGAACGCAAAGAGGCGACTGTAGATGAACTGCCCTGCACGGACTCGGTTGAGTACTTTTGCCGACGTCCGGCCACCGTCGATATTCTGCTTCTCGAACAGGCCTCGCCCAAAGCTGTAGATTCCGAGGTTGGGGTATGAGCCGTCAGCCTCCACGGTGACAATATTTGATGCCAGGTGCATCACCGACCCCAGCGTCGTGCGCTTCCAGCCGAGATCCTTCTTGACGACATCGCTCAGATCGGGCCGGGCCGATATTGACACGCCCAGAGCTGTGATCAAGTTCGCGACTTGAATGGACCGTTGCGTGACATCAGTTACACAGGCTTGAATCAGATCGAGCTTCCAGGCAACGCGGCGCTGCTGCTTGATAGGTGGAAGAGGGATCTCAAGCGCCTCGAAACGATCAATAGAGAGCGTACGGTTCCGCATGGTGCTACCGGGGGCCGCTCGGCGAATCAAGGTCATCCCAGGTTCGCTAAGCAGGAACCAGCGCGCCCAGTTTGGGTCTATCCGTCCCGCGATTGGCACATAACTCAAGAAGCGGTGTGTTCCGATGGTTCCCGCATCGACCTTTGTTGCATGGGCGATGGCACCCTCCCAAGCCTGAATATTGCTAATTACCAGATCTCCAGGCTTTACTTCAAAAAACCGGTAATCACCGAGCTCAGACCCAACCTTTGGAGTCCGATGAAAAATACCCTTACCAAACGAGTATATGCCAATCAGCCGGTAGTCCTTTATGGGATCAACGATCACCTCGCGTCGCTGTAGTTCAAGTACTTCACCCACTTTAGCGTGCTCAATAGCCATTACTCAGGGCCTATCTCAGTGACAAGATTCTTGAGCAATCCAAGGATCTCGTGCTCAGTCTCGATCAACTCCTTGAGCAACTCCTCGGGCGGACGATGCGCCAGATCCTCTGGGCCGTGAGGGTTCCGCACGTCGAGGTTGAAACCAGAGGCTTCTATCTCGGCGATCGACACGCGCCAAGCTTGCTCGTTCTCTTTACGCTTGTTCCACCAAGCCTGGCAACCGGCGAATTCCTCGAAACGCATCGGCTTCGTCTTTGAGTACTTCTTGCGCCCCTCCGGAGGAGGTATCTC
This sequence comes from uncultured Solirubrobacterales bacterium, assembly GCA_963844095.1. GTDB lineage: Bacteria > Actinomycetota > Thermoleophilia > Solirubrobacterales > Solirubrobacteraceae > Palsa-744. The sequence goes on from CAWJND010000005.1 coordinate 517,663, forward strand.
ATAGAACCAGACCTGCTTGGTTCGCCCGGTCTTTTCGAAGAAGAGCAGGTTCGACGGAATCGCCGTGTAAGGCTCGAACACGCCGTCGGGAAGTCGCACGACGGTATGTAGGTTGCACTCGGTGAGCAACTGCTGCTTGATTCTGGCGCCTAGTCCTTCACCGAACAGCACGCTGTTCGGCACGACGATGCCGCACCGTCCGCCATCCTTGAGCTGACGGATCACCAACTGGAGGAAGAGCCAGGCCGTCTCCGCCGTCTGCTTGTCGGCCGGGAAGTTGGTTTGGATGCTCTTCTCCTCCTCGCCACCAAAGGGAGGGTTCGTGAGGATGACATCGACCCGCTCTTTTCTACCGATCTGGGTGATTGGCCGAGCGAGAGCGTTACCGCGGACGATGTTCGGCTGTCCGACGCCGTGCAGCACGAGGTTCATCATCCCAAGCAGATAGGGCAACGGCTTCTTCTCGATCCCCCGGAGGTTGGTGTGCAGCTTTCGCAGCTGCTGCGCGGTTTTGACCTGCGGTTGTAGATGATCCAGTACCTCGACGAGGAAGCCACCGGTGCCACATGCGGGGTCGAGCACAATCTCCCCCAGCCGCGGGGCGACTTGCTGGACCATGAAGCGGATGACCGGTCGTGGGGTGTAGAACTCGCCGGAGTCGCCTGCTGCGTCGCGCATCTCGCGGAGCATCGACTCGTATAGATGGGCCATTGTGTGGATGTCGTCGGAGGAGGCGAAGTTGATCTCGTTGACCTTGTTGATCACGTCGCGCAGGAGGTAGCCGGAGAGCATCCGGTTGTTGGTCTCCTTGAAAACTTCAGCGAGCACGTCGCGGGGATCGTGGCTGCTGGTGCCACTCAGGCCGCGGAGGTAGGGCAGGAGCTTGCCGTTGACAAATTCAAGTAGCGCCTCCCCAGTGGGTCCGTTGGGATCCGCCGCCCAGTCCCTCCAGCGGTAGGGCGATTCGATGGCTGGGCGGTGGTTGATATCGGTCACCTCGCGGTTGACTTCCAGGCCGTCGAATGCCTTCAGAAAGAGCAACCATGCAAGTTGGGGAATTCGATCGAGGTCGCCGTTGAGACCGGCGTCCTTGCGCATGGCATCGCGGGCCGACTTGATGACGGCGGCAAGCTTTGCCTGCGGGGAGACGGGCGTAGTCGTCTTCTTGGTTCGGGCCATGGCGCTCAGGTCTCCTCGGTTGGGAACATCTCGGCCCACATCTCCACCACAGTTGACACGGCCGCGGAAAACGACATAGCTTCCACGTTATGTTCGGCTACAAGCCGCTCATACCGACCGAGCCAGCTGGGCGGAAGCGATGGGAGCGTGGCTGGAGGACTCACGCCGTCACGCTCGCTCCATACCAGCCGGATGGCTGCAGCAAGCGCAGAGGGTTCGAGGAGCTCATGCTCGGTGAGGATCATCAGGTCGACAAGGTCCCTAACCCGTGTGTTCTCGCGATCACCGTAGTCCCTGAGCATTCCGTGGAACTTCTCGGCGGCGTGCCGGTTGACGTTGACGATCTCGACGTGCGGAGCGACTACACCTGCGAACTCGAGTGAGTTCGGCAACGGCACGAGGTCCGTAGCATCAAGCTCGTGTGGGCGGGGGGAAACGTCAACCTGAACCGCCCCGAAGGGCCTGTCCGCAAGCTCTGCCGTGACTTTGACCCGCCATGTGAGACGACCGCCGTCATCCTCCATCAGTTGCTTGACCTGTTCGACGGCGAGCGTGAACCCGTCACCGTCCACGCTTCTAGCCAAAGCTTCTACGAGTCGTTCTCTTAGCTCCTCGGCGTTTGCCACATCACTACGGAGCCCAAAGTCGATGTCCTTGGTGAGCCGAGCCTCATCTAGCAACCTGACCTCAAGCGCCATCCCCCCCTTGAGCACCCATAGACCCGGTTCGGCAACCTGGAGCCTGCGGACGATTCGCTCGAAGAGCACCCGGCGGCGTAGCCGATCGAGACTGACCTTGGTCTCCTTTGAGCGCGAGAGCAGCCGCTGCTCGAGCGCCATGCGAAATGCCTGGGCGGTCTCGTAGGTCACGATGTGGGGATCCGCTGGATCGCCCGCTCAATGTACAGGGCAGCCTTCGCGTTGAGCGCCTCAGCCCGCGTTCTCAACTGGCGGATCGTCAGGAGGCCACCGTCGCTCGCTTCCTGAATCGCCCGCGCGAGTTGATCCTCTTCGGCCGAAAGAGCAGCGATATCCACGATCGAGCGAATCACCGCGGTGAGCTTGAAGCCCGTCCGCTCGACCACGTCGCCGTCGGCGAGGTCGGCGTGGTGCAGGGCGACTGCGGGGTCCCGCATCGAGAACCCGGGGGGTACGGTGAGGTGCACACGAGCGGACTCGAACTCGCCGACGCCATGAACCGAGAGTGCGCTCTCGTGCGAGACGACGGCTCGGCCTCGTGACCAGAGCGTCCAGCGGATCAGGTCATCGTGTACGTTCGGTACCCACTCCGCGAGGCGGAAGAGACCTCGGTCGATGCGCAGCCAGTTGCCGGCGCCGACGTGGTGTGCCTGTGCCGGGTAGGAGTAGCCGATCTTCTTGGCCTGGGCCGCGGTGAAGTAGCCGCCTTGGTCGGCCGCCAGACTGAACAGACTTCGTCGTAGGTTACGTCGATCCGCCGGCATTCGTTCATACTATATAGAAATTGAAGTTCCGCGCCCAAACGCTAGCTGAAACTAAAGTTTTTATATAGTATCAAGCGGCATATAGGAGATCCGCGAGGTTTTCCACCGCCTCGTGGAGGGCATCGGGAGAGCCGAAACGCTCCGCAATCTCAGCAGGGGAGCCTAGCGAGGAGAGCGGCGGGACTTCGAGCACGCCGAGGTCGTCCAATTGGCCTATACCGTGCTCGGTGTACTTGTCCAACAGCTGGGCAAGAATCTCGCGAGCCTCGGGTTGGTAGGTGGCGAAGAAGGCGGCGTGTTCCTTGCGGACTCGCCGGGCGCGGTCGGTACGAGTGGCCAGCGGCTGGCTCCAAGCCAGGTAGACGAGCAGGTCCAAGGGGTCGGCGTTACCGAGGCCAGTGCGCTCGGTCAGTTCGCCGATGTCGATCGCGTGCTGTTCAAGTGCGTCCAGCACATCGTGACGCCCCACGCGGCTGCGCCACTTCGAGCGGAGGTTCTGTGGGTCTGGGAAGAGCGAACGAACAGTGTCCGCGACGAAATCTCGATACTCGACGAGCCGCAGTCGAGAGGTCTCGGGGTCGAGGTGATAGACAGCCTCAGCGGTGACCCAGACCTCGACATCGTCAACATAGAACTTTGCACGCGGCGCCACATCGAGGTCGTCGGGATCGATCGAGTGGATATCGGTGTCCGGAGATCCAAACGGGGGCTCAGGCTCCTCGACAACCGTATCTTCGACCACATTCCCATGCTCATCGACCTCCTCGCGGTCGATTCGCTCGGGGGGGCCGTCAAACTTGCGATCATTGAAAAGGGTGGTCGCGCCTGCGTAGTCGATGATGTCAAACGAAAGCTTGTCCTCGTCGGGAAAGAGCCGCGTGCCACGGCCGATGATCTGCTTGAAAAGCGCAAGCGAGCCGATGGGCCGGAACAGGACGATGTTGCGTACGGTCGGCAGGTCGACTCCGGTCGAGAGCATCTGGGATGTCGTAGCGATCACTGGAAGGTCCTTCTCGGTGTCGGCGAAGTCGCTCAGGTGGCCCTTGCCGATCTCACGCTCGTCGCTCACGATCCGAACGACATAGTTCGGGTGCTGGCGAGTCAAGTCGGCGTTCGCGTTGTGCAGCGCCCGCCGCAGCTGGTCGGCGTGCTCCTGATCGACGCAGAAGACGATTGTCTTGGCCCACCGGTCGGTGTTGGACAGCCATTTGGTCAAGTGCCTCGCGGCCTCCTCGGTGCGAGTGAGCAGCGACACGACCCGCTCGAACTCTTTGGTCGTGTACAGGCCGGGTGGGATTTCTTTGCCGAAGCGGTCCAACTGCTCCGGGGTGGGTTCCCAGCCATGCGCGTCAGGACTGAGCACCACGCGACGCACCCGATAGGGCGCCAGGAAGCCGTCGTCGATGCCTTGGGCAAGGGAGTATTCGAAGAGCGGGTCGCCGAAGTACTCGTAGCTGTCAACGGTCTCCTCGCGCTTTGGCGTGGCCGTCATCCCGAGCTGCGTGGCTGGAGAGAAGTGCTCGAGTATCGCTCGCCACGACGACTCGGCGTTCGCGCTGCCCCGGTGGCACTCGTCGACGATCACCAGATCGAAGAAGTTGGGATCGAACTGCCGAAAGATCCCATTTGGCTCCGCGCCCTCGTCGGCGAGCGCCTGATAGAGCGCAAAATAGATCTCCCTCCCGGCCTTGGCCTCGCCGCTCAGCTTCCAGACAGGCCCTTCGCCGAAGGCCGGGAGGAAATAGTCGCTCTGCGGCTGGTCGATGAGGATATTGCGGTCGGCCAGATAGAGAATGCGGGGGTTGCGGTCCGGGCGCCACCCGCTCTTCCAGAGCTTCCAGACGATCTGCATCGAGACGAAGGTCTTGCCGGTGCCGGTCGCCATCGTGAGCAGGAGGCGCTTCTTGCCCCCGAGGATCGCCGCGACCGAACGGTTGATTGCGGTCCGCTGGTAGTAGCGGGGCTCCTTGATGCTGCCATCAGCGTTGCGGAGCGTTCGGTTGAAAGGCACGACGACCCCATCGGTTACCGCGTCCTCGGTGATGCCCTTCCAGGCCCGGTATCTGGACCACAGCTCCTCTGGGCCCGGGAAGGCCACGAGCTTGTCGCTCTCCAGGCCGGTGTCGCGGTCGTCCTCCACGATGCCAGCGCCGTTGGTCGAGTAGGAGAAGGGTAGGTCGAGCAGCTGGGCGTAGTTCTTCGCCTGCTGGAGTCCCTTGCCGGGAATTGCGTACTCGTGCTTGGCCTCGACCACAGCAATAGGTACCCCCGGTCGATACTCCAAGACATAGTCGGCACGAAGCGCCTCGCCTCGCCGGTGTTTCTTGCCGACGGCGATAACGCGGCCGTCGGTGATCGGAAACTGCTCCTGAATTTGATCGTCGCTCCAGCCCGCCCCTTTCAGACGCGGTAGCACGTAGTCACGGCACGTATCCGACTCGGACCGACCAAGCATGGGCGTACAGTAACGGCTCCTTGGAATCGAGGTAATAGCCGGTCTTTATGACTACGTCTAACAAGTGCCTGCTACGAATGGACACCACATCGGCTCCGCCGTTACCGACGTTAGATTCGACTTATGATGGCGGACTGCTGTCCACGGCCGCGAATTGCCCACCTCGACGCCGACGCGTTCTACGTCTCGGTCGAGCTGAACCGTCGGCCGGAGCTGCGCGGGTTACCGGTTGTCGTTTCTGGCACTGGGCCGCGGGCGGTTGTGACCACTGCAAGCTACGAGGCTCGCCGCTTCGGCGTGGGCTCGGCGATGCCGGCCGCCCGTGCGCGCAGGCTCTGCCCGCAAGCCGTGTTCATACCGCCCGACGGAGCGCATTACCGCGAGGTCTCTAAACGCATGATGGGCATCGTGCGCTCGCATGTGGAGTGCGTCGAGGTGGTGGGGCTCGACGAGGCCTACCTCGACCTGAGCGGTTTGTATTCGCCGCGTGCGGCCATGCGCCGTGTGCTGGCGGACATCAAGGCCGCTACGCAGCTCGTCTGCTCGGTCGGGATCGGGCCGAACAAGCTGGTTGCGAAGGTCGCCTCCGACGCGGAGAAGCCCGCGGGCTTTGTCGTACTGACGCGCGAGCAGGCGTGCGAGCGCTTCGCCGGTGCGCCGCCCGGGCTGATCCCGGGGATTGGGCCGAAGACGGCCGCGAGGCTCGAGGCGATGGGTCTGCGCACGCTGGGTGAGCTCGCCCGAGCACCCGAGCAGACGCTGATTGAGCGCTTCGGGCCCAATCAGGGGCGTGAACTGCGCCGACGCGCCCACTTCGAACATGACGGGCAGGTGAGCGAGGAGCGCAAGGTCGTCTCCGAGTCGCGCGAGCGCACCTTCGACAGCGACATCCGCGATCCCGAGTTGCTGCGCGAAGCGCTCGCACGCATGGCAAGCGAACTCTGCGCGAGCCTCTCTGCCCACGAAAATCACGGACGCACAATCGGCATAAAGGTGCGCCTCGACGACTTCTCCACGGTCACGCGCGCCCGCACGCTGCCTGCGCCGACCTGCGACGCCGAGCAGGTCACGCGTGTAGCGCTTTCCTTGTTGGAGGAGTACGCGCCGGCGCGACCGGTGCGCCTGCTGGGAGTGCGCGTCGCCGGCTTGGCTGGGCGCGGAACGCCGCCGCGCACACAGGCGCCGGATGCCACCACCGGCCAGCTCGAGCTGGCGGTGTAGGCTTCGTCGCACGATGGCACTTGCTAAGGCAGGGGAGATAGAGCTCAGCTACGACCGCGCCGGCGACGGCCCGCCGCTGCTCTTGATCATGGGGATGAGCGGCACCAAGCACCACTGGGGCGCTTCTTTGCTCGAGCAGCTGCGGCGCGATTTCGACACGACCGTCTACGACCACCGTGACGCCGGCGACTCCACACGCACCGGTCGGGGGTTCACGATCGCCGACCTCGCCGAGGATGCGGCGGGGCTGCTCGCGGCGCTCGACATCGACTCGGCGCACGTGATGGGTATCTCGATGGGTGGCATGATCGCCCAGGAGCTTGCGCTCGCACACGCCGACAGCCTGCGTTCGCTGACGCTAGGTTGCACCTACTGCGGCGGCGAGGGCAGCGTGCTCGCAAGTGAAGGTGTCATGCGCAAGCTCGCCGAAGCGATGTCCTCCGGCGACCGCGAACGGGCAATTCGCGCCTCCTGGGAAGTGAACGTCTCACCAACCTTCGCTGCCGATGAGGCCGCATGGGCGAGGTTCCTGGCTACGGGCATGCGCTACGGCCTGCCCGTGGAGGTCATCATGCGCCAGATGCAAGCGATCGCGGGACACGACACGAGCGCGAGGCTTCCAAGCGTGGGCGTCCCGACCCAGGTGGTGCATGGCACTCTCGACCAACTGCTCCCGGTCCAAAACGGCCACATGGTCGCCGAGCTGATTCCAGACTCGCGCCTGGAGATCTATGAGGGCGTCGGTCACATGTTCTTCCTAGAGCAGCCGGAGCGCACAGCACAGCTCTTGTGTGAGCACGCTGCGCTGCATGTCTAGATTGGCGTTAGCCGCGCGCATCCTCGTGCCGTCAGTAGTGAGGTTGGGTGTAGGGCCAGCCAAGCAACGGCTCGGCTTGCCTGCTTGGTCCTCAGACGAGGCGTACGTCAAAAAGCTCTCTCGGTGGCGGGCTCAGAGCAACTGACGGTCGCCGGCGCCGGCGGCGTGCGACTCTCGGTGGAGCAGGCGGGGAGCGGCACCCCGATCGTGTTGCTGCACGGCCTCACAGCGACCAGGCGCTATGTCGTGATGGGCTCCAAGGCGCTGGAGCGCTCCGGCCATCGTGTGATCGCCTACGACGCACGTGGGCACTGCCATTCCAGCCCGGCGCTTACCCACGACGCATACACATACGAGCTGCTCGCCGAGGATCTGCACGGGGTGCTCGACCGGCTGGAGATCGAGCAGGCAGTTCTCGCCGGCGCTTCGATGGGCGCCCAGACAGCGCTTCACTTCGCGCTGCGCCTCCCCAAGCGGGTGCTTGCGCTCGGGCTCATAACCCCGGCGTTCGACCCTGACGTTCACGGTGAGCCCGGATCCTACGAGTCGTGGGACAGGCTCGCGCAAGGACTCAGAGAAGGGGGAGTGGAGGGCTTCGTCGCCGCCTACGACCTCGATTCGATCCCCGAGCGCTTCAAGGAGACCGTCGCGGCCGTGTTGCGCCAGCGCCTCTCCTCGCACGATCACCCGCTCGCTGTGGCAGACGCCCTGCAGGCCATCCCACGCTCGCGACCATTTGACAGCTGGGAGGAGTTGCGATCGATCGAGATCCCAACGGTCGTAGTCGCCAGTCGCGACGAGGCCGACCCGACACATCCACTCGCCACCGGTGAACGCTACGCGGACACGATTCCAAGTGCCAAGCTCGTAGTGGAGGACGCGGGCCCGCCTGTGCGCTCGCCGATCGCCTGGCAGGGAGGACAGCTCTCTCGGGTGCTTGCCGAGCTGGCATCGTCCGTGCCAGGTCGCTAGCCCTCGCCGGCAGTCGCCTCGGCCACGATCCCGCTATCGGGCTCTGACATTCCCGCGAGCGGGGCGGCACTCCATGTCCGCGCGGGAACCCGCAATAGCCATGCCGCCGGAGCGGGAAACCACCAGTTCCACTTGCCCATCAACGAGACTAGCGAGGGGAGCAACAGCGCTCGCACGACCGTGGCATCAAGCAGGATGCCGGCGCCCAGGCCCGTGGCCAGGACCTTTATGTCCGTGCTCGGCGCCGAGGCCAGCGATGCAAACGCCAGGAACAGGATCAGCGCCGCGCTCGTCACGAGGCGGCCTGTGCGGCCGAGGCCCGTGACGACCGCCTGGTCGGTTGAGCCCGTGCGGTCGTATTCCTCACGCACCCGTGCCAGGATGAACACCTCGTAATCCATCGACAGGCCAAACAGGAATGCGAACACCAGGATCGGCACCCAGAAGGTGATCGCCCCCGTGGCGGGAATCCCAAAGATCGCCTGCGAGCCGTCGCCCTCCTGCCAGAACCACGTCATGAAGCCGAACGCCGCGGCCATCGAGATGAGGTTGAGTACCACCGCCTTGACGGCCAGCACGATCGAGCGGAACGCTCGCGCCAGCAGCACGATCGTGAGCAGCGCGATGATCGCGAACATCAGCGGGAAATTGCCAAATACCGCGTGTTGGTAGTCGAGCTCGCTCGGGCCCTCCCCGGCGATCCCGATCACTCCGGGACGACCTTCGATGGCGGCCCGGGCGGTGCGCACGGCGGCGAGTGTCGTGGAGTTCACAGTCTCCTCGCGCGGGACTCCCACGACAATGCTCGTGCCATCGCGGTTGCTGTCCGGTGCCGTTGAGCGCAGGGCATCCGCGATCCCGGGAACCCCAGCCAGGCGGGCACGTATAGCGCCGGCCTGGGGAGCGTGCACCAACACCTCGAGCGGCGTGATCACCCCGCTCGCCGCGCCGCCGGCACGGATCCGTTCGTAGGCTACGTGTGCTGTCCCGCTGCGGGCCTGCGCGCTCGCGCTGGTTTCGCCAGTGGTCAGGCTGAAGAAGGGCACAATCAACACCGCGAGGATGCCGATCGCCAGTGCTGTTCCCACCCACTTGTGGCGCACGAGCGTCCGTGACCAAGCCGTCCACCCACGGGAGGCCTGGTCCTCGTGGCGGATCCGCGGCCAGTCCACCCGTGGCCCGATGCCGCCGAGCAGCGCAGGCAGCAGGGTCAGCGCCACGCAGGTGGAGACCAGCGGAATCAGCATGCCCGCGTAGCCCACCGAACGCAGCCCGGGCACGGGCAACACGACCAGCGCGATCAGCCCGATGGCGACTGTCAAGCCTGAGAGCACCACGGCGCGACCGGCCGTCGCCATCGCCACCATCACCGCCTCGTGGTTCTCGCGCCCGTGCGCTCGCTCCTCACGCCAGCGGGTGACGATCAGCAAGGAGTAGTCGATCGCCACCCCCAGCCCCACGAGCGAGACCAGGAACTGCACGAGGAAGGAGACATTGGCTATGTAGGTGAGTGCCAGGATCACGAGCAACGTCGAGAGGATCGCCACAGCCGCGATCAGCAGTGGCAGGAAGGCCAGCAGCGACGCGAACACGAAAGCCAGCACCGCAAGCGCTCCCAGTCCTCCGATGATCGTCTCGAGGAACACCCCAGGCCCACCATGGCTTTCTTCGCTGTCGGAGAGCTGAAGCAGGCCGGTCATATTGGCTCGGGTGCCTCGCGGGAGGGTGGCGTTCAGCACCTGCTCGGCACGTTGCGGGATCTTGGGCAGCCCCAAAGTTGCCTCCAACGGTGAAAACAGGAAGGCATAGGTGGTTCGCCCGTCGCGGCTGATCAAACGCGGGTCACCGGTGCTCGCGAAGTCGACCACGCGGATCACGGGGACGCTCGTGCGCACGTGCTGGAAGCTCGCCGCGATCTGCCGCTGCTCGCCGCGGACCGTCTGTCCATAAGGAACGGTGACCACCGCGATCGCCGGCGGAATGATGCCGCCGTTGCCGTAAGTCTCGATGATCTTCTGCGCGGTCTCATAGCCCGGCTGCCCGGGCAGCGAGAAGTCGAGCTGCAAGCGTTTGGAGACGTGCGAGGCCCCCGCCGCGCCGGCGAGAAGCACCACGAGCCATCCAACTATCACCACGCGACGGTGGGCCAGCACGAAGCGCGTCAAGCGCGCGATCGTCGTTCGCTCGTCGCTGCTCGTGTCGTTGCCAGAGGATCCCGAGATATTCGAGCCGGCGTGCGGAGAGTCGACACCGTGGGGGTCGTGAGCGGCCGGTCTGGACATCTGGATGCGGCTCAGGCTAGCGCCGCAGAGGGATCCGGGGTGGGTGGGTCTCGATCCTCCACGATGGCCCCTCGCAGCAGCGCCGCGTAGCGTCCGTCCAGATCCCTCAGCTCCTCGTGGGTGCCGCGCTCCACGATCTTGCCATTGTCTAGCACCAGGATCTGATCGGCGTCGCGGATCGTGGAGAGGCGGTGGGCGATCGCGATCGTGGTGCGACCCCGCGACAGGTCGTCGAGCGCGAGCTGCACCGCCCGCTCGGTCTCGGTGTCGAGCGCCGAGGTGGCCTCGTCGAGGATCAGTACCGGCGGGTTGCGCAGGACCGTGCGTGCGATCGCGATGCGTTGCTTCTCGCCACCGGAGAAGCGATAGCCGCGCTCGCCAACAGGGGTGTCATAGCCCTCAGGCAATGAGGAGATCAACTCGTGGATCTGCGCTGCCTTGGCGGCGTCTTCGATCTGCTCATCGCTTGCGTCAGGACAGGCGAAGCGCAGGTTCTCGCGGATCGAGGAGTGAAACAGGTAGGTCTCCTGGGAGACGAGCCCGACCGTCGCGGCAAGCGACTGCAGCGTGACATCGCGGATGTTGTGCCCGTCGATGCACACCTCGCCCTGCTGGGGCTCGTACAAACGGGCTACGAGATAAGCAAGCGTTGTCTTGCCAGAGCCTGTCTCCCCGACGAGCGCTGTGCGCGTTCCGGCAGGAATCTCCGCCGAGATGTCCTGCAAGGTCCAGGGCGCCTCGGGGGCGTAGCGAAAGCACACGTTCTCGAGCGTCACGTCCCCGCGCACGTTTTCAAGCGCCTGCGCGGTCGCGCGCTCCTCGATGTCCACGGGCAGATCCAGGTACTCGAAGATACGCCCGAACAACGCGAGCGAGGTCTGCACTTCAAGGCCCACCGACAAAAGCTGCTGCATCGGGAACAACAGGCGCGTCTGTAGCGTGGTGAATGCGACCACCGTTCCGATCGAGATCACTTCGCTGCCGTGCACGCTGCTGTAGCCGGCAAACCAGTACACGGCGGCGGGCATGATCGCAAAGCTCATCTGCACTGAGGCCATCCGCCAGCGGCCCGCCATGCGCGCACGCACCTCCAGGTCGGCAAGCTCGCTGGACTCGCTTGAGAAACGACTGGTGAGCTCGCCCGAGCGGCCCATCGTCTTGCCGAGCAGGATGCCCGACACCGACAGCGACTCCTCGACAAGCGTCGACATGTCGGCCAGCCGGCCTTGACGCACCGACTGGATGCGCCTGCGCTCGTTGCCGACACGGCGCGTCAGCCACACGAAGAACGGCAACAGGACCAGTGAGAACAAAGTCAGCTGCCAGCTGAGCGCGAACATCGCAGTGACCGTCGCGGTGACGGTGGCAACAGTCGAGACGGTCGAGGTGGCGGTGCTCGTGACCACATCGTCGATCCCGCCGATGTCATAGGCGATGCGTGCCTGCACCTCGCCGGAGCGCGTACGCGTGAAGAAAGCGAGCGACATGCGTTGCAGATGCGCGTAGACGGCGGCGCGCAGGTCGTGCATTACGCGCTGGCCGACCTGGTTTGAAATCCAAGTCTGCGCGACACTGATCACGCCGTTGATGATCGCCAGCGCGATCATCCCGGCTACCAGCCACGTGAGCAGTTCCAGGTCGTGTCCAATGATGCCCTTGTCGACCGCTTCGCGCAGCAGAAAGGGTGAGGCGACGCTGAGGATCGAGCCGACCACGATCAGGCTGAGCAGCGCGCTCAGGCGCACGCGGTAGGGGATGAACAGGCGTCCGATTCGCTTGAGGGAGACCGGCCGGTCGGGAACGTCCTCGGGACGCGGCTTGGAACCCGAGCCGCGCCGGCCTTCGCCCGCGTGCCCGGAGGCGAACGGCTGGTGACTCACTGCAGGCATGCCGCTGGAAAGCTCAAGGTCCCGATTCTAGTCCCGACCACCTCCGTTTCGATGTGGCGTTCGGGGCCTATGACTCGTAGGATGGAGTCGATGGACCTGTCCGCTGCTGAGATCCGTGTGCTCGGTTGCCTGCTCGAGAAGCAGTGCACCACGCCCGATCACTACCCCCTTTCGCTGAACTCGCTGCGTTTGGCGTGCAATCAGGCGACCAACCGCGAGCCGGTGGTCGACTACGACGACGCGATCCTGCGCGACGCCTTGCACCGCCTCGAGCGCCGCGGCTACGCGCGATTGGCCGGCGCGAGCCGGGCGGCCAAGTACCGCCACCTGCTCTCTGAGGCGCTGCCGATGTCAAGCGCCGAGCAGGCTGTCATGTGTGTGCTGATGCTGCGTGGCCCGCAAACCCCAGGCGAGCTCAAGCAGCGTGGCGAGCGCATTCATGCCTTTGCGGGACTGGATGAGGTGCACACGACACTGGCGTCTCTGATCGGGCGCGATCTCGTCGCGCAGCTAGGGCGTCGCCCAGGCCAGAAGGAGGATCGCTACACACAGCTGTTGGGCGACAGCGACAGCCCCAACGGGGACGGGGTAATCGAAGGAACAATCTCTGTGCAGATGCCTTCGCCTGTGCCGGCTCCCCAGCCCGACGAGGATCTGCTCGACAGGGTGGCGCGCTTGGAGCGCGAAGTTGCCGAGCTGCGTAGTGCGTTGACTCCATGATCGCCGCGCACCTGATCCTCGCCTCCTCGGCGTCGGACACCGCCAGCGGCGTGGGCATCCCTGTTGCGATAGCGGCTGGGCTCGTGTCATTCCTCTCGCCTTGCGTGCTGCCGCTGGTGCCGGGCTATCTCTCGACGGTGATCGGCGTCGCGCCGGCAGACATCCAGCACGCCGGCGCCAGGCGTGTGCTCGTGCCGAGCCTGCTATTCATCTCGAGCTTCTCGTTGATCTTCATCCTGCTCGGGCTCACAGCCACGCAGGTCGGCTCGTTGCTCAGCACCAACATCGAAACGCTGCGCACCGCCGGGGGCTTCCTGATCATCCTGATGGGCATCGCCTTCCTGGCGACGCCGTTCGTGGATGCGCTCAACTTCCAGTGGCACTCAGAGTCGCTGATGCGCCTTGCCGGGCGGGGTGGCCCGCTGATCGCCGGAGCAGCCTTCGCGATCGCCTGGACACCGTGCACGAGCATCACGCTGGCGGCGATCCTCACGCAGGCCGCGGTGTCCGAATCGGCCGCGCACGGAGCGCTGCTGCTCGCTTTTTACTCCGTCGGGCTCGCGATCCCATTCCTCTTGATCGCGCTGGCGTTCGAGCGCATGAGTGGCGCACTTGCGATCGTCAAACGTCACTTCCCGGTGATCGTCGGCATCGGCGGAGCGGTCATGATCGTGCTGGGCCTGCTGATCGTCACCGGTGAGTTCACGATCCTCAATGCCCAAGCCAATAGTTGGCTGCACGACACCGGCCTTAACGTCTCGAACGTCTGAGCGCCAGCCTCCGGCACGCCCGGTGACTACCTTCGCCTGTGACGATGACCAAAGCTCACACATCATCCCCTCAGCGCACCGCGCTGATCTCGGTCATCGCGGCCGCCACGCTGGTCGTAATCAAGCTTGTCGTCGGGCTGCTTTCACACAGCCTCGGTGTGCTCGCCGAGGCGATCCACTCGGCCACCGACCTGGCCGCGGCGGTGCTCACGCTGTTTGCCGTCAACGTCGCTCGGCGCCCGGCCGACCGCGATCACCCATACGGCCATGGCAAGGCCGAACACCTCTCTGCGCTTGGCGAGGGCGCGATCTTGATCGGTGCGTCGATCGCGATCGCGATCGAGTCGGTCTACCGCCTCACCGGTCACGGTCCGCGGGTGGAAACGCAGTGGTACACGTTTGCGGTGCTGCTGGTGGTGATCGTGATCGACGCGACGCGCTCATACGCCTCCCATCAGGGCGCCCACCGTCACGCAAGCGCCGCCCTGAGCGCCAATGCGCTGCACTTCACGCTCGACTTGGTCGGCTCGGTAGCCGTGGTGATCGGCCTGCTGCTTGTTCGAGCCGGCTATCCAAACGCGGATTCGATCGCGGCACTGTTCGTCGCGGGTCTGGCCCTGTTCTCAGCTGTCCGGCTGATGCGCCGCAGCGTCTACGTGCTGATGGACACTGCCTCCGACGACGTGGCCGAGCGCAAGGCGCGCAATGCGATCGAAGCGATCCCCGACATCGTCAGCCTCAGGCGGCTGCGCATGCGCGAGGTTGCCGGGCGGCACTTCGCCGACATCGTCGTCGGCGTGCCAAGCGACGCCGACCTCAGCTATGGCCACGCCGTCGCCAGCGCCGTGGAGCTGGCGATCGAGCGCGAGCTGCCGGGCAGCGACGTGGTCGTGCACATCGAGCCCGACGGATCGGGGCGTACGTCCTCCGCACAGGCTTCGCACTCGACTGGCGCGCAACTGCTGATCCGTCTCGGGCCGGCTGCCACACGCGCCGACGCCGAAGCGTTGGCCAGCCACCTACGTGCCGAGCATCCAGAGGTGCTCGACGTGGCGATTCGCGCTCCGGTGGATGCGATCGATGAAAGTTCACGCGTCGGTTGACTGTCGCTGGGCTCTGAACAGGACCAGGCGAGCTTCGAGACGTACCCCGCGCAAGAACAGAGTCGCCGGCGCTCAGTGCTCGGCTGGGAGCGGCGACTCAGCCGAGGTGGCATCGAGAGGCCGCGGGCTCGCCTCCCTCCTCTCCAGAAAACGTTTTTCCCAAGCCTGCTGGTTGCGCTTGGCGTCGAGCACGAAGGGTGAATAACCGATCGCCTTGACGATCAAGCGGTTGATCTGATTCCAGGGAGAGGGGAGCGGGCGCAAAACGTCCACGAACAGCACCACGCGCGTCTCTTCGGTGTCGTTCCAGACCTCGTGGTTGAAAGTGTCGTCGAAGATCAGGCTCTTGCCAGCTTCCCAGTGGCGGATGTCATCGCCGACCCTGATCCTGCATTGCCGGGCCTCGGTCGGCACGATCAGCCCGAGGTGGTAGCGCAGCACCCCCTTGTAGGGCCCGCGGTGGTCGAGGATGTGCTTGTGCGGCGAGAGGATCGAGAACATCGCGGTCGTCATCCCAGGAATCTGGCGCATCAGCGCAGCCGTCTTGGGACAGGTGTGCACACCCAGCTCCGCCTCGAAGCCGTAGCCATAGAGGAAGTAGGTCTTCCAGTCATCATCGTCGGTGATCTCGATCTGATCCTTGGATATGTCCTGGAAGTTGGGCAGCGCCTCACGGTCGGCCAGCACTGCATCGAGCTCCTCGCGGATCGTCTCCCAGTTCGCCTCGACATGGCCGATCCAAGGAAAGCGCTCCTGCGCAAAGAAGGTCGCGTCGCCCACGAGCGAGCGCTTGCCGATGAACCGCTCCACCGGGGACAAAATTCTCTCGCCGACGGCGATCGTAAGCTCGACGGTCCGCTCCCACATCGACTGCTTCATCTGTAGCTCCTCGCTTCGGCCTCTACTCGAAAGATGTTGACACACGCTTGGGAAGGATTCGGACCGGGGAGTGTCATAACGTGAGGCAACCCAACCGACGGAGGAACAGGCCGTGAGACTCTCCACAGCAAGACAGGCACCAGCCCGACGCGTCTCGATGTTCTCGTTGCTTGCGCTCGCGGCCGTGATAGTGGTACTGGCAGGTTGCGGCAGCTCGAAAGAAAAAACGAGCTCCTCTGCGTCCACCCCTGCCGTATCCACTCCAGCTACGACGAGTGCGAGCACCCCGACAAGCACCACGACAAGCTCGGCCCCGGCGTCAGGCTCGCTCAGCCTCGCCGCAAACCCCGAAGGTCAGCTGAAATACAACACCAGCACGCTGACGGCCAACGCGGGCAAAGTCTCGATCGACTTCACGAACATGTCGCCGCTCGAACACAACGTGACGCTCGAATCCTCCTCGCACGCGGTGGTTGGCGCCACGCCGACGTTCAAGGGCGAAAGCAAAACGCTTAGCGTGACGCTCAAACCAGGCACTTACAAGTTCTACTGCTCGGTCCCAGGCCATCGCATGGCCGGAATGGAAGGCACGCTGGTCGTGAAGTGAAAAAAGGGCGATGCCCCCCGCGCGCGCGGGGGGCATGCCTCGAATCTTCTTTACGCGGCCTCGCGCAGCGCCGCGAGCTCCGGCGACTCGGCCAGCTTCTTCAGTGCCCGCTGCTCGAGCTGGGAGGCCCGCTCCGCGGAGAAGCCAAGGCGCTTACCGATCGCGGTCAACGTCTGCGGCTCCTCGCGGCCCGTGCCGAAGCGAAGCGTGAGCACGGTCCGCTCGGTGTCGGGCAGCTTGGCGATCGCGTTGTGCACGATCCGCTCGCGCTCGTTGTCCCAGGCGCTGTCCTCCGGCGCCTCGACGTCGGAAGGCAACAGATCGCCAAGAGCGGTGTCGCCGTCGTCGCCGACCTGCTGGTCGAGCGAGACGAGTGCGGCACGCTGATGGCGTACCTCCTCGACCTGCTCGATCTCAAGGCCGGTCTCCTCGGCGAGCTCCTCGAGCGTCGGCTCGCGGCCGAGCCTGACCGACAGCTCGCGCTCGACGCGTCCAACCTTGCGCGAACGCTGAGCTACATGCACGGGCAGGCGAATGGTGCGTCCCGAGTTCTCGAGGCCTCGTTGGATGGCTTGTCTGATCCACAGGGTGGCGTAGGTGGAGAACCTGAAGCCCTTGCGCCAGTCGAACTTCTCAGAGGCCCTGATCAGGCCGAGCATGCCCTCTTGGACAAGGTCGGCGAGCGGCAGGCCCTGGTTCTGGTAGCGCCGGGCGTTTGAGGCAACGAGCCTCAGGTTCGAGTTGATCATCGTTTCCTTGGCGCGCAAATCGCCACGCTCGATCTTCTGGGCTAGCTCGATCTCCTGTTCGGGAGTGAGCAGGGGGTAGCGACGCGAGTGCGCTAGCAACTGGTCGAACAGACTCCGGGATGAACACCTCGGGGGTCATATCGATGGTGGGGGTGGGCTTTGTGGTGGAGTCTGGCATGAGCGTCTCTCTAACAATTATGTGGCGAGGGGCTCGGCTCGCCGGCCTTTAGCCGGCTGCGGCACCCACGTAATCCGATGCTTGGAGTCGGAATTATACGTCGCGATAGTTGCGTTGTCAACCATTATTCGTGGATTGGTCCTTGATCTGGTTCGACGCCTGAGGCCTCGCAACCTTCCCACGCAGGACATAACCCGCGAAACCAGCAAAAGCTCCGCAATTTGGGCGATAAAGCGCGAAACGACTGCATTAGGGCCTTTACCCGCTGGCAGCCGTCGCATATCAAGCATCGGTCGATTGGCGGGCTTTGATTAAGGATTGAAGGTCGTGCCTGGCCGTCGAACACGCTTTTAGGGACGTCCGGTCGTAAGCTGCTTCGCCGTGAGCGACGATCGGCAAGAGGAGAAGGCCGCCGCGGGCGAGTCCGAGCGCCAACAGCCCGATCGCCAGGGCGGCCCTGTTCAGGAGCGCTCGCGTCTGTTCTCGCCCTCGCTGCTGGAAGGCCAGATCGCGATCGTCAGCGGCGGCGGCAGCGGCCTTGGACGTGAGATGGCGCTGGAGCTGGCCCGCTGCGGTGCACGGGTAGTGGTATGCGGTCGCCGCGAGCAGCCGTTGCTCGAAACCGCGGCGCTTTGCCCACGCGGATTGGTCGAGGCCCGTACGTGCGACATTCGTGAGGAGCAGCAGGTCGATGCGCTGGTCGAGCAGGTGCTGGAGCGCCACGGCCAGATTGACCTGCTCGTCAACAACGCCGGCGGCCAGTTCCTGGCGCCAGCAGAGTCGATCACGCCAAAGGGCTTCAGAACGGTCATCCGGCTCAACGTCGAGGGCACCTGGCTGATGACGCACGCGGTTGCCACCAAGGCGATGATCCCCTCGGGGAGGGGCGGCAAGGTCTTCAGCGTGACGCTCTCCCCGCACAACGGCATGCCGGGCATGGCCCATTCGGGCGCCGCCCGCGCGGCGGTGGAGAACCTGATGCGCACGCTGTCGGTCGAGTGGGCGCGCTTTGACATACGCCTGCTCGCGCTGGCGGCCGGCCAATTCGAGACCCAGACGCTGCTGACCAAGTACCCGGCGGCGATCGTCGATCGCATCGCGCACACGATCCCGCTGGGACGAATGGGCAGCGAGCAGGAGTTCGCCTGGCTTGTCGCCTATCTGGCCTCCCCAGCCGGTGATTTCTTCTCGGGCGCCGTGATCACAATGGACGGCGCCCGCGACGACTGGCTCGGGCCGTGGCCGCCCGCACAGGCGGCCGACGAGCAGGGCACGCCGCTCAGCGAGGAGCGTCGGGGCTGAACTCGTGTGCGGTGCCACCGGACACCTCTTTATAAATGCGGCCCAACAAACGCTCATCCCAGGCCAACACGTGGATGAGTAATTTGTAGCATGCTCGTCTAAGGGCGAGCGGTGCTAGTGCTACACAGACACCGATGTCAGAGCAATACCGAAAAGAGCCAGACCCGGCGCTTGACCCTGAGCGGCCTCATGGGCTCGATCCCAAACGTCTGGTCAACCGACGCACGCTGCTCAAGAGTGGGCTGTTGGCCGGCGGCGCGCTCGCGGGCGGCGGTGTGGCGCTTGCCGACTTCATCGCCAAGCAGGAAGCCAGCTCGGGCGCCACGCACGCGAGCGGACATGCCGCGAAGGCGCACCATGGTGGCAGGGGAGCTCCCGGGCAGGAAGAGGGCGAAACGGCGACGAAGCAGCGGCTGGACTCGGGCGAGCGTTTTCGTCAGCCCAACATCCTCGTGATCATGGTCGATCAGCTGCGCACCCCCCAATGGTTCTCAGCCGCCGACAGCGCCGCTGCGCTGATGCCCAACCTCGCGCGGCTGCGCAACGGGGGCGTGTCGTTTGCCGGCCACTACACAGCCTCCAACGACTGCACACCAGCGCGCGCGGCACTGGTGACGGGGCTTCACACCCACCAGACCGGTTGCATGATCACCGGCGGCAGCACATTGGACCCCGGCTTTCCGACATGGGGCACGATGCTGCGCGAGCAGGGCTACCGCACGTATTGGTATGGCAAGTGGCATCTCACTCACGGCGACAACCTGTGGGACTCCTCAGAAGACTCCGGAGCGCTTGAGCCCTATGGCTTCACCGGTGGCACCTACCCATCGCCCGACGGTGCGCCCGGGCAGGGCTGGCGGGTGGACCCGCACATCGTCACACAGTTTGAAAAATGGCTTCCAGACGCGCCAAAGCACGAGCCTTGGTGTACGACAGTTTCGTTCGTCAACCCGCACGACATCGCCTGGTGGTACCGCTGGAGCCAGCGCTTTGCCTCAGAGGCCGAACCGCCGAGCACCGTGGGCGAACTGCCACCGAACTTCGAGACGCCCGAAGAAATGGCCGCCAAGCGCAAGCCGCTGTTGCAACGCTCGCTGCAGGACACCGCCCAGGTCTCCTTCGGCAAGGTGCCCTACAGCGGGCCCGAACTCGAACAGGCATGGCTGCCGTTCCTGGACCTCTACATGCAGCTGCTCGGAGAGGTGGACGGGCACATAGGCGCCGTGCTCAACACGCTCGCGAGTCGCCCGGAGGTGGCGGCTAACACGGTCATCCTGTTCACCTCCGATCACGGCGAGTATGGGGCCTCGCACGGCATGCGCGGCAAGGGCGCAAGTGCCTATGAGGAGGCGATCAGCGTGCCGCTGATCGTCAGAGACCTGCGCGAGAAGCCGATCACGAAGGCCCCGGCACAGCCACGCACCGGGCTCACGTCGAGCGTCGATGTGGCGCCGCTGTTGCTCGACATCGGGACAGGTTTCTCGGCGTGGCGCAAGGACAGCAACTACTCGCAGATCGCCTCCCGCCACGAAGTCGGCGCGATGCTGAGCGATCCCCTGGCCCCGGGGCGCGACTACGTGCTGCACGCCACCGATGAGACGGTTACCGAGTTCGCTATCGAACCGTACGCCGCCGAAGCGCCGCTGCACGTCGTGGCGCTGCGCACCGCCAATGCCAAGTACGCGACCTACTCCAACTTTGCCCCGGACAGCATCAGGCTGCTGGACGCCGGGCGCGAAACCGAGCTGTACGACTACAGCACCCCCGATGGGCAAATGGAGCTGGACAACCTCGCCGGCAACAGTGCCCTGGAGCCCAAGCTGAACGCGCAGTTGCAGCGGGCGATCCGCGACGAGTTGCGCGAGCCGCTGCCCACACGCCTCTACAGCGCGCACAAGCGCGGGCTGCTCAACTACTTCAACACGGCAGGCAAGGCTGCCCTCAAGGCGACCGAACGGCGACGTGAACGTGCGGAACGAGAAACCGAAGAAGAAACACCCTTCGGAGAAGAACCGGGGCTGACGACCGGCGCAAGGCCCAACGGCCGCCATCGCCTACACGCGGGCCGGCGAGGATCCAAACGGCGCGGTGCCAGACGGCTAAGTTGAGCGTTCCGCGGCGCGCAGCCCGGAAAGGGTCCGGTCTCTGACGGATATCTAGTAGAGCTAGACGAAAAGTTCGTCGGGTGAGCTGATGATGCGCAGATGATCGTTGACGCCGGCGATCGTGAACAGGCGCTGAACCTGCTCGGTACCGGGCGTCAAGGCTAGCTCTTGGCCGTTCTCACGCGAGCGCTGGTGCGCGGCGAGGATCACGCGCAAGCCGGCCGAGTCCACGAACTGGAGGTCTTGCAGGTCGAGCACCATGATCGTGCTCGCCTCGCCGTCGGCGCGGTCGATTGCCTCTTGCAGCAGTGGCGCGCCGAGAAGGTCCAGTTCGCCGTGAAGTCCGAGCACGATCCGGTCTGACTCGTTGCGGACATCGATGCGTAGATGCTCCCCTGGAGATGCCACACGAAAATTTTAGCGCTGCGAGGGCACTGATTGTGATGCGCGCAAGCCAAGCAGCGCAAGATCGTCGCGCAGCCCGAGTTTGGCGTGCTCCAGGGCCACGTGCTCGACGTACTCCAGCAGGCTATCCAGGTCCAGGCGCGGAGCTTTCAGACACAGCTCGATCAGGCCCGCCTCGCCCAGCTCGACATTTGGGCGACCCGCATCGGTGACGCCGTCGGTGTAGAGCAGCAGCGTCTCACCGTCGCGCAGCTCAGCCTTGGTCTCGACGATCTCGATCGGGTCGAGCACGCCCAGCAGCGTGCCCGGCCGGCCGATCATCTGCGCCTGTCCGTCGCGGTCTATCAGCAGGGGTGGGGGATGGCCGGCCAGTGCGACCGTCAGATGCGTTGTCATGCCGGTGTTTTGAACCACGATGAGGCACACGGTGCAAAGGTCGGCGCCAGCCGGCTGGCGCCGCAGGGCGCGGTGAAGCGTCTCAAGCATCTCAGGCGGCGATTGATCGCTCATCGCCGCGGCGCGCAACGTGTGGCGCGCAAGGGCCGTCACCCCAGCGGCCCGTGGACCCTTGCCGCAGACATCGCCGATCACGAGCATCCAGCGATCCGGACCGCAGTCGAAGACATCGTAGAAGTCGCCGCCGACTTCGTTTAGCTCCCCGGCCGCGCAATAGCGCGCTTGGACCTGGAGCCCCGGGATCTCCGGCAGCGACTCAGGCAGCAGTGCTCGCTGGAGGGTTTGTGCGATGCGCGAGCGCTCGGTATACAGGCGAGCGTTTTCCACCGCTGTCCCGGCGCGGCGGCCAAGTCGTTCGGCGAGCGCAAGATCGGCAGGGGAGAGGCGGCGCATCGACTCGGCGGAGACGAGCGTGATCGCACCGATCGGGCCGGTCGCACCGATCATCGGCACGATGATCACCGCGGTCGCTCCGATCGCACTGAGCAGTTCAAGGTGCTGGTTATCGCGCGCGTATTGTGCGAGCGCGTCGGGCGGAATATCGGTGTAGATGCGCGCTTCGCCCGTGCGGATCACCTCCGGCACGCCAGCCGGCTCATCAAGTGAGGGCCGGTAGTCGCGGTTGAGCTGCTCGGCCAGCTCGAGCTTGGCTGGATCTGGATGGTGGACCGCGACGCGTTCGATCTCGTCCTTTTCGTTGACGAGTTCCACCGCGCACCAGTCGGCGATCTGGGGCACGGCCAGGCGCGCTATGCGCTGCAACGTCTCGGCGTAGTCAAGCGAGGAAGCCAAGACTCTGCTTGCCTGGGCCATAAAGCTTTCGGCCAGCTGCACGCGCTTGACCTCGGTGATGTTCTCGAACACGTTCACCGCGTAGAGGACGCGTCCGCTCTCGGGATCCGCGATCGGCGAAGATCTGACGATCAGCCAGCGCTCCTCGCCGGTGGCACGCACGATGTTGCGCACCAACAGCGGTCCAGGCGTCTCACCCGCGAACAACTGCCTACCCGGCATGTGCTCGAGGTCGAGCTGGCGGCCCTGCTCGTCGAGGACCAGGAAACGCGGCATGATCGCCCCGGGTCGAGAGCTCGTCAGCTCCTCCGGGTCTGAGACGCACAACAGGTCCGCGGCGGCCTGGTTTGCAAAGACGGTTTGCCCGCTCTCGTCGACCACGGTGATCGCCTCGGCGAGGTTTACGAGGATCGCCTCCAGGCGCTGCTCGACGCTGCGCACCTCCGAGTACAGACGCGCGTTGTCGATCGCCAGCGCCGCACGCCGCGCGAGCTCGCAGACGAGCCGCAGATCCTCCTGGCCATAGGGCGTGCCACCGCCCAGGCGCAGGACCGAAAGCGCCCCGAGCGTGCGCTCGCGCGCGAGCAGCGGCGCGACCACTGCCGAGCGGTAACCGTGTTCGATCATGAACTCGGCGTGCTTTGAGCCCTGCGCAAAGGAACTCAGCAGCGCGCTCGTCATCTCGGGCAGTAGTACCGGCTGTCCACTACGCAGGACGTGAGCGACGGGATGCCTTCCGTGGGGGTCGAGCGGGTGCTCGACGCGCAGTCCTTCGAGCTCCCGGGCAAGCTCCGGCTGCACGCACGCGACCGCCACCTCTCTGATCGAGCCGTCCTCGTCACGCAGGTCGATCACGCACAGATCGGCCAGTCGCGGCAGCGTCAAGCTCGCAACTTGAACCATCGTCGTGCTTGGGTCCAGCGAGCTGGCCAGCACCGCTCCGGCGTCGATCAGCACGCTCGCGGCAACGTCTCCCACCGAATGGGCATCAACGTTGGTCTGCTCCCCCTCGGGTGGCTGCGGCATTGGTCGTAGCCGGCATCGTTGAGAGTTGCCTGCGGCACTTGCCCAGATGCCAGACGTAAACCAGTATCGCAGCCCCCGTCGGCGCTAGCAATGTCTCGCGTCACTCAACAGAGCGGCGCGATCCGGGTCGCTGAGATCGCTCAGAGCGTTTCAAGTCAAGCGCATGTGCACGCGTACGACGCTACCTCGATGGGAGGTATGGATCTGCACGAGATCACAGAGTTGGTCGACGATCCACAGTCCGCGACCGGTGATTTGTGTCGGCTCCGGCGCAATGGGGCACACCGAGGGCAGAGATATGTGGCCTTGATCGTGGACGTCGCACAGCAGCGTGTCTCCCTCTCTCCATATCCGCAGGGTGCCCGCACCACCGGCGTGGCGCACACTGTTGGTCGCAAGCTCGTTGACCGCCAGCACGAGGTCGCCGATACGAGCCGGATCGAGCGACGCTTCGGTGGCGCCCTGAGCCACGAATCGACGCAACTCGCCGAGACGCTCGCGCGTGAAGGCCAGTTCGGAATACCCCGGAATGGGTTCCGTCGCCTTTGCACGGCCGGTGTGCCATTCGCAAGAGTGCACTCGGGCTGGCAGACGATCGGCATGATCGCCTGAACCCGCGGGGTGGCGCTCCTCCATTGCGTGCCGGCCGCGCAAACTGTCTGCGATGTGCATGAAACGGACGGGTCGCCCTACTAGCGTCCGTACCAGCGACGTCCTCCTCCACCCGCGGGCGCGCCGCCGATGAAGAAGCCGATCGACCACAGCAGGAGTGCGATGATCAGCACATACCAGAGAACGTGCACGGCAAAGCCCAACCCGCCTAGCAAAGCCAAGATGAGCACCAACGCCACCAGAGCAACCATGTCATCCTCCCATTTGTGGAAACCGACGCGTTGTGCGTCTGTGGTTGTTCATTACCCCGGTGGAGTCGCTCTAACCCCGGGCCGGTCCTCAACGAACATGCAAGCGACTCGCGGTTAGCGAGGATCGCTGAGCCCGAGCGTCAGCGTCTCGTGAGCGCCGCTGCTCACTACTTTGTGGCGATCGGTTAGCTGCTCGATCACGCCACCCAGCTCGCCGAGCTCGGACCGCTCGATCAGCTGTTGAGCGCGACCGACATTCAGGGGAGATATGTGCAACTCCAAGTCGCGCGGCTCGACGGTCACATCGATGCTCAACTTGTCCCCACTAATGGCGGTCTGGGCATTTGCGACAAGCGCGTCGGCGAGCAACTGAGCGTCGGAGATGCGATCGGTTGAAAAATGAGCATGTGCGGCAAGTGTGATCATCAGGCGCGGCAGGATCGTGCGGGCGAGGCTGATCGGCGCTATGCAGATCGTCGTCGTGGATACCCCGAGAAGTGTGAGCGTGTGGGCTTGACCGTCGTCGGAATTTAGCGGTGCGATCGAGCCGGCTTGCGGTGCGTTGAACCACATCCACACATCGGTTCCGCGCTCCTCGCCATCCGCGAACTCGACCGTTTGCGTGAGCGTTCGGATTACGTGGAGTCCAATCCCACCTGTGTCGGTTTCAGGCGAGATCGACTCTGCCGGGAGTCCAACGCCGTAATCGCGGACAAGTATGCCAAGCGACTGGCCGGCAAGGTAGAGCTCGATCTCCAGCGGTCCCGGACCGCCTTCGTAGGCGTGTAGGACGACGTTGTTGCACGCCTCGGTAACGGCTGTGCGCACATCGTTCAGATCGCTCGGGTCCAACTCGACGGCTTCGCCTACCCCGAAGAGCATCTCCCTGACTAGCACCACGTTCTCGGCGGTGTTGGCTAGGTTGAGACGAACGTTTGGGGGTGAATCGGCCATCGGAATAGGGCGATCTGCCGCAGCGAACCGCCGAGTGCTGTGCTCGCCTCTCGACGATTGTAAGAAGATACAGCCCGCCGACGGCGCCTTATACCTCGCTTGCGTCGCGCGTCAGTGCTCGCAGCTGGTCGAGTGAGCGGCGCAACAGGCGCGAGACCTGCATTTGTGAGATTTTCAGGCGAGCGGCGATCTCTGTTTGGGTGAGATCCTCGACGAAACGCATGTGCAGCATGGCTCGCTCGCGTGCCGGGATGTGTCGGATCGCGGCCACGATCGTGAGATCTAGCTCCACCAGCTCGTAGCGTTCGTCCTCGCTGCCCATGCCGTCGCCGAAGCTGATCGTGTCGTCCTCGCCCCCGGGACGCGGTGCGTCCAGAGAGAGCGATTCGTATGCCTGGGTTGCCTGCAGCGCGTCGATCACTTGCTCGGTTTCCAGTTCGAGGTACTGGGAGAGCTGGCTGACGGTTGGAGCATGGCCGTGTTCGCTGGAGAGCGTCTCCTGTGCGTCGCGTACCTTCAGCGCTCGCTCTTGATCGCCTCGCGGCACGTGTACCGACCAGCCGCAGTCGCGGAAGTAGCGGCGCATCTCGCCGAGGATCGTCGGCACGGCAAACGAGGGGAAGGAGTGCCCACGTTGGGGGTCGAAGCGGTTGAGCGCCTTGAGCAGACCGACAGAGGCAACCTGCAGGAGGTCGTCGAAGGGCTCGGAAGAGCGGTCATAACGGCGTGCCAAGCTACGCGTCAACGGCATGAAACGCTTGACCAGCGCTTCGCGGGCGCCGGGGTCGCGCTGCTCCTGCCAGAGGGCGAACATATGGTCCAGATCCTCGGCGGTACCGCGGTCGATGTGCATACTGTGCGTGGCTATCGCGACTGACACGATCTCAACCTCCTCCTGGTCGTTGGACGTTAGCTCTACGGGCGCCTGCGCCCGAACGCGCTTCTGTGGTGTGCCTACCCCATATGCGGGGATCTATGCATCCAATGATGACCCAATTTTGGACGCGATACGTACGGCTAACCTCGATATCCAAGGTAGCCCATTCGAGTTGTCGCACAATGCTCTGTGCGGGTTGGCAAGTTCGATTGCGTATCCCACCGTAGGTCAATGGAGGCGTATCCTGCGGCGTATGTGTTGTCGATCATGGGTAGCGTCTTAGTCATGCCTCGCTCGCTGTGGAACGGCACGATCGCCTTCGGTCTGGTGCGCGTGCCTGTCAAGTTGCACACGGCTACCGAGTCCAAGAGCATCTCCTTTCGCGAGCGCCACGTCAGCGACGGCGCGGCGATCGAGCACCGGCGCGTATGCGTCGAGGAGGACCGCGAGGTGCCATATGGCGAGATCGCCAAGGGCTTTGAAGTTAGCTCAGGCTCCTACGTGATGCTCTCCAAGGAGGAGATCGCGGCCGCCGAGGGCCCGGAAGCGCACGTGATCGACGTGGAGCACTTCGTAGACGGCCGGGAGATCGACCCCGCCTACTACGAGCGGGCCTATTACCTAAGTCCAGGAAAGCTCGGCGATGAGGCCTACGGCACCTTGCGCAGCGCGCTGAAGACTTCGGGAAAGGTCGGTATCGGACGCTTCCTCTTGCGTGGCAAGGCCCATCTCGCCGCGATCCGCGCACTCGAGGACGTGATCGTCCTGCACACGATGCGCTTTGCCGACGAATTCGTGGACCCGCATGAGCTGGAGATCGCAACGGCCGACAAGCAGCCGAGCAAGCTCGAGATCGATACCGCTCGACTGCTGGTCGACCAGCTCGTCTCAAGCTTCGAACCAGATGCCTATGAGGACACCTACCGTGCGGCTGTGCTTGGCGTTATCGAGCAGAAGGCACGAGGGGAGAAGATCCAGGCGCCACAGAGCCAGAAGCAGACTGGGGAGGGGGAGCTGTTGAGCGCCTTGCGGGCGAGCCTAGAGGAGGGCCATGGGCGCAAGCGCCGGCGCCCAGCGAGCGTCGAGCCGCAGCCGTCCGGGAAGGCCCCGCGCTCCTCCGGCGGTACCCCTCGCTCGTCGGTCAAGGCCCCACGTTCACCAGGTGAGGCCTCACATTCACCCGGTGAGGCCCCACGTTCACCCGGCGGGCCCCCGCGCTCACCCAAGGGAGCGACTCCCGCACGCCGCCGGACGCGAGGGGAGGGCTGATGGCGCGTCCACTGTGGTCGGGCTCGCTCAGCTTCGGTTTGGTGAACGTGCCGGTAGTGCTCTACAGCGCCGTGCGCGATCGTGGCGTGCACTTCAGCCAGCTGCACGAGCCTGACGGCTCACCGATCCAGACACGGCGTGTGTGCGCACTTGAGGAACGCGAGGTACCATATAGCGAGATCGTCAAGGGTTATGAGATGGAGGACGGCAGTTGGGTGCTGCTCAGCGACGAGGATCTTGCTGCCGCTGCCCCGCGCAAGAGCCATACGATCGACATCGAGGCCTTCGTCGAGGAGCGCCAGATCGACCCGATCTACCTCGATCGTCCTTATCTGCTGGTCCCCGAGAGCGAGAGCGCGGCGCGGGCCTATGCCTTGCTTGGCGAGGCGATGGGCGACTCCGGCAAGGTGGCGCTTGGGCGCTTTGTGATGCGCGCCAAGGAGCACCTGGTCAGCATCCGCCCACGCGGCGAGCTGCTGACGCTGACGACAATGCGCTTTCACGACGAAGTCCGCTCAAGCGCCGACATCGCGGCCGAGCTTGACGCCGAGGCGGTGCCCGGCAGCGAGCAGATCGAGAACGCGATCGCGATCATTGCCGAGCTCGAGGTGCCGTTCGAGCCGGCCGCCTATTGTGACGAGCACCGCGCTCACCTGCAGAGCTTGATCAAGCGCAAGCAAAAGGGTCAGAAGATCTCGGCGCCCGCAGCCAAGCCAAAGCCCAAGCCGACTCCGACCGCACCGGACCTGATGGGTGCGCTCGAGCAGAGCCTTGCGCGCGTACGGGGGGAGAGCCCCGGCGCGGGCAAGAAGAAGGCAAAGAAGAAGCCGGCGACTCCGCCGGCCCCGCGCCCGAGCAGGTCGGGCGCCAAGCGCTCTAATTGACAGTGCACAACCTCCTCTGGACTGATCCAGGGTGCGACCTGCAAGTCTCACCGCGACGCGTGGTTGAGCCGCGGTTGTGGCTGTAAGCACCGCCGCGCCTGCGCTTTACCCCCGCTTGGGCAGTACGCCTTCGTAGATCTGCTTCTGCGTGGCACCGGGACCGGGCCTAACATTCAGCTCGCCGCTCGCTATGACATCGCCGCAGTGGCTGCAGTGCATTTGGGGATGTGCGTCGTGGCCGCAGACGGTGTGGACGGGAATCCGTGGCGGGCCCGCCTCACGCGCGCTGTACTGATCGCCCCACTGCATCAAGGCGATGATCACGGGGTTGAGGTCTAGGCCCTTGCGTGTGGGGATGTATTCGTAGGACTCGGGATGCTCGCTGTAGAGCTTGCGTCGCAGCAGCCCATGCTCGACGAGCATCTCCAGACGGTCGGCGAGGATGTTCGAGGCGACGCCGGTGCTGCGCTTGATGTCGGCAAAGCGCCGGCGACCAAGCAATACGTCGCGCATGATCAAGAGCGTCCAACGCTCGCCGACAAGCGAGAGCGCCGCGGCAATTGAGCAGTTCTGGTCGGTGAATGGACGATAGGGCACATGTGGATCGTAGCGGAGCTGGTTGCATTTTGAAAGTCGGGTGTGCTAGCGTGACGACACCTGCTTGCAAAATGCAACCACATGTGGAGGTGTCACGTGCAGCGGCAATGGAAGGTGTTGACGTTGGTCTCGGTGGGAGTGTTCATGGTCAGCTTGGACCTGTTCATCGTGAACGTGGCGTTTCCGAAGATCGAGGCCAACTTCCACGGTTCGAGCATCTCCTCGGTGTCGTGGGTGCTCAACGCATACGCGATCGTGCTCGCCGCCTTGATGGTCTCGGCTGGGCGCCTGGCCGACCGTCACGGGCGCCGGCGGGCGTTCCTGTGGGGGCTTGCCGTATTCGTACTGGGCTCGGCGTTGTGTGGCGCGGCCCCGTCGGTTGGCGCGCTGGTTGCGGCGCGCGTTCTGCAGGCGAGTGGCGCGGCGCTGCTGTTGCCGACGTCGCTGGCTTTGTTGCTGCCCGAGTTCGAGCCAGCCAGGCGCCCGGCGGCGATCGGCATATGGGCTGCGATCGGTGGGCTCGCGGCCGCGGCCGGGCCGCCGATCCGGGGCAGGCGACCGCGGCGATCTTTGCCGCAAGCTCCGGGCGCTACATCAACCGCTTCGGCCAGCGCGCATTGAGCGCCGACGCCGGCGAAGCCGATACCCGCGATCGTATAAGGCCACTAAGCGCCGGGGGTGAGGGGCGGAACCAGCTTCCCTGCGCCAAGGCTCACAGCCAGCGCGGCCAGACCTGTTCGCCACCAGGCCAGGTAGGTACGCTCGTTGGCCAGATGAGTTCGTCGTGTCGCGTCGCCCACGTTCTTAACTGCTCCATCGTTGGGCGCTCTCGGCTCCTCAGACCCTGAGCTCATTGGCTGCATAGAAGCAGACTCCTCGACAAACGGTCTTAGCCCTCGTCATTTTCGAACTTGTATCGCATGGGTCGTGCGATGATGTGCGTATGCGCCGCCTGTGGTTGCTCATCCTCGCTTGTGTACTTTGTCTGTCCGCGCCGGCTCTTGCCTCGTCGTCGGATGCACAACTCTGGACGGCGCTAGGTGGGAACGTCACCTGTGGCGTCGCGATCCACCCGGTTAACACGCCCCCGATGCAGTTGCTCTGTAGCGCCAGGTCTGTGCCGGCTCCGAAGACCAAAGGCTTCGGCGATCCAGGTTTCGTCTTCCTGGGGTCAACCGGGCGTCCGTCGCTCGCTCGGCTCAGCCAGGACTCCTTCGTTGGTGTACACCCAGTGGCGCTCAAAAGCGGGAGCAGGTGGGGCGGTATCGGCCCGATCAAAGTAAAGTGCACAATCAGTGCGAGAGCGATCCGCTGCGTGAACCGCTCTCATCACGGCTTCACAATCACAAAGAGCTCTTACCACTCGTTCTGAGGGTCCTGATGCTGCCCACGACGCGCTACGCGCGCAGCGGCGATGCGACTATTGCCTATCAGGTCGCGGGGGAGGGGATGCTCGATTTGCTTTTCCTGCCGGGGTGGATCTCCCAGATCGAGCAGCTGTGGGAGGCATCGGCCGTGCGTCGCTTTCTGGAGCGCCTGGCTGTGTTCAATCGCCTGATCCTGTTCGATCGTCGCGGGAGCGGGCTTTCAGACAGCGCGGGCAAGTCACACTCGCTCGAGCAGGAGATGCACGATGCGCTCGCGGTGCTCGACGCCGTCGGCAGCGAACGTGCCGCGCTGCTCACCTACGGTTTGGGTGGACCAGTTGGTGCGCTGCTAGCCGCGAACCATCCCGAGCGTATCGGCGCGCTAATCATGTATGCCTCGATCGCTCGTACCTCTTGGGCTCCCGATTACGACTGGGCGATGACAATCGAGGATCGCGCACAGTGGACCGAGCAGACGCTTGCCTCCTGGGGCGAGCCCGGTGGTCCGGGACTCTCGGTGATGGCACCCTCGATGGCCGAGGAAACCACGCTGGCGACATGGTTCGCGCGTTTGCAGCGCCTCGCGGCGAGCCCAAGCCAGGCTCGTATCCTGCTGAGCGCGTCGGCTGAGCTCGACGTGCGTGACGTACTGCCTCGCGTGCACGTGCCAACGCTCGTCATGCATCGATCCGGCGATGTGGCTTGGGACCCGCGTCACTCGCGCTATCTGGCCGAGCACATAGCGGGTGCGCGCCATGTCGAGTTGGAAGGAGTGGACTCGCTGCCGTTCGTAGGTGACAGCGACACAATCGTCGAGGAGATCGAGGAGTTTCTGACGGGCGCTCGCAGCCGCGGGGAGCTCGCGCGGCGCTTGCTGACGGTGATGTTCACCGACATCGTCAACGCGACCGCGCGGGCGGCCAAGCTGGGCGACGGTCGCTGGCGAGACCTGCTGGCAGAGCATGACACGCTAGTGCGAGAGCAGCTTGTCCGTTTCGGCGGTCGCGAGGTCAAGACAGTGGGGGATGGCTTTCTCGTGACGTTCGACGGGCCTCCGTCGCGGGCTTTGCGCTGCGCGCTGGCGATCACTGCTGCTGCGCGAGAGCTGGGACTCGAGATCCGCGTCGGCATTCACACGGGTGAGTGCGAGCTGATCGGCCAGGACGTTGGCGGTATGGCGGTTCATATCGCCTCGCGCGTGGGTGCACTTGCCGGACCGGACGAAGTGCTCGTCTCAGGCACCGTGTTCGGGACGGTGGTCGGCGGACCGTTCGCGTTTGAGGATCGCGGTTTTCACGAGCTGAAGGGCGTGCCCGGTCGCTGGCCGTTGTTCGCCCTGGATGGCTGAGACAAGCGCACAGTGCTGGGACAGCGGTCTGGTGCGTCGTAGGTTACGCTCGCGAGGATGAGCATCTACCTGTGCGTTCTGCTCTGGTCCAGGCCGGGCACCGAGGAGGCGCTGTGTGCCTACGAGGACAGTGTTCTGAAGTTGATGGGTGACCACGGAGCACGGGTGCTACAACGGCTGCGCACCGACGGTGCCGACGGAGCACCGCTTGAGATCCAAGCTCTGGAGTTTCCCTCGCAGGAGGCGCTGGATCGCTACATGCAAGACGAGCGCCGCACAGCGCTCGCAGGCGCGCGGGAGGCGGCCGTCGCACGTACGGATGTACTGCCGGTTGAGCTCGTTTAGCTTTCGCCGCGTTGCAGCGTGCAGTTGGTTTCTGCACAGCTGCTCTGGAGGTGGCCGGCAGACATCGTCTGAACCAGGCCGACAATCCAGCAAGTCGGGCAGCCGCGAAGCGCGACCAAGCCAAACGGTGCTAGCAAGAGGGCGACTGGACCAACGCTTGTGGTCAGGGCGATTGCCGCGCCAATCAGGCCGAAGCCGAGCGCTCCACGCGCGAGATGGCGGGCGACAGACTTACTGGCAAGAACGCTTTGCCCGGACTCAGTCATTATCTGTATTCGCAGAGACGTTTGGATCGGATGACTTTTTGAGCTGTGCGCGCAGCGCTTCGCGGCCGCGATGCAGACGTGACTTCATCGCGGCACGGCTGAGGCCGAGCGTCTGAGCTGTGGCCTTTCCAGAGAGTCCTTGGATATCGCGCAGGACGAGAACGGCACGCTGGTCGGCCGGTAGCGCCGCGATCGAATCGACGATTCGCTCGACTTCCAGCCGAGCCAAAGCGACCTCTTCGACAGAGTGTTCGCTGGTCGGGGTGGGAATGGGTCCGCGCAGCGCCAGTCGTGATCTGCGGATGCACTCGTGGCGCACGATCTGAAACATCCACGAAGCTAGGGCCGCGGCGGCACGCAGTGTGCCGATCTTCTGGTAGAGAATGATCAGCGCCTCCTGGGTCGCTTCCTCTGCATCCTCTGGCGTTGAGCAAAGGGAGCGCGCGAAGCGATGCACATGGGCGTGCGAGCCGTCCAGCAGTATCGCGATCGCGCGCGGGTCACCATGTTGGGCGGCATTGATTACCTGTTCGGTGGGCCAGGCCCAGCGTGTGTCAGTCATGGGAACGAACCTTTTTCATAAAAAAGGAAAGGCACCCGCAGAGCACGACGACGGCTGCGATGAGGTAGATAATGGTCATGAGGCTACCTCGTTGGGCACGGCATCTTGGTGTCAACCGTAACCGGTTCGCCGATGAGGAATTTCAGTTCGGCGCGGACCGGGAATCCGCCCCTGGGGCACTTCTTCGGCAGCGTGATGTAGGGGATCAGTTTGCCTCCTTGCATGAAAGCCGCTCCAATCGTGATTTTGCCCGCTTCCACAACCCCGTAGGGAGCCCCGGGAACGGTTTCCACCAGCGGTACGTTCCCGCTGAACTTCGGACCGAATCCGTCCCCGCCAGATGTGATGCTGGCCTTGCCGATGATTTCGATTACGGCCGGTGATCTGCCTTCCGCATAGAACGCGAGTTCCCCACCTGGCGCAAAGAATCCCTGTAGGGTCAGCGCCTCATGCACGCGTGTCGCGCCGAAGCTGACAACGCCGTCTACCGATCCGATCGAGCTCGCAAAAGACTTCTTCGGACAGTGTGCGACTTCGTGGCTTTCGAGGATCGCCTCTGAGCAGGTGGTGAACCCCTGGGGGTGCAGCTTTACACCCACGGGCGCGAGGAATGTGAAGCTGGTCACGGGTGGCGGGAAACCGCCGTATTCGCTACCGCTGATTTTGATTTCGCCTTCGACGGCTACGCCCGCGCCAAGGGTGTCGCCTGTGTCCGGATATGTCGGGCCATTCACCACCTCAGGATTAACAGCGATCGGCACGCCCCGGAGCTTGAGCGTGACCGCTGTCGGCGTGGCTCCCGCCGCGACGGGCAGGCCCAGGGCGACCAAACCAACGAGGATCAGGCTCTTGAATGTTCGGGTCCTCAAAGCTCCCAATCGTGCAGCTGGACCAGCTTGAGCCTGATGGCGAATGATCATTACGGCCTCCCGTTCTTGTTGATCGGACCTCGCACAGACATGAGAGGTGCAATCTCGGGAAAAGGATTCGCCTAGCTCAATGCGAGGTGCTTGCGGGCCAGACCAGCACGGGACCACGCACGTCGAGCTTGACTGCTGAGCCGGGGGATAGTCGTGTCTCTCCGAGCGTTCGCACGAGCAGGTGCTCTGCCGTCTGTGGCTGGTCAACCTGCACATGCAGGACAGCATCATGTCCGTGGTAGCCCGTCCGCACGATCCGCCCCGCAAAACCGATCTCGCTCTCGGCGGGATGCAAGTCGATCTGCTCAGGACGGATCAGCACGCTCACCGCGCATGGTGTTGGCAGCATCTCGCCGTGCCATAGCGCCGGAAGCTTGCCGAGCGGCGTCTGGACGGACGCTCCGTCGAGTACGCCCGCGATCAAGTTGGCCTCGCCGACGAACCGCGCGAGCCGATCGTCGAGCGGGCGCGCGTATAGCTCCTGCGGCGTGGCGTACTGGGCGATCTTGCCGTCGCGAAGAACGGCAACGCGATCGGCGAGTGAGAGCGCCTCGTCCTGGTCGTGGGTCACGAGCAGCGTTGTCGTCGCTGAGGCCTGCAGGATCCGCTGGACCTCCTCGCGCACACTGGCGCGCATGTGAGCATCGAGCGAGGCGAACGGCTCGTCCAGGAGCACAACCTCGGGCTCTACCGCCAGGGCTCGCGTCAACGCTACGCGCTGCTGCTGGCCACCTGAGAGCTGGTGGGGATAGCGGCGCCCCAGGTCGGCCAGACCCACGAGCTCGAGCAGATCGCTCACCCGTCCTCGCCGGGCGGCCCTCGAGAGTCCAAACCCGACATTCGCCGCGACAGTGAGATGGGGAAAGAGACCTCCCTCTTGAGGCACATATCCGATCCGCCGGCGCTCGGGTTGGACATGAATGGCGGCTCCGTCCACGACGCGCTCGCCGATCTTCACGACGCCACGGTCGGGCCTGTCAAAGCCGGCCAGCAATCGCAGGAGCGTCGTCTTGCCGCTGCCCGAGGACCCGAGAATGGCCGTGAACGATCCCGCGGGTACGCTGAGATCCAGGCCGGAGAGTACCGGGTGGGTGCCAAAGCTCTTGTGCAAGTCCACAACATCGAGGCCGCTGGGATGCCCGGCGTCTCCGATGAGCACGCTGTCTTTGTCATCAACGCCGCTTGACCCGCTCAGCGTCTCATCGGGGTTGGGAATGTTGCTCACCTTGCCGGCCTCCCACGCGAGGGTAGGCGGTCGAAGAAGCGGCCGAGCACGACGCTCGGCAGCGCGGCGATGGCGATGATCGCAAGCGCAAACGGCGCAGCCTGACCGTAGGACAGGTTCTGCTGGTAGGCCCAGAACTGGGTGGAGAGCGTCTGTACGCCGGTGGGAATCAGGATCAATGTGGCGGTCAGCTCGGTCACCGCGGAGAGGAATACCAGGCAGAAGGCGGCGGCGAGGCCGGGGGAGACCAGTGGGAGCGTGACTCGCAACAGCACCGAGATACGCCCACGGCCGAGCGAGCGTCCGACCTCCTCTAGGCCGACCGGAGCCTGGGCGATCGAAGCTCGCACACCGACGAGCGCCAGCGGGAAGAACAGAATGGCGTAGGCGATCACGAGCAATGGGGCGCTTTGATAGAGGAATCCATTGGCGTAGCGCTCGCTGAAGTATGAGAGCGCCAGCGCGATCACCAAGCCCGGCATTGCCAGCACAAGGTAGGTGCTGCGTTCGAGAAAGAGGTAGCCCCGCCCGCTGTGGCGAATCGCGAGCGGCGCGACAGGCAGCGCCATCGCCGTCGACAGGGCCGCGGCGATCGCGCTGTAGAGGGCTGTGTGCCAAGTGGCGTCAAGCAGGGACACACCGGTGAGGAAGGCCTGGCCGCCTCTGAGAATCCAGTAGACGCTGGAGCCGATCGGCACGCCCAAAGCCAAGCTGACGAGAATGCCGAAGCCGACAAGCGCAGGTAGCCGGCCGCGTCCAAGTCGATGAGGTCGGGCGGCCCGTTGGGCTAGGGGCCCGGAGCGGCTGAGCCTGCCTCGGCCGCGTGCCAAGCCCTCGCCCGAGAGAACCACGAGGCTCAGGAGCACCAGCACCAGCGACAGCGCCGAGGCCGTCGGCACGTTGAACGACACGTTGAACTCGGTGAATATCTCGGTGGTGAAAGTCTGGTAGCCGAGGATCTCAAAGGCGCCGTACTCGGCCAGCAGCACGAGCGCTACGAGTAGGCAGCCGCCGAGGATCGCCACTCGGGCCTGTCCGAGCGTTACCCGCCAGAAGGTTTGCAGCCGTCCCGCTCCGAGGCTGCGCGCTAGCTCCTCCTGGCCGGGATCGGAGTTGCGAAAGCTTGCGGCGACAGGCAGGTAGACGAGCGGGTATACCGCAAGCGTCATCACCAGCACAGCACCTTGAAAGCCGGCGATACGGGTGCTGAGCGAGGCCCATCCGAAGCTCACCACGAAGTCGGGAATGGCCAGCGGCACGACCACCAACACGGCCCATACCCGACGGCCGGGAAGGTCGGTGCGCTCGACAAACCAGGCCGCCGCCGTGCCGATCACGGCGCACAGGGCCGTCACCACGACGGTGAGCCTGACCGTGTTCCAAAGCAGGCTAACCGTGAGCTCCCGGAAGATCAGGTGCACGATCGTCGAGGTCCCCGCGCCGTGTGCCTCGAACAGCAGGAACGCCAGAGGCGCTACCAGCACAAGCGCCACAGCCGTGCTCAGCCCAAGTAGCAGCCAGGGTCGCGGGGCACGCCGGGGGGAGACAGACGCCCACCTGGACGGCGGGACGGCCCCGAGGATAGTGGGCGCCTGCGTCTCCATCTCAACGACTCGATCGAGCGCAGCGTCTCACAACAACCCTGCTTCGCGAAGCAGCCCGATCGCCGTCGACCCGTCGCCAAGCTGCGGAATCGTGATCGAATTCGGCTGCAGCTCGTTGAAGGGCGTCTCCGGCGCGGCGGTGGTGATGCCGGGTACGACCGGATACTCGAAGCTGAGCGAGTGGGCGATTATCTCCTGCCCTTCTCGGCTCACAAGGAAGGCGAGGAACTTTTGGTCGGCGCTTTGGTTCTTGGATGACTTGAGGATCGCCGCTCCGGAGACGTCGATCACATAGCCGGGATCGTGTGGCGCGAAGTAGGCGATCTTCGAGTGGATGCTGCCCGCGCCGAGCTCGGCGCGCATGCGGTACCAGTAGTACTGGTTGATCACGCCAAAGGCGACAGCTCCTCGGTTGACCTGGCTTGAGATCGTCTCGTTGTCGGGGTAGACGTGACTGGTGGCGTTGGCCTTGATCTCTTCAAGCCACTTCTTTGTGGCGGCGCTGCCATTCGTATGCGCCACAGATGTGACGATCGGTTGGAAGTCTGTCTCTCCCGCGGCGATCGCCAGCTTGCCGTGGTACTTGGGGTCGGCCATCTGCAGGACCGAAGTCGGAAGTTCACTTGCTTTGATCAGGCTTGGGTTGTAGATCAGCACGCTGACTCGTGCGGAGACCCCAAGCCAGTCCCCCTGCGTGGAGTTGAACCTGCTTGGAGTCCTTGCGAGCGTCGTCGAATCGACCGGAGCAAGCAGGCTCTTGCCCTGGAGGTACTCGAGCGCCGGCGAGTTCTCGGTGTAGAGCACGTCCGCCGGTGAATTGGATCCCTCGGTGACGATCTCATCGGCAAAGGTGTCCTCATCGTCGCTGCGCACGTTCACCTTGATGCCGCTCTCTCGTTCGAAGGCAGCGACAAGCGTGTCGGTCGTCTGCACGTGCTGGCCGTTGTAGAGCGTGATGGATTTGCCCGAGCTGGAGGATGAGCCTCCGCAGCCGGCAAGCAGGCCGCCCACGAGGACGAGCAGCAGGACGAGAAGGAACGGACGGCGTGTCTTTTGCATCGTGGGCAGGCCTCAGGCATCGTTATTTTGGCGCTCTTACGGGCAGTTGCCGTAAGAGCGCAGGAGGGGAACACGCATGGGTTCGGACAGACGCGAA
Organism: uncultured Solirubrobacterales bacterium; assembly: GCA_963844095.1. Classification (GTDB taxonomy): domain Bacteria; phylum Actinomycetota; class Thermoleophilia; order Solirubrobacterales; family Solirubrobacteraceae; genus Palsa-744. Next base: position 555,269 of record CAWJND010000005.1, read on the forward strand.
CATACATGGGTTCGGACGGACGCTACGGCAAATTCCGACTTAGGGGCTCGGGTATCATGTGGCCGGCAGCCTACCACAAGATTAGGGTGCCCTAACTAGATTGGTGCGCCTCGCTCCGTGGCGAACATCCTCAAGGCATGCTCGCCGGCCGCGTGTGCCCGCAATTCGCGCACGACCTCGGCTGTATACGGCGGCAACTCATCCGGCTGTGGTAGCTGTACCCCATAGCCCACGGGCATCAGCATGGGGGCCGCGAGCGCGGAGAAAGCCAAGTCGGCGGCCGTGAATTCCTCGCCACAGATATAGCGTCAACCATCGCTCAGATACTCACCGACGGTATTGAATACAGCTCGTACTTCATGCTCGGATCGGAGGCCTGTCGTGGGTGTGACATCAAGGACGTGTGCTACGACCGCAATCAGGGCTGGGTAGCCGAGACGCAGAGTCATACGCTCCCACGCAGGCACGCCGGAGCAGCCGTAGTCGAGCGCAAGGTCGCGGCGCCCGCGCAACTGCTGATACAGCCAGCATCTCGACTGCGGACCCAAGCGTGTGTCGAAATAGTCCTCGAGTCGTCTCACTACCGCCGCTCGATCAGGGTCCTTCGGGTATAGGGCGCGTGCGGGAGTGGACTGAGCATCGGCCCAGGCAAGGATGTCCCTGGAGTCGGCGAGAGCGCCGTCGGCACAGCGAAGCACCGGCGCCGTGAGACCTCCTCCAGCGCGTCGTGTAGCGAAGCGATGGATTGCTTGCACGTGGGCTTGCTCCACATAGGCGATATGGGCACGGTCGAGCGCCCATCGTGCCTTCTCGCAGTAGTGACTGATGGGGATCGTTACGAGGATGTTGTCTGTCACGATTTTCCTTGCCTGAGCGTTCGATTGGGGTTGCGGAGAGGCTTCTGAAGAGCCGCCTCTAGGCGCCGCCCTCGAGCAAAGCCAGTCAAAACTAACGACGCGCTCGTCAGGACACCAAGTCACGCGAAGGTCTCGGTCAGGCGCCGACATAGGCCGCGAGGTACTCGCCGGTGAGGGTATGGCGTGTGGCTACAAGGTCGGCGGGCGTGCCCTCGAAGACGATCTTGCCACCGTCGTGGCCGGCGCCGGGACCAAGGTCGATGATCCAGTCGGCGTGCGCCATGACCGCCTGGTGGTGCTCGATGACGATTACCGACTTGCCGGAGTCGACGAGTCGGTCAAGTAGACCGAGTAGCTGCTCGACATCGGCGAGATGCAGCCCGGTAGTCGGCTCGTCGAGGACGTAGATATCGCCCTTCTCAGCCATCCGCGTGGCTAGCTTCAGCCGCTGTCGCTCGCCGCCGGACAGCGTGGGGAGCGGTTGGCCGAGCTTGAGGTAGCCGAGCCCGACGTCGGCAAGCCGTTCGAGGATCTTCTGCGCTGCCGGCGTCTCCGCCTTGCCGGCGCCGAAGAAAGTCTCGGCCTCGATCACCGGCATCGCGAGCACTTCGCTGATGTCCTTACCGCCAAACTTGTACTCGAGCACCTCGGCCTGGAAGCGCTTCCCCTCGCACACCTCGCAGGGGGCGGCGACACCGGCCATTATCGCCAGGTCGGTGTAGATCACGCCGGCGCCATTGCAGTTGGGGCAGGCGCCCTCGGAGTTGGCGCTGAACAATGCCGGCTTCACACCGTTCTCCTTTGCGAACGCCTTGCGGATCGGGTCGAGTAGTCCGGTATACGTCGCCGGGTTGCTACGCCGTGAGCCCTTGATCGCTGCCTGGTCGATCGAGACGACCCCGTCCCGGGACGGGCGAGAATTGACGATCGAGCCGTCGATCAGCGAGCTCTTGCCCGAGCCGGCCACACCGGTGACGACGACCAGCACGCCGAGTGGAATATCGACGTCAACATCCTGCAGGTTGTGGGTGCCGGCACCGCGGATCTCAAGTGTGCCCTCTGGTGTCCGCACCTCCTCCTTGAGAGTGGCCCGGTCGTCGAGGTGGCGTCCGGTAATCGTGCCGCTGGCGCGTAGCCCCTCGACGGTACCCTCGAACACCACCTCGCCGCCGTCGGTGCCGGCGCCGGGGCCGAGGTCGACGACATGCTCGGCGATCGCGATCGTCTCCGGCTTGTGCTCGACGACGAGCACGGTGTTGCCCTTGTCGCGCAGCTGCAGCAGCAGCTCGTTCATCCGCTCGATGTCGTGCGGATGCAATCCGATTGTGGGCTCGTCAAAGACATAAGTGACGTCGGTGAGCGAGGACCCGAGCTGGCGGATCATCTTGACGCGCTGGGCCTCACCGCCCGAGAGCGTGCCTGACGGTCGCTCAAGTGAGAGGTAGCCAAGCCCGATGTCCACGAACGATTCGAGTGTCGCCCGCAGCGCCTCGAGCAGCGGCGCGACCGACTTGCTTTCGAGTTTGCTCACCCACGTGGCCAGATCGCTGATCTGCATCGCGGAGGCGTCGGCGATGTTGATGCCCTTGATCTTCGAAGACCGCGCCTCCGGGCCGAGCCGAGTCCCATCGCACTCGGGACAGGTGGTGAAAGTGACTGCCCGCTCCACGAAGGCGCGAATATGAGTCTGCAGCGAGTCGACGTCCTTGGAGAGCATCGACTTCTGGATCCGCGGAATCAGGCCCTCGTAGGTCAGGTTGACCCCGTCGACCTTGATCTTGGTCGGCTCCTTGTGGAGGAGATCGTTCAGTTCCTTCTTGGTGTACTTCTTGATGGGCTTGTCCGGGTCAAAGAAACCGCAGCCCAGGAAGATCCGGCCGTACCAGCCGTCCATGCTGTAGCCGGGGATCGTGAGCGCGCCTTCGCGCAGCGACTTGCTGTCGTCATACAGCTGAGTGAGGTCGATGTCGGATACCGAGCCGCGGCCTTCGCAGCGCGGGCACATGCCGCCGAGGATGCTGAAGCTGCGCTTCTCTTTCGTGGTGCGCCCGGCGCGTTCGATCGTGACCGCCCCGGCGCCCGAGATCGAGCCGACATTGAAGGAGAACGCCTGGGGTGAACCGATATGCGGCTTGCCGAGCCGGCTAAAGAGAATGCGCAGCATCGCGCCCGCGTCGGTGGCGGTGCCGACCGTGGAGCGAGCATCGGCGCCCATCCGCTCCTGGTCAACGATGATCGCGGTCGTCAGCCCTTCGAGCACGTCGACCTCGGGTCGCGCCTGCGTCGGCATGAAGCCTTGCACGAAGGCGCTGTAGGTCTCGTTGATCAGCCGCTGGGACTCCGCGGCGATCGTGCCGAACACCAGCGAGCTCTTGCCCGAGCCCGAGATGCCAGTGAACGCCGTCAGCCGGCGCTTGGGGATCTCGACGCTGATGTCCTTGAGGTTGTTGACGCGCGCACCGTGCACGCGGATCGCCTCGTGGCTGTCGGCAGCGTGCGGCGCACGCGACTTCGTGTTCGTCCTCGTGGCCATGCTCATCTTGTTCTATCTGTTGGGGCCGGCCGACGGGATCGGATCCCCACCCGCTCGGCGCTCATGGATCCTGAAGCAGCCCGAGGACGTTGCCATCGGGATCGGTGAAAGTGGCCACCAGGCGGCCGCCGCCGACGTCGTGCGCGGGTTCCTTCACGGCGGCGCCCGCAGCGGTCACCTCGGCCAGCTTCGCCTCGATGTCCGCCACTTGCCAGAAGGTCACCGGTGAGGTCATGCCCTGCGGTCCGCCGCCCGGCACCAGCCCGATGTGCTGGCCCTCGGCCTCGAAGCCGACGTAATAATCCGAGTCGGCCTGCGGCGGGACGCCGAGCAGGGCGGTGTACACCGTCTTGGCAGCCGCCAGGTCGGACACGGGATGCAGTACGACCTTGATTCCCTGGGTGGAAGAGCCGGTCATGGTCGCTCCTGAAGTCGGGGGTCACATCGACCGGTGTGTACGGTCGTGTTAAGACGAACGGCGAGGCGTGCAATCGACAGTCGGCACTGATGTCCATGGCGGTCACTCTAGGTGACCGGCACTTCTCGATTCCTGAACGTCGCTCACGTAGTTCACGCAGTGCCGCTCATGCGGTGATCCCGCGGGTATTGAGTTGGCGACCAGCCTGGCAAAGGGAAGAGCACGCTGGCGGGGCTGGCGCCGGGCCACTACCAGGCAGGCGACCGTGCTAGAGCGGATCGGCCGGCCGATCCGCTGGTAGAAGGTTTGATTTTCGGCAGCGAGAGCGTCGCGCTGTCGGGGTGACAATCCTGCCCAGAACGACATGGTGCCCAGCAGAGCGTTGAGCTCGTCGGCGGTGTGCTCCAGCAGCATCGGCACCGCGGCGACTTGCACGTCATCAAACAGGTCCGCCGCGTACCCGCGCCCAATCTCATAGGATCCCAGCCACGCCCACACCTCCGAGATGTTGTCGCGACGGCCCGCAATGCCGGCGAGGGTGCAGGCAAGGTCTCGGTAGGTAGGCCAATCGGCGGCGAATTCGGTCGAGATCGTCGTCATAGCGGCACGCAGCGCCTGCTGATCGTCGGCGCTGCGGGGATCTTCGAGCCCGAAGTACGAGACCAGAGCAAGGCTCCCGCCGTCCATCAGCGCATCGGCCGCCTTGCGCCAGCTCACATCGGGATCGATCCAATGGATCGCCGACGCCGAGAACACAGCCGAATACTGGGCACGCGGCAGCGAGGCGTCCTCCAGGCGCGCGTTGACGAACCGCACATCGCCGACGCCGTTCAGCTGATCACGAGCCCGCGCGATCAGCTGCTGGCCCGGCTCAACGGCTGTCACCCGCAGTCCGCGGGCCAGCAGGCTGCGCGTGAGCTGTCCCGTGCCGCAGCCGATCTCGAGCACCGCGGCGCCGGGGCCAATGCCTGCCGCCTCGCACGCTCGGTCGACGAGTACATCTGGGTAGGTCGGACGATGACGGTCATAGTCCTCGGCGACCTCATCGAAGACGCTTTCGTAGCTGTGAGCGTCGGCTTTGCGCGGCACGACCCCACGGTAGATGACGGCGGGGACGGCCGGACCAGCGTTAGTGATCTATTGCGGATGCACCGAACTCCCGGCGATACTGGTTGCCGTCAGTAGCGCATGGATCGCGGCGGTGACGCGATTGGCCACCGCTGACGGAGTGGAAGCATCGAGCTTGCCGTCTAGATACAGGAACGCAAGCCCGTGGACGAGCGCCCATGTTGCGGTCGCCATTGCCTCGGTGTCAGCCTCTGGAAAGACTCGCCCGACGATTTCGCGGAGGTACTGCGATACCGCGGCGGTTGCGGCTATACGCTCGGCATTGTCGCGGTCGCAGGGTTCGCTGAACATGATCCGGAACAAAGCAGGGTGCTCCAGCGCGAACTGCACGTAGGCGATAGCGACGCTCGCCAATTGCTCTGGAGTTGCCGGGGAGGGGTGTGCGGCGCCCAGTTGTTCGGCAAGCTCGCGATAGCCAAGCGCCGCGACCGCCGACACGAGCGCTTCGCGATCGGCGTAGTGGCGGTATGGGGCGGCTGGCGATACCCCTGCGTGACGCGCGACCGCGCGCAGCGATAGCGCGGTCTCGCCGCCTTCTTCAAGCAGTTCCATCGCGGCACTGACACACGCCGCGCCGAGATCGCCGTGGTGGTAGGTCGCCTTTGAGGCAGGCATCGACAGCTGATGTTGCCAGTGCTTACTCGATTGGGCTAATGTGAGCACCGTAAACATTCTAGAAGGCGGTGCTTTGATGTCGAGCGAGCTGCTCTCTGCGCTTGAGCTGCGATCGGGAGGCACGCTGCGCAACCGGATCGCGAAGGCAGCGATGGAGGAGGGAATGGCCGGCGATGCGCAGCTCCCGGATGAGCGGCTCATATCGCTGTACCGCTGCTGGGGTGCAGGCGGCGCAGGTCTTCTGATTACCGGGAACGTAACGGTCCACGCCGCTACCGTGCGTGGCTCCAGGCCCGAGCATGAGTTCTAACGGCGCAACGTCGAAAGCGAGAGGATGGCGCAAATGAAGGCAGCGGTTATCTATGAGAACGGCGCGCCGGAGGTGCTTCGCTACGAAGATGTGCCCGACCCGGAATGCCCCGACGGTTGCGTGATTGTTGACGCCGAGGCGATCAGCATCGAGGGTGGTGATCTGCTCGCCCGTGCGGCAGGGGATCTACCCGTGACCCCACATATCGTCGGCTATCTGAGCGCCGGCACTATCAGTGAGGTCGCCGCCGGGGTCGAGGGACGCGCGGTCGGCGACCGGGTGGTCTCCTTGAACGCGGCAGGGTCGCACGCCGCCAGACGAGCGGTCCCCGCGGCGATGACCTGGCCGATTCCCGCCGGGCTGGACGCGGACCGCGCGGCGTGTGTGCCGGTTGCGTTCGGCACTGCGTACGAGTGCCTGTTCACCGCCGGCAACCTCGCCGCGGGTCAGACCGCTCTGATCCATGCTGGAGCCGGCGGTGTCGGCATGGCCGCGATCCAGCTTGCCAAGCGCGCGGGCGCGACCGTGATCGCGACTGCCTCAAACAACGAGAAGCTGACGCGGCTGAAGGCGCTCGGACTCGACCATCCGATCAACTACGCGACCGAAAGTTTCGTCGAGCTCACCAACCAGCTGACCGACTCGCGTGGCGTCGAGGTCGTCCTCGACTCGATCGGCGGGCAAAACCTCATCGACAGCATCGGCGTGCTCGCCTACCGGGGCACGCTCGTCAGCGTGGGGGTGGCCGCTCGTGCCGGCTCGCAGGTCGAGGCGCGGTCGCTCTGGATGCGCAACAACTCGCTGCACGGTGTCTTTCTCGGCGGTGCGATCCTGTCGGAGTACACCCGTGTCCATCCCATGATCGGCGACATGCTGGAGCAAGTCGCAAATGGCGAGCTACAGGTAGAGATTGATCGCTCGTTCCCGCTCGCGGATGCTGCCGCGGCGCACGAATACGCCGAGAGCCGCAAGGCGTTCGGCCGGGTCATCATCACGCCCTAGCCGTCGTGTCGTTATCGTCGAGCGCATGACGATCCAACGCATGGATCATGTGGGCATCGTGGTCGACGACCTCGCGGCTGCGACGGCGTTCTTCGTTGAGCTCGGACTCGAGCTGCAGGGCGAGGGGTCGGTCGAGGGCGGTTGGGTAGACCGCGTGGTGGGGCTCGAGGGCGTCCGGGCGGAGATCGCGATGCTGGAGACCCCGGACGGCCACGGGCGGGTCGAGCTCGCGAAGTTTAACGCCCCGTCGGGCCAGGGCGGCGACCGGCACGCGCCGGCGAACACCCCGGGCATTCGCCATGTCGCATTCGCAGTCGATGATATCGACGCCGTCGTCGCTGGCTTGCGAGCCCGCGGCGCGGAGCTCGTTGGCGAGGTGGAGCGCTACGGAGACAGCTATCGGCTCTGCTACGTCCGCGGCCCGGAGGGGATCATCGTCGAGCTGGCGGAGCGGATCGGCTGAGGCTCCGGTCGGGCGCCAACCGCCTCGCCAGCGTTAGTGGTCGTCCCCGGGCAGGATCCCGTACGGGACTTAGACAGTTGCTAGCCAGCCCGCAGCTACGACGTCTCATCGACATGCGACTGCTCCGCCTTATCCGTATGAGACCGTCAGCGTCTCACTGATATGAGATTCCAGGCGCGGATGCGTGTGTGTGCCATCCTCGGTCGTTACCACGTCTCGCAGTCAACGGTTTCGAGGATGTGCTCGGCCAGTCGCGGTGACGTCGGTTCTCGAGCACGCTCTCCCGGTAGCCTGAGGCAAACTGTGGTGGGCACCCCCTGGGACGCAAGCACGTATGACCGTACGTCTGGGCCTCAGCAGTCGTGGGCCTCAGAGGTACTCGTGCGTCTTGCGGGTATCGCCGCCGACGCGACGGTGCTGGACGTCGGCTGCGGAACCGGGCGCGTCACAGAGGCGCTCCTTGCGCTGGTGCCCGAAGGCCGGGTGTTGGCCATCGACGCCTCCGCGGACATGGTGGCGCTCGCGCGTGAGCGCCTCGGCGAGCACGCACAGGTGTGGTGTCAGAGCGTCTTGGATCTCGATCTAGAGGAGCCGGTCGATGCGATCGTCTCGACAGCGACACTGCACTGGGTCTCAGACCACGACCTTCTCTTCTCACGGTTGGCCCGGGCTCTGCGGCCAGGCGGCGTGCTTGAGATCCAGTGCGGCGGAGAAGGCAATATCGATCGTGTTCGCGACGCGATCCAGGCGGCCGCCCGCGAGCTCGCTCCGGAGCTATTGGATTGGTCGCCGTGGATCTTCGCGGGCCCTAGAGAGACCGAACGGCGCCTCGCGGGAGCCGGCTTCAGTGACGTCCGCTGCTGGCTGGAGGAGCGCCCCACATATCCCGATGATGTTGATGCCTTCGTGCGCACTTCGATACTCGCGGCGCACTTCGAGCGTTTGCCCGAGGAGCGCCGTGAGCGATTCGCGGCGGCGGTCCTAGCGGGCGTGCGCCTGCCGCTCGACTACGTGCGCCTGAACGCCTCAGCGCTCCGCGCACCCGCATAAAGGACGCGGCGTCCGATCCATACAGAGAGGGCTCGGACGAGAGCACGCGCCCTCCCGAGCCGGAGGAGGTCACGCGCCAGATGGCCGAGCTCAGATTGGGGAGGGGTTGGCTCTCGTGCATTAGGGGTGGTGGTGGCCGCGTACTGTGAGCCAACTCGCGCGGGTGATGCGCAGGATCACGGCGGTCATGGCGAGGCCGATGATGGGGTCGAGGATTGGGGCGCCGGGGGCTATTGCGATGGCGCTGGCGATGACGGCGAGTGAAATGTGAGGGCACGGTCAGGTCTCCGTCGGGTTCGCGTGCACGGTTAGCTTGGATCGGTAGCGCTTCAAGGCGATCACGGCCCAAATCGCCTCGACTACGCCGAAGGGCCAGGTGCCTGCGAGGAAGCCGTAGGCGCTCGACAATGCGCAGCCGCAAGCGAAGGCGAGGATGAAGACTCGGCCGCGTCGTTCCAGCGCATACATCAGCATCATGAAGGTGACAGCGCAAGCGCCAAAGAGAGTAAGCACACCCGATAGTTTGCCAGCGCGATCGTCCTGTTCTGGGCTTGAGCGCTCGTTGGGCGGGCTTTGGTGCGTGCCTGGTTGCCTAGGGTTGTTGTGACGATGCGCGACGGGCGTGTAATCGAGCTGAGGGGTTGCGCCGACCGGGCCGGCGTTATGACCTAGGCGTGCACAGGCACGGCCAGTGCGGGGTAAGCCTCAGTTCAGGTCATCGGCGAGCAGCGAGTCAATCCGGCTGGCAATGTCATCGCGGATCGCGCGGACCTCATCCAGCGGACGGCTCTTCGGGTCGGCGAGGTTCCAGTCGATGTAGCGCTTGCCGGGTATGTAGGGGCATTCATCGCCGCAGCCCATCGTGACGACCACATCTACCCGCTCGGCGAGCTCACGAGTGAGGAGCTGAGGCTGGCGATTGGATAGGTCGATGCCGAGCTCCTGCATGGCCTCTACGACCTCTGGATGGACGTGCTCGGCGGGCATGGTGCCAGCTGACAGGGCAGTGTGTTCTCCGGCGGCCGCGCGCTCGAAGAGTGCTTGGCTCATCTGTGAGCGCCCGGCGTTATGCAGGCAGACGAACAGGATGCTAGCCATTGACGGCAACTCCCTCGGTTGATTGGGCGGCGGTGGAAACGAGGGACTTGGGGCCGCGCACGAGCTCGTAGGCGAATACACCGATCGCGGCGCCGATTAGCGGGCCGATGAGGTAAATCCAAAAGCTGCTCCAAGTTCCGGAGGCCAGGGCGGGGCCGAAGGAGCGTGCGGGGTTCATCGAGGCGCCGGTGATTGGGCCGCCGAACAGCGCGTCGAGTCCCACGGTTCCGCCGATAGCGACAGCGGCAGCGGCTCCGACCGCGCGTGTGTCGGTCGCAACGGCAGTGATGACGAACATCAGGAAGGCAGTCAGGACGATCTCATAGGCCACCGCGGTCGGACTGCTCACGCTCGGGAGCGTCGCGCCGAGGTGCGCAGGCTTGCTCGTCCAGGCCGCGAGAAGCAGGAGGGCCGCCGCGGTTGCCCCGATGAGCTGTGCTGCGATGTAGGCCAGTGCGTCGCGGATCGGGAAGTGTCGGGCGAGGGTGAAGGCGATCGTGACGCTCGGGTTGTAGTGGGCGCCGGAGAGGTGCCCGCCCGCGTAGATCATCACCATGATTACGAGGCCGAAGGTGAGGCTCACGCCGACGCCGCCGATCGAGCCGGCGTGCGTTGTGTTGGTGATGATCGCTCCGCACCCCGCGGTCACGAGCGCGAAGGTGCCGATCGCCTCCATGAGCGCGCGGCGGGCGAGGTTGGGACGCTCCATCAGATGACCCCCACGAGCTTCATAGTGCGGATCGTATTACATCGACAGATATCAGTCTTATTGATATAAGTAGATTGATGTCCGTCGATTTGGAGCTAGCCCCCAAGCAGAAGCGAGCCAACGGCTCGCCTTGTTGTGAGCCGGTCGTCTATCCCGACGTTCAGCGCGAGCAGGCGCTACGCATGGCTGAGATCGCAAAGGCGCTTGGCGATCCTGTCCGCCTACAGCTCGTGGACGTGCTGCGCAAGCACGCCGGCAAGGTGTGCGTCTGCGAGTTGCTGCCGCTGTTCGACATCGCCCAGCCGACGCTCTCCCACCACCTGAAGAAGCTCCGCGACGCCGGGATCGTTGACTCCGAGCGCCAGGGCCTATGGGCCTACTACTACGTGACCCCAGGGGCTCTCACGGAGTTGTCTACGTGGCTGAGCCGGGTGGCCTGCGGACACGTGGGATCCAGTTGTCGCGCTTCTTTTCTGTCAGTGTTGGTAGTGCAGCACAGGGGCGTAGGAGATCCCGACTACCGCGCCCTCCGGTGACTGCAGCCTGGCGACCGTTTGACCCCACGGCTCCTCGCGCGGTGGGTGCAGCAACTCGTAGCCAGCTTGCTCGAGCTCCCGTGCCGCTGGGCCCACCGCTGCGGCGTCCGCAACGTCGAACTCGATGCTGACCTGCGGCACCGGCCGCTCCGCCGGCCACTGCGGCGTCCCGAAGCACGCCTCAGCGGCCTGGGCCAGCGGCCAGATCCCGAAAGACTTGCAACCGGCGATCTGCTCGCTGTGGCGATAGTCGCCGCCCTCACTCTCCAGCGGCAGCCCAAGGGCGTCGACGTACAGCTTGCGACTGGCGGGCGGATCGGGCGCGATCACCGCCACGGTCGAGAGGAACTCGATATTCATGCCACCTCCTCCTCTAGGGTCGCCCTGGTTCTCGCCACAAGTCCGAGGCCGCACGCGGGCCAGCGCACCCTCATGCGGAAGGTCTCCTATACGACGGGAAGGACCTTCGCGAAAGCGACGCCGGTCGACGGCGCTTGAAGTAGCCGAGCTTACCCTGCATCCCACTGCTGCTAGTGGGCCACCAGCACGTCACCGCCTGCGTGAAGACACGCTCAGGCGGGCTGCCATAGCTCGACCCGATTGCCCTCGGGATCAGTGACCCAGCCGAATCGGCCGATACCCTCCATGTCCTGCGTCTCTTCAGCCACGTCCGCTCCCTTCGCGCGCAATTGCGCGAGCATCGCATCCAGGTCGCGGACCCGGAAGTTGAGCATGGTCTGCTGCGCACGGGACCCGAAGTAGTCGGTCTCGGACTCGAACGTCGCGAACACCGTCGGTCCGGCAACCTGGCGCCACAGGCCGTTCTCATCGGCGTCCAGGCCTAGACAGTCGCGATACCACGCGCTCAGGGCCACCGGGTCGGCGGCCCGCATGAAGTGTCCACCGATTCCAAGCACACGCTCCACGTCGCTATCTTCCCAGGAGCTGCACCACACCGTCGCTCGCTGCACTGTTCGCCTCGACATAGAGACTCAGGGAGGGGGAGAGAGGGAGCGGCTTCGCTCCTATGCAGCCCGAGTGTGGTCGTAGGCCTTGCGCCCGAGGACAGCGGCCATCTCGACACGAGCCATTACTCAGACAAGCCCGGCGTGCGCGGCAGCGGAGCCGTCCTTGACGGGTCCGGAGCGGCGGTTCTGCTCGTCGTCCTGATCCGGGTCGCGATGCCGGGGTAGTCGACCACGAGACCGTCGGAGTCGAACTGCACGTCGGCCACGAAGTCTTCGCCCTTACCAACGGCCTCGAAGCGAACCAGCCGCTGCTCGCCGGATCGCCGCTCGAGGAAGGTGTAGCGCTGTGGGGAGGCGTGGATCGATAGGTCTGGAACGGAGATCCAGATCATCAGAAAGTCCTCGGCCCTGCCTCCGTTGTGCAGGTCGTGGCGCAGTACGGGCATCGTGTTGAAGACCGGTGAGAGGCCCAGATCCAGGTCGAGGGCGTCCCCCAGCTCTGCCGGATCACCGCCGGGCTCTGACATCTCGAGCTTCCCGGCACTCTGGCTCGAGGCGCTCCAGACGCCCGCGGGGCTGCGTTGGATCTCCAAGTGGCGAGTCCAGTCGGCGCCCTGCGTCTCGACTACGGCCCTGTCTGTGATGTACTCGTCGCGCGTCTGCAGCTCGAACGAGAGACGGTAGGGCTCTGGATCGGAACCGATCGCGCTGCCCCTGGCGTGAAGGCGCGTCGGCTCGAGCTGAATCACGGCGAACTCGGCGCCGGGCGGGTCAGCCTTCGCCCACGCAACCGCGTGGGCGCGGGTGTCGATCGCGCGGCCTGCCGTCATCTGTCTCTCAAGTTGTTCGAGTGGCGCTGAGTCTCATATGGATGAGACGTCCAGAGTCTCACATCGGGCCACGTGACTGGCTGCTTGGACGAGGGGAGAGATCGAGTGGCGCAGCGTCTCTCCGTCGACGCCGCCGACGGGCGCAGGAGTGTGGGTCTGAGGCCGGGCACCTATGCCTGGAGTTGGCAGTCGGTCGATCGCTTCGGAGTGGTTTGCTTATGCGGTGGCGAGTCCTGGCACGAAAGGCATATTGGTGGGCGATGAGGTGTTGTGCATCGGTCTTTTCGGGGTGTTCTCCATCAGTGTCGGCGACAGTGTCATCGCCGAGGAGGCCTGGCGGCTGCGCAAGGCGAAGACGCTGGTCAAGCTGCTCGCCCTCGCGCCTGAGCGCCGTCTCCATGTCGAGCAGGCGGCCGAGCTGCTGTGGGCTGGGCGGGACCCGGCCTCCGCCCGCAACAACCTCCATCAGGCGATATTCGCGGCCCGGCGCGCGCTCGACTCGATTGGGCTGGACGGTAGCCGCTACCTGGAGCTGCGCGAAGAACTGATCCTGCTCAGCCCCGAGGACCCGGTCCGGGTCGACGCGGTCGCTTTCGAAGAGCTCGCCGTCGCGGCGCGTGAGCAGGGCGAGCCGGGCGCCTATCGCTCGGCGCTTGAGGGCTTCGACGCCGACCTGCTGCCGGCGGACCGCTATGAGGATTGGAGCCGGGAGCGGCGTGATTCCATTGACCAGCTCCGCCTCGCCCTGGAAGCCGAGCTGGCCGAGCTGGAGCGGACTTCCGACCCGCACCGGGTGGGCGCCAGCCGGCCGGAACTACCGTCACAGTTGACGAGCTTCGTCGGTCGCGAGCGCGAGCTTGCGGAGGCCGCGACGCTGTTGCGCGACGCGAGGCTGCTCACCCTGACCGGAGCCGGCGGCTGCGGTAAGACCCGGCTGGCGCTGCAGCTCGCCGGGCAGCGAGCCGGGGACTTTGAGGACGGGGTCTGGCTGGTCGAGCTGGCGGCGCTCGGAGAGCCCGAGCTCGTGGGCCCGGCGATCGCTCAGGCGCTGGACACGCGGCTGGCCTCCGACCGGGCGCCGGAGGTCGCGCTCGCCGGGCACATCGGCGATCGTCGACTGCTGCTCCTGCTCGACAACTGTGAGCACCTCATCGAGGCGGTCGCGCGTCTCGCCGAGGCTCTGCTCAGCCACTGCCCGAACCTGACCATGCTGGCGACCAGCCGCGAGGCGCTCCGCATCCCCGGCGAGGTGACCTGGCGCGTCCCGTCGCTCTCCCTCCCGAGGCTGGTCCCTGGAGCGCCCGCGGAGGACTCGCTTGAGGCGGAGTCGGTGCGGCTGTTCGTCACTCGGGCCGCGCAGGCCGCGCCCGGATTCGAGCTCGGAGGCGACAACGCGGACGCCGTCGCCTCCCTATGCCACCGCCTTGACGGGATGCCGCTGGCGATCGAGTTGGCGGCAGCGCGGGTGAGCGTCCTCACTCCGGCTCAGATCGTCGAGCGCCTCGACGACTCGCTCGACCTGCTCTCGGCCGGGCCCCGCACGGCGATGACGCGTCAGCAGACCCTGCGCGCGACGCTCGCCTGGAGCTTCGAGCTGCTCGAGGCCGAGGAGCAGGTGCTGCTGCGTCGGCTCGCCGTGTTTGCCGGCAGCTTCGGGCTACAGGCGGCTGAGGACGTCGGCGCCGAGAATCCCCTGCGGCGCAGTGACGCTGTCGCCGTGCTCGGCCGGCTGATCGACAAGTCGTTGGTTCACGTCGAGGAGGGATCCGAGGACCGCCGCTACCGGCTGTTGGAGACCGTGCGACAGTACGCGGTCGAGCGTCTCGAGGAGGCGGCAGAGCGATCCGCCTTCGAGCGCCGCCATCGCGACTGGTACGTAGCGCTCGCCGAGAGCGACCCGACGCCGGCCGGCGAGCTGCCGGTCCGGACCACGCTGCGGGGCCTCGATCGAGAGCGCGACAATCTTCGCGCCGCCTTGGCCTCGGCGCTGGTCGCCGATCCCCAGGCGGCGCTGAGTCTTGCCGTCGCCCTCTGGCGCTTCTGGCTGATGCGCGGCTACCTCGCCGAGGGGTACCGCTGGCTCACGGCCGCCCTGGCCGCGGCGCCCGAGTCGACGGCGGTGCGCGCCCGCGCCCTGCTCGCCGCCTGCGTGATCGGGCTGCGCCGCGGCGTCCCCGTGCGGGTCCACGAGTTCGCGGCCGAGAGCGTGGCGATCTTTCGCGAGCTCGAGGACAGGGCCGGGATGTTCGATGCGGTTGAGATCTCGGCGGCCTACCGGGCGATCGTCAGTCCTGCGCAGGACGTCGAGCTGCTCGTGCGTGAACACGAGGCGCTGGTTGCCGAGGATCTGCCAGTCGCCCGGCCGCCGATGTGGGCGGCGCACACGCGCGGCATCGCTGCCTGGTTCCGGCGCGAATACGGCCCCGCACGGGAGCAGCTGGAAGCCGCGCTGGAGCACGCCGGTGCTCTCAGCGCCGAGCCACGCCCGGCGCTCTGGCCGCTGAGCTACGGGATGATCTCGGTCGAGCCCGAGACTGGCTATCCGCTCTGCCTGCATGAGGACACGGGGCTCATCGCACGCCGCGTTGGCGGCGCCGCGGCCGCCGCTTACATCCTCGTCAACCTCGCCGCTGTGGATCGAGCCGAGGCAGGTTTCGCCCACGCGGAAGAGCTGATCGAGGAGAGCCTCGCACGCTTCGAGCAGCTCGGCGACCAGCAGGGTGAAGCGTTCGCGCTCAACGCCTTCGGCAACCTGGCCCGCTCCAGCGGCGACTTCGAACGGGGCCGGGCGCTGCTCGAGCGCAGTCTCGCCCTGCGACAGGAAATCGGCGACCGTCGTGGCGCAGGCATCACTCTCGGCTGCCTGGCGGTGCTCCTGGCCCGCGCCGGCGACGCGGACGGCGCTCGCGTCTCGGCCGAGCAGAGCCGGACCTGGTTCGCCGAAAACGACGACCTGATCGGCCTCGGCGCCGCCGAGATGAGCCTAGCGTGCGTGGCGCTTTGCGCCGGCGATCGCGCCGATGCCCGGGCTCACCTCGAGGCTGCCGCCAGGGTCTTCGGAGGGATCGAGACAACCCATCAGGAGGGGTGGGCGCTGGCGACGCTGGCGGCGCTCTGCGCGGAGGACGGCAACGCGGCGACAGGGCGCCGCTGGTTGGACCGGGCGAGCCGGCACTTCGAGCTGCTCGGCGCCGGCGCCGGCATCGCCTACTGCCGAGAACTGGAGGCTAAAGACGCTGCAAAGTGAGCGCTAAGAGGCGGCCCGTAGCCTCGCTGAGCGTCGTCGAAACGCGACGTCAACAACCCGAACCGAAAAGGAGGCCGGCATGGCTACGCAAGGGGTGCTTGGAGCGGCAACGCTGAAGGAGTTCGAGGATGGGCTGCACGGAGAACTAATCCGGCCCGGCGACGGCGCTTACGACGAGGCTCGTTCGATCTGGAACGGCGCCCACGACGCCCGCCCGACGGTTATCGCCCGCTGCGCCGATTCCTCCGATGTGCGCCACGCAATCGGCTTCGCGCGCAGCGAGGGCCTCGAGGTCGCCGTGCGCGGCGGCAGCCACAGCATCCCCGGCTTCTCGACCTGCGACAACGGCATCGTCATCGACCTCTCGCCGATGAAGGGCATCACGGTGGACGTGGACGGGCACACCGTCGCCGCCGAGGGCGGCCTCACCTGGGGAGAGCTCGATGCCGCGACCCAGGAGCACGGCCTCGCCACCACCGGGGGGTTGATCTCGACCACCGGCGTCGCCGGCTTCACGCTCGGCGGCGGGATCGGCTGGCTGATGCGCAAGTGCGGCCTGGCCTGCGACAACCTGCGCTCGGCCGAGGTGGTCACCGCCGACGGTCAGATCCTCACCGCGAGCGCGACCGAGAACCCCGACCTCCTCTGGGGCCTGCGCGGCGGAGGCGGCAACTTCGGCGTTGTCACCTCCTTCGAGTTCGACCTGCACCCGGTTGGCCCGACCGTGGCCGCCGGCCCAGTCTTCTATCCGGGTGACCGCGCCGAGGAGATCATGCGCTTCTACCGCGATTTCGCGCGCGAGGTGCCGGATGAGCTGTCAACCCTGGTCAACCTGATCACCGCGCCGCTCGCCCCCTTCCTGCCCGAGGACTGGCATGGCAAGAAGCTCATCGCCCTGGTCGGCTGCTACTCCGGCGATCCCGATGAGGGGATGAAGGTGCTGCAGCCGATCCGCGACTTGGGCGACCCCGTCGCCGACCTGGTCGGCCCGATGCCCTACGTGCAGATGCAGAGCCTGCTCGACGCGCTCTGGCCGAAGGGCACCCAGGCCTACATGAAGGCGGGCTACTTCCGAGAGCTCGACGACCACGCGATCACGACGATGGCCCGCTTCCACCAGAACGCGACCTCCCCGTCCTCGGAGATCCACATCCAGCACTTCGGCGGCGCGATCGCCCGTGTTGGTGAGGACGAGACGCCCCTCGTAGAGCGCCAGGCGCCCTTCGTGCTCAATGCGATCGCCACCACGCACGAGCCGGGCGGAGGTCTGGAGATGCACATCGACTGGGCGCAGCGGCTCTACGCCGAGATCGAGCCGTCGCTGACCGGCGGCGCCTACATCAACTTCCTCTCCTCCGAGGGCGAGGAGCGGGTGCAGGCGGCCTACGGGGCGGAGAAGTTCGACCGGCTGCGGGCGCTGAAGGACCGTTACGACCCGACCAACCTGTTTCACCTGAACCAGAACATCCCGCCGTCAAAGGCGAGCTGAGCCGAGGCGAGCTTGAGCGATTGCCGGGCTTGGGTGCCGGCAATCGCTCAAAGGTCAGTGAGGTAGGGTCATCCTCGGTGGGTGAACCACTGCGCATCGCCTGGATATCGGCGTGGGCGATCATGCGGTCGAAGGCAGTTTCATTCTGGTGTGGCGACCCGGTTCATCTCCGTGTCACGTCGGTTTCATTCCGGTGTCGTCTTACACCGCACACAGAGCTGCGGCGTCTCGCTCCGACGACTCACGCCACTTGGTCCAACCGCCTGACGTCATGCGGCCCCCTTCAGAAGTCCGTCGATGGCCGCGTCGAACGATGTCGGATCACTCGGTGAGTACCGGCTTATCGCGTCCTCGCTCGCGCCGATCAGAAACGATGGGGTCCCCAAAGTAACACTGTGTCGCGGTCTTTGTGGCGGTCCCGGTGGCGCGCCCGTCCAGTCGCTCTCTGCTTTGAAACGGGGTGATACGCGCCCTTACCTGCGACTCGACCGTGGCCCCACCTCTGTTCGTGCTCGTGGCTGCTCGGCATAAGAACCGATGTCCTGACAATCACTATTGCGGCACTTTTGCACATCGCATGGTCGTGCGAGATGTAAGCATGGTCATGTGAGACGTAAAAGTCAGGACACCCGTGCCCGGACGGGCTGCGGGGGTGGCGCATGACGGCGAGCGTCCTCCCGGACGACCTGCAGGTTCCCAAGGAGCTGACTCGTCGAAAGGTGCGCAAGCAGCTGCTGTTCTTGACCGGGGTTGTCCTCGCCGTCGTTGCGGTCGTGACGCTGTTGCCGGGGCTCGACGGGTTGCGCGCTCGGCTCTCGCACGCCAACCCCGCGTGGCTCGTGCTTGGCGCGGGGCTGAAGGTGCTTTCGGGCTTGGGGTATGTGGCGATCTTTCGGATGGTGTTTTGCAGGCGCATGAGCTGGCGCGTCAGCTACCAGATCGGGATGTCTGAGATGGGAGCGAACGCGCTCCTGCCGACCGGCGGCGCCGGTGGCCTGGCGCTTGGAGCCTGGGCACTCAAACGGGGCGGGATGCCGACGGCCGAGATCGCACGGCGCACCGCAGCCTTCTTCATGCTGACCAGTGTCGCGAACGTGGCCGGCGTGGTTCTCATCGGAGTCGGTCTCGCCGTGCGGGTACTGCCGGGGGAGACAAACCTGGCGCTGACGCTCCTGCCCGCCGCGATAGCCGCAGCCGCGATCGTTGGATCGCTGCTCGCGGGACGCTCCTCCGCGGGCTTGCACCGGCGACTGAGTCGCAACGAAGCAAGCGGGTCCTCCTCGCGCCGCTCCACGCTGATGCTGAAGACCCTGGTGGCTGTCGCTGACGGCGTCAACGAGGCCGTCGCGCTGCTGCGCGAACGCAACGCTTGGCTAATCGGCGGGATCCTCGCCTACCTCGTCTTCGACGTAATGATCCTGTGGGCGACGTTTCACGCCTTCGGCGCCGCGCCGTCGCTGGCGATCCTAGCGATGGCCTACCTGATCGGCGAGCTCGGCGGACTGATCCCCGTCCCCGGGGGGATCGGCGGCGTTGACGCGGGCCTGGTGGGAACGTTCGTGCTTTACAACGTGCCGATCACCGCCGCAGCCTCGGCGGTGCTCGCCTATCGAGCGATCGCGCTGTGGGTCCCCGCAATCCTCGGCTCCGCCGCCTTCGTCTCGCTGCGGCGAACGTTGCGTCGCGAGTCCGCCGAGATCGCCATCTGCGCCCCCCAGACAGAGATAGAGGTCATCGGGCTCGGACGCGTCGTGATCGGACCGACGCCGACGGGCTCACAGCTTTAGGTCTCGCGCCCCGACACATCGTCGGTATCAGCGGCAGTCTGCGCCACGACTCTTACAACAGATCGCTCTTGCGCCACGCCGGCGGCTTGTCCGAGGCCGAGGACGCGGAGTACAACTCCTCGATTGGGCGCGCTGAAGAACACCCTTGACTGGATGAGCGCTCTCGCTTGCCACTCATTCGTCCAAGGTGCGGTCGCGAGGCGAGTGGCGCTCGTGACGTGCCAATCTGCGCATGTGCCAGACATCCGACGAGTGGCCACAGCGCGTGAGAAGCAGCTGACCCTGCTCGCAGCCGTGCTCGGTACGAGCGTGGTGTTCCTCGACGCGACTGTAACCAGCGTCGCGTTGCCCGCGATTCGAAGCGACCTCGGTGGCGGTCTGGCGGGCCAGCAGTGGGTGACGAACGCGTACCTGCTGGCGCTCTCCTCGCTGTTGTTGATCGGCGGCTCGCTTGGAGATGTATTGGGTCAGAAGCGCGTGTTCCTGGTTGGCGTCGCCGGGTTTGGACTCACTTCGGCTCTCTGCGCCCTCGCGTCGTCGATCACGGAGCTGTGTGTGTTTCGTTCGATGCAGGGGGTGTGCGCGGCGCTGGTGACCCCTACCGCATTGGCGGTGATCATCCACGTGTTTCCCGAGGACGAGCGGGCCAGGGCGATCGGGACATGGACCGCGCTCAGCTCGATCGTCGGGGTTATCGGGCCATTCATCGGGGGAGTGTTGATCGCTGCCGGCTCGTGGCGCCTGATCTTTTTGCTCAATGCGCCACTCGTCCTCGTAACCGCGACGCTGATTGCTCGTGGCGTGCCCGGGAGCGCGAGCGCTGGCACGGCTGGGCGCCTGGACTTCCCCGGGGCACTCTTGGCGGCGCTCGCGCTCTCGGGTTTGGTGTTCGCTGTTACCGAGGAGCCCACGCGCGGATGGAGCACTCTGGTGATCGGCTCGCTCGCGGTAGGGATTCTGGGAGCGATCGCGTTTGTTGTGCGCGAGGCTCGAGCCCGGGCGCCGATGCTCCCACTGAGGCTGTTTCGCGAGCGCAACTTCACGATCGGAAACGTGGCGACATTGACTGCCTACCTTGGGCTGGGGGGCGTGATCTTTCTGCTGCCTGTGTTTCTGCAGGAGGTCAGCGGCTACAGCCCTGTACAGGCGGGGCTTGCGCTTCTGCCGGTCACCTTGCTGATGATCGTGCTCTCCCGCCGCTTCGGCGCGCTCGCCGACCGCATCGGATCGCGAGTGCCGATAAGCCTTGGGGCGTTGGTGGCCGGCTGCGGTCTTTTGCTCTTGGCGCGTGTCGATCAGCGCGCCGATTACCTCAGCGAGGTCCTGCCGGCGCTGCTCGTGTTCGGGGTGGGACTCGCCATGCTTGTCGCGCCGTTGACCGCCACGGTCCTTGGGGCGGTGGAAGAGAATCACGCAGGTGTCGCCGCCGCGGTGAATACGACGCTCTCACGCGTCGCGCAGCTTTTCGCGGTCGCTGTGCTGGGAGCCGTCGTCTCTGTAGCTTTTGCCAGTCGGGTCGACGCGACGCTAGGACGGTCCGCGATCGATCCCGCTGGCCGCTCGGCGATCAGCCTCGCCAAGCAACAGCCTCTCGACGGGCCGAGCTTGGTGGGAGTACGCCCTGGTGAGCGCTTTCTTCTCAGAGTGGCCTTCGACGATGCATCGGTACATGCGTTCCGCGTGGCGGACACGATCGCAGCCATCCTCGTCGTGAGCGGAGGTCTCATTGCGCTCGCCGGGATCCGCAATCCCCGCCGAACGGTGGCCGCTGAGCTATGCCCAGCCGGGGCGCTCTGCGGAGCCAGCCAAGAACTCGTTCATGCTCGCCAGGATCGACGCTGGGACTCGAGTTTCGTGGACCACGCGGTCGAAATCCCATCACCGGAGGTTGCCCCATGAGCGAGACATCCTCCATCATCCCCCGCGACTGCATCGCTCCGTCGCCGCTCGCTCCGGCGCTGCTTACCCCAGCTGGTCGCGGCGGCGTATCAGGTAGGCCGTCTCGGCAGTGTTGCCCGCCAGCTCGATGGCTTTGTCGTAGGCTGCGCGGGACTTCTGGCTGCAGCCCAGTTGACGACGCAGGTGGGCACGGGTCGCATGGTAGGCGTGATAGCTGGCCAACTTGTCCTCAAGACCGTTGACGGTCGCCAGCGCCACCTGTGGGCCGTCGAGCTCGGCGACCGCGACGGCCCGGTTGAGGACGACGATCGGCGAGGGGTCGAGGCGGACCAGTTGGTCGTAGAGCGACGACCTGCGACCAGTCGGTGTCGCGGACATCGCGGGCGGAGGTGTGCACTGCGTTGATCGCCGCAAGGATCTGGTAGCGACCCGGAGCCACCCCGGCGGCGGCAGCAGCCAGGCGCTCGCGCACCAGCCGATGACCCTCGGCTACCAGCGCCGTGTCCCAGGCCCCGCGGTCCTGCTCGTCGAGGGCGACCAGCTCACCGAGGGCTGAGACCCGGGCCGTCGGTCGGCCAGCGCTCGACCGCGGTCGCGAACGCCTCGGCTGCCGCCTCCTCGGCGATGTCGAGGTCACCGAACCGCCTGGTCAGGACGGCGACCATCCGCGCCCACTCCTCGTGCTGGGCTTGGGTGATCGCCTCCCGGACGTTGACCACGCTCACAGGAACGGCCGCACCTCGATCTTCCGGTTGCAGGCCTTCGATCCCTCGGCGGCGAGCTTGAGCGCCACGTCGAGGTCTGGAGCCTCGATGATCCAGAAGCCCGCGAGGTACTCCTTGGACTCCACGAAGGGCCCGTCGGTGAACACCGCCTCATCACCTCGGTTATCGACGACAGTGGCCGGGTCGGGCGACCCGAGGCCGCCGGCAAAGACCCAGTACCCCTCGGCCTGGAGCCGTTCGTTGAACACGTCGATGGCAGCCTCCTCCGTCGGGGTGTCCGGGCCGGTGCCGTCATCGATCACAGAAACCAAATACTGCATCTCGAATCATCTCCTGTCATTGGGGGTGGCCCCTCGTGGACCGCCGCTTACCCCTTCTACGATCACCTTTGCCCCGATCCGACACTCCTCGCGGAATTCTTTCGGCGGATGACGCAAGGTGCCGACGCGAATCTGCCGCTGAGGGAGGGCTGCTGACGCTGGCAAAGGACCTCGAATGGTCGATCGCAAACCTCTCCTCTCCACTTCCAATTTATACCGGATCGAAGGCCCTCATGAGGCCACGATTCGTGCCGCATAATCGCTCGCCGCATGGCGGAAGATAAATCTCGAACGGGTTGCGCTGGCAACTCAGGCGGAGGTGAAACCGGATGGGCGATGACGTATTGGATATCCAGGAGATCGACCGAACTCAGGTTGCGCTGGCAGGCGGCAAGGGGGCGTCTCTGGGAGAGCTCCTGCGGATCGAGGGGGTGCGGGTGCCGCCGGGGTTCTGCATCACGACAGAGGCATTCCGACGGACCGTGGCCCAGGCACCGTCGATTCATGCACAACTCGATCGCCTCTCCCGCCTGAAGCTCGCGGACCGAGACGGCATGGCCACGCTCAGCGCCGAGCTTCGCAGAAGGATCGAGGAGATCGTCCTTCCCGGCGACCTGGCGGAAGCGGTCGCCGGCGCGTTGGTCCGGTGTGGTGAGGACCTCGCCTACGCGGTCCGCTCCAGCGCCACCGCGGAGGACTCGCCGACGGCATCCTTTGCAGGTCAGCACGACACCTATCTGAACGTCTGCGGTCTGGAGGCGATCCTGCGAGACGTCCGCCGGTGTTGGGCGTCACTGTTCAGCGAGCGGGCCGTGACCTATCGCTTGCGGGGTGGTATCGAGAATCTGCACGTCCAAATGGCTGTGGTCGTGCAGCAGATGGTCCTGCCGGTGGCCTCGGGGATCCTGTTCACCGCCGACCCGCTGACCTGCAACCGGAAGCTTGCCGTTGTGGAGGCCATCCCCGGCTTGGGCGAGGAATTGGTCTCGGGACGGGTTAATCCGGACGTCTACACAGTGCGCGATGGTGCGATCGTCCTACGGACACTCGCCAACGAGCAGCCGGCGCTTGAGGATGGGGACATCCTGGCGCTCGCGCAGCTGGGACGGCGGATCGAGGAGTTCTTCGGGCGCCCCCAGGACATCGAGTGGTGCTGGGCTGAGGACGGGTTTCAGATCGTGCAGAGTCGCCCGATCACGACGCTCTTTCCCGTCCCTGAGGTGGGAGATGGCAAGAACCACGTCTATGTCTCCGTGGGACACCAGCAGATGATGACCGACCCGATCAAGCCGCTGGGGCTCTCGCTGTGGCAGCTCACCACTCCGCGGCCGATGTCCGTGGCGGGCGGAAGGCTCTTCGTCGACGTCACCGAGATGCTAGGTGCTCCCACAACTCGGGCGGGGCTGCTCCGCGCGATGGGGGGGTCCGACCCGCTGATGGGCGACGCGCTGCAGACGATCGTGGAGCGCGGCGACTTCGTTCCGGCGCGCCCTGACGAGGAGCTGACCGGGGTATTCGCCCTCGCCGAGCAGGAACCGCTCGACGCCGACACGGCGATCGTGGGCGAGCTGATCGAGCGAGGCCAGGCGTTGACCGCCGCGCTGAAGCAGACGATCGAGACGAAGTCCGGACCGGAGCTGATCGAGTTCATCCTGGCGGACCTCCCGGAGCTGAGGCGGGTCATCTTCGATCCGCGCGGCCTGGAGGTGATCACCTCCGCGGCGGAGGCGGGCCGGTGGCTGAACGAGCACATGGGGGAGTGGCTGGGCGAGAAGAACGTGGCCGACACGCTCACACAGTCCGTGTCCGGGAACGTCACCTCGGAGATGGGGTTCGCGCTGCTGGACGTGGCAGATGCGATCCGCCCGTACCCGGACGTCCTCGCGTTCCTGCGGGATGTTGACGATGAGCACTTCCTGGAGGAGATGCCCGCGCTCCCGGGCGGCAACGAGGCGCGTGACGCCATACAGGCCTATCTGGATAGGTACGGCATGCGGTGCACTGGTGAGATCGACATCACCCGGACGCGGTGGAGCGAGCAGCCGTCTGCCCTCGTGCCGACGATCCTCGCTCATGTCAGGAACTTCGAGCCGGGCGAGGGTTCGCAGCGGTTCGAGCAGGGACGGCGAGAAGCTGCCATGAAGGAGGAGGAACTGCTGGCACGGCTCCGCGACCTGCCCGACGGCGAGCGCAGGGCAGGGGAGACCAAGCAGATGATCGACCGGGTAAGGACCTTCGCCGGGTACCGCGAGTATCCCAAGTACGGAATGGTCAGCCGCTACTTCGTCTACAAGCAGGCTCTGCTGCGCGAGGCGGAGCGCCTGAAGCTCGCCGGTGTGCTGCGCGAGGCGCAGGACATCTTCTATCTGTCACTCCACGAGTTTCACGACGTAGTGCGCGACCAGGAGGTAGATGACGAGCTCATCCAACAGCGCAAGGACGAGTTCAACTCATATCTGTCGCTGACGCCGCCGCGAGTGTTGACCTCGGAGGGCGAGGTCCTCGCCGGGAGCTACCGGCGTGAGGATCTCCCCGCCGGCGCACTCGTGGGTCTCCCGGTGTCTGCCGGAGCCGTGGAGGGGAGGGCGCGCGTCATTCTGGATATGGCACAGGCGGATCTTGAGCCGGGCGACATCCTGGTCACCACGTACACCGATCCCAGTTGGACCCCTCTGTTCGTGACGATCGGCGGCTTGATCACCGAGGTCGGCGGCCTCATGACCCATGGTGCGGTGATCGCGCGCGAGTACGGGCTGCCGGCTGTCGTGGGGGTGGAGCGCGCCACCCGGCTCATTCGCGACGGACAGCGGATCCGGGTGCACGGGACCGACGGGTACGTCGAGGTCCTGGGCTAAGTGGTCTTGGCCGTAAGTGTGGTAGTGATCAGGCGGAGAGTTGCAGTCGGGGTTCGTGTTCGCCGACCATTCGATCCCCCTTCGCGCGATCTGCGCGGTGGTTTGCCCAACAATGCCGTGGACTGTACTCCACCACCAGCTGAATCATGGGCCGCCTGGCGAGAGCGCAGCCGAGCGCGCTGCCGACGCTAGCGCTTTGGACGAGGGGTAAGAGTGCAGAACCTGAAGCGCAGACTGCCACTATGAGTCTGATCGGGTGGCTACGAAGACCGGAATGATCCGGCTCGTCTTCATCTGGTAATCCGCATAGCTGGGATAGGCCGCGACGGCGCGCTCCCACCACAACGCTCGTTCCTCGCTCTGGACCTCACGTGCGTTGAAGTCGTGCGGCTCGGCGCCGTCCTGGATCATCAACGCGGTCGGGTCGGCAATCAGGTTGCCGTACCAGGTCGGGTTTGTCGGAGCGCCTCCTAGGGAAGCGACGAGCGCGTACTCGCCCTTGTACTCGACCCGCATGAGTGGGAACTTGCGGATCTTCCCGCTCTTTCGCCCTCGGGTTGTGATGATGACCACGGGAAGGCCGGTGTCCATGAGGGTGTTGGCACGCTCACCGTTGCTCGCCTCGTACTCTTCGACTTGTTCGCGTACCCAATCCCATGGGCTGGGCGCGTATTCACCCTGTAGCGGCATTTCCACTCCTCAAATGGGTCAGTTCGGCGCAAAGGCACCCGTAAACTAGATACGACGACGACGTCCGGGTCTGACGGCGGCCGCTACGACCGCGGTCTTCGCGACCGGCGCTCGGCCGGGCGTGACGGCTTTGGCTACGATCGCGGTCTTCGCTATTGGGGCGCGGATCACGCCGACCCTTCCTCTGCGTGCTGGCCTGAGGGGCATTGTCAAACTCCTTCGGTCGTAAGGGGTTCATCGGCCTCGATTGAGGCGATGATCGCTTGAATCGGAATCCGTCCGGCGCTGTGGCGATCTGGAAACCGCTCGTCTGCAGTTATTGAGGTGCAAGGGTTGTCTTTGGTGGTCTCAGTGGTGCAGATGCTGTGCGATTTGGTTGGCCAACGGCGAGCCGAGCCCTGACGCGAGGTCGAATCCGGGGGTCGCGGTGCAACACGACACCCCGCTGAAGACGGTGTTGCTCCCGGTAGTGATGTCGAGGAACGATCCGGGTGCGTGCTGGGCGATCGAATACAGCAGCGGAGGGACGAACCCGGGATTGGGGAGGCCGGATTGTTTGGCCTGCTGGTCCCACAGCGCGATCATCCCCGCAACGAGCGGTGTGGCCGCGCTCGTGCCGCCGACGAACGAGATCGTCTGGCCGGGCGAGGGACCGCAGCCCTGTACTTCGTGTGAGCAGATGATCGCGTAGCCGGGCTGGGGTCGGCGAATGCGGCGACGTCGGGAACCATTCGGAAGGTGCTCTGGCTTGGGATCGCGGGCTGCCACCATGGTCGCTTTTCGAACGTGCTGACGCCGCCCCCGCCCGCGGCAGTCTGTTGGTAGGGCGACGGATACTCAGTGTCGTTCCACACGCCTGAGGATTCGATCGCGTTCGTGGGCGTGAGCGTGAGGTTCGTGCCGCCGACGGCAAGCACCCACGGCGATGTGGCCGGCCAGGACGGCGACTTCTGTTCGTCGAAGCTGGTGAGCTGTGAGGGCTGCACGCCGTGCGCACACGCGGAGGAGCCGCTGTCGCCTGCTGCGACGACGATCGTGATCCCCAGCGCGGCCGTAGCGGCGGCCTGGCGGTTGAACAGCGTGCGGGCCGCGGGATATGGCGCGACGCTCGCCTCGCACACGCCGTAGGAGATCGAAATCACGTTCGGCAGGGGGATGCCGCTGTTCGTCGCCTGTAGCGGTTCGGCCAACAGCTTGAGGGCGCCCTGAGGGTCGGCCTGCCCGAGCGTCTTCACCCACAAGTCCAGGCGCGAGAGCTTCGGGGTGACCATCGCAACCGTCATCGCGTCTAGTGAGCTCTCGAGGATCGGCGCGATGTTCGAGGCGCCGTGGATCTGTAGCGCAGTCCCTGCAAACCCGAAGCAGCCGCGGTACGCGTTGACGTCGTTGACCAGCGTCGGCGCTTCGCCGAGGATCGCGATGCGCGCGCCCTGGCCCAGCAAGCCACCGGCCTGTAGCTGAGCCATCCCGTAAGCGCTAAGAATCTGGTTCGGAAACAGTCCCGCGGTCGAGAGCGCGGCTGCTGGGTACGTCGTGTTCGCGCAGCCCGGGCTGATCGTTCCGGTGCGGGTAGGTGTCCCGCCCGCAACGGCAGCCAGGCCGTGGGCACCGGGCGTGACGGCGCTGGCGGAAGCATGTTGGGTGACGTACAGGCCAAGGCCCGCCACGGTGTCGACGTTCCCGTTCAGGCCTGAGGCCAGCTTTGGGGTGTTGACCGGAAGCGCGACCGCCTGGTTCGGCTGGCCGGTCGCATACAGATCCCACTTCTCTCCGAACAGCTTCTGCGCGTTCCTGATGCTGATTGTCGCGCCTACGCGCAGATGCGTTACATCGACGGTCGCCGAGACGCCATAGGGCTTAAATGTGCCAACCACAGCGTTGCGCCGCGAGGAGGAGGCGCCGTACTTCTTTTGTAGAGTCGACAGCGAGAGATACTGGCCATAGGTCGACGAGGAGGGATTGCTCGCCGCCTTCACGGCGTTCGCGATGCCCTGCTGGTTGGCGATCATCCCCAGCTCGAGCGACAACTTCAGCCCCGTTGAAGCGGGTCCCAGATTCTTCAGGCCCTTGTGGGAGATATCCCCGAAGTCCACCTTCGTTGAGGAACCGACAGCCGAGCCGGCAACGACGTTCAGTGCAAAGATCACGACGATCACCAGAGCGACTGAACGAAACACTCCACGACACTACCACCGCCACTGCAACGCGTAGGATCGGTCAATGACCTCGGTCGATACCGAGCTCGTGCTCGTGGCGCTCGCCGCAATGCTCTCGCCTGTGACGCTGTTTCTGTCGGTGCTGGCGTTGGTGGTGGGGGAGCGTCCGATGCGCACCGGCCTGTGGTTCTATCTCGGCGCGTTCGGTGTAACGCTCGTCGTCGGTGTCATCGCAGCGTTCGTGCTGGGGAACTCCGCGGCCTCCCCGAAGTCGAATACTCCAAAGACTTGGGTCGCCATCGTCGATGTTGCCGCCGGGGTATTGGTGCTGCTCGTCGTCGTTCGTTTTCTGCGGCGGCCTCGCGACCCCAAACGAGTGGCGAGCATGATCGATCAGATGAGCAAGGTGGCCTCCTCGCCGGTGATCGCGATCATTGCCGCGGGGGCCACTCTGGCCAATCCCGGCGCGTTGATCCCGTTGGCTCTGAAGGACATCTCAGAGACGAACCCCAGCACTGGTCAGTACATCGCCGAGTGGGTCGGATTTGCGCTCGTGTCGTTGCTGCCCCTCTCGGTCGCCCTGGTCGCGCTCGCGGTCGCGCGCGAGCCAACGCAGCGGCTGCTCACACGCGCCCGGGAGTGGCTTGAGCGCAATGCCAGGACGATCGCCGCGGCGATCCTCCTGCTGTTGGCCGCTGTGCTGCTGCGCAACGGCATCGCCGGGCTTACCAGCTGACGACGCTCGCCTGGGACGACATTTTGAGCCATCGGGCGTGTCGTGGCCCGTCAGGGTGATGCGGCTGAGGCCGGCGGCCGCGAGACTTGGATTTTCGCTTTTTTGGGTAGAGGTCTCCTAAGTCTTCATGTGAAGGGGGTTGTTCGTGTCCGAGGAGCATGTTGTGCAGGAGGAAGCTCCCGGTCTCGGGCTTCTCAGTCCACGCCGTCGGCATCTGCTCGAGCTGGAGTTCGGCGACCGCAAAGACTTTGATGATCCGCGTCTGGAGTGGCGCAGACTTTTCTCTGAGCTGTTGGGCACGTTCATGCTGGTGCTTGTAGCCGCGGGTGGAGGGATCTTGCACGGGAAGGGCGAAATCGGCCTTCCGGCGGCCGTTGTCGCACCTGGGTTGATGGTGTTGGGGATCATTCTGTTCATGGGCGCGATTTCCGGCGCCCATTTGAACCCCGCGGTTTCGCTCGCGTTCGCATTGCGCGGGGATTTCCCGTGGAAGCGCCTCCCGGGGTACATCATCGTCCAGTTGATCGGCGCGACGCTTGCGTGCCTGTTCCTGTTCGCGGTGTTCGGCAACATCCAGCATCTCGGTGCCACGCTCCCTGGTCCGGGCTATGCGAATTGGCAGGCGCTGTTGATGGAGATCGTGCTCACGGCGACGCTGGTCAGTGTGATCTTGGGAACCGCTTCCTCTGCCCAGAACGTCGGTGCGATCGCCGCGCTTGGTGTAGGCGGGTACATAGCGCTTGCCGGGTTGTGGTCTGCGCCTGTGAGCGGCACTTCGATGAATCCGGCGCGCTCCTTCGGCCCGGCGCTTGTGAGCGGCGACTTCACGAGCTACTGGGTGTATGTCGTGGGGCCGATCGCCGGTGCGCTGATCGCGGTCGGCTGTGCGTACGTGCTGCGGGGACGCGGCGGCGGCAGGTCTGGCTACACCGCCGGGTCCGGCCGTCTGGACAAGGACGAGTGGAGTGAACGGGAGCGACTCTCCCGGCAAACCGACCGTGAGCACGGCGCCGCGACCTCTCCCGGCATCACCGACACCGACTCACCAAGGAGCTGACGATGACCATATGCCACCCCCGAGGAGGCGTTCAATGAGCCGTGATCGTTCGCACGCGATGGACCACGTCGTTCTGGTCCTGTTTTGAGAACAGGTCGATCGACAATCTCCTGGGCCACCTGTACGGGCCCGAGGATGTCAAGACCTTCGAGGGTGTGATCGGCAAGGATCTGAGCAACCCGATCCCTGAGTGGGCGGAGCACGGCGCCGAGCGTAAGTCGGTCCCTTATATGGTCGGAACGGACATGGATGCTCCGAACCCGAACCCGAACCCGGACTCGGGCGAGGAGTACTTCCACACCAACGTCCAGTTGTTCAACGTCCTCGAAGAGCACAACCGTTTCAAGGTCGGCGATCAGGTCACCGAGCCGTGGAACGCGCCCGAGCCCGGCGCGGTGCCGAGCATGGACGGTTTTGTGACTGACTACATCAGCTGCTTTACGGGCGAGGTGGGTCGCCAGCCCACATACGAGGAGTACGCCAAGATCATGACCGGCTACACGCCAGAGCAGGTGCCGGTGCTCAACGGGATCGCGAAGGGCTTTGGTGTGTTTGACCATTGGTTCTGCGAGGTTCCGCAAACGCTGATGAACCGCTCGTTCTGGACGGCCGCGACCTCATCCGGCTTCGTCATCAACAGCCCGGCGTCGAAGTTCATGCAACACAACACCGCCGAAACCCTTTTCGAGCGCCTCGAGGCGCACGGGCGCACCTGGAAGGTCTACGTGCAGGAACCGATGTCGTTCTCAGCAGCTGCCTTGATCCACATGTCGCGGTTGAAGGATCGCCTCGCTTGCCCCCACCGGACCCGAGCGCACCCGCGGGAGAGATGGGCTTCAAGTTCGATCGCTCCGGCTACCGCGTGCCGCCGATCATCGTCTCCCCGTGGGTGGACGAGGGGATCGTTATCAACGAGGAGCACCGACACACGTCGATGATCGCGACGCTACGCAAGGTATGGAACCTCGGCGACCCCTTCACCGCCCGTGACGCTGCGGCCGCTCCGTTCGACCACCTGCTCTCGCGCGAGAGCCCACGCGACCCCGCCACCTGGACCGATGTGCACCCGCTCCCCGTTCCGGCCTACCACATGGTTTGCCTGTCGCTGTACGGGAGGAGCTGAGCAACGATGAGCACAATGAGGGACAGTCCAGAGATCGAGCTGCTGCACCGCGCCTGGGAGGCGATGACCGGGGGCGACTTCGCCGTCCTCGAGGAGTCGCTAGCCGAGGGTGCCAAGTGGCATGGAGTGGAGGACGGGCAGCTCTGTTCGGGCCGCACAGAGATCCTCGAGGTGATGACGAGGAGTGGTCGGGCTGGTGGGGGCCCGAGCCGCCCTACCACGCGCCCGTGTTCGTCCTAACCCATCACTCTCACGCGCCGATCGAGATGGAGGGCGGGACGACGTTTCACTTCGTCACTGATGGCTTCGACGCCGCCTACGCCCAGGCCCGCGAGACTGCCGGCGCAGATGGCGTCGACATCGCGGGCGGCGCCTCGACCGTCCACCAAGCGCTGCTAGCGGGCGTCATCGACGAGCTCTGGCTCGACATCGTCCCCGTTCTGCTCGGGTCCGGCGAGGGGATATTCAACGGCATCGCCGAGTTCGATTTCGAGCCCGCCGAGGTCCTTCATTCCCCACTGGCGACGCACATCTGCTACCGCCGGGCGGGATGAGATGGGTACCGCAAATCGTGCAAGCACCTGCGCAGTAGCGGGGCAGGTCTTGAACCTGCGACCCCTCAGCGCGAAGTCGCGCCGCGGCAGGCCGCGGGAGCCAGATTTCAACTGACCCACTACTGCATCGGCGGTTTGCGGCGTCCCGCTGATGTGAGACAGGCCCAGTCCCATTCATCCGAGACCCGTGACGTCCCGTCCATGTGAGGCCGACGCGGCGACCTCAACGGCGCAGTCCGCGAGGGGACGCACGAGGAGGCTCGCTGCGCTCCCGTTCGGCTGCGGCCGTTTTACGTGAGCGATTCGAGCGCGAGGCCGGGTACGGCCTTGAAGATGGTGTCGTTAGAGACGAGTGGGATCCCGAGTCGGATCGCGGTCGCGGCGATCCAGCGGTCCGCGTTGTGCTCGCGCTGCGCGAGAGCGTGGCCGATCGCGGCGCAGTCGGCGCGCAGTTGGGCGCATATCGCCACGAGCTCGGGGCCGGTGTGGACGACCTCCGCACGCTGGATCTTACTGTCGAGCTTGAGCATTCGCGCTTCGCCCCAGCCGCGGTGGATCGCCCCGTAGCGCAGCTCTGCGGCCGTCTGGAAGGAGATGAACGCCAGCCGGCCGGTGATAATCGGTGCGTAGCGCTCCGCCAAGCGTGACGCCGGGACCAGGTCGGCGCTGAAGACATCGGTGTCGATTACGATCGCACCGCGCGATCCCGGTGCGGTCACGACTGGACAGCGGCGAGGAAGGCCTTGCCCTCCACTTGGCTGAGATCCTCGATCACCATCTCATCGTGGTCAGGCAAAGGACGCGCGCGGCGCAGCAACTCCTCGACCGGGAGCTCCAAGTGCTCGGGTTGGCTCTGGCTCGCAGGGTGCGTCAACACAGCTCTTAAGTGTAGAGAGCATCGGCAGGGACGATAAGTTCATGCGCTGGGGGCGGCGTCTGCGCTGGCGAATTGGCGCGCGGCGCGGACGACAGCGACGCTAGGAGGGTCTAGCGAAACTCGGGAGGTCAGTGCTCATGCGGGGATCGTAGCTGGGGTCAATGAGGGCTACCCCATATCGGCGGCGAGGCTACCCCGGAGGGGCGCATCGTGAGCGGCGTTCGCCGGTCTGGTCTAGTTGTCGGGAGGGGGTTCCCAGGCGTAGATCGCTTGCAGGGCGTCGAGGTCGATCCCGATGCGACCGATATCCGGGGGCATCTCCGAGAACTCGTGCAGAAGCAGTTGTGCCCAGAATATTGTGATCCGCAGCCACTCCCCGAGCAGCAGATTCTCCTGGATCGTTGGCTCGGAGGAGAGGTGCGGTATCACCTCAATGTGGGGGTTAGGGCCGGTCTTCCTGGCGCGGACCAGGACCAGCTCTGTATCCACCTTCAGAGCTTTCCGCTTGCCCCGGTTTTCCCGGCTCGGCACTACGCAGTCCCGTGCATGGGTGACCTCAATGGCGGTGTCAATCGGGAGCGCCCAGACTGGCTCCGTCGTCCGGTGCTTGTCGCCGGTGTTGATTTTTGCGAGCAGCGCAGTCCAGTACCACGCGCGTATCCCGCGTGCGTGCTTGTATGGCTGGTATCGACGGACGCGTGCGATGTCTGCGCGCGTCGCGCCGGGCAGCTTTGTGGGCAGCGAACCGTTGAACTCCTTCGGGCTCTTGCAGATCGGAAAGTAGATTTTCCGCTGAGCCTTCTTCGGCAGAGTGTTGGGGGGCGTGGTGCCGCGCGTGACGATCGCCCAGGCGATCTGGTCAAGCGCGCTTCGCACGTTGTTCGCTATGTCTCCGATGAGCAGGCCCCAGGTGGGCGGCATGGGGTCGATGTCGGTGACGACCACCGAGAAGCCGTGACGTTTCGGCTGGTATTCCGCCTCTACGGTGAACGTCGGCTGACTGTCAACGTCGGAGAGGATGGCGGCAACGTCAGCTTTGAGCGTCTGCGCGTGGACTACGGCGCGGCCCCACTTGAGCCATGCGCTCTCGAACAGCGGATCGTGCGGCACGCTCGGGGGTTTCCGGGACGGCAAGTCGTGGACCCTATACAGCAGCCGCCGACGCGTAACGCGAACCATTCAACACAGTCGTCAGTTGGGCGAGGATCGTGACTTCTGGCTGCTGTCTGCCAGATCGAAATCGTAGCCGCGGACATGGCGAACGGTCACTCCACCCCTATGAGCGGTGAGCAATCCGATTTGATCGTCCTGCAGCGGATAGCGCCAGTCATCGTCTGGTCCCACTGCCAAAGCACACAGCGGCAAGGGTCTCTCTATCAAGCCAGCCTTACGTCCCACGGGAACGATTGGTCGAAAAGACGCGAAATGGTCAGTGCTGGCCTAGCGTCTGCGCGACTGCGCTCCCTCGATGCGACCCTGATGTCCGACGCTAGAGCTGTGCGCGCAGCTCGTCGCGGCTCAGACCGGCGTCTCTGAGGATGCCGTTCAGCGTCCCGCGCTTGAGTTCGCGGTGCAGCGGCACGACCAGCGAGACGGCCCGATCCTGGTGCTTGAGGCGAACGTGGCTGCCACGCTGACGGGCCACTTCCCAACCAAGCTTCTGGAGCACGTCGATTAGCTGCGCGCCGGAGACGACCGGCAGACGCTCGCCCACGCGGGAACGACGAGCCTGCGACGGACGATACCGGAGCCGACCGGACGTCCTTCTTCGCGCAGACCCTCGACGTAGAGCGCAAGAGCCTCCTGAGCGTTCTCGACAGCATCGTCGATGTCCTCGCCCTGCGTGTGCAGACCTGGAAGGTCCGGCGCATAGACGTGGTAGCCGCCCTCATCCTGGGGCTCGAAGACAAACTCAAACTCGCTCTGCTCGGCCATACGATCAGGATACCGCCAAGCGCGACGGATGAGACGACTTTCGGCCCTGGCCTCATCCCCTCTCACCGGACTCACCAGGCACCGACGACAGCCGTCGTACGTTCGTCGTGTAAGCCCGCGTCAACCGCTCGCGTGCAGCCTGCTCTGAAGGGTGGCCGTAGGTGGACATCACCAGGGCGCCCCCGTCGGTGTGCCCGAGCTGCACAGCGACATCGGCGTGCGAAACACCCAGTTCGAGCAGATGCGTGGCGCAGAAGTGCCGCAACTCATGGAACTGCATCTTCGGACGACCGGCCGCCACGCGAACAGTACGCCAATAGTAAAGGTGGCTGCTCTTGGAGAACCGGCGTCCACGCGGCGTGACAAAAAGCCAGGGAACGTCGAGACGAGCTGGAACGTCAGCAAGCACCTCACGCGCTCGCGGCGGCAGAACTACTGTCCGCGAGAGGTTGTTCTTGGGTGCCTTAATCTGCCCGGTGCCATCGAGGTTCTGCCGAATCTGCACCTCATCGTGGCCCACGTCACGACGCTCCAACGCAAACTGAGCGGGACTGGTTTTGAGGGAGACTGGTTCTGTTGGTTTTGTTGTTTATGTTGTGGGTGTGGTCGTTCTGTCCCGTGTCAAGTAATTGAGACGGATTCTTTGGTTTTGGGTGTGGTTTCGGTGGTGTTTTCGGGGGTCGGGACTGCGGTGTAGCGGTCGATGGGCAGGGCAAACTGGAGCGCCTCGTGCGGGCGCCTGTGGTTGTAGACGTCGAGGTAGCCATCGACGTGCTCGGCGAGCGCTGGGCCGTCCTCGATCTCGTGTCGGTAGAGGTGCTCGTACTTGATCGACTCGTAGAAGCGCTCGATTACGCCGTTGGTCCCAGGCGATCGATGCCGCGTGCGAACGTGCGAGAGCTCGGGTCGCGAGGCGATGTAGCGCGCGAACCCGACGGCTCGGTAGCACGGCCCATTGTCAGAGACGACGATCACCGGCATCAGCGCACCCGTGTCGGGGCATGTGCAGTCTTCCAGCAGCGAGACGCCAAGCAGATCCTGGGCGGCGCTGCGGGCGTCCTCCAGGGCCGCGACGGCGTCCCGCCAGGTCTTCGTCGTGGTGACTGGGCAGCAGAGCACGAGCTTGGCGACGTAGTCGACGACACCGCTCATCTGCCAGGTCCCGCCGCCGGAGGTCTCGAGCTCTGAGAAGTCGGTCTGCCAGACGCGGTTGCGTCGCGTCGGCGGCTCCACGAACGCAGCCTTGCGTGCCTTCGCGAGCTCCCTGCGCTCGCGCGCTGATAGCCGACCGGCTGCAACAGTCCGCGCCGGGCGAGCGCGCGGCGCACGGTCGCCTGGGAGGCATGGAAGCCGTCCACGGCCAGCAGGGCGTGGATCTTGCGGTGCCCCCACGCGGGCCACTCCAGCGCGAGCTGCGCCGCGGGCTGCTCAATTTGATCGCGAACCGGTGCCGGCCATGGCCCTCGGGCCGGCAAGCCCTCCCTTGCCCTCCGGGCGTGGCGGTACCACGTCGCGCGTGGGATCGCGACGAGCTCGCAGAACCGGGTCACGCTGAGCCCGGCTTGCTGGCGCATCATCTCCAGCTCCTCGTGGCGAAACCCGCTACCCCGCCGCGCTTGAGGATCCGCAGCTCGACGTGCGCCTCACCCAGAGCATGCGTTAGATCAGCCAGCTCGTGCTCGAGCTGAGCCTCCCTCCCCGACGGAGCCGCGCGCGACCCGTTCTTCAGCGCGGCTACGCCGCCCTCTACGAACAGGTCGCGCCACTTCGCGACAGACGTCTCCGAAGCCGCATGACGACGAGCCGCCTCAGCAAGACTCATCTCTCCCCTGAGCACGCTCAGGACGATCTGCTGCTTCTTCTCCAGGCCGAACTTCGAGGGTCGTGCCATCCAGTCATCTCCTTGATCTCGGGCCAAAGCCAGCACCCAACCAAAGACCGTCTCAGAAAGCTTGACTCAGGACACGTAGCGCGTCGAGCACCAGCGTGGTGCGCATATGGCTGGCGAACTGCCAGCCAACAATCTTGCGGCTATAGACATCGATCACGAAGCTGAAGAACACCAGCCCCTCCCAGCAGCGCAGATAACTGAAGTCGGCGACCCACAGCTGGTTCGGGTGCTCAGCGGTGAAATCACGATTCACCAAGTCCGG
The DNA here is from genome assembly GCA_963844095.1 of uncultured Solirubrobacterales bacterium. Taxonomy (GTDB): domain Bacteria; phylum Actinomycetota; class Thermoleophilia; order Solirubrobacterales; family Solirubrobacteraceae; genus Palsa-744. The sequence continues at coordinate 591,389 of CAWJND010000005.1, forward strand.
ACGGCGGCGAGCCTCAGGGTCGGGTGTGGTGGTCCGCCACGGCTTGCCACGACGCTTGGCGCCTTGGATACCGTTGGCGCGCATCAGCCGCTGCACCTCTGGCAGCGCGGTGCGTGCTCCCCCGGCGCGTGTGAGGGCCTTCCAGGTCCTGCGGTAGCCGTAGGCGCTGTAGTTCGCCTCGTGCACCTCACGGATTTTGGCGAGCAGCCTCTCGTCCTCGAGCCGGCGGGCTGAGCGCTCGCCCGTCTTGCGCTGGTAGTAGGCGGACGCCGACACGCCCAGAGTGCTGCAGATCGGCTCGACCCCGAAGCGCTCGCGATACTCCTCCACATATACGCGCTCACTTCGTTCGGTCTGGGTCGAGTTCCTTGGCAAAAAACACGCTCGCTGACTTCAAGATCTCGTTCGCACGACGCAACTCGAAGTTCTCGCGGCGAAGCTTTTTGATCTCCTCCCGCTCCTCGCTCGTGAGGATCCCAGCGCGGCCGCCGCTGTCGGCCTCGGCCTGGCGCACACGCTTTCTAAGCGTCTCCGGATGGATCCCGAGATCAGCGGCGACATGAGCGATCGGACGCTCACTCTCAAGAGCAAGACGGACACGCCTCGCTCAAGCAACTCTCGTGGGTACTTCGTTCCTCTTGGCATCACAGAAGACTCCCTCTCCGCGCGGACGAAACCACGCACTGAAGCCCCCACCAAAGCCGGCCTGGCTCAATACAGAGAGGGCTCGGACGAGAGCACGCGCCCTCATCACAGAGCGCACGCCCGGCGTCGCCGCCACAGACCGCACCACCACCACTACGATCGTGGCCGCGGCCCTTTGCGCGACACCCACGTGAGTGAGCGGAACTCTGCGGGCCCGGTGGTCGGGCACCGGTGTCGGGGCCTCGCCCGTCGGTCTGGCGGTGGGTCGGCTCGCGTGGCTCCTGGCTCAGCGGCCGGCCGGGATCAGTCCGAGTTGTCTCATCATCCCGAGGTCGTCTCGGACTGCCGCGTATTCGGTGACTTGGCCGGCGTCCAGCCGGAAGAGGTACATGTGCGGAACGGTCGCCCGTCGTCCAGTTGGGGGGATGCCCATGAACTCGCCCTCGTGTGTGCCGGTCCAGGTGCAGTACATCGCGACGCGATCTCCGTCGGCGATGAGCTGCTGGATCTCCCAGCGCTGGTCGGGAAAGGCGCCGCGAAGCATCGTCGCGACCTCCTTGGCGCGGGCTGGGCCGCGTCGGTCCTGCGGATCGTTGAGGTCGCGGCATTCGGGGTGCACAAGCAGGTCGGCGACGTCCTGCTGGCCTTGACCGAACACCTCGGCGTAGAGCCGGCGAACAACCTGCTTGTTCTGCTCACAGCCCGGCGCGGCAACATCATCCTGTGGCAACACGTGCTTCTCCTTTGCAATCGAAAGTGGATCCCGCTTGGTAATCGCTATAGTGGCACTCTAGTCAATGACTGAGCGACCTGTCGAGCCTGCCGACCAGCCGGGAGCGATGCCTCGGCGCGCCTACCGCTCGCGCAAACGCGAGCAGGCATCCCTCGAGACCCGCCGGCGGATTCGCGCGACGGCCGAGGCCCTGTTCCTGCGCGATGGATATATCCGCACGACGACGAAGGCGATCGCACGGGAGGCGGGCGTCGCCGAGATGACCCTGTTCCTGGCGTTCAACAACAAGGCGGCGCTGCTCTCGGAGATCATCCGGACCAGTGTCCGCGGCGACGACCACGACACTCCGATCGCCAGCCGAGCCAGCTGGCAAGCGATGCTCGACAGCTCGCCAGACCAGATACTCACCCGATTCGCAGAGTTCAACGGTGCGGTCCAGGCCCGAACCGCACGCATCCTCGCTGTCGCCGAAGCCGCAGCCACCGCCGACGTCGAGCTCGCCGCACGTCGCGACAGCGCGCATGCGCACATACGCGCCGACTTCCAGCAGATTGCAGACGCGCTCGCCAGCCATCGATGCCTTGCTCCGCACCTCACCGCCACGCACGCCGCGGACGTGATCTACGCCCTTGCCAGCCAGGCCACGTACCTGCTCCTCACCGACGAGTGCGACTGGACCACACAGCGGTACGTCGACTGGCTCGCTGCCACCCTCCAATCGACCCTCACCAATGCCAACCACCCGCATACTTGAGCTCTCGTCAACCCGAGGGTCGACACTCTCGCTTGCAGCGGGCCGGTCGAGCGGGGGTCTCTAGCCGGACTGAGCGCCGTAGCTCGGCCCGTGGCTCCGGGGCGTCAGAGTCGTCCGTTGTCGCGTAGCCACGTCAACGCGCGGAGGGTGACGTTGCCGCGCCAGTCGGTTGTCTGCGCCGGTGACCACGCCAGCCAGTCGAATGTCCAGCCGCCGTCTTGCTGTTGCTCGGACTCGACGGCGTCGAGGTGAGCCTCGATCTGGTTCTCGCTGACCAGGGCGCGTGACCGGCTGCCTGGGCGGGAGGACAGGTCGAGCGGGCGCAGCGCCTCTCCCTCGACGCCGCCGACGGGCACGACCGTGGACGTGTCGACGCGGTCGCTGAGCGACGCGATCGCCGCACGGGCGTGCTGCTCGTCGGGAACGGTATCCAGGAATGCGCAGGCGAACTTCAGCCAGTACCCGCTTGCCTGCTCGGTTGTCTCGATTGACCGCCAGCACCAGTCGGTGGCGCGGTCGAGCCACGCGTCGTCTCTCACGCCGCCGGCGTGGAGGGCCGCAGCCAGCGCGAGCGTGAGAACGGATCCGGGCCCAGGCTGGAACCACGGCGCGTGCGGGTAGTTCTCGAAGCCGGATAGCACGGACGGGATGCCGCCGTCTGTTGCGGCGATCGACGCGATGAAGGCGCGCGCGTCGCGGGCCAACTCGCCGTCCGCCGCGCCAGCCTCGTTGAGGATCTCAAGGGCGTAGAGAGTCGGCGCGGGCTGGCTGCCAGGGCCGCGCAGGTCGGGCTCGAGCGCATGGCCGAAACCGCCATCCGGGTTGCGATAGCCACGCAGCGCCTCGACGACCGGTTCGGTCGGCCCGTCGGCGAACAGCATGCTGTAGCGGTGGCGGTCCACCAGGCGGGCGGCCGACCAAATGAAGTTCTCGGCAGCACGTTGATCGATCGGCATACCTGACACGCTACGCCGCGGTCGGGATACGGTCTTTGAGAAATCGGACGGGCGAGACGCCGGCCAATTGGGTGACCTCGGCGGTCATGTGCGCCTGGTCGGCGTAGCCGGCATCGAGCGCCAGCTCGACCAGCGGCGCGGGCGGGAGCGCCTGCAGCCGCCGGAAGCGCAACACGCGCTGAAGCATCTTCGGCCCGTACCCGACCGCATCGCTGACGCGCCGGTGCAGCTGGCGCGCGCTGATGCCAAGCTCGTCGGCGACCGGGGCCACGCGTGCGCGTGGGTGCGCAAGTGCCACGACTGCGGCACACACGAGCGGATCGAGCTCAGCAGCGCGCAGCTCAACGGCTCGCAGCAGCAGCGCGTGCGGGTCCGAGCCTCCAGCCAGCTCCTCGAGCAGCGCCGCGACCACATCGCGTCCCAGAACCTCGGCAGCATCGGGCGAGACGTCGCGCAGCTCCGACGCCGGCAGCCCCAGGACCGCGCCCGCCGCGCCCGGCCGCAACCGTGCCCCGACGACCCGCGAGCCCGACTCCAGCGTCACGCTGCGCGGCCGGGTATCAGGCCCGGCGATGGTCAGCGCCCGGCCCGTCCAGATCAGATCCACGCAGGCGTCAGGCACGATCTGCTGCTCGTGCTGAGTCGTCGTGGCCTGCTCCCACGTGCAGGCCACCAACGGCGAGGCGACGAGACGCTCGCGGTAACTCACAACCCCAACGCTACCCAGCTCGGGTTAGGGCTTGGCACGACCTACGCGGCTTGCGGTGAGCCGCCGGAGGTGACGCCTCGCCCCGGCGCGATCCCCGACGCGGCGCAGCGCCGATCCGCCGCTCACGAGCGGATTCCTGACACGGCGGAACTGCAGATGAGCGGTGCAAGGCCCGCTGGGTGTGCCTCCACAGTGTCCAAAAATTAGCACTGACCGAGTGTCAGTAGCCAGCCAGTACGCACAGAATGAGGCGAGCGCACCACACGGTCATCTTCGGGTGTCATATGGCTTACCTGCAGCCGGGTCATCGCTCTTGAAGGCCCGCGCTTCATCCCGTTTGCGTCACCCGTTCAGTCACCCGCGGCTGAGCGAGGGCAACTCCCTGCTGCGCTACCCGGTGGTACAGGACCGCGAGCAGCCTCACCGGCCTGCGTGACCGACGACACGTCAGCGTTGGTAGGGTCCGCTGGCGAGTGCGCCGCATGGCGTCGCGCGTGCGCAAGGGATGCTCGGGCAAGCACCGCTGTTGAACGGGGCGAGGGTGAGCGAGAACCTAGAGACAATGTCGATGGTCGCGGCTTGGCGGATGCATGCTGAGGAGCGTCCGGATGGTCCTGCGCTCACGGTGAGTGAGCATCCGACCGTAAGCTGGGGTGAGCTTGCTGCCCGTACGAACCGGCTCGCTCGCGCGTATGCAGAGCTGGGGGTGGGGGAGGGAGACTTCGTGACGATCGGGCTGCCGACGAGCGTGGCGTTCGTAGAGTCGATGGTCGCCGCACTTAAGCTCGGTGCTGTGCCGCAGCCGGTCTCATCGCGCCTGCCCGCCGGCGAGCTCGCACAGATCATCGAGCTCGCCCAGCCCAGGCTCGTCGTCGGCTTTGATCCCGCTGTCCATCTGGACCATCAGGTTCTCGCGAGCAATCCGCCGATCGATGACCACGACGACGGACCGTTGCCGGAGGCGGTGGCGCCGGCATACAAGGCGCCGACGTCTGGGGGTAGCACCGGGCGGCCCAAGATCATCCTCTCGGGCACCCCGGCCGTGATCCCGGTCGTTGAGGGCAGACCAACACCTGTTGGTATTCCAGCCGACAGTGTCGTGATGTTTCCCAGTCCGCTGTATCACAACATGGGAGTCCTGGGGACCCTCCTCGGGTTGAGCGGTGGAAGCCACGTCGTGCTCCAAGAGCACTTCGACGCCGAGCTGACCCTTCGGCTAATCGACCGCCATCGAGTTGTGTCTGCATGGCTCGTTCCGACACACATGAACAGGATCTGGCGGCTGCCCGCAGCTGTACGCGAGAGCCATGACATCTCCAGTCTTGGCGTGCTCCTCCACGGGGGTGGCCCTTGTCCAGCTGAGCTCAAGCGGGCCTGGATCAATTGGCTCGGGCCCGACCGGATCATCGAGATGTACACCGCGACGGAGGCGGCGGCTGTGACCCTGTGCAGTGGAAGCGAGTGGCTAGAGCGACCAGGCACGGTCGGACGCTGCTTCATGGGGGAGATGGCGATCTTCGACGAGGACGGCGTGCCGGTAGCGGCGGGTGATCTCGGAACGATTTGGATGCGCCGCCCGTCAGGGTCCGATCGCACCTACAGCTACATCGGCGAGGAGTCCGAAGAACGTGACGATGGCTGGGACACAGCGGGTGACCTTGGATGGATGGACGACGAGGGCTATCTCTTCCTGGCAGACCGCAGGACCGACATGATCGTCTCAGGCGCAGCGAACATTTACCCCGCCGAGGTGGAGGCCGCGTTGGCCGCGCACCCAAGTGTGATCGACTGCGTTGTGATCGGCTTGCCCGACGGGGATCTTGGACAGCGGGTACACGCGATCGTCCAGACCGACGCCGACACTCTGGAGGAGCAGGCCCTACGAGAGCATCTCGCTGGCCGACTGGTGCTCTACAAGACGCCCCGAACATACGAGTTCACGGCACTTCCCCTACGCGATGACGCAGGCAAGGTCCGACGCTCCACTCTCCGCGACCAACGCTCGCGATGAACGCGCGGGATCGCAGCCCGCGACGCGAGCAGCCTACCTTCGCTATCTGCAGCGCCTCGAAGCCTGGACCGAGCGAGAAGCACAGGACCCCGAGCGCCTTCAGACCGCCGACCTCGAACGGTTCCTCGCCGAGGATGGCCGCAATACGCCCGCAGCAGCATCAACGTTCACCGCGCAGCGTTGCGCACCTTCTACCAGTGCCTGCACGAGATCGGGCTCATCGATACCAACCCCGCACACGAACTGCGGCGCGGGTCAACTGATCATCTCAGGGCAAGCCAGCCGATCGCCTATCTCACCGATGCAGACCTCGGCCAGCTTCGAGCACGTGCCGAGGAGCTCGGCCCGACGCATAGCCTCACGATCTGCCTGCTCCACGAGACGCCGCTCACCATCGCCGGCATCGCGCGACTGTCGGTTGACGATCTCGCAGAAAACCCCGACCACAAGACCTACGTGCTCGTCGGGAGGACCGCCGCGAGCAAGAGGCCGTGGCCGATCAGCGACCAGGCGCGCAGGGCGATCGACGCACTCCGAACCAATCACCCGCGCCTAATATCGCCGCTGACCAAGTGCGGCGTCTCATCGATATGCGACCGCTCGGTCTCACTGATATGCGACTGGTGTTTCGCACCCATATGAGACTGGCGAGGGTTGGGAGTTAGTGGTGGTGACCGCGTACTGTGCGCCAGCTCTCGCGGGTAATGCGCAGAATGACGCCGGTCATACCCAGGCCGATGAGCGGATCGAGGATCGGGACGCCAGCGGCGATGGCCACGGCGCTGGCGATGACGGCGAGCGAGACGTATGCGTTGACGCGGGCGTGAGCGCCGTCGGCGATCAGCGCAGGGCTGTCAAGCCGCTGCCCGGCGCGGGTGCGTACCAACGCGGCCAGCCAGTTGCCGGCAAACCCGATCGCTCCAGCAAGCGCGAGCGTGGACAGGTGGACCGGTGTCGAGGGATGAATGAGGCGCAGGATTGACTCATACGCGGCCACGCACGCGGATAGGAAGATGGCGCCCACCACAGCGAGGCCGGCTAGGCGCTCGGCGCGGGGAGAGCGCAGTGCGAACGCGATGCCGAGTGGGATCGCGGTCAGTGCGTCCCCGCCGTCGTGGATCAGGTCAGCGAGCAGCGCCAGGCTGCCGGTGAAAGCGAACACGAGCGCTTGCACTACGGCGGTGCTTGCGAGGATCCCCAGCGCGAGCGTGACGGCGCGGACGCCCTCGCGCGAGCGCTTGATGCTCTCGTCTACAAGCCTGTGTGAATGACCTTGCGTGTGCTCGTCGTGATCGTCATGCGGGTGCTCATGGCGATCGTGTTCGTGTGGCCCGGTGTGTGGGTGAGCGTGGCGTAGCGGGCCGTGACGGTGCACGTCGCCGTTGACGAGCTCATAGGTGGGGGAGGGCACGGTCAGTTCTCCGTGGGATGGGTGTGCATCGTTGGCTTGGATCGATGCGCTTCAACGCGATCACGGCCCAGATCGCCTCGACTACGCCGAAGGGCCAGGTGCCCGCGAGGAAACCGTAGACGCTCGAGAGGGCACAGCCGCAAGTGAACGCGAGGATGAAGCCTTGGCCGCGTCGTTCCAGCGCGTACATCAGGACCATGAACGTAACGGCGCAGGCACCAAAGAGAGTGAGCACCCCAGGAGTGTGCCAGCGCGATCGTCCTGCTCTGGCCTTGAGCGTCCGGCGGGCTGAAAGTGGCCTTCGATGCGGCGCGGGCGTTTTGGCAGTCGCAGGGTTTCGAACGCGACATGGTTTGCTTGTCGCTGTATGAGAGCCGGTGCGCGAGAATGACACGATGAGCCAAAATCCCGCGACTGACGGACCACGGCCACCGGAGGCGGCGCTTGAGCCAGCTGAGCATCGGGTCAACCGCTTGGTCCCGTTCGTTCACGTTGATGACGTGGAGCGCTCGGTCGCCTTCTACCACCACCTCGGGTTCACTGTGGAGAGCGTCTACGAGTATCGGGGGCGCCCGGTGTGGGCGGCGCTGCAGAGCGAGGGCGCGGAACTGATGGTGACCCTCGACGGCGATCCGATCGACCCAGCCGGCCAGGGAGTCCTGTTCTACCTCTACTCCCACGACCTCGCCGGACTGCGTGCCCAACTGCTCGCCAGTGGGATCGATGCAGGCGAGATCGAGGACGGCGCCCCAGGCCCAAGTCAAGAGATGAGGGTCACTGACCCCGACGGCTACACGCTGATGGTCGCCCAAATCGAGTAGACGGGAATGGGCTGGGTCGTCGTCACGATGCTCGGGCTGCGCGTCTAGGTTCGGAGGGGTTGGCGGGTCGAGAGCCGTCCGCTTGGTCTTGGTGGTGGGGCATGACGGCCTCGGCTGCCTCGTCCGGTGTCAGGTCGGGGTAGAGCACCCTCACGAGAAGGATCGCGCAGCCGCAGCCGACGAGCTGCGCCACGATGTAGCTGGGCACGGATGCGGGTGCGATGCCGGCGAACGTGTTGGAGAACATGCGCCCGATGCTGATCGCGGGGTTGGCGAAGCTCGCTGAACTGGTGAAGAAGTAGGCGGCGCCGATGTAGGCACCGACGGCAGCCGGCGCGATGTGCGCTCGTTTGGTGCGCGCGAGCGAGAAGATCACGAGCAGCCTGCGGTCGCGATCACCTCGGAGAACAGGTGCGCGGGCGAAGCGCGGTGGTGGGTGGAGATGCTGATCGCGGCGAGTGAGAACATGCCATTCGCCACAACGGCGCCGAGCACGCAGCCGGCGACCTGGGCGGGGATGTAGGCGAGTGCATGGCGCCAGCGGATACCACCGAAGGTCGCGTCGGCGAGCGAGACGACCGGGTTGAAGTGCCCACCGGACACCGGGCCGAACATGAGGATGATCGTGAACAGTCCTGCAGCGGTGGCGGCGGCATTCTCGAATAGCTGTAGGCCAACGTCGTTCGGGGAGAGAGTCTGTGCGGCGATACCGGAGCCGATCACGAGAGCGGCGAGCAACGCCGAGCCCAACAGCTCTGCGAACAGACGGCGAGCGAGCGGAGGTGTATCGGTCATGCGGCGAGGAGGAGCTTGTCGGCGAACTCGCCGGGCAGCCCGGCCTCGCGAACTTCGGCGGCGACCGTCTCGGCGTTGTACTCGATGCGCTCGATAGTCACGGCGACGCTGCCCGCGCTCGATGTCAGGGCTGCGACGGCGCCGCGCGGGTCGCCGTCCTTTGGCTTGCCGACCGAGCCGCAGTTGACGAACAGCACCCCGCCGTACTCCCGCACCCACGGCTTGCCGTAGCCGACGAGGTCGCCGCCGCAGAACACGCTCTCGATGCCGAGATCCTCAACCCGAGCAAGAGCAGCTTGCAGCGCGGGGAGGTTGCCGTGGATATCGGTGATGACGGCAACCGTGTCGAGGTCGATACTCAAGATCCCTCCGGCGCTGTGATCAGCCCGCAGGTGTCGCGACGCAGGCACTCGCGGGATCGGCGCTCAAAGAAGGCTTGGGCCATCTGCGAGCGGCCGGCGTTGTGGTTGCAGAGGACCAGCACGTAGCGAATCGGCCGCTTGCCTCCTTGCCCCTCGTCGCTGGTGTTCATGGCGCGAAATCGTATTACATCGACAGACGTGAGTGTTATTGATATAAGTAGATTGATGCCCGTCGATTTGGAGCTAGCCCCCAAGCAGAAGCGAGCCAACGGTGCTCCCTGCTGTGAGCCTGTCGTCTACCCCGAGGTCGATCGTGAGCAGGCGCTGCGCATGGCCGAGGTCGCCAAGGCCCTCGGTGACCCGATCCGCTTGCAGCTCGTGGACGTGCTGCGCAAGCACGCGGGGAAGGTCTGCGTCTGCGAGCTGGTGCCGCTGTTCGACATCTCACAGTCCACGCTCTCCCACCATCTCGGCAAGCTGCGCGCAGCCGGGATCGTGGACTCCGAGCGTCAGGGCCTCTGGGCCTATTACTACGTGATCCCCGACGCCCTGGAGGAGCTATCCGCATGGCTGAGCTGACCACCACCGCCGACGCTACGACCGCGACCTCCTGTTGTGCGCCGGAGGCGCAGACGACGTGCTGCGAGCCGAGCGCCAAGGCCGCGTGCTGTGACCCCAGCCACGGAGACGGATGCGGCTGCTCTGCGGGCAACGGAACTGACGAGGCGCCGGCCAGGGACATTCGTGAGCAGGTGCGCGAGCGCTACGCCGCCGCCGCCGTCCAGGTGACGACGACCGATCCCGGCGCCGGCTGCTGCGCACCGAGCGACACCTTCGACGGAGGCAGCGAGGTCTTCGGTGCCGCGCTCTATGCGCTCGGCGACCACGAGCAACTGCCCGATACGGCCAAGTTGGCGTCTCTCGGTTGCGGCAACCCGACCGCCGTCGCCGAACTGTACGAGGGCGAGACGGTCCTCGACCTGGGCTCCGGTGGCGGGATCGACGTGCTGCTCTCCGCCAAGCGCGTCGGCCCTACAGGGAAGGCTCACGGCCTCGACATGACCGACGAGATGCTTGCCCTCGCCCGCGAGAACGCCCGGAAGGCCGGTGTGGAGAACGTCGAGTTTCACAAGGGCTACATCGAGGAGATCCCGTTGCCCGACGCGAGCGTTGACGTGGTGATCTCCAACTGCGTAATCAACCTTTCTCACGACAAGTCCAAGGTGCTGCGCGAGGTCGCACGAGTCCTACGACCAGGCGGACGCTTCGCGGTGTCTGACGTGGTCGCCGACGAGGACATGGACGACGCGACCCGCGCGGACATGCAGGCATACACCGGCTGTATCGCCGGGGCGCTCACGCAACGGCAGTTCACCCAGGCGCTCGCGGATGCCGGCTTGGTCGATGTCGAGATACGCGAGACTCACCGCGTCCACGCGCAGGCAGCCTCGGCGATCGTTCGCGCACGGAAGCCTCTGTAGAAGCTCGGTAGCGTGCTGGCATGAGTTCGCACGCCGCTCCGCTGCCGGCCATCCAGCCCGGTAGCGGCACTCGCTACCGGTTGATCCGTCGCGCCAAGACGCTCTCCCTGCTGAGCATCGCGTGGATGACAGTCGAGGCCGGGGTAGCAATCCTCGCCGGTCTGCTGGCGGGGTCCGTCGCGCTACTCGGCTTCGGGTTGGATTCACTGATCGAGTTGGCCTCGGCGAGCACGATCCTCTGGCTCTACACGGGCAGCCGACATGCCTCTGATACCGCCGAGCGCCGCGCGCAGCAGATCATCGCCGTGTGTTTCGCCGCCCTCGCGCTCTACCTCACGTTCGACGCGATCCGCGCGCTTGCGGATGGCTCGCACCCCGAAACGAGCTGGCCCGGTGTGGCGGTGCTGGTCGGGGCGATCATTCTCATGCCACTGCTCGCTCGAGCGAAGGGTCGCGTCGCCGCACAGCTCCGATCCGCCGCGACAGCGGGCGACGCCGCCCAGTCGTGGCTGTGCGCGATCAGCGCCGCTGCGGTGCTGGTGAGCATCCTCGCCAACACCGCGCTCGGCTGGTGGTGGCTGGACTCGATCACCGGGCTCGGGATCTCCGGTCTCGCCGTGCGCGAGGGACGCAAGGCATGGGCCGGCGAGGTCTGCGCCGACTGCGCACCGATCGGCTTGGAGTCGCACACCGACTGTGGTGAGGACACCTGCTGTTAGGTACTGCTCTGCTCGTAGGCGTGCAGACAGTGCTCGGAGCAGAAGTAGAAGGTCTCGGTGCCGACGTCCTTACGGATCGCCTTGGCCTTATCGACCTTCATGCCACATACCGGGTCGGTGACACCGCGCCGGGCGGTCAGCCAGAACAGCGCAGCGAAGATGACTAGCCCGAGGACGTTGAGAAGGAGCTTGTAGTTCACGGCGATCGTGCCGAAGATGTCACCACGCGATGGCCGTGGTCCGGTCGGTATCAGCCCGGTGGCGCTGAACAATCCATCGACGATCAGCGCGGCGGCGACCATCGTTACGAACATCAGACCGACGATCCGAAGCGTGTAGCTCCTGCCGTAATACTTGCGGTAGATCGCGATGATCGGTAGCACGATCAGGTCGGCGAAGATGAACGCCATCACCCCGGCGAAGCTGATGCCGCCGGACCACAGCACCGCCGCGAGCGGGACGTTGCCGACCGAGCAGACGAAGCTCAGCACGGCGATCACCGGCCCGATGAATGCACCCCACACGGTTTGCACGAGTGGTGGAGAGCTCTTGAGGAAGAGATCGTTGAAGAAGCCGTTGCCGAGTTGCGCGATGAACCCGGCGAGCAGGAACCCGACGGTGATCTCCTTGTAGAGCATTTGCCAGTCCCCGCGGAAGTTGTGAGCGACATCCGACCACGCCGACGCAGAGGTGAGGCGTTCTCGCCAGGCCATTTGCTCGCCGGCCATGTGGTGTTGGTGGCCGGTGTCGGCCTGCTGGGCGTGCTCGCGCGCCTGCGCCTCCAACCGCGGCGAGACGAACGTTCGCAGCAGCACCGCCATCAGGGCGATCATCACGAGCCCCCCGATGTACTCGGCGAGCGTGAACTGCCAGCCGATCAGCACCCACAGCACCAGCCCCAGCTCCCACACGAGGTTCGTGGAGGCGAACTGGAAGGCCAGTGCGGTGGTCGTCGAGGCGCCCTTCTGAAACAGGCTCTTGGCGATCGCGATTGCTGCGTAGGAGCACGAGCTCGACGCTGCTCCAAGGCCGGTAGCCAGCGCCACAGGCCGCCCGCCCGAGCCACCGAGGGCGCGCTCGATCCGCTCTCGTGGCACCCAGGCCTGCACGATCGCGGAGATGGCGAACCCGAACACCAGCGCCCACCAAACCTCCCACGCCATCAGGAACGCATCCTTGAAGCCGTCGCCGATCGTCGTCAACACACTCATACAGCGACTATACCCCTCCCCGGTATTGGTATATTGATCGTATGGCTACGACATCGCGAACACCGACAGGCAAGGGCTATGAAGCAACCAAGGACCAGCTCCGCGACCGACTCGCGCGCATCAAGGGCCAAGTCGGAGGTATCGAGCGGATGGTCGAGGACGACCGCTACTGCATCGACGTTCTCACTCAGATCAACGCCGTGCAGGCCGCGCTCGACAAGGTGGCGCTGGGACTGCTTGACGGCCACACACGTACTTGCGTAGTGGGGGCTGAGGCCGAGCTTCAGGAGGAGCGCGCGGCCGAGCTGATGGCCGCTGTCGGACGTCTCATGCGCCGCGGTTGAACACCCACAACCTTGGAATCCGACCACGGAGGGAATCTCGATGAGCGAACGCGCCACCCAGCTATTCCAAATTGCCGAGGGACTGCTCTCCGAGCTGATCGAGCTCATCTCGACACGCGACGAGGCCGCCTTGAATCCCCCGTGTCCCGCCCGCGAGAAGCTCGGCGACGGCACAATAGCCGCCTGCGCGTTGCACACAGCAGAGAACTATCTGCGGATCGCGGCGTTCCTCCGTGATGAGGACCACCCGCCGTTCGCGCACAGTCAGGAGACTCGCGGTCCTCACCGCATCCCTTCATTTCTTCGAGCCCGCAGCCACGGAAAGAGTCATAGCCACAGCACGCACAGCGCTCCCCGCGTGCGCGGAGTATCAGAGCCGCGTTCTGGTCGATCTGCCGTGCAAGACGATCGAGGCCGATGAGATATGGAGCTTCTGTTACGCGAAGGCCAAAAACGTGCCCGATGCCCATAAGGGCACCTCCGGCTATGGCGATGTTTGGACTTGGACGGCGATCTGCGCGGATACAAAGCTAGTCCCGTCGTGGCTCGTCGGTGAGCACACCACAGAGGACGGTCTGACATTCATGTACGACCTCAAGAGCCGGATGCGCGACCGTATCCAACTCAGCACCGACGGCCACCAGAGCTACAGGGGAAGCGTGCCGTACGCGTTCGATGAGATCGACTGGGCGCAGATCCACAAGCTCTACAAGAGCCAAGCAGTCGCTCCGGGCCGCTATAGCCCGCCAGCGTGCATCGGGACGAAAATCAAGGTGAGGCAGGGGAACCCTGATCCGGCGAAGATCAGCACGAGCTACGTTGAGCGCCAGAACCTCACAATGCGTATGGGGATGCGCCGGTTCACGCGGCTAACGAACGGGTTCAGCAAGAAGATCGAGAACCACATCGCCGCCGTCGCGATCCACTTCATGCACTACAACTTCGCTCGGCCTCACAAGAGCCTCGCTAACCCATATCCGCAGACTCCCGCTATGGCCGCAGGCGTCGAGGACCACCCGGCAGCGATCGTGGAACTTTCAAGCTGAGAAACTACAGGCAATGAACGGATCACCTCGACGTCCGCTGCGTTATTGGCGCGTGCGCACAGATGAGCGTAAGCGACCGTCCATAAAGGGAGGCGTCGTGCTCGCGGTAAGTGCCCTTTTCTTGGCCTACATGGCAATGTGGATGGTGATCCATCCCGAGCCAGACAACATCGCTGGCGACGTCATCCTTGATGTGGCCCTTATATCCATCGCAATATGGGTTGGTCGGTGTCGGCACACGATTCGACGCTGGCGAGAGATTCGTGCTTGCTCCTTAGATTCAAACTGAGACGATCTCAGCGAGGCTCCAAACGTGATCCTCGACGCCAGCGGCCATCGCGGGAGTGCGCGGGTACGGGCTGGCGAGCGTCTTGTGCGGGCGACCAAAGTTGTAGTGCATGAAATGGATTGCGACTGATGCGATGTGGTTCTCGATCTTCTTTGAGAATCCGTTGGTTAGTCGTGTGAACCTGCGCATTCCCATCCGCATCGTGAGGTTCTGTCGCTCCACGTAGCTCGTGCTGATCCGGCTCGGGTCGGGATCACCCAGGCGCACGGTGACTTTGGTTCCGGTGCAGGCTGGCGGGCTGTAGCGGCCCGGAGCGAGTGCTTGGCTCTTGTAGATCTTGTGGATCTGCGCCCAATCGACCTCATCCTTATCGAAGGCGTACGGGACGCTTCCACGGTATGCCTGATGGCCGTCGGTGCTGAGTTGGATTCGCTCGGGCATCCGGCCTTTGAGGTCGTACATGAACGCCAGGCCGTCCTCGGTGGTGCGCTGGCCGACGAGCCACGCCGGTACAAGCTTGGTGTCCGCACAGATCGCCACCCACGTCCACACGTCGCCATAGCCGAACGTTCCCTTGTGTTCATCGGGCACGTTTTTGGCCTTCGCGTAACAGAAGCTCCATTATCTCATCGCACTCGATCGTCGTGCACGGCAGATCGGTCAGAACGCGGCTCTGGTACTCCGCGCACGCCTCTCCCACGTCGAGCAGGAGCTTCGACACCGTGTTGAAAGAGCAGCCAGCCATGCGGGCCGTTGCCCGGAGGCTGTTGCCCTCCACGAGCATCCCGAGGATTTGGGCGCGCCGCTCTGCGCTCAGACGATTCATACTGAATATTATGCGTGAGCGGTCGGACAGAAAAGGTGTCCGCTCGCGCGCGGGGAAACGGCTTGAAATAGCGCTTTCTGGCCCATCAGGGCGATAAAACTGGGTTATTCGCGCGCGCGGTCTAGATGCTTGCTCAGACATCTCCCCAGGCAACGCCGCCCATTTCGAGCTGCACGGGACCGTTGGGGAACGCACGGGGGAACTTCCGCTTGAAGTCCTCCATGTCGTGACAGAGACGCATCACCGCGATCACCTGCTGGAGGTGATCGTTTAGCTCTTTCTGCCCAAAGTTCGTGAGATGCTGATGGTGGTTGTGTCCCTTGCCGGGATCGGGATTGATGTCGGCCAAACGCTTGCTGACATCCGGGTCGATAGCGTCATAGACGAACTTCATCACGTACTTTCCCCATCTCCAGGGTCGCTGACGGCCAGAGGAATACTTGACGCCCTCAAGTCGCGCGAGTTGTATCCAGAACTCATCAGGGAAGCGCTTGGCCCACTCGCCCATCTGCTCAGCGATAAAGAGCTGTAGCTTGACTTGGAGGGCATTCTTGGCGCGCACCTGCTGGTAGCCGGTGGCCTCATCGATTAGCGCCTCAATGCCAATGCGAGCAGAGGCCCGCACAATCAGATCGGCGGCGTGAGCAATGCCCTCTTGGCTCTTCTTGAGACTGCCATCCCTGCGGTCTCGCGCAGCAAGATATGCCTCACATATCTCGATAAAAAGAATACCCTCAAGCCCGTGATTGGTCTGAGGACCGCCGGGGGTGGTGAAATGAATCATCCGTGAAGGAAGTGACTCTGTGTCATATCCCGGAACCCGTTGTAGGTAGCTTCCACTCACCCGACCACCGGAGAGCGCTCGCACGGCCTCGCGCTGCGTAAGAACGCGCCGCCCGTCGTTGAGGACGTGACATTGGATCGTGATCTGCCCAAGGGCAAGGTTGCCTTGAAACATCGAATAGGGCTTGTCACTTCGAGCCACCGGGGATCGCGTAAGGGGGGCAAGAAGGTCCTCTTCGTCTGAGGGTGTGTCCTTGCCTGCCTTCGCCCATCGGGCCTGTGCTGCGCGCTTGGCGATGTCGCGTCGCTCCTCTGCGGGCAAAGAGGCCGCCCGTGCTCTACCGCCCTTTGCCGCTCCTCGCCCGGATAGGGCCTTTGCCGCGTCCTTGATGCTGTCGTTGCCGTCGCTCATGTCCAATCTCCTCGACCAGCTTGCATGGTCGAGCAAGCATCTCACGTCTGCCGGATGGACCGTCTACGGCTTAGACCAGCGGGCTCGCGCCGCGCGTCGAGCCGCCTCGCTGCGTTCCTCGGCGGTCATCTTGGCGGCGCGTGCCTTGCCGCCCTTCAAGCCACCCTTGCGACCCAACTCGACAGCAGCAGGGTTCCTGGTGTCTTCGGATGGCGTCTCGTCGGCTTCGCCGGTGGCAAGATCAACGATGAGCTTCCCGAGCTGGTTCGGGTCGCGCGGGCGCTTGCGTGAGCGGTCTGGCATCATACAAGCATAGCTATCGTGGGTTCGATCAACGCCGCGTGCGCAAAGGGGTCCCAAGCGTCTGTCAACATGCAGAGATGACCGTAACCAGCACGAGAAGACAGACATCATGAATCCAGAGCAGGACGCACGGGAGATGCTCCAGGCCTACTGGGCCAAGGAGGACGGCACGCTTCCGCTGCCGGTTGACCCGATTGCTATTGCAGGCAAGATAGGCATCAAGGTTTTCACGGCCGTCTTGGAACCCAACGTATCGGGGATGCTGTTTATGAGGCCTGGAAGCGACCCTGAAATCTATCTCAGTCAGTCCGATAGCTACAACCGGCAACGCTTCACTTGCGCGCACGAGCTCGGACACTGGTCCAAGCGAGTGGCAGCGGGCGAAGAGAGCGCCCACGTCGTTGACTATCGTGGTCCGCTTGCGGCCACGGGCAGCGATCCGCAGGAGATCTACGCGAACCAGTTTGCTGCGGCTCTGCTTATGCCCACCCCAGAGGTGTTGCGCCTGAAGGAACGAGGATACAGCCCAATTGCGGTCGCCGACGAGCTACGAGTCTCGCCGGAAGCCGCCTCCTTTCGCATCACAAACCTCGGCGTCGATTGACCATTCCATCGCAGCCCGACGGTGACGATCAGACCACCGTCGCGAAGCCCCCGGCGCACGCACAGCCCGCCCCGACGCTATCCGAACACGAAGCGGCTCGGCGCAAGCTGGAAAACCGAAAGGCGGAAAACCTACTTGCCTACGGAAAGGTTTACGCCTACGGCGCGATGGGCGCAATGGCGATACAGATCCTTATCGCTGACGTAGCCTTCTATTGGTACGGCTACGAACATTTCGCAAACGGGCACCATTGGCAGATCCCAGCCGGGGCAATCCAAGTCTGGCTCGGAGCAACTGTGGTGCAGGTGATCGGAATCGTGCTTGTCATCGCTAGATCGCTTTTCCCGTCGGATCCCAAGTCTGATCAGGCAGGATGAACAATCTCCTCAGGAACTACACCCAATAGGCCAAAGCACGACGCCCAGCCTCGGAGCGTCGTGCTCGCTGTCGTCAGGCCGCGATCTGGTCGAAGTGCAGGGCGGCCCTTGTGGGGAAGACCAGATCGTCGGCTGTGCGGTGGATCAATCCGGCTCCCTTGAGCCGGATAAGTGCGTCGGTCGTGTCGCCAGGACTCGTATTGCTGTCCGTCCGGTCACGAACAAGCTCATCGACCGACCACGGCCGCTGATCGTCCGGGTCGAGAAGGCGAAACATCACGCCCCAATCGTTCATGTTGTCCGCCTCGACGGCTGGGTTAGGCTCTTGTACGGGCATTGGAGTTCACGCTCCTGTGCTCAAGGCCCCGGCGCGGACTGATCCTCTGCGTCGGGGTCGCTGGTTTATAGATGCCCGCCAGCCTAAACCGCTCAAAGCCCGTTCAGCGGCTGCGACGTCTCACCGACGTGAGACAGGCCAGTCTCATCCATGTGAGACCGTGGGCGTCTCATTCATTTGAGACTGAGCCGGAGTCGGCGAGTCCTCCGTGGATGTTGGACAGCACCTCTAACTTCAAGCAGATGCTCTGGCGTCCCACAGTCGTCTAGTGGATGCTGCGGAATTTAGTCAGTGCTAGTCGTGGAGCACAGGGGCGTACGAGATCCCGACGATGGCGCCCTCCGGTGACTGTAGCCTGGCTACGGTCTGACCCCACGGCTCCTCGCGGGGTGGGTGCAGCAACTCGTAGCCGGCCTGCTCGAGTTCCCGTGCCGCTGGGGTCACCGCTGCGGCGTCCGCGACATCGAACTCGATGCTGACCTGCGGCACGGGCCGCTCCGCCGGCCACTGCGATGTCCCGAAGCATGCCTCCGCTGCCTGGGACAGCGGCCAGATGCCGAAGGACTTGCTGCCGGGGATGCGCTCGCTGTGGTGATAGTCGTCGCCGTGGCTCTCGAGCGGTAGCCCGAGCGTGTCGACGTAGAGCTTGCGACTGGTGGGCGGATCGGGTGCGATCACCGCGATAGTTGAGAGGAATTCTATGTTCATTCCACCTGCCTCCTCGTTCGTTATGTGCTCGTTCTCGATCCAAGCAGATTCCGCAAGCCATGCCACTTCGTGGCGATGTGCGTTGGACGCTCACGGCCTGATGGGTGAGGGACACTCGCCGCCGCGAGCGTCGCCAGAGCGCTGCCCGACCGACTATGGCGAGACGCGAAGCGCTGCTAGTCGACCCACGAGTCCCGCTGACCCTCCACGGAAGGAAAGGCACAGCCTCAGAACGCTTCGGCGTTGAAGAACTCGATGTGGCCTGGGTCGATGCCTACCTCTGCTCGTCGGCTCGTTCAGCGAGAACCTTTCCGGCCGCCTGTGCTGGGTCGAGTGCTCCGAGCAGTTGGTGGGCAGGGCGGCTGTTCAGGCTGTTTTGGTTCTTTCGTAGCGGAGTGTCGTGCGCGGAATGGACTTCTCCCGGCATGCCCATGCGCCTAAAATATCGTCACCCGATACGATCGTTTTTGTGGTCGCGAGTAATGGTCATGTTGAGCGGTTTCCCGAGGACGCGATAGCGCCACCGGATTTGAGGGCAGCGGGTGCCCGTGAGCGTGAGTTGGGGGACTTCACCACGCCGCGGTCCGTTCTCGGGCTGGCTGTGGCGGCGGTGCTGGTGGGAGCGGCTGGTGCGCTCCTCGCGTTGGCGCTGCTCGACCTGATCGGCCTGATCACGCATCTCGCCTACACGGGCACGCTCAGTACCAGTCTCACGGCTCCGGATATCCATGTGTTGGGGGTGTGGAGTGTTTTGGTGCCGGTGGTTGGAGGCTTGGTCGTGGGTGTGATGGCGCGGGTTGGCTCGGAGCGGATTCGTGGTCATGGGATCCCCGAGGCGATGGAAACGATCCTCTTGCGTGGTAGCCGGATGGAGCCGCGCCTGGCGGTGCTGAAGCCGATCTCAAGCGCGGTGAGTATCGGCACGGGCGGGCCGTTCGGGGCGGAGGGGCCGATCATCGTGACCGGCGGGGCGCTTGGCAGCATCGTCGGGCAGCTCTTGCATCTGACCGCCGCGCAGCGGCGAACGCTGCTGGTGGCCGGCGCGGCGGGAGGGATGACGGCAGTGTTCGCTACGCCGGTCGCGGCGGTGTTGCTGGCTGTGGAGCTGTTGTTGTTCGAGTGGCGTCCGCGCTCGATGATTCCGGTCGCGCTCGCGGCGTGCTCGGCCGAGGCGGTGCGGGAAGCTCTCGCGAGTGCTGGGCTGTTGCGGGCGGCGCCGCTGTTTGCGATGAGCGCTCATGGCTATTTGGGTGTGTCGGTGACGCTCGGGGCGGTGTTGGTGGGTGTTGCGTGTGGCGGGCTGGCGTGGGTGATGACGCGCTGTGTGTATGGGGCGGAGGACCTGTTCGGGCGGCTGCCTTTTCACTG
Source organism: uncultured Solirubrobacterales bacterium (assembly GCA_963844095.1). GTDB lineage: Bacteria > Actinomycetota > Thermoleophilia > Solirubrobacterales > Solirubrobacteraceae > Palsa-744. Next base: position 611,394 of record CAWJND010000005.1, read on the forward strand.
GTCGTGGTGGCCGGCGATCGGTGGTGTGTTCGTCGGCGTCGGCGGTCTGATCGACCCGCGGGTGCTCGGTGTGGGCTATGCGACGATCGGAGCGGAGCTCGCGGGAGAGCTTGCGCTTGGGGCGCTGGCGGTGCTGCTCGTGGTCAAGCTGGCGGTCTGGTCGATTGCGCTCGGGTCGAATACCAGTGGTGGGATCCTCGCTCCGCTGCTGATGCTCGGTGCCGCCCTCGGCGGGCTGCTCGGCGCGATACTCCCGGGCGCGGGGGAGGGTACGTGGGCGCTGATCGGGATGGCCGCCGCGATGGCCGGCGTGATGCGCTCGCCGTTTACGAGCATCGTGTTCGCGCTCGAGCTCACTCACGACGTCAACGCGCTGCTGGCACTACTCGTGGCGTGCACGATCGCTCACCTCGTGAGCGTCCTGACGCTGAAGCGCTCGATCCTGACCGAGAAGATCGCGCGCCGTGGCTACCACGTCACCCGCGAGTATGAGATCGACCCGTTGCACGCCCTACTCGTACGCGACGTGATGAGCACAGACGTGTTGACCGTGCAGCCACAGACACCGACCGGGGAGCTGTACGAGCGTTTGCCCGAGGGCAGCATCGAGCGCCGCCAACGCCTGTATCCGGTGCTGGACAGCGAGGAGCGCCTAGTGGGCGTGCTGGCATTCTCCGATCTGCTTGCTACCCGGCCCTCGACCAGCCCGATCAACGCTGGCGAGCTCGCACGCGAACCGATCCTCGCCTTTGCGGATGAGACGCTGCGTGAGGTGGCCGACAAGATGGTCTCAAGCGGCCACGGGGTGCTGCCCGTCACAGACCGGGAGGACCATGATCGGCTAGTGGGGTTGGTCAGTCAGTTCGACCTGCTCAAGGCACATGAGCGGGTGCTGATCGAGGAGCGTCACCGTGAGCGTCCGCTCGGCCCACGCCGACTCGCTACTGGGCTTGGTGCGCTGCCCTGGATGCGCGAGCCCGCAGGATGAGCCCCGCCGACGACGACGACGGCCCGCTGCTTGATGAGGATTATCAGCGGCTGCTCGTATTCCGCAGCGAGCTACGCGACTTCCTGCGCTGGAGCGAGCAGACGGCCCACGACGCCGGTCTTACCCCTTCGCTGCATCAGTTGCTGCTTGTCATACGCGGCCACCCCACTACACCCGGGCCGACGATCGGGCAAGCCGCGCAGGCACTGCACATACGCCACCACAGCGTCGTCGAGCTCGCCCAGCGAGCAGAGAGCGCCGGGTTGATCTGTCGCGAGCGCGACCCGCTGGACCAGCGTCGCGTGCACCTCGAGCTCACCGATCGCGGACGCCAGCAGCTAGAGAGCTTGACGCGCGCACACCTGCCACGCATCCAAGCCCTCGCCACGGTCCTCGACCACGTTCTGGACGGGGCTGGGGAGCCCCGTTAGCGTGAGTTACGGCTGGTTTGTCGTCCGTTGGCTGCATCTGCTCGCGATGGCGTTCTTCGTGGGTGGGCAGATGATGCTCGCGGCTGTTGTCGTGCCGGCCGCCAGGCACCCGGCCGATCGAGAGGCCCTGCGCGCGATCGCCCGTCGCTTCGGCCAGGGCACGCTCGTTGCGCTTGCGGTGTTGTTCGCGACCGGAACGGCGCTGGCGTTCCACCTGCACCTGTGGGGGAACCCCACCTTTCACATCAAGCTCGCCCTTGTCCTGATCGTCTGTGCGCTGCTCGTATGGCACATCCGGCGCCCGAACTGGCATGTCCTCGAGGCGGCGGTGTTCCTGCTGTCCTTGGCGATCGTCTGGATCGGTCTCTACCTCGCCAACGGCTACTCCTAACCACCACCCACTGGCACCCGGGGTCTATGCGCCGGCACTCATGGCTCGCTCCTTGTGGTGAGGGCTAGGCGGGTGCGTGGGTCGTCGCGAACGAGACCGTGCAGGACCGAGTTGATGGTCCTGGCGCCGAACTTCTGCACGCCGCGAACCGATGACCTGAAAGGGGGCGCAGTCGGGGTAGAGCTCGGGTAGGCTCCAGCGAGTAGTTGTCAACGTTTTGTGGATGAGAGGACGACCGCGGCATGGGTCATCGTGGGGTCTTGTTTGTGACAGTGCTCTTGGTCGCTGCTTGTGTTGTGAGCCCAGGAGTGAGCTGGGCTGATTCTTGGTTTGCGGCAGCGCCGATGGGCGAGCCACGCGCCGGGCAGACTGCCACGTTGCTTCCAAGTGGCTACGTCTTGGTCGCCGGGGGCTACAACGGCTTCATCGAAAATGTCGGCGGCCACCACACGAGCCTCGCCGTCAGCGAACTGTTCGATCCCACTACCGGCACTTGGACCGTCGCGGCCCCGATGCAGGTTGCCCGTAGCGGTCAGACGGCGACGCTGCTTCCCAACGGGCAGGTGCTGGTCGTTGGAGGATGGGAAATGCCTGGCTGCTGCACCAAAGGCGCGCGGACGGCCGAACTGTACGACCCGGCGACAAACACCTGGACGGCGACACCCCCACCGCCTGAACTCCAAGAAGCCGACACTGCCACCCTTCTGCAGAACGGAGACGTGCTGGTCACCGGTGCCTTCGGTCCCTACGACGACTTCCAGGCCGTCGCCGGAGCAGCGCTCTATGACCCGTCCACGAACACATGGACGACTGCCGCGGCCCCAAAGCTGAAACGGCTTTCTGGCACCGCGACGCTCTTGCCAGACGGCGACGTGCTCCTGGCGGGAGGCGTCGACTACGGAGAAAATTGGGCCTCCGAACGCAAAGCGGCCTTGAGCAGCGCCGAAATCTATGACCCCGCGACCGACACGTGGACGACAAGCCCCTCGATGCTGCATGCCGGGTGGGGGCAGACCGCGACGCTCATGCCCAGCGGCGAGGTACTCGTTGCCGGCGGCGCGACCGAAACCGGAGGCGGCAGCACCGAAGCGCCCGGCTTCAGCAGCGTCGAACTGTTCGACCCCGAAACCGATAGCTGGAGCGCAGCTGCACCCATGATCGTGGGGCGACGGAGCCACACCGCGACGCTACTGCCCGACGGCGACCTCCTAGTGACCGGCGGATGGGGCGACTTCGCTGGTTCTCCCTCGGGCTTCTATGTGCTGTGCGGCGTAGGTGGCTGCCAAGGATCTTCAAACGCAGAACTGTATGAACCGTCAACGAACACTTGGACGCCGACGGAAGCGGTTACGACTGGTGCTGAACACACTGCAACGCTTCTTCCTAATGGCGGCGTGTTCGTCGCTGGCGGCAACATCGAACCGATCGGCGTCCACGAGCTCAGCACGACTGAGGTTTACGCATCACGCTACCCACCAGACGAACCCCACGTCATCGCTGAGCCAGCCGGCACCCCGGCCGCGACGACCCCGATACTGAGCATCTCCGACGCCAGGCAGTCCCACAAGAGTTGGCGCGAGGGGAACGCACTCGCAATGACTGCGATGAGACGAAGGCTACCCCCGATCGGAACGACGTTTTCGTTCACGCTCAACGAGCAGGCAAGCGTCCGCCTGTCCTTTACTCAACCGGCGGACGGAAGCAGGCGCAATGGCCGATGTGTCGCCAACACGAGTAAGCATCACGGGCCCGCCTGCAAACTCACCCTGACGTGCGGCACGCTCTCCGTCACTGGCCAGCCCGGCGAGAACAAGGTCTCCTTCGAGGGGCGAATCTCGCGCTCGAACAGGCTCAAGCCCGGCAACTATTCGCTCGTGATCACAGCGACCAGCGCCGCCGGCAGGCAGGCAGGCCCCGAGCGGCTCAACTTCACGATCGTCAAGTAGCGTCTTTCGCGGGCGCGATCACTTGCCGGTCAGTTGGCTGCCGCGTCTCGTCGATATGCGACTGACGTGTCGCATCCCATATGAGACTGGCGCGGTTGGCTGTGAACCGCGCCAGCGCGGCGTCATCTGGGGCTCCTGAAAAGCCATGCCGATGCGCTGGGATGCCCCAGCTTCTCCGCCTCATCGACGGCTTCGAGGAGAGCGAACAGACCGGCCATCTTGCGAGTGGCTACAACCTGATGCAGGTCGCCGCCGGCGACCATGCGATCGACTGAGATCGCGACTGCAGAACGGGCCATACGGGCGCCGTTAGGGAGACTTCGCAGCCGCGCGTCGGCGATAACGATCACCTCGCGGCCACAGACCACCTCTTATTCAGCCAGTTCCGGATGGCCTCGTACAAGTATGTCGCAACCGGGCTAAGCCAGCCCGCGGTCACGGCGATCACCTCGATACCGGCGGCAATCGAAGCCGTACTTGAACGAGCCGCCAGCGAACGCTGAGGCGCGGCGGCAGCACGAAGCGACGCTCAGGGGGGACTAAAGAGCCCGCCGAACCGCGAAGAGCTCGGAAGCCAGAGAGCGAGCCAAGCTGACGAGCGGCCAAAGGGCTCGGGCCTGGGCCAGTCTCAGATGAATGAGACATCCACGCTCGCCGCCAGTCTCACATCGGTGAGACAACGCCGTCTCACATCAGTGAGATTCCCGTCTCAGATGAGTGAGACGCCACAGTCGCAGCTGCGGCGTCTCACCGATGTGAGACGCCTAATCTCAGTCATGTGAGACCACAGACGTCTCACTCATATGAGACTGGCGCCGCCTTCGCGAAGCTCGCTCGAAAATGCTCGCGCGCTGGCTCAGACGGGATTTGGTCTCGACTCGCGGGTCGAGACTGCGGGGCTCAAGGAGTCACGCCCGTGCCGTTCGCTCGGTGTGGGCTGGAACCGCGCCGGCCTCCGAATACTCGGTAGAACGCGTCGTCGGATTTCGGAGGCCTTGGAGCGGAAGGACGACCCCGGTTCATCGGCGCTCTGAGCTCCGCGAGTATCCGCTCACAAACGGCCTTCAACCGCCGTTGGTCGGCGGCGAGCTCACACTCGACAAACCGGTTGCCGCGACCTCGGCCGAAGACCACGCAGAAAGCGTCGTGGGCGTGTACACGCTGGTGCTGGTAGCGGTGATGTTTGGTCATGTCTTCACGGTAGCCCTCGACCCGCCTCTGACCGCCGCTGCCGCCAGTATGACCTGGATTCCGTTGGCGTCTCATCCATGTGAGACAGGCCTATGGAAGCGACGCCAGTAGTGCTAGCGCTCTGCGGCGTCCCGCCGATCTGAGACTCAGCGCTACTCGAACAACTTGCTCTCGGGGAGAGATGACAGATGACCGCAGGTCGCGTGATCGACCCCGCGCCCGCACGGGCGACCGGGAGTGACGGTACAGCCGGGTGGTTCCTCGTGACGGGCCCCTCCAATCCCCGTGACCCGCTTATATGTTCTCGACCTCGGTGGGGCCGGCGTCAAGGGAAGTGCCCGCGCTGATGTAGGCCGGATGACGGTTGAGACGTTTTCGACGGATATCGTCGATCACTAGCCCACCGACGTCATGGAGGAGCGCGTGCCGGTCACAGTTCCGTCGCGCCAACAGGCGGCCGGCAGCGCCGAACACGCGCTGGGGCGTGAGGATCTCCGAAGGCCGTGACCGATGGGCGTAGATGAGATCCATGAAAGTGTCGATTTCTCCATGCGCGCGCAGCCGCCTCACAATCTCGGGCAACACCAGGGGAATCGTCCCGGCCTTGCCCATATCGGTTGCGAGCCAGTAGTGCTCCGCGGCATCCGCGTCTCGCCAGCGGCCCCACGCCGCCAGATCCCGGTCAACGCGTGCTGCCGGTCCGTGCATGGCGGTTGCGGTCGCGCGCGCGAGCGCGTCGACTTGCCTGAACGCGTCCTGAATCCCCTGGCCGGGAGTCGGGTCCTTGAAGTGGCCTGCGTCCCCGACGAGTACCCAGCCGGGACCGGAAGGCTCCCGGAAGAACCCCTCCCAGCGCAGCATCCCGAAGAGCTTTCCAACACGGCGAGCGTTCGACAGGATCTCCGCTACAGGCCGGCAGCTGCGTGCGTGCTCCATGAACGTGTCCTCCAGGTCCTCCCGGAAGCGAGGAAGCTCCCGCAGCTCCGGCAGCACTATGACCTGATATAGACCGCTGTCAGCGGGCGTCCCCAGCACGAGCCGGTTGCTCCAGCGGTGAAAGATGAATGCTGGATCGGAGCCCGGTTCGGCGCCTTCGAAGAAGGACCAGTAGATGAAGCGCTCGTTTGGGGTGAGGTTGTACTTGCGGGCTCCCGCGAGCTTCGCGATCGTGGAGTTTCGGCCATCAGCACCAACGACCAGTCGCGCCCGTAGCTCGGTCTCTGAGCCATTTGTTGTCACCCGTACGCCAGCCACGCGACCCTGGTCCTGTATGAGTCCGGTGACCCTCGTCGCCATGCGCAGATCGGCGCCTGCCTCTGCGGCCGCCTGCGCGAGGATCGGATCGAGCAGTGTGCGGCGTACCGAGGCCGCGCCGCCAACATCGCCAGGGCGCGAGGGGATCGGCGTGACGAACTCGAGGTCCTCCTGGCGCAGATCGAGGCAGCTAAGAAACGGAGCGCCGGTGGCACGGACCTTCTCTAGGACCCCAACGCGGTTCAGGAACGCCAGCGCTTGCGATTGCATGACGTGCGTGGAGAGGGTGTCGCGCGGGAACGTTGCCTGCTCCACCACCGCGACACGTATCCCGCGACGGGCGAGCAGGGCAGCCAGCGACGAGCCCGCGCATCGCGCACCGACCACGACAACATCAAAGTCCTGCGTCATGCAAACCCCAGTCGGCCCCGCATTACTCCTACTCCCGTTCCTTGAGCGATTTGACAGTCCCGAGTGTCGCTTGGGCTCGCTCTGCCCGCATCGTGGAACCCACCACGAACTTTCGAACTTTCAGGCTTGCAGGGCGTTACCGAGTTGCTTGCGGGAGGTGATGTCGAGCTTTTGGTAGGAGTGCGTCAGGTGCGTCTCGACGGTGCGGGTAGTGATGAAGAGCCGCTGGGCGATCTCCCGATTGGTCCGTCCTTCAGCGGCCAGGCGAGCAATCCGTAGCTCGGCGGTCGTTAGGGCGTTGGGCCCGCTCATCCGCTCGCGGCGTGGGCGAGCGCCCGCGAGTCGAAGCTCATCCGCGGCTTCGCCGGCCAGAGCCTCAGCGCCGCAGCGGTGTGCGCGGTCCAGGGCCTCGCGTAGATGCTCGCGCGCTTCGACGCGTCGTCTTGAGCGGCGCAGTGCGGCACCGAGGGCATAAAGCGAGCGCGCATGCTCGAGCCGTGCCGGGGAACCCGCTAGCACGGCCACTGACTCCTCCAGCCCGCTTATGCGTCGCTCGCCGGCGTGGGCGAGCGCCAAGGCTCGCAGCGCGACCCCGAGCGTGCGTCGAGCGCCTAGTCCGCGAGCGAGCACGACCTCTTCGTCGGCCAATTGCGCCGCCTCGCGACTGGCGCCTCCGTCGCTGGCCATAGCGACCGCTGCCGTGGAGCGCCACGGCAGCAGGGTGGGGGACAGGTCAAGGCCGGAGTCGCGAAGAGCGCTCGACAGCCGCTCGCCGGCTTCGAGAGCGTCCTCGAGCGCCTCGCCGGCGCGTCCCTGGGCGAGTCGTAGGCGTGCTCGCGCGCAGAGCAGGACTCCGCTGTCCCACAGGTCCGGTAGCTCCGGCGGGGTGCGGGCATCGAGCAACTCTTGGGCGTCGTTGACTCGGCCGCGCTCGACCTGGATCAGGATCAGAATGCTGACCGGCTCAAGTGCGCGCCGGCCCCAGTGCGCGAACGCGTCGGTCGCCGCGGAAGCGTCAGCCTCGGCGTCGGGTAGCAAGCCCGCCCACAGGTTGACCTCGGCGCGGAACACGCACCCGAACGCGCTCATGTTCTCAAGGCCCCGCTCGCGCGCCGTTTCGATGACCGTATCCCACTCCGCCCGCGCTTCGTCGAGCTCATCACAGCAGGCGAGTGTCTTGAGCGCGTAGACAAGCGCCGAAGGCTCCGGATCGTCGCGGTCAAGGCCAGCCAGAGCGGCCCGCGCCAACGCGATCGACACCTCAGTGCCGTATCCGCCACTCAGCGACGCGAGCGCGAGGTCGGCCAGCATGCCCGGCTCTTTGACCTCGGCCAGGACAGCAGGATCGCTGAACCGCGCCAGGCGCGCCAGTGCGCTCGGGGTCGTACGTGCGTCCAATATCGCGACATTGATCAGCTCGGCCTCCACCGTTCGTGCCAGCGGTGTGTCTTGCGGCAGCTCGGCAAGGACGTGTTCCAGGGGGACGATCGCCCGCGGGAACTCAGCCCCCATCCGCAGCGAGCGTGAGAGCTCCAGCGTCATCTGGGCGCGCGTCGCCGTGTCTTTGGTCGCCACGAGCGCCTCTTCAAGATGCGCAAAACCTTCCTCATCGCCGAGCGCTGCCTGGGCCAGGCCGAGCCTACGCAGCACTTCACCCCGCGGCGGCGGCTGCGGTGGCTCACGCAGGGCGCGGCGCATCAACGCCACGGTCGTGTTCGGATCGCCACGCCCCGTCGATTCGCTCGCGGCCGCAAGCAGCACGTCCACGACCTCTGCGTCCCCTCGCGGCTCGACATGCAATAGGTGGACCGCGACCTCGCTGGGGCGGTTACCCGCCTGCTGAATAATCCTCGCCGCGTGAGCGTGGGCGGCTACGCGCTCGGCTGGGCCGAGGATCTCCTGCGCGACTTCGCGGACCAACGGATGGGTGAAGCGCAGGGGCAGCCCGGGGTCCAGCAACCGTGCACGAGCGAGCTCATCTGCGGCTGCGGTAGCGTCGCGCGGATCAAGGCCGCTGAGCGCCGCAGCCTGATGCAGTGGGACAGCGAGACCGAGGACCGCAACAGCGGGCGCCAGGTCTTGGGCCTGCTGTGAGAGGACGCCCAGTCGCCGGCGCACCCACCGGGTAATGCCCTCGGGCTGAATCTGCGAGACGTCGGCCGGGTGGATCGTGGCGCGTCCGTGAAGCTCATCGAGCAGCCCGCGCAAGAGGAACGGCGATCCGCGCGTGGCTTCGAAACAAGCAGCGCGTAGCTCCTCGTCCGATCCCACGAACTCGTGAGCCACAAGGTCATCAGATGCTTGGCGACTCAGCGGCAAAACCACCAGCGGCTGAGTCGATGGTGCGCCGGCGATCGCCTCAAGCACTTGGTCTGCGGTCCCGGTCTCACCGCTTCGGACGCCGATCGCGATGACCGCTCCGAGGTCGTGGACCCGCGCTGCCATGTATGCGAGCCACCGCAGCGACGGCAGGTCGGCCCACTGGGCGTCGTCGACGATCAGCAGCAAGGGTCGCTCATCGGCTAGCTGCGCCACCATCCAAAAGAGGCCGTGCAACACCGCCCCGAGCGACACCTCGGCCGTCGCCGCGGCATCGCTGAAGATCGGGAGGGCCAACGCGGCGGCGCCCGTCCAGCGCGCGCTGTCATTCTCGACGGCGCTCGCCAGCAACCCCCGTACGACGCCCCATCCAAGGTCGCGCTCAAGCTCGCCGCCGGTGGCCACCAGGGTGTTCGCCCCGCCGCCAGACGCATGCGCTGCCGCCTCTCGTAGCAGCCGCGTCTTGCCCACCCCCGCTGCACCTTCGACGAGCACGATCGCGCCCTCACCCGCCGTGGCGCGAGCCACCGCTCCAGCTATCAGCTCAAGCTCACGCTCCCTCTCGAGCAGCGGCTCGCACAGCTTCGCAGACACCACCACAGTAAACCCGCTCACGCGGACCAAACGCCTCGACCCTTGCTCCGGACCGCCCGTTGTCTTGTCTCGCTATATCCGCGACTGGCGCGCTATGAATCCCATTGGGCGACGTTGTTCTGGACGTTTGCCGGCGTCCCTACTTCCCGACGGTCACGTCGACCTTGCTGTCAGCGGCGAGCTTCCTGCCGGGTCGCGCCGACTGGCCGATCACGCGGTCCCTGCGCGACCTTTTCGACTTCTTGTGTCTGACGGCGCCAAGGGCACAGTGGTCGCTGCGCAGCGCTTTGCGTGCCCTGGTGAGGGTCATGCCCCTGAGGTCCGGGACGTGGCATTCGGGTGTTGTGGCGGTGGAGGCCGTCGCGCTGGCCGACGGCCCTGAGTTCGGCGTCGAAGTTAGGGCCGCGGCGGCCGCGCTAGCGACCATCTTCTCGCCAACGCTAGTGCCGCTGCTTGGGGTAAAGGTCGCGATGATGGACTGGTCAGAGCTCATCGTCACGGTGCACGTTCCGGTGCCGGTGCAGGCTCCACTCCATCCAGTGAACGTTGAGCCGGCCGCGGGGACCGCGGTGAGCGCGACTGGGCGCCCGGCCTGATAGCCACTCGAGCACGTACCCGGGCACGAGATCCCCGGTCCCGAGACCGAGCCCAGTCCCGCTCCCGCCACAGAGACGGTCAATGTCAGCGGGACGAACAACGCGACGCCGCCGGGGTTGTACCCGACCTGGTAGCCGGGATTTGGAGCAACGGTTGAGAACTGTCCCGAGGGAGCGCCGGCGATCACTTCGAAGGACGTGCCGGCGGGCGGCAATGATCCGGACTGGGTGACTTCCAGTGTGCCGGCCACGCTTGCGGCGCCCGCGACCAGATGACCGACCGTGCCACTGGGCTCGCCGCTGACACCGACTTTGAGCTTGCCGCTTACAGCTTGGGTATAGATGCCCGTCGTCAGCGTGTCGGTTGAATCTAGTGACAATGCTCCGCTGTTCGTCAGATCGCCGGTAAGCGTCAAGTTGGCCCCGTTCGACAATCGAAGAGATCCCTGCGCCGCGATGCTCGACAGGCCAGTGGCGAGATCTACGCCGCCGCTTCCAACCAGCTTCGAGCCACTTCCGTCGAGCGTTAGGCTCGCCGCGTCGGTTGTGAGCGAACCCGCTGGCGCCGCGTCGATCGACAACGTCCCGCCCCCAGCGATATCCCACACTCCGCCTGTGAGAACCCCACCCGAGAGATTCGCCAGTGTCTCGTCGTGCTGGACATGCAGGGTCCCTGGCCCGACCACGCTGACGGTACCTGTGTTGGTTATCTGTCCGCCGCCGAGATTGAGCGTGTCACAGCAGGGCTGGCTGGCCGAGCCCACGGTCAGGGTGCCGCTGTTGGTCAGAGCGACACCGGAAAGCGTGGCCGCTCCCGAGCCGACAGCCACCGACACCGCACCGGTGTTATTGAACGAGCCCACTCCACCACCGCTGATCGTCGCACCGGGCGCCATCGTGAACGTCCCAGAGCTAGACAGAACACCGCTGGAGTTGAGCTGGAGCGGACCGCTGCCGCTGAGGGTCGTGGGTCCGGCGAAGTTGAGCGTCTCGGGGGTCGCGCCGCCGCCGAGCGTCTTGGTGGCAGGACCAGAGATTTGGGTCGTGATGGTTTTCGCGAAGCTCACGGCGGCTGGGCCCGAGCTTTCCTCCATCAGCCCGCCGGTCCAATCGAACGCTCCTTCGCCGACGAAACTGCCGGACCCTAGGAACAAGGGGTTGCCATCACTGTCAGGAAGGCCAAGTTCGAGTGTGCTGCCCGAGCCCAGCGAGACGTTGCTCGCCAACGTGAACCTCTCAGCGCCGTCCACGAGCATCTTCCCACCGCCAGAGACCGACACCCCCGAAGCGAACACCCCGTGACCGTCCTTGAGGTCGAGCGTGCTGCCTGAGCCCACCGACACCGAGCCGTTATCTTCAAACCCACCGCCACCAGACTCCCCGATGTTGACCAGGCTGGCCACGCCACCAGAGGACGCCGGGACCAGCAGCGATCCCGAGTTCACGAACCGATCCAATGCGCCGCTGCCGCTGATCGTCGTGCCGGACGCGATCGTGAACGTCCCAGAACTAGACAACACGCCCTGGGAGTTCAGCTGAAGCGGACCGCTGCCGCTAATGGTTGTGGGTCCGGCGAAGTTGAGCGTAATGGGGACCGCGCCGTCGCCGAGGGTCTTGGTGGCGGCACCCGAGATCTGGGTCGTGATCGTCTTCGCAAAGCTCACCGTCGCAGGACCCGAACTCGGCTCCACCAGGCCGCCGGTCCAATCGAACCCTCCTTCGCCGACGAAACTGCCGGACCCTTCGAAAAAGGGGTTGCCACCACTGTCAGGAAGCCCCAGTTCGAGTGTGCTGCCCGAGCCCAGCGAGACGTTGCTCGCCGGCGCGAACCTCTCAGCGCCATCTACGAGCGTCTTCCCACGACCCGAAAAGGACACCCCCGAAGCCAAAACCCCGTGACCATCCTTGAGGTCTAGTGTGCTGCCTGAGCCCACCGACACCGAACCGTTATCTTCGAATCCACCGCCACCAGACTCCCCGATATCCAACAGGCTCGCCACACCACCCGAGGACGCCGGGACCACCAGCGATCCCGAGTTCACGAACCGATCCAACGCGCCGCTGCCGGCGATCGTGGCACCAGGCGCGATCGTGAAGGTCCCAGAACTAGACAACACACTGCTGCCGCCGATCCCAAGTGAGCCACTACCACTCAGGGTTGTGGGTCCGTTCAGGGTCATGTTTGCAAAGAGACCCTTTTCCGCGGCGCCGGTGATCGAGGCTTCCCCCGACACCGTCACCGGGAGCTCGATGTATCCAGTGGTCCAAGTCAGGCCTTCGGTGACCGTGAGATCGCCACCGATCAAAACTGCCCCTTCGAAATCGAGAGACTTGACTGTGGTGCTGGCGGGCACGCCTTCGACGTGTGCCCCGGGCGTGATCGTTACTTCTTCTTCTTCGGTAGGGGCTTCGCCCGACGACCAGTTGTGCCCGTCGCTCCAGCTGCTGCCATCGCCTTCGCCGGTCCATTCGTTTGCCCAGGCTGCGCTTGCCGGGATCACCAGAAAGCTGCAGAACATAATCAGGCTGAGCCCCAGCAGGCGTCTCATTCGCCGACGCTCACAGCAGTTGCTACTCGGCAGGGCGCGATGGCGATTGTGCGGCAGACGTCGTGCAATGCTGGCTCCTCTTTGGAATAGCGTTTCCGTAGAGTCGCTTGAGTGTGGGCGCCGCGCATCGTGGAACCCACCACGAACTTTTCAGAGCCCGCCCGCTCAGCAGCGATGGCGCGGTGATCGCGAGAGAGGTCTTCGAACGCCGCGCTCGCGTCACGCGGTGGATGAAGGTCTCGAACGGCGAGTGCCGTTAGGCCTAATCAGTCCAGATGTCGCGCTTTGACGGCTACGACGTCCTCGCCGCTGCACGTCAATGGGGGCACCTCGCAGATCACGTCCACGCGCGCGGCTTCGTCGAAGCCGGGCTGCAAGCGAACGCCCTTCAGTTTCCTGGCGCTCAAGAGCCCTCTGCTTCTCCAGCGGCTCAGCGCTTCCGCGTTCACGCCGATCGAGCGGGGGGTCGGTATAGGCACCGTCATTGGCCAGAGGATACGACGAGCGCTGCTGTCCAGTTGAACAAGCCGGATCTCCAACGACGACCGCTACGGCTCAAGTGCGTCGAGGAGCCGGTGGGTGAGGTGGCGGTTCAGGCTGTTGCGGTCATCCGCTACCAACGCATGTTGCTCGACAAGATGACGCCGCTCGATCGGCGTAGCTGAGAGTCGTAGTTGGCGTTGACGGGCGACATCCGGGATCCGCGACCTCGACACGCCAGTCTCACATGAATGAGACGGAAACGCCGTCGCCCAGTCTCACATGGATGAGACAAAGCAGTCTCATTTGAGTGAGATTCCTGTCTCACATGAACGAGACGCCGCAGCAGCAGCATGAGCGTCCGCGCCTCTTCACAGTGCTCGATAATGTATGTTATGTAAACCTACTCGGAAAAGACGGCCTCCGCCCACAGGCCCCCGTATCGGAATGAACCGATGCGACATGTACATGAAACCCGGGTCGCGACGCCAGAATTAAACCGCTGGCTGTTGGAAGCGACGGCTGCTGGGCTCTGAGTCGTCGCGCATGAATATCGAGATCTAGTCTGTCTTTCTGTGACCTTGGTGAGCGGGAGCTTGCTCAGGGAACCGGGTGCTGGTTTATGGTCGCAGCGGCCGGCTCCTCGGACGCGTAGCCGGCAGGAAGGAATGCCGTTTGCTGTGGCGTCCGGTGAGCCGGGGTTTGGTCCTGGGCTGGTGACGGGCTGACTCTTAATCTGTCTGTCGGCCACTCGTGGCCTGACCGACGCCCGTCGTGTCGTCCGCCTCCACCCTTGCGGCGTGACCTAAAAGGAGCGTGGCAACCGCACAAGAAAGGCCTGTCCGCCGAGGGGCCAGTCAACGAGAACATCGATTGAAAGGACGTGCTAATGATCGTGATTCGGGCGGATGTCCACAAGAGCACCCACGCAACCGAAGGAGGACCGTGATGCGGAAGCTGATCTACTCGATGACTGTGTCGCTAGACGGCTACATCGCCGGACCCGATGGCGCGATCGACTGGACGGTGCCCGACGAGGAGCTGTTTCTTCTCCACACCCAGCATGTACAGGAGATTGGTGTGCATCTCTGCGGACGGCGGCTCTACGAAACGATGGTCTACTGGGAGACCGCTGAGGAGAGTCCGCTTGTGGCGGAGCACGTCAAGTTCGCCCAAATCTGGAAGGCCCTGTCGAAGGTCGTATTCTCCACGACGCTTCAGAGCGTGGTGGGCAACACCAGGCTGGCCAGGGACGGTGTCGGTGAGGAGGTCGCAAGGCTCAAGGAACAGCCCGGAAAGGACATCGCGGTCGGCGGCGCCGGGCTCGCCAGTGCGTGTATGAAGCTGGGGCTGATCGACGAGTGGCGACTGTTCGTCAGCCCGGTCCTACTCGGCGGCGGCACGCCCTACTTCCCGACCCTGGACGAAAGGATCAACCTGGAGTCGGTCGAGACGAAGACGTTTGGCTCTTGCGTCGTTTACCTTCGCTACAGGCGCGTGCCAGACGTCCTGTAGGCGATCTCGTCCCCACTCGCGCACCTGGCGGGACCGGCGACAAGAGTTGCGCGGCTCTGGTGGTCGCCCTACAGCAGACAATGATGAGGAGGACACTTCACCGCAATTTCCGAGCCTCGCTCGACGTAGGAGCAACTTTCTTAGGGCTGGACTTTCGGCGGAGCGTCAGACCGTGCCCGTGGAGGTCACGATGGTGAAGTTCATCGTGACCGCCTTGGAGCGGGCCTTGCCGTTCTGGCTCTGGACCACGAGCCGGTAGTTGCCGCCCTTGAACTGACGGCCGGTGAGGTCCTTGCCGAGTGCGAGACTGTGCCAGCCCGCACCCGCGGCTACCGTCTCTATCCCGACGGGATGCCAGCCGTGGGTGGTCTTGCGCTCCAGGGTGAGATACAGCTTCCCGGCGCGCTCCAGCCGGTAGGTAAGCGTCAGGCCGACCGGGCGGCATCCCAGGCACGGAGTGAGCGTGTTCGAGCGCAGCGAGACGCCGCTGAGCGCCGCGACCTTGCCAGGTCCTGCCGGACCCCGCGGACCGGTATCGCCCTTCGGCCCCTGCGAACCGGTTGCTCCGGTCGAGCCGGTCGAGCCCGTAGCCCCGGTCGAGCCTGTAGCTCCGGTCGAGCCGGTTGCTCCGGTCGAGCCGGTGGGGCCCTGCGGGCCCGTGGGCAGTGGCGCGGGAGTGACGCCGGCACCGCTTAGCGGTATGTCTACCACTGGGTGCGACGCCGCGTTGCTGGAGCTGAGCTCCAGGGTCGCCGAGGCGCTGCTGACCCGGGTTGGGGCGAACTGTACCTGCAGCGTGCAGGAGCCTCCAGCCGGCAGTTGCGCTGGGCACAGGTTCAGCTGGGCGGGGATGGAGAACTCATCAGAGTCGGCACCGGAGAGGGCCGCCCCGGAGACGTTCAGACGCTGATCGCCGGTGTTGTAGATGGCCACCGTCTGGGTCTGAGTGGAACCGGTCGCGACGCTGTCGAAGTCAAGCGAGGCGGGCAGTATCGACATGTCGGCCGGCAGGATGGCCGTGCCGCGCAGCTGCGCGGTGACGGTCCCGCTCACCGAGCTTGAGGGGAACAGAAGGCCGCTGGTGACATCGCCTTCGCTGCCGGCCGATGGCGCGAGCTGCACGGTCACCGTGCAGCTCTGCCCGCCGTCAAGCGTCTGGCTGCTGCAGTTGTCGCTGCCGCCGACGATGGAGAACGGGGAGCTCGGGTCTGAGATGGAGACCTGGCCGACGGTGACCGCGGCGTCGGGGCCTGAGCCGACGTTCGTGAACGTCACGGTCTGCTGGGCGCTGTTGCCCGCGGTGGAGACGACCTGCCCGAACTCGACGGGGTTGGGGCTGGCGATGACAGCCCCGTTGTAGGTGTAGGAGACCGTGGCTGAGCCGTCGCCGGTCCCAAGCGCCGTAGCGTTGGACCCGTTCGCGCCGCCGGCGAGGTTGATGTAGCTGGAGCCGCTACCGCCGCCACCACCACCGTCATAAGAGGCCCACATGCTGCCACCGCCGCCACCGCCGCCTCCGGTGTAGCCGCCACCGCCACCGCCACCGCCAAGCTCGGCGTCGCCGGCAGCCGGCCCGCCACCGGAGCCGCCTTGCAGGCTGGCGCCGTTGCCGCCGTTGGCGCCATTGCCGTCGTTGGGGTTCTGGCCGCCGAGGCCGCCGAGGCCGCCGAAAACACCGGCGCCTCCGCCGAGGCCGGCGTACGCGCCCGGGTCGTTGGGTCCGGAGGTGCCGTTTGAGCCGTTCGAGTCCGCGCTGCCGCCTTGACCGCCGCCGCCGAAGAAGCCATTGGCGTCGCCGGGCGTGCCTGACTGGCCGCCCGCGCCGCCGCCGCCTCCGGCGACGCCGTACAGCACACCGCCGTAGGTGACCGTGGTCGCTCCGCCGCCGTTGCCGGCGGTCGAGAAGCCGCTGCCGGCCGCGCCGCCGCCGCCGTACCCGTTCTGGCAGCCGACGTTGAAGGTCAGCGTCTGACCGGCGGCGACAGACATCGTCATGGCGACACTCGCGCCTTCGCCGCCGTTGACGCCGAATGGGTTGCCCTCACCGGACGCGCCCTGCAGGTTGATGCTGGCGCTGACCGCACCGTTGGGGACGGTCAGGTCCTGAGTGGAACCGGTGCAACCGTAGGAGCCGGCGGCCAGCGCGGGAGAACTGGAGAGCGCGAGCGCGCACCCGGCCGTCGCAAGGAAGGTCAGGGCGGCCCCAGCGCGCCGGAAGGTGAAGAGGAGCAAGGAGCCCTTCCCTGGAGAAGCCGCCGCCGGGGCGATGGCCGTCAGCGCTGGAGCTGGGAGCGACGTGATTCCGGCGGCGATGCCGCGAGCGGCGAAGGGGCTGCGAAACATTGGGTTGCGCTCTCCTGAATGAATTGAAGGCCGAGCGCGCTGTCATGCCGCGCAGAGGTTGGATGTACGTCAAACAGGCATCGACGCAGCCGGGCGAAAGCATGAGCGTCCACGAAACACTGGGCGGGTGTCGCGCACCCAAGACCCCACATTTGCGTTGACGAGGCTTGGTAGTAGCATCGACGCTATGTCTTTGTGGCTGCTGCTTGCGCTGGTGGCGCTGGTGAAGCTTGTTGTGGCGTCGCTGATGGTGTGGATTCCGATGCGCTCGGACTCCGCGATGAACGTGCTCGAAGAGCAGAATGGCTCCGAGTCCGACGCCGGCGAAGACGAAGGGGGCAGCAAGACTCTGGTTGGATCCCCAGTTGAGCCGCATCCGAGACTCCCCCGCCCTCACCGACCTCGCCGCGGTCCGCACGGCTCTCCGAGCGCCCCCTCCCCTTCGCGCGTGCGCGCGCCTGCGCGCCGCGTCGTGGCTCGCTCGCTCGTGCGGCATTGACGCGCTCCTTCAGTGCCCGACCAACAAAGCGCGATGGTGTTTTGCTGGTTCGCCGCTTCGCTGCGAGCTCAGCGGTTGCGCTTGCGCTGCTGGCGTGCTGCCTTGGTCTTCGCGCGGCGCTTGCGTCTGCGCTCTGCATGTTCTTGAGCGGTACTGCGACTGCCTAGACCGTCGCCGACAGGAGCGACGCTGCGCGCGTCGCGCAGGATTAGAAACGCTATCCCCCCCAACAGCACGAGGCAGACGATGCCGACGGGGATGACCACCCCGGTCGAGATGGTGCTCAGCGAAGTGCCCGAAGCTGTGGTGGCGGTTGTTGCGGTTCTTTCTTCTTCTTCGCCCGCCGCGCTACTGGTCAAGTTCGAGGACGATTCCGAGGGGGCGCTGAACGCTTCGCTGGAGGATGGCGTTTCCGCTCCGGCCGCTGCTGGGTTCTGAGCACCGGCGCTCGTGCCCGTCTCGGCTTTCGCTAGCGCTTCTTGCACCGACTTGTCCAGCTTGGCCCTGTTCAGCGAAGTGCTTGCTTCTGTTGCCGCGACCGCACAGGTAGCAGTCAGCCCGCAGAGGCACACGGCCGCGAGTACCGCAATCAGCGATATGTGCGAGGTGATTCGACGCATTGTTCTCAAGTTGCTTGGATCAGCGAGAATAGCGCCTGAGACGCAGCCACCATAGAATGAGCCGTCATGGCTCCCAAGCAACGACAGATCCGCGTCGAGCAGCGCGGCTCCCAGGCGGCGATCGAAGCGCTCGAGCAGCGCACTGACGAGGAGCTCGAGGCCGAGACGAAGTACAAGTCGGCCGCCCTTGCGATCCTTGGAGCGCGTGCGTCAGAGCGGTTTGATGCCGAGCAGGCACGCGCCTACTTCCAGCGGGCCATCGCCGCCGCCAGGCCGCAGGAACGGATGCAGTTGAGGCGTATGGCTGACGCATCGCTGGCGCTCGCCGAGCGTCGTGCCGGCGACCTGAAGAGTGCGGTTGAGCGTCTAGGTCAGACACCCCCCACCGGGCGCCAGATGTTTGCTTTGCGCGCGATGGGGTTGCTGATCCCGCCCGCCAGCGCCGGGATTCTCGCGCGCACACGCGGAATCCTGTTGATCATCGCGCTGATCATCTTGTTGCTGGCGCTTGGCCTTGGAATCGTGGAGCTTGTGGCACTGCCGTTCGGTGGGCTCGGGCTGGCACCTGGGATTCTGCTTGGCCTGTTCGTTGCCATCGCAGGGGTGGCAATCGCCGCGATGGTTGGACGCAGGCGTCGAGATCGCGCCCAGGTCGCGGCCTCGGGCGCCGCTCGTTCCTCCAAGTAAAGCTCGGCAAGCACTGCGTCGGACACATTGGGCGGGTTGTGCGCCCGAGGTCCCGACTTGCGCTGCGGCTCAGCTCGAGGACAGGCTTGCGCGGCGGATGACCACCGGGGTCGTCGGGGCGCCGTCTTGCGGTGGGTTGGTCGGCAGCTTTGCGATCGTGTCCACACCCTCGAAGCTGCCCACTACGTTTCCGACTAGCGCGTATTGCGCCGGCAGGGCTGCGTCGGAGGCCGTGACGATGAAGAACTGGCTGCCTGAGGCTCCGGAGGGCTGGGTGGCTGTCTTGGCCATCGCCACGGTGCCGAGCGTGTAGCGCATGTTGCTCGGTGGCTCCTCGACGATCGTGTAGCCGGGGCCTCCCGAGCCGTCGCCGTTGGGGTCGCCGCCCTGAATGACGAAGCCGGCTGCAACCCGATGGAAGGTCAGGTCGTTGTAGAAGCCGCGCTTGACCAAGTAGGCGAAGGATGCGGTCGTGCGCGGAGCTTGGCGTACGTCGAGCTCGATTTCGATCGCGCCGCAGTTGGTGGCGAGACTCACCACATATCGCTTGGCTGGATCGAGTTTTAGCGTCGGCTTGGGGATGCGCTGCGCACCCCTTGGCACGGGCGCCCGTGCTCGCGAGCATTTGCCACTGCTGGACGCGGACACAGGCTTGACGTTCAGCGATGAGCCCCCATTTTGGGGATGGATGGGCGTGCCTGTGGATGTTCCGGCGCCAGTCGTGGAGCTGCCGCAGGCCGTCAATACGAGCCCGAAGGCGGTCGTAGCCGAGCCGTAGAGGAGCCGGCGCGCGACACTCGAGCGGTCAAACATCGAGGCAGCATAGTCGCGCGTCTCCTAGATCTGCGCCATATTCGCGCATTCTTAAAGCATCCTTCCGCGATTCTCAACAGTGGCCGGTCGCCGACGCCCGCCCGTGACGCCGCCACGGCGCAATACGCTTGCGCGATGAGCACACCCATATGTCTGATCGTAAATCCCTCCGCCGGCGGCGGCAAAGCCGGTCGCGTGCTGGCCGACGTGCTTGTCGCACTCGACGGGCATGGGCTGCAGGTTCGCAGCGAGTTGACCCGCGATCTAGCTCATGCGCGTGAGCTTGCACGTGAAGCCTGCGTTGCCGGCGAGATGGTCGTGTGCTTGAGCGGCGACGGGATGGTCGGCGCTGTCGCAGACGTGTTGCGTGAGTTTCCCGATGCGCTGCTCGGCGTGCTGCCCGGCGGGCGTGGCAACGATCTTGCGCGCGTGCTCGGCATTCCCACCGATCCGATCGAGGCTTGTGCGATCGTCGCTGCCGGCTTCTCACGCAAGCTCGATCTCGGCGAGGTCGCGGGGAAAGCGTTCGTGGGTATCGCGAGCGTCGGCTTTGACAGCGATGCCAACCGCATCGCCAACGAGGCTCCCGCTTGGCTTGGTGGGCTCGTGTATGCCTATGGAGCGCTGCGCGCACTTCTGTTCTGGCGTCCGGCGCGCTTTCAGATAGAGCTCGACCCTCCTGGCGAGCGGCATAACTTCAGTGGCTACACGGTGGGAGCCTGTAACTCGAAGACTTACGGCGGTGGCATGCGGGCGGCGCCGGATGCGCTGCTCGATGATGGGTTGCTCGATGTGGTGGTGCTGGAAAGCGTGAGCAAGCTCCGCTTCCTCACGAAGATTCTGCCGAAGGTGTTCAGCGGTGCGCACGTGCGTGAGGCCAGCGTGAAAGTTTTCCGGGCGCGCGAGATCGCCGTTAGCGCGGATCGTCCGTTCACGATGTACGCAGACGGCGACCCGATCGGCGAGCTACCACTGCGCGTACACGCGATCGGCGGCGCCGTGCGCGTGCTTGTGCCGACTGACGGCTCTGGCGCGGATGCGTTCCTCGCCACTGGGCCTGCCTCAGACGCTGCCGCATCAGAGCGATGAGCGCAACGCTCGGGCCGAAGCTCGCTCTTGCCCGCGCCGTCGGAGCCGTCTCCCGTTTGCGCGGCGGAGGCGGTACGAGCCTGCCCGGGAAGCTGCTTGTGCGAATGGACTCCACCGCGATCGCCGGGCTTGCGGCGCGCCTTCCCCGTGGCAATGCGTTGATCTCTGCCACCAACGGCAAGACCACTACGGCGGCGATGGCCGCGAGCATCTTCGAGGCTGCCGGCATCTCGCTCGTGCACAACCAGGCTGGCGCCAACATGGCCGGCGGGATCGCCTCGACGCTGCTCGATGCCGCCGGCCGCGGCGGCACGATTGCCGGCGAGCTCGGGCTGTTCGAGGTCGACGAGCTGTGGCTCGATCGGCTTGCGGGGCAGCTGCATCCGCGCGTTGTCGTGCTTGCCAACCTGTTTCGCGACCAGCTCGACCGCTACGGCGAGCTGGAGACAATTGCCGAGCGCTGGGCCGGCGCGGTGCGAGAAGGCGGGCCGGCCGAGCGGGCGCGCCTGGTGTGCAATGCCGACGACCCGCTCGTTGCCGATCTAGGACGCGAGCGGGCGCAGGGTGACTACGAACCTGCCGAGTTCGACCACGCGCCGCCGGAGCTCGCCCACAGACCGACCGATCTCGACCACAAACGGACCGAAGTCCGAGGCGAGCCTGCGCAGGCCGACCACGGACCGGAAGAAGACGACCCCGAGCATGCCGACGTCTTGTACTTCGGTGTCGATGACGACTCGCTGGCGCTTGCAGGAATGGCACATGCCGCCGACGCTAAGCACTGTCGTCGCTGCGGAGCGCCTTACGTGTTCGACGTTGTGTACCTCGGTCATCTTGGCCATTACCGCTGTGAGTCCTGCGGACAGCGACGACCCTCCCCCACAGTGCTTGCTCGCTCGGTCGTGCTTGAAGGTGTGCGCTCGGCGTGTTTCCAGCTGAGCACGCCCGAGGGCGAGGCCGAGGTGAAGCTTGCGCTGCCTGGTCTTTACAACGTCTATAACGCGCTTGCCGCCAGCGCGCTTGCTGTCGCTTTGGATATCCCGTTGGTCGACATCGTCGCCGGTTTGGAGAGCACCAAAGCCGCCTTTGGCCGGGCTGAGACGGTCACAGTCGCTGGGCGCGAGACGCGCATTTTGCTTGTCAAGAATCCCGCCGGCGCAAATGAGGTACTGCGCACACTTGCGCTTGAGCCTGGCTCCCACGACCTGCTTGGTGTACTCAACGACAACACCGCCGACGGCCACGACGTGTCTTGGATCTGGGACGCCGATTTCGAGCTGTTGGCCGGGCGCGTGCGACTGGCCACCTGCTCAGGCACGCGTGCCCCCGAGCTTGCCCTGCGGCTGAAGTACGCAGGCATCGAGCCCGAGCGCATTCGGGTAGTCGCCGATCTCTCCCATGCGCTTGCTGCCGCAACGGCGGAGCACTCGGAAACGGACGGTGAGCCCCGCGCCGCGACTCTGTATGTGCTCCCGACCTATACGGCGATGCTTGCTTTGCGCGAGCTGCTCGTGCGACGTGGTGAGGCGGGCAGCTCGTGGCGGTAAACGACCTGAAGGGGCACACCCTGCGCGTTTGCGCTTTGTACCCCGACCTGATGAACATCTACGCCGACCGCGGCAACCTGTTCATGTTGCAGCGTCGCTGCGAGTGGCGTGGGATCGGCTTTCAGCTGAGCGGCAGCGGGCTTGGCGAGGCGCTTGACGGCGAAGCCCACGACATCTACTACATAGGTGGAGGCCAGGATCGCGACCAGCTGTTGTGCGCCGAGGACTTGGTCGCCGGCAAGCGCGATGCCTTGCACGAGGCCGCCTCGCGCGGCGCGATCGTGCTTGGGGTGTGCGGTGGCTACCAGCTCCTGGGCGAGTCCTACACGCTCGGCGACGAGCAGCTCCAGGGTGTTGGTCTGCTCGATGTGCGTACAGTGCGAGAGCCAGGCGAGCGGCTGATCGGCAACGTTGCGATCCAGGTCGAACTCGACGGTGAAGAACGTGTGCTCGTCGGCTTTGGGAACCATGGCGGTCGTACATATCTAGGCCTTAACGCCAATCCGTTGGGCCGGGTGCTCAAAGGTCACGGCAACGACGGTCGTAGCGGTTTCGAGGGGGCTCGTTTTGGCAACACGATCGGCACCTATCTACACGGCCCACTGCTGCCGAAGAACGCCTGGTTCGCCGACTGGCTGATCGCCACGGCGCTCGGGATCGACGCTGGCGAGTTGGCGGCGCTGGATGACGACCTGGAGCGGCAGGCACACCGCAGCGCTTGCCACGCGGCGGGCGTGTGATCGAAATCCGTCGCGCACGATTGATACAGTTGTCAGCACGGCGGGTGTAGCGTCGAGGCGACGCAAACTGTTGTCAACAGGGAATTCGGGTTAGCGCCCGGATGGAGTTCGAGTCTCCCGCCCGCCGCCACAAAACTGCTGGACCCGGTCTTGACAGAGTTGCAATTGGCACGCGCTCGCGGGATAGCTACCCGCCCAGTGTCAGGTCGGGTCCGCAGGCTGGTCTGTTACGCTTTGCATCGTTGACAACAGTTCGGAGGTAGCTCCTCCACACCCACACCCGACCCGCTCCGGCGGGTCGAGTTGTTTCAAAAGCAAAGCCATGGATCTATCTGAGTATCAGCGCGAATCGCGTCGTACAGCCGAGTATCCCCGCGAGGCGTGGCTTGCCTATCCGGCGCTCGGGCTTGCCGGCGAGGCCGGCGAGGTTGCCGAGCACGCCAAGAAGGCGATTCGCGACGACGGCGGCAAGGTCAGCGACGAGCGCCGCGCGGCGATGTCCAAGGAGCTCGGCGACGTGCTCTGGTATGTGGCGCAGCTGGCGAGCGAGCTTGACCTCAGCCTGGATGACATCGCCAAACAGAACCTGGAGAAGCTGTTCTCGCGCCAGGAGCGCGGTGTCCTCTCAGGAAGCGGCGACGACCGCTGAGCCATTCGTGACGGCGAACTTGGCGTAGCGCTCGGCCAGGCGTGCGGGCACCAGCGCTCGTACGAGCACGCCCTCAGGGGTGTCCTGGCGGCGCAGGTCGCCGGCGATGTCGTGCAGTTCGGCCAGGCTGGCCCCCTGCGAATAGGGCACGAGCAGCTCCATCGGGCGCAGCGTGTGGCGCAGCTCCTGCTCGATCCGCTGCTCCAGCTCGGGCAGGCCATCGCCGCTTGTCCCGCTGACCAGGAGCGCGTCCGGGTGCGCTAGGCGCAGTTCCTCGCGCGCCTCCTCGTCGAGCAGGTCGATCTTGTTGAGCACGAGCACGCGGGGGCGCTCGCCGGCACCGATCTCCTCCAGTACCTCCTCGACGGCTTTGCGCATCGCGAGCTGGTCGTGCTCTGGCGCCGAGGCGTCCAGCACGTGCAGCAGCAGATCGGCTAGGCGTGTCTCCTGCAGCGTCGCCCCGAACGCGTCCACGACCTGGTGGGGAAGCTTGCGGATGAAGCCGACGGTGTCGGTCAGCAGGTGGGCACGTCCGTCTATGCGCATCATTCGCGTGCTCGGGTCGAGCGTATGAAATAGGCGGTCGCGCACTCCCACCTCGGCGCCTGTGAGTGCGTTCAGCAACGTGCTCTTGCCGGCGTTTGTGTAGCCGACAAGCGCGATGTTCGGCAGTGCCGCTCGCTCGCGCTCGGCACGCATCACCGAGCGGGTGCCCTTCACATGCTCCAGCCGTCGGCGCAACGCGGCGATACGGTTGCGCGCGAGGCGCCGATCGGTCTCGATCTGGGTCTCGCCCGGTCCACGTGTGCCGATCCCGCCGCCGAGGCGCTCCAGGTGGGTCCACAAGCCGCGCATGCGCGCAAGGTTGTACTCCAGTTGGGCCAGCTCGACTTGCAGCTTGCCCTCGGCGCTCGAGGCGTGCGTAGCGAAGATGTCAAGGATGACGGTTGTGCGGTCGACGACCGGCATGCCGAGCGCCTGCTCCAGGTTGCGCTCCTGGCGTGCACTCAGCTCGTCGTCGCAAACGATCACGTTGGCGTCGCACTCGTTTGCGGCCTGCTTGGCTTCGGTCACCTTGCCGGGACCGAGGTAGGTGTTCGGGTGCGGCTGCTCGCGGCGCTGGATCATCTCCCCCACGACTTCCACCCCGGCGGTGCGCAGCAACTCGTGCAACTCCTCGAGATTCTCGTCGTCGGGGAGTGCGGCTATGCAGAATGCTCGCTGAGTGGCGCGCCGCGTGGGTTGGTTCATCCTCTTCGAGTGTAGATCAGCCTCCGAGCGAGGCCAAGCGCTCAACCGCCTCGGCGAGACGCTCGTCAGGCGTGGTGAGCGCTATCCGAAACCAACCCTCGCCGCTCGGACCATAGGCGCTGCCGGGCGAGATCACAACCGCCGCCTGCTCGAGCACATGCTCGCAGTAGGCCACAGAGCTCTCAAAGCCTTCCGGAATTGGCGCCCACACGTAGATCGTGCCCTTGGGTGGGTTTACGTGCACGCCGGCCTTCGCCAACGCCTCGCATACCAGGTCGCGGCGGATGCGATACAGCTCGTTCATCGAGGCGACCTCGGCGTCGGTGTCGGGCGAGAGCGCCGCGATGCCGGCAAGCTGGACCGCCTCGAACAGGCCTGAGTCGATGTTCGTCTTCAGACGCCAGTAGTGCTCGATCGCCTGCGCATTGCCGAGTATCGCCGCACAGCGCCAGCCCGTCATGTTGTAGCCCTTGGAGAGCGAGAACACCTCGATGCCAACCTCCTTGGCGCCAGGCGTCTGCAGGAACGACGGCGCGCGATAGCCGTCATAGGTGGTCTCACTGTAGGCGTTGTCGTGCACGACGAGGATGTCGTAGGTCTGGGCGAAGTCCACCACCAACTCGAAGAAGCCAGGCGGCACGATCGCGCCGGTTGGGTTGTTGGGGTAGTTGAGGAACATCAGCTTGGCGCGGCTGGCTGTCTGTTCGTCGATCGTGTCGAGATCTGGCACGAAGCCAAGTGCCGGCACGAGCGGCATTACGACGGGATCGCCACCGGCCATCAGCGGACCGCCGGTATAGACCGGGTAGCCGGGGTCGGAGGCGAGCGCCACGTCGCCCTGGTCGAGGAAGGCGAGGTTGAGGTTGAAGATCGCCTCCTTGGCGCCGATCGCCGGGATGATCTCGCTGCCGGGATCGAGCGTCACGTCAAAGCGGCGTACATAGAAGTCGCTGAGTGCTTGGCGGAAGTCAGCGCGTCCACGATTCGATGGGTAGCGGTGTGTCTCCGGCTCGGTGACAGCCTCCTGCATCGCCTCGACGATCAACGCCGGTGTCGGTCGGTCGGGATCGCCGATTCCCAGACTGATGACGTCCACGCCGGCGGCCTGCTTGGCGGCGATCTTGCGCTCCAACTCAGCGAACAGGTACGGCGGAATCCGGCTCAGGCGCTCACTCGGTCTCATACAGCTCCTTGATGAAGTCCTCACTGAGCTCTCCCGCGAACACGGGCCGTGCCCAGCCTGTCAGGTTGACGTGCAGATCCTCTCCCACCTCGACGCTCAACTCTCCCCCGTCCAGCAACACCATGACCTGCTCTGGCCCGCCGCGTAGCCGGTTGGCCACAGCGGCGCCGGTGGCGCCGGTACCGGAGGAGAGCGTCTCTCCTACCCCACGCTCGAAAATGCGTGCGCGGATCGCACGCTCGCCCGTACCATCTGCGCTGGGTTCGACTTCCGTGTACCACGATACGTTCGTGCGGTTTGGGAACAACTCGTGCGCTTCTATTGCTGGGCCGATGCTCGGCAAGTCCAGCGCGTTCAATGTCGCCAGGTCCTCGACGTGGATCGCGCACTGCGGATTGCCGATCGACACGTGCTGAAAGCTCCAGGCGCGAGCATCCGCGAGCAGCTCGCTCGCTCCGTTCGCTGGTCCGCTGGGGAAGTCCTTGGATGTCAGGCTCGCACAGCCCATGTCCACGCGACAAGTGTCAATGCCAGTGATCGTGGGGCGTATCTCTCCGGCGGCGGTCTGGATCGAGAAGACATCTTGGTCTGTCCACCCGCGCCTGCGCAGGTAAAGGATCGCCTCGCGCGCACCGTTTCCCGAAAGCTCTGCCTCTGAGCCGTCGGGATTGTAGATGCGCAGATTGGCCACGAAGCGTGGATCCTGTGCTGGCCCCAGCAACAGGATGCCGTCGGCGAAGATCCCGAAGTGGCCTGCGCACAGCCTGCGGATGCGCTCGGGGGTCAGCTCGAACGGGAGCTCTGCCTGCTCGACGATCAGGTAGTCGTTGCCAAGCGCCTGCCACTTCTCGAACTTCATCGGGCGCTCCTCCCTGCCGTGGCAAGGTCTCCGACGATGCGGGCTGACGGGAAGGGTGGTGTCTGTTCAGCGTGTTCGAGCATGCGGCGCGAGAGTCTAGTGTCGAACCTCAGATCACGATCATCCGTCCAGGAAATCCTCACCGAATTTGCGACACGAGACACTAGGTGCTCATCGCGAAGATCTCCTCAGCGGCCTGCTCCGCTGAGAGGTTTGTCAGGTCGAGTACCTGCACTCCGGCGAGCTTGCGCATCCAGGTCAACTGACGGCGTGCGTAGTTGCGCGTATGACGCTTCATCGCCTCCACATCCCCCGCCAACAGCTCGTCGAAACCAAGTGCCTTACGTGCCGTGACGCTGGCGCCGGCAGCATGTGCGCTTGAGACCTCCTCGCATGCCCCACGCGCAAGCATCGCGTCCACACGTGCGTCGATGCGTGCGTACAACGCTTCTCGCTCCATCGTCAGCCCCACCAGTAGTGTTGGCCGGCGCATCTCTCCAGTCCATAGCTGTGAAGGTCCGCTCGGCGGCTCCAGCTCACCCACATCGAGCAGCTCCAGCGAGCGCACGATGCGTTGCCGGTCATTTGGGTCGATCTCCTCGGCTGCCCACGGCGCGCGCTGGGCTAGTTGGGCGTGCAGGGCCGGTGCTCCGTCGCGTTCCAGCTCTGCGGTCCAACGCTCGCGCACTCCCTCTGGCGGCGGAGGGCGCAAGGCGAGCTCGCAGAGGGCCGCGCGCAGATATAGCCCCGTGCCGCCAACCACGATTGGTCTGCGGCCTTCGGCGAGCGCATTGTCGATCTCGGCGTGGGCCAGCTCGGCATATTGGCCGGCGCTGAAGCTCGCGTCGATCGGCAAGAACGACACAAGACGGTGCTCAAGCTCTTTTTGCTCGGTCTCTGTGGCGACGCCTGTAAGCGTCTCGATGCCCCAGTAGACCTGTAGCGCATCCGCGGAGATCGCCACCGGGCGCTCTCCGCACTCGCGCAGGCGGTGAGCGAGCGCCACCGCGATAGCGGTCTTGCCGATGCCGGTCGGCCCAAATAGAGCGATCACATGCGCTCGTGGAGTCATTCGCGTAGGCTTGCAGCTCATGGATATCTCCGGATCCAGGGTCTTGTTGACGGGCGCGACCGGCGGCTTGGGTCAAGCGATCGCGCGCGCTCTAGCAGGCAAGGGAGCACAGCTGACTCTCACGGGACGGCGCCTTGATGTGTTGGAGCCGCTTGCCGGCGAGCTGGGGGGGCGCGCGCTGGCGGTGGATTTGAGCGAGGCGGCGGAGGTCGATCGTCTGCTCTCCGAGGCCGGCGAGCTGGACATTCTCGTGGCCAACGCGGCACTGCCGGGAAGCGGCAAGCTCGATTCTCTGACCATGGAGCAGATCGATCGCGCCCTGGAGGTCAACTTGCGCGCGCCAATCGCAATGGCGCACACGCTCGCGCCGGAGATGGTGGCGCGAGGCAGAGGACACCTGCTGTTTATGTCTTCTCTCTCTGGCAAGGCCGCGACGGCCGGCAGCTCGATCTACAACGCAACCAAGTTCGGTTTGCGCGGTTTCGCCGGCGCGATGCGAGCAGAGCTGCACGGAAGCGGCGTGGGCGTCTCCACCGTCTTCCCCGGTTTCATCCGCGAAGCGGGCATGTTCGCCGACGCCGAAGTCCAACTGCCCAAGGGCGTCGGCACGCGCAGCCCTGAGGATGTTGCCAAGG
Source organism: uncultured Solirubrobacterales bacterium (assembly GCA_963844095.1). Classification (GTDB taxonomy): domain Bacteria; phylum Actinomycetota; class Thermoleophilia; order Solirubrobacterales; family Solirubrobacteraceae; genus Palsa-744. The sequence goes on from CAWJND010000005.1 coordinate 640,046, forward strand.
CGGTCCTAGGAGCAATCCAGCACAACCGTGGCGAGGTCGATGTAGCGCCTATAGCTTTGCGCCTGGGCTCCGCTTTCGCCGGTATAGCGCCCGAGCTATCGGCCACCTTTACGCGCAAGTCAGGCAGCGACAAGATCGCTTACGACCTGGCTGACGGCCACCGCGCAAAGCAAAAGCTCTAGGACGCCCACCGGAGTCAGAGCGTGGAGTTTCAAGGTGTTGCCTCACGGGGAGCATAAGAAGGCCTCCTACAAAGTCCTTCGCCGTTCCTTAGGCGTACGTTCCGATCGCCTTAGGGAACGGTCTCAGGATGGTTGGCGTAACCCGCTACCACTCACCGGAGGTTCGCGTATGAAAAGCAGAGGCATCATCCGAGTAGGTCTCGTCGTTGGCGCTCTGGCCACAGGCGGAGCCGTTGCCGGCATCGCCGGCGCCGCCGCGGCACCGAGCTCCACGACAACCCAGTCCACAAGCAACACGGCGACCACCCCGTCGACGACGACAACGACCCCGAGTACCACCACGACGCCGTCGACCACGCCGGGATCCACCGGTCACCCGTGCCCGAACATGGGCAGCAAGTCCGGCTCAAGCTCGGGCTCTAGCTCGGGTTCGGCCTACGAAGGCGGCCCTCCGGCAGGCGCCACCACTCAGTAGCTAAGTCCCCGTGGGGCTAAACGGAGAGAGCCTCCCGGGCGGACACCACACCGTCCGGGAGGATTCCGTGTTCCTCGTCGCGGCAACAAGCCCGCGACTATCGCGTTCCAGTACTTCAGGCGGCGCGGGTGTCTGCCTCAGCCGGCTCGGGGGCGACCGTCAGCGGCGTCTCGGTGCCCTGGATCGGCCTTACCTTGTCGGCCCCGATCCCAAGTGCCGCGTAGACCTTGCGCTCGATCTCGCCGGCGATCGCCGGGTTCTCCTCCAGATAGGCCTTGGCGTTGCCGCGACCTTGGCCCAGACGCTCGTTGCCGTAGGAGATGAACGAACCTGACTTCGTCACGATGCCGTGCTCGATCCCGAGATCGACCAGGCAACCGGCCGTCGAGATGCCCTTGCCGAACTCGATATCGAACTCTGCCTGGCGGAAGGGCGCCGCGAGCTTGTTCTTGACGACCTTCACGCGCACACGGTTGCCGACTGCCTCAGTGCCGTCCTTGAGTGTCTCGATGCGACGGATGTCAAGTCGCTGAGAGGCATAGAACTTCAGCGCGCGCCCACCCGGCTGCGTCTCCGGCGAGCCGAACATGACCCCCACCTTTTCGCGGATCTGGTTGGTCAGGATGCACAGCGTGCCGGTCCTGTTTAGATTGCCGGCGATCTTGCGCATCGCCTGGCTCATCATTCGCGCCTGTGCCCCCACGGTCTGGTCGCCCATCTGCCCCTCGAGCTCCACACGCGGAGTGAGCGCGGCCACAGAGTCGATCGCCACGACGTCGATGGCGCCCGAGCGCACGAGCATGTCGGCGATCTCCAGGGCCTGCTCGCCGTAGTCGGGCTGGGAGACGAGCAACTCGTCGATATCCACCCCAATCTCCTTGGCATACAGCGGGTCCATAGCATGCTCGGCGTCGATGAACGCACACACGCCGCCGAGCCTTTGGGCTTCGGCCAGCACATGGTAGATCAGCGTCGTCTTACCGGATGACTCCGGCCCGAATACCTCCACGATGCGCCCCTTGGGCACGCCGCCGATTCCAAGCGCCAGATCGAGTGACAGCGCGCCGGTGGGGATCGCGTCGACGCGCACCTGTGCTCCCTCGTCGCCCATGCGCATGACAGAGCCCTTGCCGAACTCGCGCTCGATCTGGCCTAGCGCGCCCTGCAGGGCTGCGTCGCGCGCCTTTACGGCCTTCTCCTCATCGGTCACGGGCATCGTCTTGCTCCTCCTGTCGAAAGCTGGAGATGAAAATGTATGGGGTGCTTCGGACGGAACCATGGGAACGTATGTTCGCTCCGTCGAGCACGAGTCCTTCAATCCCCTCGATGCCTGATTTGCGGTGGGAGTCTCAGCGAGCCGTGCGGGCGAGGAGACTCTCCTCGCCGCTGAGGGTCTGGCTTGTGGCCTTGACGATCTCTACTTGCGCCAGCTCGCCGGGCGCGGCGAGGCCCGCGAAGTTGACGACCTTGTTGTGGCGCGTGCGTCCGCGCTGGCGCTCGGGGTCTGTGCGCGAGGGCCCTTCGACCAGCACCTCAAGTGTCCGCCCCACGAAGCGCTGTGCGCGCTCAAGCGCTCGTCGCTGCACCACCTCCAAGAGTCGTTCCATGCGCTCCACCTTGACCGGGTGCGGCACGATCCCCTCGGTTAGCTCTGCTGCCTCCGTCCCCCTGCGAGGCGAGAAGATGAATGTGAACGCGCTGTCGTAGCCGACTAGCTCGGCCACCTGCAGCGTCTGCTCGAAATCCTCCTCGCTCTCGCCCGGGAAGCCCACGATGATGTCGGTCGTGATCGAGGCGTCGGGCACGTGCTCGCGGATCAAGGCCACGCGGTCGAGATAGCGCTCACGGTCATATGTGCGGCGCATCGCCTTGAGAATGCGACTTGAGCCCGATTGCAACGGTAGGTGGATGTGCTCGCACACGCTTGCAAGCTCAGCGTGCGCGCGGATCACGTCTTCGCGCATGTCCTTCGGATGGGGACTCGTGTAGCGGATGCGCTCGATTCCGTCGATCGCGTCGATCTGTCTCAGCAGATTGGCAAACGTCTCAGATTTACCGTCAACGCGTAGGTCGCGCCCATAGGAGTTGACATTCTGGCCGAGCAAGGTCACCTCGCGGACGCCGTCCGCGGCCATGCTCTGCACCTCTCTCACCAACTCGTCGAGCGGCCTCGACACCTCTCGCCCACGCGTGCTCGGCACGATGCAGTAGGAGCAGCGGCAGTTGCACCCGACGCTGATCTGCAGCCAGCCCTGAAATGCCCGTGCGCGCTTGGCCGGGAGATGGCCGGTGAAGCCCTCGAACTCGAAATACCCCTGCGCCGTGAGCGAGTCGCTCGTCAGGAACTCGGCAAGCTTGTGCGTCTGACCCGGCCCGAATGCCACGTCGACGAAGGGGAAGCGCTCGAACACCTCCTGCTTGACCGACTGCGCCCAGCAACCGCCGACACCGACGACGCGCTCGGGCTGTTCGCGCTTGAGGCGCTTCGCCTCCCCCAGATGCGCCACGAAGCGGCTGTCCGCGGTCTCGCGAATCGAGCAGGTGTTGAACAGGATCAGGTCAGCCTCGGCGCGCTCTGGCGCCTCGCTGTAGCCGAGCGACTCGAGCATCCCCTTCATGCGCTCGGAGTCGTGCTCGTTCATCTGGCAACCGAAAGTAGTGAGGTGGTAGCGCTTCATGGGGTCCACCAAGAGTAGCCCCCTCGGCTCGCTTGCGCACGGTCATGTGGGAAGGGGCCGGCAGCGGTTTGGTCAATGAAAAAGCGCGATGCCCCCCGCGCGCGCGGGGGGCATCGCCACTATTTGAGCTAACGATCTCAGCGGATTGGATGAGCGGCCACCGCTTCGTAACTTGCGCCCTCAGGCGCTAGCCACGAGCGGTAGAGCACCAGCTCATGCGGGCTGAACGAGGCCGAAGGTGTCGGTGGCAGGGCTCGCTGCGCAGGGGCTTCGCCGCGGCGCAAACGAGCGACAGTCACGTGTGGGTGAAAACGTCGCTTACTCGCCGGTGCCTTCACAGCTGTGTGGGCACTGCCGTTCGGCTGCCAGCCACTCACCCGCTGCAGTGCGGCGACCACTTCTGCCTGGAGAGAGGCAAGCCGACCGCGCTCGTCGTGTAGCTCCACAGCCAGCGCACGCGGGTTGCGCTCGGGCAGCCACAGCGGCGCGCCGAGCGACAGCTCTCCCCCTCGCCCACTACAAGTAGACAGCTCCGAGGCGAGCACGTCCATCTCTCCCGCTGGGCGATTCCCCAGAAAGCAAAGCGTCACGTGTAGGAGCTCCGCATTGAGCACCCGCAGCGACGCCTTCGCAGACCCGCGCGCCTGTGCGCCACGTGTGCCCTCACGAGCCCAGGCCGTCAGTCGCTCGCAGACCTCCATGGGAGGATCTATGGCCACGAACAGCCGCGCTGTTGGACTCCTGATCACATCCTCAGCGTAATGCGAGATACCTGTTCAAGCAGGCGCGGACTTGAGATCGTCGCGCTCGCCGCCAAGCAGGCGGCGGATCATGTGCATCGCGACGAGCGCCGCTCGCTCGCGTACGTCAGAGCGCCCTCCCGGCAGGCGCACGGAGCGCGTCAAGCTTGCGCCGTCGTCTGCGGAGACACAGAGCCAGACCAGCCCTACGGGCTTCTGCTCGCTGCCACCGCCTGGGCCCGCAATGCCGGTGAGCCCCACTCCCAGCTCACTACCAAGTCGCATTCGCGCGCCTTCGGCAAGCGCCTGTGCCACCTGCTCGGATACGGCTCCGTGGGCTTCGATCGTCTCGCGGGGGACGCCCACCTGGGCGATCTTCGCCTCGTTCGAGTAGGCCACGACTCCGCCCAGTACGTACTCGGAGGCGCCCGGTGGGTCTGTCAGCCGGGCCAGTAGCAGTCCGCCGGTACACGACTCGGCGACGGCAATTGTGTGTGTCACACCCACAACCGAGCTGTCCTGCTCGCCACCGGTAGGCCGCTCCGAACTCGCCGGTGTGGTTCTCAATTGCTCGCCGCGCAGCAATGCCGCCACCTGAGCGTCGATCGTCGTGCCGTCGGTCGAATACAGCGTGTCGGCATGGCGTGTGGCGACGATCTGCGCGAATTCGTCGTACACCGACTGGGCATCGGGCTCGTAGCGGGTGACAATCTCGATCTCGCCACTGCGTAGGCAGGTGGTGATCTCCAGCGTGCTCAGGTCCACCCCATCGTTTTCGGCCCGGCGCAGCGTCTCGGCTATCTCCGACTCCGGTATCCCAAACAAGCGCAGCATCTCGACGCGGTAGACGCGCGCGTCGGCGATCGCCGAGCGCCACGCCTCGGTCACCACCGCCTGCTTCCACATCGGCTGTAGCTCACGCGGCGGCCCCGGTAGTACCACGACGGTAGGTCCCTTGGCCCCCTCGGCTGGGGCTACGACGAGACCCGGTGCTGTGCCAACGGGCTCGAGCACGGTCGCGCCGAGTGGAATCGTGGCCTGCTTGCGATTGCCGTGGGCGATCGCGTCGCGGTCGAGGTTGGGGTAGCGCGCAGCGAGCGGGCGCAGGATCTCGGCGATACGTCCCTCCAGCGCCTCATCCAGCACCATCTCGCGGCCTTGAAAGGAGCCGACGACCTCGGCAGTCAGATCGTCGGCTGTTGGTCCTAGACCGCCGCTTGTGAGCACCACGTCCAGACCCTCGCTTGCCATCGACTCGAGCGCCCCCAGCAGATCCTGTGGGCGATCGCCCACTATCGCGATCTGAGCCAGGTCAACCCCTGCCTCCAGCAGCCGGTCGGCAAGCCAAGGGCCGTTGCGGTCGCGCACGCGCCCCGTGAGCACCTCAGTGCCCGTCACCAGGATCCCTGCGCGAGGCGCGTCGCTCATCCGCACGTCGGCTGCTGGGCGGCAGTGAGCACGTGGCGTCCGCTGCTCGTGATCGAGTAGCCGATCGGCTTGCTCGACGCAGGCACGCTCAGCGATTTGCCGTCTACATAGAGCTTCACCGCATTGTTGCCCAGCAACAGCTCAAAGCGTGTCGAGTGATAGTCGCGCGGCGTGTAGGAGCCAGGTTCGAGCGTGAGGCCTGGGATGCGCTTGCTGCCGGCGGCGTCGATCAGGCAGACGTATACCGGCGCCGTGGGATGCAGCGAGAGGGTGATGCGCCCACTGGTACTGCTCGGGGCAGATGAGTTGGAAGAGGTGGAGCTGTGGTTGCGATGGATCGAGCTGTGACTTTGCTGGGCGTTTGTCGAGCTGGCCGGAGTTGGCGGCGAACTGTTCCCTTTTTTGCCGGCGATCAGCGCCACGACCAGCACGACGATCAGCAGGCCAAACGCGCTCACCGCGATCACATAGCCGCGCGAAGGACCCGGCCTGTTCGAGCTCGAGCGCGCGGCGGCATGACGCGGCGGCGACATCACCGGCTGATGGTCCAGCTCGCTCGGCTGCTCGTAGTTCATGCGGTATTCGTCGACGAGTGCCTTCGCGTCGAGGTCCAAGGCTTGGGCGTAAGTGCGCAGGAAGCTGCGTACGAATGTTGGGCCCGGCAGCAGGTCCCACTCTTCGTTCTCCAGAGCGCGCAAGTACTTCGCGCGAATCTTCGTCTGTGCCTCGATCTCGGACACGTCGATACGAGCACGCATCCGCGCCTCTCGTAGGGTCGCTCCAATCTCAGCCATATCAGCGCAACAGGCTAGTGACTCCGGCCCGTATAGGTGCTTTCCGAGTCGTGCATGCACGACTCGGCCGGACGGTGCATGCACCGTCCGGGACATCGCCGCATGCGGCGATGTCTTCCTGATATTGAGAATTGCACATAATGCTCAAGTGGAAATCGACGCCTCGCTTGGCGTATTCGCATCGCCGGATGTGCTCACCATGGCAAGCACTCTGGGCACGTCCGCCTCGCTGATTAGCACTTGACGCGGCTTTGATCCCTCATAGCCGGAGATCACACCGCGACGCTCCAGCATGTCGATCAGCCTGCCCGCGCGGGTATAGCCAAGGCGCAAGCGTCGCTGCAACATCGAGGTCGAGGCTGTCTGCATTTCCGCGACCAACCTGATCGCGTCGCTCAACAGCGGATCCTCGTCGGGATCGAACTCGTCGTCTGAGCTCTTCTCGGGCTCTGCGGGCTCGACCTGCTCGAGCAGCTCCTCGCGCAGCTCGGGCTCGCCCTGCTTGCGCCACATGTCCGTCAGCTTCGCGATCTGCGACTCGTCGATGTACGCGCCCTGGATGCGCTGCAAGCGCGAGGAGCCGACCGGGCTAAAGAGCATGTCGCCCTGGCCGAGCAACGACTCGGCGCCGTTCTGGTCGAGGATCACGCGCGAGTCGGTTTGGCTCGAGACCGAGAAGGCGATGCGTGAGGGTACATTGGCCTTAATCATGCCCGTGATCACATCGACCCTCGGGCTTTGCGTGGCGAGCACAAGGTGAATTCCCACCGCGCGCGCCTTCTGGGCGAGGCGGATGATCGAATCCTCCACGTCGGCCGGCGCGACCATCATCAGGTCCGCGAGCTCGTCGATCACGCACAGGATGTAAGGCAACGGAGCTTCGCCCCGTGCCGCGCGCGCCTTGTTGAGCTCGATCAGGCTGCGCGTGCGCGACAGCGACATGATCCCGTAGCGCTGCTCCATCTCGCGCACCAGGTTCTGCAGCGCGTTGGCGGCCATCCGTGGGCTCGTGATCACCGGCGTGAGCAGGTGCGGGATCGACTCGTAGTGGTTGAGCTCCACCTGCTTGGGGTCCACCAGCACCAGACGCAGCTCATGCGGGGTGGCACGCAACAGCACACTGCACAACATCGCGTTGATCGCCCCCGACTTGCCGGCGCCGGTCGTGCCCGCCACAAGCAGGTGCGGCATCTTCGCGAGGTCCGCGCCGATCGCCTTGCCGGCGACATCCTTGCCCAGCCACACCGTCAGCGGCGACCAGTCCTTCGGCGGCTCCTGGAAGACATCGCCAAGGCGCACCATCCGCCGCTTGGCGTTGGGGACCTCGACGCCCACGGCCTGCTTGCCCGGGATCGGGGCGAGAATCCTGATGTCGGTCGCGGCCAGCGCGTAGGCTAGATCGTCCTTGAGCTGGGCCACCTTGCCGACCTTCGTGCCCGGCGCAAGACGAAGCTCATAGCGCGTGATGTGCGGCCCCGCCACGGTGCCAATCACCTTCGCCTGTACGCCGAAGTGACCCAGAGCCTCGACTAGGCTGGTAGCTGTCCGCTCCTGTCCGGCGGTATCGGGCCTGGCTTGCTCGGCGGTGGAGCGCGTAAGGATGCGCTCGGCTCCGGGAAGCTCCCAGACGAACTCGGGATCGTCGGTGACGGCATCGCGCAGGCGGCCTTGCGGAGTGAGCAGTGACTCGTCGATCGGCTCTGTGGAGACCTCGTCCTCTTCGTCTGACTCGGACTCCTGCGTGGGGCGAAGATCGACAGCCGCAAACGATCCGTCCTCGTCCTTCCCTTTGGCTTGGGGATCGTGCTCGGCCTCTGACTCGCTCGGCTCCATCACGTCCTCGACGTCAACATCCCACGGCTCCAATGCCCCGATCGCGGGCGCAGCACCGTCAACCGAAGGAGCCTCGACGTGAGTGGCGCGCACGATCAACTCCTCGGGCGCCGGCTCTGGGGGCTGAAGTGAGTGCTCCGCGGATTCGCGCGAATCGGTTTGCGCGCGCTTGGAGCGCTCGTCTCCAGCGGACTTGCCCGCGCGCTCAAGGGCGCTTGCTCGGGCACGCAACACGCGACTTGTGTCAACCAGGCCGTTGCCCGTTGCGCGCACGACCACAGCCAGCGAGAGCCCCGTCAGCAAGACCACGCCTACCACCAGCAGGAACACGACGAGGATGTCTACGCCAACGGTCTGCACCAACCGGTGGGCAACCCAGTAGAGGCCTTGACCAAGAACGCCCCCGTGGGATTGCAAAAATGCCGAGCTCCACTGCCCGCTGTTTGCATCGTCCGGAGTGCCGCTGCTGATACCGAGCGTGCCAGCGGCGAGCGCCAACGTCACGGCCGCGAAAAGGCACAGGCCGCCGGTGCGCAACGGTCTACGCGTCGGCATGAACTGAGCGAACAGCAGCGCACTGCCGCCGATGATGAATGCCGCGGGAGCGAGCGCTCGCGCTTCGCCGAAGCACCAGCCCAGGGCGCTCGATAGTCCTTGGCCCACCTTCCCGCCATTCCAGTGGCCATAGAGGACAAAGCCCATGAACACGCCCACGGCCACCAGGCCGAGGCCGAGCACGTCGCGCTGGTTCTGGCTCAGCACCGGCCAGCGCAGCGAGAGTCCGTCGAGCAGGCCGGATGAGCCGCGTCCCCGTCCGCGCCCGCTTCGCGAGCGCGCTCGGGTGTTCGTTCGCGCCCCTCGTCGTGGCGCCTGCTTGCGGGCGGGCTGACGCTTGGGACTTCTGCGGGTGGCTGGCATCAACGCCAGCTTCGACGCGCAACGCCGAGAACCTGCTTACTATCGCTTTAGTGCACCCCGCTAGACAGAGTGGTTGAGATGAGCGAATTCACCCGTGCCCCACGCGTGCTCGTTGTCGAGGATGACGAGGACATCGCCCAGGCGCTCCAGCGCTCACTGCGCATGGAGGGCTACGAGGTGCGCGCTGCCGCTGATGGCAATGCGGCGCTTGAGCACGGGCGCACGTTCGCACCGGACCTCGTGATCCTCGACCTCGGTCTGCCCGAGATCGACGGGATCGAGGTGGCCAAGCGGCTGCGCGACGGCGACGACGTGCCGATCTTGATACTCACCGCCAGAGACGCTCTGGAGTCCCGCGTCGAGGGACTCGACGCGGGTGCCGATGACTATCTCGTCAAGCCGTTCGAGCGTCAGGAGCTGCTTGCGCGCATGCGCGCGCTGTTGCGCCGCCGCCCGCCACGCGGCTCGGCGCCCTTGCGCGTCGGCGATCTCTCGCTCAACGTCGACACGCACGAGATTGCCCGCGGCGAGCGCCAAATCGAGCTGACGCAGCGCGAGTTCGAGCTGCTCGAGTACCTGATGCGCAACGAGCGCATCGTCATCTCACGCCAACGCCTGCTGGACGAGGTATGGGGCTACGACCCCTTCTCGACCACCAATACGATCGAGGTATTCGTCTCCAATTTGCGTCGCAAGCTCGAGGCCGAGGGCGAGCCGCGACTGCTGCACACAATCCGCGGAGCCGGCTACGTCCTTCGAGCCTGACTCTGACCGCCCCCCGAGACGGCGCTGGAGACCACGTGTCGTCTCGGACGTACTACCGGGTACGCCCTTCGATCTCCGGCGGCGTCCAGCTTGGTCATGAGACGGTCAGAGTCGCTGAGCAAACTTGTGGAGCGCGTTTCGGTCACGTTCGACCGTCTGCCGATCCGCACACGCCTGGCCGGCGTCTCGGCGCTGCTGACGTTCACGATCCTGTGCGCGTTCGCGTTGGTCGTCGGCTCGCTAACGGTGCACCGCATCCGCTCCAACTTTAACCGAGAAGTGGCAGCCGCCACAACCAACTTCGCCAGCTTCCTGCGGGTGAGCGTCACCGGCAACCAGGCCGAAGGTTTCACGCTGCACGTCACCAACCCGCCCGATCTCAATCAGTTCGCAAACTCCGAGCACGCGGCGATCCGCATTCTCAGCATCAGCGGCGGCGTGCTCGCATCGAGTGCCGGTGCACCCGAATTCAAGGGCGCCAATGAAACCGACGCCGACGGCTACCGCGTCAACGCGCAGCTCGTTCCGCTTGACGCCTCGGTCGGCGGGGACATAGTCGTCCAGTACGGTCGGCGTCTCTCCGACGTCGAAGGCACCGTTGCGCGTGTCGAGCTGCTGCTCCTGCTCGGCGTGCTCGCCGGTACAGGTCTTGCACTGCTGGCAGGGATGATGATCGCGCGACGCGCGATGGCGCCGATCGCAGAGCTGACAAGGACGGCCGAGCAGATTGCGCGCACGCGCGACCCCAGCCGCAGCGTGCCCGAGCCACTCGCCGACGACGAGGTCGCCGAGCTGGCGCGCACGCTTGGCGGGATGTTGCACGAGCTGGACGCCGCCCATGCCGAGACCGAAGCCACGCTCGCGCGCCAGCGCCAGTTCGTTGCCGACGCCTCGCACGAGCTGCGCACGCCCCTGACGAGCGTGCTTGCCAACCTCGAGCTGCTGGCCGAGTCCCTGCACGGCGAAGAGGCCGACGCCGCCCGCTCTGCTCTGCGCTCCTCCCAGCGCATGCGCCGCCTCGTCGCCGATCTGCTGCTGCTGGCGCGCACCGACGTCGGACGCGTCGTGCGGCGCGAGCCTTGCGATCTTGCGCAGATCGTCGTGGAGGCCGCGGCCGAGCTGGGGCCGGTGAGCGACGAGCACGAGATATCTGTGGATGTGCGGCCGGCAAGCATCGAGGCCGCGCGCGACGAGCTGCACCGCCTCGTGCTTAACCTGATCGAGAACGCGCTGCGCCACACGCCGGCCGGCACCGAGATCCGCATCTCCACGGCCATCGACCCGAGCGGGAGCGCGCGCTTGATCGTCGAGGACGACGGCCCCGGCGTACCAGAGCACTTGTCCTCGACGCTGTTCGAGCGTTTCGTGCGCGGCGCCGGCGATCGTGGCGGCTCGTTCGGTTTGGGCCTTGCGATTGTGCGGGCTGTTGCCGAATCACACGGCGGCAGCGTCTCGGTGGAGCAAACTCATCCAGGCGCCAAGCGACCGGGAGCGCGGTTCGTCGTGACCCTTCCGGCCCTAGACCTCGACGACGACGGGCAATACCATCGGACGGCGCTTAAGGCGGTCGTAGACTAGTTTGGCCAGGTCGTCGTGCAGCATCTGCTGCAGCAGGTCAACCTCACGGATCTCCTCCTTGGCGGCGCGCCCGAGCGTTGCATCGACGGTCGAGCGGATCTCCTCGAACAGCTTGCCTGCCTCCTCGGTGAATGGGACGCCGCGGAAAATCACCTCCGGGTCGGCCACCGAGCGCCCATCCTGCTCGGCGATCGTCACGACCACGATGAAGATGCCGTCGGCGGAGAGCATCCGCCGGTCGCGTAGTGCGACATCGGCCATGTCGCCGATCTCCACCCCGTCGACGAAGATCATGCCCGACTGCTCGTGCTCTTTGAAGCGCGCGCCGCGCTCGTCGATGTCGAGCGGCAGCCCGTTCTCGCCCTGGAAGATGTCGTCGGGCTCGATACCGACCGCTTCGGCCAGCTGGGTGTGTAGGCGTAGGCGCTTGAAGTCGCCATGGAAGGGCATCACATAGCGCGGTTTGGTCAGGTTGAGCATCAGCTTGACCTCCTCGGCATAGCCGTGACCTGAAGCATGCACCGGCGCGTCGCGGGCGGTCACCACGTCACAGCCGATGTGGTAGAGCCGGTCGATCGTCTCGTTGACGGCGCGCTCGTTGCCGGGCACAGGAGTTGCCGAGAACACAACCGTGTCGCCGTGGCGCAACTTCACCTGGGGATGGTCGCGGTAGGCCATGCGCCTGAGCGCTGAGAGCGGCTCTCCCTGTGAGCCGGTCGAGATGATCACGATGCGCTCGTCGGGGAAGTCCTCGATCTCGCGCGTACCCACGAGGATGCCCTCCGGCACGTCCACATGGCCGAGCGTGCGCCCGATGCCGACGTTCTTGCGCATCGAGCGGCCGACCAGCGAGACCTTGCGGTTGAGCGCGGCGGCCGCGTCGATCACCTGCTGCACGCGGTGGATGTTCGAAGCGAAGCTCGTGACGATGATGCGTCCCTCGCAGCGGGCGAAGGCCTCCTCCAGGTGCGGTCCGACCAGCGACTCCGACGGCGAGAAGCCCTCGCGGTCGACGTTGGTCGAATCACCGCACAACAGCAGCACACCCTCGCGCCCCAGTTCAGCCAGGCGCGAGACGTCCGCTGGAGCTCCGTCAACCGGCGTCTGGTCAAACTTGTAGTCACCAGTGATCAGGACGGTGCCGAGGTCCGTCCCCAGCGCCACGGCGCTTGAATCGGGGATCGAATGCGTCATGTGGATCATCTCCAGCGAGAACGGCCCCAGGTCGAGCATCTCCCCGGGTGCGACATCGCACAGCTCGACGTCGCGCAGCTTGTGCTCGTCGAGCTTGGAGCGCGCCATCGCGATCGTCAGTGGCCCACCGTAGACGGGTGGCACGTTCTCCTGGCCCAGCTCGCGCACAACCCACGGCAGTGCGCCGAGATGATCCTCATGCCCGTGGGTGACGACGATTGCCTCGATGTCGCGTGCCCGCTCGCGCAGGTAGGAGAAGTCCGGCAGCACCAGATCGATGCCGACCATCTCCGGAGTCGGGAAACGTAGACCGACGTCGACGACGACGATCCGCCCGTCGTACTCCAGGACGGTCATGTTCTTGCCTATCTCCCCCAGACCACCGAGGGGCAGCACACGCAGCTTGCTCACGCGTGCGCGCCTGCCATGAGGCCGTGGCGCACGAGCATCGCGCGTACCGCGGCCAGCTCGTGCTCGTCGGCCTCGATCATCGGCAGGCGCAGGCCGCCGACTTTGTGGCCGAGTGTGTTCAAGGCCGCCTTGGTGCAGGTCGGAGAAGCGGTCATGAACAGCGTCTCGTACACATCTTGCAGGCTTGCGTCGATCTCGGCGCGGTGCTGGGGCTCCTCGACCATGCGGCGCATCTGATCGCCGACGATGTGGCTGGCGACGCAAATGCCGCCGGCGCCGCCGATATCGAGCGTGTGCGCGAAGGTGGCGTCATCGCCGGTATACAGCTCGAGCCCGTCTATGAGCTGTAGCTCAGCTTGGTTTGACTGCTTGACGCCCTCGATGTGGTCGATCTGCGCCAGACGCGCCAGTAGCTCCGGTCCCATGTTGACGGCCGTACGGCCAGGAATGTTGTAAAGCAGGATCGGCTTGTCGGTAGCTTTGCCAACCTCTTCGTAGTGGCGCACGATCCCGCGTGGGCTTGGCTTGTTGTAGTAGGGCGTGACGCTCAGGGTCGCGTCCACACCGTGTTCGCTTGCGACTTCGGTCAGGTGTACGGCGTGTTTGGTGTCGTTGGAGCCCGTACCACCAACGATCGTGGTGCCGGGCGGGCGCTCGCGTGAGGCCAGGCCGATCAGGCCGAGGTGTTCCTCGTCAGTGAGGGTTGCCGCCTCGCCTGTGGTCCCGCATACGACGAAACCGTCGGAGCCGTGCTCAGCGAGATGGTGCATCAGCGTGACGAACGCTTCCTCGTCAACGCGCAGGCTCTCGTCGAATGGCGTGACGATCGCTGTCAGGATGGTGCCGAGCGGGCTCATTGTGTGCAGTATTCCACGTATGTCGGGGGTAGATGGTGGCGTGCCCGCATTGCTCACTCGCCCGCGAACAGCAGATGCTCCAGGCCCACCACGGGCGTGCTCTGCAGTGTTCGGACACCCCGAATAGCCAGCAGCACGCCGGGCATGAAGGACTCGCGACCGGTCGTATCGTGGCGGATCGTCAGCGTCTGGGCCTCGTCGCCAAGAATGACCTCCTGGTTGGCCACGATGCCCGGCAGGCGCACCGAATGGATCGGTGGCGGCTCGCCGCCGGAGGACTCTGCCATCAGTAGTGCGGTGCGTGCCGCCGTGCCGCTGGGCGCGTCGAGCTTGCGGTCATGATGCAGCTCGATGATCTCGGCCTTGGCCATGTGCCTTGCGGCCTCGGCCGCGAAGCGCATCATCAGGACCGCGCCGATCGCGAAATTGGGCGCTACGAGCACGTTCGCGCCCTCGATGCCGCGTGACTGTTCGACCAGTTCCTCGATGTCAAAGCCTGTAGTACCAATCACTACGTGGACTCCAGCCCGCAGGCATCGCAGTGCGTTCTCGAGCGCGGTATCGGGACGGGTGAAGTCGACGACCACCTCTGGGGCGGAGTCGGCGAGCATCTGTTCGAGTGTGATACCCAAGAGTGGATCGGCGCGTCCGACAAGCTCCATGTCGTCCGCTCCCACGACGGCGGTGCAGACCGTCTCACCCATGCGTCCCGCTGCCCCCGCGACTCCGACGCGGATCACGACGCGACTGCCTCAAGCGGTGCGAGTGCCTCTTGAAAGACGCTCTCCTCGGTCCCGACGCCCGCCACCGAAAGTCGCTCGCCGGCAAACAGCTCGATGGCCAGCTCGTGCAGCTCGCTCGCCTCCACAGCGTCGATCCGCTCGATGATGTCATCCACCGAGAGGATCGGCAGGTCGCTGAGCACCGAGGAGCCAAGTCGGTTCATCCGCGCGGCTGTCGACTCCAAAGCAAGCACGATGCGTCCCTTGACGTTCTCGCGCGAGCGCGTCAACTCCTCCTCGCTGACAGGCTCGGCCACGAAGCGATCGAGCTCCTCGGAGATCGTGGCGATCGCCTCGCCGAGGTTGTCGGGACGCGTGCCCACGTAGAGGCCGACCTCGCCTGTGTGGGCATGCAGATTGGAGAAGGAGAAGACCGAGTAGGCAAGGCCCCGCTTCTCGCGCACCTCTTGGAAGAGTCGCGAAGAGGAGGTGCCGCCCAGCACCCCTTCGAGCACGCGCAGCGCGAAGCGGCGCTCGTCATGACGGGCGATGCCCTGGCCGCCAAGGCATACGTGGTATTGCTCGGTGTCCTTTTGCAGGAAGCGCACACGTCGCTCGAACGACGGGGCTTGCTTAGGTGAGGCGATAGCCGTCGTGCCGTTTGCGTTTGGCGTGCTCGGCGGAGTCGCCGCCTGCATCATGCTCACAAGCTCGTCGTGATCGACCGAGCCGGCGGCCGCGACGACGATGCTCTGCGGCAGGTAGCGCTCGTCGTGAAAAGAGCGCAAACCGGCCAGTTTGACGCCGCCCACCACCTCGGCACGGCCGATGACTGCTCGCCCGAGCGGGTGTGAGCCGAAGACGGCTTCGCCTAGTACGTCAAAGACCCGATCCTGTGGGTCGTCTTCGTACATCGCGATCTCCTCGAGCACAACCTTCTGCTCGGCCTCGAGGTCCTCGAAACGCGGACGCCAGATCATCTCCCCCATGACGTGCAGGGCACGCTCGAGGTGCCGGTCGAGCACGCGCGTGAACAGCGAGGTGCTTTCACGATCGGTGCCGGCGTTTATCTCGGCGCCCATCGCATCGAAGATCTGGTCGATCTCCTCCGAGCGATAGCTGTCGGTGCCGCGAAACAGCATGTGCTCTAGCAGATGCGAGAGCCCCGCCTGATCGTCGGTCTCCATTGCTGAGCCCGTGCCAATCCAGAAGCCGAGTGCCACCGAGCGCACATTCTCCATGCGCTCGGTGATCACCCGCACGCTGTTATCCAGCGTGGTTATTCGATGTTGAGGCAACCCTCAGGTCCGGCGGTCTCAGTCGCGGTCGCGGCCGCCATGACGGGGACGACCAGAGCCACGATCGCCGCTGCGTGGCGGACGACCCTCGCGGCCGTTACGGTCACCGCTGGATCGGGTCCCGCCCGCCCGACTGCCGCCGCCTCCACCGCCGCCACTGACGGTTGCGAGCTCCTCGACGCTCTTGCCGGCGATCTCGGGATCATCGGCAAGACGCAGGCCGATGCGTCCGCGCTCGCGGTCGACCTCGACCACGCGCACGTTGATCTCATCGCCCTTGTTGAGCACGTCCTCGACCGTGTCCACACGCTGGCCCGGTGAGACGTTGGAGATATGCAGCAGCCCGTCGGTGCCCTTTGAGAGCTCCACGAACGCGCCGAAGGTCGTGGTCTTCACGACCTTGCCGGCGAACTCATCGCCGACCTCGACCTCCTTCATCATCGTGCGGATGCGCTCCACCAAGGCATCGCCGAGCGTGCCGTTGGCCGAGTACACGAGCACCTGACCCTCGTCGTTGACGTCGATCTGCGACTCGAACTCCTCGGAGAGGCCCCGGATCGTTTCGCCACCCTTGCCGATCAGCATGCCGATCTGCGAGGGGTCGATCTGGATCGTCTGGATACGCGGAGCGTGCTGGCTCAGCTGCTCGCGCGGACCCTCGATCGTCTCGGCCATCTTGCCGAGGATGAACGTGCGCGCCTTGTGCGCCTGGGTCAGCGCGTCTTTGAGGATCTCGAACGTGACGCCGGAGATCTTGATGTCCATCTGCAAGGCAGTGATGCCCTGCTCGGTGCCGGCCACCTTGAAGTCCATGTCTCCGAGGTGATCCTCGACGCCCGCGATGTCGGTGAGCACGATGTAGTCGTCGCCCTCCTTGATCAGGCCCATCGCGATGCCCGCAACCGGACGCTTGATCGGCACGCCCGCGTCCATCAAGGACAAGGAAGAACCGCACACCGAAGCCATCGAGGACGAGCCGTTCGACTCGAAGATGTCCGAGACCACGCGGATCGTGTAGGGGAACTCCTCGATCGAGGGGATCACCGGCACGAGCGCGCGCTCAGCCAGCGCGCCGTGACCGATGTCGCGACGCTTGGGGCCCAGACGGCCTGCCTCCCCGACCGAGAAGGGCGGGAAGTTGTAGTGATGGAAGTAGTACTTCTTGGTCTGCAGGCCCAGCGTGTCAAGGCGCATCTCCTCCTTGAGCGTCCCCAGCGCAGCCGCGCTGAGTGCCTGAGTCTGTCCACGGGTGAACAGGGCCGAGCCGTGCGTGCGGGGCGTGACGCCAACTTCGATCGTGATGTCGCGGATCTCATCCTCCGCGCGACCGTCGGGGCGCTTCTTGTGGACCGCGATGCGCTCGCGGATGATCGCCTTCTCGAGCTTGTCGAAAGCGAGCTGCGCTTCCGCGCGGCCTTCCTTGGCTGCCTTGAGCGCCTCCTCGCCTGCGCCCTCGGGCGCGGCAGGGCCGTACTGCTCGAGGATCGCGCCCTCGACTGCCTTGCAAGCGTCTTGGCGCTCGAGCTTGTCCTCGACCTGAGTGGCCTCGTCAAGCGCCGCACCATGCGATGTCTTCACTTTTGCGAGCAGCTCCGGATCGACGCTGGGCGCCGTGATCGGGGTCTTCTCCTTGCCGACCTTCTCGGCAAGCTCGTGCTGCAGCGCGCAGATCTTCTTGATCGCTGAGTGCGCGATGTCGAGCGCGTCGAGGATCTCGGCCTCCGAGATCTCGTTCGCGCCGGCCTCCACCATCAGGATCGCGTCCTCAGAACCGGCCACGACAAGGTCGAGGTCTGAGCTCTCGAGCAAGTCCTCCTCGTTGGGGTTGACGACGAAGTTGCCGTCGATCTTGCCGATCCTTACCGCGCCAACCGGGCCGGCGAAGGGGACGTTGGAGATCATCAGGGCCGCGGAGGCACCGTTCATCGCGAGGATGTCATACGGATTGACGTGATCCACCGAGATCGGGATCGCGACGAGATGCGTCTCGTAGTTCCAGCCCTTGGTGAACAGCGGGCGCAAGGGGCGGTCGATCATGCGCGCGGTGAGCGTCGCCTTCTCTCCCGAGCGACCCTCGCGCTTAAAGAACGAGCCGGGGATCTTCCCGGCGGAGTACATCCTCTCCTCCACGTCTACTGTCAGCGGCAGGAAATCCACATCGCGCTGGCCACCTGCTGTGGCGGTTGAGAGAACCATCGTGTCGCCCTGGCGGACGACCACTGCGCCGGAGGCCTGCTTGGCCATCCTGCCGGTCTCGAAGGAGATCTCACTACCTGCAATCTCCACGGAGACCCGTGTAACGGCGTTGCTACTCATATTTGAACTACCTTCCCTCTCCGCCCGTCGGTCGGCGGAGCCGTTTTCTTTTTATCCTTGTATCCGAACGTGTGGAGCTTAGCGGACGCTACGCGTTCTTCAGTCCGCCAAGGATCATGTGCACCGGGGGAAGGTCTGCCGGGGAAGGAGCTTGGTAGCTCCAGCGCACGACGCCATCGTTGCCGACGATCACTAGAGCGCGCTGGGGAAAGCCGCCGGCATGCAACACCCCGAACGCGGCGCAGGCCGCACCCTTTGGCTCGAAGTCAGAGAGCTGCGGAATACTCACGCCCAGCTTCTCGCGAAACGCTTTCTGAGACCAGCTGGAGTCGCAGGAGACGCCGTAGATGTCAGCGCCATCGGCGGTGATCTCGGCCAGCGACTCGTCATAGATCTGCAGCTGGTCGGTGCACACCGGGCTGAAGGCGAATGGGTAGAAGACAAGCACTGTCGTCTTGCCTTGCAGGTCGGCTTGAGTGAACTCATCGCCGTTTTCGGTGGCGAGCTTGAAATCCGGGACCGGCGTACCCGGGCCCAACACTGTGGAAGCTGAATCGGTGGCGCTCATCGTACGACCGCCTGCCGCTTACTTACGGAGCCCGAGCTCCTTGATGAGGGCGCGGTAGCCCTCGAGGTCCTTGCGACGCAGGTAATCAAGGAATCGGCGGCGGCGGCCGACGAGCATCAAGAGGCCGCGACGCGAGTGGTGATCCTTGCTCTGCTCACGCAGGTGCTCGGTCAGGTGGTCGATGCGCTCGGTCAGCAAGGCCACCTGGACCTTGGTGTTGCCGGTGTCCTCTGCTCCAGTTCCGAACTTGGTGGCGATCTCTCGCTTGCGCTCTGTGGTTATCGTCATTGCGGTCGCACAGGCTAGCAGGCAGCGACGATCTCGCGCGTGCGCTCCACATCACGATGCATCTGCTCGACCAAAGCCTCGGCCGTGGTGAAGCGTCGCTCCCCGCGCAGCCTCGAGAGGAAGTCAAGGCGCAGGGGCTTGCCGTACAGGTCGCCCTCGAAGTCGAGAATGTATGCCTCGATCAGCTCTCCGCGACCTGTGTCGAAGGTCGGACGCACGCCGATGTTGACCGCGGCGGGAAGCGGGGTGGTGCCGTCGCCGGTGTCCGCCAAACATGCATAGACGCCGTGCCCTGGGCACACGAGCGCGTCGTCTGGGATCAGGTTGGCGGTGGGAAAGCCCAGTTCGCGACCGCGCTCGTCGCCGTGGATGACTTCGCCGCGCATCTGAAACGGTGCACCGAGGAAACTGGTCGCCTGCTCGACCTCGCCCGCCAGTACGAGCCCGCGTATGTGGCTGGAGGAGACGATCTCCCCCTCGACCTCCAACAGCGGCGCCACCCGCGTCGAGAAGCGCTCGTCTTCGGCGAGCATCCGCGGGTCGCCCTTGGCGCGGTTGCCGAAGCGGAAGTTCTCACCGACCGACACGTATGTGGCACCGAGCGCGCCGACGAGCACATCGTCGATGAACTCCTGTGCGCTGCGCTTGGCGAAGTCCGCGTCGAAGGGGATCAGAATCAGCTCCTGCACACCGAGCGCCGCCACCAGCTCGGCCTTGACCTCGAGCGAGGTGAGCAGCTTCGGTGTGTGCTGTGGCGCGACGATCGCCGTCGGGTGCGGGTCGAAGGTGAGCACGCTGTCTGAGCCGCGTATAACCTCACGGTGGCCGAGGTGGACGCCGTCGAAGGAACCGACCGCCACGCGTCGCTCTTTGCCCTCCACGTCGGGCAGTCGAGTGATCTTCACGCCTGCAAGCCTATGTCACGGATGGCCGGTGCGCTTGGCAGCCTCACGGGAGCGTGCTTCGAGTCGTTCGGTCTCCATGAATCGCTCGGCCTCCGCAAGCGCATACTCGATACTCAGCAGCGGAGGCTCTGTCCAGCTTTGCCCGCGCGGTGGTGGCGCACTGGCGCCCGTCAGCTCGAACGGTCCGATCGCGGTGCGCCGCAGCTCCGCGCAATAGGCGTCGTTGAGATCTGCAACCAGCGAGCGCACGTAGGTCCCGGAGGAGCATTCGATCACGTAGCCGGCACGCTCACCCTCGCGCCAGACTTGCTCGAAGCGGCGGACTGTCACGATCCGCTCGGGCATCTGAAAGCTCTCTCCACGACGTGCCTTGCGGTAGGCCCGCTCGCCTTTGATCTTGATCGCCGAGTAAATCGGTGGGCGCTGGCGGATCTCGCCAGTCGGCAGCGGCGGAGGATCGGACGGTAGCTGCCCCGTCTCGGTTATCTCTCCCTCTGGGTCTCCGGTACTTGAGCGTGCACCCAGTCGCGCGACGGTCTCATAACGCTTGGGCAGCTCCATGATCTTGCTCTGCAGCTTTGTCGCCTTGCCGACGAGCACGACCAGGAGCCCGCTGGCGAAAGGGTCGAGCGTGCCCGCGTGACCCGTCTTCGCCCCTCCTAGCGAGCGTCGCACGCGTGCGACCACGTCGTGCGAGGTAATGCCCACGGGCTTGTCGATCAGCAGGATGCCGTCTATTTCTGGTTTGAATGCCACACGGAGATATTGACGCCGTGGCGTCTCGGTGGCGGCTGGCAGCGCGGTGAAGACGACTACGCGAGCGTGGGCACAGCAGGCCCGTTCGGCGCCGGATGCAGTTGCAGAGCCAGCTCGCGGCGCAACAGCTCGATCAGCTCGTGTACCTCCAGCGTGCTCGAGAAGCCGGCGGCACGACGGTGGCCGCCGCCGCCCTGGGTGCGGGCGATCGCCGAGACGTCAACGTCGTCGCCTGTGGCGCGCAGTGACACCTTGCGCTTGCCGCGGCTCTCTGGCGCCAGTAGCTCGCGGATCAACACAGCAACCTTGGTGGCGGCAATCGAGCGCAGGTGGTCGACGATCCCCTCGGAGAAGCTTTCCTCGGCGCCGGCGCGTGCGAAGTCCTCGGCGTCCAGCGCGACGAGTGTCAGCTCGCCGCCGTCAAAGCGTTGAATGCGCTCCAGGCCAACCCCCAACAACGTCAGCTTGGCCGGCGGGAGGTCCTCGTACAAGCGCGTGTTGACAGCCGCCACGTTGACGCCGGCGGCGATCAGCTCGGCGGCCATCCGATGCGCGCGCGGGCCGGTGTTCTCGTACATGAATCTGCCGGTGTCAGTCACGAGCCCGATGTACAGGGCCTCGGCGATGGCAGCGGTCGGCGCGACTTCCAGACCGTGCATCAGGTCCCATACGATCTCGGCAGTGCAGGAGGCGGTCGGCTCAACAAGGTTGAGGCTGCCGAACAGCGTGTTGTCGTGATGGTGGTCGATGTTGAGCAGATGCGCTCCGTGCTGCAGAACCGCGGCCGGGTTACGGTCGATGTTGCCGCAGTCGAGCATCACAACCGTGCGTTCGCCGATGTCGGCCGGCGCGGCCTGGATGGCGTGCTCGAGCGCTGGACAGCGATACTCGCGTGGGAGCGGCAGGTCGCTGGGCGAGATGAACATCTCAGAGCTCTTGCCGAGCGCGGTGAGCAGCCCGTGCATGCCTATCAGCGAGCCCAGGGCATCCCCGTCGGGGTGCTCGTGGGTGGCCACGACGAAGCTGGCGTCGGCGCGGATGCGCTCGAGCACGAGCCGCCGCGTCTGCTCGATCGACTCCTCAGCACTCATGCCTGTCATCACCCAGCTCGGTTGGCTCGATATAGCTCATGCCTGTCCACCGTCGATCTCGGCCTCGATCAGGGCGTCCACGCGCAACGCGCGGTCGGTGGTGTCGTCATAGGAGAACTCGAGCGTCGGCGTGCGCTTGAGCGTCAGCTCGCGCGCGACGCGCCCCTGCAGATAGCCGTGGGCGCTGCGCAGCCCCGCCAGCGTATTGTCTCTCACCTCGCCCTCGCCGAGCACGCTCACGTATACACGTGCATGGCTCAGATCAGAGCTTGTCTTGACGTCGGTAACGGTCACAAATCCCACCCTCGGATCCTTCAAGTCTGAAGCTAGCGCGTCGCCGATCACCTGTCTGATCGCCTCATCCACACGACGCATTCTCTCTGAGCTCATCCTACCTGTCCACGTCCCTCGAAAGATTCGACTCGCGTGGGTGCTTGCATGAGCAACCCTTCATTACGGGTCTACCACCTTGCCACTGAGCTGGACTAGAGGCAAGCGAGACAAGGACGCAACGAGCGCAGTGTGCTGTGTGCACATAAGCGAGTGAGGACGCAGTATCGCGCCGCCCATAGTTCAGCTCAGTTGGCGCTCTTGCAGGCGCGTCTCGTATGTCTCCAGGATGTCACCCTCGCGCAGGTCTTGGAAGTTGGTGAGCACGATTCCGCACTCGAAGCCGGCGCTCACCTCGCGTGCGTCCTCGTTGAAGCGACGCAGGCTCCCGATGGTCGTGTCGTAGATGACCGTGCCCTCGCGCACAACCCGCACGCGCGCTCCACGTGTGACCTTGCCCTCGCTGACGTGCGAGCCAGCGATCGTGCCGATGCGCGAGGCCTTGAACAGCTGGCGCACCTCTGCCTGACCCAGCGAGGTCTCCACCTCGGTTGGCTCGAGCATTCCCTGCATCGCGGCGCGCAGCTCTTCGATCGCGCGATAGATGACCGAGTAGGAGCGGATCTCCACGCCCTCGCGGTCGGCCAGCTGGCGCGCGTCGCCTACAGGGCGCACGTTGAATGCCAGGATCAAGCCTGAGGAGGCAGAGGCCAACATCACGTCAGACTCGTTTATGCCACCGACGCCACGATGGATGATGTTGACCGACACCTCGTCCTGGGGAAGCTTTGCGATCTCATCCTCGATCGCCTCGAGCGATCCGGCGACGTCGGCCTTGATGACGAGGCTGAGCTCCTTGAC
Source organism: uncultured Solirubrobacterales bacterium (assembly GCA_963844095.1). Taxonomy (GTDB): domain Bacteria; phylum Actinomycetota; class Thermoleophilia; order Solirubrobacterales; family Solirubrobacteraceae; genus Palsa-744. Next base: position 663,034 of record CAWJND010000005.1, read on the forward strand.
GGTGCCTTCCTGGGCGAGCTTGAATACATCCTCGAGCGAAACCTTACGCCCGGAGCGGCGTGCGAGCGCCTCGGTCTTCAGGCGGTTGGCACGCTCGCCGGCAAGCTGGCGGGCACGACGCTCGTTCTCCACAACGCGCACGAATTCGCCGGCCTCGGGGACACCATCGAAGCCGAGCACCTCAACCGGCTCACCCGGTTCCGCTGTCTTTACGCGGGCGCCGACGAAGTTGTGCATCGCGCGCACCCGACCGAAGCTGGCGCCGGCGACGAGCGCGTCCCCCACTTCAAGTGTGCCGCGCTGGATCAGGATGCTCACTACTGGGCCGCGACCGGGATCGAGCTTTGACTCGATAACTGTGCCTGAGGCCGTCGCGTCGCGGTTGGCCTTGAGCTCCTCCAGGTCGGTTACGACCTGGATCATCTCAAGCAGGCTGTCGAGACCCTCACGGGTCTTGGCGCTGACATCGACGAACTCAGTCTCTCCGCCCCACTCCGCCGGCTGCAAGCCAAGCTGGGTGAGTTCGGTGCGGACGCGCTCGGGCTGGGCGCCCTCCTTGTCGATCTTGTTGACCGCCACCACGATCGGCACTTCGGCTGCCTTGGCATGGTCGATCGCCTCCTCTGTCTGCGGCTTGACGCCATCGTCGGCGGCGACCACGATCACCGCCAGATCGGTCACCTGCGCGCCGCGGGCACGCATCGCGGTAAACGCCTCGTGGCCCGGCGTGTCGAGGAAGGTGATGACCTTCTCGCCGTGGTGGACCTGGTAGGCGCCGATGTGCTGGGTGATGCCGCCGGCCTCGCCGGCTGCCACCTCTGTCTGGCGGATTGCGTCCAGCAACGACGTCTTGCCGTGGTCAACGTGGCCCATGATCGTGACGACGGGTGGGCGATCGACGAGATCCTGCTCGTCGTCCTCGAAGATCGGCTCGACTTCGACATCGTCGGCCGCGTGGACGATCTCGATCTTCTTCTCGAATTCGTCGGCCAACACCTGGATCGCGTCGTCGGAGAGTGTTTGTGTGAGTGTCGCCATCTCACCGAGCATCATCAGCTTCTTGATGATCTCGGGCACGGGCACGCCGAGGTACTCGGCGACGTCCTTGACGGTCGAGCCGGAGTTCACGCGGATCTCGTCAGTGGCCTCCATCGCGGTCGTGTCGATCGGGGCGATCGTCTCGTCGTAGGTGCCTCTGCGTCTACGCCCGCGCCGGGGACGGCGCACGGGTTGATTGGCCGGTCCGCCCTGCTGGCGCCGCGAAGCTTGCGAGTCGATCACGACGCGTCGGCGCCCGCCGGCGCTGTTGCTTGCCGGTGTGCGCTCGCCGGTGCGCGAGTCGCGTGTGGGACGCACACGCTCGCCGGCGGCTGTGCCGGCGGCCGCGTCAGGGTTCACGGCGCCCTCGGCGGCCTGCGTCGGCGCGGGGGATGCGGGCTCAAGGCCTGCGACTGGGCCGTCAGCCGGGGTGGCTTGGTCGGTAGGAGCGCTCTGTGTGGGCGTTGCCGAAGCCGCCGGCGTGGCTGTTCCGTTTGCCTGTGGCGTGGCCGCCGGCGCCGGCTTCGTCGTCGTGGCGGTTGCGGTCGCAGCTGCGCCGTTGTCTCCAAGCACGCGCAGCGCGTCAGCCTCATCGACTGATGAGGCAGCTGCCTTGGCGGCTACGCCCGCGGCTTGCAGGCGCTCGAGCAGCTCCTTGCTCGAGAGCCCGTGCTCCTTTGCTATTTCGTGAACTCGCTTCTTACTCATCGACTCTCCGATTCTAGGAGCTCGACGGGGACCTCGACCGCGCGACGAAAGGCGCGTTGCAATGTGCCCTTCCTGGTTGCGAGCTTCATGCACTCGATGCTCGGCTCGCGAGCAGGCTCGCTGCGGCAAACGTAAGCACCGCGCCCCGGCAGCGTGCCGGCTCGATCGAGCACGGCCGTGGGGGTACGCTCGGCTAGGGTGGCGACGCTTGCCAAGCGCACCAACTCGGGCTTTGGCGCGAGGCGCCCGCAGCCGACGCAGCGGCGCCGGGGGACATGGACGCCTATGACGCTTGCCCCTCGGCGGCCTCTTCGACGACCTCGTCGGCGCTGGGCTCCTGCGAACCGTTCTCGGCAGGTGGAGTCTGCTCTGCGGTCGTCGCCTGCTCGTCGGGCACAGGCGTCTGCGCCTCAGCAGTCACAGGCTCATCTGCCGCGGCTACCTCCGTGCTCTCCCCGCCGGCTTGCGGTGAGAGGTCGGCGACGTTATCGCTGTCGATAGCGGCCAGCGCCTGATGGGAGTCAAGGCCGCAGTAGCGTGAACCGGGCAGCGAAGCATTCGGGCAACGACGACCGTTGGAGAGGATCGCGGCGCAGCGACCCTGCAGCTCCTCCTCCTCATAGCCGTGCTCGGCCTCCTCAGCAGCGAACTCGGTCTCAGAGCGGATGTCCACGCGCCAACCGGTGAGGCGTGCTGCAAGCCGGGCGTTCTGGCCCTCGCGGCCGATCGCCAGCGAGAGCTGATCGTCGGGCACGATAACCGTGGCCTGCTTGGCCTCATCGTCGACCAAGACCTCGCGCACACGAGCGGGCGAAAGCGCCTTTGCCACGAAACGGGCTGGCTCGTCGTTGAAGGGGATGATGTCGATCTTCTCGCCTCGCAACTCGGAGACGACCATGCGCACGCGCGAGCCGCGCGGGCCTACGCAGGCGCCGACCGGGTCGACGCCGTCGGCGTGGGAAACGACCGCGATCTTCGAGCGGTAGCCGGGCTCGCGTGCGACATTGGCGATCTCGACGAGACCGTCGGCGATCTCGGGGACCTCCAGCTCGAACAGCTTCTTGATCAGCTCGGGGTCGCGACGGGAGACGATGATCGACGGGCCCTTGGTCGAAGGCGAGACCTCCTTGATGACCGCCTTGATGCGCTGGGAGTGGTCATAGCGCTCACCGTCGACCTGCTCTGACTTCGGCAGCAGCGCCTCGACACGCTCGCGCAGTTGCACCAAGGTGTAGCGCGAATCGGACTGCTGCACGATGCCGGTGATCAGCTCGCCCACGCGGTCGCGGTACTCCTCGAACATCATGTCGCGCTCTGCCTCGCGGATGCGCTGCAAGATCACCTGCTTGGCGGTCTGCGCGGCGATTCGTCCGAAGTCCTCGGGGGTGACGTCCTGTTCGCCGATCTGGTCGCGGTACTGCTCGAACTTGGCCGGGTCGATTTCCGGCTCCTCCGGTTCGCGCAGCTCGCCGGTCTCGGGATCCACAACCGTGCCCTCGTCGATCGTCTCGACGATCAGGTGCGCCTCCAGGCGCTCGGGCACGATCAGTTCGATGACGCGGAAGTCGGCGGTCTCACGGTCCATTTCGACGCGTGCGTACTTGGCCGAGCCGGGCTGCTTCTTGTATGCCGAGAGCAGCGCGTCCTCCAAGGCGATCATCAGCTTCTCGGGCTCGATGCCCTTCTCGCGCGCAAGCGCATGCATGGCTTCCAGGATCTCGCGTGACATAGGTTTTCTCTCCTACTCCTCGACGAGGTTCGAACGACGGATCTCCGAATAGGGGATCGCGATGACGCCCCCGTCGGCGGCCAGTGTTATTTCGCTGTCGGTGACCCCGACGAGCTCTCCGGTGAAGCTCTTGGCCCGACGCTCGGCTTCGGCCGAGTCGGCTGTCGGGATCGCGCGCGCCTCACGCGTCTTCACGCGGGCGCGGCGACCGACATAACGGCGGAAGTGGGTGGGCTTGGTCAGCGGCCGTTCAGTGCCCGGCGAGGAGACCTCCAGCGAATAGCGCTCACGCAGATCGGCGAGCAGCACGGTAACGCGCTCGCACAGCGCAAGCGTCACGCCGTCGGGGTGGTCGATGAACACGCGCAGGGTGCCATTCGGCAGCAGCTCGGCAAGCAGAACCTCGACAGCGGGCTCGCTGTCTGCCAGGCACTCCTCTATCTCAGACTGCAGTGCTGACATCGACTTGATGGCTCTCTCTTCGGGTATGAGGCGTAAAAAAAAGCGGGCGGGCGCCCACTCTCGGTACTGCAGCCGTCGCATGGGCGACGACTCGAAAGCTGTCAGCCGAGAATAGCATCGGGTCTTCTAGATGGTTGAAGCGGGGGTTCTCGCCAGCACTGTCGGCTACCCTGCTCACGATTTCGCGGCGTCTCGGCGCGCACGGTCACGGTAGAGACGGTAGTCGGCTCGGCTGGGTCGCATCGAGCACGCGACCGCGAGCGGATGGCAGGCCTCGCGGTGGCGTCCAAGCAGCTGCATCGAGCGACCCAAGCAGAAGAGGGCGTAGTCGTTCGTAGGTGCGGCGACGGCGACCGCCTGGAACTCCTCGGCGGCGCGCTCGTAGCGCTGGGCATGGAACAGCGCGCGCCCAAGCGCCTCGCGGATCGAGGTCTTGGTGGGCTCTAGCTCGCGCGCACGCGTCAGCGGCACGATCGCCGCCATGTGGTCGCCGTGCTCGAGCAGGTCACATCCACGCCGGTAGAGCTCGTAGACGCTGTCCATGCGTCTACTTTAACCGCGAGCGCACGGGTGGGAGGGCATCCCAGTCAAGCGCCCTTAGGGCTCGCGACGTGAGCCCTTGCGCAGACGCTCGACCGTATCGAGGATCCGCTCGGCGACGATCTCCTTGGCGGCTCGCGGGACGCACTCGTCTTCCTCGGCGGTGAGAATCGTCACTTCGTTGGCTGTCGAGTCGAAGCCGATGTCGGCGCGCGAGATGTCGTTGAAGACCACTGCATCGACCCCCTTCCCCACAAGCTTGGCGCGCGCGTGCTCCAGTCCGTCGGCTCCGTGCTCGGCCGCGAAGCCAACGAGTGTCTGGTCCGGCCGGCGCTGGCCGGAGAGTCCGCAGAGCACGTCGGGCGTCGCCTCTAGCTCGATCGTCAGGTGCGAGCGGCCCTCCTTCTTGATCTTGCCGTCCGCATGCGATGCGGGACGGAAGTCGGCTACGGCCGCTGCCATCAGCAGGACGTCGCAAGCCGGGAACTCTCGCTTGCAGGTTTGCTCGAGCTCGGCGGCGCTGTGCACGCGGTGGACCGTGACGCCTGCCGGTGCCTCGATCCCGACGTTGGCTGCCACGAGCGTCACCTCGGCCCCGCGTCTGTGCGCCGTCGCGGCGAGCGCGAAGCCCATCCGTCCGGATGAGCTGTTGCCGATGTAGCGCACGCTGTCGATCGGCTCGCGGGTGCCACCAGCGGTGACGAGCACGTGCAGCCCACTCCACTCACCGCGATCGATCGAGCTGCTTGCGGGGGGGCCACCTGCTGGAGGGTCAGTGTCTCTGAAAACGGCATGCCCCCCGCGCGCGCGGGGGGCATCTGCCTTCAGAAGCAGCTCCTCACACACGTTGAGCAGCCGCTGCGGCTCGGCCAGACGCCCGATGCCCCGCTCCCCGAGCGAGGCGAGACGCCCGACCCCGGGCTCGACTATGTGCGCACCGCGGGCGCGCAGCAGCTCGATATTGGCCTGTGTCGCCGCGTGCTCGTACATGTGGTCGTTCATCGCAGGCGCGAGCGCCACCGGACAGGTGGCGGCGAGCGCGCAACTGGTCAGCAGGTTGTCGGCGAGGCCAGCGGCAAGCTTTGCCAGCGTGTTTGCCGAAGCGGGCGCGATCAAGTAGAGGTCCGCGTTGGCCACCAGCTGCAGATGGCTGAGCGGCTGGTGGGCCGGCAGCTCCTGGCCCGGAAAAGCTCCGCGCGCCGGGTCGTGCTCGAACTCGTCGGTGAGCACCGGCGCACCCGTGAGCGCCGCGAAGGACGCCTCCCCTACGAAACGCCGGCTGGTAGGCGTCTGCACGACGCGCAGCGAGTGCCCTGCCCCACTTGCAAGCCTTATGAGCTCAAGCGCCTTATAGGCGGCGATGCCGCCACTGACGCCGAGCAGGATGCGTGCCATGTTGACTTCTTAGGCCCCGCGCCCGCTTATCTCAAGCTCTGGTAGAACGCTTGCGCCGGGCGAGGCGACGGCACAGCGCCGCCCGCGCTCTCAGGCTCAGCGATAGTGATACTTGATCTTGCCCGCGGCAACTTCCTCGAGAGCGATCGTGAGGTAGTTCTTGGAGGCGGTCTCGATCATTGGCGGCGGGAATTCCTCAAAAGCTCCCTCGCCGAGGTTGTGGTAGTAGCTGTTGATCTGACGCGCGCGCTTGGCGGCGACGAGCACGCTTGCGTAGTTGGAGTCGACGTTGTCGAGCAGACGGTCGATACGGGGTGAGGTCATCATGGTGAGCAGGGGGCCTTTCGTGGTGGACTTGCAGTGTAGCCGTCACCCTCGCGAATCGACCTACACGAGTCTTCGAGCGAGCGTTCAAAGCATTGTCGGTCGAGCTTTACGGGGTTTGATCCCGGGTTCGATCCGGGTTCAACTGCGTCTTGGGGTCGACCGCGTCTAGCCCAACTCGGCAGAGACGATCGCCACCAGTTCATCGAGCGCATCTTCCAGACGGTCGTTGATGACTACATGACCGAACTCGTCGCGCGCGGCCAGCTCCTGCTCGGCGACTGCGAGGCGACGCTCGACCTCAACGCTTGCGTCCGTACCGCGACCGATCAACCTGGTGCGCAAAGCATCGAGCGACGGCGGGGCGATGAAGACCTGCACCGCCTCGGGCATCGCGGCACGCACCTGACGGGCACCCTGAACCTCGATCTCGAGCACCACCGGCGCTCCGGCGGCGACCCGTTGCTCCAGCTCGCTGCGCAACGTGCCATAGCGACGGCCGGCGTAGTCGGCGTGCTCGACGAAGTCGCCGCCCTGCACGTGGCGCTCGAACTCGACGCCTGAGAGGAAGTGGTAGTCAACTCCGTCCTGCTCGCCCGGTCGCGGCGAGCGCGTGGTTGCCGACACCGACAGCTCGAGCTGTGGGAGGCGCTCCATCAGCCCACGGATGAGCGTTCCCTTCCCCACGCCGGACGGCCCGGTGATCACAAAGACGCGTGCCATGCGCGGGACCCTAATGTCGAGAGCGGCGGGAGGGATCGGCCGGGCGGTTACTGGTCTAGCGGCGCAGCAGCGACACGAGCTCGCTGCGTTGTCTGTCAGAGAGCCCGCCGATCGTCTTGCTCGGCGAGATACGACAGTGAGCGAGGATCTTGTTGACCTTGACGCGGCCGTACTTGGGGACGGCAAGCAGCATGTCGAAGACCTTGGCCGTCTCGACGTACTCCGGCGGGTTCAGGAGCAGCGTGTGGATCGAGAGTCGGCCGGCCTTCAGGTCGCGCTTGAGCTGCGCGCGCTCGGTGCGGATGAGGTTGGCGCGCGCAAGCGCGTCCATACGTTGATTTAGCGACCGCTCTGGGGCCGCAGACGGCTTGGAGGTCATGGTCGAAGACATCGGGCCCGTCGCGGTTGGCATGGGCGGCGAGTCTACAGACCCGAGCGCCCCGTTCAAGACCAACCCGGTTAATTCGTATAAAGCTCAGGTTGAGCTATAGCTACGTCGAGGATGGTGGATGGTGGCGAGGCCCGTTTGCAGGGGTTTTCCAGCCACTAAAGACGACCGATGCTGACATTCAAGAAGACATAGGTGGAGGTCGAGATACCTTAGGCGAGCACTGGAAATGGCCTGTCTATGCGCGAATTGCCGCCTCTGCCGAGTTGGGTACGCGATCCAACTCGGTGGCGATCCGCCTAGCGAGCGAAGGGTCGCGAAAAGTCTCAGTCCCGATCGCCACGAGCCGCGCGCCGACATCGAGGAATTGACGAGCATGGAGCGCGCTCTGCACGCCACCCATCCCGACCACGGGGATCGCGACGCGCTTGACCACCGCCGCTACCTGGGCGAGCGCGACCGGGCGTATGGCGGCACCCGACAGGCCGCCGGTGCCGCCGCCGAGCCAGGGGTCCGGCGGGCCATGGGTTCGTTTGTACCGGTCGGGTGTGAGCGCGGTGGCGCGCAACGTGTTGATCAGCGAAACGGCATCGGCACCGCCTTCCTGGGCAGCCAACGCGCAAGCTGAGACGTCTGCGCAATTGGGAGTCAGCTTGACGATCAGTGGCTTGTGCAGCTCCGCTCGGACGGCGCGCAGCACACGCTCCAGTGCGACCGGGTCCGCGCCGATGTCAAGGCCCGTTTGAACATTGGGGCAGGAGACGTTCAGCTCCACCGCCGCTATCTCCCCACGTGCGTCACATGCCTGCAGCAGCGCCGCGATCTCCTCGGTGGTCGATCCCATCACGTTGGTTATGAGTGGGACGGGCAGTCGCGCGAGCTCTGGAAGATCCTCTGCGACATAGCGCTCCAGGCCCTTGTTGGGCAACCCGATCGAATTGACCAGGCCGGCTTGGGCCTCCCACAGCCGTGGCGGCGGGTTACCAGCTCGTGGCGCGAGCGTGATCGTCTTGGAAACGTATGCGGCGAACGGGAACTCCTCGTCGAGCGCTTTGCCGAATGCGCGACGCGCGGCGATCGCATCGAAGGTGCCAGAGCCGTTGATCACCGGATGGGCCAGCTCGATGCCACAGAACTCGACGCTCATCCTGGGGCTCCCGCGTGATCGGATACCTGCTCGAGCTCGGACGCATCCACTACCGGGCCATCTACGCATACGCGCAAGTAGCCCTCGCGTGCCGGCACTACGCAGCCGTAGCAGGCGCCGAAACCGCAGGCCATGCCGGCCTCCAGAGCCAACTGGGCCGGCACCTCGCGCTCAGCGCACAGCGCGCGCACCGACTCCAGCATGGGTGGTGGACCGCAGGCGTAGACGGTCGCCTGTGCGTCGCGATCAAGCTCGGCCCGCAGAAGCTCGGTGACACGGCCGTGATGGCCGACGGATCCGTCGTCGCTCGCAAGGACGGCATCCTCGAGCAGAGTGGCGCCCTCAGCATGGGCGCTGTCGCGGAAGCCGAGCAGCACGGTTGCGGATGTCGCTCCCACTCGCAATTCGTCGCTCAGGATCGCAAGTGGGGCGATACCGACGCCGCCACCGACGAGCAGCGCACGACGTCTGTCTTCAGGCATCACAAAGCCGCGACCCAACGGACCGAGCACCCATAGGTGCTCTCTTGCGTCCAACTCGGACAACCGCCGAGTGCCGGGACCGACGTCCTCAAGCAGGAAGTGTGCTTCGCCGTCTTGAAAGCGCGCGTATGAGAAGGCTCGTGGTAGGTAGGGGCGCTCGTCCTCGCCTGCCCCCCAACGCTCGGCGGTTGCAAGCATCGCGAACTGTCCCGCCCCAGGTTCCGGCCCATGGGGATCGGCGGCCTTCAGTACGCGATACGCGCCGAGCGATTTGTTCTCGGTGACGGTAAGCAACCGCCGACCGAGGGGAGCCGGCTTGCGCTCGCTCACGCCGCCTGTGCCTGGTTGGAGCTGTCAGAGCCACCGTGCAACTCCTGCAGGGAGAGCACGTCGGGCTCGCCGAGCTTGATCGCCTGGGCGATAGCGCGGGCGGCCGAGACACCCGCCGAGAGCGTCGTCAGGCACGGGATGCCGTGGGCGATCGCCGAGCGGCGGATCTCCCAACCGTCGCTGCGCGCGCCTGATCCCGTGGGCGTGTTGACGATCAGGTTGACCTCTCCGCGCTCGATCCAGTCGACGACGTGCGGGGAGCCCTCGCCGATCTTGTTGATCGTCTTGACCGGCACGCCCATGCGTGCGATTGCCTCGGCGGTGCCGCTGGTGGCGAGGATGCGAAAGCCGTTGTCGTGCAGGATCTGCGCGACCGCGAAGACACCCGGCTTGTCCGAGTCGGTGACCGTGATGAAGGCCGTACCGGCATTTGGCAGCGGCGAGCCGGCGGCGGCCTGGGCCTTGGCGAACGCTGTGGGGAAGTCGCGCGCGATGCCCATCACCTCGCCGGTCGAGCGCATCTCCGGGCCGAGCAGCGAGTCCGCGCCGTCGAAGCGGTCGAAGGGCAATACGGCCTCCTTGACGGAGACGTGCTCGCCGAAACCGACGCCCTCGTGCCCGCTTGGCAAAGCGAGCTCGGCGATGCGCTCGCCGAGCATGATGCGACAGGCGAGCTTGGCCAAGGGCAGGCCGACCGCCTTTGAGACGAACGGGACGGTGCGCGAGGCGCGCGGGTTGGCCTCGATCACGTACAGGCGGCCCTCGTGGATCGCGTACTGCGCGTTCATCAGGCCCACGACGCCGACGCCGAGCGCGATGTCGCGCGTGGCGGCGCGGATCTGCTCGAGCATCTCCTCGCCGAGCGAGTGCGGCGGCAGGACACAGGCAGAGTCGCCAGAGTGCACACCGGCCTCCTCGACGTGCTGCATGATGCCACCGATCCACACCTCGTGGCCGTCGCACAGCGCGTCAACGTCGACCTCGACCGCGTTCTCGAGGAAACGGTCAAGGAAGATGGTGGGTCTGGAGGGCGCGTCGCTGAGGTTCGATGCCTGTTGATTTTGAGGATTTGAAGTTCGTTCCGCTCGCGTGTCCGCGGCTGGTAGCTCTCTCTGGAGGTAGTCGGCGAGCCCGTCGCTTGAATAGACGATCTCCATCGCCCGGCCGCCGAGCACGTAGGAGGGCCGCACGAGCAGCGGGAATCCGACCTGCTCGGCCTTGGCTAGCGCTTCCTCGACCGAGCAGGCCGTCGCATATGGCGGTGCCTGGTAGCCGAGTCGATCCAGCAGCTCGCCGAAGCGGCCACGATCCTCCGCCAGGTCGATCGCGTCGACGCTCGTGCCGAGTAGCGGCACGCCTGCCTCGACCAGGCCGGCAGCCAACTTCAGAGGGGTTTGGCCGCCGAACTGGACAATTACGCCCTCAGGCTGCTCCACCTCGATCACGCCAAGCACATCCTCGAGCGTGAGCGGCTCGAAGTAGAGACGGTCGGATGTGTCGTAGTCGGTCGAGACCGTCTCCGGGTTGCAGTTGACGATCACCGCGTCGCGGCCTGACTCGCGCACTGTCATCGCGGCGTGCACGCAGCAATAGTCGAACTCGATGCCTTGGCCGATGCGGTTGGGGCCCGCGCCAAGGATCATGACCGAGGGGCGCTCGCCCCTCGTTACCTCATGAGCCGCTTTGCGCTCCCAGCCGGAGTAGTAGTACGGGGTGCGTGCCGGGAACTCGGCGGCACAGGTATCGACCGACTTGAACGAGCGCTCGCCGGCGAAGCTGGCCTGCGGATCCTTGGCGATCTGCTGCAGCTCTGCCAGGAACCATCGGTCGATCGAGGTGCGCTCGTGGATCGGGGCGATCCCGACGTCGCGGGCGAACAGCTCGAGGATCGTCTCATAGCGGTCGGCCGTCGGCGTGAGCAGGCCGTCGAGTAGCTCTTGGTCGCTGAGAGCCTCCAGACGCGGCGGCTTGTCAAGCTCGCGCGAGCGCAGCGCCTTCGAGAAAGCCTGGGAGAAGGTGCGTCCGATCGCCATCGCCTCGCCCACCGACTTCATGTGCGTCGAGAGCGTCGGCACGGCGCCGGGGAACTTCTCGAAGGCAAAGCGCGGCCACTTGACGACGACGTAGTCGATCGTCGGCTCGAAGCTCGCCGGCGTCACGCCCGTGATGTCGTTGGTGATCTCCTCAAGCAGGTAGCCGACAGCTAGGCGCGCGGCGATCTTTGCGATCGGGAAGCCCGTCGCCTTGGAGGCAAGCGCCGAGGAGCGCGAGACGCGCGGGTTCATCTCGATGATGAGGATCTCCTCGGTCTCGGGGTTGACGGCGAACTGCACATTCGAGCCGCCGGTCTCCACGCCCACGGCGCGGATAACCGTGATCGCCTGGTCGCGCAACTGCTGGTAGAGCGCGTCGGTAAGGGTCTGCTGCGGAGCGACCGTCACCGAGTCTCCCGTGTGCACGCCCATCGGGTCAATGTTCTCGATCGAGCAGACGATCACGACGTTGTCGGCTTTGTCGCGCATCACCTCCAACTCGAACTCGCCCCAGCCGAGGACGGACTGATCGAGCAGCACTTGCCCGATCGGCGAGGCCTCGATGCCGCGTGCGGCGATCAGCTCGAACTCCTCATCTGTGCGAGCGATGCCTCCTCCCCGTCCGCCGAGTGTGAAGGCTGGGCGCACGATGCAGGGCAGCCCGAGTCGCGGCAGCGCGGCACGTGCCTCGTCGAGCGTCGTGGCAATCGCGCTTTCGGGCATCTTCAGTCCAGCCTTTGCCATCGCCTCGGCGAACAGCTCGCGATCCTCCGCACACGTGATCGCGTCGTAGTTGGCACCAATCAGCTCGACCCCGTAACGCTCCAGCGTGCCGTCGTCGTGCAACGCCTTTGCCAGGTTCAGCGCCGTCTGTCCACCGAGGGTTGGCAACAGCGCGTCGGGGCGCTCGCGCTCGATGATCTGCGTGAGTGGGCCGGGCAACAGTGGCTCGACATAGGTGGCGTCGGCGAACTCCGGGTCGGTCATGATCGTGGCCGGGTTGGAGTTGACCAGCACGACCCTGTAGCCCTCCTCGCGCAACACCTTGCACGCCTGCACGCCGGAGTAGTCGAACTCGGCGGCCTGTCCGATCACGATCGGACCCGATCCCAGGATCAAGATCGTCTTGATGTCATCGCGCCGAGGCATTTACACCCGGCCCTCGATCCAGACCAGGAACGCCCAACCGGGACCCCCGGAGGGGGTCCCCTCCTCCAAAAAACAGGCGATCTTGCGCACCGGCATCACGCGGCAGCGATCCGCTCTAGGAAACGGTCGAACAGGTGCAGGCTGTCGTGCGGTCCTGGGCCGGCCTCAGGGTGATATTGCACCGCGCCGCCGGGCACGTCCAGCAGCTCGAAGCCCTCGACCGTGCGGTCGTACAGATTCACGTGCGTCAGTTGGGCTGTGCCGAAGTCTGTGTCCCAGCGCACTGGCTCATCGTGTCGCAGCGTGCGTGCACCGCCCGGGCCTAGCACCGCGAAACCGTGGTTCTGGGATGTGATCTCAACGTGGCCCGTCTGCAGGTCCTTGACCGGGTGGTTGGCGCCGCGATGGCCGAAGGGGAGCTTGTAGGTCTGGAGGCCCAGCGCACGACACAGCAGCTGGTGGCCGAGGCAGATGCCCCACACTGGCTTCTTGCCGACAATCTCGCGCACCGTGTCGACCACATAGCCGAGCGCCGCTGGATCTCCTGGGCCGTTGGCGACGAATACCGCATCGGGATCGTCCCCGAGCAGCCGCTCGGCTGAAGTCGAACATGGATAGAGCGCCACGCGCGCGCCACGCTCTACCAGGTTGCGCACGATCGATGACTTGATGCCCGTATCGAGCACAGCGATCAGCGGCCCGTTGCCTTCTCCGCGGACGCTGGCCTCCATCGGCGTGACAACCGAGGCGAGATCCAGCCCTGTCATCGACGGCTCGGCGCCGATCAGCGCGCGCGCCTCATCCTCAGCGATGCTCTGCGGAAAGATGCCGCCGCGCATCGCACCCGCCTCGCGAATATGGCGCACCAGCGCACGCGTGTCCACTCCACTGATTGCGGGCACCTCGCAGTCGCGCAGCCAATCCAGCCAGCCACGCTCTGCCTCGGGCGCGTCCTCGCGGTTGCACGCCTCGCGCATGATCACCGCGCGAGCCCAGATGCGCTCTGACTCCATCGCGCGCGCGCTCACCCCGTAGTTGCCGATGTGGGGATAGGTGAAGGTGATCAGCTGACTGGCAAACGAGGGATCGGTGACCGACTCCTGGTAGCCGGACATGCCAGTGGTGAACACCACCTCACCTACCGCGTGTGCCTCGGCGGCACACGCTTCGCCCTCGAAAATGGTGCCATCCTCGAGTAGCACGTATGCCTCGTTCGATGTCATCAAATGATTAGTTTCTGGACTTGCTTGAACTCGGGTGTGCCCGCACGGCCCAAGAGCTCGAACAGGACCGACTCGACAGTGCTCACCACCGCGCCCGCGCGCTCCAGACGCTCCAAGCCACGTTCGTTGTCGAGCTCGTGGCGCGAGCCGACGGCGTCGGCCGGCACGTGCACTTCGATCCCACGCTCGAGCAGGTCGTGGGCGGTCTGGGAGACGCACACGTGCGTCTCGATCCCGCACACGATCGCCTGCGTGCGTCCACTCAGATCGAAGCCGTCGGCTCTGGCGGCCGAGAAGACGGTCTTCTCGATGCGCGGCTCGTCCTCCAGCGCGACCTCAGGTGCCGTGTGACCTAGACCCTTTGGATATTGCTCGCTGACGATTCGCGGTACGTCGAGGATCCGCCCGGCGCGCACCAGCTTCGAGCACGCTTGCGCCACCGCCTCAAAGCTCGCGTAAGAGCGAAAACCCTCCTGTACGTCCACCACGACCAGCACCGCCTCCTCTCGTTTCAGCAGGCTCATACGGCTCTTCCGCTCGCCGTAACCAGCTTCCATGAGTGCGCAGGGCAAGTTGGGCAAGACCGTATGGGTTGTGTCGATCGGTGTGAGCGGTAGTGATGGTCGGCACCCCGCGCATGAGTGTGCGGGGACTGGGCTGGAGGATGGCCCTCCGGCCGACACCCTGAGTCATGGGAGGTGCCGACATGCTGAACGATAGGACGGTCGTCGGGTTGGATGTGCACGGGACGGCGACGCAGGCCGCTGCGCTGGAACTCGCAACGGGCGAGCTGACGTTCCGGAGGGTCAACGGGCCGCCGAGCGAGACTATTGGGTATCTGCGGGGGCTCGGAGGGAGAGTGCTTGCGACGTATGAGGCTGGCCCGATGGGGTACGGGCTCGCGAGGGCAGCCGCCGAGCTGGGACTGGATGTTCGTGTCTGCGCCCCCGGTTCGATCCTGCGTCGCCCGCACGAGCGGATCAAGACCGACCGTCGCGACGCGGAGCGTTTGGCGCGGCTGTTGGCCGCCGGAGAGCTTTCCTTCGTGCGCGTACCCACCATTGAGGAAGAGAGCTACCGTGACCTCGCTCGTTGCCGAGAGGCAGCGCGTGGTGATCTGATGCGCGCCCGTCACCGTCTCGGGAAGCTCCTCTTGCGCCGCGACATACGTTTTCCCGGCCCGGGGAGCAACTGGACGCTCGCGCACTGGAAGTGGCTGAAGCAACTGGAGTTCGATGACGCTCCCTCGCGTGCGGTGCTCGCCGATTATGTGACGGGTGTTCGTGCGCTCGAACAACGTCGCTGCGCGCTCGATGGCGCGATCGAAGAGACCTGGGGTGAGAGCCCATGGGCGACCACGATCGCTGCTCTGCGCTGCATGCGCGGTATCAACTCGACTACCGCGTTCGGTTTGTGCGCCGAGATCGGCGACTTCCACCGCTTCAAGCACCCCGCCACACTCGCTTCTTATCTCGGGATCGTTCCCAGCGAGCACTCCTCCGGCGAGCAGACCCGTCGCGGTCCGATCACCAAGGCCGGCTCCCCACACGCCCGCAGACTGCTCGTCGAGGCAGCACACCACTACCGTCACACCCCAGCGATCGGGACGGTCCTCAAGCGTCGCCAAGACGGCCAAGACCCCCGCGCGTGCGAGATCGCGTGGCGTGCCCAACGACGCCTGCACCACCAATACAAGCGGTTGCGCCTGGAGCGCGGTAAGCCCGCGAACATCGTCACGATCGCGCTCGCACGCGAGCTCGCCGCGTTCGCCTGGGAGGTCGGCCAACTCACCTGAACACCAACCCACAACACCACTCCCCGCCAGCAACGACGGTGCTGTCGGGGCGACACGGGAACCACCGGGACCTGGCCTGTCGCGGCTAGCGGGCCCGCGCTGCGTCCTCGGGCAACCAACACCACCAAGGTGCTGGCCGCGCCCGCCACAAGACTGCGCGCCCCGCGACGAATCGGCGGTCATGAGGTACCCAGCCCTCGCATATGAGGCTGAAACAGCACTCGACACGCCCAGACACCGCCCGTGACGCCCCGAGAACACCGCACGCCCCACACCCACACCCGCCAAAACGCGAGCAACCCCAACACGCCCACTTGACAAACCAACCCCCATATGAGGACGCAGGACGCGCAGTGTGCTCCGCACACAAGCGGCCGAGGACGCCGCCCAGCGCCGCCATGCGCACCCATGGATCATGAGCCCACCACCGAGAAAGCAGGCTTGCGGTAGGCCACAGCGCCGGCCGCCACTGTCATAAGCACACGTCCGGTGAGACGTCGCCCGGCGAAGCAGCAGTTCTCTGAGCGGCTCTCCCAGCCGTGCTCGCCTGCCACCCACTCGGCGGAGAGGTCGCAAAGGGTGAGGTTCGCCGGCTCGCCCACCGCGATGCGCGGAGTCGGCAGACCGAAGAGATCGGCCCCGGCGGTCATCCGCTCGACAAGCAGCGCGAGCCCGATCGTCCCCGGCAGCACAAGCTCGGTGTGCAGTGCGGCGAAGGCTGTCTCAAGGCCCGTCGTGCCCATCGGAGCCTGCTCGAAGGGGACCTCCTTTTCGTGGCGCGCATGTGGGGCATGGTCGGTCGCGACGCAGTCGATCGTGCCTGAGCGCAAGCCCTCAATCAGCGCCAGACGATCGGCCTCGCTTGCCAGCGGTGGGTTCATCTTCATGCGCGTGTCCATCGAGCGCACGTGCTCGTCGCAGAGCAGCAGGTGATGGGGAGTGACCTCGGCGCTGACGCGAAAGCCGCGTTCCTTCGCCGCGGCGACAGCGTGCACCGACGCGGCGCAGCTGAGGTGCTGGAAATGCACGCGCCCGTCCTCATAGCCGGCCAGCTCAGCGTCGCGGGCGACCATCGTGGACTCGCTCACGCTTGGGATGCCGCCGATACCGAGCGCCGCGCTGACGGCGCCCTCGTGCATCGAACCGCCGTGGGAAAGCGAAGGGTCCTCCTCATGCAGCGTGAGCACACCGCCACACAAGCGCTGGTACTGAAGCGCCTTGCGCAGCACACCGGCGCTTGCCACCGGACGCCCGTCGTCGGTGAAGCCAAGCGCGCCCTCCCCCATCAGCTCGGCCATCTCGGTCAACTCCCCGCCCGCAAGGCCTCGTGTGATCGCGGCCAGGAAGCCGACGGGCACACGTGCCTCCCTGGTGGCCGCCTCGCGCAGCGAGCGCAACAGCGGTGCCGAGTCGATCACGGGGTCTGTATTGGGCATGGCGATCACCGCGCAGAAGCCACCAACGGCGGCTGCGCGCGTGCCGGTTTCCAAGTCCTCCTTGTGCTCCTGGCCCGGGCTGCGCAGGTGCACATGCGGATCGACGAAGGCGGGCAGCAGGTGCTTGCCCTCGCCCTGGGCCACCTCGGTGTCGCCGCCAGCGCTCAGCTCGCCGGCGGCGGCGATCTCGACGATCTGCCCGCCACGCACGAGCACATCAGCCGGCTCGTCGAGGTCGCTGCGCGGATCGAGCACGTGCGCGCCAGCGATCAGCAAGTTGGCCTCGGCGCTCATACCATGCACCAGCGCTGGAATGGCCTTCACGCGAGCCTCACTCGATGCGGGCCAGTCATGTTCGGGCTGGCGTTCACGCCAGTTGTGGCTCGGGGACGGGACGGAATACGCGCGAGCCCGACAGCAGCTCATAAAGGACCGCCATGCGCACGACCACGCCGGCCTCGACCTGCGCGGTGATCAGCGCCTGCGGCGAGTCGGCCACCTCGCCTGAGAGCTCCACGCCGCGGTTGACCGGACCCGGGTGCATGAGCAACTGTCGCGGAGATAGCCGGCGCGCGTTGATCTGAAAGCAGGCGGCGTACTCGCGAAGCGACGGCACCCACGACTCGTTCATGCGCTCGTGCTGCATGCGCAAGGCGTACACCACATCTGCTTCGGCCAGATCGTCGAGCGTGTAGCGCACCTCGCAGCCCAGCTGCTCGATTCCACGCGGGATCAGAGTCGGCGGCCCGGCAACCGTAACCTTCGCGCCCATGCGCTGAAAAGCAAGGATGTTCGAACGCGCGACGCGCGAATGCGCGACGTCTCCCACGATCCAGATCGACGTCCCGTCGAGCGGGCCGAGGCGGCGCTGCAGCGTGTAGACGTCCAGCAGCGCCTGCGTAGGGTGCTCGTGCTTGCCGTCGCCGGCGTTGACGATCGCCGCGTTGGTCCA
This sequence comes from uncultured Solirubrobacterales bacterium, assembly GCA_963844095.1. Taxonomy (GTDB): domain Bacteria; phylum Actinomycetota; class Thermoleophilia; order Solirubrobacterales; family Solirubrobacteraceae; genus Palsa-744. The sequence goes on from CAWJND010000005.1 coordinate 680,888, forward strand.
GCCCGAGACAAGCTCGGCGGCTCCAGCCCACGGGGTGCGGATCACGATTGCGTCGGGCTTGTGCGCGCTTAGCGTCAAAACGGTGTCCTTCAACGACTCACCCTTCTCGACACTCGAGCCGCTTGAGACGAAGTTGACGACGTCCGCGGAGAGGCGCTTGGCAGCCAGCTCGAAGGAGCTGCGCGTGCGCGTGGAGGCCTCATAGAAGAGGTTGAGCACCATCCGCCCGCGCAAGGCCGGCACCTTCTTGATCTCGCGGTCGGAGACCTCGGCAAAGCGCGAAGCCTGCTGGACGATCCGCTCGATCGTCTCACGGTCGAGATCCTCGATTGAGAGCAGGTGGTTCACGCGCCCGCCCCCACCGTGGCACGCCCGATCGCCACCTCGTCGATGCCGTCCAGCTCGCGGACGCGCACGCTGACATACTCCTCGCGTGCGGTAGGCAGGTTCTTGCCGACATAGTCCGGGCGGATCGGCAGCTCCCGATGTCCGCGGTCAGCGAGCACCGCCAATTGCACACGCTCGGGACGGCCGTAGTCAAATAGCGCCTCGATCGCGGCACGCACGGTGCGCCCCGTGTAGAGCACGTCGTCAACAATCACGATCGTGCGCTCGGTAGGGTCGAAGTCGATGTGCGAGGCATGCACGACGGGCGCCTGCGGACGCGAGGCGACGTCATCGCGGTAAAAGCCGATGTCGAGGTCCCCGAGCGGGACGTCTTCTTGCAAGAGCTCGGCCAGCAGCAGCTGAAGGCGCTGGGCCAGGATCGCTCCGCGACGATGGATGCCGACGAGAGCGACTGTGGAAGGGGTCGGGTTTCGCTCGTCTATCTCATGCGCGATACGCACCAGCGCCCGCGCAATCTGGTCCTCGCCGAGGACGATCTTCCCGTCTTGCATTCGTTTCCTTCCTGGCCTCGCCGGACCGGGTTGAAGGAGCAGCAGGGCGACTGTATCAAGGTGTGGCGACGGGCTCCGTGGATGTCTCGCTCAGCTGAGGCTCCCCCGAGGGTGAGCCGGCCGTCTGCTCGTGAGCACGACGCTCCGACCAGCGGATCAGTTCAGCCGGGCCCTTCTCCGGGAAGGGAACGTCGATCGTGTCGAAATCGCGCGGGGCCTCCGTCGCGGCAAACACCGAGCGGGCCTCTTCGCGCAGATCTCCACCCGGATAGCGCGTGGAGATGTGCGTGAGTGCTAGTAGCCGTACCTCCGCGTCGTGCGCGACTTGCGCCGCCTGCCGCGCGGTGGAATGACCGGTTTGGCGCGCACGCTCCAACTCCTCCTCGGCGAACGTAGCCTCGTGTACCAGCAGGTTGGCTTCGTGCGCGGCCAGCGTCAACATCTCGCACGGTGACGTGTCCCCAGAGATCACGATCTTGCGACCCTCGCGTGTGGGCCCCATAACCTGCTCTGGGCTCACCCCGGCGACCGTCTCCCCACGCGTGAGCCTGCCAAAGTCTGGTCCCGGCGTGACGCCGAGCTGCTCGGCGAGCTTGGGGTCGAGGTGGCCTGGGCGGGAGTCCTCGACGATCGCATAGCCATAGGCGCTGTTAGCGTGGTGGCTCACCCTGATTGGCGCCACGGCATAGCCGTCGAACGCAACATCGTCGTCGGCCTCGAGCTCTGTGAATCGCAGCTCGTACGGGAGCCGGCCATAGATGAAGCGTGTCTGCTCCATTAGCTGGGCCAGGCCGGGAGGCCCGTAGATCGCCAGAGGCTGCTCGCGTTCGCGCAGCGCAAAGGACTTCAGCATCCCGGGCAAGCCAAGCCAATGGTCGGCATGGAAATGCGTGATGAATACGCAGCCCACATCCGCAAGCCCAACCGAGCGCATCAACTGGCGCTGCGTGCCTTCGCCGCAGTCGAATAGCAGCCGGTCGCCGCCGCGGCGCAGAAGGATCGCCGGCAGCCCCCGCCGATGGCTCGGCACCGAGCCGCCCGTGCCCGCGAAGAACAGAGACAGGTCCATGAGCGCAACGGTAGCGATCACGGCTTCCACTCGGCGGTAAGCTCTGTCGGCAAAGACGCCCCGTCAACGGCGTCCGTTGCGCCCGTAGCTCAGTGGATAGAGCGCTCGCCTCCGGAGCGGGAAGTCGCAAGTTCGAATCTTGCCGGGCGCGTGTCCGAAGTACCTACAAATGAGCTGTTTTGCTCGACCGGCTCAGGGTTCGCATTAGACGTCTTGGGGCTCAGTGGCCCAAACGATGGCCTAAACCACTCCGAGTAATCCAGAACTCCACCTGACCCGAAACCAATCGGCTTCAACTCTCATCGGTTCCTCCGACACCCCAGACGAACAGTCCCCGTGGCATGTGAGCGCCTGGCACTAACTTGGAAGCGGAAAGTCGGTGCAGACACTCTCTTCATCGATCTCGACAACGCGATTGATCATGAACTCGCCAGAGTCCGTGGCACCGCTCTGAGTCGTTTGCCGCTCGATGTGGTTAAGCGCGATATCGAGCAATCGCTTCTGCGCATCGCGCGCGACTGTTGGCATCACGAGAAGGCCAGGATGAACCAGGCGCGTTTCGCAGAGTCGGCGAAAGTCGCCGAAGTTGTTCGTGACGAGCGTTCGGTCCTCATCAATACAACGGCGTAGAACTTCGACATCTGAGCCGCCTAGCAAGCCTCGATCGCGGTTGCAGGCGGCGTCCAGCCCACGGCAATGTGCAGCTTCAACGAGTGTTGGCGACAGGTCCTCGTCTATCCAGAGCTTCATTTGAGTCGCGCCAGGGCCTTACGGGGCGTCCCCGTCGCGGATGCGCGTTCGCGTACGTGCGGGCTGCGCGAAACACCTCCGCAGGAATCTGGGGATAGTCCTCCATTAGGGCCTCCACCCTCTCCCCTTCGTCCATGCGCTGCGCGACACCGCGCACGCCGATCCGGGTTCCCCGGATCACGGGCTCGCCTCCCTTGATCTGTGGGTCGGACTCGATCCATTGATCGCGCAGCTTGGCATACGTTTCGGCTGCCTTGATTGTGTCGCTGGCAGCGGGAAGCCACCTGACGATCAGGGCGTCGCTGATGGACAACTCGGCGCTCTCAGTCGCACGGTAGGGCTTGGTGTCATGCACCCAGCGCTTGATTTGTCGCTTGACTGTGATTGGCAGAGGGAGCGTGGTGTTCTGTAGGAGCACGACCACTGCCAGGTCGTCGCTACGCAGCAAGCTCTGATTGCCGCGCCTATAGACCGTCACGATCTTTTGCTCGATCGCCTTGTCCAGGACGCCGATCGATAGGCCGGTGATCTCGGCCGCCTCGCGGCGTGTGAGCAGGGGGCTGTCGGCGGTCTTTGGCATAAATCACTCCTTACTAGGAGCACTTTAGCGAACTGGTCCCTCGCTATCAAGGCCGCCGCTACGACTGGTGCTTGCCTGAGTTTGCCTCGGCTCGCGCCAGCACGTCAGATGTGGCAACCCCGAGCGCATTGGCGATCTTGGCAATGTTGGTGAGCGAGACGTTGCGGACGCCTCGCTCCACGCCGCTGTAGTAGCCACGATTCAACCCAGCCTCAAGCGCAACGGCTTCCTGGGATACGCCGTGCTCGGCGCGCAACTCACGGAGTGCGTTCCCAAAGGCGGCGTGGAGGGGCGAGATTGCGGACAAGTCGCAAGCCTTGCGTCTTGACTACTATGAGTCCATACACTATAAGTCGCAACTACCTACAAGTTGGCCCCCGCGCAGATTGTGGTCTGCTGGGGGCCGCGACACCAGGAGGTCAGTCCTGATGCAGCCACAGCCCAGCTTAGATGTCGCAACTCGGCCTTCTGGCCTGCGTCGTCTCGACGGTGCCGGTGTACGGCTTCTGGTGGATCAAAGCCGTCCTGTGACACGAAAAACGCCTAATTGCGCTAACTAACGACAAACGTTAGAATGCCATATATGCCGTCTCTAGCCGAGCTTCCCGATGCCCTCGTCTCCGAGGGTCGCTACTGGCTGACCGCAGCCGAGGCAGCCGAGCTTGCCAGCGTGCCTCTCGCGCATGTATACCCAGGACTCGCTCGTTTGCGCCGCCGTGGCGCTTTGTTTTCCCCTGCGCGTGGGTTCTATGTCGTGGTGCCCCCGGAGTACAGGTCATGGGGCGTCCTCCCCGGCGAACTGTTCATTGATGGGATGATGTGCGCCCTGGGGCGCAGCTATTACGTGAGCCTGCTCACGGCCGCCGCGATGCACGGAGCGTCCCACCAAGCGCCACAGGTCTTCCAAGTGATGGTCGATCGACATATGCCCAATCGGGACATAAAGCGAGTTCGTCTGCGCTTCTACGTCAACGAGCATCTCGGCCAAATGGCGGTCGAGGAGCTCCAGGTCGATACCGGACGCCTGCGGATTGCGACCCGCGAGACAACGCTCGTCGATCTGATCGTCCACCCCGACGAGGCCGGCGGACTGAACAACCTCGCCACCGTAATCGTTGCGATCGGCGATATCGACGTGGCCGAGCTAGCACGGCTGGCGATGACGCGCTCGCGTTCTGTCGCCCGGCGGTTGGGATGGCTGCTCGACCAGTTCCGCGACGACCTCGACCTTCAGCCCCTGCGCGAGGCTGCTCTTGCCTCCGACACCTACCCAACGCGACTTGTCCGCGCGCTCCCCGCTCGCGGCCCGATAGACCCAAGCTGGAACCTACAGGTCAACACCAGCGTGGAGCCAGATCTGTGATCGACCGCCCTGCTCTGATCGCTTGGCGCTCAAAGGCGCCGTGGCCGAATCCTGTGCAGGTCGAGCAAGATCTGCTGCTCTCGCGCCTCATGATCGAGATCGCCGCCGATGAGGTACTCGGTCCAGAGTTGGTGATGCGCGGTGGGACCTGCCTGCACAAGCTCCACCTCCCCACCTCGCTGCGCTACTCCGAGGACCTCGACTACGTTCGCTCGACGCGAACGGGGATCAAGCCCTACACGCAAGCGCTCGCGGGCGTCGCCGATCGCGTCGGCCTTACCGTGTCGAGCCGCCAGCGATCCGGACAGATGGTCCACGTCTATCTCGACGGCGAGCCGACCGAAGGCATCGGCCGGATTCGCATTAAGGTCGAGATGAACATCGCCGAGACAGAGCCGTTCAAACCCCGCACGAACCTCACACACACGGTGGAGACATCGTGGTGGAGCGGCACCGCCGACATCCTCACCTTCCAGCGGGAGGAGATGCTCGCGACCAAGCTTCGCGCGCTCTACCAGCGCAGCAAGGGCCGCGACCTATTCGACCTGTGGCTCGGTCTCACCGTGCTGCAAGCCGATCCGGAGCAGGTAGTCGCAGGCTTCAACCACTACATGGGGAGCGCGACCTTCAGCTTCCCCGAGCTGCGCGACAACCTAGCGGCGAAGCTAGCGACCCCCAGCTTTCGCCGCGACCTCAACGCACTCGTGACCGATCTGCCGCAGGGCTACACGCCCGAGGCCGCAGCCGACCTCGTGATGCGCGAGCTTGGTAGTCGCCTACGCAACGCGCCGCCGGCAGGCGAGATCACATCGCTATCGCCGTGATCGACCTCCTTGGTCCCTGGCGCGCTCAATCCCGCGCACCCTGAGCAGTGCGAGACTCCATCATTCTTGAGCCTGCCGAAGGCTCGCTCGACGGGGCGGGATTCCATCTCTGCGGCCTTTGGGTTATGAAACTTCAAGGCCTTAGCAGGGAACAGGCGGGAGCGTGGGAGTGAGGGTGGAGCGAGATCGAACGGGACGAGTTCGCTTGCCCACAAGGGCAGCGACCCGTCCCGTTCGTCAAGCGATGGATCAGCGGACAGAGAATTCTTTGCTGGGTTCGAGCTTGAACGTGGCTTTGCCTTCGAGGCAGGCAGGATGGGTTTCACCCAGGAATGACACTTGCAGTTCATCCAGTTTTATTTTGTTCCCTTCTGCCTGGAACGCTTCCTTTGGTTCTTGGCTCATGCCGGCGCAGGTAAATATCAGTTCGTGTGTTAAACCTTCTTTTTCCGCTTGAGTCTTTCCGCTGTCTACCTCTCCGAGGAGGCCCGCTTCGCCTTCATGCGCTTCCGAGAACCCGCTCCGCGTCAATGGTGTGGTCACTCTGACCGTAACCCCTGCTCCACACACCCCTCCCGTCAAGGAGACGGCCATAAATTCTTTGGACGAGTTAGGAAGAAAGTCATCGTAAACCTTCGTTACGTTTGCTTCTTCACTAGCGTCGGACACCAAAGCAGACTGGCCACTACCCATTATTGGCACTTTTATGGGTTCATCGACACCCGTGCATATAGTCGTGGTGCACATGGAGAACTGTAGTTCGCCTTCGTCTCTACCCACCTTATTGCCGGTTTTATTTGCCGAGCCAAAGAGTACACCGTTTTTGACGAGTGCTTTTTGACATGTAACCGTCCCGGCGTCGGCCAGTACCGTGGTCCGAATCCTGAATTGAGACCCTGTTGCCGTTTCGAGAGCAAAGTCTTTGTTGGCGGTGATGGATTTACCTTCTTCTTGCCAAAAGTATCTGGGTTCGGCCGCAGCGGCAGTCGCAGCCTGCACGGCGAAGATGGCAAAGCACACCATCAAACACAGCTTGATTATTATGGTGTATCTGGTCATGAGTCCTTCTAGTGGTTGGTTGTCTGTTTGTTATTGCTCGCGGCAGCACCTCCATTCTCGGTCCCGCCGCACGAGCGGTCCTACTCAAATCGACCTATAATATAGCTGTTATCCAGGATTGTTCGCGCGATTAGGATATTGACGCGGGGCATAACGCGATCAGTTCGCAGCATCGGCGGGTATTCTGGTGGTCACTAGGTCAAGACGATCGAGACAACCAAGACAGCTAGGGACGAGCGCACCTGCTACGCGCTGGCCGCTCTGCCAAACCGGCTCGCATGTATGCTCGCTGAATGAAGACTCGCATAGTGGTCCTGGGAGCGGGCTTTGGCGGCCTCGAGCTGACGACGATGCTCTCGGAGGCGCTTGGCGATGAGGTCGAAGTGACCTTGATCGACAAGAACGACTCGTTCGTCTTTGGGTACTCCAAGCTCGACGTGATGTTTGGCAGGGCGACCCTAGATGCCGTAAGCCTTCCCTATCGCGAGATCGTCAAGCCGGGCGTGCGCTTCCTGCGCGAGACGGTCACCGCGATCGACCCCGACGCCCGCCGTGTGACTACCGATGCCGATGTATACGAGACCGATGTCCTTGTCGTGGCGCTTGGCGCCGACTACGACTTCGATGCCACGCCTGGGCTGGCCGAGAGCAATGAGTTCTACTCGGTCGCCGGCGCACAGCGACTGAGCGAACTGCTCCCAGAGTTCAAGCAAGGTCGGGCGATCGTCGGTGTCTGCGGGGCACCTTTCAAGTGTCCACCAGCACCAAGTGAGACCGCGCTACTGCTGCACGACTACCTATTGACTCGGGGTGTGCGCCAGGATTGCGAGATCACCTTCGTTCTGCCGCTTGGGACCCCTGTTCCGCCCTCGCCGGACACCTCGCGTGCGCTGGAGGCAGCCTTCGCCGAGCGCGACATAACTTTCGTTCCGGGCCGCCGCGTGAGCTCAGTTGACGCGACCCGCGGCGTGGCCGTGCTCGACGATGGCAGCGAGCTGGCATATGACCTCTTTCTGGGTGTCCCAAAGCACCGCGCCCCTGATGTAGTCGTCAAAAGCGGTATGGCCGAGGACGGTTTCGTGCCCGTGAGTTCGAAGACGCTCGAGACGCGGTTTCCTGGCGTATACGCAGTCGGCGACGTTACGACCGCCGGGGTGCCGAAGGCCGGAGTGTTCGCCGAGGGCGCAGCACGAGTCGTGGCGGCCTCGGTAATCGCGAGCATCCGTGGCGGCGAGCAGCCGCCCCCGTACGACGGAATTGGCATTTGCTACATCGAGTTCGGAGCCGGCCGTATCGGCCGCGTGCAGGTGGACTTCCTCTCAGGGCCAAAGCCGACGGGTACTTTCGGCGAGCCATCGGCAGCGCTTGCCGCCGACAAGCAGAACTTCGGCTCCACCCGCCGCGCGCGCTGGTTCGGCCGCTGAGCCCAAATCGAAGTTGCGCAGGCCACACGGTTAGCGGCTAGGATCAACTCATGTGTGTCGGATGCGCAATGGCAGCCGCTTCCGCGGCCAGCGGGCTGCGTACGTGGCTTCAGACCCACAATCTCGGCTGGCTCACGCCCAAACATCTGCGCGCAATCACGATCGGCGCGATGTGCGCCGCCGGCCTCGTATCCACCGTAGGCGTCAGCGGCTCGACACCACCGGCAGCACACGCCGCCACGCCCGCGCAGCACGTGACCGGCAGCACTGCTCGCTAAACACCGGTCATCAGACCAGCTTCTAGGGCGTTGTTAGCCAAGCAATGCAAGGACGCAGGAAGCGAAGTGTGCTCTGCACACGAGCGACCGAGGACGCCGCAGTGCGCCGGCTAACAACGCCCTAGCCGCCGGCGACCGCCGGCAGGATCGTAAGCTCCGCCCCGTCGTCGACCGGTGTGTCCAGGCCATCGAGGAAACGAATGTCCTCGCCGCTCAGGTAGACGTTCACAAAGCGCCTCAGCGAACCGCTCTCGTCCGCCAGACGCTCGCCGAGCCCGTCATAGCGCTCGTACAGGCTGTCCAAGACCTCGCGCACAGTGGCGCCGTCCAGCTGCGCTTCGCTCTCCCCGCCGGCGGCGGCACGAAGCTGGGTTGGGATCTTGACTGTGACGCCCATCGCGCTCAGCCCGTTGCACCCGCGAATGCCGCGGGCGTGCTGGTCGCGTTGACTGGGGCCTGCTCCACAAGCGTCTCGAACTGCTCGACCGATGGATCGATTTCGTGCGACTCGAAGGTGCCGCGCACCGCGTCGAGCGTCTTCAGCCCCTCGCCGGTTATCACGAGCACCACGCGCTCCTCAGGGTCGATATCACCGCGCGCGGCGAGCTTCGCCAGCACGGCCGTCGTGACGCCACCGGCTGTCTCGGTGAAGATGCCGGTCGTCTGTGCCAGCAGCGCGATGCCGTCGCGAATCTCCTGGTCTGAGACCGAATCGACGCCACCGCCGCTGCGCCGAGCCTCCTCGATCGCGTACGGCCCGTCGGCGGGATTGCCGATCGCAAGCGACTTGGCGATCGTGTTCGGCTTCACCGGCTTGCACACGTCGTGACCGGCGGCAAACGCAGAGGCGACCGGCGAGCAGCCGTCGGCCTGGGCGCCATTCATGCGCGGAGCCGGGCGGGTGGGATCCTCTATAAGCCCGAGCTCACGCCACTCGGCAAAGCCCTTGGCGATCTTCGTGAACAGCGAGCCCGAGGCGATCGGCACGACGCAACGGTCGGGCAGCTCGAAGCCGAGCTGCTCTGCGATCTCATACGCGAGTGTCTTGGATCCCTCTGCGTAGTAGGGGCGCAGGTTAACGTTGACGAACGCCCAGTCGCGCTCGGCCGAAAGCTCGGTGCAGAGCCGGTTAACGTCGTCGTAGTTGCCCTTCACGGCGACCAATTTCGTCCCGTAGATGCCGGTCGCAAGGATCTTCTGCTCCTCAAGGTCGGCAGGGATGAAGACATAGGACTCAAGACCCAGCGCCGCCCCATGGGCAGCAACGGAGTTGGCCAGGTTGCCAGTGGAGGCGCACGCGATCGTCTTGAACCCAAGCTCGCGCGCACGAGCCGTGGCGACCGATACGACGCGGTCCTTGAACGAGTGGGTCGGGTTGGCCGCATCGTTCTTGACCCACACCTCGCGCAACCCGAGTCGCTGGGCGAGACGGTCGGCCTTGATCAGTGGCGTGCACCCAGCTGGTAGGCCGGTGCGCGATGCCAGGCGGCCCGAGGGTCCGGGAGGGCCGTCGAGCACCGGCAGAAAGTCCGCGTAGCGCCAGATGTTTTGCGGCCCGGCCTGAATACGCCGGCGTAGCCCGTCGACGTCGCTGCCAAGACGGCTGTGATCGTAGGCGACCTCCAGGGGACCGAAGCAACGCTCGCAAACGTACAGCGCCTCAAGGGGGTACTCGGTACGGCACTCTCTGCATCTAAGGTGTGTGACAGCCACTAGGGGCTCCTTCCATATCGTCTTCGCCGGTGAACCGTGTGGCAAAGACTGGAAGCCCGCCACACATCTCTCTGGAATTGGCACCTGCCGCTTTTACACGGTGGTTGTCGGGGGTTCACTGGGCCAGGTCCCTCCACCCCTCTGGATGTGTTCAGCTATGCGCCTGCAAGTATAGGAGGCTAAGCAGCGGAACACAAGACCTGCATGCTTGGCGTGTATGCCTCTGGGCCTACGAGCCTGAAAAAACATGCTTTGAAGTCTTGCTTTGAGGCCGCCCTAGCTTGGGCGAGGCCTCAGCTGATTAGCACTCGTAACGCATCCCCATTTGCGGTGTAGGGCTTGCAGTGAGCACAGGCGTAAGTCCCGACGATCGCGTTCCGGCAGACGCACCCGACGTCTTCGAGCCGATCGCACCCGCGAACAAGAAGCGGATGCTGATCATCGTCAATCCGTACGCCACGACGGTCTCCGATCGCTTGCGCCACCTCGTCGTCTACGCGCTGCAAGGCCGCTACGAGGTCGATGCGGTCGACACCGAGGCACGCGGTCACGCAATCGAGCTGTGCCGCGAGGCAGCCCACGAGGGCTATGACGTGGTCGTGGCTTTCGGTGGCGATGGCACCGTCAACGAAGTCGCCAATGGCCTGCAGGGCTCCCCCACCCCACTCACGTGCCTGCCAGGTGGCTCAGCCAACGTCTACGGCAAGATCCTCGGTATCCCAGGCGAGCTGGTCGACGCCACCGAGCACCTGCTGGCCATGGCCGACGACTGGCAGCCGCGCAAGGTCGACCTTGGCGTGGTCAACGGTCGCTGCTTCACCTTCGCCTCCGGCCTCGGCCTGGACGCGAGCGTAGTCAAGCGCGTGGACTCCAATCCGCACTTGAAGGCGCGCTTTGGCGCCTACTACTTCACCTGGGCTGCGGTGAGCACGTTCACACGCCGCTACATCCTCAAACCGCCGCGCCTACAGGTCGAGCTTGGCGAGGGACAGCACAGTGGCGTCACCGCCATCGTCCAAAATGGCTCGCCGTTCACGTACTTCAAGGACCGTCCGATCAAGGTCGCCGATAGCGCTGAGCTCGACTCGGGCACACTGGAGACCTCCGTCTTGCGTCGTGCTCGACCGTTCGACATGCCCTCAATCGCCTATAGAGCGTTCTCCAAGCGCGCACGGATCGCCCGCCACCGGCAGGTCAGCTCTCTGGGAGAGGCTCTGGAGCTGACCGTCTCCTCAACCGATGGGCAGCCGCTGCCGCTCCAGGTAGACGGGGACTACCTGGGTGACGTAATGCAGGCGCGCTACTCGGTGATCCCGCGCGCGCTGAGCGTCATCTCCTAATCCGGCTCCGACCCTGGACAAGATGCGGGCTCTCGTTGCCATGAACACATGCGGCAACGCGTTTCAGTGGCAGCTAGCCGGCGCCGCCAGGCGTGACGCGGTAAGCGTCGAACACGGCGTCGGTATTGCGCAGTCGCGAGATCGCGCCCTTCAAACTCTGCGTGTCGGCAAGCTCGACGACGAAGCGGTTCTTGACCATCGGGGGGCTCGACAGGCAACGCGCTTCGAGGATGTTGGCGCCCGACTCCGAGAACGCGCGTGAAAGATCCTCGAGCAGCCGGTGGCGATCCCAAGCGTCGATATGGATTTCCACGACGAACGAGGTCTCCTGGTCGCCCTCCCAGCCAACGTCGGTGAAGCGTTCGGGGTTGCGTTGCAAAAGCTTCGCATTCGGGCAGTCCTTGCGGTGGATAGTGATGCCACGACCGAGTGAGATGTAGCCCACGATCGGATCTCCCGGAACCGGCCGGCAGCACTTGGCGAGACGCAACATCACGTCCTCCACCCCATCCACCCTGATGCCGTACTTGCCTGAGGATGTCGTCGGGCGCTGGCGCGGACGTCCGACCTTGAGCAGGTCGCTGGCATTTGTATCACTGTCGGCGGCCTCGCCTTGCTTGAGGCGTTGCAGCACCTTGTTGACGACAATCTTGGGAGAGATCTTCGCGCCACCCAGCGCGATGTAGAAATCGTCGGCCTTGCGGTAGCCCATCTCGCGGATCACGTCGGCAAGCAGCGCCGAGCCGGTTATCTTCTGTGCCGGCAGGCCCTGCTTCTTGAGGTGTTCTTGCAAGAGCTCGCGCCCGGTGTGCTCGGTGCCCTCACGCGACTCTGCCTTGAACCACTGCTTGATCTTGTTGCGAGCCCGCGTCGTCTTGACGACGGCCAGCCAGTCGCGCGAGGGACCACGCTCGCGCTTGGCCGTCAGGATCTCCACGATGTCGCCCGAGCCCAGCTCGTAATGCAGCGGCACGATCTTGCCGTTCACGCGCGCACCCACACAGCGGTGGCCGATCTCAGTGTGCACCTCGTAAGCGAAGTCCAGGGGTGTCGCGCCGGCGGCAAGCGACTTGACCTCGCCCTTGGGCGTGAACACGAACACCTCGTCCTCGAACAGGTCGATGCGCAGGCTCTCCATGAACTCCTGCGGGTCTGACATCTCCTTCTGCCAGTCGAGCATCGAACGCAGCCACTTCATCTTGGCGTCGCCGTCGGGCCCCACCTCGCCACCACTCACCTGAGGACGTTGCTTGTACATCCAGTGAGCGGCAACCCCGAACTCAGCCATCTCGTGCATCTCCTGGGTGCGGATCTGGATCTCCAGCGGCCGTCCCTCGGGCCCGATGATGGTCGTGTGTAGCGACTGGTACATGTTGAACTTCGGCATCGCGATGAAGTCCTTGAAGCGGCCGGGCAACGGCTTCCAGAGTGAGTGGATCACGCCGATCGCGCCGTAGCAGTCCTTCACCGACTCGACGATCACGCGCATCGCCGTGAGGTCATAGATCTCGTTGAACTCGCGGCCCTTCTTGGTCATCTTCGAATAGATCGAGTAGAAGTGCTTGGCACGTCCAGCGATCTGCGCTGAGATGCTCAGCCTCTCAAGCTCCGCCGCCAGGTAGGCGCCGGCCTCGGCCACATAGCGCTCGCGGTCCTCTCGCTGTTGGGAGACCAGCTCCTTGATCTCTCGGTACTTGCGCGGGTGAAGCGTCGCGAAAGCAAGATCCTCAAGCTCCCACTTGATCGCGTGGATACCGAGACGATGAGCTATCGGCGCGTAGATCTCAAGCGTCTCGCGCGACTTCTCCAACTGCTTCTGCTTGGGCATCGCATCGATCGTGCGCATGTTGTGCAACCGGTCGGCGAGCTTGATCAGGATGACACGCACATCGCTTGCCATCGCGACCATCATCTTGCGATAGTTCTCGGCCTGCGCCTCGTCGCGCGACTGGAAGGTGATGCCGGTCAGCTTCGTCACGCCATCGACGATCTGGGCGATCTCCTCACCGAAGCGCTCGCGTACCTCCTCGATCGAGGCGGAAGTGTCCTCGACCGTGTCGTGCAGCAGCGCCGCGCACAACGTCTCAGTGTCAAGGCGCATGCCGGCGCAGATGCGCGCCACCCCGACTGGGTGAACGATGAAGTCCTCGCCCGACTTACGCCGCTGAGCGGCATGGTGCTCGCAGGCGAACACGAATGCGTCTTCCACGCGCTCGCGGTCGATCTCTACGGCGGCGTCCGCGGCGTGCTCTGAGACGATCGCAAAGAGATCGTCGAGCAGCTGGCGCTCGAGCTCGCTCAGCTCTGCGCGGCGACTGCGGCGAGCGGCGTTGGCAGCGGGAACAGCGTCGATTGAGCTTGGCCTGGTTGCGGACATGGCTTAAGGGTAGCCCCCTTGGAGACAGGTTGGATATGGCGTAGCAGAAGCCGCGGTTCACTCACCCCTTTCCATTCGTTGACCTCCAGAGAGAAAGTGGCGTCAACCGGTTCTCCTTCGGCCACGCCGAGCTTGCCGTCATTGCCGAAAGCGACCGCGCGGGCATGCGCTCCACCCGACTCGATCGTGAAGCGAGCATGTTTGCCTTCACCCATCGGGCGCACATCGCGCAGCGACGCGCCAGCGAGCATCAACGAGACGGCCGGGTTGCCCTTGCCAAACGGCGCCAGAGCACCGAGCTCCTCGGCCAGCTCCATGCCGAGCTGCTCGCCGCTGACGAGCGCATCGACACGCTCGCGCTCAACCAGGTCCTCGGCGCTTAGGGCCTGCTTGGCGTGTGCGTCCAGCGCCGCGGCGAATGCCTCCACGCTCTCGCGCCGCAGCTCTACGCCGGCGGCCGCGCTGTGACCCCCGTAGCGCACGAGATGCTCCGCACACGCGGTAAGCCCAGCGAGCAGGTCATAGCCCTCTACGCCTCGGCCCGATCCACGCGCGCTCTCACCTTCGAGCGAGACCAGCACGACCGGTCTGCGATAGCGCTCAACCAGGCGCGATGCGACGATCCCGATCACGCCGCGATGCCAGCCCTCACCCGCGAGCACGTAAGCGCCGTGATCCTTCGGGTCCTCCAACTGGGCGATCTGTGCCTCGGCTTGCAGGCGGATCGCAAGTTCGGTCTGCCTACGTTCGCTATTGGCCCGGTCTAGCTCGTGGGCGATCTGGGCGGCGCGTGCCGGGTCCTCGGTGAGGATGAGCTCGAGCGCCGCGTCGGCACGGTAAAGGCGTCCAGAAGCATTGATGCGAGGTGCCAGCCCGAAGGCCACACCTCGCTCGTTCAACTTGGCAGGCTCGATCCGTGCCACGGCCATCAGCGCACGCAACCCAGGCTTGCCTGTGGCCGCCAGCACACGTAGCCCTCGCCGCACGATGCCGCGGTTCTCGCCAAGCAGCGGGACCACGTCGGCGATCGTCGCAAGCGCCACCAGGTCGAGGTCTTCGTCGGCCTCGTGGCGGTCGTGCCCTGCAGCCAGAAGTGTCGCCTGGGCGAGCTTGTGTGCGACGGCGGCAGCGCAGAGATCACGGCAGGGATAGCCGCACAGCAGCGGATGCACGATCGGTGCGTCCGGCAACTTGCCGTCGGCGCGCGGCAGGTGATGGTCGCTAACAATCACCTCGATGCCGAGCGAACGTGCAAGCGCCACCTCCTCCACAGCCGTGATGCCGCAGTCGACCGTTATGAGCAGGCTGGTGCCGCGCTGTGCCAGACGCCGCACGGTGTCCTCACTCAACCCATAGCCCTCGGCCCGATCCGGCAGATACCAGTCGACGTTTGCCTGAAGCTTTCGCAAGGTCCGCAGCAGCAGTGCCGTCGAGCACACACCGTCGACGTCGTAGTCGCCGTGGATCGTGATCCGTCGCCCTGTGCGGGCCACGGTGAGGATCAGCTCGGCCGCGTCGCTCAACCCGGCAAAGCGCTCGAGCTCGTGGTGCTCGTCGGCGGCGAGAAACGCCCGAGCGCGCCAGGGGTCCTCGTAGCCGCGGCGTACCAGCACCTGCGCAAGCGCGTCGCTCACACCGAGCTCGTCGCGCAAACGCGCGATGCTCTCGGGATCGCAATCGGATATGTCGAAGCGGATCATCGACCAGTCACAGTACGGCTCGCACTAGACGGAACCGACGAGACGGACGTTTGAGGACATGACCTGGCCAGGAACTGCCTGGCACAGAGCTTAGGGGCGAGCCGGCTGCCTCGCCCTGATGAATGCAGTTCCGTTCAGGTGCGAAGCTCTTCGACAGGGACCGATTCGCGCCGGATCCCCTCGAAGTAGACGGCCGCAATGCCGAGCAGCGCGCCGGGAACGGCATACAGGACTACAGCGATGTCGGTCGCTTTGATGCCGGGCACCTTCAGTGAGCCGACCTTGACGCTGTAGATCAGCAGCCCAACGAGGATCGCGCCTGCCAGGGAGCCGACGAAGGCGCCGACGATCCCGCCCCAGAAGCGATCGGGCAGAAAGATCGTGAAATGCCAGATCGAGAGCCCCATCATCACCCAGCCGAGCATGCCCATCAGCGGCTCCTCCCGTGTCTGCGGTTGCGCGGCCGGCGCGACTTCGGCTGCTTGGGCTGATCCTTCATAACGAGATCCTCTGGAGTGAGGTCGGCTGTCGGATCGCGTGGCACGGACCCCTCGGTGTCGCCGTTCAGTTGCTCGGCACCGTTCACATGTGCGGGCGGGACCGCCTTGGTGGCCTTCGCGGCGCGTCGGCGCTTGGAGCCGACGCTCGCCGGCGTGCGGCCGCTCTGCTGCTCGGCAAGCTCTGGGCCGATCTCGCGCACCAACTCGTCGAACTCCTCCTTAGAGAGCTGCTCACCCGGGTCCTCCCCGACCTTTGCGGGCGCAGGGCGACCGCGCTTGGTCTTGCCCACCGGCTCGACGTCGACCGGCGCCTCGCCGATTGCCGTCGCATATGCCGGCACGTATCCAAGGTCCCGCTCGATGCGTGCACGACGGTTGCGGTAGATGCCTTCGCGCTCCTTCCAGTGCGTCAGCACCGGCGAGGCGATGAAGATCGATGAATAGGCGCCCGAGGCGATTCCGACGAGCAGCGCGAAAGCGAAGTCCTTGAGCGTCGAGCCGCCGAACAGCAGCAGCGAGAGCACCGGCAGCAGCGTGCAGAAACTGGTGGCCAGCGAACGCGTCAGTACCTCCGACATCGAGCGGTTGACGATCTGCGAGAAGGCGGCGCGCGGCATGCGCGGCACGTTCTCGCGCACGCGGTCGAACACGATGATCGTGTCATACAGCGAATAGCCCAAGATCGTGAGCAGGGCGGCCACCGTCGCAGTCGTGACTTCGCGGCCCGTCAGCGCGTACACGCCCGCCGTGATCAACAGGTCGTGCATCAGCGCGATCAACACCGGAATCGCGTACTTCCACTCGAAGCGCAACGCAATGTAGATCGAGATCACCAGCAGCGAAGCAATGATCGCGATGATCGCGCTTTTGGCCACGGTCTGGCCGAACGTGGGCCCGATCGAGGTGCTCGTCCAGTCCTTCGTGCCGGGGGAACTTGGCCCCGATCCGAACTTCGCGTCGAGCGCTTCCTTGACCTTCGCCACTTCCAGCGGTTTCAGCTTCTTCAAAGATATCTGGTAGCCGTTGCCGCCGATGCTCTTGTTGGAGAACTTCTGCACCTCGGCGGTGGGGTATCCGATCGCGGTCATCTCCGACTGCAGCTGGCTCTCGCTGACAGGTTTTACGAACGCCGTCTGAACGCGCGTGCCGGATTTGAAGTCGATCCCGAAGTTCAGTCCCTTGCCGCCGATCGCAAGCGCGCCGATCATCAGGATACAGCCCGACAGCGAGAAGAACCAGCGCGAAGCGCCCATGAAGTCGAATGTCCATTTGCGGGTTCGCTTGCTCGCGCCGAGCAGCGCCGGGTGCGAGACCGCGCGCGAGCGACCCATCGCCCCGAGCGCAGCCTGTGTGGCAAGCACCGCGGTGAACAGCGTCAGCAGCGTGCCGATCCCCAGTGTGAAGGCGAAGCCCTGCACTTCGGATGTGGCCAGGGCAAACAGGATGAATGCGGTCATGAACGTAACCACGTTGGCGTCGACGATCGCCGCAAAGCCACGCTTGTAGCCGGTGGCGATGCCGGCGGCGATCGAGCGCCCGCCACGGATCTCCTCCTTGACACGCTCGAAGATCACGATGTTCGCGTCCGCGGCGATACCGATCGTCAAGATCAGGCCGGCGATGCCCGGCAGCGTCAGCGTGATCGGGATCAGCTTGATCAGGGCAAAGAAGTAGATGCTGTAGACGACCAGCCCGGCGACTGCGATCACGCCGAGCACACGGTAGAAGCTGAGCAGGAACAGGCAGACGACGAGGAACCCGACCAGCATCGCGATCAAACCCTGGTTGAGAGCAGTCTTGCCGAGTGTCGCGGAGACCTGCGACTCGGAGATCAATTCGAGCTTGATCGGCAGCGCGCCGGACTGGAGCTCGTCGGCGAGGTTCTGGGCCGAGTTCAGCGTGAAGCCGCCCGATATCTCCGATCCTGTTGTCGGGTCGATGCCTTCGGGATATTCGGTGAAGTCGATCGACGGCGCCGTGATGATCTGGTTGTCGAGCACCACCGCGAAGTGCTGCTTGGCCCCTTCCTTGGAGACCCCTGGCAGCTGCGCAGCCTGGCCGCGTTCGGCGATTTCGCGCGTGACGCGCTTAAAGGTTGAAATCCCTTTTTTGTCGAATTCGAAGGTGACGTCGGGCGCACCTGAGCCGCCGTTGGCAAAGCTCTGGATGGGATTCTTGATTTCCTGACCGTTGAGCACCGGATCGTCGTTGAGCACGTACCAGCTTTCAGGCGAGGCGTCGGTGACCTTGCCTTCCTTACCTGTGATCGGGCTGGCCTGGGCGAGCACAGTGCCGGGGTTGACGCGCACCGCCTTCGGCTTGGCCCCCTTAGGCACCTTGTAGCTGTCGGCGTAGAGATCCTGTTCGGTGTCCTCAGGTCCTTTCAAGACCTTTTTGTGGGCGGTATCGAGTAGGTACCATTGGCCGTAGAGGCAGCCTTGGACCTGCTTGGGCGTGCAGCCCTCGCTGTAGGTGGTGGCATTTTTGCGGAGGATCGCGGGTCGCTTGATCGCGCGCTGCACCGCTTCGTACTCCGGTATGCCGGTTTCCGCGGATGCCGCCAAGGGGCCACCCGTGACCTTCGGTTCGAGCCCTTGTGGAGCCTTGCCGTCCGGACCGATCACGTTTGGCTCCCAGTCATAGAACTGCAGCTGAGCCGTCTCTCCCACCTGCTGTTGGGCGCGTTGCTCGTTGGTGACGTCGGGCAGCGCCACGTCGATTTCGCTTCCGCCGGTGCGCTGGATTTCGGGCTGGGCGACACCGAGCTGATCGACGCGCTTGCGCATGATGTCGATCGAGCGGTTGAGCGATTCGGGGGTCACCTTTGCCTCCGCCGTGGGGCGCCCCTGGTAGATGAGCTGCACCCCGCCTTTCAAATCCAGGCCTAGGCGTGTGGGCTTGGTCAGGATCACCGCGATCGAGACGATCGCGAGCCCGGCCACGATCAACAGAACAAAGGTGTTTCGACGGCGACTGCCCATGTCTGGAGCCTACTTGTCGGGGGTGAGCACTAGCAGGAGCCCACCGTCGTCGTCATATGCCGGGAACATGTCGGCCTTGGCGCTGGCTTCGACGTCGCGCTCGCCGCTCACCTTGACGGGCACGTCGAGCGCGCGCACGCCCCACTCGAGCACCGTTTCGACCGGGTCATCGCCGCTCGCGAAGGTCAGGCCGAGCACTTGCTCGACACGCTGGCCGATCACGCCTTCCTCCTCCACACCGGTGAAGGCAAAGGAGTTCTTGCCGCAGCCGACGACGCGTCCCTCGCCGTCGCATACGAAGAAGGCCGCATCGGGTGCCGGGAAGTAGTCGTCGAGCAGCTCGAACAGAAAGGCAAAGCCGCACTTCTCACAGCCCTTGCGCTGACGCGTAAAGCCGATGTTGCGGTCGATCTCTCGGGTGCGGTGCCCGCAGTTTGGGCAGATGAATGGATGAGCCATTGGACTTCACAGAGTAGGGGAGCGGGCTGCTCGGCGCGCACCTGACTCGCTCTTGCGCGCGGCGCACGGCGATAACGCGGCAGATGCAGCGCCGGTTGCTTGCGCCAACCCCTAGAACATTGCGCTCGTGCCTACGCCTTCTCTGGGTAGCTCGACACCGATGTGTGCAAACGCGGCGGGCGTCGCGGTCCTACCGCGGGCTGTGCGCTTGATCAGACCTTGTTGCAATAGATAGGGCTCGTATACGTCCTCGATCGTGTCCTGCTCCTCGCCGACGGCGACGGCGAGCGTGGAGAGGCCGACCGGTCCGCCGTCGAACTTGACGCAGATGGCCCGCAGGATCTCCCGGTCGAGGCGATCGAGGCCCTGCTCGTCCACCTCCAAGAGCTCGAGCGCGCCATGCGCCGCGTCGGCGCCGACGCGACCATCGAGGCGCACCTCCGCGTAGTCGCGCACACGCTTTAGCAGCCGGTTGGCAACGCGTGGCGTGCCGCGGCTGCGCGCGGCGATGGCAAGCGCGCCCTCTTCATCGATGTCGATCCGCAGGATCTCGGCCGAACGTCTGACGATCCGCGCAAGATCGTCTGTAGCGTAATGCTCCAGGCGCGCCTGGATGCCGAAGCGGTCGCGCAGCGGTGTGGTCAGCAATCCGGCACGAGTTGTGGCCCCGATCAACGTGAACTGAGGCAGCTCGAGCGTTACTACGCGCGCGCCGGCTCCCTGCCCGACGGTAATCGGTAGGCGCTGGTCCTCCATCGCCGGGTAGAACGTCTCCTCGAGCGTGCGCGGCAGCCGGTGGATCTCATCGACGAAGAAGACGCTGCGTGGCTCCAGAGCAGTCAGAAACGCGGCTATGTCTCCCTTGCGCTCGAGCGCCGGTCCAGCGGTCTGGATGAACGGTACGTCGAGCTCAGCAGCGACGATTTGCGCAAGCGAAGTCTTGCCAAGACCCGGCGGTCCCGCGAGCAAAAGGTGGTCGAGCGCCTCTTTGCGGGCACTGGCCGCCTCGATTGCCACCGCGAGCTGCTCACGCAACGTCGGCTGACCGATGAACTCCTCCAAAGCCCGCGGACGCAGCGAACGATCGAGCTCGTCCTCTGGAGTCAGATACGGAGTTTGGATGCGCTCGGCTTGGGTCATCGGTGGTTACGGCCGGCGGTGCTCATCGGAGGTTTCATGCGGCTCGGGCCGTGCGCAGTGCATCGGCGATTAGCTCCTCAGGACTATCGCCGTCCAGGTCGCGCAACAGTTCGTCGGCCTCCAGCGCGTTGTAGCCAAGTGCAATCAGACCCTCGTGTGCGAGCGCGCGAGGACCGTCATCCGCACGACCCACGATTCCGACACTCTCGAGTGCGCTCTCTACTCCCACCTTCTCGCGCAGCTCAACGATGATGCGCTCGGCCGTGCGCTTGCCTATACCTGGCACCGCCTGAAAGCGCGCGGCGTCGGCGCCCGCGATCGCGGCCAGCAGCTCGCGTGACGAGCCACTGGAGAGCACCGCCACCGCCACCTTCGGACCAACGGCTTGCACTGAGAGCAACATCAGGAAAAGATCTCGCTCCTGCTCTGAGTGAAAGCCGTGCAAGAGCAGCGCGTCGTCTCGCACCACCAGGTGCGTATGCAGAGTGCTCTCCCCGCCGACGGCCGGCACGTGACGCAAGGTCTCGCTGGAGACGGCCATGCGATAGCCCACGCCGCCACAAAGCAGCACCACGTGATCGGAGCGACGGATCACCACCTCGCCTCGTACCAAGGCGATCATGCCCGACTCCCCGCAAGCTGAACCGCCTTGGCGACAGCATCTGAAAGCGGCGTGCCGTTGAGATGACAGAGGCCGACGGCAAGGGCGTCGGACGCGTGATCGCTGCTTGGCATCTGTGGAAGCGCCAGCAGCGTCTGCACCATGCGCGCCACCTGCTCCTTACCGGCGCGGCCGTTGCCGCAGACGGCCGACTTGACCTGTTGCGGGGTGTAGGAGGAGCAAGGAATACCGCGTTCGCCGGCCGCCAGCATTGTCACCCCGCGCGCCTGTCCGACGGCAAAGGCACTGTGCGCGTTCTGGCCGAAATACAGCTGCTCGAGCGCCATCGCGTCGCATTCGTGCTCGTCGAGCAACTCGCGCACCCTGACGGCGATGTTTGCCAGTCGCCGCTCGAGTGCAAGTTTGGGATGCGTCTCGATCGCTCCACCGTCGAGCGCCCTGAGACGTGTGCCATCGCGTGCGACCACGCCATAGCCTGTGTTGGCAAGACCAGGATCTATCCCGAGCACGATCACCATCTGCGTGATTCTCCGTGTCGAGCCGGACGCCTGCCGACGAACCTATGTTCGAGGGGAATTCGGCGGTCGCCGTCGAAGCGCGACTACCACATGCGCCACGGGGCCTGGCCGGACTCCCATAGGTCGTTGAGCGCGACCGCGTCCTTGTAGGTGTCCATGCACTCCCAGAAGTCTTCGTGGCGATGCGCAAGCAGCTGGGCGTCGGCTGACAGCCGCTCCAAGGGGTCTCGCTCAAGCACGCTGTCGCGGTCCAGATAGTCGAGCACACCCGGCTCGAAGCAGAAGAAGCCGCCGTTGATCCAATGCTCTGAGCGCGGCTTCTCGTGGAAGCCGAGCACCCGCCCATCGTGCGCGTCGAGCTCGGTGACGCCGAACTGCAGTTGCGGTCGCACGACGGTCATCGTCGCTAGGCGCTCGTGGGCAGCGTGGAAGGCGAGCAGCTCGGCGAGGTCCACACGAGCAACGCCGTCGGCGTAGGTCGCACAGAAACGCTGATTGGCCAGTTGAGCCTCGAGCAGCTTGATCCGACCACCTGTCGGCGTATCCAAGCCCGTGTCAACGCATTCCACCGCCACTCCCTGCGGCCAGCTCGTGTCAACGGCGAAGCGCTCGATCAGCTCGCCCTTGTAGCCCGTGGCGAGCAGGAACCGGCGAAATCCCTGCACGGCATACAGTTGAATCACGTGCCAGACGATCGGCAAGCCGCCGATCTCCACCAGCGGCTTTGGCAGCTCCTGCGTGTGCTCTCGTAGTCGTGTGCCCCGTCCCCCGCAGAGGATGACGACGGGAGGCCTATCCGGCAACGCGCTCCAGTATGTCGGCGGGCACGTCGAAGTTCGCGTATACGGCGTCGACATCGTCGAGCTCTTCCAGCGCGTCGATCAATTTCATCAGGCTCCTTGCCTGGTTCTCGTCGATCGGAACCTGGCTCGACGGGACATAAGCAAGCTCCGCGCTCTCGATCTCGATGCCAGCTTCTTCCAACGCCGCTCGAACGACTGCGAAGTCGGCGAGCTGGGTGATGACCTCGACGATGTCGTCCTCGACGGAGATATCCTCCGCGCCGGCCTCCACCGCGACCATCAGATCGTCTTCGGAGTAGCGCGCCGCCGTCGACGGCGATCGTGCCCTTCTTCTCGAACAGGTACGCCACCGAGCCGGGCTCGCCAAGCGAGCCGCCGTACTTGGAGAAACCGTGGCGCACATCCGCCCCAGTGCGGTTGCGATTGTCGGTCAGAGCATCGACCAGCACCGCGACGCCACCCGGACCGTAGCCCTCGTAGAGGACTGCCTCGATCGCATCGGCCTCGCCGCCCTCGCCCGTGCCTTTGGCGATCGCACGCTCGATGTTGTCCTTCGGCATCGACGCCGCCTTGGCCTTGGCGATCGCAAGCGCCAGAGGCGCGTTGCCGGCCGGGTCGCCGCCGCCGTCACGCGCCGCCACGGTCACGGCACGCGCAAGCTTTGTGAACTGCTGGCCGCGGCGCGAGTCGACGATCGCCTTCTTGTGCTTGATCGAAGCCCACTTGGAATGTCCTGACATAGCCGGAAAGGATACTTAGGGCCGGGGCGGGATCGAGCGGGGATGCGGCACAGGCTCGAAGCCCGTCAAGAGCGCGGAGCGTGGCGGAGCACGCCTTCTTGGTGCGACGCCTCTAGGATGAGCGACCGGTATGGCTATCGACCCCGGCATCTTCAAGGCATACGACATTCGCGGTCTCTACGGCGAGCAGATCGACGGCGATACGGCGCTCGCGATCGGTCGCGGCTTTGCACGCGTGCTTGCCAAGCTGTCTGGCAAGCCGGTCACAGAGCTGCGCGTCGGGCTCGGCCGCGACATGCGCCTGACCGCTCCCGAGCTTGCTGCGCGCTATCGCGAGGGGCTCTTGATGGAAGGCGCCGACGTGCTCGATGCGGGACAGGTGGGGACCGAGATGCTCTATTACCTGGTCGGCTCGCGCGAGCTCGACGGCGGGCTGATGTGCACTGCCTCGCACAACCCGAAGGCCTACACCGGCGCCAAGCTCGTGCGCGACGGCGCGATCGCGCTCTCCGGCGATGCCGGCATCCAGGACATTCGCCGTGAGATCGAAGCCGGCCTCGACGGCGGTGCCGCCGAACTCGGTGCCCTGCAGGAAGTCGACGTCTACGAGGAGTTCCAAGCGGCAGCCCTGAGGATGATCGATCCTGAGGTCATCAAGCCTTTGAAGGTCGTCGTCGACGGAGGCAACGGCATGGCCGGCCCGATGGTGGGGCCGCTGCTCGATCGTCTTGGCTTGGACCTGATCGAGACATATTGGACACCGGATGGCAACTTCCCCGACCACGAGCCCAATCCCTTGCTGCCGGAGAACCGCACGTTCATCATCGAGAAGCTGCGCGAGACAGGTGCCGATCTCGGGATCGCCTGGGACGGCGACGCGGACCGCTGCTTCTTCATCGACGACACCGGCGAGTTCGTGGACGGCGACTTCCTCACGGCGCTGCTTGCCGAGTCGCTGCTTGCTAAGTGGCCCGGCTCGGCGATTCTCTACGACGTGCGTGCCAGTTGGGCCGTGCCCGACACCGTCAAGCGTGCCGGCGGCACCCCCTACATCAACCGCGTTGGACACGCCTTCTTCAAGACCCGGATGCGCGAGGAGGGCTCGCTGTTCGGTGGCGAGGTCTCCGGCCACTACTACTTCCGCGATTTCTATTGCGCCGACTCGGGCACAATCCCCGCGCTCTTGATCCTCGAGCAGCTCTCGCTGCAAGGCAAGCGCCTGTCCGATCTGTTGAGGCCCTACCGCAAGCGCTACTTCATCTCCGGAGAGATCAACACCGAGGTCTCAGACCAGCAGGCAAAGATGCAGGAGATAGCCAAACGCTACTCAGACGCAAAGCAAGACTGGCTCGACGGCGTGTCGATCAACTACGAGGATTGGCACTTCAACGTGCGTCCCTCCAATACCGAGCCACTGCTGCGCCTGTGCCTTGAGTCGCTGCGCTCGCACGAGCACATGCAGAGCGCCCGCGACGAGGTGCTCGAGCTAATCCGCTCGTGAGGCAAATTTGCCCGACGCCCCCCGCGCGCGCGGGGGGACATCGTTTTTTGGCGGTTCCCGATTCTTGCGGGTCGGTGTTCCGATGAGTCACAAAAGCCCGATGCCCCCCGCGCGCGCAGGGGGCATCCACTGTTTGGCGGTCCCCACCCCATTCGCCGTGGGGCGCGTGAACTGCTACCTGATCGAGGACGAACCGCTGACGCTGGTGGACGCTGGCCCGAACTCAGCCACGTCGCTGACAGCACTGGAGGCCGCGCTGCAGACCCACGGGCATCGTGTGGAGGAGCTCGAGCGGATCGTCGTCACCCATCAGCACATCGACCACATCGGCCTCGTGGAGATCCTCGCCAAACGCTCAGGTGCGGAGGTATGTGCACTCGATCTGCTGGCACCGTGGCTTGCCGACTACAAGCGTGAGATGGAAGAGGGCGACAGCTTCTCCGCCGAGATCATGCTTCGCAACGGCATACCCCAGGACATCGTGTATGCGTTGCGCGCGGTGTCAGCAAGTTTTCGTGCTTGGGGCGCGGCTGCTCATGTCACTATGCCGCTGACCGCCGGCGCTTCACTGGAGTTCGCTTCGCGCAGCTGGCGTGTTCTGCACCGTCCGGGGCATTCGCCATCGGATACGGTTTTCTGGGACGAAGCATCGGGCGAGCTGTTCGGTGGCGACCACCTGATCAAGCACATCTCATCCAACCCCCTCATCTCTAAGCCGTTGGACGGCGAGGACCATGAACGCCCGCGGGCGCTGATGGCCTACATGGACTCGCTTCGCTTGACCCGCGAGATGGACCTGGAGGTCGTATATGCCGGGCATGGCGAGCCGGTCGAAGATCACCGCGCCCTGATCGACGAACGCTTCAAGATGCACGAGCGCCGCGCCAACAAGCTGTACGGGCTGATCGCAGTGCAACCCCGCAACGCTTATGAGCTGGCTCAGGAGATGTGGGGCAACGTCGCTGTCACGCAGGCCTTTCTGACGCTCTCAGAGGTGCTCGGCCACGTGGACCTGCTGATCGACGAAGGTCGTGTCGCGGAGCACCAAGTGGATGGTGTCGTCCACTTCGAGGCAAGCTGAGCGCCCCCATTCGCATAGCGATCCAGGCGCTCAAAGAGCAACGACGCCGGCGCGTCCGGTGCCCGACGCGACCTCGGCCAGGAACAGCCTGTGAAGGCGATCGTCGCGACCCAACTCGGTGTGGAAGGCGACCGCGATCACGCGACCTTGACGAGCGGCGACCGGATGACCCTCGACCTCTGCGAGAATCTGCACCTCCGGTCCGTGCTCGGCGATCCACGGGGCACGAATGAACACCCCTCGCAGTGGTTCACCCTCGATTCCCTGCATTTCCAGATCGGCCTCGAAGCTGCGTAGTTGACGTCCGAAGGCGTTGCGCTCGGCGAGCATGTCCATGATCGCTAGATGCTCACGGTCGAGCATGATCAGCCCGGCACACGAGCCGAGGATCGGCACATCCCGAGCGGCCAGCTCGCGCAAGGGCTCAGCAAGCCCCTCGCGCTTCACGCCGAGGGTCATCGTGGTGGACTCGCCGCCGGGGATCACGAGACCGTCCAGGCCATCGAGGTCTGCCGGCACCCGCACCTCCCGTACATCTGCTCCCAAAAACGCGAGCACACGCGAATGCGCCTCGAAATCGCCCTGCAGGGCGAGGACGCCGATCAACGGTGCTGTCACCAACCGCGCTGAGCCAGCAGCTGCTCACCTGAGAGCTTGGAGCTCTCGATGCTCACCATCGCCGGGCCAAGGCCGCGCGAAGCGGTTGCTACGCGCTCAGGGTCCTGCCAATGGGTCGTAGCCTCCACGATCGCCGTGGCGCGCGCGGGGGGATCGTCTGACTTGAAGATGCCCGAGCCCACGAACACACCTTCGGCGCCGAGCGCCATCATCAAGGCCGCGTCGGCCGGCGTGGCGATGCCGCCGGCGCAAAACAGGACTACAGGCAGCTTCCCCTCTCGTGCGACCGAGCGCACCAGGTCCAGCGGCGCTGCGTGTTGCTTGGCGGCGGTGGCAAGCTCGGACTCCTGGAGAGCTGAGAGGCGACGGATCTCACCCGTGATGCCGCGCATGTGGCGCACCGCCTCAACGATGTCGCCGGTGCCGGCCTCGCCCTTGGAGCGGATCATTGCCGCCCCCTCCCCTATGCGCCGCAAAGCCTCGCCGAGATTGGTGGCGCCGCAGACGAACGGCACCTTGAAAGCCCACTTGTCGATGTGGTTGCTCTCGTCGGCTGGCGTCAACACCTCTGACTCGTCGATGTAGTCGACCTCCAGTGCCTCCAGGACTTGAGCCTCGACGAAATGGCCGATGCGTGCCTTGGCCATCACGGGAATGCTCACTGCCTCTTGGATGCCGGAGATCATCTCTGGGTCTGACATGCGTGCCACTCCACCGTCGCGGCGGATGTCGGCGGGCACGCGCTCCAGCGCCATCACAGCGGTCGCGCCGGCGTCCTCGGCGACCTTTGCCTGATCTGCTGTGACCACGTCCATGATCACGCCGCCCTTGAGCATCTCTGCCAGGCCGCTCTTGACTGTGAATGTCGCCTCGTCGCGCATGCTCATGATCTTATCTGGGTCGGCGCATGTGACTTGTCGAGGTCTCAGGGGCCGGTCGATGCATACCTCTGCACATCCGTATATCCCGGTCGGTGCATGCACCGACCGGCCTGGGCGCGCATGCGCGCCCAGGGACATGGCCGCATGCGGCCATGTCTTCCCCGAAATAGAGACGAAAGTTCAGACTCAACTACTTGAGCCGGAAAGCCTTGATGCGATCGTCGTACTGCGCCGTGTCCTTCGCATACACGCCGTAAGCCAAAGCTTGGATCAAGCTCAGCAGAGCGGTGTGCGAGCGCACGTAAGCCGGACTGTTCGAGGAGTAGTAGAGCTTGATCTGCGCAAGCTTGGCCACCTCGGAGAGCGTCGCGTCGGTGATCGCGGCAGTGCGCGCCTTGCGGTGACGCGCCAGCTTCATCGCGCGCACGACCAGCGGATGCGGGCGACCGGCGGAGAGGCCGATCATAAGCGTCGTGGAGTCAATCCGCCCGAGACGGCTCAAAGCCTCCTGGGAGGGGCTTGCGACGACGTCGACACGCAGGTCTAGCAGCATCAGCAGGTGACGCATGTAGCTGGCGAAGAATGCCATCTGGTCGGTCCCGGCGACAAGCACCTTCTCGGCGCTGACGATCGCCTCGGTCAGCGCGTCGACCGCCGGCCGCGAAACCTTGCGCGCTGTCTCCTCGACGTTCAGGTGGTCGGCCGCCAAGGCGGTCTCGAACTCGTTCTGGTCGAGCGAGAACAGTGGCGCAGAAGTCTCGGAGGGACCTGTGGACTGCGGGTGAGCATGGATGCGCCGGTACTCTTCGCGCGCGGCGGCCTGCAGCTCGGGAAAGCCCTCGAAGCCGAGCGCCTGGGAGAAGCGCACAACCGTCGAGCTGGAAGTGTTAGCGCGGCGGGCAAGCTCCTCGGCGGTCTGGAAGGCAGCCTCGTCGAGATGGTCGACGATGTACTGCGCCACGTCCTTCTGCGAGCGCGAGCACTCCTCGAAACGGCTCTGGATGTACAGGGAAAGGCTCTGGTGCTCACCGACACCGCCAGCCGATGGCTTCTCTGGGGCAGTCGCTAGTCGTCTCACGGCGCATTTGTTCGACGGCCGCGCCCCACACTCCTCTACGTCGTTTGCAACTGTGTCGCAAGCTCGACGAAATATTCGAGCGAGTGCGGGTTGGCAAGCGACTCGACGCTCGCTGCCTCGCTCGGCATCGCGCCCATCAGGATGCGCTTGACCGGCACCTCGAGCACCTTGCCTGAAAGCGTGCGCGGGACCTCGGCGATCTGCAGTATCTGGTTGGGAACGTGCCGCGGCGAGCAGTCCTCACGGATGCGCTGCTTGATGCGGATTTCCAACTGGGGTTCGAGCGCCACCCCCTCGCGCAAGACGACGAACAGGATCATCCACAGCTCCTCGGCTCCCGCCCGCGGAATGTCGACGACCAGCGCGTCGACCACCTCGTCGATTGCGGCCGTGGCACGGTAGATCTCGCTCGTGCCCATGCGAACGCCCTGCCGGTTGATAGTGGAGTCTGAGCGACCGTAGATCACGGCGCCACCGCGCAGAGTGATGCGAATCCAGTCGCCGTGGCGCCAGACGCCCGGGTACATGTCGAAGTAGCTCTCGCGCATGCGCTCGCCACTGGAGTCGCCCCACAGGAAAAGCGGCATCGACGGCAACGGCTCGGTCAGCACAAGCTCGCCGAGCTCGTCTGTCAGGGGCCGTCCCTGCTCGTCCCAGGACTCGACCGCACAGCCGAGCGCGCGGCACTGGATCTCGCCCTCGTACACCGGCAGTAGCGGACAGCCACCCACGAACGCCGTGCAGACGTCGGTGCCGCCGCTGGTGGAGAACAGCCAGATCTCGTTCCCGACGTGCCCGTAAACCCAGTGAAAGCCCTCGGGCGCCAGCGGCGAGCCTGTCGAGCCGATGCTGCTCAGCGCGCTCAGGTCGTGGTCGCGGGCGGGCTCCAGACCCGCCTTCTCACAGCTCATCAAGAAGCCTGCGCTGACCCCCATACAAGTGATGCCCGTCTGCTCGGCAAGTGCCCACAACGCGCCAAGGTCGGGGTAGGCGGGACTGCCGTCGTAGAGCACGATCGCAGCGTCGCTGAACAGGCAGCCGATCAGAAAGTTCCACATCATCCAGCCGGTCGTCGTAAACCAGAACATGCAGTCACCGGCCTGCAGGTCGAGGTGCAGCAGGCTCTTCTTCAGCTGCTCGACCAGGATTCCGCCGTGCCCGTGCACGATCGCCTTGGGCAGACCGGTAGTGCCCGAGGAGTACAGCACCCACAGGGGATGGTCGAACGGCACTTGCTCGAAGTGCGGCGTCGCGCCCTCCCCACGTTCGAGCAGCTCCGCCCACAAGAGCCCGCCCGGCAGTCTCGTGGCATTTGCGCTCTCCTCCAGATAGGGGAGCATCACCGTGTGGGCGACGCTCGGCAGCCCGCCCGAGATCGTCTCAAGCGCGGTCGTGCGGTCGAAGTCCTTGCCGCCGTGGCGGTAGCCGTTGACGACGAGCAGCACCTTCGGCTCGATCTGGGCGAAGCGATCGACGACGCTGCGCGCGCCGAACTCGGGCGCCGCGCACGACCAGATCGCGCCGATGCTGGCGCATGCCAGGAAAGCGATCAGCGTCTCGGGAATGTTCGGCATGTAAGCGGCCACGCGATCGCCGCGCTGCACGCCGAGCGAGCGCAGACCACCCGCCGCGGCGGCCACCTGCTCTGACAGCTCGCCCCAGCTCAGCTCTGCCAGCGGACGCAGCTCCGAGGCGTACAGCAACGCCGTCGCCTGTCGATCGCGCTCACGAGTGAGCATGTTCTCCGCATAGTTGAGCTGTGCGCCCTCGAACCACGGCGCGCCCGGCATCGTTTTCGACGCCAGCACGCGTTCGTAGGGCTCAGAAGCACGCACACCGCAGTAATCCCAGATGCCCGCCCAGAACTGCTCGACCTCCTGCACCGACCACGCCCACAGCTCGCCGTAGTCGGCGAACGTGCGTCCATGACGCCGCCCAGCCCAATCCATGAAGTCCGTCATCCGAGCGTTCGCGGCCATCTCGGCCGTTGGCATCCACAACGGCGCTTGATCGTGCCCATCCGACATCGTGCACCCCTTTTCTAGCGACTTTGCACAGCGGCGCCCGTGCCCCCTCATGTCGCCGGCTTCCACGGCAAGGATCTAGCCGTTCAGACCCGATCTCGCTCCGGCATCCAGTGCTATTGATACCGGGTCTTACACAGCAAACGCAAGGGCCGCACGATCGCGCCCGGCTATGCTCCCAGCTCGTGGGCATCGAGACATTGCGCAAGGAGTTCCCGGTGCTCGAACACGTGGCGTATCTGAACGCCGGCACCGACGGCCCGTTGCCTGCCGCCGCGGCGCAGGCAGGCGCTGAGGAGCTGCTCGGCGAGGCGCATTATGGACGCGCCGGCGAGCACTTCGAACGCCGCCGCGAGCTGGCCGAGAAGCTGCGCGAGTCATATGCGCGTTCGCTCGCATGTGAGCCTGGGGAGCTGGCCTTGACGACCTGCACCAGTGAGGGCCTAGCAAGCGTGATCGACGGCTTGCAGCTGCGCGAGGGCGAGGAGATCCTCACGAGCGACGAAGAGCACCCTGGCCTGCTCGGCGCGCTCGGCGCCGCACGCACGCTGCACGGTGTCTCGGTTCGGACGGTGCCGCTCGCGAGCATCGTCGAGGCCGTGGCAGAGCGCACACGGTTGGTGGTCTGCTCGCACGTGAGCTGGATGAGCGGCCGTCTTGCGCCCGCGGAGCTGGCACAACTGGAGGTGCCCGTCGTCCTCGACGGCGCCCAGGGAGTCGGTGCCGTGCCGGTCGACGTGCGCGCACTCGGCTGTGACGCCTACGCGGGCGCCGGGCAGAAGTGGTCGTGCGGGCCGGACGGTCTCGGCATGCTCTACGTGGCCCCTTCGTTCAGGGAACACCTGAAGGTGAGTCGCCGTGGCTATGGCAACCTGCTCGATCCGGGGGCGGGACTTGACGCGCAATTGCACGAGGACGGCAGACGCTTCGACACGTTCGCGCTGAGCGCCGAGGCGCTCGCCACGGCCCTGGCCGCTGTACGGACGCTGGAGGGCGCAAGCTGGGACGCGGTGCACGAGCACGCGGTCGCGCAGGCCACACGACTTGCCGAGCTGTTGACGGACAAGGGTCGCGAGGTATCTCTGCGCGGTGCAAGCACGCTGGTCTCGTTCTCGAGCCCGGATCCGCTGGGCGAGCGCACGCGCTTGGCCGAGCGGGGCGTCATCCTGCGCGACATCCCAGACCAACCTTTGCTGCGAGCCTCGGTCGGCGCCTGGAATGACGAGAGCGATTTTCAACGCCTGCTCGCTGGTCTCGACGCCTGAGCCTGTCTCGTTCAGGACACCGGCCGTCGCACTTCGACGCTGGACATCACAGTGCGTGCGTGTAAGCCTGCGCGCAATTTGTGACAGCCGTAGCACGGCTTAACGTGTACTTAGCACGCCGATGCGGTTTGCTTCTAACAGCATGGTGCACTCGTCAGGGGCTGGACGAGCGTTCGCCATCCAGATATGAGCGCTACTGACCGCACAACCGCTTTGAACGCCACCGAGACGCCGATGCCCGTCGTGAGCGCACCGGCGCCCGTAGGAGCGCAAGCGAAGACCGAGCAACGCTCGTTGCGTTCGCTGCTCGAACGCATCCATCCCCAATACGTGGCACTTGCCGGCATCCTCGCTTTGGCGACGGTTTTGAACACGCACCGGCTCTCCCAGAACGGCTACGCGAACACGTTCTACTCCGCCGGCGTGCACTCGATGCTGAAGTCGTGGCACAACTTCTTCTTCGTCTCCTTCGACGCCGGCGGCCTCGTCACGATCGACAAGCCGCCGCTTGCCCTATGGGTACAGGCCGCAAGCGCCGAGCTGTTCGGCTTCTCGCCGCTGAGCCTGCTGTTGCCGGAGGCGATCATCTCGGCCATCGCCGTCGCGGTGATCTACCGCATCGTCGCGCGACGCCTGGACGCCGGCGCCGGACTCGTGGCCGCGCTGGCGCTTGCCGTATTCCCCTCCTTCGTGGCGGTCTCGCGCGAGAACGGCGTCGACCCGCTGTTGCTCCTGCTGATGATCCTGGCCTGTGGGACAGCCTTGAACGCAATCGAAGATGGGCGCTGGCGTTGGCTGATCGGCAGTGCGCTGCTCGTCGGTCTCGCATTCAACACCAAGACACTTGCCGCCTATCTGGTCGTGCCAGGTATCGGGCTTGCCTACCTGGTTTGCGCGCCAGGCCGCTGGTATCGGCGGATCGGGATGCTGGCGGTCGCGGGCCTGGTCATGGGGATCGCTTCGTTCGCATGGATCGCCGCGGTGGAACTTACGCCGGCCTCTCAGCGCCCTTACGTCGGCAGCTCCACCAACAACACCGAGCTCGGGCTGACCTTCGAATACAACGGCCTCGGACGGGTCGAAGGCGAGGTCGGTGGCCCGGGCAAGATCCCAATCGCCGAAGGCGGGCTGGTCCGCACCCCGGTGGTCCATCATCACTTCGCTTACCACCCTCGCACCCCGGCGCAGCGCTCAGCGCTTGCGGTGGCAGCCCTTCGCGAGCACGAACGACGAGAGCGTGTTCTGAAGGCAGCCAGATCCACCTATCTGCCCAACGGCCGCCTGCGCGACGCAATTGCCTTCGGCGGCGAGACGAGCCCGATGCGGCTGTTTGAAAATCGCCTAGCCGACCAGGGCTCCTGGATGCTGCCGTTCGCGATATTTGGCATGCTCGCGCTGGCGCTGTTGCTGCTCCTTGGCGAGCACAAGCGCCGCAGCCCGCGGCTTGCTTTTCTGATCGTGTTCGGCGGCTGGCTACTCGTAGAGGTGGCGATCCTCAGCCTCTCCAAAGGCATCGTCCACCCCTATTACATCTCCGCCGTCGCTCCAGGAGCGGCGGCGATGGTCGGCGCGGGCGCGTTTGCTTTGACGCGTTTTGCCAAGCAGCGCAGTTGGGCTGTACTGTTGCTGCCGTGCGCGATGGGCGCAACCGTGGCGGCTCAGATCGCGGTGCTCGACTACCAGCACTATCTGCGCTGGTTCATCCCCGTTTTGATCGGTGGTGCCGCGGTCCTGGTGCTTGCGATGGCGGCACGGCGGCTGGCGGCGCCGGCGATGGGACTACTGGTGTGCCTGCTGCTGTTCGCGCCAGCCGTCTATGCCAAGACGACATGGCTTGCCCCGGTGGAGGGCACCTTTCCAGCCGCGGGCCCGCATCAGGCCGCGGGCGAGGGCGGCGTGGGCCTGAACGCGATCGACCTGCGCATCTACAGCAACCTCGTACGCTACGTCGACAGCCACAATCCAGGTACGCGCTGGAGCGTCCTTACAGTGGCGGCGCCGACGGCTGCGCCAATGATCCTGCTGGGCTCCCCAGCTGGGGCTTTGGCTGGCTACAGCGGCACCGATCCCACGCTCGACGGGCCAGCGCTCGCACACCTGGTGGCCAAAGGGGAAGCGCGCTACATCGTGCTCGGCGGCGCATACGCCTCCCGCGGAGGCAACCTTGCGACGAAGGCAGTGCTACACGTATGCCGCCTGGTGCCCTATCACGCCTGGCACGGTCCCCGCCCCTCCACTTATGAGCTGGCGTTGTTCGACTGCGCCGGTCGCGAGCGCGCGCTCGAAGCCCAAGCTCACGTCAAGGTCGCGAAGGTCCGCCTCGTCGACTTCTCGCGCCCGCTGTCATAGCCAGGCGACTCAGCTCCTGACTGACGGCTGTCCCGCGCGCAAGCGCGGCGCCGGTTTCCGTGCGTGCGCCGCTCAGGCAGCGCGGGCGCCTGAGGAGGCCAGCACCGGTTCGACGTGGCGACGTACGAGCTGACGTTCAAAGAAGATCCCCTCGCGCAGCCCGGCTCCCGTGACCTCAAACCGCTCGAAGTCACCAGCGCGCATTACGCCTTGAATCACAAGCGCACCCGCGAGCACGATGTCGGCGCGCGCCGGTTTGATGCCAGGCACCCGGCTGCGCTCGGCGGCCGGCAATGCCGCGAGGCGTGCGATCAAGTCGTCGAGAGCGCTCAGGTCGAGCACGAAGCCCTGAACCTGATCGTCGGGCAGGCCCGCGGCACGCTCGGCCGCGGCCGCCAGATTGCGCACGGTGCCGCCCAGCCCGACCAGGTGCGGGCCGGTTTTGCTCAGCCATGGCGCGCGCTCGAGCTTGCGCTCCACATGCGCTTGCAAGGCCTTCAGCTGGCCACGCTTGGCGGGGTGGGCGGGTCCTTCATCCGCGAGGAAGCGTTCGGTCATACGCACGGCGCCCATGCGCCAAGAGCCCGACTCGCGCGCCAGACGTCCGGCGACACGCACGAGCTGCAGCGAGCCACCTCCGAGATCGAGCACGCAACCGTCATTGAGCGTGGTCGAGTTGACAGCCGCCAAGTAGCCATAGCGCGCCTCCTGCTCGCGACTCAGCACGCGCACATCCAGGCCTGCTCTCAGGCGGACCAGATCGAGGAACTCACGCCCGTTCTCGGCCTCGCGGATCGCGCTCGTGGCGACCGCGTCCACCGCGTGCTCGTCGAGCCCCCGGCGCTCACACAGCGCCGTGAACGTCTCGAGCGTCTGTATTGCCCGCGTCATCGCCGCCTCGCTCAGGCGTCCGCTCGTGGCCATCCCCTCGCCGATGCGCACCGCCGAGGAGAGCTCGTCCACCCGCTTCCAGGAGCCCTCGGTCGGAGCGAACACGACCATCCGAAACGAGTTCGACCCAAGGTCGATGACGGCTACGCGCTGCTCGGGCTCCGGGGCCATCGTTTAAGCGTAGTGGGCGGGTCGGAAGAGTCTCCCATGCATATAGCCCGCCAGTCTTACCCGACTCTCCCACGATGGCATGCAGCGGCCCAAGTATGAGCCTTCAGAGCGCCAGACGGCTTTGTTGTCGGGGGTGTCTCTCTCACGCCGGTTGCACCGCAACGCTTGGCGGCTGAGCGGGTTGCCATCCGTTGAAGGCTTCACGCTTCACCGAGATGAGCGAATCTTGACGACACAGTTCGAACAACCGTATAACCGCCACTCTGCCGTGGGTGGGCATTACATGGGATCTCCCATCGGCACACATCGGGGGTCCATCGCGCTCGCCGCCACGATGATCGCGCTGGTACTGGGGGCATCGTTCCTGTCAGGGTCAGCCGTAGCCGCCCCTTCGCTTGGCTGGTCGGCGCCAACGGCATTCGACTCGGGCAACACTCCAAGCGGAGTCTCATGCGCGTCCGAATCGCTATGCGTGGCGGTTGACCGTCAGGGCAACGTCCTCAGCACGTCCAACCCGACGGCCTCGCACCCGTCGTGGAGCGTCATCGCCAAAGATGAAGGCAAGCCATTGGATGCTGTCTCGTGCGTCGCGGGTGGTCCCTGTGTCGCGGTTGACCGTCGCGGCGACGCACTCGTGAGCGGATCTGGCGCGTCCACATGGTCTCCACCGGCCCCGCTCGGCGGTGGCAACCCGCTGACCGGTGTCTCGTGTGCGAGCGCCTCGCTGTGTGTGGCCGTCGATGAAGAAGGCGATGTGTTGACAAGCCCTGGTCCTGGGACAGGTGGCTGGAGCTTGGCGAGCGTCGACGCCGGACATCACCTAACGGGCGTGTCCTGCTCTTCGCAGGCCCTGTGTGTCGCAGTCGACGACGAAGGCAACGTGCTTTCGAGCGCCAACCCGGCCGGTGGCAGCGGGACTTGGCATTCACAGAAAATCTCCGCCGCACAGTTGGTCGGCATCTCCTGCTCGGCCTCAGGGTCGTGCTTGGCAGTCAACAGGGCCGGTGACGCGCTTGCGAGCAGCGATCCCGCGACTGTAAGCGCAACCTGGAGTGAGACGCCAATCGACGACGAAGCCTTGGACGCCGTCTCGTGTGCATCGTCAGGGCTGTGCGTCGCGACTGACACGCCCGGGCAAGCATTTGTCGGCGACAACGTGGCGGCGCCAATCCCCTCTTGGAACGCGTCGAGCGCCGACTCGGCGGGGATCGTCGGCATCTCCTGTCTGGCCGGCGGTTTCTGTCTGGCCGTAGACCCGGGCGGAAGCTTCGTAGCGGCGCGAGTCCCGGCGCCTGGGGCCACGACGCTTGTGCCGACGAGCGTGACCGACACGGGCGCAAGTCTCGCGGGAGTCGTCGATCCCAACGACGCGACACTCGGGGGCTGTTCGTTTCAATACGGAATCGCCCTCCCCTACACGCAGTCTGTCCCTTGCTCGGCGCTTCCCACCGCAATCGGTGGTGCTCAGGGCGTCTCGGCACAGCTGTCGGGGCTCTCCCCCAACACCACCTATCACTACCGCGTGCTCGCCTCGAGTCCGTCCGGGACGAGCAGCAGCGCTGACGTGACATTCACGACTGCCGTCTCCTCGCAGGTGGCGCTCGTCCATCCACAGCCTTCGATCGCCGGCACGCCCGCTGTAGGCCAACGGCTCACCTGTCATCCCGGCACTCCCTCTGGAACGACTGCGCGGCTTGGCTATGCATGGGTGCGCGACCTGATCCCGGTCCCAGAAGCCACTGCCACCACATATACGGTCAAGGGACAGGACAGCGGGCACCACCTGCAGTGCCAGGTCACGTCAACCGACGGCGGCGGCAGCGCGACGGAGAAGAGTGCGTTCGTGACAATCCCGGTCGGGGGCGTCCCTGCGTCGGTCGGCGAGACAGCCGTCGGCAAAGCCATGTATAAGAGCGGCAAGCTGAGCGTGCCGGTCTTCTGCTCAGCGCAGGCCAGCGGCGGCTGTGAGGTCACGGTGCGGCTTGCCGCCGTCGAGACGCTCAGTAGCGGTCGCGTCGAGGCGGTCGCTGCACACTCACAGCTGGCAGCACACGCCGGCATTTCGGGTCTGCGTCATCTGACAGTCACGCTCGCGAGCGTCCGCGTCCGGCTTGCCGTGGGCTCACACAGGATCTTGATCGCGACACTGAGCTCGAGCGCGCGGCGGCTGCTTGCTTCACGGCGCCACTTCACTGCCTATGTCTACGTGAGCGGGACCGTGATCGGTGTGATCGAAGCGCAGCTCGCGCGGCAGCTGATCACCCTGGGTGCCATCGCTCGTGGGGCATCCGCTCGTGCAGTGGCGCTGGGGACATCCGGCCTGGCGACCGCTCACCCAGCAACGCTCGAACTGTCTGCTCGGAACGCTTCCTTTCGGCCTGCCAGGGTAGATCGGTCCGCAGACGTCCGAGCGAATGCTGCCAGTGTTTTGGCCGCAACTCCCTACATGGGCTGGGATACATATTTCGCGCTTGGCGGTAAGTACAGCGAGGCGACGGTCCTGCGGCAGGCAAGCCAGCTGATCTCGCTTGGTCTGCGTCAGCGCGGATACCGCTACGTGTGGCTCGACGTCGGCTGGTGGCATGGAACTCGCGCGGCAAACGGACAGATAACCGTCAGTCCTACGCAGTGGCCGCACGGGCTCGCCTGGCTTACGCGCACTCTGCATGCGGCTGGATTTCTTGTCGGCCTCTACACCGACGCCGGCCCAAACGGCTGTGGTGGCGCCGGACAAGGCAGCTACGGCCACTACCAACAGGACGTCAACACATTTGCCGCCTGGGGCTTTGACGCGGTCAAGGTCGACTTCTGCGGCGGCGCCGAATACGGCCTGAACCCAGCGGCGGCCTACTCGGCGTTTCACGCGGCGATAGCGGCGAACTCGAGCCAGAGGTCCATGCTGCTGTCGATCTGCAACTTCCTGCAGCCAGAACAGTACGGCGACGGCGAGCCTCCAGTGAGCGAATCGGCCTTCTCCTCCTACAGCTTCGGTCCCAGCGTCGGCAACAGTTGGCGCACCGATACCGATGTCGGTTTTCCCGGCAACGTGCCGTTCGCGGACGTCTTGCGCAACATGGACGCCGATGCTGCCAGCCCGCAAGCGGCCGGCCCAGGCCACTGGAACGACCCCGACTACCTCGCCCCCGACCAGGGTATGTCCGCCACCCAGTTCCGTACCCAATTCAGCATGTGGGCAATGCTCGCGGCGCCGCTGATGATCAGTGACAACCTGACGAAAATCGGCCCGTCGAGTATTGCGACTGTCCAGAACAGTGAAGTGATCGCGATCGACCAGGATCCGGGCGGGGTTCAGGCTACGTTGCTGGCCACTTCGGGGAATGGGCAGGTTTGGGTGAAGCCGCTGGTTGGCGGGTCGCGTGCGGTGGCTTTGCTCAATCGTGGGACGAGCACGATGAAAGTCGCGACCAGCGCGAGCGCTATCGGTTTGCCGCCCTCTTCGAGCTACTCGTTGCGCAACGTGTGGACACACGGGACAAGTTCGACCGACGGAGCGATCAGTGCAGAGGTGCCGGGCGACAGTGTGGTGTTGCTGCGGGTTGCCCCGCAATAAAACCTGGCCTTTTTGTGTCCGGCGGTTTAGTGCATCGTCGCCGGCCGGGGGTCTATGGGCCCGATTTGTTACGGGGGGCTGGTTGGGCCTTGTCCGGCGGGCCGTCGAGGTTGGGTCTGCCTCCGAATTGCCTCCGATACATCTCATAGAGGTTTGAGGCGCTGGGCCATTCTCCGTCCGCAGCGGCGCTCATCATGGCGCCGTGCCTCGCATCAGCTTCTTCTACGGGATCGTCGTGACGATGTATTTCTACGACCACGATCCGCCCCACTTCCACGCCGAGTACGCCGAGCATCACGCGGCGATTCTGATCGGCAGCAACGACGTGTTGGTCGGCAGTCTCCCGACTCGCGCGCTCAAGCTCGTGACCGAGTGGGCGACTCTGCACCGCGATGAGTTGGAAGCCGACTGGCAGCGAGCCAAGGACGGGGGTTCTCCCGAGCCCATCGACCCGTTGCCGTAAGATGGACGCATGGAGTTCGTTCGCGTCACCTCTGTAGATGTGCTTGGTCACTACAAGCTCAGGCTTGGCTTCAGCGATGGCAGCACGCGCGACGTCGATCTCACCGGGGAGTTGCATGGCCCTGTGTTCGAGCCTCTGGCCGATCCCGGCTATTTCGCTCAGGTGCAGGTCGATGAGCAGTTGGGCACAGTGGTGTGGCCTAACGGAGCGGATCTCGATCCCCTGGTTTTGCACGGGGACTTCGAGCCAGCCTCGCGTCTTGTCCATCACTGAGCGACGGCCGAACACGTCACGCCCTGGCATCGGTGGCCGGTTGCGTCATGGCTGCCCCGGCTCCGCGTCCGGGAGCGAGACAACTGAGGGCTTGCCGGTGGTGGCTCGCTTGATGCGTTCGCGCGCCAGACGCTCGGACGGGTGGCCATTGAGCCGTTGCACGAGCCCTCTGTCGTCCTAGTGGCCGAGTTGGTGAGCTACGTCTTGGGCCGGTAGATCGGTTAACGCGACGATTACACTCCTTGCGCAAATCCTCGAAGCGGCGGCCGACCGTGATCTGATCGGCCGCAATCCCGCGCGCGGCCGCGGGCGCAAGGTTCGCGAGCGGCCACCGGCACGAACGTACTTGGAGACGGCGGGACAGATAGCCGCCCTGTTGGACGCCGCCCACGAACTCGACGAGGAAGCGCGGGAGGATCGCAAGCACGTACAGCGCCGGGCGATCCTCACGACCTTGACCTTTGCGGGCCTGCGGATCGGAGAGCTTTGCTCGCTACGTTGGTCCGACGTTGACCTCAGCACCGGATGGCTCACCGTAGGCGAGGCAAAGACGCCCGCCGGACTGCGCCGCGTCAAGATCCGAGGCGCCCTGCGACCCCTATTGTCGGCAATGCACGCCGACCATCTTCAAGACTCGGACGGGTTCGTGTTCGCGACGCGCACCGGCTGCCGTCCCTCCCGCGAAAACATTCGCTCGCGCGTCCTCTTGGCGTCTGTCGAGCGAGCCAACGGGAACCTCGCCAAAGATCGGCTGCCACCGCTCCCGCAGAAACTGACCCCCCACTCCCTACGCCGCACCTTCGCGAGCATCCTCTACGCCCTCGGCGAAGATCCCGGAGTCGTCATGGATGAAATGGGACACACCGATCCCGCGCTTTCACTGCGCGTCTACCGGCAATCGATGCGGCGCGGCGAGGACGAGAAGCAAGCGCTTCGGACTCTCGTCGAGAGGTCCGAAAACCGCGAGTAGAGCCGCGCTGGCTCCGAGCCTCGCTGTTAGCGGCGCGGTTTCGCGATTTCGCGAATCTCGACCGCGATGACGTTCGGCGGCGGAGTAGCCGGCATCGGATTCGATGTGAGCGGCTTGGGTGAAGGGGGTGTATCGCTCATCAGTTGATAAGTGTAACGAGCAAAGCGGCTGCCAAGGCAAGTATCTCGGCCGTCAAGAAGACGATGGCCCGCGTTGCGCGCCGTGCGGCGTCTTCGAGGATCACCTGGTTGTGCTTGTAGCCGTTGTCGAGATAGCCCGCTGCGGCAGCCTGCATCTGTCGAAGGTCGGCATCGTTTGCCTTCGCCGTCTCAAGCAGCTCGCCACCGAGCAGGCCGACATGAACACCGCGAGGAAGCAGAGCGGCGCCACACTCGCGCACACATAGCGCATATGCCACCGCAGCGATACCGAACGGAATCGCCACACCAGCCGGTCCATGACCGACCGCCAGGGCGGCAACAGGAACGACTATCGACGCCGCCGCAAGAACAGCGGTTGCCTTCTCCCGAAGCTGTGTCTCGGTCTGTTCCTGCGCTCGAACCGATGTGTTGGAAAGTTCGAGCGCAAGCTCCTCTGGTGTTGTGGCCATTACAACAACCTACGCGCCGCACAGGACGGGACTCGCTCGCTCGCCCTGCAAGTGCTCAATTAGATGGTCGGTTGGGCACATATGGGCACACGAGCCACCGATCTGCCTCTCAAACGACCCTCAAGCCGAGTCGCCTGACACCGCGAATCCCGCATGGTTGCTAAGGATTCCTTAGTGGGCCCGCCTGGACTCGAACCAGGGACCAACCGATTATGAGTGCGCTACGGGCTTTACGGCTGGTTACGGCTGTTAGTGGATTTGGCTCAACCGTGCGGTTTTTCGGGGGGTCGCGCCGGACGTGTTTTGCACTGCCTCCGGACCTTCGGTGGCCCCAAGGTGGCCCCGAGCGTCCCCAAGGATGTCGTCCCACGCGTCCGCGCTGCCGAGCCCGTCATCGACCTGGTGGATGTACACGTTCATCGTCGTGGTGAGCTGCGAATGGCGTAGCCAGCCCTGTACCTGCTTGAGGCTCTTGCCGTGCGCGAGCAGCAGCGACCCGCAAGCCTTGCGGAACGCGTGGAACGCGACCCCTTGGTAGTCCCACACGGGCTGCTCGACGTCCTCCCCTCCCCTGCGCACCGTCACCGTCCCCGTCTGCACCGCGATCCCAGCGTCGATCAGCGCGGGGTGCAGCACCCGGTTGTAGACGTTGTGGTAGCTCAGCGGCGTGCCCGTGGTGGACGGGAACACCGGAGTCTCGGGCGAGGCATCCTTGGGCCGCAGCTCGGTCAACCACACCGCCATCGAAGCCGACAGCGGCACGCGCGCATAGCTTGCCTCGGTCTTGAGCTTCTTGCGCTCGCCACGGTAGACCTGCTCGGCCACCATGATGTGCGGATCGTCGCCCAGGTGGACGTGCTCCCAGGTCAGTCCCAACAGCTCACCGATCCGTACGCCCGTCTGCGCAAGCAGGGTGAAGAACGCGCGCCAAGACACCGGCATCGCGGCCAGGATTGCCATAACGTCCTCTGCGGTCAACGCGCGCGGGGGCGGCTTGCGGTGCTGCCGCTTCGCGGTATCGGAGGCCACGTACCTGACGCCAGCAGCCGGATTGGAGCCAAGGTCGCCATCTTCGACAGCCGAAGCAAGCATGACCGACAGTGCGGCCTTCGCGCGACGGATCGTGCTCGGCGTCGCGCCTCGGCGCTCAAGCTGGCCGAGCCAGTCCCGCACGTCGGGCGCCGCCAGGTCGCGCATCCGAATGCGGGCGATTGGCAGCGGGAGTATGTGCAGCCGAAAGCTGATCTCATACTCCCGCCGCGTGGACTGCTCAAGCCCTCGGCTCGTGCGACCTCGATAGGCGGGGAACCACGTCTCGTAGTAGGCCGCGACGGTCAGCGACGACTGCGGCCGACGGCTGCCCTTGCCCGAGCCGAGGCTCGCCTTGAACTCACGCGCAAGCTCAAACGTGGCGAACATCTGCTTGTGTTCCTGCCCGCGCTCCTTCCACCGAACCACGTAGGGGCATTTGCAGCGCCCACTGCGCTTGCAGCTGCCAGCGTGTCGGCGGTAGACGCCGGGGACGCTCGTCTGCTCCAGCTTGCGCTTGTCGGTCATCACACCTCCATTTGATCGTAGGACGTGTATCGGTCGGCTGGGGAACTCCAATCAAACGCTCAACTCGTCTGCCTTCAGCGCTGCGCGCGATGCGCACACGACGCGCTTGTTGATCCGTGTCACGAGACCCTTGGCCTCCAGCTCGGCCAGCGCATCAACGACGGCGAGTCGGCTGCCATCGCCCTTCTCGCGGATCATCTCCTGGATCGTCCACGGCCTGTCTTCGGCAATCAGCGAGAACAAGACCCCTTGGGGGCTTGTGGGCGGGCTGGAATCGGTGCTCATAGGTTCCTCCTTTGTGGTTGGAGGCCCCGGAGGACTGCTCTGGCAAGGAAGCCGCGCTGCCGGACTGGTAGCTTGGCTGGCGTGCCGGGAGTTGACGCTCTCGGTGCCACGCGGGGCGGCTGCTACTGGCGGCGCGCCCCGCATCTGCATATGGAATGACGACCAGTCTATATGCTTACACGCATGTGGTCAAGCGCATGGACTTGAGCGCCTGTGCGTGAAAGTCTCCGCGCCATGCCTCCACGACTTCCAGGCGACCGAGAGCTTGGCCGAGCCGTCCGTCGCCTGCGCGAGGAGCGCGGGCTTACGCAAGAAGAGCTTGCCAGCCGCGCGGGCACAACGTTCGGCACGGTCAGCCGTGTGGAGTCGGCAAAGAGCGCACCGGCTTGGTGGACCGTGCGCAAGATCGCTGAGGCGCTTGGTGTCTCGATAGCGGAGCTGGCTGCCGCGTCCGAAGCTGAGCGCTGAACCGACCGACGGGCTCCCC
This sequence comes from uncultured Solirubrobacterales bacterium, assembly GCA_963844095.1. Lineage (GTDB taxonomy): Bacteria > Actinomycetota > Thermoleophilia > Solirubrobacterales > Solirubrobacteraceae > Palsa-744. Next base: position 724,102 of record CAWJND010000005.1, read on the forward strand.
GCTCGAACAGGGGCGAAGCAGCTTTACGGCGCGAGCCGTCTGCTGTCGAAGCCGTCGATCGAGGCTTCGAGCTGCTGCTGCCAGTCGTCGCGCTTCGGCTTGACGCCCCAGTCGGCGATCAGGTGCCACAGAACCAGCTCAAGCGGCACCCGGCGTGTTGGGATGTGTAGCCCGCCGGCCTGTTTGCCGTCAGGGAAGGCACCGCGTACGTGCACGTGAGCGCGGACGTATGGGTAGTCCGACGTAAGAGGCTCGCGTTGGTACTCCCAGCGGATCAACCACGAATCCGCCGACTCGTCGGCCTGTAGGCGATAGGCGTAGGACTCGGTGCTGTAGTCACCATCCTTGACGACGATCACGTGACGCACGAACAGGTGCACTCCTGTCCCGTGCAGCTCCAGCGGCGCACTGTCCCCATCGACGATCCTCATCAGCTGGAAGGCGCCAGCATAGGCAGGCACAGGAATCAGCGACAAACGCGAATCGCTGACTGTGCTGTTGAGAGCGCCGTTGAGATGATCGGCGAAGCGCTGTGCTGCTCTACGCGACAGCTCGATGCCCGTTCTGGCCTATCCGGAGCAGCACCACGAGATCCCCAACGGCAGCGTCCGCGTCGTCAAGCTCGCCCGCAGTGTACGCGCGGACGAACTCCGCCCGGCTCATGCCGATCCCACGCCGAACCTCCCGTTCGAGAAAGTCGTCGTACTCCTCGGGAGTGAACTCGATGATCGGGGTACCGGCTTCGGTTTCGCTGCGCTTCATGGCTTTTCTTCCGTCGTGGCTGTGCGTTGCTCCAGACAGAATGATAGACACGCGCCGGATGGCACGGTCGTTTCATGGCCGCTTGCCACCTCCCCCACGCAGCCACGCGTCGAGTTCGCTGCGCCTGAAAAGCGTGCGGCTGCCGTCCTTCACGAACGGGATGCGACGGGCGGACACGAGGCTATAGACCCTCGACTTCGGGCAGCGCAGATACTCGGCCGCCTCCCCCACCGTCAGCCACCCATCGGATTGGGCAGGCTTCGCCAAACGCGGCGCGAGTCGTTCGGCAAGCGTGTCGAGCGCGTTGTCATCGAGAGCGTCGAGCAGGACCTGGACGAACGTGGCGCTCATGGTGCGGCCCACTTCGTACGTGGACGCGCCCAGATGATTCGTGCTGCCTGCCTGGATGCCGGGGAGGACAGCTTTGGAGTTGGTGTCATCGAGGTCATAGACCACGACCCCACCCGACCGGCCAACGACTTCAGCACCGACGAGCAGCGACGTAGTTGGTCTACTTCATAAGCCCTCATACAGTTATTGACCGTGAGCACGCCCAAACGGCCACGCAATTTGTCCAGACGCTTCTAACAAGCGCCGACGGCGCATCCTCTACCCGCGGATCTGACCCGAGATCCGCAGGCGACACCGCCGACCCGTCGTCGATCAAGCCGCCTTCAGCGCAGCACTGCCCGCTACGCTCCAACAGCCACGACAGACAACATGCACAAGAGTGCGAGCGCTGTGTGACGACTGTGTGAGCAAGTCGGTGGCCGTTTCGGCCTTCTCACGGTCATCACTTCATGTGATGACCGCAGCGAGCATCCCGGCGGCGCGTGGTGGCGACTACGCCAGATATCTGGAGGGGAAGACCGTCGCGCCTGAGCGCGGCGACTACTACCTGACGCCCGACGGCGAGATGACTCAGGCTCAGGGACGATGGTTGGCCGACTCAGAGACGCTTGAAAGGCTCGGCATCCGGGCGGACACACCAATGAGCGGCGAGGACTTCGTTGCGGTCATGGAAGGCCGCGATCCACAGACCGGGCGGTGGCTCCGTCGCGCCGGCGCCGACGGTAGCCGTGGTGGTGGGATCGACGGCGTTTTCAGTGCCCCGAAGTCCGTATCGACCACTTGGGCGCTCGCCGATCCGTGGCAGCGAGAGCAGATCGAGAAAGCCCACGCAAACGCGGTCGAGCAAGCCATCGGCTACATGCGCGAGAACGTTGGCGTCGTCCGTCGCCGCTATGGCGGCGAGGTCATCGAGGAGCCAGCCAAGGACTTGATCGCGGTCGAGTACCAGCACACAACGGCACGCGGCGTTTCGGGAGCCGACGCGCCCGATCCGCAACTCCACAGCCATGTCGTTATCACGAGCGCGGTACGCGAGGACGACCGGATCGTCGCCGTGGCCTCCCGGCCGGTATTCCGTGCGGCCGGAGAGGTCGGTGCTTTCTATCGCTCCGCGCTCGCGCAGGAACTCGCCGACCAGGGGTATGCGATCGAGCAGGCGACGGGGAGGGACGGCAAGTATTTCGAGATCGCCGGTGTCCCCGAGGAGCTGCGTGACGCTTTCTCGGGACGCTCCAGAGAGGTCGCGCGGGCAGCCGATCGTTTCCGTGCTCGCTACGGTCGTGCGCCTGAGCGTGGCGAGCTACGCGACCTCGCGCTCGAGAACCGCCGCGCAAAGAAGCTCACCAACCGAGCCGACCTGGAGAACGTATGGAGAGACACAGCCAGCCGGTACGGGTTTGGTCCCGATGAGGCACTGCGACTACTCGCTGGCGAGCGCACCCCGCCAGCGGTCCGGCCGGTGGAGGATCGGATCGAGGAACGCCTCACCGAGCGTCACGCCGTCTTCGAGCTGCGCGACCTGCACACCATCGCCCTAGAGCAGACCGCCGGAGAGCTAACACCACATGAAGCGCTCGACGTAGCGCGGGAGATGATCCAGGATCGGCGCGTGCTGACATTGGAGGGCGGGCGGATGACAACGCTCGCTGTCCGCGCACAAGAGCAAGCAATCGAACGACGAGCAGCAATACTTGGCCGACCTTCCGGACGCGATGTCGGCCACGCCGCGAGGATGAACGCGGCGCGCGAGGTCGCAGAGCGCATCGGGGCTCCGCTCACCGATGAGCAAGACATGGCGCTACTCGTCCTCACCGGTCCCGAGCGTGCAACCGTGCTCGTCGGCCCGGCAGGTACGGGGAAGGGCGTTGTGATCGACGCCGCAGCACGAGCCGAGCAACTGGTGGGACGCGAAACAATCGGGATCGCTGTCTCCGGCTCCACGGCGGAGCGGCTTGGAAGCGACAGCCCAGCGCTCCAAGGAAACACGCTCACACTCGACGCGCTCACTGCCCGAGCGAACAAGGGGAGCGTCGGTATTGGTCCCGATACGACGATCGTCCTCGATGAGGCTGGAATGGTCGATCACAAGCGCCTCGATGCCCTCACCGATCTGGTGGAGCGCTCGGGGGCGAAGCTGATTGCAGTTGGCGACGGCAAGCAGCTCCCCTCGATAGGTCCGGGTGGCATGTTCGACCGGCTCGCGGGCTATGCGCCGACCGTGGAACTGGACACGATCCACCGCACCACAGATCCGCAAGAGCAGCGTGCGTGGCAAGCGCTACGAGCAGGCGAACCCGAGCGCGCGATGGCCCACTACAAGGCCCAAGGACGACTCCACCTCACAGACACCCGCGACCAGGCAGCCGAGAGCGCCGTCCAAGCCTGGGCAAAACTCACCAGCGAAGTCGGGATCGACAAAGTCGCGTTGATCGCGGACTCCTCGAACAAGGAGATCGACAGGCTAAACGCCCGCGCACAACATATCCGCGCGCAACGCGGCGAACTCGGCCCCGATGAACTTCCCCTCTCAAGCGTCCACTACGGGCTACAGGAAGGCGACCGGGTCGCGTTCATCGCCCAACACCGCCCGCAGGGGCAGGCGCGCGTCGAGAACGGCACTCGCGGTCAAGTCACGAACATCGACCAGGAAGGGACACTGACGCTCGCGCTCGACGGGTCAGAGCGCCGGCTGCAGCTCGCACGCCAGGATGCGGAGTCGCTGCGGCTCGCCTACGCCCAACACGTCTACCGCCAACAGGGCGCGACCGTCGATCGTGCCGTGGTGCTCACCGGCGGCTGGCAAACAAGCAAGGAGACCGCCTACGTCCAAGCCACCCGCGCCCGCCACGGCACCGACTGGTACCTCGCCCGCGACCAACTCGGTGAGGAAGGACACGACCCCGACCGCATCGGACGCCTCTCACGACTAATGAACCGAAGCCGTATACGGCCGCCGTCTACGGTCCACCGCGAGATGGCCGACCGAGCGTGGAACCCCACTCGTGATCCGCTACGCCTCAGCCGGCTAATACCCCATCTAGCGACGTCGCTCCTCCGAACGTCACCACGCGACGCCCCCGACCGAGATTTGGAACGAGGACGCTGAGCAAGGATTCGCCCGTTCGTGTGGTCGATTCGATGGCCGAGGAACTGATCTCCAAGTCCGGGCAAGTTAGGTAGTCGTGAACACGTAGAACATATGTTCGCCGTATCTCGAAAGCTGAATATCAAGGCAGCGGAGTGCGTAGGCTGCGCTCATGGGCGGAAAGCTCCACGCACGATTTCGCGACATGCAGACTATGGGGGCTGCATTCGTGACGCTCACGGTCGCTGCTGCGGCCATTGGTGCTCTGGCGACACAGGGTGCCAAGCACCCCAGTCGGCTGCTGGTCGATGGGGTCGCGATTGTCGCGCTCTTGGGGGTCGTTCTAGTCGTTGTGGGATGGACGGGAGAGCATCTAACCAGGGTTGCAACGGTATCGGAGGCTCACGCGGACACACTCCGCTATTCGGCGCGATGTGCGCGGGATGCTCTCATCATGAGGGGTCAATGCGACTACGGGAGCGGCCACAAGCCGCGAGAGGCGTTCCACTCACACTATCCGACCCTGTCGGGTTCACTCGACAGGTGGGATTCCCTGCTTGAGTCCGACTGGGTGCGCCAGAAGGCGCTCAAGGAGCGAGCGGAAAAGGAGGCGAGGAGCGTGGCGCTCGCGAGTGAAGGCCGGTGGAGCCTCGATGGTGGGCATATCGCCGCCCATATCTTTGACTCCACGCTGAGCCGTGCCCATAAGGGAGATTTGGCTGCGGCCTTCTCCTTGGAGGGTGGCGAGCGACGACTGGCGACACCAGGACGTGACGATCACGAGTCCCAAGAGGACTGGAACGCGCGCGTAGACAGAAACATCGCGCGAGTGGAGGCAATGGGCCGAGCGTCGCAGGACTGGCACGAGGCGAAGGCAGCGGCGGAAAGCCATGAGCGTCTGGAGGAGTTTGAGAGAGAGCGAGCCGAGGCAGTGCAGCAACTGCAACTGGTCCTAGAACACGAGCGACCGCCTGTTGCCAAGGGTTGTCCCACATGCGAGGGAAAATCTTCGTGATACTTGACGCACGTACCTTTGTAGAGTACCGCTCGCCCAGGGTGGCACGTTCCGTCACGACTAGATGCCGACGCCGCGCAGTCTGAATCTAAAGGCACCCACATGAGTAAGCCATCACTTGACGATGCGCTCGACAAGCTCCGCAGGGCCATGCATCACTTCGAGATCGCGAAGCCCAAGCTCGAAGCTCTCGAAGATCAGGACGCGCACACGATTCGCCTCAAACTTGACGTGGATACTGGCGAGTATTCGTTCCATGTCTACGACCTCGAAGAGCCGGACCCCGATCTCGGCCTCATCGTTGGGGACTGTGTCCATAACGCTCGGGCGTCGCTCGACTATCTCATGGTCCGGCTATACTCGCTGGTAAGCGGTGAAACTCCGGGGTTGGTCAAAAACGTCCAGTTTCCCATCTCCAAGGACCCCCAAAGTTTCAAAGATGCCGTTAAATGCTTTAGTCAATACCAGTTGGCAAAGGGCTACATAGCACGCATCGAAGAATTGCAGCCGTACAACAACGGGAACCCCTCGATCTGGGGTCTGCGCCCGGGGACAATGATGCCCGCCATTCACGCCCTGCCTAACGCCCTCGATCGGCTGTCTACGCTCGACAACATCGACAAGCATAGGATCGTCCACGCTGTCTGGGGCCAGGTAGACATCATGCGAAGCATCAGATCCGGCGGCCTGATCCCTCCTGCAGACTTTGAGCTAATCGACCAAAGCATCTCTACTGCAGCATTGAAAAACGGTGCACAGGTCGGTTATCTCGTTTTCAAGACTCCCCTCCAGTCGGAGTGGAATCCCTCGGAGGTAGACATGAAGCGAGCTTTCCCCATTCAGATAGCTCTGGGCGAATGGCCCGAGCTGTACAGTGCGTTCACGATATTGGCTGCATGCCTGTGGGGAGTGGAGTCCGTCTTGAGCCTGTTCGAGCCCGTCTTCGCCAGATATGACCCTCCGCTCCCGGTAACGACGATCCCAAACCCTTAGCACGCATGATCGCCGTCATCGCCAGTCCCTCGACTTCAGCGCGCCCGTCAGATAAGACAGAACAGTGAGACGGACATAAGCTGCGAGGATTATCCCTCTTTACAGGGTCAATACGATCACGGACAACATGGGACCAATCGCCGACAAGTCTTGATGCTGCGCGCGGGCGCTACGGCGCTTATAGGGCTTGGCGTGACGCTTGCTAGCACTTTCGCCTCGTCTTTGGGGCTATCGCTAGCCCAGCAACGATTTGGGTTCTTCGCAGGCATCCTGATAACGCTTATAGGGTGTGGGGCCTTCTTGCTATCGATCAAGCGTGCCCATCGAAAATTCCCTATTAAGGCATATAAGACTCATCCTTTGGCCCCTCCAGTTCAGCACACGGCTCTCAGCACGGCGTTGACCAAGGCCCTGCGGGACGATCTATATGCCGGGCGACAGTTGCTAGCTCCGCTCTCGGTTCCCGAGTATGCCATGAGCTCTAATGACGGCTCGCATCTACGGATCGGGAACACTGAGCGAGATATACGTGATTGGACGCAAGGTGTCCGGGGTCGGATCGAAGTCGAGACGCCCGAGCTTCTTGCCGTATTCGACCACGGAGTGGATCTGCCAGCGCCGATCATGATGATTGGCCTGAGTCTTGACCAGTTCGTGAATCGCTCTCAACTCGTCCGGTTCCTAGAGGCGAAGCTCCGGAACCTCGAACGGATCATCGCTGCTCAACCTGAGCTTTCGGGTTCGGTCGGAGTTTCCAACTCCTTACCTTCGGCATGAAAGTCGAGATGCTGGATAGCGGAACCGATGGCTAGATGCACATCGTATTCGGTGCTCCGTTCGCCATTGAAACGGGGAAGAAGGTTTAGGGCCGCCGCATCTACAGCTTCGATATCCTTTTCGATCTGGCCCATTGACGCTTCGCCCTTGTTGTAAGCGGCTTCTAGTTCTTCGAGCCCGAGCTTGCAGCGAGCGATTAGTTTGTGGTTTGTGGTGGCCGTGCAGGAGTCCGCAATGAGACCTTTAGGCTTGGCCTTTTCGGCTAATTCAGCCTTGTAGCGAGCTTCGATTTCGTGCTTTTCTTGGGGTGGGACTTCATCGAGAGTGCTGGTACGGCCTACGGAATCGATATGGCTACCACTGCTCCCGCAACCGGCGAGTAGGAGCGCAATGACCATCACCCCGAAATACAGCACGACGAAATTTAGGGTTCGAGATATCAGCATCAATACTGGAGTTCTGGGCGACGGCTCTCTACGACAAGGTCTTATATTATCGGGCCAGATCAGGCCCTGTGCGCCTGCCTCTTAGCCTCACGGCGCATACGCGCTGGCGCTCGCCGGGATCGTCGCGTTCGATCAGGAGCTTGTCGCCGCGCAGGAAGATCAAGAGTGTGTCGCGGAACAAGTAGGGGTAGTTCTCGCGACCGTTGAAACTCCACGCCATCTCGTCCAAATACGCCGGTAGATGCTTGACGCTCACGTGATGGTGTGTTCCGACGACAGAGCGCTTTAGAAGGCTCCACGCGCTAGCGCTGAGCGCTAATTCGTTCTTGAGCCTGCCGAGTGCCCGCTCGACGGACGCGCCGCCACAGCGATGCCTCCCAACGCGTCTCGTCAGACCTTCCCCCTGGGAGTGGTGGCCCCAAGAGTGGCCCCAACGGGCGTTAGAGCCAATATCTCAACCGCGAGAGACAAGAATCCCGCTCTGTTGAGGGGGATTCCTTGATGGGCCCGCCAGGACTCGAACCTGGGACCAACCGATTATGAGTCGGCGGCTCTAACCAACTGAGCTACGGGCCCGTGTCGCGCTGTGCGCGACTGCTCAGAAGCTACCAGCGCGACGGCTACCTGCGCTCGTGCGCCGGGGATGGTTTGATTCATCGGTCAACCAACGAGGGGAGCGGCAATGGCAGCGCGTGCAGCGATCGTCACAGGAGCATCGAGCGGGATCGGGCTGGCGATTGCGCGGATGCTCGCCGAAGAAGGATATGGCGTCACGATGGCCGCCAGGCGCCCGGAGAAGCTCCAGGCCGCAGTTGATGGGCTCGCCGCCGATGAGTTCGACGTCCATGCTGTGGCGGCCTCGCTCTCCGATGAGAGCGAGATCCAGAAGGTGGTTGCCGCCCACAAGGAGCGCTACGGGCGACTCGACGTGCTCGTCAACAACGCCGGCGTGGGCATCGGCGCTCCTGTTGGAGACATCCAAACCAAGCACCTCGACATGCAGCTCGACGTCAACGTGCGCTCGATCGTCCTGTTCTACCGCGAGTGCCTCCCGATGCTCAAGGAGTCGGCGGCCGAGCACTCCAACACGCTGGTCGTCAACACAGCTTCGATCTCCGGCAAGCGCGCCGAGGCGTGGCTGTCGGTCTACTCGGCCACCAAGCACGCGGTCGTTGGCTGGACCGAAGCGATGAACAAGGAGCTGGGCTCCTCCGGGATCAAGTCCACCGCCCTCTGTCCCGCGTTTGTCGATACGCCCATGACCGACTTCGTGAAGGGTCAGGTCAAAGCGGAGGACATGATTCGGCCCGAGGACATCTCGGAGGCGGTGCGCTACCTGCTGCGCACCTCACCTGCGTGTGTCGTTCCTGAGATGATGTTCGTGCGTCCCGGAGACGCCATCTAAAGGAAAGGACGCACATGAAGCTAGGCGTACACATCGGCTACTGGGGCCTCGGACTCAGCTCCCAAGATCAGCTCGAAATCGTCCAGGAAGCGGAGAAGCTTGGATATGACTCGGTGTGGACAGCCGAGGCCTACGGCTCCGACGCCGCGACCGTGCTTTCCTGGCTTGCCGGACAGACGTCGAAGATCCGGCTGGGCTCGGGCATCTTCCAGATGCCGGGTCGTTCGCCCGCGATGACCGCGATGACCGCCGCCACGATCGACCAGCTCTCCGGTGGGCGCATGATCCTCGGCATCGGCTCCTCCGGCCCCCAGGTTGCTGAGGGCTGGCACGGACAGCGATTCGGCAAGCAATTGCAGCGCACGCGCGAGTACGTCGCCGTTGTGCGCAAGGCGCTTGCGCGCGAACGGCTCGAGTTCCATGGCGAGACGCTTGAGCTGCCTTTGCCCGACGGTCCCGGCAAGGCTTTGAAGCTCACGATCGCTCCCGTCCAAGAGCAGATTCCTGTGTATCTCGCCGCGATCGGTCCCAAGAACACGGCGCTGGCCGGTGAGATCGCCGACGGCTGGATTCCCACGTTGTTCTCGCCCGAGCATGTCTCCGAGCTGCGTCCCCTATTGCAGGAGGGCGCCGATCGCGTTGGGCGTTCGCTCGACGGTTTCGACATAGCCCCCACCGTCAACGTGTTCGTCACCGACGACCTTCCTGCCGCGCGCGACGCTATGCGGCCGTTCATCGCGCTGTATGTAGGCGGCATGGGCTCTCGCAAGCAGAACTTCTACAACAACCTCGTCTGCCGCTACGGCTTTGAGGAGCAGGCGAAAGTCATCCAGGACCTCTATCTGGAAGGCAAGCGCGAGGAGGCGATGGCAGCGATCCCCGACGCCCTGATCGACATGGTCTCGTTGTGCGGCCCCAAGGACGTCGTTCGGGAGCGGCTCGCCATATATCGCGACGCGGGCGTCGGCACACTGGGCCTCACCCCGATCGCTTTCAACAAGGACGATCGCCTCGAGCAATTGCGTCTCGTCGCCGAACTGGCCGCTTAACGCAAAGCACACGGCCGGCGTCCGTGTCCGCTGTTCACTGTCCCTAGCGCCATGTCCATCTCCCCCGCCCACACCGTTTCGCGGGACGGTCGCCCGCAGGTCGCATCGTCTCGCCTACGACTACTGCTTGGCGCCTTCGGCGATCCCGGTCATGCGTTCCCGATGATCGCGCTCGGTTGCGCCCTACTTGCCCGCGGCCATGATGTGACATTGCAGACGTGGGAGCGCTGGCGCGCGCCTGTGGAGGCCGAGGGCATCACCTTCACCCCTGCCCCGGAGTACAGCGCGTTTCCGATCGGTGACCATCCGCTCGATTTCTACGAGGCGGTCGTCTATGCCACCCGCGACACGCTTCCACTCGTACGTGAGCTGAAACCGGACGTGGTCGTCCACGACATCCTCACGCTGGGACCCTCGCTCGCGGCCGAGCTGCTCGAGATCCCGCGCGCAACACTCGTCCCCCATGTCTTTCCCGAGGCCGGCCCGGGCTTTCCGATCTACTCCTTCGGAGCTCGCCTACCGCGAACCGCCATCGGCCGTACCTTCTGGGAGCGTGCCCACCTGCCAGTCCGTCGGGGCCTTGAGAGCGGGCGTCTGGCGCTCAACCGCACGCGCGAGCAGGTTGGCCTGCCTCCGTTGGCCTATCCGCACGGAGGCACAAGTCAGGAACTGGCGCTCGTGGCCACCTTCCCCCAGCTCGAGTACCCGCGTCCCTGGCCTGCTCATGTTCATGTCGTCGGTCCGCTGATGTGGGAGCCGCCGGCGCAGGAGGTCCCGCTGCCGCCAGGCGACGATCCACTCGTGCTCGTTGCGCCCTCCACCTCTCAGGACCCCGACCACCGCCTACTTCACGCCGCCTTGCGTGGTCTCGCGGACGCCCCCGTGCGCGTGCTCGCGACCTACAACCGGCGCCTCCCCTCCCGCCCACTGCCCGTTCCCGAGAACACAAGCGTCGTGGACTGGGTCTCCTACGCACGTACCCTTCCCCATTGCGATGCGATCGTCTGCCATGCCGGCCACGGCACGCTCGTCCGGGCACTCTCCCTGGGCGTTCCGGTTATCGCCTGCCCCGTCGCCGGCGACATGAACGAGAACGCCGCGCGTCTCGTGTGGGCAGGTGCAGGAGCACGTTTGCCGCGTCGCTTCATATCTCCGCGACCGCTTCGGCATGCGGTTGAGCTCACGCTTGGCGAGCTCTCGATCCGGACCCGGGTCAGAGAGCTTTCGGATTGGGCGTCGGAGCACGATGCCGGTTCTCGCGCCGCAGTGCATATCGAGCGACTTGCAGAAGCTCAGGGATCGCTACCTAGCATGCCAACTGTTATTGCCGCACGCCGCTAGAGCGATTCAGAAGCTCTGGGGGTGGGACTCGAACCCACAACTTCGGAGTTAACAGCTCCGCACTCTGCCAATTGAGTTACCCCAGATCGTGCTACCCCGGAGGGGGTTTGTGCGCGTCAGCCGGAAGGACTGCCATTCCGTCCTCGACCTCGGCGTGACAATTAGAGCATAGAAGTACGCACTTGCGCGCCTCGACGCGCAGCTTATCGAGCGCTATGGCTACGCCCTTGGCGTTGATCTCGTGGCGCTTTGTGGATGGATCGAGGTGATGGAAGTGAAGCGCGCGCATGTTGCGGTCGTAGCCGCAGATACGGCAGCATCCTCCAGCCTCCCTGACCAGCGTCTCCTTGACCCGACGACGCCTGCGAGACACAGCGTCCGATCGACAGCGCTTACAGCGGTAGTTACCCTGTCCCGTGAGCCAGAACTCGCTCTCGCCGTGGCGCGCACAGCGCATCGTCATGGTCGCCAACCCCGCCCGCTTAGCCGCGCGGCTGGCCGTGCGCGTGGTCTCGGCAATCCGCCTTCCTCGGACGCCATGCGTTTTCAAGCCGTACCTGATCAGCCAGTGCCTGACCGTCGCCTTGCTTCGACCGACGCCCTCGGCGATCTGAGCGATCGACGCCCCTGCTCGACCAACATCTCCAGTTCGGCTCGATCCAAACCCCCGCGCGCAGCGTGCTTCCGCCGATTGACAGCCTGAAGCCCATGCTTATCCACCCAGTAGGCGACGGTCGCTTCGTGCCGATCAAACCGCCGGCCGATCTCCGCAAGCGACAGTCCTCGCCTGAGCAGCTGTTCCAGTGATACGCGATCCATGCACTGCATTGTCTGCTATCGGTCGGACGAAACGATGGGAACATGCGTTCTCTGCGGTACGTCCCAGGCGCGGGAATGCACAGCGCTCTCCGAACGAGGCAATGTTCGCTACGGGTCCGGCCCCGACTCCGCCAGCGCCCGCTCCTGCGCCCGGTCGAACTCCTGCTTGACCTCTCCGCGCATCTTGGCCAAGTCGCTTACCTCGCCGACACCCTGCGCGCGCGCCGCATGGATACGCCGGTCGATCCACGCAAGCTGAAGCTGCAACTGCTGCACCTCGAGCATCGGCGGCTTGGTCGAGCGGGCCGACACCGGCCAGCGGCCCGCTTCGACCGTCAGCTCGGCGAGCAAGCCCACCAGCTCGCGGTCCTCCGCGTCGACGTCTTTGAGCGGCTCGGCCAGTCGTCCCGCCTTCAGATGCGAGGCGGCACGACGCATCAGGTCGCTGGTGAACACACCGTCGAGGTCTACCTCAGCAAGCGCCGGCTCGCCAAATTGAGGCGTGGCGATACAGAGCGCCAGAAACGCGCGCTCGGTGTCCGCCCGCGCGGATAGCACCCGGTTCGCGCTCGAACGTCCATTTTCTGCCGATCCTCGCCCATCGCCAACGCCGCGATTGGCGCTGAAGTTGACGCCATCGTGGCGGCGTCTCCACGCTCCGCCGGTGCTCTCATTGTTGCGTGCCGATTGCTCCCCAGCACGAGCCTGGCCGCCAGCAGCCAGCAACGTCTCCGCCAAGCCCTCACTCAACCCAAGCCTCCCCGACACAAGACGTGTCAGCTCCATGCGCATCGCGCTCGGCGGCAACGTCTCGAATACCGGGCGTAGCTCAGCGATCATGCGATCTCGGCCCTCAGGACTCGAATCGTCGCCGCTTGCCAGCGCCCGCTCGACGCGGAAACGCACGAACGGCACGGCCTGCTTCACGGCCGCGGCGATCGCCTCTGCCCCGCCCTGTTGCACGAGCTCGGCCGGATCGGCGCCCGCCGGCAGCTCCACCACACGCAGCTCCAGCTTGCGCCGCGCCGCGAGGCGCGAGGCCTTGAGCATCGCCTCCTGGCCGGCGCTGTCGGCGTCGAGCGCCAGCAGCACCGTCTGGGCAAGGCGTCCGAGCTCGCCAACTTGCTCATCGGTCAAGGCCGTGCCCATCAAGCCCACCGTGTTCTTGAAGCCCGCCTGGTGCAAGGCGATCACGTCGGTGTAGCCCTCGCACAAAATGACCTCCGAGGCCTTCGTCGCCGAGGCGCGGGCCAGGTCCGCGCCATAGAGGTGACGACCCTTGTGGTAGACGTCGTTGTCGGAGGTGTTCAGGTACTTCGGTCGTTGCCCGTCGCGCATCGCGCGCGCGCCGAAGCCGAGCACGCGCCCGCGCATGTCGGCGAGCGGGAACATGATGCGCGAGCGGAAGCGGTCGTATAGATCGCGCCGCTCCTGCGAACGTTGTGCCAGCCCCGTCTCATACAGCTCCGCCTCACTGAAGCCGCCACGGCGCGAGGCGAGCAGCACACGATCCCAAGCGCTCGGCGCGTAGCCGACACGGAACTCCTTCAAGATCTCCTCGCCCAAGCCGCGCCCCTCCAGATAGCTTCGAGCGCCGGCCGCCTCGGTGGACTCCCACAGGTAGCGCTCGTAATAGGAGCATGTGCGCGTGAGCAGCTCCAGCAGCCGCTCGCGCCGCGCCCGCCGTTGTGCTTCGCGAGGATCCTCCTGCTCCAGCTGCAGCTCCACCCCGGCCCGGTCGGCCAGTAGCTCCAACGCCCCCTTGAAATCGACGCCCTCGGTCTCCTGGACGAACGTGAACACGTCGCCTGAGGCCTGACAGCCAAAGCAGTAATAGACCTTCTCGATGGGCTCCACGCTGAAGGAGGGCGTGCGCTCGTCGTGGAACGGGCACAACCCCTCGTAGCTGCGCGGCCCGGCCCGCCGCAGCTCCGTGCGGGTACCGACAAGCTCGACGAAATCGATCGCGTCGCGCACGCGATCGCGCGATTCGGGTGTGTATCTGGCCATACGCCAAAGCTAGCGTGCTGGCCAATTGGCGGGCACGTCAACCGCCAATTGGTCGCGCGGAACTTCCAAATCGGTGTACGCCCTGATGCAGTAGCGGTCGGTCATGCCCGCCAGGTAGTCGGTGACACGCTCGGCCACATCGCTGTCCGATACCCCGCCGTCAGGCAGTTGCTCAGGGTGCTCCACGTAGTGCTCGAACAGCTTGCGCACGACATTCGCGATGCGAGCATGCTCCGCTCTCACCGCGGGACCTAGATAGACATGTTCGAACATGAACTTGCGCAGCTCCGCCATCGCCGGTCCGGCGGTTGGGCCTTGAACAATGTCGCCCGCCTTCGCTGAATGCTCGACCATGTCGTGCACAAGCGCGTCGATCCGCTGTGACCCGGTCGTGCCGAGCACCGCGATCGGTCGCTCCGGCAAGTCCTCCTCTCTCAACAGCCCTGCGCGCATCGCGTCGTCGATGTCGTGGTTGATGTAGGCCACACGGTCGATCACGCGCACGATCCGACCCTCGAGCGTCTGTGGCAGCGATGCCCGACTGGAGTGAGAAGCGATCCCGTCGCGCACCTGCTCGGTCAGGTTGAGCCCGGCACCGTCGCGCTCCAGCCGATCCACGACCCTCAACGAGTGCTCGTAGTGGCGGAACTCGCGGCCGAAACGCTCTTTCAAGCACTCGTCAAGCGCTTCCTCGCCGATATGCCCGAACGGCGGGTGCCCGAGGTCATGGCCAAGCCCGATCGCCTCGACCAGATCCTCGTTGAGCGCCAGCGCGCGCGCGACCGTACGCGAGATCGTCGTCACCTCAAGCGTATGGGTCAAGCGCGTGCGGTAGTGGTCGCCGAGCGGCGCCACGAACACCTGCGTCTTGTGTGTCAGGCGCCGGAACGCCTTGCAGTGCACGATCCTGTCGCGATCGCGCTGAAAGGGAGTGCGCAACCCACAGTCATCCTCCGCTCGTGCCCGATGCGCCGGATAGGAGCGGGCGGCAAGCGGCGATAGCTCGGCGGCCTCGAGCTGGCGGCGGCGCTCGGCAAAGGCCGCCGCGACGAGCTCCGTGTCACTTACGATTGTCACGCAACCGATTGTGGCAGCGCCTGCGGTTGCTGCTGTGCAAGCGGCGATCGCTTCGCCCTGCGAGCGGTCGCCGGCATCAGCCGTATGTGCGCATGGTGCTCGAGCATCTCCGACACAGCTCGCTCGACCTGCCCGAGCACACGCTCCTCGCCGACCGGCGCCTCGCTCAATGGACGACCAAGCGCCTCGGTCATGAACGTGTGCGCCGGCTCGTGCAAGGGAAAAGCCGCGGCCTCACAGGAGCTGCATACAACCCCTCCCGCGGCCCCGGAGAAGCCGATCAGATGCTCGCGCTCGCCGCAGCAGGCACACGCCCCGAGTTGCGGTGCGATACCGGCCGCGACAAGCAGCTTCAGGCGAAAGGCAAGGGCACTCGCGCGCGACGCCTCATCCGGCTTCTCATCCAGCAACGACAGCTTGCGACAGAGCAGGTTGAACACGCCAGGATGCGGCTCAGATGTCTCAAACAGACGCCCCACCGCGTCGCAGGCGCGCGCGGCTGCATCAAGCGCGCCAGCGTCGCCACGCAGGCTCGCATGGCCGTTGACGGTCTGCGCGCCGGTCACGGTCAACAACTCGCCGCGCCCTTCGTGCAGCTCGATCTGTAGGCGAAAGAACGGCTCTAGGCGCCCGCCGAAACGACTACGCGCGCGCCGCACCCCCTTTGCGATTGCGCTCACGCGGCCGCGCCCAGGTGTGTAGACATGCAAGATCCGGTCGGCCTCGCCGTAGCGCATCGAGCGCAACACCACCGCTTCGGTCTTCAGGAGTCCCGCCATTCTGCCAACGAGTCTAGGATCAAGGGCGGCGGGAGAGCCTTGGCCCAGCGGATCCAGGACGTCGAGCTACACTTAATGAAGTAATGAGCGATACCAGGCAGATAATCGTTTATACGACCGAGCCTTGCTCGTTTTGCGCACGCGTGAAGGGCCTGTTGAAGGCACGCGGCTTGGAGTTCTCGGAAGTCAACCTCTCAAAGGATGCTGCCGGACGTGTCGAGCTCGCCGGACGCACCGGCATGATGACCTTCCCACAGGTGCTCATAGGCGACGAGCTGCTTGGGGGCTTCGCCGAGACGCTCAGCGCCATCGAGAACGGCCGTCTGGACGAGCTGCTGGCGGCTTAGTCGAAAATGCCGCTCCCCCGCGTGCGCGGGGGGCATCCGGGTTTTGGAACATGCCGCCCAACCCCGAGCGGCACGCATCAAATCCCAAAAATCAGCGAGAAGTTCTTCGCAGACCGCGCGGACGCGGCTGGCAGGTCTCGCACGCATAGGTTCCCCTGCCGGCCACCACCATCTTCACGATCGTCGTACCGCAGCGCGCGCACGGCTCGCCCTCGCGCCTGTGCACCTGGAAGCGATCCTGAAATGAGCCCCAGACGCCGTCGACGTGGCGGAAGTCGTCGATCGTCGCCCCTCGCGCCTCGATACCGGCCTCGAGCGCCCAGACAACAGCCTCGCGCAGCCGCTCGTACTGATCTGCGCTCAGGCGCCCAGCAGGTCGGCGCGGATGAATTCCCGCTCGGTGCAGGGCCTCGTCCGCATAGATGTTGCCGACGCCGGCCACACGGCGCTGGTCGAGCAAAAATGCCTTGATTGGAGCCGTACGTCCACGCGCCAGCGTGCGCAGGTGCTCTGCGCTGAAGCGCTCGTCCAGCGGCTCGAGTCCGAGCCGAGCGGCAAAGAACTCCTCGAGCGCCTCATCTCCAAGCAGCAGCTCGCCAGTGCCGAAGCGGCGCGGATCGACGATTGTCAATTTCGTCCCGTCGTCCAGCTCAATCTGCACGCGTACGTGTGTCTGCTCGGGATCGGGATCGCACAATACGGTCCCCGTCATGCGCAGGTGCTGAGCCAGGTAGACGTCTTCGCTGAGGCCCCAGAGCAGGTACTTGCCGCGCCGTCCCAGAGTTTCGACCCGCCTGCCTTCAAGCGCATCCGTCATTTCTCCCGGAGCCAGCGGCCGGCACCAGCGCTCGTCGAGGATCTTCACGCGTTCAAGCGTGCGTCCCTCCACCAAGGGCGCCAGCTGGCGCCTGATCGTCTCCACCTCGGGAAGCTCGGGCATGTCCCGCCAGCATATGCGCACGCGGGTGGGCATCGAAGTAGGCGTCCTTCAAGCGCTCCGCCGACAGGTGCGTATACACCTGTGTGGTGGCCAGGTCTGCGTGACCGAGCATCTCCTGCAGCGAGCGCAGGTCGCAACCGCCGGCGAGCAGGTGCGTGGCAAATGTATGGCGCAGGGTGTGCGGCGTCATCTGCTGGGCCAAGCCCGCGGTGCGTGCATAGTTCTGGATGATCTTGTACAGGCCCTGGCGCGTGAGCGATCCGCCGCGGTGGTTGACGAACAGGCTGCTCTGCACCTGAATGCCGACAAGCACAGGACGCCCGCGCGCGAGATACAGCTCCAGCGCGCCGACCGCGCGCCGACCAACGGGCACGATCCGCTCCTTGGAGCCCTTGCCGCGCGCACGCAGCATTCCCTCCTCCAAGTCCACGTCGGAGAGCTTAAGCCCGATCGCCTCGGACACGCGCAGTCCGCAGGCATACATCAGCTCAAGCAGCGCCCTGTCGCGCAGAGCCAGTGGCTCCGAGCCCTTGGGCTGGGCGAGCAGCTTCCTGGCCTGCTCGCGCGAGAGCACCTTCGGCAGGCGCTTGGTCTTCGGGGGTCCGCGTAGGTCGGCGGTCGGATCGTGTCCGATCAGACCTTCGCGCCGCAAGTGACGGTAGAACGAGCGCAAGCAGGCAGCCTTGCGCTGCAGCGTCGCGGCCGCGACAGGCGCGCGCTGCTCGCCACCGCTTTTGCCGCCGCTCGCAAGCTCGGAGAGAAACGCCGCCAGGTCGCCGTGCCCGGCATCCAGCGGCGAGACTCCACGCGCCGCCAGGAACACACCCAGTTGCGCAAGGTCCGATTGGTAAGCGTGCAGCGTGTTGCGCGCAAGGCCGCGCTCGAGCTCGAGATAGGCGAGGAAGTCGAGCGTCAGCTGCTCGATGCGCACCGCGCGCGATGCGAGCAGCAGTTGAGAATCGCCCACCGTGAGAACTTCGGGGGGAGCCTTGACGCTCCTTGACGTGCAAGCCGGCTCTCAGCGCAGACAATCCCTCAGCGCAGATGGTCCTTAGCCGGCGCTGCGCTCTGCTTGGGCCTCAGCGCTCTCGCACAGATCGGCGAGCACCGTCCCACCCGCGAGCGCTGCGCCGAAGAACAACGGGTCTTCGAGCAGCACGCGGCCCATCGTCTTGGCGGGCAGCCCGCTTGCCAGGTAGGCGGGCATGTCCACAGGCGCGCGTCGCCAATCGTGGCGCGCCATGCGCGCCGGCCGGTCGACGTCGAGCTCCAGCTGTGGCCCTGTGCGCTCGGCGGCGGACCCGAACACCGAGCCCAGGCTTGCGCGCAGATCGGCTCCGGCCGGCGAGCGAATACCCGCCGGCAGCGCCACCGTCAGCGGCTCGAGCAGCAGATCGAGCACCGTCAGCGTGTGGTGGGAGAGGCCGCGGTGGCGCGGGCGCTCGTCGGCGGAGGACATGCGCGCCACCAGCAGGGTCTGCGCTCCGAGCGCGATCGCGGTGTGAGCTGAGTCCAGCGCGCTCATGCCGCCGTGGCCGAGCGAGGAGCTCGATCCGACGATCCCGGGACCCGGACCGCACACCGCAGCGTCCCAACCCAGCGTGCTCAGGCCGTGGTGCAGAGCGCCGGCGGTGCTGATCGCCTCACCCTCACCCCCATACGCCGCGCCAGCCGTGAGGTGACCGGCAAGCAGGCCGCGCTCGCGCAGCGCGCGCACGGTCTGCGAATGCCCGCCAGGCAGCGCCCCGCCAGCTGTCTGTACAAAACCCAAACGAGCTTCGGGCCGGGCCTGAGCGAACGCCCATGCCACCGCGGCGAGCTGACCGTGCAAAGCGAGCACTGCAACCGGCCGCTGGAGCGGCAAGCTCAACAGCTCGCCTGCTTGCGTTTGCCCGTCAGGGTGTGTCCCGCCGTCGGATTCACCCGTCAGGGCATCCTCGACCGGCTGCACCGCGTGCTGCAAGCTCGTGTAGTTGAGCTTCATCACATGAGCGCCGTCCACTCCCTCCCCCGCGAGACCGCGCGTGAGGTTGACGTGCACGATGTCAAAGCCGCCCGAGCCGAGGCCGAGGTCGCGCGCCTGCACGTTGACGATCACGTCGTCACCTTGAACGCTCGATCCGACCAAGCCGACGTCGGCGATTGCCGCGCGGCGCTCGCCGGCGAGTGAGATCGTGAGGTCCTGCTCGGGACCGTCGGCGGGTCCCGCCTGAAGGACGGTGGCTCGGCGCAGCTTCAACATCGGTGGCCTCTACGATTTTGGCGGACGTCCGCGCGGCGGTGCGCCGCTGGCGTCCTCTGAGGCCGGTGAGCCTTGGAGCAGTGAGCCCTGGAGCGGCAAGGTCTCGACGCTCACGTCCACGTCGCATTCGCACTCGGGCAGGTTGGCGATCTCGTGCGCGCTGTCGATCAACTTTGCCGCGACCGTCTGGGCCTGGCGCTCGTCAGCCGCGTGGAAGCTGACCCGGACGTGCACCGTGTGAGTCTCGAGTGCGGTAGATGCGCCGACGGAACTCACGAGCGGCCCGCGAGCGTGCGGTCCTGCGTACGCTCCTGCGGCTGTTGCAGCGTGGCGGCGATGAAGCTTTCAAACAGCGGAGCAGGGCGCTCGGGCCGCGACTTGAACTCGGGGTGAAATTGCGAGGCCACGAAGAACGGATGATCGTCCAGCTCGACGACCTCGACCAGGCGCTCGTCGGGCGAGGTTCCGGAGATGCGCAAACCGGCAGCCTGCAGACGCTTGCGCAGCAGGTTGTTGACCTCATAGCGGTGGCGGTGGCGCTCGTAGACGACCGCCTCGCCGTAGGCCTCGCGCACACGCGAATCCTCGTGCAGCTTGATCGGGTCGGCGCCGAGGCGCATCGTGCCGCCGAGGTCGGCGACCTCCTTCTGCTCGGGCAGCAAGTCGATCACCGGATAGGGCGTCTCGATGTCGAACTCGGTCGAGTTGGCGCCCTCCATGTCCGCGACGTGCCTGGCGAACTCCGCGACAGCGATCTGCATGCCAAGGCAAATCCCCAGATAGGGAATACGTTGCTCGCGCGCCACGCGGGCAGCGGCGAGCTTACCCTCGATTCCTCGGCCCCCGAATCCTCCAGGGATCAGGATGCCGTCGGCCTGTTCGAGCAGCTCATGTGCGTTGTGAGCGTCCTCTCCCTCCGCGGCGCCTCGCGCCTCCAGCTGCTCGGAGTCGATCCAATCTATGCGCACTCGAGCGCCCTGATGCGCCGCTGCATGCCGTAGGGCTTCGCAAACCGACAGGTATGCGTCCTCAAGCTGCACATACTTGCCGACGAGCGCGATGCGAACCGTGCGCCCAGCCTGCTCAGCCCGCTCGATCGGCTCCTGCCACTTCGACAGATCCGGCTCGGGGGCCTCTGCGGCAAAGTGGTCGAGGATGAAGTCGTCCACGCCCTGCTCGCGGAACACGAGCGGCACCTTGTAGATGTTGTCGACGTCGCGCGCCGAGACGATCGCATCCGCCGGCAAGCTCGCGAACAACGCGATCTTCTTGCGGATGTCCATCGACAGCGGACCCTCGGAGCGACACATGAGCATGTCCGGGGCGATGCCGATGCGTCGCAGCTCGTTGACCGAGTGCTGCGTGGGCTTGGTCTTCAGCTCGCCCGCATGGCCGATATAGGGCACGAGCGTCAGATGGATGAACATGCAGCGGCGGCGGCCCACGTTGACGGGAAATTGACGGATCGCCTCCAGGAATGGCAGCGACTCGATGTCACCGACGGTGCCGCCAATCTCGGTGATGACGTAGTCGACGTCGGTCGACTCGGCGATCAGTGCGACGCGCTGCTTGATCTCATCGGTGATGTGCGGTACCACCTGCACCGTGCCGCCGAGGTAGTCGCCGCGACGCTCGCGGCGGATTACGGTGTCGTAGATACCACCGGCGGTCACGTTGGAGGCACGACTCGTGTTGGAGTCAGTGAAGCGCTCGTAGTGGCCCAGGTCCAGATCTGTCTCGGCGCCGTCCTCGGTGACGAACACCTCGCCGTGCTGGTAGGGGGACATCGTGCCCGGATCGACGTTGATGTAGGGGTCGAACTTCTGCAGACCGACGGTCAACCCGCGTGCCACGAGCAAACGCCCGATCGAGGCTGCGGCGATGCCCTTGCCAAGCGAGGAGACGACGCCACCGGTGACGAAGATGAACCGGGTCTTGGCCGGAGCCTGTGCGTGGCGGTCAGAGTGGGGCGAGGTCATCTTGGAAGGCCCTGCGGCCTGCCCAGAGAGTCTAGTTGGCGCAGCAGCGGAATCCTCTCGACCAGACTGGAGATCGAGCGCAGCTCCCCATAGATCGTGACCAATACAAGGATCGCGAGCGCTATCGCCTGTCCGAGCGCGGACAGGCTCAGCACGAGCCACAGGCCGGCGAGCGCTCCGAGCAGGTTTGCGCCGGTGTCGCCGAGCATCGCGCGCTCACGCAGGTCGTATGCGCCGGCGACGAGCGCCGGGCCGACGAACAGGCCCAGAGCCCACAGCGGGCGCACGCTGCCTGCCCCGATCGTGAGGCCGATCCCGAGCAGTACGAACACCTTCGTGGCCCGGCCGGGGCGCAGGTCGAGCAGGTTGAAGGCGTTGGTGGCGAGCACCAGCACCGCGCTTGCCAGCAGCCACCGGCCCGTCGAGAGTCCCGCATAGCTCATCGCATACAACGCCAGGCCAAGCGATCCGACCGCCTTCAGCGCGCCTGTAGACAACTGCATGTGCAACACGGCTCGGCCGTGCCCGCGCCAGCCGCGCGGCTCTCCCCCGAGCGTGTCGTCCACGAGCCCGAGGAAAGCCACGCCGAGCACGTAGACAGCGACGATCAGCGTCTCGGGGTGCAGCACGCTCGCGACTTCGAGCCGTTGCAGCAGCGCCAGCGGCGCCAGTGCGAGCAGCGCGCCGAGCACACTGAGCACGCCGAAGGGGAAGACGACCTCGCGCTGGCGGTAGTTGGGCTTGACGTGGCCGCTCTCGCTCAACGCGCGCAGCAAAGGCGAAGCAAGCGCGGCCGCGCAGATTGTGCCCAGCACGAATGGAAGCGCATGCACTGGCGCAAGTTAGCGGACCACCGGCGGAAGCAGCGCGTCGGCGGTCGACTTCACGCCATATGCGCCGTGGTCGCCTGAGAGCGCGAGCGCCAGCGCGGCGCGTCCGGCGACCGTGTCCAAGTCATCGACGCTCGCCAGGTTTTCCGCCTTGTACCACGGGATCTGTGACGGTTCTGTGCTTCTCAGCTCGACTCCGACCACCGGCACACCCGCAGCGACGACACCCTCGATTAGCCCGGCATTGAATTCGCTCGTCCTCTTTGCATCCTGTTCGCTCATGTTCGCCGGGTCGGAGCGAACGATCACGAGCCCTTCCAGCTTGCCTAGTTCTCCGTCGTAGGAGCTGAGCAGGTTCGTATGTACTCGTTCCAGCAATTGCCCACTGCTGACGAGCTGCGTGCCGATGCGTACACCGAATTCCTTGGTCAGCGACGGGTCTGAGGCCAGCGCGGTGTAGCGGTAGCCGGTTGCCTGCGCGGCGATCCCGGCCGCGTCCAGCGGCTCACGGACCGCCACCACGGCCTTGACGTTGCCGCCGGCCTCCGCGACGCCGCTGCGCACGAGCGAGTCGATCTGATCTGAGGAATCGCCGAGGAAGACGAGCCCGATGTTCTTCCCGGCCAGCAAGTCGTGAACGGCGAAGGGCCAAAGGTCGACCGCAAGCGTTTCCTGTTCCGAGAGGTGCGTTTTGACCTGTTCGAGGTCCTGCTGCGAGTCGCTCACTTCGGCACGTAGGTTCTTGACGATCCCGTTCTGAGCGGAGGAGACGAGATTCGAGTCGCCGATCGCCACGCCGATCAGGATTCCCACGGCAAGCGCGAACAGCACGGCGGCGAGGGACAGCGCGTGGTAGCGAAAATCGAACATGGCGTTGAGCCGTCTCAGGGCTCGCGACAGGATAGATGGTGCGGCCCATGCGGATACCGCGTTGCCGAGCTCTAGTTGGAGCCGAACAGCAGTTGTAGCTTGAGCCACAGCAGGTCTGCGACGTCCCGTAGCGCCGGGGTGATCCACACGACCGCGATCAGCGCGATCAGCCCGGCGACGATCACGACCACCAGCGGCGCCAGCCCCGGCATCGGCCGGTACAGGCGGCTCACGCCCTTCGCGTCGACCAGGATCTCGCCGATGCGCAGGCGCGTGAGGAAGGTCGAGGACATGCCTTCACGGTTGCGATCCAGAAACTCGACGAGGTTGAACTGCGATCCGACCGTCACGATCAGGCGCGCGCCCTTCTCCGCGGCGATCAGCATCGCCACGTCCTGACTGGTTCCCGGGGCCGGCACAAGCTTGAAGGGCACGCCTAGCTCTTCCAGGCGATGCCTGCCCGGCGCGCGGCCGTCCGGGTAGGAGTGCACGACCAGCTCGGTCTTGCCGTCACGCGCGGCCAGCAGCGCCGGCTCGCCTGCCGAGTCCATGTCACCGACGATCATGTGCGGCGTGAGACCGGCCTCCAGCAGTGCATCGGCACCGCCATCGACGGCTACCAGCACCGGGCGTGTATCTCTGATGAACGGCTTGAGCGCGCGCAGATCGCGCTGGTGGTCGACACCGCGTACGACCACGAGCGCCGAGCGATCGCGGAAATCGGTGCGAAAGCGGGGCAGGTCGATCCTGCCTGCGAGCAACTCGCGCTCCTCGCGCATGTGCTCGATCGTGTTGTGCGCGAAGCGCTCCAGCGCATCGCCGATCTCGCGCCGGCGCTCCTCCGTGTCGGCACGCACGCGCGCCACGTCGAGCACTACGCCTGAGACGAGCCGGCGGCCCTTGTAGAGAACCTCGCCGCGCGTGTCTTGGGGAGTGACCCGGATCGTTACTGGATCGCCATCTGAGAGTGAATGAAACAGGGAGTCGTCAGGCAGATCGACAAGTAGCACCCCAGCTTCGACGAGCAGCTGTGGCCCCAGGTTGGGATAGGTGCCGCTGGTGGAGGCGCGGCAGTTCAGAACCGCGCTCGCACCGGCTGCGATCAGCTCCTCGGCGGAGACGCGATCGATGTCTAGATGGTCGATGACGGCGATGTCGCCCGCGAGCAGATGTCCGACGAGCAGCTTGGTCTTGCGTCCCAAGCGCACAGGACCGCCGATCTCGCGCGGCGGCGTAGGTAGCGCCCCGAAAGCGGGCGCAGGCGTGACTGGCTGCTGCCGGGTCGCGGCCATGTGAACCGAGAGTAACGGTCAGGCATCACTCGCGCACTGGCATGGCCAGTCTTCAAGCGGCCTTGCGTAGCTCCTGCGCGTGCTTACGCGCGGCGCTGTCCTGCTCCTCAGCGCCGAGCATGCGTGTCAGCTCGCTCACAACCTCGGCCTCGTCCAGCTGGCTGACGGCCGTTATCGTCGGCTCGCCCGAGGTGTCCTTGACGACTGAGAAGTGACGATCGGCAAGCGAGGCGATCTGTGGTAGATGGGTTATGCACAGGAGTTGTCTGTTCTTGGCCAAGGCCTGCAGACGCTCGCCCACGGCGCGTGCGGTGTGGCCGCCGATGCCGGCGTCGACCTCGTCGAACACCAGAGTCGAGCCAGATCCGCCACTCGCCGTAGAGCCGCCTTCGTTGCTGGCGCTTGCCAGTGCCAGCATCACGCGCGAGAGCTCGCCGCCGGAGGCGATCTCGCGCAGTGGGGCGGCTGCGACGCCCGGGTTCGGCGCGATCGTGAACTCGGCCGCGTCGGCCCCGCTCGCTTTCGGCTCAGTCGGGGTCAGCGCGATCTCGAACGTCGCATCACCCATCGCGAGTGCGCCAAGCTGCTTGCGCACGGCTGCTGCCAGCTTAGTCGCGGCCTTGCGACGACTCACGCGCAGCGCCTCGAGGTGATCGCTCAGCTTCGAGCGCTCAACAACCAGCAGCTCGACGGTCTGCTGCTGTGCTACCTCAGCACCCAGCAACTGCTCCCGCCTGGCGCGTGCCTGCTCGGCGTGCTCGAGCACCATGGCGATCGTGCCGCCGTGCTTACGCACCACGCGCTCGAGCAGGTCAAGCCGCTCTTCGATTGTTTCCAGAGATTCGTCCTCGGCTGCGATCTGCTCGCGGTAGGCGCTCAATCCGGCGGCGATGTCCTGGGCCTCGATCGCAACCGCAGCGCCGCGTTGGGCGAGCGCGTCGAGCTGTGCGTCAATGCCCGCGACAGTCTCCAGCTTGGCGACGGCACCGGCCAGCAGATGCGCGGCGCCCTGGCATATCCGAGGACTCGGGTGCGAGCGTCTCGGCGGCCATGCCGGCGGCTCCCTGCAGCGCCTCGAGGCGACGCAGGCGCTCACGACGCGCGAGCAGGGTCTGGTGTTCGTCCTCGTCTGGATCTAGCTCATCGATCTCGGCCAGCTCGTGCTCGAGTAGATCCAGCTCGCGCTCACGGGCGCTTGCCAACTCGGCCAGGCGCTCCAGCTCTGACTCGAGCCTGCTCGTCTCGCGATACGCGGTCGCGCATGCTTGCAGACGCTTGGCGTGTGCCGGACCGCATACCTGATCGAGCATCTGCAGCTGTGCGCTTGCAAGTACCAGCTTGCGGTGCTCGTGCTGGCCGTAAAAAGAGATCAAGCGCGCTCCCAGCTCACGTAGGTCTGCGACCGTGGCTGAGCGACCGTTGAGAAATGCGCGAGTGCGCCCGTCGGCGCTGACCCGCCTTGCGAGCACCAGCTCCAGCTCATCCGCTTGCTCGCTTGAGCGCACGTTCTCAGGCAGGCTCTCCAGTATCTCGGCGCGCATTGCCTCGGGGACCGAGAAGACACCCTCGACATAGGCCTCCTCGGCGCCGGGGCGCACTATGCCGGCGCGCGAGCGGCCTCCCATCAATAGGTCCAGAGCGTGTGCGAGCACCGTCTTGCCGGCGCCTGTCTCCCCCGTGAGCACGTTCAAGCCTGGGGCCAGAGCAAGCTCTGCCCGCTCGATCAAGAGCAGATTTTCTACTCGCAACTCGTAAAGCACCGCACAGGTGTACCAGCGAGCACCGACGGATCGCGTGAAATGGTGCCGCCGACAGTCCGTCCCTAACTTCGCAAGCGGGATCGGTCGATAATCTGGAGGTCACCGCGAATGGGGCTAGATGGCCGTCGCGCGACCTTATGAACCGACGGCATGGCTGCCAACGACTCCCACAACTCCACTCTCCCTCCAAGAGGCCCGCGCGACTGCCTTTCCACCGCTGAGCTGCTGGCACGCCTCGACGAGGAGGTCAGCCGTGCCGGGCGCCATCGCACGGCGCTCAGCTGCCTGTTGGTCAGCCTGCTCGACGTCGAGCAGCTGGCAAGCACGCATGGGCAGGAGCTGCCTGCACAGGCTCTGGACTATCTCGGCGCTGCGCTTGGACGCCAGCTGCGCCGCTTCGACCGCGTCGGCTCGCTGCGGGACGGCGAGCTGTTGGTGCTCTTGCCCGGAGCGGACGAGCGGCGCGGAGAGATCGTCGCGCGTCGCGCGCTCGGGCGGCTGCACTCGGTCAAGATCGAGGTCAAAGGAGAGCGCCAACCGCTGCGCATCTCCGTCGGCGTGGCCGCCTGGCGCGAGGGGCTCAGCGCCGATCAGCTGCTCGCGCAGACGCGTCTTGCCGCCCAGCGCCATGATCGGTCAGACTCGCTGCCGGCCCAGCAAACAGGACAGACCAGAACGCTCGGCGGCGATCTGCCGGCGGTCGGCCGGTCCTAGGTCCATAATCCCACGCCGTGCTCTCCGGGTCTGAGCTGTGGTTGCTGCGTCTGATGGCCGATCGCGGCCTTGCGCTGCTCGACGCCTCGACGCTGTTGATGGTGGTCGAGGAGCGTGGCGAGCTGCGTATCGCCGCCTCTAGCGGTCGCGTCTCGGTGCGCGTGCGCGTGTTGCCGATGGAGGGCAGCGCGCTTGGCGCGCTTTACATGACCGGCAAGTCGCTTTCGCTGGAGCGGCCCCGCGGCCAGGAAGCGACCTGGCTGCACGAACTCGGGCTCGAAGTTCGGGCGGTGCTGGTCGAGCCCTTCAGCCTTGAGGGTCAGGGCGGCGGACTGGTGATCGCCGCCCGTGAGGACGGCAGCTTCCGCGACCCCGACCGGCGTGCGTTCAACGCTTTCGCGGCCAGCGTCGCACAGCGGCTCGTGGCCGAGCGCTCGGTCGAGATCGAGCGGCTGCGCTTTGGCATGGAGGCGCGAGAGCGTGAGCGCACGCGCTGGGCCCGGGAGATCCACGACGAAACCGTTCAGGGCCTTGGTGCTCTGCGTCTGAGGTTGGCCAACGCGCGCGATCTTGGCGACCAGGCAGAGTTGAGCACGGCGGTCGACACGGTGCTCGAGGGGCTTGGCGCGGAGATCGACGGGCTGCGCCACCTGATCACCGAGCTTCGCCCGGCCGCGCTCGACGACTTCGGCTTGGTGCCGGCGTTGGAAGCGCTGGCACGGCGTGCCCAGGCGATGGACGGTCTGGAGATTCGTACCGAGATCGAGCTGACCGACAACGAGCGACGGCTCGACGCGGAGCTTGAGAGCACGCTGTATCGCGTCGTGCAGGAGGCGCTGACGAACGTCAGCCGTCACGCGAAAGCGACCAGCGCGGTCATCAGCGTCAGCGAGCGCGACGGCAAGGTGACGGCGTCGGTGACCGACGACGGCGAAGGGCTACCACAGAACGGGGCTAGCAGGCAGCGCTACACCCGAGGACGAACTGAAGGGCGGCTTCGGCGTCTCGGGAATGCGCGAACGCGCGGAGCTGGTGGGCGGGGAGCTCGAGCTTGTCCCGGCACCTGGCGGCGGTGCGACGATGCGTTTGACGGTGCCGCTGGCCGGTCGCCCGGCCGCGGTCTGAGCTGGTCGCATACCTCCAATTCGGGGATGCCCCCCGCGCGCGCAGGGGGCATCGACTGTTTTGGAAGCGCATTCTCCTCCTCTTTATGGAAGACATCGCCGCATGCGGCGATGTCCCGGACGGTGCATGCACCGTCCGGCCGAGTCGTGCATGCACGACTCGGAGGGAGGCGCGCATGCGCGCCTCCCCAGGCGGCGCATGCGCCGCCTGCACAGCAGAATCGCGGACCTACTCGACCAGGCCGAGCTTGCGTGCGTAGGCGGTGATCTCCGCTCGCGAGGAGAAACCGAGCTTCTCGATCGCGCGTGCACGATAGGTCTTGACCGTGCGCTCGGCGACATGCAACTGCTCGGCGATCTCCGGGTTAGTGAAGCCGTTGGCGATCAAGCGCACGACCTCGCGCTCGCGCTCGCTCAGCGCCACCCCATCCTGGGAGTCGCCTTCGCCTGCCACCATCAGCGCGCCGAGCCTTGGATGCAGGTAGTTGCGCCCGGCGACCGCCAAGCGGAAGGCTTGCAAGAGCTCGGCCGGCTCGGCCTCCTTGAGCACGTAGCTGCGTGCGCCGGCACGTAGTGCTTGGCGCGCGTACTCGGGGTCCTCGCGCATCGTCAGGATCGCCACGGCAAGCGTCGGGTGAGCGACGAAGCAGGTCGGTAGCGCCGCCAGGCTGGAGCCGCCCGGCATCGTCAAATCGAGCGTCAGCAGATCGGGCTTGAACTCCCTGACCGCGCGAATCGTCGAGGGCACGTCCGCCGCCTCGGCGACGACGCGGAACTCGCCCGTCTCGCGCTCGAGCACCGCGCGGATGCCGTCGCGCACGACGGTATGATCGTCCGCGATTATCACGTCGATGGGCCGGTCGAGCCCTGCAGATTCAGCCGTCATAGATCAGCAACCGTATCGGCTCGACTGGCGGCAGCATGAAGCCCGACAAGCCCATCCCAGTTCACAGATCAACTCGCAGGTTGGCACAGGTACGGGCAACGGCACCTTTGGGACGACAACGGACTGCCCTTTTGGGACGACAAGATCGGCACCCTCCGCTCTACAGACAAGCGACCTTAGGGGCGCAATCATTTGCCTCAGTGATGCAGCAGCATTTCAATAACTTTGAGCCACGTGTCTTTATCGGGAGATTTGCCCGACCTGGCACTGGAGCGCGACATCGGCAAGGAGGCACGATGATCGACATAGGCTTGGCCCTCACCTGGGCAGCCATATCAGCGGCCAGCGCGAAGGGACTATCGGTGCTGGCACGTACGGCGGCGAGCGGCGACACGGAGCTCGAGCCGGCGATGCCGACAATCGAGGCAAGCGCCGCGCTGAGCGGCCTGCGCTCGATCGGGGCAGCGCCGGGACCGGCCGGCGAGCCGCGATGAACTGTGCATCTCGCTTCGACCGATGCGCCGAGTCGGAGTGCGAGAACGATTCCGAATCGCGCGCGACGAGAATCTTGGGCATCTTGTCGATGTCGGCATGGCGCTCGCCTAGCCGGCGAGACGCTTCCGAGCCGGCCGAGATGTCGCGGTTTTCCTGTGTGTCGTCGGACGCTCACCTTAGAATGCGGGCCACGTCGCTATCGAGCGCCGCGCCATCGCCAGCGTCGAGAGGCGTAATTGCTTCCCAAGTCCCCCCGACTGCGGAGAATATTTCTTGCCTATACGGTCAACGAACTGGGAACCTGGTTCGGCTATGTCGCGCTGGCCTTGGGCGTCTACGACCACACGCACAGCGCGATCGCGACAGCCGGCCTGTTCGTCGCTCGCGGCCTGCTGCCGGCATTTCTGGCGCCGGTTCTGGTAGCTCGCACAGAGCGATCTCTCCGCCGCGGACGGCTTGCCTGGCTGTACCTGTTGGAGGCGGTCCTGACGATCGCCCTGGCGGGCTTGCTGTGGCACTTCTGGCTGCCCGGGGTGCTGATACTGGTCACGATCGACGGCATCGTCGCGGTGGCGGCGACGGCGCTGCTGCGCGCGTAGTGCCACGCGCGTGACGGTCGCCGACATGACTGGCGAGTCATCGACCGGACTGGGCGGACAGGCCCAGGAGGCGGCGGTCGACGCCGCCCAGCGCCAGGCGAACGCGACGCTCAACTTCGCGTTCATGGGAGCGCTGGCGATCGGCCCGGTGATCGGCGGCGCGCTCGTCGACTCCGTCGGGGGCTCGGTGGCGCTGCTGCTCGACGCTTTCACATTCCTCGTGTGCGCCGGCCTGCTGGCCGGTCTGGGCACGCACATCGCCGAGACCAGCTGGCGATTCGATTCGGGAGCGTCTGCGAGCCGTCGCAGCGCACATGCGCGCCGTACCGGCGCTGCGCGCGCTGCTCGTCACCCAGGCGGTCGCGCTGGTCTTCTTCGCCTCGGTGGAGCCGGTGGAGGTGCTCTATACGAAGTCCACGTTGAACGCGGGCGATCTCGGCTATGGCTTGCTGATGGGTGCCTGGGGGCTTGGCGCCGCGCTCGGAGCGGTCGTGTTCGCACGCTCGGTACGCCGCTCGCTCGGGCCGATGCTGACATTTGGCACGCTGCTGGTGGGCCTGGCCTATCTCGGTTTCGCGGCGGCGCCGACGATCGCGCTCGCCTGCATGGCAGCCATCGTCGGCGGCGTCGGCAACGGCATCCAGTGGCCCTCGCTGATCAGCGCCGTCCAGCAACTGACGCCGGCCGGTTTGCACGGTCGTCTGATGAGCGCGGTCGGATCGCTGAACGCGCTCTGCCCGGCGCTCGGCTTCATCCTCGGCGGGACGATCGCCGCGCTGAGCTCGCCGCGAGTCGCGATGCTCGTCGCCGGCGCCGTGGCGACGCTGGCGACGTTCGCGTTCATGCGCCTGCCGATCGGCGAGCTGCGGGCCTCGAGCGAGGCTGCCACGAGCATCGCCACAGAGCCGGAGCTTGCGGCCTCGCGCCAGTAAGCGGCGCGCCAACCTCCGCGGAGGGACGCGATCGGCATCAGCCCTGTCCGGCGGGCGCGGCGCTCGCCTCGCTTCCCGCGCTCACGGCTCGGGAAAGCCCGGCCGTCCTTAAGTACGACGTCTTGTCGGTCGTTAAGTACCACAGACCCTAGGCGCACGCAAAATGAGCATTCCCAGACGACACATATACCGGCTCTACCTGGCCAGCCAATGGATCCTGCTCACGGGCGCCGTCGCAGTGGCCGTGCTCACCTCTCGCTCGGCCCAGTGGCATCCGGTCGAGCTGGTTGCGCTGCTGCTGGTCCTGTGCCTGGTCGGCGAGTGGCTGACGATCACGGTGGGCAGCCAGAGCGTCTCGGCGGCTTCGTGGCGCTGGTGCTCGCAATGACCCTGCTCGGCCCGGCTCCCGCCGTCGCGATCGGCGCTCGTCGCGATCGCCGCCGACTCGCTCGCGCGCCGCCCCCCCCTGATCGTATGCCTGTCGAACCTGGCCACCTACGCGGTGTATCCCGCTGCTGCGGCGCCCTGCTCAGTCGCTTCCTCATCGGAGCGCGGCCACATTCAGACAGATCCACGTTCGCGCTCTGTCGTGTTCGGCGTGTTCATTGCGACGAATCTCCTCAATTTCGCGCTGATCGCGATCCAGAAGCGCGTGCTTCTGGAGAGGTCGTTCGTGAATCAGGTGCGCACCGTCCTCGTTCCGATTCTCCCCGGCCAGGTCGCGGCCGCCGTGCTCGCGGTGATCCTCGCGGTGGCATACACGAAGCTGGGCTATCCGGTCCTGCTGAGCCTTGTGTTGGTGCTGCTCATCTTCCAGTATCTCGCTCGCGCGTTGCTGCGATCCGAGGAGCGCGCCGAGCAGCTTCAGGCCCGCTCTGTGCGGCTTGCCTCGATGCAGCTGGGCATGCTGGTGACGCTCGTGGAGACCCTCGCGCTGCGGGACCGCATGACCGCTCGTCACGCCGCCGCGGTCGCCCGCTACGCCCGCGCGCTGGCGCGTGAGCTGGGCTGCGACGAGGCCGACCAGGACCTCACGCACACGGCTGGACTGCTTCACGACATCGGCAAGTTCGCCCTGCCAGACCGTATCCTGCACGCGGAGATCCTCTCCGACGAGGACTGGGCGGTCGTGCGTCGCCACCCGCAGGAGGGCGCAACGCTCGTGGGACGCCTCGACGGCTACGGGCCGGTGGCGGACGCGATCCTCTACCACCACGAGCACGTCGACGGCAGCGGCTACCCCGCTGGCCTGATCGGCAACGAGATACCCTTCCCCTCGCGCATCCTTGCCGTGTGCAACGTCTATGACACGCTCACCGCGCGCGACTCCTATCGCTCGCCGATGACCCCCCAGGACGCGATCACCGAGCTGCGCCGGGTGTCCGGGCGCCAGTTGGACGCCGAGATCGTCGACGCGTTCATCACGATGCTGGAGCGTGAGGGTCCCGTCACGTTCGCCCACGGCGACGACGCTGATTTCGAGGCCGAGCTGGATTTCGAGCGGCGCACACGAGCGCTTGCTCAGCCCGCAATGCGCTAGCACCGCACGGTCGCACATCGGCGCAAAACCTCGTTTGCCGACCGTCCGCGAACGAGCGAACTGAGCGAGCGAACAGGCCTCTGCAACGGACGCTTAACACCAAGGATGCCGCCGATGACGACATCCTTGGCCCGATCGCGCCTCCTCGAGGGGACCGGATTTCTGCAAACTAGCCTTTGAAACCCATTGAATGCTCCTTCCGTCGGTCAGGCGGCTCAACATCCGCGCGCGACGGCTTCCATCCTCGGCCAAGCACGATGAGTGTTGAGTAGGTTCGCGTAGCATAATATAGACATTGGACGAATTGTCCACTTCGTACAAGCGAATGCACGTTCTTTTGCAGGAAGAGGGCATTCCCCCACAGATACGACGGTCTTTCCCTGTCAAACGGGGCTTTTTACGCTTGTATTGGGCGCCTCATCGGTGAACAAATGCGCCACAGAGCGGTTGCCTTTCTCGATCAAAGGTCCACAAAGCTTCCGGACGCTCAACCTTTGCGCCCAGATTGCCGTATCTCCACCTATCCGGGGGATCGCGTGCGCGTGCTGCCGCCGGCCTCGAAGAGCCGCCCTGTGGCGAGAAATCCGACCGAGAAGAGATCCACGATGCCCGAGAACCCCGACCCTAACCACGAGCACCAGCTCGTGTTCACGAGCTCACAGGCAGCGCGCTACTTGGGCGTGTCGCTGGCCACGGTCCGCCGCTGGACCGATGCGGGCTATCTGACCGGCTACCGCACGCCGGGCGGCCAGCGACGCTTCTCACGCGAGCAGCTCGACGGCTTCATCGACTCGCTGCAGCGCACGGGCGAGCGGCCCAAGCGCCACACGCAGGTCGCCTGAGCATGATGCCCCGCAGGCGGGGCAAACGACGAAGCGCAACCGGCGACAGACCCGTCTGAGAAGATCTTGCGGCCGCCGCTCAGCGCGCCAGGCGGCCGAACTTCTCTCGCAGCCTGCGATAGAAGGACGAGCCCGGTAGCTGGGCGATGATGCCCGCGTCGTCCATGAAGCGCGCATCGATCGTGCCCCCCGGCGCGATCTCGCAGATCGGTCGCCCGTCGACCGAGACGTCAAGCGCCTCATGCGAACGGTTGTGGATCGTAAGACGGTCCCTGGGTGCCGCAACGAGCGCGCGCGCGGTCAGCGAGTGCGGTGCGATGAAGGAGACCATGAACCCCTCAACGCCCCAGGCCATCACCGGGCCGCCGTTGGCCAGGTTGTAGCCGGTGGAGCCCGCCGGCGTTGCGACGACCAGACCGTCGCAACGCACACTGCCAAGCTCCTCGCCGTCGAGGACATAGGCAAGCTCGGCAACGCGCTCTCCGACCTTGCGGTGGATCGCCACGTCGTTGAAGGCTCGCTCCTTTATGCCCGTCGGCGCGTCAAGCACGATCGCCGGCAGCGGCAAGAGCTCGTAGTCGCCCTCGAAAGCACGACGCACCCCGTCGGCCAGCTCCTGCGGCTCGATCGTCGCGAGAAAGCCGATGTCGCCGAAGTTGATCGCGAACACCGGCACCTCGGTGCCGGCATAGCGGCGCAGTGCGCGCAGGATCGTGCCGTCGCCTCCGAGCACCATGCACAGGTCGACCGAATCGCCATCTGTGCCACCGAGCAGCACGCCCTCGCTGCCCGAGAGCCCATGCTTTTGGCTTCCTCGGCATCGAAGCGCAGCGTCACGCCCGCCTCAGACGCCGCCACGAGAAGCATCTCCAGCGCAGCCGTTGTCTGCGCTGGTCGACTGTGGGTCAGGACCGACACCTCGCGGGCAGGTCGAGCGACAAGCAGGCTCATAGCCCTACCTCGAATGCGCGCCGGGGGACGAATCGCATCACGGCTCCACCTCCCTGGCCATCCGCTCGATGTCGTCGAGGTCTTGCGTCCCGCCGCTACGCGAGGGCTCCGCCAACCAGATGAACGTCTCGAGATTGCCCTTCGGGCCTGGCAGTCCTGAGGAGCGGTAGCCGAGCACCGAAGCACCGAGCTCGAGTGCCGCCGCGCCGACGTCGATCAGAGCGGAGCGACGATCCTCGGCCAGGCGCACCACCCCACCCTTGCCGACACGCTCGCGTCCAACCTCGAACTGTGGCTTGACGAGCGCAAGCACGTCGTGGCGCTCGGCAAGGCAGCCGAGCACGGCCGGCAGGACCTTGCGCAGCGAGATGAAGGATACGTCGAGCACAGCGAGCTCGGCTGCGTAAGGCAGCATCTCGGGAGACATCGAACGAGCGTTCGTGCGCTCGAGCAAAGTGACTCGTGGATCTTGGCGCAGCCCGAAGTCGAAGTCCCCGTAGCCGACGTCGATCGCGATCACGTGCTGTGGCCCCGCGCTGGAGCAGGCAGTCCGTGAAGCCCCCAGTCGATGCGCCGACGTCAAGCGCACGGCGACCTTGCACCGGCAGCTCGAGCGCGTCGAGCGCGTTGGCCAGCTTGAGCCCACCGCGAGAAACGTAGGGCGCCCGCTCGCGCACGCTCAGCTGGGCGTCGATTGGGACCATCTCCCCCGGCTTGGCGGCTCGCCTGCCATCGAAGCCGATTGTGACCTCCCCCGCCATCACCGACGCCGCTGCTCGCGTACGCGAGCTGAACAGGCCGCGCTCGGCCAAGAGGGTGTCCAAACGCTGCTTAGCCACGCGAGGACGACTCCTGTGGATGCGTACGTAGGTTCGATGACGGTCATCACAAATTCGAGCTTTGGAAAGAATTCTGGGTCTCTGTGATCGACGTCACACAAACATGCGTTCGACTGGGGCATTATTCCTCTCGACCCGAAGTACAGCAGCATCCCTCCTCCCCTCGAAACGGCCCGCCTCCCCAGCGGGCCGTTTCATTTAAGCCTCGACGGCGGCCGAGCGACGGTCGCTGATGGCGGCGCGGATGCGCTCGGCGATGCGCTCTCCGGTGAAGCCGACCTCCTTGTGCAGCAGAGCCGGCTTGCCATGCGTGACATAGCGGTCTGGCAGGCCCACGCGCAAGATCCGGACGCCGCGCCTGCAGTACCCGCCTCGTTGAGCGTCTCCCAGACGGCCGAGCCGAAGCCGCCGGCCAGCACGCCCTCCTCGACGGTCACGAGCAGGTCGTGCTCGGCCGCCAACTGCGCCATCAGGCCCGCGTCGATCGGCTTGGCAAAGCGTGCATCGACGACCGTGACGGCGATCTCGTCGTCCGCCAACAGTTCGGCAGCCTCGAGCGCCTTGCCTACCCCCGAGCCGTAGCCGATCAGCGCGACGCGAGCTCCCACGGGAGCTGAGGCGCCGGGCGGGTGGGGAGCGATCAGGATCTCCCCCGTGCCGATCGCGATCGTGCGCGGCTCGGCCGGCAGTTGCACGCCCGTGCCCTCCCCGCGCGGATAGCGCAGCGCGATCGGCCCGTCGTCGTAGCAGAGCGCCGTGTGCAGCATGTCCACCAGCAGCGCCTCGTCGCGGGGAGCCATCAGCACGATGTTCGGCAGGCAGCGCAGGTAGGCGATGTCGAACACGCCGTGATGGGTGGGCCCGTCGTCGCCAACGAGGCCCGCCCTGTCCATCGCGAAAACCACGTTCAGGTTCTGCAGGCACACGTCGTGCACGATCTGGTCGAACGCTCGCTGCAGGAAGGTGGAGTAGATCGCGGCCACCGGCTTGGCGCCCTGAAGCGCCAGACCGGCCGCGAACAGGATCGCCTGTTGCTCGGCGATGCCGACGTCGAAGTAGCGCTCGGGCAGCGCCTCCTGCAGGATGTTCAGGCCGGTGCCCGAGTTCATCGCCGCGGTGATCCCCACCACGCGCTCGTCGCGGCGGCACTCCCGCACCAGCGCCTCGCCGAACACCTGCGTGTATTGAGGCGCCGGTCTGCTCTGGGCGAGGCCGGCCGTTGTGCTGCCAGGCCCCGTCTTGGTTGCCGCCGACGTCACCGCGCCGGCGGATGACGAGACCGGCGGACTTGGCGGCGGCGCCGTCGGCACGCCGTTGAGGATCGAGTTGTGGCTTGGCGGCATGCCACTTCTCCATGCCCTCCAAGCCGCCGTCCTCGGCGGGCGCGAAGCCCTTGCCCTTGACGGTCGCGACATGCACCACCACCGGGCGTTCGGCCGCCAGAGCCTCGCGCAGAGCCTCGCGCAGAGGCGCGCACGTCGTGTCCGTCGATCACGCCCATGTAGGCCCAGTCGAGCTCCTCCCAGAAGAGGCCAGGCGCCCAGAACGCCTTGATCGACTCCTTCAGCTGCGGTCCGAGCCGTTCAAAAGCCGAGCCGATGCTGCCCGGCAGCCGCGTGAGCCCGCCCTCGACGCCCGAGCGTGCGTGCCAAAGCTTCGGGTTCAGGCGGACGCGGTTGAAGTAGCGCGAGAGCGCGCCGACGTTCGGGGCGATCGACATGCCGTTGTCGTTGAGCACGACCACCATCGGCGTGCCCAGGCCGCCGGCCTGCCCGATCGCCTCGAAGGCCACGCCACCGGTCATCGCTCCATCGCCGATCACGGCCACGACCTTGCCTTTGGAGCGCTCGTCGTCGAGGTGGCGCATCGCCTCCTTGATGCCGACCGCATAGCCGATCGAAGTCGAGGCGTGCCCGGCGCCCATGATGTCGTGCTCGGACTCCGCGATCGAGCAGAACGGCGCGAGACCGCCGTACTGGCGGATCGTCTGCAGCTGCTCTCGCCGGCCGGTGAGGATCTTGTGGGGGTAGGCCTGATGGCCTACGTCCCAGAGGATCTTGTCGTAAGGAGAATCAAGCAGCGAGTGCAGCGCGACGGCCAGCTCGCACGTGCCGAGGTTGGCGCCGAAGTGACCGCCGATCTCCCCGACGGTGTCGATGATGTGCTCGCGCACCTCTTGGGCGAGCTGTGCGAGTTCCTCCTCAGAGAGCGCCTTGAGGTCCTCGGGGCCGTTTATGCCGTCGATGATGGTCATGATGTGCGCGTGTAGATGAAGTCTGTGATCTGCTCGAGCTCGCTCGTCGCGGCCGGTCCGGTGGCGCCGGCTGAATGTTGATCGGCCACAGCGAGCGCGGCCTCCGCGAGCGCCGAGCGTGCTGTCCGATGGGACTCTGCCGCCAGCTCCCTGGCGCGATCTATGCCGAACTCGCTCACGTATGTTCGCTTGCCGTGTCTCTCATCGCTGCCTTGAGGCTTGCCAAGCGCGAGATCCGTGCCGGTCACGTCCAAGATGTCATCGACGATCTGAAATAGCACACCCAACTCCGCAGCAAAGCGCCTGAACGCAATTGTCGCAGGTCCGCGCACGTCAGCCAAGGACAGTACGCACACGACCGATGCGCCGATCAGCCGACCGGTCTTCAGCTCGTGCAGTCGGCGCAACCCCTCGGCCCCCGCGGGAGCGCTCGCGCTGACGTCGACGTACTGGCCGCCAACCATGCCGTTGACCCCCGTTGCGCTCGCGAGCTCGGCGGCTGCCTCCAGCACCCGCTCGGGTGCGGCATCGCCGCATGGAGAGCAGATGCTTGAACGCCTCCGCATACAGCCCATCGCCGGCGAGGATCGCCACGTCCTCGCCGAACGCCACATGGCAGGTGGGGCGCCCGCGCCTGAGCGCGTCGTCATCCATCGCGGGCAGGTCGTCGTGGATCAGCGAGTAGGTGTGGATCAGCTCGAGCGTCGCCGCCAGCGGCATCGCGTCCTCGCGCTCCAGCCCCACCGCGTGCGCGGTCGCGAGCGCGAGCACCGGCCGGATGCGCTTGCCTCCGGCCAGCAGCGAGTAGCGCATCGCCTCCTCCAAGCCCGCGGTGAGCGCCGCCTCGGAGAAGCGCATCTGCTGCAGGTAGCGCTCTATTTCCTCGCGCAGCTGCTCGGGATAGGCGGCGTCCAAACTAGCGCCCTGGCAGGAGGACCAGTCTCAGAGCAGCGAGTCCTGGCCCGGGGCGGGCTGGGAGACCTCCGCCCGCGCCTGGCGCTCGAGTTCGCTGCTCGCCTGCGTGGCAAGCGCGGCGCAGTCCTCGACCATCGTGGCGGCGGCGTCGGCTGAGAGCTCGCCCGAGCGCAGCTGCTCTGAGGCGCGCTCCAGTTGCGCGATTAGATCGTCGATTCGCTCCAGGCTCATTGCTGCGTCGCATTCTGGCGCAACTCGCGCAACACCGCGCCCAGCACCCCGTTGACGAACCCCGGCGCGTCGCTGCCACAGAAGGTCTTGGCGCTCTCGATCGCCTCCTCGATCGCCCCCTCGGGCGGGATCGGCGTCTCCCCGGGAGCCACGTCCGGATGCAACATCTCGATCAGCGCCACGCGCATGATGCTGCGCTCCAGCGGCTGGATGCGCTGCACCGACCAGCCGTGGGCGTGACGGTCGATCACCTCGTCGAGCTCCTCAGCCCTGTCGGCGGCGGCATGAGCCAAGCGCGAGCGTGAGCAGCGAAGCGTTCTTGCCAAGCACGTCGCCAAGCGGGCGCCCGGTGAGATCGTGCTGGTAGAGCGCGAACACCGCCGCCCGACGCTGCTCGGATCGGCGCACAGCGCCCTACTTTCCCGAGTCTGAGATTCGCTGCGCCTCAGCCCGGAACATCAGGACCGCGACATGTATTCGCCGGAGCGCGTGTCCACGCGGATCTTCTGTCCCACCTCGATGAACAGCGGCACCTGGATCACTGCTCCGGTCTCGAGCGTCGCGGGCTTGTTGCCGCCGCCGGAGGCCGTGTCGCCACGCAGCCCGGGCTCGGTCTCGGTCACGTTCAGCTCCACCGCGCTTGGCAGCTGGATGTCGGAGGGCTGGTCGTCGATGAACAGCACGTCCACCTCGCTGCTCGGTGTCGTCCAGCGCAGCGCCTCGGCGAAAGTGGCCTCGGGCACCGCGATCTGCTCGAAGGACTCGGTGTCCATGAAGTGCGCGTCGGTCCCGTCGGCATAGAGGTACTGCATCTTGCGCGCCTCGGTGCGCACCGAACGGAACTTCTCGCCGGCGCGGAACGTGCGGTCGATCGCGGCGCCGTCGGAGGCGCGGCGCAGCTTCGTGCGCACGAACGCCCCGCCCTTGCCGGGCTTGACGTGCTGGAACTCCACGATCTTGAAGATCGTGCCTTCGACGTCGATGTGGTTGCCGTTCTTGAATTGGTTGGTATTGATCACGGCCACGCAGAGTAGCGGGCGGCGACATTCCAGTCCGGGGTCGAGCCGCGCCGAGGACCGTCGCACAGACCTCAAGCGGCCCGCCTTTGCGGTCGATGCAGCTCAGATGAGGCAGCTGCTGCGCGAAAACGCCCTGTGCGCATCCCTCGCCGCGGTGGCGAGCGCGACAATGGCTTGGCTCGGCCTTTACGGGTTTGCCTGGAACGACTACGAAAACGAGGCACGACCGGCCTTTGACGCGCTTGCCCAGGGCCATCTGGTCGAGTTTCTACGACTCGCGCCCGCCTACGGGGGGTCATTCGTGGAGCGGGCGCCGTTCGCCCTACTCCCGGGTCTGTGGGGAGGCGGCGAGCTGGCGGTCTACCGAATGGTGGCGGTTCCGTGCCTGCTCGCGGCCGCGGTGCTTGGCGTCTGGCTGGTGGCGCGGATGCGCGCCGAAGGGCGCTCACTGCTCAATCGAGCCGTCGTGCTCGGCCTGTGCGTCGCCAGTCCGCTGACACTTCAAGCGCTTGAAATTGGCCATCCGGAGGAGCTGCTCGGAGCCTGTATGTGCATCGCGGCCGTGCTGCTTGCAAACCGCAACCGCATGGTGCCTGCCGCTCTAATACTGGGGTTGGCGATCGCCAACAAGGAGTGGGCGCTGCTTGCGATCGGGCCTGTGCTGCTGGCGCTACCGGCGAAGCGACGTCTGTTGTGCTTGATGATCGCGGGCGCGACTTCGGTGGCGGTGCTCGCTCCGCTGGCGCTGGTCTCCTCAGGCGGCTTCATAGCGGGCACGCAGGCAATCGCGAACGCGCCGTCCTCGATTTTCCAGCCCTGGCAGGTATGGTGGTTTCTCGGCCATCACGGAGCGCTCGTACACGGCCTGTTCGGCTCGCCAAAGGTCGGCTATCGCATCGCTCCCGGCTGGGTGGGCGGCGTCAGTCACCCGCTGATCCTGATCGTCGGCGCCGCCGTCACCGCGTCGCTATGGCTGAGCCGTCGCCGGCGTGCCGGCAGTGGGGCCCTGCTGGGCGAGCGCGATGCTCTGCTGGCCCTCGCTCTGCTGCTGCTAATGCGCTGCGTGCTGGATACGTGGGACACCGAGTACTACCTGCTTCCTTGCGTGTTCACGCTGCTCACGTGGGAGGCGATCGGACCCAACGACCGCCCGCCGGTGCTTGCGCTCTCGAGCACGCTGCTCATATGGCTCACCTTCCAGTGGGCGCCGGCGCACATCTCGGCCGACGCCGAGGCGGCGCTGTTCCTGGCCTGGGCCGTGCCGCTGATGGGCCTACTGGGCCTCGCCTTGTATAGGCCGCGAGGAGTGCTAGTCGAGCGTTATGAGCTGCTTCGGCAAGCTCGTGAGCCGCTCACAGCCGGCCTCGCCAACCAGCACTAGGTCCTCAATGCGCACGCCGAGACTTCCGGGCACATAGACGCCCGGCTCGACGGTGACGACGTTGCCGGCGCGCAACGGCTCCTCAGGGGCCGTACGCGACAGGCGCGGCGCCTCGTGTACCTCCATACCGACGCCGTGACCGAGACCGTGGCCGAAATGCTCGCTGTGGCCTGCGTTGTCGATGATTGTGCGTGCGATCTCGTCCACTTCGCGTCCTGAGATCCCTGCGCGGACGGCCTGCAACCCCGCTTCTTGCGCGCTGAGGACGAGCTCGTAGGCCTCTACCGCATCAGCCGGGAGCTTTCCCGTGGCATAGGTGCGGGTGCAGTCCGAGCAGTAGCCGTCGAGGTAGGCGCCCCAGTCGATTGTGACGAGCACGCCCGCGGCGATCTCGACGTCGCGCGGCTCTGCGTGCGGGAGTGCTCCGTGCGCGCCGCTTGCGACGATTGAAGGGAAGCTCGGTGCTTGCGCGCCGAGACGGCGCATGTACAGCTCCAGCTCGATCGCCACCTCGCGCTCGGTGCGGCCCAACAGTCCCTCTTCGAGCACCTCCAAGAGAGCCTGGTCGGCGAGCTCGGAGGCAGCACGAATGCGTTCGACCTCCCGCTCGTCCTTGACCTCGCGCAAGCGCTCGACAACCCCCGAGCACGGCACGAGCTCCCAACCCTGTGCCAGCATCTTGCGCAGGCGAGCGTGCTGCTTGACGCTCAGCGACGCGTCGTCGAAGCCGAGCGTCTGCAGGCCCTTTACTCCGCCCTCCCCCAGCGCACGTGTCACCGCCTCGAGCAACTCGCCCGGCGCGATCTCGCGCTCGATCTCCCCCGGCAGCTGCTCAGCCGACTGGGTGACATAGCGGAAGTCGGTGAAGAAGCGGTGCTCGGCCCGCTCTCCAGCATCGACAACCAGCAGGCCGTTGGAACCGGTATAGCCGCACAGGTAGCGCACGTTCACCGGCGCGCTTACGAGCAGTCGATCGACGCCCTGTTCGCGCAACGCCGATGTCAGGCGGCCAAGACGAGCAAGCTCGCTCATATCTTGCCTCCGCCGGCCTCATCGGGCGCACCTGGAGCATCGTCCGGTTGCTCCTCACCGCCAAGCTCCTCGCGCAGGCGCTTCAATGCCAGCCGGTAGCCCTCAACGCCCTTGCCAGAGACCGATGCGATGCATAGGTCCTCGATCACCGACAGCTGCCGCCACGGCTCGCGCGCCTTTACGTCAGAGAGGTGCACTTCGACGGCTGGCAGTGCCGCGCTGGCAAGCGCGTCGTGGATCGCCCAGGCGTAGTGCGTCCAGGCGCCCGGGTTGAGCACCACACCGTCCACAAGCTCGCGCAGCGAGTGCAGGTGCTCGACGTACTCGCCCTCGAAGTTGCTGTGAAAGAAGCGCGTCTCGACACCGAGCTCGCCCGCGAAACCTTCGATCTTGCGCTCGAGCTCATCGAGCGTGAGCGTGCCGTAGTGCTCGGGCTCGCGCTTGCCAAGCATGTCCAGGTTGACGCCGTGCATCACCTCTATGCGAATCGGGCCCGCCATTGCAAGCAGAGCCTATCCGCGCTGCGCCAGCTCCGACACGGCGGCATGCAGCTCGCCCGCGGACACATGACAGCCAGGACGAACATCCCCCGGCGCGTCGAGCAACACGAAAGGGACCTGTGCGCCGGTGCGCTTCTTGTCGCGCATCGTTGCCGCGATGATTTGCTCGACGTCCTCCCCGTCCAGCGCCAGCGGCAACCCGCGCGCGCTCAACAGCTCGTGCACCTGGGCGCGCAACTCATCCAGGCCCGAAAGTCGCAGTGCTGCCAGCAGGCCGAGGCCGACCGCCTCGCCATGGCGATAGCGCTCGTAGCCGGTGACAGTCTCCAGGGCATGGCCGACCGTGTGGCCGAGGTTGAGCACCTGACGGCGAGAAGCGTCGCGCTCGTCTTCTGCCACGACAGCCAGCTTGGTGCGCGCGCAAGCGAGGATCGTGCGCTCATCTAGTGGCTCGTCCGCCGCGACGCGCTGCCATAGCTCGCCGCCGGCGATCAAGGCGGTCTTCAACACCTCCACATAGCCAGCCGCAAGCTCTGCCGCAGGCAGCGTGGAGAGCGTCTCGGGGTCGACGATCACTCCCGCCGGATGGTGATAGGCGCCAACGTAGTTCTTGGCCTGCGGCAGGTCGACGCCGGTCTTGCCGCCGTAGGCGGAGTCAACCTGCGCAACAAGCGTGGTCGGCACATGCACCACTGGGATACCGCGTTGATACGTGGCGGCGCAGAACCCGGCCAGG
This sequence comes from uncultured Solirubrobacterales bacterium, assembly GCA_963844095.1. Classification (GTDB taxonomy): domain Bacteria; phylum Actinomycetota; class Thermoleophilia; order Solirubrobacterales; family Solirubrobacteraceae; genus Palsa-744. Next base: position 767,261 of record CAWJND010000005.1, read on the forward strand.
TCGCCCACCACTCCCCCACCGAGCGCGACCACATGGTCGGCGCGGGTCATGCCGCCCGCGACCAGCGCGCTCCACACGAGCTCTGCGCTTGAAAGCGTCTTGTTGCGCTCGCCTGGGGCAATCTCGATCAGCTCCTGAACGCCGCCCAGACGCTCGGCATAAAAGCCGGCGACGTTTTGATCGGAGACACAGAACGCTCGTGAGACGGTCCGATCCAGCGGCCATACATGTGGCTGGGAGCACACCTCCGTATGCAGCAGCCCGCCCCCGATCAGTACTGGGTAATCACCGGAGGCGGCGCTCGCCCACAGCAGATGTGTACCGACTGGCATCCGCGAGAGGCCGCTCAGGGCAGGCAGGGCGCGCAGGCCCACGCGCGGCGTGAGCGCCGGTAGGATCGCGTCCGCGAGTCCTTCGTAGAGACTCAGGCGACTCGCATGCAACTTGTCGAAAGCCTCGCGATCGGATGCCAACGGTCGCTTATCGCTTCCAGAGCTCGCGCTGGCGCCGGCACGACGCCATGCGGCCTGCGCGTCGATGTCAAGCAGCACCGTCAGGTGCGGCTCGAGCGCCGTGCGCACGCGCTCTGAAAGGACACTGCCACCGCCGAGCGCGATCACCGAACCCGCGTCTGCCTGCTCGAGCAGCCGGCAGACGAGCTGCTCCTCGGCGGCCCTGAACGAGGCCTCTCCGCGGGTGCGGAACTCCTCGGCCACGGAATGGCCCAGCTCATCTTCGAGCAGACGGTCGCTGTCGAGCGCCCGCACGCCCAGCGCCGCCGCGACTTCGCCGGCGACGGTTGTCTTGCCGGCCCCCATGAAGCCGATGAAGACGAGCGCGCGACTTGGGGTGTCGACTACTGGTGCCATCGCGGGCGCTCTCGGCACTCGCCCAAGCGGGCGGCGCTCAAGGCGACGGCCATCCGATCCGCTCGCAATATGCATCCAGCGCCTGACGCGTGTCGTCGATGTGGTCGCCGCCGAACTTACGCTTGTAGGCGTCGGCCAGCACAAGCGCGACCATCGCCTCGCCGACGACACCCGCAGCTGGCACCGTGCACGAATCGGTGCGCTCACGCAGCGCCTCAGCTATCTCATGCGTCGAGATGTCAACCGAGCGTAGCGGCTTGGTCAGCGTCGGCAGCGGCTTCATCGCGCCGCGCACGATCAGCGGCTCGCCGTTGGTCATGCCGCCCTCCAGGCCACCGGCGCGGTTGGTCTCGCGATAGTAGCCGCGCTCCTGCGAGTAGAAGATCTCGTCGTGAGCCTGCGATCCGGGCACGCCCGCGATCTGAAAGCCGTCGCCGATCGAGACGCCCTTCATCGCCTGGATCGAGAGGATGCCCATCGCCAAGCGGCCATCGAGGCGCTCCTCCCAGGAGATATGCGAGCCGAGTCCGGGAACGACCCCGAAGGACTGCACCTCGAAGACCCCGCCGAGCGACTCGTTGGCCTTGCGCAGCGTGTTGATCTCGGCGACCATCGCGCGCCCCGCCTCAGCGTCCAGGCAGCGCACTGGCGACGCGTCCACCTCGTCGAAGTCAGCGAGCGTCAAAGCCTTCACATGCTCGGGCGCGTGTACCGAGGCAATCTGGATCACGTGCGAGCGAACCTGCACACCGAGCGCCGCCAGGTATGCCTTGCAGAGAGCGCCACCTGCCACGCGCGCCGCCGTCTCGCGGGCTGAGGCACGCTCGAGGATGTTGCGCACGTCGCTCTGCTTGTACTTCTGCGTGCCCACAAGATCGGCGTGGCCGGGGCGCGGCAGATGAACCTCCGGGATCTCCACGTCGACGGGCCAGGGAGACATGCGCTCTTCCCAGTTGGCGTAGTCGCGATTCTCGACCTGCAGAGCGACCGGCCCGCCGAGTGTCTGGCCGTGGCGGATGCCGGCTGTGACGCGCGCGGTGTCCTTCTCGATCTTCATGCGCCCGCCGCGGCCGTGGCCGAGCTGGCGGCGCGCCATGTCCTCGTTGAGGTCCTCCGGGCGCAGGCGCAAACCGGCGGGCAGGCCCTCGACGATGCATGTCAAACCGGGTCCGTGGGACTCACCGGCGGTGATCAGGCGGAGTGTCATCTCCGCCGTAGCTTATTTGCTGTGCGCCTTGCGCCTCACGCGCGCGGCGCCGGCGTCCTTATGCTTCAAGCTTGCCGCACTTGCGCCGCTACCTTTGACGATGCTCACGACCTTCAGTTCGTAGACGACAACCTGGCCGTTTGCTTCGATGTATTCCAGTTCCTCGGAGTGCCCTGGTTCGAGGTCGATCGTCTGGCATTCGGAGGTGCTTGGCAGGCAGATGCCTGTTCCGTGCAGGATCGGCGGGGAGACGAGCTTGAAGACGGCGCCGGCACCGTTGTTAGTGACTCGTTCGAAGGATATGCGCGGATTCTGCTTGGAGGGGAACGGAGCTCCGGGCTTGATGTCCTCATACGGCGCGAGCGTCGCGGGCTGACCGGGCGTGGTCGAGGCGGACCCGAACAAGACGGAGACGACGTAGGCGGACTTCGGCTTGCTTGTTTTCTTTGGGGCCGGTGCGGGCGCTTCCTGGCCGCCACCGGAACCTTTGCTCGTAGACCCACCGCTGCCGGAAGACGAGCCGCCGGAGCTTGAGCCGCTTGAGCCGCTTGGGGAGCTCGAGCCGGAGGAACCAGAGGACGTGGCGGAGGTTTTCGTCGCGGGCGGCAAGGGCAACGGGATGAACGGGTCGCGCGTAGAGCCCTCGCTCTGGAAACGCGCGCCACCCGGAGTCTCGGAAACGGCCTCATTCGGATTCGCCGGCGCAACCGTCACCGGCAGTGCCGGCGCCGAGCCGGTAACCGAGATGCTGGGCAGGCTTGCCACGGGCGCGGGCCTCGAGCCGCCTGAGGAGCCTGTCACCGCGTAAGCCACGGCAGCGATCAACGCTACGGCAGCCAAGGCCACGAATGGCAGCAGGCGCCGCGAAGTCAGGTCAGAACGCAGCGATTGCAGGAACTCGATCATGGCGTTGCCTTCACGACTGCTGGCGTGACCGCCGAGCCGGCGGATGAGGTGCTGGAGGCAGTCGTCGCCGCGCCCGCGGGGCTGGATGGAGTCGCTCCACCGAGCGGTGTCGCACCTGCAGGCAGCACGTATGCGGTGGCGCTGATCGTGCCTGTCAGTCGTGGCGACTTGGATTTACTCGAAGCGGAAACACCTGCGCCGGTGCTGGGAGCAAGGCTGACGCTGTCGATCGTCAGCAGCCGTCCGTTGACGTGCATCGCTCCCGCGGAGGTTTGCACGGTGAAGCCTTCGAGCTGGTCGAGCAGCTTGTAGAGATCGACGAAGCTGCCGTTGAAAACAAAAGTGAACGGCTCCTGACTGAAAGTTGTGTTTTGCGCGGCCGGCGTCGCGGCGACGCTCGAGCTGACCGTGCCGGTGGTGCCCGCGGTAATCGAGGTGAAGTTGACGTTGCGGCTGTGCGTGGCCTTGTCCAGCGTGTAGATGAGTGCCGGCGTTTCTGAGGAGGCGGGCACGGCCTGGCCGAGGCTTACAAGCGAGGCGTAGGCGCTGGAGTACTGCGCCTGCGCGTTCTTGGCGCTGTCGGCAGCCGATTCGGCGCTCGCCAACTGCTGGCGTGCCTTTTCGACTTCGGCACTGATCTTCGCGGCTCGTTCGCGCTCGGGCGCGACCGTCGTGAACCAAGCGCCGAGCAGCACGGCGAGCGCGACGATCCCAATCAGCATCAGTCGGTCACGCGTGGTCATTTGGAAGGATCTCCTGCCGAGACCGGCTCGGTAGCGCCGGCGCTGTGGGCGGAGGCCGCCGCTGCTCCAGCGGCCGTGGGCACGCTCGTGGCGGGCGCCGCAGGCAGCCCGACGAACGTCACTTGGGTCGTAAAGCTCGGGTCGCTGCCAGTGCAGCTGCCGGTCGCGCCGCTCCCACCACTGGCCCCGCTGACGCCGCCGGTTTCGGCCTTGGTCGAGCTCTGCAATTGCACTTCGCTTGAGCCATCCATCAGGCGCAAACGCTGGAGTGCCTGCGCGACAACGGTCTGACTGGTAGCGCAGCCTGTGAGCGTGAAGACCGGGGTGCTGCCCGGAGGCGTGCTCGAAGCGGGCGTCGCGCCGGCTGCGGCTGTCGTAGTTGCGGCAGCGCCGGCGGTTGTTCCACCGGCTCCGACTGTGCCGTGCAGCGCGCTAAGCGAGGTGCCGGCCGGCAGTACACGACCAAGCTCGTGCAGGGCATGGGACCAATCAAAGCGTGCTTGGACGAGCTGAGCCACAGTCTCGGTGCGTTGATCGGCCATCGTGACGAAACTGGTGTAGGGCGTCAGCCGCCCGGTGCGAGCTTCGACCACGCTGGTCTCGGCTTTGATCTGAGCGACTTCGCCGTCCTGGCTTGAAATGTTGTGGTGAGCGCTGCCGTACATCGCGATCATCACCGCGAGTCCGACGACCACGCCAAGCACGATCAACGCGGCGCCACCAGAGCGGCCGGTCAGATCCGAGAGCCCGCCGACGCCCTGACGCTGCTCGCCGGGGATCAGGTTTACAGCCTTCATCGCGGTGCCTCCTCGACTGCGAGGCCCGTCGCCACGGCAAGTCGCTCGGCGGAGACCTCGCCGGCTGCGCGCTCGTCGAGCACGCTAACCGTCTGTGGGATCAGGGGCACGCGCAACTCGCTCTGAAGCGCCCGTGCGAAGCCTGAGATCTGTAGCGCCGAGCCGCTGAGCACGATGCTCGAGACCTCACCGCCGCCGTCTTGAGAGCGATGGAAGTCCAATGAGTTGCGTACCTCGCCGGCGATCTCACGTACGCCGCTGGAGAGCACCGGGCGTACATCGATCGTGGGCTTCTGCGACGCGACAGGCGCCGGATCGGCTGGCTGCGGCTCCTGCTGAGAACTGTCAGCGTAGAGCGAGGGCGCAACCGGCGAGGCCGCGTCGAGGTCAACCGCAGCCAGCAGCTCTCGCGCCTCTGTCAGCTTGATGCTGTTGCGCTCGGCAATGTCTGCGGCCATCGACTCCAGGCCCCCGCCGATCACGCGGGTGAAGCGGCAGACGGTGCCCTCGGCTATCGCCATGTTCGTGAGCCCGCCGATGTTCAGATACAGGACGCGACCCGAGTGGTCCTCGTCGGCACGGTGTAGCGAGCGGATCAAGGCAAAGGCTGAGAGATCGACGCCCTCGGGGCGCAATCCCGCCGCACGAACGGCAGCGATCAGGCGTTCGACCATGTCGCGCTGGGCGGCGACGACGATCACACGCTGACGCGGACCGGCGGGCGTGTCGATCACGCCGAGTGCGTGGAAGTCGAGCACGGCGTTGTCGAGCGGCATCGGCACCTGGTCCTCCGCCTGGAAACGCACGGCTGTCGCCAGCTCCTTGCGGTCGGTCAGCGGCGGCAGCTCGAGCGTGCGCAACACGGTGCGCTGGTTGGCAACGCCGATGCGCACGCGCTTGTCGAGCTTGGAGTCACGGAACATCTCGCGCAGCGTGTCGGCGAGCGCGGTGCCGTCGAGCACCTCGCCCTCGCGCATCGTGTCGGGCGGCAGCGGCGCGCCCGCCGCCTTCTGCACCTGGATCGAGCCGTTGACACGTGCTTGAACCGCGCTCACGTAGCCGGGCTGGATGTCCAGGCCGACGAGCGTTGCGCCGCGCGAACGACCGCCACGACTCGGCTTGAGGCTCGACATGGAGATCGAAGCGTTGAGCGATGGCAGCTTGCGCTTGGCCGGCGCGATCACGACCGTGTCGGCAACCGGCTCCTCCGGTGGCGCGTCGACGACGATCGAGGTCGGCCGGAGCAGGCTGAGCTCCTCGTTATCGGTATGTCCAGGTTCCATGGCGTCCATCAGTTCAGGAAGTGGGTCGTGTACAGGTTCACCAGCGGCTCGCCGGCGAAGATCGCCACGAGCGAGCCGAAGGCCAGAAACGGCCCGAACGGGACCGCGGTCTTGCGTGCGACCTGGGCGCCTTGGCGTCCAAGGATCAGCGCGCCAAACAGCACTCCGGCCAGCAGCGCGATAAGCATCGCCGGAGCGACGGCGCTACCGAGGAACAAGCCCATCACGCCGGCAAGCTTGACGTCGCCCATGCCCATGCCGCCCGGGTAGGCCATCGCGGCGATCAGCAGCGCGCCGCCCGCGGCAGCGCCGGCGATCAGACGCGCGGGCTCACCACTTGGGTCGAGCGCGGTTCCGATTGCAAGCGCGAGAATCGCTCCGAGCGCGGTCAGACGGTTGGGGATGATGCGATGCTCGGCGTCGATCAGCGCGATCGGCACGAGCAAAAGGATGAAGGCGACGTTGAGCGCGATCGTGGCGGAGCTACCGCCCGCGAGCACAGCGCCCACGCACAACAGAGCGGCAAGCGCCTCGACCAGCGGGTAGCGCTTGGAGATTGGGGCCGAGCAGTTACGACAGCGTCCGCGCAGCAATAGCCACGAGACGACGGGGATATTGTCGTAGGGCTTGATCGCCGTCCCACAGGCGGTGCAGTGCGATGCCGGGCGCACGAGCGACTCGCGGCGCGGCAGCCTGTATACGACGACGTTCAGGAACGATCCGATCATCGCTCCGAACACCCCCGCGAAGGTTGCTGTCTCCATGGACGGATGATCGGCTCGCGCGGCGCCGCACTTGAGCGCTTCTGCAATCGTTCGCCCAATGTCGGGCGAGCACGCCTGGGCGTGCGTGTCGTGGTGCGACGCACAACCGTTGCGCTCGCGTACGCCGAGGATCGCTGTCCCCTCTCTGAAGAGAGACCTAAACGCAAAGGGCGGCCATGTGGCCGCCCTTTCTGCTGCGATGAAACGCTTCGGAGCGAAGATGCTCCTGGTGCAAGTGCTACCAGTCGCCGCTGGCGGGACAGCCGCCTTTGCTACCGGTCCCTGAGGTGCACGTACGCTTGGCTTCTCCAGCCGTCACTTTGATGATGAATTTGTCTTTTGAGCCGACGGCTTCCGATTCGATTTCATATCCGGTGGAAGACAGGCTTTTGGTTTCCTTGGCTTCGGCTGTGGTCTTGTCTTTCAGCGTAGGCTCGATTTTTTCGAGTTCGGGCAACGTGCCTCCAACGTACGAACCGAGATGTTCGGTCGCGTAAGTCTCCATCGTGTTCTCCATCGTCCTGACCTGTTCCTTGGCTGCCGCATCGCTGGCCTTGCTCTTCTGGTTCAGGAACGCAGGAATGGCGATCGCGGCCAAGATGCCGATAATCAAGATCACGACCAGCAGCTCGATCAGCGTGAAGCCAGACTCCTCTCCTACGCTCAAATTTCGTAGATGTCTCACCGGCAACTCCTATGTCTTGACGTCCATTGGATGCCAGTGCGCGCATGTCGCCCAATTGCGACCCGGCTGTAAGAGCCGTCGGCTTTGTCTTTGCAGTCCATGCTTGCCTGTGCTACGTGCCTGACTGACCTGTCATCGGCATGCGGACCGCCCGAGCTTGAGCTTCGCGACTCGCATGCAACACATCTTCCTAACAAAGACCCAACAAAAAAAGAGGGGGCGACCAATTGGCCGCCCCCTCCTTGCTGCTAGCTGTCCAGGCGCAATGCCTGGAAACCAGTGACTACCAGTCGCCGCTAGCAGGACAGCCGCCTTTGCCTGTCCCTGAGGTGCATGTGCGGACGATATTACCCGCAGTATTGGTGATGATGAATTTGTCTCCCGAACCCTGGGCTGTTGATTCAATCACGTAGCCGTTCGCGGTAGGTTCGCTGGGAACTTTGAATTTAGCCGTAGTTTCGTCTTTGAGCGTAGGCTCAATTTCCTTGAGCTTGGCTTCGGTGCCACCCGCGTAGCTACCGTTGTTTTCGGTCAACCATGTCTCCATTGTGGTCTGAGCGGTCTTCACCTGTTCCTTGGCGGCAGCATCATTGGCCTTGCTCTTCTGGTTCAGGAACGAAGGAATGGCGATCGCGGCCAGGATGCCGATGATCAGGATTACCACCAGGAGCTCGATGAGCGTGAAGCCACCCTCATCTTTCGAGCGCTGGCGCAGTCGATTTAGCATTGAGTCCTCTTTCCGTATCTGGGGCGCCAGCCCTCGATCCAACCGTCCTCAACGACGGTGCCTCACCCGGCCGATCTTGACGACCGACACAGGGTCCGCCGGCTTTGCCTACACCCTTATTGGAGGTGTTTGCCTTGCACCGCGGTCTGGCTTGTCAGCGCCTACATCGACCGCTGGGAAAGGACGCTTTAGCGCTGCATCCAGCGTGGACACATTGCACTTGAAGCGATCTTTGTCTTTTAGGAGAAAACCACAGTCACTCGCCCGACTGGGCGACCTGCTGTGAGTGGAACTCCTGCGCATCGGCCCCCGTCAGGCGCTCGCCGCTGCCCTGACACCAGGGACAGGTCACCTCGCTGGCCTCACCACCGAGATTGGAGATGACCTTGCCGCTGCCGTGGCAGGGCATGCATACACGCGGCTCCGTGGACTCGGCCGCTGTCGTCTCGGCCTCGTCCTGCTCGCCTTCGTCGTCGGCGGAGCCACGGCGCCGACGCTTGGCAGCCGCTGGCTTGGGATCGTCTGTGTCACTCATGGCCTCACCCTATCGACCCGCGCCCGCGTCCGGCACGCACGAGCTACGCGCAACGAACCATCCTGGATTAGCGTTGCCGGCGTGAGGCGACCCAAATTCCCACTACGCTGGGTCGCCCTCGCCCTGATCACGGCGCTGGCGGCAGCCCTCAGATTGGTGGATTTGGGTGCCGTACGCCTCGACCCCTTCTACGACGCGGCGGTGCGCAGCATGGGCGTCTCCTGGCACAACTTCTTCTTCGGCGCGTATGAGCCGGGAGGCAGCGTCTCGATCGACAAGCCACCGGTGGACCTGTGGCTACAGGTGGCCAGCGTGAAGCTGTTTGGCTGGGGCTCAGCTTCGCTAAAGCTGCCCGAGGCGCTTGCCGGCACGCTTTCGGTACCGCTGTTGTATGCAGCAATCAAGCGTCCGTTTGGCGCGCTCGCAGGGCTCGTGGCGGCACTTGCACTTGCAGTGCTGCCGATCGAGGTGATCACAGCGCGCAGCGACACGATGGACGCCGTCATGATGCTGTTGCTCGTACTGGCGCTGCTGATGATGGTACGCGCCTGCGAGACCGGCAAGACGATCTGGCTGCTGGCAGGAGCGGCAATGCTCGGGGTGGCCTTCAACGTGAAGCTGCTCGAGTCAGTCGTGGCGCTGCCAGGCCTGTTTGTGCTCGCTTGGTTGGGCCTGCCGCGCACAGGTGAGGACTGTCGAGGCGCAGAGTTTGCCGGCCGCCTCGCCAAGTTCGCCGCGGCCGCGGCCGTCTATGTCGTGGTCGCGCTGCTGTGGCTGGGCGCGACATTGCTATTCCCAGCACACGAGCGCCCATATGCGATCGGCTCGACCAACGGCAGCGCCTGGAACGCGGCGTTCGTCTTCAACGGCAGCGAACGGCTGAGCGGCAAAACCGCGGAAGTAGGCACGCCCATTGTGCCCCACGGTCGTGGCAGCGGCGAACTTACATCGACAGGCACGCCCATCACTCCCCCATCCCCAACACGCCTGCTCGCCCGCGGCGGCCAATTGCCCGCCAAGTGGCTGGGTTGGGAGGCCCTTGTGGCGCTGTTGCTCGGCGTAGCCGTAGTGATCTCAGTGCTGCGCGGCAAAGTCGGACGCGTGCAGCGGGCGACGGCGATCGGCGTGTTCGTGTGGCTACTCACCGGACTCGTCCTGTTCAGCGCGATGGCGCGCCTGCACCCGCGCTACGTCGAGAGTTTCACGCCGGCCGTCGCGGCGATGTTCGGGATCGGCGTCGGGCTGGTCGCGGGGCTTCACAGCCGTGCGCGCCTGCTCGCACTGCCGCTGACGGCACTACTGGCGGTCCCTCTCATCGCCAGCGTGGAAGCAGTCGAAGCGAAGACGAGCGACGCGGGCAACGTGGGCGCGCTCAACCCGAACGAGCAGCGCGCGCTCAGCGCCTACCTGCTCGCCCATCAGGGACGGGCTCGCTACGAGCTGGCCGCGGGATCCTCGACGAGCGTCGCCTCGCTGATCGTGCAAGACCAGCAACCGGTGCTGATGCTCACAACCTACAACGGCATCCCCTTCACGACCGTGGCGCAACTGAAGGCGTTGATTGCCCGCGGCGAAGTGCGCTACGCATTCCTCGATTCTGTCTGCACCCGCACGTCGCCGAAGACGACTGCCGGCTGCGCACCGGCTGCGCTGTGGATACGCGCCCACGCAACCGACGTCTCGCGTCAGGCGGGCCTGCGCGGGGGCGTACTGTGGCGACTGCCGGGACCGCTAGCGTAAGCGCCATGGACGCAACCGCTTCGATGCACATCCTCGTCGTAGACGACGAGGCCCCTTTGCGCGACACGCTGACGCGGTCCTTCTCCAAGGAGGGACACACGGTCGAGGCGGTCGCAACCGGCGCCGAGGCGATCGAGCGCGCCGGCGGCGAGCAGTTCGACGTGGTCCTGCTCGACGTCGCGCTCGGCGCCGGCCCCAACGGCTACGACGTCTGCCGCACACTGCGCGAGCAGCGCAACATCGTGCCGATCATCATGCTCACCGCGCTCGACAGCGAGGCCGACGCCGTGCAGGGACTCGAGGCCGGCGCCGACGACTATGTCACCAAGCCCTTTGGCCTGGCCGAGCTGCGCAGCCGCATCCGCGCAGTCCTGCGCCGCTCGGGCCCGCGCGCGATGGGCCGTGAGGTGCTCAACATCGGGCCGGTGACGCTCGACCGCAGCCATCGCGAGGCGACGGTTGCCGGCGAGCAGGTCAAGCTCACTTTCTCCGAGTTCGAGCTGCTGGCCCAGCTGATGAGCGAACCTGGGCGCCTCTTCAATCGTCAGGAGCTACTACGCGCGATCTGGGGCGACTCGGCCTATCGCGATCCGCGCGCGATCGACGTGCACATCAGGCACCTGCGCGAGAAGGTCGAGGAGAAGCCCGAGGAGCCGAAGCTGATCTTGACGGTGCGCGGCGCTGGGTACCGCTTCCAGGAGCCCTGAGCACGCCGCCCATGCGGCCTAGCAGCGACCTCAAAGCGCGCGCCGGCCTACGCCGGCACGTCCTCGGGCTGCGCCCCAGAATGCTCGCCGCGCTGCTGCTCTCAAGCGCCGTGACACTCGCTGTGGCCGCGCTGGCGCTGCTCTCTCCGCTCGAGCAGCGACTGCGCGCGGAGGGCGAGTCGGGTGTCTATGCCGCCATCTCCTCTTCGCGCCCGGAGTTCGAAGAGATCGGCGTCGACCCTGCCACCGGACGCCCGGACGCCGGCGAACTGGCGATCACCGTGTCACTGCTGCGCCACCGCTCCGGCGCCGAGGTGACGGTACTCAACAACAAGCTCGACACGATCTATGCACCCGCCGACCAAGACCTGGACGTGCCCGACTATTACGCTCAGGCGCGTCGTGCGCTGCGCTCCGGCAGCGGCGTGCACACGCTGATCGGCGACGATCTGGTCGCGGTCGAGCCGATCCAGATCGGAAAGGGCGGCACGGTCGATGCCGTAGTGCTCGTGCGCCGCCTGGAATATGTGATCTCGACCGTGAAAGTGGTCAAGAAAGCCTTTCTGGAGGCGGCGGCGGTCGGACTGGGTATCGCGCTACTTCTGGGAATCGCGCTCACCACGACGCTGCTGCGACGCTTGGAGCGCCTGCGCGAAGCGGCGGGCGAGCTTGAGCGCCACGGGCTTGACGCGCCGATTCGTCTCGACGATCGTCCTGATGAGATCGGCGATCTGACGCGTGCGTTTGCGAGCATGCAGGCGCGCCTGCGACGCCAGATACAGGCGCGCCACGCGTTCGTGGCGACCGCGTCGCACGAGCTGCGCACGCCGCTTGCCTCGCTCGACGGCACTTTGGAGCTGCTCGAAGACGACCTTGACCCGCGGCGACTCGACCTGGCCGATGCGCGTGAGCGCACGCTGCGTGCCCGCGAGCAGTCGCGCCGACTCACGAGTCTCGCCACCGACCTGCTCGACCTCAGCCGCATTGACGCCGAGATTTCGCTGCGCACCGAGCCGGTCGAACTCGGCGAGCTGTGCCGAGCAGTGGCCGCCGAATTCGAGCGTCGTGCCGCCGAGCACGAGCTTCAACTCGAAGTGCACCAGCCGCCACAGCCATGCTGGGCGATGTGCGATCCGGGCGCGGTGGCACGGATCGTGCGGATCCTGCTCGACAACGCGATCGGGATCGCACCGCCGGGCACGCGCGTACAGATCCAGGCCACAACGGAGGGATCGTGGGCTCAAATGAGCGTGCGCGACGCCGGCCCCGGCGTGCCGGCCGCCGAGCGTGAGCGCATCTTCGAGCGCTTCCAGCGCGGCAGCACCTCGGCCGGTCACAGCGGCTTCGGCCTCGGCCTGGCGATCGGGCGCGAGCTCGTGACGCGCATGGACGGCACGCTGACGCTTGCGGACAGCCAGTCCACCCAGACAGGCGCCAAGTCCGAGACCCCGCCCGCGCCGGCAGGCGCCTGCTTCATCATGCGCCTGCCGGCGGCACAGGTCTCCGAGCACGACGCCGCGTGAGCGCCCACTCAGCGCAAGAGCCGGTAATCGGCGAGGATAAGGCGGTGACGGCACCTTCCGCAAGCACCAGCGACCCGGACGCGACGAGCGTGCTCGGGCAGATCGCGCAACAGGCACACGCGGCCAACCAGATCGCACTCGACACCGAGTTCATGGGCGAGGGCCGCTATCGCACGCTGCTCTGCCTGATCCAGCTCGCCGTCCCAAACGGCCAGGGAGGCGAGCGCATCGAGATCGTCGATCCACTCGACGGGCCCCTGCAAGGCCAGCCACTCGCAGAGGTGCTGGCCGATCCGCGGATCGAGGTTGTGGTGCATGCTGGACGTCAGGACATCGCGCTGCTGCGCCGCACGCTTCGCTGCGAGGTGAGCAACATCTTCGATACGCAGGTCGCGGCCGGTTTCCTTGGCATGCCGGCGCAATCCTCCTATGAGACCTTGCTGGCCGAGATGCTGGGGGTCAGGCTCGCCAAGAGCGCCAGCTTCACGCGGTGGGACGCACGCCCACTCTCGGCCGAGCAGCTCTCCTATGCGCGCGAGGACGTGGTGCACCTGACCGCACTCGCCGCCGAGCTGGAGCGCCGCCTACAGGACGCGGGGCGCTTGCAGTGGGCGCGCGAGGAGTGCGAATTCCTGGAGCGCGTCAGCGACGAGCGCGACCTCGATGCGATCTTCGCGAGACTGCCGCGCGTCAGAGGCATGGGTGCGCCCTCTCAGAACGTCGCGCGCGAGCTGGTCGCCTGGCGCGAGCGCACTGCCCAGGAGCGCGACAAGCCGGTGCAGAGCGTGCTCGGCGACGCCGCGCTCGTGGAGATTGCCAAGCGCAAGCCGACATCCACGCGCAAGCTCGAAGACATCCGCGGTGTCGCGCAGAACAGCCTGCGCAAGCGCGGCAGTGAGTTGCTTGAAGCCGTAGAGCGCGGCCTGCAGGCAAGCCATGAACCGTTGGGGAGCGACCCGCGCCCGCCACAACCGCGTCCCGACGACGTGCCGCTGATCGCACTCTGCGAGGCGCTCGTCAGAGCCCGCGCGCGCGAAGCTGGTCTCGCCTACGAGCTGCTTGCCGCCCGTGCCGATCTGCAGGCGATCGTGATCGCCCAGCGCGCCGGCGAACGAGCCGACGTGCGCACATTGCGCGGCTGGCGCGCCGAGCTGGTGGGCAACGAGCTGCTGGAGCTGCTCGACGGCCGCATCTCGCTTTCCGTGAAGGACCGTCGCCTGCAAGTGGCCGCCGCGCCGCCGAGCTCGTAGCCCACAGGGGTGTTCTCGGCAAAGGGGGTGTTCGACAAAGGGGGTGTTTGCCGACACGTCCAATCGACACAAAAGGGTGTTCGACAAAAGGGGGTGTTCGCTGACACGCCCAATCTTCGCCGACACCCCACTCGACACAAAGGGGGTTCGCCGACAACCCACCGATGGGGGTTATTCGATGTGGTTGTAGACCGTGAACATCGGCATGTACATCGAGATGACGATGAAGCCGACGATTGAGCCTATGACGATGATCATGATCGGCTCGAGGATCGAGGTGAGCGCTTTTACCGACGCTTCAACCTGGTCCTCGTAGAAGTCTGCGACCTTGGCGAGCATCGCATCGAGCGCGCCTGTCTCCTCGCCGACGCCGACCATGTGCGTGACCATCGTCGGGAAGATCGTTGTCTTGGAGAGCGGCTCCGCGAGCGTGCCACCCCGCTTGACCGACGCGATCACACCGTCCATCGCTTCCTCGACGGCGATGTTGCCGCCGGTCTTGCCGACGATCTCAAGCGCCAGCAGTAGCGGAACGCCGGCGCTCATCAGCGAGGAGAGCGTGCGCGACCAGCGCGCCACTGCGACCTGCTGGACGATCGTGCCGATCTTCATCGGCACGCGTAGGCGGAAGCGATCCCATTGCTGGCGCCCCCACTTGGATTTCTTCCACTTGATGAAAGTGAATGCCAACAGGCCCGCACCGCCGAACATCAGCCACCAGTAGCCCAGGACCGCGTGGGACATGTCCACCGAGACCTGGGTAATCGCCGGCAGTTTGCCGCCGAACTGCTTGAAGACTCCCACGAACACCGGCACCAGGAACGCGACCAGCGCCATCATCACGGCCACTGCGAAAGTGATGACGAGCACCGGGTAGATCATCGCCGAGCGGATCTGGCGGCGCAGCGAGGCTTCCTTCTCCAGCTGGTCGGCGACCTGCATCAGCGATCCCTCGAGTAGACCGCCGGCCTCGCCGGCTCTGGTCATCGCCACGAACAGTGGGTTGAAGACCTTCGGGTGTGCTTCCATCGCGCCCGAGAGCGAGAGTCCCGCCTCGACGTCCTTGCGCACCTGGATGACCGTTTCCTTGAGAAACTTGTTCTCGGTCTGTTCCTCCAGCACGAACAGCGCGCGCAGGATCGACAGCCCGGAGGAGATCATCGTCGCCAGCTGCCGCGAGAAGACGGCCAGCTCTCCGGCCTTGACAGTCTTCATGAAGCTCAGCTCGATCTCGCGCGAGGCGTGCTTGTCGGCGATGTCGAGCACGATCATGCCGCGCGACTTCAGCTGGTTGGAAACGGCCTCCTTGGAGTCGGCGTCGATCTCGCCGCGCGCCTTGACGCCAGCGAGGTCCATCGCCTTGAAGACGTAGGTACTCACGGTTTCACTTCCTGTCCGCATGAGCCCACAGGCCAAGCCAGACAAGGACGCAGAGAGCGTGGCGTGCGATAGCACGCGAGCGACCGAGGACGCAGTATGGCGCCGGCATGTGGGCTCATGCCGCCGCCAGCGAGCCGGCGCCGAGCAGACGCCGCAGCTCCTCCGGAGCCGAGGAGCGTTCTTCGGCGAGTTTCTGGGAGACCTTGCCCGTGCGTATGAGTGAGATCAGAGCAGCGTCCATCGTCTGCATCCCCTGAGCCGAGCCGGTCTGCAGGACCGAGTAGATCTGGTGGGTCTTACCCTCGCGAATCAGGTTGCGCACGGCCGGATTGGGCACGAGCACCTCGCATGCGGCCACGCGGCCGGAGCCGTCGGCGGTCGGCAGCAACTGTTGGGTGATGATGCCCTGCAGGGCAACCGATAGCTGCACCCGCACCTGGCCCTGCTGCTCTGGCGGGAACACGTCGATGATGCGGTCGACAGTTTGCGCGGTGTCCTGGGTGTGGAGCGTGGCGAACACTAGGTGGCCGGTCTCGGCCGCGGTCAAAGCTGTGGAGATCGTCTCCAGATCACGCATCTCGCCAACGAGGATCACGTCGGGGTCCTGGCGCAGCGCGGCCTTCAAAGCGTCGGCGAACGAGTGCGCGTCGGAGCCGAGCTCGCGCTGGTTGACGATGCACTTCTTGTGCCCGTGCAGGAACTCGATCGGGTCCTCGATCGTCATGATGTGCTCCTCGCGCGTGGCGTTGATCTCGTCGAGCATCGCCGCGAGCGAGGTGGACTTGCCCGAGCCGGTAGGACCGGTGACGAGTACGAAGCCGCGCGGCTTGCGCGTCAGGTCGTGCGTGATCGCCGGCAGTCCGAGCTGATCGATCGTGGTCAAGCCAAACGGGATCAGGCGGAAGGCCGCGCCGACGGCGCCGCGCTGGAAGTAGGCGTTGACACGGAAGCGGGCATGCCCCGGGATCGAGTAGGCGAAGTCGAGCTGCCAATTGGTCTCCAGACGCTGGCGCTGGTCACCAGAGAGGATCGAGTAGACGATCTCGCGAGTATCGGTGCCCGAGAGCTCTGGATAGCCGTCGAGGCGGTCCAAGCGCCCACGCACACGCACTGTCGGCGGTGCGCCGGCGGCGAGGTGCAGGTCAGAAGCTTTGCGCGCCACGACCTCCATCAAGAGGTCTGCGAAGTCAATGCTCATCGTCGCGCCCTTCTGTAGTCCAAGCGGTCTCGGTTGCAATCTGCGCACACGTGCTCATGCGCCCCTTATCGGCAGCAGAGAGCCACATCTCAACTGCTGCCGATCACGCGAGCAATCTCCGCGATCGAAGTCAGGCCCTGGCGCACCTTCTCCAGGCCGTCGTCGCGCAGGCGGCGCATCCCCTCGCGGATCGCCATCTCACGTATCTCATCGGCCGAGCGTCGCTCCAGTGCGAGGTTGCGGATCTGCGAGGAGAGCGTCATCACCTCGTAGATGCCGAGGCGGCCACGGTAGCCGGTGCCGGCGCAGCGCCGGCAGCCGTTCGGCTCGTAGGCCTCCAGGTCGACGAGCGCCTTGTAGCCGTTGTCGCGCAGCACCTCGGCGGGCACGATCGTGCGCTGCTTGCAGTTGGAGCAGAGCATGCGCGCCAAGCGCTGGGCCAGCACACAGTCAAGCGCCGAGGCGACGAGAAACGGCTCGATACCCATCTCCGTCAGGCGTGTGATCGCCGACGGGGCGTCGTTGGTGTGAAGCGTGGAGAGCACAAGATGCCCGGTGAGCGCCGACTCCACTGCTATCTGAGCCGTCTCGCGGTCGCGGATCTCCCCCACCATGATGATGTCGGGGTCGGCACGCACCATCGCGCGCAGGCCAGTCGCGAACGTGAGTCCCGCCTTGCTGGAGACCTGCACCTGTGTGAGCCCGGCGATCTGATACTCCACCGGGTCCTCGACGGTGATGATGTTCTTCTCGGGGGTGTTCAACGCCAACAGCGCCGCATATAGGGTCGTTGACTTGCCCGAACCAGTGGGGCCAGTGACAAGCACGGCGCCGTGGGTTTCATGAAAGGCGCGTTCGAAGCGCTCGCGCTCGGCGTCAGCCATGCCGAGCTTCTCCAGCTTCATCACGACCGAGTCCTTATCCAGGATGCGCATCACGATCGACTCGCCGTGCACGCTCGGCAGCGTGACCACACGCAGGTCGATGTGTCGAGAATCGACGGTCAGACTGACGCGGCCGTCCTGGGGCAAGCGTCGCTCGGAGATGTCGAGTTCGGCCATGATCTTCACGCGCGAGACGACGCCTGCGGCCATACGCCTCGGGACGGTCGTGATGTCTTGCAGGATGCCATCAACACGCACGCGCACGCGCACCTCGTGGCCGTCGGGCGCCATATGCACGTCAGAGGCTCCCAGCTCGACCGCTTGAGCGACGATCTGGTTGACGAGCTTGACCACCGGCGCGTCGTCTGCCGTCTCGCGCAAGTTGACGATGTCGGCGCTGGCCTGCTCGGCCTCTTCGGCGGCTGCCGCGTCGCCGGAGACTACGTCCTCCAGGCGCGCCATGCGCGAGATCAGATCGCCGATCGCATCGGGCGAGGCAACCGCAACCCGCACCTCATAGCCGGTCATGATCGCGACGTCGTCAACCGCCAAGACGTTGGAAGGGTCGGCCATAGCCAGCAACAGTGTGCGTTTGTCGACAAACGCGACCGGCACCGCTTGATAGCGCTTGGCGGCGCTGTTGACGACGAGGTTGGCGGCGCCCATGTTGACAGGGAAGATGTCGAGGTCGAGGTGGTCGAGGCCGTAGCGCTCGGCCAGTGCGCGGGCAAGTCCGTCGGAGGTGATCGCGCCGCTCGCGAGTAGTACACGCTCGGGCGTGATGCCTTCGTTGCGCGAGGACTCGATCGCGCTGTCCACGCGCTCGCGCGGAGCAAGGGCCATGTCGACGATCACGTCAGTCAGAAAACGGCCCGAGGAGCCGCGGCGGCTCGGGCTCGTGACGCCGGCTATCGGTTCTGGCCCATCGCGATCGACTTGCTCGACGTCTGAGCCATGGTTGGAGACGTACGCGTCCCCTACGCCTGTGCCTGTCCTATCCACCCCAACCGTGAGAGGCCGTCCGTCCGCGTCGCCCGGCATGTCGCTGGCGGGCTCGTCGCGGTCGATCTCGACGCTCACCCTTGGTTCGGCCTCGCCGAAGATATCGTTCTCGTCGCGCAGGCCATTGGGAGGCGTGCTCATCGGCCCCGCCCTTGGCCAAGCAGGGAGCTAACCCGTTGCATCCTCGATTCTGGCGCCGCGGCGCATCGCCTCGCGTGGTGCTGCCCTGCCGGTCCAGTGCTCGAAGCTGAGCGCGCCTTGGGCGACGAGCACCTCGAGGCCTCCAACCGTGGCCGCTCCGTGGGCTTGGGCGGCGGCGAGCAGGGGCGTTGGGCCGTCTCCATAGACCAGATCGATGACGTAGGCATACCTACCGACGTGATCGGCGGTCATCTCTAGTTGGTTGAGCGCCTCGGCGTCAGTGGCCGACCGTTGCAGTCCGACCGACGTGCAGTTGACGAGCAGGTCGGCTTGGACCGGCCTGGCAACCGCCTCGGCACCGAGGTCTCGCGCCAGCTCCTGCGCTCGCTCATGGTTGCGATTCCATACAGAGACGCTGGCGGCGCCGGCGTCCTGCAAAGCCCAGACGGCGGCGCGCGCGCTGCCCCCGGCGCCCAGCACGAGTGCGCTCGGGTGGGCGGGCATCCCAGTCAAGCGCCCGAGCGCGGCGATCAGGCCTGGCGCGTCGGTGTTGTGCGCCTCGATCGTGCCGTCCTGATTGAAAGTGAGCGTGTTGGCCGCCCCGATCGCACGTGCAGGGGCGCTCGCACGGTCGGCCAGTTCGAGTGCGGCGTGCTTGTGAGGAATCGTGACGTTCGCTCCGAGGAAGCCGCTTGCGCCGAGCGCAGGCACGGTTTGCTTGAGGAGCTCTTCGGGCAACGGTAGGCGCTGATAGCTCCAGTCGCTCATCTCACAGGCCGCGAACGCGGCGCGGAACATCGCGGGCGAGCGGCTGTGGGCTACCGGCCAGCCGATGACACCCAGCTTTGGCATCAGCGCATGCCTACCTTCGCTGCGCGTCTCACCGTGGCAAAGCCGTGCACCGCTCAACCCTTCTTGTCGCATGTGGGTACGCGCCCACCATTTTTGGCGATCGCCTCGCGATAAGCCGCGGCGTTCTTTTCGAACTGCGCGTAGCTGGTGGAGAAGACCTCCTCGCCGCAGCCGTCGGCACCAGCGACGTAATACAGGTAGGAGACGTGTGCCGGGTGCGCCGCTGCCTGGATCGCGGCGACTCCCGGGTTCGAGATCGGTGTCGGCGGCAAGCCCTTGTGCGTACGCGTGTTGTAAGGGGAGTCGCTGTGCAACTCGACTTCGGTCAGCGGGGCCGAGAAGTTGTGCAGCGCGTAGCGCAGCGTGGAGTCGATCCCCAGCGTCATGTTCAGGCGCAGGCGGTTGTAAATGACCGCCGCGACCAGCCGACGGTCGTGCGCGATCGCCGCCTCGCGTTCGATGATCGAGGCTACGATCAGCAGCTGATATGGCGTGATCCCAAGCACGCGCGCGCGATCGACCTCGCCCCCTCCGAAGTTTTCATGAAATGCACTGAGCTGCTCTGAGACCAGCTGCGAGGCCGGTGCGCCGACATACATTTCATAGGTGGCGGGAAACAGAAACCCTTCGAGGTTGGGGGTGCTTGCCGGCGCGCCGTAATGCGCGAATTCGATTTCGTTGGAGCGCTTGGACGGCAACAGATAGCTGCCACTGAGTCCATCTTGATGTGCCAGTACCGCGATCTGGGCGCGTGTGAATCCCTCCGGTATGACGATCTTCACGATCTTGGGTATTGGGGGGATTTTTGGGCGTGCCGAGTGGTGTGAAAGGCGCACTGCACCAAAACCGAGCGCACCGAGCACGATTATCAGCGCCACCACGATTCCGGCACGCGTCGCGAATTTCCGCGAGCCTCGCGCCTGCCTTTGGCGTAGATGCGGGCGATGCAAGCGCGAGTTGGTGGGTAGCGACGCGGGCATCGCAGGTGGCTGTTTGGCGGGTATGGGCGCTGGCACTACAGGTGGCTGCTTGGGCGGAACATACGCCAAATCGACGACCTCAGGCTCGACCGCGGGAATTCTGGCATCAGAGATAGGCTCGCTCGATGGGGCTGTGTTGCTCGGCTCAGGACCGGCGAGCGGTGGCGGTAGCGGGGGTGTGCTGGCCCCCGCCTTTCCTAGACGACGCCACTCGCGCTCTTCACGGGCGCGCTCGCGCTCCGCTTCGGTGCGTCCTTCGGACATGTTCGATCCGCGATCCCCGGCCAAGCGCGTGACCCTACTGGGATCGAGCTAGCCAATCCTCCAGCAGCACGGCCGCGGCGCGCGAGTCCTCGCTGGTGCTGGGCTGCTCGACGTGTGCGGCGATGCGCGTGGTGAAACGCTCGTCGTAGAGCTCGACCGGAACGGCCTTGCCGATGCGGCTTGAGAGCGTCGCGGCGAAGTCACGTGTCTCGCTTGTCTGTTGCGTGTCCTCGCCGCGCAAGGACAACGGTAGGCCCACAACGACCTGCTCGACCTCGCGCTCTCGCACGAGCCGTGTCAGCTCCGCGAGCCCGCGGCGGCTCGCAGGCCGTCCGACGACGGCAATCGGCGTGACGATCGTTCCGGTCGGGTCGCTCAGCGCACAGCCACAGCGCGCGCTGCCGTAGTCAAGCGCCAGGACGCGCATCCATCAAAGGGCGATTGTGCCGTAGCCGACGATCACGTCGCCCTCGTACAGGCATGCGATCTGACCGGGAGCAGTGCGCTCGATCGGGTCGAGCATCTCGAGCTCCACACGCTCGTGCAGACCGGCATTGGGTTGGTCCTGCACCCTGCACGGCATGCGGCGGCCGCGGTAGCGCACCTTTACCGCGTCCACCTGGCCGCTATCGCGGTGCAAGGTGACCTCGCGCACACTCACGGCCGCGGTGCGCAGCTGCTCGCGTGGACCGACCGTGACCGTGTTCGAGCCCGCATCGGTCGCGATCACGTACAGCGGACCCCCCACCCCTTCGACGGGGCTGCCGCCGATGCCCAAGCCGTGTCGCTGGCCCACGGTGAGCGTGTGAACGCCACCGTGCTCGCCGAGCTTGCGTCCCTGGCCGTCGATGATCGCGCCCACCCTTCGCTTTATGCCGCCATGGCGTTCGAGGAAATCGCTGCTGCGAGTGCCCGCCAGGAAGCAGAGATCCTGGGAGTCCGGCCGGCGCGCGACCTCAAGGCCCGCCTGTGCCGCACGTTCGCGCACTTCGGGCTTTCTCAGCGAACCGAGCGGGAAGCGCAAACGCGCCAGTGAGCTTGGTGCGAGCGCGGCGAGCGCATAGCTCTGGTCCTTGGCCTCGTCCACCGCCATCCTCAGCAAAGGCTCGCGGTCCCCACCTGACTCGATGCGCGCGTAGTGGCCGGTGGCAAGCTTCCGCGCACCGAGCCGGTCGGCCAGCTCGAGCATCGCGTCGAGGCGCACCTTGCCGTTGCAACGCACGCACGGGTTGGGCGTGAGGCCGGCCGCATGGTCTGCCAGCCAGCCGTCCACTACCCCGGCGCGGAACTCCTCGCGCAGGTCGATCGAGAAGTGCGCCATTCCCATGTCGTGAGCAAGCGAGCGGGCCGAGCGCACGGCCTGGGCCGAGCAGCAGCTGCGCTCGCCGTCGTTCTCGGGATCGGACCACAGCTCGAGCGTCACCGCCACCGCCTGCCCGCCACCCTCTGCGACGAGCAGCGCGGCCACGGCGCTGTCAACGCCGCCGCTCATCGCCACCAACGTGCGCGTCGCCGAATATGCGAGCCCGGCTTGTTCGCGCGCGGCCCAGCCGAGCGCGCGGTGCAGCGCATCGCTGGCCAGCTCGGCCGCATGCTGCTTTGCCGGGCTGAGGCCTCCTAGCTCGGCGGCAATCTGGGGGGCGCCGATGCGTGCGGCATCCAACAGAGACGCACCGCCGATCAGCTGCACCGTGGCGCTGCCCGCGGCGATCGCCGCGCCACAGCCGCTCGCGTCGAAGCCCGCGTCGAGAATCCGCCCGTGCGGGCTCGAGCGATCGACGGCGAGCGACATGCGAATCAAGTCGCCGCAGGCCGCGCCTCCGGCAGCGCCGCTGCAAGCATCGACGGGTATGTGACCGCGCCGCCGCGGGAACTGCACGTGATCGGCAAACATTTCGACGTTCATGTCCGTCGAGTGTAAGAGGCTGCGCTTGGCTTCGGGTACGCGCAGAGGTGACGGCCCAGCAGCGGTCATGGTTCTTGCGCTGGCGACCGCGGCCTTATGCGATCGGGGCTACTACGGTCCCTGTGCCAGAGCGGTGTGCGTAGCGATGCTTTGTGCGAGTACTCAGACGATGGCGCTTTGCGCTTCTTGTACTGCCTGTTCGAGCGCGAATACGTCGGTGAGCCCGGTGAGTGTGCTGACGACCCCGTGCTTGTTGACGATCAGGATCGTGGGCGTTTGGTAGACGTGGGCGACTTCGGTGATCGTGCCGAACTCACCCACCTGGTTTGCCAGCGCCAGGTGCAGCGTGACCGTGCCTTTGGAGCGGTCGGCAAGCGTCTTTGCCTGAGCTGCGTTCTGCTGGTCAACGGTGGAGCTAGGGGTCCAGAAGAACAGCATTACCGTCTTGCCTTGTGCCAGCTCGTGTTCAACCGCCACCTGCTGGGCGGACTTGGTGGAGTGCTTGACGCTGCTGTGCACACGAATGATGGGTTTGTCGGTGGGGGCCGCGGTCCTGTGGGTCGGAGTCGTCTTCTCTACCGTGGTCGTGCTGGTGTGGGTGACGGTGCTCGTACCGTGCGCCCCAGTGGTCGTCTTGTGGACGCTGGTCACCGTTCGGCGCGCAAGGTTGGGAGCGGTGGTTGCCTTGTGTGTGACGGTAACGCTCTGTGTGGTTGTGCCGGCGGTGGTCGTGTGCGTGGAGGTGGCCGAAGCTTGGGCTTCGCCGGTGAGCGCCTGGGCGTGGCCGGCTTGCTCTTGGACGTTGTGCTGAGACTCAGCTACGACGCCATGCGCTTTGGCGATCGCCTTCGTCAAACCTTCCACGCCGGGCGCGGCTCCGTGGTAGACAGGGGTCGCCTTGGCGGGGTTGCCGCCTGAGCTGCCGTTGGCAGAGGCGCTGTTCGGCGCCTTCGGAACCGAGGCTGTCGGTTCGCTCGGGTTGGAGCTATGGCTGCGCAACGCGACGGCCCAAATGAGGCCGAGCACGACGACCACGCCAAGCAGGATTTGGTAGGGACGCGAAAGCTGAGCCATCGCCCTCACTTCGGCAGAATCGCCGCCCGAGTTGAACGGCGACATCGGCCTTGGACTTCTCGCAAGCACAATTTCACTGCTATTGCCGATATTCCGGCGGGGCCGGGCCGAACGAGGACAAAGATTCGGCGTGTCTGGCTACCGGCAGATCCGCCATATCCGAGTGGAACGATCGTCAGACCGAATCGCCCTCGTCGAGCCGCCGATCCAGAGCTATGCGAAGTCACGCAGGCGGCGCAACGCGGCGTGCACGACCGTGCCTGTTTCCAGCATCTCCTCGGACCCGTCCTGCATGTCTCTCAAGACCGTCTGGTGCTGCTCAACGATCGCCAGCAGCCGCGCGCCGATGCGATTGGCGTGTCCGCGCTGTCCCTTCAAGGAGCGGCCGGCCATCTCCATCTGCGCGTGCAAACCCGCGGAGCGAGCCTCGCTCAAGATCGCAAAAGCGGCCGCCTTGACCTGCGGGAACGACCCATCCCCTCCCCCATCCGCCAGACCCACATACAGGTCAACGGCATGGGCGTCCCCTCCCAGAGGATTACCAGCAAGCAGGATCCGCTCGATGCCGGCCGCCCAGCCCATGCCCGGCGTCGCTGGACCGCCCAGCTCGCCGACGAGCCCGTCATAGCGTCCGCCACCGCCGACGCCGCTCTGCGCGCCGAGGGCATCGCTCGTGAACTCGAACACCGTGCGCGTGTAGTAGTCCAGGCCGCGCACGAGCGTCGCGTCAACCTCGTAGACCATGCCCGCGCTGTCGAGCAGCTCGCGCACGGTCGCGAAGTGCTCGGCGTCGCCGGCGTCGAGCTCGTCGAGCAGCCGTGGCGCCTCGCGCATCACTGCCACGGTGCCCTCGTGCGAGGAGTCAAAAGCGCGCAGCGGGTTCAGCTCGATGCGCTCGCGCACCTCCTCAGACAGGCTCGCTTCGTTTGCGTGCAGATGTTTCTGCAAGCGCTCGCGATAGCGCTGACGACTGTCGCTGCTGCCCAGACTCGACAGGCGCAAGCGCACATCCCTGACGCCCAGCTCCTCCAGCAAAGTGCCGAGCAGCAGGATCGACTCGGCGTCGAGCGCCGGGTCCTCGGAGCCGAGCGCCTCGGCGCCGACCTGCCAGAACTGGCGCTGGCGGCCCTTCTGGGCGCGCTCGTAGCGGAAGAAGCTCGACAGGTACCAGAGCTTTACGGGTTGGGGGAGCTTGTGCATGCCGTGTTCGACATATGCCCTGCACACGGGGGCGGTGCCCTCCGGACGCAGCGTCAGCGAGCGTTCGCTGCCGTCGGTCAGCGTGTACATCTCCTTCTGCACGATGTCGGTGGAGGAGCCGACACCGCGCGCGAACAGCTCGGTGGCCTCGAACGTGGGCGTCTCGATGCGCTCATAGCCGGCGCCCTCAAGGATTGTCCGGGCACGTGCCTCAAGCGCCGTGCGACCCGCCGCTTGCTCACCGAGCACGTCGTAGGTACCGCGCGGCGCTTTGATCTGCTCCCCGCTCAAGGCTGCGGTGTCATCGCCGCGGTACGCAGCTCCGCAAGGAACGGGTTGGCATCCCACTCGCGCCCCAGCGTCGTCACACCCATGTGTCCCGGGTAGACGACCACGTCACGCTCGAAACGGCTCATCAACGTGCCGATCGAGCGCTCTAGCGTCGTCCAGTCACCTCCTGGCAGGTCCACGCGGCCGACAGAGCCCTGGAAGAGCACGTCGCCGGAGAGCAGCGCCGGTTGGGCGCCCGCGGGGGCTTTCTGATCCTCCACGGACGCCGAGCCCTCCGCGTGGGCGCCAGCACGATCGATCGCATACGTGACATGACCCGGGCTGTGCCCCGGAGTGAACAGCACCTCGATGTTCATGTCCGCGAGCCGTAGCCGCTCGCCGCCCTCGACGGTGTGCTCGGCCTCCCAGCTCTCGAACGGGCCGAAGCCCGGCATTGTCCATTTCATGATGTCTGCGAGCACACCGAGCTCGATCTCAGGACAGTACACCGGCGCTCTTGTGGCTCTCGCGACCGGCGCCACGGCGCCGATATGGTCGAAATGGCAGTGGGTGATCAGGATCGCCTCGATCTCTACGCCAAGCGCCGCGGCCGCATCGAGCAGTCGCTGCGGCTCTTCGCCCGGGTCGATCATCAGTGCACGAGTCGCCTGCGCGTCGGCGCGTACGAGGTAGGCGTTCTCCTGAACTGGACCGACCGTGAATGCACGCACATCGATCACTTTGAGCCGGCCTTACCCACCTGCCTGGCTTTGCTCGCCATCCGGCGTTTGTACAGCCAGTTGTCGGTGTAGTAGCTGATCGGCACGTACGCGATCAGCACGATCGGAAACAGCGCTATCGCCTCGTTTGGCTTTTTCAGGAGCACGATGCTGATCAGCAACATCAGCACCGCGGCCGCCATCGCCCGGTAGAACGCTCCCAACCAGGTCGGTGGCTTTTCCAGGCGCTCCTGACGCGTCAGCTTCGGTGTCGCTGCCTTTCCGGTCTTCTCCGCCTCGGTTGGCTTGCGGCCTGTGCGCCCGCGCGACTCCACCACGCCCGCCGCGTTACCACGGTGCTTTGTCTGCCGCTTGCGCTTCGTCTGAGCCATCTCGCGCCTTATTTTCTTGGTCTCTTCACGGATAAATCGCAGCCCGTCATACGACGGGACACCTAGAACCCTAGTGCGTTCTCGATCACGTGCGCTTCAGGATCGAAGCTGGGCAGCGGAACGTCCTCGGGGAAGCCGTCGAATGCCGCCCGTGGAGCAAGGCCGACGAGCTCGGCGCACGCTATCTCGGCATGCAGGCTGACGGCCTCGACGATCGCTCGCAACGGCAGCTCGAGCGGACGCTCGACGTTCATCGAGAGTTGGGCGATTGCATTCCCAGAGGGCATGCCCCCCGCGCGCGCGGGGGGCATCGGGCTTTTCGAACCTGCGCCCCTCAGGCCCAACGACACGCCGATTGCCCGCAGTCCCGGCAAACCCTCGAGCCCGCCCTCACGGACGAGACTCGCGATGCGCTTGGCATCCTGGACGTTCGCGGGCGGCGCCAGCTCGAGGTTGAACGCCACCAGTGGCTCCCTGGCCGCGACGAGCGTGGCGCCGGCGGTCGGATGCATAGACGACGGGCCGAAGTCCGGGCGCAGCTCGCCCGTGCTCAAACGCTGCGCCAAGCCCGCCACCCCACCTCGCCGCAGCTCGGCGCGCGTACGACCCTGCGCCAGGTCCCCATACAAGAAGACCGGCACGCCGAGATCCTCGCCAAGCCCGGAGGCCACGACAAGCGCCTCCGCGCACGCGGCGCCCCTTTGGTCCGCATCGAGGTAAACAAGCGGCATGACATCGAGCGCGCCCACGTGCGGATGGACGCCGATTTCCCCAACCTCGCGATCATGCCCAACATCAATGCGCTCAACGGCCACCCGCGCGCCGGCAAGCAGGACGCCAGACAACGAACCCTGGACGCCCGCGAGCGTGAACACCGAGCGGTGGTGGTCAACATCGGAATGGACGTCGAGCAGGCGCGCGGTTCCAGCGGCCGTGAACGCCTTGCCGATCGCGTCGATAGTCGCCTGTCGGCGACCCTCAGAGACGTTTGGGACGGCTAGCAGGGGCTTGTCAGGCATGATTTGGACGAGTCGAGACATCGCCCGCGACGAGAGCCGGGCATTGCTGCGCAAGAGGCTAAACTCCCCGATCCCGCCGGAGTAGCTCAGCTGGTTAGAGCAGCGGAATCATAATCCGCGTGTCGGGGGTTCGAGTCCCTCCTCCGGCACTGTCGAAACACGCCTAACCAAGCGGTTTTGACTGTATCACGGGCTGCGGACGAGGCGTCTTAATTTCCCCACTGATTTCCCCAGGGGGCGTCGCGGGGGCGTGGAGGGTCGCTACGTGGCGAACAGGGCGTCGATCTCGACCGCCAGGAGCTCGAGCACGCGCAGCACTTCGTGCGGCGTCGTGAGGTGCCGGATGCTGATGTGCGTGGTCTCGTTGCGTAGGTCGCGTAGTCCGTCCCAGCGCTCGCGCTTCGCGGCTGGGACGACGCCGGCCTCGATGAGCCAGTTCACGCGGCGCATCATGTTGGGCCAGCGCTGCTCGCCTTCGGGTCCGCGCTTCTTGTTCGGCGGGCCGCCGGCCTGCTGGTAGCGGTGCAGGATCGCGGCGTCGGCGACGCGCCGCAGCTCGTGTTCGCCGATCGCGTAAATCGCGTAGTAGAACCAGCCGTAGAGCAGCAGACCGCGGGCGGCCTCCCACATATCTCGCACCTCGCTCGGCACGGCGGGCGCGAGATCGACGGCAAGGAACCGCTCGGCCCAGCCCTCGCCTGTCGGCGGGCGGCGCGCTGCGGTGGCCAAGTTGACCTCCACGAACTTCAAGCAGATCGGGTCGGGCTCCAGCCAGTTGCCGGTCGTCAGGTGCTTTACGCCATCGTCGGGAGCTTGCGGCTCGCTCATGGCCCTGGATCGTGCCAGCCGGATAGGACCCGATGGACGGGCGGCCGATCAGGTCTCCTGCAAATCCGTTGGCCGGTTGGAGGCGCTCGTGGTCTGTAAGGGGTATGCAAGCACCATCAACAGCAAACCCCCCGGCCGCATTGACCGAGGACCGACTCCTGCGCCCGGAGCAGGCCGCCTGGTATCTCAACGTCAAGACGAGCTGGATCTACGAGGCCGTGAGGGCTGGCCGCCTGCCCTGCCATCGGGTCGGAAGGCACATCCGCTTCACGCGCCCGATGCTCGACGAGTGGCTCGTCAAGCAGCCACAGCGGTAGGAGGCGGGGCGCACGGGATCAGCCTGGTTGCAGCAGCCGCGGCCTGAGCCGAAGCGCAAGGCCACAGAGCGCGTAGATGATGGCGATGCCTATGAGCGTGAACTTGATCGCCGAGCAGATCGCGGCGAACGGCGGGGCAAAGTTGCCGCCGTTCCCGGCGAGCGTGAGCAAGAGCGCGACGTTTTCGCTCGCGTCGAAGCTGGCAGCGGCGAGCGCAAAGAAAGGGACGACGGTGCCGAGGGCGGCGAGGCGGGGCCAGCCGCGCGCCCGCGCGGTGTCGCGCACGGCGAATCCCGCGAGAGCGAAGAACAGGCCGTAGGAGAGCATGTAGCCGTAGTCGAGCAGCAGCGAGAGGTGCGCAGCGCTGCGGCCTTTCGGCCCCCATTCAGCCATGATCTGTGCGGCGCGCGAGCGGGTCACGGCGAACTCGAAGTCGAGGATCGTCGGCCCGTGCGAGACGTGCGAGGGGTCGATCAGTTCCAAGAGCACCGTGAACACAACGGTCGCGACCCCGAACACGATCAGGGCTTGCTTGCGACGCTGCCCAACAATCGTCACGCTGTCAATCCCCGCTCAGCTCTCGCCGTCGAGATAGTCCAAGGGTTCCTGGTCGGGGCGCACGAGGAGGTCAACCGCATCCTCGGGCTGCGGTTGTCCGGGAGGCCAGGTGCGTGCCCACACCTTCCCGCTGTCCGGGTACTCGTTGATCTCGGGAGCGAGCATTGTGCTGATCACGAGCAGCCGTACCGGCGCGTCGCTGCGGTTCTCGATCCGGTGCGCGCCTGCACGGCCGGTCAGACAGGCGACCAGCTCTCCCTCTGCAAGCTCCCGATCGCCGTCGAGTGTACGTAGCGTGGGACAGCCTTCCAAAACGATCAGCATCTCCTCGTTGGCGTGATGGATATGCAGCGGGAAGCTCGATGAGCCCGGCGGCAACTCGAACAGCGACGCGCCAAGAGCGTGCCCACCGGCCTGGCGTCCCAACCGTGCCCGTCGCCAAGAGAACGGCGGTCGATCCTGCTCCTCGTCCCAGTTTGGCTGAAACACATTGGCCATCGTTCACGCAGCCTACGTCGCGCGGAAGCGGAAGCTATCCGTCCCGAAGTCCGAGATCGCCCGCTGAACCGTCGGTGCCGCAGATACGATCCAGACCGTGCCGTTCGATCTTCCCGTCGGCGAGCCGCTCAATTGGACTGCGGCCAAGCCACCCGAGTGCAGGCTTGGCTCTCGCCCGCCGAGAACTTCGACAGCGACGGCAGGCAGATCCGTTCCCGAGCTGACCGCACGAGCATGTCTGAGGGGCGAGCGGTGACTCGTCTCGTATTTCGCAGCGCGACGAACCGGGACATCGAGCAAGTCCTCGCGTTGTGGAATGCGGCAGGGAGCGTTGAGACCGTGACCGACACGCGCTACGGCGTGCTGGGGCTGCTCGACGCTGATCCCGAGGCGCTGCTCGTCGCGGAGTCGGATGGCGGTGAGATCGTTGGGTCGTTGATCGCCGCGTGGGATGGGTGGCGGCGCAGCTTCTACCGGCTTGCCGTGCATCCCGAGCAGCGGCGAGAAGGGATCGCGACCGCCCTGCTGCGTGAGGGTGAGCGTCGTCTGTTGGCGCGCGGCGCCGCCAGGCTCACAGCGATAGTCACCGACGACGATCTCGATGCGATGAGCTTCTGGACGGCGACTGGATACGAGCGCCAGCAGAACCGAGCCCGGTTTGTGCGCAACGTCGAGTGATCCGTGGGGAAGGGTGGGCCTGCCCGCAGCCAAGATCGTCCCGGTGATCGCGATGACCGCCCCTGTATGCCCGATCAGTGCAGCTCTGCCTTGACAAGTCGCAGCCCCACGTCGAGCGTGTCGAGCGTGCGTAGTTGTCCGTAGCAGCGGTCCCACTCGCCGCTGTCAAGGTCGTGGCGTAGCCGATCCAAGCCGTTCTGGATGACTGCTGGTTGCAGTTGGTGCCAGGTGGAGGAGGCGCGGCGGACGTTTGGGTCGAGGTGAGCCTCGGGCCGGCTCCAGAGCGCGACGAGGAATCCATCGGTGCAGTCGACGGGCACAAGGACCGTCTCGACCTCGATGTTGCGAAGGACGGTTTGGAGGTGCGCGATCATCGGGAAGACCTTGCGGTCGTGCTCGATGATCTCGGGCAGGTAGTTGCGGCAGAGCCACATCTGCGCGGTCACGTCGAGGTCGAGGGTGAGGAAGACGATCCGCTTGCGGGTGACGCGGAGCACCTCGGTGAGCCCACGGTCGACATCTTCCCAGTGCTGCATCGTGAAGACACCCATCGTCGCGTCCACGCTCTCGTCATCGAGCGGGATGGCCTCGGCGACTCCCTGGATCGCCGGAGCGGCGTCCGCACGGCGCTGGGCGATCATCACCGGGGATGGCTCAACCGCGATCATTTCGCGATCCTTCGGCTCATAAGAACCGGCGCCTGCTCCGATGTTTAGGACGGCCTGTGCGTCACCGAGCGCTTCCCAGATCGCCGCCTCGAACCGCGGGTCGGCGCGCCGAACGTCGCTGTAGCTGACACCAATGCAGTCGTAGGCGGGAGCGCTGTCCGTGGTCACGAGCGGGCGGGATCGGTCACACGACCATCTCGAAGCTGACTTATCGTGAACAGCGCGCGCAGGTCAAGACCCTCGGCAGCGAGGTTCTCACGGCCGCCGGCCTCGCGGTCGATCACGCACAGCACCGCCGCGATATCGGCTCCGCGGTCACGTAGCTGCCGACAGGACTCGATCACCTGGCCGCCGGAGGTCACGACGTCCTCGATGACCGCGATCCGGCGCTCGGTGACTTCGCCGCCCTCGGCCAAACGGCACGTTCCGTAGGTCTTGGCGGCCTTGCGGACGAACACGGTGGGCAGACCCGACACCTGGGAGACAGCGACGGCCACGGGCACACCGCCAAGCTCAAGACCAGCGAACAGTTCCACCCCGGCGGGTACCAACCGGACCAGCTCCTCGGCGATCTCGCGCAGGAGTCGAGGATCGGACTCGAACAGGTACTTGTCGAAGTATTCGCTGCTCGTCGCGCCCGAGCGCAGCCGAAACGCGCCCGTGAGACGGGCGCGCTCGTAGATGCGATCACCAAGCATCGAATAGCAGCTTATTCACCGGCCTGGCGTCCCAGCCGCGCCCGCCTACACGAAAATGGCGGACGGTCCTGCTGCTCATCCAACTGCGGGTTGATCACGTCGGGCATTGCGCTCACGCAAGCCTACGTCGCCGGCAAGCGGAAGCCTGAAACCCGCTGGAAGCCGAGCTGTTCATAGAACGGGTCCGCGCAGGAGATCACGTCAAGTCGCAGACCATGTGTGCGGGCACGCGCCTCCTCGACCAAGCGCCGCGCGACACCCTCACGGCGGTGCTCGCGGGCGACCACAAGGACCGCGAGGAACGCTTGAACCTCACCGTCGCTGAGAACCTGCGCGATCCCGATGACCGTCTGCTCGGACGAGAGCGCCACAACGCTCAACGTTCCGGGCGCAGTGAGCGCCCGCCAGGTCCTCTGCTCGTCATCGGCATAGCTCCAGCGCTCGCCGGAGAACAGCTTGATGACGCCAGGCAGATGCTCGCGCTCCAACGAGACGACCTCTGGACTGGATGCCATCAGCGGGAATCTACGTGACCGAAGTCAACGCCGCGACCAGACGGCTTGAGCGCGCGACTGCTGACCGAGCAGGCTGCCGCGCCGATGGTTTTACATTGGGAGTAGGTCCAAGAGCTTCGGGAGGTCGTCCAGGGAGCGGACGATCTCGGCGCCAGCGTTGTGAAGGGCGCGCTCGTCGCTGTCGGCTGCGTAGCCGACAGCCCGCATCCCGGCGGCGACGGCGGCCACGACTCCCGAGGGGGTGTCCTCGATGACCACGCAAGTCGATGGCTTGGCGTTCATTGTGGCGGCCGCGTGTTGAAAGAGAGCGGGGTCGGGCTTGGGGCGTGGCACGTCGTAGGCAGAGAACAGCGCGTCGGGCGGGAACAGGTCGCGCAGGCCGGTTAGCCCGAGCGTCAATCGTGTCTTGGTCAACTGGCCCTGAGACGCAACGCACACCTTCAGTCCGGCTGCCTTGACGTGCTGTACCGCCTCGGCTGCGCCCTTTACCGGCTTGAGTTCGCGGTGGAACGCCTCGTTGCGCTCGTGTTCGTATTCGACGATCCAGTCCGGCGGAAAAGGTCGGCCGAGCTTGGCCTGGGCTCGGTCGCGGATATCGGTGAGCAGGAGCCCTTGGCAGGCGCGGCGGGCCTCGGCGAGTGTGGTCGGCAGGCCCTCTCGGGTGAGCATCCGGGCGAGTACTTCGTTGGAGATCACCTCGGAGTCAACGAGCACGCCGTCGCAGTCGAAGATCACAAGCTCGTGCATGGCGGATCGGGCACTCTACAGCGCGCGCTGGCTGCCCCGCCAGCCGTGTTCGATCGTGACCTGCGTTCGGCTGCTCAGAGGCGAACGTCTCGCACGCGCCCGCGTATGCTACGGCCGAACGTGTCCGGTGCAACAGTGAGAGATGCGAGTGAGGATGATGCGCCCGCGTGCGCAGCGATCTACGCGTCGTATGTGAGCGAGACGGCCGTCAGCTTCGAGAGCGAGCCGCCGACGCCTGCGCAGATGGCCAAACGCATCGCGGCGGCAATGCGCACGCACGCCTGGGTCGTGCTCGAAGACAAGGATCGCGTCGTCGGCTATGCGTATGGCGGCCCGCACGCGCAGCGAGCGGCCTACCGTTTCTCGTGCGAGGTCAGCGTCTACGTAGAGCCGGGCCGGCGACGCACAGGCTCGGGTCGCGTACTGTACGAGGTGCTGTTCAAGCGTCTCGTGGCTCGCGGCTACCGGATGGCAGTCGCGGGTATGACGCTCCCGAACGAGGCGAGCGCGGGCCTGCACCGAGCGATGGGCTTCGAGCCGGTCGGCGTCTACAGGCGGATCGGCTGGAAGTTCGGCGCGTGGCACGATGTCGCGTGGATGCAGCGAGCGATCGGCGTCGAGCAGGACCCTCCCTCCGAGCCGCGCTGAGGCGACCGGGCGTACTCCGAGCGCGTGGAAGCGGATCGCCGGTGAGAGGCGGCCTGACGCGACGGGCGCAGTCGGCCTGGACCACTCAAACAATCGCCGTAACCGGACCTGTGAGGACAGTCGGCTTGCGCAATACAGCGCGTCGTAGCGCCATCCGCCCAGAGAAAGCCCAGCGCCGACCCGCACGCTGCGAGAGCCCCCGCGCCGCGCGTCCAAGAACCGCTCCCGGTGGGGACCATCAGAGATCAGCCGGTCAGTCCACCTGCCCTTCGATCGTATAGAACTCGGTAGCAGTGGACAGGACGCCGAACATATGCGCCGGGCCATTCGGGGCGCTGTACGACTTCTACATTGAGCGACCGTGGCTGATGAAGGCGATCGGCCGCACGGTGTGGGGCATCGACGCATCGGTGCTGTATGACAGCATGGAACCGCTCGCCGGGATAGGCGACGGCAAGACGGTGGTGGACGTTCCGTGCGGCGGCGGCGTGGCGTTTCGTGCCCTGCCATCTGAGCGCGACGTGCGTTATGTGGCTATCGACATTGACGAGAAGATGCTCGCTCGTGCGCGCGCCCGCGCCACGCGCAGAGGACTGTCGAGGGTGGAGTTCGTGGCAGCGGACATGTTGGCACTTCCATTTGATGACGGCGAGGTCAACCTAATGCTCTCCTACAGCGGCCTGCACATGGTCAACGACCCCGAGCAGGCAGTACGAGAGTTCGCCCGCTGCCTCAAGCCCGACGGGCGCCTGATCGGCACGACATTCCTCGCCGGCGAGACACGGCGTACCCGAGTCCTATTCGGAATCGGCTCCCGCCAGGGCCATCCGCTGCCTCCAGCGCGCGAAGACCTGGTTCGCTGGCTGACGGACGCCGGCATCGCCGATGCGCAAGTCGGCCCTCAGCGTGGGTTCGCAGTCTTCGGCGGCCGTCGCGCATAGACCACCTGGGGAGTTACGCAGCCCACACGCCGCTGCCAGGGCCTATTCGCCCGTCCTGCTGTCGATGTTGAGTGACTGGCGCCAAGTATCGTGTCCACGGATGAAGCTGGCCTATCTTTCGATCTGCGCCATTTTCAAGGACGAGGCGCCGTATCTGCCCGAGTGGATCGAGTTCCATCGGCTCGTAGGCGTCGAGCGGTTCTTCCTGTACGACAACCTCAGCGTCGATGGCGGCAGGGAGGTTCTGGAGCCGTGGATTCGCGCGGGCGTCGTGTCGATCTCAGACTGTTCGATCCCGCTGGGACAGGGCGGTCAGGGTTGGGCCTACGCCGATGGTCTGGAGCGAGCCCGCGGTTGCACTCGCTGGCTTGCGTTTATCGACCTTGATGAGTTCCTATTCTCGCCAGGGCCGACGCCGCTGCCCGACGTGCTCCGGGAGTATGAGGACCATCCCGGTGTCGTCGTCAACTGGCAGGTCTACGGCTCGTCGGGACACACCGCCAAGCCGGACGGCCTGGTGATCGAGAGCTTTGTGAAGCGCGCGAGGATGCAATGGGTCCGCAACCTACGCATCAAGAGCATCGTGGACCCGACGCGCGCCGTGCGGCCGATCGGGCCGCACTTCTTCGAGTACGCCGACGGAGCGCTCGCGATTACAGAGGACCACGAGCCGGTATCAGTGATAAGCGTCGACCCGTGGACGCGACGGATGCGGCGCGGCATCTCGCGGCTGCCGCTAATCGAGACGGACCCGTATGCGATCCGCCAGTCCTCGGTCAAGCAGGTTTCGGTCGGGCGCCTGCGGCTCAACCACTACGCCGTCCGCTCGCGGCAGGAGTTCGAGCAGAAGACAGCTCGGCACAGCAGCTCACGTCTTGCGCCGCGTTACTTCGCCTACCACGACCGCAACGAGGTTCACGACCCTGCACTCCTCTCCTCCGCAGGCGAGGTCCGTGCGCGGCTCGCTGCCCTACAAGACAACGATGGCACTCGCTGACCGCCGAGCAGCCGGCGCGGTGGACCTGGAGCGCACTGGCGAAGCCGACGCTCCGGTACAGGTCGTTGACTACGATCCTGCCTGGCCGGCTTCCTTTGAGGTCGAGCGCAGGCGACTCGCGCCCCTGCTTGGCGGCGCTGATATCCACCACATCGGCTCGACTGCCGTGCCCGGCCTGGCCGCGAAGCCCGTCATCGACATGATGGCGCTGATGCCCGACATTGACGCGCCTATCGCCGTGCTGGTCGAGCGCGCCGGCTACCAGTTCCCTCGCGCGTATAACGCGACACTCTCGCACCGTCGGTTTCTCTGCTATCCAACGGCGTCGCATCGTACCCGCCACCTGCACCTTGTAGATGAACAGCACGAGCTGGATTATCGTCTTTGCTTCCGCGACCGGCTGCGCGCGGACCTCGTGCTCGCGCGTGAATACGCCATGCTCAAGCGTCGGCTCGCCAGTCGATTCGCCGATGACCGAGAGGCATACACCGATGCAAAGCGCCAATTCGTCCACGCTAACAGCGGGCCAACCGGGAATCCGCTAGGACCGGGACGAAGCTCGCAGGGCGAGCAAGTCGGGTAGTTCGGGAGAGCGAGCGCAGCGCGCGGGCTTGACGGCTATTGCGTTGACGCGAGCGTGCGTTCGTAGGTGCGATATCGGCGCGTGATCTCAGCTCCCATGCCTTCCAGTGCGCGATTCATCCCCTCGTTAACCTCAAGTGTCCAGCCCATCTCACCGCCCTTCTGCGGTGTACGTTCGGCCGCGTCGAAGTGCATTTGGTAGAGCCTCGCGGCTACCCCGGTGTGCCGGTAGTCGGGCATGACGCCGAGCACGATCACGCGAACCGCGTCGATTCGGCGACGCTCACGCAGCGCCCGTATCCAGCCGAACGGCAGCAGCCGTCCGTTCAGCTTGGCGAGCACCTGGTTGTAGTCCAATAGTGTCAGTGCACCGCCGACGATCTCGCCTGTGTCCTTGCGTTCGGCGAACATCGCCCAGTTCTCATCGAGGATCGGCTTGAGGTCCTTGGCGTAGTGGTAGACCTCCTCCTCGGTGAGCGGGACGAACCCCCAGTTTCGTTCCAGCACCGTGTTGTAGAGCTTCACGAAGCGGGCGACCTCGGCGTGGAGGTCCTTCTTGCGGAAGGGTCTGCACACGATTCCGTGCTCGGCCTCAAGTCGATCGGCGGCCTCCCAGATCGCGGGGTGGACCTTCTCGCGGCCGGTGATGTGCAGGCTCCACATATACACGTCCATTGCCTTGTCCATGCCGAGATCGTGCTCAAGTAGCCGTTGGTAGTACGGGTGGTGCCATTGGCAGAGGATCACCGGGGGACGCTCGTGGCCGGTGATCAGCAGGCCGATTTCGTCGTTGGTCGTGAAGTCCATCGGGCCGACCATGCGATCCCGGCCGCGCTCCCGCAGCCATCCCGCAGCGGCGTCGAGTAGCGCGCGTGCGGTCTCGGGATCGTCCTCGCACTCGAACCATCCCCATAGGCCCCAAGCGTTTTTCTGGAACTCGTTGAAGTTCCGATCAATGTGCGCGCTCACGCGGCCAACCGGCCGCCCGTCACGCCAGGCCAGGAAGTATTCGGCCTCGGCGTGCTCGAAGAACGGGTTGCGCTTTCGATCGAGCCGCTTTCTGACGTCCATCAGCAGCGGCGGAACCCAATTGGGCTCGCCACGATAGAGCTGCCACGGCAGCTTGATGAACGCCCTCATCTCGCGCTGGCTCCGCACGGGCCTGATTTCGACCGCCATCCGGCGGGAACCCTACATGGCTGCTTATGCGGCGTGCTGCCGGCCCGCCAAGCAGCGCCTGGCGCCACCATCAGCCTGGTGCTGTATCCAGCGAGCAGACCCAGCGCGGAGCGAATAACCTGCTCGGACGATGCCTCTGGCGGATCGGCTTATCGACGCGACGGCGCGGCGTCCGTCCGGGTGGATCGCTCGCAAGACCTACGGAGGCCCGCTGGGAGCACCCAAGGGGCACGAGACCGTATTCGACGAGATGCTCGACGTTGCCGGCCCGCTTGAGGGAGTACGCTGCCTGGAGGTTGGCTGCGGAGGCGGCAGGCTGCTTGAGAGGGTTCTTGCCGCCGATGCAGCGAGTGCGGCAGGGCTGGACCACAGTCCAGAGATCCTTGCGCTCTGCCGCGAGCGTAACCGGGAGGCGGTCGAGCGCGGTGCGCTAGAGCTGAAGCTGGGCGACGCAGCGCACCTCCCCTGGCCTGATGGCGCCTTCACCGTAGCCCTGTCAGCCAACACGTTCTTCTTCTTGCAGCAGCCGGAACTGGTGCTCACCGAGCTTCACCGCGTCGTCTGGCCTGGCGGGCGCGTGGTGATCGGGACGGTGCCCGGCCCGCTCCCTACGCCGTCGCTTCGCAACTGGTGGGTGTGGGTATGGGGATCGCGGATGCACGTCTATGACGACGAGTCGATGCGCTCCATGCTCGACGCCGCTGGTTTCGCAGAGGTCGCCGTCACGCGGTCGAGTCGGTCGGCTGAGCCGCTGCAGCTCGTTCGCGCCGTGCGTAGATGATCCGGCGGGCTCACGTAGGTCTCGTTTGTGGCCAGTGTTGCCCGACACGAGCGGCAGAGTCCGGGAAGTGAGCGCGCCGCTGCGGAACATTGAGTGCAAGGCAAGCGACCCGGACCCCTCCGGCTCGTTGGCGGTCTGCCGCACGCTTGGCGCGAAGGACCACGGAGAGATTCGACAGCGCGACACCTATTTCACGGTGCCGCGTGGCGGGCTGAAGCTGCGTGAGGAGCACCCCGGCCGACCGCATCTGATCCAGTTCGAGCGCGCCAGTAAGCCGCAGCAGCGCGAGAGTCGGTATCGCATCGCCGAGGTTGACGCCGCCGAAGTGCTGCGCGCCGCGCTGACGGCCGCGATTGGCACAACCGTAGTGGTCTGCAAGACTCGGCGGCTGTTCCTCTGGCGCCAGGTCCGTATTCACCTCGACACTGTTGAGCGGCTGGGGAACTTCATCGAGATCGAGGCGGTGGCACCACCTGGCTCCAACCTCGCTGAGGAGTACGCGCTAGTGCAGACGCTGCGCGAGCGCCTTGGGATCACCGACGAGCGCCTGGTCGCGCACGGGTACGCCGAGCAGCTTCGAGCGCTTGGCGCCAGCGCGTGATTTACCTGCCAGGTAATCGAACTGGAGACTCGCGGCTGGTTAGATAAGGCGCAGCATGGAGGGCGCAATTACCTCACCACGGGTTGGGCCACTGTTGCGCGAATGGCGCGAGCGTCGCGGCCGAACCCAGCTCGATCTGGCGCTCGATGCCAGCATCTCCGCGCGGCATCTGAGCTTCGTGGAGACCGGCCGCTCCAATCCGAGCCCCGAGATGGTGCTGCTGCTCGCCGAACGGCTCGAGGTTCCGTTCCGGGAGCGTAACCACCTGCTGCTGGCAGCCGGTTACGCCCCGGCGTTCCCGGAACGCTCGCTGCAGGAGCCGGAGATGGCCCCGGTTCGGGAGGCGCTCGACGTGATCCTCACCGGACACGAGCCCTACCCGGCGGTCGTCGTGGATCGCGGCTGGAACATGGTCGCGGCGAACTCGGCAATGGCGGCGATCGGCGCCTGGGTTGACCCGGCGCTACTACAGCCGCCGGTGAACGTGATGCGGGCCGGCCTGCATCCACGGGGGTTGGCCCGGTGGACTATCAACCTGGGCGAGGTGCGAGCGTATTTTCTCCGGCGGCTTGAGCGTCAGGTCGCGATCACAGGGGATGCGGATCTCGCCGTGCTGCTCGCCGAGGTGGCGGGCTATCCGGCGCCTGAGTACGAGCACGATCCGGCCTCCGAGGCGGCGGCCGGGCAGATTCTCACGCCGCTGATGCGGATGCGTGGGCCAGATGGTGTGGAGCTGTCGTTCTTTGCCACGGTCGCGACGTTCGGCACCGCGGTCGAGGTGACGACCTCCGAGCTGTCGATCGAGTTGACGTTCCCCGCCGACGCGGCGACCGCCGAGGCGCTGCGGAACTTACATCGCAGGTAATCGACAGCGCGATCTCCCTCTGGGAGCATGGGGCCGCCCCAATCGACACGGAGGCGGAGCACATGGCGATCACAACGCGCGAGCAGGTAGGGAGCACCACGTACAAGGCGATTAGGCTCGCCGGCGTTGCCGGCGTGGTGAGCATTGTGCTTGGCATCGCCGGCTCCATCGTCGATGAAATGCAGACGTTTCCAGGGACCGGTGCAAGCGCGGGCGAGATCGCGGGCTACGTCGACGCGCATCGCTCGGCGTTGCTCGTCGCGATGGTCCTCAGTACGGCCGCGGTGGGGCTCTGGCTGGCCTTCGGTGTCGGCGTCTGGTTCTGGCTGCGGGAGAGGACTGGCAGCGTGAGCGTTCTTTCGGTGTGCTTCCTGGTTGGACTGGTCAGCTTCGTCACGCTTCTTCTCGCCGGCTTCACGGTCGCCTTCGTGCTTTTCTATCGTGCGCCCAACGCGCCTGATCCCCGGCTGCTCTACGACCTCGGATTCGGGCTGCTCGCGATGTCCGGAGTCCCAACCGCGCTGGCGCTTGGCTCATACGCTGGGCAGGTGCTCCGCGACAGCCGTCTGCCTGGCTGGACAGGGTGGATTGCGGTCGTGGCCGCACTGGCGCACATCGTGCTCCTGGCGTCGCTTGTGATCGCGAGTGGTTTCTTCTCGCTTGAGGGAGGAGTGATCATTGCGATTCCCGCCATGCTGTTTGCCTGGATACTCGCCACCAGCATCGTCCTGCTACGGATGACAATCAAAGGTGATGATGAGCTTGTCGCTGGCTGCTGAGCCAACGCAGGCGAGTACGCTGCGATGCTTTCGCCTGCTCGGCCTCGATGACTTCGAGGCATGGCGTCGGCGCGTGATGGCGCTGCTGATCCTCACCTCAGTGCTGCTGGTCGCTTATTGGGTTGCCTGGTTCGCTGACCGCGGCATCATCGCCAGCGATCACGCCGCAGAGTACATCGCCTTTGAGCAGTCCTTCCCGCTCGCAGACGCCTGGCTACTGGGAGCAGCCCTCATTGCGGCTGTCCAGTTGTCCCGCCATCGACCGAGCGCCCTCATGTGGCTGCTGGTGCTCGGCGGAGCGGGCGTCTATCTTTGCGCGCTCGACGTGCTCTACGACCTGGAGCATGGGATCTACACCAAGGGCCACGGCGGCGCAATAGAGCTGACTATCAATCTCCTCACAGCGGCATTGAGCACCGGACTCCTGGCGTCGGCATGGCACTACCGGCACGAGCTGCTCGGCGAGTCGCGTGCTTCATTGCGCGTCGGCGCGTAGCCAGTCCGTCCAGCCCTCAGCCAGGATGAGGTCGGCGAGCGCGTGATACCCCTCTGCGGAGGGGTGAGCCCCGTCGCCTGCCATCACCTGCGTCATCCAGATTTCAGCGGCGAGCAGTTGCTCGACGACACCGATGAAGCGAACATCGGCGCTGGCGCAAACCTCCGAGAACGGAGCGGACAGTGCCAGGATGCGCTCGTTCTGCTGAGCATCGTCAACCGGCGCCGGCCCGATCACCAGCGGGGTCAGGCCGAGCGCGGCAGCGCCGTGGAGGATGCCGTCCAGCACAGCGCAAGAGCGCTCGGGCGCAACGCGCAGCCGGCCATGCTCGATCGTAGTGTCGTTGGCGCCGAACGACACAACGATCCTCGCATCGGCTTCCGGCAATAGGCGTGGTAGCGCCTCGTTGCGCCAGCGCGCCGCAACTTGCTCTGAGGTCTCCCGTCTGACGCCGAGGTTGTACGCGGTCAGGGGGAGCCCGAACCCGAAGGATGCGGCCACAACCCGGTCGACCCAGCCTCTGCCGCTAGGATCGCCGACGCCGGCGACGAGGGAGTCACCGAAGAACAGCAGCCGCCGATCGGTCACAGTCGTCGGTCCCCTTCGCGCGCCGAAAGCTCGACGCCATCATCGAGCGGGACGGTCATTGAGAAGTAGCCGCAGGCCGGCTCGCGGACGTACTCCAGGTAAGGGAGAAGGTCTGGATCGTTGGCGCTGAGGTCGGCGACCACAAGGCCAGATGGCAACAGACGCGGCTCGAGGAGGCGAAGGATCGGCAGGTAAAGGTCGTTGCGCCCGTCGAGGAACACCAGGTCGATCGGCTCGGCGATGTTCTCCAACGTGTCAAGCGCATCGCCGGAGCGCAGCTCGACGAGATCGGCGAGACCAGCGTCGGCGAGGTTCTGCGATGCAAGTTTGACCTTCTGCGCGTGGTACTCGCTTGTGATGAGTGTTCCGCTGCCACAGTCGCGGATTGCGGCGGCGAGATAGATGGTGGAGACGCCGAGCGAGCTACCGAACTCGACGATCTGCCGCGGTCTCGTGCTCAGCGCGAGCAAGTAGAGGAGCTGCCCGACCTCGGGGGTGATCGACAGCGGCGCCTCCCCGTAGAGTTCGTATCGCTGGTCCTGCGCGAGCCGGTGGCCGATTTCCACCTCGCGTGCGCGGACGCGCTGGGCGGCCAGCGAGTCCTCGTCGTCGGCCTGGGCATGGAGCCTTCGCAGGACGTTCGCCACGACGGGCGATCTCAGCGTGGAAGGCATCGGCTACGGCTTCACCGTGTCGACTGAGTGGCGCGTTGCGTGGAAGTCAGGCGCGAGCACGTCATAGCCTACGAACTCGAACAGCCGTACACCGGCCTGGAACGGTTGCGGCGAGACGCGCAGGCGGTTGGCGCCGACACCGAACGGGTGAGAATCGACGAAGGCCAGCTCGTCAAAGCCAGCTTGCTCGAACATCTCACGGATGAAGGGCGTGAGGTCGGGCGGATGACGATGGCGTGTCCAGATGACCGTGGCCTGCGGAGCGCTTAGCTGCGGGAGGTGGTTGATCGTGTTGGTGACGTCGATCTTGTTGATGTTGCCGAACACGCCACAGAGCAGGATCAGGTCGGCTGGCACGGCACCGTGGTATGCGTCGGTGACGGAGGCATCGCCGACGACGGACTCGATGCCGTGAAGACCCGCTGCTAGCGTCCCCTGTCGCGCAAGCGTGACGTTGTGCTCGTCAAGCTCCACGAGTCGAGCTGCGACATCTTCGCGGCGAGGATGCCCAGCGAGCGCTCCGATCACGTCATGGCCCTGGCCCGCGCAGACCCCGATCGCGCGAATAGGGCCAGGAGGCGCGTGATCCAGCATGGCGCGAATCTGCGCCTGGACGACCACCAGCCGGCGGCCGAGGGCGGAATCCGGGTCCGTGTAGTCTCGATGCCACGCCTGCCAGTCCATGACGCCTGGGAGACTACGACACGGCGGTCCTTGCTCCACCGGCGCGGCAGTCAGCCGTCTCGATAGCGCAGTCCGCTGGCTTAGAGTGGCCGCACCGACACCTGAGAATCGCCGAGCATCTGCGCAACGAGCAGTCCTCGCACTTCGCAACTCAGAGGCAGCGCTCGGCCTATCGCCTGCTCGACCTTCCCTACGGTCGCTCGGTTTGCGCCCCGGCATACCGTCAGATGGATGCGCCATTGCTCATCGACTTCATCTGGAGCGCCGACCGCATCGAGGATGTCCGCTCGCCAACGGAGAGCCACAGCGTCGTCTGCGGGAAGCAGGCAGATCGCGCCGCCGAGCGTTCCGACGGTGCTGAGTGTGTAGCGGGCTCCACGGATCGCGCTGGCCAGATTGCTAAGCGCTTCGATCGGGAGGCTCACGGACAGGGGCCACGGCCCGGCGATCGTCATGTGCGCCGGGATGCCGTGTGCGCTCGACCAGTCGCCGACTCGGCGAAACGGCTCCACGAGCGCTTCAGCCTCCGCCACAGGCAACAGCACCGATTGGAATGAGGGCGACGACCCAACGCCTCGGTCAGATGCTCGCTGTGAGAGGTCAATGCTCACCGCAATGAACGACCGTCGACTCCTGGCTCGACCGGCAGGATGTTCATCGCCCCGAGCAGCGAGCGGGTAAATGAGGAGAGATCCAGCCCTTCAAGCTCGGTCTCGGAGAACCACCCCACCGCAGAGGTCTCGTCATCATTGGGGCGAGGCGTCCCGTCCAATACGTACCCGTCGAACACCGTTGATACATAGGCGACCTGATCGCCGTTGGGATAGGTCATGCGGAAGGCCGGCCCGCCGACAACACCACGGATGCCGGCAAGTCCGACCGCGACCCCGGCCTCCTCGCGGGCCTCTCTGAGCGCTGCCTCCTGCGGTGACTCGTCGGGCTCGATCGCACCTCCAATCGTCTGCCAGTGCCCTGTCTCCGCATCGCGCACGAGCAGTAGGCGACCATCCTTGTCTCGTGGAAGCACAGCCACGGACGGCACGAGCACCAACTCACGGCCAACGGCCTCGCGCAAGCGACGCAGGTACGGGGAGATGCCCACCAGCCGATCCTATCGGCGTCGAGTGGGCTCGCGGGGAGCCATAAAGCTATGCGTAGTTCAGTAGCCCCGTGTGCGCGATGAGCTTCCAGCGCCACTGGGAAGGTCTCTGGCGACGGCTCGCCGCTCGGCCTGCTGGCCGACTCGCGCCCACACCGAGCAGCCGCGGCGCACGGGCTCGCGCACAGATAGACCGCGGGCCGTTGCGGCGCGTCTGGGAGCTACGACTTATGATCCTACGGGTGGGTGAGCCTGGCTTCTACCCAGTGATCGTCTTCGATCTGGACGGGACATTGCTGCGCGGCACGACCGTGTCGTTGCTCCTCGCGCAATGGCTCGGGCAGGCAGAGGAGATGGCAGAGCTCGAGCGGGCGTTTCACGCCCACGAGATATCCAACAGCGTAGTTGCCGACAGGTCTGCGAGATGGTTGGCGGGACAGAGCACGGCCGACGCCTGGGCGGTCCTGGTGGACAGCACCTGGATTGACGGCATGGCCGAGACCCTCCGAGCGCTTACCGCTGCCGGGGCCAGTCTGCTATTGGGAACGGTCACATTGAGATTCGTGGCCGAGATGTTGCGGGAGCGCTATGGTTTTGCCGCGGCTAGCGGGACGGAGATGCAGGTGACCGACGGGGTGCTCTCGGGCACCGTGACTCGCTACTTCGATGAGTTCGACAAGGCGCGCTTCGTAGAGGAATGGTGCACGAGCAACGGTTATTTGATGAGCCAGGTGGCGGCGGTGGGCGACTCTCGCTCGGACGTTCCGCTGTTTGAGCGCGTTGGCATGTCGATCGCGCTGAACGCCACGTCCGACGCTCGGGCAGCAGCGACCCATACTCTCGATACTGACGACCTCCGTGATGTGCTGGCACTCCTTCGGCCGGTGAGCGAAACGGTCTGATGGCGTGAAGGAACCGGCGCCGAGGGTCTACGCGGGTTCGAGCTGGGCTCGACACAGGCTCGACCGATGATCGAGCGGCCAATCAGCTCACCAGTGAGCGCTGTTTCTTGAAACATGCACCGATTGGCCGCACTCCAGACCACTCCAATCAGCCCGCAAGCGTGACTAGCAAATTATCGGTTGGGTTTCACTCGATCGTGTGCGAGGTAGGATCGACCTGTCTGGCTCACCCGCGGGAGGAGAAGGCATGACCGAACAGTTGACGGGGTTGCTCGCCGAGCAGGCTCGGTACTACCGTGAGCGGGCCGGTGAGTACGACGACTGGTGGTTTCGCCGCGGGCGCTACGACCGCGGCGCCGACGCAAACGCGCGGTGGTTCGCCGACGCAGCGGAGGTCGAGGACGCCTTGGAGCGCTTCCAGCCGTCGGGGCAGGTGCTGGAGTTGGCGTGCGGGACGGGCTTGTGGACTCGTCGAACTGGTTGAGCACGCCGACACCGTGACCGCTGTGGACGCCTCGCCAGAGGTGATCGAGCTGGCACGCGCCGGGCTGGACGATCCGA
Organism: uncultured Solirubrobacterales bacterium; assembly: GCA_963844095.1. Classification (GTDB taxonomy): domain Bacteria; phylum Actinomycetota; class Thermoleophilia; order Solirubrobacterales; family Solirubrobacteraceae; genus Palsa-744. Next base: position 812,162 of record CAWJND010000005.1, read on the forward strand.
GGATGAGCTACGTGCCCGCAGACTTGTTCGCATGGGAGCCATCCGCGAGCTACGACGTGTGCTTCTTCAGCTTCTGGCTCTCGCATGTGCCGGAGGCGCAGTTTGAGGTCTTTTGGGAGAAAGTCGGGCGTGCGCTTCGTCCTGGGGGGAGGGTTTTCTTCGTAGACAGCCTGCCCAGCGAGTTGTCCTCCGCTGCGGATCATCGGCTGCCCGATCGTCGGGAGGAGACGATGACCCGGAGGCTTGCCGATGGCCGCGAGTTTCGCATCGTCAAGCGCTTCTACGAGCCCCACGGACTACACCAGCGGCTTGCCGACCTCGGGTGGGACGCGCAGGTACAGACAACGCCGGAGTTCTTCATCTACGGGCAGGCCACTCCCAGCGCATAGCCTTGGCGCCTTGAACCACTCGGATCGCGAACTCGACGGTTTGCGCCAAGTGTCGAGGCTTCCAAGCGGCCCCGCTCTAACCTGGGTTCATCGACGCTCTCACCGCATTTGACGCCACGCTGCTCGACCTTGTTGAAGCCGTACGGGCATTGCCGTATGGCCGCCCGAGTGATCGCACAGTGGAGGGGATGTTGCGTGAGCACCGCGGTACCTGCTCCACCAAGCACTTGTTTCTCGCCCGTGCTCTGACTGAGCGGTTCCCCGAGACAGAGCCGCGCATCGTTCACCGTGTCTACGCGCTGGATCGCGCTCGTGCGCGAGAGCTGTTCGGCGCTACGGCCGCAGCGACCGTTCCTGACGAGGGGCTCGTTGACGTTCACCGATACCTGACAATCACGTTGGACGGTAAGCGCATCGAAATCGACGCAACCTTCCCAGGTCCCGCATGGGATGGCCGCTCGTCCTTGCCGCTGGCGTGCGGTGCGGGGACCGACGTTCCGGCTGGCGATGACCCAGACACCGAGAAGCAGGCGCTTGAGCAGCAGCACTGCGACCCGGCCATCCGCGAGCCGTTCATCGCTGCGCTGGCGGACTGCCACGGATGACGACTTGCCTCCGTCTTCTGTCGACGGCGACACGCGAATCGGCCGATCCCCCGCGGAGCGCCGAGCTGCTATCGCACGACGTCTTTTATATCTCAGACCAGCCGGTAGCCGACTCCCCACTCGTTGATGACCCAGCGTTCACCGGCGGCGCCGAGCTTGCGGCGTAGGCGACTGGCGTGACTGTCGAGTGTCCTTGTGGTGCCGGTGGAGCGGTATCCCCACACGGTTTTTAGTAGCTCGTGCTTGTGGAATACCCGTTGCGGGTCGCTTGCCAGGTGCAGCAGCAGCTCGTACTCAAGGCGGCACAACTCCAAGCGTTTGCCTGCGAGGCTGACCGCATGGGCGGCCGGTTCGATCCTCAGCGGCCCGATCTGCGTTGGACCTAGTTGTTGGTTGTTGCTGGCCGCGCGGCGTAGCAGCGCTCGTAGGCGTGCTCGCAGCTCCAGGTAGGGAGCGGGACGGGCTAGGAAGTCATCTGCGCCTGCCTCGAACGCGCGCAGCATGTCGGGCTCGGTTGTGCGTGAGCTGAGGACGATCACCGGAAGGTTCTGTAGCCACGGGGAGGTTGTCTGCGGCTGAGTTGCCTGCGGGTGGTGCCCGCGAATGGTCTCCAGCAGATTGAGGGTGCCCCTCGGCGTGTCGAGTTCTCCGAGCACGACCAATCTTGGTGGGCTGGTGCCTGCCGTCCTCTCGGCATGACCAGCGGTGCGGGCGAGGTCTGCGGGATGACCGTCGGCGAGGAGCTGCTCGACGAGCGAGCGTCCGATGTCCGCGTTCGCCTCGATGACGAGGATTGGCTCGTGGCCCGTACTCGGGCGTGTTTCCTGCGGCGGCCGGTCAGTCATTGCGCGCTCGCCTCCTGAGCTTGGCGGCCGGCGGCACTTCATTCAGGCGAAAGTGCAGCCGTAGAAGCTGATCGACGCGGGTTCGATTGAGACGGACTCGCGCTCCGATCTCGGTGAAGGTCAAGCCCTCGACTGCACGGAGACGGAATATCTCCAGCTCGCGCTCAGTCTCGATGTGTCCGCCGTGGCCGGAGAACGGTGTCAGGCCGTGGCGGTGAAGTTCCCAGATCAGCTCGTACAGCTCCACCCCGCTGCCGAACTCGGGGCGGCGGAGCAGCTCGCCGGTGCGGTGTTCGGCGAGCTGCTCGACCCCGTGGATGCCGACCTTGGCCAGGCTGGAGATGACAGCCTGGCTCAAGGCCAGTTCGTTGACGCGCATGGACCGACCCGCGTCAAAGCGCCATAAGTTCGTCAAGGCGACGCGCGACCTCCGAGGGGATCGCACGCCCGCCACGACGTTCAATGAGACCGTCACCATCGAGCCGGTTCAGGGCGTCGGCGATGGCGAGGCGCTTCTTCATCTTTTTCGCGCCGAACGCTTCGTAGGTCTGCTGCTCGGAGCGCGGCCCTTCGCCGTCGGCGCTGCGCACGAGCAGGCCCTCAAGGACGGCTTTGTCCCAATGGCGCTCCTCGATCTCGCCGGGGCTCGGATCGCCGCCGCCGTGGTCGATCTCGTGGAAGCGCACGGCTGGGTGCGATGCGACGGCCAGGTCGTTCCAGCGGTGGATGAGCTTCGAGGCGCGCAGACGCCGGAGGCTGTCGCGGACATCGCCGGGGACGCTGATGATGCGGGCGATCTCGTCTTCAGCCCACGGCCGCTGCCTGTCGATGTCGAGCATGAGGTTGAGGACGGCCTGGTCTCTGCGCAATGGCATCTGTTCGTTTGGTTCCTGGCCGCCACGGGCGTACGCATCAGCGAGGCCATTGCACTCCAGTGGAGGCATCTGGCACTTGACGCGCCGTCCCACGTCAAGGTCCGCCGAGCGCTCGTGAAGGACCGGATGGGACCACCCAAGAGCCGCTACGGCCGTCGCGAGATTCAACTCGATCCGCTGCTCACCACGGCACTCCACGAGCATCACGCGGCTTCAGAGTGGCCCGGTGACGAGGACCCCGTATTCCCAGCCGCCAACGGATCGCCGCTCATGCCAAACAACGTCTTCCGGCGAGTGCTCCAGCCCGCTCGGGAGGCCGCAGAACTTCCGTGGGTCGGCTTCCACGCTTTCCGTCACACCTGCGCGTCCATCCTGTTCGCGGAAGGCCGCAATGCCGTTCAGGTCCAGCGCTGGCTCGGCCACCACTCGGCCGCATTCACGCTCGCAACCTATGTCCACCTGCTCGACGGCGACCTTGGGGAACCACTGACGATTCCCCAGACTGCCCGCAATGATGCGAAATGACTACAGAACTTGTGGAGAAGACGTTATCCTCGACAGAGCGATGACCGTGTCAGTCGAATATGTCGATGCGCAACAGCTCTGGGACGAAAAGGAGAGCGCTCGCCGCGCAGATGAGGAGGCGCTGCGCTCCGGACGTAAGACACCCGAGCAGCTCAAGCGCGAAAACGAGGTCTTTGCGCTTCCGGCAGATCGCATTCGACTCAACCTCGACTCGGCACACTCGTTGTCCTGAACGCCGATCCCAGGGGACCCATTCTGGGCTTTACACTGAGTTCATGGCAGCCACCGACCGGACAGTCCATGTTGGCCCACACACCTACGCGCTACTGCGCGAGGAGGCCGAGCGCCGTCATCGTGATATCGACACGACTGCCGACGATCTACTTGCGGAGCGACTGTCGGCATCCACAGCCGACGCGGCAAAGCTGCAGCGGACGTTGGAGCGGGCCGCCCGCCTACGCGCCCGCCTGCCAAACACGAACGTTGCCGTGATGTCGATCCGCGAAGGACGCGACGAGCTCGAACAGCGCGCAGAGCACTTGTGAGCGTCGTCATCGACGCCAGTGCGCTCGTGGCATTCGTGACCAAAGAGCCAGCTTCGCCAAAGGTCGCACAACTGCTTCACGACTGGGGTTCACAAGAGACTCCGCTGAACGCACCGGAGCTTGCGCGCTATGAGATCGCCAATGCGCTTGCCAAGAAAGCGGCGAATGGCGAGCTGGACGACGATGCGATCGACGAAGCCTGGGACGTCCTCGATGATCTGCCGATCGTCTACCACCCGCTGCACGACGGGTCGAGCGCGGTGCGCGTCGCGCTTGCTCTCGAACGACGCTCCGCGTACGACGCCGCCTATCTCGCCCTCGCCCAGAGTTTGGACGCAGAGCTATGGACGCTCGACGGGCCACTCGCCCGCAACGCCAACTCGCACGGCTATCCGATCCATCTCATCGAGTAGCACTGACGATCCTCGCCGGACAGGGTGCAAACAAAGTGCGAACATGCCCCTCACCATTCAGCGACAAAGCCCTCGACAGCCTAAGCGCGAATCCCTAGCAATAGAGCCAATCTCGCCCACCGAGCGACACCCCACAACACCTCTCGGGACGAATCATAACCCGCGTGTCGGGGGTTCGAGTCCCTCCTTCGACACTGTCGAAACACGCCTAACCAAGCGATTTTGACTGTATCACGGGTCACGGACGGGGTGTCTTAATTTCCCCACTGATTTCCCCAGGGGGCGTCACGGGGGCGTGGCCGCTCACGGCACGGCCCGTCGGGGGTCGGCGGATGGCCTGCGGAGCGCGTCGGGCGGGAACAGGTCACGCAGGCCGGTTAGCCCGAGCGTCAATCGTGTCTTCTTCAACTGGCCCTGAGACGCGACGCAGACCTTCAATCCGGCTGTCTTAACTCGCTGCACCGCCTCAGCCGCGCCCTCAACCGGCTTGAGTTCGCGGCGGAACGCCTCGTCGCGCTCGTGTTCGTATTCGGCGACCCAATCCGGCGGAAAAGGTCGGCCGAGCTTGGCCTGGGCTTGGTCGCGGACATCTGTGAGCAGGAGTCCTTGGCAGGCGCGGCGGGCCTCGCTGAGCGTGGTCGGCAAGCCCTCTTGGGTGAGCATCCGGGCGAGGACTTCGTTGGATATCACCTCAGAGTCAACGAGCACACCGTCGCAGTCGAAGATCACGAGATCCTGCATGGCGGCCGAGCACTTTACAGCCTGCCCAAGGCATCCTTGAACGCATCAGATGGTGGCCTGGCAGTGGCGCGAGCTTGATCGTGCCAGCCGGGAGCGCCGAGTGGATTTGCATCTCTCTCTACGCGGCGCGCGGCTACCTGATGGCCGTCGCGGGCATGACGCTGCCGAACGAGGCGAGCGTGGGCCTGCACCGAGCGATGGGGTTCGAGCCGGTCGGCGTCTATCAGCGAATCGGCTGGAAGCTCGGCGCGTGGCACGATATCGCGTGGGTGCAACGCGCGCTCGGCGTCGAGCAGGACCCTCCCCCCGAGCCGCGCTGAGGCGACCGGGCGTCTCAGGACCGACGCTATAGAGTCGCAATGCGCTCTGAGTATCAGTGCGGTGGTTCTGGCGCCCGGTCGCTCGTGCGAGTGGTAGCGCTACTGTGGCTTTGTTGCGTAGGCGCCGATGATTGTCGGCCAGAGCGAGATGCGTCCGACCGGTCCGGTGTCGGCACGTAGGCGCTCGGCGAGGGTGTCGATGTCCACTTCCTCTTCGGTGGCCACCCCGACAGCCACGATCCCGGGCAGCAAGCTGCGGGCGAAATCCACGGCCTCGGAGACCGCCTCCTCACCAATAGCAATCGCGACTTCGCTGTCGAGGTCCAGGCTGGGTTCGAGGCCGGCTTCGGCGAACGTCGCGGGCAACCGCATTCCCATGTCCGGCTGCGTGCCCAGCCCGCCGAAAGCGCCATCAATCCACTCGCTGAGCCGCTCAGACGCCAGGGTATGCGGCCAGGACACCAAGAGCCTCTGCGGTATCGCAGACCCCGTGCGCATGCACATCTCCGCGAACACGACCACCCCACCCGGGCGTACATGGCGTACCGCGGCCCGCACCGCCGCAGGCGGGTCACCCTGGTACATCAGCACGAGCCGCCCGACCAAAGCGTCAAACGGGGGGCCGTCGAGCTCGATGTCGCGAAAGTCCCCGAGCACGAACTTGACGTTCTCGATGTCAGACTCGGCCGCGCGCTGACGCGCCTTCGCGAGCGCCTGCTCGTCGCGCTCGACGCCGACCACCGAACCGTTGACGCCGACTAGCTCTGACAGAAGCAAACTGACATCGCCCGGCCCGCAGCCGACATCGAGGACCCGCATCCCTGGCTCGATCCCCGCGCGCGCCAGCAGACGGCGCGTGAACGGCGCATACATGTCGGCCTGGCGGACCAGTCGCTCGTGCTCGTCCTCGCTGGACGAGCTCAACGCATACCCAGGGTCTCCCACGGCCGACACGCCGGAAGAGTCTACGCACGCCTCTCAGCCTCCGCCTGGCCGCCCCTGTGTCCTCCAAGCGGAATACGACTGCGGCCGGAATAAGATGTTCTGGCGGTGACCGACGAAGACGTGCTCGCTCATGCGTACCGGCTGGCGCGCGCATACCTCGACGGCGTGGGCGAGCGGCATGTGGGCGGTTCCGATCCGGTGGCGCTGCGCCGGCCGCTGACCGATTCCGGTGAGGGTGCGGTAGACGTTCTTGAGCAGTTGGCCGCTGATGCCGATCCAGGGCTGGTCGCATCCGCTGGGCCGCGCTACTTCGGATTTGTCGTCGGTGGGTCGCTCCCGGTCGCGCTCGGGGCTGATTGGCTTGTCTCCGCGTGGGACCAAATGTGCGGCATGTACAGCGCGTCGCCGGCGGTGGCGGTCGCCGAGGAGGTCGCAGCAGGGTGGGTGCTGGAGTTGCTTGGTCTCCCCCGGAGCGCGAGCGTTGGCTTCGTCACTGGCGCGCAGATGGCCAACTTCAGCTGCCTGGCGGCTGCGCGCGGCGAGCTGCTACGGCGAGCGGGCTGGGACGTTGACGCGCAAGGACTGTTTGGGGCTCCACCGATCGAGGTGCTGGTCGGCGAGGAGGTGCATGTGACCGTGTTACGGGCGCTTGGCTACCTCGGTCTTGGTCACGATCGCGTGACGCGGGTGGGCGTCGACGCGAACGGTGCGATGGACCCGTTGGCGCTCGAGGGGGCGCTGCTCGCTGCCAAGGGGCCGATGCTCGTCTGTGCCCAGGCGGGCAACGTCAACACTGGCGCTTGCGATCCGCTCGGCCCGATCGCGGACCTCGCGGCTGAGCACGGCGCGTGGCTTCACGTCGATGGAGCGTTCGGTCTGTGGGCCGCCGCGTCGCCGCGCTTGGGGGGCCTGGTGGCCGGTAGGGACCGGGCCGACTCCTGGGCCGTCGATGCGCACAAGTGGCTCAACGTTCCCTACGACTGCGCGTTCGCGATTGTTGCGCCGTCAGAGGCGCTACCGCGTGCGATGGCGGTGAGCGCGGCGTATCTCGCCCGTAGCGATCACCGAGAGCCGGCGGAGTTCGTGCCCGAGGCCTCCCGCCGGGGACGTGCGATCCCCGTGTACGCGGCGCTGCGATATCTCGGCCGGCGCGGCGTCGCCGAACTGGTTGAGCGATGCTGCGGGCACGCGACGCTGATGGCCTCCCTACTTCGGGAGGGCGGCCTGGAGGTGCTAAATGACGTCGTGCTGAACCAGGTCTTGGTCGCAGGCACGCCGGAGCACCTCGCCCGCGTACAAGCCGACGGCGAATGCTGGCTCGGCGGCACAACGTGGCGCGGACGTCACGCTCTACGAGTGTCGTTCTCCAACTGGTTGACAACCGAAGATGACGTTCGTCGCACCGCGCACGCGATCCTCAACGCAACCAATCTAGGACCCGACGTGCCGCGATGCTCTGCTGAGAGCGATACGACGCGTCGAGAACGAGTCCACATTGATGGGTGCCAGCGCACATCTAATGGGCATCGGTCGCATCCCCAGTTCTTGGTGATGAGCGTGCTGGGTCTCGATCATGTGCAGGTTGCCGCTCCACGAGGTTGCGAGACGAAGGCGCGGCGGTTCTACGGGACCCTGCTCGGCTTGATGGAGGTCGAGAAGCCCGAGTCGCTGCGTGGGCGTGGCGGAGTCTGGTTTCGCTGCGGGGAGCAGCAGCTGCACGTCGGTGTCGAGGACGGGTTCGCGCCGGCGCGCAAGGCGCACCCAGCGATGCGCGTGGCTGCCGGTGATCTCGACGCACTGGCCGAGCATTTGCGAGATGCCGGTGAGCAGGTGGTTTGGGATGAGGCGTTGGCCGGTATCCGACGGTTCTACACGCAGGACCCGTGGGGCAACCGGATCGAGCTGCTGGCGTGACGGTCGTCCAAGCTAATGAAGCTGTCATCTGGGTGTCACGCGACACGGCGATTTTCGATCCGGAGTTCTCTGCTGAACGGGGGTCAGTAGGCTCAGGCGAATGAGCCGACCAACCTCCATCGGCGTGATCGGAGACTTCAACCCTGCGTTCCCGCCCCACGTGGCTACGAACGCCGCACTTGAACATACAGCCGCAGCACTTGGGGTACAGGTCGAGGTTGATTGGCTGGACACTGCCGATCTGGACGGTCTCGACGTCGCTGAGCTTGCTGTTTATGACGCGCTGTGGGGCGCCCCCGGCAGTCCTTACCGCAGTCTTGACGGCGCACTTCGCGCGATCCGCTTCGCACGTGAGTCAGACTGGCCGTTCATTGGGACCTGCGGCGGGTTCCAGCATGTTGTCATCGAGTACGCACGCAACGCGCTCGGCTTCGAGGATGCACAACATGCCGAGTACGATCCATATGCCTCGGAGCTGTTCGTCTCCGCGCTGTCGTGTTCGCTCGTTGACCAAACTATGAGCGTCCGATTGCAGCCTGGTTCGCGTGCTGCTGGCTTCTACGGGCAGGACGAAGTCTCTGAGCAGTATTACTGCAACTTTGGGCTGAACCCAAGACACCAAGCACGTCTGAACCGGGGTGGCCTGCGTGTCGTCGGCACCGATCAGGACGGGGAGGCACGCGTGCTTGAGCTAGCCGACCGGCGCTTCTACATTGCGACACTGTTCGTCCCGCAACTCACGTCCCGTTCTGACTCTCCGCACCCGCTGATCGTCGCCTACCTGCGAGCTGCGGTTGAGTTCAGCATCGAGCCCAACTCGACGCGGATAGCGCTCGCGGACCCAGGCCAACCAGTGCGAGCTGCTTATGAACCCGCTCGCAGCGCGGCATCGCTCAGTCATATCTAGGCGGTTGACTGCAGCTCGACGAGGGCGGCTGCGCGCTCCTCAAAGAGGCCGTAGCCATGCTGCTTTGACAGCTCGAGCGCGCGGGCGGCGTGCTCGAGCGCTCGCGCGGCATCGCCGCCTCGCCCGGCGAGCGCCTCTGCCCAGCCCAAATGGGCGCGGGCTGCCCACAGAAGCAAGCCGTTGGTCTCTTGGAAATCACAAGCGAACGCCAAGTGCTGATCGGCCTGCTCGTGGTCTCCCATGCAGGCGGCGAGCAGGCCCAGCCACATGCGGGCGTGTCCATAGCCGATGACGCCGTTCCAGATGATCTGCTCGGCCCACGGCTCGATGAGCTCGTACAGGATCGAGGCGGGGCCTGAGCTGTCGGTCAGCACGGCGGCCTCGGCATACAGCGCCAGCGCGGTCAACGTGGCCGAGTTCGGCGCGATGTGCTCGAAGCGGTCACTCGCAGCCTGCTCGAGGATCTTCGCGGCCTCGACTCCTCGATCCAGATAGCACAGGGTCGCTGCCAGTCCGGCTCGCCAGGCGGCGATCGCCGAATAGGCGCTCACGCTCTGCTCCATCATCTCGACGATCTCCTGCGCGCGGCCTTGATAGATGCGCGCTTGCTGCAGCGCGGCGGCGTAGGTAAGGACGGCGTCGGGTTGTCCCGCCTCCTGCCCGATCTGAAACGCGCTCTCGAATAGGCGCTCGCCCTCGAGCAGATCGCCGCGCATGAGCTCCCAACCGGCTGCCATGTACGCGGCGATCCACTTCCACGTGGGCTGGTCGAGCTCGTGTGCGATCAGCTGCCACTGCTCTAGCGCGACCTTTGCGCGCTCGAGGTCCCCCCGCTCGAAGCAAGTTTGCATCTCGTCGTTGTGCGCCCAGAAGCTGAGCGCAGGATCACCTACCTCGGCGGCGCAGCCAACAAGCTCCTCGACAAGATCGCTTCGCCAGGCGAGGGTATCCGGTGCTCGGATCGTCTCGTGGACGTTCTGGAGGACTTCGGCGAGCGTCCTCGTGTCCTCCGTGGCACGAGCCAGCGAGATCGCCTCCTCGGCGAGCGCGCGACGCATCCCGAAGTCGGGGTCCCACTGGAGTTCCAGCGCCTTGATCGCGAGCAGTCGCGCGCGGCGCACGCGATTCGGCGGGTCATCGAGCTCGATCGCCCTATCGATCGCCGCGAGCCGCTCTGCGTCGATCTCACCGAACGAGCTTGAGACCCCTCCGCGGTTGTTCGCCAGCGCCGCGCGCGCGGCGAGCTCGGCGTCCGCGAGGGCGGACGCGATCCGCGTCGCGTCGAGCAGCGTCTCGCGGTAGGCAGCCTCACCACTCTGGAGCTGCGCCTCCCCGAGCCCGATCAGCGCCTCACAACGCTCGGGGCTGTCGACATCGCCAATGAGCTCGACAGCGTCGGCGAACAGCCTCAGGGCCTCGGCGGGAGCGAGGCCCTCGAGGGCGCGCTGACCGGCCCTGACGGCGTAGTCGGCCGCCTTGGCTTTGTCGCGAAGCCCGCGGCGTGAGCGCGGTGGGCACCATAGCTTGAAAGCCTCGTCTTGCCGATCCCCGGCTCGCCGGAGAGCAGCACCACCTGGCGTGCTCCGTCGCGGGCAAGGACCTTCGCCTCCTCGATCGCGGCGCGCTCCTCGACGCGACCTACGTAGGAGACCGGGGGAACCGAGCGCAGCACCGCGGGCAGGGGCCAGTCCCCAGCCACGGAAGCCTCCTCGCCGAGCGGAGCCCAGGAAACCGAGAACGCTTCCACCGGCTCGGGGAGGCCCTTCAACTCCAACATGCCAGCCGACCGGAACTCGATGCCCTCGCAGCGCCCCGCGAGCGTCTTGACAAGTGTCGAGATTAGAACCCCATCGGCAGGAGCCTGCGCGCACAGCCGCGCCGCCTCGACGGTGGGCATCCCGAAGTAGTCCCCGTCCTTGACGGTCGACTCGCCGGCGCCCACCCCGATCCGCACATGCAGTCCCTGCTCGGCCTCACCGTAGCGGCGCTCGAACAGCTGCTGCATCGCCACCGCACAGCTCACCGCGCCAGAGGCCGAACCGAACGCCACCATCAGGCCGTCGCCCAGGTTCTTGACCTCCTGCCCGTCGGTTGAGGCGATCGCCTGGCGCAGCAACCCGAAGTGCTCCTCGCGCAGCTCATCCGCCCGCCCCGGGCCCACAGAAGTCGCCAGCCGAGTCGATCCGACCAGGTCGGTCAGCAGGATCGTTGCAAGCTCAACCGACTCCGACACCACGGCCCCCGTTATAAGACTCCCGAGCAAGAAATCGTAAAGCAGTTCAAGGAGTCGGACGTGAATCGCTCATTAGGCGCGGCGCTCGCTTGCACCGGGATCGGGGAAAACAGACCCGGCACTGCCGGTTTCAGAGGCAAACGAGTGGCGCCCTCACGCTCGCATCGGACGGTGTCGCGCATGAGGAGTAGATGCCGACCGGGATTCCGGGACCGAGCCTTCCCAGCAGCACGAACAAGCCATGGTCGGGACAGATGAAGGCCCATCCTGGCCGCGGGGCGAACTAGGTGCAAACGCATGCTGATCATCCACTCCGTGATTGCCGCTGCCTGGAAACGGCGCGCAGCCGTCCGCTCCGATGGGACACATAGTCTGTTAACCCACGACATGACTCCAGCACGAACGTCGGTCTCTTGCGCTGGCCGCGCGACGGCACGAACCCCGCGATCTGCGTTCCGCTCGAGGAGGGTCTCGCTGTTTGCAACAGTTGCCCTCGCAAGCGCAATTCTCGTGGCCTGTGCGCCCGCAATCGCGGGCACAGCCGGCGCCAGCGCCTCAGGCCTCCCCCATCGCGCCCGCGCAGCCGAGGGCCAGGCCGCCGTCGCCGCCCAGTCAGCGCTTCCGGTTACCGTTGCTTTCAACCCGCTCGAGCCCGGCCGACGCGTTGCCCAACGCTTTCTCGGGCTCTCTTTCGAGATGGCGGCACTGAGCCAGCTCGCTCAATATGCCGACCACGGCAACCTAGTCGAGCTGTTGCGCTCACTTGGGCCGGGGATGCTGCGCTTCGGCGGCATCACCGCCGATGAGAACGTCGCCTGGACCGATTCGCAGACGCCGCGGCCGGCCTGGGCGACTAGCACGATCGGGCCGACGCAGTTGAACGAGCTCGGGACGCTTGCCAGGCGTGGCGGCTGGCAAGTCCTGCTCACCGTCGGCATGGCCCATTACGAACCGACCGCGGCCGCCCGCGAGGTTGCGGCCGCCCACCGCGCGCTCGGACCGTATCTCGCCGCTGTGGAGATCGGCAACGAGCCGAACTCCTATGGCAGCCATGGTTTCCGTGAACTCCCTTGGATCGCCCAAGGATATGAGGAACAGGCCAGCGCCTACCGCGAAGCGATCGACGCGCTCACACCGGGCGTGCCGATCGCCGGCCCCGATGTGTCCGGGTCCGGTGCTTTCAGCGAATGGGGCGAAGAGGAGGCGCTCGCCCAGAGCCCGGTGCTGTTGACCGGCCACCACTATCCGCTTGGCTGCGCGCAGACACCGCCACCGTCGATCGAAACGCTGCTGAGCTCGGCCGGTCGTGGAGCTGCGGCATTGTCGCTGGCCAGCTACATGGCCGTGTCGGAATTACGCGACATCCCTTTGCGCATCGACGAGGCCAACACCGTCTCCTGCGGAGGCGTGGCCGGCATCAGCAACACGTTCGCCTCGGCGTTGTGGGCGACCGGCTACATAACCCAAGCGATGGCGGCAGGAACCGCCGGCATCAACCTTCAGGGCAACCCAACGAACTGCGTGGGATACACGCCCCTGTGCGCGCCCGATCCGACAGCCCTCGCCCAAGGAGATCTGCGCGCTCAGCCTGAGTGGTATGCGCTGCTGCTGACGCGCACGTTGATCGGCGATCGCCCTCTGCCTACAACCATCTCAGCCGAAGGTTCGCCCAATATCGTGGCAGCCGGCTTCTCGGCGCCCGGCCACTCGCTGAAGGTAGTCCTCTGCAACAACGAACCCGAAGGTACGAGTCCGCTAGCCGTGCAGATCCAGGTGGGCGCCGGCATGGGAGCCGCACAGATCCAGCGTCTAACCGATTCATCTCCGAGTGCCACCGGCGGGATGCTGCTTGCCGGACGCGCCGTCGCGGCCAACGGCTCCTGGCGAGCTCCACTGCGAGCAGAAAGTGTCCTGGACAATTCGGGGACGGTGACCGTCGAACTCTCGCCGGGCAGCGCTGCGCTCGTCACAGTAACTCCACTAAAACCCGCGTCGAAATCTCATAGCCAAAATAGGCACAAGCGAAATAGCTCGCCGCGTTGAGACGAACTGGCCCGTGGCGCCTGTTCCTATCTGGCCCTGTTTGGAAGGCAGCCGCTGAAATAGCCTGCCAATCGAGATGAGCAGATGCGAAACGCGCGAAAGACCACAGCCTAGATTTAACATCTACATCCCGATAGCCCAGGTGAGTTGAGACAGATGGACAGAATCCTCGTCGCCGGGGCCAGCGGCTTTCTCGGCCGCCACATCGTTCGGGAGTTGGACGCTCGTGGCCATGGTGTGCGCGCGCTGATACGCGATTCCGACAAGCGAGGGCTGATCGAAGGCACACAGGACACAATCGCGATCGACCTGCTCAATGCCGCGGCACAGGTGGCCAAGACAATGAAGGACATCGACGTCGTCTTCTCGGCCGCGGGGCAACCTTGCACACTGCAGCGGACGGTGGATCGACGCTCCTTCCGCCAAGTCAACCCTCAGATCAATCGTGCTCTGCTGGAGGCGGCGATCGAACAGGGAGTGCGGAAGTTCGTATACATCACAGTCCTGGCCGGCCCACAGCTTCAGAACCTCGACTATGTTGCCGCGCACGAGCAGTTCGTCGACGAGCTGAAAGCGAGCCCGATCGACCACACCGTCGTGCGCGCCAATGGCTTCTTCTACTCGTATATCGATCTGCTCGACTTCGCTCGCCGCGGCCTGGCTATCAGCTTCGCCGATGGCAAAGCGCGCAGCAATCCGATCCACGAGGCCGACCTTGCGCTCGCATGTGTGGAGGCGATCGATAGCCCGCATCGGGAGGTCGACATCGGTGGCCCTGAAACCATTACAAGACGCGAAGAGGTAGAGCTTGCCTTCGTCGCCGTCGAGCGCAGGACGCGCGTGCTGCGAATCCCCGCCCCACTTTTGAAGGCCGTGCTACCTCTTATAAAGCTGGGTGACCGTCGCCGTGGCGAGATGCTCGAGTTCCTTGCCGCCATCAGCGCCACGGACGTGCTCGCACCCGCACACGGAAGTCGGCGACTCGGGGACTATCTGCGCGAGTATGCCGAGGAGACCGGCTAGACACGTCCCCATCGGCACGGTAGGAGTGTCTAGCGCCGTCACACGTGTAGACGAGTCACGTATGAATGTTGTTCCGGTCGGTGCATGCACCGACCGGCCTGGCCGCACATGTGCGGCCAGGGACAGCGCCGCATGCGGCGCTGTCTTCCCCGAGATGAATAGGAATGAAACGACAGCCTGCTACTTGACCCAGGCGTGTGCTGGCCCACTTGCCTGCACCCAAACCTCCTGTCCCTGCTCGAGCACGAGCTCACCTGAGACACGAGCAAGCACCGTCTCCCGATGGGGCTGGTCAAGCATCACATGGGCCAGTCCGTCGTGCCCGTGATAGCGAAGCTCGAGCACCGTCGCACGTGTCGCCTCAGCTGTGGCCTGCAGATGGGGCGTCAACGGCGACCAGACCTATTGCGAAGAGAGCCCGTCGGCAATAAACCTTGCAGCCCTTCCCGTGTGATGCATCTTGCAAGCTGACCTGATACTTTGACTCGCGTTCGTGCCGAGTCTTTGCCCCCACGGGGGCTAGGAGCGGGGGACCCAGTGCAGCCGTGAGGCTGCGGGGGCGAATCGTCACAGTTTGTGGCGTAGCGTAAGTACGCGAGCCCGACAGCTAACCCCGTAGGCGCCCTGAGATAACGAAAGGACGCTTTTCACATGCCGGGATTCCCGCGTGATCTCGCTGTTGCCGACCCCTGGGAGGACTCACTTGCACGCTCGCGTGCACGCCGTGAGCGATCCGAGAAACGTCCCGCCCGCTCCCCCATGCGCCTGGCAAACCTGATGGACGCACGCAACCGCCTGCCCTCGCCGCGTAATCTCGCCGACAGCGAGCCGTGGGAGCGCTCAACGCTGCGCTCGCGTACGCGCCGGCGCGCCTCAGAGATCCAATTCGTCCCCACGGCAACACGCGCGCGGCGAGCCTCCTTGGGCACGCTGATCGCGCTCGCCGCCGGCCCGGCCGCCGGTCTGGCCGATGCGAGCGGCACGCCCGCCCCGACGCCCGAGCCTACGACCACGACAACCCACTACATAACGCTTGAAAATGGTGAGGAAGGCCACCAGGTTCTACTGCTACAGCATGCTCTGGGCATCCGCGAAGATGGCGTCTTCGGCCCCGAAACCGAAGCGGCCGTGCGCGCCTTCCAGGCCAGCCACGGCCTCGAAGTCGACGGCATCGTGGGGCCAAAGACAGGAGCAGCTTTGGCCGATAACGCGGCTCCGATCGCGACAAGCGCGGTGCTCGACGAAAACACACCTGCGCTCACGACGAGCGCCGATGTGGTGGACACAGAAACTACAACCACGACACCGGCCACCGACACGACAGCACCCGAGACGACCAAGGCATCCACGCCTGCGATCAACCCGATCGTGCGCCTGCAGGAAACGCTCGGCGTTCAGGTTGACGGCACCTTCGGTCCCGAAACCGAGGCGGCGATCAAGCATGCCCAGGCACTGCACCACATCGTTGCCGATGGCGTCGTCGGACCTGAGACTTGGCGTGCGCTGGGCCTGCACGAGCACGGCGAGCTCAAGCAGATGCTCTTCCCGGCACGCCACCGCTCCGTTCATGGGATAACACAAGTCTCTAGTGCTCATGTCGCCACCGGCACCGGCGGCGAGGAAGCCACCAATGTTGCTGACCAGCCTGCCGAGACGCAGGCGTCCGCCAACACGCCGAGCGGAAATCCTGTCAGCCGCCTACAGGAAGCGCTGCACATCTCAGCCGACGGTCAATTCGGACCGCAAACGGAGGCAGCGGTCAAGCAGCTACAGGCACATGACGGCCTACCGGTCGACGGTGTGGTCGGACCGGAGACGTGGCGGGCGCTCGGGCTCGACGAGCATGCGACCTTGCATCCCTCGCCCAGGCTTCTGCCCTCTTCGACAAGCAGCACCGGCGCAACTGGGGGCGACAGCCAGAGCAGCAGCAGCACCGGCGGCGGCGGCGGCGAAGGCTCAGGCGTAATTGCTCGCGTGATCGCCGCCGCCGACGAAATCGCAACCCGTCCCTACGTCTACGGCGGCGGACATGGCTCGTTCGAGTCCGACGGCTATGACTGCTCGGGCTCGGTGTCCTACGCCCTCCACGGCGGCGGGCTGCTCAGCTCGCCCGAGGACTCCTCGGCACTCGAGTCCTACGGCGAACCCGGCCCGGGTCGCTACATCACGATCTACGCGGACGCCGAACACGCCTGGATGACGATCGACGGTAGACGCTATGACACCGTCGCCCTGCAGGAATCGGGTTCGCGCTGGTCCTCTTCGATGACCTCCACTGCGGGGTACGTCGTGCGCCATCCGGCGGGGCTCTAGCCGCAAGGGAGTGTCCTAGAAGCGGCTATGCCCCCCGCGCGCGCGGGGGGCATAGCCGCTTTGCGAATCACCCGGGCGCACAGATCCACCTGTGCGATAAGTCCGCCGCCACAGCGAAATTGGGCGCATCGCCTGGTCTCGTTTTGGCCCTGCGCCGAGTACCGTCCCAAGCGCAACGTAGCTTGATGTGCCTCGCTTGAAAACCGCAAAGGGAGGCATCGGATGCTCGCTCGAGCGCGCACGTTCACTCTTGAAGGACTCAACGCACGCGCAGTAAACGTGGAGATCGACATCAGGCCGGGTCTACCGGCGTTTACGATCGTCGGACTCGCGGACGCCGCCGTGCGCGAGGCACGCGACCGCGTTCACGCCGCACTGCTGAACTCGGGCTTCCAGTTCCCAGCAAGACGGATTACCGCTAACCTTGCCCCCGCCGACGTGCCAAAGATCGGACCTGGCTTCGACCTGGCGCTGGCGTGCGGAATACTCGCGGCGAGCGGACAGATCCCCAGCGAGCTGCTCGACACGCACGCACTCTTTGGAGAGCTCTCGCTGGACGGCGAGGTGCGCGCCTGTCACGGAACCCTTGCCGTCGCTGAGGCGACGAAGAAGGCCGGTTTGACAATGCTTGTTCTGAGCCCCCAGCGCGCACACGAGGCGACGCTCGTCGAGGGGCTTCCTGTTGGCGTCGTCGAGCGCCTGACGAGCGCCGCTCGCGTACTGAGCGGCGGCGCCGGCGACCGCTTTCCCGAACAGAGCCGGGCACAACCGAGCACACCTCGACACGGTCCCGATTTGAGCGACGTTCGCGGCCAGGCCCACGCAGTCAAGGCACTCGTCGTCGCCGCTGCCGGAGCCCACAACAGTCTTCTCAGCGGTTCGCCGGGGACCGGCAAGACGATGCTCGCCAGCCGCCTTCCCTCGATCTTGCCACCGCTCGAGCGCTCTGAGGCGATCGAAGTGATGCGCATTCACAGCGCTACCGGAAAGCTCACGGGCGGCGAGCTACTTACTGAGCGGCCTTTTCGGGCACCCCACCACACGATCACGACCGCGGGTCTGATCGGCGGCTCACGGCGCGGATGGGTCGGAGAGGCGGTGCTTGCCCACAATGGAGTGCTGTTTCTCGACGAGCTCTCGGAGTTCGCGCGTCCGACACTCGAGGCGCTGCGCCAGCCACTGGAGGACGGTCGCGTGTCAATCGTGAGAGCACGCCACTCGGCCGTCTATCCGGCGCGCTTCATGCTGATCGCAGCGACCAATCCCTGTCCCTGCGGATACGCGGGCGAGCGGGAGCGCTGTGCATGTCGCGAAGTGGACCTGGCGCGCCACCGCCGCCGCTTGAGCGGGCCGTTGCTCGACCGCATCGATCTGCTCGTGCACGTGGAGCGCACGGCCGCCGACCATCTAACCGACAAACCTTTGCTGAGCTCTGCGCAGGCTCGGGAGCAAGTGATCGAAGCACGCCAGCGTCAAGCCAGGAGACTGCGAGCCGAGGGCGTTCTCGTAAACGCACAGATGGATGCGCCGATGCTGCGTAGACATCTCAAGCTCGACCGGCAAGGCGAGCAGATAATGGCTTGCGCATGCGAACGCGGCTTGCTGAGCGCGCGCGGACAGCACCGCGCTCTGCGCGTCGCACGTACGCTTGCCGACTTGCAGGGCCGCGAGCGCGTCGACGGCGATCTGGTCTCGCGAGCGCTCACACTGCGACCCGAGGTCGACCTCTCCGGGCATAGAGCGGCATGAGCGGTATCTGCCAAGAGTGTGCGCGACGGGCATGGCTGCTGGCGAAGCTCGGCAGTCAACTGGACCGCGAGATCGAGCTCCACGATCAATCTGGCTTTTCGAGCGTGCTCGAACTGCCCGATCTGGAACTAATCGACGCGATCGGTCGGCGCCGTCGGACCGAGCTGCACGCCGCCTACGCCGATTGGCAACCGGAGCCGAGGCGTCGAGACAGACAGCCGCAGGCACTCTGTCGTCACCACGCCGCATATCCGCGAAGCCTGCGAGACGACACCCTGAGCCCACACTCCTTCGAGCTGCGCGGCGGGGTCGAGCGCCTGCGAGGCCTGCTCGAGGAGAAGGTCGTCGCGATCGTCGGGACGCGTACGGCCAGCGACTACGGCATGGAAGTCGCTCGTGAGCTCGCCCGGGGACTCGCCGCATCAGGCATCACCGTCGCGAGCAATTTCGCCGAAGGCATCCCAAGCGCCGCCCTTGCCGGGGCGCTCGAAGCCGACGGCGCGCCGCTGGCCGTGATGAGCGCCGGTGTCGAGCGCTGTACCCCGGCGTGGCATGCCCCGCTTTATCGTCGCGTCCTGGAGAGTGGTTGTTCGATGGCGGAGAGCCACGCGAGCTCGCGGACACGCCGTTGGTGGTCATACGCGAGCGCTCGTACGCTGGGGCTGCTTGCCCAACTCGTAATCGTTGTAGAGGCGACAGATGAACCTTGCGATCTGGCCTGCGCAAATGTGGCATCCTCGCGCGCAAGACACGTCGCGGCGGTACCTGGGCGCGTCAGCTCGCCCAATTCCAGAGGGACCAACTGGCTGCTGATGAACGGGGCACAACTCGTCAGAGGAGCCCAGGATGCGCTTGACGTGCTCTACGGAGTAGGCATCTACGAAGCCACTGGCCAGTCGCTCGCCGCGCTGGATCTCCAACCGCGGCTCACAAATGTGCTCGAGCTGGTGGGCGGCGGACAGGACACGCTGGCAAAGTTGGCGGCAAGTGGCTCACACCCTGACGAGGTTGCCGCGGCGCTCACCGAGCTGGAGTTGTGCGGGCTGCTCACGCGAGGTGACGGCGGTCGGTATGTGCCCTGTGCATCGGTTCTCGCGGGATGAGCGATCCCATCAACTATCACGGCACGAGGGGACTGAAACGGACTATCTGACCGGACCCTTAAGGTGCCTCCACCACCGACCGCGAGCCGTATTAAACAAGGGCACCCAATAGCCTCCTCCAAGCGCACTTCCGAGGACATCTCCGATCCAGGCATCGACCGCTTCGAGCTGCTCGCGATCGCCTTCGGCGGCGCTGTCGGTGCGCTCATCCGGATCGCCGTGGATCAGGCCCTGCCCGCAGCCGCAGGGAGCTGGCCATGGGCAACCTTCGCAGTGAACATTGTCGGCGCGGTGATGCTTGGCTATTTCGTCACGCGCTTGCAGGAGCGCCTGCCCGTCTCCACCCTGCGTCGGCCATTGTTGGGCACAGGCCTGTGCGGCGCACTCACAACATTTTCGACCGTGCAGATCGAGCTTTTGCAAATGGCCGACCAGCATCGCTATGGGCTTGCTGTCGGCTATCTATTGGCAAGCGTTCTCGGCGGGTACTTCGCGGTGTTCGGCTCCTCCGCGCTCGTGCGCCGCGTGCGAGCGATCGCATGAGCGCAGCTGCTTGGATCGGCGTGGCGATCTTGGGAAGCCTCGGCTCACTTGCCCGCTTTCTGCTCGATGGGGCGGTGTCCGCGCGTAACTCTTTGAGCTTTCCCTTGGGCACGCTGGCGGTGAACGCGAGTGGCGCCTTCGTCCTTGGGCTGCTCACCGGACTCGCGCTCTCGGGCGAAGCGCTGACGCTCGCCGGGTCCGCGACGATCGGCTCCTACACGACGTTCTCCACATGGATGCTCGAGACCCACCGACTAGGCGAGGACGGGCAGCTGCTTGCCGGTGCCCTCAACGTACTCGTAAGCGTGCTCGTAGGGCTTGGCGCAGCCCTGCTCGGCCGCTCGCTTGGCGGGGCGCTATGAGCGCTTGCCCGAATATCGCCGGCCAACCCCTCTTCTCGGGCGGTGGGAGTTGAGCCAAGAAGGGCTGAAGCTCACCACCTACTTCGGCGAGCGAAGCCGGGTAGAAAGCGTATTGCTGGCCGACAAGCTGCTGGACGTCCATGCTCGCCACCGGATCCGCAGCAGCATTCTGCTGCGTGGAGTACAGGGGTTCGGAGCAAAGCACCGTCTCCGCAGCGACCGTCTGCTGACCCTCTCTGAAGATCTTCCGCTCATTTGCGTGGCTGTAGATGTACGCGGGCAAATCGAGCGACTGCGCGCGGACGTGAGTTCGATCCGACACCAAGGCTTGCTGACGCTCGAGCGTGCTCGCCTGTGCGGCGATGCTCGCTCGGGCAAGCAGGAGATCGCCCCCGGAGAAGCCGAACGATCGCCCATCGCAGGGACCGCCATAGACCGGGGACAAGGTGTTCAAGATCCTGCGCAAGCGACAAAGCTGACGGTGTACGTAGGCCGCCATGAGCGGATAGACAGTTCCCCAGCTTTCACCGCCATCTGCCGAACCCTCGACGAGAGTGGCGTGGCCGGTGCGACGGTGCTACTCGGGGTGGACGGCACTCGTGACGGCGCGCGCGAGCGCGCTCGTTTCTTTGCTCGCAACCAGAACGTGCCGCTAATGGTGGTAAGCGTCGGCGACCAGAACCGGATCGGCGCGGCGATCGGCCAACTCGAACGGATGCTCAGCGAGCCATTGTTCACGCTGGAGGCCGTACGCATATGCAAGCGAGACGGCTTGCTGCTCGAACGTCCCCACGACGAGACTTCGACCAGCGCATACGGCATGGATATCCGCCAGAAGCTCACGGTCGTGATCTCAGAGGCGGCCGTGCACGAGCGTAGATCGGTGTACATCGAGCTCGTCAGGCGCCTGCGTGCTGCCGGCGCGGCCGGCGCCACCTCTATGCGTGGGATTTGGGGCTTTCATGGCGACCACCCGCCCCACGGCGACCGCCTACTCTCGATCCGTCGCCACGTGCCCGTGGTCACCGAGACGATCGACACCCCCGAGCGCATCGCGGCGCTGTTTCCCATCGTCGATGAGCTGACCACAGAGCAAGGGCTCGTCACCAGCGAGCTCGTGCCCGCCAGCTCGGCGCTACACAGCCCCCCTGGTCTATAGTTATGCGCCGCGCGGCTGTAGCTCAGTTGGCTAGAGCGTCTGCTTGCCATGCAGAAGGTCGAGGGTTCGAGTCCCTTCAGCCGCTTCCAAGAAACCCCTACCAATCGTGGGGTTTCTTTTGATTCTTGGCCGTCGCCGGCACACGACAGATGCCAGAATATTGCTCATGAGCGATGCCCTGATCACCGGAGGCTGTCTGTGCGGCGGAGTGCGCTTTGCGCTCAGCGAGCCACCTCGCGGAGCGGGCTACTGCCATTGCACTCGCTGCCAGCGCCGAACCGGGACGGCCGTATCGGCGCAAGCGCGGATCGACGGTCGCACGCTGCGACTCTTGCAAGGAGAGGATCTACTGCGAGGCTGGCGACACCCAGATGGAGGCCATGAGAAGCGTTTTTGCAGCGTGTGTGGCTCACATTTGTTCAGTCGCAACCCAGAGGACCCTACTCGGGTGAGCGTGCGCATGGGCGCCTTCGACGGGGACCCAGGAATACGACCAAGCTGGCGCACTTATGTCGCCTATGCCGCCACCTGGGAGCCGATTCCCGACGATGGGCTCGCGCGCTTTCCCGAGGACAAGCCGCAGGGACGATAGCGCGGGTAATCTCAAGTATCTCTTAGCGAGTACAGTAGTCGCCAAGCTCGCAGGACTGGGCTGAGCAACTTCGCAAGCGTCTCCCCAGAGCAAAGCAATTGTTGGCTGGTCGAGCGCATCTCAGAAGTACGAACGCTGTCCTTGGACAGGTACATCGCGATCATTGCGGCCAGAACGACGGAATGGCGCTCACCTTTGTTCAATAAGCGTGCTTCAACCGCTGCACGTTGCATGATTTCGCCGATACGCAATACAGCCGCTTGCAACGTTCCGTAACGAGTTATATAGCTGTTCTCTTCGTTGAGCCGGTCCTCGACAAGATCACCGTAGCTATCGAGCAAGGTCGCCGTGAGCGAGATCCACGGAAAGTAAGCTAAATAGACGTCCGACGCATAGCTCGCCGGGGGTGCAGGTTCGGCTGCCACGGCCATCAAGGCCAGGACCGTCGACCACGCGCTTGCGGCGCCTGCCGTCTCATACCAACCGAGTTCGGCATTTCCGGGTTCAGTTTGGCCCGCCGCCCAGACCCGCAGGACCGTCTCGCGTAAATGCAAATCCAACTCGTGGCTAAGGCCCTGGACCTGGGCAAGAGCGGCGGCGCGCATCAGCAGCGGTCGTACCCCCGCGTAGGACGGGAGCATCGCGCATCCCCTCCGGCACGCAGCGACAAGTTGGGAGAGATAACCGCCATCGTCCTGCCACGGATGGTGGCGATAGTAGTCGGAGATCGGACGTTGCACGTCAACGGCATCGACGAGCGCAAGGTGAAGCTGCCGGCCGTTCACTATGCCAGCGGCGGCACCGCGCTCGATGGCGCTGTCGAGAAAGTCCGCCATGATCTCGTAGGCGACAAGAAGACTCAGAAGCCGAGGGCATCTTTGTCTCGGGATTGTCCAGAAGAGTGCGGCCCCCTCGGTATTGGAACGCTTGTGCTCGAGCGCCGCCAACGCGTCGTTGCGAATCGTGGCGTCCGGAATCTCCGCCGCGCACGCACGCCACCTCTCGACCTCGCGGGAGACGCCCCGCAACCCCCAAACCGTCTCTCGCGCCACAGCGGCCCCCAGGGCCCAAACTTGACCGACGGAGATCGTGACGGTGTCTGTGGGCCCACATCGCATTGCAGTCGGTTTGAGAGAGCAGTCCGCCTCGGACTAGTCTTGAAGCGCTGGCTTCACCTGTGCCGCTAGGTAGCCGGGGAGCGCGACCATCCCAAGCGCGATCACAGTCACGACCGCAAGGCTTACGACTGCTACAGATACGGCAATTGAGAAGACAACAGGGAAGCCTGTCACACCAACCAGGGCGTGACTCAGGACGAGTTGACCATACAGGCCAAATATTGCACCGATCGAGCAACCAGCTCCCAGTAGCAGTGCGCTCTCCCATAGAAGAGCGCGCCACAACTCCCACTGGCTGAATCCGTCCACCTTCATCCCGGCTAGCCGCGTGCGACGCTGCCACAACATCGCCCCCATTGCCGCCGCCATGGCCAATCCGGCGGCCACAAGCACCAGGACAGCGATCTGCGTGAGACGTGCGAGTCCTTGTCGCTGTGCGGCGATGTCATTGCTCTCGTGCTCGCCCGCGCTTTGAACGACCAGCGCAGAGTGAGCTGGCAAAGCCATCTGCACAGCGCTTATACCCCTCTTGAGCGAAACCCCCCGGTCAAGGGTAATCTGATAAGCGCTCACGTCGCCGCTGTGCCACGCACGCGCAAAATCCGTGGCGTTCATGACTATCGCTCCAGGCGACCAGCCAAGATTCGTGGTAATCGCCGCTATACGAAATCTCGTTGGCTCGGGTGCCGCCAGTACGAACGAGTTGCCCACGTGAAGTTTGCGTTCCTCTGCGAGTATGTGAGACATCGCAACCCATCCTCCCTCCCGTAGTCGCGCTCTTGCGAGAGACAGGCTCCCTTCGGTGACTTGTGTGGTGGGAAGAAGACGAGGGTTGGCAGTCGGAGATCCCAAGACGAGCACACGCCGGTTGCCAAGGTCGAGAAACCCACCGCGATAGCGACTCACGCTTCTGACGCTCGGCAACCTTGCGAGCCTTTGGCCATAAATGTCTGAAAACGGCGTCGTTGCCAGTGTCGTTGCTCCACCTGATGGCGTTACCCATAGATCAGTCCCAAGACTCAGGTCCGCAGCCGAGCGATCGAGACCGACCCTTAGGTTGCTCTGAGCACCCTCGATTGCGACGCTTCCGAACACGGCCACTGCTCCCGTTGCCGCAATTGCGAGCGAGCGAGCACGAGTCGCACTGGACTTGAGCTCCATGAGTGCGATTCGTGGCGACACGCCCATTACCGGTCGTTGCAATCGGTCGATCAGGCCCATCGTCGCGCCAAACGCGACCGGCAAGATCAAGAGCAGCGCCAACATGAGGCTGGCGAAGGCAAGGACCGCCATCCCGACCGTTGTTATTCCCATAAGGAGAATTGCTGTCGTCAGAGCGATACACGCAACACCGCCTACAGACCAGATGGTCGAGCTCAAATGTCTCTGCGCTCTGGTACCTCCAACTCCGGCTCCAGGGTCGCGATAGGTGAAGATCTCATGCCGTAGCGGGATGAGCACGCCGACCACCGCCGCCAGCAGACCGCCCAAGGCCGCTATCGCGATGCTCTGCCAGCTGACGATGTGCATCGATCCCACAGGGAAGGCAAGCGACAGGTAACCGGGTTCGGCTTGTAGGAGACTGTGCGAGAGCAGATCTCCAACTGCCAGGCCGATGACCACGCCAACGACACCCAGGGCGAGCGTGTCGAACAGCATCACCTCGACTATCTCAAGTGGTGTATAACCGTCCAGGCGCAAGTCCGTAATCAGGTTGCGGCGCTGGGGAACGGTCAGGAGCATCGCGTTGAACGCGAACAGGAATCCCACAAGGGCGCTGATTGCCGAGAACATCTCGGTTGACTGCGCGGTTGGACCCTCTGCCTGCCTGAACACAGATGCGTCGAAGTTGGCTGGCCGTATGTTCAACTTACCGCCGGTCAGTGCCCTCAGGTCGGCTCGCACTTCGGCGTCGTGACCAGGCTCCGGCTCGACCAGGATGCGCGTCACTCTGCCGGCCATGCCAATAATATTCTGCGCCTTTGTGAGGGAGAGGATCGCGATCGGACTGTCGATACCTACTCCGATATCGCCCTTACCGAGCACGAGTCCTACGATTGTGCTGACCGTCTTGTCGCCGACCAGCACACTCACCGGCTGCAGTGCTTTGACACCAATTCGTTGGGCGACCGGTTGAGGCAGTGCGATTCCTTGCTCGCTTGACAGCTGTGCTGCGCTGAGCCCAGCGAGCAATTGACCTTTGAGTTGGACAAAGCGCAGATTGACGCCGATAAGGTCGACCATCTCGGATGATTTTGCACCGCGCAGGCTTACAGTACGCTCGAGCACCGGCGCCGCGACCTGCACTCCCGGAAGCTCTTGGACTTCGGCAAGCAATCGTTCGCTAAAGCCATGCGGATCCCTTGCGATGACTTGCAGCCGCGAGTTGCCCACGATCCCGTTGGTGAGATTGGCCACCGACCCCGCGAGGCTCGTGTTAGCCACTTGCGAGGCAAATAGGAGGGCCACGCCGACGGCGATTCCCGCCATCGCCAGCAACTCCTGCACCATGCGCACACGCAAACGCACACGGTATAGGTAGAAGATTGTGTTGGGCTTCATTCTCTGATCAAGACACGCGAGACGCGGCGCGTCGCGATCTCCTCGGCGACCCAGTCGTGGAGTGCGGCGGATCGTGGGTCATCGCGGGCTGGGCGAGGAGCCGCATGGGTGCTCGATCATTTCGAGTTGAACGGCTCGTATGCGCCACTGGGCTCATACTCCACGAGCCGCCCGTCGCGTAGAGCGTGCACGTGGTCGGCGAATGCCGCCGCACGAGGATCGTGGGTGACCAGCAGAACGCCGACGTCGCGCTCGTGGCACACCTCGGTGAGCAATCCGAGCACTTCTCTTCCGCGGTCTGTGTCGAGGCTGCCCGTGGGCTCGTCCGCCAGTACCAACCTGGGCTCGGTGGAGAGGGCGCGCGCGATCATTACCCGCTGGCGCTCCCCCATCGACAGCTGCTCTGCACGCTGCTGAGCGCATCCGTCGAGACCGAGTCGCTCCAGCAAAGGAGCCACACGACGCTGAGCATCGCGCCGTCCCGTGCTTGCCAACAACTTCAAGGCGGCATTGTCGTCGGCGCGCACACCCGGGATCAAATCGAGCGATTGGCGGATGAAACCAAGATCAGTGCGTCTGTAGTGCGCTCGCTCGCGTGCTGAGAGCTTCGAGACGTCTCTACCGTTGACCGTCACGCTGCCGCTATCTGGAATGAGCAGCCCAGCAATCAGCATAAGCAGAGTCGTCTTGCCAGAGCCGCTGGGACCATAGAGAGCGACAAGCTCCCCCTCGGCAACAGACAGGCACACCCCGTCGACGGCGCGCACAATCTCTCCCTCGCCCACCCGGTAGTGCTTTACGAGCTCGTCCAGTTGCAACATCAGAGCGCTCCAAGCCACCCGTGGATGTCATGGTGCCTGCAAGAAGCCACGGTCAAAAAGGGGATGAAGGCGATGGGCACTCTAAGTTTCAGTATCGCTCGCGAGAACAAGCACCCCGATACCGTTATCGGAGGCCACCTTACCGGACTCTCTTCAGATCTCCGCGTCAACTCCACCCTCTCTTTCCAGCTGACCGACGGATCCTGCCTGTGGACAATACTCCGGCAACCGGGTCAGGCCTGGGAACCGCTGCTGGACCGTTTGCCAGAATGCGCTGTTGGCGCTCGCAACCTCACCTATAACCAGTGGCTTTATGGGTTATTTTGACTTTTGTTGACCGCTAGGAGAAGTTAGAGACATTTGCTGATTCGCTAACGCAGAGGAGTCAGAAACATCCGAACAGAGCATGTTGGGGTCAGACCCAGGGTGAGTCGCGTCCTCGGAAGTCACCTCGCCTGAGCGTGCACGGCCGTGTAGGCTCTCGCCTCACATGGAGCCGACCCGCATGGAGCCGACCCGATGAGCCTCGTCCAGCT
This sequence comes from uncultured Solirubrobacterales bacterium, assembly GCA_963844095.1. Classification (GTDB taxonomy): domain Bacteria; phylum Actinomycetota; class Thermoleophilia; order Solirubrobacterales; family Solirubrobacteraceae; genus Palsa-744. The sequence continues at coordinate 839,343 of CAWJND010000005.1, forward strand.
CGACCACGACGGCCCGCTGGCGATCGTTAGCATCGCCAGCCCGCCCCTGAACCTGTTCGACGGGCAGTTGATGGGCGAGCTCTCCGACACGGTCGACCGACTCGCGGCCGCACCCCCACGTGGCCTGCTCGTCAGAGCGCAGGGGCGAGTCGTCAGCGGCGGCGTGGACGTGCACGTCTTCGATGGCCTCAGCCCAGAGGACGCAGCCGCGATGTGGGTGAGCCTGCTCGACCTTGTCCATCGTCTCGAGCAGCTGCCACTGCCCACGGTCTTCGCCGCGCACTCGCTGTGTCTGACGGCCGCATTCGAGTTCTCGCTCGGCTGCGACATCCTGCTTGCGGCTGAGTCGGCGCGTTTCGGCCTGGTCGAGACGGTCGTGGGCCTGACGCCGGCAATGGGTGGCACTCAGCGCCTCGCAGAGCGGGCAGGACCGGCGCGGGCACGCGAGCTGGTGATGACCGGCGGGCTGTACGACGCCGCCACGCTCGAGCGTTGGAACGTGGTCAATCGAGTGCTGCCAGACGAAGGCTTCGAGGAGGCAGCGCGTGCATTTGCGCGCAAGCTCGCCGACGGCCCCACGCGCGCGCACGCCGCCACCAAGGCGATCGTGCGGGCGTGCCTGGACGAAGGTGGCGCCCACGGCGCCGACAGGCGCGTGCCCGAGCTCGCGGGCGACCTGTTCGCGACCGAAGATCTCAAGCGGGCGGTGCGCTCGTTCTTGGAGCTTGGCCCCGGTCATGCGACTTACGAGGGTCGATAACGGTCCAGCCGCCTCGGGAGCGCTCAGACTGCCACAGGACGATACTCGCGTGTCACTGGATCCTGTTCGAGCAGCCCGACCGCGCGCAACGTCTTCACGTAGCGATGTGTGGTCGATGGCGACATATCCAGCTCTCTGGCTAGATCGACGATCGCCCGCCAAGGCCGGTCCGGCCCGTAGCAAGAGAGGATCGCCAACCCGCGCAATAGCGAGTGCGAGAGCTGTGGATCGCCCAAAGCACCCGAGAGGGCCAGTTTGGTCTCTTCGTGTAGAGAGCGGCCGGTATGACGATCGCCGTTTGCGTCGGTATGAGCATTGTCAAGCGCTGCCACCAGCAGACGCGAAACAGCCCCGTTGCTGGTTTGACCCGCGGAGCGGATCACCTGCTCGATTTGCGCCGGCGACAGTGCGATCGCAACCTCTTGATCTTGTGCCATGACCTTGATCCCCAATCTCACTCACTACTTGTGAGCGCAGCTTTCGATGACTCCTCCGGTACCCCCAATCCAGTCTCATGGGTTTCTTGTTGACCGTTATGGCCTCTTTGAGAGTCCGAATGAGCCGACCTGAAAACGCGCCCCTGACAATCCATTATTTCGATACTACCCAACCCATTCGGGAAACAATCAGTTGATAGTAATCACTTGTTTCTATTGCGTATAAAAGCGCCCTTCGGATCATTCCTAGCCAAATAGGGCCGGCTCAAATATTAGGATGATTTGACGGACTCCGGCACGTTCTGCCCGACGAATTGAGTTCACCACGCGACTCAGCGCAACTTCCTCGAGCGAGTCGGCTGTCACCGTTCAGCGCTTCTACACACGTTCTCAGCCACTCATGCGCGGTCGGCACAGAGCTCTGATACATACCTTTGCAAATGGGGGGCCCACCGAGACGACATCGCAGCGCACAGCGCGTCGGGCTGATCGCGGCCGCGCTGGCGCTCGCGGCGCTGCTCCTCTACGCGCTCAGCCGGCTGAACTTGCCCCGCGTCGGCCACGCCCTGATCTCGGCAAGCCCGGGCTGGCTCGCGCTGTCGCTTGTGCTGATGATGTTCTCGCTGCTCGCGCGCTCGGTCTCCTGGCACGCCATCTTGCGCGCCGCGTTGCCAGGTCAGCTGCTGCGGTGGGCGCCGATCGTGCGCGCCACGATGATCGGCGTGATGGCCTCCGCGATCTTCCCAGGCCGGATCGGCGAGCCGACACGCGTGGTCGTGCTGAGCCGTCGCCTGCAGGGCCCCGCAACACGCACGATTCCGGTCGTCGCCGGCACCGTCTTTTCGCAGACGCTCATCAACCTGGTGGCGCTCGGGATCCTCGCCGCCGTTACGTTCTCGAGCGTGCCGCTGCTGCGTGGCCACGCGTCAGCCTTGGAGGCCGTGGTCGCAGCCCCAGTGTTCGTGGCGCTGTTCGTGCTCGGAGTCCCTCCCCTGTTGCGCTTGGCCCAGCGCTCGCACAGCGCACGAATCCGCGCCGGGGCGACCGCCTTCTCCGAGCTGCTGCGCCTTGGGCGTCAGGGACTCGTCGCGTTCGCAAAGCCCCGCTACGGAATCCCTGCCCTGGGGGCGCAACTGCTCGCCTGGGCGCTGCAATGGGGCTCCTGCTACATGGTTATCCTCGCGCTCGGCCTGAACCCACAGGCCACGCCGGTGACCGCGGCAGCGATTCTGCTGGCCGTCAACGTCAGCGCTGTACTGCCGGCAACCCCCTCGAATGTCGGCGTCTTCCAGGCAGCCTGCCTGGTCGTGCTCGCCGCGTATGGGGTCGGTGCCGGGCAGGGTCTGGCCTACGGCATCATCCTGCAGGCGATCGAGCTGCTCACGGCGCTTAGCCTCGGTGTACCGGCATTGCTCAGGGAGGGCATGACCTGGCAGGACATCCGCCGCAGCCGAGCAGATGCGGACGTGCAGGACGCCGAACCGGGAGACGAGTGAGATCAGCTGACTGCTATACGGATGCGCGCATCGTGTCGAGGGCAAGCACTATCCGATCGGAGGACGACCGGTACGCCGCTCACGCGACCGGACATAGGCCAGCATGACGCCGCAGAGGTCAGCTGACAAGCGCACGCACAGATTGGCGCAGCGAATGAGTTGTCTTCAGCACGGCCGTGGGCTCATACCCGCAATGTGCCATGCAGTTCTCACAGCGCGGGTCTTTGCCACGACCGTACTTGCTCCAGTCTGTCGTTTCGATCAGCTCTTTGTACGTGGCGACGTAGCCGTCTGACATCAGGTAACACGGACGCTGCCAGCCAAACAGCGAATAGCTCGGTATCCCCCAGGCGGTACAGTCGAATTCAGCTTTGCCTTCGAGAAAGTCGAGGAACAGGGGGCTGTGATTCAGGCGCCACTTCTTGCGCCGCCCGCCCGCAAATGCCTCGCTGAACAGCTCACGAGTCTGGCGCACGCCGAGGAAGTGCTCCTGGTCGGGCGCCTTCTCATACGCATAGGCGGGCGAGATCATCATTTCGTCGACTCCGAGGTCGTCGTTGAGAAAATCGAGCACGTCGCGCACCGTCTTGGGCGAGTCGTGCGTGAAGAAGGTCGTGTTGGTGCTCACGCGAAAACCAGCTGTCTTGGCGGCACGAATCGCCGACACCGCCTTATCGAACACACCCTCGCGTTCGACGGAGGCGTCGTGGCGTTCCCGCAAACCATCCATGTGGATTGCCCACGCGAAATACGGGCTCGGCTTGAAATCGGCAAGCTTGCGCTCCAGCAGGATTGCATTGGTGCACAGATACACGAAGCGCTTGCGCTTGATTAGCTCAGAGGCAATCACGTGGATCTCAGGGTGAATCAGAGGCTCGCCGCCGGCGATCGAGACCATCGGCGCGCCGCTCTCCTCGATCGCACCGACCGCCTGCTCGACCGACATGCGCTGGCATAGCACGTGCTCGGGCTGCTGGATCTTGCCGCAGCCGGCACAGGCCAGGTTGCACTGGAACAGTGGCTCCAGCTCCACGATCAGCGGAAACTTCTCGCGCCGCGCCAAACGCTGACGGGTCAAGTACCAGCCCATTCGCGCAGCCTGTCTAACCGGAACCGCCATCTAGAAACCTCGCTCGTCTGCCGCGGGCCCCTCGGAGAGAGCCCTGAGACCCGACCCGGCGCCGCCAAGCACGGTGTGCGCTCCCTGCTCGCGCACCAGCTCTTCGAGCACCGCCGCTACACGACGCAACGATAGCGCCGCGCGCGCCGCTCCCGCCAATGTCAGCAGCGGACGCGTGACCTCGCGCGAGGGAGTGTCTGCCACGACACGGATCACCGCGAACGGCCGTCCCCGCGCGCCGCCGGCAAGCCAGGCCGACTCCATGTCCACAACGACGCCTCCACGTTCGCGCAGCTCAACGCGCTTCTTACCATGAGCGATGTGTGCCACCGACACCACCGCCGCCTTGCGCACGGCGACGCCGCGCCGCTGAAGCGCCTCGGCGAGCGGCCCGGCCGAAGGACAGGCAAGGCGGACGGGCTGGCCTGCGTCCACTGCCTCGCTGCTCTCGCCGGCGCCGATGTCGCTGTGCTCGTCGCGCTCGCCGTTGAGCAGCTCGTCGGCAACAACGACATCGCCCGGCTCACAATGATCGTCGAGCCCGCCGCAGACGCCCATCACCACCAGCGCAGCGGCCGGATCGTTGCGCAGCCCTGGGACAGCGGCGTGCGAGCGTGTAGGGCCCATACCGGTCTTTTGGATGCGCAGTTTCCTGCCTCCCGCCTTAATCGCAAGCGCCTCAAGGCGTAGTGGAGCAGCCACAAGCAGATCACTCATGCAAACACCCCATCGCACCGCGGCTCACACAAACGCCTCTTTCAGCGACTTGCCGGCTCATGCAAAGCATCCCAGGGCGTCGCAACTCGCGACTCACGTGAGCACCTCCCGCGCGGCGGCGTGCCCGCTGAGCACAGCTCCCTCGAGCGTCGCCGGCCAGCCAGTGTCCGTCCAAGCCCCGGCCATGAGGAGGCCGGCCACACTCGTTCGCGGACCGGGCCGCAAGGATTCCGTGCCAGGACGTGCGGCGAAGGTGGCGGCGTGCTCTCGGCTGACGTGCACGCTGCGCACGACCGCTCCGCGAGCGCGGGGAAACAGCTCCTCCATCGCCTCCACATAGCGCTCGCGCAGCTGCTCGGAGGAGAGCTCCATCTCCCCCGCGGCGCCGGACAGCGATATCGCTAGATACTGCCCGTCGCTGCCTGTTTGCGCCCCAGAGGGTGTCCCCGTGAGGGGGAGCCCCGCGGCCTCGCTGCGATCGAATACGTACTGCACGGGCGTTCCAACCCCGGCCGCGAATTGCAGGTCGCACACACGCCTGTCATACACGATGTGCACGTTAACGATCGGCGAGGCGCCCAGGCCACGCCAGCGACTTGCCTCTTCGCCGAGCAGCGGCTTGAGCAGAGCACTCGCGCGCTCGTGGGGCAGCGCACACACGACCGCGTCGGCCTCAAAACCCTCGCCACCGGCGCGCACGCGCAGACGCTCGACCGCTTCGACCCGCACTCCGAGCCGCACGTCAACTCCTGCCTCACCCAGCACACGAATAGCCGGATCGCCCAGCGTCTCACTCAAGGGCCGCATGTGAAAGCCGATATCGCCCGCGTCGTTATGGCGCAGCAGCCCCGTCTGCAGCACGAAGGCGCCGAGCGCCAGCGAGCCTTCCGCGGCCGGTAGGTTAAGCGTCGGCAGCGCGATCAGATCCCAGAGCGCCGCCACGCTCGCGGACCCCTGGCCGTGAGCCGCCAGCCACTCGCCCAGCGTGCCGGAGGAGTTGCCCTGGTCGAGTCGCCCGAGCGCGAGCGCCGCGCGGGCAGCACTCAGACGCTGCGCCAACGTCAAGTGGGAGTAACGCAGGAGCGCGGTGGCCAGATGCAGCGGCGCCGGCAATCCGTTGCGGCGCAAAACCACCTGGCCGTGGTGGGGACTAAGCACCGGAATCTCCAGGCGCGACTGCAACATCACGCGCCGCGTACTGCCAAGACGCGCAAGCAGGCCGCGGTAGGCCGTGCAGCAGCGCAGGAACACGTGCTGGCCATTGTCGAGCAGCAGCCCCTCGCGCTCAAACGAGTAGGCGGCCCCGCCAAGGCGCGGGCGCACCTCGAGCAGCGTCACTTGAGCGCCCGCCTCCGCACAGTCGAGCGCCGCCGTGATCCCGGCCAGGCCACCACCCAGCACGACCACACGTCGCGCGCTCAAGCGAGCCTCGCACAACGATCCAGGCGACAGAGCCCCCAGACACCAAAGCGGATGCTCACTAGCACGCCCGGTGACTGAACAGTGGCTGACGCGGATGCTCCCTTACGCGCCCGGGAGCCGAACAGAGGCTGACGCGGATAAGCGCTCAAGGAAGCTGCCAACGCCGATCGCGGACCGGCGATCGCCCGAGCGCGGCCGTAAGAATGCTGCGGCTTGCCACCCAACCCTTCTCCCAGATCGGAAGCGACACACGCACCATTCGCGAGCGCTCGGGATCGTCCTCGATGCGCCTGAGCACGCCCCGGTAGATGTTCGCCATCGCAAGTACACAAGCGCCGCTGCGGCGATCCAGCAGCGGCACGAGCTCGAGTCCCCGGTCGAACCAAACGCCTGCGCGGCGCGCCTGGAAGCGCGTGAGCGCGTCGAGCTGACCCTCCCCGCCGTCAAAGCGCCCGTCATCGCTCACTTGATAGCGCCGCAGGTCTTCGCCCGGGATGTACACGCGCCCGAGCGTCGCATCCTCACGCATATCGCGCAGGATGTTCGTCAGCTGTAGGGCGACGCCGAGATCGTCGGCGAGACGATGCGCCTGCTTTTGCTCGCGAGCACCGAAGATCGCCAGGCACAGCCGGCCGATCGAGCCGGCGACCAGGCGGCAATAGACCAGCAGATCCTCAAAGCTCTCATAGCCAGCGCCCTCGACGTCCATACGCACACCGGCGATCAGATCCTCAAGCGCCTCGATCGGCAACGAGAAGCGCTCGTGAGCGTCGGCCAGTGCCACGATCACCGGGTCGATGCTCGACGTCGAGGCTGTTTGCAACGCCTGCTCGGCCACGTCAAGCAGCTCTAACTTTCGAGCCCGATCGATCTGCCCGTCGCCGATATCGTCGATCCTCCGCGCGAAGGCGTAGACCGCGCACGTTGCGCGACGCTTCTCGCTTGGAAGCAGCCTGATGCCGTAGTAGAAATTGGCGGCTGCCCTGCGCGTCAGCGACTCACAGTGCTCGTAGGCTTCGGTCGGGTTCATCGCGGTGACAGGCCCGAACCGCTCGCGTCTCTAGCCACGCTGCGGTGGCTGCGCGCCAGCACACTGGCCATAAGTCGCACGCGCCGGCTGGCAGTGGGCCGAGCCGCGGCATCGAGCACATCGAAGTCGGCTCGCTCTATCGCCCCCAGCGCCGCCTCACCACCGGCGATGAAGCCGACCAGGGCGAGCTTTGGCCGTCCATGCACGCCCGCTAGGAGTGGCAGACCAGCGGCCAATAGGGTCCGCGCCCGCGCCACCTCGAAGGCGATCGCTTTGCGCAGACGATCGGACTGGCCCGAGAAACCCTCACTTGGAGTGGGCGAGACAGCCGGCACGCCCTTCAAATCCAAATCACGATCGCCTTGCGAGCACAGCCGGGCGAGCTGCTCCTGCGAGCAGTCGAAGCGAGCCAGATCCTGTGCCGGTAGGTAGTAGCGGCCGCGACGTACATCCTCGCCCAGATCCTGAATGTGCTCCACCAGCTGCAGCGCGGTACAAACGCGGTCTGAGAGCTCGATCCGCTCGGGACTTGCCAGCTCGAAGACACCCAAAACCAGCTCGCCGACTGGGTTAGCAGACAGCGAGCAGTAGGCCTGCAACTGCTCCCAGCTTTCATAGCGCTGGCTGTGCTGGTCCAGCCGGTTGGCGTCGATCAAGCGCACGAATGCCTCGCGGGGCAACGCGCATTCGGCAAGCGTCTGCTGCAGACGCACGAGCAGCGGGTGACGGGCGCTGCCTACATACGCGCGGTCGAGCTCTCCCTCCAACCAGTCCAGCGCCGCTAGACGATCTCCGATGAGCTCGTCGCCCAACTCGTCCGCGAGCCGCGCGAAGCTGTAGACGGCGAGCAGCCGGCGCCGATGCAAGCTTGAAAGTACGCGCATCGCTACTGGGAAGTTCTCAGCGTTCGCCTGCTCCATCACCGCACGTGCGCTCGGGGCTTGCGCCGGTGCCATCTCAAGTGGTGCGGTGTGCATCATCTACGCACCGCCGACAGGCAGCGGCCGAGCGCCATCACGGGAAAGACAAGCCGGTAGAGGTGATAGTTGATGTAGTAGTCGCAGGGAAAACCGGTACCTGTGTACTGCGGCTCGTCCCAACCGCCGTCCTCGCGCTGGGCATCGACGAGCCACTGCACGCCCCGAGCGACCGCATCCGAGCGCTCACCGGCGGCGTGCAGAGCAAGCAGCGCCCAGGCTGTCTGTGAGGCGGTGCTCTCGCCGCGTCCGACCCATTCGGCGTGATCGTAGGAGCGCGGGTCCTCGCCCCACCCCCCGTCGCTGTTCTGGTGGCGGCCGAGCCAGGCCACCGCCCGTCTGATGCACGGCTCGGAGGGCGCTACGCCGGCCACGATCAGTGCCGGCAACACAGCGCCGGTGCCATAGAGATGATTGACCCCCCAGCGCCCGAACCACGAGCCTCCTGGCTCCTGGCGCTCGACCAGCCAGCGCACAGCCGCCACGGTCTCAGGGTCATCGGCGCATCCGAGCTCCGCGAGCATCTCGACCGCATGGGCGGTCACGTCCGCGCTCGGCTCGTCGATCACCTCGCCGAAGTCCAGAAACGGCAGCTCACGCACAAGCGAGCGCGTGTTGTCGGCGTCGAAGGCCCCCCATGCGCCTTCCCGACTCTGCATGCCCTTGGTCCAGCCCACCGCGCGCTCGGCCGCCTCTTGGAGGCGCCTGTCGGTCCGATCGGGCGACTTGGTATCCGCCGATGTCCCAGTGGCGAGGTCGATGCTTCGAAAAGGGCGATGCCCCCCGCGCGCGGGGGGGGCATCGCGCAAACGCAGCAACGCCAACACCACCTCAGCCGTGTCGTCAACGTCGGGATAGTTGTCGTTGGCAAACTCAAACGCCCACCCCCCAGGCTCCAGCGTTGGACGACGCACACGCCAGTCCCCTGGCACGCAGATCTCCTGACCAAGCAGCCACTCGCCCGCACGCAAAAGCGCTGGATGCTCGCCCGGCAGACCGGCGTCGCTGAGCGCAACCACGCTCAATGCGGTATCCCACACCGGTGACTGGCAAGCCTCCAGCCGACGGCTGCCCGCCGGCGCAACCGACTCACTGACCTGTAAGAGGCCGCCAGACTCACCCTTGCCCCGCTCCTCCACCATGAAGTGGTCGAGGCCTTCGATCCCGCGTCGCATCAGCGGGTGCTCGAGCGCATAGCCGTTCAGGCGCAACGCGATCAGCGAGTACACCCACGGCGGCTGAATGCCGCCCCAGGAGCCGTCGGCCTCCTGGCGACGCACGATCCAACGCTCCGCACGGGCCGTCGCGATCCGGCGCAACAATCGTGGCGGGCGACGCTCGTAGACACGCAGGACGCGATCCAGGCGCGTCAGCCAACGACCGCGCGCGCTGGTCGGCTCGGCCGCTCGCCAGGGCTCGGGGCCGTGCAACTCCTCCAGTGCGAACGGCAGCGCTTGCCGCGGACGGTGGGCCATCACGAGTGACAGCGCCACGATCGTCTGGCGCGCCCAGCAAGCGAAGTCGTAGATGTTCAGTGCCACCCAGGAAGGCAGCAGCACGATCTCCGGTGGCAGCGCCGGCACCTGATCCCACGACCACAAGCCGAACAGCGCAAGCCAGACGTGCGTGAACACGCGTGCGCGCTCGATTCCGCCATGCGCGCGGACGAACTCGGCGGCCGCGCGCATGTGCTCGGCCTCTGGCTCGTCCCCGGCCAGGCGCAGCGCCCAGTAGGCCTCGATCGTCGTCGACAGATCTCCGGGTCCACCATGAAAATTTGCCCATGTTCCGTCAGCGCGCTGTTGTGAGCGAATCCACACCGCCGAGCGCTCGGTCTCCTCGGCACGGCGGATGCCCAGGAACTCGCGCAGGAGCATGTCCTCCGCATCCATCGTCACGTTTGTCTGCAGCTCACCGCGCCACCACCCGGCCTCGTCCTGGAGTGAGAGCAAGCGCTGACAGGCCAGCTCCAATGTCACCTGAGCCTCGCTAACTGTCTGCGCGATCTGCGATGACATGGTGAAGGACGCTAGAGAGTTTTCCCTGACGATGCTGTGGGCACGAGCGCCTCTGGGCGCCCTTCTTCTGCGATCACTGCGCGTAGCAGCGTTCTTTGAGAAATCGTGACAGGCGCACTGGATATGAAGCGGTACACGATTAGACCGTTGATGTCACGTCGTTCTGTGAGATGGAATCCGCGAGCCGGTGCTCGTTCGGCACCGGGGCGCAGCGGAGCGTAGCCGGTCTCGTCTATCTCAGTCACTCTGACGCTCTGCCCCGCGTGCAGGTTATTCAAGCGTTGCAGGTAGTACTCCAGGGGCGCCGAGCCCAACTCGACCGTGGTGATCACATGCTTTGGCTGGGTTGAGCGCAGCACATCCGCAACCCCGGACCAGTCGCCGCGCTGCAGGCGCGGACTGAGATTCACATCGATGCTGAGCACTAGGAAGGCGAGTGCCAGCAGGCCTGCAAACACCATGCCGAGACGGCCTGTGCGCTGGGCGGCGATCACAATTGCAAGCAGCGCGCTCAACGGCACCATCGCCGCAACAAGATTGCGCGGCGCCAAATAGTCGGCGCCCAGCAGCGCCAGCAGGACGGGCGTGAGTACTCCGACGGCGGTAATAGTCAGCGCGATCAGCGCGCCGCGCTCCTCGCGGCGGGTGAGCGTGCTCCACAGCCCGTACAGGACACCCGCCAGGATCAGGAGCGCCACCAGCGCCTCGATGCCGTGTCCGAGCGAAGAACCGCTGTAGCCCGTCAGGTAGTACTGCGGAATCGCTTCCAGGCGACTGGCAAGCGCCCATTCGCCGATCCACTGCGTGCCATGTCCACCCTGGGCGAGGATCAGCGGGATCAGAGCCAACCCGACGAGTCCCGGCAGCGCGAGCGCGCAAAGGACGCGTGGGAGATTTTTTGGATTTGAAGTTCGTTCCCGTGGTGTGAGCTGGGCGCCACCACGATCGTCGGATTCGGCGATACCCCCCGCGGGTGGGCTGAGGCTAGGCTCGGGTCGGGCGGTGTTGTCTGTCGATTTGGCGATGCCCCCCGCGCGCGCACGGGGCATCGCGCTTTCGTCGCCCCACCCACCTGTGACCGCAAGCCACACCAGCCACAACACCATCGGGATAACCAGGAACACGGCAAAGTAGTGGGTGAGCAGGGCCAACGAGGCCGTGAACGCGAACTCCGCGAGTCGTCTGCTCGTCGGCTCACGCATGGCCCGCAGAAAGCACAGCAGCGCGAGCGAGGCCGTGAACACGAACAGGGCGTAAGCGCGCGCCTCCTGGGAGTACCAAACAAATAGTGGGTTGACCGCGACGAGCGTGGCCGTGACGATCGCTGCGCGACGACTGGCAAGCTCCGAGCCGATCGCCCAAGCGACTGCCACCGTGGCGATTCCTGCCAGCGCGGAGAGCAGGCGCAGAGCCACCACGCCAGTACCAAGCACACGCGAGAACCCCCAGTCGAGCACGTACCAGAGCGGCGGCGTGTTCTCGGTGTGCACGACGTCGTGCAAGGTGGCGCCGAGGCTCGCGCGCAGGACGTGCACGGGCGTGAACGCCTCGTCGTACCAGAAGCTCTGCAGGCCGAGTGTGCTCAGACGCAGTGCCGCCGCGAGCAGCAGGATCGCAAGCAGCGGCCACCACGGGACTAGGGCAGCGATCCGGCGGTCACGCTGGGCGCTGCCCGCCGCGAACCTGCTCCTGCCACCGAGGGCGACTGGATCGGTAGCGGAGCCGCTCACAGGAGCGCCGGACTGCCGGGAACGACGCTCACGGGCGGCCGAGCGGCAACGGCGGGGACGGCGGCGAGCCAACCGGCAACGAGCTCAGACCGCAGAGGTCCGTTTCAGCCGCGAGGCCAAAACACTTGTAGCGGTTGGCGCGCAGGTCAGCTTTGTACGGTGGCAGGTAATAGCCGCCGCTCACGCTGCGCATCCCCGATACGACCGCTCCCGCGAGCATCAGGCACACCTGGGCGCGCTCCCCCGGCGCACCCGGCGATACGTTCCCGCAGACCGTGTCGCGCGTGCTGTAGGTCTTCACGTCCTGCTCGGTGGCAAGGTTCACGTAGTCGTGGCCGGTCACCGTGCGCCATGTGAGCAGGTCTGCCTTGAGGCGATGGTTGACGTGCGTCTGCTGCACTACGTCGTTGACCGTCGCGACCGCCAGAAAGATGCCGAGCAGGATCAGGATCGTCGTCTCGGCAAGGCGCAGGCTGCCGAGGCCGCGGCGCTCATGCTCGAGCGGACGAGCCCATTCGGGTAGCCAGCCCCACGCGTCGCGCTTGGCTGCTGTTGGGGACTCGCTCATGTCGCTGCTGGGAACTTGCTCATCGCTGTTGGGTACTCCCTCATGAGACTGGCGCAAAAAGTGGCGCGGTCTGGTGGACGACGAACAGAGCCTGTACGGCGAGCGCCGCGTAGAGCACACGCCGGTCGCGGCTGACGGCGGCAAGCGGCAGTGACCACAGCGTGTACCAAGCGAGCAGCCATGTGCTCGTGACCGCGATCGCAAGCAGCGTCCAAGCCGAGGCCGCAACCCAGTCATAGCCGCGCCACGTGCGCCACATTAGGTGCAGCACGATCAATACCAGTCCGGCCTTGAGCAGATCGTGATCGATCGGGAACACACCCGGCTTGCCGAGCAGATGGGCGATCTCGGTCGGGAAGCTGTCGGTGCCTACAAAGGCTGCGTCGCGGTTGAGCGCCGAGACGATGTCCACGCCGTGAATGCCGAACACGACGTAGGCGATGAGCGCGCCGATCGCCGCGGCCGCGGCAGCCCCGATCAGCGGCGCGAGTTGACGACGGCTGAGCAGCATGAACGGCAATAGCACGATGCCGGTGGCCTTGATCAACGTCGCGCCGACGACTGCAGCCCCGGCGTAGGTTTCGCGGCGCGAACCCGTTTGGAAGGCACGCCCAATTTCGCCGCGCAAGCCGCCCGCGCCTGTCACTTTCGCTACGTTCCCAATTCCTCCGCCAGAGACGTCGCCTGCTGGCGCATGGCGTTGTTCGCTCGCGAACGTGAGAGCCACCGCACCCATCAAGAACAACGTCATGATCAAGTCGTTGTGGGCGCCGCCGAGTCCGTAGATGACCCACAGCGGGTTGACGCCGACCACGATCAACGCGAACTTTGGGTCGAGCCCACGCACGCGCGCGCAGCGCCACGTCAACGTGAGTGTGCCGGCGCTTGCCAACAGCGCCTCAAGCTTCATCCCCCACAGCGCGCCGACAACGCCGAGCGGCGCCAGCGGGTAGGACAGCAGCGTGTACAACGGCCCGTAGGCGGTCGCCACCTTGACCCAGTCTTTGCCCACGTAGCGGTAGACCGGATCGGCCGCGATCGATGTCGGACCGTGCAGATAGGGGTTGACGGCATGCACGACACCCATGCGCGCGTAGGCGATGTAGCTGAAGACATCCGTCGAGATCAAGACGGGGCCCACGAACACGATCAGCTGCAAGGCAATTGTCAGCACGATCGCCCAGCGCGAGGAGATGCGTCGCGCCAGCAGCAGGATGCCGACGAATGCGCCGCTGTAGGAAAGCAGCGCGATCAAAAAGACGCGATAGCCCAGGCGCTCGCCGACGCCCACAAGCCAGGAGGCGATGTCCGGGGACTTGGGGATCAGCGGCGAATGGCCGACCGCGCCGTCGAGCACGATCTCGAGCGTGGCGGCGAGCAACACGAGCGTGAGCACGCCGGCGAGAACGGTCGCCCAGTCATGTGTGTGCTCGTGCGCTCGCTCCTCGTTCACGAGCACGCTTGGCTCGGCTATCGAGCTCAAAGGGCCTTCACGACTCGAAGTGCAGGACGTCGAGCGCGCCGGTCATCTCGAACACGCGCTGCACCGGCTCGGGGCCTGCAAGCAGCACAAGCTCATAGCCGTGCTCGCGCGCGCGGGCGTCGGCGAGCAAGAGCATGCGCAGGCCGCTGGAGTCGATGAACGCAAGTCCACTGAGGTCAACCACGACGCGCCCCGGCACCTGCTCGTCGATCGCGGCGAAATGCTCTTCCATTTGGGGCGCGGAAGCCAGATCGAGCTCGCCTCCTAGGGAGACCCTGACGGCGCCGTCTACGAGCGCACTCGATATCTGAAGGCTCCCGGGCCTCAGAGGATGCCCGCTCATGATTCGGACTCTAGTGCACCTAGTACACCGACGACGCGTTCTTGGCCGCGTTGGCGATGACTCTCATACCGACCTTGAATCCGTCTCAAACCGCGGTGCCCGTTTCCAGACGGCCGCTCAGCTCAGCGAGGTCCACACCGTCTTGGTCTCCAGATAGGCGTCGAGCCCGTCGTGCCCGTGCTCGCGTCCAACGCCGGAGGCCTTGAAGCCGCCGAAGGGCGCGCACGCGTCCGCGCCGCCCCAATGGTTGATGTAGACCGAGCCGGCGCGCAGCAGGGCGGCCAGTCGGTGGGCATTGCCCACATCGCGCGTCCACACGCCGGCCGCTAGCCCGTAATCGGTCGCGTTGGCGCGCTCGGCCACCTCCTCGATGCTGTCGTAGGGGGAGGCCACGAGCACCGGTCCGAAGATCTCCTCTTCGGCGATGCTCAAGTCGTCTTTGCTGGTCGCGAACAGCGTCGGCTCGACGAACCAGCCGCCGCTGTCGGCGAGTGCCTGTCCCCCACCCGCCAGCAACTCGGCGCCCTGCTCGCTGCCGGCTTCGATATAGGACATCACGCGGTCGCGCTGCTCGGCGGAGACGAGCGGGCCGAGCTGGGTTGCGGGATCCAGACCGGCGCCAAGACGTGTCGCCTTGGCTTGCTCGGCCAGAGCGCTCACAATCTCATCGAAACGCTCCGCCGGCGCATACAGGCGCGAGCCGGCGTTGCACGCCTGGCCCGAGTTGAAGTAGATCGCCTGGTAGGAGCCCTTGACGGCCGCCTCGATGTCGGCGTCGGGCAGGATCACGTTCGGACTCTTTCCGCCGAGCTCGAGCGTCATGCGCTTCAGCGCACGCCCGGCCTTGGCTCCGATCTCGCGCCCGACAGCCGTCGAGCCGGTGAAGGCGATCTTGTCGACGTCGGGATGGTCGACGAGCGCGGCACCGGTCTCACCGTCGCCTGTGAGCACGTTCAGCACGCCCGGCGGGAATCCGGCCTCAAGTGCCAGCTCGCCGAGGCGCAGCGCGCTCAGCGGCGTCTGCTCGGCCGGCTTGAGCACGATCGTGCAACCCGCCGCCAAGGCCGGCCCGATCTTCCAGGCCGCCATCAGCAGCGGGAAGTTCCACGGCACGATCTGCGCACACACGCCGACCGCTTCGCGGCGGGTGTAGCAGAGCATGTTTGGTGCCGTCACCGGCAGCACGCTGCCCTCGATCTTGGTCGGCCAGCCCGCGTAGTAGCGCAGGTGGGCGATCGTGCCGCGCACGTCCACGTACTGGGCGAGCTTGACCGGCTTGCCGTTGTCGAGCGACTCGATCTGGGCGATTTCCTCTTCGTGCGCTTCGATCGCGTCCGCCAGCGCCATCATCAGCGCGCCACGAGCGGAGGGCGCCATCGACGACCACAGGCCACTCTGGAACGCCTCGCGCGCGGCGGCTACGGCGCGCGTCACATCCTCGGCGCCCGCCTGGGCGACGGTGGCGATCTCGCGGCCGTTTGCCGGGTCGAGCGTGGCGAACGTGCGACCGTCGGCCGCGGGCACACTCTCCGCGCCAATCAGCAGGCCGTGCTCTTTGGCGATGAAGTCCCGAGCGCCGTCGCCGAGCGCGGCGGGGAGAGTTGGTTGGGCAACGGTGTTCATCGAAGCTCCTTAGGGCTTGAGGACGATCTTCAGCGCCTCGCGGCGGTCATATAGAGCGTACGCCTCTGGAGCCTGCTCCAGGCTCATGTGGTGGGTGACCAAGGAAGTGGGGTCGAGCAGACCAGCGGACATCATCGCCAGCACCCGATCGACATGACCGATCACGTTGGCGTGACCGGCACACACATGCAGCGACTTGATCCACAGCAAGCCCATGTGCACCTCGGCGCGCTCGGCGTAGACGCCGACGGCCTGCACCGTGCCGCACTTGCGGGTCAGCTTCAAGGCCAGGTCGAAGGCCTGCGGATGGCCGACCGCGTCGATGCAGACGTCCACGCCCCGGCCTTCGCTTGCCTCGCGCACAGCCGCGCGCGGGTCGCCCTCGCTCAGGTGAACTGGTTGCGCGCCAAAGCTCTCGGCCATCGCCAGACGCTCTGGGACCGTGTCGATCGCGATCACGTGCGCGGCACCACAGGCACGGGCGGCCTGCACGGCACACAGTCCCACAGGCCCAAGGCCGAGCACGGCAGCGACGTCGCCTGGGCGCAGGCCGCTGTCGGCGACGGCATGAAAGCCAGTGCCCATCACGTCACCCGCGAACAGGGCGATCTCATCGCTCATCCCCGCCGGGATCTTGCGCAGGACCAGCTCGGCGCTTGGCACCAGAGCGCGCTCGGCCTGGGTGCCCTGCAGCGAGCCAAGCGCCGCGCCGTGGCCAAAAGTGCGCGAGGAGTCGCACTTGTGAAACCAGCCGCGGCGGCAGAAATAGCAGTGCCCGCAGGCAGTTTGAAAGCAGCCGAGCACGCGGTCGCCGACCTTGACGCTGTGCACCGCCTCGCCAACAGCAAGCACCGTGCCGACGTACTCGTGCCCAATCGTGAATCCCGGCTCGATCTTCACGCGGCCGTGGTAGATGTGCAGGTCCGAGCCGCAAACGCCGGTAGCCTCGATCTGGACGATCGCATCACCCGGATCTGAGAGCTCGGGCTCGGGTACGTCCTTGACGAGCACCTCGCCGGGTGCTTGGAAGGTCACGGCTCGCATCGAAGACGGGAGCCTAGCCCGTATGCTGAGCAAATGTCCGATGCGCCTTCCAAGGCCGTGCTCATCACCGGCTGCTCCTCAGGGATCGGCGAGGCCAGCGCAAAGCGGCTGGCCGGCCACGGCTGGAGCGTCTACGCAAGCGCGCGACGCCTGGAGTCGATCGAGCACCTCTCAGACGCCGGCTGCAAGCTGCTGCAATTGGACGTCTGCGACGAGCCTTCGATGCGCGCCGCGGTCGAGACGATCGAGCGCGAGCACGGCGCCGTTGGTGTGCTCGTCAACAACGCCGGCTACTCCCAGGGCGGGCCGATCGAGCAGGTGCCGCTGGAGGCTGTGCGCCGCCAGTTCGAGACAAACGTGTTCGGCCTGATCGCGTTGACCCAGCTCGTGCTGCCCGCAATGCGCGCCCAGCATTGGGGCAAGATCGTGAACGTCGGCTCGATGGGCGGCAAGCTGACGCTTCCCGGCGGCGGGCTCTACCACGCAACGAAGTATTCGCTTGAGGCGATCAGCGACGCACTGCGCTTCGAGGTGCGAGGGTTCGGCGTGGACGTCGTGCTAATCGAGCCGGGATTGATCGTGACCGAGTTCGGCAAGACGGCTGCCGCCACTGTCAGCGAAGCCGACGCAGGCGCGCAAGCCGAAAACGGGGCTGGCGATCCCTACAAAAAGTTCAACACGAAGCTCGCGGCGATGACCAAGGATGTCTACGAGGGCCCGATGCGCCACCTCGGCGGTGGACCGGATGTCGTGGCTAAGGCGATCGAGAAGGCGATCTCGCGGCGTCGCCCGCCATCGCGCATGCTGCTCACTCCCTCCGCGCGCCTTACGGTGCTACAGCGCAAACTACTGCCCGACAGGCTGTGGGACGCGATGCTGCGCACGCAGATGCCAGAGCCGCGCTAGGCCTCTTCAAAGTGAGCTATGCGTCTCAACACCCCTTTGCTCGGACCCAACGAATTTATTTAGGTACCAAATCTTCATCTAAGTGCCCTGCAAAGGGGGGGTGTTTGCGAGATCAACCAAAACGATCCACACACCTAACGCTCCACGATTTCCATGGACGCCCACAGCGGGGCCTGGACAGACGCCCCTAAACGGCAAACGCCTCGAGCTGCCCGCAAGGGCGACCGACCTCGAAGCCCTGGGCGAAATCGACGCCGTACTCTCGCAGTAAGCACATCGTCGGCTCGTCACCGACATACTCGGCGATCGTCTGCTTGCCCATGCCGCGCGCGACACCGACGAGCGCCTGTACGACCAGTTGATCCTTGTGCGAGGAAGGCAGCGTACGGATGAAGTCACCGTCGATCTTCAGGTAGCGGAACGGCAGTTGCTTGAGGTATTGAAAGGAGCCGAAGCCCGCGCCGAAGTCGTCGAGCGCGACCGAACTACCGAGCGTGTGGACGCCTTCGCAGAAGCTCTGGGCGCGACGCATGTCACCGATCGCCGCCGTCTCTGTGACCTCGACGACCAGCCGCCCTGGATCGACGCCGTGGCGGTCGAGTTCGCGCTCGATGTGGGCGAGCATGCCGTGGTCGGTGATCGACAGAGCAGATAGGTTGACGGCCACGCGGGCGTCGCGCTCGGCCAGCTCGCCACCCATCAGGGCGATCACCTTGCCGACCACCATGCGGTCGATCTCTTGGATCAAGCCGTAGCGCTCAGCCGCGGGCAGGAAGCTACACGGGGGCGTGAGCGGGCCGCTGGGATCGTCCGCCAGGCGGATCAGCGCCTCGTAGTGTGAGACCGCTCCCCCTTGCAGCGAGACGATCGGCTGGTAATGGAGCACGAACAGGTCCTCTCGCAGCGCGTGGCGCAAACGCCCCAGCCACGGTCGCGGGTGTAGTCCGGCCGGCGAGGAGAAGCTGGCCGCTCGGGCTGGGTAGCGTCGGCGCCGGTCTATCGAAGTCCCACCCGCCCCGCGCATGTCGCGCGCTCGAATGACGAAGCTGGAGCTGGCGTCGGTTGTAGAAGTTGGCATGGCGGCAATATTCATCGAACGTCACCCAAATACTCACGGGCGTCCGGGTATGTGGAGGTTTTCGACCGAAAGCCGCAGCGAACCTGCTCAAAAGTGCACAATCGTGCCCAGAAACAGCCTCGACAGCCCCAGATATGTCTCAACTCTCTGCCGAACGTTGCGTGCAAAGGCCAGGGCAATCTGTTCAGCGCGAGGCCGAATACGGCCTGCGCGCCCGGTCTGAGACCACCAGCAACAGTGCCAGCAGCACGAAGTTCATGACCACCGAGGAGCCACCGTAGGCGACGAACGGCAACGTCACGCCGGTGAGCGGGATCACGCGCGTCACACCTCCCACGATCACGAACACCTGCATGGCGATGATGAACGACAGCCCGACCGCCAGCAGCTTGGAGAACGAGTCGCGGGCGAGCATCGCCGTCTTCAGCCCCCTCGCGATGAACAGCAGATAGGTGAGCAGCAGCGCTCCCGCACCGACGAGCCCGAGCTCATTGACGATGACCGCATAGATCATGTCGCTTTCCGGCACAGGCAAGATCGCTTCGCGAGTATGCGGGATCACCAGCAGCGACTGGTCAAAGCCCGTGCCGAGCAGACCGCCGTCGGCCTGAGCGAACAGCGACTGGCCAAGCTGGTAGCTGACGCCACTGTGGAACAGCTTCGGTTCCAGCGGATCTTCCCAAGCAAGCACGCGAGCATGGACGTGCCCGACGTGACCGACCACGAACCAAGCACCCAAGCCAAACAACACGAGTCCGATCAGCGGGAACGAGAAGCGGCCAGTCGCGACATACAGCAGCGCCAGGAACGCTCCATAGAACATCAGCGAGGTTCCCAGCTCTCCCGTAAGCAGCAGCGTGCCCATCGCGGCCCCCCACACGACGAGCATCGGCCCGAACTGCTTCATCGGCGGGATGGTCAGGCCAAGCACACGCCGCCCAGCCGTCACCAGGATCTGGCGGTTGTCACGCAGGTAGCTGGCCAGAAAGATCACGATCGCAACCTTCGCCAGCTCGGCAGGCTGGAAGGAGACCGAACCGAAATGGATGTCCAGATAGGAGCCGTTGACCTGCTCGCCGATCACCGGGAAGCGCGGCAAGACCGCCATCAGAATCCCGACCGCGGCGATCGTGTAGCGGTAGCGCTCGAGCACGCCGATGCCCGTACGCCGTAGCCACAGGATCGTGACGGCGAAGAGGATCAGGCCCAGCACCATCCACTGCGCTTGCTGGCGCGCCAACGATGGGTTGATGCGGTAGACCATCACGATGCCGACGCTCGCGAGCACCGCCGCCAACGGGAACAGGTACGGATCGGCGTAAGGCAGCGCGAAGCGGATCACCAAGTGCGCGGCAAGGCACAGACCGAGGAACAGCAGCCCATAGGTGAGCGACAGGCTCGAGACACGGTTGAGCGTGACGTTCGTGGAGGCCGCGAGCGAGCTGTTTTCCTGCTGGATGAAGATCGCCGTAAACCCGGCGGTGACGAGCAGCGCCGAGGGGATCAGGCCGAGCAGCTCACGGTTGCGGGGCTTGAGCACGAGCCGAGCGTATCGGGATGGGCGGCGACGTTGAGACACTGCCTTAGTCCTTCCAGCCCGACTGCGTCTAGCTCAGACGGGCACTGTGGACGTTGCCGCCCGGCGCGCGACGGCCGACACGCTCGCTAGGCTGACATGAGGGTCAGCCTTGGCGGGTGGTGGCT
Source organism: uncultured Solirubrobacterales bacterium (assembly GCA_963844095.1). Classification (GTDB taxonomy): domain Bacteria; phylum Actinomycetota; class Thermoleophilia; order Solirubrobacterales; family Solirubrobacteraceae; genus Palsa-744. The sequence goes on from CAWJND010000005.1 coordinate 859,799, forward strand.
GCCCGCAGATCATGAGCGTCCCTCCTGTGACACCTCTCGATGACGAGCGCCCGCCCTCGCTGGCTGGGCACATGTGGCGACGCTTTGCCGTCGCGGGCGTGCTGATCCTCCTGTTGAGTGGCGCGGCAACGGCCACTTTCGCGTTGACCAGACTCAACCACATCGCTAACGAGGTCTTTCCCCGCACAAGTCAGCTGCACGTGGCCAAAGGTGTGATCCAGGCCTCCTACAGAGGCGAACCGCAGACCTTTCTGATCATCGGCTCAGACAGGCGCGTGGGGTCCAAGGACGCGTATGACCGCAACAACGCGGCGCACAGCGACACGCTGTTGCTCGTACGACTAGACCCCGGGGCCGGACAGACCTCCGTGCTATCGGTCCCGCGCGACCTGCTCACGACGATTACGACACGCTCAGGTCACGTCTACTACCCGCGCAAGGTCAACGCCGCCTACACGATCGGCAGCCTCGAAGGCGGCAGCGATCGCGCCGCCGAGTTGGCGACCGAAACGATCGAGCACCTGTTGCACATCAAGGTAAACGGCGTGATCGATGTCACATTCAAGGGTTTCATCGACATCGTTGACACGCTCGGCTGCGTGTACGTAAACGTCGACCATCGCTACTTCAACGAACCAAACGGGAGCGTTGAAACCAACTACTCCGCGATCAACCTGCAACCCGGCTATCAAAAGCTCTGCTACGAAAAAGCGCTCAGCTATGTGCGCTATCGCCACGACGATTCGGACTTCGTGCGCGTCGCCCGCCAACAGGATTTCATCCGCAACCTGCGCGAGCAGGTGCCGGCGAGCCAGCTCATCAGCGAGATCGACAAGGTCTCCAAAGCCGTCGGCAAAGCAGTCATCAGCACATTCCACTCCTCGGCCGGCCAGCTGATCGAACTCGCCGAACTCGCCGCCTTCTCCCAGCAGAAGCCGCTGCGCCAGGTCAAGTTCCAGGCCGAAAACGTGGACGCGATGATTGGCGGCGAAAGCTACGTGACCACCTCTCCCGCGCTGATCAAAGCAACCGTCGATGACTTCTTGCACGGCCACGAACAGCTCAAGCTTCCCGCCAGCTCGTCCTCGTCATCATCCTCCTCCCACCACTCCCACCACCACAGCTCGCACGGCCCCTCAGACGCACAGCTTGACCTCTACCCAGTCCCGTCCTCCGGCCAAGCCATGGCGCTCACCGCGGCTCCGGGTGTGCCTTTCCCGCTCTACTACCCGACCGTCCAAACCGGACCGGCGATACCGCAAGAGGTCCATGCCTACACGCTTGAAGACCAACACAAACACATCCACCATGCGTATGTGGCCGTCTGGCAGGAGAACTCGCTGGGCGGCTACTACGACGTGGAGGGCATGGATTGGGTGAACATCCCCTTGTTCTCCCACGCCCGTGCACAGCAGATCGGTGGACGCAGCTATCTGATCGTGGATGACGGCGAACACATCCACGACATCGGCTGGCGTGTTGGCAGGGTCATCTACTTCGTCACGAACACGCTGCTCGAGGACCTCTCGAACGCACAGATGATCGCGATCGCTCAGGCCACACGACCGCTGCGCTGAGCGTCACGGTCCAGCCGGCGACGGCGCAATCGGGAGCCGCCACCATCTTCTATGCGCTGCGTAGCGGCCTCAGATCAAGCGGTCGCGCGAGCGTCGTCGAGCGCCGCGTTGACGAGCGCGTCCGCGTGCGCGTTCTGGGCGCGCGGCACCGAGCGAATCTTCCAAGCCTCAAACGCGCGCAGGGCTGCCGTCGCTTCGCCGTGGAGCGGACGCATCGCGGCATGCTTGACCTTGTAGAGGCCCTGGACCTGCTTGGCGATCAGCTCAGAGTCGTTGACGACCTCGACCTCACTCGCTCCAAGCGCGCCGGCGCGCGCCAAGCCGAGTAGCAGAGCCCGGTACTCGGCCACATTGTTGGTGACCGTTCCCAGCAGCTCGGATGCCTCGTCCAGAACCTCTCCGGAAGGTGTCGAGACGACGCTTGCGGCCGCTGCGGGTCCTGGATTGCCACGCGAGCCCCCATCGACATGCACGACTACCTTCATCTGAGACTAAGAGCCGTCGACGAGCGGCGGCAGATCTCCCGGCACGCGGGCGCGGCGGCGATCGCGGATGACGCGACGCTGCAGCTCGGCCTCGGAGGGGCGCGAGCCGCGGGCGCGGCGGTCGGAGTCGCGGCGGTCGATGATGACCGTCACGTTGTCGTCGTTCTCGTAGCGCTTGACGAGCTTCGGATAGAGCTCGTCGGCAAGCGGCTTTGGCACCACGCAGTAGATCATCGCCTTAGATCGTACTGCGCGCAGAACGCGACAGTCCAGTGCATCGCTGGCCAGACCTCAAAACCTTCTCAACGGTCGCAGCTCTCGCGCCTTTATTGGTGAGGTGCTCAGGCGAGCAGCGCAGAGAGCTCACCGCGTTCATCCGCGGCGGCGTTCGCGAGCCGGTCCTCTTCAGGCAGCTCATCCAGCTCCATGCCCTGGGCTACGAGCTGCGAGCCGGCGGCCTCGTCGCCGAGGTCAACCTCGTAGCGGTACCAGCACAGCTCCCAGGCGACGACTATCGCGACCGTGCTGCCCGAGTCCTCAAGCGGACGCACGGTCACCGTAGGCGCGCCAAGTGAGCGTGCGACACCGGCTACGCGCCTTGGCTGCTCACCGGCGTTAAAGACCTTGAGCGCCCGTGCGACCTTCAACTCCCCCGCGGTTGAGGCACCAGAGCTGGAGATGCCGGCCGTGGACACATGTTCGCCAGACTGGCTTGCCCGGGCTGGACGAGCACGCACGGTGCCCGGATCGTCCGGATCAGCGCCGTCGAGCGGCAGCAAATCGTCCTCGGCGCTCCACGCACCCTCGCTCGACTCCGCTGCTTCCACAGAGCCGATGTAGATCTCGTGCTCGCGAAGATCTTTGCGCTCGACATCGCTGTCGAGGAAGCCGTAAAGATCCTCCTCAGGAAGCTCCGCGCCCGTGTCGGACCCGTCGAGAGCCGCGGCGCTTGGGCGTTCACGACGCAACGAGCCCTGCCCCGGCTCGCGCAACTGGCGTAGTCGTCCGAACAGCGAACCGGCGCGGCGCGCACGGGTCGGACGGACACTCGAAGCGTGATTGTCTGCCTCTCGCAACCAGCCCTCAGCCGCGGCCCGAGGTACGCACAGCTCACAAACCGTGCGGCGTTGGCCGCCGGCAAGAAACACATCGGGCGTCTCCCCTCGCAAAAGGCTTCTGCCGCATACGTCGCAGGCGACAATCGGGTGCGAAGTGACTATTGCTCTGGTGGCCATCAGCCAACCAGAGTAGCCGGACAGCAGAAACGGCGCTCCGCGCTCCGGCACGACAGCATCCGCTCGCGATCCCTCGAGCCGCCCGCCCAGGCTCACATGTAAGCGGCCGTGTGAGCGACAACGTGCTCGCCCTAGCGACGTTCGAGCATCCGCGGCGACCCCAAACCGTTAGTCGAAAGAGGCCTCCTGCATGCGCCCGCGCAGACGCAGGACGGCCTTTGTGTGCAGCTGGGAGATACGTGACTCTGTGACGCCAAGGACCTCGCCGATCTCACGAAGAGTCAGGTTCTCGTAGTAGTAGAGCGCGATCACGAGCTTCTCGCGCTCGGGCAGCGAGGCGATCGAGTCGGCGATGCGATCCTTCAGGTCGCCCATGTCGAGAGCGCGCGAGGGGTCAGGTGCATTGGGGTCCTCGATCGTGTCCATCAGCGAGACTTGGTCTCCGCTGGAATCGGACACACTCCACAGCTCGTCCAGGGCCGCCACCGAAGAGTGGGAAATGGCAAGTAGCGATTCGTGCAGCTCGGGAACGGTGAGCTCGAGCTCGGCGGCCATCTCCTCGTCGGTAGGGGTGCGCTGCAGACGATGCTCGAGCTTGGTGTTGGCGCGCTCGATCTCGCGTGCACGAGCGCGCACGCTGCGTGGCACCCAGTCGATCGAGCGAAGCTCGTCGATGATGGCGCCCTTGATACGCGTGATCGCGTAGGTCTCGAACTTGATTTCGCGCGAGGTGTCGAAGCGCTCGATCGCGGAGATCAGGCCGACAAGGCCGTAGGAGACCAGGTCCGCCTCCTCGACATGCGGCGGCAGACCGGCGGCGGTGCGCCCGGCCACGTACTTAACCAGCGGCGAGTAAGCAACGACCAACCGCTCGCGAGCGCGAGGGTCGTTGTCATTCTTATAGCGTCGCCACAGTTCGCGCAGCTCGATCGCTTTGACGTTCGTCTCCAGGGTCTTCTCCCGCCCGATCAGGCCCGAGGGTGACTGCGCGCATAGGCGCTTCTGAGTCTGGCGGACTCTACCCGAGTGTAGACCTGAGTGGTTGAGATGCTCGAGTGGCCGAGCAGCTCTTGGATCGATCGCAGATCGGCGCCGCCGTCGAGCAGGTGCGTCGCAAAGCTGTGGCGCAGGGCGTGAGGAGAGATTCCACCGGGTATTCCGGCGCGCGTCGTCCACGCTCGCAACCGGCGACGCACGTCGCTTGTGCCCAGTCGACGCCCGGAGCGGCTGAGAAATAGCGCCTGCCCCTCTGAGGTGTCTCCGCCCGCACGTCCGGCAAGCGCGGGCGTCGCAGACTGCCGCGCGCCGTCCGGCCCGGGCGCACGTGTGAGTGCGGGCCGACCGCGCTTCAGATATAGACGCACAGCGCTCAGCGCCAGCTCGCCGACCGGGACAAAGCGGGTCTTGGAGCCCTTGCCCTCGACTCGCAGCTGCTCGGCGTCATAATCGACGTCCGCGATATTGAGCGTGACGATCTCCTCGGCCCGCAGGCCGCACGCATAGGCCAGCTCGAACAGCGCGCGATCGCGCAGCTCCAGTGGGCCGCCGGCGGGAATGGAGTCGAGCAGACGCGCAACCTCCGGTGCCTTCATCACACGAGGCAAGTGAGAGGCACGACGCGGAGTGGCGAGCAGATCGGCCGGGCTCTGGTCGATGTGACCGTGCTCGCGCTGACTGCGAAACAAGGCACGGATCGCAGCGAGCTTGCGCGCGGTTGTGGTGGCTGAGAGCTCGCGCTCGGTGAGCATCGCCAGATAGCGACGGACATCGCGGGGACCAACAGCTGACGGTTCGATCTCCTGGGCGTCGATCCAGCAAGCGAACTGCAAAGTATCGACGGCGTAGGCGCGCCGGGTACGCGGGGCGGCGTTGGTACGGCGCAAATCCTCGTCGAGCAGTGCGAGCGCTCGCAACCAAGGTCCGCTAATGCTCGGGGCCGTCTCGGCCGTCGCGGTGCTCATCACCACGCCTAATTCGCCGTGGCGGGCGGGCGCCCTGCCAAGATCTGGTCCAAATCGCTGCTGGGGATCGCGCGACACCTGCCTGCGAGTTGATCAGTTGGGGCTGAGGAGCGTCGAGTTGGGCGCGTGGAGCACCGGCGCCAGCAGCTGTGCAAGCTCAGGCCAATCGTGCGCGCCGAGCACGTCCTCGACCTCGCACAACTCGGCGTTCCATGGGTGCAGGATCGTCGCCGCGGCGATCCCACGCTCGATCGCGGCGCTGATGTTGAGCGGGCTGTCGTCAACCAAGATGTCGATGTCGAGCTCCACACAGCGACTGATCTTGTCGTAGGAGCAGCACAGATCGTCAAATGGGAGGCCGAGCTGCTCCAGCCAGCGCGCGGTGGCCGGCGCGCACGCGCCCGCGCGATGGCTGGTGATGTGGATGAAGTGACCTTGCGTACTCCATTCGCGGACCGCCTCGACGGCGCCAGGATAGGGACGGCCGGCGAGGATCGTCTCGTCACTATGGCTCTCCTCAATGCATAGCTCCAGCTGATCCGGGCGCAAACGAGTGATACCCCAAGTGAACTGCTCCTCGTAGGGCAGCTCGATGCCAAAACGCCTCCGGGAGACCTCCGAGAGGACATCCCAGTAGTGGTGCAGAGTCGAGTCAACGTCGATGGCGATGCGCATTTGGCAGTAGATTATTCACAGATGAGCGGCGTAGGCACTCTCAACGGAAGCGAGGAGCGACAGTCCTATGGCCCGGAGGGACGCTCTGAGTGGCTGGATATCGATTGGCGCGAGCACCAGCGCTGGGTGACGGTCAACAGGAACCGGGTCAACACGATCGAGCTGGGCGAGGGCCCAGCGATCGTGTTCGTGCATGGGCTCTCGGGCTCTTGGCCGAACTGGCTTGAGCAGTTGCCGGTGTTCGCTCAGAATCACCGCGTGATCGCGATGGACCTCCCAGGCTTCGGCTATTCGCCGATGCCGAATGAGCAGATCACGATCTCTGCGTATGCCCGAACGCTTGACGGACTGCTGGAGACGCTTGGGGTGAGCGCCGCAACCGTAGTCGGCAACTCGATGGGCGGGTTCGCCTCGACCGAGCTTGCGATCGCCTACCCGCAGCGCGTGGAGCGTCTCGTGCTCGTGTCCGCGGCGGGGATCAGCACATATCGCCACCGCGACGTCGAACGGCTCGAGCCCTACCTGCGCCGGCTGGCACCGATGATCGCCCTGTACACGGGCTGGACGGCGAGCAGATCCGACTGGGTGGCGCGTCGTCGCGGACTGCGCAACATAACCTTGGGTTTCGTGACGCGCCATCCCGGCCGACTGCCGGCGGCGCTCGCGGCCGAGCAGCTGCGCGGCGCAGGCAAGCCCGGCTTCATGCAGGCGCTGCGCGCCAACATCGACTATCCGATCTCCGAGCGTCTGCCAGAGATCGCTTGTCCGACGTTGATTGTGTGGGGTGCCGAAGACAAGGTGATCCCCGTCACAGACGCAAGCGTGTTCGAGGAGCTGATCCCCAATTCGCGCAAGGTGATCTTCGAGGACACGGGCCACATGGCGATGCTGGAGCGTCCTGCATCGTTCAACCGGCTGCTGAGCGACTTCATCGCCGAGTAGCCGGCCGCGCATATCGCGAGTAGCCGTTCAACGAGTAGCCATTTAGCCAGTAGCCGTTTAGCGAGTAGCCGTTCAGCATCATGGCGTACTTTCAGCTCGTGACAGCGCCCTCGGCAGCAGACCCGACGAGCTTTGCGTACTTGCGGATAGCCACGTCGATGTGCTCGTCGGCGCGCGGCGGCTGAACGTAGGCCGACAGACGCTCGGCGATCTGCTCGTCGGTCAAAGCGACGTCGATGCGGCGCGCTTCGACATCGATAGTTATCTCATCGCCGTCAGCCAGCGCGCCGACCGGCCCGCCCCGAACAGCCTCGGGGGCGATATGAGCGGCCATGAACCCATGGGTGGCACCGGAGAAGCGTCCGTCGGTGATCAGTGCAACGCTCTCCCCCAGCCCCTCGCCGACGATCGCGGCGGTGACGGCGAGCATCTCGCGCATACCGGGACCTCCCGCTGGACCCTCGCCGCGAATCACGACCACATCTCCCTCGGAGATCTCATGGGCGAGCACAGCCGCCATGGCGCCCTCCTCCCCGTCGAATACACGCGCTCGGCCGATATGGTGGCGGCGCTCGTGCCCGGCGAGCTTGACGACACACCCGTCAGGGGCCACGTTGCCGTGCAAGATGGCAAAGCCGCCGGTGGGCTTCAACGGATCGCCGAGCGCTCGCACGACCTGTTGGCCGGGCGTTTCGCTCGCGAGCTCGGCGTGCTCGCCGATCGTGCGCCCCGTGACAGTCATCGCGTCTCCCCGAAGCACGCCGGCTTCCTGGAGCCGGCGCATGACGAGCGGCACGCCGCCTGCCTCGTACAGGTCGGTTGCCACATACTGACCGCCGGGCTGCAGGTCACAGAGGAGCGGCGTCGCGTCGGAGATGGGGTCGAACTCGTCGATCGACAACGGCACACCCATTTCGCGCGCGACGGCCAGCAGGTGCAACACGATGTTTGTGGAGCCGCCGCTTGTCGCCCCGGCGGCGATCGCGTTCTCGAGCGCCGGCTTGGTGATGATCTGGCTGGGGCGCAGCCCTCTGCGCAACACATCCATGACTAGTTCGCCGCAGTCGATGGCCACCTGCAGCTTGCGCCCGTCCTCGGCCGGCACCATCGAGGAGCCCGCCGGCGAGATGCCGAGCACCTCGAAGGCCATCGCCATCGTGTTGGCGGTGAACTGGCCGCCGCACGCACCCGCACCGGGGGAAGCCGCCTCCTCCAGCTCGTGCAGTTCAAGCTCTGAGATCTTGCCGGATGCGAACGCGCCAACCGCCTCGAACACCTGTTGGATCGTGACGTCCTCGCCCTTGTAGTGGCCGGGACGGATCGAGCCTCCATAGAGCATCAGGCCGGGGATATCCAGACGGGCGAGCGCCATCACAGCGCCGGGGATCGTCTTGTCGCAGCCGGAGATCACCACCAGTGCGTCGAAGGCGTGAGCGGAGGCGACCAGCTCGATCGAATCGGCGATCAGCTCGCGTGAGACCAGCGAGGCGCGCATGCCTGAGGTGCCCATCGTGATGCCGTCAGAGATGGCGATCGTGTTGAGCTCCATCGGCGTGCCACCGGCGGCGCGGATGCCCTCCTTGACCTTCGCGGCAAGCACCCTGTTGTTGAAGTTGCACGGCATCGTCTCGATCCAGGAGTGAGCGACGCCCACGATCGGCTTGGCCAGGTCCTCGGCGGTATAGCCGATCCCGTGTAGATAAGCGCGTGCAGCTGCACGCTCGGGCCCCTCGATCAGGGCGCGCGAGCGGTGCTTTACGTCAAAAGGCTCCGATGTGCTCACAGCGCGGGAACACTACCGGCGCGACGTGGCGCTCGCCTGTGTGACTCGGTGCGCTCGCGCTCCCAACACGCGAGGCGAACGAGATCGCGCCTTGCCTTGGCGACGCGAATCTGGCGTCCCGCCAAGTGCATGTTGGCCTGTTCGATCAGAGCGCGCTCGTCGGCCGTCAGCGCCATCCACTTGGCGAGAACGTCGTCTGAATCAGGCAAGCGAGTGCTGCCAAATGGGCGTGTGCGATCTGGGAATTCGATGCAGTACTCGCCGAGCATGTGGTTTGTCGAAGGAATGTAGGCAAGAATCGGCTTGTGGGGATAGATGAGGTAGGCGTAAGGTTGCGCCTCCAGCGTGCCCCTTACGCGCAGGAAGCCGAGCTCGCTGTACATGGCCCAGTCTTCCTCGTTGATACACGAGCGCAAGAGCGCGCGTGCGCGTTGCTCGGCGCGCAGTTCACGGCCCGGATCGTATTCGTCCACAAGCGCAAGCCGCTTGTGTTGTGTGCGCTCGGATAGGCGTAGACGTGCCAGATCGATCGAGCGCTTCAGATGTGGCAAGGCCAATACCGAGAGCAACGTCATCAGCATCAGTACCGCGGTGCCGAGAGCCAGCGCCATCAGCCGCCTCCGGCGGCACGGGGAAAGAAGATCACCCGCTCGGCGTCTGCTGGGACGTCCTCGAAGCTGCGTACCATCTCTGCCTCGCGCCTTCCCGAGTGCGTCGAGGTTGGCACCGCAGCCCACATGCCCGCGTCCAGTTCGCGGCTGAAGGTCTCGAGCAGCTCGCTGTACTGCTCGGGCACCGCAACGTCGCCCTCGGCAAGCACGACCTCACCATGACCGGGCTTGACGCGTAGCAGCTTCATGCCTTTGCGATTATGACAAAGGCCCACTCAGCTTATGCCAAACGCATACGAGCAAGACCGATCACGTCAACCGGACCAGGGCCTTCCCCGATGTCTCGCAGACCACCGGCGACAGCCTCTCCAGCAAGCGCACGGGCTATGAACGCAGCTTGAAGCGGCGCGTGTCCCAACGCCAGCTGGGCGGCGAGTACTGAGGAGTGAGTACATCCGGAGCCATGAGCCGCCCCGTCCGGATACCGCTCACCGGGAATCTCGACGACCTCCTCGGCCTTGGCGCCCCGTTCTAGAAACAGGTCGATCGACTGTGCGCGATGACCGCCTGTGAGCACGACGATTTCGGGGCCTAGCGAGCAGACCGCATGCGCAAGGGCGATCGCCTCGTCGCGTTCGTCCTGCGGCGTCGGCTCGAGATGCTTGTCATACCGTGGGCCCACCGCGTGACCGGCCAGTACGCGCGCCTCGGGAACGTTCGGGGTCACGATGCCTGCGCGCGGCAAGATCTCGGCTACGAGCGCGCTCTCGGCGTCATGGTCCAGCAGCCGGGCACCGGACTCGCTGACCATCACCGGATCTAGGACAACCGGCGTCTCGGGAGGCATCTCGTCCAGCGCGAGCGCGACCGCGTGGACAGTCTCGACACTGCCGAGCATCCCCACCTTGACGGCATCCACGCCGATGTCAGCGACCACAGCGCGAACCTGAGCGAGGATGATCTCTGGAGGGAGACTGTGCACGGCATCGACACCAAGCGTGTTCTGTGCGGTGATCGCGGTGATCGCGGTCATACCGTGGACGCCGCAACGCGCGAAGGCCTTGAGGTCCGCTTGTATGCCGGCACCGCCACCAGAATCCGATCCGGCGATGCTCAGTACGCGAGGAGTGCGTGCGATGTCCGGCATGCCTCCGCCGCGCGTCAGGGCAAACGCGAGCGCTTGCGCGCGGGGAAGATCGCGTAGCTGCCGATCGCGCTTACGAGCAGCCGGCCGTCCTCATGGCGTACGTCGCTGCGCAACACGGCATTCGTGCGGTTGCGCCGATCGAGCTCGGTCTTGCACACGATCTCGCCCGCTGTCGCGGTTTGGATGTAGTTGATCGAGATGTTGAGCGTCGCGATGTGCTCGTCCTCGGTCGTGTGCGGCCACAGCGTGGAGCCCATGCAGTAGTTGACCAGCGCATAGGTGACCACACCTGAGAGCAGTCCGCCCGCATTGATCAGCTCCGGGCGAATCTCGAGGCGCACCGTGTCGGCACTGTCCCAGCGCATGCCCATGAAGCTGCTGACGCCATCGATCCCGAAGCGACTGGCGCTCCGTCGACTCGAATCCTCGTTCGCGGCGACTGAATTGGCGTGTCCCACAGCGGCGGGCCCTGATGCGGTGGCTGAGTCACTCTGGCTACGGCCGTCCACGGGAGCCTCGGGCGTAGAAGCTGGACCGCTGAGATTGTCGGGAGTGTCGTTCACAGGATGCGCTGAGGTCAGACTTGGTTAGGCCCCGGCCAGGATATCCGCCCATCGGACATCCCTTATGCAGGCGCGACACATATTTGATCGTGGATTGGCACAAATGTGTGTTTTTCGTCACATTTTCCGCCGTATGGTCGAGGCATGGCACCCGAGAGCCCGTCTCCACTCAAAGCACCCGCGCCCCGTGACCCACGACGTGTACTGGGTACGCTCGGCGAGGACTTCGCCGTCAGCCATTTCCGGCGACTGAGCTTTGTAATCGTCGAGCGCAACGTGCGGACCCGTCACGGCGAGATCGACCTGATCGCGTTCGATGGCCGAACGCTTGTTTTCGCCGAGGTCAAGACGCGCAGGGCCGGCAATCGTCGTCGCGGCCTCTGCCCCGAGGAACAGCCGCTGGCATGGCTGAAGTTCAGCCAGCGCTCACGTCTGAAGCGACTTGCCTGCGCCTGGCTGTACGAGAACACGGCCGCTCGCCCAAAAGCACACACGATCCGCTTCGACGCAGTCGGTGTGATCGTCGACGGCTCAAACCGACTGCTACGCCTCGATCACATCGAGGGGGCTTGGTGAGACGACCGAGGTTCGTATGAGCTCAAAGGGCGACTTCAAGAAGATCAGACTACGAGCCGAGGGCCAGGGCTGGCGTGTCGAGAAGCGCAAGGAGTACTGGTTGTTCTTCCCTCCCGGGAAAGAACAACCACCGTGCAAGATCGCCGGCACGCCCTCGTCTTCGCGATCGCTTGCAAACTTCCTCGCCTGCATGAAGAAAAAGGGGTATAAGAGATGATCATGGAGTATCGAACCTGGACCTCAGTGGCAAACGTACCGTTTAGCGATGAATCGATTTGGCTGCCACTGACGAGACACTTGGAGCGCCAGCATTCGGAGATGGGCCCAGTCGCTACCTGGGAAGGCGATGCGTCGACGATTGTGCTGGTTCTTGCTGACGATCAGCCCGACAGGGCAGCTGCGGCGCAAAGAGCGGCCGATATCGTCGGTGAAGCGCTGCGCTCGACTGGGCTCGCCGACCGCTTCCCGTCGGTATTCCAGGTAGAGCCAGCAGGCGATCTCGTCCCAGCCTAGTCGGACATTTACCTGTCAATACCGCTCTGAGTTTTTGAACAACCTGCCTCACAGAACAGGGCTAGAGACCTCTCGGACAGCCGACCGTGAAGTAGCCCGACCCTCCACACAGGACTCGAAGCACGCAGAACTAGCGAACGAGGCGCGGCAACTGATGAAGAATCCCGCTTATATCTCGGAAGCGCGCGAAATCGCTGCCGAAATGGCGGAGCTTCGTGTTGGTTGGCACGGCACTCACAGTGCCAGCTGCCGATAGGCAGTCGACTGAAACGACATGCGGTGCAGCGGCGAGACGCCCTGGCGGCCGATCGCCTCACGGTGCACCGGCGTGGAATAACCGACGTGCTCGGCGAAGTTCCAGCCCGGGTGCAGCTCGTCGGCGCGATGCATGTAACGATCGCGGGTGACCTTGGCCACGATCGACGCGGCTGCGATCGCTGCGCTTGTGGCATCGCCGCCCACAACCGGTCGTTGCGGGCGCTCGAACTCGGGCACGGCAAAACCGTCGATCAAGCACATCACCTCGCCTGGGACGTCGCGCGTCACGCCCCTGATCGCGTCGCGCAAGGCCGCCAGATTCGTCTTGTGCAGACCTCGCGAGTCGATCCCCTGCACACAGCGCGAGACCACGGTGACGCGAGCGGCAGCACTGAGCACAAGCGGATAGAGCTCCTCGCGCGCCTCCGCTTTGTGCTGCTTGGAGTCATTAAGCGTCGCGAGAGCACGTAGCTCGCGGGTTGTGAGCTGCTCGTAATCGAACAAGACCGCCGCGGCAACCAACGGACCTGCCAGACACCCGCGTCCCGCCTCATCGGCGCCGGCGACCATGCGCACCCCAAGCGACCGGTCGAAGGCAAATAGGCGTTGTCCGCTTTTGTTCCGCGCGCGACGACGAGCAACCCGCCGAGAATAAGGAGCCCTGGAAGAGCTTATGCGCTTAGAGCTGGAGGCCTTAGAGGATGCCGATGCGGTCGGGAGGCCAGTAGGTAGCGAAAGCCCCTCCGATGATCCAGCTTGTGGGGACAGGTCCCCAAAATCTGCTGTCGTCCGACTCGCCACGATTGTCCCCCATCATGAACCAGTGACCGGCGGCTATCTTGATCGGCTTGGGAAAATTGCACTCGGAGGAGCTACCGCAAGGGTCGATATAGGAGTCTTTCTCTCCGACGAACTGGCTCGTACCAGCCGCCTTGCGAAAGACGTGGCCTTCCTTGATGTAGATTTCGTCTCCGGGCCCCGCGACGACCCGCTTGATGAAGTTGACGCTGGCCTCTTCGGGCTCAGGGGTGGCGCAAGCCGCACCACCGGGGGTAACCATGTGAGGCTGTGGCCCGCAAACTTGCTGTTCTGCGTCCTTGGGCGGATGGAACACCAAGATCTCGCCCACATGCGGTTCTTTGAAGTGCATGTCTATGCGGTTCACGAGCACTCTCTGACCTATTTTCAAGGTCGGTTCCATCGAACCGCTGGGGATCCGATAGGGCTTAACGATGAACGCTTGTATCGCGAGTGCCAGGCCGATCGCGACCAACACGATCACGATCAACTCGACGATCGAGTTCGTTCTGGACTTCGGCTCGCCCCTATCCTCAGTCCGCTTCACCGAGGTGGGTCCTTCCTTCACGCCGAAGGCTCGCCGGCTCCAGTGTCGCCGGCGTCGGAGGGGGAGTCGGCTTCGTCCGTGGCCACAGTTGACGCGTCTGCGTCGCTGGCCTCGGCTACGCCCGTCTCGGGAGCCCCCTCATCCGAGTCGGACACTGGCGTAGCGGAAGCGGATGGCTCGTCCTGAGCCTCAGTCGAAGTCGTTGTCTGATCGGTCTCCTGGGCCTCGACGGCGGCCTTTGCCTCGGTATCCCCCGCCTCGGTTCCCTGCGTCTCGGCAATCTGACTCTCAGCTGCCGTCTCTGACGCGGTCGCTCCCTCCGCGTCCGTGGCCTCCGTTGACTCCTCGTGCAGCAGGCCCGGCTGAACGGTCTCCTCAGGCCCGGTATAGCGACGCTCGCGCACGCGGGCACGCTTGCCGACACGGTCGCGCAGGTAATACAGCTTGGCCCGTCGCACATCACCGCGGGCCGCCACCTCGATGCGCTCGATCTTAGGGGAGTGCACTGGGAACATACGCTCTACACCCACGCCAAAGGACTGCTTACGCACAGTGAAGGTCTCGCGAGCCCCATGGCCTTGGCGCTTGATGACCACGCCCTCGAACACCTGGATACGGCGACGGGTGCCCTCAATGACCTGGAAGTGGACGCGCACGCGGTCGCCTGGCCCGAAGTCGGGGACGCGGCGCAACTGCTTGCGCTCGATGCTTTCGATGACTGTGCTCATGGCAAAAAGAAGGCGCCGAGTGTGCGAAAGCCGCTGCACTTCCCGACGCGCCCGCGAATGGTAGCGAACCCCGGCCTATGGAGCGCCGTTCGCTCGTTCTCCTCGCGCACGACTCTGCCGTAGGCGCCATTCACGGATACGCTCGTGGTGACCAGAGAGCAGGATCTCAGGGACGCGCCAGCCTCGGTACTCGGCCGGTCGCGTGTAGTGCGGATACTCCGGCGCACCCTCCAACATCTCGCTGAACGACTCCTCGACGGCCGAGTCGACGTGCCCAAGCGCACCCGGCAACTTGCGCAAGATCGAGTCGCAGAGGACCATCGCCGCCGGCTCTCCGCCGGAGAGCACGTAGCGACCGATCGACAGGCTCTCGCTCGCGAGATGCTCGACGATCCGCTCGTCAAAGCCCTCGTAGCGCCCGCACAGCAAGGTCAGGGCCGGTTCAGCCGCTAGCTCCTGCACGTAACTCTCGTCAAGCAGCCGACCTGTAGGGGCAAGCGCGATCACACGTCAACGTTTGCGCACCTCGGTGGCGTCGATGCCGTAGTGAGCGTGCATGGCCGCGTCCATCACATCGACGCGCAACACCATTCCGGCACCACCGCCAAAGGGGGTGTCATCGACCTGTCCGCCACTCAGGGGCGTGTGCTCGCGAAAGTTCACGTAGCTCAGACGAGCCCCCCTGTCGAGCGCGTTGCGTACATGGCGCTGAGTCCCGAACCACTCAAACCACTCCGGGAAGAGCGTGAAGACATCGATCTCCATCAGTTCTCTCCCAGGAATGTCATGTTTACGTCGATCCGCCTTCGCTCTGGATCGACGTGACGGACGGCGTCACTCACCATCGGCACAAGCAGCTGCACCTCCGAGGAGCCCGTCGACTTGCGTTCGTCGCCAGCCTCTGAGGCGATAAGTCTTACTTCCAATGCCTCACATGAGGGAAGCTCCATCAGCCCGACGACCGTGCCCACATGTCGCTCGCCGTCGAAGACCTCACAGCCCTCAAGCTCCTGGGCCCACCACTCCCCCTCCTCCAGCGCCGGCGCTTGGGCAAGCTCGACCGTCATCTCGCGCCCTCGCAGCGCCTCGGCGGCGTGACGATCCTCGATCTCCTCCAGACGCACGATCGGGTGCTCGTCTGTGCCCGCTCGTCTGACAATCGTGCACGCGCGATCGGCGAGCTTCACCGTCGTGCCAACGACAAGCAATCGCGGACGTGCGCCGGTTACATAGAAGCTGCCGTCGAGACCATGTGCACGACCAACGCGACCAGCGGGAACAGCATGCGCGCCACGGTCTCGCTCGCTCGTCGTCTCACCGTCGCGTGCCAAGGACGCACCAGCCTCATCGACCGGTATTGCATCTCCGCTGCTCGCCTCCAGGTCGCCCGCTCCGGCGCTCACCCAGCTGCCCCTAGTCAACGATGTCGACGAGCACGCGGCGCTTCTCGTTGACTGCGGAGGCCTTCACGACCGTCCTCAAGGCGTGCGCGGTGCGCCCGCCACGGCCGATCACCTGCCCGTAGTCCTCATCCGCCACGCACAGCTCCAACACCACGGTCCCGTCGTCCTCCTCGAACTGCTCCACCGATACCTCTTCGGGACGGTCGACCAAGCCCTGGGCCAGGTACTCCAACAGATCTCTCATGACCTCGGAGGACATCCGATCACCCGCGGCGCATGCGGCTGCTAGCTGATGCCTTGAATACGCAGCAGCTTTGCGACCGTGTTCGACGGTTGCGCGCCACGTGCAAGCCAGCTCTTTGCCCGCTCCTCGTCGATCACGATCGTCGAGGGGTCCGTCTGGGCGTTGTAGTGGCCGATCGTCTCGATCACGCGTCCGTCGCGCGGAGAGCGCTGATCGGCGACGACTACTCGCCACACTGGGTTCTTCCTTGCGCCCACACGCGTGAGCCTAAGCCTTACCGACACGGTTTCCTCTCTGAGTGCTTTCCAGTCAAGCTAGAAAGCTTAGACGGTTCAGGTGATAGGCGAAGATCGGGGTTACAGCCGACGTCGCTATATGCCCGTGTTCTGGGGCTATGAAGACTGTCCCTTGCACGTCAGCGAGCCTGCCTCATCAGCGCACCGACATCGGGCATCTTGCCGCGGCTCATCCCACGCATCATCTTGCGCATCTGGCCGAACTGCTTGACGAGCTGGTTGACCTGCTGAACATTCGTGCCTGAACCGCGTGCAATTCGTAGGCGACGCGAGCCCTTGATTAGCTCGGGGCGGCTGCGCTCCTCAGCTGTCATCGACAGGATGATCGCCTGGATACGGTCGAGCTCGCGCTCGTCGACCTTCAGGTTTTTCAGCTGCGCACCGGCGAAACCGGGGATCATGCCGAGCAGGTTTGTCAAAGGGCCCATGCGGCGGATCGTCTTGAGCTGGTCGAGGAAGTCGTCGAGGCCGAACTCGTTGCGCCGCAGCTTGCGCTCCAGCTCGGCGGCCTGCGTCTCGTCGAACTGGCGCTCGGCGGTCTCGATCAGGCTCATCACATCGCCCATGCCGAGGATGCGCTGGGCCATGCGGTCGGGATGGAAGCGCTCGAACTGATCGAGCTTCTCGCCGGTGGAGGCGAACATGATCGGCTTGCCCGTGACCGCCTTGACCGATAGCGCGGCGCCACCACGGGCGTCACCGTCGAGCTTGCTCATGACCACACCGTCGAACTGCACGGCCGCAGCGAACTGCTCGGCAACGTTGACGGCATCCTGGCCGGTCATCGCGTCGACCACGAGCAGCACGTTGTGCGGTTTGACGGCATCGCGGATCTTCACGAGCTCGCCCATCAAGGCCTCATCGACGTGCAAACGTCCGCTTGTGTTGACGATCAGCACATCCTTGCCCTCTTCGCGTGCACGCTCAAGCGCCCACGCGGCGATCTCCACAGGGTCACGGTCGGTCCCCTGCTCGTACACGGCTGCGCCAGCCTGCGCGCCAACCTTCACGAGCTGATCCACCGCCGCGGGGCGATAGACATCGCATGCTGCCAAGGCCACCGAGGAGGAGTGCTCCTCGCGCAAGTAGCGCGCCAGCTTGGCGGTCGCGGTCGTCTTGCCCGAGCCCTGAAGGCCGGCCATCAGGATTACTGTTGGCGGTCGCGGCGAGAAGCTCAGGCCTGCCGAGGCCCCGCCCATCAGGCTCGTCAGCTCATCCGCGATGATCTTGACAACCTGCTGGCCCGGGTTGAGCTTGCCGACTATGTCAGCGCCAAGGCAGCGCTCCTTCACGTCGCTGGTGAAGCCCTTGACAACCTTGAAATTGACGTCGGCCTCAAGCAGCGCAAGGCGGATCTCGCGCATCGCCCCGTCGATATCGCTCTCGGTCAGCGTGCCACGCTGGCGTACGTCACCAAGCGTGGCCTGCAGCTTCTCGGCTAGGGAGTCGAACATGAGACCTCAATTCTGGCAGCCCCGTGCGCGATCGCGACGACTGCCACCAAGCACCGCCACAGGCAGGCCCGCCCGCAACTGTCTTGCGGGCATCAAACGCTCGCGCGTATCAATCGCGCTCGGCGGTGCCCTGGGACGGCGGCTGTGGTGCGGAGCGACGCGCGATCGCCTCACCGATACCACCGAACGCCTCGGCGAATTCCGAGGGGATAACGAACACCTTGTTGGAGTCGCCTTCGGCAAGCGAGGGCAGCATCTGCAGGTATTCGTAGCTGAGCAGCTCACGCGAGGGTTTGCCGTCGTGGATCGCTTTGAAGACGGTGTCGATCGCCTTCGCTTCGCCCTCGGCGCGCAGTACGGCGGCCTGGCGGTCGCCCTCGGCGCGCAGAACCACCGCCTGCTGCTGGCCCTCCGCCGTGAGGATCTGGGCCTGCTTCTCGCCTTCGGCCGTCAAAATCGCGGCGCGGCGGTCGCGCTCGGCGCGCATCTGCTTCTCCATTGCCGCCCTGATGTCCTGCGGCGGGTCCACCGACTTGATCTCCACGCGGTTGATGCGTATTCCCCACTTGCCGGTCGCCTCGTCCAGCACTACTCGAAGCTGTGTGTTGACGCTCTCGCGGGCGGTGAGCGTCGCCTCGAGCGACAGCCCACCGATCACATTGCGCAAGGTGGTGACAGTCAGCTGCTCGATCGCCTGAAGCGGATTGGCGACTTCGTAGGTGGCCGAGCGGGGATCGGTGATCGTGAAGTAGAGAACTGTTTCGATCGCAACGACAACGTTGTCTTCGGTGATCACCGACTGCGGTGAGAAGTTAACCACCTGCTCGCGCAGATCGACCAGTGGCTTTACGCGATCGACGAACGGCGTCACGAGCGTCAGACCTGGCTCGAGCGTGCGGCTGTAGCGACCGAGCCGCTCCACCACGCCCGCCCGTGCCTGAGGGATGACACGGACCGTGCGCGCGGCCGCGATCAGTGCGAACACGACCAAAACGGCTATGACGATGAGAGCGACCATAAGGCTGGATGTTCCTTTCTGGTGAGCGTCAGCCCACCAAGTGTCTCAATGCATGACCAACGCTGTAGCGCCGCGTATTTCGACGACTTCGACGCGTTCCCCAGGATCGAATATCTGATCTTCGTCGAAGCTGCGTGCAGTCCACACCTCGCCGTCGATCTTCACGCAGCCCACCCCCTCGTCGTTGGCGATCCGCTCCAGGACGATCGCCCTACGACCGATCAGAGCCGCGGCGCCCGTACGGATCGACGGCGGCAGCCTACGGTGGCGCTTGGCCACGGGTCGCAGCGTCGCGAACACGAGTCCTGAGGAAACCCCGAAGACGACGACAGCGAGCAAAGCGCCTACGCCCAGCAGGCTCACGACGGTCGCAAGGGCGGCACCGGCGGCGAACGGCGCCAGGTAGAAGCCACCCTGGTGCATCTCGCCAATACCGAGAACGCCCGCCAGCACAAGCCACAAAATCCAAGCGTCCATACCTTGATTATGCCTCGGCCACCAAAGCGCGGGCGAAATCTTCCGCGTCGAACGGGCGCAGGTCCTCGAGTTGCTCGCCGATCCCGATCAGCTTGACCGGCAACCCGAGCTCCCGCGCGATCGCAAGCGCGATCCCGCCACGGGCGGTTCCGTCGAGCTTGGTCAGCACGACACCGCTGACGCCGGCCGTGGAGGCGAACATCTGCGCTTGGCGCAAACCGTTCTGGCCGGTGGTCGCATCCACGGTCAGCAGCGTCTCGTGCGGTGCGCCCTCGAGCTGCCGTGCGATCACGCGCCTGACCTTCGCCAGCTCCTCCATCAGGTCGTCCTGGGTGTGCAGCCGCCCTGCGGTATCCACGATCACCACATCGATTGCTCGCGCTCGCGCTTGCGCAACCGCCTCAAAGGCGACCGACCCGGGGTCTGAGCCCTCAGGTCCCGTGACGATCTCACAGTCGGCGCGCGCAGCCCAACCTTCCAGCTGCTCGGTGGCGGCCGCACGGAACGTGTCCGCAGCGCCCAGCAGAACGCTCACTCCCAGCTCCTTGCGCAGATGCCAGGCGAGCTTGCCAATTGTCGTGGTCTTGCCCGTGCCGTTGACCCCGACAGCAAGAATCACCGTCGGCTTAGCGCGAATGTCGATCTTGTCGTGCTCGCTGCGCGCCGTGTCTGCCAGCAGCTCGATCAGCCGCTCCGACAGCTCCTCGCCGCTACTCACGCCACCTTCGGTGGCTTCCCGCTCGAGCGTCTCGACTACCGCGGCGGTCGTGCTCGCGCCCACGTCGGCCATGATCAAGGCCTCCTCCAAGCGTTCCCATGTGTGCTCGTCGAGCGTGGCAAAAAGCGTTGCCTGGATCTCCGACCCAAGCGCTTGCCGCGTCTTGGAAAGGTTTTCGCGCAAGCGCTTGAACAAACCGCGACGGCGTTCGCCGCCCTCCCCGGCCTGGACCTGCGTCGAGGCCTGTGTCGGCCCATCGGTGATGAACAGCTCAGACCAGTCGCGTGACATCTATGCGACCGGAGCAACCCGCGGCTGGTCCTCCACCGCCGCCACCTGCGCCGCCGGCTCCTCTTTTGGGAGCCTGCGCGAGAGCACCTTCGATACGCCGTTGTCGGCCATCGAGACGCCATACAGCCAATCGGCGGCCTCCATCGTGCGCTTCTGGTGAGTGATCACGATGAACTGGGCACGGTCGGCGTAACGGCGCAGCAGTGTCAGAAAGCGGTCGAGGTTGAGGTCGTCGAGCGCGGCCTCGACCTCGTCGAGCACGTAGAAAGGGCACGGTCGCGCCAGGAACACGGAGAACATGAACGCCAGCGCGGTCATCGACTTCTCGCCGCCGGAGAGCAGCGACAGCCGCTTGGTGGACTTGCCGGCCGGAGTGATTTCGATCTCCACGCCCAGCATCTCCTCAGCGTCCTGCAGCTCATCCGCATCGGCCTCAATCTCGGCCGCCGCCTCGGCGTCGGGCGCCTCGCCGTTTTCCGGCGCCGGCTCGCCGCCGAGCACGGCGCGTGGAGCCTGCTCGTCCTTGACCAGGCGCAAGCGTCCGCTGCCTCCCGGGAACACGTCGCCGACGAGCTCCTCGAAGTTGCGCGCCGCCGCGCTGAAGGTCTCGTTGAAGGTCTCGTGAATCTGGCGGTCGGTTTCGCGGATCACGGCCCGCAGCTCGCGCAGCGCCGTCTCCAGATCGGTGCGCCGCTCCTCGAGCTCCTCGACGTGAGCCACCGCCTCGGCGTACTCGTCCTGGGCAAGTGGGTTCACTGGACCGAGCTGCTCGCGACGACGCGCCAGACGCTCAAGGCGTGAGCGCAGCGCCTGTTCCTGCTCCTCGCCGAGAGGTTCGAATGCCTCTGCTTCGGACTCTTCCAATACCGACCCCCCCGCACTCGGTGGCGGCGGATCATCCGAGGCGTCCTGTGGCCCATCCGCGTGCTCGTCCTCTGGCGCGTCGAGACCATTCTCATCGCCCGGCTGCGTGCCCCCCGAGCCAGGCACAGGCAGCTCTAGACGCTCACAGACCTCGCGCAGCTCCTCCTGGGCCTCAGCCGCCTGATCGCGCAAGCGCTGGGCGGCCACCTCGGCCCCGGTCACGGCCTCGCCCTCGACGCGCAACGCCGCCTGAATCTCGGCCTCCTCCTGGGCGCAGGCACGCAGCTCAGCGGAGACCTGCTCGCCCGCGGCGCGGTCTTCGCTTAGCAGCGCCTCCACCTGCTGCAGGAGGCCTGTCATCGCCTCGCCCATGCCAGCAAGCGCCATCGCGAGGCGCTCGGCGCGAGGCGTGAGCTCGAGGTCGGCTGTGCGCTGGGCTCGCAGACGCTCGATTCGCCGTGCGCGCTCGGCCCGTTCCGCCTGCCGGCGCTCAGCCTGCCTGCGCTCAGCCGCCAGCTCACCTTGCAACTCCGCGCGACGCACCGCCAGCGGTCCCTGCTCGGGCGCTGCCCGGCGCTGCTCGATCAACCAGATCGCTTTGCGCTGAGCCTCGGCCGCCTCACCCAGCAGACGCTCACTGTCGCGTAGCGCGCTATCGGCCCGGTCTCGTGACAGATTGGCCTCACGTGCCTGCTCGAGCGCTTGCTCGACCGCTGCTCTGGCCGCGTGCTCGCTGACGACGGCCTGCTCGCTCTCGGCGATCAGTCGATCGCGCTCGTTGCGACGCGCGAGCACGCGCTCGGCTCCGCCCTCGGTCACTTGGCGCAGCTCGCCCCAGCCGGCAAACAGGACACGCCCCGAAGTGGTGCTCGCGACACCGCGGAAATCATCGGCCACATCCTCCAGACGCTCGACCACCCAAGCGTCGGCAAGCAACCTGTGCGCGAGCGCCAGGACCGGCCCCGACCCACCTAGAAGGTCGGTCAGACGCAGCGCGCCCGCCGCCGGTGGCTTATCGGCCGGCTCAGCCGAGCGGTCATCGCCCTCCTGGGCGACGGTCCGGCCCTTACCGTCCTGCCCAGTTGGAGCCTCCTGCCCGACAGAACCGTCGCTCTCGCCCGCCGCGTCTCCAGCGAGCAGGGCTGCGCCGCCATCGGGGCCGACTCCATCGAGCAACGTACGAGCGCCGTTCATGTCGCGCACCAGCGCCGCGTCGAGACGACCGCCAAGCGCTGCCGCAAGTGCCAACTCGTAACCGGGCTTGACCTGCAGCGCGTCGCTGAGCGCACGCGGCGCGCCCGGCTTTGCGCCATAGGCGCCGGCATGGCTGCGCAGGAACTGGTTGGCCGCGGCCAACTCCGCGCCGACCTTCGCCGCCTCGCGTCGTGCCGCCTCGGCGTCGCCTTCCAGCTTGCGCAAACCACTGCGGGCAAGCTCTGCGAACGCATCGGCCTGCTCGCGAGCCGCGCGTGCTCCCAGCGCTTGAGCCTCAAGCTCGGTCACACGCGCGGCTGCCTGCTCGCGTTCACGCTCCAAGCCCTCAATCTCGCGCTCAAGCTCCCGCTCGCGTTCGCTGTCGATCTCCACCAGCGCCGTCTCCAGCGCGCGCACGCGATCGACGCTCGCCTGCTCCTGAGCCAGCTCGCCGTGCTCGCCGCCTCCCTCGCCGAGCCCCTGCTCGAGCGCGCCGAGCTCAATCTCTATACGACTCGCGCGCTGGGCGAGCGTCGCGGCGGTGGCAGCCGCCTGCTCGCCGCGCATCTGCAAGCGCTCGCGCGCCGAGCGTGCCTCGTAGACTCGCTTGGAGAGCGCGTCGTGGCGCTCGGTACGCTCGGCCAGCGCACTCTCTGCGCGTCCGCGTCGCTCGACAACCGCACGCAGCCGCGACTCGATCTGCTCGCGTGCCGCCCTCGCAGCCTGCACACCTTCCTCGGCTTCCACGAGCTGTACTCGGCTTGCCCTGACCGCCTCGCGGGCCAGCTCGAAGCGAGCCTGCAGCATCTGGTGCTCCAAGCGCTCATGCAACTCGGCCGCCTCCGCTTGACGCTTGAGCGGACGTAGACGTGTGCGCGCCTCTCGCTCCACGTCGAGCGCCCTGTCCAGGTTCTCCTGGGTGCGCTCCAGCTTCAGCTGCGCGCGGCGGCGGCGCTTGCGGTGCTTGCCAAGGCCCGCCGCCTCCTCGATCAAGAGGCGCCGGTCGCGGGGCTTTGAGGTCACGATCGCCTCAACCCGTCCTTGGGAGATGACCGAGTGGGTCTCCTTGCCGAGGCCGGTGTCAGAGAGCACCTCGATCACGTCAACGAGGCGGGCGCGGGCGCCATTGAGGCGATACTCGCCGTCGCCCGAGCGGTCGAGCCGACGCACGATCGATATCTCTGCGAGCGGCAGATCGACCGTATCGTCGGAGTTGTCGAGCACGATCTCGACCTCCGCGGCGCTGCGCGCCTGCACGCCGCGGCCACCGCCGAAGATCACATCCTGCATCGACTGTCCTCTGATCGCGAGCGGCGACTGCTCGCCCATCGCCCAAAGCAGCGCGTCGGTGACGTTGGACTTGCCTGAGCCGTTGGGCCCGACCACGACGCTCACGCCCGGGCCGAAGTCCAGTTTGGTGCGATCTGGGAAGGACTTGAAGCCCTTCATGGTTAGTGACTTCAGGTGCATAGGGACTATGCCTTAGCGAGGCTCTCCAGAGCCTTGCCCGCCGCCTGCTGCTCGGCGTGCTTCTTGCTGCGTCCCCGGCCCTCGCCGAGCTGCTTGCCTTCGAGCAGCGCGACAACCACGAAGGTGCGGTCGTGCGGTGGGCCGTGCTCGTCCGTCACCTCGTAGGCGATCGTCTCCCCTCTCCTGGCAAGCGTCTCCTGAAGAGCCGACTTGAAGTCCAAGGGATGCTCCAGCGCATCCTCCATCTCCGGCGCAAACGCCTCCACGACGGCTTGCGCGGTGCGCTCGTAGCCCGTGTGCAAATAGCAAGCTCCAATCACGGCCTCGATCACTGAGGCGAGCACACGCTCCGTCTCCAGCAACCCAACGAGCCTGCCTTCGCCGTTCTCTGGCGCCGCGGCGCGTAGACGTTCACCTACCTGCAGGCGTTCGGCCACGGCGCGGCAGGAACGGCCAGACACTGCCTGCGCGCGGATCTTGGTGAGCCGGCCCGCACCGAAGCGCTCGGCTTCAAGGCGCGGATAGAGGTGCGCCGTCACCGCCAGCGCAAGCACGCTGTCGCCAAGGAACGCCAGCCTTGTGTAGGAGTCGCTGCGCCGCTCTGTCCATGAGGCGTGCGTGAAGACCTGCCGCGCCAGCTCCTCAGGCAGCTCCTCGAGCAGCGAGCGCAACAGCGCCACCCCCTCCTTGCTCTCGACGCTAGCCATCGTTTGAGTGTGCCACGACGAAATCGACCGCCTGGCCGACGGTGAGGATCTCAGCCGCCTGCTCGTCCTCGATCTTTACGCCGTATGTGTCCTCGAGCTCCTGCACGAGCGTGTAAAGGTCCAGCGAGTCTGCGCCCAGATCGTCCTTGAAATGGGTGGTCTCTCCGATCAGCTGGGGCTCGATATCGAGCTCGTCGGCCAGATGGGCCTGTATCAGGACGAACACTTCCTCGCGGGTCATTCGCCTGCCAGGCTAGCCGGATCGCCGGATAGAGGACCCGCCCGCCCCGCGCTCCTCAGCGCGCCGGCCTCCTCCAGCGCGCTGCGTGTGGCGCCCACCACATCCTCGCGCACCCCGCGCTCCGCGCGCAGGATCGCCTGCGCGAAGCCGTGCCTGGCAAAGCGCCCGTGTGGGACCACCGCGAGGCGACGCAAACCCAAGAGATAGGCGCCGCCCTCTCCTTCGGGATCGATTTCGTCGCGAAAGTCACGTAGCGAGGGGCGCAGCAACATCCCACCCAACTTGCCCCGCGGTGAGGACATAGCGGCGTCTCTGATCGCGCGCAACATCGTCTGTGAGACACCCTCCATCAGCTTCAGGGCGATATTGCCGGTGAAGCCATCGGTGACAATCACGTCGGCCACGGCATTGACAATGTCGCCGCCCTCGACGTTACCGACGAAGCGCAGCTGTCCGTCGCTGGAGCGTTGCGCGAGTTCCTTGCCCGCTTGCACGACCAGCTCGCTACCGCGCTCTGACTCCTCGCCGTTTGAGAGCAAACCGACGCGCGGGCGCTCGACGCCGAGCACGGCACTTGCGAAGGCCGCTCCCATGAAGGCAAACTGGACCAGATGCTCCGGGCGCGCCTGCACGCTCGCACCGACGTCGAGCAGCGTCACTGCATGGGTGGGTGGGGATCCTGGTACAGGTATCGGCAGGGCAAGCGCGGGACGGTGGATGCCGGGCGCTCGCTTTACGTTGAACAGACCGGCGGCGAGCGCCGCCCCCGTGCCCCCCGCGCACACAAGCGCATCCGCGCGACCCTCACCCACGGCCTTAGCTGCCTGCACGATCGACGCCTCTGGCGTGGAGCGCACCGCTCGCACAGGGTCGGGGCTCTTGGCGACCGACACGGGCGCGTCAATCACCTCGACACCCGGACCGACGTCGCCGAGCTCGGCGGCCGGGCCGAACAGCAGCACATGCACACCCCGCTCCGCCGCGAGCCGTGCGCCAGCCGCGACCTCGGACGGTCCCAGATCGGCGCCATTCGCATCGACGGCCACGACCGTGTGCGCGCGCATACTGGGCTCCGCTGCGCGGCCGCCACGACTGGCCGACCCAGTCATACTTGGCGACTACTCGTGGTCGTGGTCGTGATCGTGGCTGTGCGCACCTGGCGCCACCACCTCACGACCTGCGTACGTCCCACACTCAGGGCACACGCGGTGTGGCCTGCGCGGGCTGTGACAGCGCGGACACTCGTTCACTGTGGGCGCCTCAATCTTGTGATTGGCGCGACGCAGCGCGGTACGACTGTGCGATTGCTTTTTCTTGGGGACGGCCATCGGCGGGACAGGCTAGCAGCCCTACTCAAGCTTTAGCTCGCTCAACTTCGCCCAGCGCGGGTCTGGTGGGCGCTCGTGGGTGTGCTCGGGGCCGGTCTCGTTCAGATCGGCGGCACACACCGCGCACAACCCGGCACAATCCTCACGACACAGCACCTGTGTCGGCAAAGCCAGCACGAGAGCGTCGCGCGCCCAGCTGGCCAGGTCGAGCGCCTCATCCTCCAGATAAGGGCTCGAGAGCTCCTCCCCGCCGCCGGGCCGGTCGACCTCGCGTGCATCGACGTCGATCTGCGGCGCGGCGTCCTTCATACAGCGCATGCAAGGCCCCACGAGCGCCGCACGGAAGCGCAGCCTCAGCGCGTAGCCGTTGCCGAGCATGCGCGAGATGTCGAGCTTTACCGGCAGCGTCGCCGGCGCTACCTCATACGGCTCCCCTCCAAGCGTCAACGGCTCGACGTGCACCGCCAGCTCGAAGCTTCTCCCCTCGCCAGCACTGAGGCGCAATCCACCGAGGTCGAGAATGTCCGTCACGGCGGGCATCCCTCCAGGTTAGTAATAGGCCAGCCGTCGGGCTCGAATGATGGCGCAGAGAGCATTGGCGCGAACCGGTGTGGCTGGTGGGCATCCTGTTGTAAAACCCATTTACAACCTACAAGTTATAAATGGGTTTTACGGTATTTGGGAACGCCCAAAGTGGATCAGGGACATGCACGCCTGACGGGAATATGCGCCTGCGGGCGCGGAATGTGGCTTCGAGATTCAGGCGAGCTCTTGCAGATCGCGCTTGAGCACCTTGCCCGTGGCGTTGCGTGGCAGCTCCTCCACGAACACCACTTCGCGCGGCACCTTGTAGCGCGCCAGGTTGTGCTTGACGTACTCCTTGACGGTCTCCTCGTCCAAGCCCGAGCCCTCACGCGCAACGACGAACGCCTTCAGGCGCTGTCCGAACTTGGCGTCCTCGACACCGATCACAGCTGCCTCTTCGATCGCCTCGTGGTCGGCCAGCAGGTCCTCGACCTCGCGTGGGAACACGTTCTCCCCGCCCGAGACGATCATCTCGTCGTCGCGGCCGTCCACGAACAGGCGACCGGCGGCGTCCATGCGGCCAACGTCGCCGGTACTCATCAGCCCACCAATTATCTCCTTGCCGCCACCGCCCGTGTAGCCCTCGAACACCATCTCGTTTGCCACGAAGATGCGCCCGTTAGTGCCGCTCGGGACCTCCTTGCCGTCCTCGTCGAGCAGCTTGACCACGGTCCCCATCGGCGGCTTGCCGGCCGTGCCGGGAGCCGCGCGCAGATCGGCGGGCGTGGCGATCGTGGCCCACGCCACCTCGGTAGAGCCGTACAGGTTGTAGAGCACCTCGCCGAACGTGTCCATCGCGCGGATCGCAAGCTCCCCTGGCAGCGCCGAGCCGCTGAGGGCGATCACCTTCAGTGCGTGGGTGTCGTACTTGGCGATCGTCTCAGGCGGCAACTCGAGGATCCGCTGCAGCATCACCGGTACCACTGCCAGCGCCGTGGCACGGTGCTCGGCGACCGCCCGCAAAGTGTCCTCAGGATCGAAGCGTCTGCGCAACACCAGCGTCGAGGACAGCGGCAGACCGAGCGTGAAGTGTGCGAAGCCCCACGAGTGGAACATCGGAGCCGCGATCATCGTCGTCTCGCGCGCCCTCAAGGGGATCTTCGAGAACAGAGCCGCGGCAGGCTCCAGCGAATCGGGCTGTTTGCGTGCCGCCCCCTTGGGCGTTCCGGTCGTGCCCGAGGTGAGGATCACAACCCCGCCGCTCTCTGCCGGCGGGGTCAGATCGGCGGTACTTCCTTTCGCGATCAGATCCTCCAGCAGCGGGTCCGGCGGCTGCACTCCCGGTTCGCTCCACGCAACAAAGCGCTTGCGTCCCTCGCCACCCTCGCTGACGAGGTTGGCAAAATCCGCGTCGTAGATCAGCCCCGCAGGGTTCTCGTGGCGCATCACGTCGGTGATTTGCGGCCCGGCGAACGCCGTGTTCAGGTACAGCGAGCTGGCGCCCAACTTCGAGCACGCGATCGTGGCCTCAATGAAGCCGCGATGGTTGCGACACATGATCGCCACCCCGTCACCGGCCTTGATCCCCGCCGCCCCCATTTCTCGCGCGAGTGCGTTGGTGCGTATCTGCACCTCCTCGAAGGTGAGCGTGCCGCGCTCGTCGACTATCGCCGCACGCTGGGGAAAGCGCGCGGCCGAGCCGGTGTAGGCGGCCGCGGGCGTAGCGCCCCAGCGCTTCAGCGCCACCACCGACCTCACCGCACGGTCGGGCCGCACCGGCGCGAGGATGCCAGTGCCGAGGAGCACCTTGGCAACTTCCAGTCGGTACTTCAGCGGCGAGCTCACGCGGGCACCCTACCCAAAAAATGCTTCTCCGCGCATATGTGCGTCCGCAAGTGGGAGACACCCAGGAGCGTGTTCAGTCGTCCATGATGACGCGCTGGTCGGCACACGCACCTCTTTTGACCAAGTTCCGAGACCGGCACATGCACCTTTATGACTTAGTTCCGGTCGGTGCATGCACCGACCGGCGAGGTCGCACATGTGCGACCTCGTGCGGGGCGCGCATGCGCGCCCCGAGCAGGGCCGCATGCGGCCCTGCAGACCATGCCGCATGCGGCATGGTCCCCCAATTCAGCACAGAAAAGTCAACCGGGCTGCCGGCAACTACGAAACTTCGGCCGGTTCGTCCTTGCCCTGCAGGCGCTCGCGGCCACGCTGCACGGCAGCGATGAACTTCGACAAGTTGACCTCGAGCGTGCCAAGGATCTCATCCGCGTAGTCCTCGGCGCCAAGCCGGATCTCGCGCTCACGCGCTCGCGCATCCTCAACGATGTCCTCAGCGGCGCGCTCGGCCTGCTTGGTGACCTCCTCCTCGCCCACCAGCTTCTCCTGGCGCTCACGCGCCTCCTTGACGATGCGCTCGGCCTCCTTCTTGGCCTCGGCGAGCATCTCCTGGCGCTCCTTGACGATCCAGCGTGCCTGCTTGATCTCCTCGGGGATCGTCGCGCGCATCTGGTCGAGGATGTCGTAGATCTCCTCCTTGTCGACCCTGACCTGGTCGGTCATGGGCACCGACTTGGCGTTGTGCACCAAGTCGTCGAGCTTGTCGATCAGCACCAGCACGTCCATCAGCGATCACCTCCGTGGAGCATCCGGTATGGCCCCACGACATAAGAAAAGGATATGAAGGGTCTCACGTCAACCAAAGTTCGTCAGCGCGCGAGCTCTTCCTGCAAGCGCGCCGCCACTCGTAGCGGCACAAGATCGTCGATTCGTCCGCCGAACGTCGCCAGCTCCTTGACGCCGCTCGAGGACAGGAAACTGTATTGCGGTGAGGCCATCAGATACACCGACTCTATCTCGGGATCTTGTCTGCGGTTGAGCTGGTTCATCTCGAACTCGTACTCGAAGTCCGAGATCGCCCGCAGTCCCTTGACGATCGCCTTCGCTCCAACCGTTCTGGCGAAGTCCACGACAAGCGTGTTGAACGGCTGCGCGCGCACATTCGGAACATCCGCGAGCGCCTCTTCGATAAACGCCATTCGCTCCTCGATCCCGAACAGCGTGGCATCCTTGCGCACCGAGCGGTTGACGACCGCGACGATGACCTCGTCGTACAGGTCAACCGTACGGCGGATCACATCCAGGTGGCCATTTGTGATCGGGTCATAGGAGCCCGGGCAGACTGCTATCGACTTGTCAACGCTCATCCTTGTCCTCTGTGCTATGGATTGTGATCGTGGTGTCGCCGTAGCGCTTGCGCTGCGCCACGGTCAGAGGCAGCTCGGCCGGCGCCCGTCGATCGCTCTCTACCACCACACGCGCGCCGGGGGCGAGCACTGTCGGCAACAGCGCCGACAGCTCGCGCTCGGAGTCGCGCAGCTGGCTGTATGGAGGATCGACGAACACGAGATCGTACGTTTCGCCGGCTCTGCGTGCGCTGCGCAGTGCCGAGAGCGCCTCGCCAACCCGTACCCGCGCCTGCGGCTCGCCAAGCTCCAAACGCGCGAGATTACCCTTTAGAGCAGCCACCGCGGCAGTGTCACACTCGACAAACAAGGCCTTGCCAGCGCCCCTGGAGAGCGCCTCTATGCCGAGGGCGCCGGTGCCGGCGAACAGGTCGAGCACGCTCGCCCCGTCGATCGGTCCGAGCATCGAGAACAGCGCCTCGCGCACACGATCGGAGGTCGGCCGTGTTGTGCGCCCACGCGGCGCGCTCAAACGCCGGCCGCCTAGACGTCCCGCGATCACCCTCATGCCGGGATCGGCGCCAGCGCCTCCGCGCCGAAAATACGCTCCAGCTCCGCACCAAGCAGCCCGTGCGTCGGCCCGCTCAAGCCGGGATCCTCCACGAGGATTGCGCGAGCCCGCGCCCGAGCGCGCTCCAACAAGTCGGTGTCCTCGGGCAGGATCGCGAACTTGAACTGACCGACGCCAGACTGGCGCGTGCCGATCAGCTCTCCCTCCTTGCGCAGCCGCAGGTCGATCTCGGCGAGCCTGAACCCGTCGGAGTGCTCGGCGAGGGCGCGCAAGCGAGCGGAGCCGGCCGGTCCAACGAGCATGCAGGTCGAGCTGTGCTCGCCGCGGCCCACGCGTCCGCGCAACTGGTGCAGCTGAGAGATGCCGAAGCGCTCAGCGTTCTCGACCAGCATCACGGTCGCGTTGGGCACGTCCACGCCGACCTCGATCACAGTCGTCGCCACCAGCACCTGCGCGCGCCCAGAGGCGAACGCCTCCATCGCCTGCTGCTTCTCGCGCGGGCGCATCTGTCCGTGCAGGAGCGCAAGACTCCAGCCTTCAAGCTCACCGGCGCGCAGACGCTCGAACTCGGCCGTCGCCGCCTTGGCCTCACCTACCTCGCCCACCGGCTCGGCCTGCTCGCGCCCGCGCGTGGACTGGCTTTGGCCGCTGGCGGGCGTACCTTGATCCTGCCCGGTGGCCTCCCGCGGCGCTTGCTCGACAAGCGGGCAAACAACATACGCCTGGCGCCCGGCCCGCAACTGCTCGTGCAGTACGCGATAGGCCTGCTCGCGCCCATCTCCACCAGTCACGATGCTCGTGGCGATCGGCTTGCGCTCGCGCGGCAACTCGCGCAGCACACTGCGATCGAGGTCGCCGTAACGCGCAAGTGCGAGCGTCCTCGGGATCGGCGTAGCTGTCATGTGCAGCACATGTGGACGCCGGGAACGCCCCCTCTGACCTGCCAGCTGTCCTTCCTGTCCTTCCTGTCCTTCCTGCCCTTCCAGAGCCGCACGCTGGCGCACACCGAAGCGATGCTGCTCGTCCACGACGGCCACGGCCAGCTCACGAAAGCGCACCGAGGGCTCGATCAGCGCGTGCGTACCCACCACCAACGACAGCTCGCCGCTCGAGAGCTTGCCGAGTGTGTCGGCCCTTCGCGCCGCGGCAGTCGAGCCGGTGAGCAGCGCCACAGTCACCGACTCGCCACCGAGCAGCCGCTGCACCGTCGCGAAGTGCTGTTGGGCGAGCGTCTCGGTTGGCGCCATCAGCGCCGCTTGCGCGCCGTGCTCGACGGCGCGCAGCATCGCGTGCAGGGCAACGACGGTCTTGCCGCTGCCGACCTCCCCCATCAGCAGCCGCTGCATCGGCTGCTCCCGTTGGAGATCCTTTGTGATCATCGCGATCGCCTTGCGCTGATCGCCGGTCAGCTCGAACGGCAGTCCATCTCCGAGCCAGCGTGAGCTCAAGCTCGCCGGCTCACTCAAACTCAGAGCCCGTCCTTGCGCCGCCCGCCTACCACGGCGGATCAGGAAAATCAGCTGGCTGAGCAGCAGCTCCTCGAAAGCAAGTCGTTCGCGCGCAGGCTCAGCCTGAGCCCCCGCGCCCTGGAAATGCATCGCGCCAAGCGCCGTCGCCCGTGCGGGCAGACGCTCAGCGAAGCGCACGCCGGCGCTGAGCGGCTCGACGATGTCGGCAAGACTCTGTCGGCATTCGCGTACGAGCGCCAGGATCTGGGTGGAGCTCACACCCTCGCTCGCCGGATAATGGGCGACCGATCCCGTCTCACCGGTAGCGATCTCCGAGCCGATCGCGTGGTGGGAGACGCGAAAGCGTCCGCCACGGTCGGCCTTGCCGTGTAGCACCAGGCGCGTGCCGGGCGGATAGCGGCTGGCAAGCCAGGGCTGGTTGAAGAAGGTCGCTCGCATCGAGCCGCTCTCGTCGAACACGCTGGCCTCGACAAGCCCGCGCATGCCGCGCTTGCGCACCGCCCGACTTGCAATCGAACGCACCTGCACCGCTACGGTCGCCTGCTCGCCGGTGCGCAGCGCAGCGACCATGCGCGCCTCGCGATGGTCGCGCGGCAGGTGCTCGAGCAGATCGCCGACCGTCTCGATCCCGAGCGCCGCCATCCCATCGGTCGTCTTGCCTGCCGGGAGGTCCAACGGCTCTGCCAGCCGCGAGGGCCGCGGCCAGCGCACCGGGGCGGCCAGCATCTGCGCGTGTGTCAGCGGCAGAACGTCCGCGAAGCCGACCGGGGACCGGTCGCCCTCTTTACTCGGCGGCGAGCAGCCACCAATAGGCCGGCTGGCCACCGTGGCGAAGCTCGAGCTCGACATGATCATCCATGATGCCCTCCAGCTCAGACAACTCCAGAGGTGCACCGTCGCCGGCGAGCACGCTGATCAGCTCCGTGTCGGCTGCAAGCGCCTGCAGCACTGCCGTCAGCGTCTCGCGCGGCTCCCCCCAGGCGACCACCTGCTCCTCCACGAAGCCCACCGCGTCCCCTTGCTGGAAGCGGCCCTGGGCATCCGCACGCGCGGCGGGCGCAACCGCACCGGTCCTCAGCGCATTGAGGGCTTCGTGCATCGCCTGTGCGTTCTCCTGGACGCTGCGGTCGCTCTGCAGCGCCACCGCCACAGCAAGCCCAGCCTGCTGGCTGGTGGCCGGCACAACCAGCACCTGCTTGTCCGATAGCTCGGCGGCGCGTTCGGCTGCCATCACGACATTGGCGCTACCGGGCAGCACGATGACCTCCTCGGCAGGCACCTCGTGAATCCCCGCCAACAGCTCGTAGGTCGAAGGATTCAGCGTCGGGCCACCGTCGATCGTGTGCACACCAAGCTCGCCGTACATGCGCGCAAGTCCGCTGCCGCTGACGACCGCCAAAGCGCCGCAGCGCATACGCGCACGCGCGCCCGCCTTCTTGGCGGAGGCTGACGGGTCGCTGCTGCCGGACCCCCCGTTGCCTGCTGCATGGGCACCACCGCCGTTGCTCTGAGGGCCGGCCGCCAAACGCAGCTCACGTTCAGTCACCTGCGCGCGCATGTCGGCCACGTCCAGATGAGACACCTCGCCAACCCCGTCGAACAGCGCGGTCGTGCGCTCAGGCTCGTCCGTGTGCAGGTGAACCTTCAGCGTATTGGCGTCGCCGACGACAAGCACCGAGTCGCCCAGCCGCTCAAGCACTGGGGCAAAGCTCGCCGGCGCCAAGTCACGACCGGTGACAGCGAAGTTCGTGCAATAGCGGTAGGTGCTGGAGCTGTGCTCAGGATGGGTGATCTTGGCTGGCGCATAGTGCTCAAGCTCCGGTGGCTCCTCGTCGCGCAGCGCCGCCACCACACCGGCGAAGATCACGGTCAGCGCGTGACCACCGGCATCCACGACGCCGGCGTCGCGCAACGCGGCGAGCATCTCCGGCCCACGCTTGACCGAGTCGGTGCCGGCCTCAACAGCGCGTTCGAGTGTCTTTGCGATCGCGAGATCCTGCTCGCGTGGCTCGGTCGCCGGGCCCAGTGGCGCCGCGTCCTCGCCGTGTGCAAGGTCGGCCATGATGCCGTGGGCCATCTCGCGTGCGACCGTCAAGATCGTTCCCTCTGCCGGCTCGCGTACCGACGCATAAGCACGGTCGGCGGCATTGGCAAGCGCGGCCCCGATCAAGGTCTCGTCGATCAACTGACCCGGGCGGCTGACAAGCTCCTCAGCCGCGCCTCTGATCAGCTGGGAGAGGATCACGCCAGAGTTGCCCCTAGCCCCGAGCAGCGCCGCACGAGCGACCGACTGGACGATCTCCTCACGCCCGATCTCATCGATCGTGCGCGCCGCGTTGCCGTCCTGCAGGCGGTCGAGCTCATCGAGCACCGCCCTGAGCGTCAACACCATGTTGTCGCCCGTATCGCCGTCGGCGACCGGGAACACATTCAGATCGTTGACCTCCTCGCGACGCGACTCCAAGTGCGCAAGCGCACCGGCCACGGCGGCTCTGAAGCGAATCAGGTTCGTGTCGGTCACCGGCTCTGCTCCATCGGACGCGCCCCCTCAGGCGCTCTCAAGACCATGCTCACAGCCCTGTCATACCACCACAGCCACCGGTCGATCCGGTCGCCGAGCACTAACGGCCGTCGCTATGCATAGAAGCGCCTGTAGGGTCGAGAGGCAAGTCAAGCAAGGATTGACGAGCCCACCCACCCCGCGAAATGTGCTTCGCACATGAGCGACTGAGGACGCAGCATGACGCCGCCTATCGGCCCTACAGGGCCTTGGTGACCTTGCCGGCCTTCAAACAACGCGTGCACACGTATACGCGACGCGGCGCCTTGCCGACCAGGATCTTGACCTTCTGCAGGTTGGGATCGAAACGCCGCTTTGTGGCAACCATCGAGTGACTGCGACTATTTCCGAACGCGGGACCCTTCCCGCAGCTGTGACATATCTTGGCCATAAGGATGCGCAGTCTAGCCGCTCTGTAGCTCGGAGCGCAACGCGGCCATTCTCAACACGGCTTCGGCCGCGTGCCGACCCTGATCGCGCTTGCCGCCGCCTGTGCGGGCCAGTGCCTGCTCCATCGTCTCGCACGTGAGCACACCGAAGGCACACGGCACACCCGTGCTGAGCGCGACCTGCTGAATTCCGCGGGCGGTCTCCGAGCACACGTAGTCGTAGTGATTTGTCTCGCCACGAATCACAGCACCAAGACATGCGACACCCTTGAAGCGTCCGGTCTTCGCCGCATAGCTGGCCGCAAGCGGCAGCTCGAAGGCGCCCGGCACGTCGAACACCTCCACGTCTGAGCATCCGGCTTCGGAAAATGCCTCAAGAGCACCCTTCTGCAGACGTTCGGCCAGCTCCTCATAGAAGCGCCCGATGACGATCGCGAAACTCATTTGCCGCGCTCGCGATCCTGCTCGCGCTCGGAATGCAGGAGCTCCTCGTCGAGGTTGAGCCCCTGGTGGTGCAGGATGTGGCCCATGCGCTGGGCCTTGGTGCGCAGGTATGCCTCGTTGTGCTCGTTGGGGGCATGCTCAATCGGAATCTGCGCACTGACCGACAGGCCGTAGCCCTCCAGACCCTTGATCTTCTTGGGGTTGTTAGTGAGGATGCGAATCGAGCTGAGTCCGAGATCCACGAGGATCTGAGCACCGATGCCGTAGTCGCGCAGATCGGCAGGCAACCCTAGGCGCTCGTTGGCTTCGACTGTGTCAAGGCCGTCCTCCTGCAGGCGGTAGGCACGCAGCTTGTTGAGCAGGCCGATGCCTCTGCCCTCTTGGGATAGGTACAGCAGGACCCCCTCGCCCTCGTGCTCGATCATCGAAAGCGCAGAGGTGAGCTGCTCGCCGCAGTCACAGCGCAGCGAATGAAACACGTCGCCGGTCAGGCACTCCGAGTGCACGCGCACGAGTACGTCATCGCGTCCCGCAACCTCGCCCTTGACGAGCGCGACGTGGTGCTTGTCATCCACCAGCGAGCGGTAGCCGACCGCCTCGAAGTCGCCGAAGGCCGTCGGCAGGCGTGTGGCCACGACACGTTCGACCAGACGGTCGTTGCGCCGGCGGTAGGCGATCAGATCGGCAATCGTGATCATCTTCAGCTCGTGGCGCTCGCAGTAGCGCGCGAGGTCCGCAACGCGAGCCATTGAGCCGTCCTCGTTCATCACCTCGCAGATCACGCCGGCGGGGATCAGCCCGGCCAGGCGCGCCAGGTCAACGCTGGCCTCGGTATGCCCGGTGCGCTCCAGAACCCCGCCGGCCTTGGCCTTCAAGGGGCTCACGTGGCCTGGCTGCACCAGGTCGCCTGGCTTGGACGCAGGGTCGATGGCGACCTGCATCGTGCGGGCGCGGTCGTGCGCGGAGACGCCCGTCGTGACACCCTCGCGCGCCTCGATCGTGACGGTGAACGGGGTCTGCAGAGCTGACTCGTTCTTGGCCGTCATCAGCTCCAGGTCGAGCTCGTCGCAGCGCTCGGGGGTCAAAGCCAG
This sequence comes from uncultured Solirubrobacterales bacterium, assembly GCA_963844095.1. GTDB lineage: Bacteria > Actinomycetota > Thermoleophilia > Solirubrobacterales > Solirubrobacteraceae > Palsa-744. The sequence continues at coordinate 896,143 of CAWJND010000005.1, forward strand.
GCAGATCCAGCCGCGCGCCTCCTTGGCCATGAAGTTGATCGCCTCGGGCGTGACGAACTGGGCGGCCATCACCACGTCGCCCTCGTTCTCACGATCTTCGTCGTCGCAGACGACGACCATCTTGCCCTGCCTGATTTCCTCGATCGCCTCCTCGACGGTCGCGAACGGCGTGGTTGTCTTGGACTGGCTCATACGCGGGCCTCCATGAGTCGCTCTATGTGCTTGGCGAGGATGTCAACCTCGAGATTGACCCGATCCCCGACCTGCGCCTCCCCGAGGTTCGTGCGTACTAGCGTCTCTGGGATCAGCGATACCGAGAAACCCCCATCGCGAAGCTCGCTCACTGTCAAGCTGACCCCGTCGAGCGCTACCGAGCCCTTCTCCACTAGGTAGCGCGCCAACTCGTCATCCACATCGATATCCAGCACCCGCGCGAACCCCTCGTCGCGTAGTCCGGCGATCGTGCCAGTTCCGTCAACGTGGCCCTGCACGATGTGTCCGCCGAGGCGCCCATCGGCTCGCAGCGCAAGCTCGAGGTTGACCGGAGAGCCAGGCCGCAACTGCTGTAGCGAGGAGCGCCTCAGCGTCTCTTGCATCGCCTGAGCGCGAAAGGCACTTTCGTTGATCGCGGTGGCTGTCAAGCACACGCCGTTGACCGCAATGGAATCGCCCTCGGCCAGCTCGCCGGCAAGCGCCGTCGAAATTTCGAGCGTGGCGCCGTCGGCGTTACGCTCGATGATCTTCACGCTTCCGATGTCCGCGATCAGGCCGGTGAACATCTTGGCATGGTGGTCGTCTTTGGACTCATCGATCGATCACCACTCACGTAGGCGCGCAGAGACCAACAGGTCGTCGCCGACACGGTCGCAGTCGAAGCTGAGCGCGCGCAACGCCTCGGATATGCGCTCGACACCCTCGCCCTCAAGCGGATCGCGCGCGGTGCGGCCGCCAAGCAGGATCGGGGCGAGAAAGAGCCTTATCTCGTCGATCTCGCCCGCGTCGAGAAACGCTCCCGCAAGATGTGGTCCCCCCTCCAGCAGCACTGAGGCAATCCCGCTCGTGCCAAGCTGGTCGAGTGCCGAGCGCACGCGTGCAGGCTCGTTCTGACCCGTGGCGAGGAGCACCTGCGCACCGGCGGCCTCCAGCGCATCGGTGTCGGTGCGGGCGGCCGCCCGCGAGACGCACACAGTCAATGGAACCTGCTCAGCAGCAGCAACGAGTTGTGAGGAGATTGGCAGACGCGCGAGCGAGTCGAACACGACGCGCCGTGGCTGACGAGGGAGCTCGGCCGGGATCCCGTCGGGTCGAGCGGTGAGCTGCGGATCGTCGGCGAGTGCGGTGCCGATCCCGACCACGACCGCATCCACAGAAGCCCGCCAGGTATGGGCCAGCAGCCGGCTTTCCTCGCCGCTGATCCATTGCGAATCGCCCGCCCTGGTGGCGACCTTGCCGTCGAGTGTCATCGCCGACTTGAACAGCACCCATGGGCGCCCCACGCGTGCATGCTTGCGAAACGCCTGGTTGATCAGGCGCGCACTGGCGGCCAGCTCGCCGTCGGCGACCACCACCTCGACGCCCTCGTCGCGAAGAATCCCGAGGCCGCGTCCGGAGGCCTTCTCGGTCGGGTCATCAGAAGCCACGACGACACGCGCAATGCCTGCGCGCATGATCGCGTCGGTGCAGGGCGGTGTGTTGCCAACATGGCAGCATGGCTCGAGCGACACGTACAGGGTCGTCCCGGTCAGATCCGCGGGTCCGCAAGCTTCGATCGCGTTGACCTCAGCGTGCGCGCCACCGTAGCGCTCGTGCCAGCCCTCGCCCAGAACCTCGCCGTCGCGCGCGACGATCGCCCCCACGAGCGGGTTGGGCTTGACCCGCTCGGCGCCGTTGCGCGCAAGCTCGATCGCTCGCCCGAGGAGCGCCCGGTCGGTGTCTGTGGTGATCGCCATGCCTTCCTCCAGGATAGGGCCTGACGCCCTAACGACTACGGGCGCAGCGCCCACCGCGAAGGCGATACACCGTCATTTCCGGCCCAGGATGCGCATAGGAAAGCGGGTAATAGTCAAACGACCAGTCGAAGCCGAACCGCGTCGGGCTACTCCCCGGCGAGTAGGGCGAGACGCGGTAGGCGACTTCCGCCTGGGTGGCCAATGCGTGGTAGTAGGCGCTTGCAAACGGTGCGGCGCGCGGATCGGCAAGCGCGCGACCGGACTCGGTGGAGCCGACCACCACCCAGCAGTAGCCAAGATGCTCATACCAGCCGATCAAGGCCGGGCTGAGCGTCGTCTCATAATCTTCGAGGGCCACTTGGTGAATCGTCTGCGGAGCCAGGCTCCCGTCCGGCGCGATCACCGATTGCAGCGACTGGTACTTCAGCCAGCGGTCTGAGCGCGAAGCGCCCAAACCTTCTTCGATCCACGAGTCGAGCACGACCGGCTCGACCACGATCGCGGCACCGCGTGGCACGTGGGCGACCATCCAGGCTCGCGTGATGTTGCGCGTGTCCGCGCGTGAGAGCACAAGGTCGTTGTGGACGCTGTAGACGACGCCTTGGGCGAGCAGCACAATCGCCATGAGCGCCCCGACGAGCAGCGCAAGGCGTATGCGGCGGGACGCGCTGGGCGGCATGCCCCCCGCGCGCGCGGGGGGCATCGCCTTTTCGACGACAACGCGCACCAGCTGCAAAGCGAAATAAGCGGCAAGCACGCAAGCGATCGGGAAGATCGGCAGCAGCCAGCGGCCGAAGTAACGATCCTGAAGACCCATGAACGCCAGGAACAGGATCGCCGCCGGCACCAGCAGCCAACCGATGCGCGCGTGGCGGCGCCAGATCGTGATCGCACCACCGAGTGCGGCCACAGCCGGCACCCAGCCGAGACCCCACGAGAACGACCAGAGGTAGTAGAAGATCCCGATCTCCTTGGGCGCACCTAGCTTGCCTTGCGCTTCGTCTGAGAGGCTCGATTGGTGTACCAGTTCGGAGTAGAACAGTTTGAAATCCAGTAGCGCGTAAGGGTTGGCGATCAAGAACGAGACAAGCGCGCAAACCCCCGCAAGCGCTACGCCGATCGCCACGCGACGCCCGGGCTGCCCGGCAGCCACGTGGCCGCCGGTCGGCTGACCACGGACCGGACGGACGCGCGTCGCATCGATCGAGTCCAGATAGTGCGCGGCGGCGGCCACGACGAGCGGCACGATCGCGATGCCGGCCGTGTACTTGCTCGCACACGCCAGCCCAAGGCCGATTCCAGCGAGCGCATAGTCGCGCCTTCGCCCGTACCGCATCACACCAGCGCTGCCGAAGAGCGACAGCGTCAGCGGCAGTAGCGTGACCGCATCGTTGAGCGCCAGATGCCCGTAGGACACCGGCAGGAACGCGACCGCCTCGATCGCGGCCGCGAGCAGACCGATACGACGATCGAATAGACGGGCTCCGAGCAGGTACAGCATCCAGACGGCAGCGGTTCCCAGCAGAGCAACGATCACCCGCCCCACCAGGAACACTTCGCCAGGGTCGCGCGCGTATTCGCCGTGCACGCCGTGGGCGCCCCCGAACCAAGCGTCGAACACAAAGTGCAATACGTAAGTGAGCGCGGGCGGGTTGACGAAGTAGCGCGGGTTCAGCCCGTCGGAGAACATCGTGACGGCCTTCGGCACGAAATGGCCCGCCTCGTCGATGTTGTAGACGTAGGGCAGTCCCTCCTTGATGCCCCACAGGCGCAGGCCGAGCGCGACGCATAGGACCAGCGCAAGCCCGCACCACGCCCAAAGTCGTCCCTCGCGATCCGCTGCCTTCTCCTCCTGCGGATCGCGCGGGTCGTGCACACGGGAGCTGCGAACGTGCGTCGAGCTGCTGTCCGATTCAGCCGGCGGCATGCGCGCTGTGCTCAGCAGTTGGCATACACGGCGTAGTAGCGACTTGTGTACAAGCGTTTGTAGTTTGCCGGCGGTACCTGATTGCGTGGGTCGTCGCCGACGTCCACGATCGCATCGACGAACACCGCTTCGCCGAGCGGGTAGACAGCGACACTGCCACGACGCAGCCGATCTTCGAGCTGATAGGAGCCCTTGAGTGCGTCCGCGCTGGCCTCGGAGCGAGCGACGATGTCGCGCTGACCCGTGCTACCCAGGATCCAGCGCGCATCTGGGATCAGCTTGTTGTTCGGCAAAGACAGCAAGGGACAGCTTTTCAGCTCAGCCGCCACGGCCGGACTGTGGAGGGCACTGGCAAGCCCCTCGTGGAAGTTCTCGTGGTCGGCGAGCGTGGTGCGCAGGCTTGAGAGGCTGAGCGTATTCGCGGCGGAAGCGGCGCCGTAGAGGATGAGCAGCGCGGCCGCCACCATCCATACGCGCCTCAACGCTGTCGCGGGCTCGAGCATCGACCAACCGCCGACCGCGACCGCGCAGAAGACGAGCATCACAACCGAGGAGCCGATCATGTAGCGATCCACAACCGACGCACCGACCGCCCCCTCGGCAACGAACACGAACAACAGCGTCGCGAGCACGACCAGTGGCACGAGCACGCGTCGCGGGGTCAGCCAGATCGCGATCAACGCGCCGGCGATACTGCCGAGCACCACTGGCAACTTGTCGATCCGCACCGCGTAGTTCCAGGTCGAGGAGAGCACGCTTGAGAAGCCCTGCGTACGTTCCAGTTCGGAGGCGAGCCCCGAGGTGGAGTGCAGCGAGTAGAGCGGATCGCCTGTGACGACTGCGTCGACGCCGATCCACAACAGCGGCGCAATCGCGGCCAGCGCCAGATAGCGCAGGCGCGTCTGGGTGTCGGCTGGGTAGGCGCACCACAGCCAGTAGACGCCGCTCAGCACCCATGCGTCGGGGCGCAGTAGACCGGCGGCGGCAAGCAACAGGAACACGAGCGGGCCGCGCCGCGGGCGCTCTATCTCAAGGGCTGTAGCCCATACCACGAGCGCGACATAGCTGATGTCGAGGTAGCCCTGGGCGGCGAGGTTCTCGATGAAGAAGCGACTGAGCACGAGCAGCCCGGCGAAAGCGCCGACGATCGGGCCGAAGCAGAGCCTGCCTAGCCGGTAGAGGCCGGCGACCAGCGCGACGAAGGAGACGATCGAGCCGAGCACTACCAGGCGTGCGCCGCTTTGGCCGACGATCGAGCAGAGCGCACCAAAGGCGATCGCGAGAGGGTGCTCGGTCGGTCCGCGATAGACGCTGAAGTCGGGCATGTGCAGGTGCAGCAGGTCCCGCCCCCACAGCAGCGCGTAGAAGGAGTCGTAAGTCGGATAGGTGGGGAATGCGAAGTAACCGACTAGCGCCAGTACGCACATCGCGGCAAATGCAAGCTTCGCCCATACCGATGCCGGCACTGCACGCAGCCAATGCAGCGAGCCACCCTCATCGCCTGGCCCAGACCGTGTCAGCGTCGCGCTTGCCATCCGGCCGTAGAGCCTAGAGGGGATAGGCTTTGGCCGGTGAAGCTAATCATCCAGATCCCATGTTTCAACGAGGCGGAGCAGCTGCCCGCCACGCTTGCCGACCTGCCGCGCAAGATCTCTGGCTTCGACGTCGTCGAGTGGCTGATCGTCAACGACGGCTCGACCGACGAGACAATCGCCGTCGCACGCACACACGGCGTGGACCACGTGGTGCGCCTCACCAACAACAAGGGGCTGGCCGCCGGCTTCCAGGCTGGGCTGGATGCCTGCTTGAAGCTTGGGGCTGACGTCGTGGTGAACACCGACGCCGACAACCAGTACTACGGCGGGGACATCGTCAAGCTGGTCGGACCGATCCTCGAGGGTCGCGCCGACATGGTGGTGGGCGATCGCGAAGTGAGCAACATCGAGCACTTCTCGGCGCTGAAGAAGATCCTGCAGCGCCTTGGCTCGTGGGTCGTGCGCCAGGCTTCCTCCACTTCTGTCCCAGACACGACCTCGGGCTTCAGGGCCTACAACCGCGAGGCCGCCATCCAGATGCTGGTGGTCTCGAAATTCACCTATACGCTGGAGACGATCATCCAGGCCGGCAAGCAGCTGGTCGCGATCGACCATGTCCCGATCAGGACCAACCCAAAGACGCGCGAGTCGCGCCTGTTTCCCTCGATGGGCGCCTATGTACGGCGCAACTCGATCTCGATCTTTCGTATATACGCGCAGTACGAGCCCTTGCGCGTGTTCTGGAGCCTGGCAGCGGTGATCGGCGTGGCGGCGCTTGGCGTGTGGATTCGCTTCGTTGTCGCCTATGCCGAAGGTAACGGCAAGGGACACGTGCAGTCGCTGATCCTGGGGGCCGTGCTGTTCATCGCGGCGGTTGTGCTGTGGGCACTTGGCGTGATCGGCGATCTGCTGGCCGCCCAACGCGTGATGACGCAGAAGACTTTTGAGCGGGTGCGCAGGATCGAGCTGCAACTCGGTGTCGAGCCCTCTCACTACGAAGCCAGTTCGGCCCAGATGGGCTCCAAGGACGCGGGCCCACTTGCCGATGACCACCCCCAGAGCAGACGCGAATCGGAGAGGGCGGTGGAGGTATGAGCAGCGGCGTGACCGTGTCGAAGGACGGCGTCGTCACCGGCAACACCTACGACAAGTACGGCTCGACCAACCCGCTGGTGCGGCGCACGATGGCCGGCTTCGAGCGCACGCTCGACGAACTGTTTGCCGCCGCCAGCCCTTGCTCGCTGCTGGATGTCGGCTGCGGAGAGGGCGTGCTCGTACACGAGTGGGCGCAGCGACTCCAGGGGAGCCGCGTCGTGGGAATCGACCTCGAGGAGCCCTCGATCCAGGCCGGCTGGGAGCAGCGCCAAGCCCCGAACCTCGAATACAAGGTGATGCGCGCCGAGAACCTGCCGTTCGCCGATAACGAGTTCGATGTTGCCTGCGCGATCGAGGTGCTCGAGCACGTGCCCGATCCTGAGCACACGCTTGCGGAGATGGCCCGCTGTGCCGAGCACCGGCTGCTCGTCTCGGTGCCGCGCGAGCCTTTGTGGCGGATGCTGAACATGGCTCGCGGCGCCTACTGGTCGCAGCTTGGCAACACGCCCGGACACCTAAACCACTGGTCCAAGCGCTCATTCGTGCAGCTGCTCTCGCGCTATGGAGACGTCGTCGAGGCGCGCTCGCCGTTCCCTTGGACGATGCTGCTTGTCCGCCTCTAATCCACCGCCCGCCAGAGGGGCGATGGGCAAGCGAGACAAGACCGTATGGGTTGTGTCGATCGGTGTGAGCGGTAGTGATGGTCGGCACCCCGCGCATGAGTGTGCGGGGACTGGGCTGGAGGATGGCCCTCCGGCCGACACCCTGAGTCATGGGAGGTGCCGACATGCTGAACGATAGGACGGTCGTCGGGTTGGATGTGCACGGGACGGCGACGCAGGCCGCTGCGCTGGAACTCGCAACGGGCGAGCTGACGTTCCGGAGGGTCAACGGGCCGCCGAGCGAGACTATTGGGTATCTGCGGGGGCTCGGAGGGAGAGTGCTTGCGACGTATGAGGCTGGCCCGATGGGGTACGGGCTCGCGAGGGCAGCCGCCGAGCTGGGACTGGATGTTCGTGTCTGCGCCCCCGGTTCGATCCTGCGTCGCCCGCACGAGCGGATCAAGACCGACCGTCGCGACGCGGAGCGTTTGGCGCGGCTGTTGGCCGCCGGAGAGCTTTCCTTCGTGCGCGTACCCACCATTGAGGAAGAGAGCTACCGTGACCTCGCTCGTTGCCGAGAGGCAGCGCGTGGTGATCTGATGCGCGCCCGTCACCGTCTCGGGAAGCTCCTCTTGCGCCGCGACATACGTTTTCCCGGCCCGGGGAGCAACTGGACGCTCGCGCACTGGAAGTGGCTGAAGCAACTGGAGTTCGATGACGCTCCCTCGCGTGCGGTGCTCGCCGATTATGTGACGGGTGTTCGTGCGCTCGAACAACGTCGCTGCGCGCTCGATGGCGCGATCGAAGAGACCTGGGGTGAGAGCCCATGGGCGACCACGATCGCTGCTCTGCGCTGCATGCGCGGTATCAACTCGACTACCGCGTTCGGTTTGTGCGCCGAGATCGGCGACTTCCACCGCTTCAAGCACCCCGCCACACTCGCTTCTTATCTCGGGATCGTTCCCAGCGAGCACTCCTCCGGCGAGCAGACCCGTCGCGGTCCGATCACCAAGGCCGGCTCCCCACACGCCCGCAGACTGCTCGTCGAGGCAGCACACCACTACCGTCACACCCCAGCGATCGGGACGGTCCTCAAGCGTCGCCAAGACGGCCAAGACCCCCGCGCGTGCGAGATCGCGTGGCGTGCCCAACGACGCCTGCACCACCAATACAAGCGGTTGCGCCTGGAGCGCGGTAAGCCCGCGAACATCGTCACGATCGCGCTCGCACGCGAGCTCGCCGCGTTCGCCTGGGAGGTCGGCCAACTCACCTGAACACCAACCCACAACACCACTCCCCGCCAGCAACGACGGTGCTGTCGGGGCGACACGGGAACCACCGGGACCTGGCCTGTCGCGGCTAGCGGGCCCGCGCTGCGTCCTCGGGCAACCAACACCACCAAGGTGCTGGCCGCGCCCGCCACAAGACTGCGCGCCCCGCGACGAATCGGCGGTCATGAGGTACCCAGCCCTCGCATATGAGGCTGAAACAGCACTCGACACGCCCAGACACCGCCCGTGACGCCCCGAGAACACCGCACGCCCCACACCCACACCCACCAAAACGCGAGCAACCCCAACACGCCCACTTGACAAACCAACCCCCATATGAGGACGCAGGACGCGCAGTGTGCTCCGCACACAAGCGGCCGAGGACGCAGTATCGCGCCGCCCAGCGTTCCTCTGGCTATGGCAGCGGGGCGCGCATCCTGTCCATCGGGATCGCCTCGACCGGGGTCCTGACATTCGCCTATTTCTCGATCGCAAGCCACGTGCTCGGGGAAGTCTCGGCCAAGCGGCTCGACCTGTTGTGGTCGATCATGTTCGTGATCATCTCGGTCATCTACCGGCCGATCGAACAGCTGCTCTCGCGCACGATCGCCGACCGGCGCGCACGCGGGCATGAACAGCACTCGGTGCGTGTGCCGATCGCGATCCAGGCCAGCTTCGCGCTGGTATTCCTGATCCTTGCGCTGGCGCTGCACGAAGTGCTGATCGACAACGTCTTCGACCACTATGCCGCGCTGTATTGGGTGCTGGTGGTCGGCACACTTGTATATGCCGCCAGCTACTTCGCCCGTGGCTGGCTGGCAGGGCACGAATACTTTGGACTGTTCGGCGGCCTGGTACTGATCGAATCGCTCTCGCGCCTCTGCTTTGCGCTGGCTGTGGCGCTCGGCATCGCCCACGGGCAGACGGCGGTCGTGCTGGGAATCGCGGCGGCGCCGTTCGTCTCGCTCGTCGTCGTGCCGATGGCGTTCGCGCGACGCTCCAGCGAGCTTCGCGGGAAGCCGGAGATGGAGGATCTCGAGGAGCTGGACGCGGCCTTGGCGGGGCCTGGGACTGAGGGCATTGAGGAGGCGGTGGCGGCAGACGAGTTGTCGCTGCGGCGCGGCTCGGGGTTTGCGTTTGCTGTCTCCGGCGTGATGCTCTCCGAGCAGACGCTGCTCAACGCCGCGGTATTGACCGTAGACATCACCTCGACCAACGTGGCGCTCGCCGGGATCGTGTTCAACGTGCTTTTGATCGCTCGCGCACCGCTGCAGCTCTTCCAGGCGATCCAGACATCATTGCTGCCACACCTCACTGGCCTGGAGGCAACCGAGGGCCACCAGGCATTTGCCAAGGCGATCCGCGTGACGGTATTGGCGATCGCCGCGTTTGCGCTGGCGACCTCACTCGGCTTGCTGGCGATTGGACCACCGGTAATGAAAACGCTGTTTGGCCAGAGCTTCGAATACGGCCGCGTCGGCCTCGCGCTGATCGGACTTGGCATGGGCATGCACCTGACCTCTGGAGCGCTCAACCAGGCCGCGCTGGCGCGCAACCAGGCGCGCACAGCAGCAACCTGCTGGATCGTGGCGGCCGTGGTGTTCGTCGCCTGGATGCTGGTGCCACTCGTCTCAGAAGAACTGCTGCGCACCGAGATCGGATATCTGGGCGCCACCAGCCTGCTTGCCCTGATGCTGAGCTTTGTATACAGGCGTGGGGCGCCACCGCGTCAGAGCATGCCAGCAGCGCTGGCGCCATAGCCCGATCCGCGCAAGCCTCCCTTATGGACGAGTCATAGGGCCCCAGCGGCGTCGGCTAGTCGACGATAGGCCGTGGCTGGATCGGGCTCACCGAAGATCGCCGAGCCGGCGACGAACAAGTTTGCGCCCGCTTCTCGACATGGCGCGGCGGTATCCGTGTCGATACCGCCGTCGACCTCGAGCGCAACGCCGTCGCCGAGAATGTGGCGCAGCCGCTCGATCTTGTCGAGCGAATGCTCGATGAACGCCTGTCCCCCCAGCCCGGATTGACGGTCATGCATAGCACCAGGTCGATCGCATCGGGCAACTCCGCAACCGCCCCCACGGGGGTCGCCGGGTTGATCGCGACACCGACGCTTGCTCCGCCCTCGCGCACAAGGCCTGCCGTATAGGCGATGTGGGGCGTGGCCTCGGCGTGGAAGGTGATCGAATGGGCGCCGGCTTTTAGGAACTCAGGAATCATGCGCTCGGGGCGCTCGACCATCAAGTGCACGTCGAGCATTGCTCCGACCCGCTCGACCTGCTCACGTAGCGCGCTCACAACTATCGGGCCGAGCGTGATCGACGGGACGAAATGTCCATCCATGACGTCAACGTGGATGACACGTGCCCCCGCGGCAAGCACTTCCCCCACCTGCTCGCCAAGCCGCGCGAAATCGGCCGAGAGGATTGACGGTGCCACACGCACCTCGCGCAGGAGATCTCCGTTTGACATGCTCAGATCCTCTCAGTCGAGGCCGTCAGATCGCCATCAACATTGAGTCGCCGCAGTTATTGCACTTGAGAATCGCGGTCGATGACATGCGCACGATCGTCGAGTGCTCACCGCAGTTCGGGCATACCGAGGACAGCTCGAAACGGTGCAGACAGTAGACACAGCGATATCTGCCCGGGAGGTTTGTGGGCCGCAGCCACGGCTCGCTGCAGTTCGGACACAATGGGCCGAGATCGACCGGATCTTTCTTCGCTGTAGGCTGAGCGTCGTCCATGCCGATCAGAGACTACCCGTGGAGGGGTCCCCTACTCGCCGCATCCGCGCGATGAAGAAACCGGCCGTGTGATCGCGGTGGGGCATCGTCAGCAGGGCCTCGGGCATGCTTGGGTGAATATGGGATTGCTGTTCGTTCCTTAGGTCCTCTAGCGCGAAGTCCGAGTTCCGATCGAGGAACCGTTCGATCTGTTGCTCGTTCTCTTGCGGGGAGATGGTGCACGTGGAATAGACCAGCACGCCCCCCGGACGGAGCGCTTTGGCGCCCGTGTCGAGGATCGCCCTCTGGATTTGGGCCAACTTTTCGATGTCCTCGGCCGTGATGTGCCAGCGCAGGTCGGGGCGAGCTTGGAGCGTGCCGAGGCCTGAACACGGCGGATCGATGAGAACGCGATCGTAAACCGATCCCTCGGGGCGCGCTTCTACGGCGTCCGCAAGCTCGACGCGAACACTGTGGGCGTGCAGGCGTCGCGCCGTGACGTCCAGCTCGGCGGCCCGCGCTCGGTTGCGCTCGACCGCGACGACTTCGCCCTCGTCCCCCATCGACGCAGCGATATGCGTGCTCTTGCCTCCGGGTGCCGCGCACAGGTCGAGCACTCGCTGGCCCGGCTGAGGATCGAGTGCCCGTGCTACCAGCATCGCCGCGCGAGATTGGGCGATGACCGCGCCCGACTCCCACAGCTCGGAGCCGTGCAGGTCGAACGGACCGTCAAGTACGAGCGCCTCGGGCAGCTCGGGGTCGGTGTGAGTGGGGACGCCCAGCTCGGCCGCGACGGCGGCTGGGTTGGCTCGCAGCGTGTTGACGCGCAGCGCCAGCTCGCCCGGTTCGTTATCGGCGGCCATCAGGGCACGCGTATCCGCCGGCCCCAGATAGTCCCACCAGAGACGCGCAAGCCATTGTGGATGGGAATGGGCGATTGCTGCCTGCTCGGGCGTGTCCTCGCGCAAGGCGCCGATCAGCGCCGCGGCTCCCTCGCGTGTCGCCCGACGCAGCACGGCATTGACAAAGTTGTAAGCAGAGCTTCGGCCTGTCTTTACGAGCTCGACGCAGTCGGCGACGACCGCGTGGTCGGGAGCACCGTCGAGGTACAGCAGCTCATACAGGCCGAGCCGCAGTGCCGCCAGCACGGGGGCGTCGAGCCGTGAGGAGGGGCGACCCGCGAGACGTTCGATCACGTGGTCGAGCGTGGCACGGCGTTGGATCGCGCCGTAGGCAAGGCGCATTGTAAGCGCACGGTCGCGCGCGTCGAGCTTGACAGCCTCGGCTTGCAGTGCGCGATCGGCGTAGGCGCCCTGCTCGAATACACGGCGCAGCACGGTGTAGGCACAACGCCGTGCAGGCGCGATTGGGGCGTTTGCGCGGCGCTGACGCGCTGGGCCGCTGCCAGTCTTGCCACGGCCGCCGCTGGGACGACCGGTCGGCTCCGGCCCCTCCTGAGTGTGCTTGCTCACAGAGATGGCAGGCCGTGCCCGCGCAGGAAGGCCTCGGCTGCCATCGGGCGCTTCCCGGGCGGCTGGACTTCGAGCAGCTCAAGCTGGCCCTCCACGCAGTCCAGCAGCAGCCTGCCGTCGCGAGTGTGTAGGCCCTCACCGGCGTCAGCTGCCGGCCGCCTCGCCATCGCAGCTCGCTGAACGCCCAGCAGACTGCCGTCGGACAACTCGACACGCGCGCCAATGTGTGGGCTCAAGGCCCGTACAGCGCGCTCCAGTTCGATGGCCGGATGCGTCGGATCCAGCAAGCGATCGGCAGGTCCGATCTTCTCGGCATATGTGACCGTGCGCTCACTCTGCTCGGCGAACGCCAGCGCCTCGCCACGATTCAGCGCCCCAAGGGCGCTGAGCAGCAAATCGCCGCCGGTGCGCTCGAGCCGGCCGGCCAGCGAACCGAAGGTGTCATCGGCGTGTATGGGCTCGCTTGCCGACAGGCACACAGGTCCGCTGTCGAGACCGGCGGTGAGGCGCATGATCGAGACACCGGTGCGCTCGTCGCCGGCCATGATCGCCCGCTCGATCGGGGCGGCGCCACGCCACCGCGGCAATAGCGATGGGTGCACGTTGAGCATCTCGTAGTCGGAGAGCAGCGGCTCCTTGACGAGCGCACCGAACGCGCACACGACCACGACGTCGGGCGCGAGGCCGGCAATCGACTCGCGTGTGGCGGGGTCGTTGACGCTCTCGGGTTGGGCCAGCTCCAGGCCGAGCGCGCGGGCGGTCTCGGCGACCGGCGGTGAAGCAAGCTTGCGACCCCGTCCCGCCGGACGATCCGGGCGTGCGAGCACAAGCGTTGGGGCGTAGCTGTCGGACTGCCCGCGCTCCCCGACCAGACGTGTCAACAAAGCCGCGGCGAACTCGGATGTGCCCAGGAAGACCGTGCGTATCAAGACGTCGCGCCTACACCGCGCTCGCGGCGGCGACTGCCTCGCGCATTTCGCGCATCGTCTGCTTGCGCAACTCGCGCGGGATCCGGTCGAGAATCAGGATGCCGTCGAGATGGTCGATCTCGTGCTGGATGACGCGTGCCTCAAGCCCCTCCGCCTCGATGACCAACTCCTTGCCGGCGACGTCCCGGGCACGCACACGCACCTGCGCGGGACGTTCGACCTCGACGTGTACGCCCGGCAGGCTGAGGCAACCCTCCTCAAGTGTCTCGAGCTCCTCTGCGGCCCACTCGATCACGGGGTTGACGAGCGCTGTCAGCGGGTCATCACTGTAGGCGCGGTAGACAAGTACGCGGTGGAGCACACCAAGCTGGGTCGCCGCGAGGCCGATGCCAAGCGCGTCGTGCATCAGCTCCCCCATCTGCTCGACCTCGCTTGCCAGCGACTCGTCGAAACGATCGACTGGCAGCGCTGTGGCTCGCAGCCCGGGGTCGCCGAACTTGCGCACACGACGCAGGGCCGCGTCACGGCGCGCTCTGGTCTCCGGGTCGAGCTCGGCTACCGTCGAGGCACCCTCCTCGGGCTCGACCTCTGAGTCCATCACCTCTTCGTCGCTCATCGTCCCCAAGTCTAGTGTCAGGACACCAGGGCGAGCCTTCAAAGGCGGGCTGGCGGGCCTTCGCAGACCAGTTATTGGGGGTCTACGTCAACGCTGAAATTAACGCCCCTGTGAGCGCGGGAATCGGCTGCTTGTTGAACCACGGTGCCAATCAGACGGATCGCTTGCGAGCGCTGTGCGGGCGGCGCCTTGACAACCAGTACCTGGCGCTCTCGTCCGCGTAGACGAAATAGGCCCGCGGGACCTAGGATGCTGCCGCCACAACCAGCCAGCTGCTCACGCAGAGCCCTAGCCGCGGTATGTGCCTGTGTGGAATGCTCGGCAGAGCAAACCACGCGGATCAAACTCGAGAAGGGCGGATATTCAAGCGCGTGGCGGCGCTCCAGCTCGCCAGCGAGGAAACCGTCGCTGTCGTGTGCGGCTGCATGCACGATCGAGCGAGCCTCGGGGGCGATGCTCTGTACGAGCACGTGGCCGTCATTGCCCCGCCCGACACGGCCCGCAAGCTGCGTGACGAGCGCGAAAGTCCGCTCCTCCGCACGGAAATCGGGGAAGCGCAAGGTTGCATCCGCGTCCAGTACGACACCGAGCGTGACGTCGGCGAAGTCGTGGCCCTTGGCGACCATCTGCGTGCCGATCAGCACACCCGCGGGCGCAGCCTCGAAGCGACTCAACAGATCGCTCACTCCGCCTCGCTCAAGCGCGTCGCCCACTCCATCAGCCGTGCCCGCGGCCGCTGCGCTCGCACCGCCGATCGTGTCCGCGTCCAGCCGGAAGACGGGGAAATCGCCATCGTCGAGCGTGGCGGCGAGCTCGTGCTGGAGGCGCTCAGTGCCGGCGCCGTGGCGAGCAACCGACATCGAGCCACACGTGCAGCGCCGCGGGGCTTGCTCTTGGTGGCCACAGTGGTGACATGCCACGATCCCGCTCGCGCGGTGCAGCACGAGCGCGACATCGCACTCGGGACAGCCCCACACACGTCCACACTCACGACAGCTGAGGAAGTTCGACCAGCCGCGACGGTTGAGCAACACGATCGCCTTGCCACGCGCCGCACGCACCTCCCTCAGTGCCTCGGCCGTGAGGGGGTGCAGGCCGGGCAGTTGGTTACGCATATCGAGCACCGTGACCTGCGGTAGCGGCCGACCATCGACGCGGCGCGAGAGTCGTATCGCGGCTGTGGCCTGCTGCATGCTCTCCGGACGCGGGGTGGCACTACCGAGCAGCAGTAGTGCGCCGCAATCGCTTACACGCCGCGCGGCGACGGCACGCGCGTCATAGCGCGGGTCGCCCTCGTGCTTATAGGAGGAATCGTGCTCCTCGTCGACCACGATCAGCCCGAGCCGCTCGATCGGCGCAAAGACGGCCGAGCGTGGCCCCACGCATACGCGTGCCTCCCCCACGCGCAGGCGCCGCCACTCCTCGCGGCGCTGGGCCACCGTCAGGCGGGAGTGCAAAACGGCCACGGTGTCGCCGAAGCGCTCGACGAAGCGCCCGACGATCTGCGTGGTGAGCGCGATCTCAGGGACCAGCACGATCGCGCCGCGTCCCTGCTCCAGCGTCTCTGCACAGGTGCGCAGATATACCTCCGTCTTGCCCGAGCCGGTGATACCGGCAAGCAGCCGCGTCTGCGACCGGCCGCTACGCAGCGCCAGGATGAGATTGCTCAGCGCCGCTGACTGCTCGGCGGTGAGCGTGGGCGGCCCGGCAGTGCGTGCGCCGAGCTGGATGTGCTTGGGCAGCGCAGGTCGAGTACGACGTTTTCTTCCGCTCAGCCGGCGCGTGGCCGCGGGTGGCAGCACCAGCGCAAGCGCCCGCGCGAGCGTGGAGCAGTACTCCTCGGCTAGCCACTCTGCGAGCGCGACAAGGTCGATGGGGACGCCGAGCTCGAGTGCGCGTAGCGGCTCCAACAGCTTCTTCTCAGAGACCTCGCTGTGTTCTGAAAGGGCGGTGACAACGCCGAGGATCTTGCGTCGCCCGAATGGCACTACAAGCATCGAGCCAACGGTCACCTCGGCGCGCAGCTCTGGCGGCAGAAGGTAGTCAAACGGCCCACGCAACGCGCGGGCCGTCGTCATCGGCTCGACCTGGGCTATCGAGGACGTGGGGGCGGGCACCCGTTCAATCTACGGGTGCTCCCGGTCAGACGCCCGCGCCGGTGGCAGCCAGTCCAGCCGCCGCACGCAAAGCCTCAGCCTTGTCGGTCTTCTCCCATGTGAAATCGTGGTCGTCGCGGCCGAAGTGACCGTAAGCAGCCGTCTTTTGGTAGATCGGACGGTGCAGTTTCAACTCCTCGCGGAACGCCCCAGGACGCAGGTCGAAGTGCTCATCGACCAGCTTTGCGATCTGCCCACGGCCGATCTTCTCGGTGCCGAACGTCTCGACCATGACCGAAACGGGATGCGCGACGCCGATCGCATAGGCGACCTGTACCTCTGCCCGGTCGGCCAGGCCGGCAGCGACGATGTTCTTGGCAACCCAACGTGCCGCATAGGCGGCAGAGCGATCGACCTTGGAAGGGTCCTTGCCGGAGAAGGCACCGCCGCCGTGACGTGCCATGCCGCCGTAGGTGTCGACGATGATCTTGCGCCCAGTCAACCCGCAATCGCCCATCGGCCCACCGATCACGAAACGGCCGGTGGGATTGACGAGGAAGTTCTTCATTAGCTTCTTCTCGTCGTACAACTCAACCGGCAACACAGGACGCAGCACGTGCTCGAGCAGGTCGGGCTTGATCAACGTCTCGGAGTCGATGCCGTCGGCGTGCTGGGTGGAAATCAGGATCTTTTCGATCTCAACAGGCCGTCCGTCCTGATAGCGAACGGTGACCTGCGTCTTTCCGTCAGGGCGCAAATAGGGAAGCACGTCACCCTTGCGCACCTCGGCCAAACGCTTGGAGAGCTTGTGTGCCAGTGCGATCGGCAACGGCATCAGCTCCTCGGTCTCGTTCGAGGCATAGCCGAACATCATTCCCTGGTCGCCCGCGCCGGCGATGTCGAGCTCGTCCTCGTCAGCCGGGTCGTGACGCGTCTCATAGGCCGCGTCGACGCCTTGGGCTATGTCGGGAGATTGCTTGTCGATCGCGTTTATGACCGCGCAGGTGTCGCAGTCGAAGCCGTAGGCGGCGTTGTCGTAGCCGATGCGACGCACCGTCTCGCGCGCGACGTGCGGGATGTCGACGTAGGTGTCGGTGGAGATCTCACCGGAGACCACGATCAGGCCGGTGTTTACGAGCGTCTCGCAGGCGACACGGCCGTAGGGGTCGTCGGTGAGCACGGCGTCGAGCACGCCGTCTGAGATCTGGTCGGCGATCTTGTCGGGATGTCCCTCCGTGACCGACTCGGAGGTGAACAGGAACTCTTTATCGGAATGTTGGCTCATGGTTTGGGGATCGGCTCCATGCGTCGCTTGCGAAAGTGGACAGCAGTCTATGCAGCCTGCACGCGTGTGCGGGTGCCGCGCTCGACAAAGTCGATGATCAGCGGCACTCCGTCCATCCCATAGCGGGCACGCAGACGGTTCTCGATGAAGTAGGCGTAGTCGCGCGTGACACGCGCACGCGAGTTGACCTGGATCGCAAAACGAGGCGGGGCCTCCTCGATCTGGGTCATGTAGATCAGCTTCAAGCGATGCTGAGAAGAGCCTCTGCGCGTGCCGACGGGCGGCTGGCGCGCCTGCACGGCCTCCGCCAGAAAGCGGTTGAGCTCAGACGTGGGGATGCGCCGGCGGCGGCGGTCCCCGAGCGCAAGCGTCTCGGCGATCAGGCGCGAGACGTTGCGGCCTGTCTTGGCACTGGCGGTGAGCACGCGCGGACGCAGGCGCAGCTTCGCGGCAACGACAGCCCGTTCGTGGTCGAGATCCTGCTCGCTTCCTTCGTTTAGATCCCACTTGTTGAGCACGATCGCTGTGGCGCAACCTGCCTTCATAGCCAGCTCGGCGACGCGCAGGTCCTGCGCGGTGACGCCGTCGGTTGCGTCGCATACGACGAGCGCGACGTCGGCGCGCTCCGCCGCCCGCTGGGAGCGGAGCGTGGTGTAGTACTCGACCGAGTCGGCGACCTTTGACTGGCGACGCATACCGGCCGTGTCGATCAGGATCAGCCGGCGACAGCCGGTTCCACCGGGGGCGTCCACCATCAGCGGCGTGTCGATCGCGTCGCGAGTGGTACCCGCAAGCTCGGAGACGATCACGCGCTCTTCGCCCAGGAAACGGTTGACCAGCGATGACTTGCCGACGTTCGGGCGACCGATCAGGGCAAGTCGGATCTGGTCGTCCTCGGCAGCCATCTCCTCCTGAGGCGGCAACAGCTCGACAATCCGGTCGAGCAGATCACCCGTACCGAGACCCTGAGCCGCGGAGACCGCAAGCGGCTCACCGAGGCCCAGACGATGGAAATCGGCGGCCAGCGGCAGATCTGAGACGCCGTCGCACTTGTTGGCGGCGACGATGCTCGGCAACGGAGCACGGCGCAAGAGCTCAGCCATCTCCTCGTCGCCGGGCCGGGTCCCCGCCTTGGCGTCCACGACGAGCACCGCGACCTGCGCGTCGGCCACGCCCGCACGCGCCTGCTCGCGGATCGAACCGGACAGCGGATCCTCGTCCTGGAAGTCCACACCACCCGTGTCGATCAGCGTGAAAGTGCGTCCACTCCACTCGCACTCGATCTCGTTGCGATCGCGCGTGATCCCCGGGCGCTCGTGCACGACAGCCTCGCGCGAGCCCGCCAAGCGGTTGACAAGCGAGGACTTGCCCAC
Source organism: uncultured Solirubrobacterales bacterium (assembly GCA_963844095.1). Taxonomy (GTDB): domain Bacteria; phylum Actinomycetota; class Thermoleophilia; order Solirubrobacterales; family Solirubrobacteraceae; genus Palsa-744. The sequence goes on from CAWJND010000005.1 coordinate 915,021, forward strand.
ATTTGGATACCCGACTATCGCCACCTTCTGCATCAGGTGAGTATGACCGGCCTTGGCGCCAGTACCGGCCAAGGGCCCTCAGGCCACGACAGGGGCCGGCTTGGGCATAAGCCCGGCCGCATACCTCATCCCGATGCGCGCGCCGCGTTGGCGAGCCCCACGATGTGCTCGACCACCTGCTCGAAGCTCATGCCGGTGGTGTCAAGCACCACTGCACCGGGCGCCGCTTCCAGCGGACTGTGGGCGCGGCTGGAATCGCGTGCGTCGCGCAGCGTCTGCTCGGCCATCACGGTCGCCTGATCGCCGCCCAGCTCGGCCGCTCGGCGACGAGCGCGCTCTGCGGGGTCCGCCGTCAGGTAGAGCCTCAGCTCCGCATCGGGCGCCACGACAGTGCCTATATCGCGACCCTCGGCAACGCAATCACCGCTTTCGATCAGCTCGCGCTGCTTGGCCACAAGCGCTTCGCGTACTCCCGGATCGGCAGCCACGCGCGAGGCTGCCTCGGAGACCTCGGGCGTGCGAATCGCGTCGCTGACGTCACGCCCGCCGAGCAGCACCCTCTCTGTCCGCGAGCCCTGGACTGAGCTGACACCAGCGACAAACTCGATGTGAGCCGAGCGCGCAAGCGACGCCGGTTCCCGATCCGGAGAGTCGAGCGAGAGCAGCCCAACACAGCGATACATAGCGCCGCTATCGAGATAGGTGAAGCCGAGTCGGCGCGCCAGCGCACGCGCAACCGTGGACTTGCCCGCACCCGCGGGGCCGTCGATCGCGATTAGCACGGCCTGTATACGCCTAGACGATGGGCGGCTCGCCGGCGAATGCCCCCTCGAGCAAACGCACGCGCGACCTTGGCGGGAGCGCGAAGCCTCACGAGGCGAGCGACCTTATGTCATGCACGAAGCCTGGATAAGACACGGCCGCCGCCTCCATCCCGCGCACCGTGACGCCCTCGCGCGAGGCCAGGCCGGCGACGGCACCCATCATCGCCAGGCGATGATCGCCGGCGGCGTCGATCGTGCCGCCACGCAAGCCGCCCGCCCGCGTCCCTCGGGGTGTGCCGGTCACAGCGAAGCCGTCCTCCAGGGCGTCGATGTCGGCGCCGAGTCCGCGCAAGCCCTCGACCACGGTCGCGATGCGATCTGACTCCTTCACACGCAGCTCTTGGGCACCGCGCACGACCGTTTCCCCTTCGGCGAAGCAGCCCAGCAATGCCACCAGCGGCAGCTCGTCTATCGCTAGTGGAACCTCGTCCGGTTCGACGAACGTGCCCTCCAGATGCTCCATGAGCCACGTCGAGGTCACAGATCGGCTCCTCCGCGATCAGCTCGCCGCTTTCGTCCTCCAGGTCGCCGAGCACGATCCCGCGCATGCGCTGCACGATTCGTAGGAATCCCGTACGCGTCCAGTTGGCGCCGACGTCGCGTACAAGCAAGCGTGAGCCCGGGACGAGCACGCCCGCGGCGATCGCAAACGCGGCCGAGCTCGGATCGCTCGGCACGATCACACGGTCGAGTACGAGCTCGTCGGCGTTGACTACCGTTACATGCTTGCCGTTACGGTGGATGTTGACTCCGGCACGGAGCAGCATGCGCTCGGTGTGATCACGGCTACGTGCCGGCTCTCCTACGGTCGTAGCACCGTCGGCCGCGAGCGCCGCCAAAAGTACGCACGACTTGACCTGGGCCGATGCGACCGGCAACTCGTAGGCAATCGAGCGCAGACGTGCACCGTGAATCGTCAGCGGCGCAAAGCGTCCCTCGTGCGCGTCGATCGAGGCACCCATGAAGCGCAGCGGCTCAGCTACGCGATCGACCGGGCGACGGCGAATAGACTCGTCTCCGTCAAGTGTGAAAGAGCGTCCCTCCTGGGCAGCCAGCCAGCCGGGCAGCAGGCGTAGGAGCGTACCGGCGTTACCGACGTCGATCGCCTCCGCTGGTATACGCGCCTCGCGCAGGCCCGTGCCACGTACGGTGATCACCCCGTCACGCTCGTCCACCAAGGCACCTAGCGCTTGCACCGCCGCGAGCGTCGAATCGGTGTCGGCGGCATGCAGATAGTTCTCGATCCGCGTCGGCTCAGAGGCCATCGCGCCCAGCAGAGCGGCACGATGAGATATCGACTTATCGGCGGGAGCCCTCAGCTCACCGCGTAGCCCGGCAGAGGGCTCGAAGCGCACATCCATCGTGATCCAGCCTACGAGCCCGAGACGAGTCCTGCTCGCCGCAGCCCCGCCCGCTCCACGCGAGCACGTTCGTTCCATGCCGCAAGCCACTGGGCATCGCCGGCGCTCAGCGCGTCGCGCACAGCATTCAACTCGTGGATTGTCCCATCGAGCGCCTCGGCCAACAGGTCGCGATTTGAAAGGTATATGTCGGTCCAGATCGCGGTATTTGCCCCAGCCACACGCGTGGCGTCGCGGAAACTGGGACCAGAGCCAAGAAGAACGTCTGGGTCGAGCCTCCTCCCGTCCGACTCGATGGCCTGCACGGCCTGTGCGACAAGCACGTTGGCGAGCACGTGCGGTAGGTGCGAGACGCTCGCCATCAGACGGTCGTGGGCATCGGGCTCAATCGCCGCGGGCCGCCCGCCGATGCGCTCTATGACCCCGCGCAGGCGCTCAACCGCCCACGGCGCGGCATCGACGGGAACCGTCGCTTTGGCGTCCGCGGATGCACCAACCTCCTCCGGCGCGTCGACCCTGCCACCGTGCGAGCCGGCACCGGCGGCGGACCATGCCGCTCCGGCGGCAGGTGTCAGATACCAAGTGGCGTCCTGGAACAAGTCCTCACGGGCGTTGGCCACTCCGGCGGTCTCCGCTCCAGCCAATGGGTGTCCCCCGACGAAACGTGGGTCGGAGATCGCACCGACGATCGCACGCTTGGTCGAGCCCACGTCGCTGAGCGCGCATTCGGAGCTGGCGGCCTGTAGAGCGAGCAGGGCGGTGTCAGTCGCCGCCCCGACTGGCGTGGCTATGAACACCACGTCAGCATCGCGCACCGCATCTGAGATCGCAAACGCCGGCTCGTCGATCGCACCAAGCTCAACAGCGCTTGACAGCGCGCTCGCCTCGCGGTCGTAGCCGACGACGTATGCGCCGGTGCGGCGGCGCGCGGCCAGGCCGATAGAGCCCCCGATCAGCCCGACCCCGAGCACCGCTAGCCTCACGCCGTGCTGAACACCTTCCCCGCGAGCGCCGCAACGCGCTCCACAGCGGCCGCGTACTCGGCGAAATCGTCGGCCAGGAGCGCCTGCGGACCGTCGCACAGGGCCTCGTCGGGGTTCGGGTGCACCTCTACGATGATCCCATCCGCCCCGGCGGCCGCTGCGGCAAGCGACATCGGCCCCACCAGCGAGCGCCGTCCCGCCGCATGGCTCGGATCGACGACGACCGGAAGGTGCGAGAGCTCTTTGAGCACCGGCACCGCCTGCAGGTCAAGCGTGGTGCGGTAGCTGTTCTCGAACGTCTTGATCCCGCGCTCGCACAGCATCACGTCGCGGTTGCCTTCCTTGAGCACGTACTCAGCGGCCATCAGCAGCTCGTCAAGCGTCGCCGACAGGCCACGCTTGAGCAGTACCGGGCACTTGGAGCGCCCGATCTCCGCCAGCAGGGGGAAGTTCTGCATGTTGCGCGCCCCAACCTGGATCACATCGGCGACCTCGAGCACAGGCTCCAGGTCGCGTGCGTCCATCAGCTCGGTCACGATCGGCAGCCCCGTGCGCTCCTTCGCCTCGGCAAGCAGGCGCAGGCCCTCCTGGCCGAGGCCTTGGAAAGCGTAGGGGGACGTGCGTGGCTTGTAGGCGCCGCCGCGCAGCATCGCCACACCCGCCTCCTTGACGACGTCGGCTGTCTCCAGTAGCTGCTCGCGCGATTCCACCGTGCAGGGCCCCGCGATCAGCGCGAAGTGATCGCCGCCGATCTTGCGTCCTTCGATATCGATCACGGTGCGCTCACCGTGGCGAATCTGTGCGGAGGCAAGCTTGTAGGGCTTGAGGATCGGCATCACGCGATCCACGCCGGGCTGCCCTTCCAGGCCCAGTCTTTCCACGTTGACATCCTGCTCGACATCGCCGATCGCGCCGATCACTGTCAGGCGCGCGCCCTTGATCGGGTGCGCCAAGGCCCCGGCGCCCTCGATCCTCTCGATCACCGCCTCGATCTCCTCATCGCTTGCGGTCTCCTTCATGACGATCATCATCGCTTCATCCTTTCAAGTACGGGTTGGTCGTGGCTGCTCGTGCGTCTCCGTGAGATTGCGCTCGGCTGCGTGCCGATGAGAACGGCGCTCGGTCCCTGGAGGGACCCGGTGCGGCCTTGGATGCCTCCGCTCACGGTGGAGGCCAGGCCGGAGCGCCTAGCTAAATCGCCAGGCGCAGCGAAACGACCAATAGGACATGCGGGCACGCGCAGGCGCGAGTGCGGAAGCGGATGTCAAGGCGGTCGTCTGCATGATCGTCTACAAGCTTTGTAGCAGACGCTCGACTGGCGGTCCAGCACTGAGAGGCAGACGTCTCCGACTTTTCACAGCACTTCCGCGAGCGCATCGAGGAAGATCGCGTTCTCCTCGGAGGTCCCGTAGGTCACACGCAGCGCACCTGGCTTGCCGAGCGCCCCACCGCCGCGCACGAGTACGCCGCGCTCGGCCAGGCCCCGCATCACCTCCTGCTCGCGCGTCGCGGCCTGTTCTGGGTCGTCCTCGCCGAGAGCGAACCAGCAGAAGTTCGCCTGCGACTGCGCCGGCTCGATCCCAAGTGCGCGCAGCCGCTCATCGACTGAGATGCGCTCGGCGATCGTGCGCGTGACGCGCTCGGTCACGGCGTCCTGGTGCGAGAGCGCCTCCACCGCCGCGACCTGGGCGACGGCGTTGCAGAAGAAGGGCTGGCGGATCTGGTCGACCGCGCGCGGCAGATCCTCCGAGCCACACAAGCGCGAAGCCGACGCGCAGGCCGCAGAGCCCGTAGACCTTGGAGAACGTGCGTAGCAGCACAAGGTTGGGGTGGTGCGCAAGCAGCTCGACCGACGCGTCGGGATCCTCGAGCAGGTTGAACTCGCAGTAGGCCTCATCCACGATTACGCACACGTGCTTGGGCACTTCCGCTACGAACTCTGCGATATCCGCCAGCGGCAGCGCGGTGCTCGTTGGGTTGTTTGGGTTACACACGATCGCAAGGCGTGTAGCGACCGTGATCTCGCGCAGCATCGCGTCGAGGTCGTGGCAGTCGTTCGCATCCAGTGCAACGGTGACTGCGCGTGCCCCCGAAGCGGCGCTCAGGTGCGGGTAGACAGAGAAGGACGGCCACGCGTACACGAGCTCGGCACCGGGCTCCAAGCAGCGCCTCGCCCGCGGCAAGCAGGATGTCGCACGAGCCATTGCCGATCGCGATCCGCGAGACCGGGACGCCGTAGCGCTCGGACAGGCGCTCGCGCAGAAGTGAATTGGTCGGGTCCGGATAGCGGTTGAGCGTCGGCAGCGCTGCTTGGATCGCATCGATCACCGCCGGCAGTGGCGGCCATGGCGACTCGTTGGATGCCAGGCGCACCTTCGGCGCGCGCTGTGCGTAGCCGCCGGCCGCCGGATAGACGGGGATGCGCGCGATGCGCTCTGAGAACTCGAGTGCCATGGGCCTATTGTGGCGGACGACTGTGACGGCAGCGGTCATCCCAGGCAAACGACGCCGTAAGCAATTTCAGCTCAGCGTTTGCTCGTATGCGATAGATCTACTACTGCGCGGCAAGTAGATCCGCTCGCAAGCTTGCTGCCTCGCCCAGATAGACATGCTTTGCCTCGTTCCCTTCATCCGCGTAGTAGTGAATCAAAACGCGAATCACGCGCGGTAAGGAGCCCGGCACCGGTATCTCGCGCGCGCACAGCAGCGGCACCCGCTCGAAGCCCAGCGCGCGCGCCGCCACCGCGGGGAACTCGGCGGTGAGATCGTCGGTGAGCGTGAAGATGCAGCTCACCACGTGATCGGGGCCGAGCGAGTTGCGCTGCATGATCTCCTGCATCAGCTCGGTCGTCGCGCTGAGGATCTCCTGCGCGTCGTCCTGAGATACCGAGATCGCGCCCCGCAGGGCATAGAGGCGTTGCGGCATCGACGCGATTCTTTCAGAGCCGGCTCATGGAGTCGCCGCTCACGACTCGCGCCCAGGCCAACGCCTCTTCGACGGCCCCGCCACGGGCGCCACAGATTGCTTGCGATCCTCTGGACCTCCGCGCAGGCGCGCGAGCTCGGCCTCACTGAGCCGTCGAGACGCGCCTGGGGCGAGCTCTCCGAGCTTCAACCGCCCGAACGCGATGCGCTCAAGCGCCAGCACGGGATGACCCACCGCCTCGCACATGCGCCGTACCTGACGGTTGCGGCCCTCATGGATCGTCACTTCCAGCACTCCCTGCCCCGCCCGCCGCACCTGCGCGGGAGCGGTCATCCCGTCCTCCAAGCGCACCCCCGCGCGCAGCTTGGCAAGTGCGCTCTCGCCAACAGGCCCCCCACCCACGCGCACGCGGTAGGTCTTGGGTACTTCAAAGCTCGGATGCGTCAAACGCTGCGCGAGCGCGCCGTCGTTGGTGAGCAGGATCAGCCCGCTCGAATCGGCGTCCAGACGGCCAACGGGATACAGGCGCCGCGTCTCATCTTCCGGACGAGCGAGACGACAGTCGGGCGACCGTGAGTGTCTTGTGCTGTGCTCAGCACTCCGAGCGGCTTGTTGAGCGCATAGACGACTGGTTGCTCAGGCCCGGTGACCGGGCGCCCGTCAACCGTCGAGAGAGCTCTCCTCATCGACGTCGCGTGCGGGATCGAGCACGATTTGCCCGGCGACGGTCACCCGACCTTCGGCGATCATCGTCTCCGCGGCGCGGCGCGAGGCCACTCCCGCGTGGGCCAGATACTTGGCTAGGCGCATGGGCTGCAACGATAAGGGTATGGATCTGGAACTCCTCGATCAAGACGCTGGCCGCGAACGGCCAGCCCGCGTTCCGTGCGCGCCAGGTATGGGAGTGGGCCGCCAAGGGCGTCTCAGGCTACGAGCAGATGACGAACCTACCCGGCCCCTTGCGGGAGTGGCTGGGCGAGAACGTTCCGTTCTCGAGCCTCGAGCTGCGCGAGCAGCGACGGGCGAGCGACGGCACGGTCAAGGCCCTGTTCACGACAGCCGACGGGCGGCCCTTGGAGGCGGTGCTGATGCGCTATCGCGACGGGCGCAACTCGATCTGCGTCTCCTCGCAGTCAGGCTGTCCGCTGACCTGCACGTTCTGCGCGACCGGCCAGATGAAGTTCGGCCGCAATCTGAGCGCCTCGGAGATCGTCGAGCAGGCACTTCATTTCCGGCGCATGACCGCCGTCGATCATTGCGTGTTCATGGGCATGGGCGAGCCGATGCTCAACCTGGAAAATGTGCTCGCCGCCTGCGAGCGATTGCCCGATGTCGGCATCACCCATCGCCGCACCGCGATCTCCACAGTGGGTTGGATCCCGGGAATCGAAGCGCTCACAGCGCAGGAGATGCCGCTGCGCCTCGCCCTCTCGCTGCACGCCGCCGACGAAGCCTTGCGCAGCGAGCTGATGCCGGTCAACGAGCGCTACCCGCTCGTTGATGTGATCGACGCGTGTCGTGCCTTCTACGAGCGTAAGCGCCGCCGTGTGTTCGTCGAGTACGTGATGCTCGCCGGCGTCAACGACCGCTATGAGCAGGCGCTCGCGTTGGCGCGTGCTGCTCGAACCGCGCCGCTCCGGGGAGCATCCGCACATGTTCAAGGTCAATCTGATCCCGTACAACCAGACCGGAGGGCGCCACCCCGCGTCCCCCACCCGCGCGCAAGCGGCGCGGGTGCCGATGGAGGAGATACATATGAGGGTTCCAGCCGCGAGTCGATCGCGGCGTTCAAGGGAGCGCTCGAGTCACAGAGGCATACCCGCCACGGTGCGGCTCACGCGCGGACGAGATATCGACGCTGCCTGCGGGCAACTCGCTGCGCGCGCGGCCTGAGCGCGGCGAAGCTCGCACTTATCGTGACCGCCACCGCCGCGTCCTCTGAAGGAAGCTATTGAAGCTCGGGCTGGGGACCACCGCCGGCGCGGGCCTCGCCGGCGCGCAGGAGACGATCGCGCAGCTCCGCCTCCTCGTCAGGGCTCGGGTCCCACTGTCCGATGTCGGGCAACTCCTCGAGGCTCTTCAGGCCGAACAGCTTGAGAAATTGTGTAGTCGTGCGGTACATGACCGCACCGAACTGCGAGCGTCCGGACTCTTCCACCAGCCCACGCTCCAACAGCGTAGAGGCGGCCGAGTCGGCGCTGACGCCACGAATACGGGTTATCTCAGGACGTGAGATCGGCTGCAGGTAGGCGACGATCGCAAGCGTCTCGGCTTGTGCCGGCGTCAGCACCGAGGCGCGCGGGCGACTGAACAGACGCCTGGCTGACTCCTCGGTCTCTGGATCGCTCGCGAAAGTGAAGCCGCCACCCAGCTCGCGCAGGTTGATGCCGCTGTGCCCAGGCGCGTAGCGTTCTGCCAGCTCAGCGAGTGCCGCGATCACCGCAAGCTCCTCGACAGCCGCTGCATCTGAGAGCTCTTGGGGGCTGAGCGGATCGGATGCCAGGAACAACAGCGCCTCGATCGTGCGCACGATGTGCGGCTCGGGATCTGGCAAGCCTTCGATGTCGAGCACGCTGGCTGCGGGGTCAGCTATCGCGGCAGCATCCTCACCGCCGGTCTCCTCGGCGTACTCGACGTCCTGCTCTGAGGCGGGACCCTCGAATTCCTCGGCGTCAGCGTGAGCGCTGAGCTGCTCCGACTCGACATCTGTCACAGACACATGGTCCTGATCGGCAGATGGCCGCCGATCCTCAAGCGCCGGTCGTTCCTGCCCCGGCTCACCTGCGCCCCGGGGGGTATCGCTCATCCGGCGCGTGCGTGTCGCGGCTCGGCGACGGACCGCAATGGGGTAGCGGCAACGGCATGAACTGCTATCTCGCCGAAGCTCTCATCCTGCTCCCACCATGCCTCGCCACGCTTGTAGAGCTCGAGCAGCGCGAACACGGTGACCGCGACGGTCATGCGATCCTCGCCCCGCACAGCCTCCTCGAAGAAAAAGTCGCCGCCTTTGAGCAGCGTGCGCAGGCGATCGAGGCGCTCAGCCACAGTGACGCGCTGGATCGAGATGTGGCGCAGGTTGATCGTGGGCGGCATGCGCAACAGCCGTCCGATCGCCGCTCCAAGTATCGCGGCGTCCTGCGAGCCGTCGCTGGGCGGAGCAACCGACTTGCGCAGATGGGTCGGCAGCGGCGCGCTGCGGAAGCGAACGCCTTCCTCCGCCTTGAACAGCTCCAGCAGGTGCGTCGAGGCCGAACGGTAGCGGCGTGCCTGCAGCATCCGCTCGAGTAGCTCCTCAGCCGCCTCTCCGGGCTCGATGTCGAGCATCTCCTCGCTGTCCTCAGCGAGCATCAGGCGCGACTTCAATTCCAACAGCGCCGCGATCAGCACGATGAATTCAGTGGCGGTCTCCAGATCGAGCTCCTCACGACCCTCGAGGTGATCTAGGTAGGCGAGCACTACATCGGCCAGCTCGAGATCGAGCAGGTCCACCTCCTCGCGCAAGACGAGCGCGAGCAGCAGGTCGAACGGGCCGCTGAAAATCTCCAGATCGAGGTCGAGCGCGGGGAGCGTCATGCGCCTACCGTATCGATCGCTCCCGACGGCGTGAGCTGCATCGGTCGTTGTCTTCAAAGATGGCGGTGCCCCCCGCGCGCGCGGGGGGCACCGCCAAAATCAAGCAACTGGCCACACGATCCAATGCACAAGGGCCACACGATCCAATGCACAAGACCGCGGATCCCACGCGCCCCGCTCTCAAGGCGTACGCAACGGACCTACGCCCATGTACTCGCGCACATCGGCCAGCGTCTCGGCTGCGATCGCGTGAGCGCGCTTGGCTCCCCCGGCCAGCACCGCCTCGAGCGCCGGCCCGTCCTCGCGCAGCTCCATATAGCGCTCACGCACCGGCGCCAGCATCTCGATGACCGCCTCGGCTACAGCCACCTTCAGGTCGCCGTAGCCGCGTGCGTCGCGCAGGTCGGCTTCGACCTGCTCCGGTGAGACATCCCGCGCCACCGCAAGGATTTCGATCAGGTTGGACACGCCGGACTTCTCGGGCGAGCGTTCGATCTCGCGTCCGGAGTCGGTGACGGCCGACTTGAACTTCTTGAGAATCGCGGCCGGCTCGTCAAGTACGTACACGGTGCCCTGCTCGGAGCTACCGGTCGTGGACATCTTGCGCGTGGGGTCCTGTAGGTCCATGATGCGCGCCCCCACCTCGGGGATGCGGTGCTCGGGCACTAGCAGCACCTCCTTGCCGTCGCAGAAACGCGCGTTGAAGCGCCGAGCGACGTCGCGCATCAGCTCCAGGTGCTCGCGCTGATCCTCGCCGACGGGCACCTCCTCGGCACGGTAGGCAAGCACGTCGGCGGCCTGCAGAACCGGATACAGCAGCAACCCGGCAGAGACGAGCTCTCGCTGGGCGAGCGACTTGTCGCGGAACTGATGCATGCGCTGCAGGCGCCCCAGCTCGGTGACGCCCGAGAGCAGCCAGCACAGCTCTGTGTGCTCGGGCACGTCGCCCTGGCGGAAGAGAATGCAGCGGGCGGGATCGAGGCCGGCCGCCAGCAATAGCGCGGTCAAATCGTAGGTGCTGCGGCGTAGCTCGGCAGGGTCATAGGCAACCGTGATCGCGTGCATGTCCACGATGCAATAGATCGTCTCGCCGCGGTCCTGTCCCTCCACGAACTGGCGGATCGCGCCGATGTAGTTGCCCAGGTGCTTGGTGCCTGTGGGCTGGATGCCGGAGAAGATGCGCATGGCGAGCCAGGCTACATGGAAGCCGGCCCAGCCGGCAGGCGCGCGAGCGCAAGCGTCAAAGCGACTGACGGATGACCGGATTCTTGGCCGCGCCAACCTCGTCGAGCCGCCGCACCGGCGTCGTGTACGGCGCGTTCAGCGCGATCTCGGGGTCCTCCCTCGCCTCGGCCAGCAGCTCGGCAAGCGCCTCGGCAAAGCCGTCGAGCGTCTCCTTGGTCTCGGTCTCGGTCGGCTCCACCATCAAGGCCTCCTCGACCAAGAGCGGGAAGTAGACGGTTGGCGGGTGGTAGCCGTAGTCGAGCAGACGCTTGGCGAGATCGAGCGTCTTGATCTTCAGGTTGCGCTTCATGGGACCCCCAGACAACACAAACTCATGGAGGCACAACCCCATCGCCCCGCCACCAGCCTTCCCATCCCCGGACGGGGATGGGACATTGGCGAGAGTTTTGTCGGACGGGGATGAGGGATTCACTTGGGCGTTGGAGTAGGCCAGCGGCAGATGCTCCGAGACGCCCAGCTCTCGCAACCGCGCGAGCAGGTAGTTGGCGTTGAGCACGGCCGTCTCAGAGGCGTCCTTCAGGCCCGGGGCGCCCAGCGAGCGGATGTAGGCGTAGGAGCGCACAAAGCAGCCGTAGTTGCCTTGAAAGCCGCGCAGGCGGCCGATCGATTTGGCGCCGGGCCAGTCTTCGACCAGATCGAACCGCGGGCCGTCGCCGTTTGATCCCTCGTTGCGCGCGATCCGCGGCACCGGCAGGAACGGCTCGATCCGATCGGACACGGCAATCGGCCCCGAGCCCGGTCCCCCTCCCCCGTGCGGCTGGGTGAAAGACTTGTGCAGGTTGAAGTGCACGATGTCGAAGCCCATGTCCCCGGGGCGCGAGAGGCCCATGACCGCGTTGAGGTTAGCGCCGTCGTAGTAGAGCGTCGCCCCCACCTCGTGCACGATCCGCGCGATCTCCTGGATGTTGGCGTCGAACAACCCGAGCGTATTGGGGTTGGTCAGCATCAGGCAGGCCACGTCGCTGTCGGCCTTGGCGCGCAAGTCGTCGAGGTCCACACCGCCATCGGGGTTCGTGGCGATCTTCACGACTTCGAAGCCCGCCATCGTGACCGTCGCCGGGTTGGTGCCGTGGGCGGTGTCGGGCGTGAGCACCTTGTGGCGCGTCTCACCGCGCGCCTCGTGGTAGGCGCGGGTGAGCAGCACTCCCGCCAACTCGCCGTGGGAGCCGGCGGAGGGCTGCAGACACACATGCGGCAAGCCGGATATCTCACCCAGGGCCCGCTCGAGATTCCACATCAGCTCGAGCGCTCCCTGCGCGCGCTCAGGGTCCTGCAGCGGGTGCAGGCGCGCGTGGCCGGGCAGCGCCGCCACGCGCTCGTGCAGGCGGGGGTTGTGCTTCATCGTGCACGAGCCGAGCGGGTAGAAGCCGGAGTCCAGATCGAAGTTGCGCTTGGAGAGGCGCACGTAGTGACGCACGATCTCAGGCTCTGAGACCTCGGGCAAGCGCGGCGGCTCCGTCCGGCGCAAGTGAGCAGGCAAAAGCTCGTCCAGCGACACGTCGGGGACGTCAACGTCAGGGCATTGAAAAGCGCGCCGGCCCGGGGCGCCGCGCTCGAAGATCGTCACCGCCCGCTCACGTTGTAGCGCCGTGTCGGTGCTCTGTGTGGGCGGCCTACCCCCGCGCGCGCGGGGGGCATCAAGGTTTTCGTTCATGCCTGCGCACCCCTTGCCAACCCGCTCCCGCGCATACCTACGGGGCCAACACATCCGCTCATGCCGAGACACCCGCCTCCACTTGGCGGGCGGCGTCGCCGTTTGCCCGCCGCTCGGCAACAACGGCCTCGCCCAACACCTCGACCATGCGATCGATATCGGCACGCGAGCGCCGCTCGGTGATCGCCACTAGTAGGCCACCGCGATCCTGCTCGCGGCCCGTGAGCGCGTACAGGTCGGCGCCGGGGTTGACCCCCTGTGCGGCGCAGCGACGCCGCACCGATGCCACATCCGCGTCGAGACGCACGGCAAACTCGCGTACGACCGGCTGTGAGTGAAGTGAAGCGACGCCCTCGAGCGCGCAAAGCTGCTCGCGGGCATAGTGAGCGCGCCGGAGCAGCAGCTGGCCCAGCTCGACGAATCCTCGCTTTCCAAGCCACGACAGGTAGACGACGCCGGCCAGCGCGTTGAGAGCCTGCGAAGTGCAGATGTTGGAAGTGGCCTTCTCGCGGCGGATGTGCTGCTCGCGCGTCTGCAACGTGAGCACGAAACCGCGACGGCCGTCTACGTCGGTCGTCTCCCCCGCGATACGTCCTGGCATCCGACGCAGATACTCCTCGCACGCGGCGAAGAAGCCAAACGAGGGACCACCGAAGTCCAGGCGATTGCCGAGCGACTGGCCCTCGCCCACGGCGACGTCCACACCACACTCTCCGGGCGGCGCGAGGATGCCGAGCACGATCGGGTCCACCTGGGCGATCGTGACCAGCTGCTCACCACCCGTGGCCTTAGCGGCGGCTGAGAGGGCGGCGGCGTCCTCGACGGCGCCATAGAAGTTCGGCTGGGCGAAGACCGCGGCGCTCGTGTCATCGTCGATCGCGGACGCCCACGCCTCAGAATCGGTGACGCCACCTGAGAGTGGAACCTCGACAACCTCGATGCCATAGCCGTGCGCATAGGTACGTAGCGTCGCGAGCGTGTGCGGATGTAGCCCAGCAGAGACGACAAAGCGCTTGCGGCCGTTATGGAGCTTTGCCAGATAGCCGGCCGAGGCGACGGCGCTTGGGCCCTCGTAAACCGAGGCGTTGGAGACCGGCAGTCCCGTCAGCTCGCAGATCGCCGTCTGGTACTCGAACATCACCTGCAGGCCGCCCTGGGAGATCTCGGGCTGATACGGCGTGTAGGGCGTCAGGAACTCCGAGCGCTCCATCAGCATGTCCACGATCGCGGGGACGTAGTGGTCGTACATGCCGGCGCCGAGGAAGCACAGCTCGTCCTCGGCGCTGACGTTGTTCGCGGCAAGGGCACGCAGGTGCTCGTAGACCTCCTGCTCACTCTTGCCCCCGGGCAGATCGAGCGGGCGCGCGAGACGTACCTCCTGCGGGATCTGACGATCGAAGATCTCCTGCACTGAGGAGACCCCAATCGCCGCGAGCATCGCCGCGAGGTCGCTGTCGGTGACTGAGGTGTACTGAGTCAAGTAAGGATGAGCCTAGCCGCTGGGCGCGACGGCTCCGTCAGGCGCCCAGCGTCGCGCTGTAGGCGTCGGCGTTCAGCAGCGCTTCGCGCTCCGTTGGGTCGGACATCCGCACCTTCACGAGCCAGCCCTCGCCGTAGGGGTCATCGTTGATCGCGTTCGGTGCATCGGCGAGCTTCTCGTTGACCTCGACGATCTCACCCGACAGCGGTGCGACGACGTCGGAGACCGCCTTGACCGACTCGACCTCTGCGTAGGGCTCGTCCTTGTGCACGATCGTGCCGGGCGAAGGTGGATCGAAGAACACGACCTCACCGAGCGCGTCCTGCGCGAACCACGTAATCCCGAGCATGGCGACGTCAGGATCCTCGCTATCTATGCGCGCCCAATCGTGTTCTGGGTGGTAGAGCAGGTCGTCCGGGTAGCTCGACATTTCAACTGGCCTTTCGATAGAGCGGCTTCTGCTTGACGATCGCCCGGCGAATCTTGCCACGGACATCGATCTGAAGCACGGTGCCGAGAGCTGCTTGCTCGGCGGGAACATAGGCCATGCCGATGCCGGTGCCCAGGCTTGGCGAGAGCGTGCCGCTTGTGACCACGCCGCCGTCCACGATCGGATTGCCCTGGCGGGCGATTCCCGGACCGTCGATCTCAAACGCGACGAGCCTCTGCGGTGGCGTGCTGGCAGGGCTGAGCACCGGCTCCGCCGATGGTGAGGTGTCAGAGGACGAAAGAGCGGCGCGTGCCGCACGGATCGGCTCGGAGCCGATGAAGCTCGTGTCCTCACGACAGCACCAGCCGAGGCCCGCTTCGATCGGGTTGCGCTCGACGCTCAGGTCGTTGCCGTACAGGTGAAAGCAGGCCTCCAGCCGTAGCGTGTCGCGCGCTGCCAGGCCCGCCGGGGTGGCACCGCGGCGGCAGAGCTCGTCCCACAGTGATGGGACGTCTTCTGGGGCGAGGAGCAGCTCGACGCCGTCCTCGCCGGTATATCCGGTGCCGCATACAAGTACCTCGGCGCCCGCAAGGCGGCGTGTGGCAGTCGTCATGCGTGCCGGCAAAGGAACATCTGAGACGGCCTGCACGATCTCGCGCGCCAACGGGCCCTGGACGGCGAGCATCGCGTAGTCATCGATGCGGTCGTGCAGCTCGGCGTCGAAGTCGCCTGCGTGCGAGCGAAACCAGGCGAGGTCGCGCTCGTGATTTGAAGCGTTGGTGACCGTCAGGTAGCGCTCGGGCTCTAGGCGGTAGGTGAACAGGTCGTCGATCACACCGCCCTTTTCGTCGCACATGACGCTGTACTGCGCGCCCCCGATCGCGATCTTCGCCACATCGTTCGAGAGCAGGCGCTGCAACAGCGCCTCGGCGCCCGGACCTGCCGTTTCGATCTCGCCCATGTGCGAGACGTCGAAGATGCCGCAGCGCTCGCGCACCGCCATGTGCTCCGCGCGCACCCCGTCGGGGTATTGGACTGGCATCTCCCAGCCGGCGAAGTCCACGATCTTCGCGCCGGCGGCGACGTGGCGGTCATAGAGAGAGGTGCGGCGCACGGCGCGCAGACTATCGACGCGAGCGCGGACGGCACATGCGCTTACTGAGCCTGCATTCAACCCGGTGCAATGCCGACCGGCCGCCGGGCACACGAATTTGAAAGCCGAGGAGGGAGTCGGGAGCGCATATGCGCTCCCGATGTCGTGCCACATGTGGCACGACAGAGGACGGTGCATGCACCGTCCTCCACCCCCGCACATGTGCGGGGGTGCCGATGGGCGCATGCGCCCATCGCAGACATGCCGCATGCGGCATGTCTCGGGCCGCACATGTGCGGCCCGACTCGGTCACAAACGCAAAAGCATGCATCCGGCGCTTCACGTTGATTCAAAGCATGCATCCGGCGCTTCCGCGCAGGACGACTACCGCAAGAACGGCGGTACGTCGATGTCGTCGTCGGAGATCTCAAGCGCCGAGCGCTGACGATCGTCGATCCGCGGCCCGCGATCCGGGCGTCCCTCGTCGCGACGCTTGCGATCGCCGCGCACGGCGCGCCCGGGGCGGTGGTCGAAGCCCGTACCGATCACCGTGACGCGTACGTCGTCGCCCATCGCCTCGTCGATCACGGCACCGAAGATGATGTTGGCGTTGGGGTCGGCGGCGTTCTGGATGATCTCGGCGGCGTCGTTGACCTCGAACAGGCCGAGGTCCTTGCCGCCGGTGATGTTCAAGAGGATGCCGGTCGCGCCGTCGACGGACTCTTCCAAGAGCGGCGAGGAGATCGCCGCACGGGCGGCGTCGGCGCTACGGGCCTCGCCGCTGCCGCTGCCGATACCCATCAGGGCCGAGCCGGCGTCGTGCATGATCGTGCGCACGTCGGCGAAGTCGAGGTTGATCAGGCCGGGGATCGTGATCAGGTCGGTGATCCCCTGCACACCTTGGCGCAGCACATTGTCGGCCTCGCGGAACGCGTCGAGCATCGAGGTGCGCCGCTCCACTACGGCAAGCAGCTTCTCGTTGGGGATCACGATCAGCGTGTCAACAACCTCGCGCAAGCGCTCAATGCCTTCGACCGCTTGGCGCCCGCGCTGAGAGCCCTCGAAGTCGAAGGGGCGTGTGACCACGCCGACCGTGAGCGCACCTATCTCGTTCTTGGCAATCTCGGCGATCACGGGGGCCGCTCCGGTACCGGTGCCGCCGCCCTCGCCCGCCGTAACGAACACCATGTCGGCGCCCTTCAGCGCCTCCTTGATGTCGTCGCGCGACTCGGCAGCGGCGCCGGAGCCAACCTCGGGGTTCGCGCCCGCGCCGAGACCCTTGGTGGACTCGTGGCCGATGTTGAGCTTGATGTCGGCGTCACACATCGCGAGCGCCTGGGCATCGGTGTTGGCGGCGATGAACTCCACGCCACGTAGCCCTGCGTCGACCATGCGGGAGACCGCGTTGGTCCCGCCTCCGCCGACTCCCACGACCTTTATGACCGCCAGGTAACTGCCGCCGCTCTCCATGATGTCCGAAGCCTTCAGTAGTTGTTTAAGGTTTGCCCCGCGTGACGGAGCGAGCCTTCAGAATACGCAAGTTATGCAGGGAACTTCGCCCTGTCAACGGCAACCCTCACTCTCGCAACATTCGTTGCAGAACCGCGAACCCTCGAGCATCACTTGAGAATTGGCCTTCCACGGCAGTAACCCTCGAGTCGAGGTTGATGCCTGGTTCAGCCGCTTTCGCCGGCGGCCGACGCGGCTTCCGTGCCGGGTGACGTCGAGGCTTCGCTCGAGCCGGAAGCAGCGCTCGGGGTGGTGGCCGCAGCAGCGGAAGACGAGTCGCCTTCGCCGCTCGAGGCCGAGGCACCAGCCGTACCAGAAGTGCTTTCGCTTTCTTTCGTAGCGCTTTCGTTTTCGGCGGTAGTCGATCCAGAAGACGGAGTGCTGCTGCCGCCGGCAGCGTTGGCGAGACTTGCCGCAAGCGCGGCCGCGGTGGGTTCGGACGTGCCGGTCTGCAGCGGCGCAGCGCTCGATGAGCTCGGGGTCGAGCCGGAGCTCGTAGAGAAACCGGCCGCCGGACGTTCAGGCAGACGCACGTCGATGTACAGAGCACCTGCCGAACTGGGCGAGACGAGCACACGTGCGAGCGACAGCCACTTGGCATGTGGGCGTGTGTCGTTGCCGAAGTAGACGAGCAGCCCGCTGCGCATCGCCACCGTGAGCCCTTCCGGACCCTCGTAGGCGCGCGTAACAAATCGAGCAAGCGGCGCCGGCGCCACGCCGAGCACCGTGACCGCCGCCAGCGCCGCGGGTTCGCTGAGGCGTGCTCCGGGCGCCGGCTCGAGCGAGCCGCTCACGCTCGGCAGCGAGCTCGAGGAGAGCGCCGGCCCAAGCACGGTCCCGTCCGCCGCGACGGCGGTGCGTTGCCCGGCCGAGACGAGCTCAGCGACCGGTGGGCGCTCGCTCACCGTGATGCTGACGTTATGCGGGAAGCTGGTCCTGGCTTGCACGGCCGCGACGATCGCATAGGAGGCGAGCGCGGAGCGAAGCGCGCCGGCGTTGAAGTCCATCGTGGTCATGCGCCTGGCCGAGTCCTCGAGCGCCACCCTGATCTCGATCGCCTCCGGCCCACGCACACCGGATATGTGCACGTGCTCGACCGCGACCAGCGAGGAGCCGCGCAGCCACAACCAGCCGCCGCCTAGCAGCGTCAGCGCCAGTAGCAGCACGATCGTCGTGCGCAACGCGAGCCGGTTACTCGACAACCGTCCCAGCAAATGCCGGACGTATGTCGTAGCGGCGCCTCCACGTCGTCCTTTGCGCCGCGCTCCGCGGCGAGTGCCGCTACCGGACAGACGGCGCGGGAAGGGAAGCGACAGCTCCATCTGGGCTTGTTCGACCCCTGCTCGCCAACCCCTGCCGCAAAAACTTCATCCCTGACCGCCAAACCTGCCGCTAACCGCCGCCAACCTCCTCGCGCGGCAAAACGTCCACGGCACGGCGAGGCTCGCAGGCCCGTCAGCCCGGTCCGCTATCGGGCGCCCTGAGGAGTCTCGCGCTCGACGCCGAATACCAGTCCAATCTCGGCGCACGATTCAAAGCAAGCCCGAGTGCTGCCGATTCCAAGATACGGGGCAAGTTCGATGGCGCTGCCCGGTTTTTTGAACTGTTCCGGAGAGGGTAGAATGGCGCGGTCAACTGCTTCAGCTTCACCGACGAGGATGAGACATGAGCGCGATCAGGCTTGCTGAGCGTCTGGGCTTGGTCGCAGTGCTCGCGATCGCACTGCTGTGCGTGGGCGTCGGGTTCGGCGTCGGTGGCCTGGAATCGCGCTTCTCAAGCGCCTCCGATCAACGTGGAGAGCTGGCACCCACCCGCCTCACCGCCCTTCCCCACCAATCGGTGCTGAACGGAACGTTGCCCCTGCGCGTAAGGCTCTCCGCGCCGCCAGCTCCGTTCTCGCCCCGCCCTACATTGAGCCCGGCGGTCGCCGGCGCTTGGACCACGCGCGGGGACTCCGAGCTCTTCACCCCCGCCTCGACCCTCGACCCGTGCGCCAGCTACACGCTCACGATCCCGGCGGCCAGCACCGCCGTCGCGCACTCGCCGCTTGCCAAGCAACGGACGGTCACGCTGTCCGTGCAGTGTCCCTCGACTAAGGGTCTGCAACAGACGTTGGCACGGCTCGGCTATCTCCCCTACGACACTCACTCTTCAAGCCGCGCACGAGCGTTCGAGGCAGAAGTCGCCGAGGCTCAAAGCGCCGGTGCGAAAGCGAGCGCGACCGGACAGACCGCCGACGGGACCTCGGACGCGGCGACCGCAACACAAGCGAGCCTCTACAGCTACTCCCCCGCGCATGTGGACAGACGTGTCGCCGCGATTAACGCATTTGACCCCTCGCCCGAGGCGCCCGACGCACGGGTGAACGACGCCCCGGCGCTCGAATACGGCCAGCTCGACGAGACGACCAAGGGCGCTCTGATCGTGTTCCAGTCTGAACACGAAATCGAACCGACGGGCACCCCCGAAGCGGCGACGTGGAAGGCGCTGTTGCGGGCCGCCGAGTTGCACGAACGCGACCCCTCCCCCTACACCTTCGTTACGGTCACCGAGTCGCTGCCCGAGACACTGGAGGTACACCGCGACAACCGTGTGGTGTTCTCTACGCCGGCCAACACGGGCGTGCCGGGCGCCGAAACTGCCCAGGGGACCTTTCCGATCTACTCCCGCTTCGTCTCCACCACCATGACCGGCACCGACGTTGACGGCACCAAATACACAGTGCCAGACGTTCCCTGGGTCAACTACTTCAACGGCGGCGACGCCGTCCACGGATACCCACGCGCCTCCTACGGCTTCCCTCAATCAAACGGCTGCGTCGAGCTACCGATCGAAGCGGCGGCGCAGGTCTACCCGATGCTCAAGATCGGGGATATCGTCGAGGTCAGCTGAGGACCTGGGTCCGAGCAGCTTGCCGGATGTCGGCAAGCACGACCCGCGGGCATCTGGTCGTAGCCTGCCGAAAGACTGTGGCCGCCCCATCCGGGACGACCACAAGCCTCTCAGGCGGCGTTTGCTATTCGGTGAGCGGTGCTTCTGCTTCTGAGCCTTCGGTCTGGCCTTCGGCCGGCAGTGAGGAGTTGCCAGGCGTCTCCGGCACCAGCGAGGAGGCGGGCGCCGGAGTCACCTGAATCGTGAACGGCGCGCTCACCGCGCCCTCGTTCTCCCCGTCGCCCGGGACACGCACCCGGAACACCTTCGTGCCCGCGTCATAGACGGTGTGCGCGATCGTGTACGTCGATCCGCTTTCGATGCTTGCGACCTGCACAATGTGGAAGCCGCTGCCCGAGGCGTCCTGGCGCTCCAAGTAGACGATGTGCCCGGTGTGATCGGGGGCGACGCTGCCTTTGAACGTGATCGCTTGGCCGGCCTGGACCGTGCTCGGGGATGCTTCCGCAGTGAGCACGTCCTTGACGCCCTCGTACAGCACCGCGGACTTCTCACCGCCGGCTTTGGCGCCGGCCCTCACCTCATAGAAGGTGTTGTAGAGCGGCGACTGCGCGGGGAACGTGTATTCACCTGTGGCGTTTGTCGCGATTTCCGAGACAGGCGCGAAACCGTGCTGGCTCGCTGTCCGCTCGAACAGCGTCACCGGCGTACTCGCAAGCCCCGCGGCGACGCCGCTAATCGTCATCGACTGGCCGTAGACGATCGGGTCTGAGGAGGCATTGATCGTCAGCTGCGGGTTCTGAGCTTGGGATATCTCATACGTGAGCACGTCTGAGGGGCTGGAGATGTTCGTCCCGTGGCTGCGAACGAGCACCCGCAGGTTCGCGTCGCCGGGGACGACGAACGTGTGCGTGATTGTGAATGCGCCTTCGGCGCCGACCGTGCCGTCGCCGATCCGCCGCCAGTCGTCGCCTGTGAGCGCGTTCTGGCGCTGCAGGATCACGCGCGCGCCGGCATCAGCAGGCGAGACCGTGCCGGTGAACGTCACCGCGTTTGGCGCACCTGTGAGCAACTGGGTGCCTTCAGGCGGGCCGTTGAGGGTGACTTGTGCGGCGACCCGCACATGCCTGCGCCCACTCTGGGCGCCATGAGAGCGTACGAAGAACGAGCTATTTGTCTGAACGCCGTTCAGCGGGATCTCATAGAACCCGAGCGGACCGGTCGTCGTGCTCTGCACGACGGTGTATCCGGGCGTCCCGAAGGAATGCTCGAGCAGGTTGACCGTCTGACCCACCGCTTTCACCCGCCGGTCGCAGACGAGTCGTCCGTAGGCCAGGACGGGATCTCCGGCGGTGATCTGCCTGGGCGCGACATTGAGGTCGATACGGCAGCGGCCGCTTGGACTGGGATGCTTGTGTGCTGAGGCGGCGGCCGGGACCGCCAGCGCGAGCAGCACGATGGCGGCGGTCGCCGTTTGAGTCAATTTATGAAGACGCATTGTGCGGTCCTCCCATTGAGGTTGTGCTTGAGCTGCGGTGTGCAGCTATGGCTATGACCGCGCACCAACCTCAAAGGTTGGGCAGTTGTTCTTCTTCGATGAGATGTTTCTTGGCGTGAGGGGTGCTGCCCCTGCCGCTCGTCCCTGCCCTGCTCGCTTCGCCCTTGCTCGTCGCGATGTCGCCCGGTTCGCCCTGATGACCCGTCTCGTTTGCGCCGCCAGACCCCGTAGCGCTTTCTGAGTCGCCGCTGCCCGCGTCTGTGCCTGTGCCTGTGCCTGTGCCGGTTTCTTCGCCGCCGGCGGTAGAGCCAGATCTTTCCTTACCGGCGCCCGAGCCCGCTTTCGCTTTGGCACTGGTCGAGCCGGCCTTTCCCGTGCCGGTGCTCATTCCGGATTTCCCTGCGCCATTGGTCGAACCGGCCTTTTCGGACCTGGTCCCAGAGCTTGTCTTGCCGCTACCGGCGCCGGTTGTGCTTGTCTGTGAATTTGGGCCTGTGACTTTAGTGCTCCCGGTGCTTGTACCTGTTGTCTGTGGACGGCGCTGGCGCTTCGTTGTTTCCTTGCTTTCGCCCCCGTTGCCGGCTTCAGACGTACCGTCTGAAGCGGAGCTGGGAAGAGCGTGTTGACGATGGACGTGCGGCGTCGTCGGCGGCGTGGGGATCGTCGGCGTCTTTGCGGCTTTGACTGGTTTCGGCGCGACCGGGTGACGGCGACTGAGCGCTTTGCGTCGCTCCTTGCGCAGAAGGGCACGACGGCGTGCTTCGCGCAGGCGCAATGCGCGAAGCCGCAGTGCTTCGCGGCGGAGCTTTGCGCGTGCCTTTCGTGCCTTTGCTGCAGAGCCATGGCGTGAGGTTCTTTGCGCAACCTTCAGTTGCCGAGAGACCGTTGTCGAGACGATGCTCGCCGGACCCGCGCTTGCCTGGGGGAGCAACCCCTGTGCTCGTTCGCCGCTCGTCGGCACCGCGAAGGGATCTGCGCTTGCCGAGGTGCCCAGGCCGCCCGCGTCGGTGAGCGCCGTACGGGATTCTCCAGCCAGACCGCCAGACGGCCCGTCGCTTGGGCCGGCAACGGTGGCCGCGCCGCCATACGGACCGATACTGCCGTTATTAGCGATCACCTCACCCCTGTGCGCCGCAAAGGCTGCCAGCCGGGCACGGGTGACCCGCGATGGGCTCGACGCTGTCGGCCGTGGATGGGCCACTACGGCACCGGCCGCCGCCAGGGCCGCGACCGCCCCGCCGATAGCGAGCTTTGTGACCAGTCCGCCCCCAACCAGCGTCCCGACGCTCGTGCCTGCACCCGCCGCGGTACCCGCCGCAACCGTCCCCCCGGTGGCGATCGCGCTCCCGCCGCTTGAAGTGGCCCCGACACCAGTTACGCCAGCGCTTGTGCCAACGACTCCGCCGGCAGGTGTTGCTCCAGCGCCGACTCCACCGATACCCGCCACACCGGCTGCATGCGCACCCCCATGTCCGAGGATCGCGGCCATCAGCCCGGCACTGGGCGCCACCGGCAGCAGAGTCGCGAGCGACTGACGCTGGGCGCCGACGGCGAGCTGGAAGTCGCGACAGCCCGTGCACAGGCTCAGGTGCCGCCGCAATGGACCACGGCGCAGCTCGCCGCCACGAGCCACCGCGAGCTGTTCGCGAATCTCCTGGCAAGGCGTCTCGCGTGCGTCGCGATCGGCGATCAAGGCGCTACGCGCTTGATAGATGAGCGCCTTGACCTTGCTCACCTGACACCCCACGACCGTCGCGATCGCCTGGTGGCTGAGATCCTCGAGCTCTGCCAGTAGCAGCGCACTGCGCTGATCCTCGGGCAAACGCCCGATACCCTCGAGCAGCTCGCGCAGATCCTCGCGCCGGCGTACTTCATCCGACAGCCCGGCGAGCACCGGCGTGTGGTCTTCCAGCGCCGCGGTTGGGCGTCGCGCGGCGATTGCCGACAGGCAGCAGTTGCGCGCGATCGCGTAAAGCCATGGGCGCAGATCGCGGGGCGTCGTGCCGCCGAGCAGCGCGCGATGGGCCTTGATGAAGGCTTGCTGGAGTGCGTCCTCGCCGTCGTCGCGGTTGCCGAGCATATGCCGGCAGTAGGCCAACAGTGGTGCATGATGACGCTCGAAGATCGTGGCAAACGCCTGTTCGTCGCCGGCCTGCGTGCGACGTACGAGCGTGGCATCGTCGTTGCGCAGACGAATGCCAAGGACCTTCCGTTTCCCGACCCGCGGCTCAGCGTCGAGCATCGCTTATCGATCCCCTTCTTGTGAGCATGCGGGCAGGCTTGGAGTGGCATACACCCATACCACTCTTAAAACCCGCTTTAGGTTGGCGAGTTGCGCAAGCCCCTTCGAGGATTCTTAGATGTCAGAGTTAGACGTCAGAGCGCGACCACCGCGAGCGTCGCAATTCCAAGCCCTACAGCGGCCACCGTGAGCCATATGACCAGAGAGGATGAGATCTCCTCATAGGCACCCTGGCGCAGAGCGGCCGAAACCCGGTTCTGGCGCACCGCGCCGATCACCAGGATTACGACTGCAAGGACCCCATAGCCGACGCCCAACAACCTTAGTGGCAAGTGAGGCCCCGAGGTGAGGCCCGGCAGTCCTCGACCGACGGCCAGCGCGACGGCGCTGGCTCCCAGTCCGGTGCGCCACCAGGCAAGCCACGTTCGCTCCGCCGCCAAGAAGGTGCGTCGGGGAGGATCGAATGTTGCACGGTCGTCGTCGCCGGGCTCTGATGTAGCGGCCATCCAGGCAACGTAGCGCCTTGGCGGGACAGCCATGCGTACCTGGCGAGGAGAAGCTCGACGAAGAGCGCATACCTCAAGCGCGGAGCAGCGACGCTCGCACGAGGGTACCTCTGAGATCACATGCCAGAGGGCGCATCGGCGTGGTGCTTGGCCTTGCGCGCCGCCGAGCGCTCGGCATTCTTCTCGCGTGCCTGACTATATGACTGCGCGACGAGCGTCTTGCCGTCCGACCAACCGAAAGCCCGGACGAGCAGCGCGATCGCAAAGAGAATGCCCCAGGCCGTTGTCACCAATTGCTGAGCCACCGAGTAGGCGGTCGCGTTGGATGCACTGGTTATACCCTTCAGCGAGAGTACGTTGAAGCCCTGTACGACACCGGCGCCGCCCGGCGTCACCGAGCTGACATTCGCTATCGAGTTGCCGGCAACCACCCGCATCAAAATGTGAAAGCTGACGGGAATGTTGTAAGCAGACAGGAACACGGCGATTGTCCCAAGCATCGCGACCCAGCTGATCGCCTCGGGTAGCACGACGCGGCCCAGGAATGCGCGGACATGAACGAGTATCTGCGCGCCCACCTTTGCCTGCTCCCACCATTGCTTGACGCGCCGGCGAAGCACTCGCCCCACCAAGAACAACAGCATCGCTGTGCCCACGAGCAAGATCGCGGTCGCCCAGGGATGTTCGCTTATGAACCCCAACTGCAGTGAGAACGATCCGCCAACGGTCAGAAACAGATACAGGTAGCAAAATGCGCCGATCAACGTGAAGAAGATCTTCTGCACCGCCATTCCGGCCAGCACACCGGCGAACGTGGCGGCAACGATTATTGTCGTAAACATCAGCAGCATCGCCAGCGTGCCGATGTTCGCCGGCAGGACGGAGTTGAGCGCGACCGCGGCCGCGTAGCAGGCCAGGACCTGTATCCAGCGCACCTCAGAGTCTGGATATCCGTAGCGCAGGATCGAATACCAGGCATAGGCGGTGGCGGTCGTCTGCAGGCTGATCAGCACGATCGCGGCGACCACGTCGCCAAGCGGGATTTTCGTGAGCGTGTCCCAGATGTGTTTGAACCAGCTCGCTATGTCCCAGCCGGCAAGCGTCGCCGCGGCGCCGATCACGACGATGACCAGCGCACCGATCAGGATCCGCCTCGGGTGCAACCGTGCTTGCCAGGAGACATGCTCCGGCTGAGTCGCCATCCGCGTGATCTTACGGATAGCTCGGCGGATCACTGGATGGAGTGCAAGTCCCTATGCGAAGACCGTGCGCAGGACTTATGCTGATCGCAGGCGATTCGCTACCCGTAGCGCAACTCCAGGAGGTTGACCGTGCCGTCCAACGATCAGACAGGCCGACAGCAAACGGATGAGACACCGCCCGATCTGATGGGCAGGCGAATCGAGAAGCTAGAGAGCGAGTACGGCAACCGCTACCGCCTGGAGCCGGCGCCCGACAACAAGCTGCCCAAGAGCGGCATGCCGGCCGAGGACGCCCTCGGCCTCGTTGGCGAAGAGGTGCTGCTCGACGGCCAGCCGATGCGCAACCTGGCGACCTTCGTCACGACCTGGATGGAGCCTGAGGCCGAGCATCTGATCGCCGGATCGCTGCACACAAATTTCATCGACCACGCCGAGTACCCGCAGACCGCCGAGATCGAGCAGCGTTGCATCCGCATGCTCGCCGACCTCTTCAACGCTCCGGGTGAGACGACCGGGGCGCGTACGCAGGGGTCCTCCGAGGCGATCATGCTCGGTGCGCTCTCACTGAAGTGGAAGTGGCGCGATCGCCGGCAGTCCGAAGGCAAGGGGATCGATCGTCCCAATCTCGTCTTCGGCGGCGACGTGCATGTCGTGTGGGAGAAGTTCTGTCGCTATTTCGACGTCGAGCCGCGCATCGTGCCGCTCGCGCGCGACAAGTACACGATCGGACCCGAGGACATCGAGCCACACGTCGATGAGAACACAATCGGCGTCGCGGCGGTGCTCGGGACCACGTTCACCGGGCACTCCGACGACATAACCGGGATCAACGACTACCTGGTGAAACTCAAGAACGAGAAGGGACTGGACGTGCCGCTGCACGTCGACGCGGCCAGCGGCGGCTTTGTCTGGCCGTTCCTCTATCCGCACACCGAGTGGGACTTCCGCCTGGAGCAGGTTCGCTCGATCAATGTGTCCGGCCACAAGTTCGGCCTCGTCTACCCCGGCATCGGCTGGCTTGTGTTCAGAGAAAAGAGCGACCTCCCCGACGACCTCGTCTTCTACGAGAACTACCTCGGCAAACGCGACGCGACGTTCACCTTGAACTTCTCCACCGGCTCGGCGATGGTGCTCGCGCAGTACTACAACTTCGTGCGCTACGGCCACGATGGCTACCGCTACATCATGGAGACGATGCAGTACAACGCGCGCCTGCTCGCCAAGGAGATAGTCGATTGCGGCGAGTTCGTCCTGATCGGCGCAGAGCAGGACGAGCAGCTCCCGCTCGTCGCCTTCCAGCTGGAAGGCGAGCACTCCTACGACGAGTTCGACGTCGCCTCCCAGCTCGCGGCCGAGCGAGGTTGGATGGTGCCTGCCTACACACTGCCACCCAACGCCGAGCATGTGAAGATCATGCGTGCGCTCGTCAAGCAGACGCTCGGACATTCGCTCGTGGCGACGCTCGGAGCCGACATCCTCGAAGCGTGTACAACGCTCGAGAAGAAGGGCCGCCTGCACGAGTCAGACCGCAAACGAGTCAAGACAAACCCGGGTTATTGAGCGGCCGCGCGGTTCAGCGTGCCGCCTCCGGAGCGCGACTCGACACACAGGATTCCAATCGCTTGCATAGAATCTCGTGACAGGTGTCACAAGACACCGTTACGGAAGGAGTGCGTATGCGAGGGGTAGGAAGTGCGTTGTTCGCCGGCATTCTGTTGCTTGTAGCCGGGACCATCAACATCATCTACGGCATCGCCGCCATAGGAAATGCGAGTTTCTTCGTCAACGACAACAGGTACGTGTTCGCGAGCCTGCACACATGGGGCTGGATCACGATCATCCTGGGAGTCATCCAGTTGACCGCCGCGCTTTCGCTGTTCGGCGGCGGCGCCTACGGGCGCGTCGTCGGGATCATCGCGGCGACGATCGGAGCCGTCGGCGCGCTGTTGTCGATCGGCGGTGTGTACCCATTCTGGTCGCTAGGTATCTTTGCCATCTGTCTGATCGTGATTCACGGACTCGCTGTTCTTGGCGAGCCCAAGACCACCTGAACCGAGCGGCTCTCGACTCTCATGACTAGCCGGCGCGGAAGATCGCGCGCCGGCTAGTGGCGCTCAGCCCAGGATCTTTGCCTTCGCGTCCGTGAACTCCTGATCGGTCAACACGCCCGACTCGTGCAGCTGACCGAGTTCCTTCAAGCGCTCGATCGGGTCGGCTTCCTGAGCCGGTGGTGGTGGCGGCGGCGGGGCATACGCTTGCTGCGGCGGCGCGGCAGCCGTCTGCTGCTGTTCTTGAGCGGCCCAGCGTCCCTCCTGGCGACGACTGACGCGATTCGAGACGGTTGTAGCTGTGCCGGCAACGACGGCGGTGCGGGCCATGGCGCGAAGTAGTGGCATGAGAGATACGCCTTTCAGTTCAGGATGCGCCCTCAAGCGCATCGAGTGTGTCCAGGACGTCCTGCGCGGCGACCCGCTCGAACGCAAGCACCTGTCCGCCGTTGCGACGCACGGCGGTCGCGAACGGCGCCGCCCAAGCATTCTCGAAGCAGATCATCAGTGCCGCTTCGCCGGGCTGGAGCGCCTCGCCGGCGGTGCTCGCATCTTCCTCACCAAGCATGCCTGTGCGCGCTCCGGCGAAGACCAGCAGATCATCGACCCCGTCGCCGTCTAGATCGGCGATCTCAAGGCCTGAGACGTTTCCCTCGCTGTCCTTCTGGACCATGAGCACGTCGAGCACTCGGATGATTCCGCGATCCACGAGGTCCACGAACAGCGGGATCGCCTCTCCTGTGCGGGGCGCATCCGGCGATAGCCGATCACCACAACGTTGACAGAACCGAGCTCCAGCTCCTCGTTGCTCATGGCTGCTCCTCTGATTGGCCTGCGCTCTGTCCCGGCCCAATGCGACCTGATCAGAGCACCGGAGATGCCCCAAGTCGGGGACTACGGCCGAGTGTAACGCCAGTCCCTATACCCCGTCTACCGCTAAGAGCAGTTGAGTGGAGCCAGCGCTTTTTCGTAGCTCGCGGCAAGCTGCGTCAACGAGGATTTGAGCTGTGTTTCGAGTTTGCTGAGCGAAGGTTTGGAGACCAGTTCGGAGAGAATCGAGTTGATCTGGCCTTCGAAGGTGCGGGTCGCGGCCTGAACCTGTTCCTTGCGTGCCGGTTCAAGGTCTGGTTGAGCATTCTTGATCGTCGTGAGGTCCTTGCCGATCGCTTCCACGCCGCTCTTGGCTTCAGTGAGGATGCTCGTGGAGAGCGTCAATTCACTGAGCTTCTTGACTTCCTTGGAGATATCTGAGCGCGCCTGGCATACCTGTGCCTTTGCTTTTTCCTGGGAGGATTCGCCACAGGAGGCAAGCACGAACACACCGAGCAGCGAGACGATCATCACGAGGGACTGGCTGCGAGCTTTATGCGTCAAGAAGGCATCTCCAAGAGCTGATTCGCCGTCACAACAGGAGTGGAGCTGCTAGCAGTCTACAGCGGTGGACTCCCCAGACCTCAAAATTCGCACCTCGACGTTGGGTGCCAAGCGCGCAACGTGCTCAGCGAACTGTCGCGGCGGGTCCCCGAGGCGCGCGCGGTAGTTGCGGGCAAGCCCGATCGGCAACAGGGTGCCCCAATGTATGGGTATGGCCAGGCGCGGCTGGAGCAGCTCGACCGCGTGGGCCGCCTGGAGCGGATCCATATGGCCTGGGCCCAACTTCGGGCCCCACCCCGCGACTGGCAGCAACGCGACGTCGGGTGTCGGCGAGAAGCTGCCCATGCCCGCGAACATTTCGGTGTCTCCAGCGAAGTAGACCACGTGCCTGCCTGCAACCAGATAGCCGAGCGCCTTGGCCTGCGGGCCACCCAGACGCCCCCCGTTGTGGTGGGCGACAACCGCCGTGATCTCGAGCTCCCCCACCTTCATGACGTCACCTACGTCCACCTCCGATACGTTGGCGAACCCCTTGTTCGCCAACCACAGCCCGGCTCCGCTGGGCACGATCAGGCGCGTATCGCGACCCAGCCGCCGCAATGAAGGCAGGTCGAGGTGATCTTGGTGGGAGTGTGAGATCAGCACCGCATCCGGGCCGGCGAACATGCTTTCGTCAACCTGCGGGACCTGGCGGCGTAGGTGCAGGACACGGCCGCGCAGCAACGGGTCGAAGAGCAGGCGCACACCTTCCAGTTCGAGCAAGACAGTGGCGTGACCCAGGAAGGCGATACGGTCTGCCGCTGTGCTGTAGCGGACAGCATCCGCACCATCGACCATCGACCAGAAGGTAGCAAGTGCCGGATTCAGCGATCGATGAGCGCAACAACCAACGCCGTATGACTGGCGTGCGGGCGTTGTTGGGGTTCTGCCTGAGAACGGCGGCGATGCTAGTCGTCCAGGCGCTGGTACTCCTGGCCATGACCGCGCTCCTGTCCGGTCGCGACACGCTCTCCTTCGACGCGGCGATCCTGGTCGCGGCTGTCATGGCGATCATCAACGCGGTCCTATGGCCACTCGTCATACGGGTTGCGCTGCCACTCACGATCGTCACGTTCGGACTCGGCTCGCTCGCGCTCAGCGCCGGCATGGTCGCGCTGGCCTTCTATGCGGTGGACGGCAAGACCCCCTCCTTCTGGACCGACGTGGCAATCGCGTTTGGCCTCGCCCTCGTCTCGATGCTCGTGGCGCCGCTGCTCGACGTCGACGGCGACGCTCGCCACTTGAGAATCGTACGCAGACGGGTGAAACGCACGCGAAGGGACAATCACACAGATGTTCCGGGGGTGATCTTGTTCGAGATCGATGGGTTGGGCCAGCAGGTCCTGCGCGAGGCGATCCACGACGGCCACACTCCCACGATCGCGCGCTGGCTATCCGATGGCACTCACCGAATGCTCGGCTGGGAGTGCGATCTGTCCTCCCAAACAGGGGCAAGCCAAGCGGGCCTGCTACTCGGCAGCAACTGGGACATGCCCGCTTTTCGCTGGTATGAGAAGGAGTCCGGGCGGACGATGGTCTCCAACCATCCCGCCGACGCAGCCGAGATCGAGCGTCGGCGTTCGACCGGCGCGGGCCTGCTGGCTGCCGGCACTAGTCGCGGAAACATGTTCTCCGGTGACGCCCAGCGTTGCACGGCCACGATGAGCGTAATCCGCGACCGCTCTCGATCCAAGGCCGGCGACCTGTTCGCCTACTTCTCAGATCCCTACGGGTTTATCCGCACAATCGTGCTGTCGCTCGCGGATATCACCTACGAGCGCCTGGCTGCCTCTCGTCAGCGCCGCAGCGGCGCCGCTCACGTCGACAGGAAAGGTCTATATCCGCTGATCAGGGCCACAATCGCAGTGATGATGCGCGACCTAGTGACTGCGCTGCTGATGGCCGACATCGTCGAGGGCGTGCCGGTCAGTTATGCAACCTTCGTGGGCTACGACGAGGTGGCCCACCATTCGGGAATTCGCGAGCCCGACGCGCTGGCGGTGCTCAAGCGACACGATCGCCAACTCGCTCGGCTGGAGCGTGCGACGGCGCAATCGCCCCGCCCCTACCACCTCGTGGTGCTCTCCGATCACGGCCAAACACAGGGCGCTCCGTTCCGTCAACGCTACGGCGAGACACTCGAGGATGTCGTACGCGGGGCGCTGGCACAGGGTGAGGTATTCGCGCCGGCAGCGGTCGACGAGGCCTGGGGCGATGTCGGCGCCGTCCTGGCCGACGCGCGCCAGGAGCCGAGCGTCGGCGGACGCATGCTCGCACGAGCCACGCGCAGCCGGTCGGTCGATGGCACGGTCGCCTTGGGACCGAACCGGGAGGCCCTCGCCGAGCGCAAGGCAACAGGGCCAGCAGGCGAGCAATTGGACGGTCAACGGGCGGCAGCCTCAAACGATGCGGACGCGAATGGGACCAGCGCCAAGGAGGCGATCGTGATGGCCTCGGGCGGGCTGGGTCTCGTCTATCTGCCCTCAAGTCCGGAGCGACTCACCGTCGAGCAGATCAACCAGGCGCACCCGCGCCTGCTGGATACCTTGGCGGCGCATCCAGGAATCGGATACGTGATGGCGCGTTCGCAAGAGCACGGCGCGCTCGTGATCGGCGGGAGCGGACAGCGGCGCCTGAGCGACGACGCAATCGAGGGCGATGACCCACTAGCGGATTTCGATGCCACGGCAGCCGATCACCTGCGCCGCCACGACAGCTTCCCCCATTGCCCAGACATCCTCGTCAACTGCATGTACGACCCGGTGTCAGAAGAGGTGGCCCCGTTCGAGGAGTTCATGGGCTCCCACGGTGGCCTGGGCGGCCCGCAGACCAAGCCGTTCGCGGTCGTGCCAGCGCAGTGGAGCGAACCGGAGTCGGCGATCGTGGGCGTGGAAGCGATGCACGAGGCGCTGCGGGAGTGGATTACGCAGTCGCAGCGAGTCGCGGAGGAGTCTGCGGTGTCTGCGTAGACTCCTGCCTGAGTACCGCCAACGGGATTCGAACCCGTGTTACCGCCGTGAGAGGGCGGCGTCCTAGTCCCCTAGACGATGGCGGCTTGTCTAGTCGTCGTCGAGGCTAGCAAAGCGGAGGGCAGAACGGGGTTTTCGCAGCGAAGTATGACGACTACAGAGGAGACCGAGCGGTTCGCTCCCCTCCCCGGCCCTTGTGCGATATCGTCGCCTGCCCCGACACGCGGATGTGGCGGAATTGGTAGACGCGCGGCGTTCAGGTCGCCGTGTCCGTAAGGACGTGGAGGTTCGAGTCCTCTCATCCGCATTTTCGGAGGGTTGAACGTCGCTAATCGAACCAGATGTAGTGCATCCCAACTCACAGCGCAGGTGAGTGTGGGAGTTCTCCGGGGACTGTTCGCGTCCTAGCGTCGGTATGCTCGACCACGTGGTCTGACCGCGAGAACGTCGATCACTCGCTCGGCATCCCGACGATCGAAGATCACTCGCCACTCCCCAACACGCAGCCGCCACAGGCGCTCAGCACCACGCAGCAGCTTGACGTCACCGTCGGGCAACGTGCTGACCGCGGCGCTGATCCGTTCACGGTCCCGCCGACCGAGCCGGCGCAGGGACTTCAATGCTGCTGGGCGAACCTCGATCCGCCATCCGCGCGGGTCAGCCAGCGCTCAGCTCCGCTTCGGCCTCAGACCAAGGGACGCCGGGCTCACTCCGCGCCTGCCGAATGGCCCGCAGATCCCCCTCGCTGACCTCCTCATCGTCATAAGGCGCCGCGTCGAGCTTGGCGATCACGGGGTCTTGGGCACGACGAAGCAGGATCGCAGCCGCCGGCAGCGACTCATCCGGAAGGGCATCCACCAACTCGTACAACTCGGTCTTGGTCACGCAAGAAACCGTAGCAGCACCGGGCCTAACCGCCTCCCGGCACCCGCCTACGGACTCCGGCTTCCTGACACTTCTGAAGCGCTTGGCGTGCAGCTTCAGGAGCAGCTTCAGGAGCAGCTTCAGGATGCGCTCCTATATAAGGGTCAGAGTCCGAACTTTGTCCCTCCCTCCCCGGCGTAAGGATGGACGGTCATGACCATCTGAGCTACTAGACCGAATGAGCCGGTAGCACCCATACGACACCCGCTCAAACCGAGGCACCTTTCCACGGGCGCCTTTCGACAGGCACGAGTCCACAGAGTCCTTGGACACACTACGGCCAAGCAGGCTCTCGACAGCAGCTCGGACGTGCATCGAGCGCATCGATCTATCTTCGTCGGCCAGCACCCGGACGACGGCGTCGATGACCCACCCTGGACGGCGATCGCGTTGCCGCTGGCTCTTGATTGCCCGTGGCTGCGCATCGCTGGCCCGCAACCGGTTGAGCTGCTTGGCTACGTAGCTCAACCGGGCGCGGTCGGCAGCCGCCAAGACCTTCGTAACTTCTGCCACAAGATTGCCAGGAACGCAACTTTGGTTCGATGGTACTTGCGTCGCCCGCACTGTTGCATCGCAGTTGGAACCTTCGGCGTGGTTCCAGCGTTGCACCCGACTCCGCTCGATTGCCCGTCGTCTCGTTTGGCTCATCTCGGTGTATGCTGGCGCCCCAACCAGCCATGCCCGATAGATGGAAGTGAGCCAATGATCAAACAAGTGGTCGACCGGGACGAAGTAGGCCGCTACGTCGAGGCGTTGCGCGACCAGCTCGACGCGCCGCAACTGCAGGACAAGGCCGCGCAGGCCGCCGACACGCTCGAAGGTGCGGGCAATCCCGTCGAGAAGCTGCGAGAAGCTCTCCCACCCGTAACTGAGAAGCTCGCCTCCTCCGGGGCCGATGCCGCCGACGTCGCTCCGTTCATCTCGCGCGATCCGATCCAGAGCCTTTTGCAGAGCACGCTTGAGGACAAGCTGCGCGAACAGGGCGTGCCTGGCGAGACGCCCAAGCGTCGCGGCTTTTTGGCCTGGTTGATCCACCTGATCGAGTCGATCCTGCACCCCGTGCGCTTCGGGCCTGACGATCCCAACTGGGTGATCGACGTCGCCGGGTCTGTGCTCGACCGCATGGCCAATGGCAATCATCCGTTCAATCCCTTACCGGCCGAATACGAGATCACGGACAATGCCCGGGTCGTGATCGTCGGCGACTGGGGTACCGGGCTGCCGCGCGCGCAGGAGGTTGCGAAGTTCATGGCCGAAGAGGTCTCAGGAGCGCTAGCCGACGGCCGTGAGGCCCACGTCATCCACCTCGGCGACATCTACTACTCGGGCCTGAAGGGAGAGGTGCGCCGTCACGTTCTGGCGCCTGGGATGTGGCCGGTGAGCGCAGAGCAGGCAAGCGCCGGTGTCACCTCGTGGTCGCTCAACGGCAACCACGACATGTACAGCGGCGGCTTCGGCTATTTCGAGACGCTGCTTGGCGACAAGCGCTTTGCCAAGCAATGTTCGTCCGACGGCAAGGCCACGAGCTTCTTCAGGCTGCGCTCCCCCTCCTGGGATTTCGTGGCGCTCGACACCTCCTGGGATACCGACGTGCTCTCCAGCGGCTTCGTAGGCGTGCTGCAGGACCCTCAGGCCGAGTTCGCGCAGCATGTGGCCGGCGAATCGGCCCGCAAGCTGATGCTGCTCAGCCACCACCAGCTGCTGTCCGTCTATGACAAGGAGGACCTCGATCCGACGCTTGAAAAAAAGCTCGCCCCGCTGCTCGACGGCGGCCGCGTAACCGCATGGCTATGGGGCCATGAGCATCGCTGCATGGGTTTCGAGGAGGCCAAGAAGGTGAAGATCTCGCGCTGCCTCGGTCACGGCGGCGTGCCGGTGCTGATGGAGCACAAGCCGGGCGACCCAATCCCCTCCCCCGGGGAATGGGAGGAACGCGACTTCTCCGAGTACCGCGGCGAACATTGGGGAAGGATGGGATTCGCGGTCCTCGACCTGGCCGGACCACAGATCAAGATGCGCTACCGCAACGAACTGGGTTTAACCTCGCGCGAAGAAGTGATCGAATGACACGCCCGCGTTACGGTTCGGCCACCTGAGTCTCCGGCTACGGCCTCCGCGGCCGCGCGCTTTACGGCTTGGCCACTTGCGCACCCGGCTCATCGAGCGTCGGGTCCTGCGGCGGCGCAAGCCACTCTTGGCTTTGGCCGAGCCCAGCGACACTCTCCAGCCCTTCCGGGACGACGCTCGGCGGCGCCTTGAAGGACAGGAACCACGAGTCGATGTGGTCGTCGAGGATGCCTTCGGTGGAGGGGAAGTAGCCACAGAACAGCGGGCGTGAGGAGATCCCCAGCCGCTTGAGCGCCTGCACGCGCGGGTGCTCGCCGATCTCAAGTCGCGCTGAGCGCGTCAAAGGCAGGTTGAAGCCGGCGCGTCCACGAAAGGAGATGTTCGACTTCATCAGCATGCCACGGAAGGCGCAGTAGTTGGAGGTGGCCAGCGACAGCGGCAGGGCCTCGAATCGAGGACGATCGACCTCGATGCGCACGCACAACTGGCCGTCGAGGTCGTATTGGCTCCAGACCTTGCGCGGGGCGATCACGAAGTCGAGGTTGGCCTGGTGCTTTGGCATCCCCCAGATACCCTTGCCGCCCTTGACCGAGACTTCGCTGGATACAGGCAGGTCGATCACGTACTGGCCGGTCCCGTAGATCCGCTGAGCCAACGGCAGCGCCGGCGTCAAGACCGGTGCTGGGCGCTCGCCGTGAGTACAGGCGATCGCAACGGAGAACTCGATGTAGCGACCGATGTTGGTGGAGCGATAGTCGACCACCGAGATCAGCAGCAACGCACGCTCGCCCCATACGCGCAGCGGATGAACCTCGTCGCCCGGCAACAGCTCTGCCGCCGCGCGCGCATCGATCGAGAAGGCCGCCATCAGAGCCGGGCTTTCGTGTGAGGCGACCGGCAATGTGAAGGGGATCCCATCCACGAGCGCATGGCGACCGGACTCGCGGCGCAGGCGATCACCGGATTCGCCGCGCAGGCAGTCCGCGATTCTCACGCGGCCCCCTCCAACTCGGCGAGGATCGTCGGGAATACATCGCGCGCGGCCTTGTTGCCCATGAACATGTCGAGGTGCCCGTAGCCGTCGAAGATGTGCAGCGCCGTGCGCTCGGGTGCGTGGTCTGAGTACCAGGCGTGCGAGAGGCGCTGGCTCTCAGCGGTGAAGCAGCGGTTGACGGCACCGGCGATGAATGCTATGCGCGCGTCGGTCTTTGGCGCTTGAGCGGTGAAGTCGTGTGGCAGCTCTGGGTGGTCTTCGACGGCGAGCAGACGACGTGCTCGCACGCAACGCAGAATCTGGGAGAAGAAGGTCAGCGGCACCGCTGCGAACTCGCCCTTGAGCCATTCGTGCGTGGGCTCGTTGAGGTTCTCGTGGCGCCACAGCGTGGGCTTGGCCGCCCCGTAGGTGTAGCTCGACCACTTGCACACGCTGTTGTCACACTCGTGATGGTCGAGCCTGATCCAGGCGTCGACGAGCTTCGGCACGATCCACGGCGCGCCGACCCTCCCCCACTGCGGATCCAGATAGCCAAGCACCCTTGCCGTCGCGGGGATCATGCTGCGCAGCTTCAGGCTCGCGAGCCGTGGGACGACCGGGTGGATAGAGACTGCGTTTGAGACGATCGTGCGCACCTGCGGCACGAGCCCCGCCAGCGCGCTCATCATGAAGCTGGTCGAGCCCTGGCAGTGGATTACCGCCTTGATCTCATCGGCGCCGGTCTGCTCGCAAACAGTCCGTACCGCCTGTGGATGGTCGTAGACGGCGGCCTGGTCAAGCGTCCAGTGATTGTGGGGGATTTCGATCGAAGCGCGCCAGTTCTCGAGCCACACGTCCCAGCCCTCCTCGACAAGCAGATCGACGAGGTTGTGCCCACTCGGAGCACGGAAGATGTTGGCGCGCACGCCCGCGCCGTGCACGAGCAGCACCGGGCCCTTCGCCGGCGATTGCTTGCCGCGCACGTTGATCACGTTGCATCTCAGGCCGTCACCCGCGGTGAACTCGACCACGCGCTCGGTCTGCTCGCTC
Organism: uncultured Solirubrobacterales bacterium; assembly: GCA_963844095.1. Classification (GTDB taxonomy): domain Bacteria; phylum Actinomycetota; class Thermoleophilia; order Solirubrobacterales; family Solirubrobacteraceae; genus Palsa-744. Next base: position 951,880 of record CAWJND010000005.1, read on the forward strand.
ATCGAGCGGTCTCGGACGTGTCACTGATGCCGCGGCGAGGACTCATGCTCTACCACCTGGCCGGTAAACGCTCCATAGCTCACCGGCGAACAGCTCGCCAAAGCGGGCGATCGCGTCCACGCGGTGCGCTGGATCCGTGCGGAACGTCGTCATCTGACGCGCGAAGTCCAGCGGATGAATGTGCAGGATGCCGCTTGCCACCAACTGTGCGGCGGCGTCCTGCTCGGGCGCAACGTGGCCCTCGAGCACACGTGTGAACAGCGTCGTGGTCTCCGACCAGACGTCGAAGCCGTGGTCGTGGCGGACTTCCTTGAAGCCGGTCATCGTCAGTGGATGCTGCTCGCCGTCGGCGAACTGCAGGCGGTAGAGCATGCGCTTGTACCCGGGGCTCTGCTCCACGAACAGGTTGAAGAGGCCTTCGTTTACGGGCAGCTTGCCACCGAAGGCCTCAGAGTCGATCCAGCCCTCGGCCTGCGCCGTGTGACGCGGGTCGGCGATGAAGCGCTCGATGTCCTCCGTTTCGATCGTCAGGTGAAACATGAAGGCCGTACCGGCGTCCTTGCCGGCGCGATAGCCGCGGTCGAAGTCGGACTCGTCGAAGGCTACATAGCCCTTCATCTCCTCGGTAAAAGCAAGCGAGGTCATCTCAGCTGGGTCCCTTTCCTTCGTTGAGTATCGCCTCGGCAAAGCGGTCGGCGAGCGCCGCGATCGTCAGCGATGGGTTCGCGCCGACCGGCCCGGGCATGACCGAGCCGTCGGCGATGTGGAGACCGGGATGACCGAAGACGCGACCGAACGGGTCCACGACCCCCTCCTGCGCAGAGTTGCCCATGCGACAACCGCCAAGCGAATGAACCGTGATCACTCGGTTCACATGCCAGATCGGGTTGTCCAGGAAGTCCGCGTCGAGCTCATCGGCGACTTCGCGGGAGACCTTGCGGACGTGATCGAAATAAGGCGCTGAGCGCCCGTCCTTGGACCAATCGAGCTCCAGGCGGCCCTCCTGAACGGACATTTTCCCGCCGGGGATGTCGCGGCCCATGCCGAGCAGCGGCAGCAGCCCCGAGGACAGATCGCAGTTGCCGAGCAGCGCGGAGGCCAGATCGCCGACCTCACTGTGACGCCGACCGTGGATCAACGACCATACGTAGTGCGCGATCTTCGGCAGCGCTTTCGCGATCGCCTCCGGCTCCTCGAGCATCTCGAGCATCCAGCCGCCGAACTGCGGGAAGCCGGCGTCCTCGAGGTAGAAGCCGCGCCCGTCGCCACCTTCGATTTCGTCGGGCATACGAATCGCGCTCGTGATCACGGGACCGATGCCCGGTTCGATCTCGCGCGCCACGCGCTTTCCCGCGGCGTTCTCGCGCGTGGCGCGCACGGCGAAGGTGAGCAGGTCGCCGTTGCCGGAGAAGCCGAGGCCGAGCTGGTCGGAGAGCCCGGGCAGAGCGGCGCGGTTGCGCAGCATCAGCCAGTTTGTGCCGAGCGTGCCGGCGGAGACGATCAGGTGCTTGCAGCTGATCGTTTGGAGCGCGAGCGCGGCGGTGTCGGTGGCTTTGCCTTCGGAGGCCGTCTCGTGATGGACGTAGTGAACCGTGTAGCCACCGCCCTCGGCCGGCTCGAACGAGCGCACCTCACAGAGCGTGCGCAACTCGGCACCCGCGCGAGCGGCATAAGTCAGGTAGTTGTAGTCGAGCGTGTTCTTCGAGCCATAGTTGCAGCCGATGTCACACTCGCCGCACATCTGGCAGGTGGTGCGCGTGCGCCCGTGCAGGTTGGGCTCGGCTTCGCGGATCGGCTCGCCCGGGACCGCCGGCGAGCCATCGTTTGCGAACGTCACGGCAAGCGGGGCCAGTAACCAGTCGAGCCCCATGCGCTCGGCCGCTTCGCGGTAGGCAAGCACCTTGGGGGTCTGGTCATACGGCGACTGATCCAGCGGAAAGCGCTGCACACCGATGCGCCGTTCGACCTCGTCGTAGTGAGGGTCGAGATCGGCGCGCGTCACCGGCCAGTCTTCATAGCCGCCGTCGGTCAGGTCTTCTTTGACGAACCAGCGCTCGTCCTTGCGCAGAAAGACGTTGGCGTAGATCAGCGATCCTCCGCCGAGCCCGCTGGCGCAGAGCGCATCGATCCCGCTGAAGGACCAGAAGTCGAACATTCCGTGCAGGCCTTCGCTCGGGTCCCAGAAATTCCGCTTCATCGCGAGCGGACTGCGCGGAAAGCTCGTCGGCGGATAGGCCTTACCGCGCTCGAGCACACACACGTTCCAACCCGCCTCGGCCAGGCGCGCGGCCGTCACCGAGCCACCGAACCCGGAGCCGACGACGATCGCATCGAAATGCTCGGGAGCGCCACCCACCGATGAGACCATGTCGGAATAATACGTGTTAATGGATTTTCATCGATCCCCCCTCGGCCAGCCTCCGCTTGACTGGCTAATCTTCATCCCGTGGCTAAGACAAGATTCATCACGTTGACCTGCGCACTCGCGACGCTAACGGGCGCTGGCGTCGCGCAGACGAGCGCGGCGGCAACAACCTCAGGTGTCGCTACACAGACTGCGCCGGCCGGCTCGACGACGACCACTACGACCGGGCAGACCACGCCGAGCACGACTACCGGGACACCCTCTACACCCGCCAGCACACCCCCGGCTACGACGCCGCCCAAGGCAGCCCCGCGCACGCGTCTGACCGGCTTGCCCTCCGAGGCAATCGCCGACGGGACCGCACAACTGGTGGTGCGCCTGTCGGCTACGCCTGCGCCGAACTCGCCCGCACCGCTGCTCAGTCCCAACGTCGCCGGGACGTGGAAGTCGGCTGGCAACTCCGAGACCTTCACGCCGAAGTCGACGCTCGAGCCATGCAGCAGCTACACGCTGACTGTGTGGGCCGGCACGGATGCGCTCGGTCATCCTCCGCTCGGCACGGCCCACCGGCAGACGCTGCGCGTCGCCTGCCCGTCGCTGCGCGGGCTCCAGCAGGCGCTTGCTCGCTTGCGCTACCTGCCCTACACGATCGACGCTGCTCACGGCCGCAACAGCGGCGCGCGAGCCGAGAACAGGGGCAGCGCCGCGCACTATGCCTTCGACCCGCCCCCGGCGAGACTCGTGGCAAACGAGTCCGACGCGCCCGGACTTGCCTATGGCTCGCTCGATCCGACTACGCGCGGGGCGCTGATTGTCTATCAGTCAGATCATGGGCTGCCCGCCACGGGCATAGCGGACGGCTCGACGTGGGCCTCGCTGCTGGCGGCCGAGACGCTCGGTCACGTCGACCCGACGCCGTACACGTTCGTGACCGTCAGCGAGTCCAGCCCCGAGACGCTCGAGGTCCACCGCGGCGGGCGCGTGGTGATCTCAACGCCCGCCAACACCGGTGTGGCCGGTGCGGAAACCGAACGAGGCAGCTTCCCGATCTATGCCCGCTACGTGTCGACCACGATGACAGGCACCAACCCGGACGGCTCGCACTACAGCGATCCGGGCGTGCCCTGGGTCAATTACTTCAACGGCGGTGACGCGGTGCACGGCTTCCCGCGCGCGTCATACGGCTTCCCGCAGTCAAACGGCTGCGTCGAGCTGCCGATCGGAACAGCGGGCCAGGTCTACCCGCTGCTGGCAATCGGCGATCTCGTTGTTGTGAACTAGCGCCCAGCGCCCTGACGGCGACGCTGCGTCAGCAAGATCGAGGCGCCCATGGCCACTAGCAGCACGCCGCCGATAACGATCCAGGTCAGATTGAGACCGGTGAAGGGCAGCGTTTTGGCTGCAGTGGTCGCGGTCGGTTCAGTGCTCGATTTGGCCGGTTCGGTTGTTTTAGCCGGTTCCACGCCAGATTTTGCAGGGGTTTCTTTGGGAGTGCTCGACGTTTTCGTCGGCGCCGTTTCCTGTTTGGGGGTCGGCGCAGTCGTTGTTGTCGGCGCGGGTGTCGTCTGGCTGTAACCGGACGTCGGTTCGGCTGCCAGCGCCGTGCCCGGCGCAATCAGCATCAAGGCGAGCGGAAGGGCCAGCAACCCTCGCACCGTGCGGCGCCTGCGCGAGCGTGCGCGTGCGATCGATGTCGCATTTGCCTGGCTTGGCCCTTCGCAGGCCGTCAAGTCGTTTTGCATGTTGCTATCTCCCGCGTCCGGTGGTTCGCTTGGGCTGCCCAGAGAGCCGCCCCTCATTTCCTTTGAGAGCCTTGCCAATCGCTTGGCGATGCTGCGAGCGCATCAGTCTATCCGAGGAACCTTTTTGCCTGGAGCGCCATTCTCCTGCATCATTGCCCGCAATCCAGACGGGTCATGCGCCCGCTGAGCGCCTCAGGCGCCCGGCAAACGCCCCATTCCCGGCAACGCCCCACTCCCTGACAAACGCCAGCAAAGCTCTCATGTGCCCAGCTTGACTCGCCCTTCGAGCGTTCCGTCTTGCAAATGAGCGCGCAGCACCTTCTTGTCGAACTTGCCCACGCTCGTCTTTGGAACCTCGACGATGAAGGCGTACTCGTCCGGCAGCCACCACTTCGCGACGCGGCCGCTCAGGTGCGCCTGCAGGTCCGCGGCGCTCACCTCCGCGCCCTCGCGTACAACCACACAGCAAAGCGGCCGCTCGGCCCACTTCTCATCGGGCTTGGCGATCACCGCCGCCTCGATCACGTCGGGGTGGGCCATCACCTCGTTCTCGAGCTCGACCGAGGAGATCCACTCACCGCCAGACTTGATCACGTCCTTGGAGCGGTCGGTGATCTGGATGAAAGCATGGGAGTCGATCGAGGCGATGTCGCCGGTGCGCAACCAGCCATCGTGAAAGCGCTGCTCGCCAGAGTCGTCGTTGAAGTAGCTGGCGGCGATCCATGGTCCGCGCACCTCGAGCTCGCCGGTGGACTCGCCGTCCCAGGGAACCTCGGCACCGTCATCATCCACCAATCGTGCCTGGACCCATGGCAAGGGCTTGCCCTGCTTGGCGCGCATGTCCCAATAGGCGTCGTCGTGGCCAGCGCTCTCATCCGGGCGCGAGTAGGAGGCGACGGGACTCGTCTCGGTCATTCCCCATGCCTGGAAGACGCCCACGTCGTGGCGCTCCTCGTAGTCCTTCATCAGCTGCCTCGGCACAGCGGAGCCACCGCAGGCGGCGTTCTTCAGCGAGGAAAGGTCTACGTCGTTGGTGTCGGCGTAGCGGAGCATGTCGGCAAAGATGGTAGGCACACAGCCCATGATCGTGGGCCGCTCAGCCTCGATCAGCTTCGCCAGGGGCTCAGCCTGCAAGAAGCGGTCGGGCATGATCAGGTCCGCGCCGACGAGCGCGGCGGCGTGCGGGATGCCCCAGGCGTTGGCATGGAACATTGGCACCACCACGAGCGCGCGATCGCGCGTCGAGAGACCGAGCGCATCGGTCATCAGCGAGGCCGAGGAGTGCAGGGAGATGGAGCGGTGCGAGTAGAGCACGCCCTTGGGGTTGCCTGTGGTGCCGCTCGTATAACAGAGCGCGGCAGCCTGGCGCTCATCGACCTCGGGGTAGTCGTAGGAGCCTGAGCCGGTCTCATCAAGTAGCTCCTCGTAGCGCAAAGCGTTGGGAAGGGTGCCGGCGTCTCCGTCGCCCATCACCACGTAGTGACGCACTCCCTCGAAAGTGGGAGCCAGCTCTTGCAGGATCGGCACGACGGAGTCATCGACGAAGATCACGCCGTCCTCGGCGTGATTAACGATGTAGGTGAGCTGCTCGGCGAACAGGCGGACGTTGAGCGTGTGCAGAACAGCCCCCACGCAGGGCACAGCCATGTAGAGCTCGAGGTGGCGTTGGTTGTTCCAGGCGAACGTGCCGACCCGATCACCCTGTTTGACGCCAAGCCGATCGAGCACACGGGCAAGGCGATCGACGCGCTCTGCCACTTCCCCGTAGGTAGCTCGCACAGTGCCATTGTCGGTGAGCGTGACCACCTCCGCTCCGGGGTGAACCGAACGCATGCGGTGCAGCGGGTGGTGCAGCGTCAGCTGGAACTCGTCCTGCATCAACCCTTCGAGCATCTCCCCTACTCCCTCTTGGTGGCTTCTCTGTGTGGTAGGACATCACTGTAGATCGCGCGCGTGCGCTGCGCGACGTCGCTCCAGTCGAAGCTGAGTACGTGCTCTGAGGCCTCGGTGACGAGGCGATCGCGCAGCTCGACGTCGACCAACAGGCGCTCGATCATTACGCCCAGGTGCTCTGGGTCGCCGCCGTTGAAGCGCAGGCCGACGCGCTCGCCGGCAGGCACCACCTCGCGCAGGCCGCCGGTGTCGGCCACGATGCAAGGGCAGCCCGAGGCCATCGCCTCGAGCGCCACGAGTCCGAACGGCTCATACAGCGATGGCACCACGCACAGGTCGGCGATGCGGTAGAGCGAGTGCAGAGCGTCGTCGCCGATCCAGCCGAGGAATACACCGTGCTCTGAGAGGCCGAGACGCTCGGCCTGGGCCTTGAGCTCGCCCTCGTGGGTTCCACTGCCCGCCACCAGGAAACGCACGTTGCCAACTTTCTCGATCACATCCGGAAGCGCATCCAGCGCCAGCTGAAAGCCCTTCTCATAGACAAGACGTCCGACGAGCAGGACGAGCTTCTGCTCGGGCTGGGCGAACTGCAGACGCAATGTTTGGAGATCGTCGACGGGGCGCAGATCGCGTGGATCGATGCCGTTTGGGATCACTGTAATGCGGCGCTCGTCGATGTCGTAGATGTCGGCTACATGTCCTCGCATGTAGTGCGAGCAGGTGATCACCGAGTCGGCGCGGTGGGCCATCCAGCGCTCGATCGCGTGGATGTCCGATTGCGGCGATTTATCGACCCAGCCCTGGTGGCGGCCGTGCTCAGTGGCGTGAATGGTTGTCACGTAGGGAATGTCAAGACGCTCGGACAGCGCGACGGAGGCGTGCGCGACGAGCCAGTCGTGGCCGTGTATGAGGTCATAGGCATGTTCCTCGGCCAGTGCGCTGCCGGCGGCAAGCATGTCGTCGTTCATCCGTGCCACCCATCCGAGGAAGCGATCGAGGTCGAGCGGGAAACGGGGCTCGCTCACGCGATGGACGGTTACTCCGTGCTGCTGTTCGCACGCCGGGGACTCGTCGCGCCCGCGTGTGAGCACGTCAACGGCGACTCCTTGGCAGACAAGCTCCTCGGCCAGCTTGCGCACGTGGCGCGCCAGGCCGCCCTCGATCACCGGGGGGTACTCCCAGGAGAGGATCAGGACGCGGTCAGCCACCGCCTAGACCCTATCTCGCCCGGCCACGACAGGCCCCGCGGCACTTCTTGTCCCGACGTCTCGTACGACGCGTGCCTCGGCATAGCCCCGACGGCACATGCCCCCGCGCGCGCGGGGGTTTGCTCAATTCGCCATCTCCGCTCCCGCATCGCCCAACCGTGTGCGCATCACCTCGACGGCTTTCGGATTGGAGTCGATCAGCACGTAGCGACGGCCCAGCTTGGCCGCGACGGCGCCGAGCGTGCCCGAGCCCGCGAAGAAGTCAAGGCACCAGTCGCCTGGGCGACTTGAGGCAAGCACCATGCGCCGCACGATGCCCTCAGGCTTCTGCGTCGGATAGCCGGTCTTCTCGGCGCCGTTGGTGGGAACGATCGTGTGCCACCACACGTCCGTGGGCAGCTTGCCGCGTGCGGCCTTCTCGGGCGTGACCAGACCGGGCGCCATGTATGGCTCGCGGTCGACCTCCTCGGCGTCGAAGTAGTAGGCAGCCGGGTCGCGCACGTAGACAAGGATCGTGTCGTGCTTGGACGGCCAGCGCCGGCGTGAGCGCGCGCCGTAGTCGTAAGCCCAGATCAGCTCGTTGAGAAAGCACTCGCGACCGAAGATCTCGTCCACCAGCAGCTTGCAGTAGTGAGCCTCGCGATAGTCGATGTGGAAGTAGAGCGTGCCCTCGCGCGCGAGCAACCTGTGTGCCTGCTCCAGCCGTGGAACCAGGAACGCCAAGTAATCCTCGAAGCTGTCGCGATAGGAGCTCTCGGCGAGTAGTCGCGTGGAATAGCGTCGTCCCCCAAAGCCGACTCGATTACCGCCCTCGTCGGAGACTGTCTGCAGCGTCCTGCGCGTCTGCTCGCGACCCGTATTAAACGGCGGGTCGATGTAGATCAGCTGGAATGAGCCGTCGGCAAAACGCGGCAACAGATCCAAGCAATCGCCGAGCAGGATCTGATCCTTCGAAGGTGGCTTTAGCGAGCCGCTCACCTAGTGCCCCCAGGGACAAGCACGATCGCCGCGAGCGTCGCGGCGCCGCCGTCGCCGGGCGCGAGATCAGCACCAGGACGCGAGATCGTCAACGTATGACGTCCCGCGTTCAGGCGTGTACGGAGTGGGGTAAGGACATTGACCACGAGCGAGTTGCCGTCGAGCTGTCCGCCGAGCGTACCGAGCTTGAGACCGTCGATGCGAACAGTCAACGCACGCATGACGTCGCCCTTAAGCCACAGTTCCCACACACCGCGATGGGGAAGAACAAACCGGGCACTTAGCGTTCCCGCGCCACTCATAACGATGCCTTTGCGCGAGAGCCTCCAGCCAGGCGGGCGAAACGTACGCGCAAGAGGCACCTTTACGAACCGGGCAAGACGCGCTCCGCCAGACAGTCTTCCGCGCAAGGCATTCTGAACGCGACCCCACACCTGGTAGTAGATGCCCTGCCATAGCAACCGATATGCGGCGGGCGGCGGAAGGGCTGTCGGGTCGCGACGGGTGACGATCAGCGGGTAGGACGCAAATGCCGTAGGAGCGATCTTGCTGAGCTCGACCGGGTCACCGTAGCCGCCGGCGGCCGAGGCAAGCGCGGGCGGCGGATAGACGAAGTCGGGCCCGCCGACATCCATGTCGCGCAACTCGTACAGCGAATATTCGTCGAAATCGGTGAAAAGTGTCGGCCCACGTCCAGCAAAGCGCTTGTTTATGGACGCAAGCTCTTCATAGCGCGCGGTGGGCGCGAGATTCGAGCTGTGGTAGAGCAGCGCGTCGGAGCTGAGCACACCGCCCACAAGCAGAAAGGCAACAAGCGCGGCGACAATGCGGATACGCGAGTCGCGCAATACCGCGATCCCAGCCCAGGCCATCAGCATCACCGCGGGCGAGGTCAGCATCAGCGTCTTCGCATTTGCCCAGGTGCTGGCAAAGCCCACGAGCGCGAGCCACACGATCACCATCCCAGCGAACCAACCAGCCAGCGCATACCGACGGGAACGAACAAGATTCCCCACTCCCACCACCACAAGGACGAGCGCGAGCGCGATCAACACGATTGTGAGCGTGAGCTCACCACCGGTTGGCAACAGCTTGTAGCTACCGCCGAGCCACACACCGAAGAGTTGAGAAGGACGCAGCGGCGAGTGCAGGTTGCCGGAGTTGGAGGTCGAGGCGATAGCCTGCGCAACTTTCAACGAGCCGGAGAGATGGGCCCACGTCGGCCAGGCCGCAACGAGCAGCACGAGCAGGCCGACAGCGAACGTAGCGAGCAAGCCACGTGCGTCTGCATCAGCCGACGCTTCACCGACACTCGTCTCCAGCTGACTCCCCTCATCCCGGAGGGGCGCCCGATCACCGCGCAGCTCGATGAGAGCCGCCCCCGCGAGCACCAGCGACGCGGCAAGCGCCCATGCACCGAATGCGATGCCCAGCGCCGCCACGCCGGAGGCGATCACGAGCGCGAATGGAATCGCCGCGCGCGCGCCTTTCCACAGCCAACGCCGATGATCGACGACCAGCGCGCCCATGCACAGGATCAGGGGAAGCGCCGCTATCTCCTTGATCGAACCGATCAACTCATACGCATACACGAGCGCCGGCAGCGTGACGGTGAGCGTCGCGAGCGCAGCCCAGCCGCCGCGCAAGCCCACACGCCGAACCAGCAACCAAGCTGGCCCCGCGGCCGTCGCCAGCATAAAAGCGACGAACGGCTGAAACGTCCAGATCAGCGGCAGGCCTAGCAGGAACGAGCTACCGCCGAAGAGGGTGTCTGCGCCCGGGGGATAGCTCGACCCGTAGTAGCTATGAACGAAGAGCCCGTAGGAGTTGCGCAGGTCCAGGTGCGAGTAGTCCTGCCCGTGACGAATCAGGAAGTCCGCACCGAGCATGTGCACGGCGGAGTCGGCGAGCGCCATGTAGGAGGAGAAAGTCGGCCGCCCAGCCAGCAGCACCGACGCAAGCGCCAGGGCATAGGTAAGCGGACACACAAGCATTTGCCAGATTGACGTGCGCCAGGAGCGCGCGAGCGTGCGCAGCCGCTGTCCTCCAAGCAGCAGCCCCGCAAGCGCGAGCGCCACGAACAGGTAAGGCGTCGCGGGTGCGAGCGGCGTTACGTACGTGCTCAGCTGTGAAAGCACGATCAATGTCGCAGCACCGATCGCCGGAAACAACATCGTCGGCAGCAGCCCGCCGCTGACCCGGTTGACCAGCAGCGCCCCGCCGAAGCACAGCAGCGCGAGCACAACCGGGTAGACCAGCGTCGTGAGCACGAACATCGGCGGCGGCCGATGCTACAGACGGCACGTCGCGAGAGCGCTTGTAGCGGCAGACATGCAACCGAACGGTTGCATGTTGCTAGATACTTGCGAGTGCCGCGGCCGCGTCCGGCAGACGGTCGTCGCCCCAGAAGAGCTGTTCGCCGACAACAACCGTCGGCACGCCGAAAACCCCCAGCGCATGGGCAGTGTCAGTAGCGGTGCGCAGTGCCAGCTTGATCTCAGGATTGCGCGTAGCCTCGTCGACCGCCTCACGGTCCAAGCCGGCCCGCTCAGCTGCATCCAGAACGCTCTCCTCCAGCGCGAGATCACGACCGCGCGCGAAGGCATGGCGAAATGCCTCGATCGCGAACTCGCGACCATGGCCGATCTGAAAGGCGTAGGTGGCCGCACGCATCGCGTACAGGTAGTTGGTGGGCCAAGGCTCCGGCCAGCGCACGGTCCCCAGACCGTAGTCGCGCGCACGTCGCTCGACCTCCGCGATCCCACCTTGGCGGCTGTCATCCCCGCCGAGCGCCCACGATGAGCGCCCATTGGCCTTGAACAGGCCACCAAGCGACACGGGCCGCCAGACGGCCGGCTCAGGTAGAACATCGTCGATGCGCTCCGCGGTCAGATAGGCATAGGGCGATCCGAGGTCGAAGTAGAAAACGGCTTCGGGCATGGCGATCCTCTCGTTCGTCGTGCTCGGGGTATGCGCTAAGTGCACGATATGAGCTCGCTCAAATAGTCGAGTGGCTTGCTCTGAGACTGGTCAACACTCTACGATCTCCCCAATGAGCACGGCAAGCTATGCGGCAGGCCTGACCCCGGCCCGAACACAGACGCTGTTCGGCAGGGTGATGGGCCTTGTGGCGCTGACCACCGGTTTCGCGACGCTCGGCGTATACGTCGCCCGCGAAATGGGCGGTGCCGGCTGGTTCATCGCGTGGCTGGTCGCATTTGGTTGCCTGTTTGGCCTCAACGCCGCAAACGCACGCGGCAATCACCGCCTCGCGCTGGTGTTGCTGTTCGCCTTCGGTCTGTTGCTTGGCGTGGGAGTGTCGAGCACCGTCAACTATTACTCCGCCACCGATCCGACCGCGGTACGTCAGGCGCTCGGGGCCACCGCGCTGTTCGTCGGCGGCCTCGGGGCGGGTGGCTATGCGATCCGGCGCGATCTCTCGTTCCTGTACCGCACCTTGTTCTGGCTGCTGCTCGGATTGATCCTTGCCGGCATCGTGCTGATCTTCATTCGTATCCCAGCGCTCTACACGGTCTACGCATTGCTAGGGCTCGTGATCTTCGGCCTGTACACGATCGTCAACTTCAACCGTCTCCGCCGCGCGGGAACAGACGAAGCGATCCCGCTGGCGGCGGGGATCTTCCTGGACGTGCTCAACATCTTCCTGCTGTTCTTGCGGCTGTTCGCTCGGTCGTCTTAGGCGTATCCGCAACAGTCGCGGCCCCTTATTTGGCCACCGATGCGCCTGCAGGCTTGCGCGGTTCGATGACCCACTCCTCACCGTCGGGGTATACGAGCACCATCGCTCGCCCCTCACGCGCTTCCTCCGCAAGGATTGCTCCCAGGTTGGGGAGATCGCCGCCAATGAATGCAGCTCCGTTCGGATAGCGGGCCGAGCGATCGACAAGCGCATCCTCGATCGCGGCGTCGAACCGTTGCGAGGCAAGCAGGCTGCCAGGGGTACGGGTATTGTCAGTTATCGTTGCCATGAATCGATCACCTCGCGGTAGCCACCTCGAACCGCTTCAATCGCGCTTCGCAAAGCTTCGCTCGCAGAGCCTCGATGAAACATTTCGACAGGCTGCCTGATGCCTTCTCGATTGTATCGGTGCATGTCGTGGTCTCCGTGAGTGTTGTCGTAAACGCGTACCGCTTGCAACTCGCCAGGCTCGCGTGCGAGCAATACGACCGTGTAGTTAACGACTTCCTTTCCTTCCCTGAGAAAGTACACGTCGATTGCCGCCTCGAAGTCAAGCCAGACGCGATAGCTCGTCTCATGTAGCCGCACCATCCTTATTGTCTTTTCCGACGAGATGGCTTTGTCAGGACGGACCTTGACCGCCCCGCGCACAACAAAGTGCCCCCGGCAGGATTCGAACCTGCGACCCTCGGATTAGAAGTCCGACGCTCTATCCAGCTGAGCTACGGGGGCAAATGTCTCCGTCTACGGTACGCCAAGCGCAGGCCACAAAGGGACGCGGGCGGCTCTGGGGACACGGGCGAGCTCTTCCCGCGCGGCGCACACAGCGGACCCAAGGAGTAGACCCGATGGCGTGTGCCCAATGGATCCTTGTGTGTACCTAATGGATCCTTGCGTATACGCCCATGCCCTACCGTCCAGGCCGGCGACACGGACCACTTCCACCGCCGGACGCCAACTGGAGCGCTTCGTGAGGAGACCTCACGCGCCTCTGCAACCAGGCCCCGCGACGGTGCCGAGCATCGATCCTTAAGCAATCTTCAGGCAAAGTATGCAAAAGTTGCATCCATGACTCCAGCCGACTCAGATCTGACGCGCAAGGAGCGCCGCGAGCAGGCGCGCGCCGATCGCAAGGCCCAAGAGGAAGCGCATGCGGCGCAAAGCGCCCAGCGCAAGCGCCTGATCCAGCTTGGCGGGGTCGCGGGCGTGGTTGTCGTGATCATCGCGATCATCCTGATCGCGACCGGCAGCGGTGGCTCCAAAAACGCGCCCGCTCCGAAAAGCGCGGCGGCGAAGACCGCCAGCTCGGAAGTCATCTCGCTGCTGCAGGGCATTCCCCAGAGCACGGTCACGCTCGGAAACCCCAACGCGCCGGTGACGATCCAGTACTTCGGCGACCTGGAGTGCCCGTTCTGCAAGCAGTTCACGCTCAGCGCTCTGCCGACGATCATCAAGAAGTACGTACGCACCGGCAAGGCTAAGATCGAGTACCACTCGATGGAGACCGCTACGCGCGAAAAAGAAACCTTCCAGACCCAGCAGGTCGCCGCGCTCGCCGCCGGCAAGCAGAACATGATGTGGAACTTCGTCGAGCTCTTCTACCACGAGCAGGGAGAAGAGGACAGCGGCTATGTCACCGAAAGCTACCTGCAGGGGTTGGCTGCCCAGATACCGGGCTTGAAACTCTCCCAGTGGAGCGAAGACCGCAACGATCCCGCTTACCCCAGCCAGGTTCTTGCCGACGCCCAAGCCGCCAACCAGAACGGCTTCACGGGGACACCGTCCTTCATGATCGGCAAGACGGGCGGAGCGCTGAAAAAGCTTGAAATCGCCGGATTCACCAACGCCGGCGAATTCGAAGCGGCGATCGAAAAGCTGTCGAAGGCCTGAGAGTGATCGGGCGATGGAGCAGATCGGCACCGCCCCGAGATGAGTCAGCGCACCCTCAGAATCGTGCTGATCGTACTGACGGCGCTCGGCCTGGCGCTCGCTAGCTACCTGACCTACGTCCATTACGCCAACCTCAGGCCCGTCTGCACATCGGGCGGCAGCTGCTTCAAGGTCCAGACCTCGACCTACGCGAAGCTCGCGGGCGTGCCCGTGGCCCTGATGGGCCTGCTCGGCTACATCGCAATCATGGCCTCATTGCTCGCGCCGGAAAGCGAGAACACGCGCTTTGTGACGCTCGTGCTTACGATCGGCGGCTTCGGCTTCTCGGCCTATCTGACCTACCGCGAGCTGTTCTCGATCCACGCTGTCTGCGAGGAGTGCGCCACCAGCGCGGGACTGATGACGATCATGATGCTGCTGGCGATATGGCGCTTTCTGCGCGGAGGGCCGGAGGTGTACGACGCGCAACCGCTCGCCGCCGGCGAAGGTCTCAGGCAGCAGGCGTGAGCGCAAGCTAAAGATCCGCCTTGGACAACCCACCTTGCACCGGGTCTGTAGGCTCGCTGCACGATGGCGTCATCTCGCGCGTCGGCACAGGCGCCCATGACCGATACGGATGAGCAGAAGCGCGCGGCTGCCGAGGCTGCCGCCCTGCTCGTAAAAGACGGGGATCGTGTCGGCCTGGGCACAGGATCGACTGTCGCTTACCTGTTGCCTGCGCTGGCGGCACGCGGCCTGGGCTTGCGCTGCGCCGCCACCTCGCCCGCCACTGAGCATGCCGCACGCGAGTTCGGGCTGGTGGTCGAAGAGCTCGACGAACTCGGCCACCTGGACATCGCGATCGACGGGGCCGATCAGATCGATCCCGACGGCTGGCTCATCAAGGGCGGCGGCGCCGCGCACACGCACGAGAAGATCGTCGCGGCGGCCAGCACGCGCTTTGTGGCGATCGCCTCCGCGGAGAAGGCGGTCGCTGAGTTGCACACGCCGGTGCCGCTCGAGATCCTGCGCTTCGGTGCCCAGGCGACGCTCGCCCTGATCGGCGACTCGCGGCTGCGCAACGTGCCTGCCAGCCCCGAGGGCAACTTGATCGCCGACTACTTTGGCCCGATCGAGGATGCCGAAGCGCTGGCCATATGTCTGGCCGACACCCCAGGGGTCGTGGACCACGGCCTGTTCGCGCCACGGATGGTCAGCGACATCCTGATCGCCGGACCAGGCGGTGTCGAGCACCGCGTACTCGAGAAAGGCGCGCACAAATGACCGACCCACAACCACAAACCGCTCGCGATCGTCGGTTCGTCGTCGTCATCACAGGCGCTTCCAGCGGAATCGGCGAGGCCACCGCCCGGCGACTGGCAAGCGTCCCCAAAGCACAGCTGGTGCTCGTGGCACGCCGCGAGGAGCGCCTGCGCGCGCTTGCCGGCTCGCTCGGCCCGCAAGCAAGCTTTCTGGCGCTGGACCTGCTCGACGAGGACGCTCCCGAGCGCGTGCGAGCGCACATATGTGAGTACCACGGACGGCTCGACCTGCTCGTCAACAACGCCGGCGCCGCCTGGCGTGCGCGCTTCGCCGAGGGTGGCTACGCCAACGTCAAGCGCACGATGGACATCAACTTCGACGCTCAACTGCGTCTGACCGAGGCGCTGCTGAGCCTGCTACGCGAGAGCGCTCCAAGCGCGATCGTCAACGTGGCCAGCACTGCCGGCCGTGTCGCCCGCGCCGGCTCGGGCGCCTACAGCGCTTCGAAGTTCGCGCTCGCCGGCTGGTCTGACTCGCTGTGGGCCGAGGAGCGCCCGCACGGCGTGCACGTCGGGCTCGTGCTTCCCGGGTTCATCTCCACCGAGGGCTTCCCGCAAGCCGAGCTGACCGGCCGTGCGCTGACACGCTGGATCGTCTCGACACCAGAGAAGGCGGCCGAGGCGATCTACCAGGCGGGTGTGGAGCGCCGTCCTGAGCGCTACGTGCCGCGACCGTATGCGCTTGCTGCGGCCCTGCGCATTGTTGCGCCCGGGCTGGTGCGCAGAGTGCTTGGCGGTAGCGCGGCGCAAGTGATGACGACCACCACCGGCGCCGACATGACAGAACGTGAGCGCTCCTGATGCTGGGAAGTTGCATGAAAACACCTACCCCGATGCGGGGTAACACGGTTACTGCCCGCCGAACCCCCGGCTAGCCTCCCCTGACGTGAGCTCCGCCGTCAACCCTTCGGCTTCAGGCCCGCCGGCCCAAGCCTACGCCCCGCACCCAAGCGCAGCTCACCCCCACCGCTGGCTGGTGCGCAGCCTGATCGGCGTGGCGACAGTGCTCGGCATCGTGGCGATCTTCGCGGTCTGGGCCAATAGGCAACTACTTGACACCGGCTACTGGACGAGCACCAACACAAAGCTGATCGAGAGCCCACCGATCCGTGAAGCCGTGTCCGGCTACCTGACAGAACAGCTGTACGCCAACGTCAACGTGGCCGGCGAACTGGGCAAAGAGTTGCCCAGCGAACTGAAGCCGCTCGCCGCACCGGCTGCCGGGGCACTCAAAGATGTCGTGCAAAAGGGAATCAATCTCCTGCTCGAACGCCCGCGTGTTCAGGAACTGTGGAGCAAGGCCAATCAAGTCACACATGCCCAGTTCGTGCGCCTGATCGAGAACAAAGGCAGCGTCGTGAAGCTGCCCGGCGGCGGCGCGGTGGTCCTCGACCTACGCCCGATGCTCGGTGAAGTGGCCGAAAAGGTGGGGGCTCCCGCGAGCATCTCCGAAAAGATCCCGGCGAATGTGGCGCAACTCAAGATCGTGACCTCCAAACAGCTCGGCACGATGCAGGACGCGGTCAATCTGCTGCGTAGCCTGGCGCTGATACTGCCGCTGCTGGTCGTGGCGATGTTCGCCCTGGCGGTCTATTTGGCGCGCGGACGACGGCGCCAGACCTTGACCGAGGTCGGCGCAGCCTTCGTTGGTGCGGGCCTGGCGGTTGTCGTGGTGCGCGGCATCGCCGGGTCGAAGGTAGTTGAACTCGTTGGCAACGACCGAAGCGGTAAGGCCGGCCGCACAGGCGGCCTGGTCGATCGGGACGAGCGTACTTGCCGATGTCGCGTGGTTGACCGTGTTCATCGGCGTGGTCGTGGTCCTCGCGGCGATGCTGGCCGGGCCCACGAGGATCGCCACGTCGCTGCGCCGTCTGATGGCGCCGTACATGCGTGACCGGCCGGATGTCACCTTTGGCGCGCTCGCACTGCTTTTGCTGCTGCTGTTCGCGTGGGGGCCGATCGAGGCGACCAAATCGCTTACTGGGATCCTGATCATCATCGTGCTGGCGGTATTCGGCACCGAGACGCTGCGCCGTCAAACAGCGCTGGAGTTTCCCGAGGCACATCTTGCGTCGCACATCCCGGGCGGACCTCACCCGCCATCAGGCGCGCACGCCGAGCATGCATCACCCACCGGCACACCCCCAAAGCCTGCCCCGCCTGCTGGCCAATCGCACCCACCGAGCCCGGGAGCGACTACGCCTACTCCCCCATCCTCCGCACCCGAGCGCGACCCTGACGAGAACCCAAGGAGCGGGACATGAGCGCCACCGAGACCGTCAAGCGACGCGAAGCCGAAGGCAAGGACGCGCGAGCGCACACGCCGCGCTCGAGCCACGCCGAATGGAAAGCGCCAAAGGACCGCGAGGACCCCGTAGCCATCCTTCAGGGCCAGGCCGCGAGCCGCGTCCCCGAGCTTGTACCGATCCGCTACGGGCGTATGCTCGTCTCGCCCTTCACCTTCTACCGCGGCGCGGCGGCGATTATGGCGGCCGACCTCGCCCAGACCCCGGCCTCGGGCCTGCGGGTACAACTGTGTGGAGACGCGCACCTGTCCAACTTCGGCGTCTTCGCCTCGCCCGAGCGCGAGATGCTGTTCGACATCAACGACTTCGACGAGACCCTGCCGGGGCCGTGGGAGTGGGACGTGAAGCGGCTGGCCGTGAGCCTGTGCGTCGCCGGGCGCGACCTCAACTTGAGCAAGCAGGAGGTCGCCGACGTCATCGTCTGGGCAGCTCAGGCTTACAGGCTATCGATGCGCGGCTTTGCCCAGATGAGCAATCTGGACGTGTGGTACTCGAGCCTCAACGCCAAGGACATCATGGGCGTCGTGCGCGCGCAGCAACTCGTCAAGGGCAAGCGCTTGCAACAGATGGAAAAGCGCTTGGGCAAGGCCCGCGCGAAGAACAGCACGCGCGCCGTCCTCAAGCTCACCGAAGCGGTCGATGGACAGTTGCGCTTCATCAGCGAACCGCCTCTGATCGTGCCGGCACGGGAGCTCTTGGGCCAAGCAGAGACCGACGAGCTACACAAGCGTTTTGAGGCGATGCTCGCCGACTACCGTTCGAGCCTCAGCGACGAGTACAGCGTGCTGTTGGGCGACTACACGTTCCAGAGCATCGCGCGCAAGGTCGTGGGCGTGGGCAGCGTCGGCACGCGCGCTTGGGTGCTGCTGTTCGTGGGACGCGACGAGCAGGACCCGCTCGTGCTGCAGGCCAAGGAAGCCCAGGCATCGGTGCTAGAGCCCTTCGCCGGTGCTTCCCAGTACGCAAACCACGGCCAGCGTGTGGTCGAGGGCCAACGCCTGATGCAGGCCTCCGGCGACATCCTCTTGGGCTGGCTGCCTGCCACCGGCATCGATGACGTGACGCGCGACTTCTATGTGCGCCAGCTATGGGACGGCAAGCTGAGCGTGGAGATCGAGACGATGACCCATCCGATGCTACGCGCCTACGGCGCCCTGTGTGCTTGGACACTGGCACGCGCACACGCACGCACCGGGGACCGCATCGCGATCGCCTCCTACCTCGGCGCCGGTGGCGTCTTCGACCAGGCGATCGTGGATTTCTCAGAGGCCTATGCCGACCAAAACGAACGCGACTACGACGCCCTCGCACAGGCGGTAAAGTCGGGGCAGGTACAGGCCGAGAACGCCTGAAGCAACGACCGAGGAGCCGCGCAGATGAGCGATGCGACCAAGATGATCAAGCGTGTGGATTTCGTGGCGGTGCCCACGCACGACCTTCCCAAAGCGGTCGAGTTCTACGGCGAGACGCTCGGCCTGGAGCGCTCGGTCTACCTGGAAGAGCGCAACTACGCCGAGTTCGAGACAGGCAACCTGACGATCAGCGTGATCGACGCCGAGAAGATGGGTCTGGAGCACGTGCCCATGCGCAGCGGGATCGCCCTGCACGTCAACGACGTGGCGAGAGCGCGCGCGACGCTTGAAGAGCGTGGTGTCAGTTTTGCCCAAGACACGTTCGACACAAGCGTCTGCCACATGGCGATCTTCGATGACCCCGACGGTAACCTCCTGATCCTGCATAACCGCTACGCGCCGCCCCCGCCGCGGTCCTGACGCGCCCAGCCGCCCTCCACCGCGGGCCAACCCCGCTCATCGCAAACCACGCCGCGCCGAGGAACCCCGCCCGGCCACTGACTGAGCCAAACCCGGTGATCCGTCCGGGCAATGGCCCAGGATGCCGGGCTCTTGACTGGAGCCTCCGTGACATCCCTGCGCGCCTGGCAGCGCGACGCGCTCGAGCGGCTGCACGATTGGCAGGACGGCCCCTTTCTGATCTCGGCGGCGCCCGGAGCCGGCAAGACGCGCCCGGCGCTCGAGCTGGCGCGCCGGATGCTCTCCGCCGGTGAGGTCAGCCGTGTGGCAGTGCTGTGCCCGACGACGCCGCTCACGCGCCAATGGGCCGCGGCCGGGGCACAGTTGGGCGTGCAACTGCAGCCAGACGCCCCGGGTCCGCTACCGCCGCGCGACTTCCACGGCGTGGCCGTGACCTATGCGCGCGTGGCCGCCGATCCAAAGGGGTGGCGCGCGAAGGTCGCGCCGGACACGCTGGTGATCGTGGACGAGGCCCACCACCTCGGCGAGGAGCTGGCCTGGGGCACCGGCTTTCAGATGGCCTTCGCCGCGGCCCCCCGCTGGCTGCTGCTCTCGGGGACACCGTTTCGCTCCGACGCAACACCGATCCCCGGCGTCAACTACGACGCCGAAGGGGTCGCCGAACCCGACGTGTCCTACACATACGCCGAGGCGGTGGCCGAAGGCATCTGCCGGCCCGTGGCATTCGTCACCTTCGACGGCACGCTCTCCTGGCGCAGCGGTGACGATGTGATCGAGTCGTCGTTCGAGACGGTGCTTACTGCCCGCGAGGCCAGCCGCCGCTATCGCACCGCGATCTCTACAGAGCTGCCGGACGGGCTGCCGCGC
This sequence comes from uncultured Solirubrobacterales bacterium, assembly GCA_963844095.1. Lineage (GTDB taxonomy): Bacteria > Actinomycetota > Thermoleophilia > Solirubrobacterales > Solirubrobacteraceae > Palsa-744. The sequence continues at coordinate 971,902 of CAWJND010000005.1, forward strand.
ATCCTACGCGAGGCCGACACGAAGCTGAGCGAGTTGCGCGCCGGTGGCCATCGCGACGCCGGTGGCCTTGCCGTCGCGGCCGACGCAACGCACGCGCGCAGGATCGCCAAGCTGCTCGGCGACGCTACCGGCAAGGCGCCGGTGGTCGTGTTGCACACCGAGACACGCGCCGCACAGAAGCTCGCCGCCTTCAGAGAGTCGCGCGAGCCGTGGATCGTGGCGGTCAACATGGTCTCCGAGGGCGTGGACATCCCCCGCCTGCGCGTCGGCGTGTACGCCACTGCTGCGAAGACGCCGATGATCTTCAGGCAGATCGTCGGCCGCTTCGTGCGCACGATTCCCGGCCGCCCACCGGAGCCGAGCTGGGTCTATCTACCCGCCGAGCCGGTGCTGCGCGCGCACGCGGCGCAGGTTGAGAGCGAGCTACGCCACGCCCTGCGCCAGCGCGAGCAGGACGAGGGCCTGGACGAGCCGCGCGAGCGCCGCTCGAGCGAGCCCTCGCCTGCGCTCGAGTTCGTGCCGTTGAGCGCCGAAGTTGTGCCGCAGATGACGCTGTTCGGACCCGCGCCGGCCGCGCCGAAGGCCAAGACCGCCACACCCCCACCGCCCGAGCCTGCGCCGGTGGCCGCGTTCGAGCGCAGGACACAGCTGCGCGAGGAGCGCCGCCGCCTGGTGGCCGATCTCGCTGTGCGCAGCCGCAGCAGCCACCGCGAGATCAACGCTTGGATCAACCGCGAGGTCGGCGTCACCCGCGTTGAGTCGGCCAGCATCGAGCAGCTGCAGCGCTCGATCGACAAGCTCGTGAGCGCATTGACGCGCCAGAGCCGCCGCGCCGCCTCGGGTTAGTCGCGCGATGTGGTAATAGTTAAGTGAGTGCTTAACCAACAACAAGTCGCCCCGCTTGACCTTACGTTCCACGCGCTCGCGGATCCGACACGCCGCGCGATGGTGGATCGTCTGACACTCGGCTCGGCCTCGGTCAGCGAGCTCGCAGAGCCGCTTGCCATGTCCCTGCCAGCCGTCGTCCAGCATCTGCACGTGCTGGAGACCAGCGGACTCGTCCGCTCTGAAAAGGTCGGACGCGTGCGCACCTGCCACGTGGAGGCGAAGGCGCTGGGCGGAGCCGAGGATTGGATCGCGCAGCGACGCAAGATCTGGGAGCAGCGCCTGGACCGACTCGGCGAGTACCTGGTCGAGCACCCCGAACAACCACAAAAAGGGAGCAAGCAATGAGTGCACAGCAAGAGCGATCTGCCCTCCATGCCACTTTCACGATCGAGCGCACATACGAGGCGAAACCTGCGCATGTCTTCAAAGCGTGGGCGGAGCCCGCGGCCAAGGCCAGCTGGTTCGGGCCCAAGAGCCTCCCGCAGGAGAGTCGCGAGTTCGACTTTGAGGTCGGCGGCCACGAGCGTTTCGCGATCGAGACACCCGACGGCTCGGTCTACCGCTTCGACAGTCGCTACCAGGACATCGTGCAGGACGAGCGGATCGTCTATGCGTATGACATGTATCTAGACGAGGCGCGCATCTCGGTCTCGCTCGCCACGATCGAGTTCGAGGCAGTCGGCGCCGCGACGAAGCTGCGCTTCACCGAGCAGGGGGTCTTTCTCGACGGTCTCGATACGCCGGCCGAGCGTGAACATGGAACCGGGGTCTTGCTCGATAGCCTGGGTGAGGCACTGCGAAAGGAGAGCTTGTGACTATGCCCACACGCGATGAGCAAAGCAGCGCCCACGCAGCCGAGCGCTCACGCTGGCTAGCGCTGTACGTGCTGTGTATCGGCGTCCTGATGATCGTGCTCGACGTGACCGTCGTCAACGTCGCACTACCCTCGATCCAGGAAGAACTGCACTTCTCCACCTCGAGCCTCGCCTGGGTCGTCAACGCCTATCTGATCGCCTTCGGCGGGCTGCTATTGCTGGCCGGGCGCTTTGGCGACCTGTTGGGGCGCAGCCGAATCTTCCTACTCGGCGTGGGCCTGTTCACGCTGGCCTCCCTCTGCTGCGGCCTCGCGTGGACCCAGACGCTACTGGTGATCGCTCGCTTCGTCCAAGGGATCGCCGGAGCGATGACATCCGCGGTCGTCCTGGGCATGATCGTCACGATGTTTCCCAGTCCCCGCGACCAGGCCAAGGCGATCGGCGTGTATGCCTTCGTCGCCTCTGCCGGCGGGTCGGTCGGTCTGCTGGCCGGCGGCGTGCTCACCCAGGCGCTCGACTGGCACTGGATCTTCTTCGTCAACGTCCCGATCGGGATCGCGACGATCCTCTTCGCCCGGCGCCTGCTCGACAAAGACGAGGGGATCGGCTTCGGCGAGGGTGCCGACATTCCCGGCGCTGTGCTGATCACAAGCGCTTTGATGCTCAGTGTCTACACGATCGTCTCGCCAGCGGCCGAAGATGGCTGGGGCGCCGGGACCACCCTGGCCCTGGGCGCGCTCTCGCTCGCACTGCTCGCGGCCTTCATCGCACGCGAGGCCACAGCCAGCAACCCGCTCGTGCCGCTGCGCATCTTCCGCTCGCGCAACGTCAGCGGCGCCAACCTGATCCAGGTGTTCTCCGTCGCCGGGATGTTCGGCATGTTCTTCATGGGCGCCCTGTACATGCGCAAGGTGCTCGGCTACGACGCACTGGAGATCGGGCTGGCGTTCCTGCCGGTGACGATCACGATGGGCTCGATGTCGATTCGCTTCTCAGAGCCCTTGATCACACGCTTCGGTGCGCGTAGGCTGCTGCCTCCGGGGCTTGCCATGATTGCGGCAGCCCTCGCGCTGCTAGCCATCGCGCCCGTTCACGCAAGCTACTTGACCGGCCTGTTGCCCTCGATGCTCCTGCTCGGCACAGGCGCGGGCGTGTGCTTCCCGGCGTTGATGGGCGTCGCGATGTCCGGTGCTACTCAGAGCGACGCCGGGCTAGCCTCTGGTCTTGTCAACACGACAGCGCAGGTCGGCGGCGCGCTCGGGCTTGCCGTGCTGGCGACGCTCTCAACATCGCACACGAACAAGCTGCTCGCCCAGGGACAGTCCCAAGCAGCGGCGCTGACCGGCGGCTATCAGCTCGCGTTCTGGATCGCCACGGGCCTTGTGCTGGTCGGTATCGGCGTGGCCGTGGCGGTATTGCGGCCGCAGCCGGCGAGCGCCGCCCAACACCAGAGCGCTCATGGGCGTGCCGAGGACGAGCCGGCGCTTTCGGAGGCCGCATAGAGATTGCTATATAGTGCCTTGATCCAAGCGGGATAATTGATCCCGATCAACCGCAGTGTCAGCGCTCGTAGCCTTTGCTCATAGCAATCTCCGCGTTCGCAGCACGCGAAAACACGGAGGAAAAGCAACATGGCTACAGGAACCGTCAAGTGGTTCAGCGACGACAAGGGCTTTGGCTTCATCACGCCCGACGATCAGTCCAAGGACCTGTTCGTCCACCACTCAGGGATTGCCGGCGACGGCTACCGCTCCCTGGCCGAGGGCGCGAAGGTCACCTATGACGCCGAGGCCGGCGACAAGGGACCCAAGGCAGTAAACGTCCAGCTGGCCTAGCGGTCATCTGCAGCTGAGCTCGGGCTGGAGCCACGGTTCACACCGGCAGGCTTCAGCCCAGGCCAGCATCGCTCTATTCACTGCTCGCCTGCCACCCGCCGCCGCTCGTTTTCACCGGCGTTCACCCCTCGAGGCAATCCAGGCGCCTCACAAATCCGCGGCAAGCAGCTCCATCAACAGTCCGTCGCGCCATTCCTCGGCGCCGACGCGACGCTCGTAGCTGCGCATTACTCCCACCGGCCTGAAGCCGACCTTTTCATAGGAGCGGATCGCCGCCTTGTTGTCCTTGCCCGGGTCGATCGTGACGCGGTGATGACCACGCTCGTCGATCAGAAGACGCACGACTCGCCTGACCGCCTCGGTGCCGAGACCTTGCCCGTGCAAAGCGGGGTCTAGGAACAGGTCGATCGAGGCGTGCCTGTATTTCGGCGTCTGCTCCTCGTAGAACTGGATCATCCCGGCGACGGCGCCGTCCACCTCGATCGTCAAACGCGTCGACTCGGGCTCGTCGCTCCAAGGGAAGCCCTCGTCGGGTACATCCCACCAGAACGCCACCTCCGGCGTCGTGTGAATGCGCAACAGCTCGGCCTCGTCCCCCTTGGCCAGCGGACGCAAGACCATGCGCGACTCACCGACCACGTGCAGCTCAGACAGCGACCAACTCCGGAGCCTCGGCCTGTGCTCCTCCGGCATTGGAGAACTCCATCACATCGTCGTCAACCGAGCCGAAGCGCAGGTTGAGGATGTCCAGCGGGTAGTTCTGGTGCAACTTCCACGGCGCCTTGGAGCCCTGCTTGGGGAACTTGTCGATCGAGCGCAGCACATAGCCGGAGGAGAAATCGATGAACGGACGCTCCGACACGCGCGGGTCACGGTTGTGCGGTGTGCATTGGCGCAAGCCGGCCTCGTCCATGTGGTTGAGCAGGCGGCAGACGTACTCACAGGTGAGGTCGCACTTCAGCGTCCACGAAGCGTTCGTGTAACCCACCGAGAAAGCCATGTTCGGCACACCGCTGAGCATCATTCCCTTGTAGCTCATCGTGTCGGCAAGTGTCACCTCCTGACCGTCCACAGAGAACTGCATGCCCCCCAATGCAACGAGGTTCAGACCAGTGGCGGTGACGATCACATCGGCCTCCAGCTCGGCGCCGGAGACAAGCTTGATACCCGTCTCTGTGAACCTCTCGATGCGGTCGGTGACCACGGACGCGCGACCGGCGGAGATCGCCTCGAACAAGTCGCCGTTCGGTACCAGGCACAGGCGCTGGTCCCACGGGTTGTAGCTGGGGTTGAAGTGAGTGTCGATGTCATAGCCCGCGGGCAGCTGGCGTTCCAGACCCTTGCGCAGGACCGCCTTCATCGCCTTGGGGCGCCGCCGCGAAAGCTGGAAGCTTGCCATCGTCATCAATACGTTCTTCCAACGCATGACCGGATAGGAGACCTTGGCCGGTAGGAAGCGGCGCAGCAGCTTCGCGACCGGGTCTTCGGCCGGCAGGGAGACGATGTAGGTGGGTGAGCGCTGCAGCATCGTCACATGCTCGGCGCTCTCGGCCATCGAGGGCACGAGTGTCACCGCCGTCGCGCCGCTGCCGATCACGACGACCCGCTTACCCGCGTAGTCGATGTCCTCGTCCCAATGCTGCGGGTGCACGATCCTTCCGGCAAACTGCTCGCTGCCACGGAACTCCGGGGTATAGCCTTCGTCGTAGCGGTAGTAGCCGCTACACAGAAAGAGAAAGTTGCAGCTGATGCGCACGCTCTCCTCCTCGCCGTGGTCAGCCTCAACCGTCCAGCGCGCGTCCTCGCTCGACCACTCGGCGCGCAGCACGCGATGGTTGAAGCGGATCTTCTCGTTTATGCCGTTGTCGGCCGCGGTATGGCGCACGTAGTCGAGGATCGATGAGCCGTCGGCGATCGACTTGGCCTGCGTCCACGGCCGGAAGGAGTAGCCAAGCGTGTACATATCCGAGTCCGAGCGGATACCTGGGTATTTGAAGAGATCCCAAGTACCGCCGCTGCGCTCGCGCGCCTCCAGGATCGCGTAACTCTTACCGGGACAGTTGGCTTGCAAATGACAGGCGGCGCCGATCCCCGAGAGGCCGGCACCGACGATCAACACATCTACATGTTTCAGCGAGTTCATTGAAGAAGGCATCCGTCGAGCTTACAGGGGCCTAACCACAATTTGGATGATTGTCGAGAGGCAGCCGGCTGATCTTGGGCGCAAGTCCATACGCGCGGGGGCCGTGCACAGCGACACTGAAAGCCCGTCCCCGCAGTTTGCGCACAAAGCGAGAGCAAGCGATGCGAACCCGGACCCCCCAGATCGTGGCCCTTGGCGGCGGCGGCTTCTCGATGGAGAAAGACAGCACGCTGCTGGACGATTACATCCTCGCGTTGACCAAAGCCCGCAGACCGCGGGTGTGCTTCTTGCCGACCGCCTCCGGCGACGCCGACCACTACGTGGTGCGCTTCTATCGGCGCTTCTCGGCACTGTGCGAGGCCAGCCACATCTCGATGTTCCGCCGCGACCAGGGTGGGCGCGGAGTCGAGGATGACCTCGCCTCACACCTGCTCGCCCAGGATTTGATTTACGTCGGCGGCGGCAACGTCGTGAGCATGCTCGGTGTATGGCGCGCGCACGGCTTGGATGAGGTTCTGCGCAAGGCATGGAAGCGCGGGATCGTGCTGTGCGGGCCCTCAGCTGGCTCGCTGTGCTGGTTCGCCGAGGCGCTTTCCGCTTTCCATGGTCCGCCGCGACGCGTCGGCGGCCTTGGGCTGCTGCCTTACTCCAACTGCGTGCACTACGACGCCGAGCCGGCGCGCCGCGCCGAGTACCACGCGCTCGTGGGCGAGGGCATGCGCGCCGGGTACGCCGCCGACGACGGGGTGGCACTTCACTTCAAGGGGACCAAGCTGGACCGTGTGGTCAGTTCGCGCGAGCGCGGCGGCGCCTTCCACGTGCGCCGCAGCGGTGGCCAGGTGAGAGAGACGGCGCTTGAGGTCTCATACCTAGGCGACCATGGCGGTCCGACCAAGCGTGGTGGCGGCAGGGCGAGCGGCGCCGCAAAGCAACCCAGCCGGTCCGCCGCCAGGGCGGTAGCGCTCGCGTGAGTAGCTTGCGCCAAGGGGAGCAACGACTGATCTTCGCGATGGGCGGCGGCGGCTTCACGATGGAGCCCGCCAATCCCCTGCTCGACGACTACGTGCTCACGCTCACCGAGGCCAAGGAGCCCCGCGTCCTCTTCCTGCCGACCGCCTCGGGCGACACGACCACGCAGATCAACGCTTTCCATGCGCGCTTCGGCGGGCGTGCGTGCGTGCCCACCCATGTCTCGCTGTTTCGGCTTGGCGACCTCGAGAGGCCCTTGGCGGAGATCGTGCTCGAACAGGACGTCGTCTATGTCGGCGGCGGCTCGATGCGCAATCTGCTGGCGATCTGGAGCGCACACGGACTCGACAAGCTGCTCATCAAAGCGTGGCGCAAAGGTACCGTGCTGGCGGGCATCAGCGCCGGAGCGATGTGCTGGTTTGAAGGCGGTGTCACCAGCTCCAGCGGCACACCCGAGCCGATGGCGGGCCTGGGACTCTTGGAAGGGTCCTTGACCGTCCACGCCGACGGCGAGCCCGAACGCCTGCCGGTGTGGCTGAAGAGCGTGCGCGATGGTGTCTTGCCCGGCGGGTGGGCGGCCGACGACGGCGTGGGGCTGCTGTTCCGCGGGCAACGCCTGGCACGTGTCGTCAGCTCGCGCCCGGGCGCCGGCGCGCAGCGCGTCGACGCGATCGCCGGCGAGCTGGTGCGCCATCGCCTCGAGCCGGAGCTACTCGGCAGCCACGAGCCGACCATCCAGCCGCTGCTCGACGACGACGTGCGCGAACTGCGCCAAGTGCAACGGCTGCGGCGCGAGATGACGGGCGAGGCGCAGCGCTTCGACGACGCGTAGTCGGAAAGCGCCCGCTCTGGAGACGCGGGAACGCTCCCAAAACGGTGTTCTCGTTTTACACCCCCTTTTTCGGATCTGCCATTTTCGAAGTTCCGTCCACGCGCCGAGCGATTCCGCGCGCACCGTTGTCGCAAGCTCTCCGCACACCCAGCGGCCGCGAGGTTTCCCGCCCCCGCCGTCGAAGTCACAGCAATGGCCGGCGAAGATGCAAGTGCCGCAAAGCCGGCACCCGCGCGTGACAGGGCGCTGCCGCCGGTGCTGCTGGCGCTCACGCTCACCACGGGCCTGATCGACGCCGCCAGCTATCTCGGCCTCGGCCACGTGTTCACGGCCAACATGACCGGCAACGTCGTGCTGCTCGGCTTCGGCTTGGCAAATGCCGGCGGGCTGCCGGTCGTCGCCCCGCTCGTCTCACTCGGCGCCTTTCTGCTCGGCGCGGCGATCGGTGGGCGACTGGGCATCGGCATAGCCGAGAGACATGAGCGCATTCTTCTCATCGGAGTCGCCGGCGAGATTGCGCTGCTGGCGATCGCGGCCATCCTCGCCTATGCAATACACATCCAGATCGACTCAGCCAGTGCCTACGCAATCATCGCGCTGGTCGCATTGGCCATGGGTGTGCGCAACGCGATCGTGCGCAAGCTGGCGATACCTGACATGACGACCACCGTGCTCACGATGACCCTGACCGGCCTGACCGCCGACGCGGCTGCGACACCGAAAAGGATCGGCGCCTCAATCCGACGGCTGTCAGTCATTGCGGCGATGCTCGTCGGGGCGATCATCGGAGCGCTACTGGAGAAGCAAAGCCTCGGCCTGCCGCTGGCCGTGGCGGCCGGGGCAGGCGCCGCCAGCTTTGGCGCCTACGTGCTAGCTCACGGACGCTGGCCGGACAACTCCACGCAGAGCCGCTCCAGAAGTTGATGAACCTCAGGCACCTGTTGCGTCGCCGTATCGGCCAGCATCGCGCGTAGCTCATCGCGACGAGCGCTCAACAGCTGGTCAGACATCGCCAGACCTGCCGCTGTGAGCCTCGCACCGCCATCGGACTCGACCACGAGCCCCCGTTCGCGCAGCTCCTGTTCGACCGCGAGCACACGCTCGTCCTCGACCGCCTGCTCCTGGGCCATCTCGCGCGTCCCGTCGATTCCATAGCTGTCGAATCGAGCGAGCGCCCAGATCACTCCCGAGCTCAGATCGACGCTGGCACGAGCCCCCACGCGCTCGTTGAACGCGCGTCTGTCCTCCCGACTCACGAGCACGCCGAGTGCACGGTCGATCTCGGCGAGCGAGCTGGGGCTCTTCGGCACAGCGAGCGCGTCGTCCAGGCCCTGGCTTGTGGAGGCGGTCGCACGCAGCGGTCGCTCGCGTAGGCGCAAGCTCAATATGAACCCGAGCGCGCCCACCCCAGCCGCCACGAGAAACACCGGTCGCAGCGCATGCACGTAGGCGTTCTCATACGCGAGCCTGGCCGCCGCCGGCAGACTTGCGACCTGCGCGCCCGTGAGCCGTGCGCCACCGGCGACCTGCGCCCCGAGCGCGCCGCTGATCACGTCGTGCAACTCCGAGCGCAGCCGGCTCGAGAAGATCGTGCCGAACACGGCAGCCCCGATAGAGCCGCCGATCCCGCGCGCAAGCGTGACGCCTGAGGTCGCGGCGCCGAGCACCGAATAATCGACGGCGTTCTGCACGGCGAGCACCAGCACCTGCATGACCATCCCCAGGCCCAGCCCGAGGACGAGTAGATACAGGTCGGCCGCCGCCGAGCTCGTGCCGACGTCCAGGCGCGAGAGCAGCAGCAGACCAACGGTCATGATCGCCGTGCCGGCGATCGGGAACAGCCGGTAGTGACCGGTGCGCGAGATCACCCGCCCGGAGACGACGGAAGTAAGCACCAGCCCGCCCATCAGGGGAATCAGTCGCAGGCCCGCTCCTGTGGGGCTTGAGTGAAACACGGTCTGGAAGAACAGCGGCAAGAACGTGACCGAGCCAAACAGCGCAAAGCCCACGATCAGCGACAGCAGACCGGCAATGCGAAACACCTCGTCGCGCAGCACCGGGATCGGCAGTACCGGCTCACGCGCGCGACGCTCGACCGTCAGGAACACGCCGAGCAGCAGAACTCCCACAATCGCGACGAGCACCGTCTGCCCCGAGCCCCAGGCCCAGGTCGTGCCGCCGAGGCTTGCAACCAGCACGATCGCGCTCAAAGCACCCGCCAGCAGCCCGGCACCGAGATAGTCGATCGCGGGACGTGTGCGCACGCTCGTGGCCGGCAAGGTCGTGGCGATCACCACCAACGCGACCAGGCCGACCGGCAGGTTCACATAGAAGATCCAGCGCCACGACAAGTGCTCGACGATCACGCCCCCCAACAGCGGACCCGCCACACTCGCGAAGCCGAAGACCGCTCCGAAGAGGCCCTGATAGCGCCCGCGCTCGCGCGGCGAGACGACATCGCCGACCGTCGCCTGCACGAGCACGATCAAGCCGCCGGCGCCGAGCCCCTGCACCGCGCGGAAGGCGATCAGCTCGGTCATCGACTGGGCCAATCCGCATAGCCCTGAGCCGACAAGGAACAGCACAACCGCGCTCTGCAGCACCCGCTTGCGTCCCAGCTGATCGCCGAGCTTGCCGTACAGCGGCGTGACCGCCGTCTGCGCAAGTAGGTAGGCGCTCGTCACCCAGGAGAGCCGCTCCAATCCGCCGAGGTCCCCGACGATCGTCGGCAGCGCCGTCGCGACGATCGTCGAATCCAACGCCGCTAGCAGCATCACCAGCATCAGGCCGCTGAAGATGACTCCGAGGCGGTGATTCGCCGCGAAGCGGGGAGAGGCTGAAGTGGGTGCCACGGTGTTCACTTTCAGTGCTCGCTCCAGTTGCCGGCGAACCGCAGGTAATCCTAGCGCCGGGGCTCGACACGCTAAAACGAGTACGCGGAATAACCGGCGGACAAATCGGGCAGCTATCGAGCTGGCGCCTACCGAGAGAAGGAGCAAGGGTATGAAGACACGCAAGCTTGGAAGTCAGGGACTGCAGGTGTCGGCGGAGGGGCTCGGCTGCATGGGCATGTCCGAGTTCTACGGCCGCGCCGACGAGGACGAGGCGATCGCCACGATCCATCGCGCACTGGAGCTCGGAGTGACGTTCTTGGACACGGCCGACATGTACGGCCCCTTCACCAACGAGAAGCTCGTCGGCCGCGCGATCGCCGACCGTCGTGAGCGCGTCGTGCTGGCCACGAAGTTCGGCAACGAGCGCAACGAGGACGGCAGCTGGGTCGGGATCAACGGCAAGCCCGCGTACGTGCGCAGCGCCTGCGAAGCATCGCTCAAGCGCCTGGGCGTCGAGCACATCGACCTCTATTACCAGCACCGCGTCGATAAGAGCGTGCCGATCGAGGACACCGTCGGAGCGATGGCTGAGCTGGTCAGCGAGGGCAAGGTCCGCTATCTCGGCCTCTCGGAGGCCTCGCCGCAGACGATCCGCCGCGCACACGCCGTGCATCCGATCTCGGCCCTGCAAACCGAGTACTCGCTGTGGTCGCGCGACCCTGAGGAGACGATCCTGCCGACGGTGCGTGAGCTGGGGATCGGCTTCGTGGCCTACTCTCCCCTGGGTCGCGGCTTTCTCTCCGGCAAGTACAAGAAACCAGAGGATCTGCCGGAGGACGACTTCCGCCGCCACCATCCCCGTTTTCAGGGCGAGAACTTCCAGAAGAACCTCGAGCTAGTGCAACGCATCGAGCAGATAGCCGCGGAGAAGCAGGTCACGGCCGGACAGCTGGCGCTCGCATGGGTGCTCAGCCGCGGTGAGGACATCGTGCCGATCCCGGGCACCAAGCGCCGCTCCTACCTGGAGGAGAACGTCGCGGCCGCTGAGATCGAGCTGTCAAATGAGGATCTCGCGCGTATCGACGAGGCCGCGCCGCTCGGTGTAACGGCCGGTGATCGCTACGCGAGCATGGCGACGATCGACAGCTGAACAGCGAGCGCTCCCGTGCCGCGTCGAATCCGATGCACGCGGGAAGCCGACAGAGTCCGACGCGGCACACGCCGCGTCGGACTCGCCGGATACTTGACTCAGCGGCTGCTCACAGACTCAGCGGCCGCCTCGATGCCCTCGGTCTTTCCTACCTCCCGAGCGGTGATCTTTTCCGGAGTGTTTCGGGCCGCTGTGACCACCTTTCGGGCCGCCGTGGCCGCCCCTGGAGCCTTTCGACCCCGGGCCCGAGCCACGACTGCCGCCGGGGCCTTTGCCACCCTGACCGCCGCCTGGGCCTTTCGGTCCACCCTGGCCCCCTCCGGGACCTTTGCCGCCCTGGCCCCCTCCGGGGCCTTTCGGTCCGCCCTGTCCTGAACCTGGGGGATTCCAAGGCAACAGGTAGGCACGGTAAGTGTTCACTCCCGTCGGAAACTCAGCGTTGAAGATGAGTTGGCCGGAAGGGTTGAACTCGGAGATATACGGGAGGATTCCCCAACCGACGAAGAGATTCCCGTCGCCGGTCGTCTGCGCGTTGCCCTGCGAGGCCGCGGAGAGCCCCTCAGGCTGGTTGTCAGAGGACACGAGCGTGGCGACTTTGTTCCAAGGGTTCAGCTTCACGGTGATCGCACGGCTGTAGGGGAGCAATGCCGTACCCGAGGACTCGTTGTCGAAGAACGTGTACTCGTTGTTGCCGATCGGCTCTGGATCGTGCTGCCACGAGAAGATCTCATTGGCGCTGTCTAGTGTCTGTCCCGGGGCTGCCTGCAAGGTGAAGTCGCTGTCCTTGCCTCCCAGCTGCCAGATGACGTTTCCGCTGGTCAGGCTCACCTTGTAGGTGGTCCACGTGTCGCGGGCGTCGATCAGCAAGCTGCCGTCTGTGTCCAGCTTCACCGCGTTGATATGGAACCAGTCCCACGGTGTGCTCGCCGAGGACGGCAACGGCTGCTGGCTCTGACTGTAGGGGACGTGATCGGCGCTATTCCATTGGAAGAGCACCTTGCCGGTGGCGATATCGACCTCCTGGACGACACCGTTGATCACCGTCTGATCGGCAGGGCCGCCGATCGAGGTCAGGTCGGCGGTGGCCGTCGTATAGGAGAGGATCAGCGCCGTATTCCACGGGGTGATGAGGAACTCGTGTCCGTCCGCGCTGAGCCCGTTGCCGGCGTTGACCGCGGCGATCTGCTGGTAGTGGTCGTTGTAGATGTAGTCGGTTCCACTGGAGAGCCCGCCCAGACCCGTACCCTGCCAGAACGTGAGCACCGGCTGACCTAGGTAGGTCTGTGTGCGGAAATCGGCGGCCTCCTCGCCCGCGGGGGCGGCTTGGAACCAGACGACGTTGCCATGGCTGTCGAGGATCTCGGGGCCGTTGGCGTAGGTGCTCGAATCGCCGAACGGCGAGACGAAGATGTCGCCCTGGCCGATGTTCGGCTGCGAGCTGAGGATCGTCACCGGCGGCGGTGCTGTGGGCGCGGCCTGCGCGGCGCCAGCGAACGCGCCGGGCAGGACACCAAGCAGCATCGTCACGGCGCCGAGCGCGACCTGGCGCGTTCGGCGCCTGCCTTTACGAGCGGTGGGGGGAGTGTGGGTATGTGACATCTGGCCTTCTCCTGTCGGGTTGTTCGATGAGCTGGGGATGGGAATCACGAGGGGAGCACCTCTCACGACGGGCGCTCCCTCGTAATCATCATAATCTTTATCAGATTAGTGAGGATTATACTGCGGAGCCTCCACCCTCCCCATATCGGCCCCCAACCCGCGAAACAGACGCGGGGTCGCACCGCAAAACGGGGCAACTAAGCCACATCGGGATTTCCCGCAAAGGCTGGCGATCCGTCCTCCGTCTCGTTACTATCGCGACATGGCTCAAGCCGTGGTCTCTGTTCCGGCATCTCACGTCGAGGGTCCACCGCCCGGCGCGATCGAGCGACCGGACTTTCAGATCGTGCCCCGCGCCGGACTGGTGCTCGTCGCAGTCGTGCTTGCGCTCTTGATCGCTGCGATCGCGGTCAACGAACTCTGGCCACTTGCCTTCCTGCACTTCGTCGGCGGGGCGGCCTGGACGATCATCGACCTGTTCCTCGGCTTCGTGCTTGGGCCGATCCTCGGGAAGCTCTCGATTCCCGCGCGCATCGAGTTGACGACGCGGCTGATGCCGAAGATGGTGCTGATCATGCCGACCGTGGTCACCGTCACGCTGGCGGCCGGCTGGCAGCTCGGCAATCACCTTGGGACGGTTCAGAGCAGCTACTACCTGCACGGCTGGCTCGTGGCCAGCTACATCGTGGTCGGCATCATGGCCGTGATCGCGCTTGGGCTGCTCGAGCCCGCGAACATCGCCGTGCTCGTCGAGCTGAAGAAGCCGCGCCCCAATCCCCAGGTGATCGAGCGACTGATGAAGCGCTTCATCTACACCGCCGGAGCCACCGGCGCCATGCAGGTCGCCACGCTTGTGATCATGGCCAAGCTGACCGTCGGATGAAGACCGACTCCTCGACAGCCAGAGGGCTGCGATGAGCGAGCGTCGCTTGCCACCGGTCACACAAATAGGCATGCTCTCGCTGGCGCTGATCGTGGCTGGCGGCATCTATCTAGCCGCGCACCTCCCCCACAAGGTCCCGCTCACCCCTGCGATCATCCTGCTGGCGGCTTCGGCGCTACTGCTCGCCGGCAACCTCGCGGCACTGGCACGCGTGCCCGACTTCGCTTGGTGGCGCTTCTTTGAAATAGCCCGTTGGGCGTTGCTGGCCTACATCGTGATCGCCGGGATGATCGAGTACGCGTTCCTGCGCGACCACGTGAGCGGCGGCGCACTGGTGGTCCTTAGCTTGTCGTTGCTTGTGTTTGCGGTGCACGTGCCGGTACTGATCGGCTTCACAGTGGCGCGTTATGACACCGCTAGTGACCCGTCGCCCGATGGCGTTCCCGCCTGATCAACACGGGCAGTCTCAAATACCGTTCTCACACCTAGGGCTCTAGGCGTCAGCTAACAGCTCCTTCAAAGTCCGGCCACTGAGGACCGAGGCTGGCTGTTCTGAGGCGATGTCCGAGTCCTGAAGCGCCTGCTCGTCGCGGCGCTTGATCAGCAACCACTGCGGCTTGGGACCTGGCCGGGTGCGCTGCAGCGCAAATCCGCCACGGAGCTTCTCGCCATGCAGGACGAAGACTGCGTGACCACGCTCAAGCGCCCGTGGCCATGCAACCCTGCCACCCTGCTCGTAGTGGCCGCGGTCCCACATGATCACGGCTCCGTCGTCGGTTCGTCCCTCGAAGGTGTTGTAGTCGATCGCGTGGTCTGGCACTTGGATCGCCATGCGCTTGACCGACGGGTCGAGCGACGGACCCTTGGGGACGGCCCACGAGCGCATCACACCCCCGACCTCGAGACGCAGGTCGAAGTGATGCGCCGTGGCGGCGTGCTCCTGGACGACGAACACGCCCGCGCTTATGCCGCGGACCGCGAACTGCTCGTGGCCCTCAAGCTTGACCTCCTCCACAGTCACCTCTTGGACGTCGGCGCCGGGGGGACCCTCATGTAGAAAAGCGCCGAGCACCTCGATCGCGGCTGCCGGACCCTCAGCGTGAACGACCACCGTGCCGTCGTCCGCGTTGCGCACCCAACCCAACACGCCGAGGTCGTGCGCTCGTGTTCGGACGGCTGCGCGAAACCCGACGCCCTGGACCGCTCCAGCAACCACTACGCGAATCGCATGGTCGGAAGACGAATCGGTCACGTTGGCAGGTTAGCTTCCTAGGCCGACTTGGCTAGATTGCTCTTGACATGAACAAGGCGCCAATATGCCGAGCCCGGCGAGTTGGACCGTCGGCGAGGCCGCGATCGGGCGGCGGACGCGAAGCGATAGCCTGGCCGGATCATGAGCGAGCACTACCAGCGTCCAGGCTGGTTTACGACGAACGTCTTCAACCGTGTCGTCGCGGCACTCACGCGAGTCGGGATCAGCGTGGTCGGCTCCCGCGTCTTGGAGGTCCGTGGACGAACCAGCGGTGAACCGCGTCGCACCCCGGTCAATCTGCTGAGCTTCGAAGGTCAGCGCTATCTTGTCGCTCCGCGAGGGAACACACAATGGGTGCGCAACCTGCGCGCCAGTGGCGAGGGACGGCTGCTCGTCGGTCCCCGCAGCGAGCACTTCACTGCCACCGAGCTCAGCGAGGACGAGAAGACACCGGTGTTGCGCGCCTACCTGAAGCGCTGGAAGTTCGAGGTGGGCGTCTTCTTCGACGGCGTCGGTCCAGATTCAGACGAGCAGGAGCTGCGTCGCATCGCTCCTCGGCACCCTGTGTTCCGGCTGGGATGAGCGCCGCGAACGGATCTTTTGGGATGGAGGGGCGTGCCTTGTGGAGTGCCACGGCGTGATCCGCTACAAGCCGCCGCTTACGGTTGATCGTCAGCGCCAACGCCGCTGAAATATTGCGGCGCCTCCTCGCGCCGGTGCATACCGTAGTCACGGATGACACGGACATGGCGATGCCGTGCACCCGTGGGCTGGCGCTCTACCCACGCGCCGGCCGCCTCGTCGCTGAGCCAGGAAGCGAGCGTTAGACGCTTGCCGGTGATGGTGATCCCGCTATAGGACTCAGCGTCGGGAAGATTCGCCGAGGACGGAGGAAGACTCGCCTCTCCCCCGGCGACTGTTTCAGTCACGGTGATCGCCGGGGCCGCGCCGACCTCGGTCAAATCGAGACGACTGTGAGGAAGATCCTGCTCGTCGCTGTCACTGAGAACCTCCCCAACGCGCAGGTGGTAATCCTCGAACACTTCAAAGCGGCCTTGACGCTGGACGTCGTGGTGGCGTGCTTGAGTGCGCCATCGGATCAGCGCCTTCTCGTCCTCCCAGGTCGACAACGACAACAACCGTCCCTCGGCGCGCTCGCTCGAGTAACGCTCGTTGTCTATGAATCCACGGATCTGGAGCAATTCTGGACGCAGCATCGCGGCGAGCTCCAGGTAGCGGTCCCATTGTTCGCGCTTGGGCTGGACCTCGAAGAGCACGACGAACATCAGCTATCGACCACCCCTGGAGAGTACTCGTCCGCGAATTTCGTAGGACCGGCGTGGTCGCGTCTCGGTGCCGGCGCCTCACTCCCACCGCTGCTACTCGACGAGGAGGAGGCCGTTGCCGTCGCGGTGGCGCTGCGCACAGCCGCAAGTGCCACCGTCACCGGCATGGAGGAGACCGCGCTGCGCGCGCTTGCAAAGCTCGAGGGAGTGCTGCCACCACCTTTGCGCCGCAGGGTCAACGCCGTGCGCTTCACGCGCGCCGTCGATGGATCGAATGACGCCAGAGACGACGAACGAAGTCGGACAGAGAGCGTCATCAGTTGTTAGCGCCGTCTCGCCGCAGGCCCGCTGCCGCGATCGAGTAAACATAAGTGATCGCCCGACGCCACAAGGATGACATTCGCCAATTCCGGGCTGCAGCGCGCGAGGCAGGGCTCACTGACCCAGAGCGCTTCGCGTATAGCGAAGCTTTTCATGCGGGTCATCGCTGGCAGGAAGACGGCAATCCCGATTACAGTTGGTTTGTGCAGGACATGAGCCGATGGAAGGAGGAAAAGTCCCTTGGCCGATAGCGGCGATGATTCCGGACTCCGTGCAAAGCTGGTCGATGGCGCATCGGATCTAACCGAGCTTCGAGCCACGGTGGGCGACGCTAGCGGCCGCCTGATCTCTGCACGACGTGGTGTCGGAGACGAGGTTCTGCTCCGGGTCCGTCCATCGATCGGCCAAGCGCCAGACGACTGGCGCATCGGATCACAGGCGAGCGATTGGGTGCTCGCGTCTCCCTCGTCCATCATGGCGGGAGCACATGCTTCGCCCGAGGCCATCGATGCCGCTCTCGACGATCTAGCAGGAGCGGATGTCACTCGATCAGAAGTGACCGACAATCTCGCGCTGGTCGTGATCTTCTCTGATGGCCGGTGGCTGGAGGTCCAAGGTCTCGTGAACGACGTCAACGAGCGCGATGACGATCCCCCTTATTGGGAGGTTTTTACGCCGACAGACGAAATACTCCGTGCCGGACCAGGGCCAATTTGGGTTCGCTCGGCGTCCGTTGTTCGTACGCCCACCTCTCAGCCAGTAGCGGGCTCTGCTTTGTCCGGGGTCGAAGGGCTAGCCGACGATGAATTGCTGATGCTATGGAGCAGCATCACCGCAGAGCTCCGTCGGCGTGGCATTATGAAGACCGACGTCCCACTTGGGGATCTTGCCGAGGAGCTGGTGCGCAAGCATTTCGGTGGTTTCCGCGGCTCATACGATCGTGCGGGGTGGGATGTCCTCACCAAGGCCGGAGAGCGAATCGAGGTCAAGGCGGTCCAACAGCGCAAGGGCAGCGCCCGTTTGCCTTCGCTGGCGCTGCGGTCCGATGGCGAATTCGACGCTCTCGTCATCGTGGCGTTCGATGAGGCCTTGTCTGTGCAATGGGCATGGCATATTCCCCGCGATGTGGTCATGTCGCATCTGTCTGAGTCCATGAACCGAAATAGCGCTCGACGTCTACGGTTGCGCGAGGTCCTAAATGAGCCGTCCATCAGCGCTCTCCAACTCTGACGAGCATTCCACACCGCTTCCGTTGAGGCCACGCCGAGGGACCTCGCCAGGAGCAAACAGACACGACTCTGGATCAGTTTAGATCGCGCAGATGCTGATATTCCCGACGCCCTCGTTCGGGCCTCCTACGTCCTTGCTCGGGCTCCAGAGGCTCGCGTTCAAGTGCGAAGAGTACGAGCGCGATGACAAACGCGACGGTTGCCAACAGAATCTGGCGTACGGTGCGCTGCTCGTGCAGATCGATGCGATACGTGCCGGTTACGGCTAACACACGCCCTCAGCGGTCAAGCTGATCGGGATCGTCCTCGACCAACGTTGACTCGACGTCAGCAGGACGCCCACCGCGATCGCCTGGCGCGAAGCGACCCGCCTTTGCGACGAAGCTCATCACCCGAGCTGCGTAATGGCGTGACATCCAGCGACGCGTCAGCTTTTGGACGAGCGGAAACAGGAGCAGGGCACCGAGAACGTCGGTGACAAACCCGGGAATCAGGAGCAGTATGCCTCCGAGAAATCCGAGTGCTCCATCGATCACGGTATGGGACGCACGACGCTCCGACAGCGCCAGCGAGACGCGCTGAATCGTTAGGCGTCCCTGAACGAACAGCATTCGCGCGCCGAGCACAGACGTCCCCAGCAACAGTACGACCGCCAGGAGCCAACCAATCGCGCGTCCGACCTCGATGAAGGCGAACACCTCCACGACAGCCACTCCGATCAGGACGAGCACGAACATCTCAAACAGCCAGCCTACGCGTCCAGCGTGAGGCGTAGATGCTCCGACCTGGAAGATCGAGCTCAATCGGATGAGAAGGGATCGCGCCAACGGCGCATTCGTTGCAGCACGATCGACGCCCAGCACCTTGAGCTACCGGCAACCGAGTAGGACATCCGTCGATCACCGCGTCGCGTAGGCACGCACCTTGCTGCCGTGGTCGAAGTACTGCTGATGCCCGATCAGCGCCAGGCCCATATTCGCGCGGGGACGGCATCAGCTCGATGAGGACGAGCCTCAAGACGAAGAAGCGCGCAGGAGCGCTCACCCACTCGCGCGCCGGCCGCGAAGAGCAGCAGAGGCGGGCCAAGGAGCACGAGAGGCAACACGAGAAGCACAGCAAGCATTCAGAAAAGCACAGCAGGCGTCGACGCAAGGGGCACAAGCCCGCTCACCATCCTGTCGTGGCGCCGCGTGGAGCGATCGGAGTAGCACTGGCGCTCCCACCGGTCTCACCCCCCGCTTCCTCCTCTGTTCCGCCGCCCACGCTGGGCTCCCCGCCGATAACCCTCCAGCAAGCGAACCGGCTGTTGTGGCGCGCAGGCTTTGGGCCGACTCCCGGACAGGCCGAGGCGCTCGTGGGTCAGCCCTTGCAACAGGTTGTCTTCAGCCTCACCCGCCCCTCGGGATCGGCGACGCTCACCGGCCCCGAACCTGTCGATGAAGGAGGCGAACCGCTCGATCCCACCGACGCCTGGGGTCAAGACCACTGCTGGTGGCTTGACCGCATGGTCCGCTCTGATCAGCAGCTCGTCGAGCGCATGACCTTCATCTTCCACGACTGGTTTGCCAACTCTAACGAAAAGGTTAACAACCAGCGGATGATGCTCGAACAGAACGAGCTCTTTCGCACCATGGCGCTCGGCAGCTTCCACGACCTGTTTCTGGCCGTCACGTCGAACCCGGCGATGCTCGTGTTCCTCGACGGGATCTACAACGAGAAGAACGAACCGAACGAGAACTACGCCCGCGAGATGATGGAGCTGTTCTCGTTGGGCGCCGACCGCGGCGCATACACCGAGGACGACGTGCGCGAAATGGCCCGTGCGCTGACGGGCTGGACTGCTGAATGGTCATCCGAGGAAGGACTGCACGAATTCGAATTCGACACCGCCCGCCACGACAAACACGAAAAGACCGTGTTCGGGGAGACGGGCAATTGGGCCTGGGAAGACGCCGTGCGCCTGTGCGTCGAACATCCACTACACGCCTCGTTCTTCGTCACCAAGCTATGGGGCTATTTCATTCCAAGCCCGCCAGACGAAGCCACGCTCGCCTCGTTGCAAGGGTTGTATGTGAGCTCGAACTACAGCATCCAAGCGGTCGTGGAGGCAATCTTGCAGCATCCCGACTTCTACGAAGGCCCCGAGCTGGTGACGCCGCCTGTCGTCTACAACGCTGGACTGCTGCGCTCGATCGGCCGTCCGATCGACACGACATCGTGGACATGGCTGTCAGCGAACGCCGGCCAGCAGCTCTTCTATCCCCCCAACGTGTCCGGCTGGGATTTCACCCGCTGGCTGGACACCTCGACCGCCAAGGCGCGCTGGGAAATGGCCAGCTACGTGACTTCGAAGACCTACCCGAACCCTTGGCCCCCGGAAGGCCAGCCGCAATACAGCGCCACCGAGGACACGGCAGAAGCGCTGTCGAGCGCGCTCGCCTACTGGGCCAACCCGCTGCTCTCCGAAGAATCGCAGGAGTGCATCGCCGCCTTTTCACAATCCTGTTTGAAGGAACCGCTTGCGAAGTGGGAGCAGAGCCCCTACCGCGCGATGCGCCAAAACGCGTTGCGCATGCTGATCGCTACCTCGCCCGATATGCAGGTGAGCTGACATGTTCCGGCAAGCTATTTTTGCGAAGGGGATCTGATCGTGGCCAAGAGCTGCTCGTGCAACGACTTCACCCGCTCGCAATTCCTGCGTCGCGGCGTTGCAGCCGCCGGCAAGGGGCTGCCCGGGATCGAGCCGGGAATGCCGCTGCCGGCCGGCACAGGGCTTGACCGGCGCACATTCCTGCTGCGCTCCGCCGGAGCGGCACTATCGGTCTACGGCGCCTCGATGCTCAGCCCGCGCCACTTCGAAGAGGGCATCGCCCAGGCCATGGCCGCCGCCGGTCCAGAACAGCCGGTGCTCGTGTCGATCTTTATGGAAGGCGGCTGGGACGCGCTGTCGGTGCTCGCACCCGTGAGAGAAGCCAAGTACAGGGAACTTCGGCCAGAGCTGGGACTTGCCGAAGGGTCCGGCAAGGTCTTCAGCGAGGACACGAGCCTGATGTGGCATCCAGCCGCAACAGGCTTGGCCGAACTGCACGAAGAAGGCAAGGTCACGACCTTTCCCGCGATCGGTTACCAGCCGGCCGACGAGAGCCACTTCACCAGCCGCCACTATTGGGAGGTCGGCCAGCTCGACGCGCAAGCGCGCTCAGGCTGGATGGGCCGCTACCTGGATCTGGTCGGCGAACCGGAGAATCCCTTGCAGGGACTTTCGCTCGATTACTCGCTGGCTCCGGCGCTCGCCACGGCGAAGATGCCAGTGGCGGCAGTCTCCTCGCCCGCTGATTACACGATGTGGGCTTACGGCCTAGACGAACCGGTGAGCGGACCGGCGCTGGAAACCTTCGGCGCACTAGGCGCCCTTCCGGCACCCTCGCCCGCCTACGCTCAAGCTCGCGCTGCTTCCTATGACACTGGCCTGGTGCTCGAAAAGATGGCCGGCTTCGTGCAGTCTGAGAAGGAATCGGGCGACAAATCGGCCGTCACCTATCCGAGCGGCGATTTCGCTGAAAGGCTGGCGGTGCTTGCCGCGATGCTGCACACGGGCATGCCGATCAGGTGCGCTTCATTGAACGCGGTCGGCTCCTATGACACCCATTCGGATGAGGCCAACACGTTGAGCACGAACCTCGAACAGGCGGTGAGCGCGCTGGTCGCGTTCCAACGCGACCTCGAAGCGCGCAAACTCGACCAGCGCGTGCTGATCCAGTTGTGGTCTGAGTTCGGCCGCCGCCCGCAAGAAAACGGGTCGGGCACCGACCACGGCGCGGGCGGCCTGGCATTCCTGATCGGCAGCCGCGCCACGGGGAAGATGGTGGGTGAATTCCCGGGCTTGAGCAAACTGGACGAAAACGAAAACCTGCTGAATACGTCGGACTTCCGCGCGATGTACTGCTCGCTACTGGAACAGTGGTTCCAGACCGAAGCGGGTCTGGTGATCCCCGAAGCGGCCTCCTTCCAGCGACCCGTCTTGGTGAAGTGACGATGTTGCGCGCGGCGAGATCCTTGCTCCTGCTGAGCGCCTTGTGCCTTACTTGCGGAGCGTGCGTCGCAATCGCGATTGCCGCACCCGGACGCACCTCGCGCCACCAACCTCGCCACACCGCACGGGTATGCCATCGGGCGAGACATCGCCACTGTCAACTAACTCGCGCCGAGAAGAAATCCCGCCGCAAACACAAGCCACACAAGACCTCAAAGTCCGCTACTCCGAGCTCAAGTGGCCCCAGCTCGAGCACACCCTGGTCAACGATCCCCCCTTCTGCTCTCCCAGGGTCCTCACCTACAGCATCCAATTCCGGCCAGCCTCCCGGACCTCCGGTTGACAAAGACCCACCGACTGAATCCCCGGCTGCTTCAGCCCCTGAAGCGACCCCACGCGTCGAGGTCACCGCCGAAGACACCCAAGCCTTCCGCTTCGTCCTCTCGCGTCCCACCGTTCCCGCCGGAAAGGTGATCATCGAATTCGTCAACCACGGCCAGGACGAACACAACCTGAACGCGGTCGAAGAGAGCGAAGGCTCGGTAGCCGGCTCGCTTCCGAACACCCCGTCAAACGGCCATCTGAGCTTGACGGTCGATCTCCGTCCCGGAAGCTACACCTTGTTCTGCTCGCTGCCGGGCCACGCGGCCAAGGGCATGAAAGCTACGCTCACCGTGGAATGAGCCTGAAGGTTCGCGCCAGGTCAGCCTTTACTCAGGACAGGTCGTCAGACACGATCGTCATGATCGGTAAGGCGTTCAGGCTCGCCTGAACGCGTCCGCGACGATCACAGTATGGTCGAAAGCAAGCTCAGGAAGCCCAGCCACCGTGAACCAGCGTGCCTCCCGGGCATCGTCACCGCCCTTTACCTCTGCGCGAACCGGAATCCTCGCGAAGTAGACCACCGAAACGGTCCAGCCACGCGGATCGCGCCCCGGCGTGTCATAGACGCCGAGCAGCTCGAACGTGCCCACTCGCAGACCCGTCTCCTCCTCCAGCTCGCGCGGCGCTGCCGCTGCCACACTCTCGCCCTTGTCCACGAAACCGCCCGGCAACGCCCAGCTGCCGGCGAACGGCGGGTTCGCGCGCTGCACCAGTAGCATGCTTGGGGTCGGTTCGCACGTCAAGACGACCGTGTCAACGGTGAGCATTGGGCGTGGGTAGTCGTTCATGCTTGGTGAACTAATATAGGAAGACAGGGATTCCACGTCGAGGCTGACCGCATCGTTCGGTCTCGGTCATAATGCAGTCGGGGGAGCCGGTGGTAGGAGCGCTCCCATTGGAACGTCGAGTTGAGTTCGATTCTCAACCTCCCCTATTTGACGACCGAACCGCACATAGCATTTGACATCACGTTTACCGGGACAGCGGTGCTGGCTCCGGTCGTGACGCCAAAGGAAGTCGCCGAGAGCCTCCTATTCCAGGGTACCGCGAACACACGCGTTCCCAAGGATCTACACGCCCCTCTCGAGCAAAGCGTCGTCCCGCTGGCGCTCACCCCGACGAACGTCCACCATCAGGAGATTCGCAAGCGACTAGTGCAGCTCGGCTTGCCGATTTCCGATCCGCGGTTTCCCTATAATCTGCAAACACGAGACGGCCGCTGGGCAGCCCTAACGCTCCGTATCGCTCTGCTGCCACCCAACGTCGTGGTTATGACGGCACGGCTTCGTGGCTTGGCTGTCGGCGTCACCGACTTTGCTCGCGACCTGATACGTATTCAGCGTGTGGACGAGCATCCATACCTGCGGCACATCTTCACCTGGACGGCCGGCCTGGTGCAATCCCTCAACCATCGCGACTATACGGACGTTCCTTCCAAGTCGATCGTACCTGCGCTCCATTTCCGAAGCCCCGTCTCTGGTACTAAAACACCGGCATGGCTTTCCGACAATGAGACAGCGCTCGTGGGCATAGTCATCCGCAATGGCAAGTACACCTCGATGAATGCCGTAATTCCCAGGAAGATGCTTGAAAAGAACAGCGATCTAAACGTCAAGTCGGACGACGAACGCGTCCTCATAGACAAGCAAGGACTGCTCTACGTATCTGGCGATGAAAGCGGCTCGCGTCATTTTCAGCGTCTAGTCAACTTGCAAGGACTCGCGTTGGCATTTGAAGCATTCCTTTCCAATTATTCGTATAATCGGACCGAAGCCCCCGAGTACTTCGATTTCGTACTCGACAAGGTTGAGCGCTGGGTAAACACCCCGGGGGCTGTGCTCCGAAGGAGCGTGGCAACCATACATGCCTGGCAGCTACTATGTGCCGAGTTTCAGCTCGCGGCCGACGTCAACACGATTCTCTCTGGTAGCGCATCCGCGCGCCTAGCGCAGACACGCGAGCTATTTGATCGCATGAGCCACCAATGGTGGCAGATCGATGATTTCGCTGAGCGCCTATCGACGGAGCTCCGAGCCCATCGCGTTGACGGGCACCATACTGTCGGTTGACAAGTAGCACACCAGAGCATGCCTACTACCGCGCCTCAAGCCGCTGCCCATCTCTCCCCAATATGACGCCCTCGTGTGCCGCCTCTATATAGGAGGTCAGCAAGGCCTCATTGGGCTCAAGGTGCGCGCGGCCCGACGATATCCGTCCACTACACGGACTAGACTCACACCACGTGAGTGCTTCTCTGGGCGACCGCGTGATTTGGGGACGCGCCTGGTGAACACCTTTGCGATACCGCACTGGCCTGAGACATGAGTTACGTCGCCGCAACTAATTGGAATGAGGTCACGGCCATTGCCACGGCTGCTCTTGCGCTACTGACGTTCATTCTTGCAATCGCAGCGATCATCGCCGCCTACTTCGCAAAGCGCGGCATCGACGCGGATCTCGAGACCAGCGCGGAAGACCTCCGGGCCACCCGCGAGGCAACCGAAGCTGCTCAAACTATGGCCCAACGCCAGATCGAGACCTCGTACCGCCCACTCTTGATCGACGTTGCCCCGGACGGGCCGGTCGACCCCAGCGATGATCTGCTGCCGTCATACAGCACGAAGCGGATACGCGTTGAGTTTTCCGACGGCCATACCGCGGAGGTCAACCCGCGGAGGATTTATGTGTATCTCACTGGCGCTTTGGTCTACGTCGCTGTACCACTTCGCAATGTTGGTCAGGGACTGGCAGTGATCGATCCGCAGCGCATAAGCGCAAACTGTAAGCGTCTCGACGAGATGGTCAACTGCACAGTACAACGGCAGCGCGTTTCGCCGGGTGAGTCCACCCGGATTGTCTGTGCAGCGCGTCAGCGAACGCCGCGCACACGATCGTCAACGTGCCCGCCAGCAGTTCGGGCGGCTCTCCGGGTACTTCGGGCTCAGGCGGCACCGGCCCCGGAAGCTCTACCGGGCCTCCGCCGCCTCCGAAAGCCGCGATCCATGTGAGTGAGACGCTGCATGGGCGGGAGTTGGTGGTGCATGTCAGCGGCCCGGCGACCGGCAAGGTGCGCGTCACCTTCACTGGCCGTCTCGGACGTCGCACGGTGGCGTCGTGCGCTAGGACATTCGCACTCAGGCATGGGCGCCTGACGGCAGGGTTCAGGCTTGGACCCCGGACGGCGGCGTATGCGGCGATCCGCGTGAGCGCGCAGCTCGATCACGAGCCCACCATCACGAGCACGTTGCGTCGCCGCGAGAGCAAAAATCGGTAGCTCGCGCTCTCGCAAGCCCGTAGCTCTAGCCGCAGTGGGCCGACAGTCTACGGGATGTCCCCGGCGCAATAAACGGCGCCGGTTTGTCCTTCTGCGATCGTAACTGGCGCTCCTGTGGTGAACGTAGTAGTGCTTGTTGCAGGACCGCACGGGAATTGCAGCGGACCGGGCACATCACGAACGCCCGTAACATAGTAGGTGCCGGGCTGAACCTGAAGCTTGAAGTATTCCCCTTCGGCGACAGTTGCTGTCGTCACAGTGGCGCCTTCCTGGTTGGTGACGGTGATCGTTCCGCCGAGAGGAGTGTTGTACGAGGCGCATGTACCGGCGGGGCCTCCGGAAAGTGAGATCATGCCTCCGACGATCCATGTAGCTCCTGGTTCCCCGGATGGCAACGTAGGCAATGGAGTGGCAGGACACTGAGGCGATGGAGATGGTGACGCGGCTGGCGGCAAGCCAGGCGGGAGCGCGATTGGGGCCGGTGCAGTCTTGATCGGCGGGTGGGCGGCGGGTTTCGGAGCCAACCGCTTCTGCTTCTTACACGTCGTCGCCTTTCTGTGCTTCTTGCGGAGACAGACATGCTTATGAGTCGTCCGAGAAGAATGCCGAGTGGAGTGCGCGATAGCCGCTCCCGACAGGAAGATCCCAGCGCACGCGCACGAACTCGTGAGCAGCGTAATGAGGAGTACCTGGCGGGAGCGGAGTCGCATCAGAGTTCTTTCACTGCACCTAGAGTAGCGAGGTTCGCTGCTGGCGCGGTCTTGTCAAGACCGATCATCGTGACGGCGCCAGTCTGCGCGTCGAGAACGAGCGTGAGTACCGTGCCCGTTGGTCCGACCGACCCTGGAGGCGCTGGGACATCAGCGGTGAATTTGCCGTGGAGCGTGACTAGGTACGCCTGCTGGCCATACCAAGTCCGCAATGTCGAGGCCCAAGGCTGGGTCCCGGTGGTGTTAGGTAGGCTTGTTTCGGGATTTGCCGCGTCGATAGCAGACCCGCGCTGGAGCGCGACTGCCTGGATGTCCGTCGGCGCGGCTTCGCCGTCCGCTGCGGCGATCTGCAACACGCGACTCTTCAGCGCAGCGGTGCTGAGCATTGGCCCCGTCTGCGCGGGGACGCCCTGCCACGCGGAAGCCGATACCGGCGGCTGCTGCCCAGGAACGGTCAGCGGCACTTCGGCAGCTTCTTCGATTGGCTGTACAGCGCTTGGTGCGCGGACGATGTTTTCGGTGATCTGATGGTCGCCGTAGAAGCAGGACTGTGGGTCGGGATTAGGATACGGCCACGACGTAAACTTGATCGCCCCGGCCGTGCCCGTCGGCTGAGCGCAGGTCGGTGCCGTGTTCTGGCCCGCCCAGTTGCCGAAATTCTGCCAACCGGTAGCTGCACGGAAAGCTGTGCTGTAAGGGTCGTACCAGCCGTACTGCCAGTGCCCACTCGGAGCCTCCCAAACGGGACTACGCGTTTCTCCGGAGTTGCTTATCGAGGCATTGGTCATCTCCAGTCCATCCTCCGGAGTATCCGCCCCTCCTGGCAGATTGGCCGTCATTTGGAACGGGCCTGCCCCCTCGATGTAGCTATCCCATATCCCATTCCCGACATATAGGTTCTCCACCCAGAACCAACTACCGGCCGGCACATTCGCCGGGGCGGTGAAGAAACGGAAAGACGAACCGACTTGGTTCTGAAAGGCGTAGAACGCCTGAGGTTTCGTACTGCTGCTGCTTCAAGTATCCACCGGCCGAGCCCGTTAGCTCTCCGCTCTCAAGCCACGAGTTCGGAATGTCACGGAAGCTGGTCCACATCTCGTTCGAGGCGAAGTTTTCAAGCGGACTCGGCACCGTAGCGCTGTTATCGAGGATTTCTAGGGTGGCACCATTTACACCCGACGACTCTCCATCCACCATGTTCCACTCTGAGATCGCATAGCAGTGGTGATTGGTGGGTGAATCTTCTGGAGAACATGAGGAGAAAGGCCCAGCGTAAAAAGCGTCGGCAGCAGGAGCCAAAAACGCAACGACGCAAATGCTAACAATCAGAATCGCACCCCAACCGGCACATGCCGATGGTCTCCCTCTACCGCCCATTTAGCTCATCCTCCTCGTTTGATGGATAACCAGATGGCAGAACTATATAGATATGGTGGCATCGTGTCGTACCGATACAACGCCGTAACATTCTCGGCGAGGCGCGATAAATTCGCCCGCCCGTGGGACGGTTCCAGGCCCACGCGGATCGCATAATCCAGCTAGGCAAGATCACGGGAGATTGCCCCAGACGGCCCCGGCGCTTCCATGAGTGGGTCGAACCCGAGAGCCGTGGCCTATGGCGCCGGTGGCGACTACTTCGCCGTGGTAACGGCGCTGCGGTGTGAGTCGGAATGATCCATGGTGGGATGGGCGAAGCGCCACATTGGGACGGCTACTGCCCTACCTTGTCCGGTCGGCTAGGGTGCCGAGCACAAGATGAGTGGCCTTCGTGGACAACGTGGGATCTTGGTGTTCGCGGTGGGCGTGCTCGCGATCGCGGGTGCCTTGGCAGTTCTGGCGAGCCAGCACTCGTGGCGTCGTCTTGGCTACAACGGAACTGCAATCCAATTGGTCATCGGTACGCTGGCGCCGGGTGAGGTGGGTTGCCAGCCGCTCGAAGCGCTGCCGTCAGGGACTCATGCGGTGGCAATTCATGCTGTACCGGCGAGTCCGGGTTCGGTGGCGCTGCGTGTCGAACTGCGCGAAACAGGTCGTTATACAGGCTTCGGTGCGGCGGGCACAATCGAGTCGGATGGGACACTTATCGCACCGCTCGCACGTCCCGTTGCTCGTGAAGCGGTCGCATCGCTATGCCTCTGGAACACGGGCAAGGCGCCGCTCGCGCTCCAAGGCCAGGCGACCGGCGTGGCGAATCAGGTCGCGGTCAGCTCTGGCGGTAAGCCAGTGGGGAACCTGATCGGCCGGGTCCGTGTCGATGACCTGGATAGCTCTCGTCCAAGTTCGTTGTGGCCGACGCTGGGAAGGCTATCGGAACGGATAGCGACCGCTGCGGGCTCGGCGCTTGCGCCGTGGCTTGTAGTCATCGGCTTGGTTGTGACCGTATTGACGGCGGGGCTGCTTATGGCCGGTGTGGTTCGACGGCGGGCGGGCGAGCTGGTATTGGTCGCGGTCTTGGCGTTCGCGGCTGGCGCAATGTGGGCGGGTGTCACACCGATGGTCCAGAAGACCGATGAGACGGCGCACTTCGCCTACGTGCAGGCGTTCGCCGAGCTCGGGCATCCACCAACGCAGTTTGTTGACTCGGGCCTGCTGTCACCCCAGTTCGCTTGCTGGTACAACGGTCTGGGAATCCTGCGCTTTCGTTTCTATACAGAAGAACGTCCGCCCTGGCCCGCGCAGGTCCGCCGCTCGCTAGACCACTCGTGCGCAAAGGAATCACCAAAGTACAACGGCGCGATGTACATGGCGTTCCAGCCGCCCGCATACTACGCGCTCGCCGCCGGCGCATACAAGCTGGCCAGCGGCACTTCACTACCCACAAAGCTCCTATTCGCACGGCTCGTCTCCGCCTTCCTGGCGGCACTAGCTGTCCTGTTTACCTACCTGCTCGTGCGAGAGCTCATCCCCGGATCGCTGTGGCCGGCCCGTGCCGCCGCATTCGCGCTCGCGCTGCAGCCGATCTTCATGTTCAACGAGTCCGGCGTGAACCCCGACGCGTTGATGGTCGCGGTCGCCAGCGCGATCGCGTTTCTCGCCGCCCGCGCGTGGCGCAAGGGGCTCAGCACCCGTCGCGCGCTACTCATCGGAGCGCTCGTCGGCATCGGCGTCGTGAGCAAGACGAACTTCCTCGCACTCATCCCAAGCGTGCTGTTGCTAGCCGGCGCTCTTTGGTGGGGACCCGGCCCGCACGAACGCGGTCTTCGCGCCAAGCGCCTAGCAGCCGGGGCAGTCCTTGCCGGAACGATCTTCGGTGTGTACGCCCTCGTCAACGATCTCGTCTGGCACCGAGGCTTGCGCTATCGCGACGAAAGCTACGGCGGCGCCGGCGGGAGCCTGCACCGGCTGGCGGAGTTCACCTGGCAGTTCTTCCTACCAAGGCTATCCGAGATGCACAACCTCGTCGGCGGAACTGGCATCCCGATCATCGAACTGATCGAGAGCAGCACAACACGCATGGGCTGGTGGAACGACTACGGCATCCCCAGCGACTGGACCCCAATACTCATGGTGATCGGTGTCGTGCTCGCTAGCGCGTGCGCCTGGTATGTGCTCCCGCGAGCTCGAAGCCGCCCGGGACCCGTGCTTGTCACGCTCGGCTGTGGGCTGCTATTTCTCGCCGCCCTTGTCTACGCGGGCTACCAGTTCAGTCTCGGTAACGGCGTCAACGTGATCATCCCACGCCACGCGCTACCCCTGATGTGCCTATGGGGCCTGCTCGTCGGCTGCGCCGTCGCGGCCGCCCGGCCCAAATGGAGACCCACCGCCACCGGCGTACTCGCCGTCATCTTTCTCGCGCACACGATGCTCGCCCTCGCAACAACGATCCACCGCTTCTATCTCTAGGTGCGCAGCTCGGAGACCGATGCCACCGAGCTGCGCACCCCATTCAGGCTGCCGCGACCAGTTGCAAAGCGCGGGTCTTCTCGGGGGCATCGTCCAGCACGCGGCCGAAGCGCTCGGTGCCCTCGCGGATCGGGTGTATCCAGTCGCCGTACTCGATGATCGCGTTGACAGCGGCCCACTTGGAGCCGGGCGCGTTGCCCTGCGTCGCGCCCCTGAAGAACAGTTCGGTGATGCGTTCCTTGGTGTGCTGGCGCGAGCGACGGCTACGACTGCCCGCCGTGTCGCCAGCTCCGTTGGGGTAGAGGGTGTCCAGCACTTTGCGTAGCTGGCGCTCGGTGCAGCGCTCGGAGGCGAGCTGGTCGCCGTAGCGCTTGAACTGCTCGTAGTAGTTGATCGAGAGATCCAGCACGCGGCGGGCCTCATGGACACGCTGCGTAACCGCTTCGGTGTGGCGGATCGAGAACTTCTGCTTCGCGCTGCGCAAACCCCAATTGAGGGTGTTCTGACAGACCACGCGAACCGGCGTCGTCGCAGCGACGACAGCGGTCGAACCGTCATGGCTGTTCATCAGCAGCACGTAAGGCCGCACCGCGTCGCCGCCGACCTCAACGTGCTCGGGGAGCGTCGCGAGCACCCATACCCGCCGGCCGCCGTGCAGGCTACCGGCGGTCTCGAAGTGGATCGCACTCCCCAGGAGCTGGTTGACAAACGCGAACGCTTCATGGTTCTGCACGATCCGATAGCGCTCGCCGACAACTCCCAACTCCTCGTCCGTGTCCTGGCGGACGGTGACGTAGTAGCCGCGCACCTTCTTGTAGCGCAGCACGTCGAGCTGCCAATCCGGGCCACGGTCGATCACGAGCGGCTTCTTGACGACGCTCCAACCGAGTCCCGCCGCCTCGATCGCCTCCGCGACACTTGCCGGCGGTCGATCCAGCACGGCCCCAAGACCATGCCACGGGGTAGCACGAACAGAGAACATCGAATCTGAGGCTGTGAGTCCAGCGGACATAGCCGCCTCCTTTGGATGGGTGGCCCCGCCCGATGCGGAGCCGGTCGCAGCCCCGGCCGCAGCCCCGGAAGGGGATGCGAGAATGGCCGGGCAAGCCGGCTCCCGCATTCGGCTGGCCCAGCTCTCAGCGCTCGCTAATAGCGCCCACATACGTTGGCTTCCCGCGCAACCGTGGTCGGTCCACGTTCGCGCGTCCCAGCTACCATTGCGAACAAACATTGGACCCCAAATTGGACCCCAAATGAACCCGACCGCGCTCCCTAGACGCACAAAAAGCCCGAGAACTCGGGCTTTTTGCTAATCGGGGAGACAGGATTTGAACCTGCGACCGCCCGGCCCCCAGCCCGAGCGATCCGGGTGTGGAGGCTGCTTTGTCCCCGTGTTTCCTGGCTCTGAGGGTAGCTCAGTTGCCCCCGTTTTCGCTCAATTTGTTCCCCGGATTGTTCCCCGTCGCGTCGGCAGGGTCGCGTGGGGCGTTCGTCTCCGGGGACTCGCCGACGTCGGCTTGGGCGCGTGGATCGTCCGTCTGAAGGTCGTCTTCGGGCTCGCCGTCGGGGTCGGGGGCGAAGGCGTCGTTGACGACCTGGACCTCATGTGCTGACGGGGCATAGTGCGAGTAGATCTGGGTCGTCTCGCTGTCGGCGTGCCCCATGAACTCCTGAATCTCCCGCAGAGGACGGCCGGAAGCGGCGAGGCGGGTCGCAAAGGTGTGGCGCAGGTCGTGGAACTTGATGACCTGCACGCTGGCGTCCCCGCAGGCGGTCTGGAAGCGCCTCGTGACCTTCGATCGGTCGAGCGGATTGCCGGTCTGCGGGTGGCCGAATACCAGGTCGCGTTCGCCGCGATACGCCGTGCGCTTTGACCAGCGATCGAGCTCGCCAGCCAGCCGGTCGGCCATCGGCACCGATCGCTTCGTGGACAGGTCAGACTTGCCATCGCCGGAGTGCTCGCCGCGCACGTAGGTGTTGCGCACACGGATACGCTGCGCGACCCAATCGACGTCTCGCCACCGCAGACCAAGCAACTCGGATTGGCGCAAGCCGGTCATCGCCGCGGCGAGGATCACGACCCGCAGCACTGGCCCGAGGACTTCTGGCGGTGGCGGTGGCGCTGGACCTCGGCGTCCGCGCCTGGTGGGTTTCGGCTTTCGGATGACAACTTCGTCGGGGATCGCTCGTAGTACGGCGTCGAGCTCGGCGACGGTCAGGAACTGCAGGTCAGGGTCGGCGTCTCCGGTGCGCTTACGGCCTGGACGGGTCGCCTCGTCCACGGGGTTGTCGCTGATGAGCTTCTTTTTCCTCGCGTGCTCGAAGATCGAGTACAGGAACGAGAGGACGTTGCGAACGGTCTTGGGGGCGCTGCCGTCCTTGAGCATTTCGCTCGCCAGCCGGTCGATGTGTGCCGTCTGGACCTCGGTGACGGGCAGGGCGCCGATCCGGCGGGAGATATGCACGCGCTGCATCGACTCGCAGCCCTGGCGGTAGGAGAGCCGAGCGCCCTTGAGCGTCTGGCGCTGGCGCAGCGAGTCGGTGATCTCATCGACCGTTGGGATCTCAGCTCCCGGCGCGGGGCGCGGCGCGTTGTCCTCCTCCTCGCGCTTGCGCGCCATCTCGCGCTCGGCTTGAACGCGGGTGAGGCCGCCGCTGCGCTGCCCGACCGGGCGCACCTTGCCGAGCTTGCGATTGACCAGGCGCCCATCGAGTGTCCGCCAGCGCCCGTAGTAGGAGCCCCACTTTATGTAGACGTGGCCCGTTCCGTAGTCGCGCTTGCCCATCACAGTGTTATACGCCCCCGCTGGGTCGTTACGCTCGAACTCTTGGCCGCCCCACGGACCCTGCCCTTCGAGCGGACAGAGATACGATTGGAGGGAGCGTCTTTCCCGTCTCGATCTCCCCCATCCACCTCTCGATCGCTGAGCGTCGGTAGCGCACGTAGCGTCCGAGTCGCAGATGCGGGATTCGGTTCGCGCGGGTCTCGGCGTAGACCCAGCCCGAGGTCATACGAAGCAGCGACGCGACCTCGGCCGCGGTGAGCAGGTCTTCGTTCGAGTCTGCTGTGGAGGCAAGCATGACGGCTTCCTTTCGATGACGGCAAAGTGGCGTGGGTCTGGTCCCACATTGCCTTAGACCCCAACTCGCTCAAAGCGGCCACGCAGTTCAGGCTCGCATCGGCGAGCATGACGATGGACGATCATTCCTTCAACGCATCCGATGTTGCGTGGTCACAGGAGCACATGGGCCTCTACTTCCATCACCCAGCTTGTCTCGAACACGATCCGCGTGTGCACATGCCTGAGCACCCGGACACGCCTGAGCGCCTCCAGGCGATCGAGCGGATGCTGGCCGAGCATGGCTGGCTGGGCTGGGAGCGCCGCGCAGCCCCGCCCGCCGAGGAAGCGCAGCTGGAGTTGATCCACAGCGCTCGTCATGTGCAGGCGATCAAGGAGTTGTCGCTGGCCGGTGGCGGCGCGATCGACCCGGATACCTTCGTCGGCGAGCCTTCCTACCGCGCGGCGCTGCACGCCGCCGGCGGCGCGTGCGAGATGACAAGGGCGCTGATGGCAGGCGAGGCGACGCTCGGTTTCTGCGGCGTGCGTCCTTCTGGCCATCATGCCGAACCGGATCGCGCGATGGGCTTCTGCCTGTTCAACAACGTTGCGATCGCCGCGGAGCTGGCGATCCGAGAGCTGGGCGCTCGGCGGGTGCTGATCCTGGATTGGGATGTGCACCACGGCAACGGGACCGCTGAGGCGTTCCGGCGCCGATCGGATGTTCTGTTCGTAAGCATCCATCAGGCGGGGATCTATCCGGGCACGGGCTCGATGAGCGACGTGGGCTCGGGTGCGGGCGAGGGCTACACGATCAACCTGCCTGTCCCGGCCGGCTCGGAGGAGGAGCTGTGGCTATCGCTGATCGAGCACATCGTGCTCCCGGTCGCCGAGAGCTTCGCGCCGGAGCTCGTGCTGATCTCTGCCGGCTTTGACGCGCACCGGGAGGACCCGTTGGCTGGCTGTCGTCTGGAGGCGGGCTCGTTCGCGGAGATGGCCCGTCACGTGCGGGGGCTGGCTACATCACTCGGCGTGCCACTCGGAGCCGTCCTCGAGGGTGGCTACCAGCCTGTGGCGCTGGCGGAGTGCGTGCGGGAGACGCTTGCCGCGCTCGCCTCCGATGAGCCAGCGCAGTCGGCGGCACCGGAGCCGCTCTTGACATCGCGCGCCGCCGCTCACATGGGCCACTACTGGCCGCTGTAGGGAGTGCTGCCCCTATATCGCGGGAACGCCTGTGGTCGCCGTCCCTCCGGTGCAAGGGAACTGGTAGGCGGGTAGTTCCCCACGTCACGGCTGGGTAGCGAGGACCGATGCTTGGCTTGTGCGTGCGTGATCTGATCTGCTTGGCCAATGTCCGAAGATCGAGACATATCGTGCGCTCGCGCCGGCGACTGGCTTGAGGTCATGGGCGTTGGCGAGCGCCCTTCGCGGCGTGGACAGATCAGGGAGGTGCTCGGCAGCTCTGAGCATCCCCACTTCCGCGTTCGCTGGGATGAAGGACACGAGTCGATCGTCTATCCCGCCGACCACGAGGCGATCGTGCACCACCCAGCCCGACAGGGCGACCCGGCATGAGCACAGCGCACGCATCGAGGTCGGT
This sequence comes from uncultured Solirubrobacterales bacterium, assembly GCA_963844095.1. GTDB lineage: Bacteria > Actinomycetota > Thermoleophilia > Solirubrobacterales > Solirubrobacteraceae > Palsa-744. The sequence goes on from CAWJND010000005.1 coordinate 1,006,841, forward strand.
CGGCCTCGCCGCCTGCGTAGTTTCTCCCCGCCACCGCCAGGGGCAGCAACGGATGCACCGGGCGGCGCCGGGCGCGAGGCTGCGAACACCATGACCGTTCCTTCGCTGTCACAGGCACCCAGCGCCGTCGCAGATATCGACGAGCCCGAGCTTGTCCGGCTGCGCGATGGCTCGCTGGTCACGCTGCGTCCCACCACGGCCGCCGATGAGCCCGCGCTGCGCTCGTTCCTGGCGGGACTGTGCCTGGAGGCGCGGCGTCTGCGGTTCTTCAGCGGCGCCGTGGACATAGGCTGTGCTGCTCATTTGGCGGCGGACACCAGCACGGGTCGCTTCGGGCTGGTTGCCCATGACGAGATGGGAGCGATGGTCGCTCACGCCCTGTATATCCAGCTGGATGGCACGCGGGCGGAAGTCGCGGTCGAGGTCGCCGATCATCTCCACGGCCGCGGCCTCGGGACGATCCTCATCGAACAGCTGGCGATCGTCGCCGAGCAGCGTGGGATCACGCATTTCGTAGCCGAGGTTCTCTGTGAAAACCGGGCGATGCTGGATGTCTTTCGAGAGGGCTTCGATGGGCGTGTGGTACGCCACGATGGGTCGGAGCAGAGAGTCGAGTTCCTCACCGCGGGCTGGCGACTGGCTCACAAACGCTTCGCATCGGATGCTCGGGCGTAGTGCCGAGCCCGAGCAGCGCGGCGTGCTCGCGTAGCTGATCGCGGGCGTCGGGGTGCGCGGCGTGCTCGATGATGAGGCGGGCCTGGGCGCGCTGGCTGCGCCCGAAGATGTGCGCGGTGCCCTGCTCAGTGATGACCGCCGAGTGCTGGAAAGAGGTCACGGAGCCTTCCAGGTGGGGCACGATCGTTGAGGTGTCGCTGCGCTCGTGCCAGGAGCGCAGCGCGATCACGGCGTGCCCACCGGGCGAGTGCAGGGCGCCCTCTACGAAGTCGGGCTGGCCACCGAAGCCGGAGTAGACGCGCCCGCCGATGTGGCTGGCGCCGGCCTGGTCGTGCAGATCCACCTGCAGCGCCGTGTTGACCGAGATCATCTGCGCTTGCGCTGCGATCCGTGAGGGATCGTTGGTGGTCTCGGTGCGCGTCATGCGAAGTCTGGGGTTGTGGTGAACCCACTCGTACAGCTCCCTGGAGCCGAACATGAAGGAGCACACGATCGGCCGTTCGCGGTCGAGTGCTCCAGCGTGCTCAAGGTCCATGACCCCATCGGAGATCATCTCTGACCAGATCGTCAGGCTGCGTCGGCTGGCGAGCGCGCGCAGCGTCGCATCGGGGACCTGGCCGATCCCGAGCTGCAAGGTGGCGCCGTCTCCCACGAGATTGGCGACGCGCTCGGCGATCGTCTGCGCATGGTCGTGGTTGGCGCCGATGGCCGGGGTCGGGAGGTCTTGCTGGACCTCGACGGCGAGGTCGATGAGGTCTTCGGCCAGCTCGCTGTCGCCGAGCGTGTATGGCATGTCGGGGTTCAGCTGGGCGATGACGAGCCCGCCGCAGGCGCGTACATGCTCGACAGCCGCCGGCAGGATGTTCACCTCGATCCCGAGCGAGACCTTCCCCTTGTGTGGCATGGAGGTGTGCAGCAGCACCACGTCGGGCGGGCGCAGCGTGCTGAACAGCCTGGGTACGAGTGAGAGGCGCATCGGCAGGTAGTCCAGTCGCTCGCCGGTGTCGCGCATCCCCGGCCCCACGAACGGCGTCTCGAAAATGACGCCCTCGCGGGCGGGCAACGGGGCCTGGGCGGCGAGCATGAACAGGCGGTAGCGCTCCACCGCGCCCTCCAGGGCGTCGAGCAGGACCCGAGGGGTCCCGAGGTTCCCGCTGGCGACGACCCGCGGCTCGCCGGCGCTAAGCGCGGCGAGCGCCGTGTGCAAGTCGCGCTGGGAGATCACCTTCATCCGACGTTCAACACTACGCGCCGGCGGCGAGCATGGTCATGGGTGGGAACTACCGAGTTCGTTCAGGGAGGAGTGCGGTAGGCGCCCGCGCTGGCGGCGAGTTGACTTGTAAGCGGTCAGAGCGACCGCGATCGAGTAGCCACGACACAGGAGGAACTAACAATGAGCGTCTCGCCCCCAGCACCTGCCATGTCCGGCCTGGAGCTGGTCCGCTCGTTCGCGCAGCTCAGCCGTGAGGATGTGCAGTTCGCGGGCGGCAAGGGCGCGAACCTGGGCGAGCTGACCCGCGCGGGTCTTCCCGTGCCAGAGGGCTTCGTCGTCGGTGCCCCAGCCTACGCGGCGTTCTGCGCTGAGAGCGGGCTGCGCGAGCGCCTCGCGGAGTTGCTTGACGACGTGGATGTCGAGGACACCGCGGCTTTGCAGGCGGCGAGCGTTGCCGCACGAGAGATGGTCGACGCTACCCCGATGCCGGAGGTTCTGCAGCGCGAGATACGCTCGCGCTACGAGCAGCTTGTGGGCGAGGACGCCGAGGGGCCTGTGGCCGTGCGCTCCTCAGCGACGGCGGAGGACACCGCCGAGACCTCGTTCGCGGGAATGAACGAGACCTTCCTGAACGTCCGCGGCTCAAACGCGGTGATCGACGCGGTGCGCGATTGCTGGCGGTCGTTGTTTGGGACGCGCACTATCTACTACCGCGGCATCAACGGCTTCGCACAGGCGGATATGGACATCGCGGTCGTCGTGCAGCGCCAGGTAGCCTCCACGCGCGCCGGCGTGATGTTCACCGTCAACCCCGCGACGGGCGAGCGCAACGAGCTCGTGATCGAGGGGTCCTTCGGTCTCGGCGAGGCCGTCGTCTCAGGCTCGGTCTCACCCGATCGCTACGTGGTGCGGAAGGACCCGGCGTCGGTGTGGCGCCGTGACGTTCACTGCAAGGAGCTGGCGATCGAATATGACGCTGAGGGTGGCACTCGCACGCGGCCCCTCTCGCACGAGGAGGGTCTGCGTCCCACGTTGGATGAGCGGGAGGTCATGGCTGTGGCCGCGCTTGGCCTGCGCATCGAGGAGCACTACGGCTCACCGCAGGACACGGAGTGGGCGTTTGACCCCGACGGGAAGCTGTGGATGCTGCAGAGCCGTCCGATCACCACGCTCCATGACGAGCAGCAGCCCATACCCAGCGCTGGCGTAGCGCGGTCTGAGCAGCCGCAGACGGTGCTCTTGCGTGGGCTGGGCGGAGCGCCGGGCAGCGCGAGCGGCGCCGCTCGCGTGCTCACCTCGCTCGCCGACGCCGCTGCGCTCGGCAACGGGGATGTGCTTGTCACCCACATGACCTCCCCTGATTGGCTGCCGCTGCTGCGCCGCGCGGCCGGCGTCGTCACCGACTCGGGCGGCATGACTTGCCACGCCGCGATCGTCTCACGCGAGCTTGGTATCCCCTGCGTAGTCGGCACCGGCGAAGCGACCAGCAAGCTGCGCGACGGCGAGATCGTGACTGTCGATGCGACTCGCGGGCTCGTATTGGAGGGCGCATGTGCACCCGAGCTCGCGCGGGTGCCCTCCGGTGGCCAGCAGGCCGCGAGGGTCAGCCTGGGTGCATCCTCGGCGGCTGCCGTGACGGCGACGCAGATCCTCGTGAACCTATCTGAGCCCTCGCAGGTGCAGCGGGTCAAGGACCTGCCGGTCGACGGTGTTGGCTTGTTGCGGGCGGAGATGATGGTGCTGGAGGCGCTGGCGGGCGATCATCCCCGCACGCTGCTCGAGGAGGACCGAGGCGAGGAGCTTGTCGCCCGCATGGCTGAGGGTTTGAGCGCGTTCGCGGTCGGCTTCGCGCCACGGCCCGTGACCTACCGCACGATCGACTTTCGCACCAACGAGTTCGCCGGTCTGCGCGGCGGAGAGCGCTTTGAGCCAAAGGAGGCCAACCCGATGATCGGCTACCGCGGCGCGCTGCGCTACACCCGCGAGCCGGATGTCTTTGCGCTTGAGCTGGAGGCGGTGCGCAGGGTGTGGGACGCCGGCCAGCACAACCTGCACGTGATGCTCCCGTTCGTGCGCACCGCCCGAGAGCTGCGCCGCTGCCGTGACCTGATCGCCGAGTCGGGGCTGCTTGACCGGCCCGGCTTCGAGCTGTGGGTGATGGCGGAGGTCCCCTCGGTGCTGTTCAACCTCTCCGAGTACGCGGCGCTCGGCGTGAGCGGCATCTCGATCGGCTCCAACGACCTCACCCAGCTGCTGCTTGGCGCCGACCGTGACAACGAGGTGCTGGCTGAAACGTTCGACGAGCGCGACCCTGCGGTCACGACGTATTTGCGGGAGCTGATCCCGCGTGCCCGCGGGCTGGGGTTGCGAACCTCGATCTGTGGGCAGGCGCCGTCGGTGTATCCCGAGTACGCAGAGCTGCTGGTGCGCGCGGGCATCGACGCGATCTCAGTCAACGTCGATGTGATCGACCGCACCCGAGCGCTGGTGGCCGCGGCGGAGCAGCGCGTGATGCTCGACTTCGCACGCGCGCACGACACCGCTGCTGAGCGGGCCACCGTTCCCGGCGCGCATCTCGGGACCCGGTGATGTTGCAGGTCCGTATCCACGGCCGCGGCGGGCAGGGCGTCGTCACCGCCGCGGAGCTGCTGGCGCTCGCGGCGTTCGATGAGGGCCGCTACGCGCAGGCGTTCCCGAGCTTCGGCTCAGAGCGTATGGGTGCGCCCGTTGTGTCGTTCTGCCGGATCGACGAGCGTGAGATCCGTGTGCGGGAGCCTGTGATGGCGCCCGACGTGCTGATCGTCATCGACCCGACGCTGCTGCACCAGGTGGACGTGTTCGGCGGCCTTGCCCCGGAGGGGTTCATCCTCATTAACACCACACGGAGCTTTGACGAGCTCGGCCTGGGCGAGTTCGTGGCAGGGTTCCGTCACGAGCGGCTTTTGACCGTGCCCGCCGGCGAGCTGGCACGCGAACACGCTGGGCGGCCAATCGCCAACGCAGCGCTGCTCGGCGGTTTCGCGGCGCTCAGCGGGCTGGTCTCGCTGGACGCTGTAGTGAAGGCGATCCGCGAGCGCTTCACCGGGAATATCGGCGAGGGCAATGTGGCGGCGGCGATGGCAGCCTACGCCTGGGTCGCTGACGAGCGTAGGGAGTTGAGCGGTGCTGCGTCAGGTTGAGGGATCGCGTGCGGTAGCGGAGGCGGTGGCGTTGTGCCGGCCGGAGGTCATCTGCGCCTACCCGATCTCGCCGCAGACGCACATCGTGGAGAACCTTTCCCAGCTGGTGAAGACGGGCGAGCTTTCGCCGTGCGAGTTCGTGAACGTGGAGTCGGAGTTCGCCGCGATGTCGGTGGCGATCGGCGCATCAGCGACCGGCGCGCGGGCGTACACGGCGACGGCGAGCCAGGGGCTCTTGTATATGACCGAGGCGCTCTATAACGCTTCGGGGCTCGGTCTGCCGATCGTGATGACTGTCGCCAACCGCGCGATCGGCGCCCCGATCAACATCTGGAACGACCACTCGGATTCGATGTCGCAGCGAGATTCGGGCTGGATACAGCTCTACGCCGAGACCAACCAGGAGGCGCTCGACCTGCACGTCCAGGCGTTCGCCCTGGCCGAGCAGCTTTCCACTCCGGTGATGGTCTGCATGGACGGATTCATCCTCACGCACGCCGTCGAGCGTCTGGAGATTCCCACGCAGGAGCAGGTCGATGGGTTCCTGCCGGCGTTTGAGCCGCGGCAGGTGCTCGACCCGGATGAGCCGGTGTCGATCGGCGCGATGGTCGGCCCCGAGGCGTTCATGGAGGTGAAGTACCTCGCGCACGCCAAGCAGATGCAGGCCCTGCAGCTGATCCCCGAGATCGCCGGCGAGTTTCAGCGCGCGTTTGGACGGGACTCCGGTGGCCTGATCCGCACCTACCGCAGCGAGGACGCGGAGACGATTGTGGTGGCGCTCGGGTCGGTGTTGGGGACGGTCAAGGACACGATCGACGAGCTGCGCGAGCAGGGCGTGAAGATCGGGGCGGTCGGGATCTGCTCCTTCCGGCCCTTCCCGCTCGATGCGTTGCGAGCGGCGGTGGGTCATGCCGAGCGTGTGGTGGTGTTGGAGAAGGCGCTCGCGGTCGGCATCGGCGGGATCGTCTCCGCGAACGTGCGCATGGCGCTCGCCGGCATCCAACTGCACGGCTACACGGTGATCGCTGGCCTCGGCGGACGGCCGATCACCAAGTCCTCGCTGCACAGTCTGTTCACCGACGCGGCAGCCGACC
>CAWJND010000006.1:0-196324 GCA_963844095.1 uncultured Solirubrobacterales bacterium
CGTCGGCGACCATCGCGCAGAACAGTAGCGCCAGGTAAGCCAGCGAGAACAGGTAGAGCTGCAGCGCGCTGCGTCGATCTGCGCGTCGATAGAGCCGCACGGCGCCGGCGATGAAGCCGAGCCCGAGGATCAGCGAGGCGGTCAGATAGATACCCCCGAAGCCGCCCGCGCAGAAGGGCAGCTGCGTGACCGCGTACAGCAGCACGGTGTAGAGCAGGATCTGCCTGCGCGTCTCGGCCTCACCGCGCACGACTGGCAACATCGGTACACCTACCTTCTCGTACTCATCCTTCATCAGCAGCGACAGCGCCCAGAAGTGCGGCGGTGTCCAGAAGAACACGATGAAGAACAACAGTACGGCGATTCCGTTGACAGAGCCGGTCACGGCGGCCCACGCGACAAGCGGCGGGACCGCACCTGCCGCTCCGCCGATCACGATGTTCTGGGGCGTGCGCCGCTTCAGCCACATCGTGTAGACGAGCACATAGCCAAGGAAACCGGCAAACGAGAGGCTCGCCGCAAGCACGTTGACCGTCAGCGACAGCTCCAGGAAAGACAGCCCTGCCAGAATGCATCCGAAGGTGAGCGCCGCGATTGGGGCTATCCGACCGGAGGGCACAGGTCGGTTGGCGGTGCGTGCCATGCTCGCGTCGATGTCGCGATCGAACCAGTGGTTGACGGCGCCGGCGCCGCCGGCGGAGAGATAGCCACCGAGGCAGGTCAACGCGATCAGCGCCACCGACGGATCTCCGGCGACGAGCATCGTCGTGATCGTCGTCAGCAGCAACAGCGACTGCACCTTCGGCTTTGTCAGCTCGAGGTAGTCCGAGAGCAGCTGGCGCGTGCGCGAGGGCGCGGCGAGAGCGGGTGCTTCCAGCGACTGCGTCAAGCCGCTACGGCTCACGCTTCTAGACCCCGACTTGCGTGGCCCCGGCGGGCACGGTGGCGCCTCCGGGGGCAGGTACGGCAGAGGTGCGCTGCTCGATCTCGCGGCGGATGTCCTTCATCGGCTCGTAAGAGCGTACTAGCGGGATCACATCGAAGTTGTTGGTCGGGGGGGAGAGGTCGTGAACCACTCGAGCGAATTGGCCTTCCAGGGATCGGGGCCAGCGATCGCGCCGTGCTTGAGGCTGCGTGTGACGTTGATGATCGTCACGAGCACACCCGAGGCAAGCACGAACGAGCCGATCGTCGAGATCAGGTTGTAGAGCGCGAGGTTGCCCACATTGTCGTACTCGTACACGCGTCTTGGCATTCCGTCAAGTCCGATCACGTGCTGGATCAGGAAGGTCATCAGGAATCCGACGAACATCAGCCAGAAGCTCAGTTTGCCGAGGCTCTCGCTAAGCATCCTGCCGCTGATCTTGGGGAACCAGAAGTAGATCCCCGCGAAGATCGTGAACACGGCTCCACCCATCAACACAAAGTGGATGTGGGCTACGACGAAGTAGGTTTCGTTCAGCTGCCAATCGACAGGGAAGACGGCTAGGAACACACCCGAGATACCGCCGATCATGAACAGCGCGATGAACCCGGCGCTGAACAGCAGCGGCGTCTTGAATTCGATTGTGCCGTGCCACAGCGTGGCGATCCAGTTGAAGATCTTCACGCCCGTCGGCACCGCGATCAAGAACGAGCTCATCATCACGAAGATCAATAGCGCCTCTGGGATCGGTGCCGTGAACATGTGGTGCGCCCAGGTCAAGAAGCCGAGGAACGCAATCGCGACCGTCGAGGCGGCGATCGCCTTGTAGCCGAAGATCGGCTTGCGCGCGAACACGGGCAGGATCTCCGAGACGATGCCGAAGCCTGGCAGCACCATGATGTAGACCTCGGGGTGTCCGAAGAACCAGAACAGGTTCTGCCACAAGAGCGCCGAGCCGCCGTTGGCGGGGTCAAAGAAATGCGTGCCGAAGTGCCGATCGGTCAACAGCATCGTGACCGCTCCGGCGATCACGGGCATCGCGAAGATGATCAGGATCGAGTAGGTCAGGATCGCCCAGATGAACAGCGGCAAACGGCCCCAGGACATTCCGCGAGCGCGCATGTTGGCGATCGTCACGTAGAAGTTCATCGCGCCGAGGATCGAGGACAGACCGGTGAGGTGGATCAGATAGATCCACGCGTCCTGGCCGCCCCCGGGCGAGTAGGTAATGCTGGACAGCGGCACATAGCTCGTCCAGCCCGCTTCGGGTGGGTTCCAGAAGACCGAGGCGTAGAAGACGATCCCGCCGGCCAGCAGCAGCCAATAGGAGAGAGCGTTCAGGCGCGGATAGGCCATGTCTCGCGCGCCCACCATCAGCGGCACGAAGTAGTTGGCAAGGCCGGCCATCATCGGCACGACGAACAGGAAGATCATCGTCGTCCCGTGCATCGTGAATAGCTGGTTGTAGATCTGGGGAGAGACCAGCGTGTTGTTGGGCACGCCCAGTTGCAGGCGGATCAGCAGAGCCTCGACGCCGCCGAGGATGAAGAAGGCGAAGGTCGTGACCATGTACATGATCCCGATGCGCTTGTGATCGGTCGTCGTGATCCAGCTCGCCCAACCTTTCGGCTCGGGCTTGACGTCATGCGCGACTACTTGTGGGATCGGGGCTGCGTAGGTGGCCATCTTGGCTGGGCTCCTAGTTTCCGGAGTCGAAGATTCGGTCGTGGTTGCGCATCACGGGTTCTGAACCTGTCCGGCGCCGACCTGCTTGTTGAGCTTCGCGCGTGCCACCGCGGCTTGCGCGTTGGCTTCGGCGATCTGCTTCTTCTGGTAGGCCAGCCAGGCTTCGAACTGTGCCGGCGGGACGGCCTTGACTGTGGCGGTCATGCGCGCGTGACCGCGCCCGCAAATCAGCGCACATTGGCCACGGAAGACGCCAGGTTTTTCGACCTTGAACCAGGTGTAGTTGTGATAGCCGGGCACCGCCTGGAACTTGCCCCCGAGCTGGGGCACCCACCACGAGTGCACCACGTCGGCGGAGACGATGTTGAGCGTCACCGTGGTTTTGGTAGGTACCACCATCTGCTGGTAGGAATACGGGGCACCGAGGCCGTCGGCTTCGCCTGCACCGGGGTATATGTACTGCCACACGAACTGGCGACCCACCACTGTGATTTTCAGCGACTTGCCGCTCGGAGGCAGCTTTTGCTGGGCACTCGCATACAGCCGCGAGCTGTCGCTGACGAGATGTTCGCCTTCGGGACTCGAGTTGACGGGATCCTGGATCGAGGAGAGCTTGGCGAACGTGAGTCCGGCCAAAGCCAGCAGAATCACCGCGGCACCTACGGTCCAACCGATCTCCAGGCGCGTGTTGCCGTGAATCTGGGCTGCCACGGCGCCCTTGCGCGCGCGGAAGCGGAATAGGGCATACCCGAGGGCCCCCTCAACCAGCACGAAGATCACAAGCGCCACATACAGCGTGATCTTGTAGAGGCTGTCGATCTGGTCAGCGTTGGACGACCCTCCCGATTGGGTGGTGAAGAACGCGAGGGGTGTGGCAAGCAGGTGGCTCAACGCGGCCGTGATTCTATTCAGGCGCGGACGGAACGCGCGTCAACGTCCGTGGAAGTCAGCTGGACGCTTGGCAAGAAAGGCGCTTACGCCCTCGATGAAGTCGTCGCTGCCGGCCATCTCCTGCTGGAGTTTGGCCTCCAGCTCGAGTTGCTCGGACATGTTCGAGTACAGCTGGTTGTTGAGCTGGCGCTTGCTCGCGGCATAGGAGCGCGTCGGCCCGGCCGCCAGTCGTGCTGTCAGGGCCGCGCTCTCGCGTGCGAGGACCTCGTCGGCAAAGACGCGGTTTATGAGTCCCCAATCGAGCGCCTGCGCGGCGGTCACGCGCTCGCCCAGCATCGCCATCTCCGCGGCCCGTGCCATACCCACGCGTGTCGGCACGAACAGCGAGGAACCCCCATCGGGCACCAGTCCGATGTTGACGAAGGCGAGCAGGAAGTAGGCGCTCTGCGCTGCCAGCACCAGGTCGCAGCAAAGCGCCAGCGAACAGCCAATGCCGACCGCGCCGCCGTTCACCGCCGCCACCACCGGCTTTTCCATCTCGCGGATGGCATGCATGATCGGGTGGTAGCGCTCGGTGAGCACCCCGTAGACGTTGGGGCGCCCCTCGGGCGTCAAATCATCCCCGCTGATGTCACGCAGGTCTGCGCCTGAGGAGAAGGCCCGTCCGGCGCCTGTGATGCGAACGGCTCGGACGGCCTCGTCAGCGGCTGCTTGACTGAGCGCCGCCAGCAGGTCTTCGCCCAGCTGCTTGTTCCAGGCGTTCAGGGCCTGTGGCCGGTTCAGCTCGATCGTCGCCACGCCGTCGAGGAGGGTGAGGTTGACTGTGTCCAGATGCATCGTCGCGGGAGTTTATGGTGTGTGGAGATGGACAGACCTGTGATTGGCATATGCACGGCACTTGAGCGGGCTCGTTGGGGTATGTGGGACCAGCAGGCCGTTCTGCTCTCGCGCAGCTATGTGGAGGCCGTGCAGCGTGCCGGGGCGCTTGTCGTGATGCTGCCTCCTGACGAGCTTCTGCTCACAAGCCCCGAGGAAGCGCTCGACTTGCTCGACGGTCTCATGATGGCCGGCGGTGCGGACATCGACCCGGCAAGCTACGGGGCGCAGCCTCATCCAGAGACGCTCGACACGGTCCCAGAGCGTGATCGTTTCGAGATCACGCTGGTGCGCGCCGCGATCGAGCGTGAATTGCCGGTACTCGGCATCTGTCGTGGCATGCAGCTGATCAACGTCGCCTACGGCGGCACGCTGCTGCAGCACTTGCCCGAACGCTTCGGACATCACGAACATCTGCGTGTTCCCGGCACGTTCGACGGTGCCGATCATGACGTCGATTTGGTCGCGGGATCGCTTGCCGCACGCGCTGCCGGAGAGACCCACCACGCCACCAAGTCCCACCATCATCAGGGTGTGGACCGGCTGGGGGAGGGGCTTCGAATCAGTGGCACCTCGGCGATGGATGGTCTGCCCGAGGCGATCGAGATGCCCGATCGACGTTTCGTGCTTGGCGTGCAATGGCACCCCGAGGCCGATGAGACCAGTCGCGTCGTTGGCGCGCTGGTCGCGCAGGCCACGGAGCACATGCGCGAGCGCACCGCCGAGGAAGCTGCCGCCTAGGGTCATATACTCCTCGCCCCGTGCGGGGGTCGAAGGCCATCAGGACAGCCGCCTGGGGTCTGGTGGCCGCGGGTGCGATGGCGCCGCTCCTGCGCAAGCGCCTATCGACGCCACCGATCGTGGCTCAAGCAGTCGCGTTCGCCGCTCCGATCGGCCTATGCGTGGCTGTACGCCGCTCGCGCACACGCGACGTTGCAGTCTGCGCTCTGCAGATGTGGGCCTACCTGGCGGCCTACAAGGCTCCTCACGACGACGAGAGTGCCCAGGAGCGACGGGTGCTTGTCGACTACCCGATCCGCTGCGACCGCGTGATCGGGATGGGCCAGCTGCCCACCGTGCGCTTGCAGCACAGGCTTGCCCGTGGGCAGTGGCGGCTCGGTGACCGTGTGCTTGTCTGGGCGCACTGGCTTTGGTTCCTGGTCCCGCACGGAACGCTCGTCTACATCATGTTGCGTCATCGCTCCCGCTTCGATAGCTCCGCGGTGATGACCTACGCGGTGTTCGATCTCGGTGCGATCGTCTACTGGATCCTGCCCACCGCGCCGCCGTGGTATGCGGCGGGGCATGCCGGTCGAGGGCGGCACTTCAATGGTCGCCTGCTTGGCGCGTCGGGCGCGAACGGCGGCCCACATGATGTCGCCGCGAGGCCTGCGACGACGGCATCGGAGGGTGCTGAGGACATAGCGGTCAGGCGGATGATGGTGGAATATGGGGAGTTCTTTTGGAAAGACGGCTGGGGCCCCCTTTACAGTGTGCTTGGAGGCAATCCACTGGCCGCGATGCCCTCGTTGCACTTCGCCACATCGATGATGGCCGCCCAACTGCTCTCGGAGACTGGGCCGGTTGCCGGCGCCTTGGCTTGGGGCTATACCGCGACGCTCGGTTTCGCGCTCGTGTATCTCGGCGAGCACTATGTCGTCGATTTGATCGCCGGGGCAGCGCTGACGACGACGGTGCGCCGCTTGGGTCCACAGGCAAGTCCGGGGCTAAGACGCTTCGGTGCGGCGGTGGCGGCTATCGAGGTCATGGCGCATGATGCGACATGAGCCTGCGGGGAGATGAGATGAACGCGGCAGATTCCCCTGAGCGCGAGCCTGCCGCCGGCGACCAAGGGGAGATCGTCGTTGTGGCAGCCGGCGCGGCTGCGGATGTCAAGGCCGTCGGCCCCGAGGATGTGTCGGCGCCGGCAGATCCCGCCGCGCTCGATGGGGGTGGTGGCGACGAGCAGATGCCGCGTGTGCCGGTTACGCGGCGCAGCGCGGTCGCCTTCGGCGTATTCGTCCTCTCGGCGGTCGCGTTCCTGTATTTCGTGCTGCCCAAGCTCACCGGTTTCAGCAGCACCGCCCATCGCATCGAGAGTGGCGACACCTGGTGGATAGCGATCGGGGTGTTGCTCGAGATCTGCTCGTTCGCAGGCTATGTAGTGCTCTTCCGGGCGGTCTTTGTGCGCGATCCCAGCCCGATTGGCTGGTCTGAGAGCTACCAGATCACGATGGCTGGACTGGCGGCCACGCGCCTGTTCGCTGCCGCCGGTGCGGGCGGCATCGCGCTCACCGCTTGGGCCCTGCGCCGCTCGGGGATGGAGGCACGGCTGGTGGCGTGTCGGATGGTTGCCTTCATGGTGCTGCTGTACGTGGTCTACGCCGGAGCCGTGTTGCTTGACGGGCTTGGCATGGGTATTGGCGTGCTTCCCGGCGAAGGCTCGTTTGCGCTGACGATCGTGCCGGCCGTTGTGGCCGCCCTGTTGTTCGCTGTGGCCGGTGCGATGGCGTTGCTACCAGGCGACATCGAGCGGCGTCTGGCTCGCTGGGCATCCGGGTCGGGCCGCCTGGAGCGCTGGCTGGCAAACGCGGTGACCGTGCCCGCGCTGGCGGCGAGCGGCGTGCGCACGGCGATCGAGCTGGTGCGCGAGCGCGATCCCGGGTTGCTGGGAGCGCCGGCTTGGTGGGGCTTTGACATCTGTGTGCTTTGGGCTTGCTTTCATGCATTCGGCTCCGCGCCGCCGTTTACCGTCATCTTGATGGCCTACTTCCTCGGCATGGTCGGCAATCTGTTGCCGCTACCGGGTGGGCTCGGCGGTGTCGAGGGCGGGATGATCGGGGCCTTCGCGGCCTTCGGCGTCAACCTCGATCAAGCGGTGCTCGCGGTTCTCGCCTACCGCGCGATCTCCTTCTGGCTGCCCACTGTCCCGGGTGCGATCGCCTATTTCCAGCTGCGTCGAACAGTGGCGCGCTGGCGCAGCGAGCAAGAGGCTCCCAAGCCGGCCCCAGCGAAGCCGATCGAGACCGCTGGACCGCTTCACGCCTAGTAAACGCGCTATACTTTACAAAGTAAAGTGAGTGTCGATCTGGCCTTGACGAGCGTGAGGCACACGAGCAGTTAGCGCTGGATTGGCTACCTTGAGATGACGGCGCTCGCGGACGCGAGCGAGAAACGAGCTAGGAGATGGGAGTCAGCGAGATGGCGGAGGTCGAGAACACGATCATCATCGGCAGCGGACCCGCGGGATATACGGCGGCGCTGTACACCTCGCGCGCCAACCTCTCGCCGCTCGTAGTGGAGGGCTTCGCATGGGGCGGTCTGCTGCAGCAGACAACCGATGTCGAGAACTATCCGGGCTTCCCCGAGGGCATCATGGGCCCTGACTTGATGATGAAGCTACGCGAGCAGGCTGAGCGTTTCGGCGCGACGCTGGAGACCGATCAGGTCGAGCGCGTGGAGCTTGCCGATGAGCTCGGGGGGGTTCACAAGGTATGGGTGGGCGACACCGAGCACCGTGCACGCACCGTGATTCTCGCGATGGGCGCCGAGCACAAGAAGCTTTGTGTACCCGGCGAGGAGGAGCTGAGCGGCCGCGGTGTCTCCTACTGTGCCACGTGCGACGCCGCCTTCTTCAAGGACGCCCAGACCGTGATCGTCGGTGGCGGGGACTCAGCGATGGAGGAGGCGATCTTCCTGTCGAAGTTCGCGAGCAAGGTCACCGTCGTGCACCGCCGCAAGGAGTTTCGCGCTTCGAAGATCATGCTGGAGCGGGCGCGCGAGCAGTCGAACATCGAGTTGCTGACGCCCTACGCCGTCGAGCGCTTCGAGCCTGGCGAGAATGGCGCCTTGAGCATTGCCAAGCTCGTCAATACAGAGACCGGCGAGCTTCGCGAGATACCGATCACTGGCGCGTTTATCGCCGTCGGCCACGAGCCGCAATCATCGCTAGTGGATGGTCAGATCGAGCTTGACGAGAACGGATATGTGAAGGTTGAGGGTCGTTCCACTCGCACTAACAGGCCTGGCGTGTTTGCCGCCGGCGATCTTGTCGATCACACATACCGTCAGGCGATCACCGCGGCTGGCTCGGGCTGTCAGGCGGCGCTTGACGCCGAGTGGTACCTGCGCGACACGCCCGAGGTTCCCACACCCGAGGGGATGCCGGTTGGCGACTTGGCCGAGGCCCAGTGGGCGGCACCGGCACCGGTCGCCGACGCGACCTCTTGAGAATTGACGCCGGCGATAGAGGCCGCATCACGGGTCAGCGGACTTCGGCTGTAAGACAGCCAGCGAAATTCCGAGCCCAGGAGGTGGGCTCGGCGTGCGTCGGGGTCAGTCGGCCTCTGCTGCGAGGCGACGCAGGGCGGGGGCTGGACGGTAGCGCTCCTCGCGATACTCATCCCCCAACGCTTCGATTGTGCTGAGCACGTAGGCCGGGCCGATCTCCCGCATCCACGCGAATGGGCCGCGCGGGTGGCTGAGGCCGAGCATCATGCCGGTGTCGATGTCGTCGGCCGAGCCGACACCTTCGCCTAGCGCGAACGCCGACTCGTTGATCACCTGACACACGATCCTTGCGAGCACGCCCACGGCGGCGGGTTGCACGCGCTCGGTGTGCAGGCCAAGGCCCTTGAATGCTTGCTCGCCCGCCTCGCCGGTGACCTCGACCAGGGCGAGCGGCACGATCGCGTAGAACTGCTCGCCGTCAACGGTGCCGCCGAGTCCCTCCACGGCGATCTCAGGACCGCTCTGGCCGGGGGCGAGCGCGCGTAGCGCATCGGCCACAGGCCCGCTGCCCGTTACGATCGCGTCGTCTCCGCCCGCGGGCGGGTCGGGGTCGGCGGGCCGATGCGGACCATCTCCGCTGTAGTCGTAGTAGCCGCGGCCCGTCTTGCGCCCGTGTAGTCCGGCCGCTACCTGGCGCGCCTGGATCGGCGATGGGCGCCAGCGCGGCTCGCCGAAGCTCAGCTCGTAGAAGCTCTTTGAGACGTCGAAGCCGGTGTCCACACCTACGAGGTCGCTCAGCTCGAACGGCCCCATGCGAAAGCCGCCGCCAAGTCGCACGATGCGGTCGATCGTCCCGATGTCCGCGACCCGCTCCTGCAATAGGCGCAGCGCCTCCAAACCGAACGGGCGGTTGCAACGGTTCACGATGAAGCCGGGCACGTCGGCGGCGCGGATCACGTCCTTGCCCATCGCGAGGCCGGTCGCGTCCGCCAGCGCCAGCGCCTGCTTGCTTGAGAGCAGGCCGGCGATGACCTCGAGCAGCCGCATCAGCGGTGCCGGGTTGAAGAAGTGCATGCCCACAACGCGCTCGGGATGTGTGGCTCCGGCCGCCACTGCGGTGATCGGCAGCGAGGAGGTGTTGCTCGCAAGGACGCAGTCGTCTTTGACAATCTCCGACAGGCGCCCGTACAGCTCATGCTTGACGTCGAGACGCTCGGGAGCCGCCTCGATCACCAATTCGCACGAGCTGAGCTGCTCCAGTTGCTGTACGGGCTCGAGGCGCTCGCCGGCCTCACGGGCCTGCTCGGGCGTCAGCTTCCCCTTTCCGGCTTCCTTTTCCAGACCCTTCAGCACGCCCCCCGTACCGCGTTCAAGCGCCGCGGGGATGGGATCGTGCAGGAGCGTGCGGGCACCTGCCTTACAAGCAAGCTGGGCGATACCACTGCCCATCGTGCCGGCGCCCACAACCCCTATGACACCGGCGGCACGCCCATCCAATCCCCCAAGATTCGACGCCTGACTCATCGAGGCTCCCTTCAGGAGGGCACGAGCGCGTTGATGCCGGTCATCGCACGGCCGATGATCAGCTTCTGGATCTGGGAGGTGCCCTCGTACAGGGTGGTGACGCGCACGTCGCGGAAGTAGCGCTCGACCGGGTGGTCGTCAACGTAGCCCGCGCCGCCGTGCACCTGGATCGCCGTGTTGGAGCACTCGACCGCCGCCTCGGTGGCGTGCAGCTTGGCGACTGAGGTCTCCAGGGTGTTCGGGCGGCCCTTGTCCTTGAGGAAGCCCGCGCGATACACGAGCATGCGCGAGGCGTCGGTCTTCAGCACCATGTCGGCGATCATCGCCTGAACGAGTTGGAAGCTCGCGATCGGTTTGCCGAACTGCTCGCGCTCCTTGGCATATTTCACCGACTCCTCCACGCACCCCTGGCAGATGCCCACGCAGCCGGCCGCCACCGAGTAGCGCCCTGAGTCGAGCGAGGACATCGCGACCTTGAAGCCGTCGCCGATCTCGCCGAGCATCTGATCGTCTGATACCTCGACGTCTTCGAGGGCAATCGAGGCGGTGTCGGAGGCGTGCAACCCCATCTTGTGCTCGATCGTGCTCGCCTGATAGCCGGGCTGATCGGTGTCCACCATGAAGCACGCGAGCCCCCTGTGGCCCAACTCGGGGTCGGTCTGGGCGAAGATCAGCGCGACCTTCGCGTAGTTGCCCATCGAGATCCACATCTTCGCGCCGTTGATGACCCAGCCTGTGTCGGTCTTCTTCGCGCGCGTGCGCTGTTTGGCGGCATCCGAGCCTGTATCTGGCTCGGTGAGACCGAAGCATCCCAGCCACTCGCCTGAGCACAGCTTCGGCAGGTAGTGCTGCTTCTGCTCATCGGTCCCCCGTTTAAGGATCGCGCTGCACACAAGCGAGGTCTGGACTGAGATGACGGTGCGCACCGAAGAGCAGCCCCTACCGATCTCCTCGACCACCAGCCCGTAAGAGATGTAATCGAGACCCGCGCCTCCGTACTCGCGTGGCACGATCGCACCCAAATAGCCTTGATCGGCGATCTTCTTGACGATCTCCAGGTCGAAGTGGTGGTTGCGCGCGTTCTGCTTGGCCTGCTCCACGATCTCCTTGTCGGTGAACTCGCGCGCGGTGCTGCGGATCAGCTCTTGCTCGTCGGTCAGGTCGAAGTCCATCTCTCTCCTTATGCGTTCAACTTCGGTGTTTGCCAGGGCGCCGCCAGGCGCCCTTCGAGCTCGCCGGGGAGCTCCTCGATCTTGATGCGATCCTGTGCCAGCGAATCGCGATCTCGCAGCGTAACGGTCCCGTCCTCGATCGACTGATGATCGATCGTCACACCCCACGGGGTGCCAATCTCGTCCTGGCGGCGGTAGCGCTTGCCGATCGAGCCGCCCTCGTCGTACTCGCTTTGCATGCGTTCGCGCAGGTCCTTGTAGATCTCGCGCGCAAGCTCGGGCTGGCCGTCCTTCTTGACGAGCGGCATCACCGCCACCTTCACGGGCGCCAGGCGCGGGTGCAGGCGCAGCACGGTGCGGGTTTCCAGCGGCTTGCCGCTCTTCTCGGCCGATCCTTCCTCGGCGCTTGTGCTCTGTACGACTTCCTCGTCGTAGGCGTCCACGAGAAACGCGAGTGTCGCCCGGTCGGCGCCGGCGGCGGGCTCGATCACGTGGGGTATGTAGCGCTCGCCGCTCTGCGGATCGAAGTACTCGAGCTTCTCGCCCGAGAACTCGGCGTGCTGTTTGAGGTCGAAGTCGCCGCGATTGGCTATGCCCTCGAGCTCTGACCAGCCGATCGGGAACAGGTACTCCACGTCGCTCGTCCCTGAGGAGTAGTGCGAGAGCTCGTCGGGGTCGTGTGCGCGCAAGCGCAGATGGTCGGGGCGCAGGCCGAGCGAGGTGTACCAGTTCATCCGCTCCGCAAGCCAGTGCTCGAACCACTTCTGCGCCTCGGTCGGCGGCACGAAGAACTCCATCTCCATCTGCTCGAACTCGCGCGTGCGGAAGATGAAGTTGCCGGGCGTGATCTCGTTGCGGAAGGACTTGCCGACCTGGGCGATACCAAACGGCGGCTTCTTGCGCGAGAACTGCAGCACGTTCTTGAAGTTGATGAAGATCCCCTGCGCGGTCTCCGGGCGCAGGTAGGCGACCGAGCCCGACTCCTTCACCGGCCCGATCGTCGTCTCGAACATCAGGTTGAAGTCGCGCGCATCGGTGAGGTCGCACTCGTCGGTCTCGCCCGGGTGCTTGGAGGGCTTGCGCCCACACGGCAGCTCGCCCAGGTGGTCGGCGCGGAAGCGCTGCCCGCAGGTCTTGCAGTCCACGAGCGGGTCGGTGAAGCCGGCGAGGTGGCCGGAGGCCTCCCACACGCGTGGGTGTTGCAGGATCGCCGAATCCAACGCCACGATGTCATCGCGCTGGCCCACCATCGCGCGCCACCACTCGTTCTTGACGTTGCCCTTGAGCAGCACCCCGTAGTGGCCGAAGTCATACGTCGAGCCGACGCCGCCGTAGATCTCCGAGGAGGGGAAGATGAAGCCGCGGCGCTTGCACAGCGCCACGACCTTGTCCATCGTCACCACATCTTCGCTTGGGGGGGCTTGCTCGGGCATCGGCTCGGATGGTATTGGAGCCTGGTCGATGGAGGTTGGGACGGTTGTTCGGCCGAGTCCGACGAGGCGTTCGAGGGCACAAAGAAACCGGACTTGACATATCTTCGTACTTGTGTTTACATACGTTGTGTTCTC
Organism: uncultured Solirubrobacterales bacterium; assembly: GCA_963844095.1. Taxonomy (GTDB): domain Bacteria; phylum Actinomycetota; class Thermoleophilia; order Solirubrobacterales; family Solirubrobacteraceae; genus Palsa-744. The sequence goes on from CAWJND010000006.1 coordinate 12,873, forward strand.
TTGCTGACAAGATGACGGGGAAAGGACTCTCCGCCGTTACGGCGGCAACGAGCAATCGCAAGAGCGTGAGTGACTGAGCACGATCGCGCACAGGGGCCGACGAGACGTTGTATCCAACCTCTCCCACGGCGTCTCGTACATATTCCCTGCTGCCATTCGGCGTGCCGCTCTCCTCGACAGGGCGCCGCGGTCCCCCACCGGCCGCGGCGCCCAAATGCGTGGCGCGTAGGATTGCCGGGTGGCAAGGTTCCTGATCGTCGGGCTTGGGTCCAATGCATCGGTGCTGGCCGACACCCTGGAGCGGGAAGGCCACGTTGTGAATGTCGTCGCGCGTGCCGACCGTGGCGCGTTGGAGCACGTTGCGATCGTGTGCTGGCTGGAGGACTCCTCGCCGGAGCGTTTCCTGCTCCGCGCGGTGGACAGTTCGATGCGTGGCTTCGTGTATCAGGCGGGCGGCTACGAGCGGTCGGTGTCGGAGACAGCGACGCGCAACTCGATCCCGGTGGCGATTCTCACAGCCAATCCCGACGATCTCGACGCGTGGCTGACACAGGCGCACGAGGCGCTCAACTCTCTGCTGGAAGGTCGCGTTCCTGGACGTGGTGGTGGTTGAGCAGCGGCTCAACCCGCGCCAGCAGGTCCTCGAGGATGCGCGCCGTCGCGCCCCACACGAGCTGTCCGTCGAACACGTAGGCGTCGGTCTCAAAGGCGAACCCGCGCCGTTCGATCTGCGTACGCGTCTTTCCCGCGCGAACGTCGCGCAGCGTCGGCTCGAGCACGGCATCGACCTCGAGCTCCGAGGCGCGCCACGGATGGGCCCCCTTCAGCAGCCCGACAAAGGGATGGATCGCGTAGTTGGTCACGAAAGTGGAGGTACGCTCCAGCGCCCCGACCACCGTCACCTCAGAGCGGGCGAGCCCGACCTCCTCTTCGGCCTCGCGCAGCGCGGTGTCCCTCAGCGTGGAGTCCTCGGGATCGCGCCGCCCGCCCGGAAAGGAGATCTCGCCCGCGTGGCGGCGCAGGTCGGCACGGCGCTTGGTCAAGACCACGCGCAGCTCGCCGTCGCCAGACTCGTACAACGCCACCAACACAGCCGCCGGCACCTGCTCGTCGGCCCGCGGTTGGGAGTGCCAGGCCGCGTCGAGCAGAACCTCGCGCAGCGCCGATGCCAATCCTACGTCTGAGTCCGAGCGCGGCAGCTTCTCAGACCGGGACGCTGGTGCGCTCGACACGCTCCAGGAACATGACCTCGCCGTCGAGCGTCCTGTGCACCGGGCACTTCGCCGCTATCACCTGCAGGCGCTCCACCTGCTCCTCGGGCAGATCGTCCGGCAGTCGCAACACGATGTCGAACTTGGTCGGGCAGCCGCGCTCAGCGGGGGTGTACTGGACGTCCACCTCCACTTTGCCGATGTCCCACCCCTTGCGGGCCGCGTACATCTCCATCGTGATCGCCGTACAGGAGGCAAGACTCACCGCGAGCAGCTCCTGCGGGTCGGGACCCGCATCCTCGCCGCCGGACTCCAGCGGCTCGTCCACCGTCAGCTGATGGTCGCGCACCTGAACTGTGTGTTTGAACGCCGAATCGTTGCGTCTAACACTGGCCTTCATCACTGCAACACCTTCCGATCGGGTTGTCACAGCACCCTCTCCTTCCATGGTATCGACGGCACTGAGCTACGAAAGGGGGTTGAACAGCAGCCCGGTAAGTAGCTTCGGGTAAAAGAACGTCAACTTGGGCGGCATATTCTCGCCGGAGGCCGCAATTTCTCGAACCTGCTCGACGAGCGTGGGACGCATCAGGAACGCGGCGTCGTACTCGCCCGAGCGCACCATCGCGACAGCCTCCTCGGTGCTGCGCGCGTAGAAGAGGCCTTTGAAGTGGGAGATGTCATCGTCGCTGAGGCCGAGCGCGCCCTTCAACAGCAGCGCCTCCAGAATCCCTGTGTCCAGGCTGCGATAGGCCTCGGAGAAGCCTGGCAGGGCGGCGTCAGCGATCGCCTGATCCTCGAGCGTCAGCCGGTAGGGCTGCTGGTGGTGGGCGTCGATGTAGCCGAGCTGCAGTGGTCCGCTTCCGGGCTCGGGCGCGAGCTGATCAAGCGGTACCTCGGCGATCTCGAAGTCGCGGCGCAATGTCTCTCTCAGGGCCTCCTGGCGCTCGCGATCGAGGCCGCGCACGAGGCGGTGGGTCGGGAAGACGGTCAGGCCGGGGTCCTCCAGCGCGACCAGGCACATGAGCATGTAGCGGTGCTCGCCCTCGCCGCCGAGCTCGTCGGCGTAGGTGGCGGCGGTCTCGTAGCGGTGGTGGCCGTCGGCGATCAACAGCTCGGCGTCGCGGGTGGCGGCTTGCACGGCGGCGATCGCGCCGGGGTCGGTAACGCGCCAGATGCGGTGGACGGTGCCATCACCGTCGGTGACCTCGCCCCAGGGGGTGTTCGCTGTCTCTGGCTCCATGGCCTGCCAGGCGACGTTCGCGGGGTCGGAGAACAGGGAGAAGATGGGGGAGAGGTTCGCGCGTGTACTGCGCATGAGCCGCAACCGATCTTCCTTGGGCCCGGGGTGTGTCCGCTCGTGTGGGCGTACCCGTCCGGGTCCGTAGCCCTCGATTCGGACGCGGCAGAAGAAGCCGCTGCGGGTACGGGTCTGGCCGTCGGGGCCGGTGTAGGTCTGGGTGTGGGGCCAGAGGGCGGGCTGGGGATCGCGGACGATCGCGCCTTGGAGCTGCCAGGCCTCCCACAGCTCGCCGGCGGCGACGTACGGATCGGGTTCGCCTTTGGGTAGGTCGACGGCGACCACGTTGAAGGGGGAGCGCTGGAGAAGCGCCTCGCGCTGGGCGGGGTCGATTACGTCGTAGGGCGGGGCGGTGACGTCGGCGAGGGGGCCGGCGAGGGACTGTTCGTAGTGGAGGGCGCGCAGGGGTTGGATGTCAACCATGGCGGGGCGGACCCTAGCACTGGCGGTTCCAGACGGGGCTCTTGCGCCCTTCCCATGGGGCTAGACGTGCAAGCAGCTAGAATCTGGCGTTCATCGGGGCGTGGCGCAGCCTGGTAGCGCACCTGCTTTGGGAGCAGGGGGTCGCCGGTTCAAATCCGGCCGCCCCGATTAAGCTGACTCGCGCATCGGTTACTCGGGCTCGCGGGTCGGAAGTAAATCGGTCGTTCGATCAACTTCACGAACATGTTCGACGAGCCCGATGAGGATGGGTGGATCGTCGCATGCATGCTCGACGCAATCGGAAGGTCGGCAAGGACGACGTTGTCAACGTCGAGGATGGCCAGACGTTCGGCATGCGTGTACCAAGCCTATGGAAAGTTAACCATTGCCGCCAGAACCTCCACCGATTGGGTCCCCGATAGGCAGGGGTTTCTGGTCGAACGGGCGGAACGGGCCGATACCCTTATCACAAATCGTGAAGAGCGGAGGAATAATGCCCAACTTAGGCGCGCCCGCAAACCAGCCAACATAACACACTTCAACAACCTCATCTGGGAGGGCGCCGAGCACCCCGTACTTGAGTAGTACTATGAACTTCACTACTGTTATTAACTCCACTAAGGCGTCACACTGTCCGCCTGGGTCTGTGGTATTTTCCGGATTATCACTGGTATAGGCATAAGGTTCGCTCGTCGTCTTGAGTGCTGGGTCTATCGACAGGAACTGCCCAGTTGTTGGGTCGTATGTGCGTGCGCGTAGGTAGATTAGTTCTGTGTTTTCGGTGATGTATTGACCATCGTACTCAAGCGGTGTTGTGGCTGTGCCTGTGTGTTCGAGGATCTTGCCGTATGATGTATAGGTGTATGCTCCGGTTTCTTTGCCTTCGTGGTTTGTGAGTAGGCGCGTGGAGCCTTGTTGGTCGTGGTGTAGGTAGGTTGGTTCTTCGCTGGTGTTGATTTGCTCGATAGGTAGGTTTTCCGGCCCGTAGATAAAGCTGTTGGTTTCGTCCGAGAGGATGATTGGGATTTGTTCGGCGGTGTCCCAGATCAGGTTGGTTTTGGTGCCGCCGATGGTCTGTGATTGGCGGAGTTTGTTGCCGTCGTAGGTGTAGATGTCTTTGATCGAAGGGCTTGAGCGTTCTACGCTGGTGAGGTTGCCGGCCTGGTCGTAGGCGTAGTGGAATGGTTCTCCGCTGGTCGGTTTGGTTTCTTCGCGCTGACCGTCTTCGTTGTACTTGTAGGTGTTGCCGCCGCCTTTTTCCAGCTCGTCGGCGGTGTTGTAGGTGTAACCGGTGACGCCTTCGATCTCTTCGGGGTTGTTGGCTTTGTCGTATTTGTAGGCGTGTGCGTTGGCTTCGATCAGACGGTTGTTTTCATCAAGGACGCTTTCGCTTGTGGCGGGACCTGGAAGTGTTGTGGTGGTGGTCTTCTTGACCTGCCCGTCGTCGTCTCGTTCGTAAACCAGCTTGCCGAGTGTCGCGCCGAGCGGTCCTTTCATCGTGACTTCGGTCATCTGGTCGGCTTTGTTGTATTCGTAGACGTCTTCGTCTTCGGTGCCAGACGGGAAGACGGTGCTGGTGGGCTCTGAGTCGGCGTTGTATTTGAAGGTCGTGACCTTTGAGTTCCAGTCGGTCACGCTTTCCAGGCGTCCCACTTTGTCGTAGGCGCGGGTGATCGACTTTTTGTTGGGATATTCGATTTTGGTCGGCTGATTGTCGAGGTTGTATTCGTATTTGACTTTCTTGCTGGCGCCGTTCTCGTATTCGGTGAGACGGTCGAGCTTGTCCCACGTGGTTTCCGTCGTCCCGGTTTCGTCGACCATTTTCGTGACCCGGCTGTCTTTGTTGTACGTGTAGGTCACTTCTGAGGGTTTGCCAGTGGAGTATTTGATCGATTTGAGCCGGTTCGATTCATCGTATTTATACGTCGTGACGTGTTTTTCAGGGTCTTCCACGGTTTCAAGGTTCCCCGCCTTTTCATAGGTTTTCTTCCAGACCTTGCTTAGCGGGCTCTTTTCTTCGACGACCTGCTCCAGCTTGTTCCGTATGTATTCCCACTTGTGTCCGTTGCCGTCGGTGTGGCTGGTCATCTTCCCTTCGCTGTCGTACCCGGTTTCGATTTCGATGCTGTTGGGCTCGATAGTCTTGGTAGGAAGGTTTTCTTCGTTGTATTCGTATTTCGTAGTGTGACCGTTCCCGTCTTTTTCCGATTCAATGTTCCCGTTACCGTCGTATTTGTATTCCGTGGTGTGCCCGAGCGGGTCGGTGATCTTCTTCGGGCGGCCCTGTTCGTCGCGTTCGATTTCCGTTTTGAAGCCCCGGGGGCTGACTTCTTCGGTCACCTGGGAATCTTTGTTGTATATCCACTTGCGTTCGTCGCTTTCGGGATCCACTTCGGTTTCCTTATCACCCGCCGCGTCATAGGTGTATTTGGTTTTCTCTTTCAGCGGGTTGATTTCTTCTTCAAGATCCCCATTCGAGGCGTATTTGTATTCCGTTACCTGTTTTTCCGAGCCTATCGGGCGTTCGATCTTGGTCGGCTCGCCCTTGCTGTTGCGTTCATACGTCGTCGTCTCGCCTTCAGGCGTCGTTTCCGTTTCGATGTCGTGCGTTTTGTCGTATTTCCATTTACGTTCGTCGCTGTTGGGGTCCTTTTCGCTGATCTTGTTGCCTTCTCCGTCATATTTGTATTCGGTGACGTGAGAGTTCGGGTCGATCAGCTTCGTGCGCGCGTACGTGCTGGCTTCGTATTCGTATTCAGTCGTTGTGGTTTCGACGCCAGTGCCTTTACGGGTAACCTTCGTCGGCTCGCCGGCGACGTTGAACGTTTCCACCGTTTCCAGCCCGTTCGGTTCGGTGAGCTTCGTTTCGTTGGTTTTGTATTCCCATTTGCGTGTATGCCCGCCGACCACCTCTTCGATGGCCTTGTGCGTCGTTGCTTCATATTTGATCGTTGTCGAGTTCGAACGACCGTCTGTGATCTTCTTCAGCAGATGCGGCGATTCATATTCGAATTTCCAGCGTTCTTTACCTTCGATTTCCACCTTCTTGAGCTGTTCTGATTCGTACGTGTATTTGATGACGTGCCCAATCGGGTCTTCGACGCTTTCCACCTGACCCGTGCCGTCGTATTTGAACGTCAACGATCGACTATCACTATCAGTCACCTTTTCCAGCTGTTTACTCCCGTTATAAGTAAGAGTATTCGAGTTCCCATTGCGTTCGGTTTCCTTGACAAGCTGCCCTGTGCTGTTGAATTCAAGCTTGCTCTGTTCCGGCAGCGTGTAAATATAGTTCGACCCAGATTTTTCCAATCGTGCCTGATCCCAACCACCCTGCGTATAACCCGAACCGGACGTATAGAATTCGATCACGGCGCCGTCTTCTTCGTGGATCAACACTTTTTCGCCGCTGACCGTCAAGCTCGCGTCATAAGGACCAGTCCAGCCATAACCCCAAACACCAGCTCCACTCGCTTTCGCAGCGGCAAACGCGTTATAAGACCGCACGATCCGCAGGCCCGGCCCGCGACCACCGATCGAAAGATCCGTCTGTTTCTCAGTCTCGTTCCCAGTAGCGTTATTCACCGGTTTCCCAGCACAGTCATATTCTAGATTCGGCAAACTTGGCGTGCATTCCTTTTCCGTTTCCACAGGCGCGGTCGGTGGACCCCCACCCCCTTCACACGCAACAGCAGAAACCGCCAGTGCGCCCATCGACAGAGAGAGCACAATCAGTCCGAGCAACATCGAACGCAGCTGTGGCAGCAGTACGTTAGCCAAAGTACGCAGGTGAAACCGAGGCAGGTCGAGCATAGCTCCCCGCTTTCGAATTGCCATCCATTCAGGTCTGTTGACGCGAGCGCGTCAGGTACGCAACGGCAGTCGATGTTACGCTCGCCGAGAGATAAATCAACGACAAAGTCGACCGGTCCGCCTCGGTGTTTCTGACTCGCTTGCAAACAGCGGCAAACTATGCAAGCTTCGCGGCAACACAAGCGTCTGGCACGAATCGATTTCAGAGCAACCGCTTTCCGAGCTGACTTGCCTGAACGCAAGAACGAGGCTGGCGTGGCGAAAAAGCAGAAAAGATCGATGCCCAAGACGTGGGCGGACCCCAAAGCAGCGCAGGCAGCAAAGCGAGCCGCGGGCGCGCCACGCAGGACACTCTGGCTGCGCACCGGGCTTGCCGCCACCCTGATCGTCGCGGCGGGGGTCGTCGGGTCCGTCCTTTTGATGAGTCCGAACAGTAGTCGCGCCGGTCAGGACGCTCGCTACGATCAGGTAGTCAGCACCCTGCTTGCCGCGATACCCCAAGAAGGACGCACGCTGGGCTACCACCGGGCGCCGGTAACGCTACAAGTGTTCGCCGACCTCGAGGACAACGACAGCCAACACTGGGTTCTCACGTTACTCCCGGCGATCATCCACGAGTTCGTACGCCCCGGCATCCTGAAGATCGAATACCGCTCTTACAAGACCAACACTATCCATCCCGAAACGTTCGTTAAGCAGCAGGCCGCCGCAATCGCCGCCGGCGCACAGGACAAGCTGTGGAACTTTGTCGACACCTTCTACCACGAGCAAGGCACCGAGTACACCTCCTACGTCAACGAAGGCTACATCGACAACATAGCCGGCCAAGTGCCGGGACTGAACATCGCGCAATGGCACCACGACCGCAACGACGGCCGGCGAACCGAACAGGTCGTCGCAGACGACCAAGAAGCCAGAACCGACGGAATCCACGTCACCCCCGCATACCGCCTCGGACGCACCGGTGGACCGCTCGAGAACTTCTATGGAAGCGATGCCATCACCTTCCCCGGCCAACACCATCCCACCACCTTCGCAAGCGCCCAGGACATCGCCAAGGCCATTAACCAAATCCATTAGAGAAAGGCGCGCGCCAGACGTAGCCATCGCGCTCGGTCACCAGGACGGAGGGAACCTCGTCCGTCGTCTCTACGGACACCGCGACAAGTGCCGCGCACTCGACCGGGTCGTAGGCGCTCACGCTAGGCGCACAGAGAACCGTCCTAGGCGCCGTGGATCATCAACGCAAACGCCGACACAGGGGCTTGTTTCTGAGATGGACGCAGCGGTCGATGATCGATACTGTATCACGGGTGATACAATCGGTCGTATGGCTGACGTCAGCATCAGAGACCTGCGCAATCACGGCGGCGAGGTTGTGGACCGTGCCGCGCGTGGAGAGCAGATCACGATCACACGCTCGGGTAAGCCTGTCGCCGAGTTGCGGGCTATAGCGTCTGGTGGACTGTCGGCGGACGCTCTGTTGAGTCGCTGGCGGCGGCTTCCGTCTGTGGACCCCGTGGTGTTCCGTGAAGATGTTGACCGGCTGCTGGACCCGAGCTTGTGAGCGACAAGTCGCCGCACCCACAAGGGATCCTCGATACCTCGACCTTGATCCTGCTCGAGAAGCTGGTGGACGCAAAGGTGCTGCCCGCCGAACCGCTCATCACGGCTGTGACGCTTGCCGAGCTTTCCGTCGGTCCGCTGGTCGCCAAGGCAGAGAGCGAACGTGCCGCACGCCAAACACAACTCCAGCAGGCGGAGGCAGACTTCAAGCCGCTCCCATTCGACGCGGATGCCGCTCGTGCCTTCGGCGGCGTGGCTGCTTCACTGCGCCGTGCCGGTCGCAAGACCACCGCGCGAACCTACGATGCGATGATCGCCGCTACGGCCGTCGCCAACGACCTGCCGGTTTACACATGCAACCCGACGGATTTCAACGGCATCGACGGGCTTGAGGTGATTCCCGTTCCCGTCCCCGACGATCCACCAACGCCAAGCGCTCCCACGCAGACTACTCACGAAACTACTCACGACCCGTAGAATCCTCAGCAACCGGGCTAAACACCACCATTCGCCCCGATTTGGATAACCAGTTATACGAGCGAGACTCAAGCGCGCTGCCTTCGCGGCGGCGTGACCTAGACTCGGGCGATGTCGCTGCATCTCTTCGCGGGGCTTCGTGTGCGGGACTTCCAAGCGGTCCGATCGTGGTACGAACGATTGCTCGGCGAGCCGGCGTTCTTCCCCCACGCGACCGAGGCTGTGTGGACGCTTGCCGAGGACCGGTCGATCTACGTCGTGGAGCACCCCGATGGCGCGGGCAACTCCGTGGTGACGATCTTCCTCGACGATCTCGATACCCACGTAGCGGCGATCGCTGCCCGCGGTCTCGAGCCCGACAAGCGCGAGACATACTCGGGCGGCGTACGCAAGGTCATCTACCGCGACCCTGACGGCAACGAGCTGGGGTTCGGCGGCGCGCAGTAGCTCTGCGAACCGGAAGGTCAACTCGCTTACTTCTCGCACGCCTAAGTACTGCTTCAGCGGACACTTCGCAATACTAGAACAAGCGGCCATACTTGCACTTATGGCTAAAGCTCTCTACTATGCCGCAAATGCGCCGTGGCCTAGCAGCAGCTGGGTAGTCGTATTCGACTGATTCAAAAGCTTCCCAAAATAAGATGCTGTCTGAGATAAACAAGTCGCGCCAGGTTGGCTCCGCCGTGGTGCCCGCGACTCGACCATTTAGCCGGGGCTCCGCAGAGGTGTCCGGCGAGTGGGGCGGCTGGCCACTTTCGGAGTCGTCCTTCGCTAGATCTACTCCGACTATTACGGTCGGCCTAATAGGTGGACAGTGCCTGTTGCGCAATGCGATCGCGCGTCATCTCGCAGCGAAGGATGGAGTGGATGTGCTGGGGGCCTTCGAGTCGGTAGCCGACTTCTTGGCTATTGATGTGGAGAAGCAGCCGGGCGTTCTACTGCTCGACTGCGATGGAGGCGCACCCGGTGGCTGTCAGAGTGCTGTCGAGACGCTAAGCGCCCATACGAAGTCCACAATCGTGATGTTCTGCGGAGCGATGTGCGAGGAAATCGTTCGCTGCGCGATCGAGCATCGAGTGGGTGGCGTCATCCTCAAGAGCTTCTCGACCGATGACGTGATGGGAGCCATGCAGTACATGTCAACCGGCCGTACAGTCATGCCTGCCGGCTGGCAGCGAGTGGTCGCCGTGCCCTTGGAGCAGAAGATCAGCCTGAGTCCGCGTCACCGCCAGATACTCGCCCTAATCGCACAGGGCATGCGAAACGAGGAGATCGCAGGCGAGCTCGAGCTCAGCCCGAACACGATCAAGTTTCATATCCAAGCTCTCTACTTACGATTGGAAGTGCGCAATCGGGTCCAAGCGGCCAATCAATACGCGCAGATCACCGGTGACGGCAGCTGATCCCAGGATCGCGATCGTCGGTGTAGTTGGGGCGCTTGCAACCGAGGCCCTCGCCTGGATTATCACGAAAAACGGGAACCACGTGGTCGGCGTCTATTCGACCGCCAGCGAGCTGGATTCGGTATTGAGCTCCGGCCGGCAAGAATTGCAGGCGGCGATCATTGATGCCGACGAGCAAACGGCTGGGCTGGAGGCGGTGGCAGAGATCAGATGTCGACATCCTGAGTTGAAGATCCTGCTGCTGTGTGAGGTAGCCACACCAGCCGTTGTCCGCTGTGCGATGGAGGAGCATGCCGAGGGCGTAGTCCTGAAGTCAGAGACCGTCGAGGACATGGTCCTGGCTCTCCGGCATGTGCTGGCGGGACGCGCGGTCATGCCCGCCGGCTGGCAGGCTGCCTCGGTCGAATCAGAACCTGGCCCTATCCGCGCTGCTGCGCTGAGTGTGCGCGAGCGTGAAGTTCTGGATCTTGTGACCGCGGGGATGAGCAATGAGGAAGTAGCCAAACATCTGGTGATCTCATCTAACACAGTCAAGTTCCATCTGCGGATGATCTACTCCAGGCTGGGCGTGCACAACCGCGTGGAGGCGACACGCGTGGGGAGTCACGTGCAGGTAAATCGTGGTAGTGCATCGAATCTTCCCGATAAGAGCTGAAGGAAGCCACCAATTCTGGTCGCCAGGCGAATTGCTAGGTCTCCACGCTTTCGCCGAATTTCCCCCTTCGGTACCTGCGGATCGCGGTCCGGCATCGCATTTCGGGTAGGACCTCACCTACCCGTTTGCACTAGTTAAGACTACCCGACATAACGATTGTGGAGGGCGGACAACACGCATAATATGCCGCCCGATATGCCCGCTCCTGGGCTTATTGAGACATCTGTGATGTCTATAGAAACGGACTTCTAGTCCACTCATTCAAGGAGGAGGCCGCACACAAATGCGACCACAGCAGAATAAAAAAATGATCGCTGGACTAGTTTCCGCGGTAGGAGCGGCGGTGTTGGCTCTGTGTCTGTTTGCCACAGGTGCCTTTGCCGCTCCCAATCCGGGGCCGGGATCGGACGGCCCGCAGAGCTCAAACATTCCGTATGTTGCATGGGTGGGTGAGCACCTGCGCCTTGTGGTGTGCGACCCCGCCATTACCACAGGCGACGAAGCTCAAGTCGCCAACTATCAGGTCGAGGACTGGTCTGGCTACCAGTTCCAGCCACCGACACCTGACGGTGACTCGGGTAGCAGTATCGGTCAGATATTCGACCCAGGGCCGGCTGCGTTCTTCAGGTCATCCGAGGCTGCTCATCGAATCGGTGAGAGCGACGAACAAGAGGGCTGCGTGGCGACCGACTACAAGTCGCTGAATCCCGGTCTGACACGGATCAGGGTCAACGTCAGAAGCGAGGAAACGGGAGCCATCGTGTTCTCGCACCAGTTCCTCGCGATCTGGCTGACGGCCAACAAGCCGACGCTGGCTGAGGCCGGTCTCTCGGGCAACGTCAATGCCGACGGCAGCGCTGTAGAAGAACCTTCTTTCCAGTCGCAGCTGAATGGCAGCGGGCAGTCCAACTTGTCCAAATTCCTGGGCGATCCGAGCGGTAACGGCGAATTCAGTCCTTCGCCATTTGACTCGGAAACGGCCACCAATGAAGACAAGGGCCTGGTGCAGATCAAGGTCACGGGCAACTTCCCGGTCGTGGAAAAGACGCCGCTGTCCAACATCCTTACCAAGTCGGAATACACGCTTCCAGGCGACTGGGAAACCCTCGCCAAGGCGTTGTCAAGCAGCTCAGAAGAAACAGAACCGCCTGGCAGCAACGAAATGCTGTGGGACATCCACGGCACACCAAGCGAAGCCACGACGTCGAACGCCGGCTCCGCGACCAACGACCCGCTGCACGACCTGTTCTCTCGACCCGCGTTCTCCGACTTCACCTCAGGCGAAACGGCGACCGTCGGGCCCTTCGACCCACAGGCAGCCAACGAGACGTTGCTCAGCGATGGCAGGATCAACGCTGACGACGCCCCGATGCCCGCTCTGCGTGTCGACGTGAGCATCGCGGAAAATAAAGGCGACCTGGGTGGCGTGGGTCAGATCTCGGGTGCCAGCAAGGCCCAGATCTACAGCCACGACTTCACTGGCGACGCGACAGCGGAAGGGAACCTGTACAACCCGTACTACGGCGCGTACATCCCGGCCACCGATCGTCCCGTAAGCGAGGCGTCCGGTGTTACAGGACCGAGCCCCGGAGGCAGCTTCCCCGGGTTCTTGAACGCACACCCAAGCCCGTACACGTTCTGGACCTCGGTTCACAGCGCCAACGACAGGTCCTCGTCTTCGACGGGATGCTTGCGTCGGGCGCCTGGTCTGTCAACCGAAGCAACCTCGGAAGACGACTACCAGACGCCGGGCGGTCCGCGGACCGAAACGTTCTACACCGATGAGCGCGGCGAGGCGTATGTGACGTACACGCCGGGTGATGAGTTCTACTTGAACCAGATCCCGTCGATCACGACAGACGCCAACGGCGGATGCGATCTCGAATCGCTCTACGGCAAGGAAATCGGCAACTCCTCGATCACGGCCAGGGCTGTGTATCCGTATGAGCCGGTCGATTACCCTGCGATCACCTCAGAACCGCTGGTCAAGAAGGTTCATTCCTTGTGGCTGAAGGAAGTCTATGAGTTCCCCAAGGGCACGACCACAGCCGACCAGAACGTACGCATCGTCGTCGCTAAGGCTCAGGACATCGATGGGTATCCGTTTGCCGGCGAGACGGTGTGCTTCCATGCACAGCAGGAAACTGGAGTGCTGCAGTTCACCGGGAATGTCGTTGACACCAAAGGTGTTCTGGGACAGGGCGAAGGTGCGACGGTGAGCCTGAGTGGCACCTCTGTTGTGCCGTCACCGACTCCGTCGGAGGGCGAGTTCTGTGAGACCACAAACTCACAGGGCTTGGCAGGGATTGAGCTACAGAACAGCTCATTCCCCGCGGTCGATCTGACCACCTTCTACGCCAACGAGGGCATTACGCGCGACAATTCGATCGACTTCTCGACGAATGCCGCGGGCAAAGAAGCCGAAGAAAAGAAGAAAGCAGAAGAAGCCAAGAAAGCAGAAGAAGCCAAGAAAGCAGAAGAAAAGGCCGCAGCCGAAAAGAAGGCTAAAGAAGAAGAAGCGGCCAACAAGACGGCTCGCGAAAACGAAGAAGCGGCCAACAAGACGACTCGCGAAAAAGAAGAAGAAGCCAACAAGACGGCTCGCGAAAAAGAAGAAGAAGCCAACAAGACGGCTCGCGAAAAAGAAGAAGAAACCAACAAGACGACTCGCGAAAAAGAAGTAGCTGAAAAAAAGATCACAGAAACAGAAGCGAACGAAAAAGCAGCCGCTGAAAAGACGTCCAACGAAGAAAAAGCGGCCGCTGAAAAGACGTCCAACGAAGAAAAAGCAGCCGCTGAAAAGACGTCCAACGAAGAAAAAGCAGCCGCTGAAAAGAAATCCAACGAAGAAAAAGCAGCCGCTGAAGCTCTAAAAAACAAGGAAGAAATAGAAAGACTGGTCGCGCTGAACAAGCCGGCAGCCACGACCACGGTCACACCCAGCGGAGCCATGGCACCGCTAGTCACGCCGATTCCGGGCACGATTAGCCTGAGCGATGTGGCTAGCAGCGCGGTAAAGAGCAGCAAAGTCCACAAGGCCAAGGTGGCCAAGCACAGCAAGAAGAAGGGCAAAAAGAGCAGCAAGAAGGGCAAGAAGGGCAAAAGCAAGAAGTAGTAAGTAGGAACTAGCGAGAAGTAAGACCGAGGGCCCGCCTGGTGCGGGCCCTCGGTGCGTCTACCGGGGGCTGGAACGGATCTTGCTCACCGAGCCAGCTGCAAGAATACGTCTCCTAAGAACGATCCAACCCCGGAAGGACAAGCATGGCCCCTGACTTGTTGAGCATGATTTGCCACGAAATCGATCAGCGTCTGAGCGAGCTGCGCCCGCTGCTGGACGAGCACCAGCGTTTGCTCGATGCCGCCGCGGCGCTTGACATGGCAGGGGGCGAGCTCAATGTGTCCGGCGCGACGACGGCGGCCAAAAGCGGCAGTCCTCGTGCACGCATTGGCACTGCTAGACGTGGCTCGGCCTCCGGGGCGATCAAGCTGGCGGCAGCGGGACCGGCTACTGACGCGCTCGAGCGGTCAGCGGTAGAGCAGTCACGTGACGGCGGCTCCTCCACGCGACTCAACGGAAAGCCACGAACGCCAGCGAGACCTTCGCGACGAGTTGCAGATCCAAAGCCCGAGCGTGTCTCGCGAGACATTGCGCGCGAGACGATTCTGGCCGCCTTGGAACACGGCTCGCACACCGTCGGTGAGCTGGCTGTAGTAACCGCGATGAGTGGGCCCAGCATCAACGGCAACCTGCGCAAGCTCGTCTCCGCGGGGGCGGTCGTCAAGACCGAGCGTGAAGGCAAGGCAGCCTGGGCGTTAGCGGCTGCGGCCTAGTCGAACGCGCTAACGCTCGCGCGAGCACCTCCTTCACAAGGACGGCTAACGTGGTCTTGTGGCCGATGCTCTGACTGTGCTGCGCAGCGACGCCTATAGGAAGCGATTGACCCTGGTGGCGTGCATCCTGGGCTCCGGCATCGCGCTGCTGGACAGCACCGTGGTCAACGTTGCACTGCCTACGATCCAGCACGATCTCGGTGGAGGGTTGGCGGCGCAGCAGTGGGTCGTCAATGCTTATCTGCTCACGCTCGGCTCGTTGATCCTAATCGGTGGCTCACTGGGGGATCTGTATGGCGAGCGACGAATCTTCGCGCTTGGTGTTGGGGGATTTGGAGTGGCTTCACTGCTCTGTGCGCTCGCGCCATCCATCGGAGCCTTGATTGCAGCGCGCGCGCTCCAGGGGGTGGCAAGCGCGCTACTCACGCCAAGTGCCCTGGCGGTGATCGTCGCTACCTTCAGCGAGTCCGAGCGTGGTCCGGCGATCGGTAGCTGGACGGCGTGGGGAGGAATTGCCACGGTGCTTGGACCGCTCGCCGGAGGTGAGTTGCTCCAGGTCGCCTCTTGGCGTGTGATCTTCTTGATCAACCTGCCATTCGTAGCGGTCTGCATGGCTCTGATCCTGGCCGTCATCCCACGCGCCAAGCCACGAGCGCAGACGGGGCGCAGCATCGATTTCCTCGGCGGCCTGCTCTGCGCGCTGGGCCTCGGCGGGCCGGTGTTCGCGCTGATCGAGCAGCCGCGCCTGGGGTGGGCGAGCCCGGGTGTGATCTTCCCGCTGGTTGCCGGTGTGGCGCTGTTCGGCAGCTTTTTGGCGCACGAGGCGAGGACCCGCGATCCGATGCTGCCGCTTGCGCTGTTTCGCCGGCGCAACTTCTCGGCCGGCAACATCGAGACGCTTGCGATGTACGCGGGCCTGGCGATCCTGTTCTTCTTCCTGACGATCTTCCTACAGCAGATCGGCGGCTACACGCCGCTTGAGGCCGGCCTTGCCACGCTGCCCGCCACCGTCGTGATGTTCATGTTCTCAAAGCGCTTCGGCGGCTTGGCGGACAAGTTTGGCCCGCGTCTGTTCATGGGGGCGGGACCATTGGTAGCGGCGTGTGGGCTGCTGCTCTTTCAGCGCATTGGCGTACACGTTGATTACGTAACAGACGTGCTGCCGGGGATTCTCGTCTTCTCGCTCGGTCTCTCCATGACCGTTGCCCCCTTGACGGCAGCGGTGCTCGCTGGTGTCGATACCTCTCAGGCGGGAATCGCCTCGGCTGTCAACAACGCCGTCGCTCGTGTGGCGGGGCTGCTCGGCACGGCGGCGGTTGGCGCGGCCGTCGCCGGGTCGTTCGTGTCGGGTCTGGACAGCAATCTTGCCGGTCGTCCACTTGGACCGCCGGCGAAGGCCGCGGTCGCCGAAGCCAAGAAGCTGCCGCTTGGTCGTCCCGACACCGCTGGTCTGCCGCGAGCCCAGGCGAATGCGATCACGGTGGCGGCGGATGAAGCGTCGCTGAAAAGCTTTCATCTCGGCCTCGGGATAGCGGCGCTACTCGTCGCCGCAGGAGGATTGGCGGGTGCTGTCGGCGTGCGCAATCCCCAACGAGTGGTGAGCGCTGAGGAGTGCGAGGGAGGAGCGCTTGTCGGCGCCGCGCTCGACGCCGCCGGCTGTCACGAGGGAGACCTGGAGCTCAGCGACGAGTCTCAGCCGAAGCTCTCCGTATAGGGGCCCGAGGCGCGCTGAGGCTCAGCCGACGGTCTCGGCGTAGGCGCGCATCGCCTCGATAACGGGCGCGAGCCGCCGCCCGCGCGCCGTGAGTCGGTACTCGACCATCGGTGGGCTGGTGGGCAGCACGGTCCGCTCGATCAGTCCGGCACCCTCAAGATCGCGCAGGCGCTCGGAGAGCATTCGCGGCGAGATGCCTTGCACGGCCTCCGCGAATTCGTTGAAGCGCAATGCTCCGCTCAGGGCTGCATAAATGATCGATAGTTGCCAGCGGCGCTCCAGGAGGTCCGCCGCCTGGCGGACCTCCACGGGCACCGGTTGACATCGGCGGGAGCTACGTGCGGACATCGGCGGACTCCCTAGGAGACCTGTGCGACCTTGGGCGCCGGCTCCAAGGCCACATCGAGCACTTCGTCAACGCTCATCACCGGGTGGAAACTCATCTGCTCGCGAACCTCCTCGGGTATGTCGTCGAGATCGCCACGGTTGCGCTCGGGCAGGATCACATCCGTGAGCCCAGCGGCGTGGGCGGCAAGCACCTTCTGCTTGAGTCCGCCGATCGGCAACACCCGACCCTGCAGCGTGACCTCGCCGGTCATGCCCACTGTGTGCTTGACCGGACGCGCTGACAGCAGCGAAGCGAGTGCCGTGACCATCGTCACGCCGGCGCTGGGGCCGTCCTTGGGGATTGCACCCGCGGGCACGTGCACATGGAACTCGCTGTTCTCGAACGCCGAGGGGTCGATGCCGAGCTCCTCGGCGTGGCCGCGCACGTAGGAGAGGGCGATCCTCGCGGACTCCTTCATCACGTCGCCCAACTGTCCGGTGAGCACGAGCCCGTTTCCAGCGGAGCCACTGCCCTTCATCGCCGTGGCCTCCACGAACAGCACGTCGCCGCCGGTTCCCGTTACAGCCAGGCCGGTTGCCACGCCGGGTGTGGCCGTGCGAGCGGCCGACTCCTGGAAGAACTTCTGGCGTCCAAGTGCGTCGCGCACGGTCTCCAGGGATATCTCCACGGGAGGCTCTACCTCGCCCGAGGCAATCCGGGTGGCGGTCTTGCGTAGCACCGTGCCAAGCTCACGCTCGAGATTACGCACACCGGCCTCGCGCGTGTACTCGGCGACGATTGTGCGCAAAACCTCGTCAGAGGCGCTTACCTCGTCCTCGCGCAGACCATTACGGTCGCGCTGACGCGGCCACAGATACCCCTTGGCGATCGCTAGCTTCTCCTCTGAGGTGTAACCATCGAAGCGGATCACCTCCATGCGGTCGAGCAGCGGTCCGGGAATCGTGTCGGCGACGTTTGCCGTAGCGATGAACATGACCTGGCTCAGGTCAAGTTCCACGTCCAGGTAATGGTCGCGGAAGGAGTGGTTCTGGGCCGGGTCGAGCACCTCGAGCAGCGCCGCCGAGGGGTCACCACGCCAGTCGGCACCCACCTTGTCGACCTCGTCGAGCAGGATCACCGGGTTCATCGTGCCGGCGTCGCGCAAGGCGCGCACCAGCCTTCCCGGCAGGGCGCCGATATAGGTGCGTCGGTGTCCGCGGATCTCCGCCTCGTCGCGCACGCCGCCGAGCGACATGCGCACGAACTCGCGTCCCGTCGCGCGGGCGATCGACTCGCCGATCGAAGTCTTGCCGGTTCCCGGAGGACCGATCAGCGTGAGGATTGCCCCCGACTTCGGATCGGCCTCGATACCACGATCCTGGCGCAGCTTGCGCACCGCCAGGTACTCGGTGATGCGATCCTTGACGTCCTCGAGACCCTCGTGGTCGGCGTCCAGCACCTCACGCGCCGCCACCGGATCCAAGTGCTCCTCAGAGCGCTTGCTCCACGGCACGGCGATCAACCAATCCAGGTAGGTGCGAATCATGCTCGACTCGCCGGTCTGCTCGCCCATCCGCTCCAGGCGGCTGAGCTCCTTGAGCGCTTGCTCCTGGACCTCCTCGGGCATCTCGGCGGCCTCGATCTTCGCGCGGTACTCCTCGACGATCGACGTCTCGTCTTCGTCGAGCTCCTTGCGGATCGACTCCATCTGCTTGCGCAGGAAGTACTCGCGCTGCTGCTTATCGGCGCCCTCTTGTACATCCTCGCGGATGCGCTTGCGCACCTGCAGCTCGGCGAGGCTGTCGCGCTGTAGCTTGACGGCCAGCTCCAGCCGGTCGGTCACGCCGAGTGTGCGCAGCAGCTCGACCTTCTGCTCGTAGGTCAGGTTGGGGGAGTAGCCGGCAGAGTCCGCCAACGGGCCGGGATCGCCGATCGCGCGTAGGAACGCCGCGATGCGTCCGTCGTCGCCGCGCAACTCGAGGATCTCCTCGACCACAGCTCGGTATTCGCGCTCGAGCTCACGTGTGCGCTTGTCCACGGGCACGTCATCTGGGCGCTCGTCGACCTCGACGCGCAGCTCGCCTTCCGGACCTGTTTGGGCGGCGCCGATCAGCGCGCGGTGCTCGCCCGAGAGCGCGACGGCGTGACCGCCACCGGGTAGGCGTAGCTGCTCTGAGACCTCGGCGATCGTGCCGACCTCGAGGAACTCGTTCTCGTGACGAGGCACTAGCACTACGCGCTCGTCGTCGCCTACGTCGATCGTGAGTGTGATCCCCATGCTGGGAAAGACAACGGTGTCGTCGAGCGGAATCAGGCGCAACACAGGCTTGGCCTGCGGCTCGGGCGGTTGAGGGCTTTGTGCGGGGAATGAGGGAGTTGAAGCCATCGCTATACGCTCCATATAAGGTTACGAATTGATAGTTAGTATAGCGCCGTCATGGTCGTTTTCAAGGGCACGATCCGTCCGTTCGAACGTGTCGAGCAGACCATCAGGGCCACGATCTCAAAAGTGCCAAGTGGACAACGTTTTGCGGGACATTCGGCCCGTCGGTTGCCGACGTTTTGCGGGATGGCCCGTCGGTGATTCAGGAGCCCGGGCTGTCCGAGTCCTCCCCGAACAGCTTGCGTGGCCATAGCCGCTTGGTGCGCACGACGTTCACCTCTGCGGCGATCAGCGTCACCTGCCCGCCCAGGTACAGCCAGGTGAGCAACCCGAGCACGAACGCGAACAGGCCCGATGTGTCCTTTGCATGGCGCACCACGTGCTCGACGTAGAAGCCGCCGAGGTGCTGCAAGATCTGCCAAAGCACAGCCGCCACGACCACGCCGACGAGCAGGTCGCGGGTGGCGACCTCATCGGCGGTCAGCAACCGGAACACGGCAAAAAACAGCACCAGGTTCGCGCCCAGCGCGATCACGATCCCCACGAGCACTCCGACGATTCCTATCGTCTGAGCCGTCACATAGCCGGCCGCCACGGTCGAGACGATCGTGAGCAGGCCGAAGACGACCAGCAGCCCGACCCCGCGCACGCGCCATGCCAGGAAGCCGAGCTGGCGTTTGCGTGGGATGTGCCAGACATTGTTGAGTGCGCTCTGTGCCGCTCCGGTTATGCCAAGGCCGGCCAGCGTCGCGCCCACAAGCCCGATCACAAGCGCCGGGACGCTGCCTTTCAACGAGTGCACGTTGTTCTGTAGTTGCGTGCCGATGATCGGGAACTGGCTCAGCGTCGAATGCAGCACGCTCGCCTGCGTGCTGGGACTGCCTTCGAGCACGAAGCCGAGCACGGTCACGAACACCAGCAGCAGCGGGAACAGCGAGAAGAAGCCGTAATAGGCGATCAGCGCTCCCATCTGACTGCACTGGTCGTCGTCGAAGCGCTTGAAGACGGCGACCACGAAGCCGAGCAGGCGTTTGCGCTGCTGGTAGCGGTCCACGGCGCCTAGTCCGTCGCGGAGAAATTGGGAGGGGGGTCTGCGGGCCACTTGCACCGACATGCTTGCGTGTCTACCCGACAACAGCGCTCGAAACGACCTATTGCAGGCCCACGACGGCTCGCCGGGCGCGCGCTTGGCCTGCTCGATCCTGGCGAGACGGTCGCGCTCGTGGCCCGCTCGCGTCGCGAGCTTCTGCTTGCCTGCCACCGCCGGCGGCTGGGGCACGAGGACCTGGAGGATTGCTACAGCCAGGCGACGCTTGAGCTGTTGACTCGTGCCAGACGTGGAGAAGGATTCACCGACGCTGCCCACATCGCCAATGCGCTCGAGCAGAAATTCCTCTCACGCATCCACGATCGTCGCCGTGCGCTGAACGGGCGCAGCCCAATCCAAGCGGCGCTGGCCGGCTCGCTCGCTCTTGCCGTTGGTGCCGGCGGAGGCGTTGATGTCGCCGACGCGCGCGCCGACGTCGAGCTGTTGGTCTGCCTGCGCGAGGACCTGCGCAGTGTCGTGCGACTCTCGCGAGAGCTCTCAGACGACCAGCGACTGGTGCTGGCAAGCCAGCTCTCGGGTGAGGAAGGCTGCGCGGAGTTCTGTCGCAGGCACGGTTGGAGCACCGAGAAGTACCGCAAGGTGTCCCAACGGGGACGCGCGCGACTGCTGCGATTGCTTACGGGCGCGGCCACACGCGCTCCGGCGGTTGCGCGCGCCCAGGCAGACAGGCTGGCTCAGGCCGACAGGTCCGCTCAGGCATACGGGCACATTCAGGCAGGCATGCGTGTCCCGCTCGGCGTGGGTTCGTCGGATCAGTCAGTAGGGACACACCTATGAGACCACCTCGCCCCACACATAGGCGCGTCCCCTGGGACGCCGACGATCGGTTGCCGAGACGATCGAACGGTGCTTCCCGTCCGCACGTAGGCGGCCGGGAGCTTGGCTGCTCCCCCTCCTCGCTCCCGGTCGCATGCGTGCTGTGCCTCGAATTGGAAGCGTCGTGCGTATGAGCCTCTGGCGTCGGGCTCCGCGCGAGGTGTACCGCGTTTACGGGGAGGATCAGTATCTCGAAGGGGAGACGGCTCTAGAAGGGGAGACGGCTGCGCAGGAAGACTCAACGTCCGCCGAGCCCGACAGCCGCGGCTTGGCGTCTTGGGCTGCTTTCGCTGCTGATGTTGATCCCGCCTCCCCAGGTACCGCCGGCAGCTCATCCGCTCACCCAAGCGGGTCGCACGCCGGCCGTCTGGTCGGGGTCGGTCTGCTTGTGGGCGTCGGCCTCGCAACGCTCGCGCTCGTCTTCTTGAACATGGCGCATCGGCACGGAGCAGCGCCTGAGCCGGTTGGGCGGGGCGTTGGGGCGGAGGTCGAACAGGGAGTGGAGCGTGCAACCGGCGCCGGCCGCGCGCAGGCGCTTGCACACAGTGTGAACAGCAGGCCAGTTCAGGCTTCGCACTCTTCTACCCAGCCTGTGATGAGACCCATACGCGTGTCCGGGTCGACGCTCCAGCATCGGGCGCCCGCAGGCGGCGGATGGCATATAGCCCAACGCCTCGAGCGAGCTTGGTCAACGGCGGTGCGAGCGCTCGGCGACAGAGCGTCCGCGCAGGTCGCGGTCGAACCGCCCGCGCAAGACGAATTTGGCTTTGAGCAGTGACTGCTGGTGTCCCGTATCCGCTCACAACCACTCGTCAGCGTCACGCCAAAGTCGATCTGGCGTATACGGCTCGCGCGGGAACTGCCGCGCTATCTACTCCAGGCGCTGGCAGTAGTGGGCCTGCTCGCGAGCGCACGCTTTGCGATTGCGCCGCCTCGGCCGGTTCTTGCGCGCAGCTCGACATCTGACTCCGCGGCGCCCGACCGAGCGGCAGAAGGCTTCGCCACGCTGTTTGCTCGCGCCTATCTCGACTGGGACTCGCGCGATCCCGAAGCACACAGGCTTGCCCTGGCTCCATTCGTGGGCTCCTGGATGGAACCGGAAGCCGGCCTGCAGCCGCCGGAAAGCGGCGAGCAGCAGGTGCAGTGGACACAGGTCGTGCAGGCGCGCCTCCTGGCGTCAGGCGAGCAGCTGTATACCGTTGCCGCGCAAACCGACACGGCGGGCCTGCTGTACCTGACCGTCGGCGTGGTCCGCGAGGCCGATGGAGCGTTGGCGTTGGCCGGTTATCCAGCCTTCGTCGGTGCGCCGGCCGCCACCGGTGCCGTAGCCCCGGCGCATCTGCATGAAGTCGAAGACCCAGCGCTCGAAACCGTCGTGGTTCGAGCATTGCGCAACTACCTGGCGCGCGCGGAATCGGAGCTCGCCGCCGACCTGGTCGCGGGTGCCCGTGTCTCGCTTCCCACACAGATGTTCGCGCTTCAGTCGCTCGACAGTCTCGACTGGTCAGCAAGCGGACGCTCGCTACTCGCGACGCTGCGTGCTCGCGACGAGCGTGGCACCCAATACACGCTCGCCTACGAACTCGGCGTGCGGCTTAGCGCTGGACGCTGGGAGATATCGGCGATCCAGACCAACCCCGACAGCTGAGCACTTGCAATGGCAACGATCGAACCAAAGGAGATCCCGATGCACACGATCCACACGATCCACGCATTTATGGCCGCGACCGAAGGCGCAAGCTCGCTCGAATCCGCGGCGACTAAGGCGGGTGAAACCGGCCGCAAGGTCGCGATGAGCTTGATCGCGCTTGGCTTCGCGATCGCCTCGGTCGTGCTTGCCTTCAGACGCGACTTCAAGGAGGCGGCAGGCATATTCGCGGTCGGGCTCGTCGCGATCCTGCTCGCCACGCCGGCCGGGGTCAACGTTCTGCACGACACCGTCAACACGCTGTTTGGCGCATCTTGAGAGATGTCAAGCGAGATCCGCTCCTACAGGTGTGTGTTCGACCTAGAGCGGCGCCTCTATCGCATCGACCGGTTGAGGCTCAACCCAGCTGGTGTGCCGCTGCGCGGGATCGTCTACTTCCTGGCACTGCTTGGCACGGTTCTGCTGGTTGAGACATTGCCGCTTCTTGGCTTGCTCGTGCGAATGCTGCCTTGGTACTTGCGCGACGTTGGTGCACCGGGCGCCTGTGCCGCGCTGTTGACGCTGATAAAGGTCGAGGGAAGACCATTCCACTTGGCGGCGCTGGCGCTGGTGCGCTACGGCGTCGGGCCACGAGAGCTGTCCGGGCTCTCACCGCGCCGCGGCGCCGATCGACACTGGCGTCTTGATGAGCTGGTCGTGCTGGCGGATGGGTCGGATTCACGCCTGCGTCGCCTGCGCTACAGCGGACCGGGGACCGTCCTCGTCAGTGCGGCTCACGTTCGCAGTAGTTGGCGCCGCGGGCTCGTGCGAGGTCTCATGCGCCGGCCCGACATGCGGCTCGCGGCACTGCCGGCAAAGCCGCGACCGGCCAAAGGCCAGGTGATCGCGCTCACGGATGGGGCTCGCCTGGAGGTCGGAGCTTGAAGTCGCCGATCTCTTTCGTCTACGGCAATCTGGTGTTCGGAGCGAGCACTGACGACGTGTGGGCGGCGTTCTCGATTCCCTGCGCGTCGTACGAATGGCTCTCAGACGAGGCCAAGCGTGCGCGCATGCTGGCGCTGATGGGCGCACTGGAAGCGCTCGAAGCCGACGTACAGATCCTGCGCGTCGGACGCCGCTGGAATCTGGGGAGCTATCTCGACGAATTGGAGCAGGCCGGCCGCGGCAAGCACATACAGGCAAACCAGCGCTACGCGCGCGAGCATGCCGAGCAGCTGAGCGATGTCGGCTGCGCGCGACCGGCGCTGTTTCTGCTCGTCAGCTTGCGTGAGCCCGAGCGCGACGTCGCCTTCTACGTATCCCAGGCCGTTGAGAAGCATCCGCGCGAGTGGCTGCGCTCGATCGTGCGCGCCCTCTCGACGAGCGATCGCCGCCTGTTGAAGGCCTCGGTGCTCGAGGACCTGCGCGTGCGAGCCGATCGGGCTCACGCGCGGCTCGCGGACTTCCTGAGCGCCAGGCCCGCGCGCGGCATCGAGTTGCAGTGGCTTGTGCGCAGGGCCTTCTGTCGCGGCCTCGGCGAGCCGCTCGTAGAGGGCTTGCACGAGCCCCGAGCACTGGCTTTCGAGCGCAACGGAGAAGCGTTGCTCGCGCCACTGGAAGGCGATGTGGTGCGTTGGCTTGACGGCTACGTCGAGCACCGCGGTCGCGCTCTGCGGATCGAATCCGAGCTTGGTGTGAGCTGGCAGGCTCAGCTCGTGCTCGGCGCGCTACCAGAGCGGGCCACATTCCCGGGCGCGCGCGTGGAGTTGATGTTCGCGGCAGTCGAGAGCCTGCCGTTCGGAGTGGACCTGTCGCTCAACGCCCGCTTCCTGCCAAACGAGTTGGCGCTGAGGATCGCGCGCAGGCGCGTGCAGGACGCCGACCAGATTCTGCGCGCTGAGTCAGACGGCGATCAGGGTGTTTCCGACGTCGGCTACCAGCGCACCCAGGAAGCACGTGATCTGCTCGCGCACCTACAGGCCTCCAGCCGTCCACCGCTCTTGCGAGCAACGCTGGCGTTGGCGATCGGCGCCGAGAACGAGACCCAGCTTTCAGAGCGGGTGGAGATGTGCAGGCGTGCCTACGGCGAGATCCGCCTGCACCGCCCGCTCGGCGATCAGCTAGCGCTTTTCATCCAGCAGCTTCCCGGTCAGCGCACGCGCGTCGCCGGCTATGACGACACGCTCACGACCGAGCAGGTGGGGGCAATGATGCCAACGGCTACGCACGCCGTCGGCTCGCGCGCCGGCTTCTACCTGGGACACACGTTGTCGGGCTCGCGTCAACCTGTGCGCTTCAACCTGCGCGAGGGCTCTGAGCGCGATCGCAACACGGCGATCCTGAGCGTTGGCGCGCTTGGCTCGGGCAAGACGACGCTCGCGCAGAAGCTCAAGTACGAGGCTTTCCTGCAAGGCGCGCGCGTGATCGATTGCGACCCGAAGGGCGACCACCGTTTCCACTTGCTCGAGGAGGTAGCGCCACACGCCGAGACGATCGCGCTGCGCCCAGATCCGGCCTTGCGCGGAATGCTCGACCCGCTGCGTGTCGCGCCCGAGCACCTGCGCCAGGACGCCGCCGTCTCCTTCCTGCGCGATCTGCTGCCCGGCCGAGCCGAGGCCGCCTGGGAGACGGCCGTCGTCGGCGCCGTGGACGTCGTCCTGCAGCGCGCAAGCGAACCGACGTGCACGGAGGTAGTACGTGCCTTGTGTGAAGGCGAGGGCAGCGAGGCTCAGGTTGGCGAGGCGCTTGCCGTCTATGCGCGCTCGGGTCTCACTCAGCTCGGCTTTGCCGATGCCTCGGTGAAGCTCGGGCCGGTCGGTCGCCAGCAGGTCACCTACATCCCGATCCGCGACCTCCCAGGGCCTGAGCCTGGCACACCGCGCTCTGAGTACACGCAGGCCGAGCGCGTCGGCGTGCAGATCGTGCGCTTGATCGCGATGTTCGCGATGCACCTGATGTCGCGCGAGCGTGAGCGCCTGAAGATCTTCAGCTTCGATGAGGGATGGCGGTTGCTCAGCGACCCCGTCGGGCGCACGCTGCTTGCTTCGCTGCAGCGCATGGGTCGCTCAGAGCTGGCCGTGCCGATCGTCAGCACGCAGCTTGTGACCGATGCGCTTGTCGGCGAGCGCGAGTCGCTAGAGAATCTGCTCGGCGCCACGTTCGTGTTCGGGATGCGCTCCGAGGCCGAGGCCGCCAGGGCGCTGAGCTTGCTCGGGCTCGATCCTGAAGATCGCCGTGCGCGCGAGTGCCTGCTTGAGATGCAGGCAGGGCGCTGTCTGCTGCGCGACCACAGCGGACGCGTGGAGGCGATCCAGGTCGATGTGGTGGCGCCGTCGCTGCTGCGCGCTTTCTCCACCACTCCGCCGGTACAGGCTCAGTGAACGTCAACGGGGGTATGGGGCTGGTCTTGAGCACGGTGCTCGCCCTGTCGTTTGGGGTGAGCAAGACCGATGCGGCTTCAGTCTCGCCTGGCGCGCCTCGTATGCCTACGAGCGGAGGCCGGGCAGTCAAGGCCCACTCCCAGGAAAAGACCGCTCCGAGTGGACCGCCAATCACTTCTCCTACCGGCGAGGGTGGAAGTGAAGACACAAGCGCTGGAGTGCCTTCGCTGGAAGGCGACCAACTCGTCGAAAACGGCCTGTCGAGCCCACTCTGCGATGGCGCCAATGCAACGGCGCTGTCAAATGCCGCGCAGAGCAACTGCCAAACCTCGGCCTTCGTCGCCGCACCCGCGCCGACGAACAACTACGACTTGGACGTCAACATCGACGCCGGCACGCTCGGGGTCGGCCACGGACAGCTGCTGTCGGTGATCCAGGACCTGTTCATCGCACCGGTCTGGGAGGGACTTGTTTGGCTCGTGCACGCGCTCGTCGTGATGCTCCAGTGGTGCTACACGCTTGAATTGCTGGGTGGCTCGATGACGAGCGGCTTGAGGAGCTCCTTGGGTCAGGCGCAGGTGAGCTTCACTGAGCCATGGCTGGCATTGGTGCTCTCGGCCGCGTCCGTGCTTGCCGTGTACAACGGGCTGATCCGTCGCCGCATCGGCGAGACGCTCGGCCAGGCACTGCTGACGATCGCGATGATGGTTGTCGGACTGTGGTTGATCGCGGACCCGCTCGGCACCGTCGGCACCGTCAGTCGGTTTGCCAATCAGGCAAGTCTCGGAACGTTCGACGAGGTTGCCCAGGGCACGACGGCCAATGCCTCAAGGACGCTTGGCGACAGTATGCGCGCGTTGTTTGCGGGTGCGATCGAAGTGCCGTGGTGCTACATGGAGTTTGGCGACGTGCGCTGGTGCAGCGACCCGGCGATGGTCGAACCGCGCCTGCGCACGGCAGCCTCGAGAATCGTCGCTTCCGAGCAGGCAAAGCTCAGCTGTAAGCCCAGTTTCACTGATCCGCTGTGTCGCCCATCGAATAGGAGCTCGGCGCCTGCACTCCAACGCACGAGCGAGCTGCTGCGTGAGGCCGCCACCAACGGAGCTCTGTTTCTGGCGTTTCCGGCCAACGGCCCTGAACGCAACTCCACCAAAGACAGCGGCTCACTTTTGCACCTCCTATGTCAAAGCGAAAACGACAGCAAATGTGAAGGCGCCACGGCGGCGCAGGCGGAGTTCCGCTCCGACGGTGGCACATTTCCGCGCATGCTCGGGATTGCCCTGATCGCCGTTGGAGTGTTCGGCATGGCGATGCTGTTTGGGGTGATTGCCATCCACCTGCTCGTCTCGGCGTTGTTCAGCCTGTTCATGTTGCTACTGGCGCCGTTCGTCGTGCTTGCCCCAGCGCTCGGAGACACGGGGCGTGCCGTGTTCAGCAGTTGGCTGACACGGCTGCTGGGCGCCGTCAGCTCGAAGCTGATTTTCTCCTTCCTACTGGGCGCGCTGCTCACGATGCAGCGCATGCTCGGCTCGCTGCATCAGCTGGGTTGGTGGACGCAGTGGTTGTTGATCTCGACTTTCTGGTGGTTCGTGTTTCTCAAGCGCCACCAGGCGCTGGAATTCGTGCGCAGCGGTGGACGGGCGCCGGCGCCCGCTCGCAAGACGCTCGGTCAGAGGATCAGGGGAGCGCGACAGGTAAAGCAAGACCTTGCCCACCCGGTGCGCTGGGCCAAGGACAAGCTGCTTTCGCCGTTGCCCGAGGACGAGGAACTGGACAAGCCAGAACTGCACCTTCCTGGGCCCGGCAAACGAGATCCGGGGATAACGGATCCTGGTCAGCAGCAGGCTGGTGGGAAACAGCGGCCGACAGGGCAAGGTCTGAAACCAGCGGGCCGTGCGGATGAGCAGCCCGAAACGCGACCGCCTGGGCGATCTGAGCGCGAAGACGCGATCGGGCGGCCCGGTCGTGGCGGCGAGCAGATGCAGGCTGGGGAGGCTACGGCGATCGGCAAGGCCCGAGTTGCGGTCCCACGGGATCAAGCCGGCTCTGACGTACCCGGCAGCGGATCGCCTCGAAAGCAAGCCGACGGCGAGAAGCCGCCTCGGCTCGAGCGCGTCGCGCGGGCGGCTGCATACGCAAGCGATCCGGAGGCCGACGAGGCCGCGTGGCTTGCGAGTGCCCGCCACCCACCAGCACCTACGCAAGCGCCGGCCGCATCGCGGTCTTCAACCCGGCAGGAGTCCAATTCCGGAACTGTGACCGAGTCCGCGGGTGCGCCTGCGAAGCGCACGGCATCCGATCCGGGCGCACCCGGATCGCAAAGCATGCGCATGCGGACCTCGCGCGAAGTCATGGAAGACGCCCGCGAAGTGGCGGCGGGCCGCAAGCGCCAGCTCGGAATCGAGAGGTTCGCAGAGGAGGAGCTGGAGCCGTGAGTAGCCAAGCGGTTGCACATCCCGGCATCTCGCCGCGCCGCCCGCTAAAGCTGATCGGCGTGCTGATCGTCACGGCGGCGGCCGTGGCGTTGTTCGCACTCATGCTGATCGCCTCACTGCTTGGGGCAGGCGCCGTCTCGCTCGGCAGTGCGCCGGATAGCTTTGGCGTCTCCGCCCTCGCTGAGTCCGAAATCCCTCCGCTCTACCTCAGCCTCTACGAGCAGGCCGCCAGGCACTACGGCCTCGACTGGGCGATCCTTGCCGGCATCGGCAAGGTCGAGTGCGACCACGGACGCGACCCCGATCCTTCGTGTACCAAGGAGGGTGCGGTCAACTCAGCCGGCGCTGGCGGCCCCGCCCAGTTCCTCGCCTCAACCTGGGCCAAGTACGGGGTAGACGTCGACGGCGAGGGACCACCAGACCGCTGGGATCCGGCTGATGCCATTTATGGAATGGCCAACTACTTGCGCGCTTCTGGAGCCCCACAGAATTACCGCACGGCGATCTACGCCTACAACCACGCGTGGTGGTATGTGAATGATGTAGAGCATTGGGCATCGCTCTATCGCGGCCAGGCGCAGGCGGCTGTGGAAATCGACCCCGGGAGTGCCCATGAAGTAACAGGCGTTGACTGGCCGGGGGTCGGTGTGGTTGAGACGATCGCCGGCTCGCGGGCGCTGCTCTCGCCCGGTGACGGTCACCTCGCGCTTGTACCTGCGGAGGCTCCGGTGGTGGTGCAGGCGATGGTGATCGCCGGCAACGAGTTGCAGGACTTGCCATATGGCCCTGACGGTCATCCAGATCCGCTGGGAGTGTTGGATGAGGACTGTTCCAGCACAGTCAATTACGTGCTTTATCGCTCAGGCATTCGCCCACTCTCGGAAATCTTGCGCGAGAACCCGCTCGCCCAGGATTACGTCAATTGGGGTGATCCAGGCCCGGGTCGTTGGGTCACTATCTACGCGACCACCGAGCCAACTGATCACGTTTTCATCGTTATCGCCGGGCTGCGGCTGGACACCTCCTACAAAGGCACCGACATCGGCCCCAACCGCAACGAAGGCGGCCCGCGCTGGCGCGTCCTCGACCACATCCCGAACTGGGCGCACTGGTCGGTGCGCCATCCGCCAGGGTTGTAATGTGGCGGGTATGCGCGAGGTCGAACACCTGCTGATCGGGGGCGGCCTCGCCTGCGCCACCTGCGCCCAGGCGTTGCGTGAGGGCGGCGCTAACGGTCAGATCGTGCTCGTCGGCCGTGAGCCTGATCCGCCGTATAACCGCCCTGAGTGCTCGAAGGGCTATCTGCGTGGTGAAGAGAGTCGCGATGAGCCGCTCGTGCAGCCGCAAGATTTCTGGTCCGAGCAGAAAGTGGAGCTGCTTACGCGCACGAGCGTCACGGCTCTGGACCTCGATACGCGCGTGGCGAAGCTCTCGGACAAGCAGGAGATCCACTTCGAGAAGGCCTTGATCGCGACTGGTGCAAACGTGCGCCGTCTGAACGTGGCGGGCTGCGAGCTGGAGCAGATCCACTACCTGCGCACGCTCGGCAACTCCGACCACATCCGCGCGGGTGTGGCCGACGCGGAACGAGTCGTCTTGATTGGGGGTTCCTACATCGGCTGTGAGGTTGCCGCCTCGTTGACGATGATGGGCAAGCAGGCGACGATTGTGATGCTGGAGGACGTGACGCTTGAGCGCGGCTTCGGCAAGGAGGCCGGGCGCTTCTTCCAGGGCCTGTTGGAATCCCATGGCGTCACGATCCATGGCGCCGACGGCCTGGAGCGCTTCGAGGGCGATACCCTCGCGGGCACGCGTGGTCGCGTGGGCAAGGTCGTCACGACAAACGGATTGGAGCTTGCGACCGATGCGGTTGTGATCGGAGCCGGGGTCACACCGGACATAGCGCTTGCCAAGCGCGCCGGCCTCGAGATTGGTGAGCGCGGTGGCGTGCTCTGCTCCTCGCGCCTTGAGACGTCGGTTCCGGGTGTGTTTGCCGCCGGCGACATCGCCGAGTACGACTCGCCTCTGCACGGCACCCACGTGCGCATCGAGCACTGGGATGTCGCCTTCGACCACGGCAAGACCGCCGCCGCCAACATGCTCGGCGGCGATGTCCCGCACGAGGTGGTGCCCTACTTCTATTCGGTGCTTGCCGACTGGGGCGAACTCGAATACGTCGGCCCCGCATACGAGTGGGACGAGGAGATCGTGCGGGGCTCTTACGAGCAGGCCAACTTCACGACCTGGTATCTGAAGGACGGTCGCGTTGTCGCCGCGCTCACCTTCGGCCGGCCCGACGATCTCGACGCCGCGCGCCGGCTGATCGCGGAGCGCCCGGTGCTCGACGAGGCTCAGCGTCAGAAGCTCACGAGCCTCCATGCAGACCTCGCCACCCTGTAGGATTGCCGCGTAAATAACGGTCGGTGGCCAAGGGAAGCCGGTGCGAATCCGGCGCGGACCCGCCACTGTGACCGGGGATGCCAGCCGCAGCGCTATTAAGCGCAGCCACTGATCGACCGCTCGGCGGATCGGGAAGGCGCGGAGGGTGGGCCCGGGAGCCAGGAGACCTGCCTCCGACCACAAGCCCACAAGCCCTCGTGGAAAGGGGTGGCTCATGCTCACATCTCGTCGTATCTCTGTGGCGCTCTCCGCCATGGTCATCGTTGCATTGCTCACGCTCGCTTGGACCATCTCCTCAGCTGCGGCCACGGGTAACCCCGCCACCGTCACCGTCCGCATCCAGGGTCTTGGCGGCGAAACCCTACTTCAACAGACACAGGTCACCACCAACACGACGCCGATCGCCATCGAAGGCGGCGGCACCTGCGAAGGAACAAGCGCCGGCGGTGCGGTCTACGACGCCACCGGCGGCAATTGGAAGGTCAAGAACCAGTCCGAAGGGGTCGAACTTCAGGGCCTAGAGGGCCTCGACCTGCCGGAATTCAACTCCAAAGAACCGTCTGGTATCTACTGGGCTTTCTGGCTGGAAGGCAAGTACGCCGAACAGGGAATGTGCTCTCAGTCAATCGTAAGCGGCCAGCACATCGTGATGTTCCCACAGTGCTACGCGGTCGGTCCGATGTGCCAGAACGCGACCGCACCCAACAACTTCCTGACCGCCGTCCCCGCTGGAGCCACCGCCAACGTTGGGCAGCAGGTCCCGGTCACACTCGGTGCGCTGAACACCGAAACGGCTCTTCCAGAGAGCTCACTCCCAGAAGGGGATCTGCTCACGGATGGCGCTCAGACCTTCGCACCGGCTGCCGACGGGGTCGCGAATATCTCCTTCTCGGCGCCTGGTCTGTACACGCTTCAGGCTCATGCCCCCGACTCGGTCGCCTCGGACCCATTTACGATCTGCGTCCACAACGGCAACGACGGTACTTGCGGGACGACGATCCCTGGTGTCCTGAGCGTCAAGGATGCACCGGGGACAGTGCATGTCACACCCGTGGCTGACGACACCGCCACGATAAGCGGTGTCAAGAACGGTCACCGCTATTCCCACCGCAAAGGCCCCCGTATCCTGCAGGGGCTCGTCCAGGTGCCCACGGGCGGGACGCTGCGTGAAGTGCGCATCAGCCTCCAGCGTCGTAAGGGCAAGCGCTGCACAGTGTTCAGTGGGACCAAGGAGACATTCGTGCGGGGGGCCCACTGTGGCGCCAAGCGCTTCTTCTCAGTCGGCGCAGCCGAGTCGTTCAACTACCTGCTTCCGGCGTCATTGCCGCCAGGTCGCTACACCTATGACATCGAGGCGATCGACGATACCGGCAACGTGACTAAGCTCGTTCCCGGTGTCAGTCACGTCGTCTTCTATGTCAAGTAGACCTCGCTCACGGGGCGCGCGTGCTAGACGCGCGCCCCGTCGGGCACGACTCGGCATCTCGGGCCTGATGCTGCTGGGACTGCTGGTGCTCGCCGGCTGCGGCCTTGGCCCTGGCCCGACACCCGGCGGAATCAGCCTCTCCGTGACACAGGACTTCGGTGCGCTCCCTGTGGGCTATGCCGGCACGCCGCATGTGAGTGGCCAGGAGACCGTGATGAGCCTTTTGATGCGCAACTACGAAGTCAAGACCCGCTACGGCGGCGGCTTCGTGGAGAGCATCAACGGGCACGCCGGCGGCACACAGGCCGGAGAACCGATCGACTGGTTCTACTACGTTAACGGCGTGGAGGCGCCCAAGGGAGCCGCCGATACCAATGTGCGGACGGGCGATCGCATCTGGTGGGATCTGCACGACTGGAGCCAAACCGACGGCATCCCGGCGGTCGTTGGCTCTTTCCCCGAGCCGTTCGTCGGGGGCATCGAAGGCAAGCGCTATCCCGTGCGTGTCGAATGTTCTGAACCGTCGAGTGCCGCCTGCGCGACGGTGCACACGCGCCTCAGTGCGCTTGGTGTACCGGTGGCCGGAGCCGCCGTCTCAGACGAAGAAGAGCAGCTGACGATGAGAGTGCTGGTCGGCCCCTACTCGGCATTGGGCAACTCGCTCAGCGTGCACAACCTTGGCGCCGGCCCGCGCTCAAGCGGCGTGTACGCTCGCTTCTCAGACGGTGGCAGCGTGCTCAGCCTGCTCGATCCAGCGGGCAGTGTCGTGCGAAAACTCGGCGCCGGCGCCGGTCTGATCGCGGCGACGCGCTACGGCGAAGAGGCGCCGGTGTGGCTCATCACAGGCACCGATGCCGCCGGCGTGACACACGCCGCGAATTCGCTGCGCGAAAGCACGCTACACAACGTCTTCGCGCTCGCGCTCGAACCGTCGGGAGTGGCCCAGCCGGTGCCGGTGGCGGGGCCATGAGTACTCGGAGCTAGCCATGGCAATGGGCGCCACGCTCTTCTATCGCCGCCTTGTGAGTCCGCTGCACGCGACACGCGCGACGGTGGCGGCCGTGTGGGCCTGTGCGCTGATCGCCGCGACGCTGCTCAGCGAAAGCCCGATGGTGCTGGGAGCGCTCCTGGTCGGCGTGCTAGGCGCGGGCGCCGGCGCCGGGCTGGGCCGCGAGCTCACGCGCACGTTGCGCACCGTACTAATCGTGGCGATCCCGATCGTGCTCGTCAACGTACTCGTCTACCACGAAGGTCTCACCGTGTTCGCACGCCTCGGCGATCTCGGGCCCTTCGGTCAGGGCGATTTGACGGTCGAGGCGCTCGTCTACGGCGCCGTGATCGCGCTGAAGGTCGGCTTGCTGATGCTTGTCACGATGCTCGCTGGCCTCGCGATCGACCCGGACGAGCTGTTGGCTGTGTTTCGCCGCCACTCGTTCCGCTCAGCCCTCACCGCTTCGCTTGCCACGCGCATGATCGGCGTGCTGTCGGCCGACTCGCAGCGACTGGCCGAGGCACAGCGCACGCGCCCAGGCGGCGGCGCCACGGGCGCGCGCGCACGAGTAAGACTGTTGAGCGCGATCGTCGGATCCTCGCTCGATCGCTCGATGGACGTGGCCGCCACGCTCGAGCTGCGCGGCTTCGCCGCCGGCCCGCGCACAGGCGGCCGAGCACCGCGTCGCCCTTTCTCGCGCCACGACCGTGCGTTCGCTCTCTCCGCCGTGTGTGTGTTCGCGCTCGCGCTGCTGGGCCGGCTGGTGGGAGCCGCACCGTTCAATGCCTACCCGCTCCTGAACATGCCGGTATCCGCGGCGACTTTTGCGCTGTGCGTAGCGCTGCCTGTGGCTGTCCTGCTGCCATTCGCGGACCGCAGGGGGATTGAATTTTGAGATCCGTTGTGGCGTTCTCGCAGGTCACCTACGCTTATCCCGAAAGTTCCGAGCCTGCTTTGCGCGGGGTCACACTGGAGCTGGAGCAGGGTGAGCTGTGCCTGCTGGCTGGGCGCTCCGGGCAGGGTAAGTCGACGTTGCTGCGCGCCGCCTGCGGTCTTGTCCCGCACTTCCACGGCGGTACGTTTGCCGGCAGCGTCAGAGTCGTGGGCATGGACACACGCGAGCACCCGCCGTCGCGACTGGGCGCCCACATCGGCGTGTTGCAGGGCGACTCCGAGACACAGCTGGTGATGAGCTCGGTGCGTGCCGAGCTGGCGCTGGCGATGGAGAGCCGCGGACACGGCGCCACAGCTGTCGCGCGCGCCGTCGAGGAGGTTGCGCTGGCGCTCGGCATCGACCACCTGCTCGAGCGCTCCACCCACGACCTCTCCGGTGGGGAGAAGCAGCGCGTGGCACTCGGTGCGGCGCTTGTCGGTCGCCCGCGTGTGGTCTTGTTGGACGAGCCCACCTCCCAGCTCGACCCGGTTGCCGGCGACGAGTTGATTGGCTTGCTGCGCCGGCTCAACCAGGAGTGGGACACGACGATCCTGCTCTCAGAGCACCGCTTGGAGCGCTGCCTGTCGGCGGTGGACCGTGTGATCGTGCTCGACGGTGGCGCGGTCGCCCACGACGGCTCGCCAAGCTCGTTCCTGCATTTCGCCGCGGAGCACGAGCCTTCTTTGCAAACGCCTGGGGCGAAGCTGTTCGCGCTCGCCGGCGTTAGCCCCCCACCGGTAGGCGTCAAGCAGGCGCGTGCGTCGCTGCGGCGTGAGGGACAGCTGCCCGACGAGCCGGATCCGCACTCGCTGCGGCCGGCAAGCCGCGGCGACGCACGGAGTCGGGATGGCGCCGCGGGGCCAGACACAGACACAAGCGGCCCCAACCCACGCGGTGCCGGCGTGCGTGGACGGCTCACGAGGCGAAGTAGGGGAGAGGCCGCCGCTGCGCCGGCGCTCACGTTGAACGGCGTCTGGTGTGAGATCCCGCGCGGGCCGGCGATCCTGCGCGGTGTAGAGCTCACGATCGCCCCAGGCGAGCGCGTCGCGTTGATGGGCCGCAATGGGGCCGGCAAGTCCACATTGCTGCGCCACGCGGCGGGCCTCCTCGCCCCGACGCGGGGAAAGATCGAGCGGTCGGGCCGGGTGGCACTGCTGCTGCAAAACCCCAACGACTATTTCCTGCACGAGCGCGTCCGCGACGAGCTCTCGCCGCAGGCGCTACAGCGTGCGGGCCTGGAGGCGCTGGCCGAGCGCAATCCGCGCGACTTGTCGGGAGGCGAGCGCCAGCGGCTGGCGCTGGCGATTGTTGCGGATGGAGGCGAGCTCCCAGTGGTGGTGGCGCTCGACGAGCCCACGCGCGGCATGGACCGTGAGGCCAAGGCGCAGCTGGCCGACGAGCTGCACCGCCGCGCGAGCGAGGGCCAGGCGGTGATCGTCGCCACGCACGATCCCGAGTTCGCGGCAAGCTGCGCGCAGCGGGCGATACTGATGGCCGACGGGCGCGTGATCGCCGACGGCCCGGCCGCCGACCTGCTGGCGGGTGGCTGGTACTTCGCCACCGAGACCGCTCGCATCCTCGGCGGCGCCGGCGGCGCTCTGCGCCCAGAGGACGGCGCCGAGCTGTTGCGCGGCGCACGCAGGGGGGAGGCCGGATCGCTGTCAGACGGACCCGAGGCTCATCCAGCGGGGAACGTGCAACCGGCGCGCGGTCCACAAGAGGGCACGAACAAACAATCCCAAGAGACACCCGAACTGGTGATCC
Source organism: uncultured Solirubrobacterales bacterium (assembly GCA_963844095.1). Taxonomy (GTDB): domain Bacteria; phylum Actinomycetota; class Thermoleophilia; order Solirubrobacterales; family Solirubrobacteraceae; genus Palsa-744. Next base: position 48,858 of record CAWJND010000006.1, read on the forward strand.
GCGCCGCGGGGGAGGCACACACATGAGCTGGCCGCTTGCCTCTTTCGCGATCGTCGCCGGGATATTGCTCGCCGGCTGGTTTGCCTATGAGCGCTCGCGCCCCTCCGCGCGCATGGTCGCGGTCGTGGCCACGCTTGCGGCCGTGGCGGCGCTCGGCCGCGACGCGTTCGTGGCGCTGCCCGACGTCAAGCCGATTACCGCGATCGCGCTCGTCGTCGGCTATGCGCTCGGCCCGCTCCCCGGCTTCACGGTCGGCGCGATCGGGATGCTTGCCTCCAACATGATGCTCGGCCAGGGCCCTTACACGCCATGGCAGATGGTCGCATGGGGCCTTGTCGGCCTGGCCGGCGCGCTGCTTGGGCGCGTGAGCGGTAGGCGCATGGGCCGCTTCGGCCTGGCGCTCTCCTGTGCCGTGATGGCGCTGGTCGCCAAGGAGATCATGAACGTGTACACATGGACGCTCGGCGCAGCTCACACGCCCGCCGCGTTCATTTTGATAGCCGGCCAAGCGCTGCCGTTCGACATCACCGACACGGTGGCAAGCTTCCTGTTCGGGTTTGCCTTTGGCCCCGAGCTGGCGCGCTTGTTGGGACGTATGCGCGCCCGCATGACCATTGAATGGGAACCCGCTCACCCACCAGTTCGCCCGTCTGCTCGCCCGCCCGTCGCGACGCCGCCGGTGCTGCTCGTGCTGGTGTGCGTTGTAGGAGTCATGGGTGTCGCAATAGTGACTACCCCCCCGCGCGCGCGGGGGGCTCTGCCGTTTCGGGCATCGGGCGCCGTGTCGTCCGTATCTGCGCCGTCAGTGCCCGTTTCGGCCGGCGCCGCAACAGCGAAGCACGTCCGCGCCCGCTCCGCGACATCCGGAGTGATCGCGCGCGCGGTTGCCTACCTCGCACGCGCTCAGAACGCGGACGGCGGCTTTGGCGGCGCGCCGGGACAGCACAGCAGCGAGCTCTACACCGCATGGGCAGCGCTCGGCTTGGCGGCGGCGGGACGCAATCCACTGACGTTCGCGCGTAACGGTCACTCGCCGCTGACCGCACTGCGGGCCGAAGCAGCGACGCTCGAAGGCGCCGGCGACGACGAGCGCACGATCCTGGCCCTGCACGCCTGTGGCCTGCCCGCGTCTGATTTTCCGGGCACGAATCTGGTCGCCAAGTTGGTGAATGAACGCTCCAGCGACGGCTCCTTTGGCCACCTCGTCAACATCACGGCGTTCGCGATCTTTGCCCTGCGCGTCGCGGGCAGCTCCGCGGACAACGCTCTTGTCAGCGACGCCGGGCGCTGGATCGCGGCCCAGCAGGCTAGCGACGGTGGCTTCGGCTTCGCGCGCCGCGGCAGTGGCGAGGACGTTGACGACACGGCTGCTGCGCTGCAGGCAGTCATCGACGCAAGCGGCAGACGCGGGAGCACGGCCGTCGCACGCGCGGTGGCTTATCTACGCCGCGCTCAGAATCCAGACGGCGGCTTTCCCCAGCAGCCCGGCGGCGAATCCAACGCTCAATCGACCGCTTGGGCCGTGCAGGGCTTGGACGCGGCCGGCGTGAACGTGAGCGCCGTCAAACGCGGACACAGCCGCTCGCCGCTCGCCTACCTGGAAAGCCTCATGGCATCCAACGGGAGCGTCAACTACTCGCGCACGAGCGCCCAGACGCCGGTATGGGTGACCGCGCAGGCGCTCACCGCGCTTGCGGCTAAGCCGTTTCCGGTGGCGCCGGACTTCAGCGGCGGCTAAGCGACTCTCCTACCCTGGGGAGATGTCCGTGAGCTTCTCCAGGGCCGCTCCAGAGGCTCAGCGCGGCTATGGCGGCCCGCTGCTGCTTGCCGCGGCCTGCGTCGCCGGCTTGGCTCTGACCTGGATACTGGCGGCGCTGGTGCCGGTCACACACGACAAGGACGCCATCGCCCTGTATGACTTCACGCGCCTGGACCGGCCTGCCATCGAAGCCCCCGCGCGCTTGTTGCTCGACTTGCTCGAACCGGCGTTCTTCATCGTGTGGGGGATCGCGCTAGTGGCGATCGCGCTCTCGTGTGGGCGGGGACGCGTCGCGCTTGCCGTGGCCTTGGTCCTCTCGCTGGCGCCCGCCAGTGCCGAGCTGCTCAAGCCGCTACTTGCCCACCCGCATGCGGAGGTCGTACCGCTCTACATCAAGGGCGCATCGTGGCCCAGCGGCCATGCGACCGCGGCCACCGCACTGGTCTGGTGTGTATTGCTCGTCGCGCCATCCAACCTGCGGCGCACGTTGGCGCCAGTGGGCGCTGTGCTGTTGGCGGCCGTCGGCTGCTCACTACTGATCCTGGCCTGGCACATGCCAAGCGACGTGATCGGCGGTTACCTGCTTGGCACGCTGTGGTTCGCGCTGGCGCTGCTCGGCCTACGGGCAAGCGACCGTGCTCCTCCTACCGCTTACTCCTCGCCGCCGGCTGAGCCTGCGTGCTCGCCGGGGGCCCAGAGCAGCTCGGAGGCCGCCGGTTTGGGCGCGGTCGGATCGTCGTTGGCCGCTCGACTGAGGATGAACAGCATGTCCGACAGCCGATTCAAGTAGCGGATCACCTCGGGGTTGCATTCCTCGCCGACGGCGATCGCGCGTCGCTCGGCACGCCGGCAGACAGTGCGGCAGACGTGTAGCTGCGCCGCCGCCGGAGTGCCGCCGGGGATCACGAACGAGCGCAGCGGCTCGAGCGTCGCGTTGACCTCGTCGCAGACCTCCTCCAGCCACTGCGCGTACTCGGCGGTGACACGTAGGCGCTCATGCCCCTTGCGTGTCGCATCGGGCGTGCCCTCGACAGGCGCCGGCACCGACAGGTCGGCTCCGACGTCGAGCAGATCGTTCTGCACGCGCGCCAGCCACCGCGCGAAGGCGGCGGGCAGGCCGTGCGCGAGCAGGGCCACGCCGAGCGTCGCGTTGAGCTCGTCGATAGTGCCGTAGGCCTCCACGCGCGGATGGCACTTGGACACGCGGCTCATGTCTCCGAGATGGGTCTCGCCGCGGTCTCCGCCCTTGGTGTAGATGCGTGTCAGGTTGACCGTCATAGCCCTATCGAGTCTCGCATATGGAGGACTTGGGTGCCCGCCTTCGGGCGGCGCTGGCGGGTCGGACCGGACGGTGGAGGGTCGGCCTGTGGGTCCTATGTGACCAGTCGCACTGCGCGACGTCGGGCAGATCGGATACTTTCCCGGCCTTCATGCGGGTAGCTGTTCCGAAGGAGACAGCCGAGGGCGAGCACAGAGTTGCGCTCGTTCCGGAGGTCGTAGCCAAGTTGAAGGCCAAGGGCGTCGAAGTCCTGGTCGAGAATGGCGCGGGCGCAGACGCGCTGCTGCCTGATGCAGCCTTCGTGGAGGCCGGCGCTCGAATGACCGCAGACGCCGCCGAGCTGTGGCAATCAGATGTGGTCGTTAAGATCTCGCCGCCGAGCGAGGCCGAGATCGGGCGACTCGGGGCCGGCTCGATCCTGATCGGCTTCTTGGCACCGCTGACGAGCCCGCAGACGACACGTGCGCTTGCGGCAGCCAAAGCCACCGCTTTTGCGATGGAGTCGATTCCACGCATCTCACGCGCGCAGTCGATGGACGCGCTCTCCTCGCAGAGCAACATCGCCGGCTACAAGGCAGCGCTCTTGGGCGCAGAGAACATGGGACGTTTCTATCCGATGCTGATGACCGCCGCCGGCACGATCCCACCAGCTAAGGTGCTCGTGCTGGGAGCTGGGGTAGCCGGCCTACAGGCGCTCGCCACCGCCAAGCGCCTGGGTGCGCGCACAACGGGCTACGACGTACGCCCGGAGGTGGCTGAGCAGGTGCAGTCGCTTGGTGCGCAGTGGCTCGACCTGGGCCTGGAGGCAAGCGGCGAGGGTGGCTATGCACGCGAGCTGACCGAGCAGGAGCGCGCGCAGCAACAGCAGGCGCTCACAGATGCGATCAAGGGCTTTGACGTGGTGATCACGACGGCGCTGGTGCCAGGTCGACCGGCCCCCAAGCTGGTTACCGCCGAGGCGGTGCAGGGCATGAAGCCGGGCTCTGTGATCGTCGATCTGGCGGGCGAGTCGGGCGGCAACTGTGAGCTGACCGAGCCTGGCCAAACCGTCGTCAAGCACGACGTGAAGATCGTCTCGCCCTTGAACCTACCGGCGAGCATGGCCGAGCACTCCTCGCAGCTGTTCGCCCGCAACGTGCAGGCGCTGCTGGACCTGCTGGTCGCAAAGATTGAGGATCCCGCCCACCCGGGCGCCGAGGGTGAGGTCGAGCTCAAACTCGACTTCGAGGATGAGATCGTCGCCGGCGCCTGCATCGTGCGCGACGGGGAGATCGTCAACCCGGGCGCCAAGGCGGCCGTGGAGGCGAGCGCATGATCCTCGCAAGCGTCCTCACGACCAACCTCGCGATCCTCGTACTCGCGGGCTTCATCGGCTTCGTCGTCATCTCCAAGGTCCCCAACACGCTGCACACGCCGCTGATGAGCGGCACCAACGCGATTCACGGGATCGTGCTGCTTGGCGGCCTGTTGCTGTTCGGTCTCGCCGAACTGGACGCGTTCAGCAAGGCATTGCTCGTGATCGCTGTCGCGTTCGGGACGATCAACATCGTCGGTGGTTTCCTGGTCACCGACAGGATGCTCGACATGTTCAAGTCGCGCCCGAAGCCTAAGGCTGAGGAGAACTCTGCCGGTGAGGGCAAGCCCGGCACGGACGGGAAGGCTGGCTCATGACCAGTCTGCCGCTTGCCACCAGCTTCCTGCAAAGCGAAAGCTTCATCTACGTCCTTTACATCATCGCCTTCTCGCTGTTCATCCAGGGCCTGCGCGGGCTCTCCGGCCCGACGGGCGCCGTGCGCGGCAACCGCATCGCTGCCGTCGGCATGGGCATCGCGGTCGTCGCGACGCTGCTCGACCCGAATGAGGGCAACTGGGGGCTGATAGCACTTGGCATAGCGCTAGGTGTCGCCGTCGGGGTGCCGGCAGCGCGTCAGGTGAAGATGACCGCGATGCCGCAGATGGTGGCGCTCTTCAACGGCGTCGGTGGCGGCGCGGTGGCGATCATCGCGTGGGTCGAGTTCCGCAACCACGGCTCCACCTACGGTTCGCACCTGGCGGTGCGGACGTTCGAATCAGGGCCGTTCGTCGAACACGCCATCGTTCACACCGGTGCACTCCCCACCTATGTGGCGATCTTCTCGGTATTTGCCGCGATCGTTGGCTCGGTCTCCTTCTGGGGTTCGAACATCGCCTTCGGCAAGCTCCAGGAAATCATCCCCGGGCGTCCGATCTCGCTCGGCTCGGCCCAGCAGATCGTCAACCTCGTGCTTTTGATCCTCGTGCTCGCGGCAGGTATCGATCTGATCTCAGGGGCTCATTCCGAACTGCTGTTCATCGGCATGTTGCTCGTGGCTGCGCTGCTCGGCAACGCGGTGGTGCTGCCGATCGGCGGGGCCGACATGCCGGTCGTGATCTCGCTGCTGAACGCCTTCACCGGACTGTCCGCGGCGGCCACCGGTATGGCGCTCAACAACCCGGCCCTGATCGTCGCCGGCATGATCGTGGGCGCCTCAGGCTCGATCCTCACCAATCTGATGGCGACCGCCATGAATCGCTCGATCCCTTCGATCGTCGCGGGTGGCTTTGGCGGCGGCGGCGCCGTCGAGGGAGCCGAAGGGGCTGGCGAGCATCAGGGCACTGTGCGCTCCACCAGCGCCTCCGACGCGGCGATCCAGCTGGCCTATGCCAACCGCGTCGTGGTCGTCCCCGGCTACGGCATGGCCGTTGCCCAGGCGCAGCACGCCGTGCGCGAGTTGACAAAGGAGTTGGAGGCCCGTGGCGTGGAAGTCAGCTACGCGATCCATCCGGTCGCGGGACGCATGCCCGGACACATGAACGTGCTGCTGGCCGAGGCCGACGTGCCCTATGACCAGCTCAAGGAGATGGACGACGCCAACCCCGAGTTCCAGCGCACCGACGTGTCGCTTGTGATCGGCGCCAACGACGTGACAAACCCGGCGGCGAAGAACACGCCATCCTCGCCGATCTATGGGATGCCGATCCTTGAAGTCTCCGACTCGACCTCGGTGATCGTGATCAAGCGCTCGATGAACCCCGGTTTTGCCGGCATCGAGAACGAGCTCTACTTCGACCCGAAGACCTCGATGCTCTTCGGCGATGCCAAGTCGGCTGTGAGTGAGATCACAGCCGAGCTGTCGGCTCTCTGAACCTCGGCCGGTAAAGCAGGGCCCTGTTGCTCTTGCGCACGGGCGAGCCTCTGTGCTCGCGCGCAATAGCGCCCTCCTCCGTAAGTAATGCCCTGCTTTGACGGGCTGATGAGCGCGTGGCCCCACTCAGCCAAATTGGTACGTCATGCAGACAATACAGACATTGTCAAGAAGGTACCAGTCTATTAGGCTGAGTTAAGGAGAAGTAGAGACATACCGTTCAGAGGGGGCCAGCATCTCGGCACATGGCGGTACAGGTTTTGGTCGATTTTGGCTCGTGCCGGCTCTTGGCGTGCTGGCCTGTACCACGTCCCTTTGCTGGGCGGTCCTGTACGCGGGCTCGGGGGCCGAGTCTTCGGCTGCAGTCTCGCCGTCGGCTCTGGCGCAAGCCACTGTGCGGCACCCAGGCCCAGGCCCACGCGCAAGCGCGAGCATCGTGGGCGGGCAGGGTGCCTCGATAGCGAGCTTCCCCTTTCAGGTCGCCCTATACGACCCACAGGCGGGCTCGCCGGCCGCCGGCTTCTTCTGCGGCGGAGTCATCATCGATGCCACCCACGTGATCACAGCCGCTCACTGTGTCTCCGGTGGTGTCGAACAAATGGCCCCGTCAGCCGGCATCGAAGTGCTCGCCGGCTCTACTTCGCTTGACCCGCCAGACGCCGGCAGTGTGCGCGATCCAGTGCAGTCCAGCGCCGTCGATTCTGGCTATGACCCGGTGAACAGCAACTACGACATTGCGCTGCTCACGCTCGCCCATCCGCTGTGGTCGGGCTCGACAGCGCCGAATGTCAACGGCGTCAACACGATCGCACCGCTGGCACTCGACCCTGGCGCCGCGTCGATCGATGCCAACCCCAACGTGAGCCCAGCGATCGTGGCCACAGCCAGTGGCTGGGGCGATGTCGAGCCGGCACCGGGACATGCGGCGAGCTATCCGACGAGCCTGCGGTCGGTGAGGCTGCCGCTCGTCTCCGAATCGACCTGCGAAGAACAGTACGCGACGATCGAACAGCCGATCACCGCGAGCATGATCTGTGCCGGTGGGGGCGTCGCTCGTGTGGACACCTGCTATGGCGACAGCGGCGGACCGTTGGTCGTTGACGCCGATACTCCGCCACGCCCACCACAGGACTACGTGCTGGCTGGACTCGTCAACTTTGGCTATGGCTGCGCCCAGCCCGGGTATGCGGGCGTATATACACGGATCTCGAGCCCTAAGATCATGCGCTTCGTCAACTCGGGCATAGGCAACGCCGTGGCTCCGGTCGGCACACAGGCCAAGCACAGGAAGAAGCGACGCAAGAAGCGCGATCGCCGCAGCACCCACTAACGACCTTCCGCATCCTCTGGAACACTGGGGGTGTGATCTCCCGAGAAGAGGCAATCGACGCCCTGCGCGCGAACGAGTTCGACCTCGTGGTCGTTGGCGGTGGGATTACCGGAGCCGGCGTCGCGCTAGACGCCGCCGCCCGTGGCTACAGCGTGGCGCTCGTGGAGCGGGCCGACTACGCCTCGGGCACCTCCAGCCGCTCCAGCAAGCTCGTGCATGGCGGCTTGCGCTACCTGCAGAACTTCGACCTCGGCCTGGTGCGCGAGGCGTTGCTGGAGCGTCAACTGATGGTCGCCCTGGCACCGCATCTGGTGCATCCTCTGCCGTTGGTCGTGCCGGCTTTCGACGGTGCGCGGCCTGACAGGCTGATGGGGGTCGGGCTGAACCTGTATGACGTGATGTCGGTCGATCGCGAGCGACTGCGCGCACGTCGCTCGCGTCGAAACCGGGGCGAGCAAGGAGCGCGAGGCGAGCAGGGAGCGGGCGAGTCGGGCGCCACCGCGACAAGGACGGCTCTACTCGAGCAGGGAGAGGCTTGGAGTCCTGAGCGTCATCGTGTCATCTCAGGCGAGGAAGTGCTCGAGCTGCTGCCGGCGATGGCTGGGCGCGAGCCGACCAGTGGATATCTCTTCTACGACTGCCAGACCGACGACGCGCGTCTGGTGTTGACAGTGCTCGGCGAGGCGGAGCGCTTCGGAGCTTTGTGCGCGAATCGGGTCAACGCGACAGCGCTGCTGGAGCGCGACGGACATGCCTGTGGTGTGTGTCTTTGCGATGAGGAGAGCGGCGAGCGCTTTGAGGTGCGGGCCGAGAACGTCGTCAACGCGACCGGGGTGTGGGCCGACGAGCTGCGGCCGCGAGAGCTGCACGACGAGGCTGAGTTGCCACAGATCAGGCCGAGTCGCGGTACTCACGTCACGTTGCGCCACGAGGATCTACCGCTCGTGGCGGGCGCGATTGTGCCGGCGGGCTCCGGCCGGACGATCTTCGCGCTGCCGTGGTCGGGGCGCACGCTGGTTGGCACCACCGACAACGACTACGAGGGCCCGCTCGCGCATGTGCGGCCCTCCGAGGAGGACGTCGATTATCTCCTAGCCGCGGTCAACGAGTTCTTTGCGACCGATCTCACTAGCCAGAGTCTTACCGGCGCCTACGCCGGTGTGCGCCCGCTGATCTCGACTGGGGACACAAAGAAATCGGTTGACATCTCGCGCAAGGCCGAGCTGTATGAGACCTCCAGTGGCATGATCACGATCACCGGTGGCAAGCTCACGACGTGGCGGCGGATGGCCAAGATGGTCGTCGATCGGCTGGTCGAGCGCGAAGCGCGCGACGCCCCCTGTCGCACCGCCGAGATTCCGCTTGGGCAAGCCGTCGCGGTCGATGATCTTCCGCCGGTGCAGGGACTCTCCGAGGCGGCCAAGGCGGCGCTTGCGGCGCGCTATGGGTTTGGAGCGCACGAGGTGCTCGCGTTGATCGCGGACAGGCCTAAGCTTGCTCGGCCGATCGTCTCCGGACTTCCGGACGTAATGGCCGAGGTTGTGATCGCGGCCCGTCGCGAGCAGGCACGCAGTGTGGGCGACGTGCTTCTCAGGCGAACACGACTCGGCTTGCTCGCCGCCCGCGAACTGCTCGCCGATACCTCAGAGGCCGACTCGCCTGTCAGGCGAGTGGCTGCCCTGCTAGCAGAGGAGCTCGATTGGAGCGAGCAGCGTGCCGCCGGGGAGGTGGAGCGCTTCCTGGAGGAGGCTGGCGCGGAGGGCATCCTCGGCCTCGGCTAGGGTATGACGTGCATACGGGTGCCGGTCGCTGTCCAACGCGACCGGACGCCAACCGCCCTTACCGACGAACCAAGGAGAAGATTCATAATGACAGTGCTCGACCGCTCCGAGCTGCAGGCAAGTCCGCTTGCCGATCTGCACCTGATCGCCGACCAGATCGGGCTAGAGGGCTTCAGACGCCTGCGCAAGGCCGATCTGATCGACGCGATCCTGGGCGAGAAGGCGCCTCTCGAGGACGCGGACGCTGGCGAGAGCGACGGTGACGGTGACGGCGACGGCGACGGCGATACGCCTGAGCGTCGCCCGCGCGCGCGTCGCCCCTCGCGCTCGCGCCGCGCATCCTCAGCTAAGAAGCCTGTCGAGAGCGAGGATGAGCAGGAGGAGCAACCTGCCGAAGAGAAGCCCGTGCCCGCTCGGCGCACTCAAAGGACACCGGCTACCCAAAGGACACCGGGCACGCAAAGGGGCCAAGGCGGACGCGCGCGCGGTGAGCGCGAGAAATCCGAGGATGGCGAGCGCGTTGCCGAGGGAGTCGTCGAGGTCATGGGTAACGGCTCTGCTTTCTTGCGTGTACTGCCGCCAGAGCCGTCTGACGGCGACGTCTATATCTCGGCTGCTCAGGTGCGCCGCTGTGAGCTGGTCTCGGGCGACCGCGTGAGCGGGCCGGTACGCACGCCGCGGCGCTCGGAGCGTTACTGCTCGCTCGTCAGGATCGACACGATCAACGGCGAGTCGGCGGGCTCGGTGGTCGAGGGCACACGCTATGACGAGCTCGCGGTCTCCTATCCGAGCGAGCGGCTCGCGTTCGACTCCGAGGACCCGACGTTGAAGGCGATCGAGTGGCTGACCCCGCTCGGCCGCGGCTCGCGTGCAGTGATCGCCGGTGGCGCACGCTCGGGCAAGAGCGAGACGCTGCGCGGTGTACTTGGCGCGCTTGCGGGACGCGAGGGACTTGAGCTCTCGCTCGTGCTCGCCAGCGCACGCCCGGAGGAGCTTGCCGATTGGCAACAGGGATCTGTGGCGCCAGCCGTGGCGCTCACCTTTGCGGCCTCGCCAGAGGCTCGCGCGCAGGCGATCGAGCCGGTTATGGAGACAGCCAAGCGGATTGCCGCGCGCGGCGGTGATGCGATCGTGTTGATCGACGGCCTGGACGGACTGCCGCCCCACAGCGCGCGCAAGCTGCTGGCGGCGGCGCGCAAGCTCACCGATGGAGGCTCGCTGACAGTGATCGCAACCGCCGCGGAGCCGCTTGGCGGCGAGACGACGGTCATCGCGCTTGACGCGGTGCGCGCGAACACCGGCAAGCTGCCGGCGCTAGACCTTGTCAGCAGCGGCACCCTGAAGCCAGAGCTGCTGGTCGGTGAGGACGGGGCCGAGGCAATCACTCGCGCTCGGGCTACCGCGGCGGAGGGGTAGGTAGTACGGACGCCGCGGCGTGATGGGGCGTTGACTTCACTGTCTTCTTTGCCGACGGATTTTGGCGCCGTCAAGTTGGCCTACCAAGCGCGTGAACATGCACGATTGGGAGGATCCGACAAACGATAGGGAGGATCCGACATATAACCTCTTGGTTATATTCCGGGATCAAGCAATTTTGAACATACATCCGCGGACTCAGGCCAAGCACACGGCTAGCGGTTTCAGTCCAGGTCCACTAAGCGGCTAGCGGCCTCAGCCCCAGGTCCATCACGTGTTTAACCGCCTCAGCGTAGATCCACTAGGCGGCCTCTAGCGCCTATAGGCGACCCGGCCCCAGGAGGGCTCGGGTGCCAGCTCGATCGGCTCGCCGGAGCGATCGTGCTGCACGTAGACGAAGCTGCCGGTGTCCTCGATGAAGGCGAACGTCAGCTCACCCTCGTTGACGCGCTGGTCCAACCATGCGCCGCGGAACACCAACCGGCGCAGCCAGTGCACGAGTGAGCGCTCGGCCGGGCCGACAAGTTCTGGCCAACAGTCGTTGACGTGCTCGCCAAGCGCCGAGGCCGGGTCCTGGATGTCGCCGTTGACCGCCAGGTTGACGAGGTCCTCGAGCTCGTCATCGCCGAGGCGTCCGCCGACGAAGCCAAGCTTGAGGGCTGCCTGCTCGCAGCGTTCGCTGAAGTCGCGTTCGTTGAAGGTGAAGCGCAGATCGCCGTATTCGAGGACGAAGTCCTCACCGGAGTTGTAGTTGCCGCGACGTGTCTTGTCCATGGATATAGGTTTCGTGGGAAGGGGATATGGGCGCGTAGCGAGTGGGTGGCCTTGAGTCCTTATCGGCCGTAAGCCGTCGAGATCATATGCTGGCCTCCTGCCAGTCCGCTGTGCCTGCACGCGATATTGCATTCAGCGGATGCGAACACCGGGCGGGTGACGAGCGTTGGGAGAGCGCTCCGCTATACGCTCCGCCATAGATGGCACGCCTCACAGAACATGGGCTACGCCGGTCGGTCGGAGTCTCCGGCCTGTTCGCGACCGCCTACGGAAACGTCGGTTCCTCGATCTACTACGCGTTGGGGCTGGTGGCGGCGCACGCGCTCGGGCTCACGCCGCTTGTGTTCGTCTTTGCCGGCGGCCTGTTCGCGCTGACGGCCAAGACTTACGCCGAGGGCGCCGCGATGTTCCCCGAGGCTGGGGGGTCCTCTTCGTTTGCGCGCCACGCCTTCAACGAGCTCATCTCCTTCTTTGCAGGCTGGGCACTGAGTCTGGACTACATCCTCACGATCGCGATCTCCGCGTTCTTCGTGCCCCACTACTTGAGCACCTTTCCGGGTCTGGGAGGGCTGAACCACAACCCAGGCGACATCTTCGGCGGACTGATCGTGATCGTCGCCCTCGCGGGCCTGAACATCCGCGGCTTGGGCGAGTCGGCCAAGCTCAACTTCATCCTTGCGATCGTCGATCTCTCGACGCAGGTTCTGTTGGTGGCGGTTGGTGCGGTGCTGGTGCTGGACCCCTCGCTGTTGATCCATCAGGTCCACCTGGGGAAGGTGCCGAGCTGGCACGAACTGATCTTCGCGCTATCGCTGGCGATGCTTGCCTATACGGGCATCGAGACCGTCTCGAACATGGCCGAGGAGGCACGTGATCCCGGGACGCAGGTTCCCAAGGCGGTGAATCTCGTCGTGCTGGCGGTGCTCGGGGTGTACTTGGGCATCTCGCTGATCGCGCTGTCGGCGCTACCCGTGACTGCTGTGGCGGGGCATCCGCATCAGTACCAGACGCTGCTCGGCGTCGAAGGCCACGGCGGCTTCCAAAACGACCCGGTGCTCGGGATCGTCTCGCGCCTGGGCCTGCACGGAACGGTGCTCACGATTGCCCAGTACTACGTGGGGTTGCTTGCCGCCACGATCCTGTTCATCGCCACCAATGCAGGCATGATCGGGATCTCACGGCTGTCGTGGTCGCTCTCCGAACACCGCCAGCTACCCGGCATCTTCTCGCAGCTGCACGTGCGCTTTCGCACGCCCTGGTTCACGATCCTGTTTTTCTCGGGCCTGGCGGGGGTGCTGGTCCTCTATGGCAACACCAACGTGCTGGGCAACCTCTATTCGTTTGGTGCGCTGCTGTCCTTCACGATCGCCCACATCTCGGTGATCGCGCTGCGCGTCAAGATGCCCGACCAAGAGAGGCCATACCGGCTGCCGTGGAACGTACGCATTCGCGGGGCCTCAATCCCGCTCACCGCCGTGATCGGAGGCATCGGCACGGCCACGGTCTGGGTAGTAGTCGTCATCACGCATCCCGAGGCACGTGTCGTCGGCATCCCCTGGATGGTGTTGGGGATGGTCGGCTACATCATCTACCGGCGCAGTCAGGGTCTCGACCTGCGTGAGACCGCTCACATCCAGAGGGCGGAGAGGCCTGCCGACTTCGAGGCGCTCGGCTACCGCACCGCGCTCGTGCCGATCTTCGGGGGCGATGTCAGCGCCAGTGCGCTGTCGAGCGCGGCAAAGCTGATTGGCGAAGAGGGGGTGGTGTACGCGGTGTTCGTGCTGCCGGTGCCCAGCCAGCTCTCGCTTGAGTCGGGCTTGGAGGCCGAGGAGGCTGAGGGTCGCGCGGCGCTCGAGAGCGCGCGCATCAAGGCACGGCGCTCGGGTATCAAGATCCGCACCGGACTGATTCGCACGCGCAACCCCGGCGCGGCGCTGGTCAACGAGGCAAGGCGCGTTGACGCGGATGTCGTCTATTGGTCCACGATCCATGCCCCTATGGGCGAGCAGCGGATCGGCCCGACTGCCACCTACCTGCTCAGCAAGCGTCCCTGCCGGGTGATCATCGAGACCGAGAACCGCCCTTCCCGGGCACACGGCCAGGCTGTGGAAACGCCGCTCAGCGGAGCCCCCGCATGAGCATCGACACGTTGTTCGCTGTTGCCAGTCTGCCCGTAGCGGCCGTCCAGGTACGTCCAGCGGTCAGGTAGTCCAACTGGATACAAAGGCGCTGCGCCGCCATATGTATGTCACAATCGACATTAGATATGCGGGGGAGCTTGATCGGTCTTGTGGTGGTGCTTGCTGTTGGGCTGACGTCCAGCCCGGCCTTTGCGGTCTCTCAGAGAGACGTGTCCTCGACCCACACCGCCCTCCTTGCCGCCAATTCGACTTTGCAGTCTGTCGTTCGCACGTGGCCTGCGATGGAAGCAAGCTTGCACAGGCTCGACCGCAAGTTCGCCGCTGAATGCCCCGACGTCGGCGCCGGCTCTCCTCAGAGCGAAGCGGAGCAGAATCTGAGCTACGAGGTTGCGGGCGCGCTGTGGGCCACCGCTTACCACGCGGACTCGAGGTTCGCCCAGGCGTTTATCAAAGCGGTGAGCCCTTTGCGATGGAGTAATCCCACGATCGGTCGCACTGCGCACAAATTCATCAAAGGGCTGCGCGAAATGACATCACTGCAGGTACCGAACCTCTGCGCCGACGTGCGCTCATGGACGGCAAGCGGCTACCAGACGATCCCATCGAGCACGCTGGCATTCGACAGGCACGTAGAAGCAATCGAAGTAGAAGTGCCTGCGCCGCGGATCCTCTCGACATACGTTCAGCCTGCTGACCACGGTCTCTTTGTGAAAGTGGAGCACCTCCTGACCAGATTTGAAGAACTAGAATTTAGTACCGGGCAGCGATATTGGGACACTGTGCTTGAAACGCTCGGGTTGAACCAGTAGCACCCAGAAACGACTCAAGCAAGACCGACAACCATGTGGAAGTGCTGGACACCGCTCTGGCTCGTGGCACCCGCGGTCAGCGTGCCGAGCGACTTGAAGTACGGGACGAGGCTCGAGACGCCCGGGCTCTGAGCCAGCCCGACTCCTTCGAGAAAGCCAAGCAGCGTTGGGAATTCAACGATCAGGCTCGGTTCGATGCCTCCGCCAAGCGCGGAGGTTGCGCTGGCGTAGGAGGGCGAGGTGGACAACGTACTCGACGGGCTGAGCGCGCCCTGGACCGAAGATTCTCCGAGTCCGAGCACGAACTTGCCGTCGCCGTCGGCGATGTAGATGACCGCGGGAAAGCCCTGCAACTTGACGCTGACGGCCGCGTCGGTGCCAGCGATCGAGACGTTGCTGACAATCGCGCCTGCGCTTTTCATCAAGCTGCCCAGCTTGCCGACCGCGGCGCGCGAGGCGCTGGGGTTGTTCGAGGAGATCACCAGCGCAGCCTGCAGATTGAACAGTCCGGTGCCGCTCACGAACATCCCGCCGGAGCCTGCCCAGCCGGCAAAGTCCTGTTGCAGTTTGGCGTTTGGCGAATCGATCGCACCGAACAGCTTTTCGATGCTCGGACCACCGAGCGAGGAGAAGATCGTCGAGGTGCCAAACGAGGCGACGCCGTGCAGCAGGGCCAAGGCGCGGGGGAGATTGGCGCCGACGTTGCCGACGCCTGCGGCGAGCCACGAGCCGCCTGGCAGCTCACCTAGCTGTTTAGCGCCTTCTTGGCCAAATAGAGGTGCGGAGTCATTGCTCGAGTGGATTTCGCCCTGTATCGAGATCGTGTTCGAGGTGGGCGTCACAGACAGCGAAGCGGTCTGGGCGTCGGCAAACAGCTCGCCGAGTAGCGACACACCCTGGCCGGCCAGGCCGCCTGAGCCGTGAATTGCCTTGATCAGCGCTTCGGGCTGGGCGTAGGCACTGGCAATCGCGTCGCTTGGCGGCTTGACATAGCCGGATGCGCTCGTGACGGGGGAGCCTCCAAGCGATGTGTCGATAGCTTCCTTCAAGCCCGATTCGCTACCGATCACAGCGAAGTCCTTGACTATGCCCTCCGCCTCTCCGCCGGCTGAGACCTGGTAGGTGACTCCCCGGTAGCTCGTTGTATGCGCTTGCTGTTCATGTGCGCGCCCTTCCAGGAACGAGCGAGCCTTGCTCACATCAGAGGTCTCGAAGACGATCGCCCCCTGGGCGCCACTTGCGCCAAACGTGCCGGCGCCGAGCGAGGATGCGGCGCTTGCCAAGCCGCCTTCGAGTAGCGCCTGAGCGGAGCTCCCGCTCTTAGGCAGCTTGCTCGTGTCCAGCGAGGTGATGAAGATGCCGGCGCTCTGCCCGACCCACGGTTCGATGTCGCGTTTGAATTCGACATGGCTGCCTTCGCTTGAGAGCAGCGCTTGGGCGAGGCTGCCGTATGGTTCTGCCAGGTGCGTGAGGTCCTTGGCAGCCGTCGAGGCGTCGCCACTGGCACCACCGCTCGGCTTGACGACCACGTTCGCATAGAGCGGCGCGGATGCTGGCACGAGGCCGGCCGGGTCGCCACTGGAGCCGGAAGACCCGCATCCCGCGAGCGCGCCTGAGCCAAACAGCGAAATCAACGCGAGAGCGATGCAGCTGGCGCGGCTGTTGCTCAGGGGGTATGCGCGACTGCGCCGGCGCATGTGCCTAGCGGGCATGCAGCGGCGATCGTGCAGGTCGTTTGTGGCGGAGGGCAACGCGTTCCTTTCTTTTGCTGACTCTGGTCGGAGCTCTGCAGCGAACGTTACACGCGCCACCCCTGCAAGCTTGCATGCACGCGCCCAGCGTTGCTGTGTCTATGCCTCCCACCGGCAAAAGCCCAAGCTGAGCAGGCACTTTTGTGCGTTTTTGGGGCTCGAGGCATGCATTGTGGGGGAAAATGTGCAACTAGGGTTGCATTGTGGGGGAAAGTGGGGTAAGTTCGCGGCAGCGAGCCGTGGTGGAGGAGCTCCTCCCACTCCTCCACCGCGGCTCGATCAACTTGATTGGAGCCTTCCAAGTGGCTTTCCGCGGCACCTTCGACCACACCCTCGACGCGAAGAACCGGCTCACCGTTCCGGCCCGTTATCGCGCCGCCCTGTCGGAGGGTGTGGTGCTCGCGATGCCTGTGGATCTCAAGCCGTACGTAGGCGTGTGGCGTCCGCAGGACTACGAGCGCTATACCGAGCGCTCGCTCTCAGAGCTACCGCCGCTGTCATCGCGGCTGACAGAGCTCGAGCGCTTCTTCTACGGAAGCTCCCATGACATAGACCTCGACGCGGCCGGGAGGATCATGGTGCCGAGCTTCCTTGGTGAGCACGCGAAGCTCAGCAAGGAGGTCGTCGTGGTGGGAGCCGGCGATCGCCTGGAGCTGTGGGATCGCACCAGCTGGGACGAACACCGACCGGCGCTGCTTGGCAGCGTCGCAGAGATCACCGCGCGCGTTGACCATCCTGCTTGACATGACCACCGTTCACATTCCGGTGCTCGCCGAGGAGCTGCTCGAGCTGCTCGACCCGCGGCCCGGTCAGACCGTCATCGACTGCACCTTCGGTGGCGGCGGGCACGCGCGCGCCATTGCTGAGCACCTTGGCTCGCAGGGAACGCTGGTGGCGATCGACCGAGACCCGTTTGCAGAGGAGCGCTTCCTCGAGCTCGCCCAGGAGATTCCCTGCTCAGCGCGCTTCATCCGCGGCGACTATGCGGAGGGCCTTGAGATGCTCTCAGAAGTTGGAGTAATCGCGGACGCTGTCTATTTCGACCTGGGCATGTCCTCGATGCAGATCGATACGCGCGAGCGCGGCTTCTCCTACTCCTATGACGCGCCGCTTGACATGCGCATGGACCCGCGTCAGGAGCTCACCGCGCGAGAGATCGTCGCCACCTGGGACGAGCGTCAACTGGCGGGGATCTTGCGTGAGTTTGGCGAGGAGCGCCACGCCGCTCAGATCGCCCGTGCGATCGTCCGCGCTCGCGCACAGTCTCCGATCGAGACGACGCTCGCGCTTGTGGAGATCATCACTGCCGCGATTCCCACGCCGGCTCGCTTTGCCGCCGGCCACCCAGCCAAGCGCACGTTTCAGGCTCTGCGAATCGCCGTCAACGATGAGTTGGGACAGCTCGATCAGGCGTTGCCCCTTGCTTGGGGACTGTTGCGCGAGGGTGGAGTTCTTGCCGCGATCTCCTTTCATTCACTCGAGGACAGGCGCGTGAAGCGCTTCCTCGTCGAGCGTGCCCGCGGCTGCATTTGCCCGCCCGACATGCCGGTCTGCGGTTGCGGGCGCGTGCCAGAGGGGGCGCTGCTCACACGCGGCTCGATCGTGCCCTCGGCAGAGGAGACGGCGCGCAACCCGCGCGCTTCCTCGGCGCGTCTGCGCGCGGGCGTAAAGCTTGCAGGTCTCTCACCCGATCAAGGAGGTCAAGCATGACCCCGCCCGCTACGGCCCGCTCACTTCCCAAGCGCGCCGCGCCTGACCGATCGAAGCCCGGCAGGCGCCGCGCCGCGCCGCTGCGTGCCAGACGCATATCCGGTCCCAGCGCTCCCGCTCGCTCGGGTCCGCTTGTCGCCGCCGCCGCGGTCGCGATCCCGGCGCCAGGTGTTGCGCTGCCGCGCGAGCGCCCAGTGCGGCCGGGCTCACCCTCGCGTAAGCGCCCGGCTCCCGCAAGGAGGCGCGCCTCGGCTGGAGCCACTCAAGGCATTGCGCTGCGTGGTGTCCAGGCTCTTGATGGCATCTCTAGCAGCGCTTTCTTGGAGAGGCTGGTTCGGGGACGCTTGTGGATCGGTCTGCTGGCGTTTGCCTTGATTGGGATCGTTGCCATGCAGCTGCTGGTGCTCAAGCTCAACACGGGCATCGGTCGCACGCTCGGGCATGTGGCGACACTGCAGCGTGAAAACGCTCAACTGAACATCGAAGACTCGATGTATTCATCTGAAAACCGGGTCGCGCCCCTGGCGACGGCCGCCGGTATGACACTTGCGCCGGCCGGGACGGTCCACTTCGTCACGGCGAGCATGGCAGACATCTCACGGGCTGCTGCTGCGCTCTCCAGCGCCGCTCAGACATCCGCGAGCGCGGCGTCCGCGGCGAGCACCGTCGGCGGCGAATCCTCCAGCGGGAGCGCAGGCAGTGGAGCCGTCTCCCAGACAAGTGGTGGAGCGCAAGCGTCCAGCTCAGGGGAAGATTCCAGCTCCTCCACCGCCGGCTCGACGGACGAAAGTGCCGCGGGATCGGGAGAAACCCAGTCGACGAGCTCGCCGTCGAGTGCCTCGCCGTCAAGCACCGGCTCCTCCGCGCCGGCCGACAGCGCTCCATCGGTCGCGGGCGCCCAAGCCGCCGAAGCGCCGGCGTCGTCTTCGAGCTCCAGTGGCGCTGCGGCAAGCGCTCCCGCCGGCGGCACTCAGGCCGGCACGGGCGAATAGCCGATGGCGGCTATCCAACGTCGCGTAGGGTTGCTGTTCGCGCTGTTCGTCTTGCTGCTGCTGGTCGCCAGCGCGCGCGCTCTCTATCTCGGTGGTCCCCACAGCGGCGTGCTGCGCAGGGCCGCGCAGACGCAGCAGCTGACCGACGAAGTGGTGCCCGCCCAGCGCGGGGCGATCACCGATCGCAACGGGATCGCGCTGGCGATCTCCGAACCGGCGCAGGAACTCACCGCCGACCCGTACCTGGTCGAAGACCCACTCGACGCCGCTCGCCAGCTGGCGCCGCTGCTCGGCCTCACCCAGGCGCAGGTGCTCGCCAAGCTGAGCGAGCACAGCGGCTTCGTGTACCTGTCAAGGGCGCTCCCCTACAACACCGCGCAGCGGGCGCTGGCCCTGAAGATCCCGGGCCCGCACGGCACGATGGTCAAGATTCCCGGGTTGCACGGCACCCCGGTGATGCGTCGCGTCTATCCGCGCTCGACGCTTGCCGCACAGGTGCTCGGGCTCGTCGGCACCGAACACGAAGGGGCCGGGCTCATGGGGCTCGAGTATTCGGAGAACTCCACGCTTGCGGGGCGCGCAGGCAAGCGCAGCGTCGTGAGCGACGCAATCGGCCAGCCGATCTCGATCGCCGAAACCCGCCACGAGCGAGCAGGCTCCTCGGTGGCGCTCACACTCGACGCCAACATCCAGCAGCGTGCCGAAGACGTGCTCAGCGCCGTCGGTCGCGTCTTTCATCCAAAGGACTCGACCACGATCGTGATGGACCCGCGCACGGGCGCGATCCTCGCGATGGCCAACTGGCCGCTTGTCAACAGCAACGATCCGCCCGCAAAGCCCGAAGAAGCGTTCGAGAACCGGGCGGTCACCTTCAACTACGAACCTGGATCGACGTTCAAGGTCGTGGCCGTCTCCGGGGCTCTGCAGGAAGGGCGGATCACGCCGAACAGCGGCTTTGAAATTCCCGATCAGATCGAACTCGGTGGACGCACGATCCACGACGACACCGAACATGAAACCGAGTCGTTGACCACCTCACAGATACTGGCCCAATCGAGCAACGTCGGTGCGATCAAGATCGCCAGCCTGTTGGGTCCTGAAAAGTTCAACTCCTGGGTGCACAGTTTCGGCTTTGGCGCGCCGACGGGCGCGAACATCCCCGGCGAAGAAATCGGAGCCACGCTGCCGCTTGACAAATACTCCGGCTCCTCGATGGGCAACTTGCCGATCGGCCAGGGCGAGCTGGTGACACCGATTCAGATGGCCACGCTCTATTCGGCGATCGCCAACGGCGGCATCCTGCGCCCGCCGCACATCGTCGGGGCAGTCGGCGGCCACACGGTCCCAGAGCCGGCCGGACGGCGGGTTATCTCGCCAAGCGTCGCGGCCGAGGTTCGCGAAATGCTCAAGGGTGTGCTTGCGCCAGGGGGTACGGCGAGCGAGGTATCGATACCCGGCTACCAGCTCGCCGGCAAGACCGGAACGGCCAGCAAGATCGACCCCGAAACAGGCGAATACTCCAAAAGCGCGTATGTCGCCTCGTTTGTCGGCTTCGCACCCGCCTCCGACCCAAAGCTGCTGTGTGCGGTGATCGTCGACGAACCGCAGGCCGACTCGATTTACGGCGGTGTTGTCGCCGCCCCGGCCTTCGGCCAGATCATGGAATTCGCACTGCCATACCTGGGTATCCCTCCGGGGTAGCACTTTGGGGTGGATCGACCGACGTTTAGTCGGTTGGTGTATGTGCGAAACGGTCGGGGCTAAGTCGAGACTGACATGCAACCAATCGGTTGCATATCACTAGACCGGGCCACTGGATACAGACATGCCCGCTGGCGCGAGCCCTAGACTCTCGCTCCTTGAGCTCAGACGGCGCAAAGCCATGAGGTTGGACGAGTTGACGGCCGCGGAGCTGCCCGGACTGCGGGTACTCTCGCCGATCCCCGAGTCGCCTGAGATAAGCGGGTTGGCCTACGACAGTCGCCGTGTGCAGGCCGGGACGCTGTTCTTCTGTGTTCCGGGCTACGAGCGCGACGGCCACGATTTCGCTGCTGCGGCGGTGGCGGCTGGGGCGACGGCGCTGGTGGTCGAGCGCCCGCTCGGCCTGGGTGTCCCCGAGCTGCTGGTGAGCTCGACAAGGGCGGCGATGGGTCCGCTTGCAGCGCGTTTCTACGGCGAGCCGACCGCGCGCTTGCGCGTCGTCGGCATCACGGGCACCAACGGCAAGACGACAAGCGCCCATCTGGTGTGTGCGCTGTTGGAAGCCACCGGCGAGAGTTGCGGGCTGCTTGGCACCGTGGAATCGCGTGTCGCCGGCGAGCGGCGAGCGGCGAGTCGCACGACCCCCGAGGCGATCGACCTGCAGGCCGATTTCCGCGCGATGCTCGACGGTGGCCAGAACAGCTGTGCGATGGAGGTCTCCTCGCACGCGCTGGCGCTGGGACGCACCGACTGTGTGCACTTCGCCGCGGCGATCTTCACGAACCTGACCCAGGACCACCTCGACTTCCACGAGACGATGGAGGACTACTTCCAAGCCAAGCGGCGGCTGTTCGTGCCGCCCGTGCCGCAGGCGAGGCCGGGCGCCCAGATCGTGAACTTGGACGACCCCTATGGGCGACGCCTGGCCGGCGAGTTGGGCGACGTGGTGACGTTCGCGATCGACACCGAGGCCGATTATCGCGCCCGCGAGGTGCGGATCGAGCTGGGCCGGACGCATCTGCAGCTGGACACGCCGTCGGGTACGCGCTCGCTCTCACTTGGTCTGCCCGGTCGCTTCAATGTCTCAAACGCCCTTGGCGCGCTGGCCGCCGTCCATGTGCTTGGCGGCGATCTCGACACGCTGCTTGCGGCGCTCGAGCGCGGCGTGCGCGTGCCCGGACGCCTAGAGCCGGTCGACGCCGGGCAGGATTTCGCGGTGCTCGTCGATTACGCGCACACGCCTGACTCGCTGCAGAACGTCTTGAACACAGCCCATGAAGTCGGTCATGGCCGGGTGATCTGCGTATTCGGCGCCGGCGGCGATCGCGATCGTGGCAAGCGCCCGCTGATGGGTGCGATCGGGGCTTCGCTGGCCGACGTGCTGCTCGTCACCTCCGACAACCCGCGCTCGGAGGATCCGCAAACGATCATCGCGGAGATCATGCAAGGAGTGGTCCGCGCAGAGCGTCCCTCCGGGTCTCCGCCGGTCGCCTGCGAGGTCAACCGGCGTGCTGCGATCGAGCGGGCCGTGTCGCTCGCACGGGATGGCGACGTGCTCGTGATCGCCGGCAAGGGCCACGAGCAGGGACAGGAGCTGGCCGAGGGCGTGAAGGTGCCGTTCGACGACGTCACGGTTGCCCGCGAAGCGCTCGCCGCGCGCGGGTTTCACAGAGCGGGTGTCGCGGCATGAAGTTTCTGAAGGGCGGTGAGCGCTAGATGGGCCGCATCCTGATTGGGGGCACGGCAGCCCTACTCATCTGTATCTTCTTGAGCCCGAAGTTCATCGAGTTCCTGCGCCGCCGGGAGTTTGGCCAGCACATTCGTGAGGACGGTCCCAAGGGCCACCACGAGAAGGCCGG
The DNA here is from genome assembly GCA_963844095.1 of uncultured Solirubrobacterales bacterium. Classification (GTDB taxonomy): domain Bacteria; phylum Actinomycetota; class Thermoleophilia; order Solirubrobacterales; family Solirubrobacteraceae; genus Palsa-744. Next base: position 71,324 of record CAWJND010000006.1, read on the forward strand.
CACGCCGACGATGGGCGGGATCATCATCTTCGTCGCGGTCGCGATCCCATATCTGATACTCACGAATTTCGAATGGCGCTCCGTTGGTGTCTTCGGGACCGCGATCGCCTGTGCGTTGCTCGGCTTCGCCGACGACTACACAAAGCTCGTCAAGCGCCGCTCGCTCGGTCTGCGCGGACGTACCAAGCTGGCGATCACAATTGCGATTTCGCTGGGGCTTTGGTACGTGGCAAGACACGGGGCCGACCTCGCGCCGACATTGCGTTTGCGTTTTGTCGACTACACCGTCGATCTAGGTGTCTTCTATCCGGTGCTCATCTATTTCGTGGTCGCCGGGACCACCAATGCGGTCAACCTGACTGACGGCCTCGACGGGCTTGCGGCCGGCTGCGGCGCGATCGTGTTGCTCACCTATATCGGCATCACGTTCATCGCCGAAGACTCCGATCTCGCGATGCTGGCGGGTGTGCTTGTCGGCGCTTGCATTGGCTTCCTGTGGTTCAACGCGTTCCCGGCCACGATCTTCATGGGGGATACCGGCTCGCTCGGCATCGGTGGCGCGATCGCCGGCCTTGCTGTGATGACCAAGACCGAGACGTTGTTGATCCTGATCGGTGGCATCTTCGTGATCGAGGCGCTGTCGGTGGTGATTCAAGTTATCTCCTTCCAGATGACACGAAAGCGGGTATTCCTGATGGCGCCCATCCACCACCACTTCGAGCTGCGTGCCTGGTCTGAGACGAAGATCATCCTGCGCTTTTGGATCGTCGCCGCGATCTGCTGTGCGATCGGCTTCACGCTCTACCGTCAGAGCCTGCACGGTTGATGGGCGCTTGCTTGGCGCGCACAGAGTGAGATCGGCATTGCCGTGAAGCCCCGACCCGATCTCCCACCGGGCCCCTACCTGGTTGTGGGTCTAGCCCGCTCAGGCATAGCCGCGGCACTTGCGCTGCGCGCGAGGGGAGAGGAGGTGCTCGGGGTCGACGCCAGCGCCCCAGATGGCCTGGAGGTGCTTGTCGAAGCGGGTGTTGACGTGCACTTGCGCGAGCAGGGAGTCACGCTGCTCGAGCGTGCACGTACGCTCGTCAAGAGTCCGGGCGTGCCGGCACAGGCGCCACTGATCGCCCAGGCGCGCTCGCGCGAGATACCCGTCATCGGCGAGCTCGAGCTGGCATGGCGGCTTCTGCCGAACGAGTTCATCGCGGTCACGGGCACGAACGGCAAGACCACGACGGTCGAGCTAGTCGGCCACATCCACCGCGAGGCGGGCCTTGCGGTGACCGTCGCGGGCAACGTCGGAACGGCACTCAGTGGGCTCGACGGTCGTATCGACGAGCGCGTCACAGTCGTATGCGAGGCGTCCTCCTTTCAGCTGGAAGACACGCTCGCGTTCGCACCCGAGGCGGCGGTGTTGCTCAACCTCACACCCGACCACCTCGACCGTCATGGGACGCTCGATGCCTACCTGGCCGCCAAGCTCGAGATCTTCGCGCGACAGGACAGCGAGGACCTGGCGGTGGCGCAGGCCGAGTTCCAGCCCAAGGGCCTGCCTGGTGGGGCACGAAGGGTGAGCTTCGGCAACGATCCAGATGCACAGCTCTCGGTGCGCGGTGGGACGCTCTACTGGCAAGGGCGAGCGCTACTCGCAGCGAGCGAGCTTTCGCTGCGGGGCCGCCACAACTTGGAGAACGCGATGGCCGCTGCCGCGGTGTGCCTGGCGCGTGGCCTGGATATCGAGGCGGTGCGAGCCGGGCTGCGCAGCTTCCCCGGCGTGCCCCACCGCTTGGAGCAGGTGGCAAGCAGGGAAGGCGTTCTGTTCGTCAACGACTCCAAGGCAACCAATGTGGCGAGCACGCTTGTCGCGCTCGAGGCGATGGCAGCCGAGCATTTGCCGGCGCACCTGATCCTTGGTGGCCAAGGCAAGGCACAGGACTTCACCGCGCTGCGTGGCCCCATCAGCGCCGGCTGTCGCGCCGTGTACCTGATCGGCGAAGACGCGACTACGATCAAGCAGGCAATAGGCGAGGATCGATCGGAGGTGCACATGTGCGGCGATCTCGACCATGCGCTCTCGCTCGCCGCCGCCACGGCCGTCCGTGGCGAGGTGGTGCTGCTCTCGCCCGGCTGTGCGAGCTTCGACCAGTTCGCTGACTTCGAAGCTCGCGGAGAGTGCTTTCGCGAGATCGTCGGGCGCCTGTAGCGAGTCGCGCCGCGCGCGAGAGCGCTCTCGCGCGGTGCCCTGTGGTGAATCGTGCGGGCGCAGCGCCATCGCCCGGCGCCTGTGGCGAGCCGCGCACACAGCGCCCTCGCACAGCGCCGCGGCGGCTGTAGAGGCTTCCTGGGATCAGCGTCGAAGAGGGCTCTGATGTCTGCAGCCGGACGGCGCTCAAACTCTGCCGCGACCCCGAAATCGCGGGCCAAGCGCGCACGGCGGGCGGCGTCTGCCCAGGCAAAGCGCGGACAGTCGCTCGAGTACAACATCCTGTTGACGGCCACACTTTGCCTGCTCGCCTTCGGGGCGGTCATGGTCTACAGCGCCTCTTCGGCCAGCAGCCTGCTGGCGGGCGGCGGCAGCGGCACAGGCGAGCTTGTGAGATTCGTTCTCTACGGCGCCCTCGGGCTGTTTTTGATGAGGGTGCTCGCGCGCGATGGCATCGCGCGCGTCCAGGGAGTGGTCGCGCCGCTGCTTGCCGTCTCCTTCGTGCTCGTACTCGCGGTGCACATCCCTCACGTCGGCGTCAGTGTCAACGGCGCGCGCCGCTGGATCGGCAGCGGGCCGCTTCAGTTCCAGCCTTCCGAGCTGCTCAAGCTCGCGCTCGTGCTCTATTCGGCGACGCTGCTTGCGAGCCGCCCCCAGCGCGTGCACGACCTGCGCGAGCTGTGCAAACCGCTGCTGGCGGTCGTCGGCGCTGCCTGCCTGTTGGTCGTCACCCAGCCAGACCTCGGCACCGCGATGGTGATCGCATTCACGACCTGTGCGCTGCTTGTAGCGGCCGGCATCCCAGCTCGCAACTTGGCGATCATCGGCGGCTCGGTGGTTGCGATCGTTGCTCTGATCGCGATCGCGCGTCCCTATGAGCGAGCCCGCCTGACCTCGTTCATCGACCCGTGGGCCCACGCCTCAGGCAGTGGCTTTCAGGCGGTCCAAGGGCAGATCGCGATCGGCTCCGGCGGGCTGTTCGGCGTCGGCCCGGGACAGTCGGTGCAGAAGATCTTCTACCTGCCGGAGGCCCAGACCGACTTCATCCTCGCCGTGATCGGAGAGGAGCTCGGCGTCATCGGCGTATTTGCGCTGCTGTTCCTCTACGGCATGATCGCCTACGCCGGCCTGCGGGTCGCCAAGGCCGCCCGCAGTCTGCACAGTGCTCTGATCGCCGTCGGCATGACCTCGCTGATCGTCTCTCAGGCGTTGCTCAACGTCTTTGCGGTGCTCGGCTTGGCGCCGCTCACCGGCGTTCCGTTGCCGCTGGTCTCCTATGGCTCGAGCAGCCTGATCGTTACGCTCGTCGCGATGGGGTTGCTGCTGAACGTGGCAGCCGGCGGTAGCGCGCACGTGCGCGCGGTGAGCTCCTCGCGAGGTAAGCGTCCACGCGCGGTCTCTGCCGAGGTGGACGACTTCGGGAGCAACGCGCGGGGATCCCGACGAGGTGTGGCCGACGCCCCGCCGCGCGAACCGGCACGATGGGGCCGTGAACACAGCGCAGAAGAGGATCGTGATCGCCGCCGGCGGGACGGCCGGGCACGTAATTCCAGCGCTCGCGGTGGCGGACGCGCTGCGGGCTGAGGGCGCCGCGGTCACATTCATCGGCGGGACGCGGGCGGAGGCCCAGCTGGTGCCGGCAGCCGGTTACCCGTTCAGGGCGATCTCGGTGGAAGGCCTCAGTCGCTCAAGCCCGGTGCACGCCGCGCGTGCGCTGCTGCGCGCCGCCCGTGCGACATTGGGTGCGCGTGCACTTTTGGCAGAGCTCCAGCCGGACGTCGTGATGGGGGGCGGTGGTTATGTCGCCGGGCCGGTCGGGGTAGCGGCGCTCGCACGGCGCATCCCGCTGGTGTTGAGCGAGGCCGACAGCCATCTCGGGCTCACCAATCGCATGCTCGCTCGCTTTGCCAAGCGCGTGTGCCTGGCGTTCCCGATTGTCGGCCGCGAGGGAGCGCGCTACCGGCTTACCGGGCGCCCGATCCCCGCGGTGCAGGTCGAGCGCGCAGGCGCACGCGCGCGGTTGGGGATCGCGGCCGATGAGACCTGTGTGCTCGTCTTCGGTGGCTCACTCGGAGCGCGCACGCTCAACCAGGCGGCGCTCGGCGCGTTCGCCTCAGCCACATTTCACGTCCTGCACGTGTGCGGGCGGCGCGATTACCCCGAGCTCGCTGGCCAGCCACGCCCGGCCGGCTATGACCTACGCGAGTATCTCGACATCGACGAGTTCACAGCTGCGCTGGCCGCCAGCGATCTGGTCGTAGCACGTGCCGGCGGCTCGCTGTTCGAGATCGCCGCACACGGTCTGCCGGCGATCCTCGTGCCCTATCCGTATGCCTCAGCCGACCACCAGAGTGCCAACGCCCGCTGGATGTCCGAGGCCGATGCGGCAATCGTTGTGCAGGATGCCGAGCTCAGTCCTTCCAGGCTGGCGCGCGAGGTAGCGCAACTGCTGGCCAACCCAGCCCGTCTGAGCGCGATGGCAAACGCTTCGCGACGGCTCGCGCGCCCCGATGCGGCCCGCGATATCGCGGCGGAGCTGCTGGAGGCGGCCGGACGATGAGGTTGGCTGTCCGCAACGGGCCCGAGGCTCAGGGCGCCTGCCCCCCGGAGTGGGTGCGATGAACGATTCCGAGCGGCCATGGACGCGGCGTCGCCTGCACTTCGTTGGAGTCGGTGGCGCCGGGATGAGCGGCTATGCGCGTGCGGCCCACGCACTCGGCGCAAACGTGAGCGGGTCCGATAGGGCATCGAGCGTGCACTCCGAGCGCTTGCGCGAGGAGGGTGTGCTCGAGGCGAGCATCGGACACGATGCCGCCAACGTGCCAGATGGCGGGGATGTCGAGATCGTTTACTCCAGCGCCGTCCCGGTCGACAACCCCGAGCGTCTCGCCGCTCGCGAGCGAGGACTCCCCGACCGTCCCAGAGCAGAGCTGCTAGCCGAGCTGAGCAAGCTGCGCCGCACGATCGCCGTCGCGGGTGCTCATGGCAAGACGACCACCGCTTCGATGATCGTGCACCTGCTGCGCGAGGGCGGAATCGACCCCGGCTGGCTTGTCGGTAGTTCGGTCGGGCCGGGCCTTGCCAACTCACACTGGAGCGAGGGCGAGTGGCTGGTGGTCGAGGCCGACGAGTCCGATCGCTCGATGCTCAGCCTCGATGTCGAGATCGCGCTGCTCACGAACGTCGAGCTCGACCATCACGCCACATTCGGCACGCTGGAGGAGTTGCGCGAGGCCTTCCGTGAATTTCTCGCTCTGGCGCGGCGGGCCGTCGTCATTTGGGACAGGCCCGATTTGCTGGCTCTGCTTTCGCCCGTCACCGCTTCCAGCGCGATCCAGGTGAACGGTTCGGAGATGGAGGCAGGCCAGGCTTTGCCTAGCTCATCCGCGCGCGCGAGGCACATAAGAAACGTCGAGGTCGTCGCTTATGACGTGGCGGCGCCGGAACTGGAGTCAGGCGGCTCGCATTTTTGTTGGCGGGGGGCGGACGTGCACGTCACGGTTCCTGGTACTCACAACGCCCGCAACGCGGTGGCTGCGCTCGAGGTCGCGCGTCTGGTGGGGCTCGCCGATAGTGCCCGCACGGCGATCGCGGGCTTCAGCGGCGCTGCGCGGCGCTTTCAGCGTCTCGGAGTGACCGCGAGTGGAGCAGTCGTGATCGATGACTACGCTCACCACCCGACTGAGGTGGTGGCCACCTTGAACGCAGCCCGCACGCTTGGTCCGAGGCGACTCGTGGCGGTCTTCCAGCCACACCTGTATTCGCGCACGGCGCTGCTTGCGGATGAGTTTGGCGCAGCTCTTGCAATTGCCGACGTCGTCGTGGTGCTCGACGTCTATCCGGCGCGTGAGCGCGCCGAGGATCATCCCGGCATCAGCGGAGAGACGCTCGTGCACTCGACCATTGCGCATGCCGAAGGACGTGAAGTGCTGCGGCGGGCTGGTTTCGATGAGGCACATCAGACGCTCGGCGAACTACTTGAAGATGGCGATCTGTGCGTGGTGATGGGAGCCGGCGACGTGGATGCGCTAGGACGACGATTGGTGGGTGACGATGGCCTCTAGAGATTCGCCGAAGACCGCGCCGTCGATCGTGCAACGCGATTTTCCGCTCGCCCGTTTGGCCACGATCCGAACCGGCGGCGACGCTGACTATTTCGCCCGCGCCGGGAGCAATGCTCAACTGCGCGAGCTGCTCGTCTGGGCGAGCGCGATCGAGGTCCCGATCGCCGTGGTGGGGTCGGGCTCGAATCTGCTGATCGCCGACGAGGGCGTCCCCGGCCTTGTCATCAAGCTCGATCGCAAGTTGGCTCAGGTCCAGCACGAAGGGGAGCGCATCGTGTGCGGTGGCGGGGCGCGTCTGCCTTCGGTTGCCGCCCGCGCGGCTCAGGCGGGGCTGTCGGGCATCGAGTTCGGCGTCAACATTCCCGGCAGCGTCGGAGGCGCGCTCAGGATGAACGCGAACGCTTATGGCGGCCAGCTGGCAGACACACTTGAGTGGGCGGAGATCGTCACCGCTGAGGGGATCGAGCGCCGCACGGCGGAGCAGTTGGGCTTCGGCTATCGCCACTCCAATCTGGCCGAGGGGGAAGTCGTCGCGCACGCTTCGTTCGCGCTTGAGACGGCCAATGTGGATACCGTCAAGGCGACACTTGCCGAGATGCGTGCACGCCGCCACGAGGCTCAACCTCAGGGAATCAAGACGTTCGGCTCCACTTTCAAGAACCCGCAAGAGGATCCGAAGGCCGAGGGCCGCAGCGCCGGGCTGCTGCTGTCGGAGGCCGGATGCAATGGTCTGGCCGTCGGTGGTGCGCGCTTTGCGCCCAAGCACGCCAATTTCATAGAGAACACGGGTACTGCCACAACGGCCGACGTGATGGCGCTGATGGGGGAGGGTCGCCGTCGTGTGATCGAGCGCTTTGGCGTACAGCTGGAGCCCGAGGTGCAAACGCTTGGAGCGGTGCGTTTTCCCTGGCGGGATCGATCATCAGAGACTCTTGATCGCAGTTGACCGCGGCGCATGCGCCGCGGTCCGGGGCTGCACATGTGCAGCCCCGCGGGGGCGCGCATGCGCGCCCCCGTACAGAATGATGTTCACTCAATCGGTACGCGGAGCTCGAAGCGACTCATAGCGCTCGGCTGCGTGCGCAAGGATCTCCAGCATCGCCGGTGTCGCCGGACTGAGGCGCGCGTCGGTTGGCGCCGCCGCGATCACCTGACGCACGGGGGGACTTGGAGCAAGCGTGCGGATCGCGATGTCCTCGCGCACGACCGACAGCGCCAGCTCGGGAATCAGCGCGACGCCGACCCCGGCGGCGACAAGTCCCTGAACCGTCTGGTAGTCGTCGCTCTCAAACGCGACATTCGGCTCGAAGCCGGCGGCGTGACAAGAGCGCACGACATGGCGCGCGCAGGGACTGGAGCGGGAGGTCTGCACCCACGCCTCGCCATGCAGATCCTCCAGGCGCAGATCGCTCTTCTGGGCCAACATGTGCTCCCGCGGTAGCGCCAGATACATCGGATCCTCCAGCAGCTCCACGCGCGTCAAGCCCTCGGCGCCGGCGTCTTCATCGAACTCGAACAGCAGCGCGAGATCGAACTCGCCGGCGTGTAGTCGCGGCGCGATTTCCTCGGGCTCGCCCTCGGCGAGCGTCAATTCCAGCTCGGGATAGCGCGAACGGAACGTTGCGATCGCCAGCGGCATCAACGTCGCGCCCGCGGTTGGAAAGGAGGCCATGCGCAATCTACCGGCCCGCAGGCCGGCAATCGCCGACAGCTCGTCTTCCGCCGCTTCCAAGCGCGCAAGGATGCCTTCGGCGTGCTCCACGAGCGCCTGTCCAGCGGCGGTCACGCGGACGCCACGCGCGTGACGCTCCAGCAGCGTCATGCCGGTTTCGGCCTCCAGCGTCGCGACCTGCTGGGACACGGCCGACTGGGTGTAGGAAAGCGCATCGGCCGCGGCGGAGAACGAGCCGCGTCTGGCGACCTCGACAAGGACTCGCAATCGAGCAACGTTGAGCATTAGCTGTCCTTATAGCTCAGATTACGAGGTTCACTGGTGCTGATGGCAGGGAATGGGCACCATGTAATGGAAGTTCAGTCTGGATCGTGCCACAGGACGATCGCCAACAAGACGGCAATAGGCGCCAGGCAACAAAACGAAGCCGGGCGAAACGGCACAAGAGAAAGAGTTCGAAAATGTCCGCCAACATCGTAATCTCCTATGACGGAACCAACAACGAGGACGACGCGGTTGCGCTCGGCCGGCTGTTCGCAAGCGCTGGCGCCACGGTGTCGCTCGCGTACGTGCGCCACGCGCCCGAGGATGAGACCAGTCGCGAGATCCTCGCCCAGCACGAGGCCGAAGAGTTGCTGCGCAAGGGCACAGAGCTACTCGGCGACAGCGATGCTCCCCGTCACGTCATCACCGACCCCTCAACCCCCGGGGGCCTGAGCAAGCTGGCCGCGCAGACCGACGCCGACATGATCGTGTTCTGCTCGGATTCGCACACCGCCAAGGGCAGCGTCACAGTCGGCAACTCCGCGCAGCGTCTGCTGAACGGCGGCCACGTCGCCGTCGCGATCGCCCCAGCCGGATATGCGCAGAACGGCGATTCACAGCTCACGCGTGGTATCGCGGTGGCCGGCGACGGTGGCGCCCAGGCGACCGCCGAGGCGCTTGCCCGGGCGTTTGGAGCAGAGCTCGTCGCGGCAGAGCGAGAGGCCGGCCTGATAGTGGTCGGCTCACGCCCAGAGACCGAGGAGGGTCGTGTCTCGCTCAGCGCCGCCAGCGAGAACCTGATCGAGAATGCCGGTTGCCCGGTGCTCGTCGTCCCGCGCGGCAAGGCGCTGGCGTTTGACGGCCACGTGGTCGCAACCGCGTAGCGATTCATAGAGGGGCGCCCCGCTCGATGATTTCGGTCAGCGGGGCGCGTGGCCGCCGCGCCGGGCACGCACATAGCGCACCAGTGCTTGCGCGAAGTCCAGCGAGCCACCGAGGAGGTGTCCGGCAGGGCCCGTCCAAAGCCAAGCCTCCAGACGGCGTATGCCACGAGCGCGAACCAGCATCGGCTTGCACGGTATCGTGGCAGCCATGCCAACGGCTTTGAAGACAACCGTCACCGAGCTACCCGAGTCGCGCGTGCGCGTGCAGGTGGAAGTCCCCCCGAGTGAGATCGAGGATCGCCTGGCGCGCAAGGCCCGTCAGTTGGGCCGCGAAATGAAGCTCCCCGGCTTTCGTCGCGGCAAGGTCCCGGCGCCGCTGGTGATCCAGCGCGTGGGACGCGAGGTGGTGCTGGAGGAAGCGGTCCGCGACACCTTGGGCAGTTGGTATTCGGATGCGATCGAGACGGCCGGCATCGTGCCGGTGGGAGATCCACAGCTGGATCTCGCCGATCTCCCCGGGCAGGGCGCGGCACTGGAGTTCTCGATCGAGATAGGTGTGTTGCCGACCGCACAACTCGGCAACTACAAGGGCCTCCAGGTCGGTCGCCGCGAGGTCGTCGTGGAGGACGAGGCGATCCAGCAGGAGATCGACGGGCTACGCGATCGTTTGGCGCGACTGGAGACCGTCGAGCGCCCAGCAGCCGCAGGCGATTTCGTCGTAATGGACTATCTCGGATCGACCGCCGGCGAGCCGTTTGAGGGCGGGGAGGGGCGCGATCAGCTCATAGAGCTCGGCTCGGGCAACTTGATCCCCGGCTTCGAGGAAGGCTTGGAGGGAGCCGCGGCGGGGGATGCTCGGACGATTGAGGTTTCTTTTCCAGCGGATTATCAGAGCGAGCAGCTGGCGGGCGCCGACGCCTCCTTCGAGGTGGCGGTCAAGGAGGTAAAGCACAAGCTGCTTCCAGAGGTCAACGAGGATTTCGCCGTGGACATGGGCTTTGACTCGGTCGCGGAGCTCACCGAGGACATTCGCACGCGCCTGGCGGACGCTGACAGCAAGCGCATCGAGGCCGAGTTTCGCGAGGCCGCGCTCGACGTCGCGGCGTCAGAAGCTCACGTCGAGACACCTGAGGCGCTCATTCAGGCAAAGGCCCGCGAGATGTGGGATCGCATGCTGCACTCCCTCTCGCACCGGGGCATCACCCGCGAGGTGTATCTGAAGATCACCGGACGCGAGGAGGACGACATGATCGCCGAGCTGCTGCCCGACGCCGGTCAGTCGCTTCGCCGCGAGGCGGTGATCGCCGCGGTCGTCGCGGCCGAGAAAATCGAGCCGAGCGAGGAGGACCTGCTCGAGGTCCTGATTCCGACGGCAGAGCGCGAGGGGGTCGAGCCACAGAAGCTGCTCGATGAGCTGCGCGACTCCGGGCGCCTGGAGGACATCCGCGAGGATCTCGCTGCCCGCCAGGCTGTCGAGCTGATCGCCTCTGAGGCCACGCCGATCCCTCTTGAGCAGGCCCAGGCGCGTGAGAAGCTTTGGACGCCAGAGTCCGAGGAGAAGCAGGGCGAGGGCGCCGGTGAGGCAGCTGCGGCGAGACTTTGGACGCCGGAGCGCTAGCCTAGTCAGCACCCGCTCGGGATATGTTCAGAAGGAATCCGGCCTGTAAAGCGAAACTGAAGCGAGGACCATGAGCCCACTTGTACCAATGGTGGTTGAGCAGACCTCGCGAGGCGAGCGTGCGTTCGACATCTACAGCCGTCTGCTCAACGAGCGGATCATCTTTCTTGGCACGCCGGTTGACGACCAGGTCGCCAACCTGATCGTCGCCCAACTGTTGCATCTGGAGTCCGAGGACCCCACCAAGGATGTCTCGATCTACATCAACTCGCCGGGCGGCTCGGTGTATGCCGGCCTTGCGATCTACGACACGATGCAGTTCATCAAGCCAGACGTGCAGACGATCTGCGTCGGCATCGCGATGTCGATGGGGGCACTGCTGTTGGCCGGAGGGGCTAAAGGCAAGCGCATGGCGCTGCCCAACGCGAAGATTCTGATCCACCAGGTCTCATCGAGCTTCCAGGGGCAGGCAAGCGACATCGAGATCCACGCGAGGGAGATCATCGACGTACGCAAACGCCTGGATGAGATCATCGCCAAACACACGGGCAAGAAGCTCGACCAAGTCAGCAAGGACACGGAGCGCGACTACTTCATGAGCTCCGAGGAGGCCAAGGAGTACGGCATAATCGACCGTGTGATCTCAGAACACTAGGACGCTCGCTGAGCGGCGCGAGGCTGCGTCCTCGGTCGCTCATGTGCTGAGCACACTTCGCTCCCTGCGTCCTTGCCTCGCTTGCTCAGCGAGCGTCCTAGACGCTTTTGCGATGTAACGTTTCACCAGGGATAAAAAGACACAAATTATGGCCAGACCAACCGATTCCAACGAGCAGCTCCTCTGCAGTTTCTGCGGCAAGTCTCAGCGGCAAGTCAAGAAGCTGATCGCAGGCCCCGGCGTCTACATCTGCGACGAGTGCATCGATCTCTGCAACGAGATCATCGATGAGGAGTTGGCGGCACCGCCCGCGTTCGACCTCGAGAACCTGCCCAAGCCGCGCGCCATCTACGACGTGCTCGACGAGTATGTCGTCGGCCAGGAGGCATCCAAGCGCACGCTGTCGGTTGCTGTCTACAACCATTACAAGCGCGTGCAGATGATGCAGTCTGAGGATTCTGACATCGAGCTGCAGAAGTCCAATATCCTGCTGCTCGGCCCCACCGGCTGCGGCAAGACGCTGTTGGCTCAGACCCTTGCACGCATCCTGAACGTGCCGTTCGCGATTGCCGACGCCACAGCGCTGACCGAGGCGGGCTATGTCGGCGAGGACGTCGAGAACATCCTGCTCAAGCTGATCCAGGCCGCCGACTATGACGTCAAGAAGGCCGAGACCGGGATCATCTACATCGACGAGGTCAACAAGATCGCGCGTAAGGCCGACAATCCCTCGATCACTCGGGACGTCTCCGGCGAGGGCGTGCAGCAGGCGCTGTTGAAGATCCTCGAGGGTACACAGGCATCCGTGCCGCCGCAGGGGGGACGCAAGCACCCCCACCAGGAGTTTCTGACGATCGACACGACCAACATCTTGTTCATCTGCGGAGGCGCGTTCGCGCATCTCGACAAGGTGATCGAGCGACGCATTGGCCACAATGGCATCGGCTTTGCCTCGGCGATCGAAACCAAACTTGAGCGCGACACCGGCGAAATATTCGAGCACTGCCTGCCCGAGGACTTGATCGAGTACGGCCTGATTCCCGAGTTCATCGGACGCTTGCCGGTCATGTCAGCTGTTCACCAGCTCACCTGCGAGGATCTCGTCTCGATTCTCACCGAGCCGCGCAACGCGCTGGTCAAGCAGTTTCAGCGCTTCTTTTCCTTCGACGGCATCGAGCTCGTGTTCGCCGAGGACTCGCTGCTGGCGGTCGCGGAGAAGGGGCTTGAGCGAGAAACCGGCGCGCGTGGCTTGCGCTCGATCATCGAGGAGATCCTGCTCGAGGTCCAATTCGAGCTGCCCTCCCGCCGCGACGTCAAGAAGTGCGTCGTCACGCGCGACACGGTCGAGAAAGGCACGACGCCTACCCTCGTCACCGAAGCCGCGCCAGAGGAGCCAGCCGAGCGCTCCTTGCGTGAGGAGTCGGCTTAGTAAATCTCGTCGGAAGGGTTCTCGTCTGCGTCAAGCCGACGCGCGGGGGCGGCGCTTAGCTCCAGACGGTGTCCGGTGGCCCGTAGGACATTGTCGAGTGTCTCCACGGTTGGGTTGGCTCCTTGGCGCTCCAGCTTGGCGATAGCGGCCTGGCTGACATCGAGTCGCTCGGCGAGCGCGGCTTGGGTGAGGCCTGCCGCGTAGCGAGCCTCGCGGAGGAGTGTTGCGGCTTGGGACATGTCGAAAACGCGATTATAACCAACGGGTTATAAATGGGATCTGCGATATGCAGAGCGCCAAGCTTTGTCCGCCAGCGGCGCTGTCCGCTAGCATCCCCCGCCATGTCCATACAGATCGGTGATCTCCATGCATGACGACTTCCGCATCCGCGTGGAGCTGTCGCGCGCACAAGTGCACGAGCTGCTGCACGCGTTGGAGGCGCACGAGCGCGATGGCAGTGGTGGCCTTCCAAGCCCAGAACACGTCGCCGTAAGCCACGAGGACGGGCATGTCTTCCTGTACGCCGACTCCAGCGATGAGGCCGCGAGCGCACAGGCAGCGGTCGAAGCGATCCTCTCTGAGAAGGGCATCGCCGCGCAGGTCAGCTCCTGGCGTTGGCACCCTGAGGAGGAGCGTTGGGAGGACGCTTCGCTCGCGTTGCCCAGCACTTCCGCTGAGCATGTCGCCGAGCATAAGCGTCTGGAGGAGCTGGAGACCGAGGAGTCAGAGCAAACCGGCTACCCGGCGTGGGAAGTGCGTGTCACGCTTCCCACCCATCATGACGCGCACGCGTTTGCCGAGCGCCTCGCCGCCGAGGGCATCCCGGTGCAGCGCCATTGGCGCCATCTCACGCTCGGCGCTGAGGACGAGGACGACGCGCGTGCGCTCGCCGAGCGCTTGCGCTCCGAGGCCCCACAGGGTTCGACCCTCGACGTGGAGGGCTCCGCCTGGGATGCATGGGTAGCGGTGAATGGACCGGCCCGCCCGTTTGCGCTGTTCGGCGGTCTCGCGCAGTAGCAGCAGCTCCCCTGCGTACACTCACGCTCCATGAGCGAGCGCATCAAAGAGCTTGAAGATCGCACCCGGTTTGAGCCCGTACAGGTCGAGCCGCAGATCGTTGAGCGTTGGCTCGCTTCAGGCCTGTTTCATCCCGAGCCAGACGGAGAGGCGAGCGAGAACTACTCGATCGCAGTACCCCCGCCGAACGTAACCGGCTCGCTGCACATGGGCCACGCGCTCAACGGCTCGGTGCAAGACACCTTGATTCGCTACAACCGGATGAAGTTCCCGTCCACCCGACGCACGAAGTGGATCTTCGGTACCGACCACGCTGGGATTGCCACGCAGGCGCAGGTAGAGAAGGCGCTGCTCGCCGAAGGCATCAATCGTCACGAGTTGGGGCGTGAAGCGTTCGTGGAACGCGTGTGGGAGTGGCGAGCGCACTATGGCGGCACGATCGTCGAGCAGTTCAAGCGGCTTGGCGCCTCGTGCGACTACTCCGAAGAGCGTTTTACGCTCGATGAGGGCTATGCCCGCGCGGTCGTGCAGGTCTTCGTCAACCTCTACGAGAAGGGCTGGATCTACCGCGATCGCTACATCGTTAACTGGGATCCGGGTAGTCGCTCGGCGATCTCGGACCTAGAGGTCGAAGAGCGTCGCGAGACAGACACGCTCTACTCGATTCGCTACGACGTCGAGGGGGGTGGCAGCGTCACGATCGCCACCGTTCGTCCCGAGACGATGCTCGGTGACACCGCAGTGGCGGTCCATCCTGAGGACGAGCGCTACCGGGCACTGGTCGGGCGCAAGGCGATCCTGCCGCTAGTCGGGCGGCATCTACAGATCATCGCCGACGACTACGTGAAGATGGATTTCGGCACTGGCCAGTTGAAGGTGACTCCGGCACACGATCCCAACGATTTCGAGATAGGCCAGCGCCACGAGCTCGATCAGGTATCGGTGATCGGCGAGGACGGGCGCATGACCGCCGAGGCCGGCGAGCGCTTCGCCGGCCTTACCGTTATGGAGGCGCGTGAGGCAGTTGTCGCCGAGCTGGAGCGTGAAGGTCGGATCGTGGCGCGCGAGGACTACGAGCACGAGGTGCCCTACTCGCACCGCTCCGGCCAGCGCATCGAGCCGCTGATCTCGCTGCAATGGTTCATGAGCATGGACGAGCTGGCGCGCCCGGCTGTCGCCGCCGTGCGTGAGGGACGTGTGCGGATCGTCCCGGATAACCACCGGCGCGTCTACCTGGACTGGATGGAGAACATCCGTCCGTGGTGTATCTCACGCCAGCTCTGGTGGGGTCACCGCCTGCCCGTCTACTACTGCGAGACCTGCGGTCACGTTAACGTGGCGCTCAGCGCACCAGATGCTTGCGCGGAGTGCGGAGGGCACCTCCGCCAAGAGGAGGACGTGCTGGACACGTGGTTCTCCTCCGCGCTGTGGCCGTTTGCAACGCTCGGTTGGCCGCAGGACACCCCCGAGCTGAAAGCGTTCTACCCGACGAACGTGCTCTCCACCGCCAGGGACATTTTGTTCCTGTGGGTCGCGCGCATGATCATGATGGGGATCGAGCTGACCGGCGATGTGCCGTTCTCTGACGTCTATATCCACTCGGTGATCCAGGCGCCCGACGGGCGGCGCATGTCCAAGTCGCTAGGGACAGGCATCGACCCACTGCAGGAGATCGACCGCCACGGCGCCGACGCGGTGCGTTTCGGCCTGCTTGCGATGTCCTCCACGCAGGACGTTCGCTACTCCGCCGAGAAGGTTCAGCAAGGGCAGGCGCTGGCTAACAAGCTGTTCAACGCGGCGCGCTTCGTGCTGGTGCGTATCGACGCGAGCCTGGGATCGGAGCGCGCACAGGCTGTCGAGCCGCAGCCGTTGCCGCGCGCGGTGGAGGATCGCTGGATCCTCTCACGGCTCACACGGGTCCTGGCTGACACCGCCGCGCGCATCGAGGAGTACGACTTCTCCCATGCCGCGCTCGGCCTCTATGACTTCGTCTACGGGGAGTTGTGCGACTGGTATCTGGAGATCGTCAAGCAGCGATTGCCCGATCTCGCTGAGCCGGGCAGCGAGGATGACGGTAGGCAGGAGCTCGCCGCGACGTTGCTCTACGTGCTACGCGAGACGGTCGCCATGGCCCATCCGCTGATCCCGTTTGTCACAGAGGAGCTCTGGCGATACCTCGACGACACTGGCGAGTTGCTCGCCGGGTTTGCCTACCCACGCGCTCGAGAGGATTTGATCGACCTGCAGGCGGAGGCCGAGCTGGCGCGCACGATCGAGGCGGTAACACTGGTACGCGGCTGGCGAGACTCGGTCGGCGCCAAGGCTGGTCAGTTCGTGGCCGCGCGTCTTTGCGCGGATGGCTACGAGATGACCGGTCCGCTACTTGCCCGCTTGGCGCGTTTGCAGCTTCTCCCCGAGTATGAGCAGTCTCAGGCACTCGATGCGGCGGACGCAGGCCCCGTTAATGGGGGTGCTTCCGTCGCGGGCGGGTGGGAGCCTACGGCCGCGCCTACCGCGGTCGCCTCCGTCCCCATCCCCGGCGGCACAGTCGAGGTGCTCTCGGGGGAGGGTCTGGATCTCGGCGCGGCCGAGCGGCGACGGGAGGTCGCCAAGCAGAAGCTGATCGCCGAGATCGAGCGCGTGCAGGGTAAGCTGGAGCGCCCAGGCTTTGTGGAGAAGGCGCCGGCAGCCGTTGTCGAGGGCGAGCGCGAGCGTCTTGGGCGCTTGCGCGCCGAGCTGGAGGTCCTATGAGCCGGGATTTGAGCCCCGAGCGCGCCGAGCTGGAGGCCTTATGAGCCAGGATTGGAGCCCCGAGCACGCCGAGCGTCATCTGCGCTCACTTGAGCTGTTCGGGATGCGCTTCGGGCTGGATCGAATGCACCGCATGATGACGGTGCTCGGATCGCCCGAGCGCAGCTTTGACTCGATCCATGTGGTGGGCACGAACGGAAAGAGCTCGACCACACGCATGATCGCGGCGATCCTCGAGCGCCACGGGCTGCGTAGCGGCTGCTACCTCTCGCCGCACCTCCTGTCCTATTCCGAGCGCGTTCAGATCGGCGAGCGCGATGTCGAGACTCACGCCTTCGCGGCGGCGATCGCACGCGCTGCTTGGGCGGCTGAGCGGGTCAACCGTACCCTCGCCGAGGATGACCACGTGACCCAGTTCGAGCTGCTGACCGCCGCTGCCTTCTGGGAGCTCGCGCGACGTGACGCCCAGGTGGTTGTCGTCGAGGCAGGTCTCGGCGGTCGCTACGACGCGACCAACGTGATCGACTCAAAGCTGGCTGCACTCACCAACGTTGGCCTCGAGCACACACGCTGGCTTGGCCCTACGCTTGCCGACATCGCCACTGAGAAGCTCGCGGTCCTCGGCGAGCATTCGGTGCTGGCAGTTGGTTCCCAGCTGCAGCCGGAGGTGCTTGCGCTCGCACGCCGCGTCGCGGCCGAACGTAGCGCCGAGCTCTTGATCGCAGATGCAGCTCCCGAGGATCTACAGATGGGCGCGCGCGGCTCTTTCCAGCGTGAGAACTTCGCGCTCGCGCGGCTGGCGGCGGAGTCCTACCTGCAGCGATCAGGACTCCCTTTGAGCGAGCAGGCCGTGCGAGACGCCGCGATCTCCACGTTGGTTGCGGGCCGTATGCAAGTCCTCGGGGACGATCCGCTCACAGTGGTGGATGGCGCGCACAATCCAGCCGCGATCACGGCACTAGTGGAGTCCTTGCCCGAGCTGCTTGACGGACGCCCGCTGGCGCTGGTGCTCGGGGTGCTCGAGGACAAGGATGCCGCCGGCATGCTCCGTGCGCTGTTGCCGTTGTGCGAGCAGGCCTGGTTCACCGCGCCCCCGAGTCAAAGAGCGCTCTCGCCGGCGACGCTGCAATCGCTGGCCGGCCAGCTCGGCTTCGAGCGGTGCACGTGCGAGTCACAGCCAGTCAAAGCGTTGGCGGCGGCGCGCAACTGGGCGCGTCAGCGCGGAGCCGCGGTTCTGGCAACTGGATCTGTATATCTGGTCGGAGATCTGCTCGCCCACGCAGGCGAGCTCGATCTGGATGTCGCGACAGGGCATGGAGAACGCGACGAGCAACGAGAGCACTTGCAGGGAAGGGGGTCGCCGTGAACGATGACGGCCCATCGGTACTGACGATGATCGGCGCAGTCGCCCTGATCGTGGCGCTCGTGATCCTCGTGTTCTTTGCTGCCGGCTACGGCTTCGGCCGGCTGTTTCTGTGAGGCCGGAGGCCTGCAAGAACATGCCCTGCTAGGGATTGATCGCGCATTTTTTGCCCGATAGCCTCTAAACTCGGCCGCCCGATGCGCCATCCTGGATCGAAGCGCCCCGTTTCACGCGTGCTTGCAGGGAAATCCCTCAGCGGAGCCGTATAGGGTCATCGATGTCACCACCAATCGCCTACTTCGGAATCGAAAGCAAAAGCTTGAGCCTGGTCATCGACT
Source organism: uncultured Solirubrobacterales bacterium (assembly GCA_963844095.1). Taxonomy (GTDB): domain Bacteria; phylum Actinomycetota; class Thermoleophilia; order Solirubrobacterales; family Solirubrobacteraceae; genus Palsa-744. The sequence continues at coordinate 89,579 of CAWJND010000006.1, forward strand.
TGTTGATCCTGTTCGTCGTGGTCCTGTACTTCTCGTTGCTGTACTGGACTTACGCGGACGCCCGTCGTCGCATTGCCGATCCGATGCTGGTCGGCTGCGCCACGGTCGCGTCGCTGTTCCCGTTCGTGGGGACGATCGTCTACATGATCCTGCGTCCGCCCGAGTACCTGGAGGATGTGCGTGAGCGCGAACTGGAGTTGCAGGCGGCTGAAGCGCGGCTGCACGAACTGGACTACAGCCTCTGCCCGCACTGCGACTATCGCATCGATCGCGACTTCATTCGTTGCCCGAGCTGCCTGCGCAAGCTGAAGGAGCGTTGCGTCAGCTGCTCGCGACCACTCGATCGTGCCTGGACGATCTGCCCGTACTGCGAGACAGACGTGCCTACGACCGCCAAGGCTACGCGAAGGGCGACCCGCTCAGAGCGAGCGAGCGCCGCGGCCACAGCTCGTACCAGCGCCGGCGCCGAGGACGAACTGGAGGTGACCGCACTCGATGCGGAGGCGGTATCGCCGGCCCGTGCGCGCGCGGCCAAGCGAGCTGCTGTAAGGGCGCCTGAGCCCGCCACCTTCGTCGGCGAGGTCTCGTTCGCCTCTGAGTCGAGCCCTGCTGAGGACCCCGAGACCGGGGGGGAGGACGCGGAGCCTGAAACCACCGTCAAGCCGAGCTCGCGTCCGCGCGCACGTCGTCCGCGCCCGACCTCCTGAGCGCATTCGAGCATTTTTCTCAAGACCAGCCGGCCCCGGCCGCGACTATTTCCTACGAACCAAAGGAACACATGGACCGCACGTTGATCCTCGTAAAGCCGGATGCCTTTGCCCGCTCGCTCACAGGCGAGATCATCGCTCGCTTCGAGCGTAAGGGCCTGCGCATCGTCGCGCTGCGACACATGACCGTGACGCGCGAGCTGGCAGAGCGCCACTACGCCGAGCATGCTGAGAAGCCGTTCTTCGGCGAGCTGGTGCAGTTCATCACCTCAGGGCCGATCGTGGCGATGGTGCTTGAGGGTCTCGACGCCGTCAAGGCGGCTCGGCAGACGATCGGCGCCACCAATCCGCTCGATGCCGCTCCCGGCTCGATCCGCGGCGACTTCGCCATCGAGATGGGCCAGAACATGGTCCACGGCTCAGATTCGGCTGAGTCAGCGGCCCGCGAGGCGGCATTGTTCTTTCCCGAGCTCTCGGCCTGAGCAGCGGCGCAGCCGCTGCCGCGACGGCGATCCAGATCTTCACGGCGGCGAGATTGAGCGAGTCATGAGCGGGATCGGTCCGCTCGTGCTCGCCTCAGCCTCCCCGCAGCGACGGGCGATCCTCGAGCGTCTGGGGGTGTCCTTCACGGTGCGCGCGACCGATGTCGAGGAGATCGAGCAGGGCGAGCCCGAGCAGGTGGCGGTCGAGAACGCGCTGCTGAAGGCGCGCGCGGCCAACACAGCCGGTGGGCAAGAGGCAGTACTCGGCGTCGACACGCTGGTGGCGCTCGGTACTCGTATCTACGGCAAGCCGGCAAGTGAGCATGAGGCACGCGAGACGCTCACGGCGCTGTGCGGGCAGACGCACACCGTCTTCAGTGGCGTCGCGCTGCTCAGCGGAGATCGAGAGCAAGTCGAGCTGGCACGAACGAAGGTCGTCTTCAGAGAGTGCTCTGAGGAGCTGATCGACTGGTATGTGGCAAGCGGCGAGTGGCGCGGCCGCGCCGGCGGCTATGCGATCCAGGGGATTGGAGCAATGCTGGTGCGCGAGATTCGTGGAGAATACGAGAACGTCGTCGGCCTGCCTGTAGCGACGCTCATGGACATGGCCCCCGAGCTTTTCCCCGTACCGGCCCGCGACCGGCCCTGAGGGGCTTTCCGCTGCAAATACGCTGTCAAGGTTGCGAGCCGGACGGTGGTGTCCGCTAGACTCCCCGCGGGTACGCACCGGAGCGCCGGGATGCCAGCCAACCGGCCAGGCGAAGCCGAATCCGGGCGTGCTCCCTACCTAAAAGATGAGCATCCTCACCTACCTCACAGGGTTCGGTGGCCGCGACATGGCGGTCGACCTTGGAACCGCCAATACGCTCGTATATGTACGCGGGCGTGGGATCGTGCTGTCCGAGCCGAGCGTGGTGGCGATCGACTCGCGCACCGGCGAGGTGCACGCGGTGGGCATCGAGGCCAAGCGCATGCTCGGTCGCACCCCCGGCACGATCCAAGCGATCCGCCCACTCAAGGACGGGGTGATCGCCGACTTCGACGTGACCGAGGAGATGCTGCGTCACTTCATCCAGAAGGTCCACCAGAACCGCTGGGCCCATCCGCGCGTCGTCGTGTGCGTGCCCTCAGGCGTGACGGGCGTGGAGAAGCGAGCCGTGGAGGAGGCGTGCCTGTCGGCCGGCGCACGCACCGCCTACCTGATCGAGGAGCCGATGGCCGCCGCGATCGGCGCCGGCCTGCCGGTCGGGGAGCCGACCGGATCGATGGTTGTCGACATCGGCGGGGGCACCTCCGAGGTGGCGGTCATCTCGCTCGGTGGGATCGTCGTCTCGCAGTCCATCAGGGTTGGTGGGGATGAGATGGACGAGGCGATCATCAACTACGCGAAGAAGGAGTACAAGCTGCTGATCGGCCAACAGACCGCCGAGGAGCTCAAGCTCGAGATCGGCTCGGCCTGTGCGATGGAGGAGGAGCTTCAGGCGGAGATTCGTGGACGCGACATGGTGGCAGGCTTGCCAAAGACGGTTGTGCTCACAAGCGAGGAGATCCGCCAAGCACTCGAGGAGCCGCTTTCGCAGATCATCGAGGCGGTCAAGGAGACACTCGACCGCACCCCGCCCGAGCTGGCATCGGACATCATGGACCGCGGGATCATGCTTGCCGGGGGTGGCGCGCTCCTACAAGGACTCGATCAGCGCTTGCGTGAGGAGACACAGATGCCCGCGCACCTGGCGGAGTCTCCGCTGACGTGCGTGGCGGTCGGGTCGGGACGCTCGCTCGAGGAGTTCGAGGCGATCCACCGCTCCAACCGCAACTCGCGCAGTCGCCGTCGTCGATGAGCGAACTCTCGGGCCGTCCGCGGTTCGCTGTCCGCGGTGTGTTGCTCGACGGCCTCGAGCGGCTTTGCCGGCGCCATATGTCTGCCGCTGCCCGCACGGCACGCGGGTACTCTTTCTAGTGAACACTTCGGAAGGTCCCAATTCGTGTATGAGAAGACGGTTCGACGCAGACGTGCGGTGCTCGCGCTGCTCGTCGTGCTCTCCCTGATACTGCTGACCGCCTATTTCGGCGAGGCTCCAAGCGGTGGTCTGCACTCTGTGCAGCGCGGCTTCCTGACCGTCGTCTCGCCGATCCAGGATGGCGCCAACAAGGCGCTCAAGCCTGTGCGAGACCTGTTTGGCTGGTTTGGCAGCACTCTGAAAGCCAAGAGCCAGAACGCCGAATTGCGCAAGCAGCTGGACAAACTGCGCAGCCAGTACACGGCAAACCAGGAAGATCAACGCTCCTACAGGCAATTGCTCAAGCTCTACCACCTCGAACACGAGCTCACGATCGCCGATTACAACCCGGTCACCGCGACCGTCGCCTATCAGTCGCCCAATATCTGGTATTCGATCGTCTTGATCGATCGCGGCTCCTCGTCGGGGATCCATGTCAACGACCCGGTGATCGACGGCGAAGGGCTTCTGGGGAAGGTCACCGAAGTGGCTTCCGACTCGGCGCAGGTCAGCCTGATCACCGACAGCGCGGTCGAAGTTACCGCAAAGGTCAGCGCCACCGGCACCGTCGGGATGGTGCAGCCCGAGGTCGGCGAACCTGGGAGGCTGTTGATGACCTATCTGGAATCGACCGCGGGCGTCCAGCCGGGCGACTATGTGGTGACCTCGGGGACAGTCGCAAGCCCGGGCCAGTCGCTGTTCCCCAAGGGCATCCCGATCGGCCAAGTCACCTCGGTCAACGAACAGAACGGCTTCAAGTCGGTCAGCGTCTCGCCAGTAGCCAACCTGCACAGTCTCGAAACGGTTCAGGTGCTGACGTCCACGGCAGGCTCGCGTGCGGCAACGCTCAGCAACGTCGTCTCCGGTCTCTCCTCTCGGCGCTCTGGCGGCTCTGAAGAAGAAGCTCAAAGCGGGCAGCTTGCCCAGACGGGAAACGGCGGGTGAGCTCGGCGGTCGGACCGGTCCGCGGCGCACGTGGTGTCCAGCCCAGCTCGGCGTGGCTGCCGGGATCGCTGGTGTGGCGCGTGGCACTGCTCTGCGCCGTAGTCGTACTCGTGCAGATCAGCGTGGTCTCGGAGACCCCGATATTCGGGGTCTCCGCCGATCTGACCCCGCTGCTGGTCGCGTTTGTCGGCCTCTTGTGTGGCTGCACGATTGGCGCCATCACCGGTTTCTGTGTCGGCCTGGCAATCGACCTCACGCTGATGCAGACACTCGGCCTCACCTCGCTCACGTTCACTGTGATCGGCTACTGGGCGGGGCGCTTTCGGGAAGTACGCGACCCGCAGGCGGCGCTTACACCCCTGCTCGTCGGCGCCATCGCTGCCGGCGCCTCGATGATTGGCTACTCGGTGATCGAGTTCTCGCTGGGGGTTGATGCCCCTGTGAGCTACGAGTTGGTGCGCGAGATCGTGCTTGGCGTGCTCGTCGACACGATTCTCGCGCTGCCACTATGGGCGTTCGTGCGCCGCTGTTTGGTCGGGGGGCTGGCCCAAGACCCGCGCCGCCGCCGCCGCCGCGCCTATACGACCGGCGGTCTGAGTCCGCTGTCGCGCACGCGAGGCTCCGACCGGTGAGCACGATCGACAGGCTGCGGCCGAGCGAGCCGCGCAGTGGGGCGGGTGGGGTTTCAGCCCCCCAACTCGCAGTACGGGTAGCGATGCTCGGCACGTTCGCGCTCGTGATGTTCGGGATCGTCTTCTTCCGTCTGTGGTACTTGCAGGTACTCAACGGCGAACAGTACGTCCAGCAGGCTCGCGCCAACGACCAGCGACCGATAGCGGTTCCCGCGCCGCGTGGGCAGATCCTCGACAGCGAAGGCCAGCCGATCGTCACCAGCCGCGTGACCAACGCGGTGCAGATCCTGCCCAGCGCGTTGCCCAGTTCAGTGAGAGAACAGGCTCTCGAATATGGCGAGCGTGTGACCAAGGCGGAGAAGCTGTATACCGAAGCTGGCCAGCGACTCGCCGCCTACGAGAGCTATCTGAGTTCGATCCATCTGCGCGCTCATCACAAGGCAACGCGCGCCGAGCTTCGCGAACTGCATGCGCTCGCCGATGCCCACCGTTTGCGGGTGATACCGATTCCCACGATCCCGGATTCCGCGACCGAATTGCGCAAGCTGCTGCGACATCTGGCGCCGGTGATCGGGCTCAGTTCGCGATTGATCTACGAACGCGTGATCTCGGGGATCGTCCAGGTGCCCTACGCGCCGGTGACGGTCAAGACCGACGCAGGGCTCGCGGCGCTCACCGTGCTGGGGGAGCGCCACAACGACTTCCCCGGCGTGCGCCAGGAAGAGGTGGCGATCCGCCATTACCCGTACAAGGATCTCGCCGCCCAGATACTCGGCCATGTAGGCCAAGTCAACACCGAAGAGCTGAAGACGAAGGCATTTGCAGGCGTCCCACAAGGCACCGTCGTGGGACAATCCGGCCTGGAGTACTACTACGACCGCTACATGCGCGGCAAGCCGGGCGTGCGTCGTGTGCAGGTGAACGCTGAAAACCAGGCCCAGCGCGCCAAGCTCCCCGAAACACCGCCCACGGCGGGCTACGACCTGCGTCTGACGGTCAACCTGGCGCTGCAGCGAGAGGGAGAACGCGCGCTACGCGAAGGCGTGGGGCTCGCGCAGGCAAAAGGCAACCCCGGCTCAGGCGCCGCATTCGTGGCGATCGATCCGCTAAACGGGGACATCTACGGAATGGGGTCATATCCGAGCTATGACCCCAACATCTTCGCCAAACCGCTCACCAACGCCGAGTACGAAGCGCTCGCGGGTGCCGGCACAAACGAAGGTATCGACCCGCCCGCTCCGCTACTCGACCGCGCTGTCGAAGGCCAATACCCGACCGGCTCGACGTTCAAGCCGATCACGGCGATGGGGGCGCTCGAAGCGGACGTGATCAACCCCAGCGAGGCGCTTGGTGGGGGCGCATGCATTACCGCTGGTGCCGAGCAGTTCTGCAACTCTGGCAAGACCGACTACGGCTCGGTCCCGCTTGTGCAGGCCTTGACAGTGTCCTCTGACACGTATTTCTTCACCGTCGGCGAGTACGCCAACGAACACGGTGGCCTTGTGATCCAGAAAATGGCGCGCGAGCTGGGGATCGGCAAAGAAACCCACATCGATCTGCCCAACGAGATAGAAGGCACGATCCCCGATCCCGCCTGGCGGCGCAAGCAGAATGAACTACAGGAAAAGTGCGAACACACCCACCCACATGGCGCCGAAGAATGCCACATCGTCTCTGAAATCAAAGAATGGACGGTCGGCGACAACATGCACTTGGCGGTGGGACAGGGCGAACTGCTGACATCCCCACTGCAGATGGCTGTCGCCTACTCGACACTCGCCAGCGCCTACATGAACGGTGGCAACGGCACAGTCGTGCGCCCGCACCTGGGCATGGAGATCGATAACTCAAACGGCGAGCTGGTGCAGGCGCTCTCATTCCCGCCTCTCGGCCACGTGCGCCTGAACTACTCCGATCTCAGCGACGTGATGGAAGGTATCCACGATGCGACCTTCGCGCCGGGCGGAACCTCAGCGGATGTGTGGTCGGGCTGGAATCAGTCAGAACACCCGGTATACGGCAAGACAGGCACCGCAGAACGCGCAGGGCAGGTCGAACAGGCGTGGTACATGTGCTTCCTTCCCGACCCCAAGCGTCCGCTGGTGATCGCGGCGACCGTCGAACAGGGCGGCTTCGGCGACGAAGCGGCCGCCCCGATCGCGCGTCTGATCGCCTCCGAGTGGTTCCACAAGCCATTGACGCTAAAGACCGGCACCAACCCCGACCATTGACGAGCCCATGTCCGCGTCCTCGTTGAGTCCAATCGCAGCCGAGCGCCAAGCCCCGGCTCGCGGCCTCGCGGGTACAGCGCGCCTACCGCTCGATCCGCTGCTGACGCTGGCGGTGATCGGGCTTGGAGTCTGCTCGATTCTCACGCTGCGAGTGGCCACCCGCGACCTGATCCCCAGTGACCCTCACTACTACATAAAGCGTCAAGCGATCTACCTCGTAGTCGGCTTTGTCGCGATGGTGGCCCTCTCACGATTTGACTACGCGCGCCTGCGCCGATTGATGTACCCAATCTACGGCGCGCTGATCTTGAGCATCCTCGCGGTGCTTGCGCTCGGTCGCGAAATCAAGGGCTCGGTGCACTCGACGCGTGCGATTAATTTTCCGTTGTTCTCGTTTCAGGCCTCCGAGCTCGGCAAGGTGCTGCTGATAGTCGCCCTGTCGGCGTTCGTCGTGGGCCGCTCGCGGAGACTGCGCGAGCTCGATACGACCGCGCGCGTTCTGATCTTGGCGCTCGTGCCCTCGATGCTCGTGATCCTCCAGCCGGACCTCGGGTCAGGGCTCGTCTATATGGCTATCGCGTTCATGCTGCTGTTCGTAGCGGGCACCTCCTGGAAGCAGTTGGCGGGCCTCGTGGCGCTCGTTCTCGTCTCGGGTGCGATCGTGCTGGTAGCCGCGCCCGCGGTGGGCGTGCACGTGCTCAAGCCCTATCAGGAAGAACGCCTGACCGTGTTCTTGAATCCGTCGGGTAGCACCGGCGAAGGTGCCTACCAACAACTGCAATCGAAGGTCGCGATCGGCTCAGGCCAGAAGACCGGCCGCGGCGGGGGCGAATCGACTCAGATCGAAGGCAAATACGTACCCGAGGACGAAACCGACTTCGTCTTTGCCGCGGTCGGCGAGCAGTACGGATTCGTCGGCGCGGCGCTGGTGCTGTCGCTGTATGCGCTGCTGATCTGGCGCACGCTGCGGATCCTCACGATGTCCAAGGACCTGTTCGGCACGCTGGTCGCCGCCGGAGTCCTGGCTATGCTGATGTTCCAGGTCTTCGTGAACGTTGGCATGGCAGTAGGGATAATGCCTATTACCGGCGTCACGTTGCCCCTAATGAGCTATGGCGGATCGTCGGTCATCACAACCCTTCTGGCAGTGGGTCTACTGCAATCGATCTACGTCCAAGGACGCGCCTCCCAGGCGCTGAAGGGCCGCGTTGTCCGCCACTAGAGAAGATGTCAGCCGAGACTCCCCAGCAACCAGCGAAGGCCGCGCCAGAGACCGCAAAGGTCTGGCGCCCGCTTGCACGGGACTCGGCGATACCACGGGCGCAGGGAATCGAAAACCCGCTCGTCCCACCCATTACAGATCTCGAAAGACTGGATCAAATTGAGAAAGCAAGTGCTTGTCAGCGTCGATCGCGCGGAGACGCGCGTTGCGCTCTTGGAGGCAGCCGGAACGCCCGGCGCCCTACCTGCCCCGAATGGGGCATCACGTTCCGCCGGGCGCGCCCCAAAGCGTTCCAGCGCACGCCCCGGTGCCGGCTACCGGATAGCTGAGCTCTACATCGAGCGCCGCGGCGGGCGCTCGATCGTCGGCAACATCTACAAGGGCAAGGTGGACAACGTGCTGCCCGGCTTGGAGGCCGCATTCGTTGACATAGGCCTTGAGAAGAACGGCTTCCTGCACGTCGATGAGATAGTGCTCCCAGGAGTTGAGGCGCCCAAGCGTGGACGAGGCGGTGGCCGCAAGATCTCAGAGCTGCTCCAGCCAGGGCAGGAGATCGTCGTGCAGGTCGTCAAGGACCCCCTGAAAACCAAGGGGGCGCGTCTGTCAATGGAGGTCACCATCGCGGGGCGCTACATGGTGTACGCGCCCACCGGCGAGGGCGTCGGCGTGTCTCGTCGCTTGGAGGACAAAGAGCGTGAGCGCCTGCGCCGCCAGACGGCCAAGCTCGAGATCGGCCAGGGGGGAGTCATCATCCGCACCGCGGCCCACGGCGCGCAGCGGGCTGACTTCGAACGCGAGCTGCTGTATCTGCACAAGCTGCACGAGGTATTGATGAAGCGCGTTGAGGACATCCAGGCGCCGGAGATGGTCTTTCAGGAGGCCGACCTCTCAGTACGGGTGGTCCGCGACATCTTCTCCGAGCACTTCGAGCGCGCGATCGTCGACAATGAGCAGCAGCATCGCCGGCTGGTCTCGTTCTTCGCTCGCACCGCCCCCGAGCTGGTCGAGCGCGTCGAGCTGTGGGAGGAGCCGGAGCCGCTGCTCGACGCCTACAAAGTCACCGAGGCGATCGACGGGGTGCTCTCGCGGCGCGTGGATCTTCCCAGCGGCGGCTACCTGATGATCGATTACGCCGAGGCGCTCACCGTGATCGACGTGAACTCGGGCAGCTTCATCGGGCGAGGCAAGGGCGCGAGCCTCGAGGACACGATCACTAAGACCAACCTTGAGGCGGCCGAGGAGGTTGTCAACCAGCTGCGTCTGCGCGACATCGGCGGAATCATCGTGATCGACTTCATCGACATGGCGCGCGCGCGCAACCGTGACGCTGTGATGAAGACACTGCGCAAAACACTCGACGAGGACCGCACGAAGACGTTCACCGCCGAGATATCGCGCTTGGGGCTGGTAGAGATGACCCGCCAGAACGTCACCGAGGGGGTGCGCGAGATCATGAGTCGCCCCTGCCCCACCTGCGAGGGAGAGGGCGTGATCCGCTCGGAGGAGACGATTGCGATCGAATTCGAGCGCAAGCTACGCGACCTTGTGGTCGAGCACCCCGACGCCGAGGCGTTCCTCGTACAGATCAATCCGCGCGTCACCGCCCAGTTCACCGGGCAGGGCTCACGCGTGCTGCACGCGCTGGAGGCCCAGACGGAGCGCTCGTTTCACTTCGAGGGTTCAGAAGGGCTTGTGCTCGACCACTTCGCGATCACCTTTCAGGGAACGCGCGAGGAGGTCGAAGAACGCGCGTTGCCGTTCCGCGAGGGCGACGAGGTGCTCGTGGACATCGTCGAGCCACACATGTACGATGTGGACGATGCCGTCGCCAAGCTCGACGGCTACATCATCTCGATCGCCGGTGCCGCACGCAACGTCGGCGAGAAGCGCATGGTGCGGATCGAGACGGTTGGCCGTACGGCGGCCAGCGCACTGCTGCTCGACGAGTCCGGCGAGGTGATACGTCCAGCGCCGCGTCCGGCCGCGCGCCCCGCTGCCAAACGTCCGCGCAGACGCTCGAAGCCAGTGGCACGAGCCAGTACCGGCGAGTCGCAGACGGGCGAGCAAGAACAGGCCGATTTGGGAGATGGAGCCGCGCCGCCGCAATCCGCGCAAGAGTCTCCGCCGGAGCCCGAGCAGGAGCCGGTTGCAAGCGGCTCGCAGGCCGACGCGCAGGAGTCGGCGGACGCAGGCGGCGAGGATGACCTACAATCCAAGCCACGGCGCCGCGGCCGAAGAGGCGGTCGGCGCCGTTCGGCCGCTAAGGCCCCGGCAACCTCGGAGTAGGAGCACATGTACGCGATCGTCAAGACAGGCGGCAAGCAGTACCGCGTCGAGCGGGGTCAGACCCTGCTCGTGGAGCGCCTCCCAGCCGAGGAGGGCGCAAGCGTGGCGCTCGAGCCGATCCTGTATCGCTCCGAGGACGCGGTATTCGACGCCGCCTCGCTGAAGAAGGTCAAGGTCACGGCGAAGGTCCTTGCGCACGAGCGTGGCGAGAAGCTGCGCGTGTTCAAGTTCAAGCCCAAGCGCGGCTACAAGCGCCGTACCGGCCACCGCCAGGAGCTCACGCGGATCGAGGTCACGAACATCTCGATGGGGGCGGCCGCGAAGGAGTCGGCCGCCAAGGCCGCAGCCAAGCCCACCACCGATACCCCCCAAACACCTGCCGCCGCCTCACGCGGTGGCAAGGAGCAGGAGGACCCCAATGGCTCATAAGAAGGGACTCGGATCCAGCCGCAACGGCCGCGACTCCAACGCCCAACGACTTGGCGTCAAGACATTCGCCGGTCAGACCGTCACCGGCGGAGAGATCATCGTGCGCCAGCGCGGCACTCGCTTCAAGCCGGGAACAGGCGTTGGCATCGGCAAAGACGACACGCTCTACGCGCGCGCCGCGGGCACACTGCAGTTCACGACCGGCCGCCGCGGCAGGGTTGTGAACGTGCTCTCCGAGAACAACTGAGATAGCCCGCCCGCGAGCGCGGGCGGAGAGGCATAGCTCGATTTTGGACGACCGCGCGCGAATCGAAGTGAGGGCTGGAGCCGGCGGCGACGGCTCGGCCGGCTTCCGCCGCGAAGCGCACGTTCCGCGGGGCGGCCCCGATGGCGGCGACGGCGGCCGCGGCGGCGATGTGGTGCTCGTCTGCGACGACTCGCTGCGCGACCTGCGGAGCTTTCGACGCACACCCCATTACCGAGCCGGTCGCGGCGGCCACGGAGAAGGCTCTCAGCGTCACGGCGCCGACGGCCAGACGCTGCTCGTACGGGTGCCGCCGGGCACACAGGTCGAAGGAGTCGAGGACGATGTCGCGGGACGGCGCTGGGACCTGCTGGCAGCGGGACAGCGCGCGCTGGTGGCCAAGGGCGGCTCGGGGGGAAGAGGCAACAAGCGCTTCGCCACGCCAACGCGCCAAGCACCGCGCTTTGCCGAGCGCGGCTTGGTCGGTGAGGAGGGCTGGCTGCAGCTACAGCTCAAGCTGCTGGCCGACGTCGGCTTGGTGGGTCTGCCGAACGCAGGCAAGTCCTCATTGTTGGCACGCCTCACAAGGGCCACCCCCAAGGTCGCGAGTTACCCGTTCACGACGCTCTCGCCAGCGCTCGGGGTGCTCGAGGCAGACGAGCGTCAGCTGGTAATCGCCGACATCCCCGGATTGATCGAGGGCGCAAGCGAAGGCGCCGGCTTGGGCCACGACTTCCTCGCCCACGTTGAGCGCACACGCTTGCTCGTACATGTGCTGGACCTAGCCCCAGAGCTCAGCGGCGAGGAGCAGGCAGACGCGCTCGCCAATCACGCCACGATCGAGCACGAGCTGGCCGCACACGACGAGCGTTTGGCTCGCCTCCCACGCGTGCTCGCGCTTTCCAAGGCCGATCTCGTGCCGCCGCGGCAGGTCAGCGAAGAGGTCTCGCGCTGGTCAGAGCGCCTTGGTGCGGATGTGCCGGTGATCGCCACCTCCAGCGCCACCGGTGCGGGACTGGGAGAGCTGGCTGTCGAGCTGCTGCGACTCGTGCCGGCTGTCGAGCAAGCCGGTCAGGGCAGCGGTCGTGGCGTTGGTTTTGGATCTGCCACGAGCTCTGCCACGGAGTTCGACCAAGGCGCCAGCGCTTCGGTAAGCCCCCAGCCAGTCGGCGGGGTCCAGCCTGTGCTCGCCGAGCACATGGTGTTCCGCCCGGCGGCCTCCACCGGCTTTGTGGTCGAGCGCACCGGCCCCGACTCCTTTGCCGTAAAGGGCCGAGGAATCGAGCGCTTGGTGGCGCGCTATGACGTCGAGAACGAGGACGCGATGGCCTACTTGGAGGGACGCCTGCGCAAGATCGGAGTACTGCGAGCGCTGGAGGCGGAGGGCTTTCAGGCCGGAGACGACATCGAGATAGCGGGAGTGGTCTTCGAGCTCGACCCGGACGAAGCGGCGTAGCGGCGTCCGCCGCGGTGTTTCGGCCGCGATTCAGCTCCACCCGTGCGCACGTCCCGTCGCGCCGGCCCACTCAGCCCAAAAACACCCAGCTCACACGCGACTCGCGCCCGCACCATCTAGGCTGCCCTCGATGAAGCGTGTGGTCATAAAGCTGGGTTCGAGCATTGTCGCCGACGATCAAGGCGAGTTGCGTGGGGACGTGCTCGCGCGTATCTGCGACGAGGTTGCCGCTTTGCACAGCGAAGGCAAGGAGGTCGTGATTGTCTCCTCGGGCGCGATCGCGCGCGGGGTACGGATCATGGGCCTGCCTTCGCGTCCGGGGAGCGTCGATGAGCTGCAGGCCGCGAGCGCCGTCGGCCAGGGCAAGCTCTACCGCGCCTATGACGAGTTGCTGCGCGAGCGCAAGCTGGTCTCCGCCCAAGTGCTCCTGACGTTCATGGATATGAGCGCCCGCACCCACTACCTCAACGCGCGCCAAACCTTGCGCAAGCTGCTCGACTGGCGAGTTGTGCCGGTCATCAACGAGAACGATACGACGGCAACCGATGAGATCTCCTTTGGCGACAACGACTTCCTGGCGGCGCAGGTGGCGATCCTGACAAGCGCCGATCTGCTCGTGTTGCTGACCGACATCGACGGCCTGCACACCGCTGACCCAAGACACGACCCCGATGCCCGTTTGGTCCGAGAGGTCACGGATTTCGAGACGCTCGAGGGCGCGGAGGTCGGCCACACGACGTCCCCGTTGGGCTCCGGCGGAATGCGCTCCAAGGTCGTTGCCGCCGACATGGCCACGGCGGCGGGTATTCGCGCGGTCATCTGCAACGGGGTGCGAGATGGCGCTTTGCACGCGGTATTGGCCGGGCAGATGGAGGGCACGAATTTCCCGCCGCGCGTAGCGCGCCATTCCTCCTTCAAGCTGTGGTTGCGCTACGCCAAGCCCAGTCGCGGGACGCTGGTCGTCAACGCGGGAGCCGCGAGGGCGTTGCGCGAGGAGGGCACAAGCCTGCTGCCGGTCGGGATCGTCGACGTGCTCGGCAGCTTCGATGCGGGCGATGCTGTGGAGATCGCCGAGTGCGGGGACGGCACGCCACGGAACGGGTTCCAGGTCTTGGCGAAGGGCATCTGCAGCTACTCGGCCGAGGAGCTCAAGCGGGTGATGGGCTTGAAGTCAAAGACCGTCCAGGAGATCCTGCCGCATGCCAGCGAGGAGGCTGTGCACCGCGATTACATGGTGCTGGCCTGAGGTCGTACCCTTACTTGAATGGCGGCGATCACTGTCTCATCGGTAGAGAGCACATGCAAGCGCGCACGCGAGGCGTCGAGGGCACTGGCCCGCATCGACACCGCCACGAAGAACGCAGCGCTGGTGGCGATCGCGGTCGCGCTGCGCGAGCGCGCTGAGGAGATCCTCGGCGCCAACGAGCGCGATCTGGTGGCCGGTCGCGAGGCCGATATTGGCGCGGCGCTGCTCGATCGTTTGCGACTGGACATAGAGCGGATCGAGGCGATCGCACAAGCGGTCGAAGCGGTCGCCCAGCTGCCCGATCCGGTTGGTGAGGTGATTGACGGTCAGCGCCTGCCAAACGGTCTGGACGTGCGCAAGGTGCGCGTCCCGCTGGGCGTGATCGCGGTGGTCTACGAGGCACGTCCGAACGTCACGATCGACGCCGCCGCACTGTGTCTGAAGTCCGGAAACGCAATCGTGCTGCGCGGCTCATCAAGCGCCGAGCACTCAAATGAGGTGCTGTCTTCGATCGCAGCCGAGGCGGCCGTCGGGGCGGGTCTGCCAGAGGGCTGCGTCGGCTTGGTCGCCGGTGGCGGGCGCGGCGAGCTGGCCGAGCTGGCAACCCAGGACGGGCTGATCGACCTGCTGATTCCGCGCGGCGGCGAGGGCCTGAAGGCGGCGCTCAAGGAGGTGGCAAGCGTGCCGGTCATCTACGCCGCATCGGGTAACTGCCACATCTACGTGGACGCGTCCGCGGACATAGACGATGCGCTTGCGATCGTGCTGAACGCCAAGACACAACGTCCGGGTGTGTGCAACGCCGCTGAGACGCTGCTCGTCCACGCCGATGTCGCGCCTGCGTTCCTGCCGCGGGCGTTGGCCGCATTGAGCGACGCCGGCGTGGAGTTGCGCGTCGGTGAGCGTGCCGCGGAGCATGCCGGCGAGGCCGCGGCGCACACGACACCAGCGAGCGAGCAGGACTGGGACACGGAGTATCTGGCGCTGACGCTTGCGGTCGCGGTCGTCGATTCGTTGGGAGAGGCGATCGAGCACATCGCCCGCCATGGCTCCGGGCACTCCGAGGCGATCCTCACGAAAGACACGCTCAGTGCCCGCGAATTCCAGCTCGGGGTCGATGCCGCCTGCGTGTACGTCAATGCCTCGACGCGCTTCACCGACGGAGGCGAGTTCGGGATGGGGGCCGAGATCGGCAATTCGACGCAGAAGCTCCACGCGCGTGGCCCGATCGGGTTGAGAGAGCTGTGCACGTCCAAGTACCTCGTCGAAGGTGCCGGCCACGTCCGCGCGTGACTTGGTGGATTCCCCGGGATCTGTCGATATCGATCGCCCGTCCGCGGTCAAAGAGCGCCTCGGGATCCTCGGGGGCATGTTCAATCCGCCCCACGTCGGCCATCTCGCGCTTGCGCGGGCGGCGGCGAGTGACTTGGGGTTGCGGCGAGTGCTGCTGACGCCTGTGCTGATCCCGCCACACAAGCCCGCCAAGTGGGACCCGGGCGCCGAGCATCGCCTGAAGATGTGCCAGCTGACGATAGACGACGATTCGCGTCTGGGCGTATGTACGCTCGAGCTGGAGCGCCCCGGCCCGTCCTACACAATCGATACTCTGAGAAGCATCCATGCAAGCGACCCTGACGCAGAGCTGACCCTGATCGTCGGCGCCGACATGGCCAGCACGCTGGTTTCTTGGCGCGAACCGCGCGAGATCCTGAAGCTGGCGAGCCTCGCGGTGGCGGAGCGTGAGGATACGAGCCGGCGTGACGTGCTGGACGCGCTCGCCCCTCTGGGGGGAGAGGCGCGCACCGAGTTCGTGAAGATGCCGCGACTCGACATCTCCTCCTCACTGGTTCGCAAGCATCTGACCTCCGGCGAGCCGATCGACGGGTTGGTGGGCAACGAGGTGGCGGCCTACATAGCCGAGCACGAGCTCTACGGCCGCCAGCCAGCAGGACGCGCGGGAGGGTGAGATGACCTCCGAGGAGCTGCTGGAGCAGATCTGCCGCTACGCCGAGGACAAGAAGGCCGGCGAGCTGGTCATGCTCGACTTGCGTGAGCTGCTCGGCTACACGGACTGGTTCGTGATCTGCTCGGGTGGCACCGAGCGTCAGACCAAGGCGATCCACGATGGCATCCTCGAGGGACTCAAGCACGAGCACGATTTGCTCCCACGGCGCGTTGAGGGTGTCAGTAGCGGCGACTGGATTCTCATGGACTACCTAGACGTAATCGTCCATATCTTCACGCCGGCGACGCGTGAGTTCTATCGCTTGGAGCAGCTGTGGGGCGAGGTCCCGGCGCGCCGAGCCGAGAACGTCTGAGCACCAGCAAGCGGGCGCGCGCGCCTAGCTTGAGCGCTCGGGCCGTTGCTAGTGTTGCTCGCCAGATGCCGAGGTTCGACGAGTGGCAGATCGAGTTGCATGGACGCCGTGCGGTCTATCGGATCGCAGGCGACGGACCGCCGGTGGTGCTCGTGCACGGGATGCTCAATTCCTCCAGCCACTGGCAGGCGGTCGCGCTCGATCTAGCCACTGAGTACACGGTCATCGCTCCTGACCTGATCGGCCACGGCGACTCAGCTGCCCCGCGCGGGGACTATTCGCTGGGGGCGCACGCGGCGAGCATCCGCGACCTGCTCACCGCCCTCGGCATCGAGCGCGCGACAATCGTCGGCCACTCGCTCGGCGGCGGCGTGGCGATGCAATTCTTCTACCAGTTCCCGGCGCGTGTGCAGCGCCTCGTGCTCGTATCAAGTGGCGGCCTCGGACACGAGGTCAGCCCGATGCTGCGCACTGCGGCATTGCCAGGTATGTCTGCCGCGCTGTCACTCGCGGCTCATCCACGGCTGCTCGGCGCTGTGTGGGGTGCAGGCACTCATCTACGCCGCGCCGGTGTGCGCCAGGGCGCCTACGTGCAGGCGGTCGCCCGCGCACTGCGTCCGCTGGAGCACCCTCAGGCGCGCGAGGCCTTCCTGCAGACGCTGCGCGCGGTGATCGACGTGCGTGGCCAGCGTGTCAGCGCCACCGATCGTCTGTACCTGCTCGAGTCGATGCCGACGATGATCGTGTGGGGCGAGCGCGACAACACGATCCCGATCGAGCACGGACGCCGTGCGCACGAGGCGACCCCTAACAGCCATTTTCGTACGCTCCCACGGGCCGCGCACTTTCCGCATCTGGAAGAGCCGGAGGCGCTGGCGGCCGTACTGCGCGAGTTCCTCGGGGAGAGCGAGCCGTGTGAAATGGACGACGCCGAGTGGGGCGCCCTGCTCGTCAGACGCTCCACGCGCGAGCGGCGACTGGCGAGCGCCGCGGGAGGAGCAGCCCTCTCGGAGGAGAAATTGAACGGGCATCGTCCCGCCGTGTGACAGCGGACTCGTAACCATCATGTCGCAATATCGCCAGACTTTCGCCTGTCGGTAGGTCAGACTGAGAGTCGTGATCGAGGACTTCGACCGTTGCTACCAGGCCGCTCAGTCGCGTGACCCGCGCTTTGACGGGTGGTTCATTACGGCTGTGAGGACGACCGGCATCTACTGCCGGCCGAGCTGTCCGGCGATGACGCCAAGGCGCGAGAACGTCCGCTTCTACCCTTCGGCTGCCGCCGCGCAGCAAGCGGGCTTTCGTGCCTGCAAGCGCTGTCGTCCCGATGCCGCCCCAGGTTCGCCGGAGTGGGACGGACGTGCGGATGTCGTGGCCAGGGCAATGCGTTTGATTGGCGATGGTGTTGTGGATCGTGAGGGCGTGCCAGGTCTCGCAACGAGGCTTGGCTACAGTGTTCGCCAGTTGCAGCGAATGCTGCTCGCCGAGCTGGGCGCAGGGCCAATCGCGATCGCACGCGCCCAACGCGCACAGACCGCACGCGTCCTAATCGAGACGACCACGCTGAGCATGGTCGAGATCGCGTTCGCGGCCGGCTTCTCGAGCGTGCGCCAGTTCAACGACACGATCCGTACGGTGTTCGCGACCGCCCCGACGGAGTTGCGAAATCGTGCGAGCAAGCGACGGGACGCCGGCGAGAACTCCCGGCGGGATGGCCGTGTCGAGGAGGTTTCGCTCTCCAGCGCAGCCGCACAGGGTGCGATCCTGCTGCGACTCCCATTCCGCAAGCCGCTATGCCCCGACAATCTCTTCGGTCATCTCGCCGCCACGGCGATCCCCGGGGTTGAGGAGGTGCGCGACGGTGCCTACCGACGCACCTTGCGCCTGCCCCACGGCCCGGGCATCGTAGAGCTGACGCCCACACCAGAGCATGTCGTGTGTCGTGCGCGACTCGCGGACCTGCGCGACCTGACGACGGCAATAGCGCGTTGCCGCTGGTTGCTCGACCTAGACGCCGACCCGGTCGCGATCGACGAGCTCTTCCACGACGACTCACAGTTGGGTCCAGTGGTAGCAAGGGCGTCCGGTCGGCGGGTACCGCGCTGCGTCGACGGAGCCGAGCTCGCGATCCGCGCCGTCTTGGGTCAGCAGGTCTCGACGGCCGCCGCGCGTACGCACGCGGCCCGCATCGTGGCTCGCCATGGTGAGCCGGTGGAAGATGAACACGGTGGGCTGACGCATCTCTTCCCCAAGCCTGAGGCGCTGGAGCAGGTGCAGCTGGCGATGCCGCAGGCGCGCAAGCGCACGCTCGCGGCACTCGTTGAGGCGCTGCAAAGTAAGCGTCTGTCGCTCGACCCGGGCTGTGATCGGGTCGAAGCGCTCACCACCCTCTCAGAGCTCCCGGGCTTTGGCCCGTGGACGACACAGGTGATCGCGATGCGCGCGCTCGGCGATCCTGACGCTTTCCCGGTCGCCGACCTAGGCGTACGCCGTGCCGCGGAAGCACTTGGTCTGCCAGCGTCTCCCGGAGCGTTGAGCGCCCGTGCCGAGCGCTGGCGACCGTGGCGAGCTTACGCGGTGCAGTACCTCTGGTCGGCCAGCTCCCATCCGATCAACTATTGGCCGCCGCTAGGGGCCGGCAAAAGCGTCGATCCAGCGTCCACAGGGACGCTGGCACAGGAGGCAGCATGACACTCACAAGCACGAGACTGTCCAGAATCATCACCACAACGATGGACACCCCGATCGGCGAGCTGACGCTCACCTCTGACGGGGAGAAGCTCACTGGTATCCAAATGCACGAACAGCGTCACCTCAAAAAAATCCCCGCCGAGGCGCAACGAGACGATGATGGACTCGCGCCTGTCATCGCGCAGTTGCAGGCGTATTTCGCCGGTGAGTTGACTGATTTCGATCTACCGCTTCAGATGCACGGGACAGAGTTCCAACGCCGCGTATGGGCGAGCTTGTGTGAGATCCCATACGGCGAGACGATCAGCTACGGCGAGCTGGCGCGCTGGGTGGGTAACCCCAAAGCCTCGCGCGCGGTCGGCCTAGCCAATGGCCGCAACCCGGTCGCGATCGTCGTGCCGTGTCACCGCGTGATCGGCGCTGACGGCAGCCTCACAGGTTACGGGGGAGGGCTCGATCGCAAGGTATGGCTGCTGGAGCACGAGGCCACCTACCGTCCCGGTGCTGGAGTTCAAGCCAAACTCGATCTACAGACCCAGCTGGCCTAGCGCGAGTCGCGCTGCGCCGTTGGCCGTGCATGCCCGCAGGCCATGGCTGGCTTGGCCACCGGCGCGTGGAGGGTCCCGTGCGTGCCATATTCACAATTGCAGCATGGAGTCCTGCGCGGCGACGATCACCTCAACAGCGGAGGTCTCGGCGAAGCGCTCTTTCAGATCGTCCAGCGCATCGTCGGTGCGGTCGGGCCGATGGTGAGCGAGCAAGACCTTACGTGCTCGTGCGCGGCGCCCAAGCTGGACCGCGTAGTCGGCGGCCGCGTGTCCGAAGCGCCCTTCCGCGGCGAGCTCGGCGGGGGTCAGCAGCTGCGAGTCGTGCAGCAGCGCATCCGTCTCAGCGGCAAGGTCCAGCGCCGAGGCGTGGTATTCGCCGCAGCCGTCCGGTCCAGCGCCGAGGGAGGTGGGACAGTGGTCGGGCATATAGGTGAAAGTCGAGCGTCCATCGCTGACGCGATAGCCGAAAGTGCGCCCGCCCTTGTGCGGGATCTCGCGCGCCAGCACCGTGAAGCCGCCGAATTCTTGCTCGCCGGGAGCGAGCGTCGCAAAGCTCCATGTACCACGCAGCTGGTCGGGTTCCATTGGAAAATGGGGCGGCGACATCGAACGTGCGAGTACCGAGGTTGCCTCGGCGCCGTCCTCCTGCTCGGGCAGCAACAGGCGCACGCAAGCATCGGGGTGGTCGCCCGCGTGAAAGAACGGTAGTCCCTGCACATGATCCCAGTGCAGATGCGTCAACAGGATCGTGCCGCTGAACGCCTGCTCGCCAAGCAGCCCCGTCACCGAACGGATGCCTGTGCCGGCGTCGAGGATCAAAGTGGGTGAGGGCGCGTCGTCGTGGGCGATCGCCACACAGGACGTATGCCCGCCGTAGCGCAGAAAGTCGGCGCCGGGCGCTGGGGTCGAGCCCCGAACCCCGCAAAGATGAGCGCGCACGGGCTCTAGTCTACCCAGGCGTGCATGAACGCGGCACCTATTAACGAGGACTGTCACCATCCTGTCGTGGCGACGCTGACCCTCAACTTCGCAACCTCACATCACTTCCTCGACGAGCGCGGGCAGCGTGCGGGCTTCATCCTCTTGGGCGGTTTTTTGGCCTCATTTCTGTTCATTCGCACGAGCGCGCGCCTCATACGCGACCCCAAAGTGACCTGGTGGCCTGGAAGCGTGACCACCAAAGGCGGCCTGCACCTGCACCACCTCGTGTGGGGGATCGTGCTGATCCTGGTGTCGGGATTCCTCAACTTCGTGCTGGTTCCGCCGAGCCCGTGGCTTGAGATATTCGCCGGCGCTTTCGGAGTTGGCGCCGGCCTTACACTGGACGAGTTCGCACTGTGGATACACCTCGAAGACGTCTACTGGGCCAAGGAGGGCCGCGCCTCGATCGACGCGGTGATCGTCGCGACGCTTCTCGGCGGACTCGTCGTGCTCGGCATCGCGCCATTTGACGCCTCCGACAGCGCGTCCCCGGTTGGCTCGCTCGTAGCGGTCGTGGTGATCGACCTGGTCTTCTCGGCGATCGCGATCCTCAA
The DNA here is from genome assembly GCA_963844095.1 of uncultured Solirubrobacterales bacterium. Taxonomy (GTDB): domain Bacteria; phylum Actinomycetota; class Thermoleophilia; order Solirubrobacterales; family Solirubrobacteraceae; genus Palsa-744. The sequence goes on from CAWJND010000006.1 coordinate 110,551, forward strand.
GGGCAAGCCGATGCTCGGCCTGATCGGCGTGTTCATCCCGCTCGCCTCGATCGTCGGGACGGTACGCCTTGCGGCACCATCCTCGCCTTGGGCGCGTCGACGCTACTCGCCGGATGGGCGTCGCATGGTCCGCTCGCAGGCGCGCTTCAGGCGAGTGCGAGCGCGTCGGCGCCGGCTGATGAACGCGATCGGCGGAGCACCCAGTCAGCAGGCGGACGCCTAGCCCTCCGCCGATTAGTCTGGGAGTCGGCGCTTCTGCGGATGCGGCGTCTCGCCTCGCGCCAGCATCGCAACGAACTGCTCGATGCGCCGTGCTCGCGTGTCGGCGCGCTTGGCGCTTTGGGTACGCAACAGCACCGCATAACGATTCTGACTGGAGAGGATCTCGAACATGGCTTGGGCGCGAGGTTCGGCCTTGAGCGCGCTCGCCAAATCGGATGGTATCTCCATCCTCGCCTGGCCCTCGTAGGCAGCCTCCCAGCGCCCGTCGGCCTTGGCGCGCTCCGCTGCGGCCAAGCCCGCCGGCTTCATCCTGCCTTCCTCTGCCAGTCGCGCGACATGTGCGACGTTGCGCTTGGACCAAGCGCTGCGGTTGCGCCGCGGCGTGAAGCGTTGACGGAAGGTCAGCTCGTCCAGGCGTCGTACCTGCCCATCGATCCAGCCATGGCACAGAGCCTCGTCGAGCGCCTCGCTGTAGCTGAGTCGCGTCGGCTCTTGGGTGCCCTTCTTTGCCAGGCGCAGCCAGATGCCCGTCGAACGCTCGTGATGCTCGGTCAGCCATGCGTGCCACGCCACGGCGTCAGGCACGCTGAGGATCTCCTCGTCGTCGATCATCCTTGAAGCTTGCCAGTCGTGGGGTGTTGGTTCATGCAGCGCGCAGCGAGGCGTGCGCTGGGCGCGCCCTCACGCAAACGCCGAGCGACTACCGAGTCGCTGAAGCATCGATCAAAGGGTAGCTTGCTGTCCTCAACGCCTTCTGCTCGCCGACCCATGCTGAGAAGATACGCAGAGATCAGGCGTCGCCTGGCACACTTATCAAGGGGCCCGTGCCCGAAATCTTTGCTCGCTTGCGTACCCGTTCTGCTGAGCTGACGAATTCCCCCACTCCGTGCGCTAGCGTTTTCAAGCTGTGGCGACGACGGTGCAGCGGCGGGTTGTGAGCGCAGGCCCTCCGCACCGGCGATGGCCGGTGGTCGGCGCGCTTGTGGTCGTGTTGTTGCTGCTGGTGGGGATGCGCAGGGTCACGACGGAGGGTACGCCTGCGCTGCTCGTCCATCGCATGCTGCCTGCCTACGTGCGTCTTCCTGGAAGCGCGCCCGCACTTGCCTGGCCTGAGGAAGGACAGGCGGCGGTCGAGGTCGAGGGGGTGGGCAGCCTCGGCAGCGTCGGGGGTTCGGCGCCTGTGCCGATCGCAAGCGTCGCGAAGGTGATGACCGCCTACCTGACGTTGCGCGAACATCCTCTGGCAGCCGGTCAGGAAGGGTTCTCGATGACGATCACCGCCGCGGATGCCGCCGAAGAGGAGCAACGCGAGGCGCTTGGCGAGTCCACGCTGAACGTGCGCGCCGGCGAGCGGCTCAGCGAGCGCCAGGCGCTGCAGGCGCTGCTGTTGCCATCGGCCAACAACGTAGCCGCGCTGCTGGCTCGCTACGACGCAGACGGGATCGCCCCGTTTGTGGCTCGCATGAACGCGACCGCGCGGACGCTCGGTATGGCCTCAAGCACGTACACGGATCCGAGCGGTTTCAACGATGAAACGGTCTCCACGGCTGGCGACCAGCTGAAGCTCGCGCGCGTGGTGATGCGCATCCCGGCGTTCGCGGAAATCGTTGACGAGCACTCGGTCGTGCTGCCGGTGGTCGGGCGCGTCGCCAACTTCAATGGGCTCGTCGGCGAAGACGGCTATGTGGGGGTAAAGACGGGCTCGGACAGAGCAGCTGGCGGGTGCCTGGTCTTTGCCAAGAGAGTTTTGATTGATGGGCGTGCCTTGACTGTGCTTGGCGTCGTGCTAAATCAGCGAGGCGGGTCGCTGATCCAAGCTGCGTTGGTCAGTGCTCGTCAGCTTGGAGACTCGGCTGCGGCAAGCCTACGTCTGAGAACGGCCCTCCGGGCCGGTACGGTCGTGCTGAGTGCGAGCTCGGCGGACGGTCGTGGGACCATGGCCATCGCTGCAGGGGCCTTGCGAGAGATTGGCTGGGGAGGGCAGAGGATCCCCGTACGCGTGACTGCGCGCCCGGCGATGACTCGGCTGAAGGTGGGCGAGAAGATGGCGAGGGTGACCCTCCCCGGTATGGGCGTCGCTCGCACGAGCGCGCTTGCGAGGAGCTCGGTCGGGGGGCCGTCGATCGGCTGGCGTTTGCGGCACCTGTTCTGAGCTGGGTCTAGTTGGCGGTATGTCTCAGATCAGGTAATGCAAGTAATCCTTGACATGCAACCATTTGGTTGCATATAGTGTTATGCAACCAAATGGTTGCATGTCTAGCGTGAGTGAGGATGGCATGAACGAGGTATTCAAGGCGCTCGCCGACCCGGGCCGTCGCCGGCTGTTGGACAGCCTGAACGCATACAACGGTCAGAGTCTTGGCGATCTGTGCCGCGAGCTCGACATGAGCAGACAGGCCGTCAGCAAGCATTTGGCGGTGCTAGAAGCCGCCAACTTGGTGACCCCTGTTTGGCGCGGTCGGGAGAAGCTGCACTACCTGAACGCCGAGCCGATCAATGCCATCAGCGAGCGCTGGATCGACAACTATGACCGCGAGCGCGTGCAAGCGCTCTCAGATCTCAAGAGAGCCCTGGAGGATAACCTGATGCAGAAGCCTGAGTTCGTCTACACGACCTACATCAAGACCACGCCCAAGCAGCTCTGGCAGGCACTGACAGAGCCCGCGTTCACCCAACGCTACTGGGGCGCGAGCTTCAGCTCGGACTGGAAAGTCGGCTCGCCGATGACCTGGGAGTATGGTGGCGTCACGATCGTTGACCCCGCCCAGGTCGTGCTCGAGTCCGAGCCTTACCGCAGGTTGGCATACACCTGGCAGACAGTCACGCCGGAGTTCGCGAAGGTCGTCGGATTCAGCGACGAGTACCTCGCTGAGCTGATCGCTGAGCGCCGCTCCAAGGTGAGCTTTGACATCGAGCCGATGGGAGAGGGCGTCAAGCTGACTGTCGTCCATGACGACTTCGACCTGGGAAGCGCGATGCTGGAGAGCATCAGCAATGGTTGGCCGCTGATTCTCGCGAGCCTCAAGACACTGCTCGAGACTGGGGAGTCCCTGTTCGGTAAGGCCGAGGTTCCGCGTCGTCAGAAGGCTGCGTAAGCGTCGACGTTCAAGCGAGAACTTGGCTCAGGGAAGCGAGCGTAGCCGAATGGAGCCGCCTCTGACCAGCCCCGTGCGTCAATCAGGTGTGGCCGATATGCCACCCCACTCCTCCGGTGCGATGTCGGCGATTGTCTGTGAGAAAGTCCACTGATGGCCGGCGAGGTCCTCTGCTGTGTACTGCCGCTCGCCGTAGGGGAAGTCCGTCGGCTCCTCGATTATCCGTGCCCCGTGCTTGCGGGCGCGCTCACAGTGTGCGTGCGCGTCATCTACACGCACCATCACCGAGTGGGTGGTCTCGCCTGGCCGCGGCGGCCGGCGATCGTGGCGCACATCGCCGAGGATCACCGCACCATCACCAAAGCTCAGTTGCGCCCGGTGGTCCTCACCGATCTGTACACGCTCGATGAAGCCGAACGCCGTGCCCAGCCAGTCGGCTGCCGCACGCACGTCCGGATAGATCAGGACGGGGATGACGGTCGACTGTGGGATGGAACGGTTTGGCTTCATTGCGACCATCCTATATCGACGAATTTCGCTCTGAGGACTCGACGCTGCGGTACGAGATGACTCGTCAGGTCAATATTAAGCGACCCTTTCGACTGGTTCACGAACTGTGGCACCATTGATCGGATGGCACGAACGGCAAGCGCTGATAATCGCGCCGCGATTTTGCACCGTGTGCGGGCGATACCCCCAGGCTTTGTCCGTACCTACGGCGATGTCTCGCCGAGCGCACCGCGCCTGGCGGGCTATGTACTGAGTCTTACCGATGCGCACGAGGTGCCATGGCACCGAGTCGTTCGGGCAGATGGTTCACTTGCAAAGGGCGCCCGCCAGCGGCGCCTGCTTGAAGCCGAGGCAGTCCCATTTCGCGGTAAGCGTGTACTGCTGTCGAGTGCGCGCCTCGACGATCTCGATGTGACGTGACGGACGCTCCGTCGCTCGGATGGTCCGGTCACGGCCAAGGACGTGCAGGGATCTGCTCACGCATCAGGTAGCTGCTGGTCGAGTGGGGCACGAGCTGGACCAGGAAGGCGCAAATCCAGTCGAGCTGACCCGCAAGGTTGCCTTTCCCTCAGGCCTACGCAGTCAATGCGCACTGGTAGGCGACGCTCGCCCGATCGACTGTATGCTTCTGCGCTGTCTTTTCTGATCTGACTTGTCCGGCAAAGGAGCCTCTGTGTTGTCCAACATTCGTCCTCGCCTAACCTACGCGAACATCGCGGCCACTTTGGCGCTGGTTTTCTCAATGAGCGGTGGCGCGCTTGCAGCCTCGCATTACCTGATCAGCTCGAAGAAACAGATTAGCCCGAAAGTGCTCAAGGAACTCAAGGGCAACGCAGGAGCTCGGGGGGCCACGGGAGCGTCGGGTCCTCAAGGACCCGCGGGAGCTCAGGGATCAGCAGGAGCGGCGGGATCCGCCGTAGCCTTCGCAAGCGTAGTCGTCAACGGTGCGGGCAACCCGACGTTCCTGGCAAACTCCGGCTTCACCTCGGTCACCGAGCCCCAGCCTGGGTTCTTCTGCCTGACGCCGGCCTACGCAGGGCACCCGATCCTAGCCACGCCCGCCGGCACGGCGGCTGCCTTCTTGACCGTCTCGCCCCAGCAATGTTCTGGCGGCTACGAGATTGAGGCCAGCGAACCGGTCTCCAGCAGCCAAGGCTTCATTGTCTCCGTACCTTGAGTGGAGTTCACCGGCTCGAGGGCCGGCTAGGCCGGGATGGCGCCCCGGCCTAGCCGGCGACTTGGTCACAGGGACGTCGGTTACAGGGGACGTCGATCGCGCCGGCGCCGGCGCCGGCGGTGGGCTTGCCGCTGCTGCTTCCAGGTCCCGGTGGCGGCACCCCAAGCGACTACGTCAACGTGCTGGGTGATGCAGAATGGGTTTCGATGGACTATGAGCTGATCGCTCTACTGGATGAGGTACACCGCCACGGCGTTGCGCATGACGCGGGCAAGGCCGACCGTTTGGAGCGGTTGCGCAACGTCGAGCCGGACACGGCGCAACTGTTGGCTGTGCTCATACGCGCTATCCGGCCGCGCGCGGTGCTGGAGCTCGGCACCTCCAATGGTTATTCGACACTGTGGCTGGCCGACGCCGTGCGTGCAACCGGTGGGCACCTCGTGAGTACAGACATCGATCCGGACCGGAGCGCTGAAGCAGCAAGGAACCTCGATCGTGCCGAGTTGCGCGACTTGATCGAGCTGCGCGTTCAGGATGCCGCGGTGACACTGCGAGAGGCGTCTGACGCGACATGGGACATGATCTTCTTGGACGCCGAACGTCCAGCTTACACCAGCTATTGGCCCGATCTCGTGCGCGTGCTCAAGCCGGGCGGTCTACTGATCGTCAACAACGTGATCTCACACTCGGAGGAGGTCCGCGAATTCCGCGAACTGGTCCAGGCCGAGGAGCTCGTCAGCGAGGCATTGGCGCCAACAGGCGCCGGAGCGTTGCTAGTTGTCCGCGAACCCGACCGATGAGAGTGGCCGCGACTCTCACCGGTATCCGATCGCGCAATGCCTCTCCGTCCCAGGCAATATCTGATGGGCGAAACTGCTCGGCGCGCAAACCACCGGCTTGTGCAGGCGCCAGCCGTGAGGGTCATCTGACGATCGGCAACACCGCGTTGGGCACCAGCGCGTCGGCCCCGTGTAGCCGACCAGGCCCCAGCCCCCTGGTAGCGACGGCATCTCCGGGTTGGACTTGCTCAGTCCATGATGGTCGCTGACCCTCGCGTAGCCTTCCGGTCGTGCAGATCAAGCAATACATCTACTTCGGGATCTCGAGCGAGGTGCTTACCGCTGAGATGATCGCTGCGCGGATCGGCCTCGCGCCGGACAAGACGCAGACCCTCGGCAGCCGCTCGGTGGACCCGCCTCGGCCTAGGCGGCACAAGTGGGAGCTTGGGAGCTATGAGCGGGGGCTGGACATCACGGCGCACGTCGCGGTTGTGCTCGCGCGTTTGGCACCGGCGCGAGACGAGATCCGTGCTCTGGTGCGCGAGGGCAACGTGCAAGCCTGGCTCCAGCTGGTCCGCAACTTCGATGCTGCGGACGGGGATGAGGAGATCGTTGAGGAAACGCCCGACGGTCTCGTCAAGCTCTCGGGCCAGCACCAGCTGCTGGGGTGGCATCTGCACCGCGACACGCTCGCCTTCCTGTACGACGTTGGCGCAGAGGTCGATGCCGACGAATACGGTTAGAGGAGGGTGCGATGTTGCTGGAGTACTTGGAAGATGCCGACGCGCGGGTCGATAAGCGAGTGCTGTTGCTCTACGAGTTCACGCCCGACGGGGTGGAGACCCTGCGGGATGCCATTGACCAGCTCAGCCGGGAGAGGTCTGGCGATGAGCCGCGAGTGGATGCTTTGCCCGGAGTCGTCGCGGTCGACGGGTCCTCGCTAACGGCGACTGTCGGCGACGTCGATCTCGGCGTAGAGCCGGTCGCGGGTGGGGGCCGTCAGTTTCTCTGCGTGCTCACCGCTGGCGGGTGGCAGCGAGTGTGCGGGCTACTGGAGCCGTTCCTTCATGCCGACGGCCAAGGCTTCCAGTATCTGTCGGAAGAGGGTACGGTCGAGTGGATCATCTCCCACCACCGAGGCTGGTAGCGACTCAGAAGATGGAACCTCGACAGGACACGCGACGCGGAGACAGCATGATGGAGCACCTGCTGTCGGGGAGAGCCCGAGCTAGGGTTGCCGGAGATCTTGCCAGAGAGTTTGAACGTGGCTATCCCGTTGATCGCGTGTTCAAGCTGCTCGACAGCGAGGACCCGGAAGCCGTTCGCTCGGGAGCCTTCATCGCCCAAGAAATCGGCAAGCTCGTCGCACCGATTGCGGACCGGCTCTGCTTGTATCTCGGCCATCCGACACCCTGGGTCAGATCGGACCTGTTCGACGCGATCACAAACAGCGGGCCGCCCTACAGTCCCGTTGCGGTGAGCGCGATCGAAACCTTGACGACCGATTCAGACCAGGGGATCAGCCGCAGGGCAGCGGTATTCATGGCGGCCGTTGGTGCAACACCTGCGGTGCCGAAGCACGGCGGTGCCACTGGCGCTTAGGCGCACGAGGGCCTTGCTCAGCTCACGTGATGCTCAGGCGGCGCTCCTTGTGGCTCGTGCCGGTTGCTCCCAGAGCTCCGAGAGCCTTACTCAGAACAGCCGTGTCACCCCGGCGAGCAGGGGTTTGTTTGCCGACCAGAAAAATGGAGCTAGTCGGGCTCGAACCGACGACCTCCGCCATGCCATGGCGGCGCTCTTCCAGCTGAGCTATAGCCCCAGGTTGCCTTATCCTATCCAACCTCACCCTCGAGGAATGAACTCCGGAACGTCTAGATCGCTGTCCGAATCGTCGTACGAGGCGCGGCTGGAGTGGGGGAGGGCGCGGTCGCGACGCGATCCGCCTGAGGGCGAAGACCTCGGCGCAACCTGATCCAGGCGGGCGGTCATGCTGCCGTGGGTCAGTCTCACGTCGCGCAACAGGCGCTCGGCGTTGTTGCGCATCGAGACTGATAGGTCGTGCAGGTTGCGCGAGACCTCGGTGCCGTCGTCGAGCACTTCGCGTGCGATCTCGTTTGCCTCGCTGACGATCTCGCGTGCATCCGCTCGTGCTTGGGCGCGTATCTCGCTCGTCTGCTCCTCCGCGGCTGCGCGTTGCACGGCTAGCTGCTTCTCACCCTGCGCAAGCCTCTGTGCCAACTGCTTCTCGCCCTCGGCAAGCCCCTGATCGACCTGCTCTCGCGCGCTCGCGAGCGTTCGCTCGGCCTCATCCTTCGCGCCAGCCAACGTCGCCTCGAACTGCGCTTGAGCGTCCTCCAACAGGCGAGTCGCCTCCTGCTGTGCGCCTGTTAGCTCACTGCTGACGCGCTCGCGCGCGTTTGCCAGCTCCTGTTCAGCCTCCGACTGTGCGGTCGCAAGCACCTGCCCCGCTTCGGCGTGTATCTCTCCGACAGCAGCAACCGCCTCGTTGCGGGTCTGCTCGGCCTGTGCCCTGGCTTGCGTAAGGATCTCCTGTGCCTCCTCCTCGGCTGCCTGCACACGGTTGGCCCCGGCGCGGTCGGCCTCGGCGATCCGCTCGGCCGCTCGCTCCTCGGCCTGCTCGCGCAACTCTCGCGCCGCGCGCTCGGCGGCGTCAACGATGCCCTGGACGCGCTGTGGTGCCTCATCCAACTCCATCGCCTTATGGTAAGGCCTTCTTGCCGGCGCCCATCGTCTCGGTCCTGCGTATGCTCTCGCGCTTGCCATTCCGCGTCAGAGCTGTCCCCGCGAGCGTCGCAGCCGCCGTCTTCGCCGCGGTTGCGTTTGGCATTGTCGTGCCCACGAGTCGCGCTACCACGACAGCGCCTGGCTGTGTGCCGTTGACGCTCAATGCGTCGGCCGCGCTCGCTGGCGGTGCCGTCACGGTCACGCCGGCACCGGACACGCTCGACGCCTCTTATCTGACCCAGATCAGCTTTCTTGGCCCACCGTCGGCCGAGATCACCGACGTCAAGGTTTCCGGCTCGCGCAGCGGTGCGCACAGCGGAGGGCTGCTGGCCTATTCCCAAGGCGATGGGGCGAGCTTCCTGCCGACCAAGCCCTTCGCGCAAGGCGAGGTCGTCACGGTTCACGCCGTTCTGCGCGGCATCACCTCCAGCACGCCCATCGCCTGGCGTTTCACCGTTGCCGAAGTAGACAGTGTCAGCCGCTCGCTGGAGACGCCGCCGCCCCCGCCGCCACCACCGAAGTCAAGCGAACTCCAGCACTTCGTCTCGCGTCCCGACCTGCGGCCGCCCACGGTAGACGTAACGACAAGCACAGGTTCTCAAGCGCCCGGTGACATCTTCCTGGCACCCTACGCAGGGCCAGGTCAGTATGGGCCGATGGTGCTCGACGGATCGGGCAAGTTGGTGTGGTTCAAGCCGATACCGAGCGGAGAGCGTGCGGCGGATCTGCGAGTGCAGGAATATGAAGGTCACCCAGTACTCACTTGGTGGCAGGACCCGTTGGTGTCCAGGGGTCGGCGCGACGCCGGGGTCGTGATCGCCAATAGCTCCTACAAAGACATCGCGATCGTGCGTGCCGGCAACGGCTACCAGCCAGACCTGCACGCGTTTGCGATCTCACCCCGTGACACGGCCCTGTTCACGGTCTACGACGCGATCCGCTGCAATCTGCGCATCTACGGGGGGCCGGCCAACGGTGCCGTGGCGGACACGCTCTTCCAGGAGATAGATCTGCGCACGGGCCTCGTTCGCTTCGAGTGGCACGCGCTCGATCACGTTCCCGTCACCAATTCCTACATGCCGATCGGCGGCGGTGGTACTCCTCTCTCTCCGTGGGACTGGTTTCACATCAACGCGGTCTCAGAACATGGCTCGAATCTGTTGGTGGATTCGCGCAACACGTGGGCCGCATACGAGGTGCAAGCGAGCGGTGGACAGGTGGCCTGGCGCCTGGGCGGCAAGCAATCGAGCTTTGCGATGGGCCAGGGAGCGGCCCCCGCCTTCCAGCACGATGTGCGTGAAGAGCCCGACGGCACGATCTCCTTCTTCGACAACGGCAGTACTCCCAAGGTGCACCCGCAATCGCGCGTGATCGTGCTGTCGCTCAACCGCCAGAAGATGACGGCAACACTCGTCTCGAGTTTCACCCATACGCCGCCCCTGTCGGCTCCGAGCCAGGGCGACTTTCAACCGCAGTCCGACGGCAATTGGTTCGTCGGCTGGGGCCAGGAACCATATTTCTCGGAATTCGCCGCCGAAGGCAAACTGCTGTTCGACGCCCATCTCCCTGCGCTCTACCAGTCTTATACGGTGCTCAAGTTCCCTTGGGTCGGCGCCCCACCGCAGCCGCCGCGGCTCGTTGTGCGCGCCGGCTCCCACGGGGGCGTCATCGCCTATGCTAGCTGGAATGGAGCCACGGCGGTCACGCAATGGGGTCTATTGGGTGGGGCCAGTCCTAAAGCGCTCTCGCCACTGGCAGCCGCTCCGCGCAGCAGCTTCGAGACTGCGATCACAAGTCCGAGCGCCCCGCGCTATCTTGCGGCACAGGCGCTTGGGGCCCGGGGCCAGGTGCTTGGCACCTCGGCCACTGTCAGTCCGTGAGTCTCGACTCCAGAGGAGGTAGGAGGAACGCGAGCTCCGAGGTTGGCTCGCTATCCGGACTCGTCACGAGCTAACGTGCTTCTGGCAGAAAATGTTGGAAATCCGTCCTTGCGGACATGTGCATGGTCGGGCATGATCGAAGGATGCCCAAGCGCCAGAAGCCTCGCCAAGTAGCGATCCTTGCCTTCCCAGAAGTCCAGAGCCTGGACGTCACCGGGCCGCTCGAGGTGTTCGCCGGGGCGCAGACGCTGATCGAAGCCGTCGGTCGAGACGATCGTGGATATGAGGTTTCGGTCATCAGCCATGACGGCGCACTTTTGCGTACATCCAGTGGGCTCCAGCTCGTCCCGCACGGCAGCTTTTCCGAGACTCCGCGATGGCTCGACACGCTGATCGTGGCCGGGGGCTACGGCTCGCACGCCGCAAGCAAGGACCCAGCCACGATTGAGTGGATCGCAAGCGTCTCCAAGCGTGCGCGGCGCACAGCCTCAGTCTGCACCGGCGCCTTCCTGCTAGCTGCCGCAGGACTGCTGGACGGAAGGCGCGCCACCACCCACTGGTCAGCTGCCAAAGAGCTTGCCAAGCGCTATCCCAGGGTGCAGGTTGACCCGGAGCCAATCTTCCTGCGTGATGGCCAAATCTGGACGTCCGCCGGCGTCACCGCGGGAATGGACTTGGCGCTGGCGCTGGTCGAAGAAGACCTAGACCGTGATGCCGCTCTTGCGATCGCGCGTCAACTTGTCCTGTTCCTGCGCCGCCCCGGCAACCAGGCACAGTTCAGCGCGACGCTGGCCGCGCAAGAGCCAGTGCGTGAGCCGCTGCGCGATGTACGCCGCCACATCGTCGAGAACCTGGCGGGCGAGCTGTCGGTCGAGGCGCTGGCGCAACGCGTCCACATGAGCCCACGCCACTTCGCGCGCGTGTTTCGCACCGAGACCGGTGTCACACCAGCTCGCTATGTCGAGAGCATCCGCTTGGAGGCTGCCCGCCGTGCCTTGGAGGACAGCACACAGCCAGTCTCCATAGTCGCGCTCACATGTGGCTTCGGCACCCCGGAGACGATGCGTCGCTCGTTCCTGCGCGCACTCGGTGTGGGCCCGGCTGAGTACCGCCGCCGCTTTCACCCGAGCGGATCAGCTTCCGACGAAACGGCGGCCGCGTGAACGCGCAGGCGTGTTTCTGCTGAAGGCACGCCCATCCAAATCCAAACCTAAAAGAGAGCAGGAAAAAGATGGAGATCGCGATACTTCTCTACCCGAGGTTCACCGCTCTGGACGCGGTGGGTCCATATGAGGTGCTCGGTCGTATCCCTGGCGCCAGGGTGACATTCGTCGCCGAGCAGGCCGCGCCGCAGCGTACCGACACGACTCAGCTGGCGATCCTCGCCGACGCCACGATCGAGGAGCTGCCGCACCCCGACATCGTGCTCGTCCCTGGCGGACCTGGCCAGAGCGCTCTCATGGAGGACGGACCGGTCCACGAGTGGCTGCGCGCGGCGCACGAGACCTCCACCTGGACGACCTCGGTGTGCACAGGCTCGCTGGTGCTCGCTGCCGCGGGTCTGCTCGACGGCAAGCACGCCACGAGCAACTGGCAGGCCATCGAGCAACTGCGCGCGCTCGGCGCCGACGCCGTCGAGGAGCGGGTCGTCTTCGACGGCAAGATCGCCACCTCCGCCGGCGTCACGGCCGGCATCGACATGGCGCTCCAGTTGGCCGCCCGCATAGGCGGCGACCAGTTGGCGCAGGCGATCCAGTTGGGGATCGAGTACGACCCCCAGCCGCCGTTCGACGCCGGCTCGCCGCACACGGCGCCTGCGGAGGTCGTGGAGGCCGTGCGGGCTTACTCGCGCTTTGTCGAACACGCTGCCTGAGGTAGAACACGTTCGCAGTGGGCGAGAGTCAGCACGCCGGCAAGGGTTCGACTGGTCGTTTATCGAATTGCGGATGCCCCCCGCGCGCGCGGGGGGCATCGCGTTTTCAGAGAACCGTCCGGTGCCGACCGCTAACCTGCGCTGTCCAATGGCAGAGCGTCGCTACCACCCGCAGGAGATCGAGCCCCGCTGGCAGAAGCTGTGGGCCGATGAGCACACCTGGGAGGTCTCGAACGAGGCCGTCGTCGGGGAGGCAGAGGACGCCACCTCCTACGTGCTCGAGATGCTCCCGTACCCGAGCGGCGAGCCTCACATCGGCCACCTCAAGAAATACGCCGTCGGCGATGCGATCGCGCACTTTCACAGACGCACGGGTCACCGTGTGCTGCACCCGATGGGCTACGACGCCTTCGGCCTGCCCGCCGAGAACCACGCGATCAAGACGGGAGTCCATCCGCGCGACTCGACCGCCGAGTCGATTGCCTCCTTCCAGCGCCAGTTCCGCTCGTGGGGAATCTCGATCGACTGGTCGCGCGAGCTGGGAACGCACGAACCTTCCTACTACCGCTGGACGCAATGGATCTTCTTGCAGCTGTTCGAGGCGGGTCTGGCATATCGGCGTGATGCCGCCGTCAAGTGGTGCCCGAACGATCAGACGGTGCTGGCCAACGAGCAGGTCGTCGACGGCTGCTGCGAGCGCTGTGGCGCCGTGGTCGAAGTCAAGCAGCTCGAGCAATGGTTCTTTCGCATCACCGATTACGCCGAGCGCCTGCTGGGTGACCTAGATGGAATCGACTGGCCTGAGCACGTAAAGACGATGCAGCGCAACTGGATCGGGCGCTCCGAGGGCGCCGAGGTCACCTTCCGCTGCGAAGACTTGGATCCCGCCCACCCGATCGACTATCCGGTCTTCACGACGCGCCCGGACACGCTGTTCGGCGCCACCTTCTTCGTGATGGCCCCCGAGCACCCGGATGTGCTGCGCCTGGTCGAGGGCACACTGCAAGAGCAGGCGGTGCGCGACTACATCAACCAGGTGCTCACCGAGTCCGGCGAGGAACGCGGCTCGATCGAGAAGGCAAAGACCGGGGTAGCGCTGGGCCGCAGCGTCATCAATCCGGTCAACGGCGAGGCGATCCCGATGTATGTCGCCGACTACGTGCTGATGGAGTACGGCACCGGTGCGATCATGGCGGTCCCAGGTCACGATGAACGTGACCACGCGTTCGCGCGCGCATACGACCTGCCGATCCGCCGCGTGATCGAAGAGGTCCCAGACGATGGTGGAGATACGCACGCTTGGGAGGGAGAGCGGGAGGGTGGGCTTCCCTATACAGGCGACGGTCCGCTGGTGAGCTCGCACCCCGACTTCGACGGTATGCACAACCGCGACGCGCTAACAGCGATCGTGGCGTGGCTCGACCGTGAGGGCAAGGGCCACGCGTCGGTCAACTACCGCCTGCGCGACTGGCTGGTCTCACGCCAGCGCTACTGGGGCTGCCCGATTCCGATCGTCTACTGCGAGGACTGCGGCATGCAGCCTGTCCCAGTGGAGCAGCTGCCGGTGATCCTGCCCGACGTCGAGGACTATGCGCCGCAGGGCCGCTCGCCGCTGGCGGGCGCCGAGGATTGGGTCGCTACCGATTGCCCGTCGTGTGGTGGCCCGGCTCGGCGTGAGACCGACACGATGGACACGTTCGTCGATTCGAGTTGGTACTTCCTGCGCTACTGCGATGCCCGCAACGAGAGCGCGGCCTGGGATCAGGCGGCATTGCGTCAGTGGATGCCGGTCGATCAGTACATCGGTGGTGTCGAGCACGCGATCTTGCACCTGATGTACGCCCGCTTCTTCACGAAGGCTCTGGCAGACCTCGGCCAGCTTGACTTCCAAGAGCCATTCAAGGCGCTGTTCACGCAGGGGATGGTCACCAAGGACGGCGCCAAGATGAGCAAGTCCAAGGGCAACGTGGTCTCCCCGGCCTCGATCGTCGAGCGCTACGGCGCCGACACCGCACGCTGCTACATCCTGTTCGTCGGTCCGCCGGACCAGGACGCCGACTGGTCTGACGAGGGCGTCGAGGGCGTACACCGTTTCCTGGCACGACTGTGGCGTCTGGCGGCTGACACGGCCGAGCGCGGAGCGAAGGGTCCGCTGCCGTCGGTCGAGGCGTTCGGCTCTGGCAACGGCTCGCCGGCAGGCGATGACCTGGAGCTTGTGCGCAAGGCCCATTGGGCGATCGAGAAGGTCTCTGAAGACATGCGTCGTTTCGGCTTCAACACTTGCATCGCCGCGGTGATGGAGCTGCTCAACGACTGCTCACGCATGCGTGACACGCTGCAGGTGGACACGCTGCGCTTCGGCCTTGCCACTGCCGCCTCGCTGCTGTTCCCGTTCGCTCCGCACCTGTCCTCGGACATCTACGACATGCTCACCGGCGAGCGCGTCTGGGAGCAACCATGGCCGCAGGCAGATCCTGAGATGCTCGAACGTGAGGCGTACGAGCTCGTCTGTCAGGTCAACGGCAAGCTGCGTGACCGCGTACAGGCACCGAACGGCGCCGGCGCCGAGGAGCTCAAGGCGTTGTGCCTTGCGGCGCCAAACGTGCTCACGCACATCGACGGACGCGAGATCGTCAAGGAGATTGTGGTGCCGGGGCGCCTGGTGAACTTGGTGGTGCGCTAATAGCCACGTAGGATGGCCGCGGCTCCGTGCGTCGCCCATAGATGACGTCTAGCAGCGAGACTAGACTCGCCTCAATGCCCGCCCTAAAGCCTGCCTACCTAATCCACGGCGACGACCACGGCGCGATTGCGGAGCGCCGTTCTCGCTTGAAGGCGCTTGCCGAATCGGACGGTGATGCCGGCAGCGTCGAGGTCCTCTCTGGCGACAATGGCACGCCCGAAGCTGTCTCGCTCGTGCTCTCGACGATGACGTTCGCGATCGGCAGGCGTGT
This sequence comes from uncultured Solirubrobacterales bacterium, assembly GCA_963844095.1. Lineage (GTDB taxonomy): Bacteria > Actinomycetota > Thermoleophilia > Solirubrobacterales > Solirubrobacteraceae > Palsa-744. Next base: position 125,786 of record CAWJND010000006.1, read on the forward strand.
GATCGTGGTCGACGGGGCAGAGCGCTTTAAGGAGGCTGAGGTCTCTGCGCAGATTGTGCCCGCGATGGCCGCTATGCCTCCCGCCACGACGATCGCCTTCTTCGCGCGCGAGGAAGGCAAGACGAAGGCGCCGGCGGCATTGCACGCGGCGGTGAAGGGCACCAAGGGCCAGATCGCGCAAGAGGCGACGATCAAGCCCTGGGAGCTTGCCGGCTGGGTGCGCGAGCAGGCGACGCGGCTCGGTCTCTCGCTTGACGCGTTTGCCGCCAAGACGCTTGTGGCGCAGGTCGGTGAGCGCCAGCAGCGGCTGCTGCGGGAGCTCGAGAAGCTCAAGCTCGCTGCTGAGCAGAGCGACGGCGCTCCCGTCAAGGTCAGCGCCGATGACATCGAGCAGCAGTCGGCCCACTCCACCGCCTACCGCGCCTTCACGTTCGCCGACGCGCTCGTCGGTGGCGACGCGGCCGATGCGATGCGCTCCTATCTGCGCCTGCGCACTCAGGGCGAGCGCCTGTCGGGGCTCGTTTACCTGATGGCCCAGCGCTTGCGCGACGCGGAGGGCGTCTCGGTGCGGATCGCGGCCGGCGAGGCACCAGCCGCGATCAAGCGCACATTGCGGATGCCGCCGCGCGCTGCCGATCGCTTCATCGCCGACGTGGCCCGCACCGAGCCCGAGCGGCTACGGGCTGCGCTCTGCCGAATCGCCGACCTGGAACTCGACACACGCGGCGGGCCAGGGCTGAGCCAGTCGCGTACGCCGCTCTCGTCGTTGGAGGAGGATACGCTCGCATTGCGGGCGATATTGGCGATCGCGAGCTGAGGAGATGTATGTTCTATTTTCTATCGACTACTATAGTGACTACTATATGTAGCAACTATAGTAGTCGGTAGAAAATAGAGAGAACACCAGCCCGTGCGCTGCTTCGATCTTCTCGATCGTCGGCTAAGAGCCGGTGCGAGAACAGGCCGCTGAACGGGGTAGCGCTCAGGACACGCTTTTTGCAACGGTACGGGCCGCACGGGACTTCTTGCGAGCGCCGGTGTTGCGGTGCAACGCGCCGCGCTTGACGGCCTTGTCGATCGTGCGCACGAGGCGACGGTGCTCGGCCTCGGTGGCGTCGCTGTCGCTCTCCTTGGCAAGAGCCTCCAGGCGACGGAAGTAAGTCTTGATCGCAGAGGTGTACTGACGGTTCTCGATGCGCTCGCGCTCGGAGCGGAGGATGCGCTTCTTTTGGGATGCGATGTTGGCCATGTGAAAAGACGCTTGCGGCTCAAGCAGCCTGCCCGAGCGCGCCGCGCAGCGCCGTACTATAGCGCCCCGTGGCTGTGAGCTCTGAGACGGGAGAGGAAGTGGCGGGGCCCAAGCCTCCGAACAGCATCGCGCGCAACACCGCGATGTTCTCGATCGTGACGGGCTTCTCACGAATCGTGGGGCTGTTGCGCGAGATCGCGTTCGCCAGCTACTTCGGCACCAGCGCCGCCGCATCGGCCTACACGATCGCCTTTCTGGTGCCCAACTTCGTCGCGCAGCTGTTCGCCAACGCCGCCCTGTCGGCCGCCTTCGTGCCTGTCTTCACCGACCTGCTGCAGAAGGGCAAGAAGGTTGAGGCCTTCCGCTTGGCCTCGACGCTGTTCTGGATCCTGCTGATCGCGCTGAGCGTGGTCACGGCCTTCTTCATCCTCGCGGCCGGCACGATCATGCCGCTGTTCACCGGCCCGAAGTTCCTGCCATCGACAGTCTCGCTCACGGTGGGGCTCTCGCAGGTGCTGTTCCCGGTGGTGCTCCTACTCGGACTCACCGGGCTGCTGCTGGGCATCCTGCAGTCCTACGACCGCTTCACTCTGCAGGCGATCTCCCCGGCGATCTGGAATGTGATCATCATCGTGTTCCTCGTCGTGCTGCATCCGCACTTCCACGGCGAAGCAAGCATCTACGCGTTCGCGATCGGCGTGCTGGTGGCCACGGGCGTGCAGATGCTGATGGCGCTGGGGGCGCTCACGCGGATCGACTTTCGCTTGCAGATGACGATCGATTGGCACGACCCGCGCGTGAGCCGTGTATTCCTGCTGATGATGCCCGTGACGATCGGCCTGGGCATCGTTAACCTCGACCAGCTGATCAACTCGGCCTTCGGCACGCTCGTCTCCGACGAAGCGCCGCGCGCGATCGAAAACGCCTTTCGCGTCTACATGCTGCCGCAAGGCATGTTCAGCGTGGCGGTCGCGACCGTGTTGTTTCCAACGATGAGCCGCATGGCATCTCGTCGCGACACTACGGCGATGCGCAGCACCGTCGCCTCGGGGATGCGCCAGATCAACCTGCTGCTGATCCCGGCGGCGGCGTTCATGGCGGTGCTTGCGACTCCGATCGTGCGACTGCTCTTTCAGCGTGGAGAATTCGACGCGCAGTCGACGCACCTGGTCTCGATCGCATTGTTCTGGTTTGCCTTCAGCCTGCCCTTCGGCGGACTGAACCTGCTCTTGACGCGCACCTTCTTCGCCGTGCAGCGGCCCTGGATTCCAACGCGCCTGGCTGGGATCAACATCATCGTGGATATCATCGTCAGCGTCAGCCTCTACAAGCCTTTGGGGATCGCGGGCCTCGTGATCGGGACGCTCGTGGCCAACATCGTGATGACCGTGCTGCTGGCCACGCGTGTGCGGACCGGTTTCAACGGCCGCCTTGACGGAGCGCGCACGACGATGATCACCGTGCGCGTCTGCACGGCCTCTGCTTTGCTGGCGGGCGTGTCCTACCTCGTTTGGTACCTGCTGGATACGCTGCTGGGCGTGTCCCTGCCGGCGCAGATTGTGAGCGTTGGTGCCGCGGCGTTGGCGGGACTGTGGGTCTACTCGCGTGCCGTGCTCGTCATGAGCGTCCCCGAGGCCCACCAAGTACACCGTTTGATCATGGCCCAGCTGGGCAGGGCCTGACGAAGAAGGGCCGAGAAGGCTTTCGCCCTCCCGGCCCTGGTCCGGACAAAGATCACCGGGTTACTACTACGTCCCAGGACTTAATACGTGTCTATGCCTGGGCGGCTATGACACTCCCAACCACCGGGACTGGCCATCAACACAAGGTTGGTGCGTGGCCCGGTTGAGCCCAAGGGCTCCGGTTGAGTTGGCGATCCGCCGGACCTATAAGGCTATCGCCTCTACAGTTTGGACCCCCATGGACCAATCGCGCATACGTAACTTCTCGATCATCGCCCACATCGACCACGGCAAGTCGACGTTGGCCGACCGCATTCTCGAGCTGACGCATGCCGTGGAGGAGCGGGCGATGCGCGCGCAGGTGCTCGACTCGATGGACCTGGAGCGCGAGCGGGGAATCACGATCAAGGCGCAGGCTGTGAAGGTCGCCTACACGGCATCCGACGGGGAGACCTATCAGCTGCACCTGATCGACACGCCCGGCCATGTCAACTTCACGTATGAGGTGTCGCGCTCGCTCGCTGCCTGTGAGGGAGCGCTGCTGGTCGTGGACGCCTCCCAAGGTGTCGAGGCGCAGACCGTGGCGAACACTTATCTGGCGGTCGAGGCCGGGCTGGAGCTGATCCCCTGTCTGAACAAGATCGATCTGCCCGGCGCCGAGCCCGAGCGCGTCGCCGGCGAAGTCGCCGAGTTGATCGGCGAGCCTGAGGAGGCGATCCTGAAGATCAGCGGCAAGACCGGCGCAGGCGTCAGGGAGGTGCTCGACGAGCTGGTCAAGCGTGTGCCACCGCCATCAGGCGATCCGGACGCGCCTCCGCGTGCGCTGATCTTCGACTCGGAGTTCGACCAGTACAGAGGCGTGATCGCCTACATCAGGGTGGTCAACGGTGTATTCCGCAAGGGTGAGGCGATCAGGGCGATGGCGGCCGGGACGCACGCGGAGATCGACGACATCGGCTTCTTCTCGCCAACGATGACGCCGGTCAAGCAGCTTGCCGCCGGTGAGGTGGGATATCTGATCACCGGCATCAAGGACGTCACCCACCTGCGTGTGGGCGACACGCTGACGACGACGGTGCACGGTGAGAAGCGCACCTCCGAGCCGCTGCCGGGCTATCGCGAGGTCAAGCCAATGGTGTTCTGCGGTCTCTTTCCGATCGACTCCGACCGCTACCCCGACCTGCGCGATGCGCTCGAGAAGCTGACGCTCAACGATGCGGCGCTCTCCTGGGAGCCTGAGACCTCCGACGCGCTCGGCTTCGGCTTCCGTTGTGGTTTTCTCGGGCTCTTGCACATGGACATCGTGCGCGAGCGCTTGGAGCGCGAGTACGACCTGGAGCTGCTCGCGACGATGCCCTCGGTGGAGTTCGATGTGACGCTCTCAAACGGTGAGGAGCTCGAGGTGCACAACCCCTCGGACATGCCCGATCCGGGCACGATCGCCGAGATCCGCGAGCCGTTCATCAAGGCACAGGTGATCGCCCCGCGCGAGTTCGTCGGCGCAGTGATGGAGCTGTGCCAGGAACGTCGTGGCGAGCCGGCCGGCATGCACTACCTCTCGCCCGAGCGGGTGCAGATGAGCTACGACCTGCCGCTCGCGGAAATCGTGCTCGACTTCTTCGACCAGCTGAAGTCGCGCACGCGCGGCTATGCCTCGCTTGACTACGAGCTGAGCGACATGAAGCCGGCCAACCTCGTCAAGCTCGACGTGCTGCTTGCCGGCGACACGGTGGACGCGCTCTCGATGGTCGTGCACCGTGAGAAGGCCTACGACATGGGTCGCACGCTCACCGAAAAGTTGCGCAAGCGTATTCCCCGCCAGCAGTACGACGTTCCCATACAGGCTGCGATCGGCTCGCACATCATCGCCCGCGAGACCGTCAAGGCCTTCCGCAAGGACGTGATCGCCAAGTGCTACGGCGGCGACATCAGCCGCAAGAAGAAGCTTCTGGGCAAGCAGAAGGAGGGCAAGAAGCGCATGAAGCAAGTGGGACGCGTGGAGGTGCCCCAGGAGGCTTTCTTGGCGGTGCTTGAGATCGGCGATGAGTAGCTGGGCTGTGTCGCGAAAGTTGTTCCCGGAATATAACTTGCGGGTTGTTTTTGGGATTGGATGGGCGTGCCTTTCGAGGCACAGCGCATAGATGCGAGTCCTGTTTGTGTGTCTGGGCAACATCTGCCGCTCGCCGACAGCGGAGGGCGTGATGGCAAAGCTTGTCGCCGACTCGGGGCTACAAGATGAGATCGAGCTCGACAGCGCCGGGACCGGCGCCTGGCACATCGGCGAGCAGGCAGACGCGCGCGCCCGCAAGGCGGCACTGGCACGCGGGATCGAGCTGCACAGCATCGCGCGGCAGGTGCGCGCTGAGGATTTCGAGCGCTTCGACTTGATCCTGGCGATGGACGGCTCAAACCAGCATGCGCTGCGTCAGCTGGCGCCAGATGAGGAAGCACGCGAGAAGGTCAGGCTGCTGCGTGAGTTCGATCCCGCCAGTGCCGCGGAGCACGACCTGGACGTGCCCGATCCCTACTACGACAGTCAGCGTGGCTTTGAGATCGTGCTCGACCAGGTACAGGCAGCTTGTGAGGGTTTGCTCGCGCAGGTGCGTTCCTCCGAGACGTTGTGAGCACTTCACTGCGGGCGGGTGAGCAAGTGTGAGTCTTCCGATGGGAGCGACCGAACCGCGGCGTGTAGGCGGCGGGGACATCAACGAGGCTTGGCATGTGCGTTTGAACGGAGCGGAGGCGTTCGTCAAGACGCGGCCCGATGCTGGCGAGAGCGAGTATGCGCTTGAGGCAGCGGGCCTTGAGTGGCTGGCCGAACCCGGCGCGCTGCGGGTGCCCCAGGTGATCGAGGTGGCTGAGGATTATCTGGCGCTTGAATGGGTGCAGCCGGGCTGGCTGAGTGCCGAGGGTGCCGAGGAGCTGGGGCGTGGCCTCGCGAGGATCCACGCGGCCGGGTCGCCCAACTTCGGCGACCCGGGCTTCGGCGAGCGCATGGGGGTACAGGCGCGGATCGGCTCGCTGCGCCTGCCCAACGAGCCGAGTGAGGATTGGGTCTCCTTCTACGCTGAGCGCCGTCTGTTGCCACTTGCGCGCATCGCCGCCGGGCGAGGCGCGCTGTCCGGCTCCGGCGTGGCGGCGGTCGAGCGCGTGTGCGAACGACTCGAGCAGCTCGGTGGCCCCGCCGAGCCTCCCGCGCGCCTGCACGGCGATCTCTGGAGTGGCAACGTCTATGCCGACAGCGACGGGCGGCCCTGGCTGATCGACCCCTCCGCCTATGGCGGGCACCGCGAGGTGGATCTGGCGATGCTGCGCCTGTTCGGCGCTCCTTCTGAACGCGTCTTTGCCGCCTACGAGGAGCTGACGCCGCTGGCCGACGGGTGGCGCGAGCGCGTCAGTCTGTGGCAGCTGCTGCCTTTGCTTGTACACGCGGTGTTGTTTGGCGGCTCCTACTGCGCTGAGGCCGAGCGGGTGGCCAAGAGCTACGCCGGCTGAACGGCTTAGTCCCGCCGGGGCTTGCTTGTCGGATAAGCAGACATGCGTCCCGCGACGATCGAGCAGCGCCGCCGCCTGTACCTGCTCGCGCGCGTGGTCATCGCTCGCCACTATCGGCGTCCGCTGACGCTGGAGGAGGTTGCCCGTGCGCTTTCAAGCTCACCGCGTCAAGTGTCTCGCGCCTACGCGCAGTTCGGCGAGAGCACCTTCCGCGAGGACCTGCTCACGCGCCGTCTGAACGTCGCCGCACAATTGCTGATCGAGCAGCCGGCGATCTCCGTGCGTGACGTTGCCAGACTGGTCGGCTTTCGCCAGGCGCCTCATTTCGCGAAGGCGTTCCGCCAACGCTATGGCTTGACACCCGCGGCTTTTCGGGCCGAGGGACGAGCCTTCGCGCGAGCCGCCCAAGGCGCGCCTCAGCACAGGCCGACGAGCACGCGGCTTGCGTCTAGTGCGCCGTGTGCAACTCGGTGTCGAGCGCCGGCAGCGACTCGACCGGTCCCGCTCCGGGCAGACGCAGGCGCATGAGCGTGCCACCTCCAGGAGCGACCTCGGCGCTGACGCGGCCACCGTGCTGTTCGGCGACTTGGCGCACGATCGCAAGGCCCAGCCCCGAGCCTGGGCGTCCGCGCGCCTCGGCGCCGCGGTAGAAGCGGTCGAAGACGTGGGGGAGATCGGTGGCTGAGATGCCTGGCCCGTGGTCGCGTACGGTGAGCTCCTCGCCGTGCACGGCGATCTCGACCGGGCTGCCTGGCGGGCTGTAGTTGACGGCGTTGTCGAGCAGGTTGTTGATCGCGCGGGCGAGTCTTCCCGGCTCGCCGGTCAGGACGACCTGGTCCAGCTCGACATCGAAGGGCGTGTCCGGCGAATGGCGACGTGTACGCTCGATCGCCTCCTCGACGATCAAATCCAGGCGCACGTCCTCGCTGCCGCTGCGCGGCTGCTCGCCGCGACCGAGCTCGATCAGGTCGTTCATCAGCAGTGTCAGCTCCTCGATCTGCTCGACCACGTCGTCTAGCATGCGCTGGCGTTCCTCGACCGGCATGTTCGACTCCTGCTTGAGGATTTCGATGTTCGTGCGCAGACTGGTGACGGGTGTGCGAAGCTCGTGCGAGGCATCGGCGACGAGCTGGCGCTGCGCGTACACGGAGGCGTCAAGCGCGCTCATCGAGCTCTCCAGCGCGTCGAGCATCGCGTTGAAGCTCTCCGCGAGGCGCCCGATCTCATCGTCTCCAGCAGGTTGGATCCGGTTCGAGAGGTCCTGTGTGCGGGTGACGTGCTCGGTGGCCTGGGTCAGGCGCCTGATCGGCGCTACCGCGGCGCCGGCGACGAGCCGTCCGAGCAACGCTGCCAACGCGACTCCGCCGATGTCGAGCAACACAAGAATCAGACGTAGGCGCGCGAGTGCACTGTCCACATCGGTCAGAGGTTGAGCGAGCTGCGCGGCATAGCCGTGAGATATGGCCTCGCTGAGGACGCGCAGGTGGATGCCATCGGCACTTGTGTCCTCGAAAAACGATTTCCCGCCGTGCTGGGCGAGGCTAAGCGTCTTGGCGCCGATCGGCAATCGCACGTTGGGCGAGGAGGCAAATCGGATCGTTCCATTTGAGTCGATCAACTGCTGGTAGCCCCGCACCTGATCGGGCCCCGGCGGTATTCCCGGAAAGGCGTTGTGATGGGCTCCCAGTCGCGCAAAGGGTGTCGGTCCGTGTTCGAAGCGGCTCACCAGCGGTTGCGCGCGATCGCGTAGCTGACTGTCGACTTGGCCGTAGAGCTCGCGGGCGGAGAGTAGATACGTAAGCGCTGAGGCGAGCACCACTGCGATCGCCACCGCAGCCGCCGAGACGAGCGTGATACGCCGGCGGAAGCTCACAGTTGCGGACGGGCTCGGCTGGAGATCGCTGCTGGTGGGCTCATCAGCTCTTTAGGACGTAGCCAACGCCACGCACGGTGTGCAATAGCCGCGGCTCGTCGTCGGACTCGGTCTTGCGGCGCAGATAACCCATGTAGACGCCCAGCGAGTTCGAACTCGAGCCGAAGTCATAACCCCAGACGTGCTCGAAGATGATCGAACGCGTTAGCACCTGCTTTGGGTGGCGAAGGAACAGCTCGAGCAGCAGGAACTCGGTGCGGGTCAGGTTCAGCGAGCGCTCCCCGCGCCAGGCCTCGTGGGCCAGACGGTCCAGGTGCAGGTCTTCGAAGCGCAGCGTCTCCTCCTGGTCGATCTCATCTGCTCGCCGCAGTAGCGCGCGCACGCGCGCCATCAGCTCGCGCAGGGCAAATGGCTTGACCAGGTAGTCGTCCGCGCCGGCGTCCAGGCCGGCGACGCGGTCGTCGACCTGCTCGCGTGCGGTGAGCATCAGCACCGGCGTGCGGTCGCCACTCTCGCGCACACGCCGGCACACTTCCAGGCCGTCGAGCACCGGCATCGAGACGTCGAGGATGACCGCGTCGTAGGAGTTGCCTCGAGAGGCGCTCAAGCGCATCGCCGCCGTCGCCGGAGAGCGAGACCTCGTAGCGCTCAAGCGTCAGCGCCCGCGACAGCGCGTGCTGGACTGCGGGCTCGTCGTCAACGACCAGTATGCGCGCGGGCTCTGCCATGTCTGTTTCGCTCTCACACGCCCAGGGCAATTGATACCGGGGCGGTCGGGCTATGGTGACGGTAGCGGTACAAAGCTAATAACGGGGCCGAAGAGGATGCGAAGAATCGTCGATGAGGACGCCGCCGAGGCGATTCGCGCAGATCAAGCGGACCGGCGCCTGCGCGCGGGAGCGGCGATGGGGACATATCAAGCCAGTCGCGGCGGCTGCGCAACGGGCTGATCAGTCTCGCCATCTTCTTCGCGCTGGTCGCAGCTCTACTGTTTGCCGTGCCGGGGCTGCGATCGGCCGGTGAGCTGATCACCGATGCCGACATTCCCTGGGTCGCGGCGGGCCTCGGCTTCGAGCTGCTCTCCTGCGCCGGCTACGTGATCCTGTTCGAGCTCGTCTTCAAGATGGAGCGGGGCTTCAGCCGGCGGCTGGCGCTGTCCGAGCTTGGGGTCAACTCGGTCGTCTCCGCGGGTGGCATCGGCGGGATTGCGCTTGGAGCATGGGTGCTGCGCACGAAGGGTGTGGCGGTCGACCGGATCGCGAGGCGCTCGGTGCTGATCTTCGTCTTGACCAGCGCCGTCAACGTTGGCGCGACAGCGCTGATTGGCATTCCCATGTGGCTTGGGTTGCTGCCTGGCTCGGAGGATCCGCTACTCACGCTGTTGCCGGCCGGGCTTGCGATTGCGACGATCGTGGGGACGCTTGCGATCGCCGGGCTCGCGGGGCGGCTAGCGACGCGCAAGCGACTGAGCAGCGGACGGTTGCACGTCGCGCTTGTCGCGGTCAGCGACGGTGTGCGCGGTGCGCTGCGGGTGATCGCCCGCCACGATTGGCGTCTGCTTGGCGCGGTCGGCTACTGGCTGTTCGACACGCTCGTGCTTTACGCGTGCCTGCTTGCTTACGGTCAATCGCCAACCTTCTGGGTCGTGGCGATGGCCTATCTCGTCGGCCAGCTGGCGAACTCGATCCCGATACCGGCGGGCCTTGTGGCTGTCGAAGGGGGGCTGATCGGGATGCTTGTGTTGTTCCATGTTCGGCCGGTCTCGGTAGTCGTGGCGGCGGTGGTCACATACCGGGCGATCTCGCTGTGGTTGCCTGCTTTGATTGGCTCAGCCGCGTTTTTCGGCCTGCGCCACGAGATCGGGGAGCCGGTGGTGGCGGCATCCGATGTGCCCGCTCACAACTAGTCAGACGCTAAGGCGATTCCGACAGGCGCTGGCTGACGGCGAGCGCGGCCCGCGCCTTCTGGCAGGGATGGCCTGGGAGCGCGTTCATGACGACCGCCAGCTGGGGCGAGACGGGACCTGAGAGCCCTGGACAGTAGACGGGTGGCGGCAGCTTGCCGGCCGACCCGGGCGCGTTCAGCGGCTGTAGCTGTCCGGCCGCTAGCAGGGCGTGGGCAAGCGTGTCCGAGTAGACGTCGATCGCCACGCGGCCGCTGTAGAGCTCGATCGAGCGTTCTTCGTTGTAGACGGTCGCCGGCACACCTCTGATCAGGATGTTGCGTTGCGGGCCCAGCGGAGCATTTGAGTGCAGCGAGTAGATCACGGTCGTGACTTGTAGGGGCAGCAGGCAACTGCCGCCGCCACCGAGCAGGCCCTTGCCGCTGACGCAGTCGCCGTAGTAGACGCTGTCACCGATCCCGGCGCTGTAGCTCTTCAGGCCGTCGGTGGCGGCCAGCGGGTGGCCGGCGAAGGTTGGGCCTGCCCAGTAGAGCTTGTAGTAGGGGAACGTCTGCGCTTCGGCCAGAGCCGCGCCGCCGAGCTCCGGCGGGTGGACGGTGCCACAGCCGGATGCGAACACCGCGACGGCAAGCAGCGCAAGCGCCAGCCCCCGGCGGGCGCGCGATGTAGGAGCGGTCATCGGCGCTGATTATCGGCTACTGGCGTTTGCGATGCGCAACGCGACTTCTGACGCGCTCGTCTGTTCATACACGTACAAGCGCGCGACTCGTCCATCTTGAGATCCGACTCGCGTGCGTGCTGAGGCTCGGCGGGGTAGCACGCCGAGCCTCAGCCAACTTATCGGCTCGCGGCACTGCTTAGTGCAGCTACTCCGATCGGCTCGCGAGGCACGATGTGGTCGGCTGGCCATTTCCGTGCCGCTCAGGATCCCAGTCCGTCTCATGCGGTGGGCGGTCTCGCCATACTGGGCCGCTTGGGTTCCGTGGACAGCCAAGCACTCGCCGGGGGGCAGCCCCGGTTGGGCTCCTCGCGCAGGTCGTTGGCGGACATGCGCATCTCGTTGGCGATGGTCACGGCGATCGTGCTCGTCGGGAGCTGGCTGCTGCTTGCTCCTCGCTCGCCGGACTTCGCCGCGCAGACCTACCGCGCGACTCTGTTTGAACGCTTTGGCTTCACCGTCTGGGACAACAACTGGTACGGCGGGCACCATCTTCCCGGCTATAGCCTGGTGTTCCCCTGGCTTGCTCTACTGCTCGGGATTCGCCTCGCCGGCGCGCTTGCGGTGCTCGTCTCTACTTTTGCGTTCGAGCGGATAGCGCTCGGCGAGTACGGGCCGCGCGCGCGCTGGGGAGCTGCTTGCTTCGCGCTGGCAGCGGCCGGCGATCTGTGGATCGGGCGCGTCACTTTCGCCCTTGGCGTCACGTTTGCCGTGCTGGCAGTGCTTGTGCTTGTGCGCAAGCGACCCTGGCTTGCGGTCGTGCTCACGGTGCTGTCTACCGCCACGAGCCCTGTCGCTGGGTTGTTGCTAGCGCTTGCTGGCGCTACGCATGTGCTTGTCAGTCGTCGTGCGCTTGCCGGGCTGACGCTGGTGTTGCCCGTGCTTGTCGTCGTCTTTCCGCTCGAGGCCCTGTTTCCCGAGGGTGGTTGGGAGCCGTTTGCGGCCAGCTCGATAATCGCGACGGTCGCGGTGACTTTGGCGTTCCTCTACGCCGTGCCGTGGGAGGAGCGGCTGTTGCGGATTGGCGCGCTGATCTATTTGGGTGTGACCTTTCTCTCGATCGCGCCGACGCCGATGGGCAGCAACATCGCTCGCTATGCGGTGATCTTGGCTGGGCCGCTTGCCCTATGCGTGCTGGGGCGCGACGGCTTCAGCCGTCCCGGGCGTCCGGTGGCGAGCGTCGTGCTTGCCGTCGGGGTGATCGTCGTTTGGACTGCCTGGGGGCCGGTGCGCGAGAGCGCCGAGGTGATCGGCGACCCCTCGACACGCGCCGCTTATTACGTCCCGCTCGAACGTTTCCTCGACGCTCACGGCGGCTCGCTCGTGCGAGTAGAGGTGCCCTTTACGCACTCACACTGGGAGGCGGCGTATCTGGCGCAGCGCTTTCCGCTCGCACGCGGCTGGGAGCGCCAGCTCGACACGAAGTACGACCCGCTGTTCTTCGGCGGCACACTCACCGCTGTTGCCTACCGCGCTTGGCTGAAGAATCTGGCTGTCAGCTACGTCGCTCTGCCAGATGTGCGCCTGGATGGGTCCAGCGACGAAGAGGTGGCGCTGATCCGCAAAGGCCTTCCCTACTTGCGCGAAGTGTTCTCCAGCAAGCATTGGCGCGTGTTCAAGGTGATCGATCCCACGCGGATCGCCTCAGCGCCGGCCGTGCTGACTGGGCTGGATCACGACTCGTTCACGCTGCGTTTTGCCACGTCCGGGACTTCGCTCGTGCGGCTGCACTACACGCGCTACTGGACGTTCGTGGCACGGTCACGGATGTGTAGCGCCCGCGCCAGGCGGTTGGACGGACGTGAGCGTCAAGTCCCCCGGCGTCGTGCGTGTCGCGGCGCGTTTTTCGCTGGCGCGTGGGCTCGGGCTGGCCGGGAAGTGTGGCTGAGGACGAGAGCTGGCGGCGCCGGTTCGCGGCCGCTCTGCGTCGCTGCCTTGGTCGCCGTCGTCTGCTGCCTTTGTTGTCGTTCGCGCCTGCGCCAGTCGCGTTCGGCGTCTTGGCTCTTTGCGGTGTCGCGTCAAGGGGCGCTAGCGCGTACAGGCCGGTGATGCCCGACAGGTAGAGGTAGTGGTTGTCGCTGATGACTGGGTCGAAGGAGCCTGTGTTCATCGAGAACACGACTTTGCCGGTGGAGATGCCGAGGCCGATCGTGCGGTGCGTGCCGAGGTCCGCGAAGTACACGATGTTGCCGATGATCGTGGCCGAGCCGGAGATCTTGCCGCCCGCGTGGTACTGCCACTCGATGTGGCCCGAGCGGGCGTTCAAGGCATAGAACGTGCCGTCGTAGGAGCCCAGGTAGATGGTCGGGCCAAGGCCTGGGGCGTTTGTGACGGCGGGCGAGGCGTACACGTAGGCCCCTGTTTGAACCGCCCAGTCGAGCGCGCCCGAGGAGGCGTCATAGGCGTATACGCGTCCGTCGGTGTTGCCCAGGAACACCCTGCCGTACATGACCGCCGGGGTCGAGTAGAAGGTGCCGCTGCCGAGCAGCGCGCCGCCTGAGCCGCTGCGCCACAGCAGATGCCCGTGCTCCTCGCCCACCGCCTGCAGCTCGCCCGAGTAGTCGCCGAAATAGAGCACCCCGCCCGAGAGGCTTGGGCTGGCCTTGACCGCGCCGGCCGCGTGGTAGGTCCACAGGACGTTGCCGTTGCTTGCGTTGAGCGCGTACACGGTCCCGTTCTGGGAGCCGAAGAACAGCTTGCCTTTGTCGAGTAGGGGGGAGGACTCCGCGCGGCTTGGCAGATTGCGCGTCCAACGGAAGTGGCCATTGAGCGTGTTCAGGGCTACGACCCTTCCTGCCTGGGATCCGGCGGAGCGCGAGAGGATGGTCGCGTACACGGTGTTGCCGGCGACCGCCGGTGTGGAGGCCGAAAGGGCTCCCAGGCGCCGGCTCCAGAGGGTCTGCCCGGTGTACTTGTCGATCGCGTTGAGTGTGGCGTCGTCGCCGAGCTGGAAGATCCGGTTGCCCGACATCACCGGTGGGAACTCGAGCAGGGCGCTGCCACCGCGCGTCCACACCGTCCTGAACGGGGGCCTCATCGTCGGCGAGGCCGGGAAGAAGCGGGTGTGGTTCTTGGTGTAGCCGTACAGGGGCCAGGCAAAGTGGTCCTGGCCTTTTGCCTTCGGCAGGGTCGGCGTTGGTTGCGGCACGAACGGTGCTTGCGGGTGGTAGATGTTGCCGGTGCGGTGTTTCTCGTAGAGGTAGCCCGCCAGCGCTATTCCCGCAAGCACCAGCAGCGCGACGGCCGCTGTCGCCAGCCGAGCCCTGGTCGAGGTAGGGAGCAGGCGGAAGCGTCGCTTGCCGCTCATCGGTCAGTCGTCAAAGCCGGAGGTCGCCCTCAGGCGGCGAGTCTGCTCGACGGTGGATCGGACTCCACCGCTGAGGCCTGTTGTGCGTGTTCGGCTGCGATGGCTGCTCGTGCTGTTCGCCTAGCTCGCGCGCTGTGCGAGGGGCGGCCGAGCAGCAGGCCCATCATCCGGGCCGCGCCAAGCGCGAGCTGGGCGATGCTGACGGTTCCCAACGGCAGCAGCGTGAGACCCGCCACGAGCGAGACGATGTCATGACCGCCGGCGATCGACCAGTTCCACAGCATGTAGTCGGCCACCGTGAGCACGAGCAGGAAAGCCAAGGCCCTTGGACGCACGGCTATACCTTAGTGGGCGCGCGTGACGGTACGATGGAGGGCGCTCTTGCGGGCGAAGTGTTGTGGTTGCACAAAAGCCTTCCAAGCTTTTAGGGCGGGTTCGATTCCCGTCGCCCGCTTCAGGCAGATCTACAGGCAAACCGTCCAAGGAGGCAGCACGATGGCCAAGCCGATACCGGACAACTACCCGCAGGTGATGCCCTATCTGATCGTCGACGGCGCCAGGCGAGGCGATCGAGTTCTACAAGGGCGTGTTCGGCGCCACAGAGCGCATGCGCCTGGAGCGGACCCGACGGCAAGATCGGCCATGCCGAGCTCGAGATCGGCGAGGCCGTGATCATGCTCGCCGACGAGAATCCAGGGATGAATATCGAAGGCCCGAAGTCGGTCGGCGGCACGCCTGTGACGATCCACGTCTACCTCGAGGATGCGGATGCGCGCGTTCGAGCGCGCAGTCCAAGCGGGGGCCAAGTCGCTGCGGGCAGTCGAGGATCAGTTCTATGGGGATCGCTCCGGGCAGTTCGAGGATCCGTATGGTCACCGCTGGAACGTGGCCACGCACGTCGAGGACGTCGCCGAGGATGAGATGATGCGGCGGGCGTCGGAGATCGGTGGGGGTTGAGCTGATGGTCGAGCCGGCAAACAAACCCGACGGGATCGCGGCGGACCAGCCAGGAGTCGATTCGTCGCCCGTGCCCGTGGTCGAGCGCTTCCTGGAGTTCCTGCGCCGCGGGGATCTCGATGAGGCGGTGGCGCTCTTGGCGGTGGACGTGGTCTACGAAAACGTCGGTCTGCCCACCGTTCACGGACGCGAGCGCGTTCGGCGTCTCTTCGGTCAGGGCATACGGCAGTGGAGGCGGTTTCGATGTCGTCATCCACACGATCTGTGCGGACGGGCAGTCCGTCCTCACCGAGCGCACCGACTTCCTGACATTCCGTAAGCTCCACATGGAGTTCTGGGTTTGTGGGCGCTTCGACGTGCGCGACGGCCAGATCGTGCTTGTGGCGCGACTACTTCGACTTCCTCAAGTTCAATAAGGCTCTCTTGCGCGGGTTGCTGGGGGTGGGTCTGCCCAAGCTGCGCGCCAAGCTGCCTTCAAGGGCCTGATCTCACGGGGCGGGTGCCTCGTGGGCTTTGTCCGTAGAATCGAAAGGCACCACGGGGAGTGGCGCAGTCTGGTAGCGCACCCGGCTGGGGGCCGGGCGGTCGCAGGTTCAAATCCTGTCTCCCCGATTAAGTTCTTGTTGGATGCTGGTGAGGGCTGGGGGCGTCCTGGAGCGCGGGAATTGGCTCTGGGATTAGGGATTCGGAAAGCGAGAGGCCGACGGCGCTCCGGCCGCCCCGAGACTGTTCTTGGCTGGACCGCCCACGAAACCGCCCTCGCGCGAGTCCGTGGGCGGTCAAGGCTCGAGTCTGCCGAGCGGGATGTCGGTGGGGCGACTCGTTAGGCTCAAGCCCACACGGACTGATGAGCCAGAAAGCCAAACAAATCGAATTCCCGCGCGGGTCTGAATGGCGGCGATGGGACCTCCAGGTCCACACGCCCCTGTCTGCGCTCAAAAACGGCTTTGGGCAGGACTTCGACGCCTACGCCACGACCCTCTTTGAGCGCGCGGTCGCCGAGAAGATCGCTGTGATCGGCGTTACCGACTACTTTACGATCGACGGCTACAAGCGGCTTCGATCACTTCAGCAGGACCCGAAACGCCTCACAGATTTGCTTGGCGCGGAGCTTGCCGCGAAGGCGCAGCGGATCCGCCTGCTCGCGAACGTCGAGTTCCGACTCAGCGACCTTGTTCAAGTTGGCAAACAGGACTCCCGCATAAACGCCCACGTCATCTTCTCCGATGATGTGGATCCTCGCCACATCGAGGAAAACTTCCTGCATCGGCTCCTCTTCACGTCGGAGTCTGAACCAGCCAATCAGGATGCCCGGAAGCCGTTGACGCTCCCCAACCTTGACGAGTTCGGCGAGCGATTGAAGGCGGAGCATGCGCCTTTCGCGGGACGCACCAATCTTGAAGTCGGCATGAGCCAGGCAACCGTGTCACACGTCGAGATCTCGAAGGCTCTCAACGAGAACAAATCCTTCAAGCGGAGTTATCTGTTCGTGGCCGTCGCCGACGAGGACCTTTCCGATATTTCGTGGGACGGGCAGGGCCACAACACGCGAAAGGTCCTCATCCAGAAGTCGCACATGTTGTTCTCCTCTAGTCCCGGTACCCGTGCCTTCGCACTCGGCCAGAAGGCCGAGTCGGTGGCGAATTTTGAAGACGAGTTCAAGGGCCGCAAGCCCTGCATCCACGGATCCGATGCACACAGCGCCGACCGACTGTTCATGTTCGATGAGGGTCGGCGCCTCTGGGTGCGCGCGGACCCTACGTTCGATGGTCTCGTGCAGCTCTGCCACGAGCCGGAGGACCGCGTCTACATCGGGACTGAGCCTCCGGCCCTACAGCGGATCCGAGCTGCGGCAACGAAGTCGATTGAGGAGATCTCCTTCGACCGAGATGCCACAGTCGGGCAGGACGGCGAATGGTTCTCGGGCTCGGTTCCTCTGAACGCAGGGCTCGTTGCTGTGATCGGGAAGAAGGGAAGTGGCAAGAGCGCCTTCTCCGATGTGATTGGCCTTCTCGGCGACGCACACACCGCCGATGACTTTTCGTTCCTTACTCCAGACCGGTTCCTGAACCCGAGGAGTGACCTCGGCCGCCGGTTCGACGCCACGCTCCTGTGGAGGTCTGGAGAATCTGAGACGCGCAAGCTTGATGCTCGCAGCGACACCTCGCTCCCCGAACGCGTCAGGCACATCCCGCAGAATTACCTTGAGAAGATCTGCGCTGAGATCCAGGAGTCATCGACGCCGACCCTCTTCGACAGAGAGCTGGAAGCCGTCATCTTCTCCCACGTTCCGCGAGGGGATCGGCTCGGCTACCCGTCCCTGGAAGAGCTGTTCCGTCATACGACCGAGGAGACGGAAGCGAGCATCCAGCTGCTCCGTAAGAAACTTGCGCAGCTGAACCGTGAATATGTGGAGCTACGCCGCGCGAGCTCCCAGGAGGCGAGCCGGCGCCTCGAGGCTGAGCTCGCCCAGCGCCGAGCCGAGCTAGAGGCTCACCGCAAGGCCAAGCCCGCCGTAGTCAAGGATCCGAGTAAGCAGATCGTCGTCGACCCGCAGGCCGAGCAGGTGGGAACGGATCTGGCTAAGGCTGTTGCCGAGATCGAGAAGCTCGATCAGAGCACTAAGGGTCTCCGCGAGAGGGAAGAGCTCGCAAAGCGGCGCCTCGTCGCGCTCAACCGCGTCATCGCTCGTATCGGAAACCTCCAGACGACCGTGAAGGAGTTTTACGAGCAGAGCGCGCAGGATGCGGCGCTGCTCGAGCTGGACCCCAGCAGGCTCGTAACCCTCGACACTGAGACCGCCAAACTCCAGAAGAGGCACGCTCAGCTCAGCCAGGAGATCGCATCCATCGGTGCTGCGCTCGATGTTGAGCGCGAAGGATCAGACGCGAATAAGCGACAGCAGGAGTCGGCGCGCGCCGATGCGCTTCGCAAGAAGCTCGCCGAGCCTCAGCGACTCCACCAGGAATATCTGCGCGCGTTCGCTCGCTGGGAAGCTGAGGAGGCGACGATCATCGGCACTGAGAAGGAGCCGACATCGGTCAAGGGCCTCGAAGCAAAGGTGGCTGAGTTCAAGACCCTTCCCGACCGGATGTCGGCCAAGCGTCAGGAGCGTGATCAATTGGTCCGCGAGATCTTCGCTGCCAAGTCGAAGCTTCTCGATTCCTACCGTGACCTCTATCGACCCGTCCAAGCATTCGCCACGGAGCATCCGGTGGCCGAGGAAGCGAGCGAGCTCTCCTTCGATGCCGTAATCGCCGTCCAAGGACTAGAGGACGCGATCCTTGACGTGATCGACCAGCGGCGCCGGGGCAGCTTCCAAGGTGAGCATGACGGGCGTGAACGGCTACGCGCATTGATCAAGAAGAACGATTTCTCGACCGCGGATGGGGTCTCCGACTTTCTGAAAGACCTTGGCGAGCACCTTGCTTCCGACGTGAGGAATGACCCCCACCCGCCTATGGACGTGACCGATCAGCTGATGCGCAGCGCAACGCTTGAGGAGCTGTACGACTTCCTGTTTGGCTTGGAGTACCTGAAGCCGCGCTTCAAGCTGCTGTGGCGCGGGAAGCCCCTGGATCAGCTTTCGCCCGGCGAGCGCGGGACGCTCTTGCTGATCTTCTACCTCCTCATCGACCGCGAGGACATGCCGCTCGTGATCGACCAGCCGGAGGAGAACTTGGACAACGAGACGATCGCGGAGCTGCTCGTGCCGGCCGTCAAGCATGCCAAGCAGCGGCGGCAGATCATCCTCGTGACCCACAACCCCAACCTGGCCGTCGTATGCGACGCCGACCAGGTGATCCACGCGAGCATCGACAAGGCCAACGGCAATCGCGTGACGTACACGACCGGGGCGATCGAGGACCCGACCATCACGCAACTGATCATCGACGTGTTGGAGGGCACCAAGCCCGCCTTCGACCTCCGCGACGCGAAGTACGAAGTTCTCGACCGCGTTGGAGATCAAGAGGGATAAGCCTTCAACGTTCGAGCTTTGCTCGAAGTCTCCAGCTCAAGGGTCGATCCGTCGCGCTGCCTATACGGCTTTTGCGGCTCGTGCCGACCCATCACCCCGACTCGTCGGTCACGGCGATGTTGCGCCCCGCTGATTGCAGCGACCCGAATGCCTGTGCAAGAACTCGACGGCACGGGACCGAGCGATACCCGATTGATACCGCCCCGGCGGCTACTCGCGTTGCCGTTGCGACACAGCAATCGCTGTGTCCTCGCACAGCCGTGCATCTAGTCTGTGCAGGATTTTGCGCTGCGTCGGGAGCGACGAAGTCACGGCCGGACGGTGGACGTGTTGTCTTGCCCTAGACGGGAGGGGTTGCGCGCTGGACGTGTTCTGTCCGAGCGAATAGATCTGCCGGGCGAACATTGAGCGCGGCGGCGATCTTGAGGATGTTCGTAAGGCTCGGGTTGCGCGAGCCGCGCTCGATGCCGCTGATGTAGGTCCGGTCGAGGTCGCAGGCTTCGGCAAGGGCTTCTTGGGACAGGCCGAGCTCCCCGCGCATTTGGCGGATGGTCTCGCCGAAGGCGGCGTGAGCGGGGGAGCGGATAGGCATGGGGCGCAGCCTTCCGCCTTGACGACTATTAGTCTATGGACTATAAGTCACAGATCGAAACGTAAAGTGCCCCGGCGCAGCGCGAACTGCCCGGGGCGTGGCACGGAAAGGAGTCTTTCCATGCAGGACGAGACTAGCCAGAACCCAAGGGAAGAGGACGAGCGAGCGCAGAAAGCGGTGCTGGGGCTGTTGCTCCGCCCAGGCGAGCAGCGCCCGTGGTCGGCGGACGAGGTGGAGCGCGAGGTGGGGGAGGCGCTTGCCGTCGCCGATGCCATCGCCGCTCTGCACGCGGCTGGCTTGATTCACCGCTGCGGCGATTTCGTATTCGCCAGTCGCGCTGCACTGTGTATGGATCGGCTGTCGCTCTAGAGGCGTCAGGATGGGCACCCCGGATCGCTTCTTATCGCGACCGCGCGATTGCAAGGTCTGTAGGCGGTCCGGCGAGTGTCCCTGTCCGGTCAGCTACGGGCGTGAACGCCCCAAAACAGCCCGTCGCTACTGGGTTTACGGAGCAATTTTGAAATTGCGTGGCCGTTTTAGCCTTCTCACGGTCAATAAGAGTATGGAGCGCGATCCATACTCAGATGAAACGCGGGCGCATCGATCCCCCGAGCGTTACGTTTGCCGACGGGAGCTGGCCGAGATCATGGGTGTGAGCCTTGCGACCGTCGATCGACTAGTCGCCGAGGGGATGCCTTCGGTGACGTGGGGGCGGCGTACGCGGCGTTTCAGGCCGTCTGCGGTGATCTCGTGGGCTTCGGAACGGGAGCGGGTCGCATGAGCGTCATGAAGCTCCCATCGGGCAGGTGGCGCGCTCAGGTCCACGATCCGGCGTTGGGACACAACGTCAGCGTCTCGCGTGTTCTCGGTGGCCCTGGGACGTTTGCGACCAAGACTGAGGCCAAGCGGGCGCGCGAGAAAGCGCGCGAGCGGTTGGGGAGTGTTCGCGTGGCCGCCGTGACGGTTCGCGACTTCTGGGAGCGTTGGACGACCGATCCGCTGTTCGCCCGGCCGAAGGACTCCACGAATATCCACAACCGCGAGCGGACGCGCGTATTTGTCGAGCGCTACGGAGCCCGGCGCATCGACCAAGTAGACGATGAGATCGTTGGCGAGTGGCTCGCGGGCGGTAAGCACAATGGCACCGTGCCGGCGTTGCGGGCGATGTTCAACGACGCGGCCTCGGCGAAGGCGGGGCGACTGGTCCGTAGCAACCCGTTTGCGCGCCTCGGAATCTCAAAGGGTCCGGGTCGTCGTCATGAGCAGCCGCCGAGCGAGGAGCAGGTCTGGAAGCTGGTTCGCTGCGCACGCGAGCTGGCCAGCCCGTCGTTTGCCGCATGGCTACAGGTCGCGGCGTTTACGGGCCTTCGTCCTGGCGAGCTGGACGCGCTGCGACGCACTAACGTCGATCTCGGTCGCTCTCGCATACTGGTGGTGGAGCAGTTCAGCGCCAAGACGCGCACGTTCACGTTGCCGAAGAACGGCCTGACGCGCGAGGCGCCGCTGACCGATCCGGCACGAGAGGCGATCATGGCTTTGCCGGTCGAAAGTGAGTTCTGCTTTGCGCCGATCCGAGGCGAGCACTGGACCGCTAGCGCTCGCGCCTACCACTGGAAGGCCGTCAAGGTTGCGGCCGGATGGGGCGGAAGCCTCTATCTCGCCACTCGCCACTTCGCCGGCTGGTACATGGTCAACGTCCTTGACGTACCCTCCGAGGATGTAGCGATCGCGCTCGGCCACACCGACGGCGGTGAGCTGGTCCGCCGCCTTTACGGCCACCGCGACCACGAGCGCGCCCTGGATCGTGTGACGGCGGCGTACGAGCGGACGGCGAGCTTTACTCAGGCTCGGTTGTGGTAGGCCCGATAAGGCGCTCGGGTGTGCCGATGCGGCGTAGAAACTCAGCCTCAAAGGCGGATCGCGGCTTCTGGCGTCGAGGCGGCTTAAAGCCTGCCAAGGCCTTCTCGATCTTGGCGCGTCGCTCCGGGGCTTCGCGCCGCCACTGCTCAATGTCGATCGTATCTGTGTTCATGAGCCTCTTGAAGAGTAGTCGCCTCGCAGCACGGAGCGAGCGATTTCATGCAATTCACCGCTGTCGGGCGGTGCGTTGCCTGCCTCAATGTGAGCCGCGATTTGGCGGACAGCTTCGAGGACGTCCGCCACTTCACGGTCGACCGAACGACGATCGAGGTCCGCGATCTCCCTATCCGAGAGATCCGCGAGCAAGGCGAGGGCCTGCTGTGCAGGTGTTTCGTGGCCGGTACCTTGGAACTCATCCAGTCGGTCCATCAGGATGTCCACCCGCGAGAGAACCTTTGCGGTTCGGCCAGATCGCAAAGGGATCTCTGAAACCTTCACACCTGAGTCCAGGCGTGAACTCGGGGCCTCCAACAGGATGTCAGTCCCCTCCAATGTCCAGTGCCGTCCGTCGGCGGCACGGACGAAGCCAAGTTCGGCGAGTCTGCTTGCGAGCGCATCGGGAACTTCCATGACGACATCAATGTCATGCGTGGTGAACTCGTCGCGCTCAGTCCAGAAGTACACCGCCATACCTCCGACCACTACTGGATGGATCCCCAACGGAGCTGCTACGGCCTCGACGGTCGCGACGACCTCCAGGGCCCGTTCTGAAACGTCGGTGGTCTGTGCGGTGCGAGCAAGAGCCGCACGTAGCTTGTGGATATCGGGGCTCCCGCTGTCCATGATCCCAAGCTACTCGTCCGACAGGCGGCTCTCGTCGTCTCTAACTTACGCCGGGGTCCTCAAGCCCGGATATGAGCTGGGCCACGGTGCGATCGTCCCCGGCGGCGATACGGTCGATTGGCTTGTCGTCCCCTAGTGCAGGGACGGGCGTGTTGAGCCATAGAGGAATGCTGATCGCGTCGAGCAGTCGGGCAAGACGCTCCACGAGTAAGGAAAGTTCTGCCAGGCGCTCAGCTTGTAGGTCGGTGGGGACGCTGCGTCCCGCCAGCCATTCGCGAACCGTGCTCGGTCTCGCTCCAATCGCGTGGGCAATCTGGCGATCCGAAAGACCGCCGATATTGCGAACGACCAGCGCCGATGTAAGACGTTTGTCTGCAATGATCTAATCATTATGGTCATCACTTATGACGAATTGCTCGCTACCCACATGGCCGAAGATCCAGAGTTCGCGGCCGAATGGAATCGTCTGGCGTTGGCGCATACTGTCGCCGTGGCTCTTATCGCCTATCGACACAAGCACTGTCTCTCGCAGCGGGAGTTGGCTCAGCGCATGGGAGTGCGGTCGTCGCGCGTCGCGGAACTGGAGTCCGGCGAGACAAACCCCAAGGTCGAGACTCTGGCGAAGATCGTCGCGACGACTGGGCTTGAGTTCGCGATCGACATTGCGCCTGCTGGGCAGGAGCCGAAGCTCGTGCGCAAGGCCGTGAGGGACAGGCCAGCGCACACCCGTGCTGGTGCATCGTTGCGGGTTGGCTTCGCTCGACATCAACCGGATATCGAAGTCGCCTGATAGACCTTGATTGGCTACGCACGCGACGCGGCGAGATCGTGAGATGCGCCGCCAGCCACGGCGCGCGAAACGTTAGGGTGTTCGGTTCGATTGCTAGGGGAGAGGCAGGTACGACAAGCGACGTAGACCTCCTGGTTGAAATGGAACCGGGGCGAAGCCTGCTGGACCTCGTTGGGCTATGGCAGGACTTGGAGGATCTGCTTGGTGATCATGTGGACGTGCTCAGCGATCATGGCCTGAACCCGCACCTACGCGACAAGATCACCGCCGAGGCGGTGCCGCTGTAGCGGTAGCGGTTTCTGACCGCCCACGAAACCGCCCACGCCCCACTGAATCCCGCTCAACCGCGCGGTCCAGAATCTGTCTCCCCGACTAGAGAAAAGCAAGTGGTAGAGCCAAAAGCAGCAGTCGGCTCCATCGAGATTGAAGCCTCACGGGGAACAAACGGGGAACAATTTTTCGGACAACTTGCAACGGCATGACGCTCGATTGCTACGTCGAGCTGGCACCAAGGCGTGTTGCGGGTCCCAATGACGGAGGCGGCAGCGTGCGCTTCGTTGACCTTCTGCCAGCGGTTGAACGCGCACATGCGGCAACCCGTCTTGTGATCGAGGGCACGGGTTGCCAGCTGGGTGCATCCTTGCTCACGCTCGACCTCGATCGCCAAGGAGTAGAAGCGGAGTATGTGCGGGGGTACTACTCGGGCTCACCCGAGCAGGAACACTGGTGGGTAGAAACCGAGGGTTTGCTGCTTGATCCGACGCGCGACCAGTTCTCCGAGGACCCGTTCGCCGAGCGCTACGCCGGCGAGTACGAGCGCGTGGACGCCAAGCCCGCCAGCAAGATGGAGTATGAGGCGACCATGCACCTGCGTCTGCACTGGTCGAGCAACCGCCGTGTGCGGGACGCCATCACGCAGGTGGCAGCTCAATACGGTCTTGACCTCGCGCAGATCATGGAGCCGCCAGGCTTGTTCATGCCTGTCCGCGCGACTCCTGACGGGGCCTGATCGAGCAGCTGCACAGCCTCCTTAGCGATCGACACAGCCGACGGCAGGCGGGGGCCGACACCTGCGCGGTCTACTGTCTTGCCAGAGAACCTGTTGACGGTGTTCGATCCTCCGATGACGGGGATCGAATGGAGGCCACGCAAATGAATAACGACAAGCTCATCTCCGCGGTTATTGCAGTCGAGCAGCGAGCCTGTAGTCCGGTGCCACTGGAAATGGTCGCTGACGAGACACGGTGGAGGGGTGCGGGACTGGAGCAGGAGCTCGACCGCCTCGCATCCCTGGGTCTCCTCGATCGCCACAAGCAGCCGGACTGCGACCCCGCGTATGCCAGCCGCCGGAACTAGCGGGCACGCGAGCGATTCGCACGAGCAGCGGCTCGCGGAGCCGCTGATCCTCGCCAGCGTCGGCAAGGAGCTGGGCGTCGAGCTTTCGCCACGATCGCTGCGCCTCGAGCACGGCGCCCGCGTCGATCTCGATGGTGTCGCGCCCGACGAGTCCGTTCTCGTGGAGGTCTTCGCTCATCAAGGGCGCCTCCGTGGCGGCCAGTTCCACAAGATCGCGCGAGACGCGCTCAAGCTCATCACCCTGAAGCGCACTCGACCAGCGGCACAGCTCGTCCTCGCGTTCGGTGATCCTGTGCCGCCGCGTGCGTGACGGGCACAAGCTGGCTTGCTGAGGCGCTGCGCGTATGGGAAGTTGCCGTGCTCGTCGCCGAACTCGACGACGAAGTTCGCGCCGGACTGCGCGCAGCGCAGATCCGACAGGTCATGGTCAATCCCTCGCCTGCCGGCGACTAAAGGCCCCTACGTCGATGCGCTGAGAAGGGCGTCGCGGTAGCGCTCGATGGTTGAGTGGCCGTAGCGGGAGCCGGCTTGCCCGGCCATTTTCGCATCCCCAAAGGGGATGCGGCCGGGGCTGCGACCGGCCCCGCACCGAGCGGAGCCATACAGCCAAAGGAGGCTCAAATGTCTGCAGGAATCACAGATTCGGACACCATGTTCTCGGTGCGCGAGACGCCCTGGCACGGTCTCGGAGCCGTACTCGATCGGCCGCCTGCGACAGTCGGTGAGGCGATCGAGGCGTCGGGTCTCGGCTGGAGCGTCGCCAAGCGTCGCCTGGCGATCGACTGCGGTGCTGACCTGCCCGATGTGCTGCGCTATCGGGGCTTCGATGGTCATTACGCCACTGTCCGGCAGGACAACGATGAGGTGCTTGGCGTCGTCGGCGAGCGCTACCGGATCGTGCAGAACCATGAAGCGTTTGCTTTCGTCGACCAACTGCTCGGCAGCTCGATCCACTTCGAGACGGCCGGCAGCCTGCACGGTGGCCGCCGCGTATGGGTGCTGGCTACGCTGCCCGATCACGTCGAGGTCGGGGGCGATGACGTGCGTCCATATGTGCTGCTGATGAACAGCCATGACGGCTCGACGGCAGTGATTGCCGCCACCACACCGATTCGCGTGGTCTGCCAGAACACCCTTAACTGGGGTCTGTCCAACGCCCGGCAGAAGTTCTCGATCCGCCACACCGAAGCGGTTACGCAGCGCGTCCACGAGGCTCGCCGGGTCCTCGATCTCTCCATCAACTACTACGAGCAGTTCAAGCGCCTCGGCGACCAGCTCGCCTCAGAGCGCTGCACCGAACGCCAGCTCCGCGCCGTCCTCGACAAGCTCTACCCGAACGGCACGAGCGACTCCGTGAGCAGCCGCACACGCAGCTCGCGCCAGCAGACCAAGGACCGCATCGCCGAGCTGTTCCTGTCCGGCAACACGCAGGGCAACGCGCCCGGCTCAAAGTGGGCCGCGGTGAACGCGATCGTGGAGTACGGCGACTGGCTGCGCCCGTTGCGCTCAAGCGGCCAGCGCTTCGCCCGCGCGCTGGACGATGGACCCGAGAAGACCCGCGCCCTGCAGCTCGTCGTCGCCGCCTGAAAAGTGGGCTCGGCGGGCGTCCAAGCTCGCCGAGCCCCCAAGACCTCACCGTCGAAGCTCGCCCGTATTCTCGCCTACAATCAAGATCAAGGAGTCGGCCCACGCGGCCGATCCTCCAAGGAACGTTTGCAATGGCTACTCGAACCGACAACGAAATCCGCGAGCTGGGTCCCGAGGAATGGGCTCAGCTGGTCGATGAGAAGGCCCGCGCTCTGCTGGGCATGAGCGGCGAGGAGTTTGAGCGGCGTCTGAACTCGGGTGAGATCGACATAGATGACAGTCCCGAGATCACGCGCGTCGCAATGATGCTCCCGCTCAGTGGCACCTCTAAGTAACAATTCCGCCGAGGCCGTCGAGCACTACCGCGGTCGCACCGTGCGGCTGCTGTCTTGCTTGACCAGCGCCCACACCACCGTCAGCGGCTACCACGCGGCCGATCATCCGCATCGCCTGCTGCTCGCCCGTGGCGACGCTGCGCGGCTGCACGCCGAGCCACGTCTCACGCTCCTCGTCACCGAGCAGTACGAGGTTCGCCAGAGCACCGCGGGCTGGTATGTCGAGATCGTCGGCTACCTCTACGCCATCGGATACGAAGACCACGAGCTCGTCTCCTACCACTGGCATCCGAGCGGCAAGAGCACGATCACACAGCCACACATGCACGTCGGCGCCGCGGTCCAGATCGGTGATCGGTGGCTGGGAAAGGTTCACCTGCCCACCGGCATGGTCGGCCTCGAGCAAGTCATCGCGCTCGCCATCGTCGAGCTCGGCGTCGAGCCACTCCGCGCCGATTGGGAACGACTGATGGCCGAGGCCGCCGCTCGCTGAGGCTTGCCTGGAACGCTCAGCCTCGTCAATGGGGGAGCGGAGCGCCTACCAGCGTTGCGAGCCATCCGGCGGCGCCTGCAGCGAGCAGCGTCTGCACGATCCCACGCCGTAGAACCAGGAGCGCCACCGCGGCGCCCACCAGCACGAGATACTGCCACTGCTCCTGCAGCGCGCCCGCCAACGGGATTGCAGCACCGAAAATCGCGCCGATCGCCGCTGGTCCGGCGCCGTCGAGGAACGCCCTGGCGGCAGCGTTTTGGCGCAGGCGCTCAAAGCGCTGACCGCCGAGCAGGATGAACGAGAAGGATGGAGCGAAAGCGACGATCGCCGCGAGCACGCCGCCAGCGATGCCATGCGCGGCATAGCCCACCGCGGCGATCGTGGCGACGACAGGGCCAGGAGTGACCTGCCCCAACGCAACAGCGTTCAGGAACTGCCCACTGCTCATCCAGTGGTAGACGTGAACGGCATCGCTCTGCATCAGCGGCACGATCACGAAGCCGCCACCGTAGGAGAGCGCCCCCACCTTCAACGCGGTCCACATCAGTGCGCCGACCCCGCCAACGCCCGTCACTGCCCCAAGTAGCAGCGGGTTCAACGAGAGCGCTGCCGCTGCACGCCGTTGCCACGCCAGCTCGAGAACCCCGCACGCCAGCAGCACGAGGACTAGATAGCCGCCGACAGTCGCCGCCGCGCCCGCCGCGACGAGCAGATAGGCCAGCCAGCGCAGCGCTCGCCCGCGCGCAGCTCGCACCCGCTGAAAGCTCGGAGCAAGCAGACCCAGCCCGGCGTGCACGGCCACGGGCGCGACCGCGGCACCCGCGCCGGCTCCGACGCCGATCACCCACCGCGGCGGCGCGCTTGAGAGGAATAGCAGCGACAGCGCCAGGACCATCACCACGGCGGGCACCACGAACCCGAGTCCGCCGACGATCGCACCCCACGGCCCGGCCACGCGATAGGCGCAGAAGATCGCAAGCTGTGTCGAAGCCGGGCCAGGCAACAGGCCACACGCGGCATTGGCGTCCTCGAACGCGCGGGCGTCCATCCACTCGTAGCGGTCGATGACCAGCCGCCGCAGCATCGCAATGTGCGCCGGCGGGCCACCGAACCCTGTCAGTCCGATCCGCGTCCACTCCTTTGCGACGACCCGCAACGGGACCACACCCTCGAGATGCTGGCGGGCATGAGCCACCGTGTTTGCCTGCTCCTGTATGCCGGGCGAGGCGGCATTCCGCGATAGCCGAGCGACGATATCGCGGCCACGAGTCATTGGTTGCTGACGATACGGCAGCCGGATATCTGCGGCTCTGTGCACCAGCAACGACCGGGTTGGTGTACTCGACAGCCGCGCGTGCAAAGCGCTCTCTTGAGCTCCGTCACCTCCGATCGCCGCTGCTGGTGACGCGCGGGCTTGCCGCTGGACGGGGGGCCGCCCCTCCCGATGGTCGCACGCTTGCGCGTGCGGTTGGTCGGGGTCGGCTCCCCGTCCGGTGGGAGCCCTGTCAGAAAAGGAAGGCCACATGGCTACTACGACCAAGGCAACCCAAAACAGCAACGGCCACAGTGCTGCCAAGGTGCAGCTCAAGGACATCCCGCTCTCGCGGATCGTCGTCGCGGAGGGCTTCAACCCTCGCGGCGAAGTGATGGAGGACGACGAGTTGCAGGCGATGGCCGCCACGATGCGCGAGCGCGGCTGCCTGCAGCCGATCCGCGTGCGCGCGACCGAGACCGGCGACTTCGCCCTGATCGCCGGCGAGCGGCGCTACCGCGCAGCGGGGCTCGCCGAGTTGGACACGCTTCCCGCGGTGGTGTTGACAGCCGGCGCCGGCGACGAGGGCGAGTACCTGGACCTGCTGACCGACGCGATGATCGAGAACGAGTTGCGCAGCGATCTGGACCCGCTCCAGCGTGCCCACGGCTACCAGGCGATGATCGACGGCGGGCTCGGCGTTCGCGCAGTCGCCGAACGGCTCGGTGGCAAGACCAAGCGCTCCTCGCGCGAAAGGCGCATCAAGGAGCACCTGGCGATCCTCTCGCTCCCCGAGCGGCTGAGGACGCTTGTAGCTGAGCAGGTGATCCCCCTGCTCGCCGTCAAGACGCTCGTCGAGCTCGCCGAGATCCACGAGGAGTTTGCACACGCAGCGCTGCGTGCGGTCACTCCTGACGGCGAGGACAGCGAACCGTACACCTGGCAGGAGCTCATCGAGAGCCCCATCGACATCGCCATGAACCACATGGACGACTTGCCCGCGGGTGTGTACTCGAGCCGCAACTCATACCCGGTCGACCAGTTCACGTTGAGCGAGAAGGCGCAGAAGGACCTCGCGGCCTACACCAAGCTCACCGACGGCGGGCAGATCACCGGCGTTCGTTTCGGCACGGAGCTCGTCGAGCAGGCACGCCTGTTGGGCGCGACCCACGAGGCGAGCTGGTTCTCGATCATCCTCGGTGACGACGTGGCCAGCCGACTCGCCGAGGATTACATCGCGGCGATCGTCAAGGAGGCCCGTGCCCGCCAGCGCCGTGAACGCGAGGCGGCACGTTCGAGTGCAGCGGGCTCCGCGGACGTGACCACCAGCTCGTCCGCCGGCACGCCTGCGGTAGACGAGCCGGAGAGCGCAGAGGAGCGCGCGCAGCGTGAAGCAGACGAGGCAAAAGCCGAGCGTGCCGAGCGGCAGCGCAAGCGCGAGGACGCGACGAAGTTCAACCTCGATCTCGGCCTGCTCGTGTTCAAGCACCTGCCAAAGGTCAAGGTCGATGAGCGCGTGCTGCGCATCCTTGCGAGCGTCGACCTCGGCGGCTCACTGAGCAAGATCGCCGCACGCGGCGCGAGGCTCGCCCTGCCTACATGGGTCGAGCAGGTCCAGCAAAAGAACAAGACGAAGACCATCTACCTCGAAACGTGGGAGGCCGAGGGCAGAGCAAAGACCTTCCTCGAAGACGCCGAGAGCGCCGGCGACATCGCGGGTCGCGCAATCACCCTGATCGCCCTCGCCGCACTCGCCGACGAGGACGCGGTAGCACAGTCCAACCGTAGCTTCTACACCCTTGCCTTCGAGGGTCCGTGGGCTACACAGGCAGCACGTGACCTCAACGCGATCGTCCGTGAACGCATCAAGGAGGGCCAGTGCACGGCGCTGGACGAGCTGCTTGCCAACCGAGTCGCCAACGACGAACGCCAGGCCGAAGCCGAAGCCGAGGCCGAGCAGGCACGCCTGCGGGTGCAGGACGCCTCAGCACGCATCAGCGAGCTCTCCGAGGACGATCTCGAGCAGCTGCTCACTGACGCTGAGCTCGCGTGGGGCCAGTACAGCCTCAAGCGCTCGGAGGTAGAGAGCGCCGTCACGGCAGAGCGCGAGCGGCGCGAGGCCCCAAGCGGCGACATTGAGCCTGCCGACGAGCACGAGCTCGCCGAGGCCGCGGCCTAACGCGCTGCCCGAACAGTCGGAGGTTGGGCACGGATGCCCACCTTCGACGATCGGGTGTGATGACGGTGGAGTGTGCTCGTCACGTCGGTCTCATGGTCAAACCTGGCGCTCGCGCGGATCAGGGCGTGCGCTGCCGTCCGCGGCCCGAGCCTGAAAGTCACCGTCAGCCGTCCGTGCTTGAGGACGACGGTCTTGGCGCCAGAGGCGATGATCCTTCCTTGCAGCCGGCCGGTGAAGCCCACGCGGACCCTTCCGTTTGCCGGCCCGGTCACGTGCACGATCAGCTCGCGTCCGCGCAGCGTCTCGGTGACATGAACCTTCGGCGTGGTCGCTGTCGCGGTGTGGCCTGAGCCAGAGCTGCCCGAGCTTGAGGGTGGCACGACGACGTTGGTGTGTGCGGCGTTGGCCGGGTTCGCGTTGCCTGCTGCGTTGCTCAGCCACACGGCGATGCTCCAGCCTCCAGGGCCGGGAACGGTCACGGTCGCCGGCCCCGCTGCGGGCGCCGCGGCGGGAGTGCTGCACGATCCCGACCCCGTTGCAGGACACACTTGGTACAGCGCGCCGGTGATCGGTGCGAGCTGGCCCTGTGGATCGCTCCAAGTGACTGTGAACGTCGAGCCGCCTGTCTGAGTAGCGGTCGCCGCCAGGCTGATGGGCGCCGCTGGTGGGCTGTTGTCCACTGTGATTTCCTCGGAGGCGACGGTCAACTGATTGCCGGCGGCATCGGTTGCGACGAGGGTCAGAGTGTGCCTGCCGTCTGATAGCTGCGTCGTGGGGAGACTCAGCGTTTGCGTGCCCGTCGAGGACGGACACGGCTGGGCGAAGGTGAAGTTGCACGGCGCTGTGTAGGTCTCCATCGGGTGCCCGTCGGCCGACAGGACGATGCTCGCTACGCCACCGCCGACATCCTGGGCGGAGACCGCGACGCTTTCTGTGCCTTTGTGGAAACCTGCTTCGCCCGGTCCCCACAAAGCTCCCGAGGGCGCACTCAGCGTTGGCGGCGTCGGATCGGAGAGAGTCACCGTCGCTCCATACATCGCGGCCCACGCTTTATGTTCAGTCGCACCCGTAACACATTCGTCTCCCGATGGCGCCTGGCAGATGACGCCGAGTGACAGTTCGTGTGCCGAAAGCCCCGTGATCCTCGCAGGTTCGCCGCCGGTGCCGGGTGGGCCACCGACGGAGCACGTCTCGCCATTTTCCGGCGTATCCAGACAGGTTTCGCCAGGCACGATGTTCCCGTCAGCTCTCAAAGCCGGCGACCAATCGTTGAAGCCATCGAACTGATGTCCGATATAGCGTTCGTAGGTGAGCCCTGTGATCGTCGTGCCTGCCGGCGCAGTGAACGTCCAAGCGGCACTCGTGCCGGGTGTTGCGCCGCCATGTAGGTCCAGTTCGTCAGTTGTTGATAGCCCGCCCTCCTGATCGGCCGTGCCGCCTGAGCCTCCCAGCCTGTACGGGCAGTTGACATGCTCGGCGTAGTGGGAGGGCTGGGCGGGGTCGTTGGTGGCCCACGTCCAAGAGTTATTGGCAGCTTCCGGCGCGAAGTTGCAGGCGCTGACCTGATAGCCCCCCGCTGCAAGCGCGGGAGCCGGCCACGCCCACACCACCACGGCGAGCATGACGCCGATCGTCGCGCTCCAGACTCTCATCGTCCGCGCCGTGCCTTCTTCGCTGTGCTCCCAGCAGCCGGGAGTCGGAGCGTGATCCAGGGACTCGCGCGTTCGACGTCGTAGGGGTCGATGTAGCGCACCGAGACCTCCGAGATGCCGGACGCCGGGAGGGTCAAGTTCGTGAAGGCGCCGTGGAGTGTGCGCAGGACACGCAGCTGGCGCGAGCGTCCGCGATGGCCCAGATAGCGCACCTGGACCTCGGCTTCCTGCGGTCGGCCAACCAGCGCGAGCATGAGCCGGTGCTTGAGCCGCCGCAGGCGCGCTTGCGGCCGGGCGAATGGTCGGGTGAGCGTCATCGCCGTCAATGGTGCCACCGGCTGAGGAGACGATCCCGCGGGCGAGCTCTGTGCGCCCGGCTCGGCTGCTTCGCCCGCCGAAACCACAGCCCCAAGGCCGGCGTTGCGGAATGTCTGCGCGATGTTGAGGACGCCACTGTCGGCTTCGGTCAGGTCCTTCTCGCCCGCTTCAGGGGACAAGCTCGGCTGGTAGGAGTAGAGCGCGTCGAGTGCTGCGGCAGAGATAACGCTCGCCTCGCTGGTGCCTTGCCAGTAGTTGTAGTTCGGGGTGCCGCTCGTCGGTTCTGCTCCGTCGAGGTCGCAGCCCGGTGCGAGCAGCCGCAATCCTTCCCCGCGGTTGCTGAACGAGCAGAAGCCGCCACCCTGCGTGTCGGTCGCACCGACGGACAACACGCCAGGGTACGCCGCAGGGTACTCAACGGGACCGCCGTCATCGTTGCCAGCGGCTGCAACGACGGCGATCCCATAATTGCTTGCTTCCTGCATCGCATTGCCCAGCATTTCGTAGTCTCGGCCGGACGGACTTTCAGACGTGCCCAGCGACAAGTTGATTACCCGAACGTTGAAGTGAGAGCGAACGCGCAGACAAGCGTCGATCCCGGTGGCGTAAGCGCTGAACGGGAACGTCGTCTGACCCGGCTCGAGGATGCGTACCGAGATGATCTGGATTGCGTGTGGGGCCGTGCCGACCATGCCCCAGTTATTCGCTGGTGCCCCCGCCATCATCGCCAAGGTGGTCCCATGCAGCGTTGGAGACACATCCCCGCCCGAGCCACCGTCGAGTGCCATGCGTTCCACTACCACACCTTCGGTGTCGGGGTTCAGATTCACACCAGTATCAACAATGCAAAGGCCGGCGAGCTGCGCCGGCGCAGGAGCGTAGGGAAGGAAGGCACCGTCATCGGCGACGGCCTGCGTTGTGATCGCGGTCTCAGCCCTCGCCATCGACGGCGACAACAGCATCAGCGGGGCAAGCGCCGCGACGATGCACGTCCAGCGAGAGAGCATTGTCGATGCTCGGCGATCGCGCTTAGCTCGTGCTGACATTCACCACCCGGCTCTCGCCGTTGCCGAAAGGGAAGTCCGCCTGACCGCCAGGCACTTCGGCGCGGAACGGGAAATGCCCAACGCCGCCCTCGAACTGGTAGAGAACGCGAAAGCGCCCACGCTGGTTCGTGCGAGGGGTCCTGAATGGCTCCCAGCGGCCACGGTAATGCACGAGCAAGTCCACGATCGTTCCCTGCCGCGGGATCGGTCCCTCGACGGTCCCCGAGAGAACGATCATCCCTTCCGAGCCTGTGCGTGTCGGGCTGATCCGCAGCTGCACGCCAGCGGCCACCGTCTCCTTGATGCGCCCGACAGCCGTGTAGTTCGCGTCACGGGAGAACGCGCGGTAGCCGACCTCGATCAGCCGCGAAGACCCCCCGCGTAGACGCACACTAAATGTGCCATCGACGCCAGTCGTAGCGTGCGCCACAACCGTCGGCGCCGCCGTGCCCTTGACTTGCTGGAGCACATCTAGGCTGGCGTGCGCGATCGGATGGCCCTGCCCGTCGAGCAGGCGCCCGGAGACCACGATCGCGCGGTGTGCGTAGCTGCGGGTGATCGCGGCCGGCAAACCGAGCTTGAGCTGCGCTTGCTCGCTTGCCTCGATCCCGTTGGCGCTGCCGATGCCCAGCGCCTGCGAGCCGCCGCTGCCGGGGCCAGGAAGCGCGCCCAGCGATGCTGTCGTCACGGTGTTCTGGACCGTGACCTCGCCGCTGTAGATGATGCTGGTGTTCTGCGCCGCGTCCTCGACGACGAGTTCGACTCGATGCTGGCCGTTGGCCACAATGGCAGTGTTCCAGCTCACGGTGTCCGACACGCTCGGCGGGCACGCCTGGAAGTTCGTGTAGGAGCAGCTCGCCAGGTAGTCCTTGACGGCGACGGGTTCGCCGTCAACGCGCAGCTGTACCAGGCGGACGCCCGAGCTCGTGTCAGCCGCCTGGTAGCTGATCGAGGACGTGCCCGAGACCGGCCCCGCGCTCGCCAAAGCGCCGCCTGTCACGGTGCCGCTCGGCAGCGTCGTGTCCTGCAGTGTCAGCCGCGAGCCGTACAGCTCGAGGATGTTGTTATCGCCCGACCCGAACGTGCAGCCCGCGCCAGCGTCGTCGTTGGAGCAGTAGTTCGCCAACGTGATCTCGGTGGTGGTCAACGGCAGCACGTAGGTGCTGGGTTCACTACCCGTCATCGGCGTCGTGCTTTCACCGACTGCGCCGTCGTTGTCGGCGGCGATCGCAAACGTGTCCGCACCGCCGATCTGATGCGAAGCCTGCCACCACACCTTCGCTTCGACGATCGTGATGCCGCTCCCTTCCGGCGCCCCGATCTGTACTCCTGCGGTGCTGCCAGGGCTCATACTGTCGCCCCTGGGTCCGATGTAGTCGCCGGGGCCGCCGCCGCATGATCCCTTCACGTTCTGAGGGCTGCCGAACACGGTCCACGAGCCCGCGTCATCAGACCCCGCCGACGGGCAGTTGTCGATCACATACGTTCCCGCGCTCGCACCCGAGACGAGCGTCAAAGCCAGAGCGCCAGCGGCGAGCGAGAGCAGCGCGAACCTGCGCAACGATCGACGGATGCGCTCGACCGCGGCGCATAAGGTCATCTCAGCCCGTGGTGACATCGACCGTTCTGCTTTCGCCGGGTGCAAATGGGAAGTCGCCTTGGCTGCCGAACACGAGCGCGCGGAATGGGAAGCGCCCGATGCCGCCCTGGAACTGGTAGACGACATGAAAGCGGCCTCGTCCGTCCGTGCGTGGGTTGCGGAATGGCTCCCAATGCCCGCGGTAGTGCACAAGCAGCTCGACCACGACCCCCTGCGGCGGGATCGGACCAAGCACTCTGCCGGTGAGCTTGATCGTGCCTTCCGAGCCGGTCCTACGCGGGTTCACCGTGAGGCGCACGCCCGCACGCACCGACTCATGTAGCTTCGCGCTTGCCGTGTAGCTGCTATCCGCCGAGAACGCGCGGTAGCCAATCTCGATCATGCGCGATGGTCCTGCCGGCACAACGGCGACGAAGGTGCCATTCGCTCCCGTGCGCGCATGGCCGACCAGTTCCAGGGTCGCGCCGTTGTCCTGCTGCAGGACATCCAGGTTCGCGCTCACGATCGGCAAGCCCTGAGCGTTCAGCAGCCGCCCTGAGATACGCAGGGCTCGCCTGCCGTAGCTGCGAGATATGGCCGCGCGCACGCCAAGCTGCAGGTGAGCACCCTCGCTCGCGCCGGCACCGTTTGGACTGCCAATGCCGATCGAACCGGCGTGTGATCCTGCGCCGGGGCCGGGCAGCGCGCCAAGCGAACTGGCCACGGCGCTCGGGTTGTTCACCGTAACCGAGCCGAGCGCATCGTTGGTCACGTTGCCCGCGGCGTCCGTGATCGTCAGGCTCGCAGCGTAGGCGCCGTTTGCAAGCGCGTCGGTGTTAACCGAGAAGCCACTGACGGTCTGTGTGATCGGGCAAGCGTTCCAAGAGTCATAGGCACATTCGCCCGAGAAGTTAAACGTGTGAACGTAAGGCGTGCCGCCATTCAGCGGGCTGAGCGTCAAAGCCGCGCTGCGAACGCCGCTTTCGGTGTCGCTGCCGGTGAACGTGATCGGTTGTGAGCCCATCACCGATGCGCCAGAGGCAGCCGCCGTGACAAGCGGGCCGCTCACACTCGCCACCTTCGGCGGCGTGTTGTCTTCCAGGCTCAGCGTGATATCGGTGAGGGCCGGCACATCGGTAGCGTCGGCAAAGTCGCATGACGTCGAACTCATATCCGTCGAGCAGTTAACAAAAACCTCGAAATCGCGTGCTCCCTGCGGCAGCGTCCAGGTTTCGCTTGCCGTGTACGGACTTCCGCCGCCGTAGGGCAGCTCCGCGCCGCCCGGCAGCGACTGCCCGGCCGAGGTGAATCCGAGGAAGGCATCATCGCCGGTCACGGGAGACCCGATGACCGTTGCTTTGATCGAGTGGATCGCCACCCCCGGCACGCTGCCGGGCACGTCGAGCTGCAGGCCCACCTCGCTGCCGCTGTGCCCGTTCTCGGTCACGATCCCGCCGTGTTCTTCAGTGAACACGTAGACGCCGATGCTGCCGCCAGCCGAGCAGCTGTCGGACAGCACCGTGTCAGCCAGTGTGTCGTAGCCAAACACGCCCCAGCCCGCAGAGACAGACGGCACCCCGGCAGCGCACTGATACATCGGGTACGTGCCCGCGCTCGCAGCCGGTGCGAGCATCAAGCTCTCGGTGAGCACGATCATCGCCACGGCGTGACCGAGGACAGCAAGCTGCTTGGCAAATGGCTTAGTTGGTCGCAACGTACACCGCCTTGCTCAACCCGCGGCCAAAGGCGAAATCCGCTTGGCTCGGCGGTATTTCGGCGCGGAACGGGAAGCGCCCGACCGCGCCCTCGAACTGATAGACGACCGTGAAGTGACCCGCGGCATCCGTCCGCGGCGTGCGAAACGGCTCCCACTGCCCGCGGTAGTGGACGAGCAGGTTCACGCTCACGCCCTGGCGCGGCACCGGGCCGAGCACTCTGCCGGTTAGGGTGATCGTGCCTTCCGAGCCAGTCTGGCTGGGAGCTACGCTGAGCTTCACGCCGGCGTCGACCGTCTCCGTGATCCTCGCCACGGCGGCATAGCCACTGTCGGTCGAGAACGCGCGGTAAGCGACCTGCAGCGTCCGCGAGGGGCCGCCTGCCACGGTAGTGGCGAACGTGCCGCTCATACTCGTGCGCGTGTGCCCGATCACGGTCCAGCTGTGCGTGCCGTTGACCTGTTGCAGTACGTCGAGCACAGCGCCGCCAATCGGCTCGTCTTGGGCGCCCAGCAGCCTGCCGGACACTCGCAACTCACGCTTGGCGAACGAGCGCGTGAGCCGCCTGTGTTGGCCGAGCTCCAGATGCGCTCTCTCGCTCGCCGCGACCCCATTCGGCTCCCCGGCGAGCACTACAGCGCCCGCGCCCGCGCCGGGCAGCGCGCCGAGCGAATCATTGGCTGGCTGCAGGGTGCTGATCTGCCCGTCGTAGACGACGCTCGCGTTCTGAGCGGCATCCTCAACTGTGACCTTCAGCGTGTGTGCGCCGTTGGCGAGCGTGGCGGTGTTGACTGGCACATCGACGGACTCACTCGTTCGGCATGGCTGGCTGTGGTCGAACTCGAGCGTGCCTTCGCTTGAGCCGAGCGGGACACATCGCCCTTCGTTGGTGTTCGGCGTGCCCGAGTAGACCGTCGTGCCGTCGATCTGCACGACCACGAGCCGCACGCCTGGGCCGCCGGGGTCGCTGGCTTGGAAGGTCAGTTCCTGGGTGCCGTGGGCGTTTGGGTTCAGCAGGGTGCCGCCGAAGCCGCTCGCTGCGGGCGTGGCGTCGTTGGCCAGCTCGATCGCTGCGCTGGTGAGGTTTATGGCCGCGTCGATCCCGCCCGTCGCCGGGCAGGAGGTGGCGCCTTCATATGGGCCGACGCACACCGCGACCGCATACAGGCTGCTGCCGCCGACGTGTGTGATCGGGAACGCGCCGGTGAGCGTGCCGTTCGTGCCGCAGGGGAGGTTGTATTGGCAGTTGGCCAGCACATCCGCGGAGTCATAGCTCGCGCCCGGCGTCCCAAGCCACGCCTGCCCGTGCGGCGAGCTCAGCGATGCGGTGATCGCGCCGCCGGCGATCGTCGAGTCTGACGGTGCGCTGAACACCCACTCGGGTCCTTCATAGGCGCCCTGCGGCGCTTCGCCGCTTGTGACCGCGCTCAGCTCCCCGCCTTCAGCGCAGGAGTTCGTGTCGCCGCTGTCCGGCCCAACTGCACCTGTGGCGCCCGTGCTCCAGCCTTCCGTCGGAGCGGGCTGACCGTCAGGCTGGCGGCAGGAGAGCAGCGTCCATGTGCCAGCGTGAGCGGAGCCGGCCAGCGCCAGGATCACGATGCACGCCACCGCCGCGAGCGAGCAGACGGTAGCCACACGCCGCGCGGCAGAGAGCGTCGTGTCAGTTCGTGGTGACATCGACCACCTTGCTTTCGCCGCTGGTGAAGGGGAAGCCGCCCTGTCCGCCGAACACGAGTGCCCTGAATGGGAAGCGCCCGACGCCGCCTTGGAACTGGTAGACGACCGCAAAGCGTCCCCGCGAGTCAGTGCGTGGAGCACGGAACGGCTCCCACCGGCCGCGGTAGTGCACGAGCAGCTCAACAACGACGCCCTGGGCGGGAACCGGGCCGAGCACTCTGCCGGTGAGCGTGATCGTTCCTTCCGAGCCAGTCCGGCTGGGAGCCACGTTGAGCTTCACGCCGGCGTCGACCGTCTCTGTGATCGTGCCCACGGCGGCATAGCCAGCGTCCGCCGAGAATGCGCGGTAAGCGATCTGCACCGTCCTCGTCGGCCCGCCCGGCACGTGCG
This sequence comes from uncultured Solirubrobacterales bacterium, assembly GCA_963844095.1. Lineage (GTDB taxonomy): Bacteria > Actinomycetota > Thermoleophilia > Solirubrobacterales > Solirubrobacteraceae > Palsa-744. The sequence continues at coordinate 164,613 of CAWJND010000006.1, forward strand.
CGAGGAACGTGCCATTGGCGCGGGTGTGGACGTGGCCGATCACGCTCGCGCTCGGCGAGCCGTCGAGCTGCTGGAGCACGTCCAGCGTCGCGCCGGCGATCGGATGGCCCTGTCCGTCGAGCAGGCGCCCGGTCACGTGCAGCGCCCGGTGCCCGTAGGTGCGGGTGATCTTGTGTTTGAGCCCGAGCGTGATCCGTGCTGTGCGGCTCGCCGTCGTGCCGTTCGGCGTATCCGCGGCGGCCTTGGAGCCGCCTGCGCCCGTGCCGGGGCCGGGCAGCGCCCCGAGCGAGCTGCTGGCCGGCTGCTTGGTCGAGATGCTGCCGTCGTAGACGACGGCCGAGTTCCCTGCCGCGTCCTGCACGATCACCTTCAAGGTGTGCTGGCCGTTGGGCAAGCTCGCCGTGTTGATCGGGAGATCCACCGACTCGCTCGCCGGGCACGGCTGGCTGTAGTCGAACATCAGCGCGCCGCCGCTTGAGCCCACCGGCACGCACTTCCCGCCATTCGTGTTCGGCGTGCCGGAGTAGAGCGTTTTGCCGTCGATCTGGACGACCACCAAGTACACGCCCGGCCCGCCGGGGTCGCCGGCGTTGAGCGTCAGTTCGGCGGTGCCTTCGGCGTTCGCGTTCAACAGCGTGCCGCTGATCCCGCTGCCGGTCGGCGTCGCTTCGTTTGAGAGCAGCAGATTCGCCCACCACAGACGCACGAGCGACCAGGCACCTTCGCTGCCGCCTTCGTTGCAGACCCTCCCGGCTTCGGATTGTCCGCCGCAGCCGGCGCTCAGGTAGAGGTTCCCGCCACGGCCGCTCGGAATCCCAAGGACGCCCGAGTAGTCATACGTGCCGTTCGCGCATGGAGGCAGCCCCGAAGCGCACTGGTAGAAGACGTTTGAGCCGTTGTAGGCATAGTCGGGCGTGTAGGCGACTGCCGTGCCCGACGCGCCATAGCCACGTCCGTCGGCGAAGAAGCTCACGTCCAGCGAGCCACCGATCAGCGTCGATCCTCCAGGCGGCGTGTATTGCAGAGTCTCGTTTGCACCCACCCCTACGGCGGCATCGGTGCTGAGGATCGCGTACATCGGGCTGCCCGGCCCGCAGCCCGTCCCGACATTAGACCCATAGCCTCCGCCTGCGGCGAAGCTCGACCAGCCTTCGCTCGGTGCAGCCGACTGGCTCGGGTTCACGCAGGAGACCTCCATCCAGCTCCCCGCATAGGCGCGGCTTGCCGCCAGCCAGCCGCCCGCCACGGCGATCGTCAACGTCAAGGCGAGCGCCAGCGCGCGGTGGCGGGGCACTTTCTTTGGCTTGTTCATCATCGCGTTCATTCCGTGTTCAGGCCCGTTTTCTCGGGCTTCAGGGGTCTATGACCCCAACCGCCCCGAACCGGCCAACAGATTTCTTGGCCGTGCTCATGGGCTGAACGCTCCGCCACCGTGCTGGTCTTCGGAGCTGCTTGCCACGCGCGCTGGCGCAGCAGGTGCGCCGGTCGTTGTGGGGACGCCGAGGTAGGCAAAGCCGCCCGGTTCGTGCTGGGCGCCGGCGCTGGATCGCGCCAGGCGTCGCGTCGCGCTCGGCCGATGGTGTGTGGCCGTCCGCTGGTGCCGTGGACGGCTGGCGGTACGCCTGCGATGAGCGCCCGTGCGCGGCGTAGAGCTAAACGGCGAGGCGCTCAGGACTCGCGTAGTCGCTGACGCTGGCAACGGCGCCACGGCCGCGCTGTGTGTCGATTGCCTGTGCGGAGCCGGCGGGCTCTGCTCGAGGACATGCGTAGCGACCGCTCCACCCGCCAGCACGCCGAGGGTCACGACACCGACGGCGACCTTCGCGCCAGCGCTGCCGCCCGCGAGCACCGTGATGGCGCGTTCACGTACGCCGCCTTGCCCGAACGGCGCCGTCTCGATCCCCCGCCGGTGCGCCAAAAGCCGTGCTCGCACGCCGAGCCGCGAAAGCCAGCCAAGATGACCGAGGGCCACAGGCGGCAGCAGCGCTGCGGCCTGGTCGCGGAAGCTGGCTCGCAGCCGCTTGGCGTTCGTCTTGTGCTCAAGCCGGCAGTGCACACAGCTCTCAAGGTGCGCGAAGGCACGCTCAGCCAGCTCCTCGCTCGTGCTCTCACCGGCCTGCAACGCCAGGATCGTCTGCGCCCGATATCCGCACAGCCGGCCAGAGTCGTGCAGCAACTGAAAGAGCTTGCGCTTGCCGTTGCACGCCCGTTCGAGATTGCGCGCTTCGTTCACAGGCATGTTCTCTGCCGTGGCGATCGCGCGGTAGGAGAGACCCTCCAGCATCCAGCCAAACACACGCCGCTCGTCCTTGGTCAGTTCCGTCACGAACTCTTTGGCGATCAGGCGATCCTCGTGCGCGAGCACGGCCGGTTCGGGCGCGCTCTGACCCTCCTGGGCCTCAGCCATGAGCCGAAGGCTGGGAACGTTCCGGGCGAGGATCTGACTGTGGCGCCGCTCATCGCGGTGCGCTCGCAGCGCCCGCCGCTTGATCCCGTCGCGCAGCGCGTTACGCAGGTGCTCCTCGCCGGCGTAGGGTCGGCTGTAGAGCGCGAGCGCCGTCTCCTGGTAGATGTCCTCGAGCTGCTCTTTGTTCAGCCCGCGGCACTCCGCGAAGCCACGGGCGATCCGCAGCTCCACCGGCTGCCACTCACCGAGAAGTTGCCATACCCGCTGTGAGCCAAACGCACGCTGCCCGCCGGATCGAGACGCAAGCGCGACTCCTTCCCCCGATGAGTCACGGGGGCTTCCGGCCCCAACCTTGTCGTCTCCTGCATCCATTTCCGACATCTCCCAGGTCAGCCCTGACCAAGCCAGAAAGTCCCAGCAAACTGGAACAGTTCCGGGGAGCACCATTCTACTTGCAACGTTTCATTCAAGCGTCGGCCCTCGATGCGACGCCAGCCGATCTCGGCAGACCAAACATGCCGAGCTGCGCGGCGTAAGGACTCATCGGTGGGGCACCGCAACGGTCTCCAGCACAGCCGCACCCACCAGCACCACGACGATCAGGGCGAACACGGCGAACCCTTCCCTGACGGTGAGCGCGCGGCGGCGCTGCACGAGCCATGCGCTCACCCCAAGCGCCGCAGCAGCCCACTCCAAAGGGACCTGCGGTAGGTAGGGCAGTAGCGCCCATCCGTAGGCGGCTAGTCCGACGCCCACCTGCGCCGTGTTGACGAAGATGCACGCCGCCAGCAACCCGTCTGCGATACGGATCTGGAAGCGACTGCGGTGCGCGCCGAAAGCTCCCAGCAGCAGCGGCCAGGAGAAGATCGGGATGTTGTGGGAAGCCAGCACGAAAACGTGGCCGAACTGCGGCGGCGGGTTGTGCCGCGCGCTGAGCGTGGCCCCGAGCAGTCAACGCGCGGGCAGGATGAGCGGGTGCCCGACGAGCGTCACGAGCGCCGCCGTGGCCAGCGCCCCGAGCCACACCGCGACGTAGGCGCGAACCCAAGCGGCACCGAAGCCCGCCGGCAACCACCGACGACGGGCGCGTCAACGCGGGCTTAGCTCTGTGGCAGCCATTCGCTCACCGCGTAGCCGCCGGGCACGCGAGCAAGCCGCGCCAGGGCGACGTGGTAGGAGGCGGGCAGCCCTTCGTATTGCGTCGAGCCTCCGGTCTGTTCGCGGGTGACGATCGCCCACGCTCCGGGCTGGGAGAGGTCGCCGGCGATGCTGACGATCTGCCCGGTGTTCCAGATGTGTCCACGCGCGATCGTCATGTCCGCCTGGCTTGACGCTGCGGCCTGCTGCTCGGCCAGTCGCGCCGCGCCGACCGACATCGCCGCGAGCCTGCGCTGATCGCTCGTCAACGTGCGGTAGGTCCAGTTCGAGTACAGGCTGCTGAACGCCTTGAGTGCGGCAGTCGGCGTGCTCTGCACGTCCGCGGGCACCTGAGATGCTGGCGAGGCAGGTGCCGGTGCCGGTGGCTCGCCTTCGTTCTGAGGAGAGGCTGTCGAACTCGTCCGCTGCGCTGCGCCGGGCGCGTCGGGATTGCTGCATCCGGCCAGCGCGACCACGAGGGCTACTAGGCACGCCGCGATCACTGCTTTTCTCCGCGTGCTGTTCATAGGCCGCGGGGATGCCTGATGGTCCAGGTAGACCAGTTGGGGACTGACGATGAGACGCGCCACTTCGGGCCGGGCTTGCCCGAGTTCGGGCCGCTGTCGTATTCCGGCGCTTCCACGGTGTCGAACCGCAGACCGCCCACGTACATGAACGCATGGGCGGGGTTGGCGTAGATCGAGACATAGCGGCCGGGGCCAGGTTCGCCAAAGGACTCAAGTTCGGTGGAGTCCTCGGCGTAGGAGCGTCCCAGCACGCCGCCCCAATACAGGACGTATGAGACCGCCGATGAGCAGTCGTAAGCCGGCTCCAGTTGGCTCAGCGGCGTGCCGTGCGCGCCTCCGTAGAGGTAGCCAGCATTGAATAGGCGGTTGCCGGCCGCCACCATGCGCTTCACCGCGGCCGGGGCTTCTTCGCCGGCGGCGGCAAGGCCGCTCGGCAGGATCTTCGTCTGCGTGCCGGGGGTGAGCGGGAGCGGAATGCTGCCTACGCCTTCGGCTGCCGGACAGGCGGCGCCCGCTTCACCAGCGCCGCTCGCTTCGCTGGAGGACGGCAACGCGCCGAGCGTCGGCGCCGCGCCCGTGCTCGGAGCGAGCTGCACCCTCACCGCGCTCTTGCTGATCCCAAGCGGCTGTGCGGCTTGCCACCACACGTCGAGCCGGTATGGCTGCCCGTTGGCGATGAACTGGCCCGGTCCCTGGCCGTAGCCCACATCGCGCTTGAGTAGAAGCCTCTCGCGGCCATCGTGGGCGACACGAAGCCCGCTCAGATATGCAAGGTTGCTTAGCGCGTTAGCGTCGGCGAACGTGAAGCCGCCCGCGTTCGCCGGGTTGCTGTTGAGCACCGACAGCTCGGCGAACGAGTCGGGGTGCGCCGGCAGATAGGACTCGCCAGGGTTCGGGATCGAGCCGTAATCGCCCGAGGTTGGGTCGCTCGGCCCGCCGTACTCGGTCGCGCCGACTTCATACCAGCGCCCCGGCGCCAGTTCGAGCGGTGCCGCGTAGAGCCCTTGTGCGATCGGCCCGCCGCCCGCCGGCTGATTGATGGCGCCGACGCTCGCGCCACCGCACGCGCTTTCGGCTTCCTGGCTGAACAAGCCGGCGATGCCGGCGGCCACGATCACCGGCAGCAGTACGACCATCAGCACGCAGACCAGCAGGATCGTCTGCACCTGCCGGTTTTTCAGCAGTGCTATCGCAATACGCGCCTGCATCACGCGGCCAGCTCCAGCTCTGCCATCGCCTGCGTGCGCCAGGTCTCATCCGCGCACAACAAGAGCGCCTGCCAGCGCTCCTCCCAAGTCTCATCGCCGGTCTGACGCAGCGCCAGGCGGCGTACCGGATCATCGCGCGCAGGGCTCGAGGTGGCAATCCAATACTCGAGCTCGGCGACGACCACTTGCACGATCGCCTCGCCGCGGGTGCCGTTCTCCACGTAGACGAGCGCGTACTCGCCGGGGACGGTGCGTAGCTGCGCCATCGCCGCCTCGCGCTCCTCGGTGTTGCTCAGCGCATTGCGCATCCGCGCGAGCTCCCGCGCCTCCTGACGCCCCGACACGCGCATCCGCGCATTCGCCAAAAGCGCCTTGCCGTACTCGGTGTCGAAGTCGGTGATCTGCTGAGAGATCGCAATCACCCATGTCGCCCAATGACGGCTGCGACGACAAAACTCGTTAAACCAGCGTCCGGTGGAGGGGCGCTCGGTCAGCTTCCAGCACTCATCGACGGCCAAGATCGTGCGGCCCGCCCAGGCGTGCTTGGGGCCTTCGCCTGCCAGGTACTCGCGGCGAGTACGCTCGATCCTGCGCTTGACGTGCTCGCACAGCACGAACAGCACCGCGGCGGCCTTCGCCTCTGGCACGCTCTGCGTGTCAAAGACGATCAGCGGCGCGTCAGGGAGGATCGTCGTCGGCTTGTCTGTCAGGTAGGCGTAAGGGCCGTCCAGCACGTAGTTGTTCAGCCTCATTGAGAGGTTGCGAAGCGCCTCGGCGACCCCCGCTGAGCCCTCGTCACGTTCGAGCTGGTAGCGACGCTCCAACTCCTCTTGCAGCAGCAGCTCGCGTGGTTCCTCGCCGGTCAGCGCGCAGCGCTCATACACCTCGGCGATCGCCAGCCCGAGCAGGTTGCTCTCAAGGTCGGTGAGCCCGTAACTGTCGCGTTCAGCGTGGTGCTCGCCGAGCAGCTGCGCGTGCAGCGCCAGCAGATAGTCGATCTTCTCCGGCGAGACATCGCCAGGGTCCTCGACATCCCACGAGTTGATCGCGTGCGCATCGGCGCCGATCTCAACCGACGCTGCGCCGGGGATCAGCGACGCCAAGAACGCGAAGTGCCCCGCCCTGTCGATGATGAACCCGGTCGCGCCCTGCGCCAGCGCGCGGATCAGCAGGATGATCGTCGCCATCGTCTTGCCCGACCCCGTGATCCCGGCGACCAGCATCAGATGATTGGTGTGCGCGGGATCAAACGGGTCGATGCGCTCCAACGTGCGGCCCGGCAGCGCGTAGCCGAGCGGGATACCGTCAGGGCTTGAGGCGCTCGTCCCGACCAGTGCGAAGGTGTCCCCGACGTTGCGGCTGACGTACTTGCGCTTGCGGGCAGCCACGTCGCGGCCGAGCGGTAGCGTCGAGCACCACAGCTGCTGCTGCGCGAACAGGCCGTGGTTGACCCGCGCGTCGCTTGCCATCGTCACCTCCCGCGCCGTGGCCTGAGAGAGCTCTGCCAGCCGCTCGTCGTCGCGGTCGCTGATCGCGTGGTAGATGCTCACGCGGTAGATGCCCGCACCGACGCTCGTGGCGAGTTCGTCGACCAGTTCGGCTGCCTCCTGCTCGCGCACCCGTGCGTCGGGGTCAAGCGGACGGCCGTTGCTCTCGACGCCGCGGTTGACGCCGTAGAGGCGCTTGTAGCGGCGCTTCTGCGCCATCCGCTCGCGGTAGCGCTCGGTCGCCTCGATATGCACGCTCAGCACGAACGGGCTGGGCGATTGCATCATGTGCAGCAGCCAGCCAAGCCACGTCTGCTCAGGCGCGAGCGAGACATAGGACACCTGCTCGAGCGTGGAGCCGACCCGTATGCGGCTGCGATCGGACAGGTCGATCTCGGCGGTGCAGACGGCCTCGCTGAGGGCCTGTGTGCGAGCGTCCGCCTCATCTTCGTCTTCGCCGACCCTCACGGGCGCGACGACCTCGCTGCGCATGAAGCTCGCCGGCAGCGCGCCCGAACCCTGCGAGTCGGGGTCAAAGCGGCTGTGCAGCAGGTCCAGCACGTCGCCTCCCGACAGCGGCCGTGCCGAGAGGCCCATCGCGTCGAGGTCGGTGCGTATCCCTTCGATGTGGCGCAGCGAGTCACGGATCGCCCGCAGATGCACCGACTCGCGGATGCGCAGTGCCCGACCACGCCGCGCGCCGAGCGATGGCCGGCGCGATGGCTGCCACGGGCACACCAGCAGGTAGCGAAGCCGCAGCGGGCTGATCGCCCTGGCGGTCTTGCGGATCGACTGCTCCTGGGCGATCCCTAGCCGGCGGATCGCCGTCGCGCGGTCTGGCTGGCCGGCGTCCTCGGCAGCGCCGGCCGCGCGCTCGCAGCGGTAGGTCTCCTCCGCCAACAGTGCCTCCACATCGAGCGTGGTGCCCTGCACATACAGCTGCAGGGACTGGCGATCGGGCAGCCGCGCGGCGATCTGTGCGAACGCGCTCGATATCTGCTCGCCCTCGGCCTGCTCGACGGCGAGCGGATTGACCGTCCCGACCTCCAAGTAGCGCACATACGTGCCGTCGTCACGAATCAGCAGCCCGTCGGGCTCGATCGCGGCCACGCCGAGCAGGTCAGAGGCACGGCGCCCTCGGCGCATCAGCCCCAGCGCTCCCAAGGCATCTCGTCCAACGGCTCCGGCGAGTTCTCCCCGGCGGGCTCACCGGGCACCTGATGCTCGCTGAGGATCACCACGCCCCGTGCACAGCACGCCTCGCCCGGTGCGCTCGCCGGCAGTGTGTGTGAGCTCCAGCGCCAGCGCCACATCGAGCGCAGCAGCACGCTGAGCTGCAGGCCGCCGCTCTCAGACACATACGTCAGGGCGGCTGGCAGCCCGATCACGAACGCGCAGAGCGTGATCGCGGGCTTCGTCGGCACGTGGGCGAGGTGGATCACCCCGAGCAGCAGGCCGCTGCCCACGATCAGCACCACCCACTGCTTGACGGTGAACCAGACGAGCTTCGGGTCCTCATCCAGCGAGCGAAAAGTGCGATGGATCACGGCCCACTCCGAGGACGCGGCCTACGCTTCCCGGCCGGTTTGGGCGGCGGCGCAGACTTGGGCGGCTGGCGCCCCGCGCCTGGCGCAGGGCCGCGTTTGCTTGAGGGCGTGTTCGCCGGTTTGCTCGGCGGTCGAGCTTCGCTGCGCGCGTTCGCGGTGACTTTGCGCCCCGGATGAGCACCCCCAGCTCCAGACGGCTTCTTGCCAGTCGGCCCGCCCGGTGGCGGCGCTGGCGCTGGCTTGACCACGACCTTCGGAGTGCTCGTGCGCGCGCCCGCGGTCGCACCCGTGTTGCCTGGCGCGGCTGCTCGCCCGCTTCCCTGGGGACCAGTTGCCCGAGTGCTACCGGCGCGAGCTGGCGCCTTGCTCGTAGCGTTGCTCGCACCCCGAGGCCCGCGCGCCGGACGCCGTACACCGGAGCGTGAGCTGGCCGTCATCGCTGCCCGCGCTTCGCGCGGCGCGTTGGCGAGGATCGTGCGTGCTCGCGCCATTCGCTCGCGCACCCCGCCTGAGCGCGCGGCTGCTCTCCCGCCTGCGCGTTCCGCCGCGCCAGCTGCCATGCCGCCCACGGCGCCGGCACCCGCGCCCGCGGCGCCCGCGGCGGCTGGGGTCATGGCCGAGACCAGGCCGGTGCGTCGTGCTGTGCCTGCCAAGCCTCGGCGAGCGGCGCCGAGTGGTCCTCCCTGTGGGGCGCCCAACGCACCGGCGGCGGCGCCTGCGCTGCGCCCCAGCGCAGGCATTCCCTCCAACGCGAAGCTGCGCAGCCTGGCGTGCCCAGCACGCATCCGCTCAGCTCCCGGCATCGCGCTCGCCGTCTGCGAGCCGCCCGCTGCGCCGCCACCGCGCAGCGCACCGCCGAGGATGTGCCGCAGCTCCCCGAGCAGCATCATCGGGAGCTTCACCGCGATGATGAACGTGATCAGCCCAGCAAACGCGGCGGCGATATGTCCAGGCAGCCCTGCGGCGCCGTGGGTGACGCTGGTCGCATCCAGCGTCAGCGCACCGGCGGTGGCGAACAGGATCGTCCAGCCGATCGGCACGAGCACGATTGCCGTGAGCGCGTGGCTCCACACCCGCGCCAGATGCGAGAGCTCGGGGATCGGCGCCAGCGCGATGAACGGAGGACCCGCGCAGAACACGAGCGCCAACAGCACAGTCAGCGCCTCAGAGGAGGCGAACAGGGCGGCGGCAAAGACGACGCCGACGATCACCAAAAACGCGCCGAAGACGCCGCCCGCACCGAGCAGCAGCGCGCCGCCGAACAGGACCGTGATGATGCTCGCCAGGCCGTTGGCGACAACCGGGAAACCGAGGATGGCGTGCGTGATCGTGTTCGTCGCGGCGACGGTCTGCTCGACCAGCCAGCGGTAGATCACAAGCACGCCGGTCGCCCACACACAGCGGCCCAGGGCGCTCACCGGATGCGCGGCCCCGGTGAGGCCCATCATCCAGTAGCGCAGCGTGCAGACCGCGAGCGTGACGGGCATCAGCGACATGCCCAGGTAGGTCATGTCGCTCTCCAGTTCGCCTACGTGCCCCCAGGTCGCGGGGTCGGGCAGCGCGACGAGATGCTGGATCGTGGCGACGGTGCCGTGCTTGAGAAACCCAGGGACCAGCGCGCCCGCCAACGCGGAGAAGAACCCGTTGGCAATCGCTTCGATGATTTCGTGCAGGCTCGGTAGGCCGAGGAACGCCAGCGGTGTGAGCTGCCCGCCGCTCGTGCTGGCGGCGGCTGCTGGCGCGCACACGAGCATCACGCAGAGCGAGCCCGCCACGGCCGCCGCCAGCAACCGTGCATGTCGTTGAAGGGCCACCCGCACACGCCCCTCTAGGCGACGATCCCGCTGATCGAGGCGAGGATCGCAAGACCCACGAGCGTCTTGATCGCCACGTCATGCGCCCTGCTGTGTCCGGCCATGAACATGATCCCCACGACCGCGATCACGAGGCTCATCGCCGTGCCGCCGAGCCATACGAGACTGCCCTTCAGCTTTTCAACGAAGTTCTGAACCCCGGTGATCGGCGTGCCTTTAAATGCACCCGCGGCGTTCAGCGCGTGCGCGTGGGAGTCCGGGAACGCCACCAGGACCGCGACCGCGATCACGCTCCCCGTCGCCGCTCCCAAGGCCAGCAGCAGAGCCGCTTGCCTTCGATCTCGACAGGCAAGCGCCTGTCTGAATGTGAGCGCCATCACTGGCCTCACCTCCTTTGTGTTGGGTTGCAAGCTCACGGCGAGAACAGGCCCCCTCCGCTCTGTTCACGCGACGGGGCAGGCGACGTGCTCGCCCGCGGCGGCGCAGCCGCTGAGGGCTGCGGTGCTGGCGCTTGAGTGGGCGCCGGCGCGGCTGCGGACACGTTCGTTTCCCTGACTGCAGGCGCCACCGGATGCACAGGCCGCGGTGCGCGGTGCTGCGCTAGCCGGGACGGCGCAGCGCGCAGCGCGCGATGCTGCGCGGTGTGCGGGCGTGGGGATTGCACCGGCGTCCTGCGCGGCGCCGGTGTTGGCGCTGCTGGCGGCTTGGTCGCCAAGAGGGGATGGCTCACCGTCGGCGCGCTGCTCGGCGCGAGCGCGCCAGCGGGCGGTGTGTGCGGGTGATGGCCATCCATCGCGGAGATGACGCCGACGAGCGTACACATGGCCAGCGCCGCGCCGATGGCGCCAGCGAGCATCCGGTGCTCTCGGAGCCAGCCGCGCACGCGACCCTGGCCCCGGAATCCGCGCATCGCTGCTCGCCGCCGCGGATAAGCGCCTCGCCAGGCGGGCGGGCCGCTGCGTCCGGCGAGCACGTCCTCGACCTGCACCACGAACTCGTCGTCGTGCGGGACTTCGCGCTCGTCGAGCTCGACCGTCGGCTCGTCCTCGAGCGCGCCGACGGGCGCGTCGACCTCTGCCGGCCATTCGTCCAACTGCTCCACAGCGCTCTGTGCGGGAACGTGCTCGCTCGCCGATTCACCGGGCATGGGGGGCGCCGGCGGGGGCTCCACCGCCATCGGCGGGCGCTGGGCGAGGCCCCGCTTGCGCCGCCGCGGCCGTGCCGGAACCGGCTCCGTGCTCAGCGACTCGTCAGGCGGCTGCGGTGTACGCAGCTCGCCCTCCGATGCGCCGCTGGCGGCAGGGGCGAGCTCGGCATCGCCGTCGAGCGGCTCGCCTCCTGGAGCCGCGACGTACAGCGTCACCATCCCGTTGCGAGCCAAGCCACTGCCGGCCGCAGGGTCCTGCGCGACAACGAGACCAGTCAGCTCCGCCGGGCAGCCGAACGAGCGATCAAGGCCGGGGCGCAGTCCGCCGCGGCGCACTGCCTGCGCCGCCTCGCCGGCGGGCTGCCCCACGTAGTCGCCGACCGCCTGCGGGCCGGAGCCACCACCACGGCGGGCGGTCTTTGCGCGCTGAGTTACACGCTCTGGAACTGCCGTTCTGTCGGTCATTGGCGTTACTGACCTCAAGCGCCTCAGACCGGCCAACGAGTTTTGCGCGTACCCGCGAAGCGCCCGAATGCACGCGCTCGTCTGAACAGCCAACTGTCAGATGAACGAGTGGCAGATAGCCAAGTGGCAGACGAATGAGTGGCAGACGAACGAGTGGCAGACGATTAGCTGCGAGCGGCCAGCAGCTGCGCATAGCGCGCGAACCGCGGGTCCTCAAACCAGCCCGGCGCGCGCACGACCGCCGGGGGCAGATCCCGGTAGACGAGCACCGCGCGCCCGCGACCAATCTGCCTCAGCCACGGCGACGGCCCGGCCTTCTGATGACTGACGCTCAACGTGTGCCGCGCCAGCCCGGTCGAGCTCGAGGCATTGGCGACCGGCTCCTCGCCGAGCAGCTCCGTGAGGTATCCCGCGCTCGTCGGCTCCGCAAGCGGCGGGATGAAGACCTGAGCCGTGGACGCTGCGCAGATCGCGTCACGGGCGGGACGGCCGTAGCGCTGGTCGATCTGCGCGATCGACTGCCAGATCGTTGCGATCACGATGCCGTGATCCCCGCACTGCGAAAGATGCGACGCGAGGTTGCGTACCGGGGCGATGTTCGCCGCCTCATCCATCAGGATGAACAGCCTGGGGTCAAGCACGCCGCTTGTGCGTGCCTTGACGATCGCCGCCTCATATATCGCGGCAACGAGCGCCAGGATCACCGGCCGCAGCGCATCCTGATCGTGCCCAGCCGCGACGACATAGATCGTGTTCGCCTGCCCGTCGAGGAAGCGCTCCGGGGTGAGATCGCCGACCGCGCACGCCGCGACCTGCGGATAGCGGTAGGCGCGCAGCAAGTTCAGCGCCGACATCACGGTCGTCTCGCGGTTGCGCTCGTCCCTGCGACTCACGCCCTCCAGCTGGTCCGATGCTGCCGACGCGCCCGCCGCCTTCAAGCAGGCGATGGCGTCTGTGAAGTCACGCGCGTCCAGCCACCTGACGAGCTCGCTCATGCTCTGCCCGCTGATCGCGGCGGCGTGCAGAAGGGGCGCCAACATCGAGGCGGCCTCCTTGTCCCAAAACTCGTTGGCGGCGTTGCTGCTGTCCGGGTGCGCAGCCGAGGCGAGCGCTTCGCCTGCGCGGATCGCGCCCGGCCAGCTGCGCGCCGGGATCAACGGGGTGAAGCCCGCGCTTGCACGGTCGCCGAAGGGGTCATAGACCCACACGCGGCCGAGGCTTCGACGGTAGGGGGCGGTCGCGTCGTAGATGTCGCGCTTGGTGGAGAGCACCAGCGCCGGCCCGCGGTGATCCAGAAGCCAGGGCACCACATAGCCGCTGGACTTGCCCGCGCGTGGCGGCGCGATGACCATCGGCTGCACCTCGAGCTCCGCCGCCAGTGTCCGCGCCGGCACGCGCCCGATCATGCCGAGATAGGGGCGTCCCGCCGCTGGCGCCTGCACCCATAGGCGCCGCAGGTCTGCCGGCACCGCCCAGGTACGCGGGCGCACCCAGCCGCGATCCACCGCGCGGCGCGCGACCGTCCGCTGCTCCTTGCCCAGCGGCGAGCCCGCCCGCCAGGAGCGCAGACGACGATGAGCCCTCCACGCCGCCCAGCAGAAGAACACGAGCGAGGCGCTGCCGACGAGCGCGTAGGCGGGCGCGGCGGGCGCCGCCGCGCGCTCGGCTGCCGTCGGAAATGCACGGTATGGCGTGCTCCAGCCGCCGCGAATCAAAAGCCGCCACATCGCCGCTGCCGCGTCGGCGGCCGGCAGCCTGATCGGTGCGTGCAGTGAAACCAGGCACGCCGCCTGTGTCCAGCACCACGGCAACACGCCACTGACGAAGCCGGCAAGCGCGAGCACGCCGAGGATGCAGATGAGCATTCTCGTCGCGGGGCGCCGCCCGACGGTGTGAACCCTCATGCGTTGCCCGGCCTCGCTGCGCGAGCAAACGGCACATCCAGTTGCGCTGCCTGCGCTGGTCTGGTGTTGGTCATCGCTGCTACTGACCTCCACCGGCCCACACCGGCCAACGACTTTTCAATCCCCCTCAAGCAGCGCTACACGGCGAGTCCCTTCCTGTCCGGTTCTTCGTGCGGATCGAGTGCTGCGCAAACTCGTTGGCCGCTGGCGAGCACTTGTGGTCAGTACCCACAAAGGCCGCCGATCCGTGGCGGCCGGGACACGCAAGGAGAGACAGAGAATGCCGCTCAGCCCGCGGTCGAGAACGGGTCACGCTCAGCTCACAGGAGATGAACCGACTCGCTGTTCACGCAACCTCCGCTGGTTGTCGGTACGTCGTGTCTTGCCCCATTTTGGACACCGCCGGACTAGCGCTTCGGCCCCCTTACGGGGGCTTCCCTACGCCCTGACGGGCTTCGGCTCCGCGCGCCGGTCGGCGTCTTTTTTGGGCTGCGTCACTAGCACCACCAACCACCAACAGGAGGAACAAGCGATGAACAACATCAACCGAGTCGTAATCACCGGGAACCTGACCGCCGACCCCGAGCTGCGCTCGACGCCGAACGGAAAGCCGGTCTGCAGCCTGCGGGTCGCCTGCAACACCCGCCGCAAGGAGGGCGAGGAGTGGGTGGACAAGCCCAACTACTTCAACGTCACCGTCTGGGGCGCACAGGGCGAGAACGTCGCCCGCTACCTCTCCAAGGGCCGCCCCGTCGCAATCGACGGCCGCCTGGAGTGGCGCGAGTGGGAGACCCAGGAGGGCGGCAAGCGGCAGGCCGTGGACATCATCGCGGACTCCGTGCAGTTCCTGAACAGCGGGAACGGCGCGAGCAACGGCGAGGCGTCGGAGCAGGAGCCGGAGCTGGTCGGCGTCGGTGCCGGCGCCGAGGAGGACACCCCGTTCTAGGGCTCAGGCGGCCCGCGCTCTCACCAGGGCGCGGGCCGAACGCCCTCAGAGAAAGGACGCCGAGGATGAACGAGACAACCTTCATCGACCAAGCCCTCCAGGGCATTCGAGCCCGCGACGCGCGCCTGCGCGCGCTGTGGGAGATGACCCCGGCGCAGCGGATCGCCGCGATGCGCCGCGGTGAGCTCACGCTCGAGCAGTGCGCCGCGTGGGCCGCGCGCTACCCCAAGCAGGTGCCGATCGTAAACGGCGAGTTCGAGTACATCACCATGTTCACCCCGGAGGTCCGCGATTGAGCCTCCCTGAGCATGACCCCGGCGAACTGCTGACCTACTTGCGCATCCTCGCGGAGGGCTCGCGGCCCACCCAATTCTTTGACCTGCGCTACAGCCCGCCCGCCGGCGTGATGCGCCGGCGCTACATCTCGGTGCTGCGCCTGCAGCAGATCGCCGAGCGGATCACGGAGCTGGCGGCTGGCGCCGACGTGTATGTCGGGGCGGCGTTGCGCGACCGCGCCTGCGGAGACAAGACCGCGATCAGCGGCTCGCATCTGCTCTACATCGAGTGCGACGATCCCACCGCCCGCGAGCGCCTTGAAGGCTTCGCCTGCTCGCCCGCGATGGTGATCGCCTCCGGCTCACCAGGGCACCTGCACGTCTACTGGCGGCTGCGCGAGCGCGTGAGCACCGCCACGATCGAGAGCACCAACCGCAGGCTCGCGCTCGGCCTGCACGGTGAGCCCGGCTGCGCCGACATCGTGCGGATGCTCCGCCCGCCCGAAAGTTTCAACCACAAGCACACGCCGCCGGCACCAGTCAGGCTCCTCGAGCACGATTTCGGCGCGCGCTACGCGCTCGCCGACGTACTCACCCGCCTTCCTCACGATCCACAGCCCCACCATGAGCGGCCGGCGTGGTCGGGGAGTCCCCGCGTCGGGCGCACCGCCCTTGACCGCGAGCTGCTCACCATCCCCGCAGCCAAGTACATGCGTGTCCTTACCAGCCGCGAGCCCAACCGTGTCGGCAAGGTGCTCTGCCCGTTTCACGAGGAGACCGAGCCGAGCTTGCAGCTCTACCCGGACGGCACCTTCTACTGCTTCGGCGCGCGCTGCAAAAAGGGCGGCACGATCTTCGACTTCGCGGCGTTGCTGTGGGGCACCGGCACCCGCGAACGAGACTTCCTGAAGCTGCGCCGCCGCCTCGCGCGCACCTTCGCGCTCACAGAATCCGCCGGCGAGGTCTCCCGATGAGCCCCAGGTCAACAGCACTCGCACGGTTGCCAGGGCAGCTCGCCAGGCCGCTCTGCCTGCTCGCGGCAGCGCTGCTCGCCGGCTGCGCACCGCCCAGCGAAGGCGGATGGCCGAGCGCCAGTCGGCCGCCGTCGCGGTGCGTCGAGCATGACGGCCTGCCGGATTCTCGCTGCACGCCGGGAGCGATCCGCTCCGGCGTGCCGCTGGCCGCGATCTGCGCGTTCGGCTACAGCCGCTCGGTGCGACCACCCGAGAGCTTCACCGAGCCGCTGAAGCTCGCGCAGATGCGCGCCTATCACCTACCAGGCTCCCCGAGCGACTACGAGGAGGACCACCTCGTGCCGCTCTCGATCGGCGGGGCACCACGTGACCCGCGCAACCTCTGGCCCGAGCCGCGCAGCGGCCCCAACAACGCCGAGCAAAAGGACCAGCTCGAGACCTGGGCGGCGCGGATGGCCTGCGCCGAACGGATACCTCTGGCTCGCCTGCAGCACGAGATGGCAAGCGACTGGATCGCGCTCTACCGCGCCGCCGGCGGCGAGCGCGTCCTACGCGCCTACCCTCCCGGCGGCTAGGCGCGCAGCGAACAGCCTCCCGCCAGCCTGAGAGCCGGCCTCCAGCGCACGCAGGCTCGGTCGCCTCGCCGCGCTACGGTTCGGCGAGCATGAGCGAACCGCGCAAAGTTCCACTGAGAGTCACCCTCGACGGTCGTCAAGTCGACAGCGAGACGATCTGCATTTGGGCAGGAGCCTACGCGCTGACGATCGCCACAACGCTGCCCGACCACGGACTCGCGCTGGAGGTTCACTCCACATTCGTCGGCCACCAGGGCGTGCCGACGTGCGTTACACACCTGACGCTCGGACCCATCGACCACGACCCCACGATCGCCCAAGTCGAGCACCCTCACACAAGCCTCGACCCGATGTTCAGGGCCAGGGAGTGTGCCTACGAGCACGTACAGATCGTGCTCCAGACGCTCAAGCAGCTCGGATACGAGGTGGCGGTCGACGTGCCCGACGGTGCTTTTGAGGAACTGGAGCGCGTAGAGCCCCGCGACGCCTGCACGGCACGCCCCGCGCCTTCCAAGCGACCCAACAGCTCCGGGCGTTAAGCCGAGATCCCCTCCGATGATCGCACGCTGCGCGTGCGGGTTGGTCGGGGATCGGCTCCGCACCGGCAGGGCCGCCTACCGAAAGGAAGCGCGATGCCTCACAGCGCCGCCAGCTCGCCCGCACAGACGCGCCTCACCTACGCCGGCATCGGCTCGCGCGCTACGCCACCTGTCGTGCTCGACCTGATGGCCGGCGCGGCGCGCTGGCTCTCAACCGCGGGCTGGGTCCTGCGCACGGGCATGGCCACCGGCGCCGACCAGGCGTTCTACCGCGGCGCCAGCACACACGGGCCGCTGGAGCTGTATCTGCCCTGGCCGACCTTCGAGGCACACGCCCACGCGCCGAGCCACGGCTCAGATCAGTTCGTGCTCGGGCAGCCCACTCCGGCGGCCTACGAGCTGGCGGCAACGTTTCACCCCGCCTGGTCTCGGCTGCCGCGCGCCGTTCGCTCCCTGCACGCACGCAACGCTCATCAGGTGCTCGGCGCCGATCTGGCAAGCCCGGCACGCTTCGTCTTGTGCTGGACCCCTGACGGCAGCCTCGACGGTCGTGGGCGGCGTGTCGGCGGGACCGGCCAGGCGCTGCGCATCGCCCGCCACCACGGTATCCCCGTCTTCAATATCGCGCGGCTGGAGCACGTGAAGCGGCTCACCGCAGCGATGTCGTGACATCGAGCTTGCCGCGGAGTGACACATTCACAAAAGAGAAAGTGTGAATGGCGGGGGCGCCGGCAGCCCCATTATCGCACCCCTGCCGGGGTGCGCAGGGCCGCCTACCGGCACCCGCACCGAGCGGGAGCCCTGTCAGTGAAAGGACGCTCGCCGTGTACGAGTCCTACAACGCCGCAATCATCCTCTGGCCCGCCACGCCACTGCCCGCCAGCGTCGCAGCGCAGCTGCACAGCGCCGGCGTCGACCTCGCCGCAGAGAAGGTGAACGGCGGCCGGCTCGCCGTGAGACGCACACCCGCGGGGACGGTCGTGCTGGACATCACGTTCGAGTGCTGCCAGTACGGGCTCACCGGCCTTGAAGCAGTGCTCGCCACGCTGCGCCTCGCGCGCATCTCCTACGTCGCCTGGGACGTGCGCGAGGGCGAGATCGCTGGCAGCGGCCGCGAGTTCGACCCCGAGTGTGGGATCGAGCGGCACTTCAGCGTGATGGCCGACGGCGAGCCGCTGCTCACCGCCAGCGACCTGGAGGAGCTCGAGGGCGGCTCCCTCAAAGCCGAGGATCCGGTCGAGGCGATCCGCGCCTGGCTTGCGCTTCCGGTCCCCAACGGTCTGACCGACCTCGCCGACGGCGAGGTGACGATCCTCACCGTGTCCGACGAGGAAGACGAAGACGACGATCGCGTGGAGATCGTCGGCGCCGTCGAGGAGCCGCCCGGTGCGTGCCTGGCGCACGCCGGCGAGTAGGGCGGTCGATCCCGCCCCAGGGTGGCACGCCCTGCGGGCGCGCTGGAGGGCGGGGAATCGCCCGCCTACCAGAGGCGGGCCACCTACCCGACAGGAGGCATCATGGGCTGGACCGGGGGAGCACTACAAGGTCCGTTCACCGCACGCGCGGCAATTGAGTTCGAGCTCGGCGCGGAGTTCCTGACGCGAGTGATCGACACCGCGCGCTACGGCACCGTCATCTACGCCGCCGTCCGCGCACGCGACGAACAGCAGATATTCGGCCTAGTGCTGCTCGCCGAGCGCCACGGCGGCATTCTCTACACCAAGCCGATCAGCGAGGACATGGGACCCAGCGAGGATCACTGCCCAGCTCGCATCCTCGATCTGCTGACCGAGCCCAGCAACGATTGGGCACGCCAGTGGCGCGAACGCTGCCGCGCCCGCCTGGCCAAGCCACGGCCGCGCGACGGTCAGACGGTCACCTTCGCCAAGGCGATCACGTTCACCAACGGCCAAACGCACAGCAGCTTCACCTACCAGGGTGGCTCGCGCTTTCGCACCGACAACGGCTGCCTGTGTCGCATCACGCGCTGGCGAGACCTCGACTTCACCGTAACACAGTGAACGCAGCCCGCTGACTTGCAAAAGGGCTAGAAGTCGCTACCCCAGGCCGGGTTCGAGCACATCCCTGAAGGCCAGCAGACCGGCTTTCAGGGCGCGTAAAGCCCTGCGCTGCGCGTCGCCTTGCGGCGATCCCTCCGGGACAGGGCTTGACCCGCCCCGCCGGCCCGCTTATGGCCGGGACGTGCCCGACCCCGACCTCAAGGAGACAGCGATGAGCAAGCCCACGCGGCGACCCAGCGGTCTACTCGTCCCAGCGCATGTGCAGCTCGGCAAGCCACGCGCAGTTCACTGCAAGCGCGAGCGCCACCACGTATATGTGGGGCGCAACCCGAAGTGGTTGCCCCCCTCGAAGTGGGGCAACCCATTCGTGGTTGACAAGCACGGCGCGCGGGGCGAGTGCATCGCGCTGTATGAAGCGTGGCTGCGCGAGAACACGGCGCTGTTCGCAGCTCTGGATGAGCTGCGTGGGCTGGTGCTCGGATGCTGGTGCGCACCGCGCGCTTGCCACGGCGATGTACTGGTGCATTTGGCGAATGCGAACACGGCAGAGCGCGAGCACTGGCTGGCGCTCGCCGCGTAGGGGAGTGCGCGGCGCCGGCGCCGAGGGACAGGACGCGATCGAAGTCGAACGCCACCGTCCGCCACGTACCGCAGATGGTCGGCAGCACCTATCGCCACCGCGACAGCCAGCCGTTCAGCGAGATCGACCGACGCTCTCCCTGCAAGCGCGGGCAGCTCAGCGTCCTCGACGGCGAGTGCGGCGGCTGGTGCGCGTCGTGAGCAGTCGCCTGGGCCGGTTGTGATGCTCCGCCTGTCCGATCGCTTCCCACGCTTTGCGATCTGGCACCGCTTCGCGGCTCGGCCTTATGTTGCACCTGCGCGTCGCTTCGGTGCGGCCGAGGCCCTTCGGGCCGCTGCAGATCGTCTCGCTTTTGGTGAGAACCGATCTACCAGGAGGAGCAATGCTCTACGACCCAGCAAAACGATGCGCCGACGCCGAGCACCACTTCGTCCACATTCGACCCGGCTACCTCGAATGCGAGCGCTGCCATCTTCGTGTCATCCAGCGCGCCGTTCTACCAGACGGCGTGCATCCCAGCGATGCCGACATCGAGTGGTTGCAGCACAAGCGATGAGCCACCACGGCACGGCGCTATCGCCGGCTGCCGGCAGCCGCGAATGATCGCACCCCTGCGGGGTGCGCGGCGGCTGCCACCGGCATCCGCAAACGGTGGATACCACGGCCAGCAAGAAAGAGGTGAAGCGTGACCATTACCACTACAGCGGCTGTCGAGCAGACCGACAGTCACACAAATCTCGTTTGCATGTCCTGCGGCCACATCCAGCCGGTGCGGCGTGATCAGCTCCCGTCTCGCTGCGAGCACTGTCGAGAGTCGTTCACCGGCTGCGGCTACCTGCTTGATGATGCCAGTGACGCCGAGGCGCTCTCACAGGAAGTGCTGGACAGCAACGCCATCTCCCACGCGAACGGGGTCCGCATATGAGCACGTTCGCTCCACCAATCACCATCAACTACAGCGGCCCACCCGTGAAAGTCAACGGGCGACGGATCAACCGCGAGATGTGGGTCCCCAATCTCGGCCGCAACGATCCGCTTCAGGCCGACTCGTGCCCTGGTGAAGTCGCCGCCAGCCTGTTCGAGCAGGCCAAGGCAGCGCGCGCTCTCGTCATACCCGACGAGCTTCGCGCCGAGTGCTACAGCGACGACGACGCGCAGGGCGGCGGCTGCATCCTCGCCGTCTATCCGACCAGCGGCGCCGCGGGTGTCACCTGCGGCTGGCGCGATGTCGAGAACATCGTGTGCCCCGAAGGCGACCCGCGGCCTGACAACGATCGCCGGCTCGTCAAAGAAGCTCTGCAGTTCATGGCCGGCGAGATGAACGCCGCACTCGGCATTCGGCGCGGCCGATCTTCGGAGAGTTAACACGAGAGTCCTATCACACCCCTCCCTGCGAGATCGGCTTACGCCTTCAAGCAATTGAGAATCGCCCCCTGGCGGGGGCGCACAGATTTCACATTATCAATTGCTTGACTCGCCTTCCGGGGCGTGATGAACAGAGGGCAAGTTCACAAGTTCACCACAGAAAGGACTTTCACACTATGAGCCCTCTCACAAAAGCATCCGGCGCATCCCCCAAGCAGCTCTCCTACCTCAAGGACCTTGCCTCACAGACGGGCACGACGTTCACCATGCCACGCAGCGGCTACCGGGCTGGGCGTGAAATCGAACGGCTGAGGGCACTCAAGGCGAGGCGCGGGCGTTGTCTGGAAACCTCTCGGCTGGAGCTGGACCCGGTGGAGCAGCCCTACGCGACCGAGCAGAAGCCCGGCGAGACGATCGGCTACGGTGCGAGCGCACGGCGCGCAGAGCCCGCGCCGCGGGGTGCAGTGCCGGCACCGCGGCGGACAGACGAGCCGTTCGAGCTGGGGCGCTACGTGACGAGCTCAGGGGAACACCGCGCGCTGTATGGCATTCGCGTGGACGGCAGGCCGAGGATCATCGACGCCGCCGCAGAGGGGAGCGGGCGCATCTACACCGTGGAGCAGGACCTGCGGGACAAAGGTGGCTATGGCGAAGTCAAGGCGCTGGTAGCTGACTACCTGGAGCAAGCCGGCGAGCTGGGGCGCGTACCGATGGCGCCAGCGCCGCGCCGGCGCGAGGCGGTGGCTGCGGATGCCTAGCGGCTCCGCTGTGTCTAGTGCGCCCCCGTTGGTCACTCGATCGACGGGGGCAGCGGAGGCCGTCGCCGTCGAAATTGTGGCACGCCCGTCGGGGCGTGCCTGGGCTCGGGCTCCGCGGCTCCGCACCCGGCGGCGCCGCAGTCCAGATCGGAGGCCCAGCAATGGATAGTGATTCCGAGGTCATCCTCGTTGTTGGTGAAAGACCGTCGAGTGATCCACTCGCACGCGAGCTTGTCCTCGACGGCTACCGAGTGTTGTGTGCCCCTCGCCTTCTACGACTCTGCGGCGCGCTGGCCGAGCCCGACGAGATCGACCTCATCATCCTCACCCCAACTTCACAGCACGCCAGTCGGCTCCACTCGGTACGCACGCTGCGCGCAGGCGAGCTTGATCCCGAGATCCACTCCGGTGTGCGCGTCCTGTGGATCGGCGCCGACGATGATGTGGCCGAAGTGCTGCGCGCGTTCGAGGCCGGCGCCGATGATGTGATTCGCTCGCCATTCCTGCACGCGGAGCTGCTTGCTCGCGTGCGCGCGCTCCTGCGCCGCGGCATCCTCAGCTCCGCCGGGGTGATCCAGTTCGGGGCGCTGCGGATCGACACCAACGCTCACGCAGCCACCTTCGCATCCACGCCCGTGCATCTGCGCCGCCTCGAGTACGCGCTGCTCGTTCACCTCGCACGTGACCCCGCTCGCGTCTACACCAAGCAGGATCTGCTGCGCGAGCTGTGGGGTTATCAGGACGCCGGCTCAACGCGGACGGTTGACACGCACGCTTGCCGCCTGCGGCGCGCGCTAGTGGACGCTGGCGCGTCCGGCTGGCTGATCGCCGTGCGCGGCGTCGGCTATCGCCTCGCGCCCGACGGACACGGCGAGCTGCGTCTGCTGCAGGGGCGACGTAGCGCCTGAGCGCGGACGGCGGGCCTCGCCCTCCCGATGATCGCACGCTGCGCGTGCGCGGGAGTCGGGCAACGGCCCGCGTCCGGCGGGCTCAGACCCTGCGAAGGGAGAACCGTGAGCACGACCACCGCAGCACCCACAAACCCCCCGATGACTCCAGCGCCGCAAGCCGACGCGACCACGCGGCGCACCCAAAGCCTTGGCAGATACCACGAGCCTGAGACTGGACAGGAGCGCGAGGTGCTGCGCGTCCAGCGTCCCGATGGCAGCGCGCTCGTGGTCGACTACGAGCTCGGCACCCTCAGCGACGGGCGCCTGATCGCCCACCTCTCGCCGGACGAGCCGCCTGAGAACGCGCGGATCGTCTGCGAGTTGTACCTCGCCGATGATGAGCGCCGGGGTCGCTGCCGCGCGGTGACGCCCGAGGACTTCCAGGCCACCCGTCACGCCACGCCAGCTCCCTCCAGCGGCCTCCGGCCGCTGGCAGTCCACCGGCTGCAGGACGCCGCCGGTCATGTCTACCGCATCAGCGAAGTGCAGGTGCCCGGCCACGCGCCCGAGCTTCGCTGGACGCGCTCCCGCGATCCAGGTGGTGAGGGTGACTGCGAAGCCGTCACCCTCCGCGAGGTCGTCGGCAGCCTCGAAGCCTACGAGCCGGCCCGAACGCTGACGCGCGACGCGCTTGAGCGCTGCGCAGAGTCTCTCTCCACCCGGCGGCTGCGAGAGGAGGCACAGCGGCTCGCCGGCAGCGCGATTGTGCTCAACCGCGGCCTGCGCGAAGCGGTCAAGCGTGAGCTCCGTTTCGGCGTGGTGACGATGAGCGACATCGCCGCGCGCTGCGGCCGGATCAGGCGCGACCCTCCCGGTGGTCGCACCGGCGAATCGAGCTGGCTCGCGCGCCGGATCGGCGAGATGCCGGAGGCAGGTGAGGAGAGGCCCTGCCCGTGGGTTCACATCGACGTGCTCGCGCTGATCGCGCGAGACGGACTCGGCATCTGCCCGCGCGAGGTGGAACTGTGAGCACTCTCAGCGAACGCCGAAACGCTGCGCGCAAGGTGAGCTGATGCTGCTCCTGGCAACCCAGGCCGAGCCGCAGATGATCGAGCACGCCCACCCGAACCTGGGGCGTCTGATCCAGCCGCGCCACCACAACGCCTTGGCGGCGACGATCGAGCGCGGCATCCCGTGGGCAGCCGACAACGACTGCTACCAGGGCCTTGACCCTCACGCCTACTACGCGATGCTCGATCGTCTACATCACGTCGGCGGCCAGTGCCTGTTCGTGGCCGTGCCCGACGTGGTGAGCGACGCGCACCAGACCGCACGCCAGTTCGAGCGCTGGTGGACCGGCATCGCGCGCCGCGGCCTTCCGCTCGCCTTGGTGGCACAGGACGGCCTTGAGCACATGGAGCGGTGGCTGAGCATGGCCTGGCCGCGCATCGACGCGCTGTTCATCGGCGGCTCGACCAGCTGGAAGCTCGGGCCAGCCGCACGCGCGCTCGTGCGCGAGGCCAAGCGTCGAGACCTGTGGGTTCACATGGGGCGCGTCAACAGCATCAAGCGGATCGCCTACGCCACCGAGATCGGCTGCGACAGCATCGACGGCACCGGCTGGGTGTGCTGGCGCAACATCCGCCTCCCCGAAGGCTTGCAGGCCGCAAGCGCACCGCCACGGCGCGCGCTCCCCGGTTTCGACCGGGACGCTACCCGCGAGCTGCCCTACCAAGAAAGGCAGTCGCCCGCCACAGCATTACGCGCTGCCGCTGCGCCCACTCACGAGCAGCTCGTCCTCTGCGAGCTCGAGCAGAGCGCCGCCTGATGTGCGTGTAGCCGGCGCGGACCTCGCCCTTCCGATTCTCGCACGCTGCGCGTGCGCGGAAGTCGGGCAACGGCCCCGCAACGGCGGGCCTCAACCCACGAAGGGACACGACCTCAATGGAGTCTGCACTTTCACCTACACCGCACGAAGCCAGCCAGCAAATGCTTCGCGTCTCAGACAGCCGAGACGGTGCCGGAAGCGGTCCAGCCGCGCCGATCAACGGAGATGTTCCCGGCGGCCTCGATGATCTGCTCCCTGGCGGATTCATGGAGGCGTTCGATGCCGCGATGAGCAGCATGGAGATCGCCGAGCACCTGATCGAAGAACTCGGTCAGCGGCACCCCGAGAGTGCTGACCTGATCTGGCACAGCTTCAGCCTGCTGCGTCCCACGCACAGCCTCATGCACAAGACGGACGTGATCTACCGATCCCATTGCCGGGAGATCCTGCAGCGCGTCATCGACGGCGCCGACACTCGGCCTGGGACCGCGGCCGAGTGCTGCATCGCCTGCTGTGAGACGAGCCAGATCGCTCCCATGACGGTGGCAGGCGTCGGGACCTACATGCGCCTGTGGAAGGCAGCCGGTCTGCCCGACATCGGTCACGGCGTCTCCGCTGAGCATCACGAGGCACTACGAGGCACGGTGATCGACGAGCACGAACGCATGATGCGGACGAAGCTCTCTCAGCCCTGGCGAAAGCTCCCCAGCGTCATCGAGCACTCGCCACGGTGTCCCGCCACTCTCGCCGGCTAGCGAGCGAGAACTTCGCCAGGGCCATGAACGCTGCTCCGTTGCGGGGCTGTCGCCTCTCCCAGAGTTGCACACCCTCACGGGTGTGCAGGGTCGGGCTCCACAGCCCCGCAACGGCAGGGCCGACAACGACAGAGGAGCACGCATGACGACAACAGGCGCAGAGCAAGATCGAGACGAGCAGTGGGCTTACGGGTACAGCTACCGCGAGATAGAAGCGATGGACCGCTTCGAGGCGTTCGAGGCGGGAGTTGCCGCTGGCGAGAGCGAGGCCCGCAAAAACCTCAAAGGATGGGTGCTGCTCGTCGGCGACCCGCGCGGCGGCTTCTCTGTGATCGGACCCTTCCCAAGCCAGGACGCAGCGGAGGCCCGCGCATCACGTTGGGAGGACAGCGACTGGTGGCCGATCGAGCTTCGCCAGCGCGCCAACGGCGAGAGCGACCCGTCCCCGTGCACGCCAACTCCCTGACCGTCCGACGCGCCTGCCCGAGGCGAGACCCGGATTTCGGCGTCGCGCCGGGCGCGGACCTCGCCCTCCTGATCTTCGCACGCTGCGCGTGCGTGGGGTCGGGCAACGGCTCGCGCCCGGCGAGCCCAACCCTGAAGGGAGCGGCATGAGCACCACCACCCAAGTAAAGAAGGCCGAGATCGCCGACGAGCACGATCGCGTGTCTGCCCGTGATGAGCTGCTGCACAAGTACCACGCCGCGTGCCACGAGCGCGACCGGGGCGCCGACTTCGACACGCGCTGCATGGCCCGCACGGAAGTTGGCTGGTTGAGCACCCAGCTGAGAGAGCTCGGCGTGTGGGTCTTCAACGGCGACTACCACGACCTCGCGCAGATCATCCCGTTCATCGAGCCCTACTGGACGATCTACGAGCAGATCAAGGCCGCGGGCAAGTACCCGTACAACGCCGACTTCGAGGGCCGCATCCCCGGCCTTGAGGATGCGCTCCCGCGAGAGGAAACGCCGATCTACCTGCTCCAGGGGCTGCGCGGTCTCGTGGAAGGACACGAGCAGCTGGCGCAGATCCTCGTCGACGGATACCGTCGCCTGACCGAGCTCGCCACGCGCGAGCGCTTCTCGAGCGTCGTCGTCTTCGACCGCTTCTACGCCGTCCAGCGCTTCGAGGACGCTCGTGTGATCCCCGACCGGGAGCACCGCCCGAGCGGCGTCCTACCGAAGGGCAAGCGCACCCGCGGCCGGCGCATCGGCTCACTCGATGAGGTGTACGTTCGATGAGTGCGTTGATCGAGCCGGGAGCCAACGGGCTGCTCGCCAGCGAGCACAAGGACCTGCGGCCGTGTGTGGTCTGCGGTCAGCCCACCAAGCATCGTGTCGGTCGCCGCAAGTCGCCGACCGCCTGGGCATGGAGGTCTCCGCGCTGCGCGGACATCGCTGCGTGCACGGCGCGGCGCGACGCCCAGCGTGCGCGCTAGGCGGTCGGTTCGCTGAACCCGCTCTGCTGGCCTACACGAACAAGCTGGCAGCGCCGGTGCGCTCGCTCCCCGCTTCGCGGGATCGCCCCCGCGCGGGCTTGCGCCCGGCTCCTCGATCGGCCCCGACACCCGAACGGCCAGATACCGGACGCCGGCTGCGCCGGCTGTAACCGAGCCTCCCAAGGTCGGCTCTCTACCGACCCCGGCGTCGTGACACGCCGGCCTTGCAGCCCTGCGGGCTGCTCGCTCGCCGCTCGCTGACGCTCGCAAGCTCACGCGGCCGGCGGCACACCACCAAGCCCGGACAGACTAGATGCACAGCCGTGCCGGCGCTGTGTCCGCGCCATGTAATTCGTTGGCCGGTCTGAGGGCTTGGGGGTCTGTACCCCTTGTGATGACCGCAGCCAGCATCGGCGCCGCCAAGGGCGGCGGCTACGCCCGCTACCTGGAGTCAAAGACCATCGAGCCAGAGCGCGGCGACTACTACCTCTCGCCCGAGGGGGAGCCCACCCAGGCCCCCGGCCGGTGGCTCGCCACCCCCGACGCGCTCGCCAAACTCGGGATCGAGGGCGCCACGGTCGACGCGCGGGACTTCATCGCGATGATGGAAGGCAAGCATCCCCGCACTGGCCGGTGGCTTCGCCGTGCCGGTGCCGACGGCAGCCGCGCCGGCGGGATCGACCTGACGTTCTCCGCGCCGAAGTCGGTGTCCGCCGTGTGGGCGCTCGCGGGGGAGACCCAGCGCCGCGAGATCGAAGCTGCGCACGCCGCCGCCGTCAGCGAGACGATCGGCCACCTGACCGAAACGGTGCCGACCGTGCGCCGCCGCTACGGCGGGCAGGTGGTCGAGGAGCCGGCCCGCGACGTGGTGGCCGCCGAGTACCGGCACACCACCGCACGCGGCGTCCTCGAGGGCGACGTACCCGACCCGCAGCTCCACAGCCATGTGGTCATCACCAGCGCGATCCGCGAGGACGGTCGCATCGTCGCCGTTGCATCGCGTCCCGTCTTTCGCTCGGCCCGCGAGCTTGGCGCCTACTACCGCTCGTCGCTTGCGCACCAACTCCAGCAGCGCGGTTATGCGATCGAGCGGGGCACCGGCAAACATGGGCGCTACTTCGAGATCGCCGGTGTGCCGCGCGGTCTGCTGGACGCCTTCTCTGCCCGCAGCCGCGAGGTCGCCAGAGCCGCCGAGCGCTTCCGCGCACAGTGGGGCCGCGCGCCCGAGCGCGGCGAGCTACGAGCGCTCAAGCTGGAGAACCGCAGGGCCAAGGTGCTCGTCACCCGCACCGATCTGCAGCAGGCATGGAACGACACCGCCGCACGCTTCGACTTCACCGCCCAGCAGCCCGGACAGCGCTCCATCGCGGAGGCGGTGCAGGCGCCGCTTGAGGATCGCGTCGAGCAGCGCCTCACCGAGCGCACCGCGACCTTCGAGCCCGGCGAGTTTCGGGCAGTCCTGCTTGAGCAGTCCGTCGGCGAACTCTCACCCCGCGAGGCCCTCGACCTCTCGCGGGCGATGATCGCCGAACGCCGCGTGCTCCCCCTCGAGGGCGGTCTGATGACCACGCTCGCCGTGCGTGCGCGCGAGCAGGCGATCGAGCGCCGCTTCACCGCGCTCGCCGCCGGCGGCGGCCGAGACGTTGGGGTCGAGGCCCGCGCGCTCGCCAGCGATCAGATCGCCGAGCGGATCGGCGGACGCCTCAGCGGCGAGCAGGCCCACGCCCTTGAGGTCATCACCGGCCCCGAGCGCGCCGCGATCCTCGTCGGCCCCGCCGGCACCGGCAAGGGCGTCGTCATCGACGCCGCCGCCCGCGCCGAGCAGTACGGCGGCCACCAGACCTTGGGGATCGCCGTGTCCGGCTCCACCGCGCAGCGCCTCGGCCAAGACAGCCCCGCGCTCGCCGGGCACACCCTGACCCTGGACGCGCTCGTCTCCCGTGTCGAGCGCGGCCAGCTCGCCGTCGGCCAGGACACCACGATCTACTTCGATGAGGCGGGCATGGCCGACACCGACCGGCTTGAGCGGCTCACCGAAGTCGTGGAGCACAGCGGGTCAAAGCTCGTGGCGATCGGTGACGCCGCGCAGCTCCCCTCGATCGGCGCTGGCGGCATGTTCGCGCGCCTCGGCGACATCGCCCCAAGCGCCGAGCTCTCGAACATCCGCCGGACCCTCGACCCCGATGAACAGCGCGCGTGGGCGGACCTGCGGGCCGGGCGCTCCGACCGCGCGATGGCCCACTACCTACGCCGCGGGCAGCTGCACATGGAGGACACCCGCGATGAGGCTGTCGAGCAGGCCGCCCAGGCGTGGGCGGCGCTCACCGAGACCCACGATCCGAGCGAGGTCGCCCTCATCTCAGATGCCTCAAACCAGGAGATCAACCGGCTCAACGCCCGCGCCCAGCACTTCCGCTCAGAGCGCGGCGAACTCGGCGACCTCGAAGTCCCGGTGCCCGGCGTCCACTACGGCATCCGCCAGGGCGACCGCGTGGCGCTCATCGACCAGCACCACGAGCCCGGCGTCGAGCGGATCGAGAACGGCAGCCGCGGCGAAGTCCTCGACATCACCCAGGCCGGCGACGTGTTGGTCGAGTTCGACGTGACCGGCCGCAAGCGAACATTGGCCGGCGATGACCTCGGCCGCCTACGCCTCGGCTATGCCCAGCACATCCACCGCGCCCAGGGCGCGACCGTCACAAGGACCCTCGTCGTGACCGGCGGCTGGCAGACCAGCAAGGAGCCCGCCTACGTCGAGGCGTCCCGTGCCCGCCAGGGCACCGAGTGGTTCGTCTCCCGCGAGGATCTCGGCGTCGAAGGGCACGACACCGACCGCATCCAGCGCCTCGCGCAGAACATGCGCCGCAGCCACGCACAGACGCCATCGCTCGCACACTCCGAGCTATCTGACCGCGACTACGGCACCCACTTTCACCGCTCGATCGCACCCAGCCGCACCAGCCGCATACCGGGGATCGTCCGCGCGATCAACCGGATCGTCAACCCACCAGCACAGGAGCGAACACGATGAGCCAACGACGCCAGATCGTCCTCCCCGACCCCGTAGACCAGCAGCTCCGCGAGCTGGCCGCCGGCGCCGACACGCCACCCTCCACGCTCGCCGCGCAGATGGTGCAAGGCGGCGTCGCCCAGGCAGCCAAGGACGGCAAGGTCCGACCCCTGCGCCCAACCGCCGTGCTCGTAGGCGGCGAGAACGGCGAGCGCGCGCCCTGGCTTGAGCCCTACGGTGGCGACAGCGAGTGGCGCCGGCAGATGTGGGGCGCGATCGTCGCGCTGCACGGCCGCTACCCCGTCCAGCTCGGCACGCTCAAAGACAAATGGTGGACCGACGAATCAACCACCGAGACCCTGTGCGCGCTCGCCGTGTGGCGAGCCGAACTCGACGACACCGGGCAGGACCCGCGCGACGAGCTCGCCTTCCAGAACCAGCTCGCCGACTACTCCCAGGTGCTGCGCCAGCAAGGCGGCGGCGTCACCAAGGCATGGAAGCCCGGCGCCACCCCGCCCGAGTGGGCCGGCGAGTAGCACCCGCCCGCCAACCCGAGAGTTACATCTTCGACTCGCTCTGTGTCAGCTTTGCGTCACGGGCTCGCAAGCTGACACAGACTATGTACTGTCGTCCACAACTACACATTTGGCGCCGGCGGACAGCAGTAACTGCCCCCGACGCCGTGGCACAAGGAGCAGTAACTCCCCATGCACGCACACCGTACCCCAGAGGGGTTGAAGGAGCACGCGCTCCTCGACCGAGCCGTACTGAACCTCATGCTGGACTCCGAGCGCCAGCGACCGTGGGCCGAAGACGAGATCGCCCGCGCACTGAAGGTCCCAGGCGATGTCCGCGAAAGCCTGCGGCGACTGCGCGCCTGCAAACTCATCCAGCGCTGGAACGACCTCGCCGTCGCAGCGCACGCCGCCGTGCGCTACTGCGAGATCACCGAAGGCGGCGCTGAGAATCCAAACGACGCCGACGAGCGCCACCACGAGAAAGCCGTACTCGAAGGACTGCTCGTGCGCGCCGCAGACGGCGAAGGGCCGCGGACGGAGGAGCAGATCTTCGACGCCCACGGCGCGCGCAAGCGCAAGCAGCGACTGGCGATCACCGACGCGCTCGATCGTCTGGACGCGGCCGGGCTGATCGAACGTCGCGCAGGCCGCTCGATCGCCTCGGAGGTCGCGCTGCGCCTCGACGAACTGATGACCGTCTGACGCGCGAGCTCATTCCCCCACATGCGCGTCAACGAGCTGGCCTTGAGCCAGGCTTTCCTCCCGAGCCTGGCCAAGGCCGGCATCCACACGGTAGAGCAGCTCGCCGAGCACGACCTCGGCGAGCTGCTCCGCCAGCCCGAGTTCAGAAGCGGCGTCGAGCTGTACGAGCTGGTCCGCGAGCTTCACCGCCGCGGCCTGGCACCGTTCGCCGCCCGCGGCAGTCACGTCCAGACCGAGCGTGAGCTG
The DNA here is from genome assembly GCA_963844095.1 of uncultured Solirubrobacterales bacterium. GTDB lineage: Bacteria > Actinomycetota > Thermoleophilia > Solirubrobacterales > Solirubrobacteraceae > Palsa-744. The sequence goes on from CAWJND010000006.1 coordinate 195,676, forward strand.
GAGATGTTCCGTCTGCGCGCGGTCGAGGGGCTGACCCTCGCGCAGATCGGCGCGCAGTTCGGCATCAAGGGCGAGCGGGTGCGCCAACTACTCAAACTGCACTTCGGCCTCGGCGGCAGGACGCCCGCGGCGAAACGCCGACCGCCCGTCAAGCCACGGCCGCTGACAACCAGCGAACGCCGGCGCATGTACCGGCTCGCGCGGCTGACGGTCATGCGCAGCTACCACCGGCCCTTGACCTTGGAGGAAGTCGCCAGGACCGTTGCCGCTTCCCCTCGCCAGGTACAGCGCGCCTACGCCGAGTTCGGCAAAAGCACCTTCCACGACGACCTCACCCGCAGGCGCCTTGACGCCGCTGCGCGGCTTCTGCAGGGAGCTTCGATCCCCGTGTCCGACGTGGCGCGAAGGGTCGGCTACCGCCAGTCCGGCCACTTCGCTCGTGCCTTCCGGCGCCGCTACCGGGTCTCACCCTCGACGTACCGCGCCCGATCCCGCCAGGCAGGACGCCCGGAGGGAAGGGAGGCGATCACCGCATGATCGCCTCGCTGCTCACCGTCAACCACATCATCGACGCCCTAGCAGTGGCTGTGCTCGCCGGTCTACGGGCCGTGCTCGCGGTCATCCGCATACGCAAACGCCGCCTCGAAAA
>CAWJND010000007.1:0-28195 GCA_963844095.1 uncultured Solirubrobacterales bacterium
CTTCGTTGGGTTGGTTGACTTCGGTTTGTCCAAGTCATCGTGGCACAAGCTCCCCCTGAGGCCACGATGTGTCGATCTCGCTGCCGGGGGGTGTCGAGTCGATCAGCAGCTGCTCGGCGATGTGCGGAGCGAACGGCATCAGCACGCGCGCAAGCATCTGCAGCGCCTCGATCAGCGCCTCGTAGTCCTCGGTGCACAGCCGGCCACGCTTGGCGATCACACGCTTCTCGTAGTCGCGGATGCGATCGAACAGCCGCATCACATTGCGAACAGCGCTGTGCATCTCAAGCTCGCGCGCGTCCTCTGTGATCTTCTCCACAGCGGTCTCACACCACTGCTCAAGGCGTTTGCGCAGGTGCTCGGTCTTATCGGGCCCCATCACCGCGTTCTGCTCGCCGTCGGTCGTCGCGCCGTTCGTGGCGCCCTGACTCAGCTCAGCGGGATCGAGCGTGAAGCGAGCATGCGAGTAGTCCCAAAGCTGGCGCAAGAAACGGTGGCAGCGCTTGACGTCGCCGTCGCTCCAGTTCAACGAGCGCTGTGCGCGAGCGGCGAACAGCACCGCCAGCCGCACGGTGTCGGCCCCGTACTGCGCCACCAGCTCGTCAGGATCGACCACGTTGCCAAGGTGCTTGCTCATCTTGCGCCCGTCCCTGATCACCATCTCGTGAAACAGGCAACCGGCGAACGGCTCGCCGTCCGAGAGGAACTCGAGCGGTCCGATGTCGCGCAGCGCCTTTGTCACGGTGCGCTGGTCGAACACGAAGTTGCCGCTGTCCGATCCGGCGACGACGCGCTCGCAGGGCAGCCAAGCGCGCAGGTCCTCGAGCGCCAGGATGTGCTCCAAGCTCTGCTCGCGCTCGGCGGGAGGCACACAGACAGGAACCCAAAGCCACAGCGCGTCGAAGTGACAGTCGAGCGTGTCGGTCTCGCGCGTAGCGGGCCCGCCGCACTTGGGACAGGTGGTCTGCACGAAGTCCTCGCGCTCGGCTAGCGGATTGCCGGTGCCGGTCGGCGTCAGGTCGAGCGGCAGGATCACGGGCAGCGCATCCTTGGGCAGCGGCACCGTCCCGCAGCCCGTCGCAGTAGACGATCGGGATCGGCGTGCCCCAGGAGCGCTGTCTGGAGATGGTGAAGTCGTTGGCGCGGTAGCGAACGGCCTCGCGCGCGCCCGGGCACGGAGGTGTGGGGGAGGGTTGTGGGATTCTCCTCAGAGGGCGTGTCCCCCGCGTGCGCGGGAGCGATGCCGGTTGCCGGACGGACCGAACAACCGCTCGGCGATCAGCGCGTCGGTGCGGTCGCGCTCGGGCACGCCAAACACGGCGGTAGGCCCGAAGCGCCCGTCCACGGTAGGAGTGACGATCACCGGCAATGGCTCACCACCGGTGGGGGAGGCAAGCAGGCGCCCGGTCTCGACAAACGGCATCGTTTGCGCCTCGCGCGCACTTCGCTCCAACCCAACCGCTCGCAGCTCCTCCAGCCGCTGAGCCAACCCCTCATCGCGCGCCCACTCATCGACCTGCGGGTGTCTCGGTGAGACGCTTACGAAGCGGGCCAGATCGAGCGCGTCGGAGTGCGGTGTGAAGACGGTCAGCGGCTCGCCGTCCTCGCCGAGCAGGTCGAGCTCGACGCCGTCGACGCGCCCCAGCACGAAGCGCTGCGAGGCAAGCGCGTTCTCATCCCATATCCCGCTCGCCGCCAGCTCCTGCAAGGCGCCGGTCGTTCTCCGGCACGTACTCGCTGATGCGCAGGTACCACTGTGGCCGCTGGATCAAGCGCACGGGATGGTGGCAACGCCAGCAGGTCCCGTCCTCGACCTGGATCGTCGCGAGCACCGTCTGGCAGGTATCGCACCAATCCACGCTGCCGGTCCCGCGATAGACCAATCCGGCCTCCAGCAGGGTCAGGAACAACCACTGCGACCAGCGGTACATGATCGCCTCGGAGCTCATGAAAGTGCGCTCCCAGTCGAAGGAAAAGCCAAGCCTGCGCAGCTGCAGAATCATGTGCTCGGCACAGCGATTCACCCAAGCGCTGGGCGGCTCTTTGCCGGCGATCGCGCCAAGCTCGGCGGGCAGTCCAAACGAGTCAAAGCCGAAGGCGAACAGCACGTCCTCGCCGCGCCCCCGGCAAAAGCGCGCGTAAGCATCCCCGATCGAATAGCTGCGCACGTGCCCGATGTGGATGTTCCCCGAGGTGAACGGAGCCGAGGGCTTGATGTACTTGCGCGCACGATCCTCGCCGATCTCGGGCGTGCGGAAGCGCGTGCTGCTCCCGCCAAGCGGCCTGGCGACGAGCCTCGATTACCTGGGGGTCATAGCCGGCGGGATCGTCGTCGCTCATTTGACCGAGAATACCCAAGGCAACCCTCGGCGCGGGCGTCAAGCCCGTTGCTATGCTCGTCCGCCACGACTGTAAGGATTCTCAGATGGAAGTAGAGATTGGCCGCGGCAAGAGCGGCCGCCGCGCATACGGCTTCGACGACATCGCGATTGTCCCGTCCAGGCGCACGCGCGACCCTGACGACATCGACATCTCCTGGAAGCTCGGTCCCTACCAGTTCGAGCTGCCGATGATGGCCTCAGCGATGGACGGCGTCGTCTCGCCGGAGACGGCCGCGATCGTGGGCGGGCTCGGGGGCTTGGCGGTGCTCAACCTCGAGGGAATCTTCACGCGCTACGAGGACGCGGACGAGCAGCTGGAGCGGATCGCGGGTCTGCCGAAGGAGATCGCTACGCGCGAGATGCAGGAGATCTACAACACCCCGGTCAAGCCGGAGCTAATCGCCCAGCGCATTCGCGAGGTCAAGGAGCAAAAGGTCGTCGTGGCCGCGTCCTTGACCCCGCAGAAGGTACTCGCCTACTACGAGATCGCGCTGGAGGCAGGCCTCGACGTGCTCGTCATCCAGGGCACCGTCGTATCGGGTGAACACGTCTCCACGGTCTCCGAGCCGCTCAACCTCAAGGAGTTCATCCCTTCACTCGACGTGCCGGTGGTGGTCGGCGGCTGTGCCTCCTACCAGACGGGCCTGCACCTGATGCGCACAGGCGCCGCGGGCGTGCTCGTCGGCGTCGGCCCGGGTGCCGCGTGTACCACGCGCGGGGTGCTCGGCATCGGCGTTCCGCAGGCGACGGCGATTGCCGACGTGGCTCACGCGCGCTCCACGCACATGCTGGAGACCGGCGAGTACTGCCAGGTGATCGCCGACGGCGGCATGCGCAACGGCGGCGACGTCTCCAAGGCGATCGCGCTAGGCGCCGACGCGGTCATGATCGGCTCGCCGCTGGCACGCGCTCACGAAGCACCGGGCAGAGGCTTTCACTGGGGCATGGCCACGTTCCACCCGACGCTCCCGCGCGGCGCGAGGGTGGCGACGACTCGCAACGGCACGCTGGAGGAGATCCTGGTCGGGCCCGCCCGCGAGAACGACGGCAGCTTCAACCTGTTCGGCGGCCTGCGCACCTCGATGGCCACGTGCGGCCACAAGGACTTGGCGGAGTTCAACCGCGCCGAGGTCGTAATCGCCCCCTCCTTGCAAACCGAGGGCAAGCAGCTCCAGCGTGACCAGTCGGTCGGCATGGGCTCAAACGGCAAGGCGGCAGAACTAGTAAATGACTGACCCTGGGCGGTCTCGGCTTCGCCTGGCGGCGTCCTCAGTCGCTCGCGTGCGGAGCACGCCACGCTCCTTGCGTCCTTGCCAGACTCGCCGATACCGTCCCAGGGTGCGCCTGAAGGACGTACTACGGGGGCCGGTGAGTTGTCGCAGACACGCGAGGAGGTGGTGGTCCTCGATTACGGCGGCCAGTATTCGCAGCTGATAGCGAGGCGCATCCGCGACTGTGGCGTCTTCTCCGAGCTATTGCCCCATCACGTCCCGTTGGAGGAGGTTGCCAAGCGCAAACCGCGCGGGATCATCCTCTCCGGAGGCCCCGCGTCGGTATACGCGCCGGGGGCCCCGAGCCTGGAGCGTGGCCTGCTGGAGCTCGGCGTGCCGGTGCTCGGCATCTGTTACGGCATGCAGCTGCTGGTCCACGACCTGGGTGGACGGGTCGAGCAGGCGGAGGTGGGGGAGTTCGGTCGCTCCGAGCTGGCCGTCACCACCCCGGGCGTCCTGCTGGCGGGCATGCCAAAGGAACAGACGTGCTGGATGTCTCACCGCGACACCGTCTTCGAGCCGCCGCAAGGCTTCACCGCGCTGGCGTCTTCGACCGGCTCGCCGGTTGCGGCCGTCGAGGACCCGGCTCGCGGCATCTACGGCATCCAGTTCCACCCGGAGGTGGTCCACACCCCATACGGCCAGGAGATCCTCACGCGCTTCCTGACCGAGGTATGCGGCTGCGAGCTCACCTGGTCGGCGGCCTCGATCGCCGAAGACCAGATCGCGCGCATTCGCAAGCAGGTGGGGGACGGACGTGTCATCTGCGGCCTCTCAGGCGGGGTCGACTCCTCGGTCGCGGCGCTGCTCGTGCACCGCGCCATCGGCGATCAGCTCACGTGCGTATTCGTCGACCACGGCCTGATGCGAAAGGACGAGGGCGAGCAGGTGATCAGCGCCTTCCGCGACACATTCGGCGTCCCATTGGTGGCGGTCGACGCCGAGCAGCGTTTCCTCGAGAAGCTAAAAGGCGTGACCGAGCCGGAGGCCAAGCGCAAGGCGATCGGCGCCGAGTTCATCCGCGTGTTCGAGGAGGAGGCGGCCAAGATCTCGCAGTCAAGCCCAGCCCGCTACTTGGTGCAGGGGACGCTCTACTCCGACGTGATCGAGTCGGGCGGGGGAACGGGCGCCGCGACGATCAAGTCCCACCACAACGTCGGCGGCTTGCCAGATGACATGCAGTTCGAGCTGGTTGAGCCGTTGCGCGCCCTGTTCAAGGACGAGGTGCGCGCCGTGGGAGCCGAGCTGGGCCTGCCTGAGCGCCTGGTCTGGCGCCAGCCTTTCCCAGGCCCGGGCTTGGCGATCAGGATCGTCGGCGGCGAGGCGACGCGCGAGCGTTTGGACGTGCTGCGCGAGGCCGACCACATCCTGCAGGAGGAGATCCGCAAGGCGGGCTTGTACCGCGAGCTGTGGCAGTCCTTCTGCGTCCTGCCGGACGTGCGCACGGTGGGAGTGCAGGGCGACGAGCGTACGTACGGCTATGTCGTCGTGATTCGCGCGGTCACAAGCGACGACGCGATGACGGCCGACTGGGCGCGCCTCCCATACGACCTGCTGGAGACGATCGCCTCGCGCATGATCAACGAGCTGCGCGAGGTAAACCGGGTGGTCTTGGACATCACGTCAAAGCCACCAGGAACTATCGAGTGGGAGTAAGGAACCGCCCCTAATTGGCTAAACAAAGCGAAACGACGTTGAAACACGCTGTTTCTGCTGATTTGGCCTATGATGTGCCTCTCGCCGCGCGCGACAGATCGCGTGCGGCCTTTTTCACGCCATGAAGACCTACGTCGCCAAGCCCACAGATCGCGAGCGCAACTGGCTCGTCGTCGACGCCAACGGACAAACGTTGGGACGTCTGGCGACGCAGATCGCCGATGTCCTGCGCGGCAAGCGCAAGCCCGAGTACACGCCGCATATCGACACCGGAGACTTCGTGGTGGTCGTCAACGCCGAGAAGATCGCGGTCACTGGCAAAAAGCGCCAGGACAAGCGCTACTACCGCCACTCTGGCTACCCGGGCGGCTTGCGTTCGCGCACCTTCGAGGAAATGATCGAGCGTCGTCCTGAGGAGATCATCCGCTTGGCGGTCAAGGGCATGCTGCCGCGCAATCGCCTGGCCCGCAAGCAGATCACCAAGCTGAAGATCTACGCCGGCCCCGAGCACCCCCACGTCGCCCAGAAACCGCAACAGATGGAGATCGAGGCGTAATGGCCGACGAGCCCACAGAGCAGACTGACGAGCAGCCCGAGCAGGCCGCTGAGACCCCTGACGCCGCCGCGCAGGCACCAGCTGAAGAGACCCCAGTGGCCGAGTCGGCCGCCGAGGAGGCGGTCGTCGAGGCTGAGGCTGAGGTCATCGCGGAGGCGGTTGTCGAGGAGGCGGTCGTCGAGGCTGAGGCTGAGGTCATCGCGGAGGCGGTTGTCGAGGAGGCAATCGAGGAGGCAGTTGTCGAGGCGGTCGTCGAGGCTGAGGCTGAGGTCATCGCGGAGGCTGTGGTCGAGGCCGAGATCGAGGCTGAGGCAGAGGAGCTTGAAGAGGAAGAGCCCACGCCGCGTGTAAAGCCCAGCGTGCCGGGAGCCCACCTTGAAGTGGACATTGTCCCTGAAGGTGTCGACCCGCTCGCGCCCGAGCAGCCGTCCGATCCTTACGCTCTCGACGAGGACGAGGAGCCGAAGTCCGAGGAGGACGGCGAGGTCGAACAACTTACCCAGCCGATCTCCAGCGCCGCCATCGACCTGGCCGCCGGAGCGCGCTACAAGGCCACCGGCAAGCGCAAGACGGCGATCGCTCGAGTCATTCTCAGGCCCGGTAGCGGTACGTATCTCGTCAACGGACGTACGCTCGACGAGCACTTCCCGCGCGCCACATTGCAGCGCAACATCCGCCAGCCGCTTGAGACTGTCGGTTATCAGGAGCGCATGGACGTGGTGGCAAGGCTTCACGGCGGAGGCATCTCCGCTCAGGCGGGAGCGCTGCGCCACGGCATCTCTCGCGCGTTGCTCGAGGCCGATCCTAACCTGCGTGGCGAGCTCAAGCGCCGCGGCTTCCTCACGCGCGACTCGCGCGCCAAGGAGCGCAAGAAGGCCGGCCTGAAGAAGGCGCGCAAGCGGCCGCAGTTCTCCAAGCGCTGAACGCCCCCGTGGCCAGGCTGTTCGGGACCGACGGGGTCCGCGGTGTCGCCGGCGAGCTGCTCAGCGCCGAGCTTGCGCTCGCGTTGGGCAAGGCTGTCACGACACGCAGCCCGGCAGACCGTCCACGAGTGCTGATCGTGCGCGACACGCGCGAGTCCGGCGAGATGCTGCAGGCGGCTTTGGCGGCCGGCGTAAGCGCGGCCGGGGGAGAAGCTTTGCTGGGAGATGTGCTGCCGACGCCGGCGGCACCGCTGCTGATCAAGCGTTACGGCTTCGACCTGGCGGTTGTGCTGTCCGCCTCGCACAATCCCTACCGGGACAACGGCATTAAGTTCTTCGCCGCCGACGGCTTCAAGCTCAGCGACGAGCAGGAGCAAACGATCGAAGCGGAATTGCGGGAAGCCGAAGAGTCCGCCGGTGGTGCGCGCCCCCTAGCCGGGGCAGGCGCAGGCGGTGCGCAACCGGGTGATATGCATGTGGGTGGTCTTTCAAAAAGCCCGATGCCCCCCGCGCGCGCGGGGGGCATGCGTGCAATCGGACATGTGCGTGAGCTGCGCGGCACGCACGAGGACTACCTGCGCGAGTTGGAGAGCCGCTTTGCCGACTTGCGCCTCGACGGGCTCGACGTCTTGCTCGACTGCGCCAACGGCGCCACTTACAAGATTGCCCCGGAGATCTTCCGCCGTCTCGGCGCAAACGTCACAGTTGTGGCGGCAAGCCCCGACGGGCGCAACATCAACGAGGGCTGTGGCTCGACCCATGTCGCCGCGCTCGGCGAACGGGTGCGCGCGGGCGGGCATGCGCTCGGCTTTGCCTTCGATGGCGATGGTGACCGCGTGCTCGCAGTCGACCGTACCGGCGTTGTGGTCGACGGCGACGAGCTGATAGCGCTCGCGGCTTTGCACCTGCGTAAGCAGGGGCGCCTCGTCGGCGAGGGCGTGGTCGTGACGGTGATGACCAACTACGGCTTTCACTCCGCGATGCGCGAGGCCGGCATCGAGGTCGCCTGCACGAACGTCGGCGACCGCTATGTGCTCGAGCAGCTGCGCAGCAGCGGTTGGGCGCTCGGGGGAGAGCAGTCCGGTCACATCATCGAGATGGGTTTCAACAGCACAGGCGATGGGATCGCGGGCGCGCTGCTTACGCTCGAAGCACTGGCTGGACGTGACCTGAGCGAACGCGAAGCGATGCGCAAGCTGCCGCAGCGGCTCGTCAATGTACGCGTGCTGGACCGAGGCGCGCTCGCGGGCTCCGAGAGCGTCGCGCAAGCCGTTACCGAGGAGGAAGAGGCGCTTGCCGGCCGTGGACGTGTGCTCGTCCGTCCTAGCGGCACCGAGCCACTCGTGCGCGTGATGGTCGAGGCCCCCAGCGACGAGGAGGCTGACGCGGTCTGCTCGCGACTGGTGGCGCTCGTGCAGCACGAGTTGGGCTGAGAACCGCTGATATCGTCGTCGCCGTGTGCGGCATCGTTGGCTACGTAGGCAAACGCCCGGCCCGTGAGCTGCTGCTCGCTGGCTTGCAGAAGCTCGAGTACCGCGGCTATGACAGCGCCGGTATCTCGCTGATCGCGGGCGATCAGATCGAAGCGGTGCGCTCGGTCGGCAATCTGAGCGCGCTGCAGGCAAAGCTCGACTACGGCGAACGCTCCGGTGCCGTCGCAGTAGCCGAGCGTGTGGCGACCACCGGGATCGGCCACACACGCTGGGCCACGCATGGGCGTGTCAGCGAGGAGAACGCCCATCCCCACTACGACCCTGAGGACCGGCTGCACGTCGTCGTCAATGGGATCGTCGAGAACTACATGGCGCTGAAAGAGCGCCTGATGGGCGAAGGCAACCTATTCACATCCGAGACCGACGCCGAGGTGATCGCCCACCTGGTGGCCGCCCACTATGAAGGCGATCTCACGCTTGCGGTGCGCAAGGCGTTCGCCGAGCTCGAGGGCCACTTCGCGTTCGTGGCGATGAGCGTCGAGCAGCCCGACACGCTCGTCGGCGCTCGCAAGGAGTGTCCATTGGTCATAGGTCGCGGTGAGGGCGAGCAGTTCATCGCCTCGGCCGTGCCGGCCTTCCTGGCCCAGACGCGCTCGGTGCAATACCTGGACAACGGCGAGCTGGCGGTCCTGCGACCCGACGGCGTCACGATCCTGACGCTCGCGGGGGAGGAGGTCTCGCGCGAGGTGGAGGAGGTCGACTGGGACGAGGAGACCGCCGAGAAGGGCGGCTACGAGACGTTCATGCTCAAGGAGATCCATGAACAGGCGGACGCCGTGGCCGAGACGATCGCCGATCGCGTAGCGCGTGGCGACGGTGTCGACCTGGACGAGCCGGGCGCCCTGGATGAGGCGATTCTCGCCGACATCAAGCGAGTCGTGGTCGTCGCCTGCGGAACCTCCTACCACGCCGGTCTGGTGGGCCGCTACGCGATCGAGGAATGGGCGCGGCTGCCCGTCGAAATGGATATCGCCTCGGAGTACCGCTACCGCAACCCGGTTGTGGGCCCTGGCGACCTCGTGATTGGGATCTCCCAGTCCGGCGAGACAGCGGACACGCTCGCGGCGATGCGCAAGGCGCGCGACGCTGGCGCGACAGTGCTTGCAATCACCAACGTGATGGGCTCGCAGGCCACGCGCGACGCCGACGGCGTGCTGTTCACGCGCGCGGGCCTTGAGATCGGCGTGGCGGCCACCAAGACTTTCGTCTGCCAGGTGGCTGTCATCTACCTACTCGGCCTGCGCTTGGCCGAGCTGCGAGGCACGCTCCAGCCCAAGCGTCTGGCGGAGCTCGTCAGCGAGATCAAGCGTCTGCCGCACTGCATCGACCAAGTGATCACGAACGTCGACGAGCAGATCGAACAAGTGGCCTCCGAGCACGCGCAAAAGGAATTCTTCCTCTACCTGGGCCGCCACATCGGGCTGCCGGTGGCGCTTGAGGGAGCGCTGAAGCTGAAGGAGATCTCCTACATCGCGACCGACGCCTATGCGGCCGGCGAGATGAAGCACGGTCCGATCGCGCTGCTCGACGAGTCCACACCCGTGGTTTGCGTGGCAACAGACTCGCCGGTGCTGGAGAAGATCGTCTCGAACATGCAGGAGGTGCGCGCCCGAGGCGCCCACGTGATTGCCCTGACGACCGAGGGCAACAGCTTGGAGGGTCAGGTCAACGTCGCGATCCCGGTGCCCGCGATCGACTGGATGCTGCAGCCGGTGCTGGCTGTGATCCCGCTGCAGCTGCTCGCCTATCGGATCGCCCGGCTGCGCGGCCTGAACGTCGATCAGCCGCGAAACCTCGCCAAGACCGTCACGGTTGAGTAGGCGCGCGGCTGGGCGGCGCCCAAAACCTTGATCCAGGCAAAGGGGGTGTTTACGTGCAGGTCATTTTGAAAGACCTTCAAAGCCGGTGGATCTCCGAGCCAGCCCCTAGTATCGCTCGTCATGACGGAGCTTCCCTACTGGTGTGAGCCGCTGCTCGATGCCGCGCAGATGCGGGCGGTCGACCGGTGGGCGATCGAGCAACGGGGGATACCGTCGCTCGATCTGATGGAGCGCGCGGGGGAGGGTGTGGCTCGGGCCGTGGAAGAGCTCACGCCCGACGGGGCCGTGGTCGTGGTGTGCGGCAAGGGCAACAATGGCGGCGACGGCTTGGTGGTAGCCAGACTGCTGCGCGAGGCGGCAAGGGACGTGACGATTGTGTGCTTGGCGGCTGGAGAGGAGCTCTCACCCGACGCGCGCGCCAACCTTGAACGCCTGGCCGGGGCGCCGCCGCTGGCGCTCTCGGATAGCGCCGCCTCCGAGGCGCTTGCGCAGGCACATGTGATCGTAGACGCGCTGCTGGGTACCGGCTTCTCGGGCGTCGCCCACGGAGCGGTGGCAGAGGCGATCGCGGCTATCGACGCCGTGCCTGGGCTTGTCGTGAGCGTGGACATGCCCAGCGGAGTGGACGCGAGCAACGGAGTTGTTGCCGGCCCAGCGATCACCGCTGCCAAGACCGTGACATTTCACGCGGCCAAGCCTGGACTGTGGATCCATCCAGGCAAGGGCCACGCCGGTGAGGTCGACGTGATCGACATCGGGATCCCTCGCGGCGCGCCCGATGCGAGCGATATCGGTCTGATCCGTGACGACGTGCTCGACGCTCTGCCCAGCAGGGAGGCCGCGTCGACCAAGTTCAGCAGTGGCCACGTCGTCGTCGTCGGTGGCTCGCGTGGGCTGATGGGCGCCCCGGCGATGGCATCGCTCGCCGCGCTGCGCGCCGGAGCCGGCTATGTGACCGCGTGCGTGCCCGCCTCGTTGCAACAGATCCTGGACGTGCAGCTGCTGGAGGTGATGACCCGGGGTCTGGCCGACGAGGACGGCGCGCTCACGCCTGCGGGACTGCCTATTGCCAAGGACTCACTTGCTCGCGCCGGCTGCCTGGCACTTGGCCCGGGGCTCGGGCGCGACCACCAGAGTGTGTGCTTCGCGCGCGAGCTGGCTCGTGAAGTACCGCTTGCGCTGGTGCTCGACGCCGACGGCTTGAACGCTCACGCGAGGTCGCTTGCTGGGCTTGCGGCGAGAGAGGCGACGACAGTGCTCACGCCGCACGCCGGCGAGCTGGCCCGACTGCTGGACGTCAACAGCGAACAGGTACAGAGCGAGCGGCTCGCACACGCGCGCCAGGCCGCTGAGCAGGCCGGGGCGATCGTTGTGCTCAAGGGTGATGACACGCTTGTCGTCGAGCCTGCCGGCCGCGTTGCGATCAGCCGCGGCAACAGTCCCGCGCTCGCCACAGCCGGCACCGGTGACGTGCTCACCGGCACGCTCGCGGCGCTGCTTGCGTCGGGGATGGAGCCATTTGCCGCCGCCGCCGGCGGCGTCCAGTTGCACGCGCAGGCAGGTCGTGAGGCTGCCCGCAGACAAGGAGCAGCCGAGGGGGTCATTGCCGGCGACGTGATCGCTGCGCTGCCCGCGGCGAGGCGCCGATGAGTGCGCGCCGCGCGATCGCGCGCGTCAACCTGGCGGCAATCGAGCGCAACTGCCGGCGGCTGCGCGAGGAGTTGAAGCCGGACTGTGAGCTGTGCGTGGTCGTCAAGGCCGACGGCTATGGCCACGGCGCAGCGCAGAGCGCGCGCGCCGCACTCGACGCAGGCGCGACCTGGCTTGCGGTGGCGGGTGCGCATGAGGCCGCGCAGCTGCGCCGCGCGGGCTTCGACGGGGTGCGACTGCTCGTGATGGGCGCGCTCAGCCCGATCGAGCTGGACGAAGCGCTCGCGGCCGAGGCAGACGTCGTCGTGTGGAGCGAGCAGATGGTTGGCGCTGTCGCGCAGGCAGGTGGCGGTCGTGTGCACGTCAAGCTCGACAGCGGCATGGGCCGGCTCGGCACGCGCGATCCCGAGCAAGGGCTGCGCGTGGCAGCACTTGCCGCCGAGACTGCGCAGGTCGAGTTGGTCGGGGCAATGACTCACTTCGCGACCGCCGACGACGAGCACGACAAGTTCTTTGCACGCCAGCTCGAGACGTTCAGCGGCTGGGCCGAGCAGCTCAAGGACTCCTATCCGGACATCGTCGTGCACGCGGCCAACAGCGCCGCCACTCTGCGCGAGCCGCGCTCCCACTTCGACATGGTTCGCTGCGGCATCGGCGTATACGGGATGGACCCCTTCGGGCGCGACCCGCTGGCGCGCGGGCTCGACCCTGCCCTCGAGCTGGTCTCCTATCTGGCGGAGGTCAAGGACTGCGCTCCCGGTCAGAGCGCTGGCTACGGACGACGCTTCGTCGCCGAGCAGCAGACGCTGCTCGGGGTGCTTCCGATCGGCTACGGCGATGGCTGGCGACGAGCGCTGTCGAACAACGGCGATGTGCTGGTCGGCGGACAACGGCGGCCGATCGTGGGCACGGTCAGCATGGACAACCTGACGGTCGATCTCGGCGTTGACCCTGACGCGCGTACGCTGGCAGGCGGCGAGACCGTGCTGATCGGCGCACGCGGCGATCAACGGATCACCGCCGAGGAGGTGGCTCAGCGGATGGACACGATCAACTACGAGGTGACCTGCGCGCTGACTGGCCGTGTGCCGCGCGTCTACCACCGTGACGGTCAATGAGCGTCGAGGCGCTCGAGATCGTCCGTTCGGCGCTTGAGGGACGACGGGCTTGGCTTGTCGGTGGAGCGGTGCGTGACCGCCTGCTTGGCCGGCTCGGGGCCGATTTGGATGTCGTTCTCGACGGCGATCCGGGGGAGGGTGCGCGCGCGATCGCACAGGCCGCCAAGAGCGCTGGAGCTCCCGCGGCTTGCTTTGCGCTCTCAGAAGAGTTCGGGGCGTGGCGTGTGGTCGCGCGCAAAGGCACTTGGCAGGTTGACGTGGAGGCGATGCGCGGCTCCACGCTTGAGGCTGACCTGCGTTTGCGCGACTTCACCGTCAATGCGATCGCCGAGCCCTTGGCCGGGGGGGAGCCGCTCGACCCGCTTGGCGGTCTCGGCGACCTGCATGCCGGACGTCTGCGCATCGCGGGCCCGGATGCCTTCAAGGACGACCCCCTACGAGTCCTGCGCCTGGTACGGGTCGCGGTCGAGTTGGGGCTGGAGCCCGAGCCCGAGGCGATCATGGCCGCGCGCGCGCAGGCGCCACGACTGCAGCAGATCTCGCCCGAGCGCGTGTTCCTCGAGCTGCAGCGGATCGTCGCCTCGGCGCAGGCTCTGCGCGGGCTGGAGTTGATGAGCGGGCTCGGCGCGACGCAGGTCGTCTTTCCGGAGCTTGAAGCTTTGCGTGGGGTGGAGCAGAGTCGCTTCCACCACCGCGACGTATACGGCCACACATTGGAGGTGTTCGAGCGTGCGGTCGAGCTGACCGCGTGCACGAGCGATTCCGAGCCGATCGCGGCACTGGGCGAGGAGCAGCGTGCGCCGGTAGGAGAGCTGCTTTCAGAGCCGCTTGCCGACGGGCTGACTCGTGGGCAGGCGCTGCGCTGGGCGGCCCTGCTGCACGACGTGGCCAAGCCGGCCACGCGCTCGGTGCGGGTGCTCGACCGGCGCGTGACGTTCCTCGGGCACGACGTACAGGGGGCAGAGCTCGCCCGTGATGTGCTCGGGCGTCTGCGTGCCAGCGTGCGTCTGCGCGAGCACGTCGCGGCGCTGGTGCGCCATCACCTGCGTCTCGGCTTTCTCGTGCACGAGCCCCAGCCGCTGGCGCGCGGCACGGTCTACGACTATCTGCACGCCTGCGAGCCCGTGGAGGTGGACGTCACGCTGCTGTCGGTATGCGACCGGCTCGCCACGCGTGGAGCGAAAGCCGAGCAGGCGATCGTGGCGCACGTCGATCTGGCTCGACGGATGCTCGACGACGCGCTGCGCTGGCATCAAGCGGGCGTACCCAAGCCGCTGTTGCGTGGCGATCAGCTTGCGCGCGAGCTTGGCATCCCGCCGGGGCCGCGCGTGGGGGAGCTGCTGGCCGCGCTTGTGCGGGCTCAATACACAGGTGAGGTCAGCACGCACGAACAGGCGCTAGCTCTCACACGGACGTATGACCTCGGGTCTCGCGATCCATAGGGGGGAGAAGGTGTGATGTTCTATTTTTTGCGCGATTGCCGATAGTAGCTACATATCGTAGCTACATAGGTGAATCTCAAAAAAAGTATGCAACTACACCTGCAACCTACATGTGCTGTCCATCGCCTGGCATCCCCTTGGGAGCGCGTCGACGCGGCTAGGATTGGCCGCTATGAGCGAGCAAGACTGCATCTTCTGCAAGATCGTGGCGGGCGATCTGCCGGCGACGATTGTCGACCAGGACGAGCATACGCTGGCCTTCATGGACATCAATCCCGCCACGCGCGGCCATGCGCTTGTGATTCCGCGTACGCACACGCAGGACTTGCTGAGCATCGAGGAGTCCGAGCTAGAGGCCGTCGCCGTCGCGGCACAGCGCCTTGCCCGTCGCGCGAAGCAGCGCTTGGGAGCAGACGGGGTCAACGTGATCAACTCCTGCGGGGCCGCCGCCTGGCAGACGGTGTTCCACTTCCATTTGCACGTGATTCCTCGCTATATCGAGGACCCGCTGGAGCTGCCCTGGACGCCTGCACCCGGCGACCCTGCTGAGATTGCCGCCGCGGCCGCGGTAATCGGGTCTGTAGCTTGAGCTCGATCGCTGAGATCAAAGGCCGTCGCAAGGGGGAATAATGGCTTCCGTGTCGAACCGCTACATCGTGCCTGTTCTCGTGTTTCCTCTTGGATGCTCCATATGAGACGCCTCATCACCACGATCGTGCTTGGTTGTGGGCTCGTGCTTGCCATCCCGGCAGGGTCGCTTGCCACCCTGACCGAAGTCGGCGTGATCCCCGCAACGACACCTGCCACGGTGCCCAGCTGTCCTACGCCCTCGTGCTTGGCGGTCAGTCGCACCACCGGCTTCCAGGTCAAGGTCGAAGCCAACAACAACACCGAGGCGGCGCCTCGTGAAGGTACGATCGTCGCCTGGACGATCTCGCTCGGCAAGCCGACCGCGACTCAGATCAAGTTCTTCAACGCCAATGAGGGCGGCGCGGCGTCAGCCGGCATCGCGATCCTGCGCGCTGAGGAGAGTCCCAAATTGACGTACAAGGTGATCGGCCAGAGCCCTGTGGTTCCGCTTGAAAAGTACTTTGGCAAGACCGCCCAGTTCCCGCTCGCCACAACCGTTGCCGTCAAGAAGGGCGACATCGTTGCTTTGACCGTGCCTACCTGGGCGCCGGCGCTTGCGCTTGGCTTCGGCAAGGGGACATCCTGGCGGGCGAGCCGGGCGAAGGGTCAGTGCACGACTACCGGCACTCAGACCGCACAGACAAATATCGGTACCAGCACCCAGTACTACTGCCTCTATCAGACCGCGCGCCTGACCTACAGCGCGACGTTGATCTCAACGCCCTGATCGTCGGTCAGCCTGGTTTAGCCGCGCGGCCAGCGGCAATTGAGCAACGGTGGACTCAGGTCGCGAACAGGGGCCCAAGGCGCGGGCCAGCTTCGCGGGCGGAGGGCTTAAGGCGCACTGGCGCCGCCATTCGAGCCGACGCTGCCAGAGGATTTTTCAGGCGTTTTTTCTGTAGCGGCTTTTTCCGACGCTGTTTTTTCGCTGGCAGCTTTTTCGGCTGATTCGCCGCCTGCCGCGGTTCCTCCCGCGGCTTCGGAGCTGCTTTCTCCAGAGGCGCTTTCGCTCGATTCGCTGCCTCCCGTCGGCGTGCTGGTGGAGCTTTCGCTGGTCGTCGGGGTCGTGGACGTCGTCGCGGTGGTCGAGGTCGACGTCGTTTCGGTCGCTTCCTTTTCGGCCGACGTGTCGTTCGGCGGCGTTATTTCCGGGGTGCTCTTTGGGGTCGCGTCCGAGACGCTTGTGCCGCCGCAGGCGGAGAGACCGAGACCGGAGAGGAGTATCAGTGCGCTCGCCGCGAGCGCGATCGCACGCGAGCGAGACAGGCGCTGGGTCACGCGCCGAGCGGGCCCATCCGCCGGCCGCAGGTGGGGCAATCGTTCAGGTCCTTCTGAGCCGGCTGCTCGCACCACGGACAGAAGCGCAGGTTCTCCACCGCCCACGGTAGACGCGAAGGGTCGGGGGCCAGCGGCAGCAGCTTGCCCACTACCTCCATCTCCTCACCGGTGTCGCGGTCGCGGTATATCTCGCCTGGAACGGCCTCCACCAAGATCTCTCGGCCGGTGGAAGGGGCGCGCAGACGATAGCGCTGGCTCGTGCTCACGCCCGGCACTTTAGCGGAGCGCCCGGGCGGATGGGCGTGTGGCTCAGGGCGCATGAACGTGTGGGTAGGCGACGAATAGGCTGCAGGGATGCGCATCTTGATCTTCCACGGCTACCTGCTGAGCGGGACCGGCTCGAACGTCTACAATGCGCGCCTCGCCGAAGCGCTGGTCGGGCTTGGACACGAGGTGCATCTGTTCAGCCAGGATCGCCACCCTGAGCGCTATGCGTTTGTCGATGCCGCTGGAGACTGGGATGGCGGCAAGCTCCGACTGAAAGAGATCGGAGGCTCTCACGGCGAGCGGGATGATGGTGAGCACGATGCTTGGGAGTTGCCCGGCTCCGCCGAGCGGGATCGCGGCCGTGTGGCTCGCTCGTCTTCGGGCTGCACGGTCTATCGCCCGAACATCGGCGGACTCCTTCCCCTGTACGTGCAGGACCGCTACGAGGGGATCGAAGCCAAGACGTTTGCCGACTGCTCGGACGAGGAGATTGCGCTCTATATCCAAGCCAATGTGGAGGCCGTACGTGAGGTCGCCGAGCTTGTCCATCCTGAGGTGGCGCTGGCAAACCATCTCGTGATGGGGCCGGTGATCCTGGCGCGGGCGCTTGGCGAGGAGACGGCCTATGTGGTGAAGGTGCACGGGAGCGCGCTTGAGTACACGGTCAAGCCCGAACCTGATCGCTTCATGGGCTTTGCCCGCGAGGGGCTTGCCGGCGCCAAGACCGTGCTTGTCGGCTCGCTGCACACCGCCGAGAGTCTCTGGCGGGCGCTTGGCGATGAGGACGGGGCTCAGGTCAAGCTACGAACCCGTCTCGGGCCTCCCGGGGTCGACGTCGAGCGCTTCCGCCCGCACGAGCCGCGAGAGGCTTGGGCGGCCATGCGCGGGCTGCAGCAACGTCTGAAGCGCGGCGCTCCCGCTCCGGTCGAGGAGCAATCGAATGCTTTCACGCGCGACGAGCAGCTAGTCGCGGATGCGCTCGAGAAGATTTTGGATAGGAAGGGCGTGCTCGTGGCGTACGTGGGCAAGCTGATCGTCAGCAAGGGTGTGGACCTACTGATCGCCGCTTGGCCACTTGTCTCGATGCAGGTTCCCGATGCTCAGCTTGCGATCGTCGGCTTCGGCGCTTACAGCGCAGGCTTGGAGCGCCTGGTCGCGCACCTCGCCGCGGGCGATCTCGACAGCGCGATGGAGATTGCCCGCCTTGGGCGTGCCTTGGAGGCTGAGGGAGGCGAGACCCACGATCCGCGGCAAGCGACACCGCTGCGTCACCTGCTCGCATTCTTCAGCTCGCTGTCCGGCGTCGAAGCCCAGCGCTATCTGGAGGCCGCTTGCGGCCTCGACGAGCGGATCGCGTTCACCGGACGCCTCGACCACGAGGAGCTTGCGGAGGTGCTGCCCGCGTGCTCGGCGCTGGTCGTACCGAGCACCTTTCCCGAGGCGTTTGGGATGGTCGCGGTCGAGGCGGGGGCGTGTGGTGTGCTGCCGATCAGCGCCGCCCATTCGGGTTTGGCCGAGGTGAGCCAGGAGCTCGCAGGAGAGTTGCCGCCCGAGGCCGCCGCATGGCTTTCCTTCGCGGTCGACGACGGCGCTGTGCAAGCGCTTGGCGAGCGGCTCGTGGCCTGGCTGGGTGCCGATAGTGAGCTACAAGATCGCACGCGGACAGCGCTGGCGGCGGCGGTGCGTGAGCGTTGGTCGTGGCAGGGCGTCGCGCGGAGGGTTATCGCCGCGGCCGGCGGAGAACCGGTCGGCCGGTCCTTTGGGTAGAGTTGACGCGCTGATGTATGGGGTGGGTTCGCATAGGGGATTGTCTGCGCGCAGTGTCGGTGCGCTGCTTGGAGCAGTTTGTCTGCTGTTCGTGCTCGCCGGCTGTGGCGACGCGGAGAAAGACAACGACGCGAACCTGATCGTTGGCAAGCAGCAGTTCGTCGCCAAGTGCGGCTCCTGTCACACGCTCGCCCGGGCCAATACAAAGGGCACGATCGGCCCCAACCTCGACGAAGCATTTCGCGCGAGCGTCGACGAAGGTCTGGAGCGCAACGCGATTCGCACGGTCGTCGAAGGACAGGTGCAGAACCCCAATCGCGAAGGGGTGATGCCCGGCGGGCTGGCAAGCGGCTCCACGTTGACCGACATCGCCGCCTACGTCGCCCAAGTGGCCGACCGTCCCGGTCAGGACACCGGACTGCTCGCCGACGCGGTGAAAGCGCCCGGCTCAGGCAAGCCGGCTGTGGAGAAGGCCGGCAAGCTCGAATTCGAAGCCGACCCGCAGGGCCTGCTTGCCTACACCGCGAGCAAGGCCACGGCCAGTCCCGGTGCGGTGAGCGTTTCGATGAAGAACATGTCAGGTGTCTCTCACAACATCGCGATCGAAGCCGGCACGGGTGGGGCGAACGGCAGCGGTCCCGTGCTGGGCGCCACAACCTTCCAGACGAAGGGCACCGCGTCGATCAACGTCAAGCTCAAGCCTGGCACCTACACGTTCTTCTGCCAGGCTCCAGGGCACCGTGCCGCGGGTATGTACGGCACATTGGTAGTCAAGTAGCGTCAGAAGACGGCGCGGCCGATCAGGACCAGCACAACGATCGCGGCGATCACGGCGATTGCGTAGAGCAGGAAGCGGAACGCCTCATCCTCCGTGCGCAGCGGGTTCAGCATTGGATGGCAGATCGATCGTAAATCGGAGGCGTCTGACGACCGTCAGATCACGTAGACCGTGGTGTAGACCACTATCCACATGATGTCAACGAAGTGCCAGTAAATACCGGGGATTTCGATGCCACGATGCTCCTCTGGCGAGTAGTGGCCCCGGAAGGCTCTGACTGTAACGGTAAGCAGCAGTAGCAGGCCGATGAACACGTGTGCGCCGTGCAAGCCGGTGAGCGAGTAGAAGATCGTCGCCTGTGCCTGGTCTTGAGGGGCAAAGCCGATGTTGGCGTACTCGTTGATCTGGATGAACAAGAAAGCGCAGCCGAGCAGGAAGGTCGTCAACATGCCCGCCTTCAGGCCGAAGCGGTTGCCTTTCTTGATCGACTGCTCAGCCCAGTGCAACGTGAACGAGGAGGAGATCAGGATCGCCGTGTTCACGCCCGCGACTTCCAGCGGCAAGTGCGTTCCAGGCGCCGGCCATGGGTCGCCCTGGGCTACGCGGATAAAGAAATAGGCCGTGAAGAAGGCCCCGAACACCATGATCTCGGAGATGATGAAAAGCAACATCCCGAGCAGCTGCGGCTCAACGCGTGAGCTGCGGTGCGCCGCGAGCGGGCCGTGGTGCTCGCCGCCACCATGAGCGTCGTGGGCGGCTGTATGGGCGACGCTTGCGGCCTCCATGATCAAATGCTCCGCGGTCTAGCTTGCGGCCGTAGCCGCGGTAGCGTTGGACTCGAGCGTCACGACCACGTGCTCTACGGGGACGGTGGTCGCGTGCCCGACGCGCTCGATCAGGTTCGAGCGCAGCCAACCCGAACGCTCGTTGGGGAGCGTCGAGATGACGACGTCATCGACCTTGAAGAGCTCCAGTGCGTTCATCGTCGCGGTATAGGGATCGGGGTCGCCGATCATGCCGGCGCTCAGCAGGCCCGCTGCGTCGAGTCGATCGAGCATCGTGCCAAGCCGGATGCGTGCCTCGCGGTGAGCCGCGCCGCTGCGGTCCTGTTGGGGGATCACCGCGATGAACAGATGTGGCTCACCCCCGGCCGCCTTGGCGCTGAGACGGTCAATCAGCTCCTCGCCACTGGAGGTCTTGTGCGCGACGACCAGCGTCACCGCGAACGGCAGGCTTTCCTGGGTCAGGTCGACGACGACGTGCTCCACAGGCAGCCCCGAGGCTCGCTGTACACGATCGATCAGATCCCGGCGCAGCCAGCCCGATTGGGTGGCCGGGTGGGTGGAGATGATTACCTCCTGAGGGCGGCGCCCGGCGATCGCAT
Organism: uncultured Solirubrobacterales bacterium; assembly: GCA_963844095.1. Lineage (GTDB taxonomy): Bacteria > Actinomycetota > Thermoleophilia > Solirubrobacterales > Solirubrobacteraceae > Palsa-744. The sequence continues at coordinate 20,415 of CAWJND010000007.1, forward strand.
CCATCGTCGCGAGGAACGGGTCGTGGTCGCCGACTTCGCCGGTGGCCGTTATGCCCTCTGTCGCGAGCAGCGATGTTGCCAGGTCGACACGAATCTGTGCCGCTTCGCGCACAGCGTCGTCTTGGATGACGAGTCCCGCCGTGGGCTTTGTCTGGGGCACGACGAGGCGGAACGTCACATCGCCCTGCGCGGCGCGTGCGCGTGCGCGTACCAGCTCTAGCAGCCTCTCGCCGCCCAATGTGCGGTTGGCTATGACCAGGATCTCTTTCATCAGACCTGCTCCCTTCACTCGATGGCTGCGTGGAAGACTGTGCCCGATCCACCGGCGGCGCCACCCACGGTGGCGGGCGTCGGTGCGGGGGCGAAGGTGCCGTGTACCGCTCCCGGCACGCCGTACTCGTAGGGGCCGCCGACGACGGTCGGGATGCGGTCGAAGTTGAAGATCGGTGGCGGTGAGGAGACCTGCCACTCGAGTGTCATCCCGCGCCAGGGGTTGGCCGGTGCGTGCGGACCACCGCGCCAGCTGGTGGCCATGTTGTAGACGAAGATCAGTGTGCTCGCGCCTAGAGCGAAGCTCGCGAGCGAGATGAACAGGTTCGCGGTGGCGAACTGCGATGAGTAGGTCGCCACGCGACGAGGCATCCCTTCCAAGCCGAGCAGATGCATCGGTGCGAATGTGAGGTTGAAGAACACGAACGTGCTCCAGAAGTGCCACTTACCTAGGCGCTCATCGAACATGCGCCCGGTCATCTTCGGGAACCAGTAGTAGGCGCCGGCGAAGATGGTCATCACCGAGCCGCCGAATAGGACGTAGTGCAGGTGGGCCACGACGAAATAGCTGCTGCTCACGTCGATGTCGAACGGCAGCATCGCGAGCATCACGCCGCTGATCCCGCCGAGCGTGAAGGTCACCAGGAAACCGAGCGTGAACAGCATCGGGGTGTCGAGGTGCAGAACGCCGCGCCACAGCGTCGCAAGCCAGGAGAAGATCTTGATACCTGTGGGGACCGCGATGATGCAGGTCGTTATCGCCATCGGGATGCGGATCCACGCCGGCATGCCGGAGGTGAACATGTGGTGTGCCCACACGGTGAAACCGAGGCCCACGATCGCAAGTAGGGAGAAGGCCATCATGCGGTAGCCGAAGATCGGCTTGCGCGCCTTCACTGCGATGATTTCGCTGACGATCCCGAAGCCCGGCAGCATCATGATGTAGACGGCCGGGTGCGAGTAGAACCAGAAGACGTGCTGGTACATGAGCACATCGCCGCCCTTGCCGGCGTTGAAGAAGTTGAAGCCCAGGCCGCGGTCGAGCAGCACGAAGAACTGCGAGGCGGCGATGAAGGGAGTGGCGATCACCACCAGCAAGGAGGTGGCGAAGTTGGCCCACACGAGTAGCGGCATGCGAAAGAAGCTCATTCCCGGCGCGCGCATCGTGATGATGGTCACCAGGAAGTTCAGCGCCGTCATGATCGAGGAGGCGCCCGCGAACTGCACTCCGACCGAGAAGAAATCCTGCCCGATCGGCGCGTCGATCGACAGCGGTGCGTAGGCGGTCCAGCCGTCGGCGAAGGCGCCGCCGGGTGCCGCGAAGCTCAGCAGCATCATTGCCCCGGCCAGCGGCAGCAGCCAGTAGGAGAGCGCGTTCAGGCGCGGGAAGGCCATGTCGGGCGCGCCGATCATGATCGGCAGCACGTAGTTGGCAAAGCCCGCGAACACGGGGATCACGAACAGGAAGATGAGCAGCGAGGCGTGTACCGAGAAGAGCCCGTTGTAGGTGTTCGCGCTGACGAACTGCGCGCCGGGCTGGGCCAGCTGAGCGCGCATCAGCATCGCCATCAGTCCCCCGACGAGTAGGAAGAAGAAAGCGGTGACCGTGTATTGGATACCGATCACCTTGTGATCGGTATTGATGCGGAAGTAGTCCTTCCAGCTGTAGGCCCCGTGTCCAGAGTGGTCCTCGGGGCGGGTCGGGCGCCCAGCGGCCCAGTAGAGCCAGTAGTCGAATCCGCCGAGGCCGAAGAGGAAGAAGATCGGAGCGGACAGCAGTGAGACCGCCATCACGGCTTCCTCGTTGAGGAAATGGTGGTAGGTCGTATGACCGGTGGCCATGCGCACGAGCCAAGTCAGCCCGGCGGCGAACGCAATCCCGAGCGCCAGCCCAAAGAATGCGCGATACAAGCCCGGAGCGCGCAACCGGACGACCATTAGCTCGCTTCCCCTTGGTCTCCAACCATGCCGATCATCGAATCGCATCTCCCCATTGCATCGATCACCATACCCTCACTATGCGCTCGACGGTGTGCTGGTCTGATGTTTCAGCCAGATGCGGAATTGGGCGGGTGTCACGACATGAATCGTCGAGCGCATCAGCGAATGCCCGACGCCGCAAAGTAGGTTGCACACGACCGGATAGGAGCCCAACAGGTCGGGCGTCGCCCGGTAGCTGGTTGTGATGCCGGGCACCGCGTCGATCTGCAGCCGGAAGGCGGGGATCCAGAAGGCGTGGATCACATCGAGCGAATGGATCTTGAATTCGACCGATTCGTTGTCGGGCACGTAGAGCTGTGTCGTCTTCAGTGGAGCTCCACCGGTCACCGACCGTGGATAGGCGTAGGACCACTCGAACTGGCGGCCGGTGACTTCGACCACCATCTCCCTTGCAGGCTTCTTTTCGTTTTCGTGCAACACGACGAACGAGTAAGAAACGAGACCGAGCAGGAGCACAGCCGGGAACACGGTCCAGATCACCTCAAGACGCGTGTTGCCGTGGATCGGCGGCCCGTCCTTCTCCTCCTCGCCTGGCTTCATGCGGAATTGCCAGACCGAGAAGAGGATCACCGTGACGACCAGCACGAAGATCGGCACCGAGGCGATCACGAGCACGTGGTAGAGCGTGTCGGTGTGGTGTGCCTGGGTGGATGCTTGCGGCGGAAACCATTTGATCGTGTAGCTGAGCACGATCCCGATCGCGGTCGCAAGCACTCCCGCCACGATCGTCCCCACAATCGTGCGCTTGGACATCTCAGGCACCCCCTCGGTGCGCCGCGCTGCTGTTCAGGGCAACCCTGTACATCGCAACGCGTGATGCTAATGCTTCGAGCCGATGGACGCGTTTGTACGCTCGATGCTTGCTCTGCCGCCGAGTCATTGGAGCTGTCGTGCCGGCTGCATATCGCTTGCTGAAGGTGCGGCGCGACGTTGCCGGCAATAGCGTGAGTTGCTCGGTGCGTGCTTCTGTTTGCGCGGACCGACCGCGGGTAGCTCAGATCTAGCGACAGGCGCTTGACGGCGAGCGCTACACACAATACATTGAGACAATCGTTGCAAATACGATTGAGGGTTCGGAGGTGGAGACGATGCAGGTTCGAGACGGGATGAGCCAGGTGGTCTTGACGATCGGCCCCAGTCACACGCTGCGCGAAGCCGCAAGGCTAATGTCCGAGCGTCATGTCGGAGCAGCCGTGGTGATCGATCCCGATTCCGGTGGGCTCGGGATCTTGACCGAGCGCGATGTGCTCGCCTCCGTTGGCGCGGAGCAGAGTCCAGAGCTCGAGCTCGTGGCCGATCATCTGACCCGCGACGTCGTCTTTGCCGAGCCGTCCTGGTCTTTGGAGGAGGCCGCCGCCACGATGGTTCGCGGCGGTTTTCGCCACCTGATCGTCGTCGAGCATGGAGAGACAATGGGGATCCTCTCCGTGCGTGACGTCGTGCGCTGCTGGACAGATGAGGGGGCTATCTGCCCTGTTCCGGCAAGCGCAGTCGTGGGGTGAACAGGGAAGGGAAGGTAGAGCGCCTTTAGGGGCAGGTGCGACCTTCCACCGGGGCCGCGCGTGGACCGGGGAATCCCACCCACCGCGCGCGGCGCCTCACCGGGCGCTACAGCGCGTCAGTGATGGTGGTCGAGCGGGAGCTCGTCGATTTCGCGGCGCGTGTCCATGATCCAACGGACTACACACACGATCGTGAGGATCACGCCCGCAACCAGCAGGATCTTGCTAAGCGTGATGCCGATCACCGCGAGAGTGATGCCTGCCGCGGTCAACAGCGGCAGGATCGTAGGCCCGGGAAGATGGATCTCCTCGCCGGTTGGCGGGATCTCGGGATCGAGTGGGCTCATGAGAGGTATGCCGCCGCGACGATGAACGTCAGCCCGAACATGAACATGCAGATGCCGGCCACAATCAGACCGGCACGGATGTTCTTCTTGGCGAGGCGACGATCCATGAGGACGTGAAGATTACAACTTTACGTCGGCGACCATCGCGCAGAACAGTAGCGCCAGGTAAGCCAGCGAGAACAGGTAGAGCTGCAGCGCGCTGCGTCGATCTGCGCGTCGATAGAGCCGCACGGCGCCGGCGATGAAGCCGAGCCCGAGGATCAGCGAGGCGGTCAGATAGATACCCCCGAAGCCGCCCGCGCAGAAGGGCAGCTGCGTGACCGCGTACAGCAGCACGGTGTAGAGCAGGATCTGCCTGCGCGTCTCGGCCTCACCGCGCACGACTGGCAACATCGGTACACCTACCTTCTCGTACTCATCCTTCATCAGCAGCGACAGCGCCCAGAAGTGCGGCGGTGTCCAGAAGAACACGATGAAGAACAACAGTACGGCGATTCCGTTGACAGAGCCGGTCACGGCGGCCCACGCGACAAGCGGCGGGACCGCACCTGCCGCTCCGCCGATCACGATGTTCTGGGGCGTGCGCCGCTTCAGCCACATCGTGTAGACGAGCACATAGCCAAGGAAACCGGCAAACGAGAGGCTCGCCGCAAGCACGTTGACCGTCAGCGACAGCTCCAGGAAAGACAGCCCTGCCAGAATGCATCCGAAGGTGAGCGCCGCGATTGGGGCTATCCGACCGGAGGGCACAGGTCGGTTGGCGGTGCGTGCCATGCTCGCGTCGATGTCGCGATCGAACCAGTGGTTGACGGCGCCGGCGCCGCCGGCGGAGAGATAGCCACCGAGGCAGGTCAACGCGATCAGCGCCACCGACGGATCTCCGGCGACGAGCATCGTCGTGATCGTCGTCAGCAGCAACAGCGACTGCACCTTCGGCTTTGTCAGCTCGAGGTAGTCCGAGAGCAGCTGGCGCGTGCGCGAGGGCGCGGCGAGAGCGGGTGCTTCCAGCGACTGCGTCAAGCCGCTACGGCTCACGCTTCTAGACCCCGACTTGCGTGGCCCCGGCGGGCACGGTGGCGCCTCCGGGGGCAGGTACGGCAGAGGTGCGCTGCTCGATCTCGCGGCGGATGTCCTTCATCGGCTCGTAAGAGCGTACTAGCGGGATCACATCGAAGTTGTTGGTCGGGGGGGAGAGGTCGTGAACCACTCGAGCGAATTGGCCTTCCAGGGATCGGGGCCAGCGATCGCGCCGTGCTTGAGGCTGCGTGTGACGTTGATGATCGTCACGAGCACACCCGAGGCAAGCACGAACGAGCCGATCGTCGAGATCAGGTTGTAGAGCGCGAGGTTGCCCACATTGTCGTACTCGTACACGCGTCTTGGCATTCCGTCAAGTCCGATCACGTGCTGGATCAGGAAGGTCATCAGGAATCCGACGAACATCAGCCAGAAGCTCAGTTTGCCGAGGCTCTCGCTAAGCATCCTGCCGCTGATCTTGGGGAACCAGAAGTAGATCCCCGCGAAGATCGTGAACACGGCTCCACCCATCAACACAAAGTGGATGTGGGCTACGACGAAGTAGGTTTCGTTCAGCTGCCAATCGACAGGGAAGACGGCTAGGAACACACCCGAGATACCGCCGATCATGAACAGCGCGATGAACCCGGCGCTGAACAGCAGCGGCGTCTTGAATTCGATTGTGCCGTGCCACAGCGTGGCGATCCAGTTGAAGATCTTCACGCCCGTCGGCACCGCGATCAAGAACGAGCTCATCATCACGAAGATCAATAGCGCCTCTGGGATCGGTGCCGTGAACATGTGGTGCGCCCAGGTCAAGAAGCCGAGGAACGCAATCGCGACCGTCGAGGCGGCGATCGCCTTGTAGCCGAAGATCGGCTTGCGCGCGAACACGGGCAGGATCTCCGAGACGATGCCGAAGCCTGGCAGCACCATGATGTAGACCTCGGGGTGTCCGAAGAACCAGAACAGGTTCTGCCACAAGAGCGCCGAGCCGCCGTTGGCGGGGTCAAAGAAATGCGTGCCGAAGTGCCGATCGGTCAACAGCATCGTGACCGCTCCGGCGATCACGGGCATCGCGAAGATGATCAGGATCGAGTAGGTCAGGATCGCCCAGATGAACAGCGGCAAACGGCCCCAGGACATTCCGCGAGCGCGCATGTTGGCGATCGTCACGTAGAAGTTCATCGCGCCGAGGATCGAGGACAGACCGGTGAGGTGGATCAGATAGATCCACGCGTCCTGGCCGCCCCCGGGCGAGTAGGTAATGCTGGACAGCGGCACATAGCTCGTCCAGCCCGCTTCGGGTGGGTTCCAGAAGACCGAGGCGTAGAAGACGATCCCGCCGGCCAGCAGCAGCCAATAGGAGAGAGCGTTCAGGCGCGGATAGGCCATGTCTCGCGCGCCCACCATCAGCGGCACGAAGTAGTTGGCAAGGCCGGCCATCATCGGCACGACGAACAGGAAGATCATCGTCGTCCCGTGCATCGTGAATAGCTGGTTGTAGATCTGGGGAGAGACCAGCGTGTTGTTGGGCACGCCCAGTTGCAGGCGGATCAGCAGAGCCTCGACGCCGCCGAGGATGAAGAAGGCGAAGGTCGTGACCATGTACATGATCCCGATGCGCTTGTGATCGGTCGTCGTGATCCAGCTCGCCCAACCTTTCGGCTCGGGCTTGACGTCATGCGCGACTACTTGTGGGATCGGGGCTGCGTAGGTGGCCATCTTGGCTGGGCTCCTAGTTTCCGGAGTCGAAGATTCGGTCGTGGTTGCGCATCACGGGTTCTGAACCTGTCCGGCGCCGACCTGCTTGTTGAGCTTCGCGCGTGCCACCGCGGCTTGCGCGTTGGCTTCGGCGATCTGCTTCTTCTGGTAGGCCAGCCAGGCTTCGAACTGTGCCGGCGGGACGGCCTTGACGGTGGCGGTCATGCGCGCGTGACCGCGCCCGCAAATCAGCGCACATTGGCCACGGAAGACGCCAGGTTTTTCGACCTTGAACCAGGTGTAGTTGTGATAGCCGGGCACCGCCTGGAACTTGCCCCCGAGCTGGGGCACCCACCACGAGTGCACCACGTCGGCGGAGACGATGTTGAGCGTCACCGTGGTTTTGGTGGGTACCACCATCTGCTGGTAGGAATACGGGGCACCGAGGCCGTCGGCTTCGCCTGCACCGGGGTATATGTACTGCCACACGAACTGGCGACCCACCACTGTGATTTTCAGCGACTTGCCGCTCGGAGGCAGCTTTTGCTGGGCACTCGCATACAGCCGCGAGCTGTCGCTGACGAGATGTTCGCCTTCGGGACTCGAGTTGACGGGATCCTGGATCGAGGAGAGCTTGGCGAACGTGAGTCCGGCCAAAGCCAGCAGAATCACCGCGGCACCTACGGTCCAACCGATCTCCAGGCGCGTGTTGCCGTGAATCTGGGCTGCCACGGCGCCCTTGCGCGCGCGGAAGCGGAATAGGGCATACCCGAGGGCCCCCTCAACCAGCACGAAGATCACAAGCGCCACATACAGCGTGATCTTGTAGAGGCTGTCGATCTGGTCAGCGTTGGACGACCCTCCCGATTGGGTGGTGAAGAACGCGAGGGGTGTGGCAAGCAGGTGGCTCAACGCGGCCGTGATTCTATTCAGGCGCGGA
>CAWJND010000008.1:0-245821 GCA_963844095.1 uncultured Solirubrobacterales bacterium
TCGATGTCTCAGCGAGGAGCGTGCTTGGCCTCACCCGACCCAACGAACGCCCGCGGTGAGCGGGACGGCAGGGCTGGAAAGATAAGCTCCTAGGGTGATCATCAAGAAGTCACCCGAGGAGATCGAGAAGATGGCCGCCGCCGGCCTCATCCAGGCGGCGACGCTCGATCTGATCGCCGGCAAGATTCGCCCAGGCGTAAGCACCGAGGAGCTCGACGCCGCCGCCGAGCGCTTCATCCGCTCCCAGGGCGCGACCCCGACGTTCAAGGGTTACCGCGGCTTTCCCGGGTCGATCTGCGCCTCGCCCAACGCAATGGTGGTGCACGGCATCCCCGGTCGCTATCGCCTCGAGCGTGGCGACATCCTCTCGGTTGACATCGGCGTGACCTTCGACGGCTGGGTGGCCGACGCTGCACGCACGTTTGCAGTGGGCGAGATCACGCCGCTGGCCGAGAACCTGTTGAGCGCGACTGAGCAGTCCCTATACGTGGGCGTCGAGCAATGCAGGCCAGGCAACCGTATGGGCGACGTGTCGAACGCGATTCAACGGACCGCCGAGAAGGCGGGCCTATCGGTCGTGCGCTCGCTGGTCGGCCACGGCGTCGGCAAAAGCATGCACGAGGATCCCCAGGTGCCCAACTATGGCAAGCCTGGCAAGGGCCCATTGCTGGAGGAGGGCATGGTGCTCGCGATCGAGCCGATGACCACGGCAGGCCGCGCCGCTGTGCGCGTGGCCGGTGACGGCTGGGCGATCTTCTCCCAGGATGACTCGCTTGCCGCGCACTTCGAGTTCACGGTGGCCGTCACTCGTGAGGGCCCGCGTGTTCTGACCCCGTGGCATGTTGCCCCTGAGCAGCGCGGTGCCAAGGGCCTCGACACGCAGCCGGCAGCTACGGCGGGATAGTTGCCCAACTCGTGTGCAGCACAGTTTCCGCCAGGACAGTGGAGTATCGAGTCGCTGTTCATTCGAGCAGCGGTCTGCGGACGATAGTTGCTACCATCCGCTGTCCTGCTCGAATGCGCCGAAGCTTGGCGCGTGAGGGCAACACCACGACGCGGTAGCGGCGGCCGTCCCGGCAGCCAGAGCCGGGTCGCAGGGACCAGCCGAAAGGGATCATGAAGGTAAGACCGTCGGTCAAGCCGATGTGCGAGAAGTGCAGGATCATCCGCCGCCACAAAGCGGTTCTCGTCATCTGCCAGAACAAGCGTCACAAGCAGCGGCAGGGCTAAGCGCGGATGGCACGTATCGCGGGGGTCAACCTGCCCTTGAACAAGCGCTCGGAGATCGGGCTCACATACATCTACGGCATCGGCCGCTCGACTTCCAACAAGATTTTGCAGGAGGTCAAGGTCAGCCCCGACACCTACATCCGCGATCTCACAGAGGACGAGGTCTCGCGTCTACGCGACGCGATCGACCGTTCACTCACGGTCGAGGGTGATCTGCGCCGCGAGCGCTCGCAGGACATCAAGCGCCTGCAGGAGATCGCCTGCTATCGCGGCCTGCGTCACCGTCGCGGGTTGCCGGTGCGCGGACAGAAGACGAAGACCAACGCACGCACCCGCAAGGGTCCCAAGCGTCTACAGGTCGCCGGCAAGAAGAAGGTTCGATGATGGCTGCCCCCAAGCGCCCCGCTCGCGGTCGCCGCCGCCAGAAGAAGAACGTGCCGGTCGGCCAGGCCCACATCAAGACTTCTTTCAACAACACGATCGTCTCGCTCACCGACACCCAGGGCAACGTGCTCGCATGGGAGTCGGCCGGCGGCGCGGGCTTCAAGGGCTCGCGCAAGTCCACTCCATTCGCCGCGCAGGTCACGGCCGACGCGGCGGCTCGCAAGGGCATGGAGCAGGGGCTGCAGAAGGTCGAGGTCTACGTCAAGGGCCCCGGTTCGGGACGCGAGACCGCGATCCGCTCACTACAGGCCGCCGGCCTCGAGGTGACCGGAGTCAAGGACGTAACCCCCCAAGCCCACAACGGTTGTCGCCCTCGCAAGCGACGCCGTGTCTAACGCAAACTTGATCGCAGAGAGCTAGGTCCATGGCAAGAGACACAGGCCCACAGTGCAAGCAGTGCCGTCGCGAGGGGCAGAAGCTGTTCCTCAAGGGTGAGCGCTGCCTGACCGACAAGTGCGGCGTCGAGCGACGCTCATATCCTCCCGGAGAGCATGGTCGCGGTCGCCAGAAGCAGAGCGAGTACCGCCTGCAGTTGCGCGAGAAGCAGAAGGCACGTCGCTATTACGGGGTGCTTGAGAAGCAGTTCCACGGCTACTACGAGAAGGCTTCGCGCCAGCCCGGCATTACCGGCGAGAATCTGCTCGCACTGCTTGAGTGTCGTCTCGACAACGTAATGGTGCGCCTCGGCTTCGCGGCATCGCGCAGGCAGGCGCGTCAGCTGATCCGTCACGGTCATTGGACGGTCAACGGTCGCCGGGTAGACATCCCCAGCTATCAGGTGCGTCCCGGTGATGTGATCGCCATCAAAGCGGATACCCCGGCTATGCAGGTGGTAAGGGACGCCACCGAGCTGACCGGCCAGATCCCCGCGTGGCTCCAGGCCGACCATGAGTCGCTCACGGCCAAGGTGCTGCGCAAGCCGGAGCGCCGAGAGGTGGCCGCGCCGGTGCAGGAGCAGCTCATCGTCGAGCTGTACTCGAAGTAGAGGCTTTCCCCGCGCCGGCGCCTGAAGGCGGTGGCGGCGCGCAAGAGCCGGTGCTGCTCCAGGCGCCGGTTTCACACCAACACGACGTTAGGACCCTGATGCTCGACTTCCAAATCCCCCGGATCACCAGCGAGTCCGTGGAGCAGAACCGTGGCACGTTCACGATTGAGCCGCTCGACCGCGGCTTCGGCTACACGTTCGGTAACTCGCTCAGGCGCGTCTTGCTCTCCTCGCTCGCCGGCGCCGCCGTCACGAGCGTGCGCATCGAGGGCGTGGCGCATGAGTTCTCGACAGTGGATGGCGTCAAGGAGGACGTGACCGACATCGTGCTCAATCTCAAGGGCATTGTGTGTCGCATGCACTCCGACGCGAGCGAGGTCGAGGCGCCGCTCGTCGTGACCGGGCCAGGGGAGATCACAGCCAAGGACATCGATCTGCCCGCGGGCGTCGAGATCCTCAATCCGAACGTGCATGTGGCGACGCTCGAGAAGAAGACCAAGCTCGAGCTCTACATGACGATCGGTCGCGGTCGCGGATACCGCCCCGCCGAGGAGAACAAGTCGGCCGACCAGCCGATCGGTGTGATCCCGATCGACTCGATCTTCTCGCCTGTGCGGCGTGTCGCCTACGCGGTTGAGCAGGCGCGTGTGGGACAGAAGACCGACTTCGACAAGCTTACGCTCGACATCGAGACCGACGGCTCGATCGAGCCACAGGCTGCGTTGCGCGAGGCGGCCGAGCTGCTCATCTCCCAGCTTGCGATCTTCACCGACGCGGACCGCATCCAGGAGCTGCGCGCTGTGCCCGGCGGCCAGCTCGACGGCCATGGCCTGGCGGTCGGTGGCGGTGGCGCTCCGGCGGCGCTGCAGGGCGAGGAGTGGAGCATCCTGATCGAGGAGCTGGAGCTTGGAGTCCGCTCGTACAACTGCCTCAAGCGGGCAGGCATCCAGACCGTCGGCGACCTCATCTCCAAGTCAGAGGCCGAGCTCAACGCGATCCCCAACTTCGGCAAGAAGTCGATCGACGAGGTCATCGAAACCCTCGAAGCGCGAGGCCTGCAACTGCGCCAGGACTGAGCAGAGCCCGCGCGGGCGGTCAGCTCTCTAGACTGACCGCTTGCGCGAGCATCAAGCGACCGTACGAAAGCCATGAGACACCAGAAGACACGCAACAAGCTCAGCCGCGACTCGGCGCATCGCAAGTCGCTGCTCATGAACCTCACCAAGGAGGTTCTGGAGCACGAGCGCATCAAGACGAGCGAAGCCAAGGCCAAGGCGGTAAAGCCTGAGATCGAGAAGCTGATCACGCTCGCCAAGCGCGGCGACCTGCACGCTCGTCGTCAGGCGCTCTCGGCGCTCTCGCAAGACAAGTTCGCCGTATACAAGTTGTTCGAGGAGGTCGCCCCCCGTTACGCCGACAGGCCCGGCGGGTATACGCGCATCCTCAAGCTCGGCCCGCGTCGGAGCGACGCGACCGAGATGGTTTACCTAGAGCTGGTTTAGTCACCGCGCCTGGCGTACCCGGGGGCACAGGTGGTCTCCAAGCTGACGTTGCAATACGACGGGAGCGAGTTTGCCGGCTGGGCGTTGCAGCCGCGGTTGCGAACCGTGCAGGGAGAGTTGGAGCGGGCGTTGCGCACGGTTCTTGGCGAGAAGGGGCAGGACGGAGAGCCATTGACGGCCACCGTTGCCGGTCGCACCGATCGGGGCGTGCACGCTTGGGGGCAGGTGGTCAGCTATCGCCACGAGGCGCTCGACCCTCTGCGCCTGAACTCGCTGTTGCCACCCGACATGGCCGTGCTCTCCTGCGAGCCTGCCGGCGAGGTCTTCGACGCCAGGCGCGACGCCACCAGCCGGACCTACTGTTATCGCATCCTGGCGCGCCGCACGCGCGATGTGTTCGAGCGCGGGCGCGCGTTTTGGTGGCCGCGAGCACTCGATCGCTCGCTGCTGGAGCGGTGCGCCGCGCTACTTCCGGGAAAGCATGACTTCACCGCCTTCACGCCCACAGAGACGGAACACACGCGCTTCGAGCGCAACGTGCTGAGGGCCGAATGGCACGAGCGCGGCGACGTGCTGGAGCTATGGATCGAGGCGGACTCGTTCTTGCGTCACATGAACCGGGTTCTGGTCGGCACGATGCTCGAGGTAGCGACGGGGCGAAACGCGCTCGACGATTTCGCCGAGTTGCTTCAGGGCAGGCCGCGCTCGCATGCCGGCCCTACTGCGCCGGCTTATGGCTTGACGCTGGTGTCGGTGACATATCCCAAAAGCTGATCCGCCGCGCACGGGCTGCAACAACGCTCTAGAGGGATGTTCCTCATACACCCCCTGTTTGCTGGAAGTGCGTTTTTCGAGAAAGTCAAGAGGTAGCGGCGAACACACCCGAGGCGTTCGAAACACACCCCCTCTGTGAGAAGTGCGTTTTCGATAAGGCAAGGACCGCAGCGAACCCTATGCTGGAAGGCGACGAATGCTCAACGTGCTGCTCACCAACGACGACGGAATCGAGGCCGACGGCCTGCAGGCACTGCGCTGCTCGCTGCTCGCTGTACCTGGCGTGCGCCTCGTGACGATCGCCCCGGACGGCAATCGTTCGGCGATGGCTCGCTCGATCACCACGAGGCGTCCTCTGTGGGTGGAGGAGGTGTCGTTTGCGGACGGGACCGTCGGCTACGCGACCGACGGCACGCCCGTGGATTGCGTGCGCCTTGCGCGCCTTGGCTTGGTCGAGGACTTCGACGCGCAGCTGGTCGTTGCTGGCATCAACCATGGCGCCAACCTTGGCGATGACATCACCTACTCGGGCACGGTGGCGGCAGCGCTGGAGGGTGTCGTGCTCGGTTTGCCCGCGATTGCCGTCTCCCAGCAGTCGCGCGCGCGGGCGCTTGACTTTCGCTACGACGGTGGCTTCGACTTCGCGGTTGCCGCCACGTTCGTGGCGCGCCTGGTGGAGCGCATCGAGGAGCTGCCCGTGCCGAGCGGAACTCTGCTCAATGTGAACGTGCCCGCCGGCGAGCCCGACGGGGTCGAGGTGACAAGCCTTGGCAAGCGCATCTATCGCGACGAACTGAAGGTGGCGCCACACGCGGACGGCTCGGCCAAGCGCCAGCGCTACTGGATATACGGGTCGGACCCCGGCTTCCACGACGAGCCCGGCACCGACCTGGCGGCAGTCGCCGAAGGGCGTATCGCGGTGACGCCGATCCATTTCGACCTGACCCATCGTGGTGGCCTGGAGGTGTTGCGTGGGTTCGATCTGCAAGCGCTGCTCGCGCCGGCTCTCGATGGTGGGAGCGCGTGAGCAGACCGTCCGGGCAAACGCGAGGGCGTGCGGACGAGTTGCGCGCGCAGCTTGAATATCACGCTCACCGCTACTACGTACTCGACGATCCCGAGATAGGCGACGACGCCTATGACGCACTGCTCGACGAGCTGCGTGCGCTGGAGGGCGAATATCCGGAGTTGCGAACTCCTGACTCGCCAACCCAGCGCGTCGGCGGCGAGCCGGTCGGCAAGCTCGAGAAGGTCAAGCACCTGGAGCCGATGCTGTCGCTTGACAACGTTCGCAATGAAGAGGAGCTGAAGGCTTGGGTGACGCGGATGAGGACGCACCTCGCCCGCGAAGGGATCGAGCGCTCGAGCTTTGAGTATGTGGTCGAGCCGAAGGTTGACGGCTTGGCGATCAGCCTGCTCTACCGAGACGGGCAGCTCGTGAGGGGCGCAACGCGCGGCAACGGCGAGGTCGGCGAGGACGTGACGCACAACCTGCGCACGATCGGCTCGGTCCCTCTGCGCATCGACGACGCACCGCCTTTGTTGGAGGTGCGTGGCGAGATCTACATGTCGCTGAAGGACTTTGCCGCTGTCAACGAGCGCCGCGCCGAAGCCGGCCTATCGACGTTTATGAACCCACGCAACTCGGCGGCAGGCGCCGTGCGCCAACTTGATCCTTCTCTGATGGCCGAACGTCCTCTGTCGATGTGGGCCTACCAGGTCGGGGTCGCTCCGGACTTGAAATTCGAGACGCATTGGGAGGCGCTCGAGTGGTTGCGCGAGCATGGCTTCCGTGTCAACCGCGACATCAAGCTGCTCGACAGCGAGGAGCAGGTGATCGCGCAGTGTCTGCGTTGGCAGGAGCGGCGAGGAGACCTTGACTTCGAGATCGATGGGGTCGTGATCAAGGTCTCAGACCTCGAGCTGCAGCGCCGGCTCGGCTCGGTCGGTCGCGATCCGCGCTGGGCGGTGGCCTGGAAGTTCCCGCCGACCACAGCGGTGACGCGCCTACACAAGGTGATGTGGAACGTCGGCAAGTTCGGCGACCTGCGCCCCTACGCGATGCTCGAGCCGGTGGCGGCCGGCGGCGTCGTGATCAAGCTGGCGACGCTACACAACGAGGAGGACATTGTCCGCAAGGACATCCGTGCCGGCGAGGACGTGATCGTGCTGCGCGCCGGCGACGTGATCCCGCAGGTTGTCTCGCCGGCGCCGCACGTTGCCGAGCACAAAGATCGCCCGGAGCCAACGCGTCCACCTGAGCGTTGTCCGTTTTGCGACACGCCTACAGTCAAGCCAGAGGGTTCGGTCTTCACGAGCTGTCCCAACCGCGACTGCCCGGAGCGAGCGTGGCAGTTGCTCAAGCATTACGTCTCGCGCGGGGCGATGGACATCGACGGGCTCGGCGAGAAGCAGGTGGCCCTGCTGCAGCAGCAGGGATTGGTTCACACGGCTGCCGACTATTACCGTTTGCACGAACACCGCGAGCGTCTGCTCGAGCTGGAGGGTTTCGGTGAGCTGTCGGTCAACCACCTGCTCGACGCGATCGAGGCTTCCAAGCAGCGCCCGTTCGCGCGCGTCCTGTTCGCGCTCGGCATCGAGGAGGTCGGCGAGGTCACCGGGCGCAATCTGGCGCTGCGCTTTCGCAACATCGATGCCTTGCTTGCGGCAAGCGCGGAAGAGATTGCCGAGACACCAGGCATCGGCGAGAAGATGAGCACGCTGATCCAGGCACAGCTGCACGACGAGCGCATGCTCGCGCTGATCGAAGACCTGGGCAATCATGGTCTGCGTTTCGCGGAGGAGGGGTCCGCGCCCACGACCGGACCTCTTGTGGACAAGACGTTCGTGCTCACAGGCACGCTGCCGACGCTCTCGCGCGAGCAGGCCACGGAGCGCATCCAAGCTGCCGGCGGGCGCGTGACCAGCGGCGTGTCGAAGAAGACCGACTACTTGGTCGCGGGGGAGTCGCCGGGATCGAAGTTGGAGAAGGCTGAGCGGCTGGAGGTGGCAGTCCTGGACGAGGGGACTTTGCTCGACCTACTGGGTGGGTAACCACAATTCCGTCCGCCCTCCTGCATACAATAAACAACAGGAAGGTGCAGTGCCGCGGTCGGCACAGACGTGTGACATGCGGTCTTTCGGAGTGACCCTCCGGATGGGTTCGACTCCCACACCTTCCGCCGATTGGATGGACGATGTGGGACAGGCAGCAAGGGTCACGCGCCGAGACGGACTCGTCGCCGTCGTGTCCCCATCGTCCGTCCGAATGCCTGTAACACGGAACCGGCTCTGTTAACATCGCTGAAACGTGTGTCATACGTCTGTGCCGCACTCGGCCCGCTTTTTGGCGGGTCGAGTCGTTTCTTGACCTGTTCAGTAGCGAGCGAGCGTGATCGCCATGTTGTCCTGGATCGTGTGTGCCGCATACGTTTCGATGCCGTCGTTGAAGAATGCGAACGCGAGGATGTCTCCGCCTGCACTTTCACAGTAGCCGGCCAGGTTGGACACCCCGTTCAAGGTCCCCGTCTTGGCCCGACAGCGACCTGAGGCGGGTGTGTGTCGCATCCGTTCTGAGAGCGTGCCCGTCTGGCCGGCGACGGCCAGGTCGTTGCGCAAGGTCGTACCCAAGGGGTTGTGGGCAAGGGCGGTGAGCAGCTCCACCACCTGCTTGGGGGTGGTGTGGTCGGAGTGCGACAGGCCAGAGCCATCGATCAGATAGGGGTGCAGGCCGAAGTCCTTGGCGATCGTCGTGCGGACCACAGCGGCCCCCGCGGCGGTCGTGCCGGCGCCGCCGAAGCGCGCGCCGATGTCCTTGATCAAGGTCTCCGCGAAGAAGTTGTCAGAAGGCGGCAGCGTCAGCCCGAGCAAGGTGGCGAGATTGGGCGAGGGCTCGGTTGCCACCATCGTTGCGTCGACGGGGGCCACCGCGGCGGCGCCTCCATGGACTTTGATCCCCTCAGCTCGAAGCGCCCCTCGCAGCTGGAGTGCCGCATAGGCCGCGGGTGCGTGCAAGCCACCCTCCGAGCCCGTCTCGCCGCGATTGAATGAAAGGCCGCTCAGCTCGCCTTCCAGTTCGGGGTCGGGCGCGTAGTCGCTGTAGGGGTCCCCGCGCAGGGAGTCGAACCAGGAATCGTCCCCGTCCACGTTGCCGGTGACTTCCTTGATACCAGCCGCCTTTACGAGCGCGGCCAGCTTCGTCACGGTCGCCCCCTGGCCGCCGTAGCGGGCCTCGACGAAAGAGGCGCTGCCGAATGTGGGGTCGCCGCCGCCCTTCAGGTAGAGGTTGCCTTCCCAGCGCCCGTCTGGACCTGGATGCCCCGTGCCGATCACGCTGGTGGCAAGCGTGGCTTCCGGGCCCATCAGCTCCAAAGCGGTCGTGGCGGTATACAGCTTCTCGACCGAGGCGGGCGGATGGGGAACTTCGGCCCGCTCGCTGAATAGGGTTGTGGCCTTCGTCAGGTCATACACGTAAGCGCCGGACTCGGCCCCGGCGAGCCTCATCTCGTGGGCAAGGGGCGCTTCGAGCGAGTTCTGGGCCAGGGCTGCAGGGGCTGTGCTCGCGGCAAGGAGAGCGCACGTTACGGCTGCTAGCAGGACGGCGAGTCTCATAGGATCGGGTAACACTACGTACAATCACTAGTCATGGGCGAGGTTGTCAATTTGAAAGCGGCCGCCAAGCGGACGTCGGGCACTAGAACACGCTCACCCTCCAAGCGGAGCGCTCCGGCGAGAACATCAAAGCGCAGTGGGCCACGCCGGAACAAGACGGCTCTGGTCTTGGGCGGCGGTGGCTTCACCGGCGGTGTGTACGAGATCGGAGCGTTGCGAGCGCTCGACCTGCTCGCTGCAAATCGCACGATCAACCAGTTCGACGTCTACGTAGGCACTTCGGCCGGCGCGTTCGTCGCGTCGCTGTGCGCCAATGGCGTTACGCCAGAGGAGATGATGCGCGTCGTCACCCACCAGGGCCCGCAAGCCTTTAGGGATATCGACCTCGGTGACCTCCTGCGCCTGAACCTGCCTGAGCTGGCGCGCACAGGTGTGAGGCTTCCCCTGAGGATGGCCTTACTGGCGCGTCAACTGCTGCCCCAGCTTGGCCAGGTGTCGCTGATCGACATTGTGCTCGGTATCGCAGAGGCTTTGCCGAGCGGTGCCTACACGGGCGAGGGCATCGAGCGCTATCTGCGGCGCGTCTTGGAAGAGGACGGTCGTCACGACGACTTCCGGGCGCTCCAACACGAGCTGTATCTGGTGGCGACGGATCTCGACTCGTGCGAGCGGATCGTGTTCGGCGCCGATGGCTTCGACGACGTGCCAATCTCCAAGGCGGTACGTGCGTCGGGCGCATTGCCGATGGTCTATGCCCCGGTCAAGATCGGCGACCGCGAGCTGATCGACGGGGGCATCGTCTCGACCACGAACCTAGACATCGCGGTGGAAGCGGGTGCCTCCTTGGTGATCGTGATCAACCCGATCGTGCCATTCGTGAACGAACGTGCGGACGGGGGCGATGGTCCTCCGGCGCGCAGGATCTCCGACATGGGCTTCTCCAAGATCGGCTATCAGGCTTTCAAGCTGCTCGGCCACCGACGTCTGCACGAGTTGGCCAGCATGTGGGAGGAGCGCTATCCGGGCGTGGACATCGTGTTGATCGAGCCCGAGCCGACCGATGAGCTGATGTTCGAGACCTCGATCATGAGCTTCTCCTCGCGCATCGAGATAGCGCGTCATGGCTTCCAGTCGGTGACCTACCACCTGCTTGACGAATACGAGCGCTACAGAGAGATCTGGGCGCGCCACGGCATCGAGATCTCCGAGCGCCGCGTGCGCAAGGTAGTCCGCCATTTCGAGGCCGAAGAAGAGGAGGTCGGCGCCTGGCGCAAAATCCTCGAAGGCACGACCGGCGCCTTGCTGCGTCAGTCGGGCTCGGCCGGTTAGCGGTTGCGGCGCGGTCGTGGGCTGGGCACGCCCCGTCGAATCACCTGTACCGTGTGATTTGCGAGGGCCGCTAGAACGCCAAGGGAACGAACAAATCCCAAACAGTCCCGATCGCTCAGGCCAGCGCGCGGTCGATCGCGTTCAGCAGACGCGTCGAGGAAGCCTCGTCGCGGACTGCGATGCGTACGTGGCGTGGCTCGCCGAGTGCGTCGCCGGCCGCCACTAAGATGCCCGAGCGCGCCAGGCGTGTCGCGAGCTCGCCGCCGTCGAGCGTCGGGTGTGCCACCCACAGGAAGTTGGCCTGACTGTCGGTCACGTCGAACTCGCGCTGACGCAGCGCCGTGGTGAGACGTGTGCGCTCCTGGGAGACGCGCCGCACGCGCTTGGCCAGTGGCTCGGAGAAACTGCGCAGCGACTCGAGCGCCCCCGCTTGGGAGATCTCGCTGACGCCGAGGTCCGGTTCGAGCTCGGCGAGCAACTTCTCCGCGCCCGGGGCCCCGAGCGCGTAGCCGCAACGCAAGCCCGCCAGACCCCAGGCCTTGGAGAAGCTGCGGAAGACGAGCAGGCGGGGATTGTCCTCCAGCAGCTGCAGCGAGGAGTCGATCGGTTGCGCGTCAGAGAACTCGACAAGCGACTCGTCGAGCAATACGGCCACATGGTCCGGTAGCGCCGCAAGCAATCGCTGCAGTTCACCAGTCGGCAGCAGCTCGCCAGTGGGGTCGTTGGGACTGGCGAGCGCGACCACGCGCGTACTCTCGCCAACCGCTTCCACCAAGGCGTCCACGCCGCCGCTCACCGGCACCGCGCGTCCGTGAGCCCGGCGTGCCATGATCGGAAAGAGGGGATAGGACGGCCACGAGGTGATCAGCTCCTGCCCGGGTTCGATCAACGCGCGCGTGGCGGCACTCAGCAGCTCGGCGGAGCCGTTGCCGACGATCAGCCGGGCCGGGTCGACGGAGTGGCGCTCCGCGAGCCGCGCACGCAGCTGCGAGCCACGCATGTGCGGATAGCGCTGCATCCCTCGTCGTGCGACGAAGGTGATGGCGTTCACCACCTCGGGGTGTGGCAGATCCGGCCAGGTCGTCTGTGAGAGGTCCAGTGTCTCTACGCGTGTCAGCGCCTTGCGTTTGCGCTCGTCTGCCTCCTCGCGCAGCCCGCTGTTGACCTCCTCCTCGGTCATCCCCTCGAACTGCTTGTAGTAGTCGAGCAGCCCCATTGCTACTTGTTCTTCCGCCGGCTTCGCGCACCAGTCGGTGGTTGTGAGCGCCGGCGCTCGCTCACGGCGCGTTGCCAGGTGTTGTGCTCGACCCCGGCCCGTGGATCACGACGAACCAGAACGAGAAGGCCGCGGCACAGACGGCAGCTGTGACGCCGAATATCCGTCCCAGAGCGCCGCTGCGCTGGTCGTGGCCGGCAGCGCGGCGTACCAGAATCCATGCGTTGTCGAGGCGCCTGAGCAGCATCAACATGCCGAACAAGAGCCCAAACAGAGCAACCAGCGCGATTAGCACCCCGAAGGAAACGCTGCCAGTGATGTAGTTGGCCTGTGCGCTGAGCCAAAGGCAGGCAATCGGTATCGGCCCCCAGCACAACAGGCTGCCCACTACCATTGCGGCGAACAGAAACTTGGCCAGCGTATTGTCGATGCGCTGTCTGGAGCTGCTTCCGCGCTCGGGTAGCGCACGGAAGCGTGTCGGCGCGGTGCCGGGTCTGCGGCCGACAAAGAGGCCGCCAGTCTCACTGGGATCGGTACGCATATGGTCTATGTTCGCAGCTAAGCGACGGTCCTAGCGCAACGCGTTGAGATCGTGGTCTTGCCCCGGCTGGGGCAAGGCGGGTCTTCGTAGGGTCCACTTAGGTAACTCCGCATCGCTGATTGAGAAGCTACCGTAGTAGGAAGATGTCTGCAAGTTCGTTACCGGCTTCCAAGCCTCAGCGCGCGCGCGCGGCGCACCTTGGCCCAGAGCGACGGAGGCCCTTGATTCTCGACGTCGCATTGGAGCTGTTTCTCAAGCATGGCTACAAGGGAACGTCGATGGAGGCGGTTGCAAGCGCGGCCGGCGTCAGCAAGCCGGTCGTCTATGCGTGTTTTGAGAGCAAGGCAGAGCTGTTCGGAGCGCTGCTGGATCGCGAAGAGCAACGCATGCTCGGCCAATTCGGCACAGCCCTTGCTTCGGGTAAGCAATCCGGGGATGTGCGCGAGATGTTGACCACGGGGTTCACATCCATGTTGCGCGCGGTGAAGGACACCCCCCGGGCCTACCGGATCGCGCTGCTGGGCGAGGGCGACGCGGATGCGATCATCGAGGCGCGAGTACGTCACGGTCGCGATCGGCAAATTGCCGCTACGGCCGGTGCGGCTCGTGAGTGGCTGCGGGGACGCGTCCCCGACGAGCGACTCGACACGGTCGCACAGTTCGTGGCGCAAACGCTCATAGCGACCGGCGAGGCCGGCGTGCGCATGATGCTGGCCTCGCCGGAAGATTGGACCCCAGAGCTGCTGGGCGCCACGCTGGCGGAGCTGGCCATGGGCGGCTACTCCTCGTTTATGAAGATCTAAGAGTTAGCCCGCGTAAAGTGCGTCGAGGACGTCGGCGTACTTCTCGGCGACGATGTTGCGCTTCACCTTCAACGTCGGCGTGAGCTCGCCGGTCTCCTGGGTTAGGTCGTGCGGCAGGATCGCAAAGCGCTTAACCTGCTCCACGGGCGCATAGCGGAGATTGGCACGCTCCACCTGCTCGCCGATCATCTCGCGCACCGAGACCTCCTCGCACAGTGTGGCGGTGTCCTCGGGCAGGTTGTGCTCGCGCGCGTAGCCGGCGATCTCTTCCTCGTCGAGCGTGATCAGCACGACGGGATAGGGGCGCTGGTCGCCGTGCATCACAGCCTGTGAGATCCAGCGGCACTGCTTGAGGTCGTTCTCGAGGTTCGCGGGCGTGATGTTCTTGCCGCCCGCGGTGATGATGATGTCCTTCTTACGGCCGGTGATCGAGAGGTAGCCGTCCTCATCGAGCGAGCCAAGGTCGCCAGTATGCAGCCAGCCTTGGTCGATCGAGCCGAAGCTGGCATCGGCGTTGTTGTGGTAGCCCTGGAAGATATTCGGCCCCTTGATCAGCACCTCGCCATCCTCGGCGATCTTGATCTCCACGCCGGGGAACGGCCTGCCGACGGTCCCGAACCTGTGATCCTCGACGGTGCAGACGGTTGCGGCTGTAGCGGTCTCGGTCATGCCGTAGCCCTCGAGCACGGGCACGCCGGCGGCCCAAAAGAATTCGAGGATCTCCTTGGCGATCGGGGCTGCTCCGGTCACAGCGTGGCGTACATTGCCGCCGAAGATGGCGCGGACGTTCTTGAACAGCTGCTCGTCCGCTTCTTCAAAGGGCGCCATCAGCTCCGCGGGAACCTCTTCGTCTTTGGCCTGTAGCTCGCGCACCTTGCCGCCAAGCACGATCGCCTTGCGGGCCTGCTCCTGCTCCTCTGGGGACTTGGACTGCAGCGTTGCGTTGGCGAGCGTGTAGATCTTCTCGAAGATGCGAGGCACCGACGGAAGGTAGGTAGGTTTGACCTCCATCAGCTCGGCCACGATCTGCTTCGTGTCGCCACCGAAGTAGGCAATCGTCGCGCCAAGGTCGAAAGCGCCGAGCTGGATCAGCAGCGCAAAGGCGTGGGCAAGTGGCAGGTAGAGGTAGATGACCTCGTCGTCCTCGATCTGCCCAACGCTACGCAGCATCTCCATCATCGAGGCGTAGTTGCCGTGGCTCAGCACGCACCCCTTGGGCGGCCCAGTGGTGCCGGAGGTATAGATGAAGGTGAAGGGATCCTCTGGCTTGACGCTCTCGCGCCGTCCTTGCAGCTCGGAGGGTTCGTGGGTGCGACCACGCTCGCGGACCTCGTCGAGCGTGACGGCGGGGACCGCGTGTTCGCTGGTGGGTGGATCCATCACGATCACGGTGCGCAGGTTGGGCACCTGATCGCGGATCTGGGCGATCTTGGTGAGCTGAGCGTCGTCCTCGCAGATGATCGCGCTGGCGCCGGAGTCGGAGATGACCCACAGGCACTCCTCGGGCGAGTTGGTCTGGTAGATCGGAACGACCACAGCGCCGACCGAGGTGATGGCCATGTCAACGTAGGACCACTCAGGACGCGTATTGGCAAGGATGCAGACGCGCTCGCCGTGCTCGACGCCGAGATCGATCAACCCGAGGGCGATCTCCTCGACGGTATCCGCGAGCTGCTTATAACTCACGTCCTGCCAGGCGCCGTCGTGCTTGTAGCGCACGGCGGGATGGTCGCCGTGCTCAAGCGCCGCGCGCGAGATCAGGTCGGCGACGGTGTGCGACGCAGTACTCGGCTTTGTGGCGCTGGCCTCCATGTTGCGACTCCTCCTCGATAAACCCCTTGTGAACCCTTGGGATGTTAGGGACTTTGGGTGTTCAAGGCCACGGACAGCTGGCCGCCGAGCCAGCCGCTTTTCGCTCAGCCGCCGGCATGGGCTGCGCGCTGCTGCGATCGGTCATGGCGGATGCTCGCCATGAACAGGCTCTTGTCGATGCGCCCCTTGAAGATCGGGACACCGTTCTCGAGACACTTCAGGAGCACTTCCTTGCGCTCCAGGCCGGCTTCGTGGGCGAGCTCGCTGGGCGTCAGGTGATTCGCCATCTCCTAGATCCTCCTATCGCGAGGTGGTTTCTATGCGTACCGTACGTATACCCCTGTGCTCGGACATATGCAACGTGGGATTGCCGCAGGCTGGAAGTGTTGTGAAATGGGCGATGCCCCCCGCGCGCGCGGGGGGCATCGTGGTTTTGGAAAGGCCCCGCGTCCGGGTTTTCGTCGAGCACCGAAGGCATCGTGGGCCCTGGGACACTGTGGTTTGTGAGTGTGTCGCGGAGTGCTAGATCGGGTTGGGCACGTCGATGAACGTGTGCTCCAGATCGAAGACGTCGCTCAAGTGCTCGCCAAGGGCCCTCACGCCGAACGTCTCGGTGGCGTAGTGGCCGGCGGCGATGAAGTGGATTGCGCCCTCCTGGGCTTCGCTCATCACGCGCTCGGCCGGCTCGCCGGTGAGGAACGCGTCGGCACCCGCCGCGATGGCATCCTGGAGGTAGTCGTTGCCGGCGCCGGAGACGATCGCCAGCTTGCTGATCTGCTCGGGCCCGGCGTCGAAGACGAGGGATGTCCTTTGGGTGAGCTCCGTTACTCGCGAGAAGATGTCTTTAGCGTCTATGCCGTCGCCGGGAAAGCGCGCGAGGAAGCCGATCGGCTCGCCGCCGTGCAGGGCGAAGGGCTCCAGCGTGTCGGCGCCGAGGGCACGGGCGATTAGCGCATTGTTGCCGACTTGGGGGTGGGCGTCCAGGGGAAGGTGGTAGGCGGCAAGGCTCATGTCCGAGTCGAAGAGAAGCTTCAGACGGCGCTTCATGCGGTCGTCGATGGGTGTGGCGGTCGAGCCCCAGAAGAGACCGTGGTGGACTACAAGCAGGTCGGCTTGGGAGGCGATGGCTCGCTCGAACAACTCTATGCTTGCGGTGACGCCAGTGGCGAGCTTTCTGATCTTGCTTTTGCCGGGGAACTGAAGACCGTTAGGGCAATAGTCCTTGAAGCGCTCTGGCTGGAGGAGTTTGTCCAGGTCGGCGATGGCGTCTTGAAGCTGGCAGGGCATGGGGCGAGCGTAGCTGTTGGGCTACGTCTGGGAGGTTGAGAGGGTCTTGCCGGAGCCTCGGCGTGTGGTGTGGGATACTGCGGTCTGCGTCGGGGCGTGGCGCAGCCTGGTAGCGCGCGCCGTTCGGGTCGGCGAGGTCCCCGGTTCGAATCCGGGCGCCCCGATGTTCGAAAGCCCCCGTTCTGCGGGGGTTTTCGGCGTTCTGGAGGACGCCAAGGTTCCAATGAGGTTCCGTTGGTGCGTCCGAGGCAGTTCTAGGGGCGGTTGTCGACGAGCAGCGACGTCTGTTCCGTCACCGCGCTCTCATCAGGAATAGTCCCGTCGGCAGAACCTTGCACCATATTCAGCGCATCCCGGTAGAGGAACGGCACCCAGTACACGGGGCGATCTTTGGCTGTGTGTCTCTCGAAAAAGCCGACGTCAGCAAGACTCTCTGCTGCCGAGCGCGCATCGAGTTCCGACAGGTCCCATATACGCGCGAGTGTCGCTTGTGTCTGCTGGGTCTTTTGCTGATCCAGCTTCTCGACTAGTGGCTTGAGCGTCGGATACTCAGCAAAGAGAGTCTGCTCAAGTCGGATCTTTGATACCTCCGGCAGGGCTTCCTTAAATGCCGCACGATCGAAGAGGGCTTCTCCGGGGGGTGCTGAGTGACCAAGCTCGAACCGGCGCAACTGGCTCCTCGCAGCGACGATAGGAGGTGGATTAGCTCACGAGGTGCAGTTTGCGTGGTGCCGTCCCGTGTACGACCAAGCATCCAGTCAAAGCTGCTCGGCTTGTTTGGGCCAGCGTCAACCTGATCCGGAAAGATCCGCGCATAGAGCGCTTCTTGATTGCTCAAGCCCACATATACGTCGTCGGGTTCCGACACCCCACAATAGTCTCGTATCGTGCTGTTGCGCAGAAGGCGTCGGACAACGAGGTTAGTAGCGCTTGGCGATTCCATTGAATAGTTAGGTTCCTGGTGATATGGCTCGCCTCCCTGAATCCGGATTGCATAATCCGACGCCAGATATCGCTGCGCAGGAAAATCTTCAGGGTGATCCTGTCGTACGCAAGGAGGTCCAGGTACACAAGGAATAGCGCCCGAAGCGCGTTTGCCTCCAGCTCGCCCTCGTCGGCAAAAGCGACATCGAGACGGTCGAGCGCGAGCAAGTGATAGTTGCTAATCGTCATGGTGTTAATACTAAGAACGTTGACGGTCGGACGTTCGACTATTTCAGCGGCTCTCTTGAGCACACGCGTCAGCGGCGCGAGGTTGAAATCGAGCTAGAGTGTGGCGGGATACGCGAGCATGCATGCGACATTCTTGACGGTGGAGAGGAGGCTTTTCGAAAGCGAAAGCGTAAGTACAAGATCTAGCCTCAGTTTTCGGCATCGCGCGTATGTCCTAGTCGCGAAAGAGATGCGTGTCGCGCCAATCGGTGTGGTTGCCGCGGCGGTGTGGTGCGGTGCCGTCGACAAAATTGCTGCAATCGTGCTACACTGATGTTATGTCATCTCCTGCTCTAGCTCCACATCCACTTATCCGTGAGGCCGTCTACCTCCACGAGATAGCCCAGCTCACCGACGCTGACATCGCACGTGCGACAGGCGTGGCCCGTAGCACGGCGCGGGCGTGGCTCGCGCATACGCGCTCGCCGACGGGGGAGAGGGCGGAGCGACTGATCGAGCTGTCTGCGCTCGTGGAGCGTTTGGCGCGTGTGATGGAGCCGTCCTATATCGCGGTCTGGTTGCGCAAGCCCGTCCCAGCTCTTGTCGAGAGCAAGCCGATAGACGTGATCGCCAGTGGCGACTACATGCGTGTGGCGGAGTTGGTCTCCGCGCTCGAAGAGGCTTCTTTCTCGTAGGCCTTGCCGTCGTGGCGTCAGGTGTCAAGCGTGTGTCGGTGGCGGGTTCGTGGTGGCGTCAGGCGCCTCACGGTGGGGATCCGTTGTGGCTGGCGTCTCCGCCGTCAAGTGGTCGTTGGCAAGTGGGCAGCAACTTGGCGGCGATCTACCTTGCCGATGAAGAGCAAACGGCCTGGGCGGAGTGGTATCGGATGCTTGCTGAGATTGGGCTTCCGCCCACCCACCAGATGCCGCGCGACCTATGGCGGTGGACTGTCGCTGTGAGTGACATCGCCGATCTCTCCAGCACCGCCAAGCTGACGAAGCTCGGCCTTCCTGTTCCTCGTCCTTGTCGGCGGAGCTGGCCACAGTTTCAAGCCGTCGGAGAAGAGCTGCATGGGGAGGGGTATCGCGGGGTGCTCTATCCGAGTGCAGCCCGCCCGGATCATCAGGCGCTCTGCCTGTTCCGCGAGAGCATCGTCATTCCAGGCGTCGATCCCGTTCGCCCGCCCACCACGTATCGCGACCCTCCCGCACCTCCCACCGGAATGCGTACCTGAAGCAACAAGGGGCGGCGTAGACTCAACGTGTGGCCGTCGCGCATCCGATCTCAGAACACGATGTCGTCCTGTTCCGAGAAGCTGTTCAGGGCTGGCCAGCAGGCACGGCGGGCACGGTAGTGAGCGACTACGGCGACGTGGTGCTCGTGGAGGTGTCCAGCGAGAGCGGGAACGCCATGGGCTTCGTCCAGGTGCCGGTGGCCAAGCTCGAACTCAAGCGCTGATCGAGGCTCGCCCAAGGTTCCATTCAAGGTTCCAATTTGAGCAAATCTCACCTGATCTGAGATCACCTAAGCCCAGTAAATACGGGCGATTACGCCCCACAGAAGCCCCCTGATTCGGTTCGAATCCGGGCGCCCCGATACTTTTTGTCTGCGAGCACACTGGCGAGTGGGAGCGAATAGAGGTCGGAGCGGCCGATTGACGCGCTTGCTTTTGCGCTAAGGCGCGACGGCGGTGCTCTTTGGGTCGACCAGGATCTTCGCGTGAGCCTCGGGATCTCCGAGCGCCTCGAAGGCCCCGTCAACGCCGTCGAGTCCCACGGTGCCGGTGACAAGAGGACCGGGGCTCACCTTTCCCTCGGCGAGCATGTGAAGCGTGTCGCGGAACTCGAGGGGGGTGTAACCGAGGACGAAGCGCAGGTCGATTTCCTTGTTGATCGCCATTGCCGGCCTGATCTTGTCCGTACCCATACACACGCCGACGACGACCACGCGGGAGAACAGAGGCGCACTCGCGATCACCTGGTCGAGCACCCCAGGCACGCCCACGCATTCAAAGATCACGGGGCTCTTGGGCTTGGCCAGGCCGAGCGCTTCGGCCGCGCGCCAGGTGTGATGCCAGGGAATCGGCAGCCGCTGCATCTTGCCCATACCGTCAACTGCGAGGTCGAGAGCGGCGGGAACCGCGGTGAGGTGCCCGTACTTCTCGGCTGAGGTGTGGGGCGATTCGTATGCTGGGTCGACGACGACGTCAGCGCCGCATGCCCTCGCCAACGCGCGACGCCCCGCGGAGAAGTCGCTCGCGATGACGGTGCGCACACCGTGTGCCTTGAGCATGCAGATCACCGACAGGCCGATCGGCCCGCAGCCGATGACGACCGCGACGGTGCGCTTCTTGACCTCACCTCGGCGCACAGCGTGCCAGCCGACAGCCATCGGCTCGGTCAGCACGGCGACTCCGGGCGCGAGGCCGTTGGGCACGGGAACGGTAAGAGACTCCTGCACGAGCATCTGCTCCGCATAGGCACCGGGAGCCGCCACCGACAGACCGGTGGCGTGGACGTTCTTCCCGACACGCAGCAGAGGCAACGAGACCACCGTCGTCCCCGTCGGCACCGACCGCCGACAGGAGGGGCCGTGTTCGACGATCTCACCGCAGAACTCGTGCCCCATCACAACGTCCTGGTTGGAGCGCATGAAGTCCGCATAGCCGGTCTCCAGAGCCACGTCTGCCATCTCGTCGCAGTGATGGCGAGCATGAAGGTCTGATCCGCAAATGCCACAGCGAAGGACATCGATCAATACCTGCCCCTGCTCAGGAGTCGGCGTCAGCAGATCGATGACCGTCAACTGGCCTGCTTTACAGTTCACGGCCTTCATCGGGCACCCGCAACGATCGATCCGGCGAGCATGCGCAAGAGCTCGACCCAGCCCGACCCGGGAAGGTCGGGCTCGACGGCACGCTGCACCCCGGTGCCGAGTCCGAGCGCGAGGATGATCGTGCTCAGCGCCTCGGGGTCGATCGGGAAGTCCTCGCCAAGCCGCGCAGCGATGACTTCGGTCCAGCCCGCGCGAAGGCGCGCGTGGCGAGCGGCAGTGGCGGCCTTGTAGGTGTCGTCGTGAGCGCTGAATGCCGCGAGCTCTATCTCAAAGCGCGTCCACTGCGGTTCGCCGATGGTGTCCTGCGCCCACGCAGCGAGCACGTCAAACCACTCATCGAGGCTGTCGGTCTCCTCAAGTGAATGTCTGAGATCGCGTGCCATACGCTCGTACAGCTCGTCGATTACGGCGATCCCCATCGCGGTCTTGCTGGGGAAGTTGGAGTAGACCGCGCCGCGGGTGAACCCCGCGTCCTCACCGATCTGCTCGAGGGAGGTGACCTGGAAGCCGTCGCGCAGAAACAGGCGGGTGGCCGCGTCGACGATCAGCGCCCGGGTTCGCGCCTGGGACTCTGCACGCGTCAAACGGGTCATCGTCCGAACGCGTAGTCCTCGAGGTTGAAGCGGGCGCTGCGCCAGGCCGCCTCGAGCGAAAGGCTTGCCCGGAACGGCGCGTCGCCGTGCTTGTCGAAGTAGTAGCTGTTCGCGTTCGAGCAGGCGCCCCGGTAGAAGACCTGGTTGTGGCGGCGCCCGAGCATCGACTCGAAGTAGCGACGGTTGGCCTCGGGCGTGATCTCCACGCGCGTTGCGCCTTCGCTGCGCGCCCGCTTCAAACAGCGCACGATGTGGCGCATCTGGGTCTCGATCAGACCGAAGTAGGACTGGCCGTTGAACCCGTAGGGACCGAGGATCGAGAAGGAGTTCGGAAAGCCCGGGACGCTCACGCCCTCATAGGCCTGCAGCCGGTTGGCATCCCACCACTCCTCGAGGTCAACACCACCCGCGCCCAGCATCTCGAATGCTGGCAGGTTCCCGGAGTCGAACACCTTGAACCCAGTTGCAAGGACGAGCACGTCGAGAGGATGCTCGACCCCGTCGCTCATACGAACGCCCGTCTCGGTGATCTCCTCAATGGAGGTGGTTTCGAGCAGCACGTTCTCCCGGTTGAAGACGGGGATGTACTTATTGGAGAAGCTCGGGCGCTTGCACCCGAGGGAGTACTTAGGCGTGAGCTTCTCGCGCACGACGGGATCCTTGACCTCGCGGAGCATTTTGCGAGCGGTGGCTTCGCCGCGGGCGGTGAGGCCCGGGAACGTGCCGGCGAAGTGCGCGGCGAGCACGAAGGTGATCTCCACGAAGGCCTGACTGGCCCAGCGTGTGGCGAGCTCGGCGCCGGGCACCGAGCGCAATGCCCGGCGCGCGCGCGGGCTCATCGGTGCGTCGAGCTTGGGTAGGCACCAAATGGGAGTACGTTGGAAGACGGTGACCTGCTCGACTTCAGGGGCGATCGCGGGGATGAGCTGGATCGCCGAGGCGCCCGTGCCGATCACCCCGACGCGCTTGCCGCGCAGGTCGACCGAGTGATCCCAGCGCGCCGTGTGCATGGTCGTGCCGGCGAAGGAGTCGAGGCCCTCGATCTCGGGCGGCTTAGGCTGGCTGAACACGCCTGTCGCGCCGACCACGTATCGCGCGGTGATTTGCTCGCCGTTCGCGGTCTGGATGTGCCACGCGTGGGCGTCCTCGTCGAACCTCGCCCCGACCACCTTGGTGTTCAGCTGGATGCGATCGCGCACGCCGTACTTGTCCACGCAGTGCTCCGCGTATGCCTTGAGCTCCGTCCCCGGCGCGTACACGCGCGACCAGTCGCTCCGCTTCTCAAAGGAGAACTGATAGCTGAAGGACGGGATGTCGACCGCTATCCCCGGGTAGGTATTCCAATGCCAGGCGCCCCCGACACCGTCCCCGGCCTCGAGCACGACGAAGTCGCGGAAGCCAGCCTGGTCGAGCTTGATCGCCGCCCCGATGCCCGAGAAGCCGGCACCGATTACGACGACCTCGTGGTCCATTGCGATATCCGAAGTATCCATATGCTCAAGATATCGAGAACGCTCGCCTAGCGCCACGGCGGCGCTGGCCACGGGCGCCTACCTGGAAGGGCCGCGGTAGTTTCCGCACACGCGTATCTCCCGACCACGATTAAACCGACCACGATTGAAGGTCGGCGCGATCTGATCGCGTGCATCTACGTGGGTTCCATGGATCATGAGGCTCCATGTTCTTCGGCCGTCATCGCAGCGACCAGCGCGAAACGAAACGCGCGGCTGCCGACCTAACGAAGATGCGCTCGCATCCGCGTTGGAGGAGGCATCTCTGCACAGGCACACGCCGCTTGCACTCCGGACGAGATGCGCGCGTATCGGCCAATGCTCAATTAGCGCTCGAACGCTCAGCGCTGGATCGCCAGTCTTCGTGTACGGACGTTCGGCATGGCATACACCCGGCATGAGCGAGCGCGATGCCCGGCATAGACGCGGTATGGCCGTTGCAAACCCGTTGCAGAGTTGTCGAAAATGGCTCTAGCAAGCCAACTCGAACCGATCGCCCCGATTAACTACTCATTTCTCGTTAAAGCTGCACAAGGCTGGACACCAAAGCTTCGCAAAACCGCAAAGGGCTGTCCGACTGAGGTAAGCCGGTGGCTGAGGCCCTGGTAGGGCTGGGTGTCTTCTCTAGTGGATTTGGTTGATGGCGTTGGCGATGTCTTTGGCGCTTGCGAAGGTGGTGGGGTGTCTTTGCTTGACAAATCTTCGGTTGAGGAAGGTGATGGCTTCGCTGCAGGCAAGTCTATTTCTCAGCGCCCCAGGACGGCATGCGAACATATGTTCGCATGCTAAACGTCCACACGGTCGGGCCCGAGCTACAGCGACCCATCGCTGGAGCCGGGCGTGCACGGCCGCCTTGAGTCGATGATCTCCTTGGGGCCGGTGTGTCGAGGAGGTCGGTCATCGGGCCATGAAAAGGCACGTGCTCCATGGCATGGAGGCACGCGGGTCGAGGATTCCGTCGATCCTCCCAGGCCGGTGCCTCCGTCGCTGACATCGCAGCGGATCCCTGGATACATGGCAGACCGCAACCGATAGGGATCCGCGCGAGGGGGGACGCCTGGTGCCGGCCGGCGCCGATCCCGCTCGTGTGTATGGCCGGCATGGGTCGGTGCGACCCGTCCGGCGATCGGCATCTCGCCCCGCCCTGCGGCGGCTCGATGGCCGGTAAAGCATACGAGTGTACGGGATGGCATACGCCGGGTCTAGGCGTGTCGGTGCCGGTGAGAAACTGACCCCTCTTCGCCGGTTGAGAATTGACCCTGTTGGGCGGTGGCGGAGGCGTCCGGGGTCGCGTGGAGCCTGGTTCGGTCATTGTTGTCGAGACCGGGAGAAGGGTCGTGTTGGACGTGGAGCGTTGGGCCGAGTTGCGTCGGGAGCATTTCGTTCGTGGGGTGTCGATCAAGGAGTTGATGCGTCGCACCGGGCTGGCGCGCAACACGATCAGGGCTGCGCTGCGTTCGGATGGCCCGCCGGCGTTTCGCGTTGTTGAGCGTCCGTCGAAGCTCGACCCGTTCAAGGAGGAGATTCACGATTTGTTGCGCCGGGACCCGAAGCTGCCTGGGGTGAGGGTCCGTGAGCTGATCGAGCCGCTCGGGTTCGATGGTGGCAAGACGATCGTCGATGATTATTTGCGTGAGGTGCGCCCACTGTTCGCGCGGACGCGCACGCATCAGCGCACGGTTTATCGGCCGGGGGAGATCTGCCAATGGGATCTCTGGGAGACCTCGGAGCATGTTCCCGTCGGTCATGGCCAGACCCGCCGGGCGTGGGTCGTCGTGGCTTGTTTGGGGTATTCCCGTGTCGGTGCGGGTGCGTTGATTTTCAGCAAGGAGGCACCGGACGTGCTCTGGGGGATGGGCCGTTGTTTGTGGTCGCTCGGGGCGCTTGCGAAACTGATGGTCTGGATCGAGAGGGGTGCCTTCACGCTGGCGGCGGCCGTCCCACCGACGCTTATGCCGGTTTCTGCGGCCAGTTGTTGCTCGACTGGTATTTCTGTGAAGCCAAAGACCCGCAGGCCAAGGGCGTGGTCGAGCGGCTTCAGGGATATTTGGAGACGAACTTCGAGCCCGGGCGACGCTTCGCGAACCATCTGGACTTCCAGTTGCAGCTCGACGCGTGGTTTGAGAAGGCCAACGCGCGGACGCACCGCGCGATCAAAGCCCGTCCGATCGCGACCGGCTCGCAGAGGAGCGCGGGGGGATGCGGCCACTACCGGAGAAGCCGCCCGATGTCGACCGGCATTGGGTGCTGCGGGTGGCGCCCGACCCGTATTTGCGCCTCGACACCAACGACTACTCGCTTGATCCCGGCCTCGTTGGGCGGCGAGTCGAAATCCACGCCACCCAACACGAGATCACTGCCACCGTCCTGGACACCGGCGAGCTGGCGTGTCGTCACGAACGGAGCTTCGCCAAGCACCGCACCATCACTGCTTTGGAGCACGCCAGGAAGCTAAGAGAGCGCCGCGGCGACCATGCGGAGCCCGAGCCCGGATCTTTTGTCCAGCAGCGGTCTTTGACCGTTTACGACCAGTTGATCGCGCGTGAGCAACGCTACCTCAGAGCTTGCACACCTGTTCAGGGCGATGAAGTCGCCCGCGGCAGCGAAGGCGCTGCCGAAGCTCGCCGAGCGCGCACGTTCAGAGCAATGGAGCTATGAGCGCTTCGCCCAAGCATTGCTCTCCACCGAGACCTCCGCTCGGGAGGCTCACGGCGGAGAGGCCCGCATCCGTTCTGCGCGTTTCCCGGCGCGCAAGACGCTCGAGGAGTTCGACTTCACCTTTCAGCGCTCAGTGAAGAAGCAGGTGATCGAGCATCTCGGCCAACTCGACTTCCTCCACGGCAAGGAGAACGTGATCCTTCTCGGCCCGCCAGGCACCGGCAAGACACACCTCGCGATCGCGCTCTCCATCAGAGCCTGCTTGGCCGGTCAACGAGTCCTGTTCCGCACCGCCACTGAGTGGGTCGCCCTCCTCGCAGACGCCCAACGCCAAGGCCACCTCGAGGAGGAGCTGCGACGCCTGGAGCGCTACCCACTGCTCGTCTGCGACGAGGTCGGCTACATCCCGTTCGATCCGCAAGCCGCGAACCTCATGTTCATGCTCGTCTCCAGCCGCTACGAGCGCGCCAGCCTCATCGTCACTTCCAACAAGCCCTTCAGCGCTTGGGGCGAGATCTTTGGCGACGACGCCACCGCTGCCGCCATGATCGACAGACTCGTCCACCACGCCGAGATCCTCTCGCTGAAGGGCGACAGCTACCGCCTAAAGAACCACGACCTCGGCACCCGACCAGCCGAACCCACAGGCGACTAAACCAAACCCCACCCCACCCCCAGGGGGGTCAAATCTCAACCGGCGCTACAGGGTCAATCCTCAACCGGCCTTGACATCTAGGCGAGCGCGAAGCCTTGGCACGAGGGTGATCTGAGGGACGTATATGGGACGCATAGGCCCGAATTCTTTCAGCGCCGCAACCCGTATGTTCGACACGCCGAAGAACCATCTGCGGCGCGAGGCACCGCTAACCGCACACGCCCGCGATGCGCTCTTGGGTCTGGCGCGCGAGGGTGAGTTCTGTTTCGTCTCGCTGCGGGGCGAGCACTGGACGCCAAGCTCCCGCGCTTACCACTGGAAGGCCCTCAGAGCCGCCGCAGGCTGGGAGGGAAGCCTCTACCTCGCCACCCGCCACTTCGCTGGCTGGTACATGGTCAACGAGCTGGAAATGTCATCCGAGGACGTAGCCATCACACTCGGCCACCAAGACGGAGGCAACCTCGTCCGCCGCCTTTACGGCCACCGCGACAAGGGCCGCGCGTTCGACCGGATCGTCGGCGCATACGCCACACGCGCCGAGAACCGTCCCAAGCGCCAGGGATCATCTCCCCGTGTCTCGCGTACGCCATCACAGGAGAGCTTGTTCTGAAGCTCTCGATATTTGATTATGTCTGACACAATTGCTAAACTGGACGGTCCCAACGTGCGATTCGCGCGATCTGCGACCCGTCACCGCATCTCAAAGGACCGTATCCGCCATATCATCGTCAACTATCGAGTCCGCTTCGACGAGCCGCCGCCAGACACGGAGGGGGCTCGCGCACGCTCGACGCGCGTCGTCTATCTCGGAGACGACGATCATGGACATGCGCTGGAGGTCATGGCGGTCGCGGGCAAGCACGACGAGCTGTTGGTCATCCATGCGATGGAGCTGCGCGACAAGTACCGAAAGCGTTACGAGGATCGGAGGTGACTAAGTTCACGACAGCTAGCGGTGAGGTTCTCACCGACGAGGACATTGAGGCGCTGGCCGACGAGGCCGAGCGCGGCTACGACTTGGACAACTCGATCAGGGTTACGGTCGGACGGCCGTCCCTCGGCACAAAGGGCGCTTCGCCGCGTGTGCAGGTTCGCGTCGACCCCGATCTCGCCAAGGCCCTGCGAGCACGCGCGCACAAGGAGCATCGCTCCGTCAGCGAGATCGCCCGCACAGCACTGCGCGAATACGTAGACCGAGCTGCCTGAACGGCCGATCACGGCGCGCCCCCACGCACGAGATCGCACGGCATCGGTGCGGAGATCAAGAGCCGCTATCGCGCTCCACGAAGGCGCGCTATGGCTGCGTGCCAGAGCCTCAGCAGTCGCTGGCAAGCGTGTCGCGCCGACGGTTGCCCGCCCAGGTCGTCGTGGAGATCAGTGCGGCGATGCCGATCCCGACCGCTAGGCAGTCGCCGGCGACGAGCAGGTAGCCGCCATTGCGGTGGGGGTTCACGAAGAAGTACGGGTACCACTCCACGATTGCGCCGCGCGCCAGCGTGTAGATGATGTACAGCAGCGGGAAGGCCATCCATATTACGAGCGTGTGCGCGGGGTCGAGGCGCACGCTAGGCGGGTCGGATAGCCAGTCGAGTGTCACTGCCACAGGCATCAGGTAGTGAAGGATCGCGTTCACCCACGGGTATGCCGGGGCGTGTCCGGAGAGCAGCAGCAGGTATACGATCCCGGTGGTCAGGATGTAGACGACTGCGGCGCCTCTGAGCAACTCGACCGTGCGAGAGCGCGTGTGTGCGGGGCGGAGCGCTCCGTGCAGGAGCATCGCCGCCGCGAAGAGGTTGCTCAGGACGGTGAAATAGCTGATGTAGTCGCCGTCGCTGACGCCCGGTCCTGCCGCTACGTCGTAGCCGATCGCCGTGAGCGCCATCAGCGCCAGCAGCGCACGGCAGACGCGCAGTGCCGGCTCGCTCAACGCGCCGCGTCGCGGGCTGCGCTCGACGCTTGCAGCCGAAGAAGAATGAGAGGACACGACACGACCCTAGTGATCGAACTTCTGTCGTGTCAAGCGCTCGTGTGGGTGGTGGCACGAGCGCGGTGAGCTAGCTTTGGAGGATGAGCGTAGTCGGCCTCGATCATGTGCAGGTGGCGGCTCCGCGAGGTTGTGAGGCTGAGGCGCGGCGGTTCTACGGGACTCTTCTCGGGCTGGTGGAGGTCGAGAAGCCCGAGTCGCTTCGTGGACGCGGCGGAGTCTGGTTTCGCTGTGGGGAGCAGCAGTTGCACGTTGGCGTCGAGGATGGCTTCGCACCAGCGCGCAAGGCGCACCCAGCGATGCGCGTAGCCGCCGGTGAGCTCGACGTGCTTGCCGACCGTCTGCGAGATGTCGGCGAGCAGGTGGTCTGGGATGAGGCATTGGCCGGCGTCAGGCGGTTCTACTCACAAGACCCGTGGGGCAACCGCATTGAGCTGCTCTCGACCTGATTCGATGTCTGGGTGATGGATGTAATGAAAGATTGATCGACCGCATCGGCTCAAAAGCTCGGCGTCTCGCGCGGCAGCACGGAGGGCTTGTTCTAAGGAAGAACAGTTTGATCGCAACCTCCCGCAGCACGCCCTTGAGCAGACCGCTCACGAAACCGCTCAGGACCCTGAGAATCCCCAGCACCCAAGCCAACTACCACCAATAGCCCCGATTGCCTTAGAGAACCGCGAACACGAGCGAATACAGGCGAAAGGCCGCGAAGACACTGGGTCCCGTGGGACGCTATTCGCTCGTGTTCGCGGCTGTTCGTTGGTCTGGAGACCGCAAATGGACCGCAGGGAGAGCAAAAACGGACCGCAAAGGGACCGCAGCCTCCCGCGAGTGGATGAGCGACAATCACGGCTATGGGCGAGAGTCCCGAGATTGAGCTGGTGCGCCGGGCGTGGATGCCTTGATCCAGGGTGGCCCGGAGGCCTTGGGCGAAGTGCTGGCAGCCGATGCACAGAGTAGTACGGAGTCGAGGACGGGCAGCTCTGCGAGGGCCGCAAAGTAATCATCGACGTGATGACTCGGGCCGCTTGCGAGGGCGAATCGAGGAGAAGGGAGCTGGGCATTCGTTCAACGATCGGCGCTTCCCAAAACGCTGCCGACATACTCTAACTAGCATGAGGCCAGTGCTCCTATTCGTCATCGCAGGCGCGCTCGCGCTGGTGTCTCCGGGGGCGGTGCTGGCCGAGAAATCGGTGAGGTCGCGTGCGCAGCCCGCCGCGTCGAGCTATAAGTTCGAGGACCTCACGATCACACGACAGGTGGCGGCGGATGGCAAGCCGATTTCCGGATTTGTCTCTTACTTCCGGCTCAATCGAGCGTTGCCCTTTGCCCCGCGGGGAAAGTTCGAAGGGGAAGAAGAAGGCGGCCAGCGTCTGTTCGCGGCGTATCTCTCGGTAGATCACGTCCATGACGAAGGCAGCACGGAAACAATGGGCGACGATGCGAGCAGACACTGCTACACAGAAGCGATCGAAGTCGGCGCGCACGAACATCAGCCTCGCATTGGGGAACTTGTGAATGTGTCCCTCGTCGTACAGGGTCAAAGCAGGATTATGGCTCGCACTCGTGTCCGTATTCGTAAACTGGGACCGATAGTGCGAGAGCCTGACGGTACGAGCCTCAATCTCATAACTCGTCCTTACGAAAAGGCTTTTGGCTGTTTAAAGATGTCGTCTTAGTGACGCAGGTTACGAGTAGCCGCTCTGCGCGCTCGTCGCGAACCGCATCTGCGCCGCGTGCGCTGGTAGTGCGCGCTTCGTTGCGCCGTGGCAACGACGCTAGAGCGCCAACGCCGTACCGCAAGCGCTTCCCAAGGCCCCTTTGTTAGTTTGTGAGGGATCGGACTTACCCAGCATCCGGCGCCGGACTCCCCGGATCAGCATACGCGTGTGCGGGATGGCATACAGCGGGTCTCGATGGGCGCGACGCCCGGTATGGGCGTGGCATGAGGACCGCAGATGGGACCGCAGGCGTTCCCGAAAACCGCTTAGGAAAGCCAACTCTAACCATTCGCCCCGATATTCGATTGTGCCTCCCGACTTAGAAAGGTCGTCTCGGGGGCCGATACGGGACAAAAATCTTCGGTCGAGTCGGCTTGAGGCGAACGAAGGCGAATCGGTGCGAAGCCAGCCACGCCCACGCTCAGGTGGTCGGCAAGCTGTCGCTTGGTCACCCAGGGGCTCGGGCGGCCAGTGCTCGTGCTTGGGATCACGATTCATGGGCTGCGCGATGAGATCAGATCGCCGGTGGGGTCTCAACCCCCTGTTGCCAGAGGGCGCAGATGAGGCCGTGATCCAGGCTCAGCGCCTTGGTGCCTCTCCATCGCCTCACGACGGCGCTAGGCGGACCATCCCTTGGTGAATGCGTCGGTTACTTCTCGTCGTGCTTCCGGGGGCACAGCGTGGAGTTCCATTAGGTCGTAGAGACGCTTGCCGGGGCCGGTGAGCGTGAGGCTTGTGATGCCTACGCCGCTCGCGTCAACGAATGTGGCCCCTCCACGTTGCGGACTGCCGCCAAGTTGACCGCGACCTACGAGACCAAGACGCTCAAGCTCATTGACCTCTATTGCCAGCTCTTCGCTGAAAAGCAGTTGCTTTCGCGGCTCCTCCTGAGCCGCCGCCTCGGCTATTTGCACGGCGTCGTGGTCCCATATGACCGCCATCAGCGCGAGTTGCCTGTACGTCAGTCGTTGAGCGAGTGCGATCGTGTAGTTAGCATGCGCTCTGCTCGTCGTTGCATCGAAGGCGAGCGCGGCGTAGAGCTTGCCCAGATGTGTGACCTTGCGCTCCTCGTAGGCATCGGCGGCGGCGTGCAGAACTCCCTCAAGCAACTCCTCTGCTGCCGGACGACCACCTGGCCTCGTGTCGAAGAATCCGTCCGTCCGCAGCGATTCTCCTGCATGGAGACGACGCGAGATCTCCTCAGCGGCGATGGCATACGCGGCGCCAGCGCGGATGCGTTGCCTGGGAGCAAGCATGCGCTTCTGGATGTCTGCTCATAGCCGACGCAGCAGACGCGTAGCCGTCACGCCGGCCGCTGCGCCGCCAAACGCGCCTGGTGGACCACCAATGAGGCCAACTGCGGCACCAATCGACGCGGCGGCCAGTTCGGCTCCGCCTTCGATCAACTGAGTCGCTCGCTGCGTTTCTTCGGCCTCCGATGGGGCAGCAAGCATCATGCTTGTTGGGTCTAGCGTTTCGGCATTTGGCCGTGCAACCGCTGATGGGCGAGCTGGTAAACGGTTGCGCGTCGTGAGTCGTGGGGTTGGTGGCGCACGCCGAACGCTAGATAAGCAAGGCGTGGCCGTCCGTCAACACTGATCGCACGAAAGACCATGCCGAAGCGGCCCGCTGGCGGTGGAAGGTAGACCTTGGCGCAGTTGGCAAGCACCGTCCCATCGTGACCTTGATCCTGTACACGCCGCATGTGCTCGAACGGAATCCCGTTCCGCTCGTATTCGCGCCTAGCGGCTTCGGCGGCTTGGCGCCCTGCCGGCGTGGTGCGCGCTAGGTCTTCGGCCCAGGCGCCTTGATCGAAGTGCGCGGGGAAGCCGCGCTGTCCGGCTGGGGGCAATGGCTACGGCTCGTCGTCGGGCGGCAGCATGTGGGGCTCGTGCTCAGCCCAGAACTCGGCGGACTCGTCGGGGGTCATCTCCCGGCCACCGGAGCGCTCAAGGATCGCCTCCCAGGAGGTGTCGGGCACGAGCGTCAGCTCGCCGCCCGCACGCTGGTCGGTCACGACGTAGCGCCCGCTTATGTCGCCGCTGAGCTTGACATGTGCATGCTCGGCCATGCCTCCATGATGGCAGGTGGCCGGGCGAGCTGAGTGCAGGACGAGTTGCGCGTAAACGACTATTCAGGTGTGGCGCGCAAGTCCAATCGAAAGCGCAGGCGAGATGTGATCCTCGCGGACCATCACTGGCGAAAGAAGGTATTGGTCCCTCCGCTGATGGCGGTCGGCCCGATGCGCTCGCATTCGTGGCACTCGAGATGCTGCCAGACTTCTTGTGGATCGCTCTGATGCTTGGGCGCAGGTCAGAGTGGGGCGCCGCATACCACGCGCTGAACGTCCTTGATCGGTTTGTACCGGAATGGTCGCGCTTCACTGATGGGCGGCTGAGCACGTTCGCCCTCGTACCGAAGGACAGTCGGGATGCAGCACGGCGAGCGTTGCGAACGGAGGCTCCCCACGCACTCCCAACCACATTCGGTCACGCCCTCGGGCTGTATCCGGAATGCCCCGCGATTTGGCTATACGAGGACTGGCTGATTGATTATGAGCCCGACGCGAACGTGGGACTTCCCCTGCTCCGATCGCTCGTTGCCGATAACGCCGACAAGTACAGCGTGCGCTCGACGCGGCTGCGCATGGCGGCCTTCTCGCGTCGAGTCACGCATGGCCGCCTTTCCCATCTCGGAACCGGAGTCTACGAATTCATCCCGAAGTACCCAGGCGGCCTGACCAAAGGCGAGTAAGGCCAAGTGGAGTCCGCGATCAGGGCTATGTGGCTCGCCTCCTTCGGCCAGGAAGTAGCCGGGGAACCCGAACTGCTGGACTGGCCACGCGCCTTCTGGCGGCGCAACCGCGAACTCGTCGCCTGCCGTGCGGCTTTTCAACGAGAGGAGATAACAATGCCTGGGACCGACGGCCCGCTGGACTCCGAGCCGCTGATGCAGGTGTCCGAGATTCGACTGTTGTGCGATCACCGCGAGATCCTCGTCGGAGAGCGGACGAGACTGATCAACCGGTTGCGCTGGAACCTCGTGATCCTCGCCCCGAACTTGAGGCCAAGATCCCCTCACGCAAGCTCGACTATCCCGGCCAGCTCCAGCGCATCAGCCGCCGACTACGGACGATGCCGCAAACCGCGAGGGTCCGTATCGCCCGCGAACAGGGCAAGCGCATCGGCACGCTCACAGGCGAAGCGGAGGCGCTCAAGCGCGAGCTACGCGACCTCATCCGCGTCCACCGACCCGAACTACTCGCCGAGACAGGCTGCGGGCCGCTCACCGCCGCCATCCTGATCGGACAGACGGCGGGCGCCGAGCGCTTCGCCAGCGACGCCCACTTCGCCAGGATGGCGGGCGTGGCGCCCACCTCAAACTGGGCTTGGCGCGAACTGCGCCTACGACGAGAGCTCGTCTAATACCCAGCGGCGGCGCAACGTCAACACCTACGCCCGAGGCTGTTGTTGCGCTCGATATACATAGGGAGCAGTCTACATCCTGGAACTGTGCTGTTCAAGGTCTGATCTGAGCTGCGGGTACTGAGTCGCGTAGCCCTGCACGTGCACGCCCACTCCAGTAGTCGACACCGACCGAGCTGGCCGGCCCCACGGTGAGCTTCACCGCTCATGTCCCGACCGCCGGCCGCTAACTGCTCTATCTCGACTTCGAGGTTGACAAACAAGTCCGCACCGCGCGCTTCGGGCTCGACGCGAGAACTGGCAATGAGGCGCACCCGCACCACACGCACTACTGAACCGTCGGGCGGCCGGATCCAACGTGCTTGCTATTGACAAGCTCACTTGTTTTTTGCAAGTATCAAGCCACCGGATCAAACCACGAAGGGAGCAGCCGTCATGCCTACGAACATCTTTGTGAGCTACCCGACCGCCGACCTCGATCGCAGCAAGGCCTTCTACACGGCACTCGGCGCAACCATCAATCCGCTCTTCACCGACGATAATGCCGCCTGCCTGGCGTGGGAGGAGAACATCTACTTCATGATGCTGAAGCGCGAGTTCTTCGCCACCTTCACCGATAAGCAGGTGGCCGACCCGGCAACCACTGCACAGGTCCAGAGTGCGTTCACCCGCGACTCCAGGGAGGAAGTGGACACGGTGATCGAGGCGGGTCTGGCCGCCGGTGGTTCCGAGCATGGACCGGCCCAGGACCTCGGTTTCATGTACAGCCGTGACCTGGAAGACCCAGACGGCAACGTCCTGTCCTTTCTGTACATGGAGCCGCAGGCAGCAGAACAAGGCCCGGAGGCATATCTGGCCGAGCAGGCTCAGGTCTGAGTGGCCGCCCGCAGCTACGGACAGTACTGTGGGGTCACCACTGCCGTCGAGCTGGTCACGGAACGCTGGGCACTGCTCATCATCCGTGACCTACTCGTCGGTCCGCGTCGTTACACCGACCTGAAGCAGGGTCTGCCCAAGATTCCGACGAACATCCTCTCCGCACGCCTAAAGGAGCTACAGGAGAGCGGGGTGATCCGCCGTGTCCCACTGGCACGCTGCGGACTCGTCTATGAGCTCACCGAATACGGGCGTGAACTCGAGCCGATCGTGCTGGCACTCGGCCGGTGGGGATTCCGGTCGATGGGCGAACCCAAGGATGACGACATCGTCACCGCCGACTCGCTGACGATGGCTCTGCGAACCGCGTTCAGGCCAGAAATTGCTTCAGTGTCACTGGATTTCCAGATCCAGGTGGGTGCCGTCGAGTTGCGTGCCCAGGTCAGCGATGGCGCGCTGAAGGCGGTCCAGATCGCTCCCCCGGCACCGCCGGTGGGAGGCTCGCTGCCCAGCAGCGAGCCTGAACTGCGGTTCGCCACCGGCCCCGGCATCCGCTACCTGATCGCGGGCACGCTGACCCCTGCCCAGGCCGTGGAGCAAGACGTGGTCACCATCCTGAAGGGCAACCTGAAACTGCTTGAGCGATTCACGGAACTCTTCCGGATCGACGCTTGACCGCGCTCCGGTCGCCCACGTGGAGCGAAAACACGCCTCAGATCCCCCAACTGAGAGACGAGAGCGGTCATCCTGAAGCCGTACCGTGCGGCCGCTGGTCGCCGGGACACGCCATTGGTGACACTCGATCAGTAGCTACTCGATGCCGGGCTCGGTGTCCGCCCCGATCAGAAGTATCTGCTCGCAAGATCGTCAGAGGTGCCGGCTTTCGCGTAAGGCGAAGCTGGAGGCTTGCCACGGCCGGGCGAGTCGATCAGCGCTGAACTCCTTTTCTCGCAGGGTGCCAGCTCGGCCGCGAGGCCTGTTCCCTCACGCGCCAGTGCATGAGGGAGGCCACCACGACCCGCGGGGGATGAGAAGCTCGTGTGTGAGCCGATCCGATTTCACCTGAAGGCAGGGCCATCGGATTACACGTGGTGCCTATAGCTGTACCGTGGAACGAGATGGATCCCCGATCATCGGGGTATCGGCTGAAGACTCGTCCGTAAGCGGGGTATGAGTTCCAACCAGTGGAGGTGGCAGATGGCCGAACCCAGATCGCCGTCAGAGGAAATTGTGCTGACCCACTTCATCGTCTCGGATGATGTCGAGCGCTCTCGGCGCTTCTACACCGACGTGCTCGGTGGCAAGGTCGCCTTCTCCGGTCCGGGCGGAGAACCGACCAATATCGCGCTTGCCAACAGCTGGATCGTTATCAACGTGGGCGGAGGCCCGACCGACGACAAGCCCGCGGTCACTCTGGAGACGCCACGCGACCTCGACCGGGTCAGCAGCTTCCTCAATATCCGCGTCAAAGACATCGAGGCCGTGTACGCCGAATGGAGCGCCCGCGGTGCTCAATTCCTGACGCCGCCAAAGCAGCACAAGTACGAGATCCGTTGCTACATCCGCGATCCCGACGGTTATCTGATCGAGGTCGGGCAAACCACCGCCCCTGGAGACTGGACCCCCCCTCAGTGGCTGTCGAATACGGCCGTCGGGGAGCCCGCATGAGCTAGGTGTAGTTCCCAGCTACGTTCGTCAGCTCGCCGTTGGCGGTCTCGCGTCGACCGCCTTGGGCGTCGCCGCGATCTCGCCGTGGAGCGCCTTCAGCGCGGCGACGTAGATCTCCGAGAATGTCGGGAACGGCTGGATCGTGTCGGCGAGAACGTCGAGTGGGATGTGGGCACGAATCGCAAGCGTGGCCTGCTGCAGCCACTCGCCCGCCTCGGGGCCGAGCGCGTAGGCGCCAGTCAGTCGCTCGCCGTCGCTGAGGAGCGTCAAGAAGCCGTTCTGCTCGGCATATGCGCGCGTGTAGGTGGCGGTCTTCGACAGCTCCGACACGGGGACCATCGCGCTGAAACGGCCAGCGGAAGCGCCCACTGCCGCGGCTTGCGGGTCGGTGTAGACGACGCGCGGAACGGCCTCGTAGTTGGCCTTCCGGGGCTGGCCGAAGATGTTCGCGGCGACCACTTCGCCCTGATACTTGCCGACGTGAGTTAGCGGCCAGAGGCCGTTTACGTCGCCGATCGCCCACAGGTTCTCTGCCGCGCGCAGGTGCGCGTCGACCGGAACGCCGTGCGCGTTCGCCTCGACGCCGACGGTCTCAAGACCGAGCCCATGAACGCGCGGGCGCCGGCCTGTTGCGACCAGCAGCCGGTCGCCGCGCAGTTCGCGCCCGTCGTCGAGCTCGAGCACATAGTCCTTGCCCTCGCGTCGTGCGGCGGTCGCGTTCGCGGACAGGACGAGCTCGACGCCTTCTCGGCGTAGCATCTCTCCGAGCGCCTTACCCAGCGATGCCGGCTCGCGCGCGAGTACGTGCTCAGCCATGTCGATCACGGCCACCTCGCCGCCGAGTCTACGAACGGCCTGCGCCATCTCCACGCCGACCGGGCCGCCGCCCAGGATCAATAGTCGCCGCGGAACGGCCTTCATCGACGTCACCTCGCGGTTGCTCCAGACGCCGTCGAGCTCGCGCAAACCCGATACGGGCGGCACGACCGGATCGGCGCCGTTCGCGAGGACCACGTGATCGGCGGTGTGCCGCACGCCGTGGACCTCGACGACGCCCGGGCCGGCGAGACGGCCACTACCGCGCAGCAACTCGATGCCACGATCGGCCAGCCAGCGCTCTTGGCCGGCATCGGAATAGTCAGAGACCATGAAGTCACGCCAGGCAAGTGCCGCCTCGACATCGACCTCGGCGCTCGCGGCCGCCTCACGCGCACCATGGACCGCCTCGCCCGGCCGCAGCAGCGTCTTGGAGGGAATGCAAGCCCAGTAGGAGCACTCCCCGCCCACGAGCTCGCGCTCTACCACGGCTACGTGCAGTCCCCCCTCTGCCAGAGCGCCGGCACAGTGCTCGCCCGGCGAGCCACCGCCGAGCACGATCACGTCATAGTCGCTGCTCACCTCGGCAGCTCCTCGCCGGCGCGCTCGCGCACCATGTAGAGCGCGTACCAGTCAGGCCAGTCCGGATCCGCCTG
Organism: uncultured Solirubrobacterales bacterium; assembly: GCA_963844095.1. Taxonomy (GTDB): domain Bacteria; phylum Actinomycetota; class Thermoleophilia; order Solirubrobacterales; family Solirubrobacteraceae; genus Palsa-744. The sequence continues at coordinate 37,085 of CAWJND010000008.1, forward strand.
GCCCGTTCGTTCCTCGTGCTTACCGTGCGCCTCGGACGCGCGCCTGAGCGCTTCCGCAAGATCCTCCACCGACTCATACGCCGTGGCCATCGGTCTCTCCCTTCAGCGACCCGGGAGCCGCGTCGTGATCTCCTGCAGCAGCCAGCCGTTGCCGTCTGGGTCGCTGAATACGGCGAATGATCCGTAGGTCCCGCGGTCGGGCGCCGGCCCGGACACACGGCCGGGGTCGTGGAAGCGAGCACCCAGCGCCTCCTCGTGGAACACCTCGCCCACATCCACGCCGCGTGCCAGCAGCTCCTCACGCGCAGCCTCGATGTCGGAGACGGCCAGGTACAGGCTCTGGGCCGAGCCGGGCGCCCCCGCCGCGATGTTCGTGCCAAATTGGATCGAGCACCTGGAGCCCGGTGGCGTGAACTGGACGAGGCGAAGGTCCTCGCCGCGCGCAACGTCTGCGTCGAGCCTCCAGCCGAGGCGTCTGTAGAACTCCTTCGCCCGGTCAACATCCGAGACCGGCAGAACCACCACCTCGAGCTTGAACTCCCCGGCCTGGATACTGTTCATATCGCCTCCACGCTTCCGTCGGGTCGCGCATACTCTCCTCTCATCCGAGCAGAAGTCAAGGTCGTCCTGCGCGGCACGTGCCGAGTCCGGCAGGGTGAGCAGCACACCCGCTTTGCGGCTGCGTTGAACGGGCACTCGCACAACGCTGGGATCTACATCGGAAATCCCTTTCACGGAGCACACGCTTGAGGACTTCAACGCCCTGATCGCCGTCAACCTCGTCGGTTTCTTTCACATCACGACGCGAACGATCAAACACATGCTCGACAAAGGCCGTGGGCACGTGGTCAATGTCTCGACGACGCTCGTTGAGCAGGCCGACAGCGGCACACCAGCCGCGTTGTCCGTCCTGACCAAGGGGGGCCTGGTCGCGGTCACCAAATCGCTTGCAATCGAGTATGCCTCCCGTGGTCTACGGGTAAATGCCGTCTCTCTGGGCGTGATCAAAACGCCGATTCACGACGCGAGCTCCTACGCCGGGATGGGCGCGTTGCACCCCGTCGGTAGGGTGGGCGAGATCGAGGATATGGTCGGTGGAGTCCTCTATCTCGAGTCGGCGCCCTTCGTGACCGGAGAGGTCTTGCACATCGACGGCGGCCAGAGCGCCGGACACTGACCGTGGGGCTATCGTCTCTCCAAGCGACACCCCATCGCGCTCCTCAGAACGGGAGGTCGTGATGGACGCGGAGCGAAGCGTGCGGCGGCGACCGGGCATCGGACCAGGGCACACAGGCGCGATGCGCGGTGTAAGGCGCGACTATGGAGTCCATTCCAAACGGAGGTCATTATGAGCAACATCGACGAGGAGATGGTCGTGGCTCACTTCATCGTCTCAGATGACGTCGAGCGCTCTCGGCGCTTCTACACCGACGTACTCGGCGGTAAGACGGTCATCTCCGGCGAGGCGGGTGACGAGGTGACGTACGTCGCGCTAGCCAATAGCTGGATCATCATCAACGTCGGAGGCGCTCCAACCGACGACAAGCCGACCGTAACGCTCGAGACGCAACCCGACCCGGATCGGGTGAGTAGCTTCCTTAACATCCGGGTTGCGGACATCCAAGCGGTGTACGCCGAGTGGAGCGCGCGCGGCGCCGACTTCCTGACGCCACCAAAGCAGCACGAGACCGAGATCCGCTGCTACATCCGCGATCCCGATGGCTACATCATCGAGGTGGGTCAAACGACGCTCGCCAGAGGTTGGCGTCCACCGTCTTGATCACCCGTGTCCGCGTGAGCTGCGAGATCGCCGGAAGCAAGGGCCTCGGCACGCACGGCTCACGCTCCTGGATTGGACGAAAGCGGAGGAATCGAGCAGCTCAACGCTGGAGGTTGCCAGCCTACGCCGTTCGCGAGAAAGACGCAGCACCACACGCCATTCGCAGACACCTTATTGACGCATCGGATTCAGCCTTGCGACTCAATGACGAGCAGGGCACTTCCTCGCAATTATAGGAGCAACAGACCCGGAGAGCGACGCGGGGTGCCCTGGTAGCGGCTGTGTGAGCAGTTCTCGTGCGGAGTCTCAGGGGGTGGCCCAACGTCGTTGCGTTGGGGTCCAGTGGCTGTATTGTCGCGTAGACCCCTATGGGCTGGCCGACCTTGTCAACGCCAACGAGCCTGATCTGAGATCACCTAGGCCCGGTAAAGACGGGCGATTTACCCCCCCCCACAGAAGCCCCCAGATTCGGTTCGAGTCCGGGCGGCCCCGATTAAAATTGCCCCCTCTTTTAGAGGTCGACTTGAGCAGGCTGGCGGTACAGGTTGAGCTTGGATCTGGGCGAGTCGCGGCGAGGTGGGCGTGCCGGACGCGGTTCCCTCGCCTCATACGCCCCTGCATGAGCTTTGAGCTTCTGTCCGCGGACACCTCCTTCGCGCTGCATCGGCCGAGTACGCGTCTACACAGCCAAGTCAAGCCGTACTCGCCGCGTGGGCGGATGTAACGTGCGTGGGTCACCCGGACATAGTTAGATGATGACGCCGCCTGAAAGGCACAGAAGAGAGCGATTCGAAGCGCTGTTCGAGCGTTGCCACCCGCAGGTACGCGCCTATGTGCTGCGTCGCGCTCCGCAAGCGATCGTGGAGGACGTAGTCAGCGAGACGTTCCTCGTGGCTTGGCGCGCGCTGGACAGCGTGCCGGGGGAGCCGTTGCCCTGGCTATATGGGGTGGCGCGCCGTACCCTCGCCAACCACCGCCGCGGACACCTGCGCTCGGCGGCGCTCAGCGCGCGGCTCACACGCACGCTTGTTTCGCCCCCCGAGCAGGAGGGGCCGGTGAGTCAGGAAGTCGAGCCGCAGTTGCGTAATGCGCTGCTAGCGCTCACGGTGCGCGAGCGCGAGGCGTTGCTCCTGGTCGCATGGGAGGGACTCTCTCCAGCGCAGGCCGCGAGCGCGCTCGGCTGTTCGAGCGCTGCGTTCCGCGTCCGGCTTCATCGTGCCCGTGGCCACCTCGTGCAGCTGCTCGAACGCGCGTCGTCCGAGGCGGCGCAGACTGAGCACCCTGCGCACACGGGCTGTGCGCTGATCGAGCCGCTGAGCGAAGGAGGAGAGCGATGAGCGGCGACGAGCCGATGAGCCATGATCCGATCGACCTTGTGCGGGCGGCCAACCCGGTGTCCGATCCGAGCGTCGATCCGCGCTCGGTGCTCGCGCCGCCCGCCCGCCGGCGGCAGGTAGAGGCGATTCTCGCCACCGACCCCGACTCGCGGGAGCGCGTCGCGTGGGCGCCCGTTGTGCGACCCGGTTGGCGCCACGGTGCGAGAGCGCTCGCGTTGCTCGCATTCATGGCGTTGCTCACCGGCGGTGCCGCGGCGGCGGTTTTGCTCAGCGGCACGCACTCCTCTGCTCCGCTTGCGGGCACCGTACCCGAGCCGAGGCAATCGCTAGGCCGCACCGGCTACCGCATCGCGTTCACGCCCGACATCGCCGGCGGTCACGTGGGCTGGTGCGATCAAGTGGAATTCACCACTCGGGAACGGTCGCTCGGTCACGGCCACTTCGAGCGCCAGTATGGAGGCGGTGCCAGCGGCTGCGGATCCGGACCAACCGTCGCCGAACCGTTCATCGACGCCGACGTAGTCGGCGGGTCGGGCGGGCGCGAAGGCCGGCACTTCTCCTATCAAGTCGCCTACTACCTCACTGCTCCCCAGGTCGCCGCGGTGCGTGCTTCGCCGATGCTTACGATCCTCACACGACCCGAACCGCGCCTGCCGGATGGATACCGCGTCGCGGTCGGCTTTCCGCAAGTTGAGCATGGTGGTTCATCGCAGGCGCTCGGAGCGTTCAATCCGGTCGCGTTGGCCGCCAACGGCCGCGAGCTTGCGACTCGCCGGCTGCCGGGAGGAACTCCGTGGATTCCCGATCCGACTGTTTCCTGGCAGCGCAGTCCCCAGGTGGGTCTGCATACACTTTTCATGATCCCGAGGTTTGCCGGCAGAGCGCGCGGCCAGCGCGTGCTCGTGCGCCGCAGCCCGCCGGCGGGGCCGTGTGCGATCGACAGCTCCCGCATGCATGGAGCGCAGCAGCAGCTCGGCAACGTCGTGTTGCGGATGCGGCCGATTCCGCAGGTGATCGGACGCGCGTATCTCTCGTGCATCGACACCGAGATCACCGATCGCGGCTGGGCGGTCGATGTCGCGTTGCTGCTCGATGCCCACCACCCCGGGACCTTCCCCGCGCCGCTGCCTGGCGCGACCCCGGTAGCCGGGCATCCTGGCGTGGTGAACGAGCAAAGCGGAATCTTCGGCGACATCACCGGCCGGCGCGTGGGCGACGCCTGGCTGGTCGTGGAGAGCAGCAGCCGCTTCGCGCTACGCACCAGCGCTCTCCCCCAGCGTGTGGCGGTGCTCGACGCACTGCGCACCTGCGTCAGGCTCAACGGCCGCTGCTGAGCAACATCCGATGCAGCCGCTTGATTGTCGCAACCGTCGCTTGGCAAAGCGCCTTCATCGTCGCAGCAGTCGATCGGGAGCCCGGCAGTCACAACGTTCTCCGGAAAGGGCCTGTTGAGTGGGCCAACAACCATGTGTACAGTCATCCGTACTTCAGCGAGGACTGCACTGACTTCGTTTCCCAAGCATGGAACCGAGGCGGAGGACTCAACCCCAGCAAAGCCGTGATGGACTCGCACTATCGGGTGAGCCACTCCAGAGCGAGCTCCAGCATCTCCGCCCGGCTGCGCCCGCCGTGATCGGCGCTGATGAAGGGCCCGCCGATGAACAGCGAGAAGGCCAGTAGGCAGCGAACCTCGACATCGTCGTCGTTCTCGCAGATGGCTCCGAACAGGGAGCGCATGTAGTTCATCCGCCTGTTGTCAACCTGTCGCAATCGCTCTGCAACGGCCTCCTCGCACCGGGCCCAGTTGCGGATCGCCAGCTCGATCTTCAGCAGCTCACCGCCTGAGGCGGCGGCCAGCGCGAACAGTCGCCTCAATCTCGACCTTGCGTCCTTGTCTTCGGCCTCGACGGTCTCGATCACTTCGTCAACCCAGGTGCGCTCCCACGTGTCCAGCATCTCCTCGAGTAGCGCCTGGCGGTCTTTGAAGTGCCAGTAGAAGCCGCCCTTGCTGACTCCCAGTGCTTGGGCTAGGGGCTCGATCCGGACGGCGTCGGGGCCGCCACCGGCAAGGGCACCCAGCCCCTCTTCGATCCACCTATTGCGAGGCGTGCGCGTCGGGGGCGCCATCGCTTCTCTATCGCGTTCGGTTCGGTGTTGACACTCCCGATGATGATGCTAGCATTCATCTATACGCTGCCGTATGGATGGACATCCTGAGAGATAACCGTCTGGAGGAGTTCTTTGGTGACGAGCTCGAAGCACTCAAGCACACGCTCAAATGCGAGGAAGCGAGCACGCCGTATCGTGGTGTCCGAGAAGCCTCCATCCACCGTCGCCTCACTGGACTACGCGGACGCCTTCGAGGTCACGAGGAGCCCGACGGACCGACGCTCAGCCGAGCAATGGGCACGCGATGGCGCCGAGCGCCTGCCTGTGACGATCCGCCAGTCGGGTTTGCTCATACACCGTTGGATTCTTGGATTTCGCCTTGGTCCGTGGGCCTCTTCCAGCCACGTTTTCGGTTGGCGAATCGTGACGTCTGAACCGGAGTTACTGCACCTCGAAGCACGATCGAGGCTGCTGAGCGGCCACATGGTGTGGCGGCTGCATCACGAGCGACTGGTGATGACCACGTTCCTTCAGTACGAGATGCGCAGGACGGCACCGGTGGTTTGGGTTGTCATCGGCAACATTCACCGGGGCGCTGCTCCCTACCTGCTCAAGCTGGCAGCAATTGTGCGAGAGCCGGTCGTTGAGCAGTGAGTAACGCGATGAACGCCAAGCCGTTCCGGTATCTGGTTGTTCATCCACAGATGCTGCGGGATCACGCGTCCCTCCTCTGCGTGTCCGTGTCCGTGTCCGTGTCGGTGGAAGGCGCTACCTCGCCCCGGTCGATGGCCTGTGAAAGGCGCTGCCTCGCGGCAAGGCTGCCTTCGTCAAGGGTACCGGAACCCGCCGCGTAGGAGATCGCGTCGCCACCCATGCCACGCAGCACGAAGGCACACCCAACCGCTATCAGCGCACCAGCAAGTGGTCCCACGATGTATACCCAGTAGCTCCAGCCGTGGACACCGAACGGAAAACTACGGATAACTTCCTTCTGATGAAGCCCCCAGACACATGTGTCTGGGGGCCGACCCGTACATGTACGGGTCGGAACGCAGGGCCGCATGCGGCCCTGCGCGGGGCGCGCATGCGCGCCCCGAACGACGGCGCACATGTGCGCCGTCGCCGGTCGGTGCATGCACCGACCGGAACCGAAGACATGCAACTTACCTGTCGATCTGCCACGATCGTGAGTGTCCCCATCCGCAAAGGAGAACCCATGCCCGATTACGCACCAGGAACCCCGTCGTGGGTCGAACTTGCCTCACCTGATACCGATGCCTCCATACAGTTCTACGGCGAGCTGATGGGCTGGAGCGCGACAGAGCCGGGATCTGAGGAGACCGGCGGGTATCGCATGTTCCAGCAGGACGGCAAGAACATCGGCGGCTTGATGGGGATCATGCAGGAGGGCCAGCCCACTGCGTGGGCCACCTACGTAAGCGTTGCCGACGCCGAGGAGACCGCCGCCAAGGTCAAGGCGGCCGGCGGCAGCGTGGCGGTCGAGCCGATGGATGTGATGGACATCGGGCGGATGGCGTTCTTCGCCGATCCCACCGGTGCCGTCTTTGGCGTGTGGCAGCCGAAGACGTTCACCGGCGCCGACCTCGTGAACGAGCCGAACTCATTGTGCTGGAACGAGGTACTCACCCGTGACGCGGACGCAGGCAAGGCGTTCTACCAGGCAGTCTTCGGTTGGCAGGGCCGCCCCCCAGCGTTCGAGGGCGCGCCGGAGATCTACACGGTCTGGGAGCTGGCAGGGAAACAGGTCGGGGGCATGATGCAGATGAGCGACGAGTATTTCCCGGCTGAGATCCCACCGCACTGGAACGTGATCTTCGCGGTAGCCGACTGCGACGCCGTCGTCGCCAAGGCGCGCGAGCTCGGGGCAACCGTCACAAACGAGCCGATGGACATGCCGATCGGACGCTTCGCCGGCCTGATCGACCCCCAGGGAGCCTCCTTCACGGTGATGCAACCGGCCGCTTAATCGGACCGCTCGGCTTGGATTGGGAGGCGCTCCAGGCACCCCAGATCGTGTCGGGCTTGCTACATGACAGTGCCGCAAATCCGGTGACCTCGGTCCCGCCGGGTTCTTCTTGCGCAACCCCCACCCCATTCTTCGGGGCTAGGGTTTGCCCAAGACATCTGTGGGGAACTAGCGACCTCGAAGCGACACCCTTGCAGATACGGCTTCAGTCACAAGTTTTTGATCATCGTGGTCGACCTATCTGAGAAAAGTCCGCCTGAAGAGGAGCTCGGATAACAGCGAACAGCGCTCTCGTTCCGATCGAGCGTCAGCAAGTCCGTGGCGCCCGCCTCAGTCAACGCGCGATGGATGACGCCAGACCCGGGGATCACGGCGAAGTCACGTCCTCGCTTCCTGCAAGCGGCGCCGCAGAATGCGATTGCCGTGGCCCCGCTTGGGTCGATCGCGTCGAGCTGACGAAGGTCGAGCGTGAGGATCGTAACGCCTTCTTGGCATAGGCACTCGATCTCATCCTCGAGCTCAGAAGCCGAACGACAGTCCAACTTGCCTGTCAAGATCAGCCTATGCCTCCAGACAGGCGTACTCGCGAGCGTCAGCTGCGGCCGGGAGTGCACAGCAACCAACGAGTTAGCCTCACCGTCGCTGGCGCCGGTTCGATCCGAGGCTGCTTCCACCTCGTCGCCTTGATTACGTGCACGCTGACTTGCCGTTGACAATGTCAAATGATGCGTCATATCAATACAGCCCCTTTCACAGAACTTCGATCTGTTATCCAATTGGCCTGGATCAGGGGTGATCCAGGCCGAGGTAGAGAGACCGGGAGGAGCTAGTCCGGTCGCTCTGGGATCAGAACGAAGAACGACGGGCGCAATGACGGCTGCGCAAGGCGCAACCGTCGCATCGCGCGAGGCGCTGCTTGGAGGAGAACATCCACGAGTGTGGAGGATGCCGAGGAGGCGGAGCCTGAACCACCCCCCGCAGCCGATCCACCGCCTCCACCGCCTCCACCGCCGCCGAACCCAGATCCGGGGGAGGAGGGATGGTTCTCAATCGCATAGCCACCGCCTAGGTTGCCGGCAGGTGCACCTGCCGCGATCGCTGTCGACGAGGCCTCGGCAGTGGTGAAGGGCACGTTCGATAACGACGAAGCGACCGAGATGTCCAACCAGCCATCGGCGTAGCCTGCTGTGATCGATGCTCTGACACAGCTCATCTGCCCAGCGCTGCGTGCCGAGATCGTTTGCGGCCGCAAGGTGAGAGACGGCTGGGCCTGCACGGGCGACATAGAGATTTCAGACGCGGTGGCGGGGGCGACAGAAGTCGTCACGGCAATCGAGATTTCCGGCGCGACTTCGCCCGTCGCGTCTTTATGAGTCAGTCCTGAGGCATCGGCGGCCACCTGCGAGTCTTCCCCCGGCCGTTGGATGGCTTCGGAGCCTGCTTCAGCGCCCACCTCGCCGGCAGTCTGTTCGACGGTCTTTTTTTCGGTCACAGGGGGTGTTTCTTCGGCTACGGGCGGTGCTTTTTCGGTCACGGGGAGTGCTTCTTGAGCCACGGGCGGTGCTTGTTTGGCTACGGGTGGTGCTTGTTCGGGTGCTTGTTGGGTCACAGGGGGTGCTTCCGCCGCGGGCGGTGTTTGTTCGACCACGGAGGGTGCTTCTTCGACCACGGAGGGTGCTTCTTCGGTCGCAGGGGGTGCTTCTTCAGCCACAGGGGGGCCTTGTTCGGCCGCGGGAGGCGCTTGTTCGGGTGCTTGTTCGGTCACAGGGGGTGCTTGTTCGACCGCGGGAGGTGCTTGTTCTGGTGCTTGTTCGGTCACAGGGGGTGCTTCTTGAGCCGCGGGCGGTGCTTGTTCGACCACGGAGGGTGCTTCTTCGGCCGCGGGCGGTGCTTGTTCGATCACAGAAGGGGCTTCTTCTGGAGGGGCACCGCTTTTCGTAGCCACTTCGCCTATCGGCGTCTCCGCGGCGCCGTCGGGGGCGTTCGTCCCCTGCGCTTGGGCACCAACGGCGAAGAGTAGCGCCGCGAACACGAGCGAGACAACCAGCCAAAGAGCAAGGCAACCTTTGGAGAGAACCTGCATCGAAGGACTCTTGACCAGTTCGATCATGTTCGCTTCTATAACCATAACGAGCTTTCGGCTCCAGATCGTCATTCCGGCGCTAAGCTTGTATGAGAGATTGCATAGCAAAGGGAAGTCGATGCGCCGAGGGTCTGGCCGATGCGTACGCCCTTAAACTTGAAGTCCGACTGAGCTGGATCAAGTCGGGGAACTGAGGCTCATGCTCGTTCTAACGCGGAAGGACAAACAGAGCATCATGATCGGCGACGACATCGAGGTCATGGTCCTGTCTAGCGATGGCACAAAGGTGCGCCTCGGTATCCAGGCACCCTCGAACGTTTCGGTACACCGAACGGAGATTTATCTCGAGATCCGGGCGCACGGCCGAGAGTCCGCCCTCAGGACACGTAGGGCCTGATCGCGACGCCCCGTGGCCGGGGGCCCGCAGGTTGCCCGACGGTGGCGCCGGCCGGCGCGGTGTCCCCGTCCGGGAGCTTGACTGATAGGGCCGTCAGTCAGATAGGGCCGTCAGTCAGATAGGGCCGTCAGTCAGATAGGGCCGTCAGTCAGATAGGGCCGTCAGTCAGATAGGGCCGTCAGTCAGATAGGGCCGTCAGTCAGATAGGGCCGTCAGTCAGATAGGGCCGTCAGTCAGATAGGGCCGTCAGTCAGATAGGGCCGTCAGTCAGATAGGGCCGTCAGTCAGATAGGGCCGTCAGTCAGATAGGGCCGTCAGTCAGCCGGCGTCCCGGTTGGCTTCGACAGGTGGGCGCCTACATCCGCATGCACCTCGCGGGCGCCCTCCGGTGCGTAAGCACTAGGTGCCAGCAGGCCGAGGACATGTCCTCCGAAACCGCCCCCTACGATCCTCGCGCCGGCGGCCCCCGCATGCAGGAGGCGTTCGACGGTCGCCTCGACGGCGGGCGTCGATACTTCGTACTGGTCGCGCAAGCTCGCATGGGAAGCGTTCAGCAGGTGCCCCAAAGCGGGCAGGTCGTTTGCCCGCAGCGCTGCGACCGTGTCCGTCACTCGCTCGTTCTCGCTGAGCACGTGGCGTGCGCGTCGTCGCAGCCGCTCGGGCAGTCCTTCGAGGACCTCCCAGCTTGCTTGCCTCAGTGAATCGATGCCCAAGAGCTCGCATGCCTCAGAGCATTCGGCTCTGCGTTCGTTGTAGGCGGAGCCGGCGTTCTCGTGGCGCTCGCCGGAGTCGAGCGTCACCAATCGCCAGCCACTTACCAACTGCAGCGGAACCGGCGTGACCTCGAATGTCTGGAAATCGATGAGCATCGCCATCCCGGGTGCGCCACATAGCGAGGCGAGCTGATCGAGCATCCCGGTCTGTGCGCCCACCCATTGGCTCTCCACGCGGGAGCACAGCCGGGCCAGGCCGACAGGATCAGTCTCGGCATTGCCGACGAGACCGAGCAGGGCAAGGCACAGCGCCACCTCGAGCGCCGCTGAAGATGACAGGCCGGCGCCGCGAGGGAGATCGCCGCCGATCTTCAGACGGGCCCCGATCAGCGGGTACCCAGCTCGGCGCAGCTCGGCGACGACGCCCCGCACATAGGCACGCCAGCCCGTCGCGCTCGTGGCCTCGGCCAGCGCGAACCCATCCTCCTCGCCATAGTCGAGTGCGCGGGCGAAGATACGCTCATCGCCGCTTGTCGTGGCGTGCACGGTGATTCCCTCGGCGATGGCGAACGGCAACGCGAGCCCTTGGTTGTAGTCGGTGTGCTCGCCGATCAGGTTCACGCGACCGGGAGCAAAAGCGCTGACGCTCTCACGCGACACTGACGATCGCCTCGCGCAGCGCCTGGGCAGAGTCCTCGGGCAGCGTGTCGCCGACGAACGTGCCTCCGCCAAGCTCTGAGCCGGCGGGATACTTGAGCTTGGTGGCGGTACGCAGCGGTGGGTAGAACTCGACGTGCAGGTGCCCATCGGATTGTCCGTCGGTCGGCGCTTGGTGGACGACCATCACATACGGGAAGGGCCTGGCAAACAGAGCGTCGTAGCCGCGAGTGAGCCTCTGCAAGCACTCGGCGAGCAGGCGTAGCTCGCTGGGCTCGCAGTCGAGCAGGCTCGGGCGATGCCGCCGGAGGACGACATGCGTCTCATACGGCCAGCGGGCGGCATAGGGGACATAGGCGGCGACGTGCTCGTCCTCGTACACGATCCGCCGCCCGTCCTCCAGTTCGCCGCGCAGCAGCTCACAAGACGCACAGCCCCTCAAGCGCGCGTCCGCCGCCAGCTCGAGCTTGGGCACTGGCGGCAGGAACGGGTAACCGTAGATTTGCCCGTGCGGATGGTGCAAGGTCGCGCCGACCTCGACTCCCCGGTTCTCGAAGATGAGCACATACCGCACGTCCTCTCTGGCGCCAAGCTCTTGGTAGCGGTGGCGCCAAACCCACATCAGCGCCTCCGCGCGCTCGGGCGCTAGCGTGCCGAAGGAGCCGTGGTGACTGTCGGTGTACACGATTACCTCCGCCGCCCCTTCCGGCGCTCGAAAGGCGGGATACAGGTTGTCGAAGACGGCGATCTCAAACGCCGCCAGAGGGATCTCCGTCCGCACACCACCCTCGGATTGGGAGCCGGGAGGCGTGGGGCATAGGGGGCAGTGATCCTCCGAAGGGAGGAAAGTGCGGTCCTGTCGCTGGATCGCGTATACGACCTCCTCTCCGCGCAACTCGTTGAAGCGCTGCTCGCTCATAGGTCCTGGCTCTCTCGGCGGGTGTAGAGGATGAGTGCCCGACCATCCTGCTTGAGATGCCGCTCGATGCTGAGGGGCCCATAGGCCGCGTGTCCCTTCTTCGGACGCTCATGTGGATCGTTCGCTACTCGTCGAGTGGTATCCGACTCCGACGCCTCGAGAGCTTCGCGGCATGTGGCATCTGGTCCCGGCTCTTCCCGGCCGGCTGTATCTGGGCGGCCGGAAGGGGGCTGTGGGCTGGCGGATGCCGAAGCCATGCCCTGACGATAGCCCTCTCCATCTGAAGTCCTTGAATACGAATGGATTCAGAGGGTAAATGTATTGATGGGCGCCGCGTCGCCTGACGCGGCCTCCATACAGGAGGAGATACAGATGTCAAAGACAGATCAGGTCGATGCGCTCACGGAGCTATTGGAGCGTCCGGAGATCGGCCAGCGAGGCTTGGATCGTCGTGCGTTCCTGCGCCGCACGGCACTCACCGGCATAGCAGCCGGCTCGGCGAGCAGCATATTGGCCGCCTGCGGCAAAAGCAGTGGCTCGAGTGCCAGCGGCAGCGGCAGCGGTAGCGCGGCCGTGTTCGGCTCGCATCCCAACTACAAATTCGTGGCCGTCAACCACGTCACCACCAACCCGTTCTTCGTGCCGACTCAATATGGACTGGCCGATGCATGCAAATTGCTGGGATGCTCGTATGAGTGGACGGGCTCGGAAAGCAGCAACGTCAACCAGATGGTCAACGCGGTCAACACCGCGATCACAAGTGGTGCCAATGGAATCGCGGTCTCGTTGATCGACCTGCACGCCTTCAACGCTCCGGTCGAATCGGCGTTGAAGGCAGGTATCCCCGTCGTCGCGTACAACGCCGACGCGCCCGGCAACGCACGCCTGTCTTACATCGGACAGGACCTCAAAATGGCCGGCGAAAAGATGGGTGAAAGGATCGTCGAAGCGGTCGGCTCGGGCGACGTCGCGCTGTTCATTGCGACACCCGGATCGGCCAATCTGCAACCACGCATCGAAGGCGCTGAAAAGGCGATCAAGGCCTCGGGCAAGCCGATCACGGTGCACACGGTCGCGACCGGCGCGGCGGTCCCGGGTGAGCTCTCAACGATCGACGCCTATTGGATTGGTCATCAGAGTACAAAGGGCATGTACGCCGTGGACGGAGGCAGCACCGAAAGCCTTGCGCGGGTGATGCAGAAGTACGGATTGGCTGCCAAGGGAATCAAGGCCGGCGGCTTCGACTTGACCGAAGGCACGCAGAAGCTGCTGCAGGAAGGCAACATCGAATTCACGATCGACCAGCAGCCCTACCTACAGGGCTTCCTTCCGGTCCTGCAGTTGTTCATGTGGCAAGTGTCGGGCTCGCTCACGGGCCCTGCCGAAACGGACACGGGCCTGAAGTTCCTCAACAAGGAAACGGTCGCGCCGTACGTCGAATCCAAGACCCGCTTTGAGGGTACGTCAACCGAAGTCAAGGTGGTTCCGATCAAGGCCGGCACACCCGCCTAGTGATCCCAACAGACATTCGCGCCCAGTGGAGGAGTTCGTGACATCCATGCGTGCCAAGTGGAGGAGCTCGTAGGTGTCCAGCGTGACAGGGGGACCGCCTGCCTCTGGGAGCCAGGCGAGCGGGCAGGGTCCGGAACCGCGGGCGCGCTCCATTGACACGCACGGTCCGCTGGCGCGCGTGCTGTCTCTGCGCGAGGGCAGCATCATCGTCGTGGCAATCGTGACGGCGGTGTACTTCTCGCTTGAGACCAACAACTTCCTGACGGGCGCCAACTTCAAGACGCTGCTGCCGTATTTCGCGCCGCTTACGATCCTTGCGGCGGGCGAGGTGTTCGTGATGATCCTCGGCGAGATCGACCTGTCGATCGGCGCGATGTATTTGTTCTCCCCGATCCTGTTCTACAAGCTGTCCACCGCCGGGATCTCGCTGGTGCCAAGCGTCGTGATCGCGCTCCTGTGCTGTATGGCGGTGGGTGCTGTAAACGGCTTTTTCACCGCGGTCGTAGGAATCAGCTCATTCGTGGCGACGCTCGGAATGCTATTCACCTTCGAGGGAATCAGTCTGATTGTCTCCCACGGCGCGCCTGTCAACACGCCCGGAGCACAGGTCCACCAAACGACAGTGAAGGTGGAACACGTGGTCAACGGCCACCACATCTTCCTCACCGAAACAGTCAATCACGTCGGCACGTTCGCCAAAATCTTTGGTGCCGGCACATACTCGGAGTTCATCTGGGCGCTCGTGATCGTGTTCCTGTTGCAAACCGCGCTCACGTTCACCCGTTGGGGGCTGCATACGGTAGCAATCGGCTCCAACAAGCTCGGCGCCGCCGAGGCGGGCGTCTCGGTGAGGTTCATAACGATCCGCAATTTCGTGCTCTGCAGTCTCACCGCCGGGCTCGTCGGGATCCTCGAGGCCGTCCGCGCCGGTTCCGTCCAGCCCGACCCCTCTGGGGCAAACGAAATCCTCTTCTTCGCGATCGCCTCGGCGGTGATCGGCGGGACACTGCTGGCCGGCGGGTCCGGCACCGTGATCGGCGCGCTGATCGGTGCGTTGTTCCTCGGGATCCTCCAAGACGGTCTGGTCCTGCAAGGGGTAAACGCCAACTACAAGCTGTTCTACCTCGGACTGGCGATCATCGTGGCGATGACCGTCAACGTCTACGTCCAACGCGCGCGCAGGGGGCATGGCAGTGGCTGACGCGCAACCGATCGAGACCGTCGTCCCGCCGACCTCGGCGCCCGACGATGTGCTCAGAGTCGAACACATCTCCAAGCGCTTTGGCCCCGTGACCGCGCTGCGCGACGTCAACCTGCACTTGCGCAAAGGCGAGGTGCTTGGTCTGCTGGGCGACAACGGCTCGGGCAAGTCCACCCTGATCAAGACCATCAGCGGCTTTCAAAAGCAGGATTCGGGCGAGATGTTCCTGCACGGAGAGCCCTACCGGCCCCGCGGCGTCGACGACGCGCGCAGCCAAGGGATCGACACCGTCTTTCAAGACCTTGCGCTGATCGACGAACTGTCGGTCTACCACAACATGTTTCTGTGCCGCGAGCATGTGCACCATCCGATCCCACTGCTCGCCAACCGGCGGATGAAGCAGGAGACCCGCGTGGCGCTCGACGAGATCGGGATCAACATCCCACGGATCGACGTCGCGGTCGCGCGCCTGTCCGGCGGCCAACGACAAGCGATCGCGGTCGCCCGCACGGTCAACTCCGACGCCGACATCCTGTTGCTCGACGAGCCGCTCGCGGCGATGGGCGCCAAGGAGGGCTCGATGATCCTCGACCTCGTGGCGCGGCTGAAGGCGGAGGGCCGAGTGTCGATCATCATGATCCTCCACAATTACGTCCACGTGCTGCAGGCCTGCGACCGCGTGAGCATGATCCAAGACGGAGTGATCACACTCGACAAGCCAACGAACGAGACCTCCGTCGAGGAGCTCACGGAGATCGTCGTCAACGAGTACCGGCGGGCGCGAGAGCAGGAGCGCAGCGAAAGGCAAGCTCCGGGATAGCCCGGCTGGATGCGCACGATCCTGATCACCGGCTCCAAAGGAATCATCGGCTCGGTGCTTCGGCGTGGGCTAGGTGGGAAGTACCAGATCAGGAGTGTGGATCTGCCTGAGGACATATCCCACTACGAGGTCCTGTGGACGCAAATGGCTGGAGTTGACACGGTCATTCACCTTGCCAGCAGATTTTCACCGGCTGACCCCATCGAGCGGCGTATGCGCGTCTATCCGGAGAACGTGCAGATAGACGTAAACGTCTTCACGGCGGTGGTGCGAGCTGAGGTGAAACGCCTGATCATGGCCAGTTCGGTGCATGCCGACAACTACCGCGATCCCGCCGCGGTTGAGCCGTTGACCGTCCCGGGCAGTTATTCTCCCGCGACGCCATATGGCGTGTACAAGCTCATCGAGGAGGAGGTGGGCAAGACCCTCTCAAAGCAGTTCGGCTTCGAGTTCGTCGGTGTGCGCTTTGGCGGTGTAACGCAAGATGACTCTGTCAAGACGGGAGCGGGGCAGACGGCAACCTGGCTGAGTCATGACGATCTCCTGAGCGCGATCGATGCGTGTCTGAGGGTCGAGTCAGTGCCAGGCCGCTCCACGGTCTTCTACGCGGTGTCCAATAACGCCGACAGAATTCACGACACGACTAATCCGTTCGGCTGGAGGCCGAAGGACAACTCAGCAGAGCGTATGTAGAAGGCACTTCTGTGCGCGCTGGTGACTACAAGCTGTCGATGAAGGACCTCAGTTGGTCTCGTCGCGTCGCTCATAAAGCTCGTCCATGTGCGACATGCCCTTTGGCGGCAGCATCGCGCCAATGATCCACAGAAAAGGGATGACAAACCCGAGGATCAGCAAGACCCAATGACGATTTTGGTACGTCCTGACACCAAGAAAAAGCAGCAGGAAGATGTAGATGATGCCCAGTCCGACGTATAGCAAGACAAACCCCGTCTCGATAGCGGTCAGGACACCTTAGACCGTCCACTCACCGCCGGCGTTGCGGTTCTCCCCGACGCTTATCTCGGTGAGCATCCGCCGACTAGCGCGCGCTGAGCTGGACGATCGGGATCGTCCGGTTTGCCGTGGCTGCTTCACGTCGGTAGGTCGCATAGGGCGCAAAGACACGGTCGGCCAGCCTCCAGATTCTTTGCCGCTCAGCCTCGTCGCTGACCACGGTGGCCCGCATCGGGATACCACCGAAGCTGACGTCGGGGTGTGCGCAGAGGTTGTGAAACCAAGCGGGGTGTTCGGCGGCGCCGGCCTTCGAGGCGACGATCGTGACCAAGTCTTTGTCGTGGAAGTAAATGACCGCGTTGCGTCGCAGCGCACCGCTCCTCGCGCCGGTGGTCTCGAGCAGAGCGGTGGGGAGGACAAGCCCCATGCCCAGGCGCCCGCGGGTCGCGCGCAACAGATACGGATCGATCTTCCAAACGACCTTCGCTGAGAACAGCCTGCCGGGGCGAGTGGCGGAAAACGAGGCAAAGGCGCGGCTAAACAAGCCGCGAGGTCGGTTGGGATCGACGTACTTCAGCTGCGTGGGCATGGATCGATTCTCCCACACGCCTCCTCAGGCGCGGGCATTCTTCGCGCAAAGAAGGTCTTTCAAAATGACCTTGCACGATCGATACCCCCTTGATGTGGAGCTGGAGGATTTGAGACGCGCTCTGCGGACGAGCTCGATCTCGGGTGAGAGTCGTGTCGATTCTGGCGCTGCTCGTTCGACGTACAGGTAGAGCCAAGGTGCGAAGCTGTCGAGAACGGTGCGCACCGAGGCGTAACCCCACTAAAGAGGAGCAACAGAGATGCGCTTCATGATGATCATGATCCCCAACATCACAGACGAAGCCAACTGGGATCCGAGCCCCGAGGCCGTGTCGGCGATGAGCCGCTACAACGAGGAGCTGGCCAAAGCCGGAATCCTGCTCAGCCTCGACGGCCTGCACCCGGCGGGCAAGGGCGCCCGCGTGTCCTTCTCCGGCGGCAAGGCGAACGTCATCGACGGTCCCTTCACCGAGGCCAAGGAGCTGATCGGTGGCTACTGGCTGATCCAGGCGAAATCCAAGCAGGAGGCGGTCGAGTGGGCCTCGCACTGTCCGGCGGCTGAGGGCGACGTGATCGAGGTTCGCCAGGTCTTTGAGATGTCGGACTTCCCGCCAGAGGTCCAAGCGGCGGCAGCGAGCTAGAGCACGTCTGAGCGGCGGGCACGTTGCTGCTCGATCGCGCCGCGGCCTGTGCGTGGGCGGCGGGTCGCGATGCCTTGTAGAGGGTCTTCAAGATGACCTGCACGCTCAGCACCCCCTTTACATGGAGCTGGGAGATTTATTTTGGTACCTAACCTTTATCTAAGCGTTCGCAAAAGGGGGGTGTTAGGCGGACCTATTCAAAGATGAGCCATACACCAGCTTCCACGATCCATGTACACCGCCGGCGCAGCTCATTCCCGGCGCACAGCTCATCTGAAAGACGCTCTACGTTTCGATCGTAACGAGCGTGCCGATCGGCGTGTAGGGCCACACTTCCGCGGCGGACTGCAGCGGTAGCTCGACACAGCCAAGGCTCTGCGGCGTACCGAAGGACGCGCGGTCGAAGTTATGGATCGCATCGCCGCCGTTGAAGTAGCTGATCCACTTAATCCCAGGGTCTTCGTAGTGAGAGCCGTCGGGGTTAGTGCCGCTCATCGTGCCTTCGGGAATGTGCTCGAACACGGGAAACGTCCCGAGTTCGGTTTCGGCTCCGGCGATACCTGTGTTAGCGGCCGAGGTGAGCACTGTGTGCCCGTCGTGCCACAGCGTGAGCACCTCCGGAATTTCACGGTGCACGTACACATAGGTGTAGCCGCTGTTCAAACGCTTGCCGGCGATCGCGTCGCTGAGCAACGCACGCCAGACGCCCGGCCCGGCAAGACCGTCGACGGTGATTTCGTGGCTGCTCTCGAACTTCATCACCGCACCGCGCGTGATCGTGTTCGCCTGGCCCGGAGCCCACATAGCCTGCAGCTGGTGCGGCGTGTCGGAATAGCGCCAGTCGAAGCTCCCGCTTGGTGGTTCAACAGCGGCCTGCGCCTCGGCTCCGGGTGTACGCGCCACCGGTGCGCCAGAGGGCTGCCAGTCGACCGGCAGGTAGCCTTGTTCGGCTAGCAATTGCTGCAATCGCAGCGTGGAGCCGGCGGGCACCGTCCATTCGACTTGGCTGGTGGTGCGCAGTGAGTCCCCGCTGCCTGCTGTCACCGCAACCTCGCGTGGCAGTTGGATGCGCAGCTGCGAGCCCAGCGGCGCTCCGAACCCCGAGGGTGTGAACACCAAAGTGTGGCTGTCCGTTTCGCGCCAGTGTCCAGGAGCGCTGGGCGAGAGCGTCGGATGGTTCGACCCGATCGCTTCGCTCACCGTCTTTGAGAACGTCAGACGTATCGGGGTGTAAGGAGAGATCGGTGCACCCGAGGCCGGGATCGTGGCCATCACGGTTGTGTGCGATTGCGGGAACCAGCTCACCTGCATTGGCTTGCCAACCGTCTCCCAGGAACGCGCGGCCGCGGCGATTTCAGTGCTGCCGGTCGCCGGCTGGGCTCCGAGCGAGATCGAGCTGCGGGGATCGTGGAGCGTCGTGCGGTGGGTAAGACGGCCAGTGCTCCCATAGGCGATGGCGCTCACCGGCTGATCGAAGCTGACATGCACTGCTGAGCCCGCGGGGACCGTCATCCATTGCTCGCTCACGTTTGCGACGGGAGCTTGCAGCGTCAGTCGCTCGGTGCGCTGGCTGCCCAAGGCCCAGCCGAGCCATCCGGGCCGGTGTACCTGAACCTCGACGGATACCCGCTCCCCGGGAGTCAGCTGCTTCAGCGGAGTCAAGCGCCCGCCTTGCACCGCCAGCGGCACCCTCTGACCGTCGGGCCCGAACGCTTCGACGTGCTCGATCGTGCCGCCTAGCGGCTGCACGGACACGCGCGCGAGTGCGGTCGGGTCGCTTGCCAAGCTCACGCCGGAGAGCGCCAGCGCCGCCACGACAAGAGCGGCGATCACCACGACCAGGCTCAGGCCCATGCCAAGCAGCATGCGCTTGCGGTCGTGCCCTGCTGACACCGCATCCAGATGGGCGGATCTCGTCACCATCTGTAGATGGTAGGACGCTACGGTGTCGGCTATGCCAGATGCACAGATGCCTGCGGGGGGATTTGCGACTTCCAGCTCTACAGAGGCCCTCACGCACACCAATGCGGAGCTCGAGACTCTCATCCGCACGCGCCGAACCCACAAGGCCTACGGCCCCGAGCCGGTCGACCGGGCAACGTTGCTGGAGCTGTTCGAGCTCGCCCGTTGGGCGCCCAACCATCACCTGACCAACCCGTGGCGCTTTCGCGTGCTCGGTCCGCAAGCGCGGGCCCTGCTCGCCCGCGAGGCAGAGCTGGAGCAGCCGGGCTCGGCGCGCAAGCTCGAGCGCGCGCCCACGCTGATCGTCGTGGGGGTCGAGCCGCAAGGCGACCCATCCCAACAGCACGACGATCTGCTGGCTGCAGCGGTCGCCGCGTACATCGTGTTGCTGGCGGCGCATGCGCGTGGACTGGCCGGCTACTGGCGCACGCTGCCGATTTTGGAGAAGCCCACGGTCCGCGCCGGACTGGGGATGTCCGCGCCCGAGCAAGCCATCGGCTTGCTCCACCTCGGCTATCCGGTGCAGGCCCAGCGCGCCCCTGAACGCGCACCGGTAGAGGACATAGTGACCTTCCTCGACTGACCAGTTAATCCATATCTCGGGGAAGACAGCGCCGCATGCGGCGCTGTCCCGGACCGTACATGTACGGTCCGGCCGGGTCGTGCATGCACGACCCGGAACAACTCAGGGATGGAGATATAGGCTCGCCGAAGATCCCACCCGGTGAAAGGGTCAAGACCGGTACTGTCATGTGAGACATGTCAGAGCAAGCCGAGCGTCCTGTCCAAGCCGCTGACACTGAGCCCAAGTCACGCCGTCCCGCGATCGTCGTCGTCGACGACGAGCCGGCGGTCTTGGCGGCGGTCAGCCGCGACCTGCGCCGCGGCTTTGGCGAGCGCTTCCGCGTGTTGCGCGCCGGCTCGGGGCCTGAGGCATTGGAGCTCCTGCGCGAGCTGCGCACACGCGGCGATCAGGTGGCGATGCTGATCGCCGACCAGCGCATGCCGGGAATGCCGGGCACGGAGTACCTGGTGCAAGCACGACAGCTCGTCCCCGATGCCAAGCGAGTGCTGCTGACCGCATACGCAGATACCGAGGCTGCGATCGCGGCGATCAATGAGGTGGCCTTGGACTACTACCTGCTCAAGCCGTGGGACCCACCGGAGGAGCAGCTGTTCCCGGTCGTGGAGGATCTGCTCACCACATGGGAGGCGGGGGCGGCGCTGGAGGCCGGCGGCGTGCGCGTGGTCGGCCATCGCTTCTCGCGCGAGTCGCACGACCTGCGCGACTTCCTGGTGCGCAACCGGGTGCCCGCGCGTTGGCTGGATGTCGAGCGCGACGGCGAGGCGCGCGAGCTGTTGCGTGTCGCCGGCGTCGACGCCGAGCGTCTGCCTGTGGCTCTGCTGGAGGATGGCACAGTGCTCGAGCGCCCGACGATCCTCGAGCTGGCCGAGCGTCTCGG
Organism: uncultured Solirubrobacterales bacterium; assembly: GCA_963844095.1. Taxonomy (GTDB): domain Bacteria; phylum Actinomycetota; class Thermoleophilia; order Solirubrobacterales; family Solirubrobacteraceae; genus Palsa-744. The sequence goes on from CAWJND010000008.1 coordinate 58,208, forward strand.
CGTCAGCGGCACTCCGGCACTAGGAGCACTACGACCTGGTCGTAGTCGGAGGCGGCCCAGCGGGACTCGCGGCAGCCGTCTATGGCGCCTCCGAGGGCCTGAAGACAGTGATGGTCGAGCGCGAGGCGCCAGGAGGACAGGCGGGCCAGTCGAGTCGCATCGAGAACTACCTGGGCTTTCCGGCGGGCTTGAGCGGCTCCGACCTGGCCCGCCGCGCGACCGACCAGGCGCGGCGCCTCGGCGCTGAGCTGCTGACGGTGCAGGAGGCGGTCGGTCTACGTGCGGAGGGCTCGGCGCGCCTGGTGGACCTGAGCGGCGGCGGCGCGCTCAGCGCAAGCTGCGTGATCGTCGCCTCCGGGGTCTCCTACCGCCAGCTCGACACGCCAGGTTTCCCGGATTTGACCGGTGCCGGCATCTACTATGGCGCGGCTATGACCGAGGCGCGTGGATGCGCTGAACAGCGCGTTGTCGTGATCGGTGGGGCCAATTCCGCCGGCCAGGCGGCCGTCTACTTCAGCGGCTATGCCGCCCAGGTCACGATGCTCGTACGGGGCCCCTCGCTTGAGAAGTCGATGTCCCACTATCTGATCGAGCAGATCGCGGCTCAGCCAAACATCGAGGTCCGCACCGGCACCTCGGCGCTCGCGGCCGAAAGCGAGGACGGGCGTCTGACGGGTCTGCGTGTGAAGGGCGCGAATGGCGAGGAGGCATTGGTCGCCGATGCCTGCTTCGTGTTCATCGGGGCCGCCCCTCGCACCGATTGGCTGGACGGCGTCTTGGCGCGCGACGAGCGCGGCTTCATCCTCGCCGGCCGCGACGCGCAGGCGCACGGCTGGCCGCTGAAGCGCGAGCCCTATGTTCTAGAGAGCACAGTGCCGGGGGTGTTCGTCGCCGGCGATGTGCGTGCACGTTCGATCAAGCGTGTGGCAAGCGCGGTAGGGGAGGGCTCGATGGCCGTGTCGTTGATCCACGAGTACCTGGTCGAGGCATGAGGCTCGCCCCAGCGCCAGGGTGCATCAGCACCGGCGAGCGCGGCTCCCGCTGGGCGCGGTGGACCGTCTCTGCGGAGAGGTATTCAGCACGGCGGTTGCGGCGGGGTGCGTGGTGAGCGAGCCGCCGGTCACACTGGAGGAGCTGCGCGGCGTCGACCTGTTCGACAGCCTCAGTGACACGGATTTGGCCGAGTGGGTAGCGCTCGCGCACACTCGCCACGTCGACCCGGGCGGGATCATCGCCGAGCAGGGTGAGGAGCCGCCGGGTCTGCAACTGCTGCTCGAGGGCCGCGCACAGGCGCTGATCCTCGCGCAGGGCAGAAGCGAGCCGGTCGGCCATCACACGGCGCCGACCTGGATGGGAGCGATCGCCGTGCTGACCGGCGGCACGCTCGGGGTCCGCATGCAGGCCGAGACCGACTGTCGCATGGCGACGGTCTCCCCGGAGGACTTCAAGCGCCTGGCGTTCGCCCAGCCGGAGATCCATCAGCGCGTGATGCGCCAGGTAGCCCCGGTGATGAGCCGCGTGACCGAACGCGAGCAGAACAGCGAGCGTCTCACCTCGCTCGGCACGATGGCGGCAGGTCTCGCGCACGAGCTCAACAACCCGGCGGCTGCGGCTCGTCGCGCCGCAGCGCAGATGACCGAGGCGCTCGAGGCGATCGACTCGGCGCTGGCCTCGTTCGTCGAGGCGGGAGTGGAGCGAGAGGACGCAGCGCAACTGGTGGGACTGCAACAGCAGGCGATCTCCCAAGCGGCGTCAGCCACGGCGCTCGATGCGTTGGACGCCGCCGACGCGGAGGACGAGCTACTTGAGCAGATGCAGGCTATGGGAGTGGCGGAGCCCTGGCGACTCGCCGAGCCGCTGGCGTCGGCCGGGGTGGACCGGCAGTGGCTCGAGCGAGTCGCCCAACTTGCGGGCCCCGCGACCGACGCCGCGCTGCGCTGGGTTGCCGCCTCGCTGACCGCCGGCCGCCTGTCGGCCGAGCTGTGCGAGTCCACCGAGCGCATGTCCTCGCTGGTGGGCGCAGTGAAGTCCTACGCCTACATGGACCGTGGCGCGCTCGTGGAAGTCGATCTGCACGAGGGCCTAGAGACCACGCTCACGGTGCTCAGCTACAAGCTCAAGCACACCACGATCGCGCTCGTGCGCGACTACGACCGGGCGCTGCCGAAGCTCACGGTGCGCGGCTCCGAGCTCAACCAGGTATGGACGAACCTGCTCGACAACGCGATCGACGCGCTGGGCGAGCAGGGCACGATCACGATCACAACGCGCGCCGACGGCGACTGCGCAGTTGTCGAAATCGCCGATGACGGTCCCGGCATCCCAGAGGAGCTGGCCGGGCGCATCTTCGACCCGTTCTTCACGACCAAGGACGTGGGCCACGGCACCGGCCTGGGGTTGGCGACCGCGCGACGGATCGTGGTCGAGCGCCACGACGGCTCGCTCACGCTCGACAGCAAACCCGGCCGCACGGTCTTTCGTGTGCGGCTGCCCTTCACCCAAAAAGCGTAAACCGGAGGATTCGATGTCAAACTTGCACCCAAGAGACCTGATCGGAGGATTCAATGCCCGCTTGTACACACCTGGATCAGATCCAGATAACCGAGCTGCCCGAGTCGGTCGAGGGCTGCGAGGACTGCCTGCGAATGGGCGGCGTCTGGCTGCACTTGCGCATCTGCCTGGAGTGCGGTCACGTCGGCTGTTGCGACAGCTCGCCCAACCGCCACGCCACAGCGCATAGTCAGTCAAGCGGCCACCCTTTGATGCACTCGTTGGAGCCAGGCGAGACATGGTCGTGGTGCTTTGTGGACGAGCTGGCGCTGAGCATCCCGGAGGTGCAGGGCCAGACACGGATACCGCCATCGCCGCTGGGCGGCTGAGTGCATAAAAGTGACAAGTCCCAGCTCCTTAGATGACCTTTGGCTGCCTATTGTCATCTCGACGGACGCCCGGAGCGGGAGTAGCCTTGCTGTCAAAACCTCAACAGAGAGGATTTAGATATGGCTGGCGATGCGTTGTTCCTTGGCTGGGGTCCCGTAGTTCGGGGCCGCGAGCTAAAGGCGTTGGAGGTCTTCCAGGAGACGCTTACCTACTACGGCACCTTGCAACAGGAGGGCCGGATCGACAGTTTCGAACCTGTGCTGATTGCTCCGCATGGAGGCGACCTCGCGGGCTTCATCCTGTTGCGCGCCTCGCGTGGCTCGCTGGATGAGGTCCGCTCGAGCGACGAGTTCCGGAGATTGGTCGCCCGTGCGGGGTCGATCGTCGACAACATCGGCGTCATCGATGCCTACACAGGCGAGGTGCTCGGTCAGCAGATGGCGCTATTCCAATCTGTCTCTGAGGAATTGGGGGATTGAGCCGGAAACCAACAGGCATTGCAGCCAAGGAGGTAGCCGAGGAACTCGAGATCCGTCACCTCGTCCTGCATGGTCATCGGGTTGCCTATCGCCAGGCGGGCAGCGGTCCCGTGATGGTGCTCGTCCACGGGATCACCTCTAACTCCGCGACCTGGCAGCGGGTGATGCCCTATTTGGCGCGCCGCTTCACCGTGATCGCTCCTGACCTGCTCGGTCACGGTGAGTCCGCCAAGCCCAAGGGCGACTATTCGCTGGGCGCCTACGCGAGCGGTTTGAGGGACCTGCTAGTCGCGCTCGGCCATGACCGCGCGACCTTCGTCGGACATTCCCTCGGCGGCGGTATAGCGATGCAGCTCGCCTACCAGTTCCCGGAGCGTTGTGAGCGGCTTGTGCTCGTAGACAGCGGTGGGCTGGGCCGGGACGTGAGCCTGCTGCTGCGCTCGGCCACGCTACCGGGGTCAGAGTTCGTCCTTCCCCTGCTGGCGGCCACACGACTGCTGAACGTCGGTCGCGCGACAGGCGGTCTGCTCAGTCGGCTGGGCCTGCGTGCGGGCACCGACATCGAGGAGATCGCCCGTGGTCACGCGACACTGGCCGACAGCGAAACCCGCGGCGCTTTCGTTCACACCCTGCGCAGTGTCGTCGAGCCAGGTGGCCAGCGAGTGGACGCCTCAGACCGGCTATATCTGGCGGGTCATATTCCCTTCCTGCTGATCTGGGGCGAGCATGACTCCATAATTCCTGTCGCGCACGGGCTCAGAGCCCATGAGCAGGTGACAGGCAGTCGCTTGGAGATCTTCGCGAACTCCGGTCACTTTCCACAGCTGGACGAGCCCGAGAAGTTCCTGGACGTCCTGATCGACTTCATGGATGGGACCGATCCAGCGCAACTCGATCCACAGCGCTGGCGTGCGCTGTTGCAGGAGCATCGTGAGTCGAGCGCTTGAGCATCTCGGTAGAGGCTGACCGCCCAAGAGAGAGTTGACGAGCGTTCGATCCGCGCAGCGCCTCTCAGCAGCAGACGCCCTCGATCGTCATCAGTGGCGAGGTGCGCAGGATCCTGACTTCGCCGAGCTCGCTACGCAACGGATCGTTGAAAGGTGAGTTTGGCTCAGGGATCAACTCGATCGCGAGCGCGCTCAGCGGCGTCTCATCGTCGAGCCCAAACTGTGCGAGCAATGCTTCTATATCGGCGTTGCTGAAGCTGGCCGTGGCCATCAACCCGCTCGGAGTGCCCGCATTTGCGAAAGCCTCGATGCCAACGGCGCCCAAGACCTCTCGCTTGAGCGAAGCGCGCCGTACGACCAGCTCGATATTTCGCATCGAGGCGTTGTCGGCCTGGTGGACCTGGGCATAGAGCACGACCCAGATTTCGGTGTTAGGTGGTTGCGGCAGGACGTTTGCACCTTCGTAGTAGGGCCTTGCATAAGGCGCCGCGACGAGCACGCCTTCGGGTAGCCGCGTCACCCCGCAGGTCAGCGTTGGCGCCGGGTGTTGTGTTCCCTCGAGTACCACCGGCTCGCCAAAGCGCCCCTGCGCTGTTGACCAGAAGGGGTTTGTTGCCTTGCCGCGGTCGTGTCCGACACGAATTTCATAGGTGTAAAAGCCCAACAGCTCAGGTGAGGCGGCTGACACTCCGGGCGGCAGGGGAACGAGGAAGTGGCGATCCGAGCCCTGCGCGGGGATCAGCTTCTGCATGGTCGCAAGGCCCGCGAGATCGTCGGCCTCGCCCGGGGTGATCGTGCGCACCAGCTCAGGGTCGAGCACGGATCTGGCGTAGCCCGGTGGATCGGCCGCAGGTTCGACACATGCAAGCAGCATTGGATCGGGGCTGTGTGCGAGCACGCGCACGAAGTAAGCGTCGCGTGTGTCCTGCAACGGTTCGGCGAGCTCCAACCACAGCATTCGCGTGCGCTCGCCCGTGCTCGAATATTCCTCATCGGCCAGATATTCGGAGAGCGCGTACCCCGCCGCCACAACCTGCGGAATCTGGCGCGGGATTGTGGTGACCGGCAGCGTATTGGACAGCGAGACCTTGGCACCACTGCCGTCCTCGAGCAACAGCTCGACCTCGTAGCCGAGCGCGAGCTCGTGCGGGAAGCCACCTTCCAGAGGAGCCTTGAAAGCGTCGATGAAAACCACAACCGTACGGTCGCGCTCAGGTTCCGCTTCGGTCGCGGTGCTGTTCACCGCGCTCATGAGCTGCACCGTGGTGACCTCTTCACTGCTTGTCGTACCTCCTGGCAGGGGCGCGAGCGAGCGCGTCAGCCGCAGTGACGGGCTACCAGCGCCCTTCCACGTCCAGTCACGGTCGAGCTCCACCCGCACCACGTTCAGCCACTGTCCCGCAAGCTCCGCCAAGTGTGTGAGCGTCAGCGAGCCGCCGTCGGGTGACAGGCGATGGCTGAGGCCCGCGCAGCCGAACACCACGCGTTCGCCGGGCAGCGCCAGCAGCACACCTTCGCCGACGCTCAGCCCCGCCGCTTGAGCGAGGCGCGCCAGCAGCACTTCAGAAGGATCGTTCTGGATCTGCACCACCGCGGGCCTGGATTCTCCGGCAACGGAGTCGGGCTGCAGGAAGACGGAGCGCATGCCGAGCGTGGGATCGATCGGACGGAATGGTTCGGGCTCGCTTGCGGCAGGCTGATGGAAGTCGAACGTCACCGCAAGGCTGCGACGTGCCGCTTCGTTTGCGAAATAGGTCGCATCTTCGCGGCAGAGCGCGCGCAGTTCCAGACGTACGTCGCGCGCGGTGGGAAGAGGCAGCGGGCCGCTGACACTTCCTGGTGCGCCTTGCTGGGCGCTCACATCGAGCGTGGAGAGCTGGGCCACGTCCAAGTAGCTACCCGTCAGGGTGAGCGCCGCGTCGGGGTTGGAGGGGAACTCGCGTGTGGTCGTATACAGCTCGAGCCAATCGTCGAAGCTCGCGGCGGGATCGAACGCGGGAGTGCGCACCAATACACGCACCTCGACATAGCTCGCATCGACGTCCGCCAATCCCACCTCCTGTAGTTCTGAGGGATTTTCGACGTTGTGCTGGTGGATCGCCATCAACTTGGTCTGCGCTTCGGAGATGTCGGTGTAGACGGCCTCCGGGTAGCCGATCAGCGGCCGTTCCAGTGTCACGCTGAGTGGTTCCGGCGAGGTCTCCTGAGCCTGCACACGCGGCTGCTTGGGTGGGACATAGCGCTTGAAGGGAACCTTCGCCGTGGGATGCTCGCCGGCTTTGAAAGCGTCTTCTTCAAGCTCTGGCCCGCCGCCGCTTGGGTCGCTGAGGCGCGCGCGGAACTCGTAGCTCTGCCCGTAGCGCAGCGGCACCGCGTCGAGGCCGACGGCGGTATACGGCGAGGAGGAGGCGCCGGGAATCCCACGCAACAGCTTGTCGTCGAGGCTCTTCGCCACCAGCGATTCACCGGTCCAGTTGGTGAAGTAGGCAGGCAGCCACAGCTCCTCGCCCAAGCTCCGAGGGTGAGCTTCGGTGCGGAACTCGCCTTCGAAGCTACCCAGGTCGAGCGTGCCCAACAGGACTTGCTCGGCGTGAACCGCCGCAAGCGAGCTCCACTTCGCCGCACCGAGCTTGCGCGCATCGACGCGGTAGCCGAGGGCGCCCATGGGAGCTTCCGCGGGTTCGCTGCCATCGGGATTCAGCCCGATTTGACGGTTTTGCGCGATCAGCACGTCCTCGTCGTCCCAACCGAGGAAGATGCCCTGGTCTTGGATCGGAGGGGGGCTTTCGCCGGCTTCATCCAGGTGCAGCATCGTTTCCTGCTGGACGGCGTGAACGATCTTGGCGAAACCGTCATCGAAGCGAATCGCCTCGGGGAATATTTCGTCGTAGGAGTCGCCCGTGGCCGCGGCCGCAGTGGCGTCGGCGAAGACCGGGAAAAGCACAGCGGTGAAGATTGGCCTCTTCGTAGCGGCGCTCAGGGAGGGCACGCGTGTGGCGAAGCTGCGCAGGAATCCCGGCAACGGGGCTGAGCTCGCGTAGTCGCTGCTCGCATCGAGCGTCAGGAAGAGCCAGCCGCCTTCGGCGTATAGATCGGGAGTGGGGAGCGTCACCTCGATCGTGTGAAGCAGCCCGGCAGCGCGCAACACCATCGGCTGGCGCATCGCGTAGCCCAGCGCGTCGATCCAGCTGTAGCTGGGCGGGGTGGGTTTTGGCAGCGGCTGCTTTGGCGGGCAGCGCAGCATGCACTTGTACTCATCGTCGATGCTCGCCAGTTCGGTGCGCGGCGCTACGAACGCGAACGCGTTGCGGTAGCTCGGGGCGAGATACTTGTGCAACGTGCGTTCAGAGCTGCGCACGGGCAGGGCTGCCGCTACCGAAGGTTTGAAGAGGGCTTCCAGCGCTTCGAAGACAAGCCCGCGCTCAGACGGCATCGGCGGTGTCACGCTTACGCTGGCGCTGATTTCGGTGAGCATCGGCAGCTGTGTGACTTCTGAGGAGAGGTTGGCCGCGAGCACCAGGTTGGCTTCAGATATAGGGGGGCCGGTGGTGGGAAAGCCCTCGGTGAGCGACGCGCGCGGATCGCCGTCGGGGATCGCGACGACGTTCAGTGTCAGCGTGGCGGTAGCCCCGTTCCAGGACTGCAGATAGGGGATCAGGGTAAGGCGGGGTACGCTGCTCACGATTCGCTCACCTCAGACTTTGCTTATCTCGGCCAGTTCGAGGCCGAAGTGGATGCCGATGAAGCAAATCGACACGTTGATTTCAACCGTGCCGCCCCATTCGCACATGGTCGATGAGCTTTCTTCGAAGAACAGGCCCTTGAATTCGCCCGAGACTTCGACCTTGATGATCTCGAGGTCGACTTCGGCCTGCAACAGGACGAGCGGCCCGACCTTCACCACCGCCGCTTCGATCACGATTGCGACCCCGATCGAGAGCGAGCCTTCCACGATCCCGGCGCTCATGCCAACGCCGACGAAGGCCTTCACTTCAAGATCGAACACCAGTGAGGGCTTGTGTGGCACAGTGACCGCTTCGGAGCTCGTGCCTTCGGGAACTTCCGCTTTCTCGCTGATCAGGAACTTGGCGCCAACCTGCAGCTGAGCGCCAAGCAGCAGGAAGAAGACGCCGGTGATCGGGATCTTCCCTTCGATCTGAGCCCACAGCAGCACTGCTCCGGAGATGGTCTCCGTGGGCGCCGTCGGCATTTCGGGAGTCGGCACGCCGGCCGGAGCGTGTTCCCATCCGAGTTGTCCCTTGACGCCGAGCGCGATCTTGAGCTTTTTCGGGATCGGTTCGAAGAAGACGCTGATGATCACCGACAGCTGGGTCTCACTGACGCCGTTGGTCGCGCTGAGGTCCACAGGCGCGAGCGTGGGCGGCGAGGAGAATGCCTGCAGGAAGCTAAGCGCGCTCTGCAGCTCTGACGCCATCAACGTGTTGATATTTTCGATCAGCGGCTTGCGGCTCGTGCCCGCCTGCAGATCCGAGCTCCAGCCGGCGAACTTCTTGATCCCCAGCAAGTCGCTCCAGAGCTTCATGTCGGTGAAGTCAAGGCTCCAGCTGTCGGTTTCCAGGTTCGTCTGAAGTCGCGCTTCGGAGTAGTCGATCTGAACCACGTCGCTGCCGTTGCTGGCGAGGATCAGGGGAGGCCGGGGAGCGGTGATGTCGACGGCGTCACGCAGTCGAAAAGCGCCGCCCGGATCGAGTAGCAGCGCGTTTGAGGGAAGCTGAACAGCGTTGGCCGCCGGCGGGAAGGCGCCCTTGGCGGTCATGCGGGCGTACACGTCGGCGACATAAGGCACGCTGCGGGTGCTCAATTCCGCGACGCCTTCGTCGATGTGCGGTCGCGGGAAGAGGAATGCGTGCGCGGGAGAGATCTGCATGAAGCCGTACTCGAACTGTGGCGATTCGGGCTCGTGCAGGTCGACCGGGTCGGCGAAGCGATACTCGCCGGGCGCTCCGACATCCACTTCGGTCGCGCTTTCGCCGACGAGCTTGCCCTCGCGCACCACAGGCACGCCGCGGACGCCATCGACGCCGACGGCTTCCCCTTCGCCGTGTGAATTACCGGGTCCGGGACGGCGGATCGATGACCATGCGCCGTCCTGGTGAAAGATCGGTGCACCCCGCAACACTCCGACCAGCTCGGGACGGGAGCTCCCGGGGTCGGTGGAGCTACCCACCTCGATCCGAGTGGCGCGCAGGCGAAAGCCTGAGCGGCCAACCTGCACGGTGCCGTCCACCGGACCGCCGATCGGTCCTTGCTGTTCTATCAACGCCGCGAGATCACCCTCACCGAGACGTTCGCCGACGGGTTCGACCTGCAGGAAGCCGAGCAGCCCAAGCGCGGGAAGCGCGTCGCTGCCTTCGAGGCCGTCGATGTGCGCGTCGGCGTCGAAATACTTCGGGGTGAGGATCACCTGCTTGCCGCTTTCTTTCGCAACGAATTCCACCGGTAGCCCACCTGTGGGGCGAACGTTGCGAACGTTGAACAGCCCCTGCAGGAGACCGGGCTCGACGAGATAGGGAGCGGCCACCGATTGGCCCGGCGGGAAGTTGAACACCCCTGGGGAACTGGCCTGCCAGCCGCTGTCGCGGCGGATCACCCCGGCGCCCGCGGTGCGTTCGATCGTCACCGTGCGTGTCAGGCGTATTCCCCACGGGTAGAGAATCGAGGCGACCTTGATCACCTCGAGCGCCGCGCGTCCGACCATCACCTCGAACTGCGCCTTGGCTGTCTGCGCGTAGGCGGCGCTCGGATGCAGCCACTCGCTGAAGGTCGACTCGCCGTAGCCTGAGATATCCAGGCGCGTGACCGGGACGCGTCGGTGTTCGCTGCTCGGGCCGAACTCGTCGTTGAAGATGCGCTGCACGCCTTCGGTGGGTTCGATCGGATTGCCGAGCACACTGATGTTCAGCGGCGCCCCGCTTTCAAGCGACACGCCATTGAGCAGCTGTAGCGTCGCGCCTTCGAAGCTGCTTGACATCGGTCCAGTGCTCGGCCCCGACTCCGCGACGAGTGCCAGCTGGGCCCCGCCTCGCAACGCCTGAGTGGAGAAGTCGGGCTGGTTGCGAGAAATGCTGTCGGGGGATCGCCCGCCCGAGGATTCCGTCGGGCGCAGAGTAAGCAGCGCCTTGATCCCGAAGGGCAGCGTGGTGAGCATCCCCAGGCCACTCCCGCCCGTGAACTCCTCGAGCGCCGCGTCCACCGCGATGTCGGGAATGGCGGCGACCAATCGCGTGGAGCGCACCCCGAAGACGGTCGCCCCACCGTCTGTGGCGGAGGCCAGGGGCGTTGGAAAGAAGCCGATGTGCGCAAGGTCTTGATCCACATCCAGCGTGCGCACCGGCTCCCACTGCACCTGCGGCAGTGTGAACACGCGGAGGTTCGATGCGGGCGTGCAAACGTCCATACCCTCGAGTGCGAATGTGCCGTCCTCGGACACGCTGACCGGTAGTGCCGCGGCGGTGAAGCTGCTCGGCTCCTGCGTCTCCTCGACACCGATCTCGACGCCGAGCAGGTCCTTGTTGGTGGAGACGTCGAGCAGCCGCAGACCCTCTCCCAGATCAGGGATGGCCTCGCCGGCGAGCGCCTGCATGGCCACGAGTTGCCTTTCTTGAAGCGCGAGCTCCTCGTTGCGCTCAGCCGAGGCGTGACTCTTGAGAAGCTCGGCGCCCAACGCGCGCACGCTCAAGCGGTCTTCACCCTGCAACGTGCTGCCCTGCTGGGTCTGGGTCGGCACGAGCACCTGGTCTTCGCCTTGGGTGAGCGCGCGCGGTGTGCCTTCGGGAGCTTCGGCGGGTGTGGCGGCGGGTGCGGAGAGCAAGCCGTGGAAGCTCAGCACCGGGTGCTCGGGCTCTTGCCATGCGCACTGGGCGATCGCAATGCGCGTCACGGCACGCTCGCCGAGCGATCCGCGCACCCCGCGCCCGAGATTTGAGACATATGGATCGGGCAGGGTGGGCAGCCAACCCTCGCTGCCCAGAACGAGCTCCAGACGCCCGGCATCGATCGTGCTGTGGGCGCTTAGCGTCCCGCGCAGCAGGAACATCGCGGGCTCTGTCACCGCCAGCAGTGCGTTGCGCAGGGCAAGCAGGCGACGGCCAAGCCCACTCGGGCTTGTGAGTGCAGCGGCGAGTCCGATCGCCTCTACGCTTGTCACGCCTTCGCGCCGCTCCAGGGTAAACAGCGCCGGGGTAGCCTTGCCAAAGGCAAGCGGGCGCCCCGCGAGGTCGATCGGACGGTCGATTCGCAGATTCGCCGCGCAGGTCGCGTAGATACCTTCACCATGTTCTGCGTCACACACGTATGCGAAGGTGAAGTCAGCCGGACCGAAGCTCAACTCGAGTGGTAGGCGCGGTGCGCTCGGTTCCTCGCGCAGGGCATAGAGCTTAAGTGTCTGTTCCGCGGCTTCTCTGCTCGTGGCGTGGCTCGAGCCGAGCGTGAGCTGTCCCTCGCTCAACGTGACGGTCGCCTGGTTGAGCGTCACGGGAGCGCTCAACCCCGGCCACTGGGCCGCGACTGGTTCTTGTGGAAAGAGCAGATAGAACCCTGGGCCGCTTGCCTCTCCTGGAAGATCGGGGTTCGATGGCTCGTTGAGCGTGAGTGCCCAGCCGCCCTTGATCGACGTTTCCCCTTCGATGGTCAGGAGGTCGTTCGACAGCGCACCCAGGTCCAGCTTTTTGGGGCTTACCTGATATTCGAAGAGCACGGCATCGAGCGCGGGCTGTGCCGCGATCGAAGACTGATATTTGCTGAACTTGACAGTCTCACCCGCGAAGCTCGCGCTGCCGTTGCCGAGCTTGAGTTGGGGAGATCCTCCAGAGCCCCAGACGACGGTTACCTTGCTCGGTGGATCGATTGTCACGCCTGCTTGGCATTCGCCTGCGCTCGGGACATCAGCTGTCGCGGGCTTGACTTCGAGTGTTCCTTCCAGTGGGCCCGCGAGGGTAAGCTGCCGGCCTGTCACCGCGGGAACGCTTTTCAATACGAGACTTCCGGAAGTGACGGTGAAGCCCAGGTAGCGCTCGGCGGGGAGGGCCGGGTCCAGCGCAGAGGCAAGAATCCACACGGTGCCGCCGGAGATCTCGACCGTGTATGAGCTGCCCGGATGAAGACCGAGCTCGAATCGTGGCAGTCGCGCCTCTGTGAGCACCAGCACCGGGCGAGTTACGCCACCGGCATATATGGCGTACGCCTCCTCTGGACCAAATAGTTCGAACCAATGAATCCCTGTGAGGCCGGGAAAAGGGCCTAGAATGTGCTGCGGCTGAACCGGGCTTGCGCCGAGGCCGGGGATATTCAGCTCGACCGGGACACGGAACGGCAGCTCCTGGCGCTTTGCGAGGATTGGGGAGATCGGTTCTTCGGTAGTGCCGGCGGGAGGGGACCTTTCACCTGCAGACGATGACGATGCCTCGAGGTCGAGCTGGGCAAGCAAGTCTGTCGCCGTCGGATCGGACTCGACGGACAGCCCCGCATCCTGGAGGGCCTGCGTCCAGGGTGAAGTATCGGTTGTCAGTATCGATCGCAGACCAGCAAGGTAACCCGCGCTTATGTTTGTCGCCAGGGGTACAGCTTCAGAAAGCACGCAAATTGCGTATATTTGAGTCGCTGCTCTGGACGAACGTTCTAGTGTGTAAAAGCGTTTCCTTACCAGGCAAGCTATGGCTGATCCCGGGGATGTCTCCGGGCGGGCTCATACTTGGTCTCGAAGCAGATGTAATTTTGGCCCATGGGCCCTTTGAGCCATGCACGGTCCTGATGGCTTCTTCGCGATGCTTTTCGCGGACTTCAACGGCGACAAACGAGCAGACGTGCTGCAGTACGGCACATTGGGTTCCCCGCCCACGTCGTTCAACAGCTTCCAGAGGTTCAAGCTTTCAAGCGGTGGGGTTGGCTCGCTGACGGGCTGGTCGCTGCAGGACATGCTCTGAACCCGCGCACTTGTCGCGTCGTGGCTTTGCCGGCTCCCGACGAGCGCGAGCGCACACAGTGGTATTTCGCACGCTACGCGGCGCATCTGCCGCCTGCTGGAGAGATGGCCATGTTCAACCGCAGCTGGTACAAGCGCCCACCGAAGCAATCTGAGCGCGAGATACCATGGGTTACACAGTCAGCTGAGTTTCTCGCGCGACTCTGTCGATTTCGCCGCTTGCCGTTCGTCTTAGCGAGGACAGCCCACCTAAGCTATGGAGGAAGCGATGAAATACATGTTGCTGATACATCAAGGCACCACGCCGCTGCCGGGAACGCCTGAGTGGGAGAGCCTCTCCGCTGAGGAGCAAGGGGGGGTTTACGGCGCCTACAAGGCAATCAACGAGACCCCAGGCGTCACCCCCGGTGTGCGGATGGGTGACCCCGAGACGGCGACCACCGTGCGGGTCAAGGACGGTAAGACGCTGAGCACCGACGGCCCATTCGTGGAGACGAAGGAGGCGCTCGGCGGCTACCTCTTCTTCGAGGCTGAGGATCTCGACGCCGCGATCGAGCTGGCCGCGCGCGTGCCGGCCGCGAGCATGGGTGGCGCAATCGAGGTGCGCCCGCTGGTGGAGAAGGGTTGGTAGCACGTCTTGGACGAGGTGCAAGCGTTGGCCGAAGGAGCTCCCCGAGCGAACGGAGCATTCGCTGCCGGGCCGTCGGTAGAGCAGGTCTTTCGCGAGCAGTGGGGTCGGGTACTCGCTGCGCTGATCGGTTTCCTCGGAGATTTCGACCTCGCCGAGGAAGCCGCTCAGGAGGCGTTTGCGACGGCGGCAGGGCGCTGGGCGCGCGACGGCGTGCCGGCCAACCCGGGCGCGTGGCTCATCACGACAGCCCGCAACCGCGCGATCGACCGGATTCGCCGTGACAGGACGCTGCTCAGCAAGTACAAGCAGCTCGACCTTCAGGAGACGGTGGAGCAGGAGATGCAAGACACGACGTTCCCCGATGAGCGCTTGGAGCTGATCTTCACCTGCTGTCATCCGGCACTTGCGATCGACGCCCAGGTCGCGCTCACGTTGCGCACGCTCGGCGGCTTGAAGACCGAGCAGATCGCGCGCGCGTTTCTTGTGCCTGAGGTGACGATGGCGCAACGGCTGGTGCGCGCCAAGCACAAGATCAAGGCCGCCGGCATCCCCTTTAGGATTCCGCCGGCGCATCTGCTCCCCGAGCGTCTGGATGCAGTGCTGGCGGTCATCTATCTGATCTTCAACGAGGGCTACGGGAGCCGCGGCGAGTTGAGCGCCGAGGCTATCCGTCTCGGCGCGGCGCTTGTCGAGCTGATGCCCGACGAGCCCGAGGCGAGCGGTCTGCTGGCCCTGATGCTGCTGCACGATTCACGACGCGCAGCGCGATTCAGCGATGGCGAGCTGGTGCTACTCGCCGACCAGGACAGGGGCTTGTGGGACGGGGCGCAGATCGTGGCCGGGCGGGCAGCGCTCCAGCGCGCTTTGGCTTTGGGCGGCGGCGAATACGCGCATGGGGCCGGCCACGAAGGCGAAAATGTGGGTGGCGACTGGAGCGTGCGCGGCGGCCCCTACACCTTGCAGGCCTCGATCGCCTTGCTGCACACCGAGAATACGCGCGACTGGTCGCAGATAGCCGCACTCTACGACGAGCTTGCACGGTTGGCGCCCTCCCCGGTGATCGAACTCAACCGGGCCGTCGCATTGGCCGAAGCGCAGGGGCCCGCGGCTGGATTGGCAAGCATCGAAGCTCTTGCCGGGCTAGATGGCTACCACTATTTTCATGCCGCCCGTGCCGAGCTACTGCGTCGCCTCGGCAGGTCGGTCGAAGCCCATGAGGCATTCGAGCGGGCATTGGTGCTGGTTCGCTCCGAGCCCGAGCGACTATTCCTCGAGCGCCGGTTGGCCTCGCTGTAGCGCGACGGTCTTTGCTCAAAGGGGGTTTCGCACTCCCTGGCCCCTGGCCCGCACTCGGCTGCAAGGCGCGGTGGTCGTTGTTCCAAATGGGCGATGCCCCGCGTGCGCGCGCGGGGCATCGCCCATTTGCATGGACGGTTGCAGGACGCCCGAGGCGCCCGAACCGATGGCCAGCGGGCCATAGCGACGCTCAAGCAGCACTGAGGCCAGTCGATGGGGGGATGTGCTCGACGTGAGCTCACAAGTTCGCTCGTTCTTGCCGCACAGGTTTGCGCTCGTGCTTGGCTGCACGGTCGTGCTGGCCGTCGCGGGTATGGCTGGTGCTGCCGGCGTCGGCATCGACTCCTCGGCGGCGGCCGCGACGACCAAAAAGCTGACGGCCGCCAATTGGGACAGTGCCCAGCAGCAGTTGGTCCTCGGCGACGGGGTGATGAGCGAAGCGTCTGGCGCGGGCTTTGCCGGTGCCGCGTCGCTGAGCGCCCAGGCTGAGAGCGCCGCGCTGGCGGCGATCGCTGCACGCGAGGAAGTTGCGCCGATCGCTTTCCAGACCAACGTCCCGATCACGCTCGTGCGCTTCGACGCGCTGCTTGTCGATCAGCTGGGCCTCGGTGACGTCGCCGAACACGTCCAGCAGGTGGCTGTCGCCGCCGGCCTCACGCCGCCCAGCTACTTCGGCAGCGAGGTGGTCGCCCGCTACCTGGGCTTGCGCTACAACCACCCGGCCGGGGAAGATTCCTTTGAGCTGTACCCGTGGAACGCGATCACACGCGCCGAAGCCGCGCACTCCTTCGCGGTCACACTGGGACTTGAAAACTGGTCTCTTTCGGGAGCTCGCGAAGTGCTCGACGGCTTCTCGCTGCCGCAGTACAGCGCAGCTCAGCGCCAGGTTTTGCGCATAGCAGTGTCCAAGATCGGCATGCCCTACGTGTGGGGCGGGACGACTGACAACACGGCAGACGGCTTGGAACACGGCGGCTATGACTGCTCGGGCTTCGCCTGGCGCGTCTACAAGGTCTCGGGCCTGTCGTGGGGCAAGAGCATCCTCGGACGCACGGCCGCCCAACAGGCCGGCGAAATCCCCAAGAGCAGCCGTATCCACCTAGAAGACGTGCAGCCAGGCGATCTCCTGTTCTTCGGCTCGGCGAGCTTTGACGCGTCCGCGACGGAGTCGAACGTGATCCATGAGGGGATCGCGCTCAGCGCCCAGTGGGCGATTCACTCCTCCGAACAAGGGGTCTATGTATTGCCGCTCACGTCCGGTTGGTTGGCTGAAAGCTTCTCCTGGGCTCGCAGGGTCTTGTAGCTCCCAGCAATAATCCTCGGCGATGGCCGACGAGCAAGCCAACTCCTACAGCGGTCGCACGGCCTGGGCGCGCAATCTGGCCGCACCGGTGCGCGACTTCTTGAGCACCGAGACTGGCGGCGCGATCGTGCTGCTCGGGGCCACGGTGCTGGCGCTGCTGTGGGCCAACTCGCCCTGGTCGTCTTCTTACGACTCGCTATGGACAACGAAGCTGTCGATCTCGATTGGCGGCGGCGGCATCTCCGCGGACCTGCGCCATTGGGTCAACGAGGGCCTGATGACCTTCTTCTTCCTCGTCGTTGGCCTGGAGGCAAAGCGCGAGCTGGACGTGGGCGAGCTGCGCGAGCGTCGTCGCCTTGCGATCCCGGTGATGGCGGCACTCGGCGGGATGGTCGTCCCGATCGCGATCTATCTCGCCTTCAACGCCGGCGGTCCCGGCGCGCACGGCTGGGGCGCCGCGATGTCGACCGACACGGCTTTCGCCCTGGGCGCGCTGGCGCTGCTCACCCCGGTTGGTGCGACGCGCCTGCGTGTCTTCCTGCTGACGCTCGCGGTCGTGGATGACCTGTTCGCGCTGATGGTGATCACGGTCGCCTACACCGGCCACATCTCAAAGCCGGCGCTGGCCGTGGCGATCGCCTTGTTCGCGCTACTGATCGGCCTGCGCTACGTGCCGGCCTGGCGGCGCCAGCTCACGATGATCGTGGGCTTGGCTTTGTGGGTGGCGATGTTCGAATCGGGCATCGACCCGGTCATCTCCGGCTTGGCGATCGGCTTGGTCACAAGCGCCTATCCGCCTTCGCGCGAGGACCTGGAGCGTGCCACGGCGTTGACGCGCTCGTTTCGCGAGCAGCCGACGCCCGAGCTGGCGCGTTCGGCCCAGATCAGCGTGGCCTCCGCGATCTCACCCAACGAGCGCCTTCAGTACAGCTTGCACCCGTGGACAAGCTATGTGGTGGTGCCGCTGTTCGCGCTTGCCAACGCGGGCATTCACGTCACCGGTGGCCTACTCGGCGATGCGATTGCCTCGCCGATCACGCTGGGCATTGCTGTCGGCTATGTCTTCGGCAAGCCATTGGGCATCCTGGCCGCGTCATATGTCGCATCGCGTCCACGCCTGCACGGAGTGCGCCCGACGCTCAGTTTCCCGTCGCTTGCGGGTGGAGGAGCCGTAGCCGGCATCGGCTTCACCGTCTCGCTGCTGATCTCGAGCCTTGCCTTCTCCGGCGAGCGCCTGCAAGAGGCAAAGCTCGGCGTGCTCGCCTCGGCGATCCTCGCTCCGCTCCTCGCCTGGGCGGTCTTCAAACTCATGAGGCGCCTGCCCACGCAGGTGCGAGCCCGCCAGATCGTCGGCACAGCCGCTGACATCCTCGACCTCGCCGACGACGTGGACCCGTCGCGCGATCACATCCGCGGCTCAGGCGACGCTTTGGTCACGCTGGTCGAGTACGGCGACTTCGAGTGCTCCTACTGCGGTCAGGCCGAGCAGATAGTGCGCGAGCTGCTCTCATCCTTCGACGACGAGTTGCGCTACGTCTGGCGCCACCTACCGCTCAACGACGTTCACACAAGCGCGCAGCTGGCGGCCGAGGCAACCGAGGCGGCGGCTGCCCAAGGCAAGTTCTGGGAGCTGTACGACGCGCTGCTGGCTCACCAGGACACGCTCACGCCGCTCGACATGCGCCGTTACGCAGAGCAGCTGGGGCTCGACGTCGAGCGCTTCTGGGACGAGCTGCGCCATCACGACTACGCGCCAAGAGTGGCAGAGGATGTGGCGGGCGCCGACGCCAGTGGCGTCTCGGGCACCCCGACCTTCTTCATCAACGGCCGCCGCCATCACGGCGCGTATGACATCGACACGTTGACCGAGGCGGTGCGCGCCACGCGCAGGCGCGCGGGGCTGCTGGCCCATAGCTCCTAACAACGTCTTTTGAAGATAAGCCGTGCGGTCGGAATGTTGATGGACGTAAGGCGCTGGTGCCGGTGTATCTCGTTTGGATGATCTCCCAACGCCCCTCATCCAGAGTCACTGCAAGGTGCATGCTCAAGGGCTAATCCGATATATAACGTTTAGGTTGTTATCCGGAATAGTCCATCCAGACATATAGGACAGCTGTTGCCCGAAGGCACGATCTATGCATAACCGCTCAGCGGGATAACGACCGATGGCTGGCGCTGCAAGTAGAGTTGTCCAGGAAATGACGCTGGTCCTCCTAACAGGTGCTACTCGCGGCGTCGGTCAAGCTGCGGCGATCGAGCTCGCCCGCCGGGGCGCAGAGGTCGTACTTGTGGGTCGGGACACCGAGCGTGTCGCGGCTGTTGCCAACGAAGCCAGAGCAGCCGGCGGTGGAGCCCCAGTACACGAGCACGTCGCCGACCTGACGCTGATGAGCGATGTGCGTAAGCTGGCCGAGGAGGTACGCGCGAGCTACGAGCACATCGATGTGTTGGCCAATAATGCCGGCGCGCTGTTCGCCTCGCGCAAAGTCACATCCGAGGGCTTGGAGCGGACCTTCGCGCTTAATCATCTCGCGCCCTTCCTGCTCACGGCCTTGTTGCGCGATCGCTTGATTGGGGGTCGCGTGGTGACGACCGCATCCGACGCGCACAAGTCCGGTCGGCTCGATCTCGAAGACCTGCAGTCCGAAAAATCCTACGCGGCGATGCGCGTGTACGGCACCTCGAAGTTGTGCAACATCCTCTTCACGCGGGAGTTGGCAAAGCGCTCTCCAGAGCTGCACGCCAACTGCTTTCATCCTGGAGTAGTGCGCACTGGCTTTGGCAAGAATGAGAACGGCATCTGGAAGGTCCTGACGACCCTGGCCGGCCCTTTCTTTCGCTCGCCGGCACGTGGCGCTCGCTCGCTGATCTGGCTGTCGCTGTCCGATGAGACGGCGTCGCTCACCGGCGAGTACATCGAAGACGAGAAGGTCGCCCAGCCAAGCGCCCAAGCGCAGGACGAGGTGCTGGCGGAGGGCTTGTGGGAACGCAGCGCGCAGCTCGTCGGTCTGTCCGCTGACACTCCCGCCTAGCATTTGTCGCGCGTGGCGGCCTCGCCGGGTCGATCGGTGTGAGGCAGGGGCCAAGCTTGACGCAGAGGCAGAGCAACCAGGCAGAGCAACCAGGCTGAGGAACTTAGGAAGCAGGCTGAGGAAGCTAGCGCGAGGAGGGCGGCAGCTTTACCAAGCCGATGAAGAAGTCGTCGATCTGGTGCACGATGCGACTGAACTGTTCGAAGTCGACCGGCTTTGTGATGTAGGCGTTGGCGTGCAGTTTGTAGGCGCGCACGATGTCCTCCTCGGCCTCTGAGGTCGTCAATACGACGATTGGGATCAACGAGAGGTTGGGATCGCCCTTGACCTCCTCGAGCACTTCAATGCCGTTCTTGCGCGGCATATTCAAATCCAGCAGGATCAGGTCCGGGCGCGGCGAGCCGGCGTAGGCGCCTTCACCGCGAACGTACTGCATCGCCTCGACGCCGTCGCCCACAACAGACAGGACGTTGCCGACCTTGTGATCCTCGAACGCTTCCTTGACGAGCAGCACATCTCCAGGATCGTCCTCGACCAGCAGGACCGATATCAGTTCGGCGATCATGGCTTTATCTCCTTGGCGATGGGCAGGGTGAAATGGAACGCGGCGCCGGGTTTGTGCTCTAAGTCGAGCCACATGCGGCCACCGTGATATTCGACGATCTTGCGGCACATCGCCAGTCCGATGCCGGTGCCTGGGTAGGCCTCCTTGGTGTGCAGGCGCTGGAAGATGACGAAGATGCGATCGGCGTACTCCGCTTCCACGCCGATCCCGTTATCCGCACAGCTGAAATGCCACTCCTGGCCCTGGCGGGTCACGATCAGGCGCACCATAGGTGCCTGCTCACCACGGAACTTGACGGCGTTGCCGAGCAGGTTCTGAAACAACGACACAAGCAATGAGCGCTCGCCGCGCACGCTCGGCAGCTCGTCTGCCAGTACGGTTGCGCCTGACTCCTTCAGCGCGCTCGACAGTGACGCCTCGGCCTCGGCGAGCGCAGGGTTGAGATCCACCAACTCGTACTCGGCCCCGCTGCGCCCCACGCGCGAGAAGGCGAGCAGGTCGTTGATCAGGATTTGCATCCGTTTCGCGCCGTCCACGGCGAACTCGATGTACTGTTCGGCCCGCTCGTCGAGTTGGTCGCCATAGCGGCGTTGCAGCGCCTGGCAGAAGCTTGCGACCTTGCGCAGCGGCTCCTGCAGGTCGTGCGAGGCGACATAGGCAAACTGCTCCAGCTCGGCGTTGGAGCGCTTGAGGTCGAGCGCCTGTGCCTCGAGCTGCCGGCGGATGCCTTCGACGACAGTGAGCTCGTTGACGATGCGCTTGCGCATCGCATCGATCTCGCTGCCCAGCCGCACGATCTCGCGCGGACCGGCGGTGACGCCGACGGGCTTCTCGAAATTCCCGGCGCCCACCAGTTCCGCTTCGCGCCCCAACTCCGCCAGTGGGCGGGTAATGATCCGCCGCAGCAGATAGCCCGCTCCGATCAGACTGCCCAAGATGAGCGCCGCGGCGACCAGCAGCACGATCTGCAGGAAGTTCGCGTCGTCTTCGAGTTGCCGGCGCGCAAGCGTGAGTCGAACTGGTCAAAGCTGCCTGCAACCGGTCGAGTGGGACGCGCAGCCCATCGAAAAGCGCCTTGCCCTTGACGTTGGCGGCCACCAATTCTGAGTGGTCCATACGGATTTTGCGCAAGATGGGTTGCGCGAATTCGAGCTGCCACGCGCTGGCTCGCTTGCGCACCGCCTGTACATCGCCGGTCAAGGTCACGCCGGTGATTCTTCCCGGCTTGCCGAGCTTGCCATAGGCGCGAGCCTCAGCGGCACGGCCCGTGTAATAGGGCTGCAGAAATTCAGGCTTGGCCGTGATGATGTATCCGCGTACCCCGGTCTCCTCGTTGACCAGGGCGGCTTCGAGGTCGAGGGCGTCGTGCAGGGCCGGCTCGACCTGATTCAACACGATGCTGCGCTGCTCGCTCAGCTTGTGGTTGGCGATCAGAGCGAGACCGATTCCAGTTACGGCAAAAAGGAGCAGGACGCCGATCGTGAGGCCAAGCCATTGGCCGACACGCAGACGCGGAAGCGCGCGCGGGGAGATGTTGGGCGGAGCGCCGTCAGTTCCGGGCGACGTATGGGATGGAGCACCACTTGTCTCTGGCGGTTTGCTGGTGCTCACGTTCCTGCCGAGCTCTGCGCACGGGAGCCGAGAAGCACCATTGCCACGTCGTCGGCAAGAGCGCCTTCGTTGAGCACTTCGGCTTGTACGATCAAGTTGGCGAGCAGCTCGTCTGGCTGCTCGCGCCAATCGTTGTGAGCGGCGATGTACTCGGCTATCAGAGTTTGCAACCGGGCTGTCCCGAGTCGCTCCGGTCCCTCCCCGATGCGCCCCTCGGTGATGCCATCGGTATGAAGCAGCATTGCCCAGCCGGCGGGTAGGTCGAGGTGGGTGGGCTGCCAGTGCCCGTCACCGAGCCCGATCGGCGGGCCGACAGCGACGTGCGGGAAGTCCGATACAGAGCTGCCGTCGATCAGGATTGGCGGTGGATGCCCGGCGAGCACCATCTCCGCGCCGGCGCCACCAACCTCGATCTCAAGCGTGCACAGGGTCGTGAAGAGCAGGGGAATCTCGCGTTCGTGTTCGAGGACCCGCTGTAGAGCGCGCATGGTTGTCTCTCGCTCGACCCCGCAGATCGCAAGCGCCCTCCAGGCAGCACGCAGGCAGACGCCGATTGCGGCCTCGTCGGGTCCGTGCCCGCAGACGTCGCCGACTACCAGGCGCACGTGACCGTCGGGCGTCTCGGCGACGTCAAAGAAGTCGCCGCCCAGCAGTGCTCGTTCGCGCCCGGAGTGGTAGCAAGTCGCGATCCACACCGAATCGTCGCCGATCAGCGGTCGCGGCGCAAGTCCGCGTTCGAGTCGCGTGACCTCACGAGACTGGGCTTGGGCTAGACGAAGCTGTTGGCGGGCCTCGTCGGCCTGGCGGCGACTGATCGAGTAGCGAATCGCTCGAGCCAGCTGGTTGCCGTCCACATGGCCCTTGACTAGATAGTCCTGAGCGCCGGCCTCGACTGCCCCGACGCCGGCCGCCTCGTCGTTGAGCCCGGTGAGGACAATCAGCGGAATCCCCGGCGCCCGTGCACGCAGACGCACGACCGTGTCAAGCCCCTCCGCGTCGGGGAGCTTCAGATCCAGCAGCAAGCAGTCGATGTCGTCCTCCAGCATGGCGAGGGCCTGTGCGAATGTGCGTGCGCGAGCGAGCCGGGCTCCGGGAAGCGCACCTTCGAGCAGGTCCTCGACAAGCAGGGCATCGCCGTCGTCGTCCTCGACCAGCAACACACTGAGGTCATCGCGCGCAGCGGCCATCGCCTGCCCCCCTGAGCCGGGCAGCGCAGCCGTCCCCTCCCCATATGTGCGAGCGCGTGCGACCATTGCTGCGAGAAGATCGTAGCCGCCGACGCAAGGAGGATCACAGCATGCACAGCCGTAGCCGACAACTTCTTGTACTTACTTCGGCGGGAAGCCTCGTGCCCTGGACGTTGGGCTGTCCGGTGTAGGGCCTCTCCGGGTTTGGTCAGCGCCGTCAGGGGTAGCTGTGGCTACAGCACCTTGAGATGCGCGCCTGAGGACAGACGCGCTAGGTGGTCCCGTGGAAGGACGCTCGCGGGGCGGTTGGGTGGGCACCGCTGCATCTCATCTCTAGACCCCTAGCCAACAGGAGAATCTGGCATGAGTAAGGCTGAGCAGAAGGTAGTGCAGTACCTAGCCGAGGCGCACGCCTCCGAGGTTGGACTGATGCGCGACCTGCAGGCGCAGGTCGCGATGACACCTCGTGGTGCCTACCGCACCGCCCTTGAGACCCATCTGCGCGAGACAAGGGACCATGCAAAACGTCTCAAGAATCGCCTAGACAGCTTGGGCGAGGGCGATGGTGTCGTGCAAACGGCAGTCGGGCTGGCCGAGAGCGCAGTCAGCCAGGTTCTAGCGCTGGGTAAGGCGCCTTTCGCGCTCGTACGTGGCAGCACCGGTGAGGAGAAGATCCTCAAGAACGCAAAGGACGCATGCGCGACCGAGGCGCTTGAGATCGCCACCTACACGGCGATCGAGCACCTCGCCCGCTCGGTTGGTGACGACGTGACGGCAGAGCTTGCGATCAAGATTCGCGGCGAGGAGGAGCGGATGCTCGAGCGCATAATGCGCGAGATACCGAAGCTCGCCGCCCGGATCGTGGATGCCGAGCATGACTCCTCCTATGAGATCAGCGAAACAGGGGCTGCCGACGCGGTGCGCGAAGTCGCAGACGCCGGCAAACAAGCTGCGCGCAAGGCGCGGGGAAATGCCCGTCGCACGGCGCGCAGCGCTCGCAAGATCCCGGGTGTGGCGCTCGCGGAGGGCGAGATCAAGGGTGCTGTGGCCTCCGAGAGCGACCTCGCCATCGCCAGCTACGACAAGCTCACGGCGGCCGAGGTCCTCGATCGGCTCGGGGATCTCTCGCAGATCGAGCTGGCAAAGGTCGACGCCTACGAGCGTCGCAATGGGGATCGTTCAACGATCCTCAACAAGATCATCATCCTGCGTGGCCAGGAGCCGTGGGCCGGCTACGACGAGCTGAACGTCGAGGAGATCCGCACAGTCCTGTCCGACAGTGGCGAGGACCGTCTTGGTGAGGTTCGCTCCTATGAGCGTTCACACAAGAATCGCGCCGGGGTGATTCAGATGACAGAGCGTGAGATGGCTCACGCCTAGTAGGAATGTCCTGCGCGGGGCCGCTTTACTTCTCCGGGTTAGCGAGAGGTCAAACGGTCACCGCGCGGGACGTCGCCAGGCTGGGTGGTGAAGAAGCAACGCCGGCCAACATCTCAGGTTGTCTGGGCTTACCGGTCTTGGCATAGTGCACTGCGATATGTCCGGCCTCGTCGTCAAGCGGAGCGTCGCCAGCCACTCGGCGACAGTGAAGTCCCTACTCGCGGCGATCGAGCGGCGCGGGCTGAATGTGTTCGCTTGCATCGACCACGCCGCCGCGGCGCGCGAGGCCGGATTGGAGCTTGCCGAGGAGGAGGTCGTGCTGTTCGGGAGCCCGCGCGCCGGCACTCCGCTGATGCTGAGCGACCGGCGGATAGGGATCGAGCTGCCCTTGCGGATCTTGGTTTGGCGAGACGGGGCGGACGTGCTGCTCGCGTACAGCGATCCCCGCGATTTGGCTGATGAATATGACGTGGCCGAACATCGATCGACGTTCGAGCAGATGGCCAAGCTGCTCGATGAGCTGGCGAGCGAGGCAGCGAGCTAGTCTCATGGCTGTGGCGAGCGTTGGCACCATCGGAGGGCAGTCCAGGAACCTGATCCTGGCGGCGATGATCTTCGCAGTCGCGATGACGTTCATCGACCAGACGATCGTCTCGATCGCGGCGCCGGAAATCCAGAAGGAGCTGAGCCTGACGAGCACCGGTACGCAGTGGGCGATCAACGCCTATCTGCTGTCGCTGGCTTCGCTGTTTGCCTTCGGTGGCCGCTTGGCCGACACGGTCGGTCACCGCAAGATGGTGACGCTCGGCGTGGTCGTGTTTGCTGCGGCCTCGGCGATGTGCGGACTCACTCCCAAGGGTAGCTTGGCGCAGGCGTGGATCGTGACGTTCCGCGTCATCCAGGGGGCCGGCGGCGCGATCATGTTCCCCGCGGCGTTGGCGATCGTCGTGCAGACCTTCGAGCTGCGCGAACGGGGTAAGGCGCTTGCGATTTTCTTCGGTATCGCGGGCGGCCTCACAGCGGTTGGACCGATCCTCGGTGGCTATCTCACGCAGTGGACATGGCGTGCCATCTTCTGGGTGAACATTCCCGTCGCCATCATCGCTCTGATCTTGATCGTCCTCTCAAAACCAAGGACTCAGCATCAACCGGCGCGCATGGACTACCGGGGTCTGGCATTGATCGTCTCCGGGGTCGCTCTGAGCGTATTCGGCTTTCAACAGTCCTCCACGTGGGGCTGGAGCGATCCCGCCACGGGGGCGTGCATCGCGATCGGCGCGGCGCTGCTGGTGGTGTTCTATTTCGTCGAGCTGCGCACCGTCTCGCCGCTGATCGAGATGAGCATCTTTCGCATCCGGGCGTTCCTGGTGCAGAACCTCGTGCTCGCCGTCTCGATGCTGGTGTTCGTCCCAGTGTTCTTCTTCGCGAGCGAGTACGCCCAGATCGCGCTTGACAAGTCGCCTTCGGAGGCGGGGCTATACATCCTGTACTTCTTCATCGGCTTCGTCATCGCTGCACAGATCGGTGGGCGGATGCTCGACAGGGTGGGTGGCAAGCGCCCCGTGGTGCTCGGCTGTGCGTTGAGTGCCGTTGGATTCTGGCTGTGGGCGGGAAAGATCACCGACCTGAGTTTCAGTGCCCAGCAGTGGTACATCATCCTCGCTGGCGCCGGTATGGGGATGATGCTCGGTCCGGCCAGCACCGATGCCGTCAATCGCGCCTCGCGGCTCTCCTATGGCGAGGCGACGGGCATCACCCAGACGGTCCGCAACTATGCCGCCAGCCTCGGCCTTGCGATCCTCGGCACGATCCTGGTTTCACAGATGCGCTCACGTGTCGTAACTTCGCTGATGGCAAAGGGTGTGCCCAGTGCGCGGGCGCATACCGAGGCGTCGCGCATCGCCCAATCTCGCGGCGGTGGTGGGAACATCGCGTCGATCCCTCACTTCGTGCAGCTCGACTTCGCCTATGCCACACGCTCGGTTCTCTACGTGATGGCGGCGATCATGGCGGCGGCGGCGGTCGTGGCCTTCGTCGGCTTGCGTGCGGGTCTGCAGGAAGAGACGCTGAGTCCCGCGACCGACTTTGACCAGCAGCCATCCAGTGGCCCTGCGGGAGAGACGATCGGCAGTGCCTTCCCTGAGGCGCCCAGCACTAACTGAGGTTGACCAGACCTTTGATAATCAGGTAGACGCCGGCGGCTGCGCAAGCAAGCACCGCCAGCAGACGTCCGCGTCGCGTAAACCAGGCGTTGATCCGCTCGAGCGAGTCCGAGGCGCGGGAGGGGAACAGAAGCAGCGCCAGCATCGGCAGCTCGATCAGCCACAGCATTACCGCCACGGTTGCGAGGAGACCCAGCAGCTTGCCGCCGGTCGAGAGTTTCGCGTCGGAGACCTCCTTGACCGCGGCGATGTAGATCGGCGAAGGCAGTACATAGAGGGTGATGCCGAGTACGAACGCCAGTCGCGTGCTCTGCAGATACCGATCGATCTTGGATGTGCCTTTCGGCTTCTCTGGGGGCGGTTGCTTTCGGCGCAGGTAGACCGCGAATCCCAGCAACAACACGCCGAAGCCCAAGTCGAGTGCGGCGCTTGGGGTCAAATGGTGCGGTCCGGTGGCGCCCACTTCATCGAGCAGGAACAGCACAAGGGTGCCGACCGCATAGGTGATCACAGCCGCGGCAAGCACGAAGGCGAGTACTCGCGAGCGTACCTGGGAGCCTCGACCGAGGGCGATGACCGCCAGTACCGCCGGCGGGTAGATGGAGGCGGCGAGCGCCAGGGCTAGAGCTTGGGGTGGCATCTCAAGTGGGCATTGTCGGTCGAGTGGCCCGCCGCTCAGGACGGAGCGCTCACCAGCAGTTGCTGCTCGCCTATGCGCACAGTGTCACCGGTGCGCAGCTGGCGTCCGCGGCGCGTCTCGCGCTCGTCGTTGACCAAGACGGACTGAAGCGCAAGGAACGCTTTTGCTTCGCTGCCACTATCGATGATCCCAACGAGCTTGAGCAGCTGCCCGAGCCTGATCGTCTCATCGCGAATCTGAACCTCGCGCTCCATCGTGTGAATCTATCGATGAGCTCGGGGCCTCCGATGCCAGCCCAGCTTTGCGTGTGCGGCGGCATGCGCTGCCCGGTTCGGTTCGACAAGCTCGCCCGCGGTCTGACGCGCATCGCGCACGCAGGTTAAAACAAGCTCTGTTGAGCAGCGTCAGCCTGGATTGGTTCGTCCAAGGACTTGACGGGTGACTTCGGCAGCTGTCTGAATCGGCTTTTGGTTCCCGGTCGGTGCACGAGTCGGGCAAGGCGCTGACGTTCATCTGTCGGCATATAGGCGCCGCGCTGGTAGAGATCCCCGTAGCGGCTCACGAGCTCCGGGCGCTGGGTACGCAGCCAGCCCATGAACACATCCTTGAGCTCACCACGCAAGTGCAGAGCGGCCCCTCCGATGCTCTTCGCGCCGGCATCGATCGCCCCCTGCAGCAGCGGCTCGAGCTGCTCGGGGCTGTCGTTGATGCCCGGCATCAGTGGCGCAATCAATACGCCTGTGGGGATGCCGGCGCGGTTGAGCTCCGCGACCGCCTCCAGGCGAGCGCGGGGATTGGGGGTATGAGGCTCAGTGGCGCGCCAAGCACGCTCATCGAGCGTTGGGATCGACAAACTCGCGCTGATCGTGGTGCGCTCGGCGATCTGCAACATCAACGGCAGGTCGCGCAGTAGCAGGGGGGACTTTGTGAGCACAGAGCAGGGGTTGCCAGCCCCGTGGGCGGCGTCGCGCAGCGCTTCCCAGATGCCCACCATCAACCGGTAGCGGCCCTCGACCCACTGATAGGGGTCGGTGTTCGTGCCCAGGGCGACATGCTCTCGCTTCCATGATGGACGCGCAAGCTCGCGGCGCAGCACCTCGGGCGCGTTGACCTTGACGACGATCTCACGCTCGAAATCGCGGCCGGCGTCGAAGCCGAGATAGCGGTGCGTGGGCCGGGCAAAGCAGTTGTGGCTGACCACCCCATTTGCAATGAAGTCGCCAGTCCCCGTCGTGATGTCGTACATTCGCGCCACAAATCCCAGTGGTCGGATTCCTGTCACGCCCAGCTTGGCGTGTGTCTTTAGGGCACTGTTCTCAATGGAGCGCTTTCTTGTGATCGCCGGATTCGTGCCGAGAAAGAAGCGCATCCGCTCAGGAAGGCCCCCACGAAGCCGAATGCTGACAAGTCCGTTGTACTTGAGAAGTGGCTCGACTGCGTAGTCGAAGTCAAGGCGCCCGAGACAGGCCTTGATCCACGCCACTATCTCGGGATTTGTGTTCGAGATGCGCCATATATGACCGCTACAAGAACCCTCTGCATCGAAGATGCCGGCCAGGAAGCCCTTGATCCACGAAAGCTTGGGAACCATCGTCGGCCAACCAACCAGCTCCTTGACTCGCTCGACATCAAGTCGGGCCGACGTACGGATCGCAGTGATGGGCTTGTACCTTCCGGTTCCCTCGGCGAACATGAATCTATCGACCTCCGTGCCAAGGTCGGAGAGGTACTCCTGGGCCCTGTCTAGCGCCTCGATGTCTGCAAGGGCGAGGCGAAAGCGGTGCACCGTAGAGAGGCCTCTGTTTGGCCGCTCATACGTGTATGAGCCGATGGTTCCATCGCCACGAATCAGTCCAGCTAGGTAGCCATGACGGTAGTCATTATCGAGTTCGGGCGGTAGCACGCAGCCGCCAGGTCCGAGCAGTCTGCTGCCGAGCGTGAGATGTGGTCGCTGCAGTGGCCCCGATTCTGCGCCAATCACATGCTTCCATCCGCGCTGCGTGAGGAACCTATGATCCTCGCTAGCGATGAGTCGAGTACCGTCTTCGAGCTCCACCAAATAGGCTGGCTTGATGCTTGACCACTTCGCGAGTACCCGTGTCGTGACAAAGCGTCTGTAGGCGCCGACGCGCACTGTCCCGTAGATCGCATCGCCAACGGCGAGGTCAGTGAGTGGCCTGGTGCGCCCGTTTGCCATAAGGATCTGCGTCCCTCCCGCCATGCAATAAACACACGCATGACTGCATCCCCTGTAAGGATTGATCGTCCAGCTGAACGGCATGCGCGAACGAGCCGGTACGTGGTTGAGCACCGAGCGGGCGCGGACCTCGTAAAAGCGGGTATCGAGTGCCTCAGGCGCGTCGAAATGACGTACCACGGCCTCGTCACGGTAGCCGGGCAGGCGACGCTGCTCGTCGGCCTCCTCGGTCAGATTGCTCCAGCGCACGAACATATGTTCGCATATGCGGCGGCGCTGGAAGATTTTGCGGTTGAAGGCGCTCGCTTGGGGGAATATCCCCGTCGGACATAGCGCAATCGTGATGTTGCTTAGGAGGGCCAACCTCCCTGTCGCCCGCGAGAGAGGACTATCGGGTTCCGGGCAACACGACTACTGGGGAGCGCCTCCCCTGGTAGATGGCCTCCCGGGCATTCGATGCCCGGGAGGCCTCTACGCGCTCGTCCTCTCCGTCCTCCCCTTTTCCTGTCTGTCCCCAGCAGACAGGAAGCTTGCCGACACACCCTGGCGTGAATGCACCGAGTCGGATCGATTCGGCGCTGGGTGGGCGCGTCGCTATTTCTTCGGGCAGGGAACCTTGATGCTGACCGTCGAGGTTTCCCCGCTGAGGTATTTGAGTTCTGTCTTCGCCGGGAAGCCGCCCTTCGGGCACTTCTTCGGCACGGTGCCGTAGGAGATCAGCTTTTTGCCCTGCATGAAGGCGGCGCCGACCCTGATCTTGATCGACAGCACCGAGGCATAGGGAGCTCCGGGTACCGTCGAGACGAGCGGCACGATCGCTGTCAGCTTCTGCGAGAAGGGGTTGGAGGCCCCCGTGAATTGGCCTGTTGAGAGGACTTCAAGCACCGCCGGTTCCCGTCCTTCGGTGAAGAAGGCGATGTTGCCGCCGGGTGTGAAGAACGCTTGAACAGTCGCTTTCTCCTGCACGCGCGTGCCGCCGAAGCTGACCACTCCGAGCACTTCGCCCTTTGGGCTGGCAACCGACTTCTTCGGGCAGTTCTGTACTTCATGGCTTTCGAGGACCGCATTCGAGCAGGTCGCAAAGCCCTGGGGGTGCAGCTTGGTGCCGGACGGCAGGTACACCACCACCCCTGTCAGCGGTGAGGGAAAGCCACCGTATTCGGTGCCGCTGATCGTCATCTGTGCTTCGACGGATGCCCCAGCGCCAAGAATGTTGCCTGTTTTGGGGTAGGATCCGCCTTTGGGCGAGGCTGGATTCTTGAGGACCGGCAGGATCTTCGCCTTGACCGTCACGTTCGGAGCCGCGAATGCGGCTGCCGGCAAACTTACGGCGGCGATCGCCAGACAGGCCAAGCCCACGACGAGGCTGAGCGTGTGGGAGCGCATGCCGTTACGGGCGAATCGATGGTTCCGCGCGCGTCGCGCGTGCGCTTGTGAACCGCCGGCGCGGCTTTGGGCTGCGCTCGGGTTGGCGTGCTCGGATCTGGCCATGTCTTGTCTCCTTGGGATGGTGCTGCCTACTCCCTTAACAGGCTCGGCACGCCCAAGTAGCGGTTGCAACGATTGCCGAGCGCGCCCCGCTCGGCTAACGTCGCGTCGATGAGCACTGACACATCAGAGGACGAGCGACTGGAGAGCCTTGGCATCCTGCGCCTGCGTGCCGAGAACCCAGGCCCGCTCACGATGTCGGGCACCAACAGCTGGGTGGTGGGACGCGATCCGGCTTGGGTGGTCGATCCAGGTCCCAGGCTCGCGGCTCATCTCGAGCGCCTGACGACTGCGCTTGAAGAGCGTGGCGGGCTGGGAGGGATCGCGCTCACCCACGACCACATCGATCACTCTGAGGCGGTGGCGGCACTGCGCGAGCGCTTTCCCGTGCCGCTGGCTGCCGGTCGTGGCGGCGCCGACGTGGAGTTGGCCGACGGGGCGCACTTCGGGCCTTTCGAGGCGCTTTACACGCCCGGTCATGCACCCGATCATTTCGCCCTGATCGCAGGTAGGGCCGGCTTTGCCGGCGACGCGATTCTCGGAGAAGGCAGCGTATTCGTAGCCCCTGACCCGGGAGCGCTCGCCGGCTATCTGAATGGTCTGCAGCGCCTGGGAGAGCGCCGGCTTGAGGTCCTCTGTCCTGGCCATGGCCCGCCGATCTGGACGCCTGGGGAGCGCATCAGCGAATACATCGAGCACCGCCTCGATCGCGAGCGTCGCTTGCTTGCGGCGATCGCCGAAGGTCGCCGCGGAGAGCAGGCACTTCTGGACGCCGCATGGTCGGATGTGCCCGAGCAGTTGCGCCCACTCGCAGCCATCACGCTGGCCGCGCATCTGGACAAGCTCGCCGAAGAGGGTCGGCTACCGGTACCGTTCGTCCGATGAGCGCTTACGTGGAAGTGTGCCGACATCGCGAGAGCTGCCCAGCTGAGGTCGGTGCCTGCGAGATGAGCGCTCGAAAGCCTGGGTTGGTCGATGGCGTAAGCGCAATTCGAAGGTTCGTCCCCGCTCCATGAGCAGCCCATCCTCGAGCGCTCCGGAAGCGGGAGCCGCCGAAGCACCGCAAGTCGCCGACGCACCGGCCGTGCAGCCGGGAGGGTCGAGCATTCCGGTTCCAGCGCAAGATTCGCCGTTTCCGCCGATCGCCGACTACGGCTTTCTTTCCGATTGCCACACCGGCGCGCTCGTGGCCTCCGACGGCGCGATCGAGTGGATGTGCCTGCCGCACTTCGATTCCGCTTCAGTCTTCGCCGCGATGCTCGACCGCGGCGCCGGTAGCTTCAGGGTCGGGCCGTACGGCATGTATGTACCCGTCGGCCGACGCTACCTGCCGGGCACCAATGTGCTCGAGACGACCTGGATGACGCCTCAGGGGTGGCTGCGCGTGGTGGATGCGCTTACGATCAGCGACTGGCACGACGTGAAGCGCGGTAGCACCCACACGCGTCCGCCCACTGACTTCGACGCCGACCACCTGCTCGTGCGAATCGTTGAATGCATCCAGGGTCAGGTGCAGGTGGAGATGGTGTGTGAGCCGATGCTCGACTACGGCTCCACCGCGGCACAGTGGAGTCACGTCGAAGACGAGTACGGCCACGGCCTCGACGCAAGCAACAAGCGCACGGCGTTTCGCTTGTTCAGCGATACGCGGATGGGCATCGAGGGCAATCGCGCGCACTCGCGTCACACGATGGCTGAGGGCGAGAAGCGCTTCTGCGCGATCTCTTGGACCAAAGAGCTGCGCGGCCCGCGCACGGTCGAAGAAGCAGAGGCGCGGATCGACCGCACGAGCCACTTCTGGCGTACATGGCTGGCCGAAGGCAACTATCCAGACCACCCGTGGCGCGCGCACCTTCAGCGCTCGGCGCTCACGCTGAAGGGCCTCACATTCATGCCCACCGGCGCGCTTGTGGCGGCTCCGACCACCTCGCTGCCTGAGACGCCACGCGGCTCGCGCAACTGGGACTACCGCTACTGCTGGATGCGCGACGCCTCCTTCACGCTGTGGGCCCTCCATGCGCTGGGCCTGGACTGGGAGGCTGACGATTTCATCCAGTACGTCGCTGACATGGAGCGCAACGAGGACGGGTCCTTGCAGATCATGTATGGGATCAAGGGCCAAAAGGACCTAAGCGAGTCCACCCTAGATCACCTCAAGGGCTACGAGGGCGCGCGCCCGGTGCGCGTCGGCAATGGCGCCTACAACCAACGTCAGAACGACGTCTACGGCGCCGTGCTCGACTCGGTCTATCTGCACTCCAAGCGTCGCGATCACATCCCCGAGCGGTTGTGGCCGATACTGGTCGACCAGGCCGAATGCGCGGCGCGCGTGTGGAAGGAACCCGACCAGGGGATCTGGGAGGCCCGCGGCGAGCCGCGCCACTACGTGTCCTCGAAGCTGATGTGCTGGGTCGCGTGCGATCGCGCCGCGCGGCTCGCCGAAAGGCGTGGCGAGGAGGAACACGCCGAGCGCATGCAGGGGATCGCCGAGGAAATCAGGGCTGACATCCTCGAGAAGGGCGTCGACGAGCGGGGCGTGTTCCGCCAGCATTACGACACCGACGCGCTTGACGCCTCCAACCTGTTGATCGTGTTGATGCGCTTCCTGCCGCCCGACGACGAGC
The DNA here is from genome assembly GCA_963844095.1 of uncultured Solirubrobacterales bacterium. Classification (GTDB taxonomy): domain Bacteria; phylum Actinomycetota; class Thermoleophilia; order Solirubrobacterales; family Solirubrobacteraceae; genus Palsa-744. The sequence goes on from CAWJND010000008.1 coordinate 91,571, forward strand.
GTGTGCGAGCCACCGTGATGGCGATCCGCGACGAGCTGACCGAGAACGGCTTGGTCCTGCGCTACCGCACTGAGGAGACCGACGACGGCCAGAGCGGTGAGGAGGGCACGTTCTTGATCTGCTCGTTCTGGCTCGTCTCGGCCATGTGTGAGATAGGCGAGCACATGCACGCCCGGCGCCTGTGCGAGCGGCTGCTCGGCTACTCATCCGAGCTGGGCCTGTACGCGGAGGAGCTCGAGGCCTCCAGCGGCCGGCATCTCGGCAACTACCCGCAGGCGTTCACGCACTTGGCGCTGATCAACGCCGTCACGCACGTGATGGGCACGATTCAGCGCTCTTGATTTCGCCGTTCGGGTGCGGTCCCCATCTGGGCGGATGCTTGTTGTGGCTTTCTGACCGCTGCGCTCGCAAGTGGCCAATCAGCGCACAGAAAGGCTTAGAACCTGTTTCAGAATGAAGGGGTGTCTGGGTGGGCGGCGAAGTCTTCCGGTAGGTGTGGTCGACTATCGGGGGTGTTGGAGGTGCCATCACGGTTTGAGGTGGATGACGGTTTGTGGGCTGAGGTTCAGTCGTTGTTGCCTGTGGTCGAGCGTCGCCGGCGTTATCCGGGGCGCAAGCGTTTGGACGATCGAGCTGCGCTGAACGGGATTTTGTTTGTGTTGCATACTGGGATTGCGTGGCGCGATCTCCCAGCAGAGTTTGGTTACGGGTCTGGTGTGACGTGCTGGCGACGACTACGGGAATGGCAGCAAGCCGGGGTTTGGGAGCGTTTGCACCAGGTGGTGCTGGAGCGGTTGAACGCGGCGGGCGAGATCGACTGGTCACGGGCTGCTGCTGACGCGAGCCATATTCGTGCGCTTTTGGGGGGCTCCTCACCGGCCCCTCGCCGGTTGACCGTGCCCGCACGGGCTCAAAGCATCACCTCCTGACCGACGGTGGCGGTCTACCGCTGGCACTCGCGCTGACCGGCGGCAACCGTCACGACGTCACACAGTTGTTGGTGCTGTTGGACGGCGTGAAGCCCGTCGCGGGGAAGGTCGGCCGTCCACGCAAGCGTCCTGACGCGTTGTTCGCAGATCGTGGCTATGACTACGACAAGTACCGTCGCGAGGTCAGCGCCCGCGGCATCAAGCCCGTGATCGCCAAACGCAACACCGATCACGGCTCCGGGCTCGGCCGCCACCGTTGGGTCGTCGAGAGGACCTTCACCTGGCTACACCAGTTCCGACGACTACGAATCCGCTGGGAGCGCGACCCCGAACAACACCTCGCGTTCCTCCACCTCGCCGCCGCAATCATCTGCTGGCGACGCCTCAACTCATTATGAAACAGGTTCTTAGGCGTATCCCGGCTCGCCCGGCAGCGCCACACGCGCGACCTCGCCGTCGAACCAAACCTTTGGTTGCACCGGAAGCACCTCGCGGCCACGCGCGTACTCCAGCAGCTCGAGCATGCTCGGGAACGCTCCAAGCTGCTCCAGGTGCTTGATCGTGGGGAAGACGAGCAGTATCTCCTCGCGGGCGTAAGCGTCCAGGGCCCCCTGGGGAGTGAACCAGCCCTGATCGACGCACTCCTCGCCATCGACGTGCGGCTCCTGTCCGGTGGGTAGCTCCGCTAGGAAGAAGCGGGTGTCGAAGCGGATCGACACCTCCTCAGGAGTGATCCAGCGTGAGAATTCGACGAGCGCGCCGGGATCGGCGAGCACGATGCCAGCCTCCTCGGAGAGCTCTCTCGCCGCCGCCGCACGATGCGCGCCAACACCGCCTGCCACCGTCGATGGGGGATCGTCCTCGTCAACCGCGCCTCCGGGGAACACCCACACGCCGCCCATGAACTTCGCCTGCTCTGTGCGCTTGACAAGCAGCACTTCCAGCTTCTGTGCTCGGCCACGGAGCAGGATGACAGTGGCCGCCTGTCGCGGTGGCGTCGCCTCGCCGAGGTTAAGCCCCTGTCCAGGCTCCTGTGTGGAGCCGAGGTTGAGTGCCTGGCCAGGCCCGCTGTGGCGGTCGAGCTCGAGCTCCTGTCCGGCCTCTTCTTCGCCGCTGGGGGTCGAGCTGCTCATGCCAAGGACCCTACCGCCAGGTAGTCTTACGTGCATGAGCGCAACCCAAACCCTGCAACGCTGGATCTGCGAGTCCTGCGGCTACATCTATGACCCCGAGGAGGGTGACCCCGACGGGGGCATCCCCGTTGGCACCGCTTTCGAGGACATCCCCGACACGTGGTTCTGTCCCGTGTGCGGAGCCCGTAAGCGGGACTTCACCCTCTACGAGGATTGACACGCTGACCGACTGGGCCGAGCTTCAGGAGCTCGACAGGCGTCATGTGTGGCACCCATACTCGTCGCTGCCGGGTTCGTCAGCGCCGCTGCCGGTCGTCTCGGCTGAGGGTGTGCGTCTGCGCCTAGCCGACGGGCGCGAGTTGATCGACGGCATGTCCTCGTGGTGGTGTGCGATCCACGGCTATCGCCATCCGGCCTTGGACGCGGCCGTGCGCGAGCAGTTGGAGCGCATGGCCCACGTGATGTTTGGTGGCCTGACGCACGAGCCAGCTGTGAATCTCGCTGAGCGGTTGGTGGAGATTTCGCCGGATGGTTTGGAGCACGTGTTCTTCGCCGACTCCGGCTCGGTGTCGGTCGAGGTGGCAATCAAGATGGCGTTGCAGTACCAGCGCGCGGTCGGTCACCCCGAGCGCAGTCGCCTGCTCACGATTCGCGGCGGCTATCACGGTGACACGTTTGGCGCGATGGCGGTATGCGATCCGGTCGGCGGGATGCACTCGATGTTCAGCGAGGTGCTGGCCGAGCACGTTTTTGCCGAGCGCCCGCCGGACGGCTTCGACGCTCCGCTGGACGAGGCGTGGGCAGAGCGCGTGGCGACCTTGTTCGCTCGTTATGCCCATGAACTGGCGGCAGTGATCGTCGAGCCTGTAGTGCAGGGCGCCGGCGGGATGCGTTTTCACTCGCCGCCCTGTGTCTCTCTATTGAGAGGTTTGTGTGACAAGCACGAACTTCTTCTCCTCCTAGACGAGATCGCGACCGGCTTCGGGCGCACGGGCTCGATGTTCGCCTGTGAACACGCGCAAGTCGCCCCTGACATCATGTGTGTCGGCAAGGCGCTCACCGGCGGCTACATGACGCTCGCGGCAACGCTCTGCACGAGCGAGGTTGCGCAGGCCATCTCGGCGGGAGAGGGCGGCGCGTTGATGCACGGTCCGACCTTTATGGCCAACCCGCTCGCCTGCGCGGTCGCGCTGGCTTCGCTCGACCTGCTCGCCGAGGGCGGCTGGAGCGAGGATGTGGCGCGGGTAGAACGTGGTCTACGCGCTGGGCTCGAGCCGGCGCGCAAGTTGCCGGGGGTCCTCGACGTGCGTGTGCTGGGTGCGATCGGCGTGGTGCAGTTGGAGCACGAGGTAGATGTCGTTGCCGCTACGACCGTCGCGGTCGAGCACGGCGTTTGGCTGCGCCCGTTCAGAGACCTGATCTACACGATGCCGCCGTATGTGATCGGCGGTGACGACCTTGGACGTGTGGCTAAGGCAGTTGTAACGGCGGCAAGTCGATGACGACTGTTGTCTGCTACGCTGATTTGCGTCGCCGGGGCCGTCTTTGCTGCCATTGTCAGCGCGTTTCATCTATCGAGTCAACCAGTCGCGCCAAGGCACGCGCTCGCCTGCGCGCGCCAAGCTGCGGGTGTCGCGGTTGACGATTTCATCGAGCGTGGCGACTTCGATTGCTCCGAGTCGAGCGATCGTCTCGTGGTTGGAGCGCTCCATCGGCGACGGCTCGCTCGGCCACGGAGTGAGGACGACGGCGGCGACGTCGAGCTGCGCTGCTCTGGCGGCCTCGATCGTGAGAAGCGTGTGATTGATCGTGCCCAACCCGGGTGAGGCGGCAATCAGCAGCGGTAGAGCCAGTTCGACCGCGAGATCTCGCACTGTGAAATCGTCGGCGAGCGGCACGAGCAGGCCACCGACGCCCTCTACGATCAGTGTCTCGCTGACGCTTGTGATTGCCCTCGCGCGCTCGATCATCGTGACCGCGTCAATCGGTTCGTTCATCAACGAGCTCGCCAGGTGCGGGGAGACCGCCGGTCCGAAGCGCAGGGGCGCGACCTGCTCTGGGATCATCCCGGCGGCGAGCGCCAGCAGCTCGTGGTCAGGTGGCCAGGCGCCTGACGGCTCGGCAAGCCCGGTGACAACCGGCTTGTAAGCGCGCACCTGCTCGCCGGCATCTCGCATCGTTGCGAGCAGCGCGGCGCTCACAATCGTCTTGCCGACGCCGGTGCCAGTGCCGGTTACGAACAGCCCACGCACGACATGCAGCGCTAAGCGACCCGGGCGAGTCGCTGCTTGCGGGTGGGTCGCGAGCCGAGCTTTGTCAGATCGAGACCAACTTCCCGTGTTGCTTCGGCCAGCTTCTTGGCTGCATCGAGCAGCTCAGTTGCCGTGTGCGAGGCCATCACGGCGAGCCGCAACCTGGAGGTGCCCTCCGGCACGGTGGGAGGACGGATCGCCTGCGCGAACACACCCCTCTCCAGGGCCCCTTGACAGACGCGCATAGCCGTCTCGCTGTCGCCCACGACAAGCGGCACGATGTGCACGTCGTTCTGCTCGACCGCAAAGCCCTCCTCGGCGAGGGCCCCACGAAGCGTGCGGGCGGCTTTGTGCAGGCTTGCCACCCGCTCGGGCTCGGCTTCGAGCAACTCCAGCGCCGCCAACGCACCGGCGACCGAGGGCGGGGAGGGGGCGGTCGAGAAGATCAAAGGGCGGGCGGTATTGACTAGGAGCTGCACCATCTCCTGGCTCGCACACGCATAGGCGCCATAGGAGCCAAGCGCCTTGCCGAGCGTGCCGATCAGCACGTTGACCTGGCCTTGCAATCCGGCTTGGGCAACGGCGCCACGCCCGCCCTCGCCGAGGGCGCCGGTGGCGTGCGCCTCGTCCACGATCGTCCGCGCGTTGTAGGAGTGCGCCAGTTCCACGATCCGCGCGAGCGGCGCAACGTCCCCGTCCATCGAGAAGACCGAATCGCTCACGATCACGCGCCGGCCTCTGTCACCGTGCTCGCGCAGACAGCGCTCCAGATGATCGGTATCGAGGTGGCGGTAGACGATCACCTCGGCGCGCGAAGCGCGGCAGCCATCGACGATCGAGGCATGGTTGAGCTCGTCGGAGAAGATCGTGTCGCCCGGCCCGGCCAGCGCGCCGATCGCGCCGAGGTTGGCGAGATAGCCCGATCCAAACAGCAGACAAGCATCGCTGCCCTCGAATGCCGCGAGTCGCTGCTCCAGTTCGCGATGGATGCTCATCGTGCCCGATACCAGCCGCGACGCCCCCGCCCCGACGCCCAGCTGCATGGCAGCCTCAGCGGCGGCCTCGCGGACCTGTGGATGATCGGCCAAGCCGAGGTAGTTGTTCGAGCACAACAGCAGCACCGGCTCATCGTCGAGCAGTACACGCGGTCCCTGGGGTCCGGAGACCGTCCGCAGACGACGACGCAAGCCAAGTCGCTCGAGCTCGGCCAGGCGCTCCTCGATGTCGCTCATCGTCGCTGCCCGGCGCTGCCCGGCGAGCATCTCTCGCTCGCGGCCAAAACCCGCTTGTGTAGATCGCGGTGGTAGCAGCGTTTCATGGCTGCGCGCCTGTGCCCCTGCCTCGACCGGTCAGTCGCCCCAGCCAGCGGGCACAGCATTGCGCGCACCGTCAGGTCGCGGCGGCACGGCGCGCTTGGCCTTGAAGCGCAGTTGGGTGGAGGGGTCCCACATCCGGATCTTCAGGGCGTCCTCGCGCTCGGTGGCCACGTCCGCCGGCGCGGGGCTGTCGAGCAGCTCCTCGACCACATCCGGCGTCTCGCCAGCCAGCCAGCCGGAGCGGTTGTCGGGTCGTGGGTTGGCGCCGTTGTCGCTTTGACGAGCGACGTTCAGGCCAAGCTCCTCGAACATCCCGCGGTCTTCCTCTGGGCTCGATCCGAGCGTCGTGAGGAAGTTGCCCATCATCACGCCGTTAAGCCCCGCCTTGACTGCAAGCGGCTGCAGCTCGCCAAGGTTCTCAACGCGCCCACCGCAAAGGCGGAACAGCGCCTCCGGCAAGATCAGCCGGAAGATCGCGACCCACTTGACCGCCTCCCAGGGATCGATGTACTCGCGGTCGCCGAACTTCGTCCCGGGCCGCGGGTTGAGCAGGTTGATCGGCACGCTCGTCGGATCGATCGCGGCCAGCTCGAAGGCCATCTCCACGCGTTGCTCGCGGCTCTCGCCGAGGTTGAGGATGCCGCCGACGCAAGTCTCGAGCCCTGCCTCGCGCACCGCCTGGATCGTGCGCAGCCGTCCCTCGTAGCGAACTGTGCTCGAGACTTCGTCGTAGTAGCTCTCGGCCGTCTCCACGTTGTGGTGCACGCGCTGGATGCCGGCTTCCTTCAGGGCCTTGGCGCGCGCGGGAGACATGTGCCCGATCGAGGCGCAGCGCTTCAGGTTGGTCTTCTCGGCCACCAGCTTTGCCCCCTCGAGAATCTTCTCGAAGTCGCGCTTTGAGAGGCCCTGCCCTTGGGTGACCATGCAGAAGCGGTGGGCGCCGGCGGCCTCGGCGGCGCGCGCGTGCTCGAGGATCTGCTCGGGGTCCATCATCGCGTGCAGGGGTGTCTCAGCCTCGGCGAAGCGCGACTGCGCGCAGAAGCCGCAATCCTCGGCACACCCGCCAGACTTGGCATTCACCAGCGAGCACATGTCGGTCGAGTCCGAGAAGCGCTCGACGCGAGCCGCCCAAGCGCGGTCCACCACGGCTTCGATCTCGGCGTGGTCCTCGAGCTCGCCGAGCTGGAGCGCTTCCTCGCGAGTTATCAGCGGCGGCATCTGCGGCGACCTCCGGTCGTTGTGTGCGTTAGGAAGTTATGACGGCCAGGGACAGTACCGGGAAGGCGTTTGCGAGGGCACACCGACCGGCCTGTCCGCTCCTTCGCTGTGCCATCGGTAGTCGGCGATAGCTGCGCAATTCTGCTCCGCCGTTTGGCAGGTGGTTCTGAAGGGCGCCGGTATGATCGCGCCGGTGGTACGCGCCGGCGGTAGCCAGGACGCGCGCCGACGAACCCCCTGTGCCGACGAACCCCCTGTGCCGACGAACCCCCTGTGCCGACGAACCCCCTGTGCCGACGAACCCCCTGTGCCGACGAACCCCCTGTGCCGACGAACCCCCTGTGCCGACGAACCCCCTGTGCCGACGAACCCCCTGTGCCGACGAACCCCCTGTGCCGACGAACCCCCTGTGCCGACGAACCCCCTGTGCCGACGAACCCCCTGTGCCGACGAACACCCCTGACAGAACTCACGGGCGGTTGCTTGCGATAAGCGACCTACATGTAACGCACCCGGAGAACCGTGAGATCGTGGAGCGTATGAGACCTGAAGACGATGCCGATTGGCTGATCGTGTGCGGCGACATCAGCGAGACGATCGCCGACTTCGAATGGTCGCTCAGTTTGCTCAATGAGCGATTCGCGACGGTCGTGTGGGCACCAGGCAACCACGAGCTCTGGACGACGCCGGACGAAAGAGTCAAACTGCGTGGCGAGCAGCGTTACCGTCATTTGGTGGACATATGTAAACGCATTGGAGCTCTCACGCCAGAGGACCCTTACGCCAGGTGGGAGGGAGAGGGCGGTCCGTTCACGATCGCACCCCTATTCGTGTTGTATGACTATTCGTTCGGGCGCAACATAGCCGCAACCAAGGCACGCTCCCTGGCGCTTGCCCATCAGGCGGGAGTGGTTTGCAGCGATGAGTTCCTGCTTTACCCGGATCCGTACGCGAGTCGTGACGCCTGGTGTCACGCAAGAGTGGCCTATACGGAAAAGAGGCTGGAAGACTGCGACCGGAGCATCCCGATCGTGATGGTCAATCACTTTCCCCTCATCGACGCTCCAACAAAGGTGCTATGGCATCCGGAGTTTGCACAGTGGTGTGGCACCACGCGGACCGCGGATTGGCATCGTCGCTTCAAGGCCGCCGTGGTCGTCTACGGCCATCTGCACATCCCGCGCACGACATGGCATGACGGCGTTCGATTCGAGGAGGTCTCGCTCGGATATCCGCGGGAGTGGCACCGGCGCAACGGCCGTAGGAGGATTCTCCGCCAGATCATGCCTCCTCCTGAGACGCCGTGATCGAGGAAATCCTGCCGAGCGGCGTGGTTGCGGTCGAGGCGCGAGACGACGAGACGACCGCGAAGCTCTTCCCGGAGGAGGAGCTCGCCGTTGGCAGGGCGATTGAGAAGCGGCGGCGTGAGTTCACCACAGCGCGCATGTGCGCTCGAACAGCGCTCGAGCAGCTTGGGTTTCCCGCTGTACCGATCCCGACGGGCGCGCGTGGCGAGCCCGTATGGCCAATGGGGGCGGTGGGCAGCATCACGCATTGCGATCGCTATCGGGCATGTGCGGTCGCACTGGCGAATGAGGTTGTGAGCCTTGGGATCGATGCCGAGCCCAACGCTCCGCTGCCCGAAGGACTGCTCGCCGATATCGCGAGGCCGGAGGAGCTGCCGCGGCTAGGTCGGCTCGGACAGGAGCTACCGGAGGTGCATTGGGATCGACTGCTGTTCAGCGCGAAGGAGTCCGTCTACAAGGCGTGGTTCCCCCTTGCCAGGCGGTGGTCGGGCTTCGAGGATGCAGTGGTCGAGGTAGAGCCAACGGCGGGGACCTTCACAGCGCGGCTGCTTGTTTCAGGGCCGCGCCTGGCCGATGGGCCGCTGCGAACTCTGTCTGGAAAGTGGACTGTGTGCGAGGGCACCATCCTCACTGCTGTCGTGCTCTGTACTCGGTGAGGGCATCTGGCATGCTTCAGCGTCGATGACCCCTCGACTCGACCCGGAGGCTGAGGCGCTGCTCGAAGTGATGCGCGCCGCGGGCACGGCTCAGATCCATACCCTCACGGTGGAGCAGGCTCGTCAGCAGATGCGCTCGGCGTTTCTCACGCGAGCTGCGCCGATCCCACTTCAGCGTGTCGAGGACGCCTCGTTGCCGACGCCTCACGGGGACTTGCCGATGCGCCTATATCGCCCCGGAGCGGGCATTCTCCCGGTTGCACTGTTCCTGCACGGGGGTGGCTGGACGCTCAACGATCTCGACACACACGATCGCCTGTGTCGCCGTATCGCCCGGCGTTCGGGCTGGCTTGTCGCGGCCTTGGACTACCGCAGAGCGCCCGAGCACCGACATCCAGCCCCGCTCGAAGATGCACAGACGGCGTATCGCTGGTTGCTCGACAATGCCGAGCGACTCGAAGCCAACCCGACATGTGCGGCTCTCGTAGGTGAAAGTTCCGGGGCTACCACCGCTGCGTGTCTGGCATTGCTCCTGCGTGACCTGGGCGCACCCGCACCGACCCTACAGGTTCTTGCCTATCCGATGACAGACGGGAGCGGGCGCCTGCCCTCCCGTAGGGAGAGGGGTACGGGATATACGCTCGACGACGAGTCTCTACGTTGGTTCATGGGCAACTACCTGCCCGTCGCCGCTCGTACAGAAGACCCCTATCTGTTCCCCCTCTGCGCTCCAGATCTCAGCGGTCTTGCGCCAGCCTTCATAATGACCGCCGAGTTCGACCCGTTGCGTGACGAGGGCATCGCATACGCACAGAAGCTGGCATCGGCGGGTGTGCCGGTCGAGCACCTCCACGTCGAGGACCAGATGCATGGCTTCCTGCTCTTGGATCGAGCGGTGGCGAGGGCTGCGGCCCTGATCGACAGGTTGGCCGACGCGTTGGCGGCTCAAGCCTCTGCGGCGACCGCGCGCGAGGCTTTCTCCACCTGCTGATCGATTTCTCGATCGATCCTCCCGGGTGGCTGATCGTTCTCGCTCCAACCATCCCCAAGCCCATATTGATCCAGCTTCTCGTCGATGAAATCGTTTGCCTCCGCGCGCCCCAGAAAGGGAGCGAGGACAAGGTAGGCGGCATGCGGTGTGAGCCGTGGGAGAAGATGAATCTGATGTCTGCGTGAGTGGTAGTAGCCGATCTCGAAGATAGTCGCCGAGATCGCGTCGAGCACCGCGCGGGGTGGCGGCGTAGGGGTGCTCAAATAACCTTCCTGTACGAACATCTTGAAGGCGGCATGGCTGTCTTCGACGCGCTGTATCGCGGGGCTGCCGACCGCATGCGATTCGACATAGCCGATGTAGGCGAGTACAGGGTAGGTGGCATCGAAGTACGTCCCGGCGTGGATCCCTTCCCAGATACGCTCAGGCCAGCTCGAGCCGCTGAAGAAGGCGCTTGCGCAGACGGCCATCAATTGCTGGAAGCCAACCTCGTGGATTGCCAGGAAGGCCTGTTGCTTGTCGGGGAAGTTGGCGTAGAAGACACGTCTGTCGACGCCGGCTGTCGAAGTTATGTCTGCGATCGTCGCGGCTGCGTAGCCCTTGGACGCGGCGACATCGGCGGTCGCGTACAGGATTCGTTCGCGTTGATTGCGAGCTACCTCCGCGGAGCTGAGTTTGGGCCGTCCCCGTGGCAGTGCCGGTGGGACCCGCAACGCCAGCTCTGAGACATGCTCGGGCGGTGGCAGAGGCGGTCCCGGCTCCAGCGTGCGCCAGCGGTGACGATCGGTCGGGTGACAGTAGCCGTCGATCCAGTCGATGATCTGCTCGCCCAGATCGCGCAGATCGTGTTCGTTGCGTCGCAGGCGTGGTGCCAACAGTCCGCAGATTCCGCTGACGAGCGCTCGGGTGGGAAGGTCCGGCGTAGACGCTTTTGGTGAGGCCTTTGCGCGGGCTCGTTCGATGATCTGTACGACCTGCTCGACGGTGCAGTCGTGCTGGTCGAGCACTCGCAAGCCACCTGCAAGCGTCTCGTTCACGAGGAACCTGGCACGATCGGGCCGGGCTTCGGCGCGCAGGATGAGCGCCCTTATGCCCGCCTGCACAGCGCGCTCCGGTGGTTCTGCTTCTACGGCCTCGCTGACATGCTCAAACAGCTGTTCAGATATCTCCTGATGAACCGCGAGGAAGCAGTCGTCCTTGTCGGCAAAGTACTCGTAGAAGGTTGGACGCGAAACACCGGCGTGAGCAATCACTTGAGCGACGCTGGCTCCCTCGTATCCCCTGCGGACGGCGGCCAAGAGCATGCCGTCCAGCAGCCGCTCGCGCTGGGTTCCCTTCCTTTCCTTGCGAGAAGTAGACATGGTGTTTATCTCCTTGGGATGTTTGGGAAGGCTACCTCACCGCGGTCTGTCAGTGGCTCGCAAGCAGGGCAATTCTAAAATGTGATCGTCAGTTCTGACTACGGAGACCTCGATACTGGGTGAAACATTGGAATGAGGCCCAATCAATCCCACCGAGCCTGTTTATCGCGTCGCATCATCGGTGGATGCGAAGTAGGAACGCTCGCGTTGCCCTGAGGACGGGATCGCGATATCGCTGTATTGGACGGATGTTTGAGTCCGTCAGATCCGATTCCCGCGGATTGGTTGACAACAGGACTCGTCTTGTCGTAGTATCGCTACCCATGTTTCTGACTTGCCCCGAGGGACCTACCTCGAGGCGAGCAGGATGACGAGACTTGGGGAGAGGCAAAGATCGTAGGGGCCACTTGCATCGTGTCGGGCGTACGCGCCCGACCTGTTGACCTATCGTTCATCGGGGGAGAAGATCTCGGTGCGAGATAGCTCCACGATGGCGGTCGTCGGCATGTCTTGTCGGGTGCCAGGCGCCTCTGATCTCGATGCATTCTGGCGCTTGCTGCAAGCGGGATCGAGCGCTATCTCCGAGGTGCCCGCCGACCGCTTGACAGTCGATGAGGACGTCATGACGGCGCTCTCGCCCGCGGCTCGCTACGGGGCCTTCCTCGAGCAGATCGATCGATTCGACTGCTCGTTCTTTGGCATCGGTCCGCGGGAGACGGCCGCGATGGATCCGCAGCAGCGTCTGATGCTGGAGTTGTGTTGGGAGGCTCTCGAAGACGCGCACGTCATTCCCGCCCGTCTCAGCGGTACTCAGACAGGCGTATTCGTCGGGGCGATTGCCGGCGACTATGGCGATCTGCTGCACGAGCTCGACGCCGGCGCGGTGACGCACCACGCCGCAACGGGCCTGCTGCGCAGCATGATGGCCAACCGCGTCTCCCACACGCTGGGCCTGCGCGGTCCGAGCCTGACTGTGGACACAGGGCAGTCCTCGTCACTGGTCGCCGTACATCTGGCCTGTGAGAGTTTGCGCAGAGGGGAGTCAGCGCTTGCGCTTGCCTGCGGTGTACATCTGAACATCTCGGCCGCCAGCCTGTTGCAGGCTTCCAGCTTTGGCGGACTTTCCCCGGACGGCCGCTGTTTTACGTTCGATGCGCGCGCAAACGGCTACGTGCGGGGTGAGGGTGGCGGGGTGGCGGTGCTCAAGCGGCTGCCCGACGCATTGGCAGCCGGAGACTCGATCTACTGCGTGATTCACTCAAGCGCTGTCAACAACGACGGCGGCGGCGACACGTTGACGGCCCCGAGTCAATCGGCCCAAGAAGAGGTTCTTCGACTCGCCTACAGACGCGCCAACGTCAAGCGCTCGGACGTGCAATACGTGGAGTTGCACGGTACAGGCACGGTAGTCGGAGATCGTGTGGAGGCCGCAAGCCTAGGGGGGGCGCTCGGTTCGACCCGTCCGGCGAATCGGCCGCTGCGAGTGGGATCGGTCAAGACCAATCTCGGACATCTGGAGGGGGCTGCAGGCATCGTTGGGCTCCTGAAGACGGCGCTGTGCGTCAGTCATGGGGAGATTCCGGCGAGCCTCAACTTCAAGTATCCGCCTCCAGACATTCCCCTACAGGAGTTGCGCCTGCACGTGCAACAAGAGCTGGAAGCGTGGCCGAGCACGAAGTCCGCGCGACTGGCCGGCGTCAGCTCATTCGGCCTGGGGGGCACCAACTGCCATGTGGTGGTCGGTGAGCCGCCGGCCGGCACCGGACAGTCGGTCAGGGCCGGCCGATCCGCCCAGGTTGACTGCTCACTCGGCGAGCAGGTTGACGGCCCACTTGGCAAGCAGGTTCTCGCTTGGCCGATATCTGGACGCTCTGAGTCGGGGCTGGATGCTCAAGCACGCAACCTGCTGGAGCACGTCGAGGGAACCCCCCAGCTAGCAGCGGACGCCATCGGTCACTCGCTGGCGAGTGGGCGTACCGAGTTCGAGTATCGCGCCGTAGTGCTCGGGCGCGACCGCGAGGAGCTCGTTACAGGATTGCGCTCGCAGGTCGCTCGGCAGTTAACGGCCGGCGTTATCCAGGGAACTGGCGCCGCGGTTTCGCCGCGTCCCGTATTCATCTTCCCCGGGCAGGGTTCGCAGTGGCAGGGCATGGCGCTCGATCTGCTCGACGCCTCAGCTGTATTCGCCGAGCGGATGCAAGCGTGTGAGGATGCCCTCTCGCCACATGTGGATTGGTCGCTACATGAGGTGTTGCGCGGCGGGCCAGGCGCGCCTGGATTCGATCGTATCGACGTCGTGCAGCCGCTGTTGTTTTGCGTCATGGTCTCGCTGGCCGAACTGTGGCGCGCATGCGGAGTGCAACCGGCTGCGGTAATAGGTCACTCTCAGGGTGAGATCGCAGCGGCCCACGTGGCCGGCGCTCTCTCATTGGCGGAAGCCGCCCGGATTGTGGCGGTGCGAAGCAAGGTTCTGGTAACGGGAGCGGGGCGAGGCACGATGGCGTCGGTCGCCTGGCCTGCGGAGGACGTCGAATCGCGGATCGAGAGATGGGAAGGACGGGTCTCGGTCGCGGCCGTGAATGGCCCGTCCTCGCTGGTTGTCTCCGGCGAGACCGATGCGCTCGCCGGCCTGCTCGAGGAATGCGTTGCTGCAGGCGCGCGTGTGCGACAGATCCCAGCAGCCGGCGGCGCTGGCCATTCCGCTCAGGTCGAGCCCCTCCGCGACCTCTTGATCGAGTCGCTCGACGGCGGTGAGCCTCTTGTAGGCGAGCTCGATTTTTACTCTACGGTCACGGGTGGGCGGCTTGACCACACCGAGCTCAATGCTCATTATTGGTACCGCAACGCGCGTGAGACCGTCCGCTTCCGCCAGACACTATGTGCTCTGCTGAGCAGCGGCCATCGAACATTCCTGGAGATCGGTCCGCACCCGATCTTGACAGGAGCGGCGCAGGACACGGTGGACGATGCGATCGGTGTGGAGAACGACGTACTCGTTGCGTATTCACTCAAGCGAGGAGAAGGTCGTCCAGAGCGCTTTCTTCGCTCGCTTGCCACGCTGTGGGTAGGCGGTATCGATGTGGATTGGGAGGGCGTTCTCCCAGCGGCCGGTAAGTCAGTGGTCAGGCTGCCTACTTATGCGTTCCAGCGAGAGCGTCATTGGCTTGGATCCTCGAAGTTCGGCGGACGGGCAGGTGTTGCCCCGACGTTTGCCGAGCCCGCTGCCCACCCTACTGTCGGCGCCGAGCATCCTGGTGAGGAAGGTGAGCTCAGGCACGATTCACCTCAGTCCGCAGAGGGCACCGAGGCTATCTTGCCGCAGGTTCGACGGAAGCTTACGTCAGGAGGCTCGCTTGCAGAGCGTCTGGAGAGCATGTCCGCATCTTCGCAAGAGTCGTTTGTCCTCGGGATCGTCTTGGTCGAGGCGGCCACGGTGTTGGGTTATTCCTCGCCTGAAGCTCTCTCTTCCGAGCGTACGTTCAAGGAACTCGGCTTCGACTCGGTCGGAGGTGTGGAGCTGCGCAATCGGCTCAACGCGGCGACGGGCCTTCGTCTTGCGACAGCGCTCGTCTTCGACCATCCGACGCCCCGTGCCTTGGCCCGCCACTTGTTGGGACTGATCACGGGCTCCACCGCCAGGGTCGCGGCCGTCAGACGCTCCGCCGAGGTTGACGAGCCGATCGCGATCGTAAGCATGGCATGTCGTTATCCCGGTGGGGTCTGCTCTCCCGAGGACTTGTGGAATTTGGTGAATTCCGGCGTCGATGCGATCACCGAGTTCCCGACGAACCGTGGCTGGCCCATCGAGGCGTTGTACCACCCCGACCCCGATCATCGTGGAACAAGTTACGCGCGCGCGGGCGGCTTTCTCCACGACGCCGACGAGTTCGATGCCGAGTTCTTCGGCATCAGTCCGCGCGAGGCGCTCGCGATGGATCCGCAGCAGCGACTACTTCTGGAAGTGTGCTGGGAGTCCTGTGAACGAGGGGGGCTTTCTCCCCATTCGCTGCGCGGCACCCAGACCGGGGTATTCGCCGGTGTGATTTATCACGATTACGGCAGTCGCGTGAACGGATCGGTGCCCGCGGATCTGGAGCCCTATCTGGGGATCGGCAGTGCCGGAAGTGTCGCATCGGGGCGAGTCGCCTACACACTTGGCATCGAGGGTCCGGCGGTAACAGTTGACACCGCCTGCTCATCATCGCTCGTGGCGCTGCACCTGGCCTGTGCTGCTTTGCGAGCAAACGAGTGCGATCTAGCGCTTGCGGGCGGGGCGACTGTGCTCGCCACACCTCAGGTGTTCATCGAGTTCTCTCGTCAGCGCGGACTGGCGCCGGATGGAAGGTCCAAGCCGTATGCCGACGCGGCCAATGGCGTGGGGTGGGCCGAGGGCGTAGGGATGTTGCTCTTGGAGCGTCTGTCCGATGCTCAGCGCCGCGGTCACACTGTGTTGGCGCTGGTGCGCGGCAGTGCGGTGAACCAGGATGGAGCGAGCAATGGCCTGACGGCGCCTAACGGCCCATCCCAACAGCGTGTGATTGTGCGGGCGCTGGCCAACGCCGGGCTCTCGTCCCAGCAGGTCGAAGCAGTCGAGGGCCACGGGACGGGTACCACGCTTGGCGATCCCATCGAGGCAGAGGCGATCCTGTCGACATATGGGAAAGATCGCTCTGCCGATCGTCCCCTCTGGCTTGGGTCGGTCAAGTCGAACATCGGCCACACGCAAGCCGCGGCCGGCGTGGCAGGCGTGATCAAGATGGTGATGGCGATGCGCCACCGGCGACTCCCCGCGACTCTGCACATAGACAGACCATCCAGCAAGGTGGACTGGTCGCAGGGGCCCGTCTCCCTGTTGGTGGATCACATACCTTGGCAACCGAATGGGCAGCCACTTAGGGCAGGTGTGTCCTCTTTTGGGATCGGTGGAACCAACGCGCATGTGATCCTCGAGGGAGCCCCGCTCACGGCCGGCGAGCCGGCGGGTGGTAGACCCGGGTTGCTCGGTGAGCAGACAATCCCGTGGATTATCTCTGCTCGCGACGGGCCCGGCCTGCGTGGACAGGCAGAACGCCTTGATGCGTACCTGTCAGATGATGGATTTAGCGCTGTTGCGGTTGAGGTGGATCCTGCGGTTGCGGTTGAGGTGGATCCCGCCGCTGCAGGTGACGAAGATCCCACAGCAGTCGATATCGGACGCTCGCTTGCCAGGCGACCGGTCATGGAGCACCGCGCCGTACTGGTGGGCGGCTCGAGCGAGGCGCTGCGTTCAGGCCTGTCTCACCTCTGCCTGGAGGGTGGGGCGGAGGATGTGATCGAAGGCGTCGCCCGCGATGTTGGGCGGACCGCGTTCGTATTTCCCGGGCAGGGCGCCCAGTGGCCGAAGATGGCAGTTGAGCTGCTCGATTGCTCGCCGATGTTTGCGCAGTGCCTGGGCATGTGTCAGCGTGCACTCGAGCCGCACGTGGAGTGGGAGCTGGAGGCGGTGCTGCGCGGGGCTGCCGATGCGCCGAACCTTGATCGCGTCGATGTCCTGCAGCCGGCACTGTTCGCTGTCACGGTCTCACTTGCCCATCTTTGGCGAGAGTGTGGGGTGCGACCGTCCGCGGTCGTTGGTCACTCCCAAGGCGAGATAGCCGCGGCCTACGTAGCCGGCGGCCTGTCACTCGAGGACGCCGCGCGGGTTGTGGCGCTGCGTGGCAAGGCGCTTGTGGCTCTGGCGGGTCGTGGCGGGATGGTGTCTATTGCTCTTCCACTGGAAGGGCTCGAGAAGTTTCTCGAACCGATCGAGGGCGATATCTCGATCGCCGCGATCAACGGTCCGTGGGAAGTCGTCGTCTCCGGTGAGTGTCACGTGCTTGAACGGCTGCTGGATTACTGCGAGACGCAAGCGGTACGGGCGCGCAGGGTTGCCATCGACTATGCGTCCCACTCCAGGCAGGTGGAGGAGATCGAGGCAGAGCTACTGGCTAGCTGCGGGAGCATATCGCCACGCTCGAGTGAGGTGCCTTTCTATTCGGCCACCGCTGGCGGGGAGCTCGACACGGCTGAGCTTGACGCTGCCTACTGGTATCGCAACCTGCGTGAGATGGTGAACTTCGAGCGGGCAGTCCGCAAGCTGACAGAGGACGGCTATACGACGTTTATCGAGGTGAGCCCGCACCCGGTTCTGACGGTCTCGGTAGAGGGGATTGTCGAGACCACACTGGGTAGCGTGGCCGATGAGGACCACGCCGCCGCTCGGCCGCGAGGTCGTGCGCCGGTGGTCATTGGCTCCCTTCGCCGCGGCGAGGGAGGCCCCAAGCGCTTTGTCAACTCACTCGCACAAG
Organism: uncultured Solirubrobacterales bacterium; assembly: GCA_963844095.1. Classification (GTDB taxonomy): domain Bacteria; phylum Actinomycetota; class Thermoleophilia; order Solirubrobacterales; family Solirubrobacteraceae; genus Palsa-744. Next base: position 109,060 of record CAWJND010000008.1, read on the forward strand.
CGTGGGTCCACGGCATTCAGGTCGACTGGAACGGATTGCTTGGCTCAGCGGAAGGCGAGCTTCCCGAGCTGCCTACCTACGCCTTCCAACGTGAGCGCTACTGGTTGAGCGCTTCTAGCGGCGGCGATCCCTCCGCACTGGGGCAGTTGGCCGTCGAGCATCCCTTTCTCGGTGCCGCGGTGGAGCTGGCCGACGAAGACGGCTGGCTGTTCACGGGCCGTGTCTCTCTGTTGGATCACCCGTGGCTTGCGGAGCATTCCGTCATGGGCAGCGTCCTTCTGCCGGGGAGTGTGTTCCTTGAGCTCGCGCTGCACGTAGGGCGGTGTACCGGTTGCCGGCAAGTGCGTGAGCTGACGCTTCAGACCCCGCTCGTCCTCGGCCCGGACGATGCTGTGGAGCTACAGGTTCGCGTGGGCTCTTTCGACGAGTCCGGGCAACGCCCGATCACCATCCACGCGCGCCCTGGCGGATCCTCGGGGAACGACTGGCATGCCGTCGAGTGGACCCATCATGCAAGTGGCGCACTGGCCACTGCGACCGAAGGCGCTCAACAGTCGGGCTCTGATGGATTGGCTCAGCGGCCGGCGTATGCGTGGCCCCCCGTGGATGCGAGTCCGATGGCGCTCGAGGGGCTATATGACAGTTTGTCTGTACAGGGGCTTGACCACGGTGTGGCTACTGGCGATGTGAGCACGGTGTGGCGTCGGGGGGACGAGCTGTTCGCGGAGCTTTCTCTCCCCGAGCAGGAGTGGACGCAGGCTGGGTCCTTTTGCCTTCACCCTGCGCTGCTCGATGTCGCGCTTCGACTGGCTGGGATGAGACTTGGCGACGACGAGAAGCCGATTGAGGGTAACGATCGGCGTGCGACTGCCCCACGCATGCCGTTTTCCTTCAGCGATGTAAGTATCCAAGCTTCAGGCGTTCGCTCGCTGCGCGTGTGCGTGCGCGCCACGGACACCGACAGGTTCTCTATGACCGCTCTGGATGAGAGGGGCATGCTCGTCGCGTCGGTCGGCTCTTTGGTGACCAGGGAGATCTCTGGAGAGCATCTGGCGATCGTACGCCGGGCTCGTCGCGACTCCTTGCTCCGCGTGAGCTGGATGTCGCTTCCTGTGGCTTCCCCGGAGCGCGGTGAGGGCCTCGAGCGTGAGGAATGGGTATTGCTCGGTAGCGATGAGTCGCTTTTGGCCAAGCGACTTGCGGCAGATGGGGCAGTTGTAAGGATTCTGCCTGATCCGAGCGCTCTGACAGACGAGTTGAAGTCAGGCGTGCTCTTGCCCGGCATGGTCCTACTGGACCTATGCGATCGGTCGCATGATGACTCGTTCGTGGCTCTAAAGCAGCGTGCGCGCGAGCTGCCACGGGAAAGTTTGCGGGTCATGCAGCAATGGCTCTCGGATGAGCGTTTGGAAGACGTGCGACTGTTGGTGCTGAGCGAAGATGCACTGGCCGTGCAGCCCAGCGACACTGCACAAGGGTTGGCGGGTGCCGGGGTGTGGGGACTGGTGCGCTCCGCGCAGACGGAGCATCCCGGGTGCTTCCTGTTGGTGGACATCGATGCCGATGAGTCCTCCGTGCGAGCACTACCCGCTGCCGTCAGGGCTGCACTGTCCTCTGATGAGCCTCAGCTTGCAATCAGGTCCGGCGAGGCGCTGGTCCCCAGGTTGGCGAGCGTTTCAATAGATGCGATGGACCTCGCTTCGATTGGCAGAGATGCCTCTAAGGAGCTCGCCTTCGGTCCGGAGCGTTCGGTGCTGATCACGGGAGGTACCAGTGGCGTTGGAGCTCTCGTCGCAAGGCACCTGGTGGCCGCGCATGGAGTGAAAAGTCTGCTGCTGGCCAGCCGGCGAGGCGCCGATGCTCCAGGAGCGGTGCGCCTCCAGGAGGAGTTGGCGGCATTGGGTGCGCACGTGACGTTGCACGCTTGCGATGTAACTGAGCGCGACCAGTTGGAGTCGCTGGTTGCCTCATCGCCGACGGAGTATCCGCTTGGTGGTGTGATCCATGCGGCCGGCATCGCTGACGATGCGGTTGTGACGTCGTTGACTGACGAGCAGATGAGCAGCGTGTTGACGCCAAAGCTCGATGCGGCGTGGGATCTGCACGAGCTCACCGAGCACCTGGAGCTCTCGGCATTCGTGCTGTTCTCGTCAGTCTCGGGAATTCTGGGAGCTCCTGGAATGGGCAACTACGCTGCTGCCAACGCGTGCCTGGATGCATTGGCGACATATCGTCGCTCACGCGGTCTGCCCGGTCTGTCGCTCGCGTGGGGGGTGTGGGATGGAGACGTGGGCATGGGCTCGAGGCTCGCCGAGGGAGATATCGCGCGCTTTGGCCGTGGAGGGATCCGTCCGCTCGCTCCAGCAGACGCTCTCGAGCTGTTTGATCTGAGCTGCGCCGTCAACGAGGCGCTGGTGGTGGCGGCACGCTTCGACCGCTGGGCGCTTCACTCCCAGGTCCAGAGAGGGACCATTCCGGCGCTCCTGCGCGGGCTTATGCACACTCCGGCCCAGCGGGCGGATAGTGGCCTGCTTGCTCGCCGTCTGGCGGAAGCGACCGAACAGGAGCGCCGGGCGATCATTTTGGAGACGGTGCTGAGCGAGGTCGCGAGCGTGCTGGGGCACACCTCGTCGGATACCGTGGATTTGGAGTCTCCTTTCAAGGATCTGGGCTTTAACTCGCTGACCGCGGTTGAGCTTCGTAACCAGTTGGCCGCGGTAACTGGCCTGCGACTGCAGGTTACGACCGTCTTCGACCATCCGACCGTCGCGTTGCTGTCCGATCATCTGCTCGCGCGCCTCTCCCCGGTGGCCATGGATGGTGAGCAGGACGAGAGTGAGATCCGTCGCGTAATCGCATCCGTTCCGCTGAACCGCCTGCGTGAGGCCGGCTTGCTCCAAGCGCTGTTGAATTTGACGGACGCTTCCGGCAACCAAATGCGGCAACTGGATGGTTGCGATGACGCTATCCAACTGATCGAGTCACTGGGTCCTAATGAGCTTGTCCAGAAGGCGCTACAAGGCGCCGTGGCGGAGTAGGAATGAGCTCACCTTCGATCGAGGAGACCATGGCAGCTTTGCGGGTGTCGCTCAAGGATGTCGAGCGGCTCAAGCAGCAGAACGGCCGTCTCATTCAAGAACGCCATGAGCGTATTGCGATTGTGGGCATGAGCTGTCGCTATCCGGGTGGGGTGTGCTCTCCGGATGAGCTCTGGCAGCTAGTTACACGCGACGGTGATGCCATCTCAGCCTTTCCCGAGGACCGTGGCTGGGAGCTCGAAAGCTTGTACGACCCTGAGCCTGGCTGTCCTGGTGCCAGCTATGTCCGGGAGGGCGGGTTTCTGGATGACGTCGCGGGGTTTGACGCAGCCTTCTTTGGGATCAGCCCTCGCGAGGCGCTCGCGATGGACCCGCAGCAGCGCTTGTTGCTGGAAGGTTGCTGGGAGGCACTGGAGAGCGCCGGTGTCAACCCGCACTCGCTGAGGGGTAGCGCAACGGGTGTGTTTGCGGGCATCAGCGTTCAGGACTATCTCCACTTTGGTAACAGCCAGTTCGAGGATTGCGCGGGATACCGACTGACAGGTGGCTCCGCTGCCGTGCTTTCTGGACGCATCGCCTACACCTTTGGTCTCGAGGGCCCCACCGTGACGCTTGACACGGCGTGCTCATCCTCATTGGTGTCACTTCACCTTGCGTGCCAGTCCCTACGCTCGGGTGAATGTTCGCTCGCACTGGCGGGCGGCGTAACTGTGCTTGCGACCCCGGGACTTTTTACGGAATTCTCTTATCTGAGGGGACTCTCCCCCGACGCTCGCTGTAAGGCTTTTGCCGATCGCGCTGATGGAACGAGCCTTTCGGAGGGCGTTGGCGTGCTGGTGTTGGAGCGTCTGTCTGATGCTTTGCGCGAGGGGCGGCGTGTGTTGGCTGTGGTGAAGGGAAGCGCGATCGACCAGGATGGCGCCAGTAACGGGTTGACCGCGCCGAGCGGTCCCTCTCAGCAACGGGTAATCGCGCAGGCATTGGCGAGCGCGGGGCTCTCGGCCGGTGAGGTGGATGCGGTTGAGGCTCACGGTACTGGGACGGACTTGGGCGATCCGATCGAGGCGCAGGCGCTTATGGCCACCTATGGCCAGGATCGCGATCCGGTTCATCCTCTGTGGCTCGGTTCAGTGAAGTCGAATATTGGTCACACGCAGGCCGCGGCGGGCGTGGCCGGTGTGATTAAGATGGTTATGGCGTTGCGCAACGATCTGTTGCCGAGGACGCTGCACGTTGATGTGCCCTCCACGCAAGTGGACTGGTCGGAGGGGGCGGTGTCTTTGCTGCGTCAACCCGTGTCATGGTCGAAGAACGCTCGCCCGCGGCGCGCCGGTGTGTCTTCGTTTGGCATCGGCGGAACGAATGCGCACGTGATTCTCGAGGAAGCGCCCATGGCGGAGCCGTCAAGTTTGGGATCGAGATCCTCCATCGATGAGGGGGGTGTGCGCTTGGATCCTGTGCCGCTGGTGATCTCGGCAAAGGATGAACGGGCATTGCTCGCTCAAGCGGCCCGCTTGAGCGCTCACCTGAGTGCCGTGCCGGATCTGAGTACGGTGGACGTTGGTCTGTCGCTGGCCGGGCGGTGCACGACATTCGCGCATCGTGCGGTGTTGCTGGGCGGCGATCGAAAGGCCCTTGCTCAGGAACTGTCGGAGCTCTCACATGGCTCGCCGGGCGCGTCTGTCTTTGAGGGCGTCGCCGGTGAGCGTGACGGAGCATTGGCAGTGCTGTTCAGCGGCCAGGGAGCTCAGCGTGTTGGTATGGGTAAGGCTCTCTATGGGGCATTCCCCGTCTTCAGGGATGCACTGGATGAGGTGTGTGGGCATCTGGACGAGTCGCTCGGCTGCTCTCTGCGTGCGGTCATGTTTGGAGAGCGGGCGAAGGTCGATCAAGAGCGATTCGGTTATAAGGACGGCACGGGCGATCTATGCCTGTTGGATCACACCTTGTTCACGCAGACGAGCCTGTTCGCGCTCGAGGTGGCTCTATTTCGCTTGATCGAGAGCATGGGGTTGCGTGTGGATTTTGTGGCAGGTCACTCGATCGGCGAGTTGACCGCGGCGTGCGTTGCTCAAGCGATCTCGCTGGAGGATGCGTGCGTCGTGGTCGCCGCTCGTGGACGCTTGATGGCCGAGCTTCCCGCCGGCGGGGCGATGGTGGCTGTGCAAGCGTCTGAAAGCGAGGCCCTTGAAGCGTTGGGCGGTCTTGAGGATCGGGTTGCGTTGGCGGCGGTCAATGGTCTGAGCTCGATCGTGCTCTCAGGGGACGAGTCGGTGGTGCTTGGCCTTGCCGATGGGTGGGCGCGGCAGGGACGAAAGACCAAGCGGCTATCGGTGTCACACGCGTTTCATTCACCATTGATGGACGACATGTTGCAGGGGTTCAGAAGTGTCGTCGAGAAAGTGTCGTTTGGAGCGCCGCGCATTCCGCTGATCTCCAATCTGACCGGAGGGGCGCTATCGGAAAAAGAGATATGTGACCCGGACTACTGGGTTCGTCATGCGCGTGAGGCGGTCAGATTCGCTCACTGCGTCAGTTGGCTGCGCTCGCGTGGCGTGGGGTTCTTCCTCGAGCTGGGACCCGACGCCGCACTCAGCCCGATGGTCGAGGAGTGCTTCGGTGAGGACGATCGCGACGGTGCGCCGCCAGTCGTCGCCCCACTGCTCAGGGCAGGGCGCTCGGAGTCCCACACGTTGATGGCAGCGCTCGCCCGGGCGTGGGTTGGCGGCCTTGATGTTGACTGGAAGTTGATCCTGGGAGACGCCGGCGGTCAACTGGTGACCCTGCCCGGCTATGCGTTTCAGCGAGAGCACTACTGGCTGGATCCGTTGCGCTCACGTGACACTGACGTGCCGGCGGCAGGTCAGCTAAGAGACTCCCATCCGTTGCTTGGTGCCGCTATTGCGCTGCCGGAGGGCGGCTGGCTGTTCACGGGCCGACTGTCTCTTTCAGATCACGCCTGGCTTGGGGATCACGTCGTGCTCGGGGGAACACTGTTGCCTGGCACGGCCTTCCTTGATCTCGCCCTCCACGCCGGCGCCAGGATTGGGTGCGACACGGTACGGGAGCTGGTCTTGCAGGCGCCCCTGGCGTTGAGTGCGCAAGATGAGGTGCGTTTGCAGGTCAGGCTGAGCGAGACGGATGGCACGGGGGTGCGCACCGTGAGCATCCACTCATGCGCTGCGCTTACCTCCAGCGACGCCATACTCGAGGAGACAGAGTGGGTATGTCACGCCGTTGGGTCGCTTGTGGGTCCCGCGTATGAGGGTGGCGTTGATGAGTCGTTGATCGGCTCCGGGGATGAAGTTGAGGGCGAGGACCGATCCTATCGGCCATTTGACGATGCGCTGTGGCCGCCGGCGGGCGCGGAGCCGGTGGACGTCGAACGAGCTTTACGGCCGATTCGCCGAGCATGGTTTCCAGTACGGTCCGGTCTTTCAGGGGGTCACCCGTGCGTGGCGGGGGGATGGGGAGGTGTTCAGCGAGGTCGTATTGCCTCCTGCCGAGCACGAACAGGTCGACGAGTTTCGCCTGCATCCCGCGCTGCTGGACGCCGCGCTTCACGGGATGGCCGTCGAGGGTCGCGAGTCCGTGGGAGGGACGGTAGGCGGCATGTCACTTCCGTTCTGCTGGAGGGACGTGAGGTTGGCGAGGACCGGCGCCCGCGCGCTACGTGTGCGTTTGTGGCGCACGGCTGAGGATGCCGTCGCGCTCGTCGCTCTGGACGAGGACGGACAGCTCGTTGCGTCCGTTGGGTCGCTGATGACTCGCCCCGTCTCGGTCGGGAGTGCGGTGCGGGGCGTGGGACGGCACGACGGGATGTTCTCCCTTCAATGGCGGGATGGGGGTCTAGAGGCTGGTTCCCTCGACCTGTCGTCCCCGGCCGGTGCGCCCGCGTCGCTCGTCACATGTTCCACAGCGCTGTGCGAGACCCTGCGCTCAGCGGGGATCGAGTGCGGCGTATATCCGGACATGCGGGAGATGGCCGCGAACGTGAAAGGTGACGGGGCGGCTCCGCTTCACGTGTTGCTCGATATGCGTTCGTTGGCCGAGGGTGGCGTGTCCGCACCGTCGCCTCTTGAGCAGGTGAACGAGACCGTCAAGACAACGTTGCATCGTCTGTTGGGCTCGATCCAGCAGTGGCTCGCCGACGAGCGCCTCACGGGGTCTCAGCTAGTGGTGCTGACACAGAACGCTCTCGATGTGCTGCCAGGCGAGAGTCCTCGCGATCTCGCGGGGAGCGCGATCTGGGGGATGGCGCGGTCGGTGCAGTGGGAGAACCCCGGTCGTCTGAGGCTCATAGACATCGATGGTGAGGATGCCTCCTGGCCTGAGTTTGTTCAGGCGCTGGCGCTCGACGGACCTCAGGTAGCGCTGCGGGGTGGCAACACGCTGGTGCCGCGGCTTGTAGCCATGCACACCACCGGAGTGCTCAGCCCACCACCGGACGCTGGTGCCTGGCGGTTGGGGGTTGAGCAGAAAGGCACGCTTGATGGTCTTGCGCTGCTTCCCAATCCTGAGGTACAAGCCGATCTGGCTCCCGGTGAGGTGCGAGTTCAGATGCGGGCCGCCGGACTGAATTTCCGGGACGTACTGGTGGCGCTCGGGATGTACCCGGGTAAGGGAGAGATTGGAGGCGAGGGAGCCGGCGTCGTTTTGGCGGTTGGAGACGAGGTAGGAGACCTGGCGCCGGGAGATCGCGTAATGGGTTTGCTGGATGGCGCGATTGGCACGGTTGCGGTCACCGACAGTCGTATGGTGGTACGAATTCCCGATAGCTGGTCGTTTACACAGGCGGCATCGGTTCCAATCGCCTACGCCACCGCTTACTACGCGCTTGTCGAGCTTGCCGGCTTGAAAAAGGGTGAGCGCGTACTGATTCACTCGGCCGCGGGGGGAGTGGGCATGGCGGCGGTACAGATCGCTCAGCACTTGGGCGCCGACGTATTCGCTACCGCGAGTCCGGGAAAGTGGGATGACCTTCGTGCGCAGGGACTCGAGGATGCACAGATCGCCTCGTCGAGGACGCCGACGTTCAGGGATGAGTTTCTGATGAGGACCGATGGGCGCGGGATGGATGTTGTGCTGAACGCTCTAGCGGGAGAGATGGTTGACGCTTCGCTTGCGCTGCTGCCGGGCGGGGGCCGGTTTTTGGAGATGGGAAAGACCGATGTCCGCGACCCTCGGGGGTTCGCCCGCGAACATCCGAACGTTGCGTATCGAGCGTTTGATCTGCTCGAAGTAAGGCCGGATCGACTGCGCGAGATATTGATGGAGCTGCTGCGACTGTTCGAGCGCGATGTGTTGCGCTTCTCGCCCATAACGACCTGGAACGTCGCTCGAGCACCGCATGCTTTCAGGCGGATGAGCAACGGTGGGCACGTTGGCAAGAACGTGTTGCGGCTGCCCACTCCGATCGATCCGGATGGCACGGTGCTGGTCACCGGCGCAATGGGTGGAATCGGGCGTCTGCTCGTGCGTCACCTGGTTGTAGAGCATGGTGTGCGTCACCTTCTTCTTCTCAGTCGTGAGGGCTTGCGTCGCGATGGGGCCGGCGAATTGCTTGAGGAGCTCTCGCGGTTGGGCGCAAGCGCGAGCTTGGTGAGCTGCGATGTGTCAGATCATCAGCGCGTTCGGGCAGTGCTGGAGGACATCTCCGCGGAGCACCCCCTCAATGCGGTGTTCCACGCGGCTGGAGTGGTGGATGACGGGGTGATCGGTTCGCTGACTGAGCAGCGTGTCGATCGGGTGCTGGCCGCCAAGGTTGATGGAGCCTGGAATCTTCACGATCTCACAAAGAGCATGGATCTGTCGGCGTTTGTGCTGTTCTCGTCGATCGCCTCCACCCTGGGAAGTCCCGGTCAAGCCAACTATGCGGCTGCCAACGCATTCCTGGATGCGTTGGCTTTGTATCGTCGTGAGTCGGGCCTGGTCGGCACGTCGATTGCCTGGGGCCTGTGGGATCAGACGAGTGACATGACCCAAGGGATGGGGAGCCTGGATCGCGACCGGGTAGCAAAGATGGGGCTTCGTCCGCTGGCCGGTGATGAAGGGCTCAGGTTGTTGGACGAGGCGCTTGTGCTCGATGACGTGCTGGTGGTGGCGGCTGGACTCGACATGAGCGCCTTGCGTGCATACGCACGTACCGGTGAGCTGGCTCCCGTGCTGGGCGAGTTGGTCCGCGTGCGCTCACGTCAAGCCGGCTTGGATGAGAGCTCGTTTGGGCGTCGCCTTGCCGAGGCGGAGATCGATCAGCGCGAGTCGATCCTCCTGGAGCTGATCCGTACTGAGGCGGCTCGTGTGCTCGGTCATAGCACTCCTGAGGCGGTGAAAGTGCAATCCTCATTCAAGGAGCTCGGGTTCGACTCGCTGGCGGGAGTGGAGTTGCGCAACCGTCTTGCCGCTCAGGTTGAAGTGCACCTGCCGGCAACTATGATCTTCGACTATCCAACTCCGGCCTCGCTCGCTCGTCATCTGGTTGACGAGCTGGCCGGCAGGCGCTCGAACGTACAGGCAAAGCGGCCGAAGGTGGCGGCCGAGGAATCGGTTGCGATCATTGGGATGGCCTGTCGCTACCCCGGCGGAGTCAACTCTCCAGCGGAGTTGTGGCAGCTTCTGCGAGCAGGGAAGGACACGATTTCCAGCTTTCCCGGGGATCGTGGGTGGGATGCGCTTGAGTCTCGGGCCGCCGGCTACAAGACCGGGGGAGTGGACTATTGCCCGGAAGGTGGCTTTCTGCAAGACGCCGCGTGCTTCGATGCGAGCTTCTTTGGGATAAGTCCTCGAGAGGCCGTGGCGATGGATCCACAGCAGCGGCTGATGCTCGAAACCTATTGGGAGGCAGTGGAAGACGCACTCATCGATCCTCACTCGCTGCATGGCAGCCAGACGGGGGTGTTTGCGGGCATCGGCTCGCAGGATTATCACAGCACAGTGAATGGACTGCCGCCCGCTCTTGGGGGACATGGCATAACCGGTGGCTCCACCAGCGTTGCCTCGGGGCGCATTGCGTACAGCCTCGGCTTGGAGGGTCCGGCGATGACAATTGACACTGCCTGCTCGTCCTCTCTGGTGGCGCTGCATCTCGCCTGTCAAGCTCTCCGATCAGGTGAGTGCACGCTGGCTCTGACTGGTGGCGCCGCCGTGATCTCAAGTCCTGCGCTGTTCAGCGAATTCGCATATCAGGGTGGGTTGGCATCCGATGCCCGGTGCAAGGCATTCGCGGATGGTGCGGATGGGGTTGGCTGGGGAGAGGGAGTCGGTGTGTTGCTTCTGGAGCGGCTCTCCGATGCACAACGTCTGGGCCATGACGTGCTCGCGGTGATACGTGGCAGCGCAGTCAACCAGGATGGCGCCAGCAATGGCATGACAGCACCGAATGGACCGTCCCAGCAGCGCGTGATCATGCAGGCGCTCGCCAATGCGGGACTTTCACCTGGGGAGGTGGATTCGGTGGAGGGACATGGCACCGGTACGCGCCTGGGCGATCCGATCGAGGCCCACGCGTTGCTTGCTACCTACGGGCGCGAACGGGATGGCGACCGCCCGCTATGGCTTGGTTCGGTCAAGTCGAACATCGGGCATACGCAGGCCGCGGCTGGTGTGGCCGGGATTATCAAGATGGTGATGGCCCTGAGGCATGGTTTGCTGCCGCGAACTTTGCATGTCGATAAGCCATCGCGAGAGGTAGATTGGTTGACTGGCGCCGTGGCGTTGTTGACTGATGAGGTGCCATGGCCTGTGTGCGACGAACCTCGTCGTGCCGGAGTGTCGTCCTTTGGGATCAGTGGCACAAATGCTCATGTGATAATCGAGGAGGCTCCACGCTCGGGAGTCGATCTGGCGTACGATCCCGGGCGTCCGCTTGACGTGAGAGCCGATGCCGGACGGCTCGATTTCGATAGCGGAGTATCCGGTGGGCAGTCGCGCGTGGGCTTGGTGGATGGAGGCGTGGTTCCCTGGATTTTCTCCGCCCAGGATGCTCGGGGGTTGGATGCTCAGGGCAAGCGTTTGCTTGAGTGGATGCAGAGCGATGACGGTGTGCGACCGTTGGATGTGGCGCACTCGCTTACCCATCGCAGCCGCTTTAAGCACAGGGCGATGGTCGTCGGCGATGAGCGTGAGGCCTTGGCTGCCGTTGTCGGTTCGCTTGCGGGTGGTGAATCTGCCGCAGGGTTGATCAGGGGTGTCGTGCCTGCGGACGGCTGTGGTGGCGTGGCGTTTGTCTTCCCCGGCCAGGGATCTCAGTGGGTCGGTATGGCTGGGGAGCTGCTGGCCTGTTCGGCGGTATTCGCGGAGAGTGTCGTTGAGTGTGCAGAGGCGCTGGCACCATTCACGGATTGGTCATTGGTGGATGTTTTGGGCGGTGAGGCAGAGGCGACGTTGTTGAACCGTGTCGATGTGGTACAGCCCGCACTGTTTGCGGTGATGGTTGCGTTGGCGAGATTGTGGCGAGCGTGTGGTGTTCGGCCCGATGCGGTGGTGGGTCATTCACAGGGTGAGATTGCGGCCGTGTGTGTGGCCGGCGGCTTGTCGATAGGCGATGCAGCCCGGATCGTTGCGCTACGCAGTCGTGCGCTGACTGCCATATCGGGGAAGGGTGGGATGGTGTCGGTCGCGCTGGGGGAGCGCGAGCTCGCGGAGTGGCTTGACGATTTCAAGGGTGAACTCTCACTCGCGGCGGTGAATGGGCCAAGCTCCGCGGTTGTGTCTGGTGGGCGCGATGGGTTGTTGGGGTTGCTCACGCGGTGTGAGAGTGAGGGTGTGAAGGCGCGTGAGATACCGGTGGATTATGCGGCCCACTCTGTGCATGTGGAGCAGATTCGCGAGGAGTTGCTTGACGCTTGTGCCTCGATCGAGCCGCGCTCAGGTGAGGTTCCCTTCTACTCGTCCGTGACGGGTGAGCTGCTCGACACGGCCACTGTGGACGCCGACTATTGGTATCGCAACCTGCGTGAGACCGTTTGGTTTGAGCGCGCGATGCGGACGTTGCTCTCAGACGGATGCCGCACTGTGATCGAGACCAGTCCGCACCCGGTGCTTGCAATGGGGATGCAGGAGACCGTAGATCGCAAGCTCGCGAGCGAGAACATCGCTGATGTGGCGCCGTGGAGTGACGTGGGTGTGGTGGGCTCGTTGCGTCGTGGTGAAGGCGGCGTTCGGCGCTTCCTGATCTCTTTGGGGGAAGTATGGCTGCGTGGGGTGGAAGTGGACTGGAGCTTGTTGTTCGATGGGTCTGACGCGCGGCGGGTGTCCTTGCCGGTATACCCGTTTCAGAGAGAGCGTTATTGGCTCGAGCACCGGAGCAACGGAGATCCCGCCTCGGTTGGCTTGAGCTCGGGAGGGCATCCACTCCTGGGGGCGGTTGTCCCACTCGCGGACGGGAGTGGCTGGTTGTTCACGGGACGCATCTCCCTTGCTTCCCATCCATGGCTGGCTGATCATGAGGTGCTGGGTGTGGTGTTGGTACCAGGTACGGCGCTGCTGGAGTTGGCGTTGCACGCGGGTCAGCAGGTTGGTTGTACGGTCGTGCGCGAGCTTGTGATCGAGGCGCCACTCGTGTTGGAAGACGGGGTGGGGGTGCAGTTGCAGGTCGTCGTCTCGGCTGCAGATGAGCCGGGTCTGCGTCATGTGAGCGTGTACTCCCGTCCCGAGCTGTCCGATGGTGGGGACGAGTGCAACCAAGGGGAGCCCGATGCGGGCCCTGTCGGGTGGGTCAGGCATGTCGAGGGCATCCTCTCGGCGGACGGATCGGACTTCTCGATGAAGCAGTCAGTTGCCGAGGCGCTTACGGGTGCATGGCCGCCCGAGGGCTGTGAACCGCTGCCGCTTGAGGGACTCTACGATCGCCTGGCGGATATCGGTTTGAAGTACGGGCCGTTGTTTCAGGGTTTGAGGGGGGTTTGGCGGCAGGGGGAGGACCGGTTGTTCGCCGAGGTCGCGCTTTCCGCTGACCATGGGATGGATGGTGAGGGGTTTGCGATCGATCCGGTGCTGCTCGACTGCGTGTTGCACGCGCTGGCGGCAGGTGAGGTTGAGACCGTCGATTTCATGGGGAAAGAAGGTGTGCGTCTGCCGTTTTCCTGGAATGGAGTGCAATTGCATTCCGGCTTCAGAGCGGGCGTTCGCCGCTTGAGGGTCGAGCTGTGCCGGACCGGTGAGAATTCGATTTCCCTGTCCGCCGTGGATGAGTTGGGTACAAGCGTGCTAACGGTCGGATCGCTGCTCAGCCGCCCTGTCTCCGCCGAGCAGCTACGTGCCGGCGGGGCAGGCGGCATGGACTCGCTGTATCGGGTTCGATGGTCTCCACTCGCGGTCGAGGACGAGGTGCTCGAGCCGCCGTATGGAGAGCTGCCTGTGGGTCGGGTGCGGGCTAATGGCAAGCCATCGAGTGGCGGTGGCTTATCGCTACATGGCGGTGCCTGGGCTTTGCTGGCAAGCGACGAGAACGGTCGCACATCGTTGACCGGCAGCGATGTGGCGGTGCCGCCTGGTTGTGCGGTCTTCCCGGACCTGGCGTCCTTGCGTGGTGCTGTCGAGGGTGGGCAGGAGGAGCCCCCAAGGGTTGTGTTTGCCGACTCGTCTGGAGTGGAGCATCACTCTCCACGATTGTTGCCAGGAGCAGCTCGCACGAGTGCTGCTCGTGGGCTGGCGCTCGTGCAGGAATGGCTGGAGGCGGAGTGTTTCGCCGAGTCGCTCCTGGTATTCGTGACGCGCGGCGCTGTTGCTGTCGGCGGGGGAGAGGATGTGGACGGGCTAGTAGATGCGCCGTTGTGGGGTTTGGTGCGCTCAGCTCAGGTGGAGAGCGATGGACGGTTGGCGCTGGTCGATATGGATGGGGAATGTGACTGTTGGGATGTGTTGCGCACCGCGGTCGGGTTGATCCAGACTGCCGGTGAGTGGCAGCTAGCGGTTCGTAATGGAGTGATGTTTGCACCGCGGCTCGTACGTGGGTCTGGCGGTGCGCTGAGCCCGCCTGTGGGCGAGTCTCGTTGGCGTGTGGAGTCGGGTGGCACGGGAACGCTTGAGGATTTGCGGATCGTGGCTTTGCCGGAGTCTGGTGGCTCGCTCGAGCACGGGCAGGTGCGTGTCGCGATGCGTGCCGGGGGCGTGAATTTCCATGACGTGGTGACGGCTTTGGGCGTTGTGGAGATGGGTGGGGAGTGGGACGCGATCGGGGGCGATGGTGCGGGCGTGGTGTTGGAGGTGGGTCCGGGAGTCGAGGATCTGGCGGTCGGCGATCGTGTGATGGGGTTGTTCGATTACGCCTTCGGGTCAGAGGCGACGACGGATAGACGATTCCTAGCCCCGATTCCCGAGAGCTGGTCTTTCGTGCAGGCGGCCGCTGTGCCTACGGCATTTCTCACAGCTCTCTACGGTCTTGTGGACCTCGGGAAAGTGCAGCGTGGTGAGCGTGTTCTGGTGCACGCCGCCACGGGTGGTGTGGGGATCGCCGCGGGGCAGTTGGCACGCTGGCTTGGGGCCGAAGTGCTGGGTACCGCAAGTCCCGGGAAGTGGGAGACGCTGAGGGCGCTCGGATTTAGTCCCGAGCAGATCGCCTCGTCGCGTGATCTCGAGTTCAGAGAGCGTTTTCTCACCGGCACAGGCGGGGCTGGTGTAGACGTAGTGCTGAACTCGTTGACGGGTGAGCTTCTCGATGCCTCACTGGACTTGGTGGGCGAGGGCGGACGGTTCGTGGAGATGGGTAAGACCGATATTCGAGATCCGGATGAGGTTGGTGCCGGCTGGCCAAGGGTGTCATATCGAGCCTTTGAGCTGACCGAAGCCGGAGCAGATCGAACTCAGAGCATGCTGTGTGAACTGCTCGACCTGTTCGAGCGCGGGGTGCTCGAACTTCCACCGCTGAGGGCGTGGGACGTGCGGCGCGTGCCGGAGGCATTGCGTTTCATGGCCCAAGCTCGTCATATCGGCAAGATCGTGCTCACGTTTCCCCCGAGCACCCCGTTGGTCGCGACTGGCGGGACGGTACTGATCACGGGTGGGACGGGAACCCTGGGAAGGCTCGTAGCAACGCACTTGGCCGAGCGACATGGTGTCCGTAACCTGCTGCTCGTAAGCAGGCAGGGGCCTGAGGCACCGGCTGCGAGCGAAATCAGAACGGAGCTAGGCGAGCGTGGTGTGGATGTGAAGATCGTCGCCTGTGACGTGAGCGATCGTGAGCAACTCAGGGGGCTGCTCGATTCGATCGGAGTCGAGCAGCCGCTGCGTGCGGTGGTGCATACCGCGGGTGCGCTCGACGACGGCTCGATCGCCGAGCTCAACGCTGAGCGGCTTGACTCGGTGATGGCAGCGAAGGTGGACGCGGCGTGGAATCTGCATGAGCTCACCCATGGGCAAGAGCTGGATGCGTTTGTCATGTTCTCATCCGCGGCCGGTGTGCTCGGCTCGGCCGGACAGGCCAACTATGCGGCGGCGAACGTGTTCCTCGATACTCTCGCCGCGCACCGTCGTGCTCAGGGGTTGCCCGCGGCTTCGATGGCATGGGGCCTGTGGGAGCAGGAAACGGGCCTTACAGGGCACCTGAGCGAGCTCGACCTGGTGCGCATGCGCCGCTCAGGTGTTGCCAAGATCAGCTCCGAGCAGGGTCTGGAGCTGCTCGACGCGGCATGGACCGATGTCGATCCGCTGACCGTTCCGATCCGACTTGTGGGCAGCGCCCTACAAGCACGTGCGCGCGCCGGCGAGCTGCCGGCGATGCTGCGAGATCTCGTGCGCTCGACGGTGCCTGTGCAAGGGGAAAATGGACAAAACGGCCAGTTCGTCGATCGGCTGAGGCAAGCTCCCCTTGACGAGCGCCGCAGAATCGTCCTTCGACTCGTATGCGGCGAGATCGCGGCCGTTCTTGGGCACCCCACTGCCGATGCGATCGACACACAACGCCCGCTCAAGGATGTCGGATTCGACTCGCTACTTGCCGTCGAGCTACGCAACAGGCTCAACACCGCAACCAACACACATCTACCGACAACGCTCGCATTTGACTATCCGATCCCCGAGCTCATGGCCGACTATATCCTCGACGAGATCTCCGCACAGGTAGCCGGGCCCACGATTGGTAGCGGTATCGATCTCGACAAACTGCAGCTCACGCTTTCGGCCATGTCGGCGGAGGAAGCTCAGAGAATCGGGATTGCGGCACGCCTGAAGAGCATTCTCTCCAGATGGGAGTCGTCGGATAACGCCATCGATGCGGAGTCAACGGCTGAGGGTGATCTGGTCTCGGCCACCGACGATGAGATCTTCGAGCTCATAGATCGCGAGTTTGGGGTCTCCTAACAGATGATGGGTCATTCACTCTTTTATCGAGTATCGAGATGACAGTCTCAGACGATAAGCTTCGTGATTATCTGAGACGGGTGACGCTCGATCTCCGTAAGGCTCATCGCGAGTTGAGAGAGGTCGAGCAGCGCCGTCACGAGCCGATCGCGATTGTCGGTGTCGGCTGCCGTTACCCCGGCGGGGTGTATTCCGCCGAGGGACTGTGGCAGCTCGTCAACGCCGGCATCGATGGCATGAGTGAGTTTCCCGACGATCGCGGCTGGCGGCTTGATGCTCTGTATGACCCCGATCTCAGCCATCCTGGTACCACCTACGTGCGCGAGGGGGGGTTTCTCCATGACGTAGCTGGGTTTGATGCGGCGTTCTTTGGGGTGAGCCCGCGTGAGGCGCTCGCGATGGATCCGCAGCAACGGCTGATACTGGAAGTCTGTTGGGAGGCATGTGAGCACGCTGGACTGGATCCAGATTTGCTGCACGGCAGCTCGACGGGGGTGTTTGTTGGCACCAGCAGCTTCGGTTATGGCCTGTCGGGAGGCAACCAGGTCGAAGATCTCCAAGCCCAAAGATTGACCGGCAGTTCTTCAAGCGTCGTGTCCGGTCGCGTCGCCTACACGTTGGGACTCAAGGGCCCCGCGATCTCGATCGACACTGCTTGCTCATCCTCGCTCGTTGCTCTGCATCTCGCTTGCCAGGCGTTGAGAAGAGGGGAGTCCTCGCTGGCGCTGGCGGGTGGCGTCACCGTGATGCCCGACCCGGACATGTTCATCGCCTTCAGTCGCGAGCGTGGTCTTGCCGCCGACAGTCGTTGCAAGCCGTTCGCAGAGGCGGCCGACGGAACGGCCTTGGGCGAGGGCGCGGGTGTGTTGCTGCTGGAGCGCCTCTCAGATGCTCAGCGCTTCGATCATCAGATCCTCGCACTCATACGCGGCAGCGCGGTCAACCAGGACGGGGAGAGCAATGGCCTGACGGCCCCCAACGGGCCTTCGCAGCAGCGGGTGATCGAAGATGCGCTGCTGGACGCCGGCCTCCCGGCGCAAGCCGTGGACGTCGTCGAGGCACATGGGACAGGCACGACGCTGGGCGATCCAATCGAGGCCCAGGCGTTGCTTGCCACCTACGGTCAACGGTCTGTGGGAAAACCCCTGTGGCTGGGCTCCATCAAGTCGAACATCGGTCACACACAGGCGGCTGCCGGTATGGCCGGGGTTGTGAAGATGGTTATGGCTCTGCAGAACGAGCGGCTACCGAAGACGCTGCATATCGATGAGCCGTCGCGAAAGGTCGATTGGTCCGCCGGCGCGGTCTCGCTTCTGCGCGAGCCTGTGCAGTGGCCTCGTACCGACGTAGCGCGTCGAGCGGGTGTCTCCGCCTTCGGTATCAGTGGCACGAATGCGCACTTGATCCTGGAGGAGCCACCACAGCCGCGGGAGTCTGAGCAATCTCCCGGAGTCGAGCGTCCTGTCGAGTCGCCGATGGTTCCGTTGTGTCTGTCGGCAAAGAGCGAGGAAGCGTTGCGCGGTCAGGCTGAGCGCCTGCGTGTCCATCTCGCTGAACGTCCCGGGTTTGAGCCGGTCGATACTGCGTTTTCACTGGCGGTGGGGCGTGCTCGCATGGAGCATCGCGCGGTGGTTATAGGTGATGATCGTGACGCGCTGCTCGAGGGACTCGACGCTCTGCTGGTCGGTGATCCGGCGCCTGGTGTGTGCAGAGGCCGCGCTCGCGGCGTCGGAGCAGTCGCGTTCATGTTTCCGGGGCAGGGATCGCAGTGGGCGGGGATGGGCCGAGAGCTCTATGAGCGTTTCGATGAGTTTGCAGGGGTGTTCGACTCGGTGTGTGAGGGGTTGGATCCGTTGTTGGGGCGGTCGCTGAGGGGGCTGGTGTTCGATACCGATGACCCGGGGACATTGGATCGGACGGAGTTCACGCAGCCTGGTTTGTTTGCGGTCGAGGTGGCGTTGTTCAGACTCCTGCAGAGTTGGGGTGTACGCCCGGACTACCTGATCGGTCACTCGATCGGTGAGGTGGTGGCGGCGCACGTCGCGGGAGTGTTCTCCCTCGCGGATGCCTGTTCTCTGGTTGCTGCGCGCGGCAGATTGATGGGCGCTCTTGACGAGGGCGGTGCGATGCTGGCTGTTCAGACCACCGAGGAGCAAGTGCGCGCAAGCCTTGACGGGCTGGGAGACCGTCTCGCGATTGCCGCGGTCAATGCTCCGAACGCGGTTGTTGTCTCGGGTGAGCGGGACGCGCTGGTGGGGTGGAGCGAGGGCTGGAAGGAGACGAAGACGAAATGGTTGCGCGTCAGTCATGCGTTTCACTCGCCACTGATGGATCCAATGCTGGAGGAATTCGGGGAGGTTGTGTCTGGCCTCAGCTTCGGTGCGCCCGGAATCGCGATCGTTTCCAACCTGACCGGTGAGCTGGTTGGCGATGAGTTGTGCACGCCTGAATATTGGGTGCGTCACGTGCGAGAGACGGTGCGCTTCAACGACGGTGTGAATTGCTTGCAAAAGGCTGGCGTGACACGGTTTCTGGAGCTCGGTCCCGATGGTGTGCTGAGTGCCATGACCAGGGCTTGTTTGGAGGACGAGGACGCACTGGTGGTGCCTGCGCTACGCGCACATCGCCCTGAGAACTTGTCGCTGATGCAGTTCCTCGGTGAGGCGTTTGTGCATGGTGTGAAGATCGAGTGGGAGGCTGTGTTTGCGAAGTACCGACCTCGACGGGTGAGTTTGCCGACCTACGCTTTCCAGCGTGAGCGCTACTGGCTCACGCCACGCGTCGGTGCCGGCGATATGACAACAGCGGGGCTCACCAACATCGAGCATCCGTTGTTGGGTGCAGCGGTACGGGTAGCTGGTCGGGACGAGTGGCTGTTTACCGGACGCGTCTCGTTGCAAACACATCAGTGGTTGGCCGATCACGTGGCCTTCGGAGTGCCCGTTGTGCCAGGCACCGCGTTTGTGGAGCTCGCCTTGCGCGCCGGCAGCGAGGTCGCCTGCGAGGGTATCGAGGAGCTAACACTTGAAGCACCGTTGGTCTTGTCTGAGCAGGGCGCCGTACAGCTACAGCTCAGCGTCGGCGAACCAGACGAGCAGGACCGTAGAAAGATCACCATCCACTCTCGTCCCGCGCAAGCATCGTCCGATCATCCCAATGAAGGGCCCTGGACACGTCACGCCACCGGCACACTCACGTCCACCAACACTACGTCCGAGCCCGCAACCGAAGCGTGGCCGCCGGTCAGTGCGCAGCCCATCGATGCGAGTGACGTCTATGACCGTCTCGCGGGATTCGGCTTCAACTATGGCCCCGCGTTCCTAGGACTACACCGGGCATGGCGCCAAGGCGACGAAATATTCGCCGAAGTCGAACTCCCCGACGAGCAGGCCAATGAGGGATACATCATCCACCCCGCGCTATTCGACGCGATTCTGCAGACGGCAGCCATCTCGTCGTTGGGCGAGGGCGCCATTGGCAATGTTGAGGGGACCCGGGGCATGATGCCCTTCTCCTGGAATGGTGTGCACGCAGCGGCGAGCGATGCACGAATGCTGTGTGCTCGACTGAGTGTGAATGACGGTGCGCTCGCCGTTGTGGCGAGCGACGAGGATGGCACCCCGGTTGTCTCGGTCCAAAGGCTCATCGCGCGGCCGGTTGACGCAGAGCAGCTACGCGCTGCCACAGATGGCCAACGGGATGGACTGTTCGGATACGGACTTGAGTGGGTAGAGGTCGCTGTACCCACGACGAACGATCTCGAGCGTGGCGTGACGATCCTCGGAGAGATGAAGATCGAGGGTCTGGGTGCCGCGAGCTACCCCGACATTGCCACATTCCTGGACACGCTCGATGAGGGTGCGCCTGATCTCGTTATTGCTCCGATCGCGATTGACGGTGAGCTCCCCGCGGGCGTGCATGATGCCGTCGGCCGGACTCTGGAGTTGTTGCAGTCCTGGTTGGCTCAGGAGCGGCTGGGAGACACGCCTTTGGTGTTGCTCACGCGTGGCGCGGTCTCGGCCGAAGAGGGGGAGGACCCCGAATTGGCCGGTGCCGGCGTTTGGGGGTTGGTCCGTAGTGCGCAGGCAGAGCATCCGGGGCGCTTCGTGCTCATCGACCTCGACAGCGATTCGGAGGATCCGGATTCACCGAGGGAATTTGTGCTCTCATCGAAGACGCTCTCATCGAAGATGTTGAGGCTTGCGCGCGACGGAGATGAGCCACAGCTCGCGGTCCGTGGGGGTAGGCCTCATGCATTGCGTTTGAGGCGTGTGGCCGCAACTGAATCACGGACTGGACAGACACAGTTCGATGGTGAACGTACGGTTTTGATCACCGGTGGGACGGGTGTACTGGGCGGACTGGTGGCCCGGCATTTGGTGGAGCGCGGTGCTCGACACCTACTGTTGGTTAGTCGCAAGGGGTTGGACGCCGAGGGTGCCGGCCAATTGCAGGCAGAGCTTCAGGAGCTTGGTGCTGAGGCGCGAGTACAAGCTTGCGATGTGGCCGATCGAGGAGCGCTGGTTCGGTTGCTGGAGTCTGTCCCTTCCGAGCACCCTGTGGGGATGGTTGTGCACGCTGCGGGGGTTTTGGATGACGGTGTGATTGAGTCACTCGATCGCGAGCGTTTGAAGCGAGTGATGGGCCCCAAGGTGGACGCGGCGGTCTGGCTGGACGAATTGACCGAGGGGTGTGAGCTCTCCGAGTTCATCGTGTTCTCATCGGCGGCGGGGACACTCGGTAGTCCCGGCCAAGGTAATTACGTAGCTGCGAATGCGGCGTTGGATGCCTTGATGGTGCGCCGCCGTATTCGGGGCCTGCCGGGTAGTTCACTTGCTTGGGGTTTGTGGGAGCAGAAGAGCACGATCACGGATGAGCTCTCAGAGGTCGATCTCGCGCGGATGCGCCGCACCGGGATGGTGCCGCTCTCAAACAAACACGCGCTTGCGCTGTTCGAGTCTTCCCGTGCGATCGATGAGCCGGTGCTGCTTCCCGTCCGTCTCGACCTCTCAGTGTGGCGCTCTCAGGTAGGTAAGGGCTTGGTACCCGCTCTGCTGCGTGGACTGGTGCATTCGCCTGCCAGACGTAAACGTAACGTCGGCGGCTCGCTGGCACGGCGCTTGGCGGAAGTCCCGGAGAGCGAGCGCGAGGGTGTGGTAGTTGATCTCGTTCGCGGTCATGCGGCCGCCGTATTGGGACACGCCTCGTCCGAGGCGATCGACCCGCAACGGGCGTTCAAGGAGCTCGGGTTCGATTCTCTCAGTGCCGTCGAGCTACGCAACCGTCTCCAAGAGACAACGAGCATCCGACTCATCTCTACGCTCGTCTTCGATCATCCCACGCCGGCCGCGGTCGCCGCATACCTATTGACGCAGGCGCAGGGTAGTGAGTACAGCCGTGGTGTGGCTGTGCGGTCGGTGGCGCGCTCGGACGAGCCCGTCGCGATTGTGGGTATGGCTTGTCGTTTTCCAGGTGGGGTCTTCTCGCCGGAGGACTTGTGGGGTTTGGTGGCGTCTGGAAAGGACGGGATCTCGGAGTTCCCCGATGACCGCGGCTGGGACCTGGAGCGCTTGTTTAGTTCCAATGTCGATCGTGGGGGCACGAGCTATGTGCGTCATGGTGGGTTCATCGCAAATGTGGGTGATTTCGACGCCGGGTTTTTCGCGATCAGCCCGCGGGAGGCGCTGGCGATGGACCCTCAGCAGCGACTATTGCTCGAAGTTGCCTGGGAGGCATTCGAACGCGCGGGAATCGACCCGAGCTCACTGCACGAGAGTGAGACTGGCGTTTTCACCGGAGTGAGTGCAGCAGAGTACAGCGTGGCTTCTGACGGTGTTCCAGAGTTTGAGGGGTTGCGCCTGACTGGCAACACAATGAGCGTCGTCTCAGGACGAGTTGCGTATGCGTTGGGGCTGCAGGGATCGGCGGTAACGATCGATACGGCCTGCTCATCTTCGCTCGTGGCACTGCACTTGGCCTGCCAAGCGTTGCGATCCGGAGAATGCTCGATGGCGCTGGCCGGCGGCGTGGCGGTGCAATCAACGCCGGCGATGTTCGTCGAATTCAGTCGCCAGCAGGGGCTGGCCTCAGACGGTCGCTGCAAGTCTTTTGCGCAGGCTGCCGACGGAACGAGTTGGTCTGAGGGTGCGGGCTTGTTGGTGCTCGAGCGCCTCTCGGATGCGCAGCGCAACGGGCATCGTGTGCTGGCGCTGGTGCGTGGTAGCGCGATCAACCAGGACGGAGCGTCAAATGGCTTGACGGCGCCGAATGGTCCTTCTCAAGAGCGTGTGATCCGTCAAGCGCTCGCGAATGCGCGACTCTCCCCAAGTGAGGTCGATGCCGTCGAGGCACACGGTACGGGCACCATACTCGGCGACCCGATCGAGGCGCAAGCATTGATCGCAACCTACGGACAAGAGCGCTCCGACGGTCCCCTCTACATCGGTTCTATCAAGTCCAATATCGGTCATCCAGGCGGAGCGGCTGGTGTCGCTGGTGTGATCAAGATGGTTGAGGCGATGCGTCATGGTGTGCTGCCGGAAACACTGCATGTGGACGCCCCGACACCGCACGTCGATTGGGATGCTGGTGAGGTCCGCTTGCTCACTGAGCCGGTCGAGTGGTCTGGTGGTGAGGCTCCGCGCAGGGCTGGTGTCTCATCGTTCGGGATCAGCGGCACGAACGCGCATGTAATTCTGGAGGAGGCACCGACACCAGCCGAGTCTGAGCGCTCTGTCGAGCCACGGGAATCGCGTCCGGCGGTTCCGTTGTGTTTGTCGGCCGGCAGTGAGGGGGCGTTGCGTGGTCAGGCTGAGCGGCTGCGGGCGCATCTTGCCGAGCGTTCCGAGCTTGAGCCGGTTGATGTCGCGTTTTCGTTGGCAATGGGTCGCGCTTGTCTAGAGCACCGTGCGGTGGTTGTGGGTAGCGATCGTGATGTGTTGCTGGGGAGTCTTGACGCGCTGGTGGCTGGGGAGCCCGCGCCGGGAGTGGTTCGGGGTCGTGCGCGTGGGTCCGGGAAGGTGGCGTTCATGTTTCCTGGGCAAGGTTCGCAGTGGGCGGGGATGGCGGTCGAGTTGTGGGATTCGTTTCCGCCCTTTGCCAAGCAGATGCAGGCATGTATCGATGCGCTTGCGCCTCACCTCGACTTCTCCATCGAGGGTGTGTTGCGTGATGCCGAGGGTGCACCTTCGCTACAGCGGGTGGATGTGGTGCAGCCGGTCCTGTTCGCGGTGATGGTGTCGTTGGCGGAATTGTGGCGCTCGTGTGGGGTGGCCCCGTCGGTGGTGGTCGGGCACTCCCAGGGGGAGATCGCTGCGGCATGCGTGGCCGGCGGATTGTCCTTGGACGATGCTGCGCGGGTTGTCGCATTGCGCAGCCAGGCGCTTGGCGAGCTCGCGGGAAGCGGAGGCATGGCGTCGGTCGCCGTTTCCGCAAGCGAGATCGGCGAGCTTGTCGGGCGTTGGCAGGATCGTTTGTCGGTCGCGGCGTTCAACGGTCCGGTATCGACCGTAGTCTCAGGCGATCCGCGGGCGCTCGAGGAGCTGCTGGCAGTATGTGAAGCCGACGGGGTGCGTGCGCGCATGATTCCCGTCGATTACGCATCGCACTCAGTCCAAGTGGAGCATATTCGTGAGCGGTTGCTCGAATCGCTTGCATCGATCCAACCGCGCTCGAGCGAGGTGCCGTTCTTCTCCACGGCCAAGGGCCAGGTGATCGACACTGCCCTCCTGGACGCTGAGTACTGGTATTGCAGCCTGCGCGAACCGGTGCTGTTCGCCCAAGCGACACGTGAGCTGATAGGTGACGGTGTCACCACGTTCATCGAGACGAGTCCGCACCCTGTACTGACAATGGCGGTACAGGAAACCATCGACGAGCAGACCTCAACCACACCGGGTGGAGTCGCGGCGATTGGGTCGCTGCGGCGCGACGAGGGCGGGATGCAGCGATTCATGCTTTCACTCGGGGAAGCCTTCATACGTGGGGTAGAGCTTGATTGGGGGGCCGTGTTCGCCGAACGACGGCCACGACAGGTGGATTTGCCGACCTATGCTTTCCAGCGAGAGCGTTACTGGCTTTCACCACGCGGGATCGCCGGCGATATGACAGCGGCAGGACTTGCTAACGCTGAGCACCCATTGTTGGGTGCCTCGGTGCAGGTAGCCGACCAAGACGAGTGGCTATTCACCGGACGCCTCTCACTACAAACACATCCCTGGCTCGCCGACCATGAGGTGCTGGGAGCAGCGCTCCTGCCCGGCACCGCGTTCGTCGAGCTCGTCCTGCGCGCCGGCAGTGAGGTCGGCTGTGAAGAAATCGAAGAGCTCACACTCCAAGCACCGCTCGTCCTACCCGAACACGACGCGATCCAGCTGCAGCTGAGCGTCAGCGAACCAGACGACGAAGGCCACCGGAAGGTCGCTATCCATTCACGCCCCGCACCAACCACCTCAGACGATACTGACACCGAGTGGACACGTCACGCCAGTGGCACCGTTACGCCGACCACAAAGACGATCGCACGAGAGCTGACGATAGACACATGGCCACCCGCCGAAGCACAGCCCATCGACATCGACCATGCCTACGATCGACTGGCGGATGGCGGCTTTAACTACGGGCCGGCCTTCCAGTGTCTGCGCGCTGCGTGGCGGCTCGGCGATCGGGTTTTCGCCGAAGTCGCACTCGACGAGGAACAAATCAATGCGGGATACACGATCCACCCCGCACTATTCGACGCGATCCTGCAGACGACCGCGGTCGCTGCGCTGGAGGGGAAGACGGCCGATAACGCCGATGGGGGCCAGGGCATGATGCCCTTCTCTTGGAGCGGAGTGCGTCTGCAGGGAGGTCCGGCAAGCGTTTTGCGCGCTCAGCTGAGCCTGGAGGAGGGCTCCCTTTGCATTACGGCGAACGACGAGGACGGCCTGCCGGCCCTCTCGGTCACAAAGCTTGTCGCACGGCCCGTCAACGTTGGTCAGCTACGAGCGGCCGTTGGCAACGGTGCCGATCGCGACACGCTGTTCGGGCTCGAGTGGGTGGAGATCGCATCGCCCTCCGCGAACGGCGCCGATCACAGCATGGCGATCCTCGGCGAGCTGAATGTCAAGGGTCTGGAGGACGCCCCACACTATCCCGACATCGCCACACTCGCCGAGGCGCTCAGTGATACGCAGGACGAAGAGATTGCGGTGACGCTGCTCGATTTCGTGCTCGCTCCGGTCGCGACCGATGGTGAGCTTCCCGCGGCTGTGCATGACGCCGCCGGTCGGACATTGGAGCTGATGCAGTCTTGGCTGGCCACCGAGCAGCTGAGCGATGCGCGGCTGGTGTTGCTCACACGCGGTGCCGTCGCAGTCACCGGCCGCGAGGCGCCTGATCTCGCCGGTGCTGGCGCATGGGGTCTGGTCCGCAGCGCACAATCGGAGCACCCGGGACGCTTCCTACTCCTGGACCTCGACCAGGGCGAGCTATCAGCAGATGTCTTGACGAGCCTGCTCGACGGCGACGAGCCACAACTCGCGCTCCGTGGGGGCAAACCTCACGCGTTGCGCTTGAGGCGCGTGGCAAAACCCGAGATGCCGGCGCGGCAATCGCCACTCGGCGGCGAGGGCACGGTTTTGATCACGGGCGGTACGGGCGTGCTCGGGGGATTGGTTGCCAAGCACCTGGCGGAGCGCGGTGCTCGCCACCTGCTGTTGGTGAGCCGCAGGGGATTGGACGCGGAGGGCGCGAGCGAGTTGCAGGCCGAGCTCGAAGAGCTCGGCGTCGAGGTGCGCGTGCATGCATGTGACGTGGCTGATCGGGCGGCGCTCGCTGGACTGTTGGATTCGATCGCGCCGGAGCAGCCGTTGAGCGCAGTCATCCACGCCGCCGGGGCGTTGGACGATGGCGTGATCGAGTCGCTGGATCGCGAACGGCTGGAGCGCGTACTGCGTCCCAAGGTGGACGCAGCGATCCATTTGCACGAGTTGACCGAGCGATGTGATCTGTCTGATTTCATCGTGTTCTCCTCAGCGGCTGGAACGTTCGGTGCCCTCGGTGTCAGCAACTACTCGGCGGCGAATTCGGCGTTGGATGCGCTGATGACGCGCCGACGGGCCCAGGGTCTGCCCGGCATCTCGCTGGCGTGGGGAGCATGGGCTCAAGAGGGGGGAATGACGGCTGACCCGATACGTATGCGCCGCACCGGGATCGTCCCGATCTCCAATGAGCAAGGACTTGCGCTGTTCGATGCGGCGTGCGCTTTGGAGGAGGCAGTTTTGTTGCCCGTCCGGCTCGACTTGTCCATGTGGCAAGCGCAGGCCCGTCAAGGCCAAGTGCCGGCGCTCTTGCGTGGTCTGATTCGCTCGCCGAGGAGACGCAAACGAGGCGCCGGCGGCTCGCTCGCTCGGCATTTGGCGAGCGTCGCCGAGGGTGAGCGTGAGGCTGTGGTGCTCGACCTTGTGCGCCGCCACGCGGCAGCGGTGCTCGGACATGCCTCGCCAGACGCGATCGATCCTGAGCGTGCGTTCAAGGAGCTCGGATTCGATTCGCTCAGCGCTGTGGAGTTGCGCAACCGTTTGGAAGAAGTGACGGGCCTCAGGCTCGTCTCCACCTTGGTGTTCGACTACCCCACCCCCACTGCTGTGGCTGCGTCCTTGCTCGCGCGGGCGCAGGACGACGAGCGCGGCCGCGGTGTGGTTGTGCGTTCGCTGGCACGCTCGGAGGAGCCTGTCGCAATTGTGGGCTTGGCGTGTAGGTATCCGGGCGGTGTCAGCTCGGCTGAGAGTCTCTGGGAGCTGGTGGCCTCCGGTCGGGATGGAATCTCAGGATTTCCCGCCGATCGTGGCTGGGATCTCGAGCGTTTGTTCGACGCCGATCCCGATCGGGCGGGTGCGAGCTACGTTCGTCACGGTGGGTTCGTGGCGGATGCGGCTGATTTCGATGCTGCGTTCTTCGGGATCAGCCCGCGTGAGGCGTTGGCGATGGACCCTCAGCAGCGATTGCTGTTGGAAGTCGCGTGGGAGGCATTCGAGCATGCTGGGGTGGACCCGATCGTGCTGCGTGGCAGCGCGACGGGGGTATTTGCGGGTATCAGCGCATCTGACTACGCGATGGCAATCGCTCCGGGGCAGGCCGGGGACCTGGAGGGGTATCTGGGAACAGGCATGGCCGGCAGCGTCGTGTCAGGTCGAGTCGCCTATTCGTTGGGGTTGGAGGGCCCAGCGGTGACGGTTGATACGGCCTGTTCGTCTTCGCTCGTAGCTATGCACCTGGCTTGTCAGGCCTTGCGAACGGGAGAATGCTCGTTGGCGCTGGCGGGGGGCGTGACTGTGCTCTCAACGCCGGGTGTGTTCGTCACCTTCAGTCGTCAGCGTGGTTTGTCCGCCGATGGGCGGTGCAGGCCGTTTGCGGCGGCTGCGGACGGGACTGGGTTCTCGGAGGGAGCTGGGCTGTTGGTGCTTGAGCGCCTCTCAGACGCGCAGCGCAACGGGCATCGTGTTTTGGCATTGGTGGGTGGTAGTGCAACCAATCAAGACGGTGCTTCGAATGGGCTGACGGCGCCTAATGGCCCTTCCCAGGAGCGCGTGATTCGCCAAGCGCTCGCCAATGCAGGGCTTTCACCAAAGGACGTGGATGCTGTCGAGGCGCATGGCACCGGCACGACGCTCGGTGATCCGATAGAGGCGCAAGCATTGCTTGCTACATACGGACAAGATCGCTCTGACGGGCCACTCTATCTCGGCTCGATTAAGTCGAACATCGGCCACACACAGGCTGCTGCGGGTGTCGCGGGCGTGATCAAGATGGTGATGGCAATGCGTCACGGGATGTTGCCGGCGACGCTGCACGTCAACGCGCCCACCCCCCATGTCGATTGGGATGCTGGAGACGTTCGCTTGTTGACTGAGTCCCGCGAGTGGCCTGGTAGCGATCGTCAACGCAGAGCTGGGGTCTCTTCCTTCGGGATCTCGGGCACGAATGTGCACGTGATTCTCGAAGAGCCACCACGACCGGCGCATATTGAGTCTGGCGGGGTCGGAGAGGCAGAGGATGCTTTTCACGCTAAGGACTCGCTTCAGCCGACGCTCGTGCCGTGGCTGCTGTCGGCCAAGGGGGAGGATGCGCTGGCTGGTCAAGCGCAAAGGCTGCGTTCCTACCTGTGGGAGCACCCAGGGTTTGTGCCCGCCGACGTGGCGCTTTCGTTGGCCTCGAGTCGTGCTCAGCTCGAGGATCGCGCGGTCGTCGTTGGTGCTGATGGCAATGCATTGCTAGCCGGGCTCGACGCCGCCGTGGCCGGTAATCCTGCGTCGGAGGTCGTCTATGGTCGCGCGGAGAGCGGGGGAAAGATTGCGGTGATGTTCTCCGGTCAAGGCTCGCAATGGGCGGGGATGGGCCGCGAGCTCTATGAGCGTTTTGATGTATTTGCGGGGGCGTTCGACGAAGTCTGTGAGGAGCTGGACACACGCTTGGGTCGATCGTTGAGAGAGCTTGTGTTCGCCGAGGAGGGCTCAGGGCAAGCGGCGCTGTTGGATTGGACGGAGTTCACCCAGGCAGGTCTGTTTGCGCTGGAGGTCGCTCTGTACAGGCAGCTCGAAACGTGGGGTGTGGCGCCGAGCTTTTTGATCGGACATTCGATCGGCGAGATCGTGGCGGCGCACGTCGCCGGAGTGTTCTCGCTCCCCGACGCCTGCACGCTGGTCGCCGCCAGGGGGCGTCTGATGGGTGAGCTGCCGGCGGGCGGCGCGATGGTGGCGGTGCAAATCTCTGAAGCGGAAGCTCTTGAATCGCTGGCTGACAGTGAAGAGTCCGAATCCGTAGCGTTGGCGGCAGTCAATGGGCCATTCTCAAGCGTGCTGTCGGGTGACGAGGACGCTGTGCTGCGCCTCGCTTCGATCTGGGAGGAGCACGGGCGCAGAGTGAGACGGCTAACGGTGTCTCATGCATTTCATTCTCCACTGATGGACGGCATGCTGGAGAAGTTCCTGCGGGTTGCCGAAGCTGTGTCATTTGAGCAACCTCGGATCCCGATCGTGTCAAACCTTAGTGGCGAAGTCGTACCTGGCGAGCAGCTGTGCACGCCCGAGCACTGGGTACGCCACGTGCGTGAGACCGTGCGCTTTGGCGCAGGAGTGCGCTCGCTTGCCGACCTAGGTGTGAGTACTTTCCTTGAGCTGGGGCCCGATGGGGTGCTGAGCGGCATGGCCGAAGAGTGCCTGATAGCCATGGATCGTCCCAGCTCGAGCCATAACGGCGAGCTTGTACAAGCAAACGACAAGCCTTCGGCCACAAGCCGTGGGCCCGTCTCGGCGACGGTGCCGGTGCTGCGCCGCGGGTATGCGCAGGCACAAACGCTGATTGAAGGTGTTGCGCAATTGTGGGTGCGTGGCGTGCACGTCGATTGGGGCGCCGTGCTCGCGAATGCGAGCGGGACGCTCATCGACTTGCCGACCTACGCATTTCAGCGCGAGCGGTTCTGGCTCGGCGCCGGTATGAGTGGCGATGACGAGGCGACATTCGAGGTCAACTGGGTACAAGCGCAAAACAAGGCGCCGGTTTTCAGGGATATCCAATTTCTGACGTGCGCCCGGTCGGCGAGCGATGCGTTGCGCGCGACCGGCAGCGACTGTCAGCTATTCGAGGACATGCAGGCGCTAGCCTGTGGAATTGACGACGAGCAGGCGGTGTCTGCAGTCGTATTGCTCGACGCCAGGAGCCTCGATGGAGGCGATGCCCCTGGAGGAGCTGGGCTTGCAGATGAGGTCACGCTCGCGAGCGTGCCTGCGTCGGTCAGGGAAGTTCTGCATCGTGTTTTGGGGGCTGTACAAGAGTGGCTTGCGGATCGGCGCTTCTCCGGCTGCCGTCTGGTGGTGCTTACCCAGGGTGCCCTTGCTACAAATGCCACGGAGGAAATACAGGACCTCGCCGGCGGCGCCGTCGTCGGGTTCATACGCTCGGCACAGACGGAGAATCCAGGCCGTTTGGTGCTCGTTGACGTTGACGGCAAGGATGCGTCTTGGAGAGCGCTGAAGGACGCGCTTGCGCTCGACGAGCCGCAGATGGCGTTGCGAGACGCAGCGATCTGCGTACCGCGCATAAAGCGGGTCGAGATTGCACGGCGGTCGGATCCCGAGCGCGAGGGGGTCTTCGATCCGCAGAGCACCGTGCTGATTACCGGTGCGACTGGTGGCCTCGGCGCGCTCGTGGCACGGCATTTGGTGGTAGAGCATGGCGTACGTCGCCTGCTCTTGGTCAGCCGCCGGGGCGCTCGCGTTGACGGCGCCGGCGAGCTGGTGGACGAGCTCGCACAGCTCGGCGCCCATGCGCAAGCCATCGCCTGTGATGTATCTGACCGTGGACAGCTGGAAAACTTGCTCGCCGCCGTCCCCGAGGCTCATCCGCTCGATGCCGTAATCCACGCGGCAGGTGCGATCGACGACGGTGTGATCGGCGCGTTGACTCCAGAGCAGATCGATCGTGTCCTGGCCGCCAAGGTTGACGGGGCATGGAACTTGCACCAGCTGACCAGCGCGATGAAACTGTCGGCGTTCGTGCTGTTCTCTTCAGTCGCCG
Organism: uncultured Solirubrobacterales bacterium; assembly: GCA_963844095.1. Classification (GTDB taxonomy): domain Bacteria; phylum Actinomycetota; class Thermoleophilia; order Solirubrobacterales; family Solirubrobacteraceae; genus Palsa-744. The sequence goes on from CAWJND010000008.1 coordinate 139,950, forward strand.
GCGTCATCGGCGGTATCGGCCAAGCGAACTATGCGGCGGCAAACACATTCCTCGACACGTTGGCCGTCCATCGCCGCTCACTCGGTCTGGCCGGCATCTCAATCGCTTGGGGACTGTGGGAGCGGGAAAGTGAGATGACCGGTCACCTGCAGGAGCTCGACCAGCGCCGCATCGCCAGGGGAGGCATGCGCGCGCTGACCGACGAGCAGGGTCTTGAGCTGCTCGATCGGACGCTCGCCGCCGACAAGCCGCTGCTCTTGGCCGCCGGATTGGACGTTGATGCTCTGCAGGCTCGCAGTGACGTCGGCGAGCTGCCTGCGATGTTCCGCGACCTGGTGCGCGTACGCGTACGGGACTCCGCTGGTGCGGCGCAGCGCTCGTTTGCTCGCTCGCTGGCGCAGACTGTCACGGAGGAGCGCGCTTCGGTTGTGCTCGAGCTGGTTCGTAGTGAGGCCGCCGTCGTGCTCGGTCATGTCGGCTCCGAGGCGATCGACGTACAACGTAGCTTCAAGGACCTCGGCTTCAGCTCGCTGGCGGGTATCGAATTGCGCAACCGGCTCGCCTACCGGACCGGCCTGAGTTTGCCGGCGACTTTGATCTTCGAATATCCCACCGCTACCGCTCTCGCCCAAGCGCTGCTCGAGGAGCTGATGCCAGAGCAAGCAGCCGACCGCTCGCTCGAGCTGGAGTTTGACCGGTTGGCAGAGATACTGGCCTCGATTCCGGTGCAGGATGCCCTCCGTGGGCAAGCGGTTGCACGCCTACAAACCATGCTGCGGAGCCTGAACGACGGCGACGACGATGCAGAGCAAGGTGCAACCGCCGAGCAGAGACTGCAAACGGCAAGCGCCGACGAGCTTTACGACTTCATCGACACACAACTGAGGCCCGCATGAACTGGTTGTTGAAGCTCGGTTGCGATGAGAGGAGGGTTTAGTGAGCTCTGAAGACAGGGCACTGGAGTATCTGCGTAGTGTCACGATCGACCTCCATGCAACGCGGCGCCAGCTAGCTGAGCTGGAACAACGCGAGCACGAGCCAATTGCGATCGTTGGGATTGCCTGCCGCTATCCGGGCGGTGTGCGCTCGGCCAAAGATCTGTGGGAGTTGGTGCGCGACGGCCGCGACGGCATGTCTACGCTGCCCGCCGATCGCGGTTGGGATCTTGAGCGCCTTTATCACCCTGACCCCGATCATCGTGGCACTTGCTATGTACGCGAAGGCGGCTTCTTGGACGACGCCGCCATGTTCGACGCGGATTTCTTCGAAATGAGCCCGCGCGAGGCGTTGGCGACTGATCCCCAGCAGCGTTTGATGCTGGAAGCCTCATGGGAGGCGCTTGAAGACGCGGGCATCGATCCCACCAGCCTGAAAGGCAGTAGCACTGGAGTGTTTGCGGGTTCGATCTTCCATGATTACGTGGCCGGCGCATTTGGGTCGGGCTCGTCGAGTGTCGAGGGTCATCTCAGCACCGGAGCTGCTGGGGGCGCGGTGTCCGGCCGAGTCTCATACGCGCTCGGTCTGGAGGGTCCAGCCATTACCGTCGACACCGCCTGTTCGTCTTCCCTGGTTGCGTTGCACCTGGCTGCCAGAGCGTTGCGTGCGGGCGATTGCTCGCTTGCGCTTGCCGGTGGAGTCTCGATTCTGGCGACGCCCGTTGCTTTGATCGATTTCTCGCGCCAGCGCGGCCTGGCTCCGGATGGAAGGTGCAAGCCGTTCTCGGCCGCCGCCGATGGCACGGCCTGGAGCGAGGGCGTTGGCGTGGTGCTGCTTGAGCGTCTATCCGACGCTAGGCGGCTGGACCACAATGTGCTGGCGCTCATCCGTGGCAGCGCGGTCAACCAGGACGGAGCCAGCAATGGAATGGCAGCTCCCAACGGGCCGTCGCAGCAGCGCGTGATACGCGCCGCTCTGGCAGATGCGCAGATCGAAGCTCGCGAGGTGGACGTGGTAGAGGCTCACGGCACCGGAACGCGCCTGGGCGATCCGATCGAGGGCAGGGCGCTGGCTGCGACCTATGGACGGGCGCACACCAGCGAGCGTCCTCTTTGGCTGGGAGCTGTGAAGTCGAACATCGGCCACACGCAGGCTGCCGCGGGAATCGCCGGTGTGATCAAGCTTGCGATGGCTCTCAGACATGGTCTGCTGCCGCGAACCCTGTATGCCGAGGAGCCCTCGCCAGAGATCGACTGGTCGCCCGGCAGCATGGCTTTGCTCAATGACGAGGTACCGTGGCCGCGGGTCGGCGAGCCTCGTCGCGCGGCGGTATCCGCGTTCGGGATCAGCGGCACGAACGCGCATGTGATTCTCGAGGAGGCCCCGGCTCTCGAAGGGGCTTCGGCTCTCGAGGAGGCTCCGGCCGAGTCGCCTGGCGGTGGCCGAGCTTCGCGGTTGTGCGAGGAGGACGTGGATATGACCACGGCCAGCGCGCCCTCTGTGGGAGTCGCATGCGTGGCACCGTTGCTGATTTCGGCAAAGACACCAGCCGCGTTGTACGAGCAGGCTCAGCGGCTGCTCACACATATGGAATCCAATGAGCTTGACTGCCTGGATGTGGCCTACTCGCTCGCCGCGAGTCGGGCCACACTCGATCATCGCGCGGCGCTCGTGGGTGAGGATCGCCAGGAGCTCCTGAACGGCTTGAGTCTGCTCGCTAAGGGACAGACGAGCGCCAGCGTGGCGCAGGGTGTGGCAGCGGCCGGTGTGCAGGTCGGATTCTTGTTTGCCGGTCAGGGCTCTCAGCGTCTGGGAATGGGCCGCGAGCTGTATGAGACCTTTGACGTCTTCCACGATGCGCTCGACGAGCTCTCCGCCCAGCTGGATTGTCATCTGCTGGAGGCCGGCTACCGCCATCGGCTGCTTGATGTGCTGTTCGCTGCGCCGGGCTCCGAGGCCGCCGTTTCGCTGGATGGGACTGCCTATGCTCAGGCCGGTCTTTTCGCGCTCGAGGTGGCCTTGTTTAGGCTGTTGGCGACTCTGGGACTGAGGGCTGGACTGCTTCTGGGCCACTCCATCGGAGAGCTGGCGGCGGCTCATGTTGCGGGCGTCTTCTCGATCGAGGATGCGTGCCGGCTCGTGGCGGCTCGCGGTCGATTGATGGAAGCCCTCCCGGCTGGCGGTGCCATGATCGCCGTGCAGGCCTCTGAGCAGGAGGCGCTTGGGTGCCTCGAGGGCTTGGAGGAGCGTGTCGCGCTGGCGGCGGTGAACGGTCCGCGTTCGGTGGTGCTATCGGGCTCGGAGCCAGATGTCCTGAAGCTGCTGGCGCTATGGCACGAGCGGGGTCGCAAGGCGACTGCTCTGAAAGTGTCGCACGCTTTTCATTCTCCCTTGATGGACGGCATGCTCGAGCAGTTCCGCGCGGTTGCCGCCACGGTTGGGTTCAATGAGCCTTCGATCCCATTTCTATCGAACGTGACAGGCGCCCCGGCGACCGCGGAGCTCGTATGTTCGCCCGACTACTGGGTTCGCCACGTGCGCGAGCCGGTGCGTTTCGCCGACGGCGTGAGCGGGCTTGCCAAGCGCGACATCGGTTGTCTGGTCGAGCTCGGTCCGGACGGTGTGCTCAGTGCTATCGCACAAGAATGCCTGCACGAGCTCGGTCAAGAGGATCGCGTCGAGGTGCTGGCCCTGTTGCACGAGAGCCGTCCCGAGAGCGTTGGTGTGATGCGAGCGCTGGGCTCAGCGTGGGTGGGGGGTGTGGATATCGGTTGGGGTGCCCTGTTCGCCGGCACTCCCGCCAAGCGGGTCGTGCTTCCCAGCTATCCGTTTCAGCGTGAGCGCTACTGGTTGGCAGCGGGGACGCAGAGTGGCGATGCAATGTCGATGGGTCAATCCACTACCGGTCATCCGCTGCTCGGTGCTGCCGTGACGATCGCCGAGGAGCGCGGTTGGCTGTTTACGGGTCGTGTGTCGCTTGACACTCATCCCTGGCTGGCCGACCACGCGGTGATGGGCGTCGTGCTTGTGCCCGGAACGGCTTTCTTGGAGCTCGCGCTGCACGCGGGTCGTTGGCTTGGCTGTGGCGTCGTGTCCGAGCTTGTGATCGAGACGCCGCTGGTGCTCGAGAGTGACGAGGCGATGCAGCTGCAGATGGTGGTTTGCGACTCTGAGCAGCCCGGTGCGCGCAATGTGAGCATCCACGCGCGCCAGGAGTCCGGCGCCCAGACAGGGGACGGTGAGGGTGAGCGCGAGTGGGTCCGGCATGCCCGCGGAACGCTCGTGCCCGAAACCGAGCGGCCCGCGGGTGAGCACAGTCCTACCGGACCTGTGGGCGCGTGGCCCCCGCCCGACGCCGAGCCGATGGCGCTCGACGGGCTGTATGAGCGTTTGGCGGACTTCGGCTTGGAATACGGGCCGGTGTTCCAAGGGGTGCAGGCAGCGTGGCGGCGAGAGGATGCGCTGTTCGCTGAGGTCGCCATCCCGGCAGATCACGAGATTCACAACGGAGAGTTCGCGATCGATCCGGCACTGCTCGACTCGGCCTTGCATGTAATCGCCGTGGCTGGAGATGACACGGAGGGCAAGATGCGCCTGCCGTTCTCCTGGAGCGATGTGCGTCTGCAGCCGGCGGCCGGGCCTGACGTTCGCTGTCTGCGGGTGGCTCTGGTCCCGGGCGAGCAAGGCTCGATCTCCTTGACAGCTGTCGATGAATCGGGAGCTAGCGTGATAACCGCCGGCTCGCTGCTCACACGTGAGGTGACAGCCGAACAGCTGCGCAAGCAGGGCGCCGGAGGCGTCGATCAGCCCTATCGGGTGCAATGGGTCCCGCTGGCGATCGATCGGAGCTCGGTAGACGGGGAGTCGGCTTCGGCCGATGAGGGATCGCTCGACCCGGGGGCGGCGGATCGGGCTGGTCTAGTGCTGCTCGCTCCCGCCACACACGGTCGGCTCGCATTCGCGGACATCGGAGAGCTGGCGGATGCTCATCCCAGCTTTGCCGACATGGCGTCTCTGCTGGGCGCCCTGCAGGCCGGAGAACAGTTTCCGCGCGTCGTGCTGGCGGACTGTCGCGCGATGGTCCGCTTCCCGCTTGAGTCATCGATCGAGGCGAACGAGCGCTTGGGCGCAGAGGCTAAAGCACGCGCTATGGAGCAGTTGCCATCGGAGGCGAAGGAGAGCGCTTGCCGTGTCCTGGAGCTCTTGCAAGCGTGGCTTACGGAGGAGCGCCTTGCGGATTCGCTATTGGTGCTCGTCACCTCTGGCGCCGTGGCGGCCGCCGCTGGAGAGCGTGTATCCGGGCTGGTCGATGCCCCCTTGCATGGATTGGTGCGCTCGGCGCAACTGGAGACAGATGCGCGTTTGGGGCTGGTCAACGTGGATGGCCAGGTTGAGTCCTGGGCCGCGCTGTATGCGGCGGTGGGGTTGCTGAATGGGGGTGGTGAGTCGCAATTGGCGATTCGCGACGGCGTGGTGCATGCAGCACGGCTCGTGCGGGGAGCAGCTGGAGCGCTGAGCCAGCCGGTTGGCGAGCCGAGCTGGCGCCTTGCGCTAGGGCGTGCCGGCACGCTTGACGATCTGCGCCTGGTCGCCTCGCCGGAGTCCGATCGTCCGCTCGAGCGTGGACAGGTGCGTCTGGAAGTGCGCTCTGCGGGTGTGAACTTTCGCGACGTGGTCAGCGCATTGGGCATCGTGCCATCGAGCGGCGAGGACGTCGCGATCGGCGGTGAGGGTGCGGGCGTTGTGCTCGAGGTCGGCCCCGAGGTCGAGGATCTTGTGCCCGGCCATCGCGTAATGGGTTTGCTGGGCGGTGCTTTCGGGTCGCGCGTGATCGCCGACCGGCGGCTAATTGTTCCTATGCCCCCAGGCTGGTCGTTTGCACAGGCGGCGGCGATGCCGATGGCGTTCATGACCGCCTATTACGGACTGGTGGATCTCGCCAAAATAAAGTCCGGTGAGCGCGTCCTCGTACACGCCGCCGCCGGCGGAGTGGGAATGGCGGCCGTGCAGCTCGCCGGCTGGCTGGGCGCCGAGGTATTTGGCACCGCTAGCCCGGGTAAGCTCAAGACGCTCGCGGCGCTTGGGCTGGACGAGGCGCACGTCGCGTCCTCGCGCGATCTGCATTTCAGAGAGCATTTCTGGGACAGCACAGATGGAGCCGGTGTCGAGGTCGTTTTGAACTCGCTCGCGGGCGAGTTCGTCGATGCCTCGCTCGATCTGGTTTGTGAGGGCGGGCGATTTCTCGAGATGGGCAAGACCGATATTCGCGATCCTCGCGATATAGAGAAGCAGTGGCCACGGGTCTCCTATCGGGCGTTTGACCTGGGTGAAGCGGGACCGGAGCGGATGCAGAGCATGCTCGTCGAGTTGCTCGAGCTCTTTCGGCGAGGTGTGCTGGATCACCTACCGCTCAGATCGTGGGACGTGCGTCGTGCGCCCGAGGCGTTGCGCTTTATGGCCCAAGCCCGGCACGTCGGCAAGCTTGTGCTCACGCGGCCTCCCGCGAGCGCAGGACGGGACGGGACCGTCCTCATCACCGGCGGCACAGGCGTTTTGGGGAGCCTTGTGGCAAGGCACTTGGCCGAACGCCATGGAGTCGGTGCACTCATGTTGGTGAGCAGGCAAGGTCCCGCTGCACCCGGTGCGCAAGAGCTGCAGAAGGCGCTCAGCGAGCTCGGCGTCAACGTCTCGATCCGTGCGTGCGATATGGCTGACCGAGAGCAAGTGCGAGAAATGCTCGAGTCGATTCCTAGCGAGCGGCCGCTGAAAGCTGTGGTGCACGCTGCGGGCGTGCTCGATGACGGCTCGATTCTCGCGCTGACACCGGAGCGGCTTGACTCGGTGCTGGCGGCGAAGGTAGACGGGGCCTGGCATCTGCACGAGCTCACGCGCCATATGGATCTCGACGCGTTCCTCATGTTCTCCTCGTTGGTCAGTGTGATCGGTGCGCCGGGACAGGCCAACTATTCGGCGGCAAACGCGTTCTTGGATGCGCTGGCCGCGCATCGCCGCGCAAATGGCCTGCAGGCGGTTTCAATGGCGTGGGGGTTTTGGGAGCAGCCGAGCGGACTGACTGGTCATCTGCGCGAGGTCGACCTCATGCGTATGCGCAGCTCGGGTGTCGTTGCACTGTCTCCTGAGGAAGGTCTGGAGCTCTTGGACGCGTGTTGGGCCGATGCCGATGCTTTGGCGGTTACGGCGCGACTGGACAGCGTCGCGATGCGGGCTCGGTCCAGTACGGGCGCGCTGCCCCCAATTCTGCGCGAAATGGTGCTCTCGCCACGCGCGCGGACGGGGGGCGGAGGTGGCATGCTCGCTAACCAGCTGCGAGCGGCCTCGGCGGACGAGCGTCGCCGGATAGTGCAGCAGCTGGTGCTCAGCGAGATGGCTATCGTCCTGGGCCATTCCTCACCCGGGGCGATCGATGCGCAGCGTGCCCTCAAGGAGCTGGGATTCGATTCGTTGCTGGTCGTAGAGCTGCGCAACCGGTTGAGCGCCGCAACCGGTATGCGGTTGCCGGCGACACTTGCTTTCGATTATCCGACCGCCGCCTCGCTCGCCGATCACGTGCTGGAGAGGCTCGTCGGATCCCAAGCTGGAGTTAGTCGCTCTGCTGCTTTGGTGAGCACGCGGGAGGAGCCGGTTGCGGTGGTGGGAATGGCGTGCCGCCTCCCCGGAGGGGTACGCTCGCCGCAGGAATTCTGGGAGATGCTGGTCGCCGAGCAGGATGCTATCTCCGAGTTCCCCCAAGACCGCGGGTGGGATATCGAGCGGATATACGACCCCGAATCGTTGCGCGCGGACACGACCTATATTCGTGAGGGGGCCTTCCTCTATGACGCGGCCGACTTCGATGCGGCGTTCTTTGGTATCAGCCCGCGCGAGGCGCTTGCGATGGATCCACAGCAGCGTCTGCTGCTAGAAGCTTCCTGGGAGGCCTTCGAAGACGCCGGTATTCCCCCCGACTCTTTGCGAGGTAGCCGCACCGGTGTGTTTGCGGGGACAACCGGACAGGACTACGGAAGCCGCGTGCAATCCAGCCCGGAGAGTTTCGAGGGCTTTACGCTTACAGGCACCTCGGCGAGCGTACTGTCCGGTCGGGTCGCATACACGCTCGGCCTCGAGGGCCCGGCGATTTCGGTGGATACCGCTTGCTCGTCATCGTTGGTGGCGGTCCACATGGGATGTGAGGCGCTGCGCGTTGGCGAATGCTCGCTTGCGCTTGCCGGCGGCGTCACCCTGATGACGACTCCAGTGGGTTTCGTCGAATTCGCGCGTCAAGGGGGGTTGGCGAGGGACGCTCGGTGCAAGCCGTTTGCCGACGCCGCGGACGGCACGAACTGGGGTGAGGGCGTCGGCCTCCTTTTGCTGGAGCGTCTCTCCGACGCACATCGGCTGGGGCATCGGGTGCTGGCCGTAATCCGCGGTGCTGCTGTCAACCAGGACGGAGCCAGCAATGGGTTGACCGCTCCCAATGGCCCCTCTCAACAACGGGTAATTCAGGAAGCATGGGCAAAAGCCGGTGTATCGGCTGGCGATGTGGACGTTGTCGAGGCGCACGGGACAGGCACCACGCTTGGTGATCCGATCGAGGCACAGGCATTGCTGGCGACGTATGGGCAAGATCGCCCTGGGGAGCCGTTGTGGCTGGGCTCGGTGAAGTCGAATATCGGTCACACACAAGCCACGGCTGGTGTTGCTGGGGTGATCAAGATGGTGCTGGCGTTGCGCCACGAGCTGTTGCCAAAGACCTTGAACGTAGATACCCCCACCTCTCAGGTCGATTGGTCGAGCGGGTCAGTTTCGTTGCTGACCGACTCCGTTCCATGGACACGTAACGGCAAGCCTCGCCGAGCCGGCGTCTCGGCATTCGGGATGAGCGGCACGAATGCCCACATGATTCTCGAGGAAGCACCGATCGCCGAAGAGGCGCCCGCTGGGGGAACGCCCGCGGGGGGAATGGTCGCTGGGGGAACGACCGCTGGGGGAACGACTGCCGATGGAGCGCCGGTTGCCGAGGCATCGTTCCCCAGCCGGGCACAAGCAGTAGAGGACGAGTCGACTTCCAACAGCTTGCTCGGTGCGGAGGTTTTGCCATGGGTGCTCTCGGGGCGCGATGAGGCGGGGCTGCGCGCTCAGGCGACGCGCATGAAGGAGTTCTTGGCGCGCGGCGAGGATCCCGACCCGCGCGACGTGGGGCTCTCCCTGGCGAGCGCCCGAGCGATGCTCGACTGCCGCGCGCTTGTGCTCGGCGGCGACCTCCACGAGCTATCGACCGGGCTGGGAGCGCTCGAGTCGGGCGAGCCGGCGGCGAACGTGGTCGTAGGGCAGAGCGAGCGCGGTGCCGGGTCTGTATTCGTATTTCCCGGTCAAGGATCTCAGTGGGTGGGCATGGCGGTCGAGCTCATGCGCTGCTCCTCCGTCTTCGCGCAGAGCATCGATGAGTGCGCGCAAGCACTGGCTCCTTTCGTCAACTGGTCGCTGCTCGACGTGTTGCGAGATGAGAGTGAGCCGGGGTTGCTTGACCGGCTCGACGTGGTGCAGCCAGTCCTGTTCGCTGTGATGGTGTCGCTGGCGAGATTGTGGCGCGCATGCGGAGTGCAGCCGAGTGCGGTTGTAGGGCATTCGCAGGGTGAGATCACGGCCATGTGCGTGGCGGGTGGCCTGTCGCTCGAGGGCGCGGCACGGATAGTCGCCCTGCGCAGTCGGCTGCTGACTCGTCTGGTGGGACACGGTCGGATGGTTTCGATTGGGCTTGGGTTTGACGAGGCCTCCGAGCGTATTGCGCGTTGGGATGGCGGCATTGCGGTCGGGGCCGTGAATGGGCCCGGGTCCGTCGTGGTCGCGGGTGAGCCGAAAGCGCTCGACGAGCTACTTGGAGAGTGCGCGAGCGAAGGCGTCCGCGTGCGCGAGGTGACAGCGGGCGTGATCGCCAGCCACTCGCCGCAGGTTGACGCGGTGCGGGAGGAGTTGCTGGAGGCGTGCTCAGGCGTGGTCGCCCAAGCTTGCGATGTTCCGTTCTACTCGTCGGTAACAGGTGGCTTGCTTGACACGGACGGTCTCGACGAGCACTACTGGTTCCGCAATGCGCGTGAGATGGTGCAGTTCGACGGCACTGTGCGCGCGCTGCTGGGAGACGGCCACCGCAGGTTCCTCGAGATGAGCACCCATCCGGCGTTGGCTGTGGGCTTGCAGGAGATCGCCGACGACGAGCTCGGGCTTGACGGGCTATCGGGTGGGATTGTGGTCGTGGGCTCGTTGCGACGCGGCGAAGGTGGCCCGCGCAGATTCTCGCTGTCTTTGGGTGAAGCGTGGGTGAGTGGCGTGCCGGTTGACTGGGCTGGCTTGTTCGATGGCTCTGCGGCCACGCAGGTTCGCTTGCCTACATATGCCTTCCAGCGCAAGCGCTACTGGCCGACCACGCAGCCCCTCGAGACGCAGGCATCCACCGCGAATGGAGTCCACGACGGCTTCTGGGAAGCCGTCGAGAGCGAGGATGCGGATGGCCTGGTTGCGACGCTCGGCTTGCAGGACGAGGCCCAGCGTTCGTCGCTCGAGCTGGTCCTGCCCGCCCTCGCGAGCTGGCAGCGCGCGCGTCACACCGAGTCGGTGCTCGATAGCTGGCGCTACCAAATTACCTGGAAGCGTCTGAGCGATCCGACCGCGAGGCTCAACGGCGTATGGCCTGTGGCTATCCCTGCCGAGCTCTCCCAGGACGAGTGGGTGCTGACGCTCTTGGCTGCACTCGAATCGAGCGGCGCACATGTGCTGCCCGTGACGATCGATCGTGACTGCGCTTTGGATCGTCGTGCGATAGCGGATCGGCTGGAGCTCGCGCTCTCGCGGGCGCACAAGCAGGAGCATGCACGGAACTCGGATGAGGCTGCCTCGCGCCCCGACGAGCCGGACGGGGCTGTCTCCGCTCCCGCGACGATCGCGGGTGTCATCTCGCTGCTGGCGCTGGACGAGGGCCTTCATCCTGAGCATGCAGGTGTTCCCCGTGGGCTGGCCGCCACGGTGGCGTTGGCGCAGGCGCTCGGCGATGCGACGGTGGATGGACACCTGTGGATCCTCACGCGTGCGGCGGTTGCGGCCGTTTCCGAGGACCGGCTCGCGAGCCCCGTGCAATCGACGGTATGGGGGTTGGGTCGCACCCTTGGCTTGGAGCAACCCGAGCGTCTCGGAGCTCTGGTCGATCTACCGGTGGCGCTCGAGGAGAGGTCGCTGCAACGTCTGTGCGCGGTGCTCGCCGCGGACGGCGAGGATGACCAGCTGGCGGTGCGTAGCAAGGGGGTGTTCGGGCGCCGTCTAGAGCGCACCCCAACAGCACCAGATGGCGCAGCCGAGCCCTGGCGGCCGCGCGGGACCGTACTGCTGACCGGTGCGACAGGTGGTGTGGGGGCACATGTGGCACGCTGGCTAGCGCGAGCGGGCGCCGAGCACCTGCTGCTTGTCAGCCGCTCTGGGCCCGAGGCCCCCGGCGCATCAGAGCTGCAAAGTGAGCTCGAGCAACTAGGAGCTCGTGTGAGCATCGCGGCCTGCGACGTGGCCGATCGCGATCGCCTGAGCGAATTGCTGGACTCGGTTCCCGCGGAGTATCCCCTGGACGCCGTCATCCACGCGGCGGGCGCCGGCCAAGGGGTGATGCTCGAGGACCTCACCATCGAGCAGATGCCCACCACACTCGCCTCCAAGGTTGCCGGCGGCTGGCATCTGCACGAGTTGACCGCTGACATGGGGCTATCGGCGTTCGTCCTGTTCTCCTCGCTGGCCTCCGTGACAGGGTCGGCCGCGCAGGGAGACTACGCGGCCGCCAACGCCTATCTGGATGCGCTGGCTGAGTATCGGCGCATGTGCGGCCTGAAGGCAACCTCGATCGCCTGGGGCCTGTGGGCGGGAGAGGGCGGCGGCAAGTTGGTTGGGGAGAGGTTCCGCCGCCGCGGCACCGCCGACATGGAGCCCGACCTGGCGATCCGCGGTCTGCAGCAGGCCCTGGACCGCGACGAGACATGTCTGGTGCTCGTCGACATGGACTGGGAGATGTACACGCCGACATATACGTTTGCGCGGAGCCGCCCCTTGATAGAAGACCTGCCCGAGGTCAAGCGAGCAGTTTTGGAGCTCGCTGGCGGAGGCCCTGGCGAAGGGCAGGGCGACGCGAGCAGGGTGGCCGAGCTGGCGAAGCTGCCCGAGCGCGAGCGCGAGCGAGCTGTGCTTGAGCTCGTGCGCTCGCGCGCCGCCGTGGTCATGGGACACGACACGCCTGACTCACTCGAGGTCAGCCGTCCTTTCAAGGAGCTCGGCTTCGACTCGCTGATGGCCGTTGAGTTGCGCAATCGGCTGCGGGACGAGACGGGGCTGGCATTGCCTACCACGGTCGTCTTCGACTATTCGAGCTGTCTCGAGCTGAGCGCCCACATAGCCAGCGAGATTGCGGGCCTGGCGCTCAACGGCGGCGATCTGGAGGCCGAGCTCGACACGCTCGAGCTATCGCTCGTCGCCCTCGCCGACGAGCAGGTGCGTGCACGCGCGACGGTCCGCCTGCAGGTGCTCCTGGGCCGGCTCACCGGCAACGGCGAGGCCGAGCACGGTGCGGTGGTTGCCGAGCAGATCCAGGTGGCCACCGACGAGGAGATCTTCGGGTTCATCGACAACGAGCTCGGATCGCTGTGACGTGCGCTGATAACCCAATGGGAGCACCGCGATGAGCGACGACGGCAAGCTGCGCGACTACCTCAAGCGGGTGACGATCGACCTACACGATGCCCGCCTGCGTCTGCGCGACCTCGAAAGTCAAGCGCACGAACCAATCGCAATCGTCGGCATGAGCTGCCGATATCCAGGCGGCGTGCGCTCCCCGGAGGAGCTTTGGGAGCTTGTCGCGCAGGGCATCGACGCGATCTCGGGATTCCCGACCGACCGTGGATGGGATCTCGAGCGGCTATACCACCCCGACCCCGACCACCCGGGCACGAGCTATACGCGCGAGGGCGGCTTCGTGCACGACGTCACACAATTCGACGCCGAGTTCTTCTCTATCAGCCCGCGCGAGGCCATGGTAATGGACCCTCAGCAACGCTTGCTGCTCGAAGTGTCGTGGGAGCTGTTCGAGCACGCCGGCATCAATCCCGACACGCTCAGAGGCAGCCGTACCGCTGTCTTCGTCGGCGGTACCAGCGCCAGCTACGGGCTTGGTCTGAGTGACGCGGCGCGCGAGGGCTCAGAAGGCTATCTCGGCACGGGCAGCTTGGCATCGGTGCTGTCGGGACGGATCTCATACACCTTCGGTTTGGAAGGTCCTGCGGTGACGATCGACACGGGCTGCTCCTCCTCGCTCGTGGCATTGCACGCGGCGTGCGGATCGCTGCGTAACGACGAATGCTCACTTGCGCTGGTAGGAGGAGTAGCCGTCCTCGCTGGCCCGATGGCCTTCCAGGAGTTCTCTCGTCAGCGTGGACTGTCGCGCGACGGCCGCTGCAAGTCATATGCCAACGCCGCCGACGGTACAGGTTGGAGCGAAGGAGCGGGAATGCTGCTCGTCGAGCGACTTGCCGACGCGCGCCGTCTCGGGCACCGCGTATGGGCGCTCGTGCGGGGCAGCGCGATCAATCACGACGGCGCCAGCAACGGCCTTGCCGCTCCCAGCGGTCGCGCTCAGCAGCGCGTCGTGCGCGATGCGCTCGCCGATGCGGCCGTGTCCGCGAACCAGATCGATGTCGTGGAGGGGCACGGCACCGGTACGACGCTCGGCGATCCAATCGAGGCGCAGGCATTGCTGGCGAGCTACGGGAGCGCGCGATCCGCTGAGCGTCCTCTGTGGCTTGGATCGATCAAGTCGAACATCGGTCACCCGCAGGCGGCCGCGGGCGCCGCGGGAATCATCAAGATGGCGATGGCCCTTCAGCACGGGCTGATGCCCAAGACCTTGCACGTCGACGAGCCGTCCAAGCAGGTGGACTGGTCTGTCGGCAGCGTCTCGCTGCTGACAGAAGCGCTCGACTGGCCCGCAAGGGAGGAGCCACGGCGCGCTGGAGTGTCGTCATTCGGCGTGGGCGGCACCAACGCTCACGTGATCCTCGAGGAAGCGCCTGCTTTTGTCCAGGAGGAGCGCACCCACGAGCGTGCCCCTGAGCGCGAGTCCGTGCAAAGCGAGGCATTTGCTCTGCGAGACGGTGGCACGGACGGTGGATGGGTCGAGAAACAAGCGGCTGGCGGCTCGTCACCGATGCCCTGGCTGCTGTCCGCGACGGGGCAGCTGGCTTTGCGTGAGATGGCTGATCGTCTGCTGCAGCGCGTGACGGGCGACGATGCGCTCAGACCGATCGATGTCGGCTTCTCGTTGGCGTGCGGACGTGCGGCCTTGCGCGATCGCGCCGTTGTGCTTGGCGGCGATCTGCGGAGCCTGTCGGCCGGTATGTCCGCCCTGGCACAGGGCGAGGAAGCCCCCTCGCTCGTGTGCGGTGTGGCGAGAGCGCACCGATCCGGTATCGCGTTCCTGTTCACCGGACAGGGCGCCCAGCGCGTGGGTATGGGCTACGAGCTATATCGAGCCTTTCCGCCCTTCAGGGCTGCGCTAGACGAGGCATGTGGCTATTTGGACACGCTGCTGGGTAGATCCTTGCTGGAGGTGATGTTCGGCACGGGGATCGACGTTGGCGATGGCATCAGTGAGGACCGCGGGCACGGCGGGAATGACGCGACGCCTGGCACGGACTCGTTGCTAAGCGAGACGATGTTCACCCAGAGCGCTCTGTTCGCGCTCGAGCTGGGGCTGTTCCGCTTGCTCGAGCACTGGGGGATACAGCCCGACTACCTGATGGGTCATTCGATCGGCGAGTTGACGGCTGCGCACGTCGCCGGCGCATTGTCCCTGCAGGACGCTTGCTCGCTGGTGGCAGCGCGTGGACGGTTGATGGGAGAACTGCCGCGTGGCGGTGCGATGGTGGCCTTGCAGGCGACCGAGCAGGAGGCCAGAGAGCTGATCGGCGAGCACGCCGCGATTGCGATCGCGGCCGTCAACGGCCCCGCTTCGGTTGTGATCTCAGGCGATTGCGAGCCAGTGCTCGAGCTGGCGCACAGATGGGAGCAGGGCGATCACAAGATCAAGCGCTTGAAGGTGAGTCACGCGTTTCACTCCTCGCACATGGATGGGATGCTCGACGCGTTTGCCGAGCTGGCCGGGGGGCTTTCCTTCGCCGAGCCGCATATACCGATCGTCTCGAACCTCGACGGCAAGCCGCTCACCCTTGAGCGGATGCGCGATCCGCGCTACTGGGCCGAGCATGTGCGCTACCCGGTTAGGTTTGCCGACGGCGCACGCTGGTTGGCCTCGCAGCAGGTGAAGAGTTTCTTGGAGCTTGGACCGGACGGGGTACTGAGCGCGATGGTGAGCGAATGCCTCGCCTCAGACGGCGATACCGCCACCGAGGAGCCCGTACTGGCCTTGCCCTTGCTGCGTGGCGAGAGGCCTGAGGCGGACACGCTGCTTGGCGCACTCGCGCATGTCTGGGTGAGGGGCATCGACGTCGATTGGGAAACGCTCTATGGGGCAAGCGGCGCGACACGAGTTCAGCTGCCGACCTACGCCTTCCAACCGCGGCGCTACTGGGCCGACGGCTCGTCGATGACTTCGCTGCCCGTCGAGGAACAGGCGACGGCCGACATCGAGCGTCCTCCACTGAGCACCGTGATCGGGGCCACGCCCGTGGAGGAGCGCCGGCCGTTGCTGCTGGAGTTGGTGGGCGCCGAGGTTGCCCGCGTACGCGGACACTCCCATTCCGATGCGGTGGACGCCACGCGCACGTTCAAGGACCTCGGGTTCGATTCGCTGATGGCGGTCGAGCTGCGCAACCGGCTGATGCTCGTCACGGGACTGGGCCTGCCGAGCACGCTGGTCTTCAACTATCCAAGCAGCGCCGAGCTGGCGGACTACCTGTTGGAGCGGGTAGCCAGAGAGCAGACGTTGAGTCGAACGCTTGTGCACGAGGAGCTTGGGATGCTCGAGAGCGCGATCGTCGCAACTCGCATGGATGACGGCGAACAGGCCGAGGTGAGGGAGCGGCTCGATGCCCTCATCGCCCAGCTCGCAGATGCGAGCTGCTCCGGTGAGGACGGCGAGCAGCGCCACTCGCAGGAGCCATCGCTGGCGCAGGAGATCCAGGCCGCCTCGGCGGACGAGCTGATCGAGCTGATCGACGCACAGCTGGGGGCAAGTTGAGGACAGCCCCATATAACAAGGCTGGGAGAGGGAAATCGTGACGGTCGAGGACAGTCAGCTGCTCGGCTACCTGAAGAAGGTCACGATCGAGCTGCACGACGCTCGCACGCGACTCGCGGAGATCGAGAGCCCGGAACGCGAGCCGATTGCGATCGTGGGCGTCGGCTGTCGCTATCCGGGAGGGGTGCGATCGCCGGAGCAGCTGTGGGATCTGCTTGTCGGTGGCGGCGATGCGATCTCCAAGCTTCCAACCGATCGGGGATGGGACATCGATGCGATCTATGAGCCGGACCCCGAAACACAGGGTGCCATCCACAGCGACGAAGGAGGTTTTCTGCACGACGCGGCCGAGTTCGATGCGGGCTTCTTTGGCATCGGCCCGCGCGAGGCGCTGATGATGGATCCCCAGCAGCGCCTGTTCCTGGAAGTGTCGTGGGAGGCGATCGAGCGAGCCGGCATCGACCCGATGTCGCTGCGAGGAACGGGCACCGGAGTATTCGCGGGGCTGGCCGGTCACGACTATGCCGCCGGTCTTTTGGGCGTACCGCGTTCTGGGGACCAGATCACCTACCTCAGCATGGGATCGAGCGGTAGCGTCATGCCTGGACGCCTGGCATATCTGCTCGACTTGCGAGGCCCGGCGTTCACCGTTGACGCCGCCTGCTCCTCGTCGCTGGTCGCGTTGCACCTCGCGTGCGAATCGCTGCGCCGAGGCGAGTGTGAGCTTGCGCTTGCCGGAGGGGTGACGGTGCTCTGCACCCCGTTCATGTTGCTCGTCACGAGCAGTCAGCGTGGCCTTGCCCCCGATGGCAGGTGCAAGTCGTTCTCCGACACGGCCGACGGGATGGGCTTTGCCGAGGGCGCGGGAATGCTGCTGCTGGAGCGGCTCGGCGATGCACGCCGTCTCGGGCACGACGTGCTCGCGGTCATACGGGGTAGCGCCGTCAACCAGGACGGAAGGAGCAACGGACTAGCGGCGCCCAACGGACGTGCGCAGGAACGGGTGATCCGTCAAGCGCTGTCGAGCGCAGGCATCGCCGCGGCACAGGTGGACGCGGTCGAGGCGCACGGCACGGGTACCCGCTTGGGGGATCCCATCGAGGCGGAGGCGGTCATCGCGACATACGGTCAGGGGCGTTCGTCCGGTCGGCCGCTGTGGCTGGGATCGCTGAAGTCCAACATCGGCCACACCCAGGCAGCGGCCGGCGTGGCGGGAGTGATCAAGATGGCGATGGCTCTGCGACACGAGGAGCTGCCGCGCACGCTGCACGCCGATGTCCCCAGCAGTCAGGTGGATTGGACGCTCGGCGAGGTCTCCCTACTCACAGAGTCAGTGCAGTGGCCGCGCGGGGGCGAGCCGCGGCGAGCCGCGGTGTCGGCTTTCGGGGTCAGCGGCACCAACGCGCATCTGATTCTTGAGGAGGCGCCCGACGCCAGCGAGCACGGAGCAATCGCCTCAGACGGCGCCGGCGTGGGCACCGGCGTGAGCACCGGCGCCGGACCGGGCGTGGGCGTGAGCACCGACGTGGGCGCGGGCGTCGGCGCGGGCGCGGGGAACGCTCGCAAGCTCACCCGTGCCGCGCAAGCCGATGCGTCGGATGGCGATCGCCCCAGCCACAGCGAGGAGCTCCCTCTCTGTTTCGCCGCGGGCGCACCTGTCCCGTGGATGCTATCCGGCAAGACCTTGGGAGCACTACGCGAGCAGGCCGTCCGTTTGCGCGATTGGGTCAACGATCGACCTGGATGCGAGCTGCTCGATGTCGGCTACTCGCTCGCCGCCACGCGCTCGGCGTTCGAGCGTCGCGCGGTCATCGTGGGCGACACGCGTGAGGAGCTGTTGAGCGGTCTGGATACGCTGGCATCCGGCGAGGCTGCGTCGAACGTGATCCAGGGAGTCGCCGGGGGCGGATCGAGCCGGCCGGTGTTCGTATTCCCGGGCCAGGGATCCCAGTGGGCGGGCATGGCAGTCGAGCTGATCGACGGCTCGCCGGTGTTCGCGCAGCACATCGAGGCCTGTGAGAGTGCGCTTGGCCCGCACATCGACTGGAGCCTCAGCGGAGTGCTGCGTGGCGAGGCCGGCGCGCCGCCGCTCGAGCGACTGGACGTGCTCCAGCCCTTGCTGTTCGCCGTGATGGTGTCGCTCGCCGGGCTATGGCGTGCCTGCGGTGTGCATCCCGCCGCCGTCGTTGGCCATTCGCAGGGAGAGATCGCGGCCGCTCACGTGGCGGGCGGCCTTTCGCTGCAGGACGCCGCGCAGCTTGTCGCGCGCCGCAGCAAGGTGCTTTGCGCCGCGCTCGGCACCGGCGAGATGGCATCCATCTCCCTGGGAGCACGCAAGCTCGCCGGCCTGCTGAAGCGCTGGGAGGGGAGGATCTTCATAGCGGCATGCAACGGACCCTCATCGACGGTTGTCTCAGGCGAGTCGCAGGCATTGCAGGAGCTGCTGGCTGAGTGCACTGAGCAGGAGATCCGCGCGCGCCGCGTTGCCGGCGTGTTCGGCGCGGGGCACTCTCCTCACATGGAGCCGCTGCGGGACCAATTGTCGGAGTGCTCGGCGCAACTCGTGCCCGGGCCAAGCAGGGTCGCCTTCTACTCGACCGTGACGGCCGCTCGCCTTGACACCCTCGGCCTCGATGGCGAGTATTGGTATCGCAATGCGCGCGAGCCGGTGCAGTTCGAAGGCGCCATTCAGCGCCTGCTCGACGATGGCTTTCGCCTATTCGTCGAGATCAGCTCCCATCCGATTCTCGGGCATTCGATCTCCGAGACGATCGAGGAGTCCGGGGCGCGCGTGGATACAGCCGATGTGGTGGCATCGCTGCGGCGTGGAGAGGGCGGCCCGCGTCGCTTCCTGACTGCGCTTGCCGAAGCGTGGGCGCACGGGGTGGGGGTCGATTGGACAGCGATGCTGCGAAGGGCAGGGGCAAGAAGCACGCCGCTACCCACATATGCGTTTCAGCGCAAGCGCTACTGGGTTGCCTCTCCTCTCGGCCGGTCGATGGCCGGCCTCGAGACCGATGGCTCGATCAACGGACACGGACTCTTCACCGAGTCCGATGCGCAGGAGGATCTCGACGGCGGAGCGCTGTTGCAGCGGCTGAGCGAGGGGCCGCCGCAGGAGCGTATACAGATCATCGTCGATGCCATTTGCGAGCAGGCGGCGGCCGTCCTTGGCGACATCTCGGCGGACGCCATCGATTCCTCTGTGAGCTTGCTGGAGCTTGGCTTCACCTCGATGACGGCAGTCGAGCTGCGCGCTCGCCTGAATGTCATAGCCAGCCTGCAGATACCGATAAAGGCGATGCTCGAGCGGCCGACTGCAGACGCCCTCGCCGCATATATCGACGCTTGTCTACGAGAGCCGGCTGGTGTGCGAGGAGAGGACTCGCAAAGTCCGTCCGAGGGTGAAGCCAATCCAAAAGTGGACATCGAGACTGCTTGATGACAGAACACGACGAAGGAGCAAGGGGTGATGGAGGCATGCTGAAGCAACAATCAGACCAGGTTTCCCAGGAACAGCCGCGCGAGGACGCCGAGGGGGCGGGTGCAGCAGTTGGTCTTCACGCTCGCAAGAGCCTTGCCGAGGCGTTGACGGCGGAAGCAAGCGCCGAGGAGCTCGCCGGCTGTGAGATCCCCTCTACATACTCTGCGGCCCACCTCTCCAAGGAGGACGAGAGCATCTTCGAGGGCGAGCACGACAAGGACGTGCGTCGCACGATTCACGTGGGCGAGGTGCCAATGCCCGAGCTCGCTCCTGACGAGGTGTTGGTGGGCGTGATGGCCAGTGCGATCAATTACAACACGGTGTGGTCGGCAACGTTTGAGCCGATCTCCACATTCCGCTTCCTAGAACGTCTTGGGCGCCGCAGCAAGTGGGACGCACGACACGATCGTCCCTACCACGTGCTTGGGTCCGACGCCGCTGGGGTGATCGTGGCGATGGGCGAATCGGTGCGCAACTGGTCGATTGGAGACCGGGTCGTGCTCTCGCCCAGCAACATCGACTATCAGAACCCGGCCTCTCAAGTGGATGGCATCCTGGCTGAGGATGCGCTTGCCTGGGGGTTTGAGACGAACTTCGGGGGACTGGCGAACTTCGCAGTGGTGAAGTTCGACCAGCTCTTGCCAAAGCCCAAGCACCTGAGCTGGGAGGAGGCCGCCTGCAACACGCTGTGCGCGATTACCGCCTATCGCATGCTCGTAAGCCCTCGTGCCTGCCAGTTCAAGCAGGGAGACCTTGTGCTCGTGTGGGGTGCCACGGGAGGGTTGGGCGCCTACGCGATCCAACTGATCCGCAACGGCGGGGGTATCGCCATTGGGGTTGTCGGCTCCGCCGCGAAGGCGAGCCTGCTCGAGCAAATGGGCTGCGACCTCGTGTTGCGTCGCGACGAGCTTGGGCTGGACGGGCTCAGTGACGCGGAGTTGGGCAAGCGGGTTGGCGGCGAGATCCGCCGCCACTTCGGCGAAGACCCGCACATCGTCTTCGACTACGTCGGTCGTGAGACCTTCGGGGCCTCTGTGTATCTCGTGCGCCGTGGCGGAACGGTAGTTACGTGCGGATCGAGCACCGGCTACCGGCACGAATACGACAACCGCCGCCTGTGGATGCGCGTCAAGCGAGTGATCGGCAGCCACGCCGCAAACTGGCAGGAGGCATGGGAGTGCAACCGTCTGATTCAGCGCGGGGCAATCGTGCCAACGCTCTCAGCCGTTTATCCGCTGGAGCAAGTGGGCGAGGCCACTCGCGAGGTGCAGCTCAACCGCCATGTCGGCAAGATCGGGGTGCTGTGCCTGGCTGAGCGTGAGGGGCTCGGGGTGGAAGATCCAGAGTTGCGCGCTTCGATTGGCGAGGAGCGCCTGCGGCTGTTCCGCCAACAGGCATGAGCTGCCGCCCTATCGACCGCTCCAGCGCGGAGAGCGCTTCTCGGCGAATGCGCTCATTCCCTCTCGCAGGTCCTCCGAGTCAAATGACGCGAGGCGCAGCTGGATCAGCTCCGCCTCGATGTCCGCCGGCAACCGACCGGCGGCGTCCAGCAGGGCGGCGATGACGCGCTTGTTGCCCTTCTGCGCCAGGGGAGCATTGCCCGCGAGCTCGCTTGCCATCGCAAGTGTGGCGGACTGGAGATCGTCCGCCGCGCAGACACGGTTGACCAACGTCCATCCAAGCGCCTTGGGGGCGTCTATGTATGTGCCAAGCAGAAACAGCTCCCTGGTGCGCGCTGCGCCGATCGTGTCCAGAAAGCGCCGCAGGCCCGTATGAGAGTAGATGAGACCAAGCTTTGCCGGCGGCATCCCCAGCTTGACATCCTCGGCGGCGATCCGCAGGTCGCACGCGAGCGCCAGCTCGAGTCCGCCCCCGATCGTGTGCCCGCACAGCGAGGCAAGCGTCGGATATGGAAATGCCTCGATCGCTTCGATCGCTTCGGTGAACGGATACGCGACCAGACGCTCGGCCTCCTCTTGAAAGCGTTCGTCGCCGATTTTGCCGATCTCATATCCGGCGGAAAACATGCCTTCGGTGCCGGTCAACACGACACAGCGTGTCTGGGATCCCGGCGCGGCCTCGTCCTCGAGCACCGCCGAGATCGCATCGAGAATCGGCCGATCGAGCGCGTTGCGCTTGCGCGGATTGGAGATTCTCAGCCGCACGACTCCGCTTGTCGGATAGTCAACCAAGAGCTTGCCGTCGGCGAACTCTCGCACAGGATCGGGAGGAGGCATGGCGCGCACAGGCTAGCCCAGCACGACGAGCGTGTCGCCCTCGCTGACCGCCTGACCCTCCTCGCAGAGGATCTCCACGACCTCTCCAGCGTCCTCGGCCTCCACCGGCATCTCCATCTTCATCGACTCGAGGATCGCCACAGTGTCGCCCTCCTCGATGCGGTCGCCGACGGCGCACTCGATCTTCCACACCGTGCCGGTGATATGAGCCTCTATCTCAGCCATTGCGCAAACCTCCGGGGACATCGATCGGATGACGGTCAGGGAGAATAGCCGCCACCGATGACCATGGACCAGGACACGCTCATCATCGTCACAGCTCACAACGAGGCCGATCGCATCGAAGCGACGCTTCGAGCCCTGGCGGACGCTTTCCCAGATGCGCCCGTATGGGTTGCCGACGACGGCTCCAGCGACGAGACGGCCTCCATCGCAGAGCGTTGCGGGGCGAGGGTGGTGCGCAGCGAGCACTCGATCGGCAAGGGTGGCGCGGCGACGCTCGTGGCCCGCGACGCGCTCGCGCGGTCCAGCTGTGAGGTGGTGGTGCTCTGCGACGGCGACCTCGGCGACTCGGCGGCTCTGCTGGCGCCGCTGGCGGAGGCAGTGCGCGGGGAACGCGCAGATCTGGCGGTCGCCGTGTTCCGCAGGCGCGTCGGCGGCGGGCTCGGTCTGGCCGTCGCCTTTGCCCGCTGGGCAATCCGTAGACGCTGCGGCTTGGACCTACAGGCACCGCTGTCCGGGCAACGGGCCCTGCGCGTGAGCGCGCTCGACGACGTGCTGCCTTTTGCCAAGGGCTTCGGCATGGAGGTCGGCATGACGATCGACGCGGCCCGCGCAGGCCATCGCGTGGCAGAGATCGAGATCGACCTCCACCATCGCGCCACGGGCCGCACCCTTGCGGGCTTCGTGCACCGTGGAAGGCAGCTGCTGGATTGCCTGCGCGCCTACCTGGCGCGGCGATGAGCACGGCGTCCCCAGCTCAGTCACGCCCAGGTCAGTCACGCTCGAGTCGCCGGCCGCCGCAAGATTTCCATCCTGGCCCGCAACGATCCGCATGGTTCAAGTGGGGCGTTGCGATGGCGCGTCATCGGCGTGCGGTGATGTTCGGGTGGGTGACCCTGCTGCTCCTCTGCCTCACACTCTCCTCGACCCTCGAGCAGGTTCTGAGCGCGCCGGACTACTCGGTTGACAACAGCCAGTCGCTGCAGGTGGAACACATCTTGGGACAGAGCTTTCCGGGTGTCGGCAGAGAGCAGGACGCGCTCGTGTTCTATTCGAGCGCGCATCGCGTCACAGACCCACAATTCCACGCCACGGTCGCCAGGGCACTGCGGGCGATTCACTCCCAGCCTGGGGTTGTAGGCATCGTGGGGCCTTATGGCGGTCGGGGTGCGCCGATCGTCTCGGCCGGTGGCCATGCCGCGGTCGGGCGGGTCGCGCTGGGCGGAGACAGCCGCGAACGGTTCAAGAATGCGAGCAATGTGCAGAGCGCCCTCGCCCAGGCGAGTGGTGAGGGCGTCCATGTGTGGTTGACCGGTTTCTCCTCGTTTGCCAAGGACATCGCGCAGGTGGAGTCGGCCGACTCCGAGCGTGCCGAGGCAATCGGCGTGCCGGTCGCGCTCGTGATCCTGTTGCTGGCTTTTGGCGCGTTTGCCGCCGCCATGGTCCCCCTGTTGCTGGCGGGAGCCAGCCTGCTGTTGACCTACGGTGTGATCGCGCTACTCGCAAGGGTGCTCACTTTTGACGTGTTCCTACTCACGATCGTGACGATGATCGGGGTGGGGATCGGCATCGACTACTCCCTGTTCATCGTCAGTCGTTTCCGCGAGGAGTTGGCGCGCATGCCGGAGAATCCACGGGGCGAACGTCGGCGTATCGCCGACGCGGTGGGCGCGTCGATCGCCACGTCGGGTCGCACGATTGTGTACTCCGGCGTCATCGTGGGACTGTCGCTGACCTCGCTGCTGGTCGTCCGTGCGCCGATCTTCCGCGAGTTCGTGGTGGGCGCGTTCGCGACCGTGATCTGCGCGCTTGTGGCAGCGCTGACACTGTTGCCGGCGCTGCTCGCGCAGATCGGCTCGCGCATCGACGCGGGCTCGCTGCCTGCGCGCTTGCGCCCTTCGCAGCTACGGACGGGGGCGGTGTCGGGCGTGTCGGGCTGGGCGAGATGGGCGCTCGCGATGATGCGCCGCCCGATCGTTGCCGCGGGCATCGTCTCGATTCTGTTGATCGTCTCGATGACTCCAGTGCTCGGCATCAAATACGGGATCAATCTTGCCTTTGCCTCGCTGTCGGCCACGCCTTCCGGTAGGGGCGCAGAGGTACTGGCGCGCTCCTTCAGCCCAGGCATGGCGGGGCCTGTGAACGTCCTCGTCATAGATCGGAGCTCCAGCGCATCCGCGCACGCCAAGCTCGCCGTGGCCGAGCGGGACGCCCGGGCGCTGGCTCGCCAATTGCGCCACGATCGACGAATCGCGAGCCTCTCGCTGAGCCACTCTGCCGCGGGAGCATTGCTAACAGTGATTCCGTCGGTCGCGGTGGACTCCACCGCGGCAAGTGCGCTTGTGAGCTACATACGCACGTATCCGGTGCCCTTGGCAGCGCGGGGTGCCCCAGGTATGAGGGTCGCCCCGACTGTGCTCGTGGGAGGCTGGACGGCACAGTCGATTGACGCGTCCAACGAAGCAAGCGGGAAGCTGCCCTACGTGATGGCGATCACGCTCGGCTTGGCGTTGATCTTTCTGCTGATGGTCTTCAGAAGTGTGGTGTTGCCGGTCAAGGCGGTCCTCATGAACCTGCTGGCGACGGGTGCCACGCTCGGGCTCGTCGTCCTGATCTTCCAGGACGGGCATGGCGAAAGCCTGCTGGGCTTCAGTAGCTCGGGCTTCGTCCAGGCATTCCTGCCGATGAGCATGTTCGTGCTGCTGTTCGGGCTGTCGATGGACTACGAGGTGTTCCTTATCCGGCGCATGCAGGAGACCTGGCGCGAGACCGGCGACAATCGGCTCGCCGTGGTCGCGGGAGTCGAGCACACCGCCCGCTCGATCTCGGCGGCGGCGCTGATCATGGTGGCCGTCTTCGGCAGCTTCGTGACCGCCAACATCCTCGAACTGAAGCAGTTCGGATTCGCGCTCGCCGGAGCGATCGCGATCGACGCGACGCTGATCAGGCTGGTGCTCGTACCGGCATTGATGTGCCTGCTCGGCGAGCGCAACTGGTGGCTGCCAGCCAGTTTGGGCCGTCTGCTGCCACGCTTGGAGATCGACTGACGCAACTCGACAGCGCACCGGTGGTTGCCGGCCGGTTTGAGCCATTTGCTGCCACGCTTGGAGATCGACGACGCCTCCCGTAGAGGTAATCGAGAGTCTGCTCGAGTGGCTCGCCCGCCTGTCTCGCTTTTCGCCATCCCGCCCAGTGGCAACGGATAGGCTGCCCACGTGTTGGCTGTGACTCGATCAAGCATGTGGCGATGATCCTGGCAATCGATCAAGGGACCACGGGCACGAAGTGCGTCGTGTTCGACGAGCATGCCCAACCCGTCACTCGCGCCTATCGCGAGCTCACCCAGCATTTCCCGCGGCCCGGATGGGTGGAGCACGACGCGCAGGAGATCTGGGAGGTGACCCAAGCGGTCGCGGGCGAGGCGCTCGCCGATGCCGAAGTCCGCCTGGGGGAGCTGCTCGCCGTCGGGATCACAAACCAGCGCGAGACCGTATGCGTATGGGACCCCGCGACCGGTGAGCCGTTGCACAGGGCGATCGTCTGGCAGGACCGCCGCACGGCGGGGCGCTGCGAGGAGCTGCGCGCAGCCGGCCACGTTGAGCTTGTCCGCACACGCACGGGACTGGTGCTCGATCCGTATTTCTCGGGCACGAAGATCGAGTGGCTGCTGCGCAACGTGGAGGGCCTGCGCGAGCGAGCGCAGGAAGGACGCGCAGTGTTCGGCACGATCGACGCGTGGCTCACGTTCAAGCTGTGCGGCGAGCACGTGACAGATCCGTCGAACGCCTCGCGCACGATGCTCTACGACATCGCAGCCGGCAGTTGGGACCGTGAGCTGCTCGCGCTGCTCGACATCCCCGAGCGCTCTCTCCCACGGGTGCTCTCGAGCGCAGGCGCGCGCGGGACCACACGCTCCGAGGCGTTGCACGGCCACGCAGTGCCGGTGGCGGGCGTGGCTGGCGACCAGCAGGCTGCCCTCTTCGGCCAGGCATGCGTGGACCCGGGCATGGCCAAGAACACGTACGGCACGGGCTCGTTCGCACTGCTCAACACGGGCTTCACAGCGCCCGGTCCGCGGCCCGGCTTGCTCAGCACGGTCGCCTGGGGCATCGGCGGCGCGACCACGTATGCGCTGGAGGCATCGATCTTCGTGACGGGCGCCGCCGTGCAGTGGCTGCGCGACGGTCTCGGCGTGATCGAGCGGGCGAGCGACACGGAGGCGCTTGCCGCCTCGCTCGAGGGCAACGACGGCGTGTATTTCGTGCCGGCGCTGACGGGGCTCGGCTCGCCGCATTGGGACCCGTACGCGCGTGGCACGATCGTCGGGCTCACGCGCGGCACGGGTCGAGCGCATCTTGCCCGCGCGACGCTGGAGGCGATCGCCTACCAGACGGTCGATGCGCTGCGGGCGATGGAGCAAGCCTCAGGCGAGCCGCTGCGCGAGTTGCGCGCCGACGGCGGCGCCAGCGCCAACGCCTGGCTGATGCAGTTCCAGGCGGACGTGCTCGGCGTGCCGGTGCTCGTCCCCGAGATAGCCGAGACGACCGCACTGGGCGCCGCTTACCTGGCGGGTGTGGGCATTGGCGCGTGGACGGTGTCCGACGTGCGTGAGGGCTGGCGGCAGGGTGCGCGCTATGAGCCGCGCATGGGCGCGGACGAGCGCGAGACGCTGCTTGCGGGATGGGCCGATGCGCTTGCTCGCACCAGGCGATGATTTGCTGTTCGACCGGCGCATGCGCCGGTCGGGAAGCCGCACATGTGCGGCTTCCCCGAGTCGTGCATGCACGACTCGGCCGGACGGTGCATGCACCGTCCGGGACAGTGCCGCATGCGGCACTGTCTTCACTAGGACAGAGAGCGACAGCCCCAGAGAGCGGCAGCCACCCGCGTAACTTTGCCCGCCCGGCGATGTAGAGCAATCAGATGAGCGAGCTTGCGCCGATGCGCGAACAGGTCTACAGCGACCCGCGCCCCAAGGAGTATTTCGACCGCTTCCACGAGCGCGCGCGCACGCGCGAACCGGACTGGGCATACGAGCTGGTGCGCCTGCTCACCTCGCTGTACGCCTATACGTTCTTCCGGGCCCGCCCGATCTCGACCGAGAAGGTGCCCGGCAACGGCGCGGTGATCCTCGCCCCCAACCACTTCAGCTTCATGGACCACTTCCTGATGGGCTGCTACATCCGCCGCAAGGTGCGCTTCATGGCCAAGTCGCAGCTGTTCAGCGGGCCGATGCAGTTCATCTACACCCACGGCGGCGTCTTCCCGGTGCGCCGCGGCGCGCGCGACGAAGAGATGTTCGTCACCGCCAAAGCCATCCTGGCGCGTGGCGGCGCGATCACGATGTATTGCGAGGGGGGCCGCTCGCGCGATGGCAAATTGGCCGAGCACGCCAAGGCGGGTATCGGGCGCATAGCGCTTGAAACGGGCGCGCCGATCGTGCCGATTGCGATCCACGGTTCCAGTCGAATCCGCAACTGGAAGCGCCTGCAGTTCCCGAAGGTGACGATCCAATACGGCGATGCGATGCGCTGGGAGCCGGTTGAGAACGCCACGCGCGAGCAACAGCAGGCGGTAGCCGAAGAGGTGCTCATCGAGATCAAGGCTCTGTACAACGGCTTGGAGGAACATGGCCGCAAGGGCATGCTCAAGCGCGTGCGCGAGCAGCGCCGGGCCGAGCGCCGCGCCCGTGCGAAGCCTAAGGGTGCGGCAACCGCCTGAGGCGCCCTTCGCGCACGCGAAGGGCGCCTCCACGGCTTGACCCGCGCGCAACCGCGGCTCCACCCGCGCATAGACAGTCTCGTGCGGGCACGACAAAGGTTGACCTCAGCTACGCCAGACGGTATGGTGGTGTCTGTCCGCATGGCCTCAGCTACCGTCTCCATGCCAGTCGCAATCGAGCGTGCGCTCGCGTTGCTTGGACCGGAGGATCGGCCGGCCAATCCGCGCCTGAAGGCCGGCTATATCGATTTGCTCGGGGACGAGGATCCGATCGGCTCGCACCCCGGTCAGCGGGTCGCGCTCAGCAGGGTGCTGCCGCGCATATACGAGCGCCTGTGGCGCCCCATAGTCCTGCGTCGGATCGCCGGGCGTAAGGCGCCACGGTGGCGTGAGGAGCGGCAAATGGCGGTGCGTATGCTCGCACTCTCCAGCGGGCATCGTGTTCTGGACATCGGTTGCGGCACCGGCAATTTCACGAGGGTGTTCGCCGAGGTGGTCAACGGCGGGCTGACTGTCGGCTTGGATGCCTCGCCAACGATGCTGGCAGCGGCTGTCCGTAGAACCCAAGCCGCCAACGTGGCATATGTGCGTGCTGACGGCGGAGTGCTCCCGTTCCGCGCATCGAGTTTCGAGAGCGTCTGCTGCTTCGGCGCGCTGCACCTGTTTGCGGAGCCGATGCGGGCGCTGAGCGAAATCGTGCGAGTGCTCGCTCCTGGCGGGCGCGTAGGACTGCTCACGACGTGCGAGCTGCCGTCCAAGTCAGGCGGCGCCGACTCGCCCGGGCGCAGTGTCAACGGCATGCTCATATTCGGGCCGGACGAGATCACCGGCGTGCTGCGCGAGCACGGCCTGCTCGACGTCGAGCAGCGTGTTATGCGCATGGCGCAGTTCGTCTCCGCCCGCAAGCCCGCGGCCTGAGACGAGCACAAGCGCGCCGTCCCGGGGATCGGGCGCTCGCGTGGTGCGCCGGTCTACCATGAGGTGTGCCTGTCCGTCGGCGAGCTTGCCGGCGGCAAGCCTTGGGCCGCCGCCGACTGCTTGTCGTTCAGGAGGTAGTCCTCAGGAGGTCATCCCGACGAACTGCCCGCCGGTGACGTTGAGGACCTGCCCGTGCACGTAGTTAGACCACGGTGAGCACAGGAAGAAGACGCCGCCGGCGGCCTCCTCGGCGGTGCCCGGACGCCCCAGTGGAATCAGCATCGAGGCCATCCCGCGCATCTGCTCGGGGATGCCGAGTTGGACCTTCTCGCCGCCGATCTCCATCGTGTTGTCCTCGACCTTGGCGGCCGTCAGGCGCGTGTCGATGAAGCCGAAGGCCACCGCGTTGACGTTGACCTTGAACTGCCCCCACTCCTTGGCGATCGTCTTGGTGAGACCCACCACGCCCGACTTGCCCGAGGAGTAGTTGGCCTGCCCGGCGTTGCCCATCGTCCCTGAGATCGAGGAGATGTTGACGATCTTGCGAAACACCTCGTTGCCTTCCTCACGCTCCTTCTTGGCCGGCTCGCGCAGGTGCGGCGCGGCGGCACGAATCACCTTGAACGGCACGATCAGGTGGATGTCGAGCATCGCCTGGAACTGCTCGTCTGACATCTTGTGGATCGGCGCGTCGATCGTGTAGCCGGCGTTGTTGACGATGATGTCGATCTTCCCGAACGCGTCGATCGCGCTCTGCACGAGCTTCTCGGGCGCGTCGCCCTTCGTCAAATCGCCGGAGAACACAGCGGTCTCGCCCGCGATCTCTTTGGATGCCTGCTCGGCGACGTCGCCGTCGAGGTCGTTGATGAGCACCTGCGCGCCCTGTGCTGCCAAAAGCTCAGCCGTCGCGCGTCCGATGCCGCGCGCCGAGCCGGTCACGATCGCAGACTTACCGTCGAGAACTCCCATGTCTATTGATTCTCCTTGTAGTGGTCGGTCGCCGGAGGTTATCCGCCTGGCCAAACCGATGCGCTCCCGCAGCGGCGCTGTTCCCGCAATCCGCGGCGCGGCCTCTCGCGTCTGGGATAAGGTCTCGCTCAGCGCTCGAGTCAGCTGATGATGGTGCCGAAGTCCTGGGTGTACATCCCGCCCGACTGCCCACCTGACATCGAGCTCGGCAGGTCTGGGTCGATGCCGATACCTGTGTAGCGATAGGAGCCATTGAGGATGTTGGCGCGGTGGCCTGGAGATTCCATCCAGGCCTTGACGATCGCGCGCGGTGTGCCCAACCACAGCGTGCCCCAGGCGATGTTCTCGCCGAGCGTATAGCCGACGTTAGCGTTGGGGATGAAGCCGCTCGCCTGGATGCGCATCAGCAGCGTTTGCCCACTCGGGCTAGTGTGCGAGAAGTAGTCGTTCGCGTCCATGTCGCGTGAGTGTCCGACCGCGGCACCTGCAAGGCGTGGATCTTCGATCAACGCCGACTCGCCGAAGCGGACGCGTTCGTCGTTGACGAAGCACAGCGTTGCCGCGACAACGCTTTCGATGTTGTTTGCCGAGGGCGTGAGGTTGGCGTTCGGACATTCATCGGCCGCGGTTGCGGGACGCGACTTGTGCGCATGGTGTACGGCACGCTTGTGCGTATGGTGCTTGCGCTTGTGTTTGTGACCGTGTTTGGAGCCTTTGTGCGGCGCACGATGGATCGTGATGTGGCGGACGTGCACGCTGCCCTTCTTCGAGCGCGTGTTCGATGCGCCTGCGGTCACGGGCAGGATCAACGCCAGCGCGGTCATCGCGACGGCAAGAAGCAGCGTAGGACGGCGGTTCACGCTTCATGCATCGGCAGGAGGGCCGTCCTGTCTTAACGGTGGGCGCGGTCGCTGGACGAACACGCTTCGTCGCAGCCACCACATAGACTCAGCTACATATGGCAAGCGATCCGGTGACTCAGCCGACCACCCTTGAATCCGAGATAGCCGAGGCGAGCGGGGTGCTGCCCGCCCAGCGTCTGCGCGAGGCGGTCAACCAGGGCTTGATCACTGCCGGGGATTGGCGTATACCTTTGGAGTCGATCCAGCCCGCGAGCTTGGACTTGCGTTTGGGCGAGTTCGCCTGGGCCTTGCGCTGCAGCTTCCTGCCCGACTCCGGCTCGACCGTCGAGGAGAAGATCGAGGATCTCGCCTTCGACAGGATCGACCTGCGCGATGGGGCCACGCTCGAGCGCGATCGCCCCTACCTGGTGCCCTTGATCGAGGAGCTGCACCTACCCCAAGAGATTCGCGCCAAGACCAACCCGAAGAGCTCGACCGGCCGTTTGGACGTGTTCACCCGTGTGATCACCGACCGCAGCCACCGCTTCGACGAAATCGCCGCCGGCTACCACGGCAAGCTCTACCTGGAGGTCGTCCCGCGCTCATTCGCGATTCGCGTCAAGCAGGGCCTCTCGCTCAACCAGGTGCGCCTCAGCCACGGCGATGCGCGCTTGAGCGACCGGGAGCTGGTCACGGTCCACGAAGAGTTTCCCTTGCTCTACTTGGACAGCCACGCGCTGCGAGCCTCCGAGCTGTCGCTTGCCGACGGCCTGTTCCTGAGCCTCGACATCCAGGGCAGCCCTGAGAACATCGTCGGCTATCGCGCCAAGCGCAACAGCCTGCCGGTCGATCTGGAGCGGATCGGCGAGCTCAAGTGGCAGGACTACTGGGAGCCGGTGCACCCCGAGCGCGGCGGGCGAATCGTGCTCGAGCCAGAGGTTTTCTACCTGCTGCTCTCAGCCGAGGGCGTCAGCATCCCGCCGTCGTATGCGGCCGAGATGCTGGCCTACGACCCGACCGCCGGCGAGCTGCGCACCCATTACGCTGGCTTCTTTGACCCAGGCTTCGGCTACTCCCGGGTCGAGCGCCGCCACGGATCGCGCGCCGCGCTCGAGGTGCGCGCGCGCGACGTGCCCTTCATGGTCGAGCACCGCCAGCCGGTGTGCAAGCTGGCGTTCGAGCGCATGGTCGTCGAGCCGGATGTGCTCTACGGACAGGACATAGGCTCCAACTACCAAGGCCAGGAGACGATGCTCAGCAAGCACTTCGCCGAGCAGACCGCGGGCAACGCGCAGCCGGCGCCCAAAGGCGACGACGACGCCCTGGAGTCGATGCCCCCTCGCGGCGACTGAGCTCCGCGCGGCCGGCCCGCTCAGTTCGCGTCCGCCGGCAACAGCACGAAATGCGCGTCGTCGCCGAGGGGTCGTACTGTGCGGAAGTGGCGCTCGTCAAGCGTGGCGATCCGGGTCGTTTCCAGGTATGCCGCCAGCGCGACCAGCGAGGCGTCGGTCAGGCCAGGCCGATCGACTTGTACCGGCTCGCGACCTCGATCGTCTCAAACAGCGCCGAGCGCCACCATTCGACCGTATAGGCGCCGTCGCAAAAGTCTTCGCGCACGGCCTCCGCGGCGACCGAGCCGCCCTTCAACGGGACCATGTGGTCCAGCTCGGCGAGCACGAGCGGGGTGGTGCACAGCTCGTCTGGTACGTCCTCTATCCACTTCCACACGCGCTTGTGGTCGTCGTCGCCCTGGTCAACCAACGCGAGTACGACGGAGGAGTCGAGGACGATCACACTTCCCCGAACCTGGTCTCCGCCAGGTACTTGTCTAGGTTGCGTGCCAGGTCGCCGGGGCCGGAGAAGAGTCCGACCGCGCGCGGGCGCGGGCGGATGCCTGCCGCGTCGGCGAGCGCCCTGCGGATAAGGGCCGCCTTGGTCGTGCCCTCGCGCTCGGCCCGGAGCGTCAGCTCGCGATCCACCTCTGGGTCCACATAGATGCTCATCTTCTTCATGTCCTTTCAATCGTACCACCTACCACCTGTCACCCGTTTGCATTCCCGGTGCGTTTGACCGGGCTGTTCCTCCTTAATCCGACGAGGCAGTTCGAGCGGGACTACAGGTTGAGCAGGCGCCCGAGGATCTCGCGCATGATCTCGTCGCTGCCGCCGCCGATCGGCCCGAGGCGGGCGTCGCGGGCGGCGCGCTGGGCCCAGTGCTCGCCCATGTAGCCCATGCCGCCGTGGATCTGCAGGCACTCGTCCATCAGCTCGAAGGAGGCTCTTTGTGTCACGAGCTTGGCCATCGTCACCTGCTTGATGGGTTCCTCGCCGGCCACGAAGCGGCGCAGGGCGTCGTAGGTGACGCAGCGGGCGGTATAGGCGCTCGTGGCGAGGTCGGCCAGCTTGTGTTTGATCGCCTGGTGCTTTGAGAGGGGCTTGCCAAAGGTGGTGCGCTCGCGTGCGTACTCCGCGGTGCGCTCGTAGGCCAGCTGCATCGCGCCGACGGTGCCGAGGGCCATCGCCAGGCGCTCCCACTGGAAGTTGGCCGTGATCAGCTTGAAGCCTTCGTGCAGCTCGCCGAGCAAGTTCTCCTCGGGCACGAACACGTTCTCGAAGGAGATCGTGGCGGTGTCCGAAGCATGCCAGCCGAGCTTCTCCAGCTTGGATGAGTTGATGCCCTCGCCACGATCGATTATCAAGAACGAGATGTCGTGGTGGCGGGTGGGTGGGCCTTCATTCTTGGTCTTGACCGCCGTGACCATGAAGTGCGAACGCACGCCGTTGGTTATGTAGGTCTTCTCGCCGTTGACGACCCAGCCGCCGTCAACTCGCTCGGCCTTCGTGCGCAGCGCGGCCACATCGGAGCCGGCGTCGGGCTCGGTGATCGCGAGCGCTCCGATCTTCTCCCCCCTGATCGCGGGCACGAGGTATTGCTGCTTGTGCTCGTCGGTGCCGAACTTCCAGATGGGCGGTGTGGCGATGTTGATGTGTGCGCCGATCCCCGCGGCCGTGCCGCCGGAGCCGATGCGCGAGAGCTCCTCCACGAGCACGGCCTCATGTAGGTAGTCGCCGCCCTGGCCGCCCAACTCGGTCGGGTACTTCAGGCCAAGCAGTCCCTGCGCGGCGAGCTTGGGAAACACCTCGTCGGGAAACCAGCGCTCTGCCTCCCATTGCTGCGAGTAGGGTGCGAATTCGCGATCGAGAAATCCGCGAACCGATTCTCGTAGCTCTTCGTGCTCCTGTGTGAACGGTGGCTGGATCAAAGGCCGTATGAGCGGCCGATGACGTCCAGCATGATCTCGTCGGTTCCCGCGCCGATCCGGTTCAAGCGCGAATCGCGCCACGCACGCTCGACGCCGTACTCCTTCATGTAGCCCGCCCCGCCGTGGATCTGGATGCACTCGTCGGCGACTTCCACGGCGATGCGCGAAGCGTGCAGCTTGGCCATCGAGATCTCGCGCACGGGGTACTCGCCGTTGGCAAAGCGCCACGCGGTCACGTACACCATCTGGCGCGCCGTTTCGATCTTCGTGGCCATCTCGGCGAACTTGTGCCTGATCACTTGGAATTTGCCGATTTCGCGGCCGAAAGCCTTGCGCTCTTTGGCGTATTGGAGTGTGCGATCGAAGCATTTCTGCGCGCCCGCCACCGAGCCCGCGGCGCCGATCAGCCGCTCGCCCTGGAGCTCCCACATGATGTGGTAGAAGCCCTTGCCGATCTCACCGAGCACCGCAGTCTCGGGTACGCGTACGTCCTGGAAGGCCAAGAGTGCCGTGTCCGAGGCGTGCATGCCGAGCTTCTCGAGCTTCTTCTCCCTGATCACGCCGGGTGCATCCATCGGCACGAGGAACAGCGTGAAGCCGCCATAGCCGGCGTCTGCGTCAGTCTTCGTCACGAGCACGATCACATCGGCGCGGTGGCCGTTTGTGATGTAGGTCTTTGAGCCGTTGATCACGTACTCTTCGCCATCCTTCACGGCCCTTGTCTTGATGCCTTTCACGTCCGAGCCAGCGTCTGGCTCAGTGATGCCGATGCACAGGATCTTTTCGCCTTTGATCGCGGGCACGACCCATTCCTGCTTCTGCTCCTCGGTGCCGAATGCCAGGATCGGTGGCATCGCCATGTCGGTGTGCACGGCCACGCCCATCGCCAGCCCGCCGGAGTTGGCGCCGGTCATCTCCTCGCCCAGCACGAGGCTCGTGAAGTAGTCGCCGCCCTGGCCGCCATAGGCCTCGGGCTTGTCGAGGCCGAGCAGGTCGAGCTCGCCCATGCGATGGAACACTGAGTCGGGAAACGTCGTCTCCTCCCATTCCTCCGCGTGCGGCGTCAGCTCTTTCGTGACGAAGCTACGGATCGACTCGCGCAGCTGTTCGTGCTCGTCGGTGAAGATGAAGTGCTTGCGCTTCGACTGGTGGTCGGGCTTCAGGACGCTCTCGGCGGTTGCCATCGGGCTGGTCTCCTCGTGTGCTCGGGCGCCCGGCGGGCACCTCGTTTCGTGGTCTCTCTCCTATGCGATGACGCTAACGCACAGAGGTGAGAAAGTAAACAGTAGGACTTCTCACTTCTCACTGACGCCAGATCGGGTTAGGATGCGCTCGTGAGCAATGAGCAGACCCCGTCCGAGCCTGCCCCGTCCGTGGGTGCAGAAGCGGACAAAGTCCTCTATGAGGTTGCCGGCGGCGTGGCGACGATCACGCTCAACGAGTCCGCCACGCGCAACGCATTGTCGGGTGAGGTGCTCGACGGCTTGATCTCCGGCTTCGAGCGCGCCCGCGACGACGAGGCCGTGCGCGTGGTCGTGCTCGCCTCTTCGCACGAGACGGTCTTCTCCTCCGGCGCCAACCTCGGTGGCTTCGCGGCTGATGTGGCGCTCGTGCACAAGCACTTCGGCTCAGATCGCTTCGTCGGATTGTTCAAGCTGATCGTCGGGCTCGGTAAGCCGACGCTGTGTGCCGCGCGCGGGCATGTGCTCGCCGGTGCGCTCGGGATCGCACTCGCCTGCGACTTGATCGTGGCCTCCGATGCCGCCACGTTTGGCACGCCCGAGATCAACGTGGGCGCGTTCCCGTTCATGATTATGGCGCTGATCTACCGCAACATCGGGCGCAAGAAGGCCAACGAGCTGCTGCTGCTAGGTGAGCGCTGGTCAGCCCAGGAGGCACTTGCCGCAGGGCTCGTCAACAAGGTCGTACCGGCCGGCGAGTTCGACGCCGCGGTGGAGGATTGGGCCACGAAGCTTGCGTCGAAGTCGCCGCTAATCATGCGCCTGGGCAAGGAAGCGATGCGCCGCCAGCTCGACATGCCGTTGGACGACGCTCTGGACTACCTGCGCGCCCAGTTGACGTTGGCGATCTCCACCGAGGACATCGTGGAGGGCGTGACGGCGTTCTTCGAGAAGCGCGAGCCGGAGTGGAAGGGGAGATGAGGGTGTACTTCCAAAATGTGATGTCCCCCGTACGCCTGCGCGAGGGGGCGGTCTGTCAGATGTGCTTCGAAAAGCCGATGCCCCCTGCGCGCGCGGGGGGCATCGCCCGGTGGGGCCAATGAGCACCGAGCAGAACACGTCGCTCTTGCGCCCGCTGGTCGAGGACCTGCACACCCGCCGCGAGCAGATTCGCCTCGGCGGCGGCCAGGAGAAGATCGACAAGCAGCACGAGAAGGGCGCCTTGACGGCGCGTGAGCGGATCGCGCTGTTGGTTGACGACGGCACGTTCGTGGAGCTGGGCATCCACGGTAAGCCTCACACCTCCCAGCGCGCAATGGACGGTGTCAACGCGCCAGCCGACGGCGTCATCACCGGCTATGGAAAGGTGGACGGTCGCCTCACCGCAGTGTGCGCATACGACTTCACGGTGATGGCCGGCTCGATGGGGATGACCGGCGAGTTCAAGGTCACGCGTCTGCGCGAGCTGGCCTTGACCAAGCGCATCCCGTTCGTGTGGCTGCTCGACTCGGCGGGCGCGCGCGTGCAGGAGGCCGCCGGCGCGATGTTTGCCGGCTCCGGCCACTTGTTTCGCGAGGAGGTGATCATGAGCGGCGTGATCCCGCAGGTAGCGGCACTCCTGGGGCCATGCGCCGCCGGCACCGCCTACATACCCGGCCTCGCTGACTTCGTGCCGATGGTCAAGGGTCGCGGCTCGATGGCCCTGGCCGGCCCGCACTTGGTGCGCGCCGCCGTGGGGGAGGACGTCACCCAGGAGGAACTGGGCGGCTCACGCGTGCACTGTCGCAAGTCGGGCGTCGGTGACATGGAGGTGGCAAGCGACGAGGAGTGCATCGAGCGCATCAAGCAGTACCTGTCGTTCATGCCGCAGAACTGCGAGCTGCCGCCGCCGGTGCGGCCGGTGTCCGATCCGATCGAGCGCGCCGACGAGGGTTTGCTCGACGTGCTGCCTGAGTCCAACCGCAAGCCGTATGACATGTATGAGGTCATCAAGCGGATCGTGGACGACGGGGAGATCTTCGACATGAAGGGTCAGTGGGCCAAGACGATCATCACTTGCTTCGCCCGCTTCGGCGGTAGGCCGGCCGGGATCGTTGCCAATCAGCCCAAGCAGCTCGGCGGCATCCTCGACAACAATTCCGCCGACAAGGCAGCCCGCTTCGTCAACCTGTGCAACGCGTTTGGGATTCCCTTGGTGTTCATCCAGGACGTCCCGGGCTTCATGGTCGGCACGAAGGTTGAGGCCGAAGGCATCATCCGCCACGGCGCCAAGATGCTCTACGCCGTCGCCAACGCCACCGTCCCGAAGATCACGGTGATCACTCGCAAGGCCTACGGCGCCGGCTACTACGTGATGTGCGGGCGCGCCTATGAGCCCGACCTGATCGTGGCCTGGCCGAGCGCCGAGATCTCCGTAATGGGAGCGGAGGGGGTCGTCGAGATCGCCTTCCGCAAGGCAGTCGACGCGGCTGAGGATCCTGCCGCCAAGAAGGCCGAGCTGATCGAGAGCTTCAAGAAGATGTTCGACGTGTACATCGCCGCCGGCAACGACCTGATCGACGACGTGATCGACCCGCGCGAGACGCGCCTCACGATCTGCCGCGGTTTGGAGCTGGTCGAGGGCAAGAAGATCGAGCGTCCCTACAAGAAGTCAGGAGTCGTGCCTGTATGAGCCTCGATGACCCGGTTGTAATTACGTGCTCGATCTCGGGCGTGATCGCCAACCGCGAGCAGTGCCCGGCGATCCCATACACGCCTGAGGAGTACGGCGCCGAGGCCAAGCGGGCTGTGGACGAGGGCGCGGTGATGATCCACATCCACGCGCGCAAACCGGACGGCACGCCGAGTTATGAGATCGAGGATTTCTCAGCGATCACCGAGGCGATCCGCGGTGCCGTGGACGACGTGATCGTCAACTACTCCACCGGCACGGTTGGCGTGCCCACCTCGAAGCGCATCGACTACCTACGCGCCTGCCGCCCTGAAGTCGCGGCGCTCAACATGGGCTCGATGAATTACGCCAAGTATTCGCGCACGCGCAAAGACTTCGTCTTCAAGATGGTCTTCCAGAACCCGTTCGATGAGATCATCGAGCTGCTTACGGTTATGAATGAGCTGGGCATCAAGCCCGAGCACGAGTGCTTCGACATCGGCCACGTCGGCTCGCTGGAGCCACTGGTGGACATGGGCATCCTCAAAGCGCCGCTGCACGTCGATTGCGTAATGGGAGTCGTTGGCGGCATCCCGCCCAAGCCGCGCAACCTTGCCGCGATGGTCGAGAACATCCCCGCTGGTTCCCACTGGGGCGTGATTGGGATAAGTCGCGACCAGTGGATGTTGATTGCAAGCGCGCTCACGCTTGGCGGTTCGATCCGCGCGGGCGTCGAGGACAACCTGTACTTGCCCAGCGGCGAGATGGCGCGCTCCAACGGAGACCTGATCGCGCAAGCGCGACGCATGACCGAAGACGTCGGCCGGCGCCCGGCCACAGTGGCTGAGGCGCGCGGGCTGCTCGGGATCGCCTGATGGGCCTGCCGCCTCTGCCAATAGTTTCGGGGAAGGCGCGATGAGCCTTCCACTTTCAGGGGTGAAGGTGTTGGACCTCTCGCGGCTCCTCCCCGGCGGCTTCTGCTCATTGCTGCTGGCCGACTTCGGCGCCGAGGTGCTGAAGGTCGAGGACACGGGCGCGGGGGACTACATCCGCTGGGCGCCCCCCTATTACGAGGGTGCCGAGGACAGCGCGAAGTCGGCGATGTTCCTGTCGCTGAACCGCAACAAGCGCTCGATTCGCATCGACCTCAAGAGCGAGGCCGGGCGTGAGGTGCTGCTGCGTCTCGTGCGCGAATACGACGTGGTGCTCGAGTCGTTCCGGCCCGGTGTGCTCGATCGCCTCGGCGTCGGCTACGAGCGCATGCGCGAGGAGAATCCCGGTCTCGTGTATTGCGCGATCAGCGGCTACGGACAGACGGGCCCCAAGCGCGACGCCTCCGGCCACGACATGAACTACCTCGGCCTTATCGGGCTGCTTGGCTTGACGGGCGAAGGCGATGAGGTGGGTGGGCATGGGGTGGGTGGGCATCCCATACAAGCAGCCGGCCAGATCGCCGATCTCGGCGGCGGCGCGCTGATGGGCGCCTTCGGCATTCTGGCTGCGCTGCGCGAGCGCGACGGCTCACCGGGCCGCGACGGCCGTGCTGCCCAACCTGGCTCGGGAGAGGGCCAGATGGTGGACATCTCGATGGCCGACGGGGCGCTCTCGTGGCTGGCGATGGTCGCCGGCCAATACTTCGCCGACGGCGTAGTCCCCAAGCGAGGCGAGCAGCTGCTCGCAGGTTCAGTGATCTGTTATCGCCCGTATGAGTGCGCCGACGGCTGGGTCTCACTCGGCGCACTGGAGCCCAAGTTCTGGCAGGCGTGGTGTCGAGGCGTCGGGCGGGAGGAGTTGATCGAGAAGCAGTTCGAGCGCCCTGGCTCAGACGCGCACGGGCAGGTTGTAGAGATCTTCAAGGGCCGCGCGCGTGCCGAATGGACGCAGTTCGCCACTGAGCACGACTGTTGCTTGGAGCCTGTGCTCGATCTGGACGAGGCGCTCAGCTCCGAGCTGGTGCAAGAGCGCGAGATGGTCGTCACGCTCGACCAGCCCGGCGTGCCGGACGGTGTGCGCCAGCTCGGGATTCCAGTCAAGCTCGACCGCACCCCGGGCGAGCACAACCGCCTGCCTGGCCCCGCGTTGGGAGAGCACACCGAGCAGGTGCTGCGCGCCGCCGGCTATAGCGATGAGCAGGTGGCAGAGCTGCTGGAGCAGGGGGCCGTCGCAGGACCAGCCGCGACGGCCAAGCAAGACTCGTTCTTGGCATGAAGGCTCAAGCGGGGGCCGCTTCCGAGCCGCTTCTCAAGATGGCCGAACTTGCCGAGCGCTCCGGTGTGAGTGCCCCCACGATCCGCCATTACGTCCGCGAGGGCCTGCTCGGCGACGGCGAGGACATCCGCCGCACGAGCCGCAACATGGCCTATTACCCACCCGAGCTGGTCGAGCGCATCCAGCTGATCAAGCGCCTGCAGGAAGAGCGCTTCATGCCGCTGCGGGTGATCAAGGAGGTGCTGGAGGAGAACCCCGAGCGCGTGAGTGCGCTGCTGGAGTTGGAGGACAGCATCCTCGAGCGCGCGCTCGCCGGCGCCGAGCACGGCCGTGTGTCGTCCAAGGAGATCCGCGAGCGCTACGAGATCCCCGCCAACGTGCTGCAGCGCCTCAAGGAGATCGGCGTGCTCACTCCGGTCCGCGGTGGCTATGACGCAGACGACGTGAAGATCATCGAGGCGATCTCCCGCTTCCGCGCCGGGGGCTACGAGCAGGCGCTCGGCTTCACCGTGTACGACACGCTGCGCTATCGCGAGGCGCTGGGTCCGCTGGTCGAGGAGGAGGTCCGTGCGCTGCTCGACCGGCTCGTCGGAGAGGTGGAGGTGGAGCGGGCCGTGGAGATGATCGCGGCGGGGGCGGAGCCGCTACGCGAGCTGATCGGAGCGATCCACTCGAAGCTGTTGCTGGCGGAGTTGGCTTCCCAACGGGAGCGGGGACGGTAATAGTACTCCGCCCTGGTTCTTCAGCGGCTCATCGAGCGGATTAGCGTCTGCGTCGGGACTTGCACGCTGTTTTGCTCTTCTGGCATTTCAATCGCTGGTGAGCGATTCGATAGACCGTGGGAGCACTAGATCCATGAGGATGGTGACGCGTGCCGAAGGCGAGGCATCGCAGGTGTGGACCGGCGGGCCGGATCATCAGTTGCAGGACCATGCCGAAGCGGCCGGCCGGTGCGGGCAGGTAGACCTTAAGGCATCCGGGGAGGGAGGTTTCATCGCGGCCCTCGACATCGCAACGACGCAGTTCCCTTGTTGGGACTCCGTCGTTTTCATATTGACGCCGGGTGGTCCGGGCTATGCCGGCTCCGGTATCGCTGGTACGTCGCGTGTCCGAGTCGAACCAGTCCTCGTCAAATAAGACGATGGCTGTGCGGCCGTGGTCCGCTGGTGACAAACCTATCCCTCCCCGTCAGGCGGCAGGAATGGCCCGTACTCAGCCTCGAACGCGGCGAACTCCGCCGCGGTTGCAACGTGCTCGTCTATATCGATCGCGGTTCCGGGATGTTCTAGCGACTTGAGAAACTCGATCAGAGGCTCGAGCCGTGACTCGGGAAGTTCCTCGACGAGCTTGAGGACCTGCTCGCGGGTCGTCATGTTGTCGATTGTAATAACCATATCTCTTTATCCGACGGGGATTGTCACAGTGGGACACACGTCGCGTGACTCACGGATCTAAATCTGCGACGGACTGATAATCATACAATTGTCTGCGGACGAGATACGGCGATCGTGGTGCAAGGCGCTATTCTTCAGTTCCGTTGACTGACCAGTCAATCTATCCACGTACCGGGACACCGGGGAGTTCAGAGGGCATATGAAGGCTGCCGCCGTTCAGCTGAATTCCGGTGCTGATGTGGATGCGAACATCGCGGCCGCGGATGAGCAGGTGCGCGCCGCGGCGGCCGCCGGGGCGACGCTGATCGTGCTGCCCGAGAAGTGGACGGTGATGGGCACCCCCGATGATTTGCGCGCCGGCGCCCAGCCGCTCGACGGAAGCGCGATCGCCTGGGCGCGGGCGACGGCGGCCGAGCTGAAGCTGGATCTCGTGGCCGGCTCCATTGCCGAGCGTGTGGTGGGGCGCGAGAAGCTCTCCAATGCCTCCGTGCACGTCGGCCCCGACGGCGAGATCGAGGCGGTGTATCGCAAGCTGCACATGTTCGACGTGGAGATCGAGGGCAAGCGCTACTGCGAGTCCGACACGGACGAACCGGGCGAGGAGGTCGTTGTCAGCGAGCTGGACGGAGGCACGAAGCTCGGCATGTCGATCTGCTACGACCTGCGCTTCCCCGAGCTGTTCCGGGTACTGGCGCTGCGCGGCGCGCGAATCGTCGTGCTGCCGGCGGCGTTCACGCTGCCGACCACGCGCGACCACTGGGAGGCGCTCCTACGGGCCAGAGCGATCGAGAATCAGGTTTTCCTCGTCGCCG
Organism: uncultured Solirubrobacterales bacterium; assembly: GCA_963844095.1. GTDB lineage: Bacteria > Actinomycetota > Thermoleophilia > Solirubrobacterales > Solirubrobacteraceae > Palsa-744. The sequence continues at coordinate 182,003 of CAWJND010000008.1, forward strand.
CCAATCAGGTCGGCAAGCACCCTGGGGGTCACCATTCAGGCGGGAGCTCGCTGATCGTGGATCCTTGGGGGACCGTGCTCGCCCGTGCCGACGGCGAGCAGCCGGGACATATCGTCGCGGAGCTCGACTTCGAGCAGCAGGACGACATCCGCAAGCGCGTACCGCTGCTCTCCCATCGACGTCCCAAGCTCTACCACCGCTCCTCGGCGCAGACACACGCTTCGTCTTCCGACCGGGGCAAGGGCGATACGACCCCTCCACACATCTATTCCTCCTCCCTCCCCGGCAACTCTCATTCCCGCCCTGGGACCCCTACCAGGGGTGAGGGGTGATGAGCTCCACGAGAGCCAAGGCCGTCCCCGACCGTCGTCGCGCGATCCTCGACGCGGCTGTGCGCGTGTTCGCGCGCCAGGGCTTTCACGCCTGTCGCGTATCGGATATAGCCGACGAGGCCGGCGTGGCCTACGGCCTGCTCTACCACTACTTCCCGTCGAAGGAGGAAGTGCTCAACACGCTCTTCCTCGAGCGTTGGGGCGTGATGCTGGAGATGATTCGTGAGGTCGACCGCAAGCCGGTCCCTGTGCGCGAGAAGCTCGGCGCGATCGCCTCGTTCATCATCGACAGCTACCGTCACGACCCCGATCTGATGAAGGTCATCATCGTCGAGGTCACGCGCGCGGCCAACTCGTTTGGTCAAACGCATCTGGGCCAGATTCGCGAGGCCTACCGTCTAATCGGTGAGATCGTCACCAAGGCCCAGCAGGAAGGCATCTTCAAGGCGGAGATCGACGCCGAGTTCGCCGCGATGACTTTCTATGGCGCGATCGAGCAGGTCTTGACTGGCTGGATATTCGGGCTGTTGCCGCAGGGCGAGGAGGATCTGGAGCGCGCCAAGCAGATGGTTGTGGAGACCGTGTGCGGAGGCCTGGAGGTCGGGCCGGGCGCGCTGTCTGCCTGAATGGCGTGCGTCGTCGTCGAGTACAGGCCTCGTTGGAGACGAGCTGCTTGTGCGTCGGCCGCTACCAGCGCGCGCGGTGGTGCTCGACTACCCCCACGGCATGCGTGAGCTCTATTCCGCCCGGCAGCTTGCCGCTGAATGCTCCAAACGGAGCGCGGTAGTCGCTGCGCACAAGCAGCAGGTTGTCGCGGCGGCTGCGCTCAGCCTCGGGAGCGAAGCGCAGCTGCGAGCCGTCTTCTGAAGAGATCGAGCACAGATCGGCCGAGAAGCGCACCGCTGGCGCCTCATGGGGGACCCCCGCAACCCAAACAGCGCGCTCGCTGCCGGATGGCGGATCGTTGACGCCCTGTACGAGGTTGAAAGCAAGCGGGGTGCCATCTGGGCCGTTGCCGACCCCGGCGGCCCACCACCACTCCGTGACGCGTGCGTGGTAGCCGGCGGTGTCATCGATCACGGCAAGTGCATCGATCGCGATTGGCGGGCGGGCGCCGAGAGCCAGTTGACCGCGAGCGTGTACGCCGGCTTGCTTGTGCGTCCATACATATGCGTTGCCGTTGGGGCACTTTGCCTCGATACCGTCGTTTTCCTCGAGTGCGAGGTCGAGCAGGACGGCGTCGTCGCGGATTCGCAGGCGCCCAGGAGTCAAGTCGAGCGCGCCACGACGCGGGATCATGCGAGTGCGCTCCGTCATCGCACCGCTGGCACGCTCGAACACAGCCCAGAACGTTTGCTGCGCCGGCCCGACCTGGACCGAGGCCGCGCAGATCATGACTTGCTCGCCGAACACCCCCACGTAGCGCCAACGCTTGAGTGGGCGGGTGCCGCGAAACATACGCATTACGGCCTCATCTCCAACCTCATTCTCATTGGCCCAACGGGCCTGACCTGCTACGGCTTGGAAGCCGTGACAATGAGGTTGTAGAACATGGCCGCCGGCAATCGTGACTCCAGCAACTTACGATCCACGCCCTGCAGCGTGAGATAGCCGCGGTATGCGTAGTTGCGCCAGCCCCAAGGCACGTCTTCGGGGTGGGCGGTGGCCTCCAACGTGCGGTTGGTCCAGCCAAACCAGTTGGCCAATAGCTCCTCGCCGGTTACGCGAATATCGGTGAAGCCGGCTTGGCTTGCGAAGCCGGAGAGTTCGCCCGGTGAGAAAGCATGCACGTCGACGAAGCCCTCAAGCGACGCCTCCGGCGCGCCTCCGTCCGCAGGCGGTGCGGGGCGTGCACCGATCGCTCGGCGCCACAGTGGCGCGACAGCGCCAGCGGCGCGCTTGGGGACGTTCGCCAGACGGTCGCCGTAACGCGACGGCTCGCCCGCGAACAGCACGGTGCCACCGGGGGCGAGTACGCGCGCGAATTCGCGGAAGGCTTGGGCGAGATCGGGGATGTGGTGCAGGATCGCGTGGCCGATCACCAGGTCGAAGCTCTCATCCGCGAACGGCAGGCGCTCGGCGTCGGTAGGCACCGTCGTCACATCGAGGTCGAGCCGCTTGGCGTTGGCGCTCAGCGCCGCCAGCATTCCGGGAGAAATGTCGGTGCAGGTTGCTTTGCCGATCAGTCCGGAGAGCATCAGGTTGAGCGTGAAGTAGCCGGTGCCCGAGCCGATCTCAAGGGAGCGCTCGAAACGAGTTGGCTCGCCGCCGAGCGCCTTGCGCACCTTGGAGGTGACCTGCGCCTGGCCCACGTCGCCGAAGTCGATGCCCCACTTGGCGTCGTAGTGGCCGGCCGCCACGTCGTGGTAGCGGGTGTTGACGTCGCGGATCTCCTCCGCGTCGGTAAGGGGTGTCACGGCGGGGCACAATAAGGCACCGGCACAGACGATGCGCACTGCCGGGACATACGCGGGGCACATATACTCGCGCCCCGTGTCCGGCCCTTCCGCGCCCCCTGCACCGCTCTTCCTGCAGGGCAACCAGCCCGAGGGCGTGCCGCCGCTCGCGCTCACCGGCGAGCGCACGCTGCCGGACGTGCCGGAGGAGAACTATTGGTTCAGGCGCCACCTGGCCGTTTACGAGTGGATCGCCGCACGAGTGGCCGGGTTGCGCACGATCGACATGGCCTGTGGTGAGGGCTACGGCTCGGACATGCTTGCAGGCAGCGCTGCGTCGGTCGTTGGGGTTGACGCCAACCCAGAGGCGCACGAGCATGCGCGCCTGCGCTACCAGCGCGCCAACCTGCGCTTCGCTCGCGATCTTGTCGAGACCTTCCCCGAGCCGGCGGATGCGGTCGTGTTCCTGCAGACGATCGAGCACCTCAAGGACCCGGCGGCTGTGCTCGCGCACTTCCGTTCGCTCGTGGGCGAGACAGGTGTCGTGTTCGTCTCCACGCCCAATGTCCTGACGCTCGCGCCCAAGGGCGCGGAGCGCTCGGACAATCCATGGCATGTGCACGAGTACCGCTCGCGCGAGTTCCAGGAGCTGTGCGAAGGGACGTTCGCCAAGGTCGAGATGTTTGGCCTCTTCCACGCGCGCAAGCTGCGAGCACATGCGCTGGCGCTGAAGCTCGGCTGGGATGCGGTCCACCCACGCCTACGCTTGACCAAGCCTTTCTACAACTGGTTCACGCCGGCGATAGCCGCAAGCGACTTCGCGCTGCGCTCAACTGCAGAGAGCGATCTGGATAAGGCGCTCGACTTCATCGCCGTTTGTAGACCGTGACTCGTCCCAAGGGCGAGCTGGCGATCGTCCTGCACACGCACATGCCCTATGTGGAGGGCTTCGGCACCTGGCCCTTTGGCGAGGAGTGGCTATGGGAGGCGATCTCTGGCAGCTACTTGCCGCTGCTGGACCTGCTCGACGAGGGTGCGCCGCTGACGCTGTCGCTGACACCGGTGCTGTGCGACCAGCTGGAAGCGCAGGGCGTGGGCGAGCGCTTCGAGGCCTTCGTCGACGAGGTTCGTCGACGCACGCATGCCGAAGACATCGCAGGGCTGCGCGAGAACGGCTTTGATGAGCTCGCACGCGAGCTGGAGCGCTCGTGGAGCGAGTACGAGTGTGTTCTGCAGCGCTTCCACGAACGCGGGGGAGACCTGCTCGGTTCGCTCGGACGCCACGCGCAATGGACCTCGTCGGCCACGCACGCTGTGCTGCCTCTACTGGCAACCGACGCAGGCGTGCGCGCACAGGTGCAGACCGGCGTGGACTCTCATCGTGCACGCTTTGGCAACGATTGGCACGGAGGCTTTTGGCTACCCGAGTGCGCCCATGCTCCGCACCTGGAGCCGCTGCTCGAGGAAGCCGGCGTGCACGCGACATGCGTGGAGTTGACCAACCGTTATGGCCTCGGCGCTCGCGAGCACCTGCGTCCGCTCCTCAGCGAGTCCGGCGTCGTGCTCGTCCCGATCGATCGCATCACGATCGCACGTGTGTGGAGCGACGGGGGCTACCCGGCGCACGGCAGCTATCGCGACTACCACCATCACACAGTTCACCATCACCAACCGTGGGCGAATGACGGCAGTACCTATGACCACGAGCTCGCTGTGGGCCTCGCGCGCGGGCACGCCAAGGAGTTCGTCGCCGCGACGATCGAGCGGCTCATGATCGCCAACGAGACGTCTGCCGAGGGGGATGCACTGCCCGGCGGGGGGTTGGTCGTGTGTGCGCTGGACACCGAGTTGCTCGGCCACTGGTGGTATGAGGGAGTGGCGTGGCTGCGAGCCGTCGTGGAGGAGTGTGTGAGAGAGGGATTGAAGCTCGTGCGTCTCGATGAAGCCACGGCGATGGCTCGTCCCGCGCCGCTTGGCTCACCGGAGTGGGGTGCGAGCACTTGGGGAGGAGACGGCGACCTCTCGACATGGTCGGGGCCGGCCGTGTCAGACATGGCCTTCGCGACCCGTGCGGCGGAGTTGCGGACCCTGGCGGCTGGGCGTGCGGCGGGTGGCGCCGCGTTGCGGGAGCTGCTCGCGCTGCAAGCCTCCGACTGGGCGTTCATGGTGTCTCGCGGACTGGCGGTCCCATATGCGCGAGAGCGCTTTGCCGACCACCATGCCGAGTTCGAGCAAGCGCTGGCGGCTGGTCCTGATGCGGATCTCAGTGCTGCGCGCAACCTGGCAGTGCACGCCGATCCGCTCGCGCTGCTCGCGCCCTGAGAGATTCTCAATCAAGTAGGACCGCCTGTTACGATGCGGCCGATGAACGTTCAGGGAAGAGGTCTGGGTCGTTGGGTGTTTGCTGTACTACCGGGCTGCCTCGCGCTGCTTGCCACGATCCCGGCCATCGCCGCGGCTGCCACAGTCACCGGCAAGGTGACCAACGTCAAAGGCGAAGGTATTGCAGGCGTCGAAGTGCGCTACTACTCCAGCGGAGACGAATACGGACGCTTCGTGACCGAAAGCAATGGTGAATACGGTAAAGGCATAAATGCCACAGCCGGTGTATTCAGGGTCGAGTTTGTGCCTCCGGCAGGCTCCAAGTACGTGTCTCAGTACTACGAAGACAAGCTCTCTTACGCCGCAGCGACGCCGGTCACGGTGGAAGAAAACAAAACGGCACCGCCGGTAAGCGCGGTTCTCGAGGTAGGCGCATCGATCTCGGGGACGGTGACAAGCGCGGCTCCTCCTCACTCGGGAATCGAGCACGTCGAAGTGACCGCATACGAAGAGGCTGCGCCCAACACCGCCATAGCGCACACCGAAACCAACCAGTTTGGAATTTACGGGATGACGGGCCTTCCAAAGGGCTCATATGTGATCGGATTCAAATCGAGCTACGCGTCCGGTCTCGACGATGCGCCCCAGTTCTACCCCGAAAAGGAGTTCTTCCTGGAAGCCAAAGCGGTGTCTGTAGGTGAAGGCGCCAACGAATCAAACATCGATGCAAAACTTGTACAGGGCGCTTCTATCTCGGGAACGGTAACCGATGCCGCAACGCGTCAGCCCCTTGTCGGCATTACTGTAATCGCCACACCTCCCGGAGGCGCGGAAATGCTGGAAGCCAGGACTTTCACCGACACAAACGGGAACTATACCTTGGCGGGTCTTGGCAGCGGCTCGGTGGACGTCCTCTTTCAGCAACTCACCGAAGGCAAGGTAAAGCCAGGCGAAGTCAGGTACATACCGCAGTTCTACAAGGAAGACGATTTTCCTGAACACATATCGAGCGTCGAGGAATTGTTCATCGGCGCGCTGCCCATAGAAGTGATGATCCCCAACACCACGTCTGGCATCGACGCCGCGATGGTGCGCGAGGAACCGGCGAGCAAAGTGGCTCCTGTCGTGTCGGGAACGCCGGCCGTCGGGCAGACCCTCTCCTGCTCAAACGGTTCCTGGACGGGCATCGGGACGCTCACATATGCATATAGGTGGCTGCGCAATGGAGCCGCGATCGCCGGCGCCGGTGTAAATACATATGTGGTGCAAACGGCAGACCAAGGGACCGGCTTGGCGTGTGTGGTCACCGCGACCAACGAAATCGAAAAGGAAGTTAGTCGCAGCATCAGCGCCACCAGCAACACGCTTACGGTGCCGCTCCCGCTGGTAGCCAGCCCGCCGCCACCGCGGGTGACGCCTAAGCTCAGCCTGTCGAGCTCCAAGCTCGCGGTCTCCGATGGCGTTGCCCGTGTGCCGATAGCTTGCGCAAGCGCCAACTGCTCAGGAACGATCGAGCTGACTGAGCAGGAAGTTCTAAAGACGCACAAAGGCAAGAAGACAATCGTCAAGAAGAAGACGCTCGTTCTTGGCAAGGTCTCTTACTCGCTCGCGGCGGGGCACAGCGCCACGATCGGCATCCGCCTGACGGCGGCTGGAAAGACGGCGCTTGCCAAAGCAAAGCATCATCAGTTGGCTGTCGAGGCTGTCGCGTCCGTGACTGGAGGGAAGGCAGGGAAGAAGGCAGTCGTGCTCAGCGAGGCGGCCACGACGAGACACAAGTAGGACGTGGCCGTGGTGTCTGGCAGGGAGCGCCGAGCGAGCGGGCTATGTAAATGTTTGTATATATCTGAGCTGGATGGTATATACTGACTGTGTGGCAAAGCATCTAGTTGACATCGATGAGCAAGTGCTCGCGAATGCACGCGCTCAACTTGGCGTAGATACGATCAAGGAGACGGTCAATCGTGCCCTGCGACTGGTCGGGGAGGATCGCGGCGCGATGGTCACAGCGCGTCTGGACGCGCTCGCCGACGCCGAGCTCGCGCCGCGCGAGCAGGCATGGCGCTGACGCATCTTCTCGATACCAGTGTCCTCACTAGGTTGCGCGAGCCCACGGTCCGCCAGGCGATTGAGGCGCGTGTGCAGCTCGGGCAGTTGGCCCGCGCCGGCATCAGCGACCTGGAGATCGGATTCTCTGCGCGCAATGCAGTCGAGTGGGATCGTCTCGCCGATGCCGTCGAAGTATTTGCGCTGCTCGATACGACCGTCGAGCATGTGCGTCGCGCCAAGCGGGTACAGCGCCTGCTTGCAGCCAAGCACCAGCGTGGGCGCAAGTTGCCGGACCTGCTCGTTGCTGCCGCCGCAGAGGCCGATGGCTTGACGGTTCTTCACTACGACAGCGACTTCGATCTGATTGCCGCGGCGACCGGTCAGTCCTGCGAATGGGTGGTGCCGGCCGGGTCGGTCGACTGAGCTGAGGTGTAACGCTTCGGCGGTATCCGGCCACCTAGTGATTGTGGAGAGGCGATTGCGATTCGAGCTGCTTTATGCGAAGTACGCCCCGGCGGTCAAGGCATACGTGCTGCGCCGGGCTGCGTCCTCGACGGCTGACGACGTTGTCGCCGAGGTGTTCGTCGTGTGCTGGCGGCGCTTCGATGAGGTTCCGGTCGATCCGCTGCCCTGGCTGCTCGGTGTCGCCAGGCGGGTGCTGAGCACGCAGCGGCGCGGCGAGCGCCGGCGCGGGGCGCTGCACGAACGCCTCGCCGGTCAGGTTGGCGGGGGGATGGACGATGCGCCGGAGGACTTGGTTGTAGTGGCGTCTACGGACTCAGCTACATGGGCGCTGGCAGACTCAGCCACACGGACGTCGGCGGACATAGCCGGAGATCTCGCCGACAATTCGACCTCAGCGAGTCGTAACCCGGGCGTGCTTGCGGGCATAACGGATCCCGCGCTCGCCGCCGCGCTCGCGTGTTTGAACGACGCCGATCGCGAACTGTTGCTGCTGATCGCGTGGGAGGCCCTCTCGCCGGCCGAGGCCGCGACGGTGCTCGGTATCAAGCCGGCGACCGCGCGCGTGCGCCTGTTGCGCGCGCGGCGGCGTCTGACCCAGGCGCTCTCTCGCGAGCGCTCCGATCCAACGACCTGCTCGTCCCTATCGATGGAGGCATCCTCATGAGCGTTGACACGATGACCCGCCTCGCGGCCGCCAACCCCGTGCTCGACCCGCCGGCAGTGGAGTCGCCCGAGCGGTTGCGTCGGCTAATCGCCTGTCCCCGCACGGGGGAAGACGGTGCTCCGATGCCCGACATCGGCGAGCGGCGCGATGGGTATTCGTCGATGAGCAAGGGTTCATGGATGCGTCGTCGCGCGCTCGTCGTCGTTCCCATCTGTGTCGCTGCCAGCGTGGCCGGCGTCATGCTCAGTTCGGGCTCCTCCGGCCCCGGTGTCAACGTAGCGGCGGCGGCTTACGCGGCGACCTCGCCCCAGCCGGGGATCGTCGAAGCGGTCTTCGTCACGCATATCGAGCGCGGCATCCAGGCCGGGAGCATTCTGCTTCAACGTGAATGGGACGACGCCGGCAGGGGGTTGCGACGGGAGCGCGTGACGTTCACCGAAGCGCACGACGGAAAGCGCGAGACGCATGTCAGCGAATCGGCCTCCGCGCCGGGGCGCCGCGAAACTTGGTACCACGGCCGCCTCGAAGTGAGCAAGGTCGCTCGCGAAAACGCTCTCAGTGACCTGAACTTGAGGATGGCGTTTGACGAGGTCACTCTCGACGGAGTTGAAGGGATAGCGCTCTATCGCGCGCTTTATCGCAGGGGCTTGATGAGGCTCGTGGGTCACGAGCGTCGCTACGGCCATTCGCTGTGGAAGCTGGAAAGCCGTCCCAGCAGCTACGGCGGTGCCAATGGCAGAAGCATCGCCATTCGCACGAGGCTCGTCGTGCTGGTAGCTCCGAAGACGTTCCTGCCGATAGTCGAGCGTCTGATCTATGCCGCGCTCCCCGGTCATCCCACAGCACTCGAAAGCGATCTCCTCAGCTACCGGCGCCTTCCCTCAGGCCAATCCGTTACCAACCTGTTGAGCGTCGCGGCGCAGCATCCGCCACGCATACCACGCGGATAAGGAGCTCGACGCTTTCGAAGCTCCGACCGCTGTACAAGCGGCGCTGGCCTACTCCCAGCGCAACTGCCGCGGCGCATCGCGCATGCGCAGTACCCGTGCCGGCACACCTCCGACGACCGCGTTCTCGGGCACGTCCTTTGTCACCACGGCATTGGTCCCCACGATGCTGTTGTGCCCGATGCTCACTCCTCTCAATACGCACGACCCATAACCCATCCAAACATTGCTACCGACCCGCACATCGCGCTTGTAGATGCCCTGCAGGCGGATCGGGCGCTCAACTTCGACCACGCCGTGATCGAAGTCGATCAGCATCACCCTGTCGGCGATGATGCACTCGCGCCCGATCGACACGTGCTGGTAGGCAGAGATCGTGCACTCCTGGCCCATCACCGTCTTCGCGCCGATCGACACTTCGCCCTCGTGCACGCGGATCTTCGAGTCGTGACCGATCCATGACCAGCGACCCATGCGCAGAGTGGCGTTCCTACCGATCTCGAACTTCACGCGCGGGCAGATGAAGCACATGCCGTCAGTCTGAAAGCGCTTGCCGTAGCGGAGCTTCAGCAACAGCCAGCGCGCTCCGAGCAGAGCGAAATGACGATTGATCATGTTGTGCTCGCGCATCCATCGCCACGTGCGCACGGCTTCTTTGAGCTGTTTCACGAGCGCGCATCCTAGAGCTACGTGGTCCAAGTGGCTTTCCGAGATACTTCGCCGCGTGACCCCAACGCTTGCTCAACGTCTACTCGACGGCGACCGCCGTGCGCTCGCGCGCGCGATCACGCTCGTCGAGGACGACCGTCCTGAGGGCTGGGAGCTCGTGCGCGAGGTCTACCCGCACACGGGCAAAGCGGCGGTCTACGGCTTCACGGGCCCACCGGGCGTCGGCAAGTCGACGCTGATCGGCGCGCTGACCAAGGCAAGGCGAGAAGCAGGCCGCTCAGTTGGCGTGCTCTCGATCGACCCTTCCTCGCCCTTCACCCAGGGCGCGCTGCTGGGCGACCGCATCCGCCTAACCGAGCACTTCCTCGACCAGGGCGTCTTCATCCGCTCGATGGCCAACAGGGGCGCATTGGGCGGTCTCTCAGAGGCGGCTTTGCAGGCGGCTTTGCTACTGGACGCGGCGGGCCGCGAGGACGTGTTCGTGGAGACCGTCGGAGTAGGCCAGGCCGAGATCGACATCATCGACCATGCCGACACGATCGTGCTTGTGCTGATGCCGGGCTCCGGCGACTCGATCCAAGCGTTGAAGGCGGGCGTGATGGAGATCCCGGACATCATCGTCATCAACAAGGCCGACCACCCTTTGACCGACACGATGGTGCGAGAGATTCGTGGTGTCCTGTCGCTGGCAAATGTCAGCGGAGACTCGGAGAAGAGCAGATGGCGCGTGCCGATCGTCAAGACCGAGGCCGCCCACAACAGGGGTGTTGACGAGTTGATCGAGCGCCTCGACGAGCATCGCGCATACATCCTCGGCGAGGGCACGCTGCAGGAGCGCCGCGGGCGCAACCTACGCAACGAGGTCCTGGCGATCGCAACGGCACGCATGCGCCGGCGCCTAGAGGAGGAGCTGCGCGAGGACGCGGAGTTCAAGCGCCTGCTGGAGGAGGTGGTCGAGCGGCGGCTTGACCCAGCCAGCGCCGCCACAGCTTTGCTCGAGCGACACCGGAGCTGACTACGCTGTGCCGATGAGCCAGGCGCGCCCAAACAGCCACATCGCGTTTTACGCATGCCTGCTGGCCGCGACGCTGACGCTCGGCGTAACGGTCTTCGCTCGTTCGGCTGAGGGTCAGGCGAGCGTCCGAGCACACACTGCCGAGGCCAGTCACCTGGGCTGGCCGACGATCACGGGAATGCTGCTGCAAAACTCGACCAACGAGAACAGGCCGTTGGACGGTAGGCCTGGATACGACCCGTTTGACGGCACCGACCCCAGCTATTCGTGCGACGGCGCAGAGACCGGGGGTCTCTACCACGATTGCGGCTACCCGGGCATCAGCGCCGGCCCGCGCTTCACGACGCTCCCACGGCTGGAGGCGGAATGCCAGCGAGAAGATAGCCCCTCCGCGGTCGCCCAGCCGCCACTCTTTCCATCGGTGGTCCTACCCGCCGGCCTGCCAACGTCCTGTGCCCACAAGTACGAAGAAACCGACCTGGTGCCTGTTGAGAACGGCCACAACGAGCTGCTCGGCGGCGACGGCAACGACACGATCCACGCTGGGCCGGCGGGTGATGTGATCTGGGGAGACTCGCACGCCGAAGGCAACGACACGGCTCAGGTCGACCGCCTATACGGCGGAGCGGGCGACGACTGGATCTACGCAAGCCACGGCACAAACTACATATGGACGGGGGCGGGCACAGACCACGTGCTGCTGGTTTACGGTCACGGGATCGTCTACTGCAACGGCTCAGGGCGCAAGATCCTCGTGATGCGCAAGCTCTCTAGCAATCGCCACTACCGGCTGGTCGGTTGTGCCGACAAGACAATCGTGCCCTACGCGGCATAGTTGCGGCAGGTTCTGAGAGGAACACGGCCCGTTTGGTAGCGGCCGCGTGTTGGAACGAGGTTGGCTTTCAGTCCTCGCTATGTAGCGAGCGGGCGGTGGGTGAGCGGGAGACGGTGCGCTGGTCGGGAAGTGTTCCAATCACACGGTCGCCAACGGTCGAGGTCACGCCGAACCAGTAGCGCTCGTTCTTGAAGTGGTGCAAGCGGTGGTTGCGCCAGATCGCCTTGAAATAGCGCCCTTTGGGTCGGTAGGGAGTGTGGATCAGGAAATGGCTCCACTCGTACAGGCCGAGGATCGTAAAGCTGGTGAGGACCCCGGTCGTCGCGTAAGCAAGGCGAGGCCCTCCGAGCACGAGCGCGATCGGGAAAGACATACCCAAGTTCACGAGCGCGATCACCGGCAGGAACACGAGCACACCGTAAACCGGCAACAGCACCCCGTCGAGCACCCCAGGCGCTTCGTGATGGGCTCGGTGCTCGCGCGCCGTGAGCATCTCCACCCGGCGTCCGAACAGGTCGAACGGAGGCGAGTGCAGCATGTAGACGTGGATCGCCCACTCAACGAAGGGGGTCACCGCGATCAGCCCGGCAACCATGACCAGGTCGCGCCAGCCCCACCCCCCTTGCGCCAGTCGCGCCGCAAGCGCGATCAGGACGGCCCCGAGGAGATAGGGAGGAGAGGGCTGTCTCCAAAACGCTCGGACACAATCGCCAAGCGTCAGTCCCCCTTTGCCTGCGCGCGTGGGCACCGCCTGTGCGGGCGCCGTGAGCGGATCCGGTCTCTGCTCTCCCGTGGGCTCCTCGCTGTGGGTGATTGCCTGTGACACAAAGAGAATGCTACGCGCTTGGCTTTGCCACACAAATTGACGTGTGCACTTATTTGGTGTGCCCGCTTGTGAACCACCGTTTGTCAGGCCGGTCGCAGATCGATTGTCGGGGCCGTCCCAGCTAAAGGGATCGAATGAATTTGTCGAAGACGTTTGCGAGCCCCGCGGGTGGGCCGCCACGCTCGGACAAGGAAGTCCTTGACGACATGCCGCCGAACTACGACACCGATGCTCACGTCCTGAGGGCACGCAAGACCGCCGCGTGGACTCGCGCGGGACTCGGTCTGATGGGAGTAGCGTTGGTAGTCGCCGACAGTGCCCTGCTGGCTCATCCGACGGCCGGGATGGCGGGCTTCGCAGTGATCGTCGTGACCGCGGCTGTCCAGCTCTCGGCGCCGCGCCTGTCGTGGATGCGAACCGAGGAGTCGATCTCGGGTGTGGCCGGCATCCTGATCATCGGTGTGCAGACCGAGCAGGTCAGCGTGATCAGCATCATCTGGCTGGCCGCGGTCGCAAGCGGGGTCCTCGCGCGCGGGGGACGTGTCCATTGGATCGGCCGCACAGTGGTGCTGGGCGCGCTCGCTCTGCCGATCCTGCGCACCGGCCATCTCAGCCTCGAATACGCAGCACTGTTTGGCGCCACGGTCGGCCTGCTGCTGACGAGCGGACGCCTCACGCGCGAGCTCAACCATCTACTGCAGCAGGCTCGCTACGACGCCGACCACGACGACTTGACAGGCCTGCTCTCCTACACCGCCTTCCGCGCGTTGCTGGAGCAGACCGTTGAGTCCTCGCAGCGATCGGCGCCGGTCTCGCTGCTGCTGCTAGACCTTGAGCGCTTCGGAATCGTCAACAAGACGCACGGCCACGCGGCCGGCGACGCCCTGCTCGCGGCCGTAGGCGAGCGGCTGCTCGCCACCGCCGGAGCCGAGCGGCCGGTCGGGCGCCTCGGTGGCGACGAGTTCGCCGTGATCTCGCGCACAGCTGACCCTGTCGCGCTCGCAGGAGCGTTGCTGGAGATGCTCCCGCAACGCTCCGAGGACGACCCAAGGCCGATCTCGGCATGCGTCGGCATCTCGCAAACCCCAGCCGACGGGGACAGCGGCGAAGCGCTGCTACGCGCCGCTGACATCGCCCTGCGCGTCGCCAAGCGCAGCGGCCTCACAGGCCAGATCTCCGCCTACACGGGCGGTTCGCTCAGCGGCACCGGCGAGCGCAGCGCCCGCGGCACGCTCGACCGACTGATCGAAGGCAGGGGCCTATCGATGGCGGTACAGCCGATCGTTGACCCCAGAAGCGGAGCGATCCACGGGTATGAGGCGTTGGCCCGCTTCGGGCGGCGCAGCACCGACAGCCCTTTGCACTGGCTTGCGGTGGCCGAGGAGTTCGGCAAGCGCGACCTGCTCGAGCGGGCATGCCTGGGTGCCGCACTTGAGCTGTTCGCTTCACGCCCGCCCGGCACATTGCTCTCGGTGAACCTGTCTGCTCCGGTGCTGCTCGATCGGCGCACACTTGAGCTGCTGGAGCAGCCGACCGACCTCTCGGGTCTGATCATCGAGGTCACCGAGGAGGCCCTCGTCCAGAGCGAATCCCAGCTCCAGCAGGCGATGCGACCGCTGCTGGCCCGCGGCGCCAAGCTGGCGGTCGACGACATGGGCGCGGGCTATTCGGGCCTGCGCCAGATCACGACCGTTCACCCCAGCTATCTCAAGCTAGATCGTTCGCTGATCACGGGCATCGACGAGGACGACGACCGCCAGGCGCTGGTAGGCGCGCTCGTCGGCTATGCCACCCACGTCGGCAGCCTGCTCGTAGCCGAGGGCATCGAGACGCCGTCGGAGCTGAATGCCTTGATCGAGTTGGACGTCCCGCTCGTGCAGGGCTTCTACCTGGGTCGTCCGGCTGCACCTTGGCCGCAGGTTGTCATCGGGCAGCTGGCGACGTCCGTATAGCTTTCACGCGCGGTCGCGCCCGCCGATCGATCGCGCTTCAATGCCGCCGAGTCGGGGTGCCGCGGATCGGGGCTTGTGGTACTGCGGGCCAGGCTTGTGGGTACTGTGGGCCAGGGCTTGTGTGTACAGTGCGACGCGATGGCCTTCGACTATCTCAACCTGGCCGACCGCACCTGGCCGACCTTGATTCGCTTGATGGGTGGCCACGCGAAGATCTATCGCGCCACGGGCGGGCGGATCGGCCACCGTGTCCCAGGCGCCCCTGAGATGTTGCTGCTCGATCATGTCGGCGCCAAGAGTGGCGAGCATCGCTACACGCCGCTCGTGTTCGCGCGCGACGGGGATGACGTAATCCTGATCGCCTCCAAGGGTGGCTATCCGAAGAATCCGGCCTGGTTCTACAACCTCAAGGCCAACCCCGACACTACGATCCAGATCGGCTCCAAACACATGTCGGTGCGCGCACATGTGGCCACGTCAGAGGAGTACGACCGTCTGTGGAAGCTCGCGGTCAAAGTTTACGGTGGCTATGAAGACTATCGTCGGCGAACTGAGCGGCAGATACCGCTCGTAGTGCTCGAGCCGCGCTGAGAAAAGCCTGCTTCGGCTCGTCGGGAGTCGCGACCGGTCACACGGGCGTCAGCCGCGAGGCCAGGCGGGTCTTGTCTCCCAGAACCGCCCCCTGACTATCGGGTGCGTGCGGCTATGCCCCCAGCGCGCGGGCGATCACCATCTGCTGTACCTCGTCGGTGCCCTCGCCGATCGTGAGGATCTTCGCGTCTCGATAGAAGCGGCAAACGGGATACTCCTCGATGTAGCCGTAGCCGCCGTGGATCTGTACGGCCTCCTCGGTGCAGCGCACCGCCAGCCGCCCAGTCTTCAGCTTGGCCTGCGCCGCGGTCAGCGTGAAGTTGCGCCCGGCGTCCTTCTCGCGCGCGGCCTTGTACACGAGCAGTCGCGCCGCCTCGATCTCGCTGGACATGTCGGCAAGCTTGGCCTGGATCGCCTGGAACTTTGAGATCGGCTTGCCGAACGCCCGGCGCTCCTTGGCGTAGGCAAGTGCCTCATCGAGCGCGCCTTGGGCGAGCCCGACGCCCATCGCGGCGACCCCGATGCGTCCGATGTCGAGGATGTGCAGGAACTGCTTGAACCCTTGCCCGCGCGGCCCGAGCAGATTCTCCTCCGGCACACGGCAATCGGTGAAGCTGAGCGGGCGCGTGTCCGAGGCGTTCCAGCCCATCTTGCGATATGGCTCGCCCTGCTCATAGCCGGGTGTGCCGTTGGGGATCAGGATGTTGGATATCTCCTTTTGTACGATGCCCCCCGCGCGCGCGGGGGGCATGCCGGTTTCGCCGGTTGCCTCGCCGGCGTCCGTGGCGACCCCGCCACCGTCCGTGACCGCTGTGATACACACCACACCTGAAATGTCGGTGCCGGCATTCGTTATGAACTGCTTGGCTCCGTCGATCACCCACTCGCCGTCTTCCAGGCGTGCGCGAGTGCGGGTGTTGCCGGCGTCTGAGCCCGCCTCCGGCTCGGTCAGGCCGAAAGCGCCGAGCTTCGCGCCTGAGCACAGCTGTGGGAGCCACTCACGCTTCTGCTCCTCTGAGCCAAACAGGTAGATCGGCTGAGTCCCAAGCGAGGTATGTGCGCACAGGGTTATCGCCACAGAGGAGTCGACTCTAGTCAGCTCCTCCACCGCGAGCACATAGGCAAGCGTGTCTCCGCCGCCCCCTCCGTACCCCTCGGGAAATGGAATGCCCATCAGTCCGAGCTCGCCGAGCTTGGAAACGATCTCATACGGAAAGGACTTCGTGCGATCCAGCTCCTCGGCCACCGGCGCCACCTCGCCTTCGGCGAACTCGCGCACCGTGCGGCGGATCAGCTCGTGGTCGGGCGACAGGTCGAAGTCCATCGCGGGCATTCTCACAGAGAGCGGCCTAAACGCGGGTTCTCGCTCTAGGATTGCCAGTCCGTGGCTCGCACGCGCCTAATCCTTGACGTCCTCGCGCCCCGGCAGCGGCATCGCTACGGCCCGCATCGCTCGCAACGCGCCGATCTCTATCTGCCCAGGCGTCCGGGCCCGCACCCGGTGATGGTCCTGATCCACGGGGGCTCCTGGCAGGTGCGCTACGGAAAGATCGTGATGCGGGGCTTGGCCGGCGATCTCATGCGGCGCGGCTGGGCGGTGTGGAACATCGAGTACCGTCGTGTGGGCGACGGCGGCGGCTGGCCCGCGACCTTTGAGGATGTCGCCGCCGCGATCGACCATCTCGCGACGCTTGACGCTCCAATCGATCTCGAGCGTGTGAGCATCCTTGGCCACTCCGCCGGTGGGCACCTCGCGTTGTGGGCCGCCGGTCGCAAGAAGCTTCCTGTGGGAGCGCCAGGGGCGTACAGCACTCCGCCTCCGATGCACGTCCGGCGTGTGATTTCGCAAGCCGGCGTGTGCGACCTCGCCGACGGTTACCGCCGGGTGCCCGAGGGTGCTGTCACAAGTCTGATGGGGGGTGGGCCCGAGGAGCTCCCTGAGCGCTACGCCATCGCCGATCCGATGGCCCACGTGCCGTTGGGCATTCCTGTGCTGCTCGTGCACGGGACCGTGGATGAGACGGTGTCAGTGGAGCTGAGTCGCAGCTATGCAAACGCGGAGCGCAGGGCCGGTGGCACGGTCGAACTGGTCGAAATCGAGGGTGAGGCCGGCAGGCACCGTGCCCACATCGACCCTCGCGGAGAGGCCTGGGCCGCGGTCACCAGGCGCCTCGGCGGCTACGCGCGGTAGGACCGAGCCAGCTGCACCAACAGGCGCACGCCGTAGCCGGCGGCACCTTTGGGTGCATAGGCACGTCCAAGATCCCAGGCCGACCCCGCGATGTCCAGGTGCACCCACGGTGTATCCCCGACGAAGTTCGATAGGAACGTCGCGCCTGTGATCGTCCCAGCCTTGCGTCCTTCGGGGGCGTTGTCGAGATCGCCGTATTTACCTTTGACCAGATCGTCGTACTCCTCGTGCAGCGGTAGTCGCCACACGATCTCGCCGGTTCGATCCCCGGCGTCGGTCACCTGGGTGGCAAAGGCATCGTCATTTGAGATCAGCCCGGCATAGGTTGAGCCGAGTGCGATGATCACCGCGCCGGTCAGTGTCGCCAGGTCGACAACCTGCTCGGCGCCGGCTGCGATTGCGTGGCAAAGGCAGTCGGCCAGCACGAGCCGGCCCTCGGCGTCGGTGTTGTTGACCTCGATCGTCTTGCCGTTGGAGGCAGTAACGATGTCCCCAGGCTTGACCGAGCCCCCACTCGGCAGGTTCTCGGTCGCGCCCACAACCGCGACGATGCGGACGGGGAGGCCGATGCGCGCAATTGCGGCGAGTGCTGAGATCACAGCGGCCCCACCGGACATGTCGAACTTCATCTCCGCCATCTTTGCCCCGGGCTTCAGCGAGATACCGCCGCTATCGAATGTGACTGCCTTGCCCACGAAGCCGAGCAGCGGCCCGGTGGCTCCCGGTGGCTCGTAGCGCATCGTGATCAGCGCCGGCTCCTGATCGGAGCCCTGGGCGACCGCCGCGAACGCCCCCATCTTGCGAGCCAGCAGGCCGTCGCGTCCCTCCACCTCGACAGACAGGTGCTGGATCTCCTCGCCGAGCTTGCGCGCATGCTCGGCCAAGGCGGTTGGGGTCAGGTCGTTGGCCGGCCGATTCTGCAGGTCGCGCGCTTCGCTGACGGCCTCGGAGACGACCTGTGCGTCGCTGACAACGGCTGCCAGATCGCCATCGCCCGCCACGATCAACCCATCGAGATGCTTTGGCTTCGCGTCCGAGCCATCCTTGCCTGCCTGCCCCCCTTCATGGGAGGTGCCCGTCTGGGTGCCTTTTGGCGAAGACTTGTGACTGTCGAAGCTGTAGTCGGCCAGCCCCGTCCCCTCTACAAGTGCGGCGACGACGTCCCGCCGAGCGTCAGGCGCTTGCCAACAGAGCACTTTCGTCGACAGCTCTCGCGCGCGCTCGCGAGCAACGGCCGCCGCCACGCGCGCCCGCTCGGCGGTGAAATCCTCACGTGTGCCAAGCCCCACGGTCAGCCAGCGCTTGCCTTCGGCGTGCGTCAAGCCGAGCGACTTGAACGAGGCACGTGCCTCGCCACTGGAGAGCAGCTCACCGACCTGCTCGGGCGCGTCGGAGGGCGCGCCCTCACCATCAAAGAGGCCGATCGCCACTGTGTCGGCCGCTGTCTGCCGGGCTGGATCTGTGGTCCACGACACGTTCACGATCCGAGCACGATACCGGGCTAGCCTCAAGTGAGCTCGCAGAGGCTTGGCAGCTGGTGCTCTCGAAAGGCAATGCCCCCTGCGCGCGCGGGGGGCATTGTGATTTGGGGGACAAACTTAGGCGCGACGGTCTGCGTGCGATAGCCCCCCTGTATGCGCGGGATGTGCCTATCGTCACGTACACGGTGCCAGCGGCCCGGTAGGATTGCCATGCCTCGGTCGCAAGCTGGCCGGGTGGGTGGGACAAATCTAAATTAGGAGAATCGCCTCGATGCCCAAGACTGTGATCCTCGGTGCCGCGCGCACGCCTATCGGCAAGATGGGAGGAGGCCTGTCAACGCTCGACGCCACCGAGCTCGGCGCGATCGCGATCGAGGCCGCACTCGAGCGCTCGGGCGTCGAGTCCGCCCAGGTCGAACACGTCGTCATGGGTCAGGTGTTGCAGGCCGGCCAAGGTCAGATCCCCTCGCGCCAAGCCCAGATCAAGGCAGGCATTCCCAAGGAGGTCTCATCGGAGACCGTCAACAAGGTCTGCGCCTCCGGTGTGCGCGCCACCGTGATCCTCGATCAGGCGATCCGCGCTGGGGATGTGCAGGTTGGCGTTGCCGGTGGTATGGAGTCGATGTCTCAGGCTCCCTATCTCTTGCCGGGCGCGCGTTTCGGCTTTCGTATGGGCGACGTCAAGGCGCTCGACGCGATGGTCCACGACGGCCTCACCAACCCTTTCTCCGGCAAGCAGATGTTCGTCGAGGCCACCGAGGTCGGCGATGAGCTCGAGCTGACACGGGCCGACCTCGACCGCTGGGCGCTGCGCTCGCACCAGCTGGCCGTGAAGGCCACCGACGAGGGCCGCCTGCCCGAGGAGATCGTCTCGGTCACGATCAAAGGCCGTAAGGGCGACACCCTCGTCGAGGTTGACGAGGCGCCTCGGCGCGACACATCGTTGGAGAAGCTCGCCTCGCTCCCCGGCCTGGTTGGCAAGGAGGGCACCCATACGGCCGGCAACTCGCCCGGCGTCAACGACGCTGGCGGCGCGCTTGTGGTTGCCTCTGATGACTGGGCATCCGCCAATGGCAAGGAGGTCCTGGCTGAGATCGTGACCCATGCCCAGTCCGCCGACGAGTTTGCCTATCTCGCTCGCACGCCCGCCTCTGCCGCCAAGAAGGCGCTCGAAAAGGCGGGCTTGCAGGCGCAGGACATCGATGTGTGGGAGATCAACGAGGCGTTTGCCTCTGTCACGCTCAACTCGATCCGCGTACTCGGCATCGACGAGGACCGCGTCAACGTCAACGGCGGCGCCGTCGCGCTCGGTCACCCGATTGGCGCGTCCGGCGCGCGCATCATCGGCACGCTCGTCTATGAGTTGCGCCGTCGCGGTGGTGGCTACGGTTGCGCCGCGATCTGCTCCGGCGGTGGGCAGGGCGACGCCATCATCCTCAAGGTCTGAGGGCCGTGTCCGCCGAGACTCCTAAATCGAGTCCCACCCACCGCAAGATTCGCGTCGTCGTGGCCAAGCCCGGCCTCGACGGCCACGATCGCGGCGCGAAGATCATCGCTCGCGCGCTGCGCGATGCCGGTATGGAGGTCATCTACACAGGCCTGCACCAAACTCCCGAGCAGATCGTGGAGACCGTTATCCAAGAGGATGCCGATGCGGTTGGCCTGTCGATCCTCTCGGGCGCACATATGACGCTTGTGCCGCGCGTGGTGCAGCTGCTGCACGAGCAGGACATCGATGATGTGGTCGTCACTGTTGGCGGCACCATCCCCGCTGAAGACATACCCGAGCTGAAGAGCCTCGGCGTGGCCGAAGTCTTCACTCCTGGAGCGCCCACCCAGGCAATCGTGGATTTCATTCGCGAGGCCACCAGTGCGCGCCAGGCCAGCTGAGTCTGGTGTGTTGTCTTTTTTTTGTTAACTACTATTGTGACTACAAATGGTAGTCACCATCGTAAGTCGTCCCAAAAGTGTTCATATCCACGCCTGGTCGTGGTCGGTAGTAGCCGTTTAGCTGCCTGATTGACTCGTCAGTCAACTCAGGTAGGATTGCCACATCGACACCCCTCAAGGAGTAGCTGAATGAAGATTTGCGTCCTGGTGAAGGAGGTCCCGGACGCCGCCGTCGAGAAGCGCATCAACAGCTCGACGGGGCGCATGGACCGCAGCGGTGAGAAGAACCTCAACCCCTATGACACGCACGCCATCGAGGCTGCGATGCAGGTTCGCGAGGGCGGCATCGCCCCCGTGGAGGAGATCGTGGCCGTAACCATGGGCCCGGAGAGCGCCGTACGCGCGCTGCACAAGGCTGTATCGCTTGGTGCAGACCGCTCCGTGCACCTCTCTGACCCGGCGGTTGCCGGCTCGGACGTCGCCGCCACTGGCTACGCCCTAGCCCAGACACTGGACCGCGAGAAACCAGATCTTGTGCTGCTCGGCCAACAGTCAGACGACGGTGAGTGCTACACCATCGGCGCGGTTGTCGCTGAGCATCTCGGCATGCCCTCGCTCACCCAGGTCATCAAGATGGACGTCGCCACCGACTCCCTGCGCTGCGAGCGCCAGGCCGAGTACGGCTATGACACGGTGCAGATCACTCTGCCCGCTGTCATCTCCGTCGGCGATGCCATCAATGAGCCCCGCTACCCGTCGCTGAAGGCCATCATGGGTGCCAAGAAGAAGCCGCTCGACACGGTCACCGCCGCGGACGTCGGCGTTGACGCCTCGAAGGTCGGTGGCGATAACTCCGCCGCCCAGTGGGTCGCCGCGAAGGCTCCCCCGGCAAAGGCTGCCGGCGAGATCATCGAGGACGAGGACACCGCCGAGACCGTCGAGAAGATCGTGTCCTGGCTCGACGAGAGGAAGCTGATCTAGATGGCAAACATCCTGGTCTACGCGCTCCACTACCAAGGCGCGATCAACAAGAACTCCCTTGGCGCCGTCTCCGAGGGCGCCAAGCTGGCTGCCGAGCTCGGCGGCGAGGCTCACGTGATCCTTGTGGGCGAAGGCGTCCCGCAGGATCTGGCGGGCTCGCTCGGCAACTACGGCGCCAAGAAGGTGCTGATCGCCGAGGGCCCCGAAGGGCTCGCCCAGCCGGTCGTCAACGCGATGGGCGCGGCGATCTCCTCCGGCGACTACAAGTACGCCCTGTTCGGTGGCGGACTGCTCGGCTTCGAGATCGGCGCCGGCTTGGCCGCGCGCCTCGGTGCGGGTGTCGCGATGGAGGTCACCGCGGTGCGTGCCGAGGGCGGCGAGCTGATCGCCGAGCGCCCGATCCTCGGCGACTCCGCCATCTCGGAGATCAAGTACCGCTCCCCGGTGGGGATCGTGATCGGACGCCTCAACGCGTTCGAGATCAAAGAGACCGGCGCCGGCGCGGCCCCTGTGGAGTCGGTCAGCTTCGAGCTCTCAGAGCACGCCAAGCAGGCCACGATGGTCACCCGCGGCGAACAACGCGGCGCCGACGTCAACATCGAGGGTGCCTCAATCCTCGTGGCCGGCGGTCGCGGTCTCGGCAAGGCCGAGGGCTTCCAGCTCGCCGAGGACCTGGCGGCGGCGTTCGGCAACAACGCGGCGGTGGCCGCCACCCGTGCGGTTGTGGACGCCGGCTGGTACCCCTACGCGGCCCAGATCGGCCAGACCGGCAAGACGGTCTCGCCGAAGCTCTATCTCGCAGCCGGCATCTCCGGCGCGATCCAGCACAAGGTCGGGATGCAGTCCTCGGAGAACATCGTCGCGATCAACAAGGACTCGAACGCGCCGATCTTCGAATTCTCAGACCTCGGGATCGTGGGCGATCTCAACAAGATCCTGCCCAAGCTGACAGAGGCCGTGAAGGCCAAGAAAGCAAGTTAGCCAGTGCGCCTCCTGACACTGCGCTGGACGCCACGTGTCGTCTCGCACGTACAACCAGTACGCGCTTCGACGTCCCGCGTCGTCCAGCTTGGTCATGAGACGCACTGGGGCATGGTGGCGGAAGGAATGCGTGAGCGAAAAGGAGCGTCAAGCGATGTCATCTAATAACGGCTCAAGCAATGGGAAGGTCGTGCCTGCGGCCTTCCCGCCGCCCGTAGACACTCAGAAGGAGTTCGTAAAGCGCGGCCTCGACGCCGAGGACGAGCTGATCGAGGTCGGCGTGGTCATCGTCGGTGGCGGCACCGCCGGCTTGGCCTGCGCCAACCGGCTGTTGCAGTTGCTCGGCGATGACCCGGAGACGATGGAGCGCCTCGGCGAAGTACCGGTGGCGGTCGTGGAGAAGGCAAAGACCTGCGGGGGGCACAACCTCTCCGGTGCGGTCATACGGCCCAAGGCCCTTGAAGAACTGTTCCCGGACGTGACCCGCGAGCAGTGGCGCAAGGAGGGTTTCGCTTTCGGTGAGGTGACGAAGGAGTCGGTGTACATGCTCACCGGCCCGAAATCCAAGCTTCCGGTGCCGATTCCGGCGGTGCCGAACTTCAAGAACCACGGCAACGAGGTGGTCTCGGTCTCCGCTCTCGCCCGCTTCCAGCAGAGGCAGGCCGAAGAGGGCGGTGCCTATGTCCTCACTGAGACCTCTGCCACCCAGCTGATCGTCGAGGACGGCAAAGTCGTTGGCGTACGCTCGGGCGACAAGGGCCGCGGTAAGGACGGCGAGCCGCTCGGGAACTTCGAGCCCGGCACCGACATCAAGGCGCACGCGACCGTGCTTGCCGAGGGTTGCTGGGGGCACCTGACGGGAGCCGCGATCCGCGAGTTTGACCTTGCCAAGGGCCGCGAGCCGCAGGTTTGGGAGCTCGGCGTGAAGGAGGTATGGAAGGTAGCCAAGCCGCTCGACCGTGTGATCCACACATTCGTGCAGCCGTGGCCGCTGAAAGTTGCCGCCAAGTACGGACAGCTCGGGGGCACCTGGATCTACCCGATGAAGGACGAGAAGACGGGCGATGACCTTGTATCGATCGGATTCGTGGTCAACCTCAACTACCGTGACGCGACGACCTCAGCCCACGACCTGCTGCAGACATTCAAGACGCATCCGCTCGTCAGGGGCATTCTCGAGGGCGGCGAGCGAATCGCGTGGGGCGCGAAGGCGCTTCCGGGCGGCGGCTACTGGTCGATGCCGAAGCTCTCGATGCCCGGCGCGGTGCTCGTCGGCGACGCCGGCGGAATGGTGGACACCGCGGCGCTGAAGGGTGTTCACCACTGCATCAAGTCGGGAATGCTGGCGGCCGAGTCGATTTACGCGGCGCTCAAACGCGGCAGCAGCGACCTGTCGGATTACGAGCGGGCGGTCGAGAACTCTTCGATAGCCAAAGAGCTGTGGGAGGTGCGCAACACGCGGCAGGCATTCCAGAAGGGTTTCCTCGTCGGAAGTCTGCTCGCGGGGCCGTCGATCATGTCGAAAGGGAAGGTCCCGCCGGGGCGGCAAGAATGGCACCGCGACGACGCCGAGCCGATGTTCGTCGGTAACACCAAGGAGCGCTATCCCAAGCCCGACGGCAAGTACACCTTCGACAAGCTCTCCTCGGTATTCATCACCGGCAACGCCACCCGCGACGACGCCCCCGACCACATCCGCGTTCAAAAACACGTACCGCGCGAGCTGGCCGAAACATGGCGCTGGATGTGTCCGGCGGGGGTGTACGAGATCCCCGAGGACGCTCCGGAGGAGGGCCTTGTGGACGTGATCGTCAACTACACCAACTGCGTGCAGTGCGGGGCGATCACCGCCAAGGGTGGACGCCTCACGGTTCCCGAGGGGGGCGACGGCCCCTTGTATCAGATCACCTGAGCGTTTCCGACTCGGAGCTTGTGCCCACTTTGTGCGAAACAACGTGGGCCTTCCGGTGTTAGAAGCTTTTGAATGAGAGGGATGACGTTCAAGGATGCGCGAGCTGCAGGGGTAGCTCTTGCTTTGGTAGGCGCGCTGGCGCTGCTTGCCTGGGCTCAGGCCGCATTCGCGGACACCGGCCTACGCACGTCAACGACGGCCCCAGCCGATGGCACGGCCTCCGTCGGGATCGAACAGTGCGTCACCTCCACCGTCCAGGCGGAACGCACCGCCACGTTCACTGCGCAGATGGCCGCCACCGCTACCACGCAGAAGATGGCCATGCGGATCGAATTGCAGCAGCGTCTACATGGCGCAAGCGAATTCCACACGCTTGCGGCCCCCGGCTTCGGTGTATGGCGTACCTCAGAACCTGGGGTTGAGATCTACAAGTACGTCAAGCAGATCACCAACCTCGATGCTCCCGCGGCCTATCGCGTCCTGGTGCACTTTCGCTGGCTCGACGAACGAGGACACGTGTTCAAGCGCGACGAACTGCACACCTCTCGCTGCGTCCAGCCGACCTTGCCTGGGCAGGTTATGCAGACCCCGCCAGCCGCCGGCGCCTAAGGTCGCTAGAATGGTTCGACCATGAAGGCTTCGATCCACCCAAATTACGTCGAGGCGCACGTGCGTTGCATGTGTGGCAACGAATTCACGACGCGCGCCACGCAGGAGGACATCCACGTCGAGGTGTGCTCCAACTGCCACCCGTTCTATACCGGACGGCAGAAGCTCGTGGATACGGGTGGACGCGTAGAGCGCTTCCAACGCCGGGTCGCCAAGGGACGTCAGCGCAGCGCGCAGACTGGCGGCACTCAGGCGCAGGCTCGCCCCCAGTAAGACGATGTCCTCTCGACCGGGTGCCGGTGGGAGGGTCCAAGCGAGCAACCTCCAGGCGGCCTCGACCACGCAGGTACTGCGTCCCTCGCCCAGCCCTGGCTCCCCAGGAAGTGCCGTAGGTCAACTCCCTGACGGCGAGCTGACGGCAAGGCGAGACGCGCCACTGGGCGGCCAGGCGGTGCTCGAGGGAGTGATGATGCGCGGCGTGCGTCACTGGGCGGTGGCGGTGCGCAAGCCGCTGCGCGGCGGGGATGAAACGCAGGAAGACGGTAGCTCGCGGGCTGGCTCAAAATCATCGCGGGAGGGCTCTGAAGCGCGCGCCGGCAGAGGCGGGTCGGATGGCGATAGCCCCGGGCCAGGGGATAACCACACCGCTAGCGCCCGCGACGTTTCTCACTCGCTGGAGGTGGGGCTCGCGCGCGAGGCAGAGCTCAGCCGCGAGGAGGAGCAGGGGCAGCTGGAGGAGCTTGGTGAGATCGAGGTCGTCACCTTCCCACTCACCTCAGCCCTGGTGCGCCATCGCTGGCTGCGTCTGCCGATCCTGCGCGGCATCGTCGCGCTCGGCGGTTCGCTCGCAATCGGCTTCAAGGCGCTCGGCATCTCCGCCAACGCCCAGCTGCCCGAGGGCGAGGCAGATGAGGATGTACAGGAAATCGGTACCGGCGTCTGGGTCGGAACGGTGGTGGTCGCGATGGTGTTCGCGATCGGCCTGTTCTTCCTGCTGCCGCTTGGCCTGACAAGCCTCATCAAGGGACAGCTGGGCTCCTCGACGCTGTTCTGGATCGTCGAGGGCATCGTGCGAACTCTGATCTTCCTCGGCTACATGGTCTTGCTCTCACGCATCAAAGACCTCAGACGCGTGTTCGAGTACCACGGCGCCGAGCACAAGACGATCTCCTGCTTCGAGGCGGGGCTGCCACTCACGCCGGTCAACGCTCAGCGCTTCTCGCGCCTGCACCCGCGCTGTGGCACAAGCTTCCTGCTGATCGTGATGGTCGTCTCGATCTTCGTGTTCGGGGCCGTCGGTCTGCCCGCGTGGTACCTGCTCGTGGCCTCACGCATCCTCGGCGTGCCGATCATCGCCGGTATCTCCTTCGAGATCATCAAGTTCGCCGGGCGCAATCGCACTCGGCGTTGGGTGAAAGCGGTCATGTGGCCCGGCTTGAAGCTGCAGTTGCTGACCACGCAGGAGCCAAGTCTCGATCAGCTGGCGGTCGCGATCGCGGCGCTTGAGGCGGTACTGGAGCTCGAGACCCCCGGCAGCATGGAGGCCGCGGACCTGGTCGGCGTGGAGGTTGTGGCTTAGCTCGTGGCTAGCGACAGGCTGGTCACCCGGCTTGTCCTGACGTTGGTGGGGCGCTGGTCGGATGTGTGTTCGTCGCCAGGGGCCTGAAGTGCGCACGTAGGTTCGTCCATTCTGCTTGACACTGTCCGGGCCTTCTGGTTTGGTTCTGGCCGGTAAGGCGACAAAGAGGGCGTTCGATGGCTCTCTTCGTTAGCAATTTTTGACCCGGGAGCTGTGGACATGAGCGCGGAAGAAGCGAGCCGGATAGCGCGGGCGGTGCAGCGGATGAAGTACTCCAAACGAGTGGTGCGGATTACATTGCCGACGGCCGCGGCGCTTGGAGCGGGAGCGGCTATTGCGGCCGGGGCGATCCCGGGAAGCGACGGCACGATTACTGGGTGTTACAACAGCAAGACCGAAAACGGCGTCCCACAGGCGCTGTTCTTCGACGATGCCAGCGAGCCTCCGGGTGGTTTGAGGGTGATCGATCCGAGTTTGCCTCATACCATCGTCCCAGCCGCGGGTGCACCCGCGATCCCAAATATGGATGCGGTGTGCGAACCCGGCGAGACCCAAATAACCTGGAACCAGAAAGGTCCGGTCGGACTGGCCGGCGAACCCGGCAAAGAAGGCAAGTCCGGCGGCTCAGGTCCCGCCGGCGGCCAGGGCGTCCCCGGCGGCCAGGGCGCCCCCGGCACACCCCTGATCGGCGGAACCACCTTCGGCGTGAGCGGCGGCGGCACCACGTTCCTGAAGCTCGACGGTATCGCCGGCGCAGCGACGGAGAAGGACTACAAGGGCGAGATCCCGATCGGCGGCTTCTCGGTCAGCGCTCAAGACGCCCAGAACATCGGCTCGCAGTCATCCGGCGCGGGCGCGGGCAAGGTGAGCATCCAGAGCTTTTCGATCACCAAGACGCTCGACAAGTCCTCGCCTCTCCTGTTCCAGGCGGCGGCCACGGGTCAGCACTTCAAGGAAGCGGTTCTCTCCTTTACCCACGAGGCCGGCGGCAAGGAACAGACCTACCTCAAGTTCGACTTCCAGAATGTGCTGATCTCCTCCGTGCAGGACGGCAGCTCCGGCGGAGGCACGCCCAGCGAGCAGGTGACGTTCGCCTTCCAGAAGGTCCAGGAGTCCTTCATCGAGCCGAACGGCAAGACGGGGGCGACGGTGAACTTCAACCTCTCGACAAACCTGAAGCTCTGAGCGCCGCGGAGGCCTACGAGCGCCTCTCCTATCCGGGCTTCGCCTATCCGGCGACCCACCCAGGGCGCTCGGAGGCGATCGGGAGGCTGTTCGGCCTGCATCCGGCACCCGCCCGCTCCTGCCGTGTCTTGGAGCTGGGCTGTGGCGACGGCGGCAACGCGCTCTCGATCGCTCAGAGCCTGCCCGGCGCGCAGGTGCTCGGCGTGGACGCCTCGCCCGGCGCGATCGAACGGGGCACGCAGCTGGCGCGGGCGGCGGGGCTCGCGAACGTGGAGCTGCGCTGTGCCACGTTCGAGCAGCTGGGGGAGTCGGGCGAGTTCGACTACATCGTCGCCCACGGGGTCTACTCGTGGGTGCCGCCGCAGGCGCGCGGGGCGCTGCTGGACTGCGTGAAGCGCTGTCTGGCGCCGCAGGGGATCGCCTTCGTCAGCTACAACGCCTATCCGGGCAGCTACCTGAGGGACATGGCGCGCGACATGCTGCGCTACCACGTGCAGGGGGTGTCCGACCCGGGCGAGCGGTTGGCTCGCGCGCAGGGGCTGATGAGGACGATCGTGGATATCGAGCAGCCCAGCCCGTTTGCGCGCGTGCTGCGCGAGCAGATGGAGCGGATGCTCGGCTACAGCGACGCTCTGCTGTTCCACGACGACCTGGCTGAGGTCTCAACCCCCTTCTACTTCCACGAGTTCGTCGAGCATGCCAATGCACGCGACCTGCAATTCCTCTCGGAGGCGGACCTGTTCGAGAGCCAGATGCGCGACGTGCCGGAGAGCGCTGGGCGCCTGATGGCGAGCCTGCCGGAGGGCGTAGTCGTCCAAGAGCAGTACATGGACTTCTTCAAGAACCGCATGTTCCGCCAGACCCTGATCTGCCACGAGGCGGACCCAATCGACCGCACGCTCGACGAAGCAGCGATTGAAGGCCTTTGGATCTCATCCAGAGCGCGTCCCCAAGAGGGCGTGGATGGGGAGGAGGAGGGGCGTGCCCGCAGCGAGACCGGGCCCGTCCTGCACATACCGGCACCCGGCGATGACCCCGAGGTGCGTACCTTTCTGACCCCCGAGGGTTTCTCGATGACCACGAGCGAGCCGCTCGTGCAGGCGGCGATGGCTGCGCTGGCGGAGGCTTGGCCACAGTCGCTGGCGTGCTCCGCGCTGCTGGCGCGGGCACGCGAGGCAGCGGGACTCGAGGCTTCGTCCGAGCTGGTCGCGGCACGGTTGCGGGCGGTGTTGTTGCAGGCCTACCTGGCGCGGATCGTGATGCTCGCCGGCTGCCCCCCGCCGGTGAGCGGCGAGGTGGGCGAGCGGCCCGTCGTCAGTCCGCTGGCCCGAGCCCAGAACGCGGCCGGCCTGCCGGCGCTCAGCTCGCTGCTGCACGCCAACGCGCGCCTCGACGGCGAGCTCGAAGCGAACGCGCTGGCGCTGCTCGACGGCACGCGCACGCTCGCTGAGGTCGCGGCCGCGCTCGGCGAGGCGCCCGGGCGGATCAAGGAGTGCGTGGAGCGGCTTGCGTCGGTGGGGTTGTTGCTGGCTTGAGGAAAGACCTAGCGCCATCAGGATGGGTCCTCGCTCTATCGGTGCGCCGGGCAACGGACGGCCGTCGTGGCTGCGGACTTGGCACCGCCGAGGAAGGCGAGGTCCACGGCGAAGCGAAAGCCCCCGCGTGGGCAGCGTCGGGGGAGGGGGATGCCGGCGGGTTTGTAGCGCAGGGTCTTGTTGTGGGCGCGTTCGTAGTAGGTGAGGTTTTTCGGGCCGACGACGAGGTGCAGTTCCGTCACCGAGATGTCAGGTCCTTCGCGGAAGGCCTGGACGAGCGGAACTTGGATGTCCAGGCGCCCGCCGTAGGGCTTGGCGGCTCCAAACAGCTCGACCGGCAAGACCAATTGCACGTCGATGCCGGTCTGCACGTACACGTACAGCAGCAGGGCAGGATGACCTTCGTGCTCGTCGGTCCGCACGATCGCGACCTGGGCGGATTCCTGGAACGTTTCGTGTTTGACTGGGATCGCCCCGATCGCGCTGCCATAGCCCATCAGCGAGTTCGCCGGACAGCCTTCGATTCCCAGCAGTTCCAGCGTGGAGATACGGCAGGCGTCGATCCCCAGTTCGCTCAGCTGGAAGTTCAGCCCGGCGGGATAGCGCAGTTCCCCCGCGATCACGGGCGGCGGGACCAGTTCGGTCGTGGGCTGGATGCGGACGGTCAAGCGCAGCGTCGTTGAGTGTCCCAGGGTCTCCGGGCTGAATGAGGCATGCAGGCTGACCGATGGCACGGCGCTCGCGCTCGCGGGGATGCCTGCGAGGAGAAAGCACGCGGCCACCGCCAGGCAGGCAATGATCGAGCCCATACGCGTGCGGGTGTCGGCAAACAGCTCAACGGTCAATAGGAGAGCCTCCCGACGGTCTGCACGACGACGGCGAACGTCCTGCGGTCGAACGTCCCGTACAGCCGCGTGGTGCCGTGGACGTGCAGGTAGCGTCCGCTGCCCGCGGCGATCGTGAACGAGCCGCTGAAGCTCTGGTAGCGCCCGCTGCCGTGCGCGGTCGCGCTGCCGCGGCCGCTGATCGATCCGTACCTCGTGTAGATCGTGCACGCGCCGGTGAAGTGCGAGCCGACGGTGAGCTGCGCGCGCATGTGCCCGGGCAACGCGCCGTCGGCCGAGCCTTCCTCGAAGAGCACCGATTCGTCTTGACGGACGAGCAGCAGGTGGGCGGTGTCGGTGCCGTTGAGGGTGCGCGCGGCGCGTGCGCTGGGCAACCCCTGTGCGACTGCGCCGCCGCCGGCCGCGACCACGCCGACAGAGAGCGCCGTGGCGACGATCGCGATCGAGCCTTTGATACCCGGGCTTTTCATGTTGTCAACGCTCGACCACATTAGCCAACCAATGTCTTGCGATCAAGGAACGCGTGCGCGAAGGTGGCACAACCACGCGCCCCGACTTGCGGCCGAAGCCGTCGCGTTCGATCTGGCGCAGGATCTCGCGGTAGAGGGCCGCCGCGACGGTCATCGCCGTGCGCCCGCAGCCCAGCAGCGCAATCGCTCCCGCGCCCTCCTCGTACAGCGCGTCGGCGCGCGCGATCCGATCGCGCAGGAGCGCCTCCCTCGCGCCCGGCGAGGGGAAGCCGTAGCGCTCGATCAGCGTGCGCGGGATGTACAGCCGACCGTGTTCGAGGTCCTCGTCGATGTCGCGCAGGATGTTCGTTACCTGCATCGCCCGGCCGAGCGTGGCCATCTTCGCCTGCGCCTCTTCGCTGTGTCCGCCGAGCAGGTTCGCGAGCACGATCCCGACCGAGCCGCCAGCCTGTTGACAGTAGCGCTCGAAGTCGGCCTCGGTGTCGATGCCCTCGCCCGCGATGTCGTGGCGCATCCCTGCGCAGAAGTCCAGCAGCGCCTCGCGCTCGAACGGCCGGCGCTGGTGGAGCCGATCCAGCGCGCGCGCCTCGGGGCTCGCGGCTCCTTCGCCGTGCACCCAGCGCTCGACGGCCGCCACCCGCTCGCCGGCGCTCGGGTCGTCGTCGTCGACGAGGTCGTCGAGCGTCCGCAGCACGCGGTACAGGCATTCGACATCCGCTCGAACCTGAACCGGCAGGCAGCGAAGCGCGGGTGCAAAGGTGCTGCCGTCAGCGGCGTCGGGGTGCCTGCCCTGCGTCAAGGAGGGTCGCTCGGCCGGCGCTGCGGGCGCGATCGGTCTGGTGAACGCTTCGCTTGCCATCGGTCCGCTCACTCCATCGAGAAGGCCGCGCCGGGTTGGAAGCGCATTACGCGCGCCGCCGCGATCAGCGACGCGAGCAGCGAGATCGACAGTGCGACCAGCGCGGTGCGCAGGGACAGTTGCCACGCCGGCGAAAAGCGGACCGGGGAGCCGGTCGTGTACGCCAGCCAGCCGTCGATCAGGTACTGGCCGGCGAGGCCGGCCGCGATGCCGATCGCGCAGCCGCCCAGCAGGACGATGCCGCACTCATAGAACAGCAGCCGTGCGAGCTGGCCGAAGCCCATCCCGATCGAGATCAGCGAGTTGAAGCGCGCCCGTCCCTGCCAGACGGCGGCCATTATCAACGCGACGACGGAGGCGATCGTGGTGATCAGCACGACAAGCGTGGTGTCGTTCAGCCGCGACAGCGTGCTGGCGAGCACCGCGCTCACTTCGGCACGCCGTTGCGCCGAGGTCTGAACGTCGAGCGCCCCGCCTGTACCAAGCGCCCGTTCGACCAGTTCCCTGCCCCGTTCGAGCGGGACCCCCGGCCTCAGCGTGACGCCAAGCTCGCTCGCGCGCTCACTTCCCCACAGTCGAGCGTGATCGTCGGCATTCATCACGACAGCGCCCGACAGCCAGCCGTAGTTGGCGGTTGTCGCCGCCAGGCGGAAGCTGGCCGGCCCGGTCGGGGTGGGCAGCTGGAAGCGCTGGCCGAGGCGCAGGTGGCGTTCGCGCGCGATCGTCTGGCTGAGCGTCGCCCAACCCCCTTCGCGCAGGCGCCGGTCTGCCGCCTGAAGCGAGCCTTCGATCAGCTGGCTGGGGGCAATCTGCGCCGCCTGTCCCGGCGGCACGCCGAGCACCCACACGCGCCGTCCGGGCAGGTCGAGGAACGAATCGCGCCAGGGTTCGACGGAGCTGACGACGCGCAGACTTTGCAGGCGGCGCTCGGCCTGCGCGGAGTCGAACGGCTGGGTCGTGTAGACGTTCTCCGGACCGCCCGGCTTGACCCACAGCTGGGCGCTTGCGAGCAGGTCGGTGGCGCCGGTACGCACGGCGCTCTGCACGTTTGCGACCGAGCCGCCGATCAGCACCATCAAAAGCGCGGCGATCGCGCCAGTGGCAAGCAGCGCCACGGGACGGGTGGGGGAGCCGCGCAGCTCCGCGACCGACAGCCGCGCGGCGGGATCGCTGGAGCGGCGCGCGCCCGCGCACGCCAGCGCGAGCAGTCCGCGCGCGAGCATCGGCAGGCAGATCACGATCCCCGCCGCCATCCCGACCAGCGCCGCCACGGTGACGCTCGGCGCGATCAGCGCGCCGAGCACCGAGGCGCCCACGAGCGCGAGGCCGCAGGCGAGCAGGCCGCCATCGGAGGCGCGCAGCTTGCGCGTGAGGGAGAGCGCGCCGCCGACCGCCTCAGGTTGCGCGGAGGCGCCCCCGCGCAGGGTCGCGACTGCCGGCAGCAGCGCCGCCGCGAAAGCCGCGAACATGCCACCGGCGATTGCCACCAGGATCGTTTGCGCCGCCACCACGTGCTGGGGTCCGACCGCGAACGCGGCCGTCAGGTAGCCGGGCACGTCGCGGTAGGCCAGCAGCGAGATCAGCTCGCCCGCAAGCAGCCCGATCGCGCAGCCGGCGATGCCGAGGATCAGCGCGTCGAACGCGAGCGAGGCGAGCACCATCGAGTCGGGCGTGCCGGTCTCGATCAGGTAGACGATGAAGCGACGGCGCTCCTCGCTTGCCAAGAGCAGCGCGTTGTAGGCGAGGATCACCCCCGCGACGAGGCTGATTGCGCTGAACAGGAGCGTCACCTGGCTTTCCGAGGCGGCGGCCTTGCCGAGCAGCTTGGCTTCGGTATCGATCGGACGGACGTCGAGCGTGGAGCCGAAGCGAGCGGCGAGCTCGCGTTGCAGCGCCGCTTCGCGCCCGCGCGCCGGCTCGATCAGTACACGGCTGACACGGCCCGGCAGTCCGGCGATGTTCTGCGTGACAGCAAGCGGCGCGGCGGCGATCGGGCTCTGCGCGGCGGCGCCGATAGCGCCCGAGCCGACGGTCGCAGCGAGTGTCATCGCTTCTGTGTGGCCGTCGACCAGGACCGTGACCCGTCCGCCCGGGCGGACCCCGATCGCCGTGGCGGTTGGCGCGGTGAGCAGCAGGAACCCCTTGTGCGAGGATTCCCCCGCGCGCTGGAAGGCGCCGGAGAGCCGGCCGTGCAGCGCCGCGATCCGTTCGTCGGCGCCGACCAGCGTGAGCGCGCGTCGCCCGCTAGGACCGACGGCGACGATCGGTTGGGTGAGGATCGGCGCGAGCGCCTTCACGCCGGGGATGCTCTGTGTCTCCTGTGCGATCCGCCGATCGAAGCCTTCGGGCCCGCGCGCCGCCAGTTCGAGCGTCGCGCCGCCGGCGACGCCGTGCGCGACTTCTTCGAAGGAGCCGGTGATGGAGTGGTGGGCAACCTGTACGGCGAACAGCAGCGCGACCCCGGCGGCGATGCCGAGCACGGCCATCAGCTCGCGCAGCGGCTGTACGCGCAGGTGGCGCCGGTAGAAGAGCAGCAGCGTACGCGCGTAGCCGATCACAGGTCAACCTCCGCCTCCACGGTCTGGGGCTCCCGTGCAAGCCGGCCGTCGCGGACTTCCAGGACGCGGTCGGCGTGGTGCGCGGCGCGCTCGTCGTGGGTCACAAGGATCACGGCAGCTCCGTGCTCGCGCGGAAGCGCGGCGAGCAACTCGAGCGCCGTCTCGCCGTTCTTGCTGTCCAGGTTGCCGGTCGCCTCGTCGGCGAGGATCAGCTTTGGCTCCGCGGCCAGCGCGCGCGCGATCGCCACGCGCTGGCGCTCTCCCCCCGACAGCCGGTCGGGCGTGTGGGTCGCGCGACGCTCGAGCCCCACTTCAGCCAACGCGGCGCGTGCGCGCGCGTGCGCCTGTCGGTACTCGACGCCGCGCATGAGCAGCGGGATCGCCGCGTTCTCCACAGCGGTCAGACCGGCGGTGAGATTGAAGTCCTGGAAGACGAAGCCGAGCTCGTTGCGCCTGTAGGCGAGTGTCTGCGCACGCGAGAGCGTGCACAGGTCGCGGCCCTGAAAGCGCACGCTGCCGCCGTCCACGCGCAGTAGACCGGCGGCGAGCAGCAGCAGCGTCGTCTTGCCCGAGCCGCTCGGCCCGAACAGCGCCACGAATTCGCGCGCGCTCACGCTCATGCTCACGTCTCGTACGGCGTGGACGACCTCGCCGGGACTCTCGTATCGCTTGTGTGCGTGCTCGAGCTCGAGCAGCGGGCGCGCCTTCGCCGCGGTGGGCATTCGCGTCGTGGCGCCAGGGAGCTCAGGCATCGGCCGCGGCCAGGCGCGGCCGATCGGGGAACTGGTAGACGTTTGTCTCGCCCGGGCGCGCGCCGCCGGTAATCCTGCCTTCGCTCAAATAGAGGATCGGGTCGGCCTGGATCAGCGCCTCGGCGTTGACTGCCGCGATCAGCACGCCGACCCTTGCATCCCGCGCGAGCGTTGAGAGCAGCGCCATGATCGTCTCCTGCTCGACGAGCGAGAGGTTCGAGGCCGGTCCGTCGGCGAGCAGCAGTCGCGGCTCGACGACGATCGCGCGGGCGATCTCCACGAGCTGGCGCTCTCCGTCGGAGAGCTCGCGAAGCTCGGCGGTCGCGCAGTGCCCGGCCTCACAGGCGGCCAGCGCCTCGCGCGCCCGCTGCCGCGCGCCGCGATGCCCACGACCGTCGACGAGCAGGGGAAGGGCGATGTGCTCGAGCACGCCCATGCGGCTGCGCGGGGGCGTCGAGAAGACGCAGGCGATCTCACGCCGGCGCAGGCGCGTGCGCTTTGCGCTCGACATGCCGTGTAGCCGCTCTCCGTCGTAGAGCACCTCACCGGAGTCGGGCGTTTGCAGGCCGCCCGCGATCCGCAGCAGTGTGGTCTTGCCGGCGCCGCTGGGGCCGAACACGCCGGTCATCTGCCCGCGCTCGAGCTCCAGGGAGAGATCCTGCAGCGCCTGCCGCGGCTTGCCCGCTCGGTCGAAGCGCTTGGACACCCGCTGCAGCGAGAGCAGCATCATTTGGCCCGCCCGCCGCGTTTGGGGGAGGGCGGGTCGTCTGCGCCAGGCCGTGAGCTTGCGATCCTGCCGAACAGCTCGCGGCGCGCTCGCACGGCGTCGTCCGCTTTCGGGTCGGGGGTGCGCCGGTGCTCGGCGGGCCAGATCGCCTCGCGGCTGGCGAGCCAGGAGAGCATCTCGCGCGCGTGCCGAGCCCAGCGCAGCTCGCCCTCCAGCTGGGACACGTCGGCGGAGAGGTTGAGTCGCAGCAGCAGGTGATCGGCGCGCAGCAGCGGTCCGTCCTGTGGTAGCTCGTCGCGTAGCCGCGCGGTCTGCGCGAGCTGCTGGGCGCACTGCTGCTCGTAGACGTCGAGCTTCTCGAGCGCCTCTCCCAGCTTGCGTGGGCCGGCGAAGGTGATCTTCACGAGCAGCGGCCGGCGCGAGAGACGCACGCCCTCGGGCGCGGTCGAGAAGAAGCGCTCGAACTCGAGCACGCCCCGCTCGGTGATCTCGAACACGTGTCGCTCGTCGTTCTCGGAGCCGTGTACGCGCTCGATCAGGCGGTCTTTCTCGAGCGTCTTTACCGTTTGGTAGAGCTGCCCGGAGTTGACCTTCCAGGAGGGGCCGAGTCTTTGCGCCAGGCGGTCGGCGAGCTGGTAGGGGTAGGCCGGGCGCTCGAGCAGCAGGCCGAGCAGCGCGTGCTTAGCCGACATGTGTGGCCTCCCTTCTGCCGTGAACGTCCTCTGCGAGCGCTTCAGCTCCCCTCATGCATTCCATCATACGGCCGTTTCGCGGAGTCAACTGCCTTAAAGGCCCTCGCTGCCGTGCCCCACGCCCACGATTCCGCTTGACAATCGGGTTTAAGCCCAGATGCAGGGCAGACGAATACCTGTCTTAACGCTATTGACAGTCAGGTCGTCGGATGACTTCGGGCATCGCCGCGAGGTCGAGACACCACGACTGCCTGGCTTAACGGTATTGACTTGCACTGTGCTGTGGGAATACGGTTGGGTCTTGCAATCAGGCGCCGGCTCGATGGGAGACGGGTCAGCGCAGAGCGGCGCGCCGGAGACCAGTCCGGGCCACGAGAGGGAGGAATCCACGAATGTTTCGAAAGCACTTCAATGCGGCGACGGCGGTGGCCGTCGTGGCTCTGGTCTTCGCGATGGCGGGCGGGGCGTATGCCGCGGGTAAATACTTGATCACCTCGACCAAGCAGATCAGCCCGAAGGTGCTCGCCTCGCTGAAAGGCAAGACTGGCAAGGCCGGCAAGGACGGCGCGAACGGCGCCCAGGGGCCGGCCGGCGCCGCCGGGCTACAGGGCCCCGCTGGAGCTAAAGGCGAAAACGGTGCACCCGGTGCCAACGGCACGAATGGCAACGACGGCGTGAGTGTGGCTAGCAGCACCGAGCCCAAAGGTGCCAACTGCAAAGAAGGCGGCTCGAAGTTCGTCGCCGCGAGTGGGACGACATACGCTTGCAACGGCGAAAAGGGCAAGGAAGGCAGCTTTGGCGGCTCGCCTCTGCCCACGGGCAAGAGTCTGACGGGCGTGTATGGCGGGAGTACCTTTAGCGAAGCCGCGTTCCCGAACGCGGGTTTCGGTAT
Organism: uncultured Solirubrobacterales bacterium; assembly: GCA_963844095.1. Taxonomy (GTDB): domain Bacteria; phylum Actinomycetota; class Thermoleophilia; order Solirubrobacterales; family Solirubrobacteraceae; genus Palsa-744. Next base: position 219,205 of record CAWJND010000008.1, read on the forward strand.
CGCACGAGTCGGTGTTGGCTTCGCCGAGCCGGTCGCTGAAGAATCCACGATTGTTTATGTGAAAGAAGGCGAAACGCCGCCTGCTGAATGCCCGGGTAGTTTGGCTGAACCTAAAGCCAGTGAAGGCTTCCTCTGCATTTTCGGGCAGGAAGTGAATGCGAAAGTGACTTCGGGTACCGTCCACACGGTAGGGACGGCGAGTTCGACGATCGGGTTCACGATCGAAGGTCTGGGCGCCGGTAAAGGTGGGGTCCTGATCAGCGGCACGTGGGCGGTGACCTCCAAGTAACGCGTCCAGGTGCCAGGTCCCACGCGTGCAAGTTCCCCGGGCCGCCGGCCGCCCGGGGAGCCCCGAGGGCTTGACACGACCGTGCCTCACGTTCTCGGCACCAGCTCGATTCATCACACAGTCCATGTTCACCACCGCCACCGAACGAACGTACCGTCCCCGAGAGAAAGGCATCACGATGATCTCCACCGAGCGAAGCACAAAGACTCTCAGTATCCCCTGCTTGGTGGCCGTCGTCACTGGGATGCTTATGCTCGCCGGACCAGCGCACGCCGCCGAAGCACCGAAGTTTTTCGAAGCGCCTTCCTTTGAGACCGTCCACTCGACACGAGTGCTGCTTGGCATGGAATTTGATAGCGAACTGCCTACGAACGCGAAGGCTGAATATTCTGAAAGTGAAAGCGGCCCATGGACGCTCGTCGACAGTCGGGAAGAATCCGAGCTGAATCGCGATAACGAAAGGGTTCTAATCCCCCTCGGTACTGAACAACCTGTCGCGGGTGGCTCACCCCCAGTCCTGTTGCGTCATCTGAAGCCCGCAACCAAATATTTCGCACGGTTTCTCGCGAAAAGCAGTGCTGGGGAAGCCGTATTCATGTTGCCTTTCACGACGCTTCCCGTCGGGAAGCCCGAAATCCCAGACGGCGGTACCAATGAGAGGGGGGACTCGTCATTTAGCTGCGAAGAATCATCCGACACTACCGTGTTCTGCTCATCGACGGTGGAGACGAGTGGTGCGCTGAGCGAATATCATTTTGAATACGCCCCCGAAGAAGCTGGTCACCGTCCGGCGGAAGACAGCTCGCTGTGGGCGCCTTTCACGTCGGGTGCCACGGGGAAAGTGACGGTCGCGGAAGATTTCGCAAATCCGGAAGCAACGGTGTCGGGTCTGAGGCCCGAAACCACTTATTACGTGCGCTTGCGGGCAAACAACGAAAAAGGTGAAATCGTAAAGACAAAGTTTTTCGCGAAATTGGCGGGATCACCTGGAGAAGCCGAATCCTTTAGAACTCTCACAGCGAAGCCGCATGCGGAAGAACCGAGTGTGCGCAATGTCACCGCGACTTCTGCGTACTTGGAAGCGAGAGTAGGCCTGAGCGGCTACGAAACGCATTGGCGTTTGGAATACGCGACTTCGGAAAACGGCGTTTATGCGCCTGTGCCGGGCAGTGAAGGCTCGGTTTCCCAAACCCAGGCCGAAGCGATCCCCTATAGCGATCTCTCGCTAGCCACTGCCCTCCGCTTCACTGCGCTCATCCCGTCCACGTCCTACTATGTTCGGCTGTTCGCCGAAAACAAATGCGCTCAGGGTTGTGGCAGCGCGACGAGTGCCGTGCTGCATTTCGAGACGTCGGGACCGCCTGCCGCGACCACGTTCGCCGTGCACGCCCTGGACGGCGAATCTGTTCGGCTGCTGGGCGCGGTGAACCCTGGCAGTGTGCCGACGAGCGAGGAACAGGTGATCACGCTCGAAGGCGCGCCGACGGGCGGCACGTTCACGCTGACGTTCGGGGGGCAGATGACGCAACCGATAGCTTTCGATGCCGAAGCCAAAGCGGTCGAGGAAGCGCTTGACGAGCTCTCGACTATCTCCGCTGGCAACAAAGGCGGAGAACCCGCTGGCCCGTTCAGCAGGGTCAGTGTAGAGGGGCCCGCGGGCGGCCCGTACACCGTCTATTTCGGCGGTGAGAGGAACCCGCTGGCCGAAAAGGATCAGCCGTCGATCGAAGCCGTCTCGAACCTTGTTCTTTCCGGCTCTGTCTCGGTCGTCGTGTCCCAGCGGGGTGGTGAAGCTTATGATGCTCATTATCATTTCGAATACGAAGCGCTGGGGGGTGGTGGCGAACCGTTCGTGAATGCGACGTCCACCCCTGAAGTTGACGTAGGCTCCGGCGATCAAGCGAAGGTGGTCGGTTATGACCTGCCGGCGTTGACCCCTGGGGCGGGCTATCGCTATCGAATCGTCGCTACGAACACCTCGCCCGGCAATCCCGTTGTCCGTGGCGCGGAACAGACCCTGACGGTCCCGCTAGCGCCGATAGCGAATGGTGAACCGCCGTGTTCAAACGTGGAGTTTCGTGTTGGCGCGTCGGCGCTGCTGCCCGACTGTCGCGCATACGAGCTACTGACCCCAATCTACAAGGAAGACGCGCAGGAAATCTTTCACTATCGCGGCGGTGTCAACGCGAGCGTGTTCGCCGGCGAAGACGGTGAACACGCGGTGCTTGAAAGCTTGGCGACGAGCTTCGGTTCGAGTGCGGATTCGGGCCAGGGCCCATACTTGTTCTCCCGCGAAGAAGGCAATGATTGGTCGATTACAGCCGGAGCGCCGCAGCCGCAGACAGGAATCCACGACGTCCTGCCGCAACTGTACAGCTCCGATCTGACCCAGGTCGCGTTCGAATCCACATACAAGACTTCGGTGCACGGAGAATCTCCGCAGGTGGAATACGAGGTGGGCCCTGTGGGTGGTCCATATACGACGGTGGTGTCTGTCCCTCGCGGGGAGGTGCATGGCGACGAAGGTTGGGTCGCGGCCGACGGAGACTTCTCCAACGTCGTTCTGCAGACGCAGGACCGTACGCTGCTCGGTGAACCGACAGGGAGCAAGAGCGGGTTCGACCTGTATGAATATTCGGGTGGCGCGCTGCGTCAGGCGAATGTCGACTCAGAAGGTCACACGATCGGCTCGTGCGGCGCGAGTGTCGCGCGAGGTTATGAAGAAGGCGCGCAGGCGCACCAGTCGAGCGGTCCGGATACGGTGTCGGTGGGTGGGCAGGGTGTGTTCTTCGAAGGGGTGCCGAGCAAAGTCTGCTCTGAACCATCGCACCTGTACGTGCGGGAAGGGGCGTCTGAAAAGACTCTCGATCTCGGGGCCGCACGGTTTCTTGGGGCGAACCGGTCGGGCAGCGAAGTCCTGCTTGAAAAGGTGAGCGGTGGGATTCACGAAATCTTCCTTTACGATACGCAGACCGCTGGGGAGACGCATCTGCTCAGTACCCAGAGCGCGCTCGGCGAACTTCATGTCGCTGCGGGTATGAAGCTCACGGCTCTGTACTTCTCCTCCAAGGAAGTACTGACCCCTGAAGCCCCCGCGATTGGTGGTAAGGACGAACCACAGGTTAATCTCTATCGCTATGACATTGTCACCCAGAATCTCCAGTTCCTGTTCCAGGCGACGCAAGCAGAAAACAATCCGTTGATAGATGCTGTTACTGCGGACGGGCGCTACTTTTATTTCGGCGCACGGACGCTCGTCGGTGTTCCCGGTGGCGGTAACCTCGAACAGGGTAAGTCCAAGGGTTTGCCGTCGAGCCAGCTCTACCGTTACGACAATGCCGAAAGCGTCGTCGAGTGCATGTCGTGCGCTTCGTCGTTCGATCCCGCGCCGAAGAACGAAGCGGTCATCGATGGTGTTCAGGGTTTGCCTGATGCGAACGGTGGCTTGCCGTCGTATACCGCGGTATCCGCCAACGGGGACTATGCGTTCTTCACCACGACCGCGGCTCTGCTCCCCTCCGATGTCGATGGAGAAATCCCCTACGAAGAAGGTATCGGCGGTGAATATGCCACTTTGGGGCGCTCGAGTCCTTCGAGCGACGTTTACGAGTGGCGTCGCGAGGGGCTGAATGGTTGCGCTCAAGCTCAGGGCTGTTTGGCGCTGATCACCTCCGGTCGAGGTGGCTATCTCAACCTGCTGTTGGGTAGCGCTGACGAAGGCCGCGATGTGTACGTCTACACCCGCTCGCAGCTCGTCCCGCAGGACAGCGACACGGCGGGTGACATCTACGATGTGCGTGTCGGTGGCGGCATGCCGCCACCGCCCGCGCGTCCAGTGGAATGCGAAGGTGACGCGTGCTCGGCCCCGCCGGGCGCGCCTAACGATGCGACGCCGTCGAGCTTGACATTTCAAGGCGTGGGCAATGCGCTGGTTGGTCTGCCGGAAGTGAAGCCCGTAGTCAAGCCCAAGCCAAAGGTCAAGCCCCTCTGCAAGGCAAAAGCCAAGCGCAAGTGCAAGACCAAGCCCGTGCGCAAAGGAGCGCACAAGGCCAGGCGCGCTCGAGGGCACGCAGGTAGAAGAGGGAGGGCGGGACGATGAGCGCGCCTTGCAAGAATCGCCGTCTCCCGATCGGACGCTTGGGCGTGCTCGTGACGATCGTCGGGGCCGTTTTCCTCTCGCTTGTTGTGTCGGCGTTTGCGAAACCGAGCGAACATCCTTTCGAAATAGCTCCTGGGTCTTTTCATTTCACTCCCGTCGCCAACCAGCTCGCATCGAACCCTGTGCAGGCGGGCGCGCACGCAGACTGGGTCTTCTCGTTCGATTTCGCGCACGAAGAAAGCGGTCCGGAAGCAGGCACGACCTATAACGACGTGCGTACGATCGTCAACGAATTCCCGACTGGTTTCGACGCGAGCAACACCGCTGTTCCGACGTGCAGCATGGCGCAGCTCGTCAGCAAAAACCCCAATCCCGCAGTGAAAGGGAACCTGCCCGATTGTCCGATCGCGAGCCAAGTCGGGCAGATCAGCACCGAAATCTTCGTTAACGATGGAAAGCCGCCATATCTTGTGACTTTCCCTGTCTATAACATGGAAGTCACGAATTTCGGCACCACCGCGGAGGTCGGATACAACGTCGTCGGTCTCTTCACCCAGACCTCGGAAGTTAAGGTTCGCCCGCAGGACGAGGGCCTGACGGCGATCACACCGAACATCCCGAAGCTAGGCGAGGCACGCAACATCACGGTCACGCTGTGGGGTGTTCCCGCCGCCCACGAACACGACGCGCTGCGCGGCGCGATCTGCGGCACCGAAGGTGAACACCCGCCGGTGTGCCGCAACGAATTCGGCGCTCCCCAGGAAGCCAACGTTCCCGCCAGACCGTTCCTGTCGAACCCCACCAGTTGCGGGACCTTCGAAGCGAGGATGCAAGCGTACTCGTGGGAGGAACCTGAAAACGTCTCGGAGGCCAGCAGCGAGACCCCGCCGATCGACGAATGCGCCCGCGTACCGTTCGAACCGTCGATCGAAGCGCAACCGAGCACCCGCTCCGCGGAATCGCCAACCGGCCTGGAAGTGTCGCTGGTCGCCCCGCAAGCATGGGAAAACCAGTTCTCGATCTCCACGGCGAACCTCAAGGACGCGAGGGTGGCGCTGCCGGAAGGAATGACGGCGAACCCATCGCTTGCGGCGGGACTGGGATCGTGCACCCCGCAAGAGTACGAACGTGAAACGAGCGGGTCGCTACCCGGGCAGGGCTGTCCGCCGGAATCGAAGATTGGCTCGATCGATATCGAAACGCCGTTGCTCGCGGAAAAAATCCCGGGGGCGATCTACATAGCGACGCCGTATGACAACGTGCCGGCATTCGGCGACGCCGAACACCCCGGCGGTTCGCTACTCGCGCTGTATGTCGTCGCGAAGGACCCTGTGCGCGGGATCCTGATCAAAGTCGCGGGCAAGATCACACCGAACCCCGTCACCGGACAGCTCGTCACGACGTTCGACGACAATCCACAACAGCCGTTCAGCAAGTTCACGCTGAAGTTCAGGCCCGGTGCGACGGCGCCGCTGATCAGCCCGCCCACGTGCGGTAGCTACAACGTGCAGGCGGCGTTGACGCCGTGGTCGGCCATCGAAGAACCAAGGCTGATCTCAAGTCAACCGTTCCCGATCAGCCAGGGCGCGCACGAAGGAGCATGTCCGTCCGGCGGTGTGCCGCCGTTCAAACCGCAGGTCATCTCCGGCACCCAGAACAACGCTGGCGGTAGCTACAGCCCGTTCTATCTGCGCATCCTGCGCGAAGACGGCGAACAGGAACTGATCAAATTCTCGACGATCCTGCCACCCGGTTTGACGGGGAACCTGACCGGTGTCGAAAAGTGCTCGGACAGCGCGATCGAAACGGCGAAGGGCAAGACCGGTGGCGAAGAGGAGGAACGCCCCTCATGTCCACAAGCGAGCGAAATCGGGCACACGATCGTCGAAGCCGGTGTCGGGAGCGTGCTCGCACAGAACCCCGGCAAGATCTATCTGGCCGGCCCCTATCACGGCGCGCCACTATCGATCGTCTCGATCACCAGCGCGAAGGTCGGCCCGTTCGACCTCGGCACCGTCGTGATCCGCTTCGCCCTGGACATCAACCCGATCACCGCACAGGTCGAAGTCTCTGGTGCGCAATCGGATCCGATCCCGCACATCATCAAGGGCATCGTCGTGCACGTGCGTGACATCCGCGTTTACATGGACCGCCCAGGCTTCACGATCAACCCGACCGACTGCTCGCAGAAGAACATCACAGACGCGATCGTCGGCTCCGGCTCCAACTACGCCAACCCCGCTAACCAGGAGACCGTGAACGTACAAACCCCGTTCGAGGCCGCCGACTGCGCCAGCCTCGCCTTCGAACCGGAATTCAAGGTCTCGACGTCCGCGCACACCAGCCGCGCGGGAGGCGCAAGCCTGCACGTCAAGGTGAGCTATCCGCCCGGGTCGCTCGGGAAGCAGGCGGGCCTGCGCTCTGTAAAGGTCAACCTGCCCAGGCAGCTCCCTTCGCGCCTGACAACCCTGCAGAAGGCCTGTCCACACGCCACATTCGAAGCCAACCCGGCCGCATGTCCCACCGAATCTATCGTCGGGCACGCGGTCGTGCATACCGAGATACTGCCGGTGCCACTCGAAGGCCCCGCCTATTTCGTCAGCTACGGCGGCGAAGAATTCCCCAAGCTGATCATCGTCCTGCAGGGCTACGGCTTCACGATCGACCTCATCGGCAACACGTTTATCAAGAACGGCGTCACCTCATCGACGTTCCGCTCGACGCCCGACACGCCGTTTGAAACGTTCGAACTGACTTTCCCGGAGGGCAAGTACTCGGCGCTCGCGGCCAACGGTAACCTCTGCACCGACGGTAAGACGATCAAGGTGACAAAGCGTGTCAAGCGACGCGTGCACGGACGTGTGAAGACCGTGACGGTCAAGGTGCAGAAGAAGGGTCCGGGTCTGCTCATGCCGATCGCGTTGACCGCTCAGAACGGCGCCGTCATTCGCCAGAGCACGTCGATCGCCGTCACCGGCTGCCCCAAGGGCAACGCTTCCAAGGAGGCGTCGAAGTCCCACAAGCACGCGGGTAAGGAAAGGTGAGGTGTCCGGCGCGGACGAGGACGGCCCCTCCGGCCGGCGGTTGACGACCAGCGTCAACGCTGGTTCGGCGACCGCCGGCCGGAACGGCGCCGGCGACGGCCATATCGCCGCGATCCAGCGCGCGCGGATCCTGCGGGCGATGCTCGAGGTGTGCGCCGCGTACGGCGCCGCGAACGTGACCGTCGCGGCGATCGTCGAGCAGGCGGGAATCTCGCGCCGCACGTTCTACGAGCTGTTCCACGACGTCGAGGAATGCTTCCTTGCCACCCTCGAGGAAGCGCACCGGCGTCTCGGGGCGCGCGTTCTGCCGGCGTGGCGCGAGCCGGGGCGCTGGCACGAGCGCATCAGGGCGGCACTCGTGCAGCTGCTCGCGTTCGTCAACCACGATCGCCTCACGGGCAGACTGGTGCTCGTGGAGTCGTTTGCGGCCACTCCCAGGGCGTTCGAGCTCCGTCGCGAGCTGTTCGACCACGCGATAGCGGCGGTCAACGCCGGTCGCGCCGAAGCCAAGGCGGCATGCGACCTGTCCCCCCTGACCGGAGAGGGGATCGTCGGTGGTGTCGTCTCCGTCCTGCAAGCGCGCTTGAGCGGCGAGGACGAGCAGCCGCTGGTCGAGCTGACGGGGCCGCTGATGAGCATGATCGTACTGCCCTACCTGGGTCCGCTCGCGGCGCGGCGCGAGGCGCGGCGTCCGGCACCGCGGCTCGCGCCCGAGGAGCCCACGCCGACGCCGGGGCGCGGTCCGCTCGGCGAATTGGAAATCCGCATTACCTACAGGACCGTGCGCGTGCTTGCCGCGATCGCCTCGCGCCCGGGAGCATCCAACCGTGAAATCGGCAGGGCCGCCGGAATCGAGGATCAGGGCCAGACCTCAAAGCTGCTGGCTCGCCTGGAAAAAGCGGGTCTCGTCGAAAACGTCAACGCCCACGGCATTCGCGGGATGGCAAACGCCTGGACGCTCACGGCTCGCGGCGCGGAGGTCCAGCGCGCAATGAGCCCAGCATCCGAGATTGGCGGGTGAGGCCATCGCGGTCTTACGCGACGATGACTTTCTTGGCGGGGTACTTACGAGTCGCACGTGCGCACCTGCTCGCACAGCTCCGCCAGCCCGAGCGCCTCGACCGATTCGGAAACACGGTAGCGCTCTCTCCCGGGGTAGGCGATCAGCGCGCGTTGCGGCTTCAGGTCGGCGAGCGCCGTGTGAAAGCCGCGCTCGACGGTCGGGGCCAGCGAGCGCTTGATCTCGATCGCCCAGCTTTCGCCGTCTGGCCAGGAGAGGACGAGGTCGATCTCCGCGCCGCCGCCGGTGCGGTAGAAGCCGGCCTGCGCCTGCGGTCCGGCCACCGCCAGCAGGTTCTCGATTGCCATTCCCTCCCAGCTCGGTCCGACGACTGGGTGCCCGAGGATCGCCTCCTTGCCGGCGAGTCCGAGCAGCGCATGTAGGAGGCCACTGTCGCGCACGTAGACCTTCGGCGAGCGCACCAGCCGCTTGCCGACGTTGGCGTGCACGGGAGCCAGCCGTCGCACGAGCAGCAGGTCGACCATCAGGTCCAGGTAGTGCGCGACGGTAGGGGCGCTGACTCCCAGGCCGCGAGCGAGCTGCGCGGCGTTCAGCGGGCCGCCTTGGTGGTGCGCGAGCATCGTCCACAGTCGCCGCAGCGTCTCGGCTGGTATCCGCGGCCCGAGCTGGGGGATGTCGCGCTCCAGGTAGCCGCGGATGAAGTCCTGGCGCCAGCGCAGACTGATCCGCTCGTCGGCGGCGAGGAAGCTGTCGGGGAAGCCGCCGCGCACCCACAGCTCGTCGAGATGGCCGCTGTCGACCTCGGTGAGGTCGAGCGGGGACAGCTCCACGAACGCGATCCGCCCAGCCAACGTCTCGCCCGACTGCGCGAGCAGCGCCACCGCCGCCGATCCGAGCAGCAGGAAGCGCCCAGCGCCGCGGCCTTCGCGGCGGCCGCGGTCGATCACCCCGCGCAGCGATTCGAACAGGCCGGGAGCGCGATGGATCTCGTCGAGGATCACGAGCTCGTCAGTGTGGTCCGCGAAGTACAGCTCCGGTTCGGCCAGTCGCGCCCTATCGGGCGCCGACTCGAGGTCGAGGTACACCGACGGCCGTTCGTGCGCGAGGGCTAGGGCGAGCGTCGTCTTGCCGGACTGGCGCGGCCCGACTAGTGCCACGGCTGGCGTGTGCGTGAGCAGGTCGTTGACTTCGGCGGCAGCCCGGCGTTTGATCATCCTTGCAATTCTAAAGCCTAAGTTGTGATTTGCAAGGATCTTGATAACAGCTACACTGGAATCCATGCTCTTTACGGCATGGAGCCGGGCGGGGCGAGCCACACCGACGTGTGCCCATAGACTGGGCCACATGATCGAGGAGCTGATCGAGCAGATCGAAGCGCGCTTTGCCGAGCTCGGCGAGCAGATGACCGATCCGGAAGTGATTGGCGACCGCGAACGCTACGCCGAGGTCGGACGCGCCTACCGCCAGCTGGAGCCGGCGGCCAAGCTTGCCGCTCAATGGCGGCATGCCAGCGACGACGCGGCCGGGGCGGAGGAGTTGATCGCCGAAGACGGCGACGATCCCGAGCTGCGCGAGATGTTGAGCACCTCGCGCGAGCGCATCGAGCAACTGGAAGAGGAGATCCGCTTTGCGATGGTCGAGCGCGACCCCAACGACGAGAAGAACGTGATCGTCGAAATCCAGGGCGGCGCCGGCGGCGACGAGGCAGGCCTATGGGCAGGCGACGTCTACCGGATGCTCACCCGCTATGCCGAACGCGTGGGTCTCAAGCCCGAGCCGCTGGAGATCGGCGAGGGCAAGTACACATTCGCGATTAAGGGATCCCACCCACCCTACGCCTATTCGATCTTCAAGTTCGAGGGTGGCACCCATCGCGTGCAACGCGTTCCCCAGACGGAGTCCCAGGGCCGCATCCACACTTCCACGTCCACCGTCGCGGTATTGCCCGAAGCCGAGGACGTCGATGTCGAGGTCAACCCGGGCGACCTGCAGATCGACGTCTACCGCTCCTCCGGCCCGGGCGGGCAGTCGGTCAACACCACCGACTCGGCGGTGCGCATCACGCACAAGCCCTCAGGCATCGTCGTCTCGATGCAGGACGAGAAGTCACAGCTGCAAAACCGCGAGAAGGCTTTGCGCGTGCTGCGTGCCCGCCTGTACGAGCGCGCGCTTGCCGAGCAGCAGTCGGAGCTGGCCGCCGACCGTCGTTCGCAGGTCGGTACCGGCGATCGCGCGGAGAAGATCCGCACTTACAACTACGGCGAGCGGCGCGTCACCGACCACCGCATCAAGCTCACCGTGCACAACCTCGACCAGGTCCTCGAAGGCGAGCTCGGGGAGATGACCGCCGCCCTGCAGGCCGACGAGAAGCGTCGCCGTCTGCTGGCCCAGACGGACGTCTGATCTCGCGGACACGACCCTCCCGCAAAGACAACCTCCCGGAAATGCCTCCCTCGCCCGTCGGACCGCTCGCTCGTGGAACCACAGTCCGCGACGCGCTTGACGGCGCCGTTACGGCGATCGGTGCCGCCGGCTGCGAAACGCCGCGGCTGGATGCCGAACTGTTGCTCGCTCAAGCACTGGGTGTGGCGCGCGAGCGTCTCTTCATCGACGCCGAGCTGAGTGTCACCGGTCCGGCCGTGCGCACCTTCCAGGACTACGTGCGTCGCCGCTCGGTGCTGCGCGAGCCGGTTGCCTACATCCTCGGCAAACGTGACTTCCGCCGGCTCGAGCTAGCAGCCGATCCAAGGGCGCTGATTCCACGCCCGGAGACGGAGCTGCTTGTCGAAGTCGCTCTCTCCCTACCCGAGGCTTGGCGTGTGCTCGACATCGGCACGGGCAGTGGCGCCGTCGCACTTGCCTTGAAGGACGAGCGCCCCGATCTCGAAGTAACCGGCAGCGACCTGAGCACAGAGGCGCTCGCTCTCGCGAGCGGCAACGGCGAGCGGCTTGGCCTCGACGTGCACTGGCTCACAGCCGACCTGCTGGAGGGTGTGCACGACGAGTTCGATGCGATCCTTTCCAATCCGCCGTATGTGCCAGACAGAGACAGGACGATGCTCGCTCCGGAGATCCTTCGCCACGAGCCGGCCCCGGCTCTGTTCGCGGGCGAGGATGGGCTTGACGCGATTCGGCCTTTGCTCGACCAGGTAGCCGGGCGCAGCTCCGTGCGTCTACTTGCGCTGGAGGTCGGTGCCGGTCAGGCCGCCGTTGTCGGTGAGCTTATGCGTGCCGCGGGGTTTCCGTCGGTGCGCAGCGAGCGCGATCTCGCCGGTATCGAGCGCGTTGTAGTGGGGGAGCGAGCATGACCGTCGGACTCGACGACGCCAAGCGCTTGGAAGAATGTCTGGCTGGCGATGGCGTTGCGCTGATTCCGACCGACACCGTCTACGGACTCGCTTGCCGTCCAGAAAGCAAGACAGCTTTGCAGCGCATCTACGAGCTCAAGGGGCGCCCGCCCGTCAAGGCGGCTGCCGTCATGTTCTTCGCATGCGAGCCGGCACTGGAGTCGCTGCGCGAGTTGGGCCCACGCACGCGCGCCGCGCTCGGCGCGTTGCTCCCGGGCCCGGTGACACTGCTGCTTGAAAACTCAAGTCGGCAGTTCCCCTTGGCGTGCGATCCGGGCGGCGGTGGCGGCGCTCTACTCGGGCTACGCGTGCCGCTACTTCAGGGCCCGCTCGCCGCGCTGGCGGGTGTTGGTGTGCCGGCAGCACAGTCGAGTGCTAATTTCTCCGGTGAGGCCGACCCGTGCGACTTGCAAAGTGTCCCCATAGAGTTGCGCGAAGGCGTTGATCTCGTGCTCGACGGTGGCCCGCTTCCCGGCGTCGCCTCCACCGTGATTGACCTCTCCGAGTACGAGCAGACCGGCGCTTGGCGGATCGTGCGCGAAGGGCCCGTTGACCGACTTGCGCTGGAGGGAATGCTTAGCTGAGTCTCAGGCAGCAACCAATGCCGGCTCGATGGCCGCCGGCAGTACTCGGTCGGGCGGAACCGTAACCGTTATTGCGCCGTCACGATCGAGGAGGAATCGCACGTTCACCAGCACCATTCCGATCACGGCTCCGGACTGGTCGTAATCCACCGCGTGTCCCTCGGAGGTTCCAACAGTCCGGAATGGCCTCTGTGGCTCTCCGATGCTGAGATACAGCACGTCGCCGCGCTTGTCGTACTCGTGTTGATCGAATGTGGTGCTTCCGATTATGACGTTCATTGTTTGCTCACCCACTCGTAATCTTGGACGAACGCTGTCACCACGAAGCCCGGTGACTCGTTGAAGTCTACGACGACCCGCAGATAACGTGTGGTACCCAGATCGCGACGAAAGAACCGCTCGCGTCCGGGCGCCGGATCGTGTTCGTGAATATCCGGTCGTGCGATGGTGTCGAGTATTGCCTGTATGTGATCGAGCATCTGGGGTCGGCGCTGGGCGAGGTGGCTTTCGGTACGTTCGTCGAAAACGACTCGCCGGCCGTCGGGGTCGATTGCTTCACGGAGGTCTCTTGACACGCCTACCAAGCTAGGCACTGCTTAGGAAGGAACTTTGCGCAGACGCTCCTGCTAGCCTCGTAATGCGCAGCCGCGACTGGCGCGAGAGGTGGAATCGACCATCGGGAAGCGGCTTAGCGATCATGCCGCGCGCCTGGGCACCCATAGCGATCACAAGCTTTAGGAGCGGCCCCATGTCCGATCTCAGCCCCGACTACTTCAACCGTTCGCTCGCCGAGGTGGACCCCGAGGTCGCCGCCGTCTTGCGCGGTGAGCTCGAGCGCCAGCAGCAGACGCTCGAGATGATCGCCTCGGAGAACTTCGTGCCGCAGGCGGTGCTCGAATGTCAGGGCTCGGTGCTGACGAACAAGTACGCCGAGGGCTACCCGGGCAGGCGCTACTACGGGGGTTGCGAGTGGGTGGACGTCTCCGAGCAGCTTGCGATCGACCGCGCGAAGGCGCTGTTCGGGGCCGAGCACGCAAACGTGCAGCCGCACGCGGGCGCGCAGGCCAACACCGCCGTCTATCACGCCCTGCTGCAGCCCGGCGAGACGATCATGGGGCTCTCCCTGGCCCACGGCGGCCACCTCTCCCATGGCATGAAAATCAACGTATCCGGTCGTTTGTATGACATAGCCGCCTACGAGGTCGATCGCGAGACGAGCGTGATCGACATGGACGAGGTCGCCCGCATCGCGCGCGAGCGCCGCCCCAAGCTGCTGCTCGCCGGCTGGTCTGCCTACCCGCGCCAGCTCGACTTCGCGCGTTTCCGCGAGATCGCCGACGAGGTGGGAGCGCTGCTGATGGTGGACATGGCCCACTTCGCCGGACTCGTCGCGGCCGGCTTGCACCCCAATCCGCTCGCCTATGGCGCCGACGTGGTCACCACGACCACCCACAAGACCTTGGGCGGTCCGCGCGCCGGGATCATCTTGTGCAAGGCCGAGCACGCCAAGAAGATCGACTCTGCCGTGTTCCCCGGGCAGCAGGGTGGCCCCTTGGAGCACGTGATCGCCGCCAAGGCCGTCGCCTTGAAGATCGCCGCAAGCGACCTCTTCGCCGAGCGTCAGCGTCGCACGATCGCGGGCGCCCAGGCCCTATCCGAGCAGCTCATGCGCGCAGGTCACGGCGTGAACGTGCTCACCGGCGGCACCGACGTGCATCTCGCCCTGGTCGATCTGCGTGCCTGTGAGCCGGAGTTGAGCGGTCGCCAAGCCGAGGATCGACTGCACGAAATCGGCGTCACCGTCAACCGCAACGCGGTCCCGTTCGATCCGCGCCCGCCGATGGAGGCATCCGGCTTGCGCATCGGCACGCCTGCTTTGGCCACCAGGGGCGTCGGCGTCGAGGACTTCTCCGAGGTTGGCGCCATCGTCGCGACCGCGCTCACCCCAGAGTTCGAGGCTCGCAAGCAAGAGCTCTCAGATCGCGTGCAGGCGATCGTGGAGCGTTATCCGCTGTACGAGCATTTGAACGCACCAGCCCACGCGTAGCACTGCCGACGCCCGCGCCTGCGATGCTGTGCGCGAGCCGATGGCCAAACTCAACGAGCTCGACGCGCTTTACGCATTCCTGACCGCAGCGGCCGTGACCGCGCTGCTGACGCCGTTCACGATGCGCCTGGCGCGCGCGGTAGGCGCCGTTGACGAACCGCGCGAGCGCGGACTCTCCGATCGCGCGACGCCGCTGCTCGGCGGTCTGGCGATCTTCGCGGGAGTGCTGGTCGCCGTGCTCGCCTTCCTGCCCGGCGGCTACGGCTCGAGCACGGAGATGTGGCACGGCGTGTTGATCGCGGCGGCCCTGATAACGGTCGTGGGGGCGCTCGACGACCGCTTCGACTTGCCGCCGCTCGTAAAGCTGGTCGGCCAGATCGCGGCTGCCGTGATCGTCGTGCACTTCGGTGTCGCTGTGAAGTCGATCACACTGCCGTTCGCCGGCACTTTGCATTTCCCAAACGCGGGCCCTACCAACGCGGGCCCGGCGCTGACCGTTATCGGCCTCGTCGTGATGATGAACATCGTCAACCTCTCCGACGGTGTTGACGGTCTCGCCGCGGGCGTCTGCGTGATCATCGCCGGCACGCTGGCGATCATCGCATTCGACCTGGATCGCGCCGCGCCGGGCGTGCTCGCGGCGCTCACGGCCGGTGCCGCACTCGGTTTTTTGATCCACAACTTCCCGCCCGCCTCTAGCTTCATGGGCGATTGCGGAGCCAACTTGCTGGGCCTGTTGATGGGCGTAGTGGCAGTCGAGGCGGCCGTCAAGAAGCCCGTGGTCGTGTCCTTCGTGCTGCCACTAATCCTGCTGACCGTACCGTTCTTGGACACCACTTTCGTGGTGCTCAAGCGATTGAAGTACAAGCGCCCGATCTACGCCGCAGACAGCGAGCACTTCCACCATCGCATGGCGCGCATCGGCTTCTCCAGTAGACGCACGATCGCATACCTGTACGCATGGACGCTGATGCTGGCAGGCTTCGCGCTCGCGCTGCGCTTCGTGCCCTACTCCGACCACAAAGGCCAGCTCTACCTGGGCTGGACGCTGGTGATGGTGGGGTTGGCTGTGCTGGTCGTTGCCGCCAGCGTCTACCTCGTATACGTGCTCGAGATCCTCAAGTTCCGCCGCCTCGATGCACTACGGCTACGTCGCTTGCGCCCCGAGGCCTCGCCCGCGGAGATCGAGAGCGGCGTGGCGCTCGACCTGGAGACCGGCGAGTACGACGTTGTCGTCGTAGAGCGCTCGACCGTCCGTGACGAGGACGATCACTCGGGTACCGCGACGCTCGGCGAGCGGCCGCCCGCTGGGGTGGACAGTGTGGCGAACGATGTGCCTGGAAGGACTCAGCAGGGGATCGGCAAGCGGCAGATGGATCAAGATCGCGTAGGCACAGAAGAGCAGCGTGGCGATGCGCAGGCGGCGGCTGTCGGCGAGCGCGGCCAGCGGCAGCACCCATACCGCGTACCAGGGCAGTAGCCAAGCGGTTGACAGCAGCAGAGCGAGAGTGGCCCAACCGGCCATCGCCCGCCATTCGCCTCCGCGCGCGGTGCGCCAAAGCGTCAGCACCAGCACAACCAGGAAGCCGGCGACGAACAGGTCGCGCCACCACGCCGGCAACCCGCTGAGGCCGACCCAGCGGGCCGTCTCCGCCGGCAGGCTGTGAGTGGCGATCAGCTGCTGCTGCTCGCCCAACGCGCCCAGGAAGCCGAAGGCATGCGTGCCAAAGCCGACAATCGCCACGACCGCGAGCAGCAGGAGCGCGCCAAGCGCGCTCGCCGCGACACGCGCTCGCTCCCGCCATGCTCTTGGGGCAAGCACCACGAACGGGAGCACGAGCCCGGCGGAGGCCTTCACGCCGATCCCGACGACGAGCAGAGCGGCTGTTGCCCGGAGGTCTGCGGGGTTCCTCGAAACGGCGACGCCCCCCGCGCGCGCGGGGGGCATGCCGGTTTTACGAGCAGCAAGCGCCAGCGCCCCGGCCACGACCAACAGCACGAGCGTGTCATTGTGCGCGCCGCCCACGGCAAGCCCAAGTAGCACGGGATTCAAGCCGACGAACACGGCCGCCACCTTGGCCGAGCGTCCCATCATGCGCGCCGCGCTCGCGGTCAGGGCGACCGCCGCGAGGCTGCTCGCGACAGCCACAAGCTTGAGAGCCCATAGGCCGCCGCCAAGCCCAAGCGAAGCAAGCGGATAGGTGCCGAGCGTGAACAGGGGCCCGTAGGGAGAATGCTGGAACGGCCAGCCGATAAACGGAAAGACAGCGTCGGTTGGAGCTTCGGCCGCGACGTGCGTGTAAGGATCCAGTCCGTGCAACACGCCCAGGCGAGCAAACTCGAGATAGCCGAAGACGTCTTGTGAGATGAGCGGCGGGCCGAGCAGCAAAAACAGGTTGGCCGCCAAGATCGCAAGCGCGGTCGCCTTGCCAGGCAAGACGCGGGCGGCGAGCAGCGCGGCAACGTAGCCGGCGCACATCACGAGCGTCAGCACCTGGAAGCTAGAGGAGCCGATGCCAACCCCGAGTCCGTGCAGCGGCCCGCTCAGCCAGCCCGGCCAGCCGCCGATGCGCGCCGGGACATAGGGCGTGGGACTGCCCGCGGCGCCGGCCGCTACTCCGAACGCACCGGCCACAATGCCCACAAGGCCGGTGACACCGAGCGCACACAATGCCGCTGAGGAGCGCGGGGACCGGTTCGTCGAGGTGCGACGGCTCACCGCGGCCGCTACGCTTTGCATGTCGCTTGCGCTGAGAGCATCTTCACCAAGCTTGCGAGGAGGCCGTTCCGTCCGCCGGGCGGGCAAGGCTTGAACTGTATGCCACGCCGCCACCGCACACCGACATCGCGCCGGCACCCCGGGCCCAAGCGCGTGCTGATCCTCTCGGCCGACGTCGGCGAGGGCCACGCCGCGGCCGCACGCGCGCTCGCTCGGCAGATCGAGAGCGCCCCCGAGCCCGCGGAGGTGACGGTGATCGACGGACTCGCGGCGATGGGCCCGCTACTGCAGCCGGTCGTCGAGGACGGCTATCGCGTGCAACTGCGCTTCTTCCCATGGACCTACACAGTCATCTACTGGCTGCTGGAGTCCGTCGCGCCGGTGCGAGTGCTGGCGCGCAGCTTGCTGTGTCTGTTTGGCTCGCGCCCGCTGGCAAGGCGTATAGCCGAGCACGAACCCGACGTCGTCGTCTCTACATACCCAGCGGTGACAGTGGTGCTCGCGCGCTTGCGACGCACGCAGCAGGTGCACTGTCCGACGGTCGCGACGATCACCGACCTCACGGGCCTGTTCTTCTGGGCCCAGCCAGGGATCGACAGCCACTTGGTGATGTACGGCGAGTCGATGAGCTCGGTCGAGCGCATCGCCGGCCGTGGCAGCGCACAGCTGGTACGCCCGCTGATCTCCTCCGAGTTCCTCGACGAGCGCCCCCAGATGGAGTCCCGTCAGGCGCTTGAGTTGCCGCAGGAGGGACGCATGGTCGTCGTCTCAGGAGGCGGTTGGGGAGTGGGCGACATCGAGGGCGCGGTGCGAGCAATCGCCGGTATACCCGACGTGAGCGCAATCGTCTGCCTGGCTGGGCGCAACGAACAGCTGCGCGAGCGTCTGGAGTTGGATTTCGCCGACGAGCAGCGGGTTCGCGTCTACGGCTTCACCGAACGGATGCCGGAGATCCTGGCGGCCGCCGACACGCTCGTGCACTCAACCGGCGGCGTGACGTGCCTGGAGGCGAAGGCTACCGGCACACCGGTCGTCTCCTACGGCCTGCCGGTAGGGCACGCACGCTTGAACACGCGTGCGATGGCCGATCTCGGCCTGCTGCGGCTCGCCAACAACACGAACGAGCTGTCCGAGCACGTGCAGGCCAGCTTCGCCGGACACCACGCGTTGCGTGGTCGTGGCGAGCACCCGCGCGAGGGCTTGCTAGCGGTCGCCGGCCAGAATACGGTTGCCGCCCCTGAGCTGGCCGACGGTGTGGAGAGCGTTAACGAGACCGGAGCAAGCGAATCGCAGTCGCCCGAGCCGCGGCTCGACCCGGCGGCGGTGGACCTCGTGCTCGACGCCCCCCACCGCGTACGCCCGATCCCGCTGTGGCGCTTGCGCATGATCGCGTTCGTCACGCAAATGGCGCTGCTCTTGGTTGTGAGCACCTGGTTGATGTCCACCGACGAGGTAACCGCGTTCGCCTCACTATTCCTTGGAGGGCACGCGCTCAAGCGCGTGGAAACCTCGACGCCCGAGGTGGGCTTGGTGGTACGAGCTCCTGCAGGCAAGGTGACACTGATCGCAAGCGAGTTGGCGGGCGCCGGCATCCGTGTGTCATTCGCCGACAACGGCGCGGACGCGTCTACCACGATTGCGCAGCTGCGCGTGGATCACGACGAACTCTTGCCCGAACTACCGCATTCAGGCTCGCCTTTCCGCTGGGTGCGCACACGGGGCACGCTGCGCTCGCAAGCGCGCGCTCTCGGTTTGCATCACCGCTTCTATTTTCTGCAGCCACCGAAAGGCCTAACGGTGGGCCAGCTCGTGCTCGCTCGGACCGCCAATGCGATTCCGGTCGCAGGCTCAGAACGCTTGAACTCGCCCGGGCCGATGCCTCATGGACGCATGCGTGCCGGCGATGTGCTCGTAGTGTCGGTGGACGGCGACGCCTCGTCGCTTGCCGGCGTCGAGCGGATCGTCTCGCGGTTGCGCTCCGAGGGACTCTCGGTGGAGCCGCTGGGTTCGCTGACAGCCTCACCTTCCATCAAAGCAAGCAAGAGCGGTGAGCGAGCAAGCGCGGCAGCGCCGGATACGAGCACGAGCAGAGAGATCGTAAGCGGTATGCCGCCGAGCGGAGTGGAGCTGAAGTCTTCCCCAAGCAAGAGCGGTGCGAGTATCACCGGCACGATCGTCTGAGTCACGAAGACCACGGGCGCGACCTGGATCGCCGGGCGCATTTGCAGAGCGCTCATCTCACTGAGTGCCGCCACGGCGGAGGCCCCTGCCGTCGAGAGCCCCCAGGCGACCGCGAACCACAGGCGCCCCCGGGAAAGGTCGTCGGAGAACAGCTTCGTCGCCACACCGCTCCAGGCATAGCCAAGACCAGCGGCCACCATCGTCAGCGATGCGGCCGGCCGGCGCACACGGTTGACCACATAGGGAAGCAGCGTAAGCAGCCCGAGTGCCACAAGCACGACCGTGACGATCAGGTCGTTACGGTGCCCGGTACTGCGGCTCGGGGCACACGCGGCGATGCCGGCGACGCCGAGCACGATCGCGCCCATCGCAAGGTGCTCGCGCCGCCCTGCACGCTCGCCGAGCATGCGCTCGCCGAAGAACAGCAGCACGAGCAGGCCGACGGCCATCGTCGGCTGCACGATCACGAGCGAGACCAGCAGCAGGGCAACGACCTGCAGCGGCCAGCCAAGCATCGAAAGCCCGGTTCCCGCGAGCCAGCGTGTACGGCGCAGCAGGTTCAGGGCAAGCGCGGGGTGCAGGTGCTCGGTGTGAGGAGTGCGCTTGGCGTCCATCGCCTGCAGCGCGACCCCTAGGCTGTAGAGCGCCGACGCGGCCACGGCCGCCAGGATTCCCAAGATGAGATCGACCATGTACCCCAACGATCATCGCAGCAGCGCTCCCCGGATTGGGGTCGCGGGGGCGGCTGTGGCGATGGCGAGTTACGCGCTACCAGTGCTCGCCAGCTCGTGGCCGGTGGGCTTTCCGCGCTCGCCAGCGCCGATCTGGCCCGCGCTGCGCGGCTCGCTGGGGGTCGAGGATCGCACCGCGAACGAGCGCGGCTGGGCGCTCACCTTCGACGACGGTCCGCACGCGCAGGGGACCCCGGCCGTTCTCGAGATCCTCGCGGGCGCAGGCGTGAGCGCCACGTTCTTCCTGGTGGGCGAGCAGGTGCTGCGCAACCCCTCGCTGCCCGGGGAGATCCTCGCCGCCGGACACACGATCGGCCTGCACTGTCACCGTCACCGCAACCTATTGCGCCTCGCCCCGTGGCAGGTTCGCGACGATCTGAGACGGGCGCTGGCGGTCATCGAGGATGCAAGCGGGGTTTCGCCCGCGTTGTATCGGCCTCCTTATGGGGTGCTCAACGCGAGCGCGCTGCGCCTCGCGCGGCGGGCGGGCTGGCGCACACTCCTGTGGACCCACTGGGGACGAGACTGGGAGAAGCGCGCGACCCCCGAGTCGATCGCCAGACTCGTGACAGACGGGGTGACCGAAGGCTCGGTCCTGCTGCTCCACGACGCCGACGACTACAGCGCCCCTGGGTCGTGGCAGCGGACCGCGCGCGCACTGCCACGCGTGCTTGACGTTTTGGCCGAACGCCGCATCAAGACGGTGTTGCCGTGAGTGCCGTTGTTGTTTGGCGATCTGGCTTCACCGCTGGATAACATCGCTTACTTGGCCGGTTCGAGCACATCCGATCTTTCGGGGCTTCCGACATTGACGCCGCCGCCGCCGTCTGACGAGCAAACGCCTGGGGGGCAGTCTGGCGCGGGTGTGAGTCTCCCCGACACGATGCCCCCCGCGCGCGCGGGGGGCATCGTCGTTTCCGAGGACGCGGCGGCGGCGTCGTCGCAAGTGGAGCGTCCGCGCTGGTGGGGCGAGCTGCTCGTGATCGCGTGGCTTGCGTGGCTGTACGACATCGTCACGAACCTCGCGCCGCTGCGCGAAAAACTTGCGCTCGCACATGCGCGCGACATCTTGAGCTTCGAGCAGTCGCTGCACATCGCGCCCGAACTGGCCCTGAATCGCTGGCTAGTCGCGCATCACACACTGGCGACGATCCTCTCCTACTACTACGACAACGCCCACTTCATCGTGACCCTCGGTTTGCTCGGCTGGCTGTGGTGGAAGCGGGCGGACATCTACCGCCCCTTGCGCAGCACGCTCGTGCTGATCAACGTGATCGGACTGATCGTGTTCTGGCGCTACCCGGTGGCGCCGCCAAGGATGCTTGTCGCCGACGGCTTCACCGACGTTGTCGCCTCCTCGCACACGATCGGCTCGTGGCACACGGGCAGCCTCGCCTCCGACGCCAATCAGCTCGCCGCGATGCCCTCGCTGCACATCGCCTGGGCCGCGTGGTGCAGTCTTGTGCTGTGGAAGATCTCCTCGCGTGTGTGGGTGCGGGTGCTGGCGCTCGTCTACCCCTGCGTGACGGCGTTTGCGGTGCTGGCAACAGGCAACCACTATGTGCTGGACCTGATCGGAGGCATCCTGACGTTCGCGCTGGCGCTCGCTTTGGTGCGGCTGGCGTCCGTGGCGCATGTCACAAAGTTGTTACTAAGTCGCAGAACCGGTAGACTCGCCGCTGCCACCGATGACACGCTCTGAGGGGAGCGACAGGGCCCGCCGCGTAATGCGTGCGGGCGTTTGCATCTGTAGGGTGGCTCACCATCGAATATGCCCGATCGACTAGCGACAATGACCGATGTCCCCATCCCCGTGCGCACGAGCGCAGCGTCCCGGAGCGCCGATGCGGGCGCCGAGGACCCCAGCCGCCTGGGCGCTGCGCTGCGCCATCTCGATCTGATCGTGGTGGCGGTCGCGGTGCCCGTCACGTTGGCGCTGGGCGCGCCTGTGGTGGGTGTTGTGGTGAGCGCGGCAGCGTGGTTCCTGCAATACGTGGTCGCCCGGGTCGGTAAAAGCTGGATCGCCAAGCAGGGATCAAATGCACGCTTCGGTCTCAGTCTCCTCGACGGGTTCGGGCGCATCTGGCTGCTCGCGGGCGCGATCGTGATCGCTGCTCTCATCGGCGGACGCTCAGACGGACTGACCGCCGCACTCATGATCTTCGGCGCCTACTCCGTCGCGTTCGTCGTGCGTGTGGTCAGTGGCCGACCGCAAGGAGCGCGGCGATGAGCGCGGTAGCGGCGGCGGCGCCCGCCGGAGCACCAGCTCCCGGCAAGCAGGGGATGACCCAAGGACGGAAGGTCCTCTACTCGGTTCTGGGGGTGTGGCTCGGCGGAATCGTGCTGTTCGTGATCCTGTTCGGCGTAACCGCCCACAAGGCCCCGGCGGTCGCCAGTAGCGCTTTCTCCCCGACCGACGAGTTCAAGCTCGACACCTGGTTCAAACTTGGCCCGGTCGCATTCAACAAGGGCGTTCTGTACCTGTTGATCACGGTCGGCATCACCCTCGGGGTGATGTTCTACATCTCAAGGCGCCTGCAACAGCGCCCCGGACGCCTGCAGGTCGCGGTCGAGATGTTCTACAACTTCACCCGCGGCATGTCGAGGGAAAACCTCAATGAAAACATGGAACGCAAGTACTTCCCGCTGATCGCCACGATCTTCGTGTTCATCCTCGTGAGCAACCTGATCGGCTACATCCCGCTGCCGGTCAACTCGGGTGAGACGTTCAGGTTGTTCGGTGTGAACATCCCGTCGTTTCAGATCTACGCGACCGACACCAATGTCGCGTTCCCGCTGATCCTCTCGCTTGGCGTCTTCGTTATGTTCACCTACGAGGGAGTCAAGTTCCACGGTCCGATCGGATACCTCAAGAGCCTGATGCCCGGCGGCGTCAAGGGCTCGATCGTGCTCCTGATCTTCCCGATCGAGATCCTCTCCAACTTCCTGCGTCTGATCTCACTGACGGTGCGGCTGTGGGCTAACCTGCTCGCCGGTCACATGCTGATCGCGTTCATGGGCGGCGAGCTGGGCGTGCTCGTCGGGCTGCAGCTCGTGTCCTGGTTCCTGCTGCCGGCAGGAGTCGCAATCTTCCTCTTCGAGGCCGTCCTGATCGCCGGTCTACAAGCCTTCATCTTTGCCATCTTGACCGCCATCTACCTCGGCGGAGCGGTCGAGAGTCACTAACAAACAAGGAGCTATCGAGCAATGCAGTTTCTACACCTCTTGAGTGCGATTCACCCGCTGCTGGGTGTCGTCGAACCGATCATCAAGCAGAGCCAGGATGCCGGTCGCGCGATCGCGCTGGGCGTCGGAGCCGGTGGCGGCGCCGCAGGCGCCGGGGCGGGCATTGGAGCTGTGTTCAACGCCTCGATTCAGGCCAAGACCCGCCAGCCCGAGCTGCGCGCCGAGGTCGAGCGTGACCAGTGGCTAGGTTTCGCGCTCACCGAGGCGTGCTTCTTCTACGGCCTCGTCGGCGGCTTCATCGCCTTCTTCCTGTAGGCCGACATGCACGCTGCAATCCCACTAGCTTCTTCCAGCGGCTCCTTCCTGATCACCCCAAATGTGGGGATCATGATTTGGACCATCGTGGTGTTCGCCATCTCGCTGTTCATCCTGCGCAAGGCAGTGTTCCCAGTCATCGGCGAAGCCCTGGACAAGCGCGCCAAGATGATCGACGGCGACATCGACGCCGCCGAGCAGACCCGTAAGGACGCCGACGAGCTACTGGCCGAATACCGCGAGCGCCTGAAGGAGGCTCGCGCCCAGTCCGAGGAGATCGTCCAGCGCGCCCGCCAAACCGCCGACACGCACGAGCACGAGTCCCGCGAGCGTGGCCAGGAGATTCTCGCCGAGGCGGCCAAGCGCGCCGAGCGCGACATCGACGCTGCTACCAAGCGGGCGCTCGACGACATCCGTCGTGAGGTCGCCGACCTCACGATCATGGCCGCCGAGAAGGTCACGCGCAAGAGTCTCGACGACGCCGACCAGCGTCGTCTGGTCGAGGAGGCCCTGGGCGAACTCGACTTCTCCGGCCTTTCCTCGGGAGCGCAGAACTGACTGAGATGACGGCCCGCTCACCATTGATATTTAGGATTCTGACTCGTCGTCCCAGCCTGGTTTTGCCGACCCGGGCGTGGGCGAGCGGGCCGAAAGGACGCCCCTAATGGAGGAGCTCGCCCAGGTCTACGCACGCTCGCTGTTCCAAGTCGCCCTGGAGAAGGGACGCCTGGATGAGATCCGCGAGCAGGTCGGGCAGTTCGCTGATGCTCTGGACGAGCATCGAGAGCTCGCGGTGTTCTTCTTCTCGCCCTACTTCTCCAGCATCGAGAAGCAGCAGTCGCTTTCGACGCTGCTCGACGGGGCGGACGAGATCCTGGACAACTTCCTGAAGCTACTCATCGAAAACCACCGTATGCCCGTGATCTTCCGCATCCGCCAAGAGTACGAGCGGCTGTGGGATGAGGAGAACAAGACCCTGCCGGTGGAGATCACGAGCGCGATCGCCCTCGATGAGGCCACCACCGAGAGTCTGGGCAAGACGATCGGGGAGCGCGCGGGACGCAAGGTCACGTTGGCCGCGCGTGTGGACCCGGACATTCTTGGCGGCATCGTCATCAGGGTTGGAAACTCGATCCTCGATGCCTCTATTCGCAACCGACTGGAGCAGCTGCGCAGGCACGTTGCCCAAGGAGCCTCTTAGGAGGGTGCCCCCCCCCCCCCCCCCACCATGCAGATCAATCCAGATGAGATCACTAGCATTCTGAAGAGCCGTATCGAGGGGCTCGACAGCGGCACGGCCGAGCTGACCGAGGTGGGCACAGTGCTGTCGGTCGCCGACGGCATCGCGCGCCTGCACGGCCTGGAGAACTGCATGTCGTTTGAGATGCTCGAGCTTCCTCACGGCGTCACGGGTCTGGCGCTGAACCTCGAGTCCGACAACGTCGGCGCCGTGCTGTTCGGCGAGTGGGAGAAGGTGTCCGAGGGCGACACCGTCAAGCGCACCGGCTCGCTGCTTGAGATCCCTGTCGGCGATGCGCTGCTCGGGCGGATCGTGGATCCATTGGGTCGTCCGCTCGACGGCAAGGGAGAGGTCGCTACCAGCGAGAAGCGCCCGGCCGAGTTCAAGGCGCCCGGCGTCGTGCAGCGCCAGCCGGTCAAGCAGCCGATGCAGACCGGCCTGAAGGCGATCGACGCGATGATCCCGATTGGTCGCGGCCAGCGAGAGCTCATCATCGGCGATCGCCAGACCGGCAAGACGGCGATCGCGATCGACACGATCATCAACAACAAGGACACCGGCGTGGTGTCGGTGTACGTCGCCATCGGCCAGCGCATGTCGACTGTCGTGGCGCTCGCCCAGACGCTGGAGGAGTACGGGGCCCTGGAGAACACGATCATCGTCGCGGCGCCCGCCGATGAGGCCGCTCCGATCAAGTTCATGGCTCCCTATGCCGGCTGCGCGATGGCCGAGCACTTCCTCTATAACGGCAAGCACGCGCTGTGCGTGTACGACGACCTGACCAAGCACGCCTACGCATACCGTCAGATGTCGCTGCTGCTGCGCCGCCCGCCGGGCCGCGAGGCATACCCGGGCGACGTCTTCTACCTGCACTCGCGCCTGCTGGAGCGTGCCGTCAAGCTCAACGACGACCTCGGCGGCGGCTCGCTGACGGCGCTGCCGATCATCGAGACGCAGGCCGGCGACGTTTCCGCGTACATCCCGACGAACGTGATCTCGATCACCGACGGGCAGATCTTCCTGGAGTCGAAGCTGTTCAACTCTGGCGTGCGCCCAGCGATCAACGTCGGCATCTCGGTCTCGCGCGTTGGTGGTAACGCACAGATCGGACCGATGAAGAAGGTCGCCGGGCGAATCAAGCTCGAGCTCTCCCAGTACCGCGATCTCGAGGCCTTCGCGCAGTTCGGCTCGGACCTCGACGCCGATACACAGCGCACGCTGGCCCGCGGCGAACGTCTGGTGGCGACACTCAACCAGCACGAGCGCGCGCCGCTGGCGGTCGAGGATCAGGTCGTGCAGATCTTCGCTGCGACCAACGGCTATCTGGACCGCCTCAACGTCGAGCGCGTGCCCGAGTTCCTGCTCGCGGTAACCGAAAGACTGCACTCCCAGCACCCGGAGCTACGCGCGAAGATCAACGGCGGCGACTGGTCGGATGAGACGCAGAAGGAGGTGCGCGACACCGTCGAGGCGTTCGCACAAGACTTCGGCTACGACCTCGACGAGGAGGGCCAGCCGCTAGATGAGGACGCGCCGCTACGCAAGGACGAATCCCCCGTCGAGCAGGAGCCTCAGGCGGCTTAGCGCCGGCCAAGGTCAATCGTCATGGCATCCCAACGCGACGTCAAGAACAAGATCGCCTCGGTGAAGAACATCCAGAAGATCACCCGGGCGATGGAGATGGTGGCCGCTGCCCGTTTGCGGCGGGCAGAGCAGCGCATCTCCGCCCTGCGTCCGTACGCGGATGCGATCGGGCGGATGACGCGCCAGGCCGCGCAGGCGGCCGGCTCGGAGGCCGCGAATCTGCCGCTGCT